>JBALVN010000009.1:0-31824 GCA_036961455.1 Halioglobus sp. | reverse complement strand
GGACAACTGCTCGCTGAGTTCAAACTTGATATTCCGAACTTCCAGCTTCATACCTTCAGGCATACGTGAAGCGCTGGCGATTACTGTCATGTTCCCTCTCCTGGGCCATTGAAAAAGGCACAATACTCTGGAGAAGCGCATATTTTGGAATCATATTCGGCCAAGGATGGAATCAAAATATCGGGGACAGACCACGATTGAATTGCTCCCAGCACGCCCCATGAGTCTCGGCCAAAATTAATCGTGGTCTGTCCCCATTTATTCGACCTGCTGCAGGCGATACTGGCTGGGCGTCACGCCGTTCCAGCGCACAAACGCCCGGCGAAAATTTACCGTCTCGGCATAGTCCAGCAGATGCGCTATCTCGGCAACGGTCAACTCGGTTTTGACCAAATACTCCCTGGCGAGCAAATCCCTTATCTCCTCGAAGGTGGCTCTGAAATTGGTGGACTCTGCCTCCAGGCGGCGCCTCAGGGTACGCTCACTGACATGCAGACTCTCAGCTACCTGTGCAATATCAAGAAAGTCGCCTGCGGATTGGATCAGCAACTGGCGCACGGCGGCGGTGGTTTTCTCGACACTGTTCAGCCCGCGCAGGATCTCCTCGCACTGCTGTTGAAAGACCACATGCTCGGAACGGTTCGCCGTTTTAACAGGCGTGTCGAGAACCTGCGGCGGGAGAAACAACTGACTGTGTTCACAGTCGTATGTCACAGGGGCGCGAAATGCACTGTTATAGCAAGCCCAGTGGGAAGGTTTTGAATAACTCAATTGTATCTCTACACCCTCTACACGCTCTACCTGGTTTCCATACAGAGATCTCCCCACTGCAGAAAGGTTTGAGAAAATCAGTTCGGTTACTAGCTGTTGCTGTGCAGCAGTGCCCAAGGTTACATTCGCGCGCAAAAATAAGCCGCCCTCGTGCTCATACGCTGTCCAGCTGGGCTGGAACAATACCTGCCCATAGCGAAGCAAAAGCTGAACGCTCTCGCGCAAGCTCGCACAGCTCATCAAGGCAAAACCAAAGCTGCCGTAACTGGCAACGCCAAGCTCTTGTCCAAGACCTAACATCAGGCAGTGATCGCGCGAAAGGTCCACTGCAGTTTCCACTAAAATGATCGCTTCGGAACCTGCAAATGTAGCCTGAGGCGCACCGGAAGTAGCGACACCTCGCGCGCGGAGTTCACAAAACAACTGCTCACGGCTAACCCCCGCCTCCTCCAGCTGCGATATCAGCTGCCTGAGAAACTCACGTTGCACTTGATTTACTTTCATCTCACTCTCCGTGCCCCCTGCCGTAACGAAGACGCACCAAAAGGCCTACAAGCAAACAACAACCAAAGCGATCATGGCCGAATATGATTCCACACCTGTTTCACTGAGCACTATACTCCACCCAAGTGAGAATTAGGAAGGGGCGCCGCTCAAAGCAGTCGTTCCGCAGCAAGAACCAGAAACTCAATGCCCCATTTATTAAAATTATGCGCTGATACGCGGCTGCTTTCGGTCTTCTTTATCAGCTTGAATAGATATGACTATGAATAATCAGACAGGCAGTGCAGACGCAACCGGCTCTGTTACAGGGTCAGCCAATCAACCCCTGGCGGGTCACCGCACCACCCTGACCCTGCTAGTACTGGCTTATACCCTGTCGATGTGCGACCGGATGATTCTATCGATCCTGTTTCCGGATATAAAAGCAGAGTTTGGTTTAAGCGATACCCAGTTGGGTTTGCTAGGCGGGCTTTCATTCGCCCTGTTTTATGCCACCATGGGTCTGCCTATTGCGCGTCTGTCTGATCAACACAGTCGCAAGCGCATCATTATCGTCAGCCTTGTTATCTTCTCTGTGATGACCGCTTTTAGCGGCCTGGCCGCCGGCTTTATCAGCCTTCTGTTAATGCGCGTCGGTGTGGGAATTGGTGAGGCAGGGGTGAACCCTGCCAGCCACTCGATTATTGCTGATTACTTCCCGCCCAAGCGTCGGGGGTTCGCTATGGCTACGTTAATGCTGGGCGGCAGCTTCGGCATGATCCTTGGTTTTGTTGGCGGCGGTATTATTGCCGAAGCTTATAACTGGCGCATTGCGCTGGTATCGGTCGGTATTCCCGGTTTGTTGTTGGCATTCTTTATGGCCAGATTGCTGCGTGAGCCTGCCAGAGGGACCTTTGAAACTGAAGCGCCTCTGCCTTCGCCCCCCATTCTCACCACTGCGGCTCAAATGTGGGCCAACCCCGCTATGCGACACCTGATGGCTGGAGGCGTAATAGCGGGGCTGATGTCCTATGGCCTCACCCAGTGGTTACCGACTTTCTTTATCAGAACACACGAGCTCAGCCAATCCGAGGCCGGTATGATGATTGCGGGCGTGTTCGGCATTTCGGGGGCGATTGGCGCGCTGGTCGTGGGCAAGTTCTTTGATCGCCTTTCCGTCCGTGGTTTCCAATATGGCCTGTGGATGCTTGCCATGATTCCGTTCGTCTCTATACCATTATTTGTCATGGGGCTTTTTGCTGACAATCTGACCACGGCAATACTGCTGTTCATTATTCCGGGTTTCTTCGCCAATAGTTTTATGGGGCCATCGCTGGCCATGGTGCAAACCCTGTCGCCAGTGCACATGCGCGCTGTTTCCTCGGCCATCATGATGCTGTGTCTCAATCTGATCGGCTTAGGCCTCGGCCCACTGCTGGTCGGTGTGCTAAGCGATATGCTCAGCACGGTCTATGGCGAGGGCTCCTTAGGCGTTGCGCTGGCCTGTTTTGGACTCTTCGCCTTCTGGGGTTCCCTACACTTCTGGCTCTGTGGCCGCGCTCTGGCGAAACGGCAAAGGCAATAAGGTCCGCGGAGTGATCACAATACCCTCAGCAAACTGCACGCTATTGATGTAATGAACCATCTCCGCCCTCGGCACTGCAAGTATGGCCGAATATGACTCCATGCATTCTCCCGCGATCACTATAATTTAAATCAGTAAAAATTTGAAAGCACCGTCACGAATAGTTGCAAAGGATAACCATTATGGGTTTTGTTAAAACCTATGAAGAAATTTTGGGTAATTCCCCCGCCAGTGGTGATTTCTATGCTGCAGAGATGCTGACGCTTGTCTGGGAAACCACACCTGAGGCCATTGAGAAATTGCTGCCTCCGCCATTAAAACCAGCACAGAAACCTTTGGTACTCGCTTTTCTCGCCAATTATCCGTCTACAAACTTTAGTGTTCCGTATTTGGAATCCGCTCTTTTGATAAGGGCGAGTTTTGAGGGTCAGGAGGGTTTTTACTGCCTATCCATGCCGGTAACGAATGATATGGCCATGGCCGGTGGGCGAGAAATATGGGGCTACCCCAAGAAGCTGGCGAATATTGCATTGCAGCGTGAAGGCGACACAGTTGAGGGCTGGACAGAGCGGCATGGCATTCAGTTCATGAAGGTCAAGGCAAACCTGACGGGTAAGATCAACGACAGCTCGGCAATGGATGAAATGCTGAGTTTGGGTTTGAATCCGGAAGGGGAATACTCCTCACTTACTTTTAATTTCAAACATTCCCCTTCTCCGGTAGAAGGTGAAATATTTGACTACCCGCCCCGCTTAGTTCAGGGAGAAACTGTCTTCAAACCCAAGACGTTTGTTTTCGCAGAAGTGGAAATTGAACTGACCCCATCCGAATTCGACCCCTGGCATGAAGTGCCAGTGGAGCGCATGCTGGGCGGCTTCTATTCCGTGGGTGATAACAGTATGTTGAACGACGGCAAGGTACTAGCGGAAGTGGATTCCATTGAATTTGCACCCTACGCATTTTTGAAATGGGAATGGAATAAGCAATAAGCAATAAGCGACACAGCTTATGGTTTTATCAACGTAGCATCGACTAGCCAATCGTCTGTATCAATTCAAATAAAGTGGTGAACACGAAAATGAGCGTCTTGAAATTGAGTACCCGCAAAGTCGTCACTTTGTTATTGATCGCAATCGTTGCCTTCGCAGTGTACAAAATCTTCATTGACGAGGGCCGACCCCACAACCCCAAAGTGTTTGGCGCACCTGAGAAAACCCAGTGGAAACCGGTAGGCGCTCGCTCCGCGGGACAGCATAGCTATGATGTCATCCCCGAGCCGGATACCTTTAGTGCCATACATGTGAATATGACCAACTCGGATAGTGTCTGGGGCGTCGCCGCGCCGATGTTTGAACTGGACTGGGTGGCGGAGCCTGCGTACTTTGTTGGCAATGGCCCGCTGCTTGATAACGAAGGCAATCTTTACTTTAGTCCGCAGTTCTACCACGGCGAGCGCGTGGTGCTGGTTTCGCTCGATGGCAAAACCGGCGAGCGCCGTTGGGCGATACCCGCTGACGAGGACATACAAGCAAGCAGCCCGGCTTTCATATTAAACGACCCGGATAATCCTGGGTCGCAAATCATCTATATCGTGGGCTTCAACCGCGTCATGGCCCTGCGGCCGGATGGCTCCGTGATATGGAGTAAAGCCACCGGTTTAACCATTCCTGCTGCGGAGCTGAGCAATAAAGCAAAGGGAAAATTTCATAGTCTCAATTATCACCCGGCGACAGATTCACTGATATCGATAACAAAAGCCGGAGCATTATTTGCCTTCAGCCGCAAGACAGGTGAGTTGATAGTGCCTATCGGACAAATCCCCGGCGCCCCTGCGATCAGTGCCAAAGGTACCAACATTCCAAAATTTGTCCTTAATAAGGTCGACCCACTGATGGATAAAGCCTTTGGTAAAACCGATGAAGGCTTGAGTTTGTTCTCATCCGCCGTGAATTATATCTATGGCGGCGGCGGTGTTGTGACCAACTTTTTCAGTATTGATCCAGATAGTAGTCGTATCTATATGGCCGCTACTGCGCCAGATGCAGAAGATGGTACAGAAGACGGCAGGTCTGAGCTCGGTGCAATTTACGCCTTGGACCTGGTTGACGACGGCAACGGTGGTTTGGAATTTAAGGTATTAAACCGCAAGACCTTCCAGGGCGGCACCGGATCAACGCCTGCGCTCAGTGCCGACGGCCACCGCCTGTATGTGTCTGATAACGAAGGCCATGTTATCGCGCTTGGTAGTGAATTAGACGAAGTGTGGCGGGTGGATGTGGGCGAACCACTGGTGGGCTCTATCACGGTGTCACCTGATAACAATGAGCTATACGCCGTTACCGCCAGTGACGTGATCCAGTTGATCGACAACGGTGAGAGCGGCACCAGGGTGTGGACTGCGCAGCTTTCGGGCTTTGATGGTTATGCCAATGTCGATGTGCAATCCAATGCATTGACGGCAACGGTAACCGCCAATGGTGTGGTGATTATGATCGGTGGTGGTAAATCCTTGTTGGGCAGAACGCTGATGTTGCATATGGGAATGGGTTTGCTGGACCGGGAAACCGGTAAGCTGCGCTACTTTGCCGAGGGCCGGGAAGATTCACTGGCCATGAGCGTTGTGGCTGCCGATGGCAGTATTTATGTCGCCCACTCACCCTTACGACGCGCCGTCGGCAAGGCCATGTATCCCGAGCTAACGCCCGATGTTACCGGCGGTATTGCGCGGTTCAAACCGATTCGTCTGGACCTGTTGGCACGTGATGCGATCTGCGCCGCCGAGGCGCGCGGCGCCAATGCCGGCACCTTGAACCAGACTACAGAGTCAGCAGCCATCGACACAGATATCCGCCAGATCAAGGTATTGCTTAAGCAGGCCGGTAACGCGATCAGCAAAGCAGTAGACGATGGCGACATGACAGCTGATAAAGCCAGCACGCTGGGTGAATTACTGAAGCAAAGCGCTGCCAACCTGACCCCGGCCAGCCTCAAGTTTGCGGTAACCGAAATGGCTGCGGCCTGTGGAATGTTTGACTAGTTTGCGTTCGCTGTGAGGTTTTGACCGCTCAACTGAAATACTCTGACCAGCGCTATTGTCTAGTTCAGCCTGTATCGGCCAAACAAATATCGCTATTCCGGTTAAAGCGGGCTTGCGTGCTCCAGTGCGTTACGGGATATTGGCCGCCTACTAATAACAAACCGGGGTAAACCAGGTGTCAGACAACGGCAAAAACCACTACGACAATCCCAAGGCTGCCTATTACGCGCTGGGGATACTCACCGTGGTGTACGCCTTTAACTTCATCGACAGGCAATTGCTCGCCATTCTGCAAGAGTCGATCAAGGCCGACCTCAATCTGTCAGACAGCCAGCTGGGATTACTGACCGGTTTTGCCTTTGCGGTTTTCTACGTGACTGCTGGCATACCAATAGCGCGCTGGGCGGATCATGGCAACCGCCGCAATATCGTGGCTGGCAGCTTGTTCATCTGGAGTTTCATGACAGCCCTGAGCGGCATGGTGCAAAACTATACGCAGCTAGTGTTGGCGCGCATTGGCGTTGGCATCGGTGAGGCGGGTGGTAGCCCTCCTTCGCATTCAATCATTTCTGATATCTTTCCACCCAATCGACGCGCTACTGCCCTTGGCTTCTACTCCACCGGGGTCAGTTTTGGCATCCTGTTTGGCTTCCTGTTCGGGGGCTGGTTGAACGAATATTTCGGTTGGCGTACAGCATTTCTTGTCGTTGGCATACCTGGCGTGTTTCTGTCGGGACTTCTTATGCTTACCCTGCGCGAGCCCACCCGCGGTTTAATCGAACAGCGAACGGCGACAACGGAGGCCGTGCCGCTGGGCAAGGTTATAAAAACCCTGTGGGATTCCCGAACCTTTCGTCATCTTTCACTGGCAGCGTCGCTGAACGCATTTTCAGGCTACAGCACGGCTAGCTGGACAGCCTCCTTCATGATTCGCAGCCACGACATGTCAACCGGTGAGCTGGGCACCTGGCTGGCGATTATTATTGGGCTGTGTGGCGCGATAGGCGTGTTTTTTGGCGGCATGGCCGCTGATCGACTGTCCCCCAGAGATAAGCGTTGGTACATGTGGCTACCGGCGATCTCCGGTTTTATCGCCGTTCCTTTCATGGTCGCTGTCTATCTTGCAGACAGCCCCTACTTCGCTCTGAGCATGATGCTAATACCCGGGCTACTGCATCAGGTTTATCTCGGCAACACCCTGGCTACGACGCATAATCTTGTAGGGTTGAAAATGCGAGCAACCTCCTCTGCGATCCTGTTTTTCATTATAAACATGATCGGCCTGGGTTGTGGCCCATTCCTTATAGGCGTGCTCAGTGACCAGCTCAGCGGCAGTTACGGCGCCGACTCACTGCGCATGGCAATGTTGTATTTACTGCCTGCCGTCATGTTCTGGTCTGCCTGCCACTTCTATTTTGCGTCCAGGCACTTGCGCAAAGACCTGGCTGCTGCGCCTGACTAACTGCTACCCAGGCAGTTACAACGCGGCTGCTATGCTGGCAGCCGTGGTTCTCAAAAAACTGCATACCTGAAAGAAACAGACTGAATGAAAAAACTCATTCTGGCCGTGGGCATAGTAAGTAACTCTCTTGCGCCTGCAAATCAGCAGGCTACTCACCACCGACCCAGTCCACTCTTGTCCGGTCTATGCCTCCGTACTCAAACGCAGCACTGGGTGCCGGCGTGGAATTCTTTGGCCGCCGAGAGAGATAGTTCGTTTTTGAGGTATCGCCATGCCGTGGGCTAAGCTCGGTGCTGCTTTCCCAAGAGCTGCGTGTTCTGTCTATCCCACCATAAACGTAAGCTGCACTCATAAGGACGGCCTCGCTTTTCCATCGTGGAGGTGATTTGAGCCAGAGCCATTCCCATTAATATAACCCGGGTCCGCCAGCTCCTTTGGGCCGCTTTGCTTCTCCGCTGCTATTCGCTCATACACCTCCTCTCTATGAACGTCTACATCGCGAGGTGCGCTAATGCCAATTCGAATCTGCTGATTTCGAATTTCAAGTACGGTCACAATAATGTCGTCGGCAATTACCAGTGATTCACCTACCTTTCGAGATAAGATCAACATAATTAAGTCCCTTTCTGTTTTTGAATCAGCCGATCGTGAGTTGTAGCATTCACTCGGCTCAATCAAGCCATGCAATTGCCGAACCAACTAGGAACTGCTGCATAATCAGGGATATAGGGGGATTTGGGTGCTACAGAATGGGGCCTCTTCCCACTTTGAATTGCATTTTGCATGGCAAATTGCATCGCAAAGACCAGGTTGGCATACAAATTGGCAGCTGACTCACATTTCGAGCAATCAAAATGCTCTGACGATTTGATGCGGCGCTATTCTTCAGCACTTGAATATAAAAAAGGCGAGCCTTAGCCCGCCAAACGTTCACCTGGAAAAATGTCGCCTGGATCGTGGTGTTTACTAGAACCTGTAGCGACCTCGAACTGCAATCGTACGACCGGACTCGACACCTACAAAGTGACTATCTGGAAACAGAGGTACATCATTTGCGTAAGAATAAGTCTCCTCATCTGTAAGGTTACGAGTAATCACCGACAAGTCCCACTGCCCACTGAGGGGGCCAAATATTACACTGGCATTGTATTTGGTGAAGGAATCCTGAACGGTATTCTCATCGAGGTCGGCTGTGGCGTAATACTCATCGCTGTAATTCATGTCGACAATCAACCTGAGGTCAAAGTTATCTCCGATAGGTTGTGTGTATTGCGCGGCCAGAGTGGCCGTCCACTCAGGCACGTCCTGATTGGTGCGTCCTGACAGATCGTTAATGCCCAGAGCCGAACAATCTGCACCAGACTGTCCTTGGCCTGCTTGCTGCATGTTGTATATCTGCAGGCCTGTACAGCCGGCGCCGGCATAGTCATCGAACTCAAAGTCGATATAACCAATATTTCCTGATAGCAGCAGTTTTTCGGTAGCCATCCAACGGCCGTCTAATTCGAAACCCTGACTGGTTGCCTCTGCAGCGTTGCTGACGACAAAACCCGTGTTACCCGTGAACTGGGTCGTTTGCATGTCTTCAAATTCCATGTGGAATATCGCGACGTTTACTTCAGCAGCGCCGTCAAGCAGCGACATTTTGCCACCAATTTCGTAGGAGTTAACCTCCTCCGGATCATAGGTTGCGTCCTGTGGGCTGGCATCGCCATCGAGCGCGAAAGCATTGAAGCCGCCACCCTTGAATCCCCTGGCGAACGACGCATACAGCATCATATCGTCAGTCGCATCCCACTGGAGGCTTGCTGTTGGAGAAAAATCATCCTCGTCCAGCTTCAGTTTCTGGTCATGAGCACGACTACCCATCTCCATCAGTGAATCCAGAGCTCCAACTATAAAGTCGGGAAGCTCGGTACCAGGTGCAGGATTATGTGGCTGAGTAGCCGGAACCTTTCCGTAAAGATGTGCGCCTTGATCAGCTTCTTTTTCTTCCTCTGTGTAACGTCCCCCAACATTCAATCTAACCACATCTGAAATATTCCAGGTGACTTGTCCGAATGCGGCCCAGGTATCAGATTCCTGGTCGAGATAATGGAGGCGTTGAACACCATTCAGTCCCAGTGGCGCAAAATTGGCTGGAGACCAGAACTGCGTATCTCCTTTCGCTTCCAATTCGGCGCTCTGGTAGTAGATGCCTGCAATATACTCCAGTGCACCACCGGTATCAGAAGCGAATCTTACCTCGATGCTATCTTGTTCATAATCCTCAGCGTCATAGAAATTCACCACTGACAGAGGGCCGTAGTCCGCATCATTGTAGCGTTCGAAGCTGTATTCAGAATGCGCGAGAATCGCGGTCAAAGTACCTGCATCGAGCTGCCAATTCAGTGTTACTGCTGCCTCATCTCCGTCTCCTTCGTGAAAAAAGCTGGTCCCTTCGTCCATCTCGGCAACAAAACCACCGAGCGGGTCCACTCCGGGTCCTATATTGGTCTTTCCGTTAAGCTCGCCGTCTATTAGACCAAAGGCTTCAAGATCAGCGGTAGAGATAGGCGCGAGTGCAGAAGGAATCTGACTTGTTTGAATGATTTCATAGGCAGCACCGTCAACATCGAAGTCATAGTGCTCGTATCGGAATGCTGCGGTCAGGTTATCGGTGATATCCCAATCCAGGGACAGCCGCCCTGTCCACTCTTCACTTTGAGGGTCGTCCGAGTCGTAATAGGCGTTGTTGGTCCAGCCCTCTTTCACTTCCCGGGTGAGAAAAAATGCTCTAGCACGCACATTATCTGAAAGCGCACCTGATACATAACCACTGATTTCAGAGCCATCGTACTCGGCTTCATACTGCGCACTTATCTCAGCCTCAAATTCATCCGTCGGTCGCCTTGAGGTAATATTCAGTGCACCTGCGGCTGTGTTTTTACCGAAAAGAGTGCCCTGTGGTCCACGTAGAACCTCAAGCCGTTCCATGTCAGCAAAGGTAAAGCGCGACTGAACACCACGACCTCGGAAGACACCATCAAGGAAAATACCAACCGATTGATCGCCACCGGCCTGCAAATCTGAGTTAACTCCGCGAATGGATATCGTGTCCTGAATCGCGTTACGCGAAACCTTGAAATTGGGTATGTACTCAGACGCCGACTCCATGTTCTGCACGCCAGAGTCTTGTAGGGCATCGCCTGATATCGCTGACACAGAGATAGGAACATCCTGCAAGCTCTGTACCCGCTTCTGTGCGGTAACAACAACCTCTTCCAGGGCCTGGGAAATAACCTGATTGCTTGAAAGAACTACGGCAGTAGCCATTAATGTTCGAGAAAAATTTCTATTCATTATCATTGTTTCCTTCGCGAATATATCTGGTGCCAAATTTATCCTGTGCGATGGATCAGATGAATGATCGAACTTATTAATCTACATGACTATTTCATTTGCCTTGGCTTTGCGCTGGTTTCAGCTGATGATGGTCGCTGAGCAACGTGATCGGGTGTGTTGCATATCGTGGCTAACAAGCTATGAACAACTAGTTCGCACCAATAGGCTCCTGGACAACCAAGGGCGCTGCCGCTGAAGCACCCAGGACAAACACTTGCTCAGCTTGTGAACTATAATGTTTTTCCAAGGCTGCCCTCTTTATTTTCATCGTGTGCGTTACCAGGCCATTCTCTGAACTCCAATCACGATCAGAAACTACTACTGCCGCTATTTTTTCATGTCCTTCTAGCTTTGTATTGATCGCGAGGACTTGCTCAGTCAAGCTGACTTTTACCTCGTCCCTATCGAGCTCTTTGCCCCGAACCGACAGCTGCACAAGTAAAACCGTTTGAGGCAGGCCGTTGCCCATCAGACACATTTGCTCAAGGTGGATGTTTGAGGAGAACAAACTCTCTATGGGTAGGGGCGCCACGTACTTGCCTTTTGCCGTTTTGAATATTTCCTTGAGTCGCCCCGTTATTTTCAGGAATCCATCCTCGTCAATCGCTCCTTTGTCACCGGTGTGAATCCAGCCATCTATGAGCGTCTGCGCTGTTTTTTCTGGTTCGTGTAAATAGCCAACCATTACTGCATCTGCTCTTATCAGTATCTCACCATCCTCCCCTATTTTTAGCTCAGTGTTCATAGTCGGCTTGCCAAGAGTTCCAGGTTTTCGGTCCCAGGGAAGGTTGCTGGTGCCGGACAGCACTTCAGACTGCCCATAAAGCTCACACAAAGGCATGTCGAGTGATTCGTACCAGGCGTGGAGCGGTAGTGGCGTGGGCGCTGATCCTGTCGTCAGTACACGAGCCTTATCGAGGCCCAGGTTTTGTTTGATTCGCATTTTTGTTGACTCGGCAGTGGCCGGGTCAGCGAGTAACTTTTCGAGTGAACCCGCCCCTCCCATACCTGCCAACACCGCTTCTTGAAACTTACACCAGAGCCTGGGGACACATTGGAAAAAAGTGGGCCTGACCGACTGCATATCTGCGCTGAATGTCGACTGACTTTCGTTGAAGCCGATGGTGCATCCAGCATACATGCTCATGAAATCGATCGCGGCTCGTTCGAATCCATGCGCAAGCGGTAAGTACGAGATAAACCTGTCTTGTTCACTCATGCGAAAGGTTTGGCCCAGATTACGCACTATATTGCCAGCACCATCGAAACTGTACACAACTCCCTTTGGTAGCCCGGTAGAGCCTGAGGTATAAATTGTGGTGATCTCATCTGTACCGTGTCGCGACGGACAACCTGGTAGCGGTTCATTATTAGTCAGTAAATCGTTCCAGCTGAAATCGGCTCCGGGAACGTCGGCAAATGGCAGAGCAACAACCCGCACATGCTCAGGCAGTGCATGCCTCAGCTGATCCCAATTATCCGTTTGGCCAACAAACAAAAGCTGAGAGTCACTATGGTCGATGATATATTGAGCGTCCTCGGCCGTCATGCTGGTAAAAATGGGTGCACTGGAGCAACCACTCATCATTGTAGCCAGGTCAGCCATCAGCCAATGTGCGCAGTTTTTGGACAGAATTGAGACCCGCTGCCCGCGCTTCAGTCCCATTGATTGCAGAGCCGCAGCAATTTTACGCGCCTGATTACCAACCTCACTCCAGCTGTAGTCCCTCCATACCTGATCAACGGGCTGGCGCAAGTAAACAGCGTCTGGCTTAGTGCGCTCCCAGTGATAAAACATGTCGAGCGGGGATTCACTACTCGTAAAGTGGGTCATAAGGCCTGTAATCCATTGCGTTGATTTCGTGCGCCTTACAAACCTTGATAAGCCTGGCAGTGAAGCACTGTGCTGATACACTGTACTGAACCGAAATGAACATATAAATGACCATAATCCATAATTTGCATGATTAATTCTTACTTCAGCGGCCAGGCTTTTCAATGAGCAAGAAGAAGAGCTCTACTCACTATGTATCCATACTTATCCGGCACGCCCGGTCAATTGGCCTGGATGTGCCAGGGATCCTTAGAGAAACAGGTATCCCTGTAGAACTATCTGAAGTTGAAAATGCCTGGATCGATAATGAGTTGCTGGCCCGCCTTGTCAAAAAAATCTGGTCAGACACGAATAACGAAACCCTGGGCCTGGACCCGACTCCACTAAAGATAGGCACCTGGGGTCTAGCTTGTGAGTTTATGTTGAGTGCAGAAACGCTCGGGGAGCTGTTGCGAAAAGGAGAACGCGTTCTGTCCTATTTAGCGCCGGAATCAGCTGGGCTTAAAATTCAGCGTGACGGCGACTCTGTCGTATTATTGCCCATAGTGTATTTAGGTGAGATGGACCCCAATCACTTCCTGGTTGAATTTATGACTGTGCTATGGCATCGCTTTCCCAGCTGGGCTATTGATGAAAAAATCCCGCTACAGGAGGCTTTCTTTTCTTATCAAGAGCCGCTGCATTCAAGTTTTTACGAGGAGCTTTTTGCCTGTGATATACGGTTTGAACAACCTGCATGCGGTTTCCGATTTCACGAAAGTTACCTAAAAAGACGAATATCCCGGACCCAGGTTGAACTGGACAGTTGGTTGCGTGACTCCCCTGCTGACCTTCTATACATGCCTGGACGCGAAAACAGCATTCAGGCACAGCTAAAGGCGTCATTGATCGAGATAGCCAACGATTCGGCACGCTATCCAGCATTTGAGTCGCTATGCAGTGACCTGGCCATGAGTCCCCAGGTTGTTCGAAGGAGACTCGCAGATGAGGGCACCTCCTATCAGCAGATTAAGGACGCGATTCGCTGCGAGACGGCCCAGAGCTTGCTGGCAAACCCCGAGAACTTAATCATTGATATTGCGGTGAGAACAGGTTTTAGCGAGCCTGCAGCATTCAGCAGGGCATTCAAAAAATGGACTGGGCAGAGCCCCGCGCACTATCGTTCCAGCCGACTGAAAAAATAGTGACTAGCACCACCTGTTTGCTAATTAGGCCAACACGCTGCGGCTGATCAATTCTTTCATGACTTCACTAGTACCGCCATAAATACGTTGTACGCGTGCGTCTACGAAGGCACGGGAAACACCGTATTCCTGCATGTAACCGTAGCCGCCGTGTAGCTGCAGGCAAGTATCTGCCACGCGCCCCTGCATTTCCGTACAAGACATTTTTGCCATACTCACCGTTGCCACATCCAGCTCTGAGCGCATAAACAGCTGTTTGCATTCCTCAACAAATGACCGATGTATACGCACATCGGTAGCAGCCTCAGCAAGTTTAAACCTGGTGTTTTGCAGTTCAGCGATGGGAGCGCCAAATGCCTTGCGCTCTTTAACGTATTCCACCGTCGCTTTGAGTATGCCTTCAGATGCTGCAACTGCGCCAATCGCCAGCGCGAGTCGTTCACGCTGTAGCTCGCCCATGAGTACTGCAAAACCGCGGTCTACCTGGCCCAGTATTGCATCGGCGGAAACGCGTACATCCTCAAAGAAAAGCTCTGATGTGTCGCTGGGGTGCAAGCCAATTTTCTCCAGATTACGGCCGCGCTGAAATCCTGGCGTATCGCTATCAACCATAAATAGCGTAGTGCCTTTAGCGCCGGAAACCTCCGTATTGGTGCGTGCGGCCACAATTACCACATCGCAGTGCTGCCCATTGGTAATAAAGGTCTTGGAGCCGTTGATAATATAGTCATCCCCGTCCCGCTTGGCTGTTGTTCGCAGGCCCTGCAGGTCACTTCCAGCACCCGGTTCTGTCATGGCAACAGCACCAACACATTCACCACTCACCATTTTCGGCAGATAATACTGCTTCTGTGCCTCTGATCCCTGGTTGAGAATGTAATGGCAAACAATGTCAGAGTGCACCGCCATGGGGCCGCCCACCGCGGCGCAGTTAGCCTTGGAGAATTCCTCCTGTATCACCATCGAGAATAAAAAGTCGGCGCCATAGCCCCCATGTTCCTCAGGAATATCAACTGCCAAAAGGCCCTGCTCTCCCAGTTTGTTCCATAGCGTACGAGGGAATATTTCATCCTTTTCCCACTGCCGGTAATTAGGAACCACTTGTTCGGCTACAAATCGGCGGACATTCTCGCGAAATAGCTCTAATTCTGAATTCATCGTAACTTACCCCTAGATTGCAACCAACGCTTCACCTACGAGAGTCTGCTCTCCCGTAGCCTTTAAAGCTTGAATCTCACAGCGTGCGAGGGTTTCTCCGTTCTGTTCAACCAGTTCTACGACCTTGCCGGTACAGGTAATTACATCCTGCAAATGGGTGATCGCCGCAAAGCGATTCGAAAACTTCCTGAGTTTTGCCTGTGGTTGCCAGTTGGTTAGCATTCGTCCGAGGTAGGCCATGGAGAGCATTCCCTGTGCGAAAACATCCGGCATGCCGGCCTGCTTCGCAAAATCAATATCAATATGGGCGGGATTATGATCGCCGGATGCACCCGCGTAGAGGGCAAGTGTCGCTCTATTGATAGGCGGAAGTTCTAATGCAGGTATCTGTGCACCTACGGTGATGTCTGACATAAGGATTATCCCTGGAATTAGTTGCGATAAACCAGAGTTTGCTGGGCCTTGCCCACAAGCTCATCGTTTTGGTTAGTGTAGGTGCTTTGCTGCACCACGAACTCCAGCGCTCCGCCCTTTTTGTCGAAGATATCGACAATTTTGCTCTGCTGGGTAATACGATCCCCTGCGTAAATTTGGCCCAGGTATTCGAATTCCTGGCTACCGTGAAGCACTCTGCCTATATCGAGATCCAGCAAGGTCAATACAGGTAGTAGCTCAGGCCCTTCAAGGTCTACAGAAAACATAAACGTTGGTGGCGCAGGAATAGTTCGATAACCGGCAGCTTGGGCGGCACTTTCATCGGTGTAGATCGGGTTTTTCTCGCCAATCGCTTTAGCAAAAAAACGTAGCCGACCCTTTTCGATGTCGGTGCTGAAGGAAGGGAATTGATGACCAATATTTTCTTTGTTTAACATTATGCGCTCCTGTACATAGTGACTACAGCGGCCCCGCCTAGACCTAGGTTATGCTGCAGCCCTATTTTGGCATTTGGCACTTGGCGTTGACCGGCGGTGCCGCGCAGTTGATTAACGAGCTCATAGCATTGGGCGAGGCCTGTCGCGCCGATAGGATGCCCTTTGGACATCAGGCCACCGGAAGGATTAACAACGAACTTTCCTCCGTAGGTGTTATCTGCAGCATCAACAAATGCGGTGGCCTCGCCTTCAGCACACAGCCCCAGGCCCTCGTAAGTAACAACTTCGTTGGTAGTGAAGCAATCATGGAGCTCTACCACATCTACATCATCCACGCCGATACCCGATTGCTCGTACACTGACTGAGCGGCTCGACGAGTCATGTCTGCACCAATTAGCTTGATCGGATCACTCCAGGTCTGTTCAGTATCCGTGGCCATCGCCTGGCCGACAATTTCAACTTGCCCCTGGATATTATGGCGTTGGGCAAAAACCTTGCTGCAGATGATTGCTGCACCAGCCCCACAAGTAGGCGGACAACACATCAGTCGCGTCAGAAAATCCATATAGAGAACTGGAGCGCCCATGACCTCCTCAACCGTGAGTGGGCTGGTAAACAGTGCAAAAGGATTAACAATAGCGTGATTGCGTGTCTTCACCGCCACCTTCGCGAACAGGTCTGGTGAGGCGCCGTATTTTTCCATGTAATAGTGGCCAGCTGCGCCAAAGCATCTAAGTGCCAGCGGCCCTTCAGGGTAGTTGCCGTCATCCAGGACTTTCAAAAAGTTATCAAAGGGTGACTCCCTGTCGTCCCAGTGAGAACCCAGCGCGCCTGGCTGCATTTCTTCAAAGCCAAACGCCAATGCGCATTCGACAGCGCCGCTCTCAACGGCCTGGCGAGCCAGGAACAGAGCAGTCGAGCCTGATGAACAGTTGTTGTTGACATTGATGACCGGGATGCCCGTCATAAAAGCGTTGTAAACGGCATGCTGAGCGCAGGTCGAGTCGCCGTAGATATAGCCGCCATAGGCCTGCTCTATCAGTGAAGGATCGATGCCCGCCTCTTTTACCGCGCCCAAAATCGCGCTAGAGGCCATTTCCCGGTAGGGTTTCTGCTGCCCCGGCTTGGCAAACTTCACCATGTCGACACCTGCTACAAATGCATTGCTCATATTGTCTCCCCCTTCCTACATTTTGATCCCAAGGTTACCGAAGACCGGCGCGAAGGTATCCTGACAACTGCTTGGGTGATCCGCGTCAGTGAAGTCGCCTATCTGCTCCCAGGCCGCTTCAACCTGCTCGGCGCTCAACTCCTCACTCGGCGAGAAACAGGCTCCCTTGCTGCGTTCCCATCTCAATTTTGATATCCAGCCGGCTCCGACCTCAAACAAAGAACCCGTCTCCTGGTTATTTTCGGCACACAGCTTAATCACCAATGGTGTGACCAGTTCAGGTTTGAGCGCCTCGACAACTTCTTTCGGAAGAATGGATTCCGTTAAGCGTGAGCCCGCCACAGGAGCGATCACGTTGGCTTTGATACCCTTTTTGGCACCTTCTATAGCAAGCGTGTTGGTTAGACCGATAAGCCCACGTTTGGCACAAGCATAGTTAGCCTGACCAAAATTGCCGTAAATTCCAGCCGCTGATGCGGTATTCACAATGCGGCCGTAACCTTGTTGCAACATGATTGGCCAGGCCGCTTTAGTCACTTTGTAAGCGCCCAGAACGTGGACTCTATAAATCAAATCCCAGTCTTCATCCGTCATCTTGGCAAAACTGGCATCGCGAAGAATACCGGCGTTGTTGACGACCACATCGACACCATCGAAGTTATCCAAAGCGGTACGAATAATAGCCTCACCCTCTTCAACCGAATTGTAGTTGGCAACCGCCTCTCCGCCTGCCTGGAGTATCTCTTCTACTACTGCGTCGGCAGCGTCGCTGCTCTTGCCTTCACCATGACCGCCTCCGCCCAGGTCGTTTACCACTACTTTGGCGCCGCGCCGGGCAAAGTCCAGAGCATGAGACCGGCCAAGGCCTGCTCCCGCACCCGTAATCACGACTACCCGCTCGTCAAACCGCATATTGTCTGTCATCTATCACTACTCCGTACTCGAATTGGCGTCACTATGAGGGTGGTGAAACATTCAATACAGGGCAAAACCGCTCTATTGGGATGACAATTTTTATCAAATCAGCTGGGGCAATCGAATATGAGGTGGGGTATTGGCAATATGCGAACAGTTTTTGTATTAGGGGAATCTAGTGGGTTCTCCAGCCTGATACCGTGCTCCAACGGGGCTTTATAAGCATGAAAGCACATTAACAAGCATCGTTAAATCATTGTTTTAAAATGCATTAATATTAACGAAAGCTTGAAGTGCTTTCTCAGTACCGACTTCACGTACACTAAAAACCAGTGGCGTTGCCTCAATTTACCTCTGAAACCTAAAGTAAAAACTTGGCTATGTTGCAATAAGTCAGTACCCGTAAGCCTTTGGGTAACTTATACTCTCCCAATGCTGCAGATTTCTGCGGTATGAGTACTTTACGGTGTCTGCTTCGGAACGGTGAATCCGAATGTGGAAAATGGCAATGATTCACCATTATTTAGAGAGAATATAATGAGCAAAGGTACAGTTAAGTGGTTCAACGCAGACAAAGGTTTTGGATTTATTACCCCTGAAGACGGCGGCAAAGACCTGTTTGTGCACCATTCTGAAATCCAAATGGGCGGCGGTTTTGCCACTTTGAATGACGGTCAAGCGGTTGAGTTTGAAGTTGGCCAAGGCCAAAAAGGCCCATGCGCGAACAAGGTTGTTCCGCTCTAGGCAGATTTATACTAGCAGCAGTGGCTACCAATCCTGGTGCCACTGCAGTTAATTCTGGTCCTCGCTCTCACTTGCAGTATCGAGTGATTCGCGAAACACCACTCCCTCCGAGCTCAGGCATTACTATCCACTGAGTCCTCACCAGTAACTTCTGGCTGGTCCTCTTCTTGTGCACCCTCTTCCTTCGCTTTGAGCTTCTGCAGGCGTTTTTCTTCTTTCTTCTTTTTCTTGGCCAGCTCTCGCTGACGTTTCTCAAATGAGTAGTTTGGCTTGGCCATTGGCAATTCCTTTCAAAATGTTCAGCCTAAGCTGCGTAGCATAAGCTATTTCAGCCTGCCGATGGATTTAATTTGTCCAATGAAGCGTAAACTATCTTGTTCAAAGGCTCTTTTTTGTCCGTGCAGCGATCGACGTTAAACACTGGAGGAAAAACACACAGTGAAAGAATGTAACCAGTGCGGCAAATGCTGTATTGCCTATAGTGACGGTGGCCTGTCAGCAACGCACGAGGAGATTCAGGCCTGGGAGACATTCAGGCCTGCCATAGCGCGCTATGTGGCCAATGGGAAGATCTGGATGGACCCTGTTAGTGGTGAACAGCTGACGTGCTGCCCATGGCTGGAGGTGCTGCCTGCAGCGCCAGAGTCTGAAGCTATTCAATATGCTTGTCGCATCTATCATGATCGTCCAGAGGACTGCAGGCATTACCCGGTATCAATTGCTGAAATGGTGCGCGACGGCTGCGAAATGATTGAATTGCGAGACCTTGATGATACTAAACTCGCGCAACGTAAACTGGATCAGCTCATGGCGGACAGCCGTCCGCCACTTTCGTGACAAGAAGCTAAGCTGCCTGCAAAGGGCTTAGCCGCAACACTTCTTGTATTTCTTCCCACTACCACAGGAACAGGGCTCGTTGCGGTTAGGTTTTTTGTTAACTGTTACCGTGTCACTCCGGTTGATCAGCGCTGTCAGTTCGGCAATATTTTCCTGGTTGTCGCCCTCAGCGGCTATGACCTTAATATCTGCAAAAAGCGCATGCTCTGCAACGAGTGCCGCCACTTCTTCCCGGCGCTGCTCGGATTCAACCGTAAGCTGCAGTGGGTATTTCTTGCTGCCAGTCTTAAGAACTCCCTTAGCGGTATAGCCTGCTTCGGAATGGTCTTTCCTCGCGTTCTGGCGGCCTTTAAAGAAAAATTTGTCAGACATTGCTGTTCTCCGGTCATTAAAGACACTGGGTGATGCCGGCAACGAGATGCTTTGAGCGGCTAATCGAGCGCGGCAGTGTACGCGACTATAAGGTCAAAAGACCTACTTTTTTCAGGGCGTAATCTGTGTCTGCACTTACGCGGGTGTAAAACTACCGCTATCTTTTACTCTGAGCTTTGGTATAGTGCGCGCCGTCCTGGCGCACATCGGTCTGCGCCTAACATCTGCATCACAACCTGTGATGTTTGATACCACCCAGAATTCCAAGCCTGGACCGAACCACTCGCGAAACCATTTTTGCGTTTTGGTCAGGCACGCTCATAAAGAGCAATCCAGGAGCAATATACAAAATGTTATTTAAAGATCTCGGCCTTTCGGCTGAACTGCTGCGTGCCGTTGAGAAACAAGGTTACGATGAAGCCACCCCTATCCAGGAGCAGGCCATCCCACTGGTACTGCAGGGTAAGGATGTATTAGCCGGTGCTCAAACCGGCACAGGAAAAACTGCAGGATTCACTCTCCCCTTACTGCAACGGCTGCAAGGTAGCTACGTTGAAGGCAAAAAACGCCACCCCAGGGTGTTGGTGCTCACCCCAACGCGCGAACTGGCAGCCCAGGTACACGAAAGCGTTCGCGACTACGGCCAATACCTGCCGTTTCGCTCAGCAGTCATTTTTGGCGGTGTCAGCATTAACCCCCAAAAACAAAAGCTCATCAAGGGCGTCGATATCGTCGTAGCCACCCCAGGGCGTCTACTTGATCACCTACAACAGCGAAGCATTGATCTGTCCAAGGTGGAGATATTGGTACTGGATGAGGCCGATCGCATGCTCGATATGGGGTTCATCCGCGATATTCGCAAAGTATTGAATGCCATTCCCAAGCAGCGTCAAACCCTGCTTTTCTCAGCGACCTTCTCCAAAGAGATCAAGACGCTGGCATCGGAATTCCTCAATCACCCAGTTGAGATACAGGCCACACCGCAAAACACCGCTACAGAGCTGGTAAGCCAGATCGTCTACCCTGTCGACAAGAGCCGCAAGCGTGAGCTTTTGTCGCAGAAAATTGGTGAGGAAAACTGGCAGCAGGTGCTGGTATTTACCCGCACCAAGCACGGCGCGAACAAATTGTCCGAGCAGCTTGGCAAAGACGGCATTACCTCTGCCGCGATCCACGGTAACAAGTCACAAGGTGCCCGAACCAAGGCACTTGCAAACTTCAAGCAGGGTTCTGTAAGAGTATTGGTTGCTACCGATATCGCCGCGCGCGGCATCGATATCGATAAACTGCCCCACGTGGTCAATTTTGAACTGCCCAATGTTGCCGAAGACTATGTGCATCGTATAGGCCGAACAGCGCGAGCGGGCCGTGAGGGCAACGCTGTATCGCTGGTATGCGTCGATGAGTTGAAACTGCTTCACGATATCGAGAAACTGCTGGGCACCAATATTGAGAAGATCAACCTGCCTGGCTACGACATTGATCCCAGCATCAAGGCTGAGCCGATCCAGAATGGCCGTGGCGGAAGAAACTCTGGCGGCCGAGGCAACAACGGTGGCAGATCACAAGGCAGAGGACGTGCTGGATCTGGCGGTGGAGCGCGCCCCCATTCTGGTGGCGGAAACAGACGCAGCCATTAGTGCTTAGGCGACAATAGATGCCAGGTGTTTGCTACACCTGGCATGACTGCGAAAAAGTCTGGACTATATTTGCGGCAAGTTGACCGGTGAAGAGTCTGCAACCGCACAAGCGGATAGACTGTCGACGGTATCTGACTGGCTTACAAGATTCGATGAAGTGCGTCCAGCAAAGCATTAGGCGCTTCTACCATGATGGTGTGACCAGCGCCTTCCAACGTGACAACGTCTGGCGCAGGCAGCGCTGCTTGCAGGGCCATAGTGCTGCGCACCGGGGTCAGGCGGTCATCGTTACCCAGGACCAGTAGCACCGGGCACTGGACCTGCTTGGCCCGGTCCAGCCCGACCGTGTAACTATTACAGGCGTTCATGTCGTTATAGAGCACACCTGGACGGGCGCGCTCATATAGGCGCAGCGTACTGCCCTGCATCCAGATACCCGAATTACGATTACCCCCAAACTGATGACGTTTGCTGTACCCCCATTGGGTGAGCATATCGAAGGCTGCGTGATCATCTGCTTTTGCTGCATCGAGTATCGCATCGGACACAGGCATTGGCATGGTGGTACCTACCATCGCCAATGCACGGACACGCTCCGGGTGGCGAGCAGCGCAATCCATCGCCACCAGGCTTCCAAGGCTGTGACCTGCCAGCGCGGCACGTTGCACGCCAAGGGCACTCATAAGATCAACCACCCAGTCAGCCATGCCTTCAATGTCAGGGACTAGCTCTCCGGCGGAGCGCCCGTGCCCTGGAAAGTCGAGAGTAATAACATTGCGGCCATGGCGCGCAAAGTGGCGGGATGCCAGCGTCCAGACTGTGTGATCCATGCCGGAACCATGAATAAACACCACACTTTCTTTACTGGGATCAATGTCACGACTGTTGGTGTAGCAGTAGGCGATGCTACCATTTACCTCGACCTTCATTGACCGCCCTCCTTTGCCACTAATACCTTGCCAGCAGCCCGCAAACCTTGTTTCAGGTCTCCTATGAGGTCCTCGGGGTCCTCCAGTCCAATCGAAAGGCGTATGGTGCCTTCGGTAATGCCTCCGGCTGCAAGAGCCGCAGCGTCCATACGGTGATGCGTGGTGCTAGCCGGGTGAATCACCAGCGACTTGGCATCGCCTACATTGGCTAAATGCGAAAACAAATCCAACGCATCGACAAAGGCTACCCCCGCATCCCTGCCGCCTTGCAGATCGAAGCTGAAAACAGCGCCACAGCCACGCGGCATTAATTCAGCAGCCAAATCATGATCTGGATGCTCAGCCAGTTCCGGGTAGGACACTGCCGTAACCATGTCTTGACCATTGAGAAACTCAACAACAATGCGTGTGTTTTCCACGTGTCGCTGCATGCGCATGCCCAGAGTCTCAATGCCTTGCAGAATATGGAACGCTGAAGTGGGACTCATACAGGCGCCAAAATCGCGCAGCCCTTCCTTGCGAGCTCGGGTGATAAACGCAGCCGGGCCAAATTCTTCGGTAAAGACCATTCCATGAAAACCCTCATAGGGTTCACTCAGAGTGGGAAATTTACCCGATGCATCCCAATCGAAACGACCACTGTCCACCAGCAGGCCGCCAATCACGATGCCGTGGCCACTGAGAAACTTAGTAGCTGAATGCTGTATCAGGTCGGCGCCCAGGTCGAAAGGTTTGAGCAAATAAGGGGTGGTGAACGTTGAATCGACCATGAGCGGTAGTCCAGCGCGGTGAGCCACCTCCGCAACCGCTGGAATATTGAGCACGTCCAGCCCTGGATTCCCAAGTGTTTCTGCAAACACCAGCCGAGTATTATCCTCAATAGCCTGCTCGAAAGCCTGGGGATCACGTGGGTCAACGAATGTGGTCTCAATTCCAAAGCGCGGCAGCGTGTAGGCCAGCAGGTTGTGCGTGCCACCATAAACGGCCGCAGACGCTACGATATGTGAACCTGCGCCCATCAGTGTGACGATGGCCAGGTGCAGTGCTGCCTGCCCGGATGCCGTGGCGATTGCGCCTATGCCTCCTTCAAGCGCCGCAATACGCTCTTCGAGCACGGCATTGGTGGGGTTGCTCAGCCGCGAATAGACGTGCCCTGCCCGCTCAATATTAAACAGCGAGGCTGCGTAGTCTGAATCCGGAAAGCTGAACGATGCTGTTTGATAAATCGGTGTAGCACGGGCGCCGGTTGTAGGGTCTGGCTGAGCGCCAGCGTGTAACGCCAGGGTGTCCAGTCCAGGGTATTTAGGGCCTGCCATAGTATTCTCCTTACTCACGCGCCAGACGGCACATTAAATGCTGAAACCGCCGAGCTTGGTTTCCAGGTATTCTTCAATCCCTTCCCTGGCGCCCTCTCGGCCCAGACCACTTTGTTTCATTCCGCCAAAGGGCGCAGCGGCGCTGGTGGGATTGATGTCGTTGATGCCGATAATACCGAAATTCAAGGCTTCGAAGCTGCGCATCGCTCGAGATAAATTCTGGGTATAAACATAAGCCGCCAGACCGTAGTTGGTATCGTTAGCCATAGCCAATACATCGTCTTCATTATCGAAAGGGATTACAGCAGCAACGGGACCGAAGGTTTCCTCGCGGTAGATCAGCATCTGTGGTGTTACATTGCTAAGCAATGTTGCTGCGTAAAAGTGGCCGTTATCCAAGCCGTCATCGGTCAGCCGCTGACCGCCAATATGAAGCTGCGCACCCTGAGTCACAGCATCTTGCACCTGGCGCTCTACCTTAACTACTGCTGCGTCGTTTACCAGCGGGCCAATACTATTGGCCGGGTCCATTCCATCACCGGCACGTAGCTTTTCGATACGGCTTTGTAGCGTGGCGAGAAACGGCTTAACAATACTGCGTTGCACAAAAATTCGATTGGGACTGATACAGGCCTGGCCAGTGTTTAGAAACTTCACCAGTGACAGGCCTTTGGCGGCATGTTCAGGGTCAGCGTCTTCGAAGACAATGAAGGGAGCATGGCCACCGAGTTCCATAGACACTCGCTTCAGTTGCGGTGCCGCATCTTGCGCCAGACGCTTACCGACAGCAGTGGAGCCGGTGAAAGTCAATTTTCGCACCAATGGATTAGTGCAAAATTCTTCTCCAATAGGAACCGGGTTTGCGGCAGTCACCAGATTTGCCACACCGGCAGGAACGCCTGCCTCGTGCAATATTTCAAACACTGCGATAGCGCATAATGGCGTAGCTTCTGCCGGCTTTAGCACCACGGTGCAACCCGCAGCCAGCGCGGGTGCAATCTTGCGCGTCAGCATCGAGATTGGGTAATTCCAGGGCGTTATCGCAGCGACGACACCGACTGGCTGTTTTTGCACTATGAACCGCTGATCACTGCGAGCAGAGGGAATGGTTTCGCCGTATATACGCTTGGCCTCTTCAGCGAACCATAACAAAAAGTCGGCAGCATACTTTACTTCGTTCATAGCCGCTTTCAGCGGTTTACCCTGCTCTTGGGTCATCAACTCGGCCAACGCAACCTGCCGTTCCATCATCAATTCGTGCGCGGTGTATAGGCAGCGGGACCGCTCGTAGGCGGTGGTCGCAGACCAGGCCGGAAGCACCGCCGCCGCCGCATCGATCGCGCGCCTGGCATCCTCTCGATTGCCGTCAGCCACTTCCCCAATTTGCGCACCATTAGCCGGGTTATAAACAGGGAATTTCATCTCGCTATTTTGCCATTTCCCATCGATGTACATGCTGCTCTCCTGGCGGCCCAAAACCTTATAAACCCACAATAAAAATGATGCTTTACCCAATAAAACTAATGCGCTTTTAGAGGCTTGCAGTGAGCGCGCAAGGATAGCATGATGCCCGTCAAAACATCAGCTAGAACAGTGACCCTCAGCATGCCTCTACTGCAAAAATGTATGGAAGAACTCTACCTGGAAGTCTTCCCGGTGGATGGCATTGAGGAAGCGCTGCTAAGGTTGCCCGATGGCGCACAACTGGGCATTACTTGCTCACCCAAGCAGGGTCTTGGCGCGACGCTGGATCTGGTCAGCAAGATGCAGGGGCATAATTTCCAATTGGTACCGCATATTGCCGCACGGCAGGTGCGCGACCGCGACCACCTCAAGGATATTGTGCAGCAGCTTGGCAACCAGGGTGTTGAGTCTATGTTCGTACCGGGAGGCGATACCCCTACCCCGCTAGGCGCCTACGACTCATCCCTGACGCTATTGCGCGACCTGCATGAAATTGGCCATAGTTTCAAACATCTTGGTGTTGCCGCCTACCCCGAGGGCCACCCCAGTATCGACGACACGGTGTTGTTTGAGGCACTGGGTGCAAAGCAGGAACTGGCGACCTACATGGTGACCCAGATGTGCTTTGATGCGCAGCAGCTATTGCGCTGGCTGACAGACGCTCGAGCGCGCGGAATACACCTGCCTGTGTGGCTGGGTTTACCGGGTGTCATCGACCGCGGCAAGCTGTTTCGCACGTCCCTGCGTATTGGCGTAGGCGAGTCTGCTCGTTTCGCTCGCAAACAGCGCAGCCTGGCGGGCAAGTTACTGAGATCGTCGCACTACCAGCCAGACGAATTGCTTGATGCTTTGCGGGTCCCGATAGAGGATGACTCGCTTGCTATCGGTGGGTTCTACATATTCAGTTTTAATCAAATTCAGTCCACCATGGACTGGGCCCGGGAGGTCATCGAAAAACTTACCCGGGAGCTTGCCTAGGAGAACAATATAATGAATAAAAACGGTCCTTCCTTGCCCTACCTCACCATCGGTCCACGGGTAAGAAAATCACCCTATTACGATGCGACCGTGCGCGCTGGGGCGAAAGCATTTACCGTCTACAACCACATGTATTTACCTACCACCTATGGCGATCCCATAGACGAATATTGGAACATCGTGCAGGGAGTAACCCTGTGGGACGTTGCCAGCGAACGCCAGATCGAGGTTAGCGGACCGGACGCGGAGCAATTGGTGCAAATTTTGACACCAAGAGATATCAGTCAGTGCCCTGTAGGACGCTGCCGCTACGTGGTTTTCACCGACAACGATGGTGGCATTGTCAACGACGCTGTGATGTTGCGCCTGGCACAAGGTAAGTTCTGGCTGTCCCCAGGGGACGGAGATGTTCTGCTGTGGGCGAAGGGTGTGGCGGCGCGCTCGGGGCTGGATGTCAAAGTACACGAACCGGATGTGTCACCATTGCAACTGCAAGGGCCACTGGCGCCAAAGGTGGCTCGCAAGCTGTTCGGACCGGTTGCCATTGAGATGGGCTACTTTCATCTAGTCGAGCTCGAGTTACAGGGTATTCCTGTGGTGCTCAGCAGAACGGGTTGGAGCGGAGAGCTGGGCTATGAAATTTATCTGCGTGATGGCAGCCGCGGTACTGAGCTCTGGGACCTGTGTATGGCAGCAGGCGAAGAATTCGGCATAAAGCCTGCTACTCCCTCGACTATTCGCAGCATTGAGGGTGGGATATTGTCTTACTGTTCTGATATTACGCACCACGACACGCCATTCACTATTGGCATGGAACGGCTGTTGAACCTGGACAAAACTATAGACTACATAGGTCGCGAAGCGTTGCAGAGTGTCGCTCGTGAAGGTACGCCACGGCGCCTGGTCGGTGTTAACATCGAAGGCGCAGCGATCGCCGGTAATGACCAGTTCTGGGATGTACTGCACGATGATCAGGCAATAGGACACCTCACCCGGTGTTGTTTCTCGCCTCGACTGGAGCACAATATTGGCTTGGTCAACATTCCAACGGCGCTGACGACACCTGGCACCATAGTAGGAGTAAAGGTTACTGATGACGACGTACGACAAGCCACTGTCGTTGAGCTACCCTGGTTCAAGTCGATCACCAAAATGCCGGCGGATATATAGCGCGTAGAAATCAGTGGCAGCAGCCGGCTTGCTGGCGGAGACGAAAATATGGCAAGGCAGAAAACACGACTGGAGTCTGATTCTCTTGGCGAAATAGAAGTTTCTATTGATCGCTACTGGGGAGCGCAAACCCAGCGCAGCTTGCATAACTTCGCAATAGGTGAAGAAAAGATACCTCAAGTGTTGATCGTCGCCCTTGGCTTACAAAAAAAAGTGGCTGCGATGACCAACCTGGAATTAGGACTTTTACCCAAAGAACTTGCAGGCGCTATCGTGCTGGCTGCAGATGAGGTAATAGACGGCAGCCTGAAGGACCACTTCCCGCTCTCTGTCTGGCAGACCGGTTCTGGCACACAATCCAATATGAATGCCAATGAGGTAATCGCTAACCGGGCCAACGAGTTGCTAGGTGGCGTCCTAGGATCCAAAACACCTGTCCATCCCAATGATCATGTCAACATGGGGCAGAGTTCAAACGACAGTTTTCCTACTGCGATGTACGTTGCCGTTGCCTGCGAGATTACCAACTCGCTGCTGCCGGCACTGTCAGGACTAAGTGCTGCCCTGAACGACAAAGCGCAAGCTTTCGACGGCCTGGTGAAAAATGGACGCACCCATCTGCAGGACGCAACGCCTCTGACACTTGGGCAAGAATTTTCCGGCTATACAACGCAAGTCAGTAACGGTATCAAGCGGGTGAAGTCTGCACTACCCAGTCTCTATCAACTGGCACAGGGCGGAACGGCGGTCGGCACCGGGATTAATGCCGCAGTCGGTTTTGCTGAAGGGTTTGCGGCCAATATGGCACTGCTCACGGGATTGCCCTTTGAAACAGCGCCAAACAAGTTTGAGGCGCTTGCCGCACATGATGCTTTGGTGGAGGTCTCTGGCATGCTTAACGTGCTTGCAGTCAGTCTGATGAAAATAGCCAGCGATGTTCGCCTTCTAGGCTCTGGCCCGCGCTCGGGAATTGGGGAAATTATTCTGCCAGCCAACGAACCGGGGTCCTCGATAATGCCCGGCAAGGTAAACCCGACACAGTGTGAAGCGGTAACTATGGTTTGCACCCAGGTAATGGGCAACCACACTACAGTGACTATCGCCGGCGCCAGTGGCCATTTTGAATTGAACGTATTCAAGCCAGTCATGGCCTATAACGTACTACAGTCAATTCGGTTACTAGCAGATGTCTGCACCAGTTTTACAAACAACTGCGTGATTGGCATAAAGGCCGATGAAGATCGCATTAAGCAACTGATGGAAAACTCGCTGATGTTGGTCACCGCTCTGAACCCGCACATTGGCTATGACAACGCCGCCAGTATCGCCAAATTGGCCTATGCAAATGGCATTTCTCTTAAATCTGCTGGAATTGAACTAGGTCTGCTCACTGCAGATGAATTTGATCGCTGGGTCGACCCCCTGACAATGACTCGTTTGCCTAGTCCCTTCTGACGCGAAAGCCGATTTTCAAACCCTCAGTGCTAGGCAAGACTCATTGCGGCCATTACTTAAAAATGAAAATCCCGTTTCCATTAGATTTTTTCTTATTAATGAGTTGTTAAATATCAGTGAGGTTAAGAGCATGAAAATGAACTATTTTGTATTCGGAACAAATTCTACGCCGAAGGCTATAGCTTTCTATGACGCATTTTTTGAAGGCAGCGGAGTGAGCAAAATTCACTCAAATGGTCGAATGACGGTTTGGGGAAACGAAGACTTTATGTTTGGTATAGCTGAGCCATTTGACGAAAAGCAAGCGTCAAATGGGAACGGTTCAATGCTAGGTTTGAACTTGGGTTCAGCAGAGGAGGTTTCTCGCTTGTATAAAAAAGCGCTTGAACTCGGCGGTTTAAGTGAGGGGGAGCCAGGTGTGCGCTCTGGTAGATTTGCGGCATATGTCAGAGATTTAGACGAGAATAAAATATGCCTATTCGTATAGAAATACGTAACAAGGTCATCAGCTTCGCGCCCTGCCCCAATCCTCGGACGCACTGACCCTGAGATAACGATGGTATCTGTAAGTATTCATCTTTCACCTCAAGGGAGACCTTAGCCACAGACCGAAAACTGCATTTGAGGCTAAGCCTTGAGTTTTTCTACTTCCAGATACATGTAATGCGCGTCATCGTCTAGTTTCGCGCCCAATTTGTCGTAAAATTCGCGGGCCCCACGGTTCGGTTTGTAGACTGACCAAACAATTTCCTTTACGTTAGATTTTGTACAAATTTCCTTGGCGCGTTTCATGAACTCGCGCCCGACTCCGTGGCTGCGGTGCTTTTCGGCAACGTACAGATCTACCAGATGCATAGTTCTATAAGCGCACTGAGAGTCATAACCAAAATAATAGAGTAAGTAGCCAACTGCCTCATTACCTTCCTCCGCAATAAGGGCCCAGAATGCCGGATTCTCACCGAACCCATCTGCCCTATACCGCTCCGCGTCGAACAGTCCTTCTGCTATCGATATATTCGGTGATAGTTCCTGCACGTAACTACCGAACTGCTGGTAGAGACTAATGACGATGTCGGCGTCCGATTTCTCGGCTGGGCGCACTCTCACGCGCATATTTGCTGTGTGTTTGGCCACCTAACACCCATTTAGATAGAAATAACTCAGTCGAAAAAGCGGAATCACAATTATCACGAGTTCCTCTTGAGTCGAAATTAACCCTTTAGAATATTGTAGACCAATAGTTTGCTTCTAGGCGAAAGCAGCCCGTGGGCAGGATTTAATGCCTGTGTTGCATCGACCGCTTGAGATCGCAGGCGAAAGCGGACGTGTGTATAACCTCCCAACACAGGTAATGTTAAGAGACCCCTGATACCACTGCCCTCCTCCATGACAGCCTGCAATGGGAGTCATGTGGGAGCTTTTTCGGGGCTGCCTGCTCCCTCGCAGGTGGCAGCATCGGATTCGCTCTCTGGTGCTGCTTGCCCGCCTAACAGTCATCACCAACGTCCAACGTGCTCCCCGTAGGGGTTGTCGGGGTCGTTGAGCAATACATCTGCAACTTGGCCGCCCTTAGAAGCGTGGTCATTGAGTAGTCCCCAGAACGCCCGTTGCATCTCTTTCTTTTCGGTTTCATCGGTCAAGTATTTACTGAGCCAGTACCAAGCGAGGAGTCGGGCGGGAAGCTGCGAAGAATCAAGCATCCTGATGACGGAGTTAATGAATGGGGACTTTTGGTCTTCGTCTATCTTTTGGAAAAACTGTAAGCCCAGATTGTTATTTACCTTATAAATCTCTTCGATAAACTCAATAGCGAAGCTGAGTTCCTCGTCTATTGTGAAAGGAATATTGGGGTCTTCGCTACGTTTAGCGAGTAACAGCATCGACTCACGGGCAAGGTGCTGCGCTCGCTCGTGATCGGCATATACTCTGCGGTGCGACTCCCGGTACCAGCCAAATACAAACAGGAATGCAGGTAAATAAACGCCAGCAAGAAAACCCCCTGTATATCTGCCGCCCATCCATCGGCGGCCCTCAAATCTCTTTTCGGCATAATCTTCAGAGACTGTAGCAGTATCCGCCTGATACTGAGCAATAGACGCCTCCTCGTAAGCAGCGGTCCACTGTTTATGCGCGTAACCGGCAGCGATGATATAGAGAAACGCTAATGTAAAAATCGCTGGGAACTTTAAGTCTTTAGCTTTCGTTGAATAGATAATCAACATACCTGCGAAGAGGCTAAGAAATAGGGCGGTATTCGCCGCCATAATTTCAGCCCAGCCTATACGAATCGCTACCGCATCCTCATAACTTATCAATGCAACCATATAGGGCAGCGGGTCGGTCTCCAGAAAGTCGGCTGAATAGAAATTTATAAGGTAAACCCCACTAACGCACACCCCTCCCACGAGCCAAATTAAGGCCACGGTCAGCCGTTTTCTCGTCTTTTCCTGCATACTCATAGTTTCCTTGCGTAAAAACTCAATCATCCAGCTTTTGTGGCTATAAGCCAAGTACCCAAACCATCACAGACCCACAGCACGGGTATCGGGTACTCATCCTCTGGCTTGGTATCAGCAAACAGCACCCCGAATCGCTTTAGCGGCGATGTCTTAACCGCTCGCCCTTCGACCAGGAGGTCCAGCGCCAGCCCATCGACGTGGGTGGTCTCGTAAAGGGTCTCAATCGCCAGCTCCAGAATCTTGCCTGCCTTGGTCGGCACGGGTATCCGCCCACGCGCCCGCCAGGTATCGACGCAGTCTTTCTTGATGGTGGGTCAGATGTGAGCGGGGATGATAGCCATAGCGCGAAGTGTATCGTCAGGCAGGCGCGCCACCTAATCTTCTCAGCCAAGTGAACGTGTGCGGACGTGTGCACCCTAACAGTGACCGTGTTGAGAACATCCCTATTCCACTGGCTTTAAAGCACAGCGTCTACAGTGGGATGCGTATGGGAGACTTAAACGACTCCCTTATGTCCGCTTTCACCTGCGATCTCAAGCGGTCGATGCAACACAGGCATTAAATCTAGCAGCTGGTGTTTCATAATCCAAGGTCTTCCTGGGA
>JBALVN010000008.1:0-80080 GCA_036961455.1 Halioglobus sp. | reverse complement strand
GGTGCGTTGTCGATGCCGTCAAAGGCAACCAACTCGCCACCCCAGGTCTCCGCGCATACGCGGGTCAGGGCTGCTGTCAGGGTAGTCTTACCGTGGTCAACGTGACCGATGGTACCCACGTTTACGTGGGGCTTAGTACGTTCGAATTGCTCTTTTGCCATTACGACAATCTCCTATTACACCGGCCTTAGCCTTTGCATTGAACCGCTTTCGTTTAACAAACCAACTACAAAAAATACTCACTGTAGAAGTGGAGCTCATAACCGGATTTGAACCGGTGACCTCTTCCTTACCAAGGAAGTGCTCTACCGACTGAGCTATATGAGCACTTAGCCTTCTAACTCTGGAGCGGGTGGCGGGGATCGAACCCGCATCATCAGCTTGGAAGGCTGAGGTTCTACCATTGAACTACACCCGCTGCACTCTAAACCAAAATTCCCTTTACAGATCAACGAGTTAATCCGATGGATGCACCTCCCGGTACTTCCAATATCTGGTGGAGGGGGGTGGATTCGAACCACCGAAGCTTTCGCGTCAGATTTACAGTCTGATCCCTTTGGCCACTCGGGAACCCCTCCAGAAGGCGGCACATTGTCCGTATCGACCCCTCTCTTGTCAACCACTTCCCCCAATATAATTATCGACTTACGCACACTCTTGCACTTATCGTCGAGAAGCTCGAAACAAGCCCTGCTTCAAGTACTCCCAGGTCGCCTTTACGCTCAATTTTTGAGCAACCTACTTCATATTTGTCCATTTACCGGGTACATATATAAGAAGGCACAACAATACTCGCCGAAACGGGAAGGAGCAGACGGTATGACAATGGACCAATGGAGTGAGCTGCTTTTCTGGTCGGCGCTCATCAACATGGGCTTTCTGGCGCTGAGCAGTATTGTCACAATGCTGGCACCCGGATTGATCTACAGGATTCACGGGCGATTTTTTCACCTACCCGAGGAACGGGTTGCGCAGTCACTGTACCTGCTGATTGGCCTCTACAAGATACTGATCATTACGTTCCTGATCACACCCTGGATCGCGACTCTCATTTTGAGCTGATCCCTACTCTTCGATCGTGAGCCGCCCGCAGCGACCAATAGAGCCAGAGACTTCGCCCGCAGACAGGGCTTTAAAGGAAATGCGCCCTTGCTGGGGAATTGTTATCGAGATGACCGGAATGCACCGGTGAATAATGGAGCTGGCGAGAGGAATCGAACCCCCGACCGGCTGATTACAAATCAGCTGCTCTACCTACTGAGCTACGCCAGCTAAGCGCTATGCGGGGCAGACAGACGCCTGTCCCGTTTGAAGGTGCGCAATTCTAGACAAAGACTTGGGGGGATGCAATAGAAACAGCCCACCGCAGATAATCCACCATTTACCCCCCGCGCCCGATCAACATTTCCCGCTAGCGGCAATCCAGATCTAGTCGCAATTAGTACATAGACCCAGCCACATTCCAATTTCCCCATTGGTGGCGTCGTTTAGAGAGATAGCATGCGAGAAAACCAATACTTCGCTATCCAGGCTGGCATATCCATTGACTAAAGCCTGCTCCAAGCCTGCAAGCCGACTCATATCGAAAAAGATTCGCCCATCAGGATCCACTGTGTATGAAAAGCGAAGCTGGTCACTGCTCTCGGTACTGGTGATTCCTTGTTGGTCACTGTTGGCGAACGCGACTTCCTTGCCCTTCTGAGACATTTTCCATTTCCCCTCCATGTTGGCAGAAAAAACTAATGAAGCGTCTTCCGACCAAGGGCTAATGCTAAAGACGTTATTGTCGACATCAAATTTTACACCGACTAGACGATATTTTTTACCTTCCAACTCGGGAGTGTCATTCCTCTTTATTCCGACGAGTACCTGGTGCGCCGAAAACTCATCAAGAGACGGTAAATCCGGATTTCCATCGCGCAGAGAAAAAATTCCGGGAACACCTTCAGCAAGCACGAAGAAGTCGTGACTCGGTGCGATAAAGCCAGCGGAGATCTGTGGATTCCGTCCGGGCTGGTCTCTGTCACCAGCGTTTAAATTCAATTCACCCTGAGGCGTCAGCGTAAGAGGAGCGGAGAATGCTTCTCCGCTTGTCGTTTCGAAACGGCTCTTTCGGGCAGGACTACCATCAAAATAGTGTTTAAACTCGGATTCAATGAGCTCGGCCTGCTCATTTACGGTCAGGGCTCCACCACCTTCCGTAACAATCTCCGCAGGAAAAGTCAGCACCGTGTAAAGCGCCTCAAACGTCGGCGCCACTTCTATTTCCAACCTGGTAACTGCCCAATCACCAGCCAATCTTGCTATATTTGCGTCTGTAGATTTCTTGGCATAAAAAGTCTGAAAATATCCCTCAGTAGCGACGCCATTGGCTGTATTGTTAGTCGTCACTGTGGAGACGCTGGTAGAAAATGCATTTGCCGATTGACTGAGGTAGGAAAAATCTACACCAATATCTACCGCAGAGAAATCAACGCCTTGAACTCGTCTTTCAGGGATCACAAAGCCAGTTCGGCCCGCAGTAGATAGACCTAGTTCGAATGTATCATCACAGTCGCCAGACCCAACCACTCCTTCATTGCCCTGTAGCGGGGGTGTCATTACTGAGGCCGACACACTACAACCACTCCCGAACATAGCCAGAGATCCACTGTCAATATTGCCCACCACATCTGTCCAGCGCCAACTGTAATTCAAAAACGTTAGATCAAAGCCATTTACCGCGCCTACAGAATAACCTGGCTGGATCATGTGAGCGGATTCAAAGCGTTCAAACCGGGCGTTGAGATCGACCTCAGTATCATAGCTAGTAAAATCCGGGCCCAGATCCAGGCTACAAGGCTCAGCGCTGTCAGCGCACAGACCCTTACCCCAGCCAGCAAATACATATCCTAAGCCTGGAACCGCGGTGAACGTCTCTTTAAAGGGCGCCCCATCCTCTACATCTACAACACAAGACACGGCCTCAGGGCAATTATTCATGCCACTCTCGGACTCAAGATTCCCTCCTTGAGCGACATGTTGGTTAATCTTGCAACCGGCAAGACTCACAAGCAAAACCGGTAGAACAATCCACTGTTTCATATAATCTCCATAAAATTACTTAAATAGTATGCCGGCCTTACAACAATCATAGATGTGCCTACCCAATTGAAGAATCGGGCAGAAGGTCTTGAAAGAAAATTGACGTTCGAGAAGGAATCGCATGACCAACATCCTTGTTTCGGCGAAACCCGATCATTATACACATATATTAGTTATTGCTATAAATAAACCCTATCGAATTGATCCCGTTCAGGTTCTAATCAAGCGAAATTCAAAAAAGATTCGCGCTAAGTGATTCAACACTGGCCGTTGTACTTATAGGCAATAGCGGCGAATTCATCGAAGGTCATAGCTGCGTCTAAGAGGCCAAATTGGCGTAAAAGAAACCATGGCGCCTGGTGAGCTTGTCGCTGCGAAAAACTGATCTCTGGTCTTCTACAATTCAGCCGTTCTAACGCCAGCTACGCTTTATGCGGGGCAGACAGGCATCTGTCCCGTTTGGAGCCGGAGTTTTTTGGGTGAAGTGGGCTGGAGATGAAATCTTTCACCAGCCATCTGTGAGACACCGATTTATGTATGCTTCCTAGTGATAAATACGGCTCCATCGTTGAACTCGTTCTAGGAAGTATTTGCCATCGAGATCTGCCGGTTTTACGGTATAGTGACGCATCAGACGCCCGCCCGTGCTGACTATTTCATGGATAGATTTATCAAAATAACGGAGTATTTTCAGCTAATGAAAAACGTAATCCTAACAGCCTTCATTGTTTTTATCGCTTCAGCGTGCCGCCACCCTATCGAAATAATAGGCCAGGGCGACGTTACATCCGCGAGTGGCAATCGAGACTGCCTTTACGCCGATTATCAGGCAAGTAAACCCAATTGCAGTGCGAATGACGTCGATGGAAAGTATCTTGAAACATACTATCCAGTGGCAACAGCGGGCTATAAATTTAGTGCCTGGGGCAACTACTGCAACAAAGTCGATGGTATTGATGAGTGCTCATTCAATATACCGGGAAAAGCTGTCAAGGATGCCGATTTGGAGCAAGCACCGCCGCTTGTAGCCTATTTCCGAAAGGAGATGTCCGATGATCAGGTGGCGCTCCTGATGGGTCACAGTTTTTTCGAACCATTTTCTGCTCGTTTACCTGAGCAAGCGGCTTTAGCGGGTTTTGAAAATCACCAACAACATAAGTTCTTTTCAGGCGGAGGTGGCGGCGCGCCGATTGCGTTTTGGAACGATAAGGAATCCTCAAATCATAAGGGCATTAAAAAAGCCATGGATTCAGGAGACATTACCCTGCTGGGCATGACCACCTATCCAAATGACTTCGACTATGCACTAAGTGGGTACAAAAACTGGATCGACTATGCGCTCAACAATAACGCCGATTTCGATGTATTCATTGGCATGCCCTGGAGCACCAATCCGGCCGCGATCGAGTTCAAGGCTTACCAAGAGGGTTGGGACGACTACCACCGCAACGAAGTGCACGCCACAATAGACATACTGCGCGAGGAATACCCTGGCCTTGATTTCTACTGCATCCCTTATGGGCAAGCTGGGGTTGCGCTCAAAGAGCTATTCGAGGCTGGAGAGCTTGCCGAGATCACTCAGCTGCAAGGCGATTGGGACACCTCCGTGTTCACAGATGACCTGGGACATCCAGGTAAGATACTGATCGATCTGGGTTCGCTGATCTGGCTGCGCGCGGTTTATGGCGCTGATCTGCAGGACCTGGACTTTGGTCTTAGCTACAGCATCAACATGGAAAACCTGGCCGATGAGATCCTGAACAAGCACGATCACAGGTACGACGCACCCTAACACCCACTACAAACGAAAAGTCCCGCTTAAAGCGGGACCAGGGCGGAAATCAGATGAAAGGGTTTAGTCTTCCTCTACTTCATCGTCATCGTCATCGTCATCGTCATCGTCATCGTCATCGTCATCGGATTTATTGTGGGGTTTCTCTTTGTCCTTGCCTTTGGCCAAACCATTGCCCGGGCTATCGTCGTCAGCACTCTTTTCCATGCGCACATTCAATCGACTGGATGACTCACCAATCACATCCAAAGCACTCAAATCCAAACCGAGATTGGCCAGAAGAAAACTTACTGCATCAGCAGTCAATACTAAGGTTGCCTGACGCAATTGGACCGTGCCGCCCTTCACGACAACCTCGAAGTCTTCGCCCCCAGGGGTCAGAAATGCTATCCGACCCATGACGCTGTCATTCACAGAAGCCAATGTGGTGATCACGGGCACGCCCGGCGTTGCTTCATCGACAGGCAAACTCTCTAAGCGAAAGTTCTCCAAAGAGACCTGATTTTCGCCACCTGAGCAGGACAATGTAATACCTCCACGGTGCTCCACTTCTCCGTGCAGAGAATCGAGATCAATGGCTCCGCCGGCTACCGGGAGACGCAATCGCTCACCGCCTGGCTTCACTTGCCCTGGTTTGATCCTATCGACCTGGCACTCTGCCAGCGCTTCTATAAGTCCCTCAGATATCTCGACAGAGGTTTGCCCTCCTTTCACCTGCACCGTGGGTGCAGACCAGGCCGAAACGGAAATCAGGCCCAATGCCACTAAAAAGCCACTGAATAATTTTCTCATAAACACCTCTTGCGATCGCTTCAGTAACGAAGCTTCAATACCTTTCATTGTGGCGCACCCTGCCAGCCTGTCCAATGACTTAAAACAATGAACAGACATTCCTTTAGGTTATAACTAAAGATAACGCCATGGCTTCAGCCTGCATAATTAGTAGGTGAAGGCCTTGGCTCGCGGATTCATATTAAAGTGCCGCTGGGCAGCCACTGCCTGTTCACAGACGGGCAGATCCCAGAACAAGCCGGGGCGCGTGCCATTGACGGTCTGCATAACCTCACCGAAATCCCGATTGTAACGCTCACAATAGGCACGATCGCCGCGGCGACTCTCTACACAGCGCTCTATCTCTTCTTGCCGCAGCGGCTCCAGCTGACGCTGGCGCTGCGCCTGACACTCTGCCAGGGCTCCATCCAATTGATCGCGAGTTATTTCGCCGGCCTGAACCGCGCTACTGAATAACACTATCAGCAAGAGTGCATGAACAACTCGCTTGTATGTCGCTTTCATCAGAACACCCCCGTATCACCACACCCAAGCTCGCACTGGAACCCGAAGCGTCAGGTCCACTAAAAGCACAGCTTTTGCCAATACTCCAAGAATAGCAGCAAATGTCAGCGCCGTTTCTTTCACCCTTGGCGCGGCATCCGCTGGACTGTGTATCCCACCTGCATATATGCTCCTTCGATTGACCACATAAACCACCTCGCCATACCCACGCTGGAGTCCAGGCATATTCATGGCTGCAAAATTCGTTATCGTCAGCGCCCCGCGCACCGGCAGTACCCTGCTGGTAAAGACCCTCAATCAAGTCGAGGGAATATGCTGCCACGGCGAATTACTGCTGCCTAAGCATGTGCGTGGCCTGGAGGATGGCTTCGATACTTACTCAGCTTCGCCAGAGCAGCGACAGGCCCGCGCCAGTGATCTTCTGGAAGATCGCAATTCAGACCCCGTGGGCTTTGTCAGCCGCGCACTTGAATCAGCCGAATCTGCTGTGGGCCTCAAAGTCATTTACGAAGATCTGTTAAAACCGCGTTGGCGGGATGTACTGGCTTGGCTGCTCCAGCAAAGCGATATGCACTTCATACACCTGGTCAGGGAAAACACCTTGCGTCGCTACATATCTGAACAAGTGATGCTGGCAGGCGGTGCAATTCATTCGGACATGGGCGGAGGCAGTACACGCAAGGCGCAAGTGCAGATAGATCCGGCAGCGTTTCAGCTTCGCTGTCAGCAAATTGAGACCGAAGCCGCCGCGGTGATTTCCGCTCTGGGCGCAAAACCTCTCCTGCGGGTTCGGTATGAAGACCTCGCCTCGCGCCTACCGGAAACAATCAACGAGATTTGTCAGTTTCTCGATGTTTCGTCCGGCGGGAATGACATGAAGCCGGCGTTGCAGAAAGTGGGCCAGCACGAACTGGAAGGGGTGGTGTTGAATTACCAGGACATCCTGCAGCATCCCGTGACACGCCCGTTCCTGCAGATGGACTGAGCCAGGGAGATGACCGGCTACCGCCCTGACATTGACGGCCTGCGCGCCTTTTCCATCATTGCGGTGGTCATCTACCACGCCTTTCCCTCGCTGCTACCCGGAGGCTTCGTCGGGGTAGATGTTTTTTTCGTGATCTCTGGCTATCTGATTACCGGCATCATCCTGCAGGGGCAGGCCCAGCGAGAGTTCTCACTGGCGGGTTTTTACCGACGCCGCATTCAGCGCATCGTGCCTGCGGTGCTGCTCGTACTGTTGTTCTGCCTGCTAGCGGGCTGGTGGGTTCTACTGCCCTATGAATATGCCATGCTGGGCAAGCAGAGCGCGGCCTCGTCTGCATTTGTGCCCAACATCCTGTTCTGGAGCGAAGCGGGGTACTTCGATAGCGACAGCAAACTCAAGCCACTATTGCACCTGTGGTCACTGGGAGTGGAAGAGCAGTTCTACTTGTTATGGCCGCTGGCGCTAGTTGTTGCTGCCCGTTGGCCCATCAAGGCTGCCTATCTGATTGCCAGCCTGGCCCTGCTCTCCTTTTGCCTGAGCCTACTATTTGCCGATGACAAGGCAGCGAGTTTTTTCCTGCCTCAGTTTCGAGTCTGGGAGTTACTCCTGGGTGCCTTGATCGCCACCCTGCCATTAACCCGACTACCCGCATCTGCTGGCAATGTTTTCGCCATCGCGGGGCTAGCGCTACTCATTTGTGCGGTTGTGGTAATCAATCGCGAGCGCGATTTCCCGGGCTGGTGGGCGCTGCTGCCCACTCTTGGGGCTGGTCTAGTCATCGCAGCCGGACCGCGCAATGTGCTCAGTCAGTTGCTGGGCAGCAAGCCATTGGTGTTTATCGGCAAAATCAGTTTTCCTCTGTACCTGTGGCACTGGCCGTTGCTCACCTTCGCCAGAGTCATGGAGCAGGGCGAGCCCGCAGTGGAGATCCGGCTGGCAGCGGTAGTGCTGAGCGTGCTACTGGCCTGGTTCAGCTATCGCCAGGTGGAATCGCGGCTGCGCTATCACCCGGGAAAATATACCCCGATAATCTTACTCGCCTGCCTGTTTTCACTGGGTGCTGCCGGGGTGATTGTTTTCAAGATGGATGGATTCCCAGGCCGCACGGCTAACATCAACGACTCAGCAAGTGCTTTTTACTGGCAAGAACTGGGATTACACGAGCGAGACGACTGTAGCGACAGTCTTGGCGTTGCCGGACGCTGCCTCAGTGATGGCAAGGCGCCACAAATAGCGGTGATCGGCGACAGCCATAGCACCAATACCTTCTTCGCCCTGGCCCACCACTATCGCGACGTCGATGCAGGCGTCATCCGCCTGGGGCGTGGCGGCTGCCCGCCGCTTTATGGTGTGGAAATATCAGACTCGGGGAACGCGGACATCTGCCGGGACGTTACCCGCAACGATGTGGACTGGGTAATACAGAATCAGGCGTTGACCACTGTTTATCTCTCGTCGATGGGCCCTCTGTATCTCAACCACAAGCAACGGCGCTACGCCTTGTATGATCCGACCACGCCAGAGATAAGGGATAACAGCCGTATTTTCAGCGCTGCCCTGGACAGCACCGTCAAGTTGCTACTGCAGGCGAATAAGAAGGTGGTGTTGGTAATCGATTGGCCTGGTCTTGGTTTTGATCCCAAAACTTGCATCGACATAAGGCCCGCTCGCCTGTCGGGTTTTAAACCCAGCGTCTGCGAAATCCCTCGTAAAAGACACGACAAGCGCAGCGCCGAGTATAGGGAAATCATGCTCGAGGTCTGGCGTAATAATTCGCAAACCTGGCTTTGGGATACAACACCGGCTTTGTGCGACGCCAGAAAATGCTACGGCAATAAAGAAGGAAAGATGCTTTACCGCGACCCCGCGCACCTCTCACTGGAAGGTTCTCGCTACTTGGGTGACAGGCTCAAACTGCAGCCTGCGCCGGATCGTTAAGTACTAAACCCCGCGGCAACTCTAACGAGCAGCGGCCATCACCTCTAGCCCTTCGAATACCAGATCTGGAGCGAACTCCCCTCCCCTGTCCAGCAACTGTTGTAAGGCTTCGCCGGCACCACCGCAAAACAGCAGAGCCGGTGGTTCGGCCTGGCAAGCATCAAGCACCACAGACACAGATCCTACCTGCGCCAAGGCAATACCGTGGCGCACCGCTTGGGCAGTCGAAGTACCGGGTACCAGGTTGTAGCTGACATCCTCAGCAAAACGCACCCGGTCTGTATCCAGCAACAGAGCGCGCTCCATAAGCGCCGGGCCTGGAATAATATAGCCGCCCTCGTGCTGCCCCGCAGCGCTGACCAGGTCTATGGTCAGTGCGGAACCTGCGTCCACCACGCAGATGCGATCCGTATGGCGCCGCCTTGCACCCAACATCGCCAGCCAACGGTCTACGCCCATACTCGACGGGTCTTTATAACTGTTGGTTAATTGTCCAGTCGCAGATGGCGTGCGAGCAAACCAGGGCGCCACCCCCCAGCGTTGTTGCAGCATCTGGGTTAGTTCTGACTCGAAGCCAGCACCGGCTACGCTTGAGATCCAGATATCATCAACGCTGGCCGCAGAGTCCAGCAGTTCAGCACGGGACTCGGGGGTACTGGGTGTATAACTACCGCGCCCCTGCAACACCCCACTTTGCAGCAAGCGCCATTTGGCACTGCTATTGCCGACGTCCAGTTGCAGGCAAACACTCATAGTGCAGGCCTCATTGATATTTCTCCGCCATAAACCGACTGTATGCCGGCACTGGCGGTTTGCAGCTGCAAGGCGCCACGGACATCCACGCCCATGGCAGTACCCGCTGTCTTTTTACTGCCGCTGTGCAGCACGACGTCGGCTCCAGCGAAAGCATCCAGTGCCAACCACTCGTCCTGCCAGGGGGCAAAGCCGGTCGTTTCAAAGCTCGCCAACATAGGCAGCAATTCATCCAGCACTGCTGCCAGTAAACGGTTGCGGCCCGGTGCACTGCCGCCGGATATCCGGCTCACATCGGTCCAGGCCTGATCGATATCTGCGGCCACCTCATCGGGCATGTTCACATTGAGGCCAATGCCAACAACCACCTGACAGGCGCCTGCAGGATCACCTGTCATCTCCAGCAATATGCCGCCCAATTTGGCGCCTTGGTACAACAGGTCATTGGGCCATTTCAATTGCACCGGGGGCACACCACAGGCTGCCAGCGCTCGCGCGACCACTACACCCACCGCCAGGCTCATACCTTCGAGCACGGCGGCGCCCTGCTCATACTCCCAGACGGCAGAAAGATACACATTGCGCGCATAGGGACTGACCCACGGGCGACCGCGGCGACCTTTGCCGGCACTTTGTTGCTCGGCGCTGCAGACATAGCCGGAACCGCGGCCAGCGGCAATCTGTTCCATGGCTTCGGCATTGGTAGAACCGATAGCATCGCGCAAGTCCAGGGTCGCCAGCAAAGGCAATGAACCTGAGGAAATAGCGCCTCGAACACGCTGTTCATCCAGCAGGTCGATGCCGCCGGGTATGCGGTAGCCTTTGCCCTTGGTGGATTCTATTTCCAGTCCCAGGCTTTCAAGTTTGTTGAGCTGCTTCCAAACGGCAGTGCGGCTGACCCCCAGCACATCGGCGAGGTCCTGGCCGGAGACGAAGTCGCCAGCAGCCAGCAGGGGAAGAAGGGAGGTATTTGGCATGAGACCCTTGGTGTTGAAACAATGGCCAAATAATAACAGAAGGGGGCCACAAGCCAGAGTGCCACCGAAACATCTTCAAAAAAGTGATACATTCGCAGCCATGCCCAGCCACCTGATTATTACCCTGCGTTTACTCGCCGCCAGCCTGGTCACTCTTTCCGGTGCCGGGCGAGTGGCCTCGCTGTGGTTCAGGGAGTTGAATGAGCAGGCGGTGGCCGGCCTGCTGCTAGGTGCAATCTATTTGATTATTGGCCTGGGCCTGTTCGGCCAGTCGCGCTTTACCCTGTTTGTCGCAATAGCGGTCTGCTCCCTGGTCGCTCTGTATACGCTGCGCTCCATAGCAGTGCTGGAACCCTTACAGCAGGCCGGTCTTGCCACAGATCTGATCACCATCGTGTTCAGCGCTACGGTACTGTGGCATATCCGCAACAGGCCCAGCGTCTAACATGCTTGATCCCATCATCATTCTTATCGCCCTGGCCGGCGGCCTTGTCAGCCGCGCTCTGGGACTACCGGCACTGATCGGTTACCTGGCCGCCGGATTTATTCTCCATGAAACCAATATCCAGGGCGGTGAGTTACTGCATGAACTGGCCAACCTGGGCGTCACCCTGCTGCTATTTAGCATTGGCCTCAAACTGTCTCCTGCAGAGCTACTGAAGCCCAAGGTCTGGGGCACCACTGTCATCCACATGGCGTCCATGCAGCTGTTTTTCATGGGCGTGCTGTGGCTGGCGGGGCAACTGATGCCCGGACTGGGCCTGGCCATGAACGAAACCCTGGTCATCGCGTTTGCACTGACATTTTCCAGCACGGTGTTTGTCATTCAGGTGTTGCAGGAACGCGGCGAAATGTCGTCCCGTCACGCCAACCTGGCCATCGGCATACTGGTGATACAAGATCTTGCCGCCGTACTTTTCCTGTCTGCCACCAAGGGCACTATTCCCCATGTGGAAGCACTGGGCCTGATCCTGCTGTGGCCGCTGCGGGGTCTAGTAACCCGCTTGATGGAACGGGCCGGGCACGGCGAATTGTTCACCCTGTTTGGTCTGGGTCTTGCCCTGGGCGGGGCCGCACTGTTTGAACTTGTTGGGCTCAAGGGTGATTTGGGCGCGCTGGCCATTGGTGCCCTGCTGGCGGGAACCCAGAAGTCCAAAGAACTGTATCGCAACCTGATGAACTTCAAAGACCTGTTCCTGGTGGGTTTTTTCCTCACCATCGGGCTGGACGGCTGGCCGCGCGAAGAAGCCCTTATCCTGGCCCTGGTGCTAGGCGTACTGGCAACTCTAAAGGTCTTTCTCTACTTCCCACTGATGACCTGGCTGCACACCACACCGCGCACTGCCCTGCTAAGCGCCAGCATGATGGGCAATTACAGCGAGTTCGGCCTGGTGGTCGTCGCGGTTGCCGCCACCAGCGGCTGGGTAGACAGCGAATGGGCCAGCACTGTCTCTCTGGCCATCGCCACCAGCTTTGTGTTGTCTTCACCATTGAGCAAACGTGCCCACGAGCTTTACCGAAAATACCATTCTCTATGGTTACGATTTGAAACCAACCGAGTGCAGGCCGAGAGGCCAGACACCAGTAGCGCGAAAATTATCGTGCTGGGCATGGGCAACATCGGCACCGGCGCCTATGACGCGATTGCCGAAGAGCACGGCTATTCGGTACTGGGCGTAGATCTCAACGACCGTAAAATGGCTGAACACACACGCAAGCATCGCCGGATTGTCACTGCCGATGCCTCCGACCCGGACTTCTGGCACCAGATAAAACTGGACGAAGTAGAACTGGTGTTGCTGGCACTCACCCATCACCAGGAAAACATGCTGGTGGGCAGTCTGCTCAAAGACCTGGGCTATACCGGCCGCATGGCGGCAGTGGTGCGTTTCTCTGAAGAGGCACGCGAGCTGGAACAACATGGCTTCTCCGCCTTTAACCTTTATGCCCAGGCAGGTGCCGGCTTTGCCGACCATGCTGTTGAGCAATTACACGATCAGGAAAACTGAATGGCCCTCAAACCGACTATCTACAAAGCCCAAATAGAACTGGCCGACTCGGACCGCAACTGTTTTGAGTCTTTGTCTCTGACCATCGCCCAACACCCGTCCGAAACTCTGCAGCGAATGGCAGCGCGGCTACTGGCCTACTGCCTCAATAACGCCAGGAACCTGGAATTCACCAAAGGCCTGTCTACCGCTGACGAACCAGACCTGTGGCGCCATTCCGATAGCGGTGAAATCGAACAATGGATTGAGATCGGCCAGCCAGAGGAGCCTCGATTACGCAAAGCCTGCGGCAAGGCCAGAGAAGTAAAACTCTATGCCTTCGGCAAAAGCGCGGCCACCTGGTGGAAGCTCAATGGCGAGGCTATTGGTGCACTGCCGCGCATACAGGTCTGGCAGTTTGATTGGAGCGAGATTGAAGCGATGGCAAAGCTGCTGGATAGAACCATGCAGCTGAATATGAGTGTGGTCGGGGGTGTCGTTTATTTAGACAACGGCAAGCACTCGATTAGCCTCGAGCCCAAAATGCTGCACGAGTGATCGCGGGCGACCTAGCTGATGGACTATGCGCCGGGGGTGACAGAATTCGTTTCCAGTCCACCCAGCGCCTTCAAAAAAACCATATTCAAGCCAACATAAGCCGCCCCAGCCACCACTAGTCCAATACCTGCGCTATTTAACCCTGCCGCCACTATCAACAGCCCGAGACAAGTGACGCGCAACTGCTCCCAGCGCAGCAAAGCCTCAGTTTCGCGCACCTCAAACCAGAACGTTGTAGTCATTGTCGTTGCCAGCAGCACAGCCCAGGCAGCCACGCCACCCCAGTAACTCAGCTCACTGCTTTCCATCCAGCCCAGCAGCACAACCATGACCACCAATTGGAAAAATCCATACCAGGCAACCAACCCCGGTACAGCAGGGTCATATTTTTCGAAGGTGGCTAGATCATTCTTATGACGCGGATATTGCTGTGCCACGTCTGCCGGCTGCCAGCCGGTGCGCGCCACCCATACTTTTAGCTTGTCCTGCCAGCGCTGCGTTCGCCAGCTGTCCTTTGCCATATCCACGTACACGTGAGTGATAGCGTGCAGGGGATTAAAAGTTCTCAGTGGGCCGCGAATTCCGAAGATCACCGGTTCGTCTTCGCGCTCTTCCTGGAATGTTCCGAACAGGCGGTCCCAGAGTATGAACACCCCACCGTAATTTCGGTCCATGTAAATGTCATTCTGGGCGTGGTGCACACGATGATTGGACGGCGTAATGAAAAACCACTCATACCAACCGAGCTTGGGTATGTGCTCGGTGTGCACCCAGAATTGGTAAATCAAATTAAGGGAACCAACCGTGACAATCACTTCGGCAGGAATACCGAGCATGAACATGGGAATGTAAAACACCCAGCTGAACAGGAAGCCGGTACTGGTTTGGCGCAGCGCGGTGCTGAGATTGTATTCCTCGCTCTGGTGGTGGGCCACATGAGACGCCCAGAGAATGGTCCGCTCGTGCCCAAGGCGATGCAACCAGTAGTAACAAAAATCGTAGAGCACAAATGCCAGCACCCAGGTCCACCAATGCGAGGCCTCCATCACCGACAGGGAAAAATATTCAGTGACCAGGTAGTAAATGTAGCCGCCAACACCGAGCGTGATGAAGCGCCTTGCCTGACTGAGCACACCCATAAACAGGCTGCTCACCGAGTCATTGAGGCGGTAGGTGTTGCGCCCTTTATAAACACCGTAAGCCAGCTCCACCAGGATCAGGAGAATAAAGAATGGAACGGCGTAAACAATTAAATCCATAGGTTTTACTGCATGCTCGCGATAAAGGCGTCGGCTGTCGCAATCGACTTGCGCACCTGGGTTATCAATACCGCGATATCTTGCTCGATGCGGCTGAATTCAACCTGAAGAGCGAGCACCGCTCTGGCATTAAGGTTGCGCTTTAAGTGCAACACATTGTCGCACAGCGACCCAGACGTCTTCCACACGATCCACCAGGGGAATAATCATGATTGTGCGCATGAACACGTCCCCATAGGGTGGGGGTTCTTATGTCCGCGGCAGCGATCAGCAGCCACCAACAATTTATGGATACCGGATTCTGATACGCCAGCCCCTTAATTACAGCCAAACAGTACAGGGCCGATTTTGGCTAGTACCCCAATGCCGCCAGCGCTATATTGAGCCCATGGAAACGACTCACACAACAGCACAAGCGCTGGACCCAGAACTCTGCCGCAGGGCGCGCATGGCACGCGACCCCCGTTTTGACGGCGAGTTTTTCCTCGCCGTCAAAACCACGGGTATTTACTGTCGTCCGATCTGCCCGGCGCGAACACCCGCAGAGAAAAACGTCAGCTACTTTCGCCTGGCCACGCAAGCGTCTGCGGCCGGTTACCGGCCCTGCCTGCGCTGTCGCCCGGAATCGGCCCCGGGCAGTCCGGCCTGGCAAGGCACCTCCACCACGGTACAACGCGCGCTGCAGCTGATTCACCAGAATGCTCTCAGCGAGGGCAATCTCGGTGATCTGGCCGATCGCCTGGGCATTGGCGAGCGCTACCTGCGCAAACTGTTTGAACAGGAGCTGGGGGTTTCACCCCAGGCGGTGGCCCTGAACCAGCGTTTGTTATTCGCCAAGAAGTTACTAGCAGAGACCGGATTACCACTCACTGAAGTGGCCTATGCTTCCGGCTTTGGCAGTGTGCGGCGCTTTAACAGCGCGGTAAAAGAACACTTCGGCCTGACCCCGTCGGATCTGCGCGGCAGGCGTAAAGCGCAACGCACCGCCGATATCCAACTGCAGCTGCAATATCGTCCTCCCTACGACTGGAATGGTGTGGTGGACTTTCTGTCACACCATGCCATCGAGGGTGTGGAGGAAATCGATGGCTTGCGCTACCGACGAAATTTCAAGGCGCCCGGCGGCTTCGGCCAACTAGACATCCAGCCACACAAAAGCAAAAACGCGCTGGAGCTGCGCCTGCAGTTACCCGACAACAGTCAGCTGATGTCAATCGTTGGCCAGCTGCGACGCATGTTCGACCTGGACGCCAACCCTGAGGAAATTTGCGCTCTTTTGCAGGCCGACCCAGCATTGGGGGCACTCTCACTACAATCACCCGGCGCTCGCTCACCGGGGCATTGGAGTTTGTTTGAATCGGCGGTGCGGGCGATTGTCGGGCAGCAGGTGAGCACAGTTGCGGCACGCACAATCCTGGCTCGGCTGGCCAGGGCTTGCTCGGGAGACGATGTGATCACCTTCCCCAGCGCCGCGAATCTCGCCACCCTGACGGATGAACATTTCCCCATGCCTTCGCGGCGCCGGGAAAGCTTGCGCACCTTATGCCAGGCGTTTGCCGGCCGTGAGCAGGCATTAACCCTGGAAGCATTGGCAGAGTTTAAGGGTGTGGGCCCCTGGACTGTTGGCATGGTGGCAGTGCGGGGCGCCGGCGACCCAGACGTATTCCCTTCCGGTGACCTGGGCCTTGAACGGACCTGGGCAAACCTGCCGGGTAGCGAGGGCAAATTGAATGACGCGGCAGCACAATGGCGCCCCTGGCGCTCTTACGCCGCCAACCTGCTCTGGAGGAGCTATACACCATGAATTATCAATATCTGGAAAGCCCAGTCGGACGTTTGCGCCTGGTCTCCAACGGCGAGCAGCTCACTGCCATCGAGTTTGAAAATCTGCAAACCGAGGAAGCCGGCGGCGAGGAATGTAACGACCCGGCGCTAAAGGCTTGCAGCGACCAGCTCGATGAGTATTTTGCGGGTAAGCGGAAAAACTTCGAGCTGCCGCTGGCGCCCGCTGGCACCGAATTCCAGCAAAACGTGTGGAAGGCGCTAAAGGCCATCCCTTATGGGGAATTAAGAAGTTACCGAGACATTGCCGAAAGCCTGCAAAACCCTAAAGCGGTTAGAGCCGTGGGTGCAGCGAACGGGAAAAACCCACTGCCAATTGTAGTGCCCTGCCACCGGGTGATCGGCAGTGATGGCTCGTTGACCGGGTTTGCCGGAGGGCTAGAGGCTAAAAGGGTGTTATTACGGCTGGAGGGGGCGATTGAATAAAACGGCATTCACGCCGCGCGGGCGGCGATTGGTCGTCTAAGCAAAAACAACGAGAGCCGTCACAAACTCCCCGCAATAAACCCAATCCACATGGGTTCTTTGATAAAGCCCTGACCAAAGGACTCATAGTCTGCACCAAGACCCATTTCGGCGATTTCATCAACGGTTTTGCCTGACTGCAACAAGGCAGCCACCCGGCTTACCGAACTCTTGAGCTTATCTACCCACACCTGCAAATCCTGCTTGCTCAGCAGTGAAGTGCCATGACCCGGCACGATGATAGTTTGGTCATCAATCATCTCCAGCACCTTCTCCACATTGCTCAGGTAGCCAAACACGTTGCCGCCCGAGCCGATATCGACAAAGGGAAACGCGTTTTCAAACACGTGGTCGCCAATATGGACCACGTTCTGCTGGGTGAAAAAGACAACGGAGTCGCCATCTGTATGCCCGGTGGGGAAGTGCTGCACCTGAATAACGTCGCCATTGAAACGCACGGCGATTGAATCCTCATAGGTCACCACTGGCAGTGCCGCCGCCGGGCTGGGTTCTACCACACGATTCAAGGCCTTCATTTCCTGGCGGGTGCTCATACGCTGATAAATATTTTCGTGAGCCATTATCACCGTGCCCTGCTGGCCCCAGTGTTCATTACCGCCCACATGGTCGCCATGCCAGTGAGTGTTGAGCAAAAAGCGAGGCGCCGCAGCATTGGGCTTGAGCGCCTCGATTGCAGCAGCATGTGCGTCTACCCATGGCGCATAGTCGGCGTCGATCAGCAGCACGCCATCGTCGCCAATTGATGCCACCACGTTGCCGCCACTGCCATCAAACATATACAGCGGACCCTTGATCGGGGTCACCGTAACCTTGGGAGCATCGTCAGTTTGGGAATAGCACAGGCTGGCCGCCAGCGTCATGGTGAGGCCGGCAATCACGGGTAGTGTTTTGTTCATGGTAGGTTCCGGGGATCAGGCGTTGAGATCAGGGATCATGTCGTCTTTGAGGCGCGTGATGGCATCTTTCAGGCGCAGTTTTTCTTTTTTAAGCCGCTGTAACAGAATCTGATTCTGGTAGGGAAATTCATACATTTCATGAATACGGGCATCCAGGGACCTGTGCTTGGTCTGCAACTGAAACAGGCGCATTGCCGGGGTCATTACCTCGTTGGCAGCGTCCGGCGACCCATTGCGGTATAGGCCTATGTCCGTGGTGTCAGTCATGCGTTCATTAATCTACAGCGTACGTAATTTGATCAGAATGCAACACTATACTCAGATGGATTACCGGCACAAGCATTCTTCGACACTATTGGGGCAAGCCCACATTGCTGGCCAACAATTGCGCCCACAGAGGGTGTGCTGGGTCGCCAATGGCGAGGAAATCAGGACTTAGCAGCGTGTCTCGATCGTTATAGCGCAAGGGATTGCCGTCCAGACCCAGCAACACAGCTCCGGCGGCTTCCAACAGCGCTTGCCCGGCGGCGGTATCCCATTCACAACAGGGGGAATAGCGGGGATAGAAATCTCCGTTGCCTGCGGCCAACTGGCAAAACTTGAGGGCGCTGCCGCTATTATCGCGCTCGCTGTCACCCCAGTGCTCTGCCAACCAGTCCAGGCAGGATTGCAGCCTGGGACCGCGGTGGCGGCGACTGGCCAGCACGGTCATCGGCTCACCTTCGGTCAACGAGCGCGATAGCAGTTCCGAATATGTCCAGTCTGGCCCCTGATAGACCCTGGCCAATTGCCCCGGAATGCCGACATAAGCCTGCTGGGTCAGAGGAAGATAGATGACCCCCAACACCGGTTTGTGATCGTCGATAAGGGCAATATTAATGGTGAATTCGCCAGTGCGGGCGAGGAACTCCTTGGTACCATCCAGCGGGTCTACCATCCAGAAAACCGGCCAGCCATGGCGCTGGGCCTTGTCCTGCTCGCTGGATTCCTCCGACAGGATAGGCAACTCAGGGGTGATGCGCTTAAGGCCCGCTTCCAGAATGTCGTGAGAGGCGAGGTCCGCATGGGTCAGCGGTGAATCATCCCCCTTGGACTGATACTGGTGCGCCTCCGGGGCATGATAATGGTCAGAGATTGCCTGACCCGCCTGCTGGCAGAGCGCCAGAAGAGGCGGAATGAGGGTGGTAAGGTCGCGCACGTGAGCCTCCATAAAAAGAAGCACATTATACCCACTGAGCACGCAGGATGCGCGCCGCCCGGGGACAAGGCATAATCCCTCCATCCCCAACACCCTGGCGTACCCATGATCGACTGGAACAGCATAGACACCGTACTGCTGGATATGGACGGCACCTTGCTGGACCTGCATTTCGACAATTACTTCTGGATGCACCACGTACCCAAGGTTTATGCCCAGACGCACAATCTCAGTGAGGCCGAGTCCAGCGAGAAACTGCACGCGGAATTCAGCATCGACCAGGGCACTCTGGACTGGTACTCACTGGATTACTGGTCCGACCGGCTGCAGCTGGATATCCCGGCGATCAAGCGTGAGCTCAATCACATGGTCAGTGTGCGCCCACACACGGTGGATTTTCTCACCAATCTGCATGCGTCCCACCGCGACGTGGTGATGGTCACCAACGCCCACCGCAAGACCCTGGAGATTAAAATGGACCACGTGGATATCACTGGCTGGTTTGACCGGGTGGTGGTGTCTCACGAGCTGGACGCGCCCAAAGAAGAGCAGGCCTTTTGGCATCGACTGCAGGCACTGCACCCCTTCGACCGGGAGCGAACCCTGCTAATTGACGATACCGAGCGGGTGCTGGATTCCGCCAGCCAATATGGCATCGCCCATTTGCTTACCCTATTGCAACCCGATAGCCAGCGGCAAAAACGCATTGATACCCGCTTCCCGGGAATCCACCATTTTGATGAAATCATGCCGGAGGCATTGCTACCGTGAGTGCTGGAGAAAAATCATGAGCGGCGAATTCGGTGACGAAAAGCTGCGCCTGGATAAATGGCTGTGGGCTGCACGCTTCTTCAAAACTCGCAGCCTGGCCAAAGCCGCCGTCGAGGGCGGCAAAGTCCACCTGGGCGGCCAGCGAGTAAAGGTCTCCAAGGAAATAGTAGTGGGTGACACCTTGCAGATCCGCCAGGGTTATGACGAGAAGATTGTTGAAATTAAAGCACTGTCGGGCCAGCGGCGCGGCGCTGCAGAGGCGCAGCTACTGTATGAAGAAACTGAGGGCAGCATCAAAAAGCGAGAGTCAGAAGCAGCCGCGCGCAAGGCAGCGGGTGGAATGATTGATCGGCCGGCTAACAGACCTACGAAAAAGCAAAGAAGGCAAATTCACCGATTCAAGCAGGATTCGTAAGCCCTCAACCTTCGCCAATTACCAGGACACACAAATCCGGTTACGCCCGGTCTTCTTGGCCTCATACAAGGCCTTATCTGCCCGTGAGATCACCTCTGAGGGCAGCAAATCACCATCGGGCTGCACCGTCACCACACCCTGGCTCACGGTAACCACATCGGAGACCGTCGATGTCTCGTGGACAATAGCCTCCAACTCAATCAGCTCCTTCAACCGGTTGGCCGTGCGCATTGCCGAGTCGTGGGAAGCGCCCGGTAATACCAGGATAAATTCTTCGCCACCATAGCGGGCCACCACTTCACCGGCCCGGCTGGTGGCCTTGGTCATAATCTCAGCAAGCTTCTGCAACACAACATCGCCTGCCGGATGGCCGTAGGTATCGTTGTAGGGTTTGAAGTAATCCACATCAAGAAGAATGGCCGACAGGTTAGCCCCGCTGCGGCGAGCACGGTTGATTTCCTCTTTCAGCGAGTGGTTCACCAGGCGCCTGTTACCCAGGCCGGTGAGTTCATCTACGTTGGCCAGATCAGTGAGCTGGCGCCGGGCATCGCGCAACTGGCGGTTACGGTCTCGCAGGGAGGTGGTCAAATCGCCCAGCTCCTGGGACATGGTCTCTCGCTCCCAGGAAAGTGAGATCATATTGCGAAAAGACATATACACCCGGTTACACACCACCACCAGCACAGCGCAAAACGCCAATAATGACAGGCCGATCACCAGGTTGTAGGGCTGCTCCCAATAGTGGATCAGGTTCCACCAGGCGATAGGCCACAGGGCGCAGAACACGTAGACAATGAAGTACTCGCGAATAATCACCGAGAACCCCACCGAGACTGCCGTAATCATCACGATCAGCAGCAGGAAGGTGTACTGCATGGTGACAGGGACATAGTGGGCAGCAAAAATGTAGACCGCCGCCCACACGGAGCCGGTAGCAGCCGACCCCAGGACAAGCTTGAAATACACTCCCCGGGGGTTGGTGAGATAGCTGCGCTTAACCAGTGCGTTACTCATCTGCAAAGAACGCAGCAGCAACAGAATCAGGAAGGCCGCCCCCCACAAAAGAATGCCGGTGATATCCAAAAACGACCAGAAAATGGCCATGGTGGCGGCCACACCAATCAAGTGCGCGCTCACAGTCGCCAGTTGCCCATTTTGCATGAGCATCTCGAGTTGGGCGGCAAAAAGCTCATCCCTGGGTATGTGGCGCTGGTAAATCATGGGGTTATCCTACCTCTCATCGGTAAAAATCATACACTTAGCAGCCCAAGCTGCGACCTGGGTCACACCCTGAATGGGTCATTTATTGCCCAAAGTGCCCATTTCGGCGACACTTGAGTCAAATATTAAGGCCTAAGGCAATCTGATGATTTCCTGGAAAACACTGCGCATCCTCTGTTTAGTGCTGCTACTGATACCCGTTGTACACCTGGTATACCTGGTGTCGAGAGATACGGTTGCCACGTTAAACAGCTCCCCAGACGCCTGGGCGGCGGAGATGGACGCCTATGCGCGTAAGGACCGTATCTCCAAGCTGCCTGAAAACCCCATCGTGGTTGTGGGCGGGCGCCGGGTGAAACTGTGGACGGGCCTTGAAGATTTGCTGGCACCCCGGCCGGTACTGATGCGCGGGCTAGGCGATGCGACCGTTGACGACCTCATCCACAATTACACCCAACTGATTGGCTTTTATCGGCCCCACAGTATTGTCCTGCTGCCCAGCAACAGCGAATTTCACCTGCGTGCCAACAAGGACGCCGACGAGCTGGTGAGCGGCATACAGGAACTGGTGGACCTGGACTTCAAGTACCAGTCAACACGACGCTTTTACGTCATTAGCCCACTGAAAACGCCACTGTACCCCTCCGACGATGACACGGTAGATGAAGCGGTGAGTTTGCTGCAGGACTGGGCCAGTGATACCAGCAGAATCCAGATTCTGGATATCAATGCATTGCTAAAAGGTGGCGATGGTGAACCCAACCCATCGTACTTCCGGGCGGATGGGGTCAACCTTAATGAACATGGCTATGTGCGCTTATCGGTGCTGCTGCAATCGGCCATGGAAGCGGACGCCGGGCTATCGGGCAAATCTCCCGGCTGACACCCACAGCACTGCCAATATGCGCTAGAATTGGCGCCATGTTTTCAGAAATCCCCCTCACTCTTCCAGACACGCCGCTGCTGAATGCTGTCGATGCCGACAGAAGCCAGCTCGCCGGGTTTGATAAGGCCCAGTTAGAGCAACTGGCAGAAGAGCTGCGCGCCTACCTGCTGTATAGCGTAGGCCAGTCCGGCGGGCATTTTGGCGCGGGCCTAGGGGTAGTGGAACTCACAATTGCCCTGCACCATGTGTTCAACACTCCGGAAGATCGTATTGTTTGGGATGTAGGCCACCAGACCTACCCCCACAAAATTCTCACCGGGCGCATGCAGCAGATGCTCACCATGCGCCATGCTGGCGGTCTGTCAGGCTTCCCCAAGCGCAGCGAGAGTGAGTACGACACTTTCGGTGTAGGCCACTCGTCCACCAGTATCTCGGCCGCCATGGGCATGGCCCTGGCAGCACGCCAACAGGGCAGCGACCGCAAGTCCATCGCCGTAATCGGCGATGGCGCCATCACCGGCGGCATGGCCTTTGAAGCCCTGGCCCACGCCGGGCACGAACGCCCCAACATGCTGGTGATACTCAACGACAACCAGATGTCCATCGGCCACAACACCGGCGGCCTGGCGACCTACTTTGCCAAGATCTGGGCCACCAAGACTTACCTGGGCATGCGCGAACGCTCCAAGCGCTTCCTGGAGCGGTTCAGCTTCCTGTGGGAATGGGCCAAACGCACCGAAGAGCACATGAAAGGCATGGTTGCGCCCAGTACCATGTTTGAGGAGTTAGGTTTTCACTACATTGGCCCTCTGGATGGCCACGACCTGCCACAGCTGGTCAAAACTCTGGAGAACATGAAGGATCTGGAGGGACCGCAGTTCCTGCACATCCGCACGGTCAAAGGCAAAGGCTTTAAGCCCGCCGAAGAAGACCCGGTGGGCTACCACGCACTCAACAAAGTTGAGGCCAAACCAAAAGATCCCGAAGCCGCCGAGCCGGCCAAGCCTAAGCCCAAATTACCCAAGTACCAGGATGTGTTCGGCCAGTGGCTGTGCGACATGGCCGAGCAAGATGACCGGCTGGTAGGCATTACCCCTGCCATGTGCGAAGGCTCCGGTATGGTCGAATTCGCAGAGCGCTTCCCGGATCGCTATTACGATGTAGCCATCGCCGAACAGCACGCAGTAACCCTGGCCGCAGGCATGGCCTGCGATGGCCTCAAACCGGTAGTGGCCATTTACTCCACCTTCCTGCAGCGCGGCTACGACCAGTTGATTCACGATGTGGCGTTGCAGAATTTGGACGTGACCTTTGGCATCGACCGCGCCGGACTGGTCGGCCAGGATGGCCCCACCCACCACGGTGCGTTCGACCTAAGCTATCTGCGCTGTATTCCCAATATGGTGATTGGCGCGCCGTCAGATGAAAACGAATGTCGGCAAATTTTGCACGCGGCATACCAGCACCCAGGGCCAGCGGCTGTGCGCTACCCGCGCGGAACCGGACCTGGCGCCACGATATCAAAAGAGATGGCATCCCTGGAGATCGGCAAATCAGTCACAGTTCTGGAAGGCAACCGCGTCGCCATTCTCAACTTCGGCACCCTCCTGCCCGCGGCGCGTGAGGCAGCTGAATCGCTAGGAGCCACTCTGGTGGATATGCGCTGGGTCAAGCCAATGGACGAAAGCAAGGTGCGAGAACTGGCTGAAAGCCACGACTTGATTGTGACGGTAGAGGAAAACGCCATAGCCGGCGGTGCTGGTGCGGCCGTAAGCGAACTACTCGCTGCAGCAGGCATCACCACGCCGCTGCTGATGCAGGGTATCCCGGATGATTTTATCGAACATGACGACCATAGGGAGCAGTTAAGCGCGCTGGGCCTGGATGCGGCTGGAATAATCGTCCAGGTAAAAAACCGGGTAGAAACTTTGTCGCAAAGACAGTCTCTAGCTAGTCAGCCCAAAGTGTCGACTCTTGCTGCAGTCATTCCGGATAGCAGGACCGCTAAGACGGGAATCCAGCGTCCCGCAACACAAGAATAGCTCCAAGCCAGCCTATGAGCAGAGACTATCAGTACAGTTACTCCAAGCTCAGACCCTCCGTATTTGACAGCGATAAACGCCGACGGAAAGCCATAACCATCGTCAAGGTTTGCCAGGACTTCCTGCAGACTGATGACCTTGCTCAATTGAGCCTACTTGATGTAGGCAGTTCCAGCGGGATCATCGACAACTACCTCGCCGATTTCTTTGGTCAGGTTGATGGTATTGATATCGACGAGCCCGCAATGTTATTTGCCCAAGAGCAGTTCAAAAAACCTAACCTGAACTTTGCCCAAGGCGACGCTATGGCCCTCACCCAGGCCGAGAACAGTGTGGACGTTATCGTCTGCTCCCATGTTTACGAGCATGTGCCCGATGCCAATCAGATGTTCGCTGAAATCTACCGAGTGCTAAAACCGGGTGGCTTCTGCTATTTCTCTGGTAACAATCGATTCATGATCATGGAGCCGCACTACAGGCTTCCCTTCCTGTCACTGCTGCCCAGACCCCTGGCACACCTCTACATGCGCGCTACAGGGAAAGGTCGCTACTATCACGAAAAACACGTGAGCTTCGGCGCATTAAAGCGTTTGTGCAGTGACTTTAAACTGGTAGATTATTCTCCTGTCGTCATCGCCAAGCCCGATCAATACGGAACGGACTATATGCTAAAGCCCGGCTCTGCCAAATGGCGCCTGGCAAGTTTCATTGCCCGCCATATGAAATGGGCCACGCCACACATATGGGTGCTACAAAAGCCCGCCGTAATAGTGGAGTGATAGCACGACGTGACCAAGGGCCAAGGAAAACCTCGCATACTCCTGATCACCAGGAACTTCCCCCCCCTTACCGGCGGCATGGAGCGCCTGATGCACAAAGCCGCACAGGGGCTCGATGAATGGGCCGAACTTACCATTATTGGCCCCACCGGGAGCGGTAAGCACAGCCCACCCGGAGTGCCCGTTAGCGAAGCCCCGCCATCGCTGATAAGCTTTATGCTATGGGCTTTATGGCATGTCTTGCGATTATGCCGGCACGGGAAATACGACGTGGTGTTGGGCGGCAGCGGACTGGTAGCGCCCTTACTGTGGCTAGCCAGTAAACTCTCGAAAAGCCCCTCGGCGGTTTTCATTCACGGTCTGGATATTGTTGTGGACAACGCGCTCTATCAACGCTTGTTTGTTCCTGCAGTAGCCGCCGCTGACCAGGTTATCGCCAACAGTAGCAATACCCGCAATCTGGCAATCTCAAAGGGCGTTGCGGCAGAGCGAATCACGGTGATCAACCCGGGAACGGAATTGCCAGATTTGGAAAGCCTCGAAGCAAGGGATTCGTTCTGCAAGCGATACGCCATTCCGTTCGACAAGATCATTCTGTTTGTGGGGCGAATGACCCGACGCAAAGGTCTCTCGGCTTTTATCAAGCACTCCCTGCCCTCGATTCTCGAAGCATCGCCGGGTGCGGGTCTGGTGGTTATTGGTGACAACCCCGATCAGGGCTTGACCAGCCACGGGGAGCAAGAGCAGGTGCTTAAGGCCGTGCAGCAGGCCAAGCTCGAAGACCACGTACGGTTCCTTGGAGCAATTGCCGACGAGGACCTGTTGGCAGGCTATGCAGTGGCCGACGTACAGATATTCCCGCTAGTTGACGTGCCAGGCGACGTAGAAGGCTTCGGCATGGTGGCGATAGAAGCCGCAGCCTGCGGCACCCCTACCGTGGCGTTCAACACGGGGGGCGTGGCCGATGCTATCTCGGCCGCCAATGGCGCGCTTGCGCCGACAAACGACTACAAGCAACTATCTCGACTCCTGCTTGACGTTATCGATACCGGGCATCCGCAGCCAGACTCCTGCATATCGCACGCTGCGGCTTACGCCTGGCCAGCATATAGCGCGAAGCTACGCAGCACGCTGACCTCCATAGGTTTGCGGCAATGAAAATTGATAAGCGAAGCCCATCGCACTGGCTCTACCTATTTCTTTTTACTATAACGGTAGCGACAGCCACTCTAATACAGCTCTTGGGTCGAAAAAAAGCAGGGCGTCTTTGTGTCCTCTATGGACATAAACTGAATGGGAATCTAAAAGCACTCTACGACTTTAGCCCAACCGAACCACGGGACAAGATCGACATGCAGTTCCTCACCATGGACCCCACTTATTGTAAGGAATTACAACTGGCGGGATTTAACGTCATCAACGGCATTAACCCCTTGAATGCTCTGGCCCTCGCCAGCGCCTTCGCTATAGTTTCTGATCACGGCCTGCATAGCCTGAAAATCATGCTTAAGCTGACTAATATCCCTTTCTTTGACGTCTGGCATGCCATCCCCCTGAAGGGTTTCGACGAAGAAGATTTCAGCACTCAGCGCCAGTACGAAAAGGCCTTTGTTACCTCCAATGCAGTTAAAAACGTGTACCAAAGTAAGTTTGGCTTCGACGAAGATAAACTGGTCAGCTCTGGTTACGCTCGCACTGACATACTGGTAAACCAACCCTCGATAAGCTCGAAAATCAGGGATGATCTCGGAATTAATGAATCTGAAAAAAAGATCATGCTTTTTGCGCCCACCTGGCAACAGGACGACCCCAATCGAAATATTCTGCCCTTCGATAAATCAGAAGTTGAATTTTTTAACGCTCTGGAGACTGTCTGCGCTGAAAACAATGCCCTGTGCATTTTTCGCACTCATTTAAACAGCGGTGAAAGCGACCTCTCGGCCTATCCATCTATTCTGTTCCGCCCACACTCTCGTTACCCAAACACCGAGGAAATACTGCTAATTACTGATTGCCTGGTGTCAGACTGGTCTTCTATTGTTTTTGACTTCATGCTGCTGGACCGACCGACAATCTTTTTGGATGTATCTCATCCATTCAAAAAAGGTTTTTCCCTTGGACCAGAAAACCGCTTCGGCAAACTGGTACAAAACCTGGATGAACTGACGACGTCTCTGGAGAAGTATTTAGATGATCCATCCGCCTATCAAGCCGACTACGGTGTTCCACATGCAGAAGTTAAGAGACGCATGTACGATGACAATGCAGATGGGCGAGCAGCAGAAAGAATTTGCGGGATTATCGAGGGATACCGGTAAAACCGGGTGCGCTACGCCGGAATTCGGCCTAACAGCTCCACCAGCTGCGCACTATTAAGTTGTACCGGGTGATTCGCTAAACGTTCCAGATTGACTCCCGCCAATCTTAACACCGGAACCACCAATACCATCGTATCTCGAACAGCAAATGCTGCTGGGGGAAGTCTGACAGCAGGTCTTGGATGATCTCCTATTCCAGCGCAGACTAATTATCAAAATCCTCTCTGTAATTACAGTGGTATTTGATTCAGTGAATAAATAGTCGGCGACACGAGCGCGCAACACAGGGGTCGCTTTAACAAGGTCATAGGACCTGTTGCTACATAGGCTATTAGAAATTACTATAACTCTTATACATTCCGGCCCGAAACAACAGGCCTTCGATGTGAAAGCCAGGGGCCGACAACATTGCGAGTCGGTTGCAGGTGGTCGAGCTAGCCCCCCTCTTAGTCAAACTGATGGATACAAGCGTGGCGAATAATTTTGTTCCCGGCAAACCTGAATGATAGGAAATAAAAGTGAGTAAAAAGAGCGTCTATGTAGGTATGAGTGCTGACTTGGTACACCCAGGGCACATGAACATACTGAAAGAAGCAGCCAAATTGGGTGATGTGACTGTTGGCCTGCTGACAGATGAGGCTATTGCCAGTTATAAAAGATTACCCTATATGCAATATGAGCAAAGGAAACTTGTTATTGAAAACATCAAAGGCGTTGTAAGTGTAATAGCACAGAGCACTTTGGATTACCGTCCAAATCTTGAAAAACTCAAACCCGATATTGTTGTCCATGGTGATGATTGGAAAGACGGGGTGCAAAAACAGACACGTGATCAGGTAGTCGAAACCCTGGCGCAGTGGGGTGGGGGCTTAGTTGAAATAGCATACACCCAGGGCATTTCATCAACGCAATTGAATGAAGCAGTTAAAGACCTGGGGACAACTCCGAGCATAAGACTGGGAATGCTGAGGCGCCTGTTACAGGCCAAGCCATTGATAAGTGTCAACGAAGTACACCACGGTCTTTCAGGTCTGATTACCGAAAAAACAGTGGCAAGCAGAGATGGTAAGAACGTCGAGTTTGATGCCATGTGGTCCAGCAGTTTGACTGACTCAACTGCCAAGGGCAAACCTGATATTGAAGCGGTTGATATGACCTCACGAATGACATCAGTGAATGACATTTTTGAAGTCACCACTAAACCAATGATTTTTGACGGGGATACCGGCGGTAAAATTGAACACTTTGCTTTCACTGTACGCTCGTTAGAACGCCTGGGCGTCAGTGCGGTTGTCATTGAAGACAAAGTTGGCCTGAAGAAAAACTCACTGTTCGGCACTGAAGTCGATCAGACACAGGACTCCATTGAAAATTTTCAGAATAAACTGCGAGCAGGAAAAGCGGCGCAAGTTACAGATGATTTCATGATCATATCAAGAATTGAAAGCCTGATTCTTGAGGCGGGCATGGAAGATGCCCTTGCCAGGGCAAAGGCCTATATTGAGGCCGGTACCGATGCAATTATGATTCACAGTCGCCAAAAGGATCCGGCGGAGATATTCGAGTTTTGCGAGAAATATGGGGACTTTCAGAGCAGGGTTCCTTTAATGGTTGTGCCAACAAGTTTTAACGAAATCACTGAAGCAGAATGGCAGGACAGAGGCGTCAGTATTGTATGCTATGCAAACCATATGCTGCGAAGCTCTTACCCAGCAATGTTGAAAGTGGCTCAGTTAATTCTAGAGAATGGCCGCTCGCTAGAATGCGATGATCTGTGTTTATCCATTAGGGAAATTCTGGAACTTATTCCGGGAACAAAATAATGATAGAGCCAGAATTTTTTTTCGACACCCTTACTCAGGCGGGTATTGAATTTTATTCCGGGGTCCCTGATTCTCTACTGAAAGATATATGTGCCTACATCAGTGACAATGCGAACGTGGAAAATCACATTATTGCCGCCAATGAGGGAAATGCGTTTGCGATAGGGATTGGCTATCACCTGGCAACCAACAAGGTACCCCTGATATATATGCAGAACTCCGGCCTCGGCAATATCGTCAATCCACTATTGTCCCTGGCAGATCCGGACGTCTACTCTGTTCCATCACTATTGATGATTGGCTGGAGAGGAGAGCCGGGCGTAAAGGATGAGCCGCAGCACAAAAAACAGGGGCGAATAACACTTGAGATGTTGCAGACTATGGAAGTGCCTTTTCACATCATCACGCCGGACATGAGCTCTAGTGAAGTACAGAATGTAGTTAACAATGCCGTCACGGACACCAAGGAAAATAGTAGACCTTGTGCCCTGGTAGTAAAAAAAGGCAGCTTCTCCCACTATAAGCTTCAAAATACCACCAGCTCAGAATTCCCACTGTTAAGGGAAGACGCCATCAAGATCGTTATTGATAATATGGCCAGCGAAGACATAGTGGTTTCCACTACAGGCGTTGCATCCAGAGAGCTCTTTGAATATCGAGAAGCCCTGGGCCACGGTCATGAAAGAGATTTTTTAACGGTTGGTGGCATGGGGCATGCAAGCCAAATTGCTCTGGGTATTGCCTTGCATAAGCCGGACAGGCAAGTTTATTGCTTTGATGGCGACGGCGCAGCACTGATGCATATGGGAGCAATGGCGATCAATGCAAGTGTGGCATGTACAAATTTCAACCATATAGTTTTTAATAATGGTGCTCACGATTCCGTTGGCGGCCAACCGACAGTAGCTCATCAAATTGATATTCCGGCTATTGCAGGTGCGGTGGGTTATGCAGAAGTTTTGCAGGTTGAAACCGCGGATGAAATTCATGAAGCAATGCTGAGTATTAAGAATGTGCCGGGGCCCTCCTTGTTAGAAATCAAGGTCAACAAAGGCTTCCGAAAGGACCTTGGGCGCCCGACTAAAACACCTATTGAGAATAAAACTGATCTGATGAGGTTTATTCGCTAATGTCCCAGCAAGCATTTATCGGCCCCGGAAGCCTGAAGCATGTAAAGGAAATCCTCGAGAGTCATCAGGCAATAAAAATCTTGCTCGTAACAGGAAAACACTCATATATCGAGTCCGGCGCAAAAGATGCATTGGATCCTTATTTGGAAGGAAGTGAAGTCATCAGGTTTTGTGACTTTACACCTAACCCAAAATTGGAGGATGCCCAGGCAGGCATACGTCTAATAGATGAGGTACAGCCCGACATTGTTATAGCTATTGGCGGCGGTAGCGTCATCGACATGGGGAAACTTATTGTCATTCTCTCTGCCCAGGCAGAGAAAAACGCAGAAGAAATAGTACTGAACCAAGACCTAGTGAGAACGAAAGGACTTCCTTTCGTTGCAGTACCAACGACAGCCGGCACAGGTAGTGAGGCGACGCATTTTGCGGTGGTCTACATTGAAAATGTAAAGTATTCGCTTGCGCATGATTTTATTCTTCCTGATTACGCCATCGTAGACTCCTTGCTCACGCACAAAGTACCTTCGCATATTATCGCCTCCTGCAGCATGGATGCTTTAACCCAGGCAATAGAATCTTACTGGTCTGTCGGGTCAACAAAAGAGAGCAAGGCATACGCCAGTCAGGCCATAAGAATGATATTGCCCGTCCTAAAATCAGTTCATGAGGAAGACAGTAAAGCCAAGGAAACAATGGCTGAAGCAGCCTATCTCGCTGGAAAGGCGATCAACATAACAAAAACAACAGCATCACATGCAATTTCGTACCCGATTACTACCTACTTTGACGTACCGCACGGGCATGCTGTAGCGCTGCTTCTGGGAAAGTTTTTTGTCGTTCACGCCGAGGCCAATGAAGCAGATGTTACTGATAAGCGAGGGAGCGCCTATCTAAGCGAGGTCATGTCTGACCTGTTCTACATGTTTGACTGTGAAAATGCCCGGGACTGTTGCAGGCAATGGTACGAAACAATGGCTGAAATCGGCCTACAGACTGATTTGCAGATTATCGGCATTAAGACTGATGCTGATGTCCAACTGATAGAGAGCAAGGTCAGTTTGGAGAGACTGAACAATAATCCCGTGAACGTCTCAAGAGAGATGTTACACGATTTAGTGCTGGCCCCCTGGGGATCGTATTCCTAAGTACTCCATTAAGCGAGGACTGAAAAAAATGAGTAAACCTTTTGCCCTGGATTATGCACCGTATAATATTCGCGTTGATAATATTGGCATCGAGATAATCGACGGGACCAAGAGTTTTGTTGGATATACTGTTTGTCCCCATGATGCACACCCGAGTGTAAATATGCTCGCGTGTAATATTCTAAGCTACAGGGGTGTTGAGAGGACTGTACGGGAGTTATGTGAGCTAACTCTAAAACAGCGTACATAGCCCCTCTCATGGAAAGAGTAAAGAATCTATTTATATGTGCCACTCCACTGCAAAGTCTGATTGCGGCGAAAATAATCGAAGTCAGGAAGCTTGAGAAGACCGATTGTTTCTTATTTTATTACTCAAAGGTTCGGAACAGCAAAATCGACTACTACTACCAATCACTTAGTGAAAAATGTACTCAATCTACTTTTCATGAATGTCAAGGAGGGATACATAGGCGAGCAGCGATCGCAAGAAATTTTTTCCAGGAAGTAGACTATACGAATGTCTACTTTGCTTCCGCTCACTCAATCTATGTGCAATGGGCACTCAGTCAAAAAAAGCATGTAAAAATATTTACATTTGACGACGGGAACGCCAATCTTACACCAGTTAGTAGGCTTAATACCAAATATGGCCATTCATTAAAGAAACATATCGCGTCCATGTTTCTTGGGAACACCTATTCTATCGATAAAATAAAGGCTGAAACAATTGAGCATTACACAATTTATCCTGATTATCGAAATAATATATCCGACAATTTGAAGCCGTTGGACCTATTTGATATGGCAGGTAATTGTGCGCAGGTTGGACGGTGCGCTGTGGTTCTGGGCACAGTATTTGACGATGCATTTGGCTCCAATAATGCTGAAAATGTACAAAGCAGACTGAACGGTTTTATGAACTCTCTGGACCAAGATACGTTTTTCATACCTCATCCAAGAGACAAGCACGTACGCGCGGGCAATTATCAAATCATTGAATTCGACCGCATTGCCGAGGAACTCATTGTGGATCTGCACAAAAATTATGGGACAATCGATTTGTATGGGTTTTGTAGTAGCACCCAAATTCACTTGGCCAAGTGCGATTACATCAATAATTACTTTTTTTCCACTTACTATGAACAAGATTCAATCGGCGCAATGCGAGAACATTGCAACGAAATTGGAATCAAACCTAAAGAAGTGATCAACATCGACCTATTCTAGGATAACTATGGTTTGCTTTTGGTCTGTTTTGGGAAAAAACGCAGTTTTTCGGCGAATACCACACCTACCGATTTTGTTTTATGGCGTTCTTTTTCTGTCACCTCTCCCAAAAATACTGGGTGGCGAATTTTGGATGATGTAGATTTCATTGAGGATTATCATCTTAATACGCTGAAAATTTCCAGCAGACCTGGGACCGAACAAAGGCGCACTGAAACGACAAGAAAGTAGAGGCCCTGATATTTAGCGGCCTGGTTTTCTGCATCGGGCTTGTTGAATTGCTGCTTTTCCTCATATCCCCCGTGATCAAATACTCAGGCCAGTTTTTTCAAATAGTCCAAGACATATCTTGTCAAAGACATTCAATTGCGCCCTCGAAATACCAATATTATTTTGTGATTTTTCTGGATCAAAATACTCCAGCTCAGTTTTTCTATCGTAGGCACCACAAATCCTTCGTGCTATTTTCTCGCGAAGGAAGGCGTTTTGAACCCAAGTTTCAAACATAATATCAATAAATTCCACCCGTTTGTTTTTGGAAAATGTTTTTGCCGATTTATAGGCAATAACGTGAATCAGTTTTACTAGGTAAAATTCTAAAAAGGTTGAATTGAAATTTCTGTTTGATCTCATCTGATCGCAAAATTGATCTGACATCTTTCGATTGACAACAATATAGTATGTGCGACCACGAAGGTGGTCCAGAATTCTAGCACGATGTGCAAAAATTGAGTTATTGAAAAAAACAATATCGTCATCGCAGAACATCAGATTAACAACTTTCTCCTGGAATGATTCTATTGCATCAATGGCCAGCACTGGGTCTGCGTTGCGCATTGCTACTGCATACTGGTATAGAAATTCACAAACAAGCAGGTAGTAACGATCAAAACCTATATGATCAATGATGCTTTTGGTAGCATTTACAGTCTTATATTCAAGGTAGTCAAAGGGCGCCATTAGTAATGCATTATTTTTGAAAAAGCGTTGAAGCACTGCATCTGAAATTTGACTATTTGACTTTATGTCCTGAACAATCTCATCTAGACCACCTGCACCTTGATGTAGCATCGGCTCACTGTCTGCACCGACGTTCAGTGCCGGAAGATCGCCTGCGCCTGGCATGTCTTTCGTTTTTCGGTAACCCCGACAGGCGTCATGAACCGCACCGCTACCACTCCAGCCAAACCCGGCCAAAAATATTTTTGTGGGGCCAACTCTAGAGTGGATGGAATTCAGATATTCCGAATTATTTTCAACGATATTTCTTAATAGGTTGATTGTTTCTGGATATTTTGATTGGGCCAGAAAATTGCAGGATTCCATTACTGCCGGAAATAATCCGTGAGTGATATGTTCATAATCGTGCATTTTAGCCAAGGCAAGAAAATCTTCATTATGATGAAGGTCTTCAGAATTTTTCCCCGAAAACATTTTATATAGAATATTGGAGGCGAGCTTTTGACTAATATCAGGGTAGGTTCCGTGCCAGATTTCGCTTTTAGTAAGCTCATCTCTAAAACGTGATTGCAAGTAAGCGTTCTGACGATTCACGATCATTTTCTTCCAATCAGAATGGTTTTTTATCTCGCAGGTATGGAAAAATTCAATTATCAGTTCTGTTAGTTGGAGAGTGAATATACATATTGAAATATATATAAGCAGTAACTCAAAAGCTTTTTCACTATTGCTGGATTCTGCGAACAACATTTTCCAACCATCGACGGCAGTAATAGTGGCCTCATTATCTGTTAGCCAGTCTACGAATACATCGGGGTATGCCTGAGCATTTACAGAGAAGACTATTCTGCTGTACTGCCTGGAGAAACCTTCTGCGAGCCACAAGCTAGCTTGGTCATAGTCCCTTTTGTGCGCATGTATCAAGCCCACATATAGTAGATATGCTTTCCAGTCCTGTGAATAAAACTTGTACCCCTGATTTGAGACGATTTCGCTGGCATAGCGAAGAGACAGATCGACATTGTTTTTTGCAAGATGATGGTGGGTCAGTGTGCCGGCGCCAATCCCGCAAATCTTGAACAATATGTTTTTCTTGTAGCGGACAGTTTCATATCGCTTTGCGGGAAGTCGCTTTAGTACCGGAGCGACAACGAAGTCCTGTATAGCCAACAAAACAGAACTATTCAGCACCCAATTTACAAATCTATTTAGCGGCATGTATGCTGGTCAGCTCTCTTTGGCGTAATGATTGGACAACACTTTCTCTTTATAGAAAAATCACTGCACTTGTAAACGATGGTAGTTGTTGATACCTCTACCCTGAGGTCCCTTTTTTTCACGGAACAAAATACCTGAAACTTTAACTGCAATGATAGCGCAAGGCCTGGTTTGAATATTTCCAAGAGCCAGCTACTTCACTCCCATAATACGCGTCTTTAAACTGGCCAACAGAAAAGCCGGCGTGACCTGGTTGGAGAAAAGTTTTCCCGCTGCCAGGGCCTCGACGATACATATCAAAACTCCGGTCAATTTTAGTGATGCGTTATATAGCGACATCTTACTTCCAAAATGATGTCAGACGCCTGTAGAGCTACCCATATTAGTGTTAAACAAGCCAGTCGTCTACGAGACAGTGGGAAACATCTTTCAAAGCTTACTCAAGGTCAGATACAAGACGGCTTAGCTTAAAACAGCTCTTTTCAGAAAAACTCATCTCTTCTCTCTTGAGGAATTTCACATCCAGACCAATAAAGCTCATCTATGTAGCGTTTTCTTCCAAGTGGTTTTTATAGTAAAAACTGCAGTACGGTTTTTTTAGGGCAGCCAAGTATTGTAAGCTCAGGCATCATCTGAAATGCATTCGCAAATTTTAACAATTAGAATTCATATTTCTATTCTTTACCCAGAGGACTCTACTCATTCTTAGGAAGTTTCGATCAAATTTTAAAAATTAGCCAAATGTATACGCTATTAACTTGTCACGACATAAGTAGAAAAAGTGAAGCTACCTCAACACTTTTTAAACCTGAAGCTTTTGAAGTAGCTCGGGAATCAAACTTAAATCTCGAATTGAAAAGTCGGCCTCATAGCCACATCTCGCCACATCATTACTATGCTGCCCTGCCAACAACCGGATGGTATGAACGCCATTTCTTTTTATATTCACGAAATCTTTCGCGGGGTTATCACCCACATAAACTAAATCATTCCAGCCACACTTCTCTGCATTACGTATCAAATTAAAGCAGTATGTCGATGGTTTCGAGTGTCGCAAACCAAATCTATGAGTAATCAAGACGCGACGGAACAATGGCATTATTTCGAGTGCCTCTACTTTTTTTCTCTGTGCAATTTTATGTCCATCTGTCACCAAATAGAGCGGATACTCCAACGCAACGCTCGGCAGTAATTCCGCCGCACTCCCGGACAATTTTATATCTGGTGTATGGTGACGATAGACACGCACACACTCCGCGACTAATTTTTTACTCATACGCCCATGGGTTTCAAGCCACAGATCAAAAATGTGACCTCTTCCTTTTTTTTCTAGGACATATTGCATAAAGCGATATGATGACTCGACCTCCCACCCAAAGTAGGCGAGACCATATTTGGCAACAGCCATGAGACCACTGTCCACGTAAGTTCGCTCATCATAGAGCGTATCATCTAGATCAAAGATCAGGATCATATATAATAATATCGGCCGGAACTCGAACCTGCCTTACCTCTCCATCTATTCGGTTGAACGACGGAACGACATCTGGTGAAAATTTTTCCAACACGTTCCAGTAAAACATGTCCAATCCCGCAGCGATCGCTGCAGTTGAGGCGCCGCCAAACCGCGCATTACATTCGACTATCCACATATTTCCATCTGCGTCGATCATTGCTTGCATGACGGCCGGCCCACGTAGCTGCAGAGCAGTAAACGCAGCCAAAGCAGTAGCCTCAAATTGAGGGTTGCGGAAGGTCGTAGTAACTTGAGATTCTCCGTTTACCACCTGATCACGACGCCGCAGAACGACCCCGCGCGGTTTAAACGACTCATCCATCCATGCATCAATGCTAATCTCTTGTCCTTGTACGAATGGCTGGTAAATAGGTCGATCTAGCTGCTTACCATGAATCAGCGCCGCATCGCGATCTAATCGCAGGCCGAGGCTTTGGGAGCCAGCTCCATAACGCTCTTTCACCACAAAGAGCTCAGAATCCAAACTATCAAGATCCTCCGAAGTGGCAATTACAGACAGGCCAATCTCTTCTCCAAAACGTGCGAACTCAAGTTTATCCAAGCACCGATACACGCTCTCCGCATCAGAGACAGCAACGGTTATACCCTGGTGCGCAAAGAGCTCTCGCCTTTCGCCCCAAAAGGCCAACTCTCCGTCCCGAGTGGGCAAGATGAGGCGAATTCCTCGCTGCTTACACTCTTCCAGGATTTTATCTGCCTGGTCGGGTTCTGTGAGTGGCATGGTCCAGAAACAGTCAGCGACGAACCGCGCAGGTGAATTTGAATCTAGATCTCCCGCAATTACCCTCAACTTCCCATTAACTTTCGATACCGCGGTTTTCATGGCTCGCACTAGAGGCGCCTTACACGCAGCACTAGTCACGAGCACACCACCCGGCTCCAATGCATTCGTGCCATTCTGCTTCAAGCTTTCTGTAGAAAGGCAGCCATGCAGTAATGCATCCATCGATCTGCCGTCGACCCGAACATGCTCTCGCAGACGCCCCTCGTACTTAAATCCCCCCTCCTCTATAAGTCGGATGTACTGAGTACGCATTGCGTAGGTTTCAGTAGTTAGCCGCGTCAACCCAAGGTGACCGAACGCAAGCCGTTTCATCAGCCTCAGCCATCTGGCGAAAAGATCGCTGATTTCCTCCTCGTTTTTTCCAGCAACTGGGTCGAGCAGGAAAGACACCTCGGCTCGAGAGTAGTCCCAGGCAATATGGACTAAGCCACCATAGCCTATCTGTACTCCATCCTTTAGGTAGACGAGAAGTATGTTGCCTGGAGAATTCGATGCTTTGTCGGGCCAGACTGTGCTGGAGAAATACCTAACCTGCTCTTCGGGTTCAATGAGACGCGTCTGTCTAAGCACATCAATCTGCGCATTGCGCCACAGCCGAATCGGCTCGATATGTTCTGGGTCAACGGCACGGGCGGAAAAGCACCCTTCTGTCAGTTCAGGGTGAGGCATAACCCGGTAGGAGCCGGCGCCCTTCGTCATTCTATGACCATATAGGAGGTCATAGGACTAGAAGGGACACGACGAATTGCATAGCGCGATAGGCCAAGCACTTCACGCACCGCAAGCGTCTCGCCCGGGAACTCAGGCATATTAAGCTCATCGAAGGCCAGCACGCTACCCTTTGTCAAATGAGGAAGGATCGATTTTAGACAGTCTCGCGTTGGCTCGTAAATATCGAAGTCAAAATATGCCAACGCCACGACTGTCTCTGGGTGCTTTTCGAGATACGCAGGCAGGGTCAGGCTTGCATCTCCATGGACCAAATCGTACTTTTTCTTTTGCTCGATTGGAGCATTTTGCTCGTGAAATTCTAGAATTGAATTAAGCTCTTCGATCCAGTTCTCTGTCACACCGTAGTCACCAGGACGGACACTTCCACCGTCCTCGGGCCCAACAGAGGGAAAACCCTCAAATGTATCAAAACCAATAACCTTTCGATTGTAATTATAAGGTTCGTGGATGCCGCGAAGCACAGAAAATAGCGCCATATTCTGCCCCCACCTCACGCCAAATTCCATAATTACGCCGTGCACTGGCAAGATCATCTCATATAGAAGCTGTATAAAATTTATTCGTGAGAGAGTTTGTCGCGTAAGATAAAGGCCAATATTGTCCAGTAGTTCGCGATCAGGTATGGGCGATGCCCGAAGACGCTCGATGAGCATTTTCTTTCTTTCGACCTCTAACGAGGTCGAGCCGACAAGAGTATTACTGATCCTATCTTTACTCATTACTTAGATCCTTTTTGTTTGAGCTGCAAAAAGGCAGTTAGGTTGCGGCCTAGACCCACCGCAGCAAGCGCGGCATAGAAGCAATTAGCTGCTTCGGGGCCAGACTCTCCAATTTGATGCTCCAGAGTTAGACGGGCGCGGTGGGCTGGGGGGCCGCGGCTTTGGTCAGTAATATAGTTTGAACACGAATTTGCGAGGTAAAGGTCAATCGGGAAATCTCCGTGCAGTGTTAGACATTTCCAGCCAGTTTCGTCGCAGGTAGTACGCAACGATTCTGCTGTGAAGTATGACATGTGATCAGGGATCGCAACCCAAAAGCGCCGGTCAAGGTCGCCAGCTTCGTAGAGGGCTTCATGATAAGCGCTTCCATCGTTTGGAACAGTCACGATAAGCAGCCCTCGAGACTTCACCAGTCGCCTGAGTGAGGTCATGAGTCCAAGTGGGTCAAGCACATGCTCCAAAACATTGCCTAGCCAAACAATATCGTACTGCTCACCAGCCGCTATGCGCGCCTCGAGAAGAGAAAAGGTGTCGCCTTGCTCGACGTGATCAACCACACTCGGGTTCATCGCCCTGACCCCGGCAATACTGAAATCAATTCCAGCTACGTCCCACCCGTCGTCAAAAAAAGATTTCAATACGAAGCCTTCCCCACAGCCGACGTCAAGTAACCGTCCTTTTTGGTCATGCCCCATGAGCGCGCGCGCCTGTACTTTCCTCTGCTCAATGCGCAGTAGAATAACGTCCAGTTCTTCCTGCGCATAGCTATTGCGATAATTGCTTTGCTCAGTTTGATAGTAGGTTTCGGCGTAGTAAGACGCTAGTTCCTCGGGTGCTGGTCGTTCGATCACCTCCAGAAAGCCAAGCGGATGACGTTTGAGTCTGGGATCACTCATCCAAAAATTCTCTCATGTTTGATTTCAGCGAGCATCCAATCCTCCTCATTGTCGATGTCTTGCACCTGAGTGGCAGGCAAGACAATCGATCCTGTGAACGCACCCAACAAAACCCGGTCACGCAAAAACTTATCAGCAAAAAACCAGTACCACTGCGCGGCATCGTGATACGCCTGCGGCAAGTCCTGGGAACGGACATCCAGGTTTTCTGGAAAGTTCATTTGTATGCAGCCCTCATCGCCGCGTTTGAGCGAACGCCAAATTGGATAGGAAAAAGCCGCGACAGGCATCATGACATCGAAATCACTATCTAAAAGCCTAGCTCGCCCCTCAGATAGACTCTGGGGCTGGACAAATGGAGCTGTAGGATAGAGGCAGCAGACCAGATCGAACTCTCGCCCTTCCTCAGCATAGCAGCGTAACACTTCGAGGAGTACGTCCGAAGTTGTCGCGTGGTCATCTGACGTCTCGGCCGAACGCAGAAAAGGTACGTCCGCTCCCAACATGCGAGCTACTGCCGCGATCTCCCGATCTTCAGTCGAGACCATCACTGTATCGAATTCGACCGAAGCCAATGCTGCTTCAATCGACCAGGAAAGTATCGGCTTACCTCGAAACGGTCGTATGTTTTTGCGCGGAATACGCTTGCTCCCGCCGCGCGCGGGAATGATACAGATGGCTGAAAGGGGACTAGTCATGCTCAAACATCGCCCTCGATCATAGATGGGTCGAGTGGCTCACCGAAGCAAAGATTTCGCGCCGCCCTTCGCCCAAGCACTACTTCAAGATACTTGGGCTTCATACCGTTCCCAGGCCGAATAGAGCGAATCGCCGCCTCAGTTAGCACCTCACCCTTGGAAACGGGAGACACAACATACAGAGAACGACGATTCATAAGAACCGTACGTTCCGACTTCGTGGGAGCAAAGGCGGGTTGCCCCAATGCAGCATGGGCGACGCGCGCATCCGAGACCAGGTGGGCCAGCTCATCCGGCTCCAACGAGAAGGCACTGTCGACTCCCCCGTCGGCACGGGAGAGGGTGAAGTGCTTCTCGATGAAGGAAGCTCCCAGAGCCACTGCTATCGTAGAGACTATCGTGCCGGGTGTATGATCGGAAAGACCAACCACTACGTCAAAGCGCCGTTCGATCTCAGCGATTGTAGTGAGATTTGCCTCCTCAGGCGGGGCCGGGTAGGCGGCGGTGCAATGCAGTACCGCTATCTCTCGAGCACCCTCCTCTCGGGCTGCCTCTATTGCCTCCCCTATTTCCTCGAGTGTAGCCATTCCCGTTGACATCACAATAGGCTTCCCGGTCTGTGCCACCTTGCGGATCAACGGCAGATCGATCAACTCAGGTGAAGCAATCTTGTAGGCCGGCGCACCGAGGCTTTCGAGAAAATCTACTGCAGAGGGGTCAAAGGGCGAGGAGAATATGGTTATGCCGATTTTAGGTGCATGCTCAAAAAGCGCACTGTGCCACTCCCATGGTGTATGGGCTTCCTCGTAGAGCTCGTATAGCCGACGACCCTCCCAAAGTCCGTTCTTGATCAGAAACTCGGAGCCGTCGTGGTCTATGGTGATGGTATCGGCACGGTAGGTCTGGATTTTGACTGCGTCAGCACCCGCTTCCTTGGCTGCATCAAGAATTCGCAGCGCGCGGGTAATGTCACCGTTGTGATTACCTGACATTTCAGCAACTATGTACGGAGGTTCTTCAGCGCAAATACGCCTACCGTTGATACTAAGCACCGGTTTCTTCGGCATGCCTTCTCAATTCCTACTCAAATTCAAGTAAACCGTATGCCAATATATGTGGCTCTTTTAGCGTCCAGGGCAACTCAGCTTTACCTACATAGACGGCTTCACAGCCTCAGCATCCACTATAAAAACTTGCATTCAGCATATCGAAAGCCACACGAAATCGTGTCTATATTTCGATATATGGCCTGTTTCAAGCCAAATTTCTATTCAAAGCATCTACTACTTCTAATTGCAACGCTTCATTCAATCCAGGGTACATGGGAAGACTTATAGCCTCGGTATAGTAGCGCTCAGCCTCCGGAAAATCACCCAGCCCAAACCCCATTTCTTTGTACCAGGGCTGCAGATGCACAGGAATATAGTGCAGGTTCACCCCTATACCCGCAGCACGCATTTCATCGAAGACTTGCTTGTGTGTTTTTTCACTTTGCCCATTCAATAAACGCACCACATAAAGATGCATTGCAGTAAAACTTTCTGCAGGGCGATGCTGCATAGCTAGTGGCAAATCCTCAAGAAATTCATCGTAGCGCTGTGCAATTTCGTGCCGGCCATGCACGTACTTATCCAGGCGCGCCATCTGACTAAGGCCTAAGGCAGCCTGGATATCGGTCATCCGGTAGTTATAGCCAAGTTCGATTTGCTGATAATACCAACCACCATCGGGCCTAGTATCCATTTTCTCGGGGTCGCGAGTGATTCCATGACTTCGCAATAGAATCATTTTCTCCGCCAGTGCCGCATCATTAGTGACAGCAGCACCACCTTCCCCCGTAGTTATGATCTTAACGGGGTGAAAGCTGAATACTGTAATATCTGAATACTCACAGGACCCAACCGGCATACCGCGGTACATGCCACCTATTGCATGACTAGCATCCTCAATCACGGAGAAACCATATTGGCGCGATAATGCACCTATCGCCTCCATATCACAGGGGAGACCACCAAAATGTACAGGTACCACAATTTTTGGTAGCGTTCCCAGCCGCTCAGCCTGTTCAAGTTTTAACCTTAACGCGTCGACACTGAGGTTAAATGTGCACGGATCTATGTCTACGAAGTCCACCTTCGCTCCGCAATAAAGCGCGCAATTGGCCGACGCTACGAAAGTAATTGGACTAGTCCAAAGGACATCGCCAGGCCCTAGGCCTAATGCGAGGCAGGCAAGATGGAGAGCAGAAGTCGCACTATTCACCGCAACGGCCCTGACGGCTCCGGCATAGGCTTGAATACTACGCTCAAATTCGGGAACTTTTGGTCCCTGAGTCAAAAAATCAGATCGTAACACTTCGACTACCGCATCAATATCTTCCTGTGTTATCTCCTGTCTACCGTAGGGAATCATCTAATTCTAAGCCTATAGATCAGCAAATTTATCAAACTCCCGAATTTCCTTTACAGTAAGAAAATGCGGGTTGTTGCCAGAGTGATATTCGAATCCTGCTGAAACAGCCTGACCGTCTTCTGAGGCGTTATTCCTGCGGTAGTTATAGTCACCCTCATAAAACTTGATTGCAGGACAAATCACAAAATGATCAGCGAACTCCAGCGTTAAGTGGGCGTCATCAGCAGGGCACATGATTTCGTGGAGCTTTTCCCCGGGACGAATTCCGATAATTTCAACATCAATTTTTGGCGCGTAAGCTTTTGCAAGATTCAGAATCCGGACCGATGGAATTTTGGGAACAAATATTTCACCCCCATGCATCCTCTCAAAGTTCTTCAATACGAACTCGACACCCTGGCCTAGATTAATCCAAAAGCGGGTCATTTCATCATGGGTGATCGGCAGTTTTTTAGCATTACTCGCAATCAGCTTTTTAAACAAGGGAACCACTGAACCCCTGGAGCCAACTACGTTTCCGTAGCGGACGCATGCAAAACGAGTTCGACCTCCGCCAGTAATATTATTGGCCGCGACAAACAACTTGTCAGACGCCAACTTGGTAGCGCCATAGAGATTAATAGGATTGGCGGCCTTGTCCGTGGAAAGGGCAATAACCTTTTCCACATCATTGGCTATGGCCGCCTTGATTACATTTTCGGCTCCATGGATGTTGGTCTTGATACACTCCATGGGGTTGTATTCGGCGGCGGGCACCTGCTTCAGCGCTGCAGCATGAATAACATAATCCACCCCCTGCATCGCCTGAACTAAGCGCTCAGCATCGCGGACATCACCAATAAAGTAACGCATACAAGGATCGTTGAAATGCTGCTGCATCTCAAACTGTTTTAGCTCATCTCGAGACAGAATGATAAGCCGCTTTGGCTTGTATCTTTCAAGAATTATCTTGGTATATTTTTTCCCGAAGGATCCAGTGCCGCCCGTGATGAGAATTGATTTTCCGTCAAACATCGAATGTACCAAATAAAATAATCGCCGATAGAAGATGCGAAATAGCCGCTTGAGTTGCATTCATTTTCGTTATCACACACTTCATAAATCGTTTCTACCAACATTTGAAAGGAACGAGAACCAGGGCATCGGGTGACGTAACTGAGCCACCCACCACGTCAACATAAACCTCAACGCCATTGACATCGCAAAAGCAATCGCGGCCCCTTCAAGGCCAATCAAACTGATCATGTAAAATAGCAGGGCCACATGCAGGAAGCCAGAAACGATCGATGCCAATGAGAGCAAGCCCGTGCGCTTGGAATAGAATACGTAATTTGTAACCATTAGGTACATCCCACCGAAAGCCTGACCCAACGCTAACCAACCAATTATACTTGCAGACTGAACGTATTCCGCCCCAGCCACCAGAACAACTAGCGGCGGGCCAACAAGGAATGCGATGGCCGACAGAACCAAAGCAATAAAAAAATACAAATACGTATATGTAACTATCTGCCGCTTTTCTGAGTCAACATTTCTCGCCAATTTTTCGAATAACCAGGGCACGTATGCCTTGTTAAAAGCGTCAAAAATAATCCACAAAATCGAAGAGAGCTGGATCGCCACTACATAAACACCCGCCTGGTCCAACCCCAATTCTGAATTGACAATTAAGCGGTCTACTGTGGTCAGGAGGAATATTCCTACAATATGAGGAATGAGAGGTACACCAAAAGCCAGAATTTCCCGGCTGAAATCGGCTCTCCAAGTAAAAATTAGCAAAAGGTCATCTTTCCATAGTGAGTACAAGGCTATTATTGCGAATAGTCCAACCGTAAACACTTGAGCCAATATACGCCCTTCAGCGCCAAGCGCTAAGGTCACGACAAACAATAATGACAGGCTCACATTAACAAGGCTCCTAGTGACTTGCAGCGCTCCGTATTGGTTGGCGTTTTTCCGTATCATCCACTGTCCTAGCCTCATATTTATGGCAAATCCAGCCGCAGAGACAAACAAAGCCCAGAGGACCCATGGTGCATCCAAATTAAGCCACGCCGTAAGCGACTCGCTAAATGCTAAAAGGAGAAGAAGAATGAATATGCTGCTAATTATCAGCATCTGGAAGCATGAGCCGATGAACTGCTTCAGCACGCCATCTGCAAGACCTTTATCATAGTATTTTCGATTGGCGGCCCCAGAAACACTCAGACCGGCAAAAGCCGCCAAAGCAGTCACCAAAGCCTGAAAAATCGCGATTTTTCCGTACTCGGCTGGACTAAGAATGCGTGTCATGATTGGCAATAATGCGAAGGGGATAGCAGCGAGCAATAGATTTGACAGCAGGTAGGTAGCCGAACCCGAAATCAAATCATTCGTTACTACTTTTTTGAACACGGATAATCCAGACGGAAGCGACAGCAGATTGAATACTGACAGCTATAATCTTTGAGTGAAAGTTATCCGCTCGCCATTTCGACAAGAAATGCCGCGATTTCCTTTTGACCACACTTTGATTAGCACAATAAAGCTACAGAAGTGGTTATAATCCGCAAAACTCAGGAGAAATAGAGGTGCCTATGCCCGCGAAGAAAGATAAAGCATTAACAGACACTGCCCCCTATGAGGCTATTCTTGGCAGACTAGAGTCAATTGTCACTTCCATCGAGACAGAGGCAGGATCTCTTCAGGATGCTATGGCTGCTTTTGAAGAAGGAGTGACACTTACTCGAGAGGCTCAGGAAGCACTGCATTCTGCGGAGCAGAAGGTAGCCCTTCTTCTCAACAATGGCGATGAAGTAACCACCGGCACTCTACCCTCAAGTGAGGACTAGGGGTGACGACGACTTTCGTAGACTTTATGGCTCAATCCCAAAAGCTAATTAAACTTTCTCTAGCCCTTACAGACGCACATTTTGATCCGAACATTCGCACCTCTCCGCTTTCCGGGCTTATCAAAGCATCCAGCTATTCCCTGAGTAGTGACGGCAAGCACATACGCCCGCTACTGACTCATGCAGCGGCCAGGGCAGTCAGTACGGTAACCGAGCTGCCCAGCCTCGACTCAACAGCTAGATCCGCAGAACTGATCCACACCTACTCGTTGATTCACGACGATCTCCCCGCCATGGACGACGACGATATGCGCCGTGGTAAACCCAGCCTGCACAAGGCTTTCGACGAAGCCACGGCCATCCTAGTGGGTGATGGACAGCAGGCGCGGGCTTTTGAGTTACTGGCCGACGCCCCGGGCCTCAGTGCAGAGCAGAAGATACGCATGGTCAAAGTGCTGGCCCAGGCCGCTGGTATGGAAGGCATGGTAGGCGGCCAATACATCGATATCCAGGCCACTGGCACCCACATGACTCTGGAAGAGCTGAAGGCTATGCATTCCATGAAGACAGGGGCGCTAATTCGGGCGTCACTGGCGCTTGGGGGAATTGCGGCCAACGCGACCGAGGAGCAACTGGTTGCGCTGGATGACTACGGCACTCATATTGGCCTAGCGTTTCAGGTGACAGACGACATTTTGGATGTTGAGGGGGATTCGGAGACGCTAGGGAAAACTCAGGGGAAGGATGCTGAGGCGAATAAGCCTACTTACGTGAAATTGCTGGGGCTTGATGGGGCCAAGACCGAGGCGCAGAGGTTACTTGCGGCTGCTTTGGAAGCTTTGTCTGACTTTGGGGGGTCGGCTGATCACTTACGGGATTTAGCGCGATATATTGTGGATAGGGATAGGTAAGGGGGTCGATTGTTACGCCAAAGTTGCTGGACCCAGGAACGCCGCCTTCGCGGGTATGATGAATCAGGGGTTCAGCGTTAGCTTTGGGCTTCGAACATGTGCCCTAGCTTCCCAGCCTTGGTGCTCAGGTACTTTTCGTTATGAGGATTGCTGCCAGTTTCCAGGGCAATTCGCTCAACTACCTCCACACCCTGCTCTTCTAACGCCGCCACCTTGCGCGGGTTATTGGTCATTAATCGTACAGACTTGATATTCAGATGCTCAGCCATGGGCTTGAGGATGCTGTAGTCGCGCATATCTGCCCCAAACCCCAACTGTTCATTGGCTTCCACTGTGTCTGCGCCCGCATCTTGCAGCTTGTAGGCCTTAATCTTGTTGAGCAAGCCTATGCCCCGACCTTCCTGGCGCAAGTAGAACAATGCGCCTCTGCCGTCTTCTGCGATAGCCTTGAGAGCAGCCTGCAGCTGGCTGCCGCAGTCACAGCGCATGCTAAACAGCGCATCGCCCGTAAGGCACTCGGAATGGACCCTTGCCAGCACGGGCTCGCCGTTGCCCATATCACCCATGGTCAGAACGATGTGTTCCTTGTTGTTCTCCAGATCCTCAAAGCCATGCATATCGAACTCGCCCCATGCGGTGGGGAGGCGGGAGGATTCTACGTAACGTGCGTTCAAGGGGGCTTATCCGTGCAAAAGGGCGCGTATTCTAACAGCTTTGTTGTGGAAGGGGCGAGAGAGCCTTACTGGGTTCGACTAAGGGTCAGAGTGCCCTGATTGTCTTCCATTTTTACATGGCGGAGAAAGGTCATTCCTAGCAGCACGTGACCAGGGAATTCACCTTCGATCACTGTCGCTGGGACGTTGTTGACCTTGATACCACCGACATTCACGGAGCGCAGGTTCAGCGTCCAGGCTTTGGCGATGCCGGAGGCGGTTTCTACCCGCGCCGGGGTTGCTTGCTCAAGGTTAAGCCCAATGCGGCGAGCGTGGTTTTCGTTCATCGCCACCAGGTTGGCGCCGGTGTCTACCAACACCTCCACCTGGCGGCCGTTAATTTGGGCGGTGGTGATGTATTGCAGCATCTGGTCGCGCTGGATGGTCACCGTCTGCGCGGCCGGAGGCTGATAGTTAGTGCCCACTTTTCTGGACAGACCCAGCACCATTTGCTTGCCGTCTACTTCCAGGGTGGCGGTATTAGTGTAAGCAGAGATGAGGGTGACGCCGTTGTGCGTTTGGCCTTTTTTTAGCATTTTTCGTTCGCCGTCGATCAGCAGGATGGCGGCGTTGGGCATTAGGCCTTCCAGGTCGATTTGGGGTGCGGCCTGGGTTGGGCTTATGAGGCCCAGAGAGATCACCAGAGTCAAAGCAATGAGGCCAAAGACGCTGGATCCCGCAATGGCGGACCACCGTCTACCTGGGGAGGATAAGGCCGCGAGCTGAGATATTGACTGCCTGCGATTCAAGTTCGAATTCTTCATGGGATTAACCATAACGCAATGTGCAGGCATCCGCAGGCCATTATGCCTGCCACAACATCATCAATCATGATGCCGAAGCCGCCACCTACTTTCTTATCCAGGGGGCCTATAGGCCAGGGCTTGGCAATATCGAAGACTCTGAAAGCGGCGAAGCCAGCGATTATCCAGGGCCAACTATTGGGGAGCGCCCACATGGTGATCCAGTAGCCGACAAATTCGTCCCAAACTATGCCTCCGTGGTCATGAACGCCCAGTTGCTTACTGGCGGCGTCGCAAATCCAGATGCCCAGAATAAAGGTAATGACAATAGCGAGGGTGTAGTAGCCCAGCGACAGGTGGGAGAGCAGCCAGTAAAGCGGGACAGCTGCCAGGGTGCCAAAGGTGCCGGGGGCCTTGGGAGCCAGGCCCGAGCCGAAGCCGAACGCCAGCAGCTGGGCTGGCGATTTTAGTAGGTTGGTCTGCACTGGCTCGGACATGGGTTTGAGGTTCTGTGGCCGCTGGAGGTAAAGTCGCCGCAGTGCCGCTTACACGGCAACAACGATGGTATAGGCGGTGACGCCGAATGGGTTAAAAGTGCTGGTATCCGGTCTCGAAGTCAACGCTTAGGTCTATCTTTACGCCCTCTCCTACCAGCACTCGACCGATTCGGGTGCAGCCATCGGGTACTGGCGCTTCCGGGGGCAAGGTAAAACACAATTCATAGTCATCACCGCCAGATATCGCCCATTTCCATGCTTTTTCACTATCGCCAACGGATTCCAGATCTGTTGAGATGGGTAATGCGGCTGACTCCAGCTCAATACAGACTCCACTGGCGGACGCAATGTGGCCTGCATCTGCCAGCAGGCCGTCAGAGATATCGATGGCGGAAGTGGCGCACTCCAATAGCTCAAGGCCCAGTGCTATCTGTGCCCTGGGACGATGGAAACGCTCTAAAAGATACTCGGCTGCATCGGGCTCGGGTTGCCACTCGCCATTAAGGAACGCCAGCGCGCCAGCAGCATCGCCCAGGGTGCCGGAGACATAGACGTTGTCGCCAACTTGAGCGCCCTGTCGCAGCAGCGCTTTATCTAACGGCAACGCTCCCATTACTTGCACGGTGATCGTCAGCGGGCCTCGGGTGGTATCGCCCCCCACCAGCGGCAGGTCATATTCGGTAACCGCCTGGGCCAGGCCCTGGCTGAAAGTGTTGATCCAGAATTCGTCGGCTTCGGGCAAGGTCAGGGCCACGGTCATGCCTATTGGGCGGGCACCCATGGCGGCAAGGTCGGATGCCGCGACGGATACAGCGCGAAAGCCTATATCTTCGGGGAACATGTCTACTGGGAAGTGCACGCCTTCGACCATGGTGTCCACGGAAGTCGCCAGGCGTTCGCCAGGCTCCAGGCGCAGAATGGCGCAGTCGTCACCTACGGACAGGTCTACCGCGGGGCCTGCGCCCAGGGAGGAGAAGTAGCGGTAGATTAGGTCGAATTCAGAGGTAGGCATTTAATTTAGGTCACTGGATCGCGGATCCCCGCCTTCGCGGGGATGAGATAGTAAGGCCCGGGAACGACAAAGTATGACCCGAGGGTGACAGTGTATGGCGCGGGAGTGGCATGTATGGTCCCGGGGGTGGCATGTTAGGGCGCGAAAATGACGATAAGACCTGCCGCCCGCCAGCAGTTATGCCAGGTCCGCAGCCTCAGTCCTCTGTTTCAGCTTTGCGCAGCTCTCTAGCCACCTTGTCCAGCACGCCGTTGATGTACTTATGGCTTTCGCTGGCACCGAACTTTTTGGCCAGGGCCACTTCCTCATTGATCACCACCTTGTAGGGCACATCAATGCGTTCTTTCAGCTCGAAGGTGCCCATGCGCAGCAGGGTTCTTTCAATAGGGTCCAGGGCATCAATGCCCCGGTCCAGCAGCGGCTGGAACACTTCCTCGAGCTCATCTACACAGGCGGGCACGCCGTGCAGCAGGGCCTGGAAATACTCCAGGTCTACATGGGCGAAGTCGTAATCAGCGCGGAACTCAGCCTCGATGACGCTAAGGGACGCATCGGCCATCAACCACTGGTACAAAGCCTGCATACCGTAATGACGAGCCTTGCGGCGCTCGGCTGCCAGCGTGTTGTGGGGCTTTTTGGGGGCGTTAGCGCTCATTCAGTCCAGCTTGGCCAGCAAGCTGACCATTTCCAGGGCAGACATGGCGGCTTCTTCGCCCTTATTGCCGGCCTTGGTGCCGGAACGCTCAACCGCTTGCTCGATGGTGTCTACCGTCAGCACACCAAACGCGGTGGGAATGCCGTATTCCATGCTGACCATGGACAGGCCCTTGGTGCACTCGCCGGCCACGAATTCAAAGTGGGGGGTGCCGCCGCGAATGACTGCACCCAGCGCGATAATGGCGTCGGTATCACCTTTGGCTGCGACCTTCTTGCATACCAGGGGAATTTCGAAAGCGCCGGGAGCGCGAACGATAGTGATCTGGCTTTTGCTGACGCCGTGGCGGCGCAGGCAGTCGATAGCGCCTTCCAACAGGTGCTCAACAACGAAACTGTTCCAGCGGCCAACAACGATGGTGTAGTTGCCTTTGGCGCCGGTGAAGTCGCCTTCAATGGTTTTGATATCGGTCATTTGTTCCTTTCCTTTCTTGTCCGGTCATCCTCGCGCTAGCGGGTATGACGACTGTTCTTTTGATGCCCTAACTGTCGGGGTTTACAAAATCCAGCACCTCAAGGTCAAACCCGGAGATGGCATTGTACTTGATCGGCGCGCCCATCAAATGGATTTTTCCGACGCCCAAATCGCACAGTATCTGCGAGCCCAAACCCACAGTGGTGTAGGTATTGGGGCCGGCGGGGCCGCCTTTGGGGCCTTCACCCAGCGCCATGTCGATACTGTTGAGAATTTGTTCCGGGCCTTCATCCCGCGCCAGCAACACAATAACGCCGCGATCACCCTCGGCGACCTTTTTCAGGCAGCGCGCGATGCTCCAGCTGTGTCGCCCTTCGACCTCGCTGTTGACCATGTCGCGCAGCGCAGATTGCACGTGTACCCGCACCAGGGTCGGTTCGTCGGGATTAATCTCGCCCTTGGACAGCGCAATATGCACATCACCCTCGTTCTGGTCGCGATAGGCGGTAAGCTGAAACTCGCCATAGGCGGTATTAATTTTGCCTTCACGCACGCGGTTGATGGTGCGCTCATTAACCATGCGAAAGTGAATCAGGTCGGCGATGGTACCAATCTTGAGGCCATTTGCAGCGGCAAATTCGGCCAGCGCCGGGCCATCGGCCAGCGCGCCTTCGGGGGTGAGAATGTCTGCAATGACGGCTGCAGGTAGCAGGCCTGCCAAACGCGCATAGTCACCGGCAGCTTCAGTGTGGCCAGCGCGGGTTAATACGCCACCGGGCACGGCGGTCAGGGGGAAGATATGGCCTGGCTGCACGATATCGCTAGGCACTGCGTGAGGCGCAACGGCTGCCTGTACAGTACGCGCACGGTCGCCCGCAGAAATACCGGTATCGATGCCAACAGACGCTTCGATAGACAGGGTGAAGTTAGACTTCTCGCCCATCGCATCGCCCACCATGGGCGGCAGGTCCAACTGCTTACAGCGCTCCTCGGTGAGGGTAAGGCAAACCAGGCCACGGGCCTGACGCGCCATAAAGTTCACGTGCTTGTCGTCGCAGTGCTCGGCGGCAACCATGACCACGCCTTCGTTGTGACTGTCGGCATCGTCATCTACCAGCACGACCATGCGGCCCTGGCGGAGGTCTGAGATTAGTTCGTCTACTGTGTTTACTTGCATGTTGGTTCCGTGATCATCGTCCCCGCCTGCGCCGGGATAATGGGATTAAGTAAAGCCGTTTTCAGCCAATGTACTCATGGTCAGGGCACCTGCGCCCGGTTTGGCGGCGGCATCTCCCTGCATTAATCTTTCCAGGTAACGGGCAATCACGTCCACTTCCAAATTCACCCTGGTGCCCGGCTGGTAGTCGCCAAACACTGTCTCGGCGATGGTCTGGGGGATGATGTTCAGGTCGAACTCCGCGCCGTTCACTGCATTCACCGTCAGGCTGGTGCCATCGACCGTAATGCTGCCTTTGTGGGCAATGTACTTTGCCAGATCGTCCGGCGCCCGCAGCACAAAGCGCCAGGAACGGGCGTCCTCCTGCAGGCTGACTATTTCGCCAACACCGTCTACATGGCCGGAGACAATATGGCCTCCCAGACGGCTGGCCGGGGTCAGAGCTTTTTCCAGATTCACTTTCGAGCCGGGCTTCAAACCACCCAGGGTCGTAAAATTCAGGGTCTCTATTGAAACATCTGCCCAGTAGCCGTCTCCGGGCAACTCCACCACGGTCAGGCAAGCGCCATTGGCGGCAATGCTGTCACCCAGTGCCACGTCAGACAAGTCCAGCTTGCCGGTGTTGATACGCAGGCGCAGGTCACCCCCGGAGGGTTGCATCGCGGCGATTTCGCCGACGGCCTGGATAATGCCTGTGAACATAATCTGTCTCTGGTATTGCTAATACTGCGGGATGGCGGTTATTCGCCAGTCGTTACCGACCTTGCGCATGTCATCGATCTGCAGCGGGATCTTTTGCGCCATGGTATCCAATGGCAGATCCAGCAAGGGCCTGGCCGCGCTTCCCATCAGCACCGGTGCCATATAGATGATCAATTCGTCCAAAAGGCCTTCTCGCAAGAAGGCTCCCGCCAAACGGGGGCCGCATTCTACCAGAATTTCGTTGCTTTGCCGCGCGCTGAGATAGTCCATCAAAGCGGCCAGGTTGAGGCCATTTTCGTCCCGGTTCAGGGCCAGGCGATCGACGCCGCTGGCGATGATCACAGAGGGTGTCTCCACTTTGACATCGTGGCAAATCACAGTAGGCGCGGCGCCGTTCAGAACAGCAGCGCCAGCAGGCGTCTGCAGGTTTGAATCCAGCACGACTCGCAACGGCTGGTTCAGGCTGGCCAATTCTGCCTCTGCCGGCGGCAAGCCGAGTTCTGCCGCTCTTACCGTGAGGGAACAATCATCTGACAGTACCGTACCAATCCCGGTGACGACTGCACAGCTCATGGCCCGCAGCCGCTGCACATCGGCCCGTGCCGCGGGTCCTGTAATCCACTGGCTCTCGCCAGATGCCATGGCGGTGCGGCCATCCAAAGACATGGCAAGTTTTGCGCGCACCCTGCCCCGGCCGTGACTCATGCGGGCGATAAAACCGGGAATGACCTTGCGTGCATCGGCTTCCAACAGTCCCACTTCAACGGCGACACCTGCAGCGCGCAATTTATCCAGGCCATTGCCAGCCACCAGGGGGTTGGGGTCTTCCATCGCGACAACGACACGACTCACACCCGCGGCAATCAGCGCATCGGCGCAGGGCCCGGTCTTGCCGGTGTGGCAACAGGGCTCAAGGGTGACATAAGCAGTTGCGTCGCTGGCATTACCTGCCGCTTTCAAGGCCTGCACTTCGGCATGATCACCACCGGCGGGCTGGGTAAACCCTTCACCGATGACTGCTCCGTCGCGGACCAGCACACAGCCCACGTGGGGATTGGGCATACAGGAATACTGCCCGCGCCGCGCCAGTTGCAGGGCGCGCGCCATCATGCGGGTGTCGAATTCGATGGTCATAGCGTGGGCCGGTCAGTCAGACCGGGGCTCGGATTCCAAAGATTCAATGGCGTCGCGAAACTCGGAGATATCCTCAAAGCTCTTATAGACGGAAGCGAAGCGCACGTAGGCGACCTTATCCAACTGCTTGAGGTTTTCCATGACCAGTTCGCCAAGGATGACAGATTTAACCTCACGTTCCCCGGTGGCGCGCAGGGCGTTCTTGATCTTGTTGATCACCGCTTCAATGTCTTCGGTAGACACGGGGCGTTTTTCCAGTGCCCGGGTGAAGCCGGCACGCATTTTGGCCTCGTCGAAGGGCTCGCGGTTGCCGTTTTGCTTGATAATGCGCGGCATGACCAATTCTGCGACTTCGTAGGTGGTGTAGCGCTCGCTGCAACTCAGGCACTCGCGACGGCGTCGCACCTGATCGCCCTCGGCAACCAGGCGCGAGTCGATCACCTTGGTGTCTTCAGCGGCGCAGAATGGGCAGTGCATGGCTTAGTCCCTTATTGCTAAGTGGCTGAACTTTATCATATTCATATGATTGGTTCGCCGTGGGGGTTAACTGGACAGAAGGCGCGGATCGATAGGGAGCTCCACGCTATCCGGTCCGGCGCTAGCTAGAACCTTCCAAAACGCCAACATGCTGCGCCACGTTTTTGGGCCGCTGCGGAACTCGGCCAAAATTGCTGCGCAATTTTAGGGGCTCGAACAGTCCTCGCGGAGTGCTCCCAAAAACGTAGCTACACAAAAAGCGGTGGCCTGATTGTTTTGGAAGGTCCTAGCTGGCGCTGGACCTCGCACCGGTTTTACTCAGCGCGAGGTGACAAAGATGTTCAGCGTGATAGGTCTAGCGTTCACTTATAAACCGGGAAGCGCCCGCAGATCTCCAGCACTTTGTCCTTAACCTGGGCAATCACAGCCTCGGAGGTGTCGTTCTCCAGCGACTCCAGCACGTCACACATCCAGTGCGTCAGCTGCACGGTCTCTTCCTCACCAAAACCACGCGTGGTGATTGCGGGAGTCCCTACACGCAGGCCGGAGGTAATGAAGGGTGAGCGCGGGTCATTGGGCACGGCATTTTTGTTGACGGTGATATTGGCAGCGCCCAGGGCAGCGTCGGCATCTTTACCGGTGTAGGGCTTGCCGATCAGGTCTACCAGCATCAGGTGGTTCTCGGTGCCGCCAGAGACAATACTAATGCCGCGCTCGATGAACGTTGCTGCCATGGCCTTGGCGTTGCGCACGACCTGCTTCTGGTATTCCACAAACTCAGGGGTGGCGGCTTCCTTGAAGGAAATTGCCTTGGCGGCGATCACGTGCATCAGCGGGCCACCCTGGCCACCGGGGAATACGGCGGAGTTGAATTTCTTCTCCAGCTCCGGGTTGGCGCGGGCCAAAATAATGCCGCCGCGGGGGCCGCGCAGGGTTTTGTGGGTCGTAGAGGTGACCACGTCAGCGTGGGGCACGGGGTTGGGGTAGATGCCTGCGGCAACCAGGCCAGCAACGTGGGCCATGTCTACCATCAGGTAGGCACCCACTTTATCGGCGATCTCGCGGAAGCGGGCCCAATCCATGATCTGGGAGTAGGCGGAGAAGCCGGCAATAATCATCTTGGGCTTGTGCTCAAGCGCCAGGGCTTCTACCTGGTCGTAATCGACTTCGCCGGTCTCGGCGTTGAGGCCGTACTGCACTGCATTGTAGTTTTTGCCTGAGAAGTTGGGCTTGGCACCGTGGGTCAGGTGACCACCGTCTGCCAGGCTCATGCCCAGGATGGTTTCATTGGGCTTGAGCAGCGCCAGGAATACGGCAGAGTTGGCCTGGGAGCCTGAGTGTGGCTGCACGTTGGCGTAGTCGGCGCCGAACAGGGCTTTGACTCGATCAATGGCCAGGTCTTCGGCTTTGTCGACAAATTCACAACCACCGTAGTAACGCTTGCCGGGATAACCCTCGGCGTACTTGTTGGTCAGCACGGTACCCTGCGCCTGCATCACCCGGGGACTGGTGTAGTTCTCAGAAGCAATCAGCTCGATGTGCTCCTCCTGGCGGCGCTCTTCCTCGCCAATGGCGCTGAAGATCTCGTCGTCAAATCCCTCAATGGTCATGCTTTTGTCGAACATGCGGTACTCCCGGCTGAGTGTAGGGGCTGGCCCCAATTGGAAAGCCGCGCATTTTACAGAAAAAGGGTGATGGGCAGAAGCAGGATTTGGCTAATAATTGGGCAGTAGGTAAATAGTGGCCGACAATAGCCATTACGCAGCTTCATTACCGCCAATGGACATCCCATTGCACCACCCCCTTTAATCGGCTATACCCTAACCATGGCGCGGTGTTTGCAACTTGCGATAAGCAGCATATACACACTGCGCGCGTATCAGGGGACGCGCTGGAATCCGCAGGGGAAACATGAACAAAAGCTGGAAATCGTATAAGACGGGCGCGTTTTTCGACGAACTCATCACTGACGCAGGCAGCCCGCGGCTAGCGGCCAGGCGAGCGGTGAATATGCTACAGAGTCTCTCCAAGGGGGAGATGGCGGCACGCAGGGCGGCTGCCGAGACCGCCATTCACGAAATGGGCATCTCCTTTACCATTTATTCCGAAGGCAAGAACATCGACCGGGCCTGGCCCTTCGACATTATTCCCCGAATCATTCCAGGTAAAGATTGGGCCAAGGTCAGCCTGGGCCTGGCGCAACGCACCCGGGCCCTGAACTGCTTCATTGATGATATCTACAACCAGCAGAAAATCCTCAAGGACGGCATCGTGCCGGCAGAAACCGTACTTGAGTCGGGCAACTACAAGCCCCAATGCGCAGGCATCTCGCCCCGCTACGGTGCTTGGGCCCACGTCTGTGGCACCGATCTTGTGCGTGACAAAGACGGCAAGTTCTATGTGCTGGAAGACAACCTGCGGGTGCCGTCAGGCGTGTCTTACATGCTGGAAAACCGCGAGATCACCAAGCGCGTCCTCCCTGAGCTGTTCGAGAACTACAGCATCCAGCCTGTCGATGACTATCCCTCTCACCTTTATCGCACGCTGGCCTCCCTCTCTCCTCGGGAACGGCGTCGGCCTTGCATCGTGGTGCTAACGCCTGGCATCTACAACTCCGCCTACTTCGAGCACTCCTACCTCGCTAGAGAAATGGGCGCTGAATTGGTGGAAGGCTCAGATCTGTTCGTGGATGACAATGACTGTCTGTACATGCACACCGTAGACGGCCCGGAACGGGTGGACGTGGTTTACCGTCGCATCGACGACGACTTCCTGGACCCGGAAGTGTTCCGGGAAGATTCCGTTTTGGGCGTGCCCGGCATCATGCGCGCCTGGAAAGCAGGCAATGTGGCCATCGCCAACGCGCCAGGCGCGGGGGTAGCAGATGACAAGGTGGTGTACGCCTTTGTGCCCGCCATGATCCGCTACTATCTCAACGAGAAACCCTTGATAAACAGCGTCAAAACCTACCTGTGCATGAATGAAAAGGACCGGGATTACGTGCTCAACAACCTGGACAAACTGGTGGTGAAGCCCGCCAATGAATCTGGCGGCTACGGTCTGATGGTGGGCCCTCATGCCACCAAGGCCAAACGCGCCCAGTTCGCCAAGTTGATCGAGAAAGACCCACGCAATTACATTGCCCAACCCACATTGTCGCTTTCTACCGCGCCCACCTATATCGAAGACAGTGTAGAGCCCAGGCACCTGGACCTGCGGCCTTTCATTCTTAGCGGCAAAGAGACCTGGGTCACCCCCGGGGGCCTCACCCGGGTCGCGATGACCAAAGGCTCCCTGGTAGTGAACTCCTCCCAGGGCGGCGGCAGCAAGGACACCTGGATCGTCGAGGGCTCAAAATGAGATTACTCTCGCGCGTTGCCGAGCGACTGTACTGGATGGCCCGTTACATGGAACGCGCCGAGGACACCGCCAGGCTGACCCACGCCTATACCCACCTGGTCATGGACATACCAGAAGGCACTGATCTGGGCTGGGACAGTTTGGTCAACATTCTCGAAGGAGAGGCTGTATTTGAGCAGCGCTACCGAGCCTACAACGAGCAGAACGTTTTGAGCTTCCTGATTGCCGATGAGGATCACCCCGGCAGCATCCGCCAAACCATCCAGGCAGCGCGAGAAAACGTGCGTACCACTCGAGACGTACTGCCAGAAGAAATCTGGGAGCATGTCAACGAACTCTATCTCTACACTCAGGAATGCGCTGAGAAATCGGTGGGCAGACGCAACCGCCATCACTTCCTGGAGCAGGTGATCGCCCGCTGCCAGATCATCAGCGGCCTGGCCATTACCACCATGTGCCGCGACAACACCTTTCGCTTCATGGCGCTTGGGCATATGGTAGAGCGCGCTGATATGACCACACGAATACTCGACGTCGGTGCCGGCGCACTGCTGGAGGAGGGGCGCCATAATCCCACCGTTGACCCACTGATCTGGGGCGCACTGTTAAAGAGTGTATCCGCGATGAGCACCTACAAAAGGCAGGTTGGGCCGTTAACAGAAGGCGCATCTGTCGTTGAGTTCCTTCTCAAGGAAGCCACCCTGCCCCGCTCGGTAGCGTTTTGCCTGAACAGCATTCGCGCCGAAATAGGCAAACTACAAAATCCCAAGCCGGCACTGGGAAAACTGGAACGCGCACGCAGAAGACTTGCGCGCTTCGACCCTGAAAGCGCGACACCCGCAGAGCTACACAAATTTATTGATAGGACGCAATTGGATATCACTGACCTACACGACTCAATCAGCGCAAGCTGGTTCTTGCCTACAGAACAATGAAACAATTTTATTGCCAGTGCGGGCAGGCGGTTTTTTTTGACAGCGAGCGCTGCCTCAGTTGTGGCTCGCGGCTGGGTTTCGACCCCCAAGCCCGGGTGATGGTCTCTGTTGAGCCCAGAGGTAATCGCTGGCAGGCATCCAATGGCCAGCTGTTTCGCCTGTGCGACAACACCCTGCGTTTCGATGTGTGTAACTGGCTGGTGCCTGAGGAGCAGGATCACTCGCTGTGCCTGGGCTGTCGCTACAATCGCACGGTCCCTGATCAGGAGAACCCTAAAAACAAATTGCGCTGGCAGCGTCTGGAGGAAGGCAAGAAGCGTCTGCTGTACACGCTAATGCAGCTTGGACTGCCCCTGGAAAACGGCTGGGAGCAACCAGACTCAGGCCTGCTGTTTGATTTCATCGAAGATGAGCGCTCCAACGAAGCCTACGCAGAAACCTTCGTCACCACCGGCTACCTGGGTGGCGTTATTACCATCAACGCTCTGGAGGCAGACGACGCAGCCAGGGAAGCCCAGCGCCTGCAAATGAATGAAAGCTACCGCACGGTGCTGGGTCACCTGCGCCACGAATCGGGACATTTCTACTGGCAACGATTGCTGCCAGACCAGGCGCTACTGACGCGTTTCAGGCAGATTTTTGGCGACGAACGAGACGATTACAGCGCCGCCCTTAGCCGTTACTACCAGCAAGGGGCTACACCTGGCTGGGAGAGCCAGTTCATCAGCAGCTACGCCAGCGCTCACCCGGCGGAAGACTGGGCGGAAAGCTGGGGGCATTACCTGCACATCTACGATGCTATGGAAACCGCAGCCGCCCATGGCCTTATCAACACCTGGCCGGACCAGATCCCGATTGGCGAGCGCATTGATCTGTGGCGACAGTTGAGCATTACCTTGAACGAGCTCAATCGCAGTGTGGGCAGGCGCGATGCCTATCCCTTCTTATTGAACAATACCGTCTCGGAAAAGCTGGGACTGGTGGACGATTTTATTCGCCGTCTGCAAATATCAGGTCAATCGACGCTAAGTCCTCAATTGCCTGAATAATATTTTCTGCCAGCGCCGGGCATGACGCCCAATCCTGTCGCTGTTAGAATCCCTGCGTCATAAATTTTACTCCGGATACCCCATGGCCCAATACGTCTACACCATGAACCGGGTCGGCAAGATCGTGCCGCCCAAGAAGCAAATCCTCAAGGATATTTCCCTGTCGTTTTTCCCGGGCGCCAAGATCGGTGTACTGGGCCTTAACGGTTCGGGTAAGTCCACCTTACTGCGCATCATGGCCGGCGTGGATACCGACATTATTGGCGAGGCAAGACCCCAACCCGATCTCAAAATCGGTTACCTGCCCCAGGAACCGCAGCTGGATCAGTCCAAGGATGTCCGCGGCAATGTAGAAGAAGGCGTGCAAGAGGCCGTGGATGCCCTGGCGGGGCTGGAGAAGGTCTACGCCGATTACGCAGAGCCAGACGCCGACTTCGACGCCCTGGCCAAAAAACAGGCGCGACTGGAAGACATCATTCAGGCTACCGACGCCCACAACCTGGACAACAGACTGGAAGTAGCCGCCGACGCCCTGCGCCTGCCGCCCTGGGACGCAGACGTCAGTACCCTGTCAGGCGGTGAACGCCGCAGGGTGGCTTTGTGCCGCTTGTTGCTGTCCAACCCAGACATGATTTTGCTAGACGAGCCCACCAACCACCTGGACGCGGAATCCGTGGCCTGGCTGGAGCGGTTTTTAGAAGGCTTTCCCGGCACTGTTGTGGCAATCACTCACGACCGCTACTTCCTGGACAACGCCGCTGGCTGGATTCTGGAACTGGACCGCGGTTATGGCATTCCCTACGAGGGTAACTACTCCGACTGGCTGAACGCCAAGGAAGCACGTCTGGATCAGGAGCAGCGCAAAGAGGCCTCACACCAGAAGGCCATCAAATCAGAACTGGAATGGGTGCGCTCCAATCCCAAGGGCCGCCAGGCCAAGAGCAAGGCTCGCTTGGCGCGCTTTGACGAATTGCAGTCCCAGGAATTTCAGAGCCGCAACGAGACCAACGAAATTTACATCCCCCCAGGCCCACGCCTGGGAGACAGCGTCATTGAAGTTAAAGACCTGAAGAAGAGCTTCGGCGACCGGCTGTTGTTCGAAGGCATCAGCTTCGTGGTGCCCCCGGGTTCTATTGTCGGCATCATCGGTGCCAACGGCATGGGCAAGTCCACGCTGTTCAATATCCTGATGGGCAGCGAACAGCCTGACAGCGGCGAAGTCAACGTAGGTGAGACCGTAAAACTCGGTTACGTAGACCAGTCCCGTGATGATCTGGACGGCACCAAAACGGTTTGGGAAGAACTGTCAGATGGCAATGACATCATCCGCATCGGTAATTACGAAGTGCAGTCGCGCTCCTATTGCGGGCGTTTCAACTTCAAGGGTTCCGATCAACAGAAGTTTGTAAAAGACCTGTCCGGTGGTGAGCGTAATCGCCTGCACCTGGCCAAGCTGCTGAAACAAGGCGCCAACGTGTTGTTGCTGGACGAACCCACCAACGACCTGGATGTTGAAACCCTGCGCGCGCTGGAAGAAGCGATACTGGCCTTCCCGGGCGCAGCCATGGTGATTTCTCACGATCGCTGGTTTTTGGATCGCATTGCTACTCATATCCTCGCCTATGAAGATGACGGCGGCGTATTGTTCCATGAGGGTAACTTCAGCGATTACGAGGAAGACCGCAAGAAGAGACTGGGCGCAGCAGCAGACCAACCGCATCGGATCAAGTACCGCAAATTGAAGTAAGTCAGTATGGTGCCCGCTGTGCGCATGTTGCTAAGGCGGGCTAAGCGCTGTTTAATCCTGCAGCGCAACAAAGCCAGGGTGTTTGTAGCCCAAACCGTTCAGGTATGCGATCAATGCATCGGCCTCGGCCTTTTCGCCCAATCGCTGCTGCGTAGCGATAAGTGTAGTGATATGTGCTGACGTGAGTATTCGCTCATCGCCTTGAAGAATTGTTTCGGCGTAACGCCAACGCTGTAGTGCTTTGTCGCCCTCTCCCTTCGCATCGAAAATATCGCCAGATAGCAGACTGCTGTTTCCCAATAGCAGCACTAGGCCATCGTTCTCAGTAGCACCTTGATGCTCAACCAACAGATCGTCGTAGAAAGAATCGACCCACTCATGGGCAACATCGACTTTCTCCTGTTTCAGTGCAGTCGAGCCGGCCAAATAGCGACAACTCCAGCCTAGTTCGATTCGCCAGAGCATACTTGTGTCGTCCAACTGGACCAGCGCCTCAGACTGATCAATGCATTGCTGCGACCGCTCTTGAGCCAGGGAAAGTTCATTCTGCAAAATTCTGACTTCGGCCAAATCTCGCGTCAACATAACCCGTTGCTCGTACAGATATTTATTTTCCGGTTCATACGCTTCCAGCGTTTTCATATCTTTCATGAGCGTCAACATCGGGTCTAACACTCGATTAACATCGCCTTCGACAAGGGTCAATTGCGCTGAACGCCGGCGAGTAGCTAGCAGCTCCCATTTGGCGCTGTGATCCTCAGGGCTCACAGCCAGATGTTCGTCCCAAGAGTCAATTTCCTTCCGATTATAGGCCAGCGCAAGGGCAAACTTTTTTTGCTTTAAATACACGGACGCCAACCACGAGTGGATTGACGCGCTCTGATCGTGCCCCGGGACGCCAAGGCCCTTCAGTACATTTAGTTCCTCAATGGCCCCGAGAAAATAAGTCTCAGCCAGGTCCAATTGCCCTTCTTCCATAGCAATCGCGCCAAGATTGAGGTATCCAGAAGAAACTTCCTCCAGCCACTTGGGTTTGGGGCCGTCAATTGCCACCAACTGTTTCGCCAGACGAAAATACTCTCCTAACTGCTCCCGGGCCAGATTCAACCCCCCTTGCTGATAGGCCACATAGCCGACCCAGAACACACTTTGAGCATGATCAAAAATACGCTGGGTATTTAATGGCTCAGCCTCCAGCAGCAGAGCCGTTGACTCCGCCGCCAATGTAAATTGCTCCAGTGCAGTAGAGACATCGCCCTTAGTGTCACTGATTTCACCCAACAAGATCAGCGCCCTGGCACGGCGACCCAGAGAGTCTGCACCTAGTGATTGTTGATCCTGATTGGCATAGTAATCCAACGCCCTAGACCCGACTGCATCCAGCACATCCAGCCTGCCTACCGGTTGCAACTTCTCACGAAGGTCTCCCAGCATAAATTCGATCAGGCCCTCGGCTTCCTGCCTGCGCTGCTCCGCTATCTGGCGCGATTGCTCCGCGATAAGCCTGGCAGCATCTGCCGCTTGCCTCTCGTTAACCGCAGTGAAGGTAAGCCAGCCCATTACCAGCATGCCAAACACAGCCGCAGTGGCAACCGTCGCCAGGAACCGATTGCGCCGCTGGGCTTCACGCTGCACTAGTTGATCAAGGCCCACACCCAACATGGAAGCGGCCACTTTGAGCAGTGCCAAGCGCCTGGCAGTGCGCCCGCCCTGCAGGTCAGCAGCCAGTGGTTCCATGCTGGAAGCGCCGAGTTCACCGGAGGGCAGCACTTCACGCAGCAGAGGTTCGGGAAAGCAATTTTCGGGATCGCCATCGGCGATCACCGCGATAACATTGCTGGCGCCGCGGTTTTTCTTGAACTCGATAATCTCTTGCGATGCCCACTTTGAACTGACGGAGCTGGGCGAGCAGATGACAATCAGAAACTCAGACTGCTGTAACGCCTCCACCAGGCTATCACTGAGGTTGGCTGAAACGACAAGCTCGTCCTCGTCACGGAAAATCGGGCGCAGCGGAAACGCACTGATTTGTGCCGATGAAGAGGCGTGCGAACCAGCATCCCGCGGGGGACGGTAGGCCTCGAGAGCACGGTGCAGCCAACGGGCAACGGTTACATCGTGGTGGCTGTAACTGATAAACGCCTTGTACTTATAGTCGGCCACGGCCGCTCCCTGAAGGTGGAAGCCAGTATTAGACTATTTACAGCATGGGGTGTCTATGGCGAACGAAAGCTGTTCTCCTGCAACAATAAGCGCCCCAGACAACCCCAATCAGCCAGAGGTGGCCTGACTAAAAGCAGGGTGCTGGTAATTTACGGTGCGTAGGTAAGTTATCAATTCGAGCGCTCTGGGCTCGTCTCCCAACCGCCTCAGAACCATTATGAGTGAAACAATCTGTTCGGGCTCAAGAGCTTCCTCCTCTCCTTCTAGTAGCGCGCGTGCATGTTGCCACTGTTCGGTGGCTATGTCCGGCTTACCCTGGGCGCGAAAAATATCACCCATTAAAAAGCTCGATTTTCCCAACAGCAATTGTGCCTCCTTCTGACTTGTCTCTCCCTGTACCTGTGTCAACAACTCGTCATAAAAGGAATCTATCAACTCTTGAGAAAGATCGATTTTTTTCAATTCAAACGCGATCGACGCCATAAGATAGCGACACTTCCAGTCCAGCTCCACCTGCCAATACAAGACCGAGCTGTCACGCTGCAACAGCGATTGAGCCCGCTCGAGGCAGACTGAAGCCTGCTCTGAAGCGGCTGCAACTTCACCGCGGAACAAGCTGATCATGACCAGATCCTGGAGCAGCTTTACCTGCTGCTGAAGCGCCTCAGTATCATCTGGCTCATGCTCAATCAGCTTTTCGAGATCCTCCAGAAGCGGTTCGAGCAGAGCCAGGGCGGCATCAATATGACCAGCTGCCAGTGCAACTTGCGCCGCTCCGCGCTGAGCCACGATCAGGCCATATTGCATTTGGTAATCACCGGGGTCAATGTCAAGCAAGGCCCTAAGAGCGCCGACCTCTCCACGGCTATAAGTTTCAGCCAGCTGAAAGCGCTTCTGCTTTATATAGATAAAAGACAGCCATGAGTGAGTGCTTGCTAGCTCTCCTAAATTTGGGCGATCCAGTTGCGCCAGCTCTTCAAGACTTTCCAATGAATTTAGAAATTTCTCTTCAGCGTGCTGCCAGCGCTGCTCCTGGACCTCAATAGCCCCCAGCGCCGAGTGACCATAGACAACCTCCAACAACCATTCTGGTTTCTCTGGTTCGAGCTTCACCAGTTGCTCTGCATAGTTTAGGTACTTTGCCCAAGACCTCCTCGCCACTTCATGCCGGCCCTGTTGATAGGCCACCATCCCAACCCAAAAAACGCTTTGCGCATGGTCGAAAATTCGCTGAGGGTCTTCCGGGTATGCCCGCACCAACAGCGCAGTGGACTCAGCCGCCAGAGTGAACTGATCCAGCGCAGCATCCATATCCCCCTTTTTATCACTGATTTCACCGAGCAGATGAAGCGCTCGCGCACGCTGACCCAGTGAGTCAGCCGAAAGCGTTTGCTGGTCCTGATTGGCGTAATAATCCAGCGCTTTTGCACCGACGGCATCCAGTACATCCAGCCTTCCCACCGGCTGGAGTTTCTCACGAAGATCTCCAAGCATGAATTCAATCAGGCCTTCCGCTTCCCGCCGGCGCAGTTCAGCAGTCTGACGCGACTGCTCTGCGATCTCACGCGATTGCTCGGCAATAAGACGAGCTGCATCCGCCGCTCGTCGCTCAGTGACTGCAGTGAACGTCAGCCAGCCCATTACCAACATGCCAAGCACAGCAGCAGTGGCGACTGCAGCCAGGAACCGATTACGCCGCTGGGCTTCCCGCTGCACCAGTTGATCAAGGCCCACGCCCAACATGGAAGCGGCCACTCTGAGCAGTGCCAGGCGCCTGGCAGCGCGCCCTCCCTGCAGGTCGGCAGCCAGTGGCTCCATGCTGGCAGCGCCGAGTTCACCGGATGGCAGTACCTCGCGCAGCAGAGGCTCGGGAAAGCAATTTCCCGGATTGCCATCGGCGATCACCGCGATCACATTGCTGGCGCCGCGGTTTTTCTTGAACTCAATAATCTCTTGCGATGCCCACTTTGAACTGACGGAGCTGGGCGAGCAGATAACGATAAGAAACTCAGACTGCTGTAGCGCCTCCACCAGGCTATCACTGAGGTTGGCCGAAACGACAAGCTCGTCCTCGTCGCGGAAGATCGGGCGCAGCGGAAAAGCACCAGTATGTGCCGATGAAGAGGCGTGCACACCCCTATCCCGGGGTGGGCGATAGGCCTCGAGAGCACGGTGCAGCCACCGTGCAACGGTTACATCGTGGTGGCTGTAACTGATAAACGCCTTGTACTTATAATTCGCCAACGACCACTCCCTTGGTGCGCGCAAACCACATTAGACAACGCTGCCTGCGGGCTGTCTATATGCTGTCTTACTATCGCCAAACCCTGACGCCAGCGCTATAGTAAGCCCATTGAAAAAAATAAGTGTTTCAGTATGACCGAGATTCGTAACGAAAAACGCAGCTTTACCCGTGTCGCCCTGGATCTGCCCGTGGAAGTTCATCAAGGTGGCAGCATGTGGCCCCAGCGGCTGATCGATATTTCCCTGTCCGGTGTTGCAACCGACCAGCCGGACCTGTGGGACGCACAGTACAACGAGCCGTTCACCCTCATCATCCAACTGGATAACGACAGCAAGCTGGAGTTACACGCCTACCTGCAGCACGTGGAATCCAAGCGCCTGGGATTTGCGGTCCAGCACGTGGACCGTGAAAACATCGAACCGCTGATGACCTTGATGGGACAGCATATGGACATTGCCACCCTGGAAGAAGAGCTTGCGCGGCTGGAGTCCAAGGACTAGCCAGGCCTTTTACTCCACCGCTGCCAGCGCCTCACTCAGCTTCGACACGCCTAACACCTGCATCCCCGGTATCTCGCCCTTGGGGGCATTGCCCTTGGGCACAATCGCCCGCTTGAAGCCGTGTTTGGCAGCCTCAGCAAGCCGCTCCTGACCCGAAGGCACCGGGCGAATCTCGCCGGACAAACCCACCTCACCAAAAATCACCATATCCCTGGGCAATTGCCGATCGCGGAAGCTGGATACAATCGCCAGCAACAGGGCGAGGTCAGCACTGGTTTCCAGTACTTTCACGCCGCCAACCACGTTGGCAAAGACATCCTGGTCACCCACCTGCAGACCACCATGACGGTGTAACACGGCAAGCAACATGGCCAGACGGTTTTGCTCCAAACCCACCGCCACCCGCCGCGGATTGCCCAGTTGGCTGTCATCTACCAGCGCCTGAATTTCCACCAGCAAAGGCCTGGTGCCCTCCCAAACCGCCATCACCGCTGAGCCGGAGGCAGGTTCGTTGCTGCGGTCCAGGAAAATCGCCGAGGGGTTTTTCACCTCGCGCATGCCCTGTTCTGTCATGGCAAACACACCCAGTTCGTTAACGGCGCCAAAACGGTTCTTTTGCCCGCGCAGAGTGCGGAAACGGGAGTCGTGGGTGCCCTCCAACAGGATGGAACAGTCGATTATATGTTCCAACACTTTAGGCCCAGCCAGCGAGCCATCTTTGGTGACGTGGCCGACCAGGAACAACACCATGCCGGTCTGCTTGGCGAAGCGAGTCAGGTAAGCCGCGCATTCACGCACTTGTGACACGCTGCCGGGGGCGGAGGCTATTTCATCCGTGTGCACCACCTGAATGGAGTCCACCACCAGTACCTTGGGCTTGAATTCCTGGGCGGCAGCGACGATGGTTTCCACATTGGTCTCGGACATCAGCCGCAATTTATCGGTGGGCAACTGCAAACGCTGGGCGCGCATGGCCACCTGCTGCAGGGACTCCTCGCCAGTGATATACAAGCCTTCCATGGACTGAGAAAGGTGGCACATGGTCTGCAACAGCAAGGTACTCTTGCCCGCGCCAGGGTTACCCCCTACCAGCACCGACGAGCCCGGTACCAAACCACCCCCCAGCACACGATCAAACTCCACGGCGCCAGAAGAGAGGCGCGGCAAATCATTGAGGTCGATGTCTTTGAGTATCTGGGCAGAGGACAGAGCGCCGGCAAAACCCGCCCTATTAGCAGTCACGCCACTGCCGGCCCGGCCTGACCCCTTGGCGGGGCCGAGCTTGATCTCGGTAATACTGTTCCATTCCTTGCAATCGGAGCACTGACCCTGCCACTTGGCGTAGTCGGAACCGCATTCATTGCAGACGAAGGCTGTTTTTTGTTTGGCCACTATTTGATCCGTATCCTAAAGCTCGCCATTTGTGCGCAGGCGGCAAGATTGGCGATGATTCTGATTTTTCTGTATGTCAGCTGGTAACATCGGTATCCTATCAGACCGCTCACAAAAACCGTTACAACCATGTCCGATTCTTCCCTGGTCCCCGAACGACAGCTGGTGTTTTCACCCGGCCTCGCGGCGACTATCGGCATGGAAGAAGCCATTTTGCTGCAGCACCTACAGGCCCTGTTTGAGCACCGTCAGGCGCAGGAGCGCGACAACTTCGCCTGGCTCAGCGTAGAACGGGATTACCTGCTCACCACACTTCCCTTCTGGAATGCAGTAGATTTGCATCGCATTACCCGCAGTTTGACGGACAAGGGGGTGATGCTGATGGAGTCTCCTCCCCTGCATAGCAGTGAAAAGCTGGTGTTTGCGCTCAATGAACCGGTCAGGGCTCGCCAGCAAGCGCCAGCCCCGGAACCTGCTCCAGCGCCCAGCCGACGCAGCGCGGCTCTACTGCCCGTGCACTGGTCCCCCAGCGAGGACCTGATACAAATAATGGCACTGAACCACAACATACCCCGGCAGTTTGCCCTGGACCAACTGGAAGATTTCATCTTTTACTGGCGCGAGCGTGGAGAGACCTCTCACGCCTGGGAAAACAAATTTCGCCAGCATGTCACCAACAACTGGCGCCGACAGCAGCAGAGCACAGCAGCAGACTTTCAGGTTAAGCAACCGCTGGCCCTGGACGCCCATTGGCGGCCCAGCATGGACGCCATGGAAATCATGGAACGCAGCGGCATAGACACAGACTTTATAGCGCAGGCCATCCCCGAGTTCATTCTGTATTGGCGGGAACGGGGAGCAGCGCCCAAAGAGCTCAACACCAAGTTTATCCAGCACATTCGCATTCAGTGGGCCCGCTATACTTCCAGTCTGGAGCACAGCACCGAGCCCAAGCGCATCGTCGATAACTGGCAGCCCAGCGCCGATGTTTACGATATCCTGCGAATGTCACATATCGATCTGGACTTCGCTCGTACGGTACTGCCGGAGTTTATCGTGTATTGGAAGGACTCGAACCAGGCGCATACCTCCTGGAACAGTAAATTCCTGCAGCATGTAAAATACCACTGGGCCAAGCGCCACCAACTGCAACAGACGGATACCAGCCATGGCGGACAGCAGGGAACTCATTCAACAGGTCGCACAAGGGATAGAAGCCTCGAAGACGACCTCAACGACACCAGCTGGGCAAACTAAGTCCACCAAGCAGACCACTGAAGGTCACGTAGAGGCCATCAACCAGGTCTTCGCGCTGTTTCGTCTTAACTATCACAACCAGTATTACGCCGCCTACCCGGACGCCAGCCAGATCAGCCAGATCAAGAAGCTGTGGTTTGAGTCACTGGCCAATTTCCCGGTAGAGCAAATCCTCAAAGGCGCCAAGCACGCCATCGAAAACAGTGAATACCTACCCACCATCAATCGCATGATCGAATGCTGCCAGGCGGGCCTGGTGGAGTATGGCCTCCCCGCCCCCCACGACGCTTATGTGGAAGCCTGCCAGGCACCCTCCCCCAAATCGGCGCAGCCCTGGAGCCACCCTGCGGTTTATCTGGCAGGAAGAGACAGCGACTGGTTTTTTCTCGCCAACAATCAGGAGCGGATGACCTGGCCGGTGTATCGAGACCATTACCAACGCTATTGTGCTGCGGTACTGCGAGGGGAGGACTTACTCATTCCTGCGCCGGAAGCGCTTGAAAAAACAGCATCAGAGCCACTTTCCAAGCAGGAGCAGATGGAGGAGCTTAAAAAATTGCGGGAAGAGTCCGGGTTGTAAGCAGCACCAGCACCGGTCCAGCCATAGCCCTTTCAGCGTTCGCTGGGATGGCTAGTAAAGGCTATCAGTGCTCGTCAGAGAAACCGCGTGCGAGGTTCTCAAAGCGGGTGAACTGGCCAATAAAGGCCAGGCGACAACTGCCAATAGGGCCGTTACGCTGTTTACCAATAATAATTTCAGCCACGCCCTTGTCCGGGGAATCTTCGTTGTAGACCTCGTCCCGATAGATAAACATGATGACGTCGGCATCCTGCTCGATGGCACCTGATTCACGCAGATCCGAGTTGACCGGGCGTTTGTTGGGGCGCTGCTCCAGGGAGCGATTAAGCTGCGAAAGAGCCACCACAGGGCATTCAAACTCTTTAGCGATAGCTTTAAGGGAGCGGGAAATTTCCGAGATCTCCGCTGTTCGCCCTTCGGTTGAACCGGCTACCTGCATCAGCTGCAAATAATCGATCATCACCATCCCGAGCTCACCGTTGTTCTCGCGCACCACTTTGCGCACCCGGCTGCGCACTTCTGTGGGGGTCAGGGCCGGGGTATCGTCGATATACAAAGACACATCACGAAGCTTGTTCACTGCTGTGGTCAGTTTGGGCCAGTCTTCCTGTTCCAACTTACCGTTACGAATGCGGGTCTGGTCGATACGGCCGATAGAGGACAACATACGCACGATCAGCTGATCCGCAGGCATCTCCATGGAGAACACCAGAATCGGTTTTTTCTGGGATAACACCGCGTTTTCCACCAGGTTCATCGCGAAACTGGTCTTACCCATAGAGGGACGGCCGGCGACGATCACCAGGTCAGACTTTTGCAGGCCTGATGTCATGCCATCCAGGTCCTGGAAGCCAGTGGTGATGCCGGTAATGTCTCCACCGGAGTTGAACAACTCGTCAATACGATCCAGGGCTTTTTTCAGCAGCGGGTTTACTTCCTGCGGGCCACCCGACTTGGGACCCTCCTCGCCGATCTGCATGATCAGGCGTTCCGCCTCATCGATCAGGTCCATCGACGAGCGCCCCTCCGGATTAAAGCCGGAGTCGGCGATGTCCTGAGCGGCCTCGATCAGCTTGCGCAGACTGGCGCGCTCGCGCACCACCTGGGCATAGGCCCTGATATTGGATGCACTGGGGGTATTCTGGGCAAGCTCTGCCAGATAGGGCAGGCCACCTGCTCCCTGCAGTTCTCCCTGGGCCTCCAGCTTGTCCGCTACGGTAATGACGTCTACAGGTTCTGCCGCTTCAGCCAGGCGAGCGATTTCCCGAAAAATGGAACGATGCGAGGGGCGATAAAAATCGCTGGAGGATACCTCCTCTGCCACCGAATCCCAGCCGTCAGCAGACAACAGCAGACCGCCGAGAACGGACTGCTCCGCCTCCAGCGAGTGGGGCTGCATCTTGATCCGCGACAGTTCGCCGTCTGAGCTATTGCGCAGCTCGGATACATTGGGTGGAAAATCTGGGTCGGCCATTAAACGCTACATGTCTGGGCGGACTGCACACAATAATGGATGTGACCCACCCCGAAAAGCAAAACAGCCCGATCTGCATCAATTAGCGCCAATTGCCAATGCGCGCCAGCCTGGGGCACACTGGCCGCGAGCGGCGAAACCGGAGCAATCACGTGGACAAGGTACTGATTTTTGGGGCGGCAGGCCGGGTAGGACTGCAAATAACCGCAGAGCTGTTACGGCGAGGACTGCAGGTGGCGATGGTCGACCTGCTGCCCCAACAGCGGCTGGAACAGATAGGACGGCGCCTGCTGATAGACAGCAGGCTCGCATCGCCCAGCGAGACTGCTGCGCTCAGCATCCACGGTGGTATAGACGCATTGGACCAGCACCGGGTAGTGCAGGTGCTCGCTGCCGAAAAACCGGACCTGGTGATTAACTACGCCATCCCCATCACCTGGGATGCCACCAAGCAATTGCCGAACTACGAGCGTATCAGTGCAGCAGGTTTGGGGGCCTTCACCCCCATTCAAGTCTTTACACCCTGGATCATCGGCCGAGCAATTGCCGAGTTAGAGCTAGACTGCCACTACATGGTCGGCAATCTGCCTGATATCACCATTCCGATCCTCTGCGGACTGACGCAAACCCGGCGCCCAGTGTGCGGTGCTGGCAACGTGGGCTTGATAGCGGCGGCCGTCCGACAGCAGGCGAGCATTGAATTGGAGACCCAAACCGCAGATATTCAAGTAGCACTGGTGGCCCATCACATTCATTGGGTGGCCCCCAGGGAACCTGGTTACCCCCAGGATGCCCCTTTCCTTTTACGGGTGTCAGTGGGCGACGAAGACGTCACTGCCACACTAGGGGATTCCAGAGCCATCATTAATAACGCGATTGTGGACTGCTATGAGCCCGGTGCCGCTTTTTCCAGCACCACTGGCATTCTCGCCTCGCGCGCGGCCATCGCCCTGCTCGACGGCTCCGGTCGCAGCTCTCGATTACACGTACCAGCGCCAAATGGACTTGCCGGTGGCTATCCGGTGAACATAACAGCGGGTGTCATTACCCCGCAATTACCTTCCTGCTGGACTGCTAAAGAGGCAGCGCAGGCTATGGAGCAGGCCCAACAACGCGACGGAGTGGATGCTATCGAAACCAATGGCACTGCACGGTTCAGCCAGCGCGCCAGGGACATTCTCAAGCAAGAGTTGGGCTTTGAGTTACCCGCAGTGATGAATGAAGGAGATATAGAAGCGGTTGCCCGGGAACAGATTGCAGTGGTCAGTAGCCACTTCAGCTAACCTTTTTTTCAGGCACAAAAAATGCACCGACCACTGAGTAGTCGGTGCATCTCAAATTTTCCGGGCCCCCATTTTCATGGGAGCAACAGAGTCTTACTCGGGTACAACCGCCACGGCGATGATCGCAGTCACCTCGCCATGAATCTGGACGTCGACCTCGTACTCACCCAGTTCGCGCAGAGCGCCTTCGGGTAGACGAATTTCTGACTTGTCCACGGCAACACCAGCAGCAGTCACTGCATCAGCGATATCGCGAGTACCAATAGAACCGAACAGCTTGCCCTCTTCACCGGCATTAGCGGTGATGGTGATCAACTGCATCTCGTTGAGCGTGGCAGCACGCGCTTCAGCAGCGCCTAGCGCCTCTGCAGCAGCGGCTTCCAACTCAGCGCGGCGAGCTTCGAACTTGACGATCGCACCTTCAGTGGCAGGTACAGCTTTGCCCTGCGGGATCAGGTAGTTACGACCAAAACCGGCCTTTACGTCAACCTTATCGCCCAGGCCACCCAGGTTACTGATGTTCTCTAGCAAAATGACTTCCATCTTACTTTCCTCTTTATGGGGAGCACGCTCCCGCTACTTCGAATTTCGTTAATCGTCTTCGCCAGAGCTGACATCAGTACCGGACTTGCCGGACCAGCGCTGGCGAAAATCAAACCAGCTATCAGCGATGGCGACGAAAACTACCATCAATTTCACCGGATCCAATAGTAACCAGGCCAGGTAGAAGCCAAAAAGCCACCCTGTACCCTGGCCCTTCCAACGGACCCTCGCATGAACCAGTGCCAGACCGGCAAAGTTCAGCGGCAATAAAGCAATCACTGCCCATGTGCGGAACTCCAGGCCCAGTGCAGACAGCGCAACCGCTATCAGCGCCAGTGCCGTGGCGACCGCCGGGGTGTAACGCAGGAGCCTAAACTCACTGCCAAAACCTCCCGGATTGTACAACTGTGCTTGCCAGTAGCGCCCCAGCATCAGGCACAGTACCGACATCATCCCGGTGCCTGCCCCCAACATGCCGGCAATTTGCACCGACGTTGGCCTGGCCAGCTGCACTGCCTCGCCACCCTGGGACAACTGTTGCTCTACGTTGGCAAGAAACTCACCGAACAAAGCGACCATCTGTTCCAGATACTGGCCACCAAAAGCCACCAGGGCCACGCCACTCAGGGCGCCAACCGCGATGCTGGCCAGCACTGCCAACGACAGGCTTGCCGTGGTTCGCAGTACCATTGCCAGCAGGGTCGTCCCCAACAACAGTGAGAGCGGACCACTGTCACCAACGGTGTACAGCAATACCCCGGAGGGCAGCAGGGCCCACAACAACAGTTGGGCCCCATCCCCCACGCCTTTGCGTAGGGTGATCAGCGCAATAATCGCAGCGCTGATCCAACAAAACAGAATACTTCCTGACCCAGCTACAGCAAGCAGCAGGGCCTGGAAGCGCCCGCGCATGGCAAACTCAGCAATTGCCTTCATTCAGGCTTCGCAGCTTGCAACGCGGTCACTATTCTTACTGGTGAGCATCCGTGTAAGACAGCAAAGCCAGGAAACGCGCGCGCTTCACAGCAGTGGCCAGCTGACGCTGGTACTTTGCTTTGGTGCCAGTGATACGGCTAGGTACAATCTTGCCGGTCTCGGATACGTAGGCTTTCAGGGTCTCGAGATCCTTGTAATCGATCTCTTTAACGCCTTCGGCGGTGAACTTACAAAACTTACGGCGACGGAAAAAACGGGCCATGACAATATTCCTCTCTATTTCTCTTCTGAGGCGGCTTCAGGAGCCGGCTCTGCTGCTGTTTCTTCAGCGGGCGCTTCTGCGGGCGTTTCTGCGGCGACAGGCGCCTCTGCAGCTTTACGCTCTTCGTAACGGCTCTTGCGCTCACGAGACTCTTTCTCAGCCTTCATGATGAAAGACTCTTCAGTGACAGACTCATCGCGACGGATCACCAGGTTACGGATAACAGCATCGTTGAAACGGAAAGTACTGGTCAGTTCGTCCAGCGCTTCGTTGGAGGCTTCCACGTTCATCAGCACGTAGTGTGCCTTGTGGATTTTGTTGATGGGGTATGCCAGCTGGCGACGGCCCCAATCTTCCAGACGGTGAACACTGCCGCCGTCCTTTTCAATAGTGTTGGAGTAGCGCTCGATCATGCCGGGCACTTGCTCAGACTGGTCCGGATGGACCATAAATACGATTTCGTAATGACGCATATAGCAGCTCCTTACGGGTTAATGCTGCCCATCAAGTGGTACAGCAAGGAGGATCGGCAGCACAGTGCCACCGGGCAAATTTTGAGGCGCGGATTGTATATAGTTTGAACAGCAGGTGCAAGGGACGGATTTGCGACCCGGTTGTGGCGAGACGACTAAGGCTCGCCTGCCCTCTGCCTGACCACCTCAAACAAGCAAACCCCTGTCGCTACCGAGACATTCAAACTGCTAACCGAGCCCGCCATGGGAAGCTTAATCAGAAAATCGCAGTGCTCGCGAGTCAAACGCCTTAAGCCCGCACCCTCGGCACCCATTACCAGCGCCATAGAGCCCGTTAGATCGTTGTTATATATCAACTTTTCTGCCTCTCCGGCGGCGCCAAATATCCACACCTGACGCTCCTTCAAAGCATCAAGCGTGCGGGTAATATTGGTCACCCGCACGAACGGCACCACTTCACCGGCGCCGCAGGCGACCTTGCGGGCGGTGGGGGTGAGATCAGCAGATTTATCTTTGGGGACGACGACGGCATCTACGCCCGCTGCATCGGCACTGCGCAAACAGGCTCCCAGATTGTGAGGATCGGTGACCCCGTCCAGCACCAGGATCAATACCGGGCCGACTTTTTCATCCACCATGCGCAGCAGGTCGGACTCCTGCCAAAGGTTGGCCTGCAGCACCTCACCGTGAACGGGATCATTCAGGGTCTCTGCAACCACCCCCTGATGACGACCCTTGACCATCTCGTCCAGGCCCTTACGCGGTTCCCTGGCCACCGGAACGCCCTGGTTCTGGGCTAGCTCCAGCAGCGAGGCGATACGTTTGTCCTCACGGCCTTGCTGCACCCACAGGCGCTGCACAGACTTGGGGTTTTGCCGCAGCAGGCTATCTACTGCGTGGATTCCGTATATATATTGCATTGAATTTCCGATTCGTCACCTTTATCCAGCCTCATCCCCATCTGCACGGGAATGACGCCGGGCTAGTGCCGCTTTCTCAACCCCGTCTTGCCCTTATCCTGGGCCTTGGCCTTGGGTTTGGGCTTTCTCTTGCCCTGACCTCCCGACTTCTTCCTACCCTTGTTTGCCGGATTCTTGCCTGACTTATCGCCAGTTGCACCACCGCCCTTGGCCTTCTTCGGCGGCTTTGCGCCAAGCAGTTCCAGGTCGATCTTGCGATCATCCAGATCTACCCGGGCTACCTGCACTTTCACGGCACCGCCGAGCTGAAAGCTGCGACCCGTGCGCTCACCGGTGAGGCGCTGTTTCGCCTTATCAAAGTTGTAGTAGTCGCCCGGGAGAGCGGTAATATGGACCAGGCCCTCTATATAAAGGTCATTCAATTCCACAAACAGGCCAAAACTGGTCACGGCAGTGATTACACCGCCGAACTCGTCGCCCACGTGGTCCTGTAAATACTCGCATTTGAGCCAGGCGTTCACTTCACGTGTGGCGTCGTCGGCCCGACGCTCGGCCATGGAGCTGTGCTCACCAAACACCACCATCGAGGCGACGTCGTAGGGAAATATGCGCTGGGTGGGAATAGGCTCGGCGCCCCTAATCTTGAGCACAGACGCCGACTTTTCGGTGGAGCGAATGCGATGGCGAATGCCGCGATGCACCAACAGATCCGGATAACGGCGAATCGGTGAGGTGAAATGGGCGTAAGCGTCATAGTGCAGGCCAAAATGGCCATTGTTCTCAGGCTGATACACCGCCTGACTCAGCGAACGCAGCAACATGGTCTGGATCACGTGAGCGTCATCCCGGTCCTTCACCTGCGCCAGCAAGTGCTGATAATGCACGGGTGTCGGTTTCACGCCTCCGCCAAGATCCAGGCCCAATTCCCCAAGGAACTTGCGCAGGTTCTCCAGCTTCTCTTCATTAGGACCCTCGTGCACGCGATATAACATCGGCACCTTGTTGGCCTCGAAGAAACCGGCAGCTGCGACGTTGGCGCACAACATGCACTCTTCGATTAACTTGTGAGCATCGTTGCGCACTACCGGCACAATGGCGTCGATCTTCTTCTGGTCGTCAAAGATGATGCGGGTTTCCACCGTTTCAAAGTCTATCGCGCCGCGAACATCCCGCGCGCCCCGCAACACTTTGTACAGACTGTGTAAACGCAACAGGTCGGGCTCTCGAGCCTTGTCCACATCGGGGTGATAGCCATTTTCCAAGACCTCGCCCACCTGGGTGTAGGTCAGCCGCGCGTGAGAGTGAATCACCGACTCATAAAAACGGTATTTGCCCAACTTTCCGGCTTTGCTGATCTCCATTTCACAGACCATCGCCAGACGGTCCACAGCGGGCTTCAGCGAACAAAGCCCATTCGACAATGCCTCTGGCAACATTGGTACCACGCGCTCGGGAAAATACACCGAAGTGGCGCGTTTACTGGCCTCGTCGTCCAGTGCAGAACCGGGCCGCACGTAGTGCGAGACATCGGCGATGGCGACCCACAGGCGCCAGCCACCAAGACGGCGTTTCTCACAATAAACCGCGTCATCGAAGTCCCGGGCATCTTCGCCATCAATGGTAACGAAGGGCAGGTGTCGCAAGTCTTTGCGCTTGAGCTTGTCTTCCTCGGCAGGCTCCTCTTCCAGGCCGGCGGCCTCAACCAGCACCTCTTCGGGCCACTCCCAGGGGATATCGTGGGAGCGGATAGCCACGTCGATTTCCAGGCCGGGATCCATATGGTCACCGAGAATTTCGGAGATCCGTGCCTTGGCACCCAACTTGCGAGTGGGGTAATCAGTGATCTCAGCGCTGACGATCTGGCCGTTCTTGGCGCCTTTTTTATCTTTCGGCGGTATCAGGAACTGGTTGGTGAGGCGGCCGTTATCCGGAATAACAAAGCCGATGCCACTTTCTTCCTGGTAGCGTCCAACCACGCTGGTAACACCGCGCTTGAGCACTTCAATGATTTTGCCTTCCGGACGGCCGCGGCGGTCCTCGCCGGTGATCAGAATCAGCACCTCATCGGCATCGAAGACAAAGTTCATCTGCCGGGAGCTGAGATAGATGTCCTCGCCGTCTCCCAGCGGCATGGCAAAGCCATAGCCGTCACGATGACCCTGCACCTTGCAGTGCACCAGGTTCATCTTGTCTACCAGGCCGAAAGCGCCCTTGCGGTCAGACATGATCTGGCCGTCTCGCTCCATTGCCCGCAGTCGATTGCGTAAAGCGCCCATCTGCTCATCATCAGACAAGTTCAGGTGCTTACAAAGCTTGTCGTGATTCAGGGGCTTTTTAGCAGCCTGTAAGACCTCGAGAATGACCTCGCGGCTGGGAATTGGATTGTCATAATTGGCGGCCTCGCGTTCAGCGTGAGGATCGGCAATTTTGCCTTTTTTGGCCATAGGTATGCGGTCGTCCGTGGGAAAAATAGAGTGAGCTCTTTGCTCAGAATCCGAGCATTATACGCGAGGATTGACAAAGCCGCGCGGGAAAAGTAAAGTGCGCGCCCTCAGGTATTGCTACGGCAGTTTTGGCAATATCTCGAAGCCCAGGTGGTGAAATTGGTAGACACGCTAGCTTCAGGTGCTAGTGCTCGCAAGGGCGTGGAGGTTCAAGTCCTCTTCTGGGCACCAATTTAAGTGGTTGTTTTCAAAAATAATTCACTGATTTCAGAAGCGCCGATCGCAAGTAATTGAGATCGGCGTTTTGCGTTTTGAGACCAAACGGCGGCCACGCGCCTTAGACTTGCCACTTATCTCACCGGGGAATTCGGCGATCAATTATTAGCCAATATTACCAGGCGCCCTTCCCCGGCGCGTACATTGCCAAGCTACCCCCCCACTCTGGGGAACGATATCAGGCGTTTTTAAAAGTAACTGGTGATATTGATAAAGACGTTCCAGTCGTTTTCCAGTTCGGTGTCCCTGCCGCGGCGAAAGGTATTCAAATCCTTGTCGACGTTTACTTGGTAGGTGAAATCCCACATTAACGTGGGTGTAATCTCCCCCCCAACGTTCAGATCCATGCTGCCTGAACCTTCCCCATCCAGCTCACCGGTAAAGAATCGGTTATACACCGGGATCAAGCGAACCTGGGCACCGGGCCACCAGTCATCATTGCTGTAGATAATCTGTGCATCAAAGCCAGCGCCCAGGCCATTGTAGTTCTCGAATTGCTTATCCCAGGAATTGACCGCATTGAGAGACAGGTAGAGACCGAGGTTCGGTGTGAAATTCCAGGTCGGCATTACACCGGTGACCAGAACATTCTGTCCATCGGTGCCCCTCACACTGCCCGCCAATTGCAAATCCACCTGGGTACCCATGCCGCGATAGCCAATGGCCTCGTAATCCATATCGAATAGATGAAACCAGCGAAACCTCTGGTCCGTCCAATCGGATTCCGCGCTCTGTTCGTCGCTGCCGTCGATATGGCCGTAGCCGAATTCGAACAGGACCATGTCATGGTCACTAACGCCATAATTGCCTATAACACGCAATTCCCACAGCTGCTCGCCATTCGTGAAGTCAGTATATTTGGGACCGCCGCCCAGGAATGTATAGATTTTGGTGGGATCGGAGGCATCAATGGCCTCTTCAGCCGCACCGCAAGTCAGGGGGAGAACCGCTGCAAAAAACGCTATAAATTTCTTCATGCCATCATTAGAGCTGCTCGCTGGCAGGCGTGTCAATCGACCCATTGCAAAACATCTCTCATGACGCTCCAGCGGCGATATTCCAGCCCCTGAGCTCTTGTCGGTAGCGTTTATTGGTCAGGCTCGTAGACAACTTCGCCTTTGAATATTGTTTTTTGCACTTCTGTCTTGTGGATGTCTGTTGACGGAATCTCGAGTAGATTGTGGTTAAGGACGATCATATCGGCCGACTTACCGATCTCAATTGATCCCGTTATGTCGTCGATCATCAGTGACCACGCCGTGTTGATCGTATAAGCAATAATCAATTCCTCGACAGTCATGCTTTGTTCAGGACTCATTGCCGGCGAATCCGGCTTGCCCGGCGTGCGACGTGTAACAGATGCCTCCATACCCCACCACGGCCACAGGGTCGCCGCGGGTGCATCGGTATGATTCACTAGACGAATGCCCGCATCCAACCGATCCCGATTTGCATACATACGGGCCCAGGTTTCAGGTTTTAAGACGGGCTTGATATTACCTGTGTTGTAGGCCACAGGCGCGTTCAGGGGTGGCCAGATTGTGCAGCTGACATCGAGGTCTACGAATCGCTGAAAATCATCTGGGTGAATCAAGCTGCAGTGATCTATATGGTGGCGCAATCGATTATTGCCATTGGCCTTGATAGTTGCCTCATAGCCATCCAACGTCGCACGAACCGTCAAGTCGCCAATCGCATGAACTTTAACCTGAAAGCCAGCGGCATCGAGTTCGGCAATATAATCGGCAAACACATCAGCTGCCACGAACGGCTCTGCTGTCTTTGTCGGGTCAGCCCAGCCATCGACCAAGGGCTCAGAAAACGATTCGATTGATCCACCCATACCTATTTTTACGGCTTTGTGACCGGGTAAATCGTAGCTGTCCCACCACCGGAGCAGCTCATCCACCGGTGTGAGCTCTGGACCGCCGAGATTACCTCCAAGATACAACGCGATGTGTTGCTGGATCTTGCCCTCCTGATGCAGCTCCTGGTAAGCCTGAAGGTCGGGCTCAAAGACGTAGGCATCGCCAACCGCAGTTATTCCTTTGGCCGTCGCCTCATCAAGAAGCTTCATGAATGCGATTTTTTGAATTTCTGTGTCAAAAGGCGGCATCGCCGCATAAAAGGGATTGAGAGCGCCTTCG
>JBALVN010000007.1:0-196952 GCA_036961455.1 Halioglobus sp. | reverse complement strand
TAACCCGACCTTAAGTCCCTGGCGGACAAAGCCTGTTTCAAAGGCGCAGCCGGTGGTTTCGCCGGGCTGGCAGGGGTCGAACACCTGTTCGAAAGCGCATTCTTCATCGGTAGCGCCAACCCCAAGCGCACACTCCTGTGCGCCCTTGATCTGGAATATTTCAACCAGCGGTTCACGCCTTTGGCGCAGACGCCAGTCGGTCTCGCCATATTGCTGGCCGTCCCAGGTGAAGCGCGAATAGGTCAGGCCCCATGATTTGTTGGGGTTGTGCGGGATGGTCAGGAAATCACAATCCTCGCCGCAAGTGGTTTCCAGGCCCTTCCAGAGCTCAATCGCATTGGGTGCATCCAGGTATGAAATAGCCCGCTCAGGAACTGTGTTAGTGCGAAAAATAACATTGCGGTGGTGCGCGCCCCGCGCGGGCATTCCTGGCGAATACTCATAGCCAATCAACGTGGTCAATTCACCCGGCTCATAGTACTTGTCGGCAAGTTCGACATAGCGTCCCCAATCGACGCCGGCGTTTTTGTTGCATCGTGCTAGCGCGCCATTGCCAAATTTACAGGTAGGGAAAGAGCCTGCTGTAGGGGGCTGGCGGGTCGTCTGTTGATAGACGCCGGCAGGTTTTGAAGGGTCGCCGGGCTCTGCTTTGCCGCGAGCGCCCTTGGTCAGTATTTGAAAAATCATTGGGTTAGGCTGGTTGACCAGCCAGCAGGCGGCACGCTCGGCAAGCGACAGATTTGGGTCATCGCAATGGGTGCGGGTGCCGAAGCCTTCGGCGTGGTCGGTGATCGCCACAAAGTCCAGCGGGCGGCTAAGTTGCATGACTTCGCCGCTGGCACTCTCTAGCGGCTCGCCTTTGGCGAAGCGGTAGGCGTCTTCAATACCTATCGAGTTACCAAACAGGGTTGCGTCGAAACTTTCGGCTGTGTGCAAATGCAATTCACCCCAATACAGGTTCATATCGGGGTTGGGCGCCGCCTGATAAATGGCGGCTTGTGGGGCGGGCAGTGTTAGCTTGCTATTGTCTTGAACGGCATAATCGCGGGCTGCAGTTTCCGGACCGAATTTGTCGGCCGATGCCTGCAGGGGAATCACCAGTTTGACCCAGACAAAGCCGATGGCCAGGAGCAGTAAGACAACAACGCCTAAACCGATTTTCTTAAACATGGCTTCCCCCTCGGCTTTTCTTACACAGTTTCACGTCAATACGGCCTGTTACTAGAAGTCGTAACGCAAGGTTGCACCATAGGTTCTCGGTGGCGCGAGAAAAAATGCGCGTGAACCAGTGAAGCCCTGGATTTGAGAAGTAAAACCTGGATAGGCATCATCGGTCAGGTTCTTGCCCCAGACCGACAGGTTCCAGTTGTTGTTGCGCCAGCCCAACTTGGCGTTGACAAGTGTTCTATCCTGAAAAGCCACGTCGTCGGGGTCATTGTTATTATTGGTCACATGATCGTCCATGTACATATAATCCCCGCGTAAGTACAGTGTTCCATCCGCCAGGGGGAAGACCAGGGTAGCGCCGAGATTGGCAGTATAGTCCGCCGTCGTGGAAAGCGTTTTACCAGCGTTGGACCCGGAGACAACTTCATAGTCGTGCATGTACAACAGGCCGGCAGTGAGAGTCAGGTTACTCAGCGCTAATGCCTCCAGCTGAACGTCTAGCCCGGACACTTCCACTTCTGCCTCGTTACTGACGATTGAACCGCCCAGGGGAAGCCCCTGCTGGAACTGATAATCGTCGATCTCGGTATAGAAAATTGCAGAGTTGAGGCGCACTCTTGAATCAAGAAAAGTCGACTTGGCACCCAACTCGTAGCTCAGGGTATTCTCGTCGTCAAATTCGCGCTCTTCGGCGGTTCCGTTAACCCCATTAAAATTACCCGACTTGCTACCCGTGGCGGCACTGGCATAAACCATGGTGCCATCACTGAGGTCATAGGCCGCTTTGAACAGCCAGTCCACGTTATCACTGCTGCGCTTGAATGTGTCATCGACGGGAGCGGAGAGTCGGCTCATGAAACTGGGTGCAAGGCCTGCCACCACTGCAGGCGCGGTTGAGACGTTATCGGCGAACAGGTCTGCCTCTCGCTCCTCGTCCGTCCAGCGCAGGCCGCCGGTCAAATGCCACCGCTCGCCAACATGCCAGGTGGCCTGGCCGAATATCGCAAAGGTATCGTTGTTCCAGACGCCTTTACCAAAGATGTAATCGCCGGGTGCTGCAATTAGCCCGATAGGTAACGGAAAAAGTTCCTGTGAGGCAATGGTGAGAAAGTCATCGCCGAGCGTAACGGTCGGGGTGCCATCGCCCCGTTGGGTTGTCTGCTCGTAGTAAAACAGGCCAAGCTGGTAGTCGATATTGTCACCCAGCTGTGAATCAAGGCGTAATTCCTGGGACAGGCTGTCGCCTGCATTGAATTCGGCGGGCCCGCCGATGATATCCAACTGGCTGCGGTCGGGATCGTTAACCGCATTATATTCGTAGTCGTTCCAGGCGGTGATGGAGGTTAGGGTGCCCCAATCCATGTCGTAGTCGATATGCAGTGACAGTATGTCCGACTCCATTTCGAATTCGCTGTCGACATTGGTGCCTATCTTGTAATCTTCTGGGTCATTCTTGTCCTGGGGCAGCCCCTGTCGCGCCAGCTCCGCCTGCACTGCATCACCTTGTGTGGCATCGGGTGTGCAACAGCTGTTGTCGCGGTCTACGTGGGAACCTGCCAGCATAAGGCTTAAGCGGTCATTGGGTTCCCACAACAGTTTGCCCTGCAAATTCCAGTCATCGGCATCGTTGCCGTCTACAGCGCCACTATTCTCAAAATAGCCGTCTCGCTGATGGATGTTCCCTGACAAGCGGTAGGCCACCGTATCACTGAGAGGACCCGAAGCGCTCAGGGTCAGGTTGCCCATGTCGTAGTCCCCAACGGACGCCTCTACGTAGCCTTCAAACTCCTCAAGGTTAGGACGTTTACTGATAACGCTGATCGCACCGGCGTTGCTGTTTTTGCCGTACAGCGTACCCTGCGGACCCTGCAGCACTTCAATTCGCTCGATATCGGTAAGGTCGGACATACCCAAACCGCTGCGCCCCAGGAATACGCCGTCAACGAATACGCCTACCGAAGGCTCCAGGGCCGGGTCGCTCTGTGCTGTGCCGATGCCACGAATTTGCAGTTTGGTATTGAAGGGATTGCTAATGCTCAGCGAATGGAGGCTGGGTGTCATGGTTGCCAGGTCAGCGGTGTTGTTGATGCCCGCTTCCTGGATCATGTCTGACGTGAAGGCGTTCACAGCCACCGGCACATCCTGCAGGCTCTCGGACCGCTTCTGGGCGGTAACGATAACTTCCTCCAGCGCCATACTCTGAGCCAGAGCGCCAGTTCCGTATAAAGCCAGGGCCAGTGCGGATGCTATGGGTCTGATTTTTAGCATAGTGATAAACCATAAAAATTATTATTTGAAGCGGGTGACTATAGTGCGGTGGAAACTGCGCACAGGAATCATATTCGGACAACTTTGCCCTTTGCCCGGCCCGTTGTGGGCGGAGTAGGGCACTTGCTTTACTACCATAGCGTACCGCCGCTGATACTACTCGGGCAGAAAAACCTGCTCATGAACGATGCCGAGGATATTTTCCCGGTTTACACCCTCATCCATGCTGAGGCCGTGTCCATTCACAGCAACGGATGGGTTTATGATCCACCAGGGCTCTCATGCGTAGACAATATGAGGGGTAGCACATCTTTTTTGCTTCCTAGACATTTATTGTAATGTCCGTATAAACATACAGTAATCTTGACACCTTCAATTTGTCCCGGCACACGCTGTGGCAGCAGCGGAAAATCGAGCAGTTATGCCTAAACAAACAATAGTTATCAAAGGCGCACGCCAGCATAACCTGAAAAATCTCGATCTTGAATTGCCCACCAATGAGTTGATTGTAGTCACTGGTGTGAGTGGTTCGGGTAAATCGACTCTGGCGTTTGATACCATTTATGCTGAGGGGCAGCGTCGATACGTAGAAACGTTTTCGGCGTATGCGCGCCAGTTTTTGGATCGCATGGATAAACCGGCAGTGGACAGCATCGAGGGCATTCCGCCTGCGATTGCCATTGATCAGAGTAACCCGGTGCGCACCTCTCGCTCTACTGTGGGCACCATGACGGAGTTGAACGACTACCTGAAATTGTTGTTTGCACGATTGTCCCAGCTTTACTGCCGCGGTTGCGGACGTGAGGTACGTTGCGACAGTGCCCAGAGCATCGTCGAGGCGCTCTATCGCGACCTACCAGGGGATACGCCTCTGATGGTATGCCTACCCATTAAGGTACCGCATAACTTCAGCGAAGATGAGGTACTACAACTGCTAAATCAGCAGGGCTATATCCGCGTGCATCAACGCTCCAGGGCGCAAGTGGAGGTAGTACAGGATCGACTGAAAATCACCCGCGCCAATCGAGGCCGTCTCACAGAGGCCGTGGAGGCGGCGCTGCACCACGGTGGCGGGCGTGTTCTGGTGTATCCACTGGGGGAAAACCGGGAGGCTGGCACTGCCCTGCGCTTTTCCGCCCATCACCACTGCGCACAATGTGATATCGATTATAGCGAGCCAACAGCTGGCTTGTTTTCCTTTAATTCACCCATAGGTGCCTGCGCCAGTTGCAAGGGCTTTGGTCGTATTATTGGCGTGGATTTCGGACTGGTCATTCCGGATGAGCGCCTTTCGCTTAAAGACGGGGCGATTAAACCCTTCCAGACCCCGAGTAATGAGGAGATCCAAAAGGAGCTGCTACGCCAGGCGAGGCGTCGTAAAGTACCCGTGGACAAGCCCTGGAAACAGCTGAGCAAAAAACACCAGAAATGGGTATTGGAGGGCGAGGGCCCCTGGGAGGACGGGCTGTGGTTCGGGGTACGTGGCTTTTTTAACTGGCTGGAAAAAAAGTCTTACAAGATGCACATACGCGTGCTGTTGTCCAAATATCGCGCCTATACCCCCTGTGAAAGCTGCGCAGGTGCGCGGTTGAAAACGGACGCGCTGTGGTGGCGCATAGGTTCTCTCGACAACGCCGAGCGGGGATTAATGGGCACCCAGCGTTTTGTGCCCCAGGGGACCGCGTTGGCTAAGGCCACATTTGATCAACTACCCGGATTGACTATCGCCGATGTAATGCAACTACCACTGGTACAGTGCACAGATTTTTTTGCTCAGCTGCAGTTGCCGGGCGCACGCGATGAAGCTGCTCAATTGTTGCTGAGCGAGATTCGCTCCCGCCTAAATTACCTACTGGAGGTAGGACTGGGGTATCTAACCCTGGATCGACAATCACGCACTTTAAGTGGCGGCGAGGTACAGCGCATTAACCTGACCACTGCGCTGGGTACCTCATTGGTTAACACACTGTTTGTGCTCGATGAACCGAGCATCGGTTTACACTCGCGCGATATTGACCGCCTGGTTACGGTATTACATCGGTTGCGTGATGCCGGCAATACGCTGCTGGTGGTGGAGCATGACCCGCAGGTCATATTGGCGGCCGACCGCATTCTGGACATCGGGCCGGGGCCGGGCAAGCAGGGCGGTGAGATTAACTTTTTTGGTACACCTGCGCAGTTGATGAAGAAAAAAACCTCGCTGACGGCACAGTATTTAAACGGCAGTAAAACGGTCACTTCACGCGGAGCTTACACACTAGAGGTGACCGAGGCCTCTGCATCGTACACTTCGCCGAAAGGACAAATAGAGATTGTTGAGGCTAGCCAACATAACCTGAAAGACGTATCGGTCAGTATTCCGCTCAACCAGCTGGTGTGTCTCACCGGGGTCAGTGGCTCGGGTAAATCGACCTTGATGCGCGATGTACTGTATGCCGGCCTGCGCAGACACAAGGGCAAGGGCGGGGAGTCTCCGGGTGCGCATAAGGCGCTGTCAGGCCATGACTTAATTGATGATGTAGTGCTGGTTGATCAAAGCCCCATCGGAAAAACTACTCGATCTGTGCCGGCGACCTATGTGGGGGCGTTCGATGCGATTCGCAAACTATTTGTCGCACACCCCGAAGCGAGAGAACGCGGTTATACAGCGGGCACTTTCAGTTTCAACTCTGGCCAGGGGCGCTGCCCAAGCTGTTCGGGCAATGGTTTTGAGCATGTGGAAATGCAATTCCTGAGCGATGTGTATTTGCGTTGCCCGGATTGTGACGGTACACGCTATCGCGAAGAAATATTGCAGATTAAGGTGTTGGCTGGCACGACTGAAGCTGGCGGGTCGTTAGCACGTGAGGCTCAGCATGCCAAATCCATCGCCGAAGTCCTGGCACTGACGGTGGCAGAGGCGCTACAGTTTTTTGTAGCCGTACCTGAGGTGTTGCGCGCCCTACAACCACTGGCCGATGTCGGCTTGGCTTATGTGCAGCTGGGCCAGGCCGTACCCACGTTGAGTGGTGGCGAGGCACAGCGCTTGAAGCTGGCCGGACATCTGGCTGAAAGCGCAACACGGCGCAGTAAAAAAGCCCCTGCAGCATCGCCCCAGGGCACTCTGTTTCTGTTTGATGAGCCAACCACCGGCCTGCACTTCGATGACATCGCCACACTGATGCTAGCCTTTCGTCAGCTCATTGCCGCCGGGCACTCACTATTGGTGATTGAGCACAATCTGGATGTGATTCAGGGCGCCGACTGGTTGATTGATATTGGCCCGGAAGGTGGGCAGGGCGGTGGCCAACTGGTCGCGGCTGGCAGGCCCGATGATGTGGCTATAAATAGTGATTCGCACACGGGCATCGCGCTGCGCGACTATGCTCAGGCGCTGGGCTCAAAGCCCGCATTCAATCCCTCGAAAAAGCCGAAGCTTGCAGCGGCCGACCGGGCGATACAGATTCACCACGCGCGTGAGCACAACCTGAAGAATGTGGATATCTCGATACCGCGTGATAAGTTCACGGTGATATCGGGTGTCAGCGGCAGTGGTAAAAGCACAGTGGCATTTGATATCGTCTTCGGCGAGGGGCAGCGGCGTTACCTGGAGTCTCTCAATGCCTATGCACGGCAGTTTGTGCAACCCGCCTCGCGCCCCGATGTGGATGCTATTCATGGCATACCACCAACGGTGGCGATAGAGCAACGTACGAGTCGAGGTGGCCGCAAGAGTACCGTGGCTACCCAGACGGAAATCTACCATTATTTACGTTTGTTATACGTCAAGCTGGGGACTCAACACTGCCCCGCCTGTGATGTTGCGATTGAGCCGCAGAACATGGAGGCGATTCTGGCGCGTATCTTGAGTGATTATCGTGGCACTAACGTAACGCTGCTGGCACCCATGGTAGTGGCCAGAAAGGGAATCTATAAGGAGTTGGCAAAGTGGGCTGACGCCAGAGGGTATAGTCAACTACGGGTGGATGGTGAGTATCTGCCAACGGCCGAATGGCCGGTGTTAGACCGTTATAAAGAGCACAATATTGAATTGCCACTTGCACAGTGTGAGATTAATGCCCGGCATGAAGGCACACTGAAAAGTGCGCTGCAACAGGCGTTGGAGTTGGGCAATGGTGTCGTTATAGTGGCGCCGCTCGAGGGGCGCGCGAAGAAGGGCAGGGGGGCTAAGCGCCCCGTCGAAGCCTTATTCTCAACCGAGCGGGCCTGCCCGTCTTGTGGCCGCGGGTTTGATGAGTTGGACCCGCGTTTATTTTCCTACAATTCGAAACACGGTTGGTGTCACAGCTGCTTCGGTACTGGGCAGGAGATAGCCGATTTTGATGCCGAGCAAAGCGGTGAAGAAGATCATTGGCTTGAGGCTGACAAGACTGATAGTGCAGAGGACGATATTCGCGAGCACGATTGCCGCCATTGTCTGGGCCAGCGATTGAATGAGACGGCGCTGTCGGTAAGCTTTCAAGAGCATTCGATTGCAGATCTGGCGGCTTTATCCGTCGATGAAGCCGTGCGTTGGCTGCAGAAGCTGAATCTCAGTGGCAGGGAAGAAGCCATTGCACGTGATTTATTGGGAGAGCTGCAGGGCAGGCTGGATTTTCTGCAAAAAGTGGGCTTGAACTATCTGACACTGGATCGCGCCGCCCCGACCTTAAGTGGCGGCGAGGCGCAGCGCATTCGCCTGGCGTCCCAGTTAGGCTCTAATCTGCAGGGGGTGTGCTACATACTGGATGAACCCACCATCGGTTTGCATACACGCGACAACCGTCGTTTGATTGCGACTTTGAGAGAGTTGCAAGCCAAGGGCAATACCGTACTGGTGGTTGAACACGACGAAGACACCATACGCGAGGCTGACTACCTGATCGATATGGGGCCGGGTGCCGGCATTCACGGTGGCGAGGTGGTGGCCCACGGGACGCTTGCACAGTTGAAGAAGAACAAGAACTCAATGACCGGGCAGTTTATGGCCAAGCCGTTACGCCATCCGATGGCGGGCTTACGCGACAACGAACAACGCGGGCTATACCCGCCCGAAGCACTGCAGATTATAGGGGCACAAGAGAACAACCTGAACAATCTGGATGTCACTATTCCGCTGCGCCAATTGGTGGGCATCAGTGGCGTCAGTGGTAGTGGTAAAAGCACGCTGATTCGCTCAATTTTGCACCAGAATTTGCGCCCCAAGATTAACGTAAAACAGTCGAGGGAAAACAAGTCAAAGAAGCAGCGCTGGCAGGGCTGCGAGGATATTCAGGGGTGGCAGTCTATCACCCGAGTTCTGGAGGTGGACCAAACACCGATTGGGAAAACGACTCGCTCTTGCCCGGCCACCTATCTGGGTATCTGGGATACCATCCGGAAATTATTCGCGGAAACGGTAGATGCCCGCTTGCGCGGTTACACCCCTGCGCGCTTCTCCTTTAATACCGGCGACGGGCGCTGTGGAACCTGCGGTGGCCACGGCATGGTAAAAGTGGAGATGAATTTTCTACCGGATGTGCGGGTGGCCTGCGAGGAGTGCCGGGGCTGGCGCTTTAACGATGAAACACTCTCCGTACGTTACAAGGAAAAGCACATCGGTGAAGTACTGGCGATGAATATGGAGGAGGCTACCGAGTTTTTCTCAGCCATCAGTTCTGTGCATCATGCGCTGCAACTGCTGCAGGATGTGGGCCTGGGTTACCTGACATTGGGTCAGCAGAGCCCGACACTGAGTGGTGGGGAAGCACAACGTATCAAACTGGTTACCGAATTGGCCAAGGCCAAGCCCGGTGCACGCGTCAAGCAACATACCTTGTACGTGCTGGATGAACCCACCGTAGGCCTGCATATGGCCGATGTGGAAAAGCTACTGCGTGTATTGCACCGACTGGTTAACAGCGGCAACTCCGTACTGGTGATTGAGCACAACCTTGATGTTATCGCAGAATCCGACTGGGTGATCGATATGGGCCCGGAAGGCGGCAGCGGTGGCGGCAAAGTCATTGCCCAGGGCAAGCCCGCAACCATCTGCAAACGCAAACGTTCACATACCGGCAAGTACTTGCAGGAGTTGCTGCACGCATAGGCCATCTGGTGCCGTTACCGCTACGTCTTATATCTGAGCCTATCCGAGATCGCACACCTGTGGTGCCACCAAACGCAACTTACTGATGCTTCGTTGATATTGGAAACCGTCCGCCGGACGAGGACTTTCTGTCCAGCATGACCGGCTATATAGACCGCCTCATAGAGGCGTTAGCGCAGTACTCATTATCTAAACAGCCCAACTTGCTGGCAGAGTATTTCTGCAACATCTGTTCGCGTTGTCCAAATCAGCATTTAGATCCCTCCATGGAAAGGGCGAGAAAGCCCATCTGTTTGGCGCTGTGCATTTACGTGCGCCATACGCATGTGGATAACTAGGTGTCTAAATACTCTATTTAACATAATATACATTATGCGCACATGTGGATAAATATCTGAGCAGAGCTATATTTGCCCTGAAACTGCTATTACAGGCCCTAAGCCTGTTTCAGGTCTGTTTTAAACAGGTGTCCTCCGGACAGAATGCGCATTATGCTCATTGGCCCTTTTAGCCTTGTGCGTTAAAACGCGTGCGCTGCAAGATATGTTTCAGCGCTATGAAGCCGCCTACTCCGTTTGCGTGTCGCCGTTAACTTTGAACAAGTGCATCAGGAAAATAACTAACGCAGCACACTGTGGGTCCAGTCGTAGCGCTAGTGACAACTCTCTATGAGCACCCATTTCGACACGCGCTTCTTTATGCGTGAAACAACATTCACTGAAGCTCAGTGCTATTTCAGACGCGCTCCTACGTGCATGAAATGCAATTAGCTGATGCTCAGTGCTGCGCGAGATCAATTGGGGACGCTGACAATTTCAAGGATTGAATGATATTTTGCGTATAACGCATCTGACGCCCTGGTTACAACTTGAGTTGGAATCACATCATTAATAGCCCCGAGCGATCAGGTTAAGGAGCCTGCGGCTTTGCTGCCCGGTTACCAGGATGGCGGTTAAATAAGGACTAAACACGCTAACGGTGGCTTGATCTCTTATGAGTGCCTGACATGCAAGTCATCGAGAAAAGACCTGCATCAATGCATTGGACCGATGGAATTTGGTGAGGTGATTAAAGGGCTCTTTAACGCTTAGAGTTATTCGTTAGTTTTGCCGCCTATCGAGATGCTTTGATCGAGTGCCTGCCGAATCGAATACGCTGTTAATAATAGTTTTATGTTAAATAGGGGGCTTCCAGGCACAAGATGCAAATCTTTGCAAGAGTGCCATTTACGGCCCTGTTACGGTTAAACGAGAATCTTACGTCAGCAATGACCGTCAGTGCGCTTGCTACTGGCTGTCGAGCGACAATTCACTCAATTTCATCAGTGTTAGCTTGGGCTTGGGACTGTCTTGCGTCAGCTGGTAGCGTATCGCCAGGAGTCCCTCGCGACTGCCAGCGGTATCTATCCAGTTCCCTGAAACCGGTTTCGTATGGGAGACCACAATGCGGTAGCGGCCGTTTTCCGTTTTGATCTGGTGGTTATTTAAACCTACCTGGTAGTGCTGGTAGTCCAGGGACTGCATCCAACGGTTTTGTAAAGACACGCTCCAGTAGTCCGCGTCGGGGACCTCCCCTTCTATAACAAGGGCTTCATCATCCTCTATATAGAACCAACTACCGAAGTACTCGTTGTCAAAAGTCGGGTAAAACACCCCGCCAAACTCCGGGCTGTAGGACTTTGGCGGATCCATGCTGTTGGGCGCTGCTGACAGCATTCCTCCCAGAGCAATAGCGCCGTTTAAGCTGTCGTTAAAAAACGTGGTGGCATCGCGCACACCAGCGGCGATATCTTCTTCATTACCAGGACTGTGCTCTGGCGAGTCGAGGTTGCGAATTGTGAAATTGGCCACGGTTTTTCCATCTCGGCCATGGTAGTACTGCCGCACCATTACCATGTGGATATCATCTTCCAATCGCAGCCAGTTTTGGTCAGGATCGTCGTGGGGCGTTTGTGTGAGCAAAATAGTGAAGTTGCCATCTTCATCAAACGTCATACCCTGACTGGAGACGTTGGCAGCAGCGCGATTCCAGCCGTTGAGCTGGCTGCCATAGAGCATAAAGCCCAGGTACTCGGCTTCACCCCGATTGCCGGTGATCTCGTAGCGGTACTCAGGAGATATTTCCGCAGTGTGGTAGATGGCATCCGGGCTATCGCCTAGATACTTGCGGTAATCTGCCATCCAGTCTGTGAATTCGGGCTGAGCCTGGCTCCCTTTGGCCAGTTTCATCTCCAGTGAGGCCGATGCCAACTGAGCCAGGTATTGCAAGCCGTCTAATCGTTCTGCCCTGTCGGAGGCAGTTGCAAACACGCTCTCCCCCGCCGCTTCCAGGCTGGTAGTAAATTCACGCCATGCCTGAGCGGCGTCACTGTCACCGGTCCACTGCGCGGGTGGAATGCTGATGACTTTACGCGACTGCACGCTACCCAATAGATACGCTGACACCACAAGCACCAGAACGATGAACGTATAAACCAGTTTCTTCATTGGCGTAAGTACCTCCACAACAAGCCGATCGACAAAATAATGAGCGCAAGCCCAATGCCGGCTGCGATCAGCAGCGGGTAGAAATGCGGCGGAAACCACCGCCGGTTAGAGCTAAGATGCCCAGGCATTGATTCAACACGAGCATACAGCGCTTTAAAGGCGGTTGCGCCCTCTTCTTCCAGGCGATCAATATCCAGCGGGCTTTTCTCCAGAGGATCTGACTGCATATCAAAAAACTCACCAGAGTCGTACAGTTTCCAACGACGATCAAAGGCGTAACGCGCCGGCACGGCAGTAGGCCAGAAGGGTTCATAATGAATAAAAATGCTATCGCGTTGCAGTGCGTCTTGCCCAGTGAGTGCCGGGACCAGGCTGACGCCATCACCAGGGTCGCTAGCCCGAAGGTCTGCCTGCGCAAGTTCAGCCAGAGTAGGCAAGATGTCATTGAGATTGACCAGGGCGTCGCTCTGAAAGTCTGTAAGCAACCTGCCAGGTGCCCAGGCGATAAAGGGTACGTGTGAACCTGCATCGATGGTTGCCCCTTTTGCACCGCGTACGTTGACTCCACGCTGACGACTGACAATGTCCCGCCCTGTGCCATTGTCGCCCATAAAGAGGATTACGGTTCGATCTGCCAGTCCTTCGGCTTCGACTCGACTGCGTACCTTGCCTACAAGCTTATCCATATAAGTCATCATGGCAGCGAATTTCTCCTGATCGCTAGCGGCGTCATCGCGCATATCAGGTGTGGTTACCCAGGGGTCGTGGGCTAGCACCATGGGGTAGTAAATAAAGAAAGGTTGAGATTTGTGCTGACTAATATAATCCAACACATAGTTGTTAAAGACGTCGGGGCCGTAGGTCGAGGTGTCGTGTTGAATCAGGGTGCCATTGTGACTCAACAGAGGCGCCCAGAACCGAGAGCCGGCCTCCTCATTAATGACCTGCCACAAGAGAAATTCGTCAAAGCCTGCATCCGCTGGCAGTGAGCCCTCCAGGTCCTCAAATCGATTGTTATAGAGCTGCCACTTTCCCGCGACAGCAGTGCTGTAACCCGCCTCGCTAAGCAGGTGTGCAAACGTGGTTTGGCCAGGATCCAGGTATCCGAAATGCTCGTAGTTACGAAAGTTGTATTGCCCGGTCATGATTTTGACTCGCGAAGGTGTACACAGGGGCTGCGCATGGGCGTACTCAAATTGCACGCCGTCTTTTGCGAGTTGGTCGATATGGGGCGTCAGGTAAGATTCACCACCATAGGCGCCAATCGTCTCTGCACCCACATCGTCACTGAGTATGAGAATGATATTAGGCCGCACAGCATCACTGGCCACCGCAAACGGACATGTCAGCAACCACAACAGGACTGAAGTTGCTGCGAGGGATCGGCGCTGCAAGCTAATGCTCATTGAAGTTATTCCAACGTGATTTCCGGGCTTTCCTGCCAGCCATAACGCACGGCCTTAACCAGCACAGCGGTACCAGAAGGTATTAAAGTTGGCTGGTGGTACAGCAGCCAGGTATCGCCGTTATCCATACTGTAACCAATCGAGCTTCCAGGGGTTGTTGGTCTGGCGCTGAGCATATTGCTTTTGACGGAAACCGAAGGCGCGGTTGTCACCTGTTGCTCTCCCGTTGGCTGAAGCTGTTCCACTAACCGGGCTTCTGATTGTTCACCCAGGTCCCCCACTCTGGTGAGCTCCTGTTCCAGAGCATCACGCAGCCGCTGTAGGTCGTTAGCGTAAGCTGGATCCCCGGTAAGATTCGTCAGTTCAAAGGGGTCAGCCTTGATGTCAAATAGTCGCTCCTCACCTACCGGTTCAAACCAGCGAGCCTGATCCGTGTTCAGGCTCCCGGCTGTATACAGTTCACGCATTTCGCGCACCATATTGATGTTATCCCTGAACTTGAGCGGGTGGCCCATTGCCAATTCGGGATGCCAGCTGCGAATGTACCTGAAATGTTCGTCACGAACGCTGCGCTGGCGATCGGGTATTTCGTCAATACGATCCCGGGAAGACAGGACATAAGTCCTAGGGGTCTGTGTTGCGTCGAGAAAATCATGCCCGTGCAAGTAGTCAGGCGCCTCGACTCCTGCGAGCTTGAGTATGGTGGGGGCAAGGTCGACAAAGCTGAGCAAACGCTCATCCATCTGCCCTGGACGCAGTTGTTCGGGGCGCAAGCGTTCTGGCCAGCGAATAATCATTGGCACGCGGGTGCCGGCGTCGTGGAGTTCACGTTTTGCTCTGGGTAAACCATCGCCATGGTCAGTGGTCCATATGACGATGGTATTTTCAGCCAGCCCATCAGCCTCCAGCTGGGCAAGTATTTCCCCTACCCTGCGGTCCATCAACGCAATGTTATTGTAGTGCCTGCTCATGTCCTCACGGACAGTAGGCGTGTCAGGATAATATGGCGGCACCACCACCTGCTCGGGTGAGACGACTTCAGGCATCTCTGAATCCAACCGCCACGCGCGCATTCCCTGCATTAACAAATGGATAAAACTGTTGGGCATGGTTCCCAGCGGGGTGAACACGCCGCTTTCATGGGTTTCCATAAAATTAATCAACCCATAAAACGGCTGGCCTTCAGCTCGATCTCTCCATTTCACAGCAGCACTGGCTTGAGCATCCCAGATGGTAAAGGGACCGCTGTTGGCGTTGGCGTGGCTGAATTGGTAATCAAGTTTGAAGTCGGTATAGGTGTAGTAACCAGCGGCGCGCAATAGCTCAGGATAGGCTTTTACAACCTCTGGCGGCACGGCGTAATAGTCTCCCTCGGGGCGACTGCTGGTGCGCATGTGTTGCGTACCGGTTGATATCTGATGCATGCCCAGAATGTGTCCTGCCCTGCTGGGTGCGCAAACGCCAGCGGTGGTGAAGACATTGGGGTAACGCACGCCCTGCTCTGCTAATGCATCCAGATTGGGAGTCACCGCTACTGCGTCACCAAAAGCACCGACGCGTGGGCTCATGTCCTCTGCCATCAGTAACAAAATGTTGGGTCGTAATTGCTCGGCTGCCAGAACGCTGTTGGTGCAAAGCAGAATTAGCAGTCCTTGCAGAAAAAATCTCACTTCGGGTACTCCACAAATATCGGCGATGTCCACGCACGCGGTTCAGCGGGCGAGGTACAGTTATTGTCTCTGGTAGCACGATCGCCGATGCAGTAGTTACGCTTCACGCATTCCCCCGCTTCATTGTACTCACAACCAAAGGGGTCTCCGCCTATCAGTGGTTCAGCTGTCTGGATAACCCTTGCGTAATATAAGGCTGCCCGGCCTTGCTCGACATAATTATTGTCTTCGAACTCAGCGATACAGGCCTCTCCATTGGAGGGGCATTCGAAGGTCCTCCAGGGATCCTCTACCAGCGGAGAAATTTTCTCATCTGGGCTAACCTGCGGTCGAATTTTAACGATCTCAATGCGGCTCAGAGTCTTGCGCTTATCGCCTCCAGGACGATAGCAGTCACCGCCGCACAAAGACTGTACGCGGTCCTTGCCCAACGCTGCCACTGCATAATCCGGGCAGCCGGGTATTTGTTCGAAAGCCCCCAGGGCCTTGACCCTGAATTGTGGGCTTGCTGGCATGATAACTTCGCTACCCATAGGAACTTCGCCTGCCGGCCCGTTGATCAGGTCAAACCACACCAACATGCGATCGCCGGAGGTGGCATATACATTGCGAGTGTCCAGTGCTGCCCAGATAGCGTCGCGGTCTCTGCCGTCGGTGTGTGCCGCTACCAGCCCACCCGTGTAATAAAATGCACCACCCTCCCTATCGGCCTTGAACTTGTAGTCGTCTTCTCCGCCAATGCTCTTACTGTCGGTGTACATCACCCGGTTAGTTTCTTTGTAACTACTGCCTGGGCGTGCCTGGTGACCATCGCTGGACCCAATCAGGCCCATCTTCGCCCGCTTGGGTTCGCCCTGTGCGTCAAAACCCAGGGCCAGATTGTACTGGGCAGACATTTTCGGTATGTATGCGGAACTGGGCTGAAAACTGTTCTGTAATTGTCCACAGCCGGCCCAGTCATCGAGGGTGGTGTCCTTAAACGTTTTGCGGCCAGCCAGCGGCCCCTTATTCAGATAGGCCCTCATCATATTTTCAACGGAGTCATCGCAGGCGGTGGAATCTGGCGCGTCACAGCGACTGCGAGTAATTTTTTCGGCCTGTCTGCAGCAAGGCGTGAAGTCCGCAGTTGCCGGCGGGCAGTAAAGCGCACCATCACTGGCGGTAGAGACCCGGTCAAAGTCGACAAACAACTCTGAGTTTCCATGGCCAGAGAAGACCTCCACCAATTTTTGGTAGCGCTCTTCGTATTCGTCCAGTTGATCCCTGAAATCGGCCGTCAGTGGATTGACGTTTCCCCAGGCCAGGCCATGCGGAATAACAATACTGTCGAAGCCCCACTCATCTAGCTTGCGGTAAAGGCTTGTCGGTGTCAGCGCGACATCGCGACAGGAATCTGGCAATTGATCCGCCGGCACACCGTCCGGGCAAACGGGCACTGAACTGCCTTCGTTAGAGTACCAGCCAAAATCGGAAGCCACATCGAAATCTTCGAGCAGGCTCATTAAGCCGATGACAAAACTCGGGGCCAGACTGATGTCGTAAATGGCCTTGGAAGCGATGGGACGTGTGGGTGTCTGTCCCTCTTCCCAGGTCCGAATCACCACATTCTTATGGCCATAGTGGCTGGGTACGTCGTCGCTATTGCCGTTGGACCATTCCCAGCCTACAAAGGACACCATATCGGGATCTGCAGGATCACCAGCACTATCATTACAAGCCTGTATGGTTTTTACAGTATCTGCCCATACGCGCGGGGTGAGGCTTTCGGCGTGATCATTGATGCTCCAGAAATCCAGCGCTGAGCAATAACGGGCAAAGTCGCAGGCATCTGCGGGGGTCACTCGCCCAGTACCCTTGAGTAGCTTTGTATTGAACACATAGGCATCCAGCGAGTAATTGCTGTGGTTATGGAGATCACCAAATAGAACTTGGGACTCACCCTTGCCTTTAGCAGTCACCTGCTGAGGAATCTCCCTGGGGCCGGCAATGGGATCTTCAGATTCCCACGGCCCGCCAAACCAGCCACTGCCCACTGCATGGAACCACAGGAAAGCTAAGACCAGCACCAGAACAATGGTCAATAGGATTTTTTTGATCATGCAGCTGTCCCCAATTTTTTTGGTGGTGCGTGACGACTATTGGACCAAAAACTCTACCGCCCTGATCAGGTAAGGGTGATACCAGGGCACTTCTGGATCCTCATCCGGCACTGCGTAGTCTTTGCGCAATTGCTCCAATCGTTCTTTCAAGTCTTCAGTTAGCGCCGCGTATGACGGCTTGCCATAGAGATTGACCTGATCGGCGGGATCAGTTTCCAGATCGAACAACTCCCACTCGCCGTCCTGGTAGTAATGAATCAATTTGTAGCGTCCCGTATGGATCCCGTAATGACGCGCGACACCGTGAAAACCGGGGTTCTCGTAAAAGTGGTAGTAAAGATCGCGTTGCCAGTGTGATTCAGGGTCTTCTAGCAGCGGGCGAAGGCTGATCCCGTGCATTGGACTCTCTGCCTTTACCCCGGCAACATCAACTAAGGTGGGCGCGAAATCGATATTCTGCACCAGTCCAGCTGAAGAACTGCCTGGGTTTATGACACCAGGCCACTGCATTAGCAAGGGTACTTTAGACGACACTTCGTCCATCCAGCGTTTATCAAACCAGCCGTTCTCTCCAAGGAAAAAGCCTTGATCTGAAGTGTAGATAATAATCGTATTGTCACTTAAACCTGAACGATCCAGGTGATCAAGCAGGCGACCTATCTCCCTGTCCATGCTTTTAACAGAGGCCAGGTAGGTCTTGATGTAGCGCTGATATTTCCATTGGATGACTTCTGTGGGTGAAAGTTCTGAGTCTTCAAATCGCGTATTGCCTTCCTCGAAAGCGCTTTGCCACAGACGTTCCTGATTAGCCGTCAGATTGCCTGCCATACTTAACTTCACATCTTTTTCGGTCATGTTGTTGGCAATACTCATGCGCGCTTGTTGACGGGCCTGAACCTCGCTTCCCATATCCCGCAGTAGAGTCGATGGCTCGACCACTTTAGCGTCATCATCCCAGGATGCGAGCTCCTCGGGCGCTGGTAGCCAATCTCGATGCGGGGTTTTGTGGCTATAGAAAAGAAAGAATGGCGCGTCGTCCTGTGCTGCGTTTTCAAGCCAGTCGATGGCGCGGTCTGTTACCAGTTCTGATACATAACCGACAGATTCTTGCTTCCCCGATGCAGTGCGAAAAACAGGGTTGTAGTAAGAGCCCTGCTCGAAATTATTATGAATGACTTCCCAGTGATCGAAACCCACAGGATCACTATAGAGGTGCCATTTTCCAATCACCGCCGTGTTGTATCCGGCGCCTTGTAGAAGGGTCGGTAGCGTCTGTTGGCTGCCATCAAAAGCACCGGACCATTCGTTGCTGTAAAAACCATTACCGTGACTGTGCTTGCCAGTCAGCATAGTGGCGCGACTGGGTCCACAAATGGCATTGCCGACGTAAGCGCGATCAAAACGAATGCCATTGTTGGCTATGCGATCGATGTTCGGTGTTTGCATCAAGCTTTCATCATAGGCACTCACCGCCTTTGTGGCGTGATCATCGGACATAATGAACACGATATTCGGTCGATCCGCCGCCATGCCAGGCAATGCCAGTATCAACAGTAGGAGAACGACGCTGCTGTAATGGAATCTTGCCACGTGCTTAATACCAGCGATAGCGCAGTTCAACGCCAGCGGTCCGCCGAGAGGTCTTTGCCAGAGCATGGCCATAGCCTCCAGGATTAAACTGGACCTGATTGCTAATAATGCTGCTGGCGTAGCTTTCATCGGCTATGTTTTTGACAAAGATGGTCGTATCCCAGTTGCCTTGTCTCGCGTCCATGGTCAGCGCAAGGTCAAACACGTGATATGTATCCTGAACCGTGTATTCATCCTGACTGATATCTGTGAGCACATCTCCCTGTCCTTGATAGGCAAGTTTCACGATCAGATCGAAGGGCATGGTTGCGATTGGAATGGTGTAATTTGCGTTCAGGGACGCTTTCCAGTCAGGCGAGAACGGTAGTTCCCCGCCACTGAGGTCCTGAGAACCCGTTGGGCACTCTCCTCGATATTTCTGGCCTTGTGAGCATGGTCCATTCTCGAATTCCTCTATGGTGGCGTCTATGAGTGATAGTCCACCAAATATTGTCAGGTTTTGCGACACCAGACCGGTGAAATCCAGCTCCAGGCCCTGGGTTCTGACCTCGCCCGCATTGGTCAGAAAAAACGCGGTGTTGTCACCGTCGTCTATCTGCGTCTGCCCTTGGAAATCATCGTACTCGGTGTAAAACAACGCGGTATTAAGAATGAGTCGTCCTTCCAGCAGGCGTGACTTAAGTCCAAGCTCGTAGCTGGTTGAGAGCTCAGGCGCCACGGGTTCTAGCGGAGGGGTTGTGCCATAGGCTACGTTGTAAGCTTGGCCCTTGTAGCCCTCGGCGTAGGTTACGTATGCCATGGCTTCGTCATTGGGATCCCATTCCAGAGACAGTTTGCCGGAGAAATCAGTGTCATCGGTGCCGTCGGAAAACGGCGCGCTTGACGGCGGAAACGTACCAACACGCATGTGTTCATATTCAAGTTTGTCATAGGTATATCGTCCACCAACTAAACCTCGAATCGCGTCAGTGAATTCGTAGGTCAGTTCGCCAAAAGCAGCATAGTTGGTGGTATCCACCGAGAGATCGGCGCTTGTCGGAATGCCGAAAATTCCACGAGTCAATGTCTGCTCGGCTGTTTGCAAATAGGCATACAGACCAGCGACATAATACAAGGGGCCGGACACGGGTGAGCTGAGCCTAAGTTCCTGCGTAAACTGGTCGCTACTTTGATTATTCACCTGGGTGAAGTTAACCGGATTGGTGGGGCGACCATCGTTGTCTGCGCTGGAATCCTGCTCAAATTCTCGATAAGCAGTGACAGAGGTGATCGTGTAATCGCCGACATCCCAGTTCACTTCCAGTGAATGACCATAGGTGTCGACGTCTTTGTAGATTTCACCATCGAGGTTAACGCGGTAGTTTTCTTCAGAGGCAATCACGGGCAGCATTTCCTGGGCAATATCTGGATCGTTGACGATTCGCAGAGGCCTCACGCTTGCCGCGTCTTTTTCACGTGCGTAGTCGCTGGTCCACTTGAACTCCAGGTCTTGCGTGGGCGTCCAAAGAAATTTCAGGCGCACGGTGTCAGTATCGCCGCCGCCGTACTTCTTGCCGTCGTAGACATTGGTGAGATAGCCGTCATCTCTGACTCCGCCATAGGTGAGGCGAGCGCCAAGGCTGTCAGTTATTGGGCCGGAAACGGTAGCACCCAGGCGATATTCGCCACGTTCAATCGCTGTGCCAGTTACTTCGGATTCAAACTCTGTGCCAGGATCCTGGGTGATAAAATGGACAACGCCTGCAGAAGAGTTTTTACCAAACAGGGTTCCCTGCGGCCCGCGAAGTACTTCTACTCGTGCGATATCTACCAATTGCATAAACGACTGACTCGAGCGTCCAAGCACAACGCCGTCAATCATAGAGGACACACTGGGTTCAACACCTGCGCTGAAGGCCTGAGTCCCGACGCCTCGAATAACAAAGGACTCACCATTGCCCAGGCCAAGAGTGAGCGACGGCACCAGCTTGGTGAGTTCCGTAGAGTTGCGAATGTGCGCGTCAGCGAGCGCTGCATTGCTCACTGCAGACACAGCCACAGACACGTCCTGCAGGCTTTCCTGCCGTTTGCGCGCAGTGACCAGAACTTCCTCAAGCACCAGTGCCTCAGATTCAGGCTGGGCCTGGACCTGCGTTGTGGCCGATAAGGCTGAAAGAACGGCTACTTTTAGCGCATTTCTACAATTGTATTGGTTCATCCTTGCCTCTCGTTCTTATTGTCTATTGTGGTTAGAGCGAATTCTTCGCTAAGTCTGATGTCGCGCGAAGAACTACCAATTCTCACTTCATAGCGTCCCTTGGCTATTTGCATGTTGCCTTGCCGCGGGCAGAAAAACTGCAATCCGGTTACTGGGACCTTGAGCATAACCGAGCGACTCTGCCCTGCTTCGAGGCCAATTTTGGCAAAGTCTTTTAGCGCTTGCTCGGGACGGTCATCGTCCGCTTGCAGGTCGGCAACGTAGAGTTGCACGACTTCCTGGCCATAACATTTACCTGTATTGGTAATTGTCACCGTGACCTCCAGAGTTTCCGACGGCGCCAGGCTAGAGCTCGTCAACTGGCACTGACTGTAGTCAAATGATGTATAGGACAGTCCGTGCCCAAACGGGAACAACGGTTCAATAGCCTGCTTGTCGAAGTGGCGATAGCCTACAAAGAGCTCTTCTTCGTAGTAAACCTTTTTCTCTACACCAGGGAATGTGCGTTCGGAGTCATGCGCCGGACTGTCGCTAAGCCGCTGGGGGAAGGTAACAGGCAGTTTTCCAGAGGGATTGTTATCGCCGAATAATGTATTGGCGATCGCGGTGCCCCCTTCCATGCCCGGATACCATGCATCCAAAATGGCGGGCACTTGTTCTGCCCAGGGCATGGTGACCGGCCCGCCGTGAATGAGAACCACAATAGTATTGGAGTTTTTCTTTAAGGTGTCAGTCACCAGCCTATTTTGCCTGTCGTCCAACTCCAGACTTTTACGATCTCGAACTTCCGAATCCCGCCCTGGCCGGTGACTCAGGCCGATGAACAACAACACCGCATCCGCTTCAGCAGGCGACTTTATCCATTCGAAGCGATCCTGGTTCTGGGCTTGCAGGCCACGCAGGGGCGTCACCTCGTGTGGTGGCCAGACACCTGCACTTCCTCCCCATAGTGGCCAGCAGTTACGGCGCTTGAGTTTGGGGCCCAGTACTGCAATTTTGCGTGTTTTGCTTGGGTCCAGGGGCAGCAAATTGCCGTCGTTTTTGAGCAGAGTCATTCCCTGCTCAGCCATCTCTTGCGCAAGCGCCTGGTGCTCAGGTGTATTAAGGCTGCCTTGATCAGCGGTCTCGTCGAAGTGTTGGCTGAGTATCATTACCCGCAAAAGACCAGAAAGGTTCTCGTCAAGCTCGTCTTCGGAAAACAAGCCTGAATCGTAAGCTGCTTTGATATTTTTCTGTCGGTAGCGTGAACCTTTGCCTGGCATTTCAAGCCCCAGCCCAGCTTTGACGCATGCTTCTGGGCTGCTGGTTCGTCTGGCCGCAAACCAGTCAGTGACCACGAAACCCCGGAAGCCCCAGTCATGACGAAGACGACGTTTGAGTAAGTCTTCATTCTCACACGCCGGCGTCCCGTTCACGGCATTGTAGGCTGCCATCACGCTCCAGGCGTCTGCTTGCTCCACCGCAGCTTTAAACGCAGGCAGATAAATTTCCTGCAGGGCTCTTTCAGATACCTCACTGCTATTGCTCATGCGCTGAGTTTCCTGGTTGTTCGCGCAGTAATGCTTAATGCAGGCGGCAACACCCTCCCCTTGTATCCCCTTGACCAGCGGGACTGCGAGGCGGCTGTTCAATAACGGATCTTCACTAAGGTACTCGAAGGTGCGGCCATTTAGCGGGGTACGAGTGATGTTGATTGCAGGCGCCAGAACCATTTTGGCCCCCACAGCTTTGGTTTCCCGACCCAGTGCCGCACCAAATCGCTGCATCAAGTCCTCGTTCCAACTCGCTGCGTGGCTGATTCCGGACGGAAAAGCGGTACAGCGCTTGCCACTGGAGTGAAAGCCAACGCCTCTGGGCCCGTCCGTCATTTTGTATGACTTGATGCCCAGCCGGGGAACAGGCTTGGTTCCCCAGAAACCCTGCCCTGCACAAAGGGAAAGCTTCTCATCGACTGTAAGAGCCTCAAGCAAACTGCCCAGTCGTTGCTCAAGCGGTGCTTTACTGTCGCGAAATAAGGGCGTTGCAGTCACTGGCGAGAGTCTCTCATTATTGGTATGTGGCTCAGTGTGTAACGGTAACCCGGGGTTTCATCCGGTGAAAGATGCTGTTCTGCTGCTTATCTGACATTTCCTGCTACAATTTGCTGGTGTAAACAAGGAATAGGCTCCCCAGGGCCATACGATATGCCAAATCCTGCTAAGTATTCGCCAATACAGCAAATGGCGGCCATCTGCCTGCGATGGCTACTGGACCCAAAGCACGAGCTTGTTCTTGCACCGAACGAAATTGAACCTCTGCAGGCGCTGTCGGGGGTCGATATGACCACTTCTGACCTTACCGGATTTGGTCGTAAGCTTAGAGATTCAAAGCGCTTCCGAGAGGAACACCTGCCGCTCGCGCGGCGCTGGACACAACGCTGGCCCAATGGCACCCCACCCGATGACCGACAGGCCAATGACTTTATCCATCAGTTCCTGGGGTTGGTGGATCATGAGATTTTCTTCGAGCAAGGAATCACTGCCAGCACTACTCATCAGCGCCGAGACGAACCAAGTGCCTCGCAACTTGATTTTTCTGGAGGCATGCCTTGTTGGACATTGCACCTGACCACCGAGGGTAGTGGTCTTTACTTAAGCGATCACTGCGAAATAGAAGCGGAACCAGGTCAGTTGATGCTCTTTCATCCCGAGGCGCGCTACCACTATGGCCTGGCGCCCGCTGCCGAAAAATGGACACACCACTGGGTGTTGTTCCAACCTCGTTCACACTGGTCTGAGTGGATGGACTGGATCCCTGCCGATGAGGGGATACTGCAACTGACATTGCCTGACGCGACAAGCCTGGCGCAATTAGATGCTCTGCTAACGGACCTGATAAGCATTAAAAGCAATGCAGTGACTCATCGTTCTGAGCTGGAACACAATCGTCTGGAAGAGATTCTTATCAGGTCACATAGCTTGCAAAGGCAATCGTCCCACCAAACTGTTGATGGAAGGATCGCCAGGGCCTGCGAGTATATGGAGAAAAAAATAGCCGCGCGTTTCAACGTCGACGAGGTAGCCAGCGTCTGTAACCTTTCAGGTTCCCGCTTTGCTCACCTGTTCAAACAACACATGGGAATCAGTCCCAAGGCCTGGTCAAACAATCTTCGCTTGCAGCTGGCGCGCAAACACCTGCTAAACGGTGATGAAAGTATCGGCAGTATTGCCAATAGCCTGGGTTATGAAGATCCCACGCAATTCACCCGCAATTTCAAGAAGAACGTGGGCTGTAGCCCACGAGAGTTTCGTTCATCGTTCGGCAATCAGGTATAGCGCTAGAAAATACCGCTCGCATACAATACCGCGGTTGCTAGACCACGGCTTGTAATGACACCGCCTTAGCAAACTCCCGTAGCCCTGCCTGAAGCGAGGATTTATCAGAAATTGTAGCGCAGGCCCAGGTAAGCGGCTGTCCCGGTAGTCGTGAAACCATCAACTTCCGAGTAATCCTCGTCAGTAACATTTTCTATGCGGCCGAACAGGTGCAAAGCGTCAATCATTCTCCAGTCCGCACTGACATCCAGAACCTCGTAATCATTCAGCGATTCGCCACTGGTTCCTACCGCATCATATGCGCCACGCAAGTTCGCACCCAGCAGTAAACGATCAGAAGAGGTTTGCCACTTCACACCCAGGTTGAACAACTGCTCAGGGCGACGGGCGCGCTGATCACCTTCCACATCACTGGTGTCATTGTAGGTATAGTTGCCGTTAAAGCTAAATCCGGCACCCAGTGGCGTAATGGCAACGAGTTCAACACCTTTAGAGTCAGCGGTTCCATCACCCTGCAAATAGCCTGAGAAAAAATCCAGGTCAAAGAAAATCTCATTCTCTATTTGCTGGTCAAAGTAGGTAGCCTCAAGATACAGACCGTTGTCCAGGGCCCAGGTAAGGCCAATGTCATAGCCATCGCTCTCTTCCTCTTCCAGATCCACTAGGCTAGCGGGAGGGTAGCTGCCATCGTTGTATGCAATTTCGTACAGACTGGGAGCGCGGAAACCCGTGCCATAGGCCGCTTTAAGTTTCATTTCGCCTGCGCCCACCATAAACAAGTAAGCACCGCTCAGGCGATAGGTTGTATGCGTGCCGAAGTCTTCGTTGTCATCGTAGCGCGCGCCAGCGGTAATAAAGACATTCTCCAAATGGTTACCCTGATATTCGAAATAGTACCCGTCCTGATCGCGCTCATGATCGTTGAAGCCGTCATCAAAAGAGTCAGTGCGTAGGTCTGCTCCGTACACTAGCCTTACTGCATCCGAAACACCCCAGGATCCCAGGTAGCTGGTGCGCTCCAGCTCCCCTTCTCCACCAAAGGTGGGAGCACCGGCTGTGTAAAATTGGCGATCGGTTTCAGAATTGGTATAGGACAAATCATGGGACACGCTGCCGTACTGGTACTGGGCACTTGCCCGCCAGGCTTGTTGCTCGTATTCATTACTGCAATCGTTGGAGGGCAGGAAGCTGGCATCGTAGCAATCGTCATATTCACCCTCCCCGTCTACGTCTCTGGCCACCAGTTCGAAGCGCAGGTCTTCGGTTGCATTCCAGCCCACCCTGGCGTGCAGGGTTGTATTGTCATAGCCATCCTTGTCCCGGCTGAGATCGCTGGAGCGGGCATTGAAGCCTTCGGTGCTGTAATCGGCAGCGCTGGCTGAGAAGTCTACGGTGCCGTTACCTCCGGCAGCATTGGCCGCTAGTCGCTCGGTATCGTACTTTCCGCCTTCAGCCTCTACTGCGCCATTAAAACCGTCGCGCGTAGAGTCGGTGGTGATATTGATAACGCCACCGGCATCTGCGCCATACATAAGCCCCTGTGGTCCACGCAAAATTTCAACGCGATTGATGCCAGCGCTCATCAGGTGCTCAAAGTTGGGGCTTACCTGGATACCCGAGGGATCTGATACATCGATGCCGTCGATATAGGCACGGGTTCTGTAACCCTCTTCGCCACGAATGCGGACGGTCGACGGTGCTCCCATACCACCGGTATTGGTGACGGCGACACCCGGCTGCGTACGCAGTACATCGTACAAGGACGCGTAACCGCGAAACTGGATTTCACTGGCAGATATAACCGATACGGATGTGCCTATCTCACGCAGTGGCATGGGCACACGAGACGAAACCACGACGATTTCTTCAAGTTTATTGGCGTTCTGGGCGGAAACAGCACTGGCCGCTATTGTTGCTAGCGAAAGTGCAGACATAAGTTTGTACATTTTGAGATCCTCAATGGCCTTATAGTGGGCGACTGAGGGAGGGAATCCAGGAGACTCAACGTTAACGCTGGGCAACCATGTATGAAGCCCTCCGCTCCATCGTTGCTCAGTTCTGGCTGGTTTCGGGCTCTCAGCTTGCGCTGGTGACCGTTGCGGGGGCAGCGGAGGAGGACGCCGGACGTCACCTCACTTCCCATTTAACCTACCCGACCTCAAAAAAACCGAGGGTGGCAGGCACCTGAACCGGTGCGCACTCTATGAAAGTTACTGTTGACTGTCAATCAACAAGTTATCAGTCCGTTTGTTCCACTGCCGGCAAAACCCAGCTTCCATCGAGAAAGTTATCTCCGGGAAGATAGATTCTCATGGTCAGGGCGAACTCGCCCTCAGGGCTTGGTAACCAGTTGTTTGCCAACTGCTGCGGGACTGCGTGTTGTATATATAAGTCCAGGGATCCATCCGGGTTAAAAATCAGCGGATCCCTGTCACCCAGAGCATAGCGTCCAATTGGGTTGGCAACCAGGAAGCCCTCAGCGTCATAAACAGTGACTGACCAGAAGGCCTTCGCAGGCGGCGCTTTGCCCGCCGGAAAGTGGATTTTATAGCTGTGTGCACCGGTTAACCGCTGCCCTGTCCCATCCACTTTGGTGTTGGGGTACACCGCTTCCTTTGGCGGCAGCGCGCCAAGCCCGACCATTGCTACCCCCGTTCTGACACCATAGTGATCACCATAGTTTCCTATGATAGTTCTGTGCACCGACCATCCATTTTCGAGAACAGGGGCGTTGGCCAGCTGCTTCACTATCCCTTCATGGGTAACGCGCTTGGCGAAATCAAATAGCCACGCTTTTACGACACCTGGCGAGAAAGACTCACCCGGTACCAGGTCAACACTGGCCATTGTTGCAAGCATTTTTACGTCTTCAGGTGCAGCAGGTTGCGCCACCATCAAACGTAAAAGCCTGGCGTAAAATTCAGCCCCATTCATCTCTTTGATTTGCTGTTTGGGATTGTTAGCAGCGTCTTGCTTGTCCTGGCTTCCAATGACGGACTGTGTTGGCTTACCGCTACCCCAGCGTTGCAGCGGTGTGAGCTGAAACTGATCCTGCAACTGAGCTACAGCCGGCACATCATCGCGGCCATTGGTTTGAATGCGCCCAATCATCCAAACCCTATTGGTCGGTGAGGTAATGGGTACAAGGCCATCAGGAATGGTCCCCTGCCAGTCCGGCCCAGCGATAAGATAGTCACCGGCCTGTGTGCCATCGCTACCCTTACCCACGCTTGCAAACACGTTCGTCCACGCGTCCATCAGTGGCATTACATAGTAGCGACCCTGGGTATCGGGTACGCTCAGCACCACAGGCTCTGCAGACAGGTCCAGCCAGGCAATGCTGTACAGGGTGTCGTTATTAGGGCGAACCACATTGCGAAACGTGTGATCCGGAAATTCCCTTGAGTGAGTAAAACCGTTAATTGGCTTGCCGTTTCCAAGTGCGTGCTGGGTTAAGTCCATTAACACCAGGGGATAGCCGTACACATAGGCCTGAGCCGCAGCCTTAACCTGTTGGAAAGCCGTATAGAAACATGCAAGCAGCAACACTAGTGCCAGGGCTATCCCGATTTTGAATCTGACGGTCATAACGCTAGTCCTTAACGCACAGGGTTGTTGGTGAAAAGTGGCTGCCTGAGTCGACATAATTGTCCCGAGCCGCTTTATCGAAGGCTGCGCATTGTCCTACATCAGCTCAGTAGAATAAAGTGATACCAAAGAACGTGGAGTAGCGTGATGAATGACAACAGGAAGCTCTGGCAAACTTTGCTGGATGACCTCACCCATCGGCAAGCAGCAGCGCAGGCCATGGGCGGTGATGAGCGAATCGAAAAACAAAGAGCCAAGGGACGTTTAACCGCAAGGGAGCGTATCGACCGTCTTTTTGACGGTGGCACGTTTATGGAGATCGGTGCACTGGCCGGAGGCAATCATCCAGATGGACAAGCAGCTCTTGCCGGAGACGGCATTGTCGGTGGCACTGGCAAAATTCACGGACGCAGTGCGGTTGCCATGGCTGAGGACTTCACCGTCAAAGGCGGCTCTATAGGTCATGCCAATGCAGCCAAGCGTACCCGGCTTGTGCGCCTGGCGCTGGAGCAAAAATTGCCTCTGGTGATTATGCTCGATGGCGCTGGAGAGCGGGCTGGTAACGCACAGGAGCGTTACCCTAATACGCCTAACGACCTGCAATTGGTGGCTGATCTTAAGGGTCAGGTGCCAGTGGTGAGCATGATCCTTGGTTCCTCAGCGGGCCACGGGGCACTGACTGGCATGTTCGCCGATTTGATTGTAATGCTGGAGGGAGCGGCCTTATTCACCGCTGGCCCGCCACTGGTTCAGGCATCGCTTGGACTAACGGCAACCATGGAGGAGCTCGGGGGCGCTGTGATGCACGCCACACACAGTGGTGTGGTTCATAATCTGGCGGCTACTGAAGATAATGCATTTTCCCAGGTCCGATACTATTTATCGCTAATGCCGCAACGAGCTGGGGAAAAGCCCATTCAAACCATCGAATCGATTGCAGCTCAGCCAAGGTCGCGAGAAGAAATGTTGGACCTGCTGCCACCCACCGGCAATCAAGCTTATGACATGCGCAAGGTTGTTGATTCCCTGGCCGATGCCCAGTCTGTTCTCGAACTACAACCGGGCTTTGGCTGCTCTATTATCTGCGCACTCGCCAGGATTGGTGGCGTATCAGTCATGATTGTAGCGAATCAACCGATGATTCAAGCTGGTGCAATCAATCGGCAGGCTGCAGAAAAAGCGACGCATTTTATCGATGTGGCTAACAATTTCGAGTTGCCACTAATCACGTTGCTGGACAACCCCGGTGTGATGCCAGGGCCACAGTCGGAAAAAGAAGGCGTGCTCAAAGCGGCGGGCCAAATGTTTGCGGCACAGAGACGCTATAGTGGTCAGAAAATCGTAGTGACACTGCGTAAGGCTTTCGGCTTTGGTTCATCGGTAATGGGAATGAACCCCTGGGATAAACAGGCTATTAGTATCGCCCTGCCCTCGGTTTCACTGGGTGGCGTTCCTGCTATTGGTGGTGCTGAGGCGGCAAAGGCCAGCGCCGATGAGGCAGCAAAACTTCAAGAGCTGCAATCAGGTGCCTGGGTTCCCGCTGATGCCATGGCCTTTGACAAGGTCGTGGATCCCAGGCAGCTGCGCAATGAAATAATAGATGTGCTGCACAGGAACTGATGGCAGCAGTCGATCGAGTCACCTCACTAGAGACTCTCGATTGCCCCAGCGAGGGCCAGGCATCGCTGGGCTTCGGCTACATGCAGTGCCTCAACCAGTTTACCATTCACCACCACAACAGCTTTGCCCTCGGCAGCGGCTTGTTCAAAACCTGAGATAATCTCGCGGGCACTATTCACCTCGGCAGCATTTGGCGCGAATACTTCGTTGGCTGCCAGCAACTGTTTGGGGTGGATCAGGCTCTTACCGTCAAAACCAAGGTCCCTGCCCTGTTCACAAGACAGTCTTAGGGCATCGTCGTCTTCCAGATCCAGTTGTACGCCATCGATCACCTCCAGACCGAATGCGCGAGCGGCGTATACGCAGAGACTTAATGCAGCAATGAACCCGTGGCGATCAGCGGTATGGCGAACTCGCGTTTCTTTGGCCAGGTCAGAGGTACCCAATACAAGGCCCTTCAGACGCGGATGCGCGCCAGCGATCTCACCAATATTGAGAATGCAACGGGGCGTTTCTGCCATCAACCAGATATCCATTTCTCTAGGACAGCCTTTGGCATCTATACGCGCAATGGCGTCGCAAACTTCGGCTGCACTGGAGATTTTGGGCAACAACAGACCATCGGGTGCCCTGGAGGCATTTGCGATAGCCTGAAAATCGTCCTCGGCCCAGATTGTATCCAGTGCATTGGTGCGCACAATCAACTCTCGATGACCATAGCCACCCTCTTCCAGCGCGGCCACCACCTGCTCCCTGGCTAGCTGCTTGGCATCGGGAGACACTGCATCTTCCAGGTCCAAAATGAGACTGTCGGCAGGCAGACTGCGGGCCTTATTGAGCGCCCGGTTGTTGGAGCCAGGCATATACAGCATGGAGCGACGCGGTCGAACGGACATCAGGTTTTCCAATTGTCAAAATTCAGGTTCATACCATAGCAGGAGAACGCCTATACTCAAGAGCGGCTGTCGGCTGATCTTTAATGCAGCTACATTTGGCAGATTCCATCCTGTTAGCCTAGTGGTCGTCTTACTTACAATAGAGAAAAATAAGGATCTCAGCGTATGGATATCAATCTGGACACAAGCACCGAAGGGCCGCTCAAAGGCATTCGGGTACTCGATGTCACATCGATGATTACGGGGCCTCTGTGTAGCCAGATGCTGGGCGACCTGGGCGCAGACGTGATCAAGATAGAACCGACCCACGGTGAAGTCTCTCGCTGGATAGTGCCGCCTGACAAAGGTGGCCTCACCGGTTTTTACTGCCAGATGAATCGCAACAAACGCAGTTTGGCGTTAAATTTACAGACTGAAGACGGGATTGCTGTACTGAAGAAGCTGGCAGCACAGGCCGATGTGCTGGTGGAGAATTTTCGTGGCGGCGTCGCCGACCGACTGGGCTTTGGCTACGAGGTTCTTAGACTCATCAATGAAAAACTTATTTACGTTGCGATCACCGGCTTTGGTCCGACCGGCCCCTACTCCGACCGCCCTGCCTACGACCCGGTAGCTCAGGGACTGGTGGGTATGATGCATATTCAGGGTCAGGTCTTCGGCGGCAAACCACAGTTGATCCAATCCGCGATTGTCGACAAAACAACGGCAACGACAGCGGCTGGTGTGGCGCTGGCAGCACTGTACGCCAGGGACAGCATTAACGGCACCGGTAAAGGCCAGCGGGTTGATGTGCCCATGATCGACGCTTATGCCGCCAATTCATTGCCGGATATGCTGGCGGTAGACACCTTTCAGCCGTCAGATATGCCTGATGCCGAACCGTTGGCGGTGTTGCGTACCTTTGCCACCCAGGACGGCTACGTTGTAGGCATGGCCCTGCAGGACAACCACTTCAAAGGCTTATGCGATGCGCTGGAATGCCCACAACTGCTGGACCGTGAAGGCATGCGTAATGTGGGCGAACGTATCAATGACTTCGGACCCTGGTTGGATGCAATAGAAATCGAGATTGCCAAGTGGCCTACCGACGAACTGCTGGCGCGCTTCGACGCCAACGGTGTGCCCTTTGGCAAGGTGAAAACCATACGCGAATTTGCAGAGGATCCTCAGGCCAAACATAATCGAACCATCTTTGATGCTGAGCACCCTGAGCTGGGGACCCTGCGGTACGTACGTTACCCGGGGCATTTATCAGAAACACCCGCAAGCCTGACCCGTCACCCCCCTACCCTTGGGCAGCACAGCGGGGAAGTTCTGGGTGAAGCGGGTTATAGCGATGCCCAGATACAGCAATTTCGTGACGCTGGCGTAATCGCCTGACTCAAGCGGTAACCGGAACGATGTTAGCCCGTTTTTTCTTGCGAATGAGACCCGCGGGTAAATCTCGCGCTACCTGCCGCAACAGACGTTTGCGGTAGCCGGTGGCCTGGCGATAAGCTTCCAGTGATGGGAATCGGCACATCACAAGCATGACGTCCTGTGCCAGCGCTATGCGTGAAACGCCCTTGTAAACCCCCAGGTAGGACCCCATCATCGCAGCAATAGAACGGCTTAGATGCATGTACTGGGTGTTAATGACTATACCCTGGCGACTCATGATTACGCCCAGGCCAATGGCAAGTTCAAGCCGCCGCGTGAGCCCTTCAGTGCCCTGCTGGTATAGCACCAGCGGGAAATCCATCCCCAGTGGCTCAAGGTTTGCGTCAGCCAAAGCCTCGCTAATCAGTGACAACATTTGCTCTCGATTATGTTGCAGCTTTTCGGGCTCTGCTCCCAGGACAATCATGGCATCGGTAATGGCTTGGGCATCAGCGGAAAATATGGACTGCAGGTAATGCAGGGCCGGCCGCCATATCTGGCTGAGGTCGATGCTATTGCCCCAGTCGATGAAATACAGGCGTTGCTTCTCGTCGACCAACAGATTGCCGGGGTGAAGGTCGCCATGAAATTCCTGATAGACAAACACATGGGAGAGCACGGTATGCAAAAAGGCGCGACCCACCTTGCGCCTGGCAGCAAGGCCTTTGCGCTTGCCCATTCCCTTGAAAGCGGTGGCAAGGCTTTTCGCCGAATCCACATACTCCATTTCAATGATACGTCTTGTGGTCTGATATACCTTGGGCACGTGCCAGCCACCGGTGTAGTCAGCTCGTTCGGCAAACCGGGCCTGAACTTCTGCTTCTGCTTCGAAATCCAGTTCTGCCCGAAAACCCTCTACAAACAGGTCTACCTGGTCCAACCAGGAAGATAAAAACGGAGATAACTTGGAATGTGGCGCCCAATACTGACTGCTCAGTATTGCCAACTTGATCACCGTCTTGCCAATCAGGAACTCTCGCTCCAGATTGTGCCGCCCCACCTTGACTACTACGGTTTTCAACTCCTGGCGACCACGGCGGTTTAGTACGGGTTTTTCGGCCACATACACTGATGCGATAGAGCCAGACTTCAGCGGTTTTGAAGCGTCAAAGTCATAATAGCGCTTACCTGGCAGCACGCCGAAGCATTCAATAAACGCCTGCTCCACCTCCTCCGGTGTCATCGGTTCAACGTCTTCCTGGAAAACCTCAAGGGCTGCGCTGATCTCTTCCGGCAGAAAATCGGAGCTCGATGCAGCGACCTGGGCCATTTTGATAAAAAATGGACCGAACTCGCGCACCATTTGGGCAACAATTTGAGCCTGGGCTTGGAAGTCTTCTGGATCTGTATCGAAAAACTCGCGGATATAACCCAGGGCGCCAATTTGCCGGCGGAAAATATCCAGATCCGAACGCAGCACGTCGGTCTGCCCGACTATTTCCTTAAGATGCTGATTATTGCTGTCCCGCAGATGTTTCAGCTGGTTGATGACATCCACCAGTAAAGGCTCGTAAGCACTGATCACAATGCGAGCCACTTCCAGACTGATTTCACCGAGTCCTTTAAGCTCCGGCTCGCTCATCAGGTCGTTAAAGAAAGACCAGAACTGTTCGGTCAACTGTTCGGGTATAGGGATAACTGACCTGGCCGTGACCTGATCCATCAAGAAGCGCAGCAGGTTTTCAGTGCTCTCCTCGTTCGGCAGAATATTATCTTCGCGCAAGCGACGCGTCAGTTGGGTCAATTGAGTGGTGAGCGGGTGATCCTGTAGCGCCAGGAACAGAGAATCCAGGGCAGCGTGGAGCTCCGGCTCGGTGATGTCGGAACGGCGGTTTATAAGGCTTGCAAGAGGCCTGATAGCCACATAGATTTTGGCCATGCCCGAAGCGTACTCGCTTGTTGAACGGAGCACTTTGGTGGTCTGGTCCCGAAGTGCGGGGAGCCACTCCTCCAGATTGATTATGTTCTCTGCGTCCCCGGCGGGATCGGATTTTGCCAAAACAGATTTCCAGCCACGTTGTGGGTGGCAATGATGTCTTTCAGGGATTACGCCTACGCGGTCCAGTTAAAACTGCTGCGCGAGCGTTACGCCATTGTCTACGATCAGCTGCTTTCGAACAAGGGGCACTGAGCTGCCTCAGGGCAGTACTTTCTTGAAGGGTTTTACCTTAATATTTTCGGTGACACCGCCGATGGTATAGGGGTCATCTTCTGCCCAGGCCTGTGCAGTCTCCAGTGATTCAAAGTCCGCTACAATAAGGCTGCCGGTGAAGCCAGCTTCGCCTGGATCTTCAGTATCCACTGCGGGATGGGGTCCGGCAACAAGTAGCCTCCCCTGATCTGTCAATATTTGCAAACGCTCCAGGTGAGCGGCTCGATTGGCCTTGCGGCCTTCAAGGCTGTTCTCAACGTCCCGGGTGATGATGGCGTACCACATATTGCTCTGTCCTCAGTGCTAGTTTCGTTAAGGCTATTATGCGCTGCGCAGGCTACCTTTTAACAGCCCTGTCACAAAGTGTTGTTGCAGCAGTTCACGCATCCATTTGTTGCCAAGGTCTTCGGCGGCGCTGCGGTGCCAATAGAGTTTGAACAACAGTGACTCGACTTCAAATGGCACTTCAACGACATGCAGTCCCGGGTGATCCATGGCCGCTACCGGGGCAGTCCAGAGCAGGTCACTTTGCGCCGCAATGGTTGCGGCTACCGCATAGTGTTGCACGCGCATTGCCACCGAGCGTCTCTGCCCACTGCTATGTAATGCGAGATCGACCTGACCTCGTCCCCGTGGTCGGCTGGATACGTGGACATGACTGGCAGCCAGGTACGCATCCAGATCCAGCGATCCAGTTGCCAGCGGATGAGTCTTTGCCATTGCAACCCGGTAGTCGATGCTGCCCATGTGCATCTGCCCCAACTCACGGGCATTGACTTGCGGGGCATCCAGCAACAAATCCAGATCACCCGATTTCAGCTGCCGTGCTCCGGTTTCCCGGTCCAGGTAGTAGGCCTGAAGAGTGACCCCAGGGGCCACTCTGCCCAGGGTGGACCGTAAACCCGGGAGAATAATACTCTGAGCCAGATCGTTCATTCCCAGGCGAAAGGTCTTATCGGCAACCTCAGGATCAAAGCGTTGATTGCTCCCCACGCTTTTTTGCAACAATGCCAGTGCTTTTTGCACATCCAGGCTGACGGCGTCCGCCATCGGGGTTGGCTGCATACCTCTTGGGCTGCGCACAAACAGCTGATCATCGAAATTCTGCCGCAATCGATTAAGAGCGTTGGACACCGCCGGTTGCGTCAGGTGCAGTAGCTGCGCAACTCGGGTCACACTGCGCTCACGGTAAAGAGCATCAAACACCACAAATAAATTCAGATCGACTTTATCCAGCCTCATCGGTGACTCATTCCTATATTCACAAGATCAATATTAGAATATCAGATAAATAAATTTGAGTGATTTATATTGCAGTCCTATTATCACCTGCTATCACACTAGAATCACGGAGATCTCTATGTACCAGTTTGGCCAGCGCTCACAGGAACTGCAGGCGCGCCTGCAAGCTTTTATGGACGAGCATATTTATCCTAATGAGAATGCCTACGCACAGTACCTGCACAATGCAGATAACCGCTGGGCAGCCATTCCACTGATGGATGAGTTGAAGATCAAAGCCAGGCAAGCAGGACTGTGGAACCTGTTCGTTCCGCCAAGCCTCGCCCAGTTTGTGGATCATGACGGTCTGTCCAACTTCGACTACGCGCCACTAGCCGAAATAATGGGTCGCGTGCTCTGGTCCCCGGAGGTGTTTAACTGCAACGCACCTGACACTGGCAATATGGAAGTGCTGATGAAGTACGGCACCGAAGCACAGCAGCAGGCCTGGCTGACACCGATGTTGGACGGGGAACTGCGCTCCTCTTACGCCATGACCGAGCCTCAGGTGGCCTCCTCCGATGCCACCAATGTGGAATTGCGTATAGAGCGTGATGGCGATGAATGGGTGCTCAATGGTCGCAAGTGGTTTATTACCAACGCAATGTATGAGCGCACCAAAATATTTATTGTGATGGGCAAGTCTGACCCCGAAAACACCAACCGGCATATGCAACAGAGCCAGGTATTGGTACCCAAGGGTACTCCAGGGCTTGAGCTGATTCGCCCACTCACTACCCTGGGCTACGACGATGCTCCTCTGGGCCACGCCGAGTTGCTGTTTACTGACGTGCGGGTTCCCCTGGAAAACATACTGTTGGGTGAAGGTCGAGGCTTTGAAATTGCACAAGGCAGGCTAGGCCCTGGCCGCATTCACCACTGCATGCGCCTGATTGGTATTGCGCAGCGCTCTCTTGAACTGGCTTGCGTCCGCGCTGAAGCCCGCACCACCTTTGGCCGCGTGCTGTCAAAGCACCAGTCAGTGCGCGAGGAAATCTCAAAATGTTTCTCCGAAATTGAGATGGCGAGACTGCTGGTGCTCAAAACCTGTGCCCGGATGGACGAGGTTGGCGCCAAAGGTGCGCTAGATTTGATTGCAGCGTCCAAAACCAGTGTGCCCATCATGATGCAACAAGTGATTGATCGCTGTATGCAGATCCACGGAGCAGGAGGCTTGACCGAGGACTACTGTATGGCAGAAGGTTTTAATTACGCCCGTTGGTGCCGACAGGCTGATGGCCCAGACCAGGTTCACCAGATGGCACTGGGCAAGATGATCATCACGCGCTACAACCAGGAGTGATGAACAATGACATCATCGGTACAGGAGCGTTTCAGCCTGCAGGGTAAGACCGCGCTGGTGACCGGAGCCTCCAGTGGACTGGGGGCCCATTTTGCCAGGGTATTGGCGGCTGCCGGCGCATCCGTAGTCGCTGTTGCACGCCGCGAAGACAAACTAGAGACGCTGGTCAAGGACATTGAACGGTCGGGAGGTAAGGCTATTGCCGTTGCTATGGACGTAACCTCCGGGCAAAGCGTTACTACTGCTTTGGATAAGGCTGAAGCGGCCTTTGGAGCGGTGGACATTCTGGTCAATAACGCAGGTGTAGCCGGCTCAAGACATTGCCTCAAAGAAGACGAAGACAATTGGGACTTCGTCATGGACACCAATCTTAAAGGGGCCTGGCGTGTGGCGCATGCTGTTGCCAACCGCAGTGCAAACGCTTCACGCCCCTGCAGTATTATCAACGTCGCTTCCATTCTCGGGTTGCGTGTAGGGGATGGGCTCAGTACCTACGCTATCTCCAAAGCAGCGGTGGTTCAGATGACTAAAGCCATGGCGTCAGAGTTGGCCCGCAAGCAGATACGCGTCAATGCCATTTGCCCCGGGTATTTCGCCACGGATATGAACTCAAGCTACCTGCTCTCCCCCCAGGGACAGAAATACCTGGCAGGAACGACTTCAGGACGCATGGGAGAGGTGGACGAGTTGAGTGGTCCATTGTTGTTGCTCGCATCAGATGCTGGCAGCTTTATGAATGGCACTGCGATACCCGTAGACGGCGGGCACATGGTGGGATCCCTGTAATAACGCGACATTTTAGCCGCCAAACCTTGGTGATCTCATGAGAAATACTCACTGCAAATGCAAGGCAAAAAAAAAGCGGCCATCCCTGGCCGCTAATTCCGCGTGGTGTGCATTTCCATGCACGAGCAAAGTATCCCTCCGGCACTCGATAAACTCCATTACGGTCCATTACAAGTCATTGTTGCGTCGCTGAAGGAAATCCTCTATTTTGCTAGCTAAGCTAGTAAATACACTTATTTTCAATTTTAGGTCACCTCTTACAGGGTGACGTTTGCCCCGGACAACCAATAATAAGCATGGCGCAGATACGCGATACTGAAAGTCAGGAAATATATAACCTGCGCGCACATCATACATTCGGCCGCTCGACAGAGCGCTCTGATACGGTGGTTAGCAGTCTTATCGCTTCCCGAATGCACCTGGCCCTCGAGTGGGACGGACAGCGGTGGAATGCACGAGATCTGAGTAAAAACGGCAGCTGGCTAGGCGCCAACCGACTGGTCGTCAATGAAAGTACACCGCTGAAACTGGGCGACAAAATACATCTGGGGTCGCCAGAGATGCCCCCGCTGGAGCTTATCGATGACTCTGAGCCGGTTTCAGCCCTGGTGGGCCTGGCAGGAGCGCCTTCAATAGCGCTTAAGTCCTTTGTTTTTCTGCCCGATCAGCAGTCGCCGGAAGCCGTTGTCATATATTCCTATCAGCGGCGAACATGGGTGGTACACGCCATGGACCAGGATACGCCTCAACAACCAGCGGACATGCTCCACCATGGCGATACACTGAACTTTGGGGACAAGGAGTGGCAGGTATTTCTTGCTGAGACACAGCAAAGTACGGTTATTAACCAGCAACCCCAAAACAGTCTGGATGATGCTGAATTCGTATTCGATCTCAGCCAGGACGAAGAAAATACTGCTTTGCACCTGAAGCTTGCCAATCAAGAACTTAACCTTGGGGAACGCTCACATCACTATTTGCTGTTGCACCTGGCCAGGTTGCGAGCAGTGGAAGCCGCCAAGGGATTCGACAGCAAAACGCAGGGATGGATCGATAACGAGCAGCTCAAAAAAGACCTGGGAATGGATATGCCCCACATCAATATAATGATTTTTCGCGCCCGCAAGCAGCTCGGGGAGAGCCTTGAGGATAGTCTGGACTCTGAGATGCTGGTAGAGCGCGGAAGAGGACGGATGCGATTTGGCTGTTCCAGCTTTCGCATATTCAAGGGAGAGGCACTCATCCATGCCCTACCCGCGGACACTGCTTCCTAAGAAAATGATGGGCCGCCTCGCCGCGGCCAATGGCCCTGAACGCCTTTCAAACCAAGGAGACTGAGATGCCCCGGGAGTGGTTGCGTGATTACCGCAAAGACACCTTCGCCAGTGACCTGCTGGCGGGCATCATCGTCACCATTATGCTCATCCCCCAGTCTCTGGCCTACGCATTGCTGGCTGGGCTGCCTGCGGAAATGGGCCTGTATGCCAGTATCCTTCCTCTAATCGCCTATGCCCTGCTGGGCAGCAGTCGCACCCTATCGGTGGGGCCAGTGGCAGTGGTTTCGTTAATGACCGCCATGGCGGTGGCAAAGGTCGCAGCTTCAGGCAGCGTTGACTATGCCAGCGCTGCCATAGCGCTTGCCGCTCTGTCAGGTGTAATGCTGCTGGTGATGGGGTTTCTGCGCTTCGGTTTTCTGGCCAATTTTCTGTCCCATCCAGTGGTATCCGGATTTATTACGGCTTCAGCGATCGTGATTGGTTTGGGCCAGGCGCGTCATTTATTGGGAATAGATGCTGGCGGTGACAACTTGATCAGCCTGAGTAGTTCGCTTTTGAGTAACATTGGTGCCACCAATGTAGTGACCCTAGTCACGGGTGTTGCTGCAATCGGTTTTCTGGTCTGGTCACGGCGCTACTTACAAATCCTGTTGCAAAAGACGGGTATGCCAGCAAAAGCTGCGAGCATTCTAGCCAAGGCTGGCCCTGTACTGGTTATTCTGGCAACGGTCGCAGCCAGCTTCCTGCTCGGCTTCGAGGAACAGGGCGTCGCCCTGGTGGGTGAGGTGCCCAGTGGCTTGCCTGCCCTGGCAATGCCGCCTCTGGATGTGGAGCTTTGGTCGCAGCTAGCTGTCTCTGCCCTCCTCATCTCCATTATCGGTTTTGTGGAATCTGTATCAGTGGGCAAAACCTTGGCGGCCAAGCGTCGTCAACGCATAGACGCAAACCAGGAACTGGTCGCCTTAGGCGGCGCTAACATGGCTTCGGCTTTCTCTGGGGGCTTTCCGGTAACCGGTGGTTTCTCTCGATCGGTGGTGAATTTTGATGCTGGCGCACAGACCCCGGCCGCCAGCGTGCTGGCGGCTGTGGGTATAGCGTTGGCCGCGCTGTTCCTGACTCCGTTTCTCTACTTCCTGCCAAAGGCAACGCTTGCTGCAACTATTATCGTTGCCGTGAGCAGTCTGATAGATCTGGATCTGGTCCGCAGAGCCTGGCGCTATTCAATCTCTGATTTTACCGCTGTGATTACCACTATCTGCGCGACGTTGTTACTGGGCGTGGAGCTGGGCGTGCTGGCCGGCATTCTGGTCTCAGTGGTATTGCACCTTTACAAAACTACCCGCCCTCACATGGCGGTAGTTGGAGCGGTAGCAGGCACAGAGCACTATCGAAACATTGAGCGCCACAACGTGATTACACACACAAACCTTGTGTCATTACGCATAGATGAGAGCCTTTACTTTGCCAATGCCAGCTATCTGGAAGATTATGTTTACGAACTGGTTGCCGGCAACGAAGCGCTTGAGCATGTGATTTTGCAGTGTACTGCAGTGAACGAGATCGACATGAGCGCCCTGGAGGCGCTGGAAGCCATTGACCACCACCTCTCAGAACAGGGTGTCACCCTGAATCTCAGCGAAGTGAAAGGGCCAGTAATGGATGCCTTACAATGTGTGGACTTCCTGCCCAACCTTTCAGGGCAGGTGTTTCTCAGCCACCATCAGGCGGTAAAAGCATTGAAAGCAGACGAAATCGAGCCCTACATCATTTAGTTCTCGGCTCTGCTAATATCTTCAAAAATATCTATCGAGTACGCTATGAACAGCAAAGTTTTATTCGGCGCCGGGGTTTTCCTGTTCGTAATTCTGGCTATCGCAAGCTTGGCTACGCTTACCGAAGACACCTCTGACCCCTGTGCCAATGGCGGCGCAGACATGACTGCTGCCGTTCTAGCCGATGCGCCAGACGATCAGGATGGGCTTACCAATCGCGCAATACTGATGCGCGGTAAATGCTCGAAAGTGGATGTAGAAGAAGAGGAAGAAGAGGAAGAGGTGCAGCTGCAAGCACCGGCAGCCGGAAGCGCCGATTTCCACGGCTCGTCAAACAGTGCCAAGCCGGGCAGCACATTGGCTGCCCCCGCATCAGCCGCTGCTAAAGCAACAGGCTCTGCTCCACCAGTTACTGTTTCGACCGATACGCCTATGGAGATTCTTGAGCAGCGTTGCATTGTTTGCCATGGCTGTTACGACGCACCCTGTCAGCTAAAGCTCGAAGCACAAGCCGGCCTGGTCAGGGGTGCCAGCAAGGATCTGGTCTACTCAGGCACCCGTCTGAGGGCCGCCAATCTTACCCGTCTGTTTGATGATGCCCAGAGCGAAAAGCGCTGGCGAAAGAAGGGTTTTTATCCCGTACTCGACAAAGAGGACCCAAAGCAGGGAGTCATGTATCGGCTGTTGCAGTTAAAGCAGGCTCACCCTTTAGCCGCCGAGGGCCCTATTCCGGATGGCTTCGACTTTTCGCTCTACCGCGATCAGCAATGCCCAAAACAAGACGAATTTGACGCCTATGCTCGAGATTATCCACTGTGGGGCATGCCCTATGGGCTGCCCGGACTGAACAGCCGTCAGCACACTACACTAAGTGAATGGCTGGCACGGGGTGCACCAGAGCCAAAAGTAAAGTCGCTATCTGCCGCGCACCAGACCCTGCTTACAACATGGGAGACCTTTCTCAATGGGAGCAGTCTGCGCGAGCGACTGGTCGGGCGCTACATTTACGAGCACCTGTTCCTGGCCAGCCTCTATTTTGAGCAGGAAGAAACACCCGCCTGGTTCCGTATCGTTCGCTCGCGCACTGCGCCGGGAGAGCCACTGGAGCTGATAGCAACTCGCAGGCCTTATGACGATCCCGGTGTGAAGCGGGTCTATTATCGTCTGCAACGAATGCCGGTCACCCAATTGGCGAAGACCCATATGCCCTATCGTATGGATCAGCAGAGGCTGGATTGGTACCACCAGCTGTTCGTTGACAGTAACTATGAGGTCGCCGAACTTCCTGGTTATGCTGCAGAGATAGCCTCAAATCCCTTCAAGTCTTTCCAGGCCCTACCGGTCAATTCCCGCTATCGTTTCCTGCTGGAGGAGTCTCGTTTCACTATCATGAACTTTATCAAGGGCCCGGTGTGCCGGGGGCAGATAGCCCTGAACGTTATTGACGATCACTTCTGGATAATGTTTACCAACCCTGATGAGGTTGATGTGGACCAGGATGCCCAGTTCCTGGCCAAGGAAACCGATAATCTACGCTTGCCGACACCAGCAACCGGCACTCTCATCGATCTTGTGCGTTGGCGCAGTTACGCAAAGTCCAACGCCCGTTACCAGCAGGCACGCTCAGAGGTGATTGGTGAATTGCTCGCGGGTGGCCAGCGTTTAACACTTGACTCCCTGTGGGACGGTGACGGCAATAACCAGAATGCGTCCCTGACTATTTTCAGGCATTTCGACACTGCGTCAGTCGTTAACGGCATGGTCGGCAAAGTACCCAAGACAGCATGGATTATCGATTATCCCCTTCTGGAACGCATACACTACCTGTTGGTTGCCGGCTTTGATGTCTATGGCGCCGCCGCCCACCAGTTAGAATCTCGTCTGTACATGGACTTCCTGCGAATGGAGGGCGAATTTAATCTCCTCTTATTTGTGCCACCGGAAAAACGCCTGGAGATACACGATTTTTGGTACCGCGAAGCACGCAAGGGTTATCGGAAAAACTTCATCGAGCTCAATGCCATGGCAGCTGAGACGATTGATATCAACTATGCAACGGATGATCCCAAGCGCGAATTGCTGGAGCGCATGCGCAACCGTATTCATGGCGCTACAGCACAGCGCTTCGACTACCAGCGCAATGGTGCATCAGCAGATGTGGTGACCGCATTCCAGTCTCTGGAACGCAATGTTGGTAGGCACAACAGCTTGCTACCCCATGTAAGCTTTATCAATGTGGTGGGTGAGAAGACAGATGAGTTTTATACCCTCTTGCGTAATACCGCGCATCTGAATATTGCAGAACCTTTTTCGGAAGATAAGCGGCGCGCGCGAGATGAGGACAACGTGACCATCGTCAGGGGTTTTATCGGCGCTTATCCTAACTATTTCTTCCAGGTAGAAAAACGTGAAATAGGGAAATTTGCTGCCGATATTGCTGCCATGGAAACTGTGGATGACTACATTAAGCTCGGTGAACGCTACGGTGTGCGCCGCAATGCACCCTGGTTCTGGCGAGTTGCCGACAAAGTGCATGCTCGCTCAAAGTGGTTGACGCCTACCGAGTACGGCATTTTTGACCTCAGCCGTTACCAGGCATACTAGCTATAGCGGGGGGCGACCCTGCCCCCGCTGCCAGATTTTCAGAAAGGCGCTCTCCAGTGCGCCTTCAGCGGCCAGGCCCATTTTTTCCTGCCAGTTTTTCTTCAGTACAAAGCGCACATCAAAGACGTCCCAGTCCTTGAGGTGATCCTGCACATAAGTATCAGAGGTCATTAGATCATCTACCAGGCCCTCATCCACTGCCTGTTTACCGTACCAGACCTCTCCTGTAGCCACCTTGGCAATGTCCAGTTGCGGCCGATTACTGCTCACGAAGTCCTTAAACAGTTCGTGTGTTTTCTCAAGTTCTTCGGTGAACTTTTCTCTTCCTTTATCTGTGTTTTCACCGAACATAGTTACCGTGCGTTTGTATTCACCTGCGGTAAACAGTTCGAAGTCGATGTCATTTTTCTTTAACAGACGGTGAAAGTTAGGCAGCTGGGCCAGCACGCCGATAGAGCCGATAACCGCAAAAGGTGCTGCCACTATTCGGTCTGCGACACAAGCCATCATGTAACCACCACTGGCCGCAACTTTGTCCACTGCTATCGTCAGCGGCACTTTGGCTTCGCGTATTCGCTGCAGCTGGCTGGCTGCCAAGCCGTAACTGTGCACCATGCCACCGGGGCTTTCCACCTTCACCAGCACCTCGTCGCCCTCCTGGGCCTGGTTCAGTACAGCCGTAATTTCTTCTCGCAAGTTATCGCTGGCACTGGCCTTGATATCCCCTTCGAAGGCCAATACGTAAAGGCGTTTGCGCTGCTTCTCGGAATCATCTTGATGCTTCCTGGCTTTCTTGGCCTCTTTTGCATCCTTTTTGGCTTGTTTCTTTTTGGCCTTAAGCTCGATTTTTTGAACGTCGGGGTCTGTCACCACGTGTTGCAACTGTTCGCTCAACTGTTCGTACTTTTCGTTGAGGTTACGGATTTCGATATGTCCCTCGTGTTGCTCAGCCTTATTTCGCTGCCCAACCGAAACCAGGCCAGTCACCAGTATGAGAATGGCAGCCACAAGGGTGACTGCCTGAGCGAGAAAAAGTCCGTATTCGTATAAAAATTCCAAGTGTTACTCCAGACTCAGGATATTGAATCGATATGGTGTTTGATTAGTTGGCCTGCCACCGATGTGGGTGGCGGTATCATGGGTAGCTCAGTGTAGTGGAACCACTGGGCGTCGGCGATCTCACTGGGTTCGCAGACGATATCCCCGCCCAGGTACTCGGCGAAAAAACCCAGCATTAGCTGGTTTGGGAAGGGCCAGGATTGAGATTGGAAGTAACGCATGTTACCAACATCAAGACCCACCTCTTCGCGAACTTCACGCACCAGCGTCTCCTCCGGAGTCTCTCCGGCCTCAATAAAGCCCGCCAGAGTGCTGTAAAGTCCCCGCGGGTGGCTCACATTGCGCGCCAACAGCATCTCCTCTCCCCGGGTTACCAGCACGATGATGCAAGGTGCGATTTTCGGGTAGTTGGTTGTTCCACAGGGCTCACAGCGCATGGCTCGCTCAGCGGGATCTTGGGTCATCTGCTTACCACAGCGACCACAGAACTGATGATCACGTTCCCAGTCCAGCACTTGAGCTGCCCTGCCCGCAAGTGCAAACAGCTGTTCGTCTACTCTACCGAGGAGCTGCCAGAGACTGCCGACCTGAAACTCCATGGGATCCAACTCGTGATTATCTTCAATTTCCACTGCGTAACATGGCTGGTCTTCCCAGTAACCCATGAAGTGCCGGCGGCGCACTATCCAGCCGTCTCGTTGGACGATTGAGTCCTCCAGCAGACACATTCTGGGAGAACGCATGTAGCTGACCAGCTTGCCTCCTTGAAAAACCACGTGCAATGGTGCTGAGGCCGAAGTCGGTGCTCTGTGATCAGGTCGGAACATAGGCAATTCGCGCGGTAAAAACAGCCGGCTATAGTATGCGCCACAGGTCACCAACTCAAGTGGGCAGTAACGCCAATAAATTGCCCCCAAAGCAGGGAATCTCACAAACATTTAGCGTAGAATGCTTCACTTCATTTTATCTGGCTGACCTCCCTGAAATCATGAGCGAATCTATTTTAAGCGCCTTCTGGAAAAACTTCCTGGGCTCGTCCCCTATCTGGTACAAGCAAACCATTATCGCGTTCCTACTGGTGAACCCGATTCTATTAATGCTGTTCGGGCCGTTTGTAACCGGTTGGATACTGATTGGCGAGTTCATATTCACCCTGGCTCTGGCACTTCGATGCTACCCACTGCAACCTGGTGGCTTGCTAGCCATTGAGGCCGTTTTACTGGGAATGACTTCCCCTGAGATGGTCTACAAGGAAACCCTTGCTAATTTTGAGGTTATTCTGCTGCTGATGTTTATGGTTGCTGGCATCTACTTCATGAAAGAGATGCTGCTCTACCTGTTTACCAAGATCCTGCTCAACGTAAAGTCCAAAGTCGCACTTTCGCTGCTGTTCTCGCTAGTTGCGGCGGTGCTGTCGGCCTTTCTGGATGCGCTCACTGTAACCGCGGTTTTGATCAGCGTGGGTGTAGGCTTCTTTTCGGTCTATCACAAGGTGGCATCAGGCAAAGGCCTGGGGAATGACGACCACGACCACTCTCAGGACGACTCGGTACAGGAAGATAACCGAGAAGACCTCGAGCAATTTCGCGCCTTTTTGCGCAGCCTGCTGATGCACGGCGCAGTGGGTACAGCCCTGGGTGGTGTTTGCACTTTGGTAGGTGAGCCACAGAACCTGTTGATTGCCACGGTTGCCGACTGGGACTTTGTTACGTTTGTGACCGTCATGGCGCCGGTGACGATGCCTGTTCTGGTCAGCGGTCTTATCACATGTATGTTGTTAGAGCTGAGCGGCAAATTCGGCTACGGTGCCAAGCTGCCGCCTCGGGTGCGTGAAGTACTGGAAAAGTACGAAGAAAAGGAAGCGTCGCAGCGCAATGCTCGCACTAATGCGCGCTTGGCAGTCCAGGCGGCAGTCGCCGCCATCCTGGTGCTGTCATTGGCAATGCATTGGGCAGCGGTGGGCCTGATCGGCCTGATGATTATTGTGCTGCTGACGGCCTTCAACGGCGTGGTTGAGGAACACCAGATTGGCCACGCTTTCGAAGAAGCCCTGCCCTTTACAGCGCTACTGGTCGTGTTTTTTGCCATTGTTGCGGTTATCCATGATCAGCACCTGTTCACACCTGTCATCGACACTGTGCTTGCGATGGAACCCGATATACGACCGGGTATGTTCTTCCTGGCCAATGGAGTGCTCTCCATGATCAGTGACAATGTATTCGTTGCTACGGTCTACATTACTGAGGTGAAGGACGCGTTGGATGCAGGCGACATAACCCGTGCGGAGTTTGATCAGCTAGCTGTCGCCATTAACACCGGCACCAATCTGCCTAGCGTGGCAACCCCGAACGGTCAGGCAGCATTCCTGTTCCTGCTCACCTCTGCCCTGGCGCCGCTGATTCGTCTGTCCTATGGACGCATGGTTATCATGGCCCTGCCTTATACCATCGTGCTGGGAAGTGTAGGCTTTGCCTGCGTGGTGATGTTTATCTAAAGTCCCTGACTGGGACCAGGCGCCGTAGGGATTCGCGTTTCTACGGTGCCAGATCCTTCCACAGCACTTTCCCACCACTAGCACTGGCGATGGCCTCCAGCTGGGTCTGGTGTGCGGCCAACTCCTCAGCAGTTGCTGCTATTACTGGCAGTGCAGACCTATCGTTTGGCAACCGCACAATTCGCTCACTACGGGCGGCGCCGTCTTCAGCGCCGGAATCAGTATCTGATAGTTGTAATGCTGTTTGGCCACCAGTCATGGCCAGGTAGACATCAGCAAGAATTTCGGCGTCCAGCAGGGCCCCGTGAAGGTCACGCTGGGAGTTATCCACGTCGTAGCGCTGGCACAGTGCATCCAGACTATTGCGCTGTCCCGGGTGCTTGCCTCGCGCCATTACCAGGGTGTCTATTACCTTGCAGCGCTCTTGCAAGGGCAACGCATTTGGGTCCAGTCGCTGAATTTCGCTATTGAGGAACCCCAGATCAAATGGGGCGTTATGAATGATCAGTTCGGCCCCTTCAACAAAGTCCAGAAACTCCTGCACCACCCGCTCAAAATGAGGTTTGTCCTGCAGGAACTCCCTGGTAATACCGTGGACCTCGATCGCGCCCTGATCTATCTCCCGGTCCGGGTTGATGTACTGGTGATAGTGGCTGCCAGTAAGCCGGCGGGTATCTAGCTCGACGCAGCCAATCTCAATGATCCTGTGGCCCTGGGAAACTTCCAGTCCAGTGGTCTCGGTATCGAGGACAATTTGTCTCACGCTGTCATATTTCCTTGTGCTTCATTTCAATTCGTCTATGCCGCGATTGGCCAACTGGTCCGCCATCTCATTTTCCCGATGACCGCTGTGCCCCTTTACCCATTGCCAATCTACCTGGTGACGCTGATTTTGCTCATCCAGAGCCTGCCAAAGGTCTACGTTCTTTACCGGTTTTCTGTTGGCTGTCTTCCAGCCTTTCTTTTTCCAACCGGGTAACCAGCTGGTGATTCCGTTTTTCACATAGACCGAATCGGTGGTCAGTACGACCTCACAGGTCTCTTTGAGCGCTTTCAGGCCCTCGATAGCAGCCTGCAATTCCATTCTGTTATTGGTGCTTTGGGGCTCACCGCCGTAAAGTTCTTTCTCTTTGCCTTCAAAGCGCAGTATGACGCCCCAACCGCCGGGCCCAGGATTACCGCGGCAGGCGCCGTCGGTAAAAATTTCAATTTTCTTCAATGCAGGATTTCTCCGGAGGAATTGCGGGCGATGACCCCGGGCGTTCGCGCGGGGGTTTTGGGAGCCGGACTTGGAGCCACAGCGGGTTTTGGTACCGCCAGGTCAATCAGCTTTTCACTGTGACGGCGAAAACGAGAGACAGGTCGATTTTGTGCCGCAACCTGTTTGATAGCTGACTGCAGGTAAAGCCCGCCCAGTGGGAGTTTGTGCTGTGTACACCAACTGTTCAAAGATTCGGTCGCCGCTTTGATCTTACCGCCACCTACAGGCGGCACGGCATACAAATGGTTGCTCTCGCGCAATTCAAACCCCAGCAAGTGCAGCCAGTCACTGAGACGGCTAAGACTGACCGGGTGATGGCTGCGCCAGGGCGACCTTTTAGAAAGCCCTCGCAGCCGCGTAAACAACCCTCGCAGGCTATGGGGGTTGAACCCCAGCATGAGTAACTGCCCCTGGGGTGTCAGTACTCGGTGCAGCTCACGCAAGACCTGATGAGGGTTGTCGACAAATTCAAGGCCATGATGCGCGATGACGACATCCACGCTATCACTCTCCAGCGGGATCTCGCCGGACTCGCAGACCAGGTCTATGCCCTTGCCAGACCGATCGCAAGCCTGAATACGGTGATTGATCCGGCAATCCCCAAACAGGGCCTCCCCACGCAGTGGGCCTATTTGCAGGATATGGTAGCCAAAGGCGTTATCTAATCGAGGCTGCAGGACGCCTCTTATCTGGCCTAGCAGGTATTGACCACGCTCGCTGTCATACCAGGATTCCAGTTCCGTCAAAATGTCGTTAAACTGCGCATTCATGGTGCAGGGTGACCTCGTCTTTAGGTTCTGCGCCATGGTACTGTATTTCCCCCCATTTGAAACGGTATCCCATGCTTTGTATCCGCCCTATTCCAGCCTTCAATGATAACTACATCTGGTTGATTTCCCGAGAGGGTGACGATCAGGCATTTGTGGTGGACCCGGGTGACGCCGCCGTTGTTGAGCAGGCACTGCAAGAGCACCAGTTAAATTTGTCAGGGATTCTGATTACCCACCATCATTTTGATCACACCGGTGGCCTTGTCCAACTGCGCGAGAAATACCGGCCGGTAGTCTACGGTCCTGATAATTCTGCAATCGAAGGCCTGGATCACATTGTCCGGCAAGGAGATCAGGTAGAGATGCTGGGGGAAATGCTCAAGGTCATTGAAGTCCCAGGCCATACCCTGGACCACATCGCTTACTTTCTCGAGGGCGACAAGCCGCTGGTATTTTGTGGAGACACCCTGTTTGCCGGCGGCTGTGGCCGTGTTTTCGAGGGCACCCCGGAAATGATGTACACCTCTTTGTGCGCGCTGGCGGAGCTTCCCGGCGATACACGTATCTACTGTGCCCATGAGTACACCCTCGCCAATCTTGCGTTCGCCCGGGCCGTGGAGCCGCATAACGGCTCGCTGGCCCAACGCATAGAGGCCGCTCAGGCATCCAGGGCGCGCGGAGAGCCCACCGTGCCGTCAACCCTGGCCCTGGAGTTGGCTACCAACCCCTTCGTACGCTGTGAGACACCTGAGCTACAGACGTCCTTGCGACAACAAAACCGGCTCGACAGTGATCATCCTGCCGCAGTTTTTGCCACTGTCAGGGGTTGGAAGGACAGTTTCTGACGAAAGCTGGAGTTATTTCTGGCTCCAGGTACTCTGCCGTTTACAATAAGCCCACCTAGAATTCACTTTAACATCAAGCAATAAACGAGAATATTCCTATTAATATCAAGCTATTAGGTCGCCTTCTTACGGTGATTTGTTTCTCCCTGGTGTTGGCGGCATGCCAGTCATTTCCCGGGGCAGACAAGCCCGTGGCGGAAACCACAATGCCTGCTGAAGGTAGCGGTCAGGATTTTTTCCCCCCTGATGCCCCTGTCGCCAAGCCCGCACGCAAAGCTCCGGATGACCTGTGGGAACGCATTCGCCAGCAATTGACCTGGCAATCCATCCACAATCCGCAGATTGGGCAAGCCCGAGATTCCTACCTGCGCCAGTCCAGCTATTTATCGGTAGTCGCAGAACGGGCTAATCTGTACCTGTATTTTATTGTTGATGAAGTTGAACGCCGTGGCCTGCCCATGGAGATCGCCCTGCTACCCCTGGTAGAGAGCACACTCAACCCCTTTGCTACCTCCTCACAGCGCGCTGCTGGCCTGTGGCAAATAATGCCGGCGACAGGTAAATACCTCGGCCTAGAGCAAGACTGGTGGTATGACGGGCGCAGAGATCTGCGAGACTCAACCCGAATTGCCCTGGATTACCTGGAATCACTGCACGCGGAATTTGATAATGATTGGATGCTGGCGCTGGCGGCATACAATTCTGGTAAGGGGCGTGTAGGCAGGGCCCGTAAAGCCAACGCCGAGGCAGGCCTGCCGACAGACTACTGGTCTCTTAAATTACCCCGTGAAACCCGCCATTATGTCCCCAGGCTGATAGCGCTCACCCAGATTATTGCTTATCCCGAAGCGTTCGATGTTGAAATACCCGCTGTTCCCAATCAGCCGGCGTTTGTCATTGCCGCTACCGGAGGCCAAATTGAACTGGCAAGGGCAGCGTCGTTGGCTGAAATAGAGTTGCACTCACTAAAGGCGCTAAACCCAGGCCAGTTGCGCTGGGCCACCTCTCCGGACGTTGCTCAGGAGTTACTGCTGCCGCTTGGCACAAAAGAACGTTTCAACCAGGGCATCGCCAGCCTGACCGAAGCGGACCGGGTACGCTGGGAGCACTACCGTATCCAAAGTGGCGACAATCTGATTGGCATTGCCAAAAAATTCGATACCGAGGTCGGTTTGCTTAGAGAGGTCAATAATGTGCGAGGCAGCATGATTCGTGCCGGCGATACCTTAATGATCCCCTATGGCAGTGACTGGGCCAGCAGCATGGCGATGGTGACCCGCTCTGAACGTCAGCAGCAAGGTTACCGGGTGCGCCGCGGGGACTCTTTGTACCGCATAGCAGGTAAATTCAACGTCTCGGTGAATGATATCGTTTCCTGGAACTCGCTCAAGCCCGGCGACTACCTGCAACCCGGACAGCGTCTAACGCTTTACGTCGGCGGTAGTTAAGGGCTCATGGCCGCTGCCACTCACCTGAGCTGCCGTCGGGGTGAATTTGAGCTGCTGCGATACCCTTGCCGCAAGCAAGAATCGCTTCAGGCCTGGAGCAGCGCAGACCTGCTATTGCTTGAAATCGCAGATGCGTCGGCTAACACGCTGGTGGTCAATGATGAGCACGGCGCGCTGTGTGTACCTCTTTGCCCTGCTGCCATATGGACGGATTCAGCTCTGGCCGCAGCAGCAATAGCTCAAAACTGTGAACGCAACGTACAACCCATGCCAGCGCTTACCTGGAGCACTGAAAAACCAGGAACGAGTTTTGATCAAGTAATCCTGCGTATCCCCAAGCTACTGCCCTACTTTGACTATCAACTTGCAAACCTTGCCGCTGTTCTGCCCGCTGGCGTGCAGCTGCATTGCGCCGGAATGGATAAGCACCTGTCTCCGCAAACCGCAGCGCTGATAGAAAAGCGTCTGGGTAATGTTGAACGACAACGGGGACAGCGCAAGGCGCGCGTATTCAGCTCAGTTCTGCCTGGCCCAAGAGGTCCAATACCGTCGGACTTCTCTGCTGGCTATTATTGCCAGCAAATTGACGCTCAACTGAGTGCGCTGCCCAACGTGTTTAGCCGAGAGAAGCTCGACATTGGCAGCCGACTCCTGGTGGATAATCTGCATCTTCTAGAGCCGGCAAAGTCAGCGGCTGACCTGGCCTGTGGGAATGGACTACTGGGTATTGCAGCCATGCAACTTAAACTCGCCCAGCGCCTGTTGTTTGCCGATGAATCAGCTATGGCGATAGCATCAGCGCGTGCCAATGCTAACCAGGTTCTAGGCGATCAAGCAGATATTGAATTTCACCTGGGAGATGGTTTGCTTGGTGTCCCACAGAAGTTTGAGTTGATATTGTGTAACCCGCCTTTTCACCTTGGGCACACCGTGGATGACTTTGCCGGGCGCAGGTTACTGCAACAAGCAGCCGCAGCGCTGCTGCCTGGCGGCTCATTGCTGTTGGTCGCCAATCGCCACCTGGATTATGGCTCTAGTCTCAAGCATCTGTTCAGAAACATTGATAAGTTGGCTCAAAACAACAAATTTATCGTCTGGCGGGCCCGTCACAGTTGATTACCGCTGGCGTGACGGCTATGTTATGCCCCCTGTCCCGCCGGTAGCCTCAAGGCCCAGCGCGTAGAGACAGCCGCAACACCCACCACAAGGAACTAGATCTATGAGCAGTACCCTTAATAAACTACTGTGCGCCGCTTCCATGGCCTGTGCAGCCCTGCTGATGCCACTTTCTGCCGCTGCTGAAGACGAAGCTGTCGCCGAGCCTAATGTTCGCGCTATGGCCATGTCTGTAGAAGCCATCGTTACCGAAATCGACCTCGAGACTCGTCAGGTGAGTCTGAAGGGCCCCGACGGTAACATCATCACCCTGACAGCAACCGAAGAAGTTGTGAAGCTCGAAGACGTGAACGTAGGTGACGCTTTGCGTGCAACCTACCTGGCAGCACTTGAAGGTGAGCTCCGTGAACCCACCGAGGAAGAACTTGCTCAGCCATACGTGGTTGTCCAGGACAGTGGCGCAGGCATTGCTGAAGGCCAACCGGTAGCAGGCGCAGCCCGCCTGATTCACGCTGTTTGCACCATCGAGGGCATGAACCGCCTGCTGGGCACTGTGACTGTCATGGATTCCAACGGCAAGATTCACGTTATCGCCGACGTTGAGCCGGAGAAAATGTCTAACGTGACTCTCGGTCAGACCATTGTGCTGACATTCCGTGAAGCACTGGCACTGACCCTGGAGCCTGTTGCAGTAGAAGCACCCGCTGCACAGTAAATGACTTCGCTGCTGGCCGAACGCTTGTTCGGCCAGCAGCGTCTTTGACCCACATACGATTGCTCACTGCCGCCAGTCCTTGGCGCGGTAGAATCATTCACTGATATCCCTTTGCCCCTCCAGGGTCTTGACGCCCCGCACGTTGCTAAGACACAGACCTCAGCGAGTATGACAATGTGGACGATTTACCGATCGTTAGGCCGCGTTAGAGATTTTTCCCTCGGCTGCCGCTACAGTGGACTCTGATAGCAACAAATGATGGAGATTCAGTTGAAATTTGTTCTTTCGACTTCTTTCAGCACCGTAGCGCACCTTACCGAGTTGGCTCTGGAAGCTGACACTCATGACTGGCATGCCATGTCATTTTCGGACCATGTCGTTAACCCAGAGAACATTCGCACACCCTACCCCTACACAGACGATGGTAGTCGGCGTTGGCAGCCTTTTACCGATTGGCCTGACCCCTGGGTGATGATCGGAGCATTGGCAGCAATAACCAAGAAGCTGCGCTTTACCAATAATGTTTTCGTATTGCCGATGCGTAATCCATACCTCACAGCGAAGGCTATTAGTACCGCGGCTCTTATCTCCAACAACCGGATTACTCCTGCGTTCGGGGTAGGCTGGTCGCGAGATGAATTTGAGCTGATGCAACAGGACTTCACCACCAGGGGTAAGCGTACCGATGAAATGATCCAGATCATGCGGCTACTGTGGAGCGGCGAGATGGTCAGCTACCAGGGAAAGTACTATCAGTTTGAGCCCATGGAAATGAACCCTGCCCCCACTGCACCAATACCTATCTGGATTGGCGGGATATCTGACCCTGCGATGCGCCGTGCAGCGCGACTGGCAGATGGCTGGGTATCTGACCTGCAGCCGTCGGCAGAGATCGTGGAATCGATAACAAAAATACAGCAGTGGCGCCTGGATTACGATCGCGCCGATGGCGACTTCGAGGTAATGGCGACGCCTTCGGACGCCTGGGATGTAGATGGTTACAAGCGACTTGAAGATGCCGGTGTCACCCATATCATGACCATGCCCTGGGCTTTTTACACTGGCCCCAGCGAAGCCTTGGAGCACAAAAAAGACGGTATCCGGCGCTTCGCCGACGATGTCATCAGCAAGTTCAACTAAGTGTTCAGCTGCGGTAGGCTATGCAAAACGGCAATACCGGTAAAGTATAGCGCGCAACGCACGGGCTCAGGCCCCATCGTTACAACCGCGTCACGATAGCGACGTAACTGTTCCTCATAGCGCTTAGCTTCTGCCTGTAAGAACACCTCCACTGACACTGCAGGCTCCGGGACGCTACTCTTGTAGTCAATCACCCAGCGCTGTCCGCTGTGCGCATCCACAAAAGTTCGGTCTATGATGATGTCGTGGACCGTCCCTGATTCATTGATGGTAAGGGCCAATTCGCTGGCAGCTTCCAAGTGTTCTGCCGACAACAACCAGCGTCCCCATTGTTCGTCGTCCAATGTTGACTGCGCGGCCTTAACAACACTGCCCTGCGCAATCTTGAGTTGCTCACCTGACAAGCCCAGCATCGCAAGAGATTGGCCAGCCTGGCGCAACAGATGATCAGGCAATTGGCTGGGTAATTGCGTCAGTAAACTCAGTTGCTCCAGCGTTTCGTGGATCACCGTTCCAACATGCCGCTCCAACCAATTCAGCGCTGGGACCGGAATATTGGCACCGTTTGTTTCCGTCACAGGTGACAGCGACGGCGTTGAGGGAAGCTCACTCAGGCGCAGCAAGGCTCCGGAAACCGTCACTGGGGTTTTCTCAGCGGTCAGTGGTGTATGTAAATGCATCTGCCGTTCAAAGGTGGGCCACACTGAAGCGAGCAAAGAGCCTTCTCCAGGGGGTTTAAGCGCAGGTGTTTCATCAGGCGCACAGTCTTCACCGCCGGACAAACAGGCGCTGAGCGTTAATCGTTTAACGGCGCGGGTCGACCCAACGTAGAGCAACCGCGTTGTTTCCAGGCGAGACTTTTCTTTGCGCTGCTTCTTCAGGAAATTGTACAACCCTGGAGACTTATCATCTGCATGATCGTCTGCTGCCAACAGGAAACCCCGCTGCCCGCCGCTGCTGTTGTACTCATCCCACAACAGAATATCGCGACTGTCGCCACGGGTGGCTCTGGCCAATGCAGGTATCAGGACCCAGTCGAACTCCAGCCCTTTGGATTTATGCAGCGTCATTATTTGCAATTTGGCGTCGGGCGTATCCCCGGATGCATAGAGACGCGAAATGCGCTGACCTAACCAATCGATGTCCAGACCGATCCCTTCTGTTTCGGCCAACTGCAAAAGAGCGAGAAAACGCTCTGCATCGGCAAGGAAACGCTGTTGGGTAAAGCAGCCAGGCCCGCCCAGGTGCAACCAAAGCTGCTCTACCCAGACGCGCAGAGCCAATCGATCGCGTTTTTCCATAGCCCAACGCAGGCAGCGACCAACATGGATTAGTCGTTGTTTACCTTCTTCGCTGAGCCCATCGGGCAATACCTCGTCACACAGTAGACGATGAACATTCTGGTGCCTCGGGTCTTGCGCCGCACTGGCAAAAACCTTCAAGTCGGCGAGGCCAAGAGCACACCAGGGAGCGCGTAACAGCGCATACCAGGCTACGGTATCGGCCGGGTTAACCAGTGCACGGCACAGGGTCATTAAATCCACTATGGCAGGCGAGCCTGCAAGGGCGTCCATATCCTGAGCGGCAAAAGGAATATTGCGTTGGCGTAACAGCTGCAGGACCGGCGAAAGTTGACCACGGCTTCGACCCAGCACTGCGATGGTTTCAAGATTTGAATCCGCTAGCCCCTGTTCTAGCTGAGCCACTAACCAGTTTGCCTCTTGCTCCCGAGCTTGATCACCCCAGAAACCGTTCAAGGACACCGCTGGTTCCTCGCCTGGCCCCTTTACTGCAACAGCGTCGGTAAAACTGACACGCCCCCTGCGCACATTATCCTGGGCCGGAAATGCGCTGCTAAAACTGGCATTCACCCAGTCAACGAGGCCTTGCTCCGAGCGAAAGTTGCAGCGCAAGGCCAGGGACTTTGGAATAACGCCATTAAAGCCCTCTTGCCGGGCTTTAAGGAACAAACCCACGTTCGCATTGCGAAAACCGTAAATGGACTGCATGCCGTCGCCAACAATAAAGATTGTTCGGGGCGCATTAGGGTTAATGGCGTTGTGCTCACCCCAACCTCGGGTGAGCCGGTTGACCAGGTTGTATTGATTACTCGCTGTGTCCTGGAACTCGTCAACCAGTATATGCTCAATGCTGTAGTCCAGACGCAAGGCGAGCTCCGTGGGCTCATCATCCTCTCCCAGTGCATCCAATGCCGAAAGTGCCACCTGGCTATGGTCAACCACAGAGCGACGTTCAAACACCAGCAAGAGACAGGCGGCGAGTAGCGGTAAAACGCGAGACAGATGCAATACCAACTGCCAGGCCGAGCTATGGTTGTCCATACGTGGCAACCAGGCCAACGCTGCTAATTCTCTGGCAAGGCCCGGCACCTCATTCATACGCGTCACCAGGTCCTTAAAATGTTCCTTGCGGGCCTTGGCGTCATCGCTACCGGTGGGGAAGCCATTGTTGACATTGACTGACTTTCGAAATGTGCCTCCCTGAGTGAGAAACATCTGCCCTACCGCTCGCCACAGTTCCATATCGTCGGCGTGGGCAGCGGGGAACTCTTCTGGAATGCTCTCGCCCAGATGTTGTCTGGCATAGCACAGTAAATCCAAAATCTCATCCTGCCATGGGTCCAGGAAAATGGACAGTTCGCCAAGGGTTTCGCTGACAACCGACTCTACTGTCATTCGCAGTCGTTCCTCCGCCTGCTCTGGCGAGCGACTCGTGCCCAGATAGTCATGCCACTGATCGCGTTTGCCCAGCATGATGATCAGTAGCTCACTGAGCCGATCCCAGTTATTGTCAAAATGAAGCAGCATCGCGTCGAGGTCATCAGCCTCCGGACGGGAGGACCCTGCGATGGAAAAAAGTTCGAGGACCGCCTCCGCATAAAGCGGCGTAGCGTCATCTACCGCCCTGGCCTGACCACCGAAGCGGCTGAGGATGGGCATTTGCCTGGTCAGGCCGGCGCAGAAACTGTCGATGGTCTTGATGTTAAGTCGTGATATGTCCCTGGCGACATGCCATTGTTCCTGGTTACTGCGCGCCAGCGCCGCCAGAGCGAGCGTACGAGTGATCTGTTCGTGCTCTCCTGCCACAGGGGCGTCATCCCGGGCAGCCTGCAGAGCCTGTAGAACCCGTTCTCGCATCTCAGCAGCGGCCTTGCGAGTAAAGGTGATAGCCAACACCTGCTCGGGGCGCTGCACCCTAGCCAACAACCCAAGAAAACGCTGAATCAACAGTTCTGTTTTACCCGAGCCTGCAGGCGCAGTGACGCAAAAACTGCGCACTGAATCCAGTGCTTCAGCTCGTTGGCTGGCATCGGCAATCGTCACAGCACTTCCTCCGCGGCAAGATCAACCCGGCAAAATGACTGTAAACCGCAGTAGTTGCAGGCGGCCGGCAATGGATCGACCTTGGCCTCACCGGATAAAAACTCCCCGGCCAGCCGAGTCAAATTCTGCTGCCACTCGACGACCAGGGCAGGCCAATCTTCAGCCGCGGAATAGCGTTTCACAGCCTTCGGAATGTCATCTTGCACGCCCGCTATTCCCGCCACTGACCCAAGTCCCAGCAGGCGACAGTCGCGCGTACGAACCTGGGCAAACGACAAAGCCGCGACATTTTCAGCCAAGCCGTAAAGCGGCAACTGGGGTTGCGCAGGTCGCTCTCCCAGCCAATCACTCAAACTACTGCGCCCGGATTTATAGTCGATAACCAGTCGTGAGCCATCGGCAAGTTCGTCCACTCGATCTACGCGCATATTCAGGCAGAGACTCCCCAGTTGAAAACTGATGGGCTCCTCGCGCGCCACTACCTTAAACGGCTCACGACTTCGCTCCACTTCCAGCCATTCGATTAAGAGTTTTTGTAATCGCCGGCTCTCCAGGTCGAGACAATGCATGCCCACCAGCTGGCAAATCGCTTCGGGCACCGCATCTATTGCCGATGCCACTGCGGCACTGATTTTTTCGTCGAGTTGCAGTAACTCCTGAGCCTTTAGGGTTTCACTGTCCTGCAGCTCTCCCCATAAAGCATAGAGGGCGTCGTGAAGAATACTGCCTCGATCAGCAGCACTTAGCCCCGTACGATATTCATCGAGCGGCTCCACAAACAAGCGTTTGCTGGCGAATGCGCGGAACGGACAATTGGCCTGCTGCTGCAAAATACCACTGCCCCCGCGAATGCTGGACTGTTCAGCTTCGGTAACCGCCGGTCCTCGATGATCAGTTATCCGTTCCAAAGTGCTGTTCGCTGCGACAGCGAGCCAGTGTGCCGGTATGGACGTCACAGTTTCTTCGCACACCACGGGGAATTCTTCCAGTAGCGGGCTAGGCAATTCAGGCACGCCATCCAAGGTGCGTGAATAACTTGCGATGAGTAAATCACAGCCTGCTCGATACTGGCCTGTCAGCGTCGATGCGTAATCCCACTCTCTTTCGCTACTACTGTGAGGCATACGATGCTTGCGTTGCAATGCCATGGGAATAAAGGGGTTGGGGCGCGGTTGTGCCGGCCACCGATTTCCCTGCAGCCCACAAAACCAGATACTGTCAAACTGCAGGCCGGCGGCTTCCAGTGGACCCAGAACCTGAATGCCGGTGTCAGCCGTCTGTGGCTGGGAAATACGGTTTTGACAGCAACGTTTCAGTAGCGCCACAGCCGCATTGAAATCAATCTTGCCCAGCAGCGGGTCAAGCGCTGCGAACTCCTCTAGCACTTTGTACCAGGCCTCTACCTGCTGAAATTCCAGAGAATCCAGAGGACCCATGCCAGGCCAGCGCCAGATGTCCAGCGCTTTACTAAAGCTCTCTACCCAGGCAGAAGGCAGTTGTTTGCTGCGCTGCAACCGCAATTCACCGCAGGCAGCTAATGCATCGCCCAAGCCCAGCCCCCGTTCCTCCCCTACTTTAACTGATCGAGAAAGGTAACGAAGACGCCCCAGATTCACCTGCTCTGCGCCATCTCTGAACAATTGCTGCAGCAGTTTTATGGCGCGTTCCGAACCTGCATCTGCATTGTCCGCAAATCGGGAGGTGATGAGACCCAAAATATCTGCCATCGTCAGAGCGTCGCCACAGCTTGCTAACATTCGCAAGCTATCTCTTATAACAGGTGCACGATCCAGGGTGATTCCAGTGGAGAAATTGATGGGCAAAGAACCATAATTGTCGCCCAGATTGCCAAATTCACGGCGCAGTAAATATTCCAGTGGGTCGCGGTCACCTTGCATATCGGCCAATAAAACCCCCAGGCTACAGTTCGGGTTTTGCCGATATTCTTGCGCTGCCCAGCGCGCAATAGCTGTCAGCTCTTCGGGCCGGTCAGCATAGCTACGCGCGCTGATCTTGGCATTACCTGTTGCACTGGCCAGTTCCTTAACCGTTGATGCAAGGTGTTCAACACAATCACGATGCAACGGTGGCAGGTCATCAAAGTCCACCAGAACAACCGGTCTGGCATCGGCATTAACCTTGCAATTGAGTAACTCAAGCCAACGATCTTCTGCTGACGCGTAGTTGGTTTTAGTCAGTTGGCCCTCGAAGCGTTGCAACCATCGCCGGAAGGTACTGCAATCCTGGTCTAGCATGAATTCACTGGTGACGCTGGAGGCCTGCATATCAAGCCGAGCGCGTAACAAATTGCTCCTGGCCTGTTTGGCAAGATCCGCGGCCGAAGAGGTCTGCAGCAAGCTGTACTGCCCATGCTCCTGCCGGTCCGCGTTAATCACTTTAGTCCACAGTTCCTTTTCCTGCAGTGCAGACAAGGGGATACGCGGCTGTACCTCTCCTTGGACCAAAGCCGATTGCCAGCACTGCTGCAGCCAGTGGTCCAGCGCTATGACTGCCACAGGCTGCCAAACGCTCCTGCCTTGCTCTACTTGCTGGCGGTCCCATTCGGCCTTAATGCGGCGTGCCAAACGTTGATTGGGAGTGACGAGTAGGTGGCCGGCCTCCAGTGAAGGTCGTAGGCGAGTAAGATCAAAGTATTTACGGGTACTGTCTGTGGGCACCAAAAGCCTCCTGCTACGCCTGACTGGGCGCCTACCCAAATCCTGTGTGCTGCTATAGAATGGCGCGCCCTTTCATATCTGATTGGGCGGCGAAATCGAGATTTACTGTATCAGGTAACAAGCATGAGCAACAACGAAGTCCACAACATCAACGTCGATTCCCAGGGTGTCCTGGTCACGCCCGAACAACTCTGGGATGCCCTGCCCATGTCTGACGGCGTGCGCCAGACTGTAGCAGACAGCCGCGAGGTCCTGTGGAATATCCTGGACCGCAAGGATAGCCGTCTGTTCGTGGTTGTAGGCCCCTGCTCCATCCACGACACGCAGGCCGCCCTGGACTATGCGCGTCGCCTGAAAGCATTAGCAGATGAGCTGGATGACACCCTATACATTGTCATGCGCGTGTACTTCGAAAAGCCACGCACTACCGTGGGCTGGAAGGGTTTAATCAATGACCCTCACCTGGACGATTCCTTCAAAATTGAGGAAGGCCTGCACATTGGCCGCAAGCTACTGCTGGATATCCTGGAGCTGGGCCTGCCGACGTCTACTGAAGCCCTGGATCCGATATCGCCCCAGTACCTGCAGGACCTCATAAGCTGGTCAGCCATTGGCGCGCGCACAACTGAATCCCAAACGCATCGCGAGATGGCCAGTGGCCTGTCCTCCGCAGTCGGTTTCAAGAATGGCACTGATGGCGGCCTCACCGTCGCTACCAATGCCCTGAACTCAGTGTCCAATCCTCATCGCTTTTTAGGTATTAACCGCCAGGGTCAGGTCTCTGTGTTCACCACCAAAGGCAACAGCCATGGCCACATTGTCCTGCGCGGTGGTAGCGCTGGCCCCAACTATGACTCGGTGCACATTCGGTTGTGTGAAGAAGCGCTGAGCAAGGCAAATCTTGCCAATAACATTATGGTTGATTGCTCCCACGCCAACTCCAGCAAAAAACCTGAGCTGCAGCCATTAGTTGTCGAGAATGTCGCCACTCAAGTCGTCGAAGGCAATAACTCAATCGTCGGCCTGATGATTGAGTCGAACATCAATGCTGGCAACCAATCGATACCGGCCAACCTTGAGGACCTGCAATATGGTGTTTCAGTGACGGATGGCTGTATTGACTGGGAGACAACTGAGACGTGCTTACGAGAACTGCGCGACAAGGTAAGGGATTCGCTGAAGGCGCGTCAGGCGGTCTGAGACCCCCGCTAACCCTGTGCAGGTCGACGCCGGAGAGGTTTCTCTGGCGTCAGTTCAATCAGCGATTGTCAGAACTGCCGGTTCTGCGACTTTGAGCCTATTGCCCAGGCTAGTAATAGGCTTTCGATGTGTCCGAATGGTCAGTCATATCGCGAACACCGGCCAACTCAGGCAACTGTTCCAGTAGAGATTTTTCGACACCGCCCTTCAAGGTCTGATCGACCGCAGAGCAACCCTGACAACCGCCGCCAAAGCGCAGTACGGCAAAATTGTCCTCAGTGAGTTCAACCAGGCTGACTTCTCCGCCGTGAGCGGCCAGAGCAGGATTGACCTCGTTGTAAAGCACATAGTTTATGCGATCTTCCAGGGGACTGTTTTCGTCCACTCTGGGCATCTTGGCATTGGGTGCCTTTATGGTGAGTTGACCGCCCATGCGGTCTTTTGAATAGTCCACCAGTGCGTCTTCAAGGAACGGCAACGAGCGACCCTCGAACCAGGCGGTAAACTTCTCGTACTTGTGCACCTCATCCTCATCTACCACATCATCATCGCGACAATAGGCAATGCATGTCTCGGCACGCGGGGTTCCAGGCTGGTTAATAAACACTCTTACGCCCAGGGCGTCTTCCTGTTTGGAGAGCAATTCGGCCAGGTAATCCTGGGCAGACTCAGTAATAGTTACCATATCTCGTTCATTCCGAGTAATTCAGTCGGGTATTCTAAGAGAATTGGGGTGAGGTAGCGAGTTTTCAAGGACAAAACGCACCCGAATCTATATCAAAATATTTTGATATAGATTTAAGGCTCTGGTAGGATGCGCCTCTTTTACAAAGTTGCAATCACCATGAGTAAGCCCCAGAAACAAGCTATTGCTAAAGCCCTTGAGCAACGCATCCTCGTGATCGATGGCGCCATGGGCACCATGATTCAAGAGGAAGGTCTGGTGGAGGCGGATTACCGCGGTGATCGCTTTGCAGGGCACCACGTAGACGTTAAAGGTAATAACGATCTCCTGTGCCTGACTCGTCCCGACATTGTTGAAAAGATCCATCTTGAATACTTGAATGCCGGCGCTGATCTGATTGAAACCAACAGTTTCAATGCTACGTCCATTGGTCAGGACGACTATCAACTGGGCCACATCGCCTACGAACTGAACCTGGCCGCTGCCAAGGTAGCTCGAAAGGCCGCCGATGCCGTTACTGCGCAGACCCCAGACAAGCCCCGCTATGTCGCTGGTGTTTTAGGGCCAACGCCGAAAACTGCATCTATTTCTCCTGATGTGAATGATCCGGCTGCGCGCAGTATTACCTTCGATCAGTTACGTGAGGTATATCTAGAGGCCACATTAGCTCTCATCGAGGGCAATGTTGACCTGCTGTTGATCGAGACAATCTTCGATACACTTAACGCCAAGGCCGCTATTTTCGCAGTTAAAGAAGCGTTTGAACAAAGTGGCATTGAACTGCCAATCATGATTTCAGTAACCTTCCCTGACATCAGCGGACGCGTACTTTCCGGTCAGAACCCAGAGGCTTTCTACAACGCTATCGCCCACGCCAAACCGCTGATCGTCGGCAGTAACTGCGGCCGACGTTACAAAGAGATTCGACCATTTCTGGAAGAGTTGTCTAACGTGGCAGAGTGCTACTTTAGCGCGCACCTTAATGCTGGCCTGCCTAACGCATTCGGTGACTTCGATGAAACGCCAGAAATCATGCATGACGACTTCCGCGAATTTGCCCAGCGGGGCTTCCTCAACCTGGCTGGCGGATGCTGCGGCACCACACCTGCTCATATCAGGGCGATTGCCGATGCCGTAGCCGATGTGGAGCCGAGAAAACTGCCACAGATATCGCCCGCATGTCGTTTGAGCGGACTTGAGCCATTTAATATCAACAAGGACAGTCTGTTTGTAAACGTCGGTGAACGCTGCAACGTAACCGGTTCGGCAAAATTCAAACGACTGATTCTGGACGACGAATACGAGGCCGCCCTTCAGGTCGCCCGCGTCCAGGTTGAAGACGGCGCCCAGATCATCGATGTCAACATGGACGAAGGTATGCTGGATGCCGAAAAAGCCATGGTGACCTTTCTCAATCTGATCGCCTCCGAGCCAGACATTTCGCGCGTACCGATCATGGTTGATTCCTCCAAGTGGAGCGCCATCGAGGCGGGACTGAAATGCATCCCCGGTAAGCCAGTAGTCAACTCCATCAGTCTTAAGGCCGGTGAGGAAGAATTTCTGCAACAAGCTCGCCTGTGTTTACGCTACGGTGCAGCAGTGGTGGTGATGGCCTTTGACGAGGATGGCCAGGCAGACAACCTGGAGCGCCGGAAACTCATCTGCAAACGTTCTTATGACATCCTCGTGAACGAAGTCGGCTTCAATCCCTGTGACATCATCTTTGACCCCAATATTTTTGCCGTGGCTACGGGCATTGAGGAACACAACAACTATGCAGTGGATTTCATAGAAGGTACGCGCTTCATCAAGCAAGAGCTGCCCGGAGCGCTGGTCTCAGGCGGCGTTTCCAATGTGTCCTTCTCCTTCCGTGGTAACAACGCGGTGCGAGAAGCCATTCATTCAGTGTTCCTTTACCACGCGATCAAGTCTGGAATGGGCATGGGCATCGTTAATGCCGCGCAACTTGCAGTTTACGACGATTTACCTACGGACCTGCGCGAAGCGGTTGAAGACGTCGTACTTAACCGCCGGGAAGACGGCACAGAACGTTTGCTGGATGTCGCTGACAAGTACCGCGAAACTGGTGGCGGCGAAGGCCGTAAAGAAGACCTTTCCTGGCGCGAGCAAGACGTCGCCAAGCGGATTGAGTACGCCTTGGTCAAGGGTATCAACACTTACGTCGTCGAGGATGCCGAAGAGGCACGTCAGCACTTTGACCGCCCTATCCAGGTCATTGAAGGCCCGCTAATGGACGGCATGAACGTCGTTGGCGATCTGTTTGGCGAGGGCAAAATGTTTCTGCCTCAGGTCGTAAAAAGCGCGCGTGTGATGAAACAGGCTGTTGCTCACCTGCAACCTTACATCGAAGAAGAGAAAGCTGAAGGTGAAAGTAGCAGTAACGGCAAGATTTTGATGGCCACTGTAAAAGGCGATGTTCACGACATTGGCAAGAATATCGTCGGCGTTGTGCTGCAGTGCAACAACTTTGAGGTTATTGATCTTGGCGTGATGGTCGCTTGCGAGGAAATTTTACGCGTCGCAAAAGAGGAAAAGGTCGACATCATTGGCCTTTCCGGCCTGATTACTCCGTCTCTGGATGAGATGGTTCATGTGGCCTCTGAAATGCAACGACTGGACTTCAATTTACCGCTGATGATCGGCGGGGCAACTACGTCAAATGCCCATACAGCGGTAAAGATTGAGCCCCATTACAACAATGACATCGTTGCCTATGTGCCCGATGCTTCGCGCAGTGTTTCGGTTGCGACCACCTTAATGAATGAAACCAAGAACGATTTCATTACCGAGCGCAGAGAGCAATATAAGGTCGTGCGAGAACGTATCGCCAACAGGGAGCCGAAGGCCAAGCCACTGCCCTATTTACAGGCGGTATCGCGCGCACCACAACTAGACTGGCAAGGCTATCAACCCCCCCGCCCTGCCTTCCTTGGCACCAGAGTCTTTGATCACTTCCCGCTTGCCGAACTGGTTGCGACCATAGACTGGACACCATTTTTTATCACCTGGGAGCTGGCCGGCAAGTTCCCAGCCATTCTTACGGACAACAAGGTAGGTCAGCAAGCCACAGACCTCTTCGCCGATGCGCAGGCAATGCTAAAGCGGATTGTAGACGAGAACTTGTTAACAGCCAGAGGTGTCATTGGCTTCTGGCCGGCTGCTCGTGCAGGCAGCGACGACATCGAGCTGTACAGCGATGAATCACGTAGCCAGAGCATCGCAACGCTGCATCACCTGCGCCAGCAAACCGACAAGGCCGGCAACAAGCCGAATATGAGTCTTGCCGATTTTGTTGCCCCTGCCCAAAGCGGTCTGGAGGATTACGTGGGCGGTTTTTGCGTCACCACTGGGCACGGAGTTGCCGAGCTGGCGGCAGCGTTTGAAGCCGAGCACGACGATTACAGCAGCATCATGCTCAAAGCATTGGCAGACCGACTGGCGGAAGCTTTCGCCGAGCACATGCACCGCCTGGTGCGCAAAGAGCTCTGGGCGTATGCTGCTGATGAGTCCCTGGGCAACGACGACCTGATACGCGAGCGTTACCGAGGTATTCGTCCGGCCCCCGGCTACCCTGCTTGTCCCGATCACACTGAAAAAGCTACATTGTTCAAGCTTCTGGATGCTACCAACAACGCTGGCGTGACTATTTCGGAAAACTACGCGATGACGCCGGCCTCGTCGGTGAGTGGTTTTTATTATGCCCATCCTGAAGCCAAGTACTTCGCCGTAGGCAAGATTGGCAAAGACCAGGTTGAAGACATCGCCTCCCGCAAGGGAGAGTCAGTCGCTACAATGGAGCGCTGGTTGCGCCCGAACCTGAACTATTGAATGGAGGCTGTAAAAATAATGAGCGAACGCGACAAGCATGACGAAAAGGATGACGACAAGAAATCCTTAAATCTTGTTCAGGTAGTTGCCAGTGTGTTCGCCGCCGGACTGGGCGTACAGAGCAGTAAGAACAGGGAGCGTGACTTCAAGCAGGGTCGAATTGGTGTTTTCATCGCCGCAGGGTTCATTTTTACCCTTGGCTTTATCGCCGTCATGGTAGTGATCGTACAGCTGGTAATAAAGGGAGCGGGCAGCTAGAACAGCCACCGCCCATGACGCTATCAGGAAGGCATTCCAGAGAGCCAGATGTACATAGTCAAAATGACCAGGGAAATAACCGCAGTGGCGGCAATCGCATCAGCGGTGCCGTTGTCTGCGTCTTTGTTGCTAGTTTCTTCACTCATTGTTTAGCTCCTGTGGCGGGTCTAGTGGCGGGTCTTGTGCGGGCGCCATTATAGCAGTTCGCAGAAGAATCCCAAGCGCAGACTGGTGACTAGCGCCTCGTTCTAACCATATGAAAAATATGACTATTTAACTAGGGGTATTTTCTGATAATGTACCGCCTGCCAAAACTGATCCCCTCCCAGCCACAGAACAACAGGATCCACTGATGTACCTTTACGATGAGTACGACCAGAAGATTGTCGATGAGCGTGTTGCCCAGTACCGGGGCCAGACTGAGCGCTTTCTGGACGGAACACTGAGCGAAGAGCAATTTTTGCCCCTGCGTTTGCAAAACGGGCTCTATGTCCAACGCCTGGCTCCGATGCTGCGAGTGGCTGTCCCCTACGGCTTACTGAGTAGTCAACAGCTGCGTAAAGTGGCTCAACTGTCCCGCGACTTCGATAAAGGCTATGTGCACATCAGCACTCGCCAGAACATCCAGTTTAACTGGCCGGAGTTGGCCCAGGTGCCCGATATACTGGCAGAATTGGCCTCTGTGCAGATGCACGCTATCCAGACCTCCGGCAACTGTATTCGCAACACTACCACTGACCAGTACGCAGGTGTCGCCACAGATGAACTGGAAGACCCGCGTCCCTGGTGCGAAATTATTCGTCAGTGGTCTACCTTGCATCCCGAGTTCGCTTTCTTGCCACGAAAATTCAAAATAGCTGTATGCGGCAGTGAAGAAGATCGCGCAGCAATTCATTCCCACGACATCGGTATCGAGCTGGTGCACAACGAGGCAGGTCATACAGGTTTCCGCGTGTTGGTTGGGGGCGGCCTGGGCCGCACACCTGTCATTGGTGTCGAGATCTGCGATTTCCTGGAAGCCACTCAGCTACTGACCTACCTGGAAGCAATTTTACGGGTCTACAACCAGCACGGCCGTCGTGATAACAAGTACAAGGCACGTATTAAAATTCTGGTCAGGGCCATGGGTATTGATGCCTTCCGTGATGCTGTAGAACAGGAATGGGTATCCTTGAAAGACGGCCCGAGCACGCTCACCGAAGCAGAGATACAGCGAGCTAAATCCTTTTTCATCGAGCCGCAGTACATCCCATTTGATGCGAGTAGCGCAGCTACCGCACTGCAAGACCAGTGTGATGCAGATCCGATATTCGGCAACTGGGTAAAGCGCAACACAGTCGCACATAGGGTTGCCGGTTACCGCATTGTGAATATCTCTTTGAAAGCCACAGGGTACGCCCCGGGCGATGTCACCGACAAGCAGCTGGAGCTGATAGCAGAACTTGCAGACGAGTATTCCATGGGTGAGGTGCGCACCACTCACCAGCAGAATATGGTGCTGGCTGATGTGGAACAGAGCCACTTATACCAATTATGGCAGGCGTTGCAGAAAGCGAGCCTCGCAACGGCCAATATCGGCTACCTCACCGATATGATCTGCTGCCCCGGTGGCGACTACTGCTCATTGGCAAACGCAAAATCCATTCCTGTAGCCGAGGCCATTCAGTCGCGCTTTGATGACATGGACTACGTCTACGATCTCGGCCCTCTAGAGCTCAACATAAGCGGCTGCATGAATGCTTGTGGGCACCACCATATTGGCCATATCGGTATTTTGGGTGTGGACAAGAAAGGTCAAGAGTTCTATCAGGTCAGCCTGGGAGGACATCAAGGCAAAGATGCCTCTATTGGCAAGATTCTCGGGCCCTCTTTCAAGCAGGAGGACATGCCTGCAATAGTGGATACACTGCTCACCACGTTTGTCGAGCTTCGCCAGGAGGAAGAAAACTTCCTCGACACTTATCGCCGGGTCGGTATTGACCCCTTCAAGGAGCGTGTTTATGCCAAGGCTGATTAAGAACGGCGCCATCGTCGAGGACCATAGCCCGGAAGTTCTGGACCTGGAACAGTGGTTGCAAATGGAAGACCGTGCGACACGCGCCGTGGTGCTCGAGCCAGGCGAGACACTGGCGCCATTGCTGGAGCACATTGCCGAGCTTCCGCTGGTGCTGGTGAACTTCCCGACGTTCATGGACGGTCGCGGATTCTCCTACGGTAGAGAGCTGCGTGAGCGCGGCTACAAGGGGGAACTGCGCGCAGTGGGGCACTTTATGCGCGACCAGTTGACCTACCTTGCTCGCTGCGGTTTCGATGCCTTCCAATTTGAGGACGAGGCAGAGCTGGATGATGCAGTTGCCAGCCTCGCTGATTTTAGTGAGTACTATCAGGCATCCATAGACCAGCCAAAACCTTTATTTCGGCGCCGCGCCTAAGCGAAACGCATGGAGCGGTCCAGTGAGGCCGGTTTCTATCCTGCGATGGGTTGTTTACACTCGATACTGATTTCGTCATTCCCGCGAAAGCGGGAATCCAAAAGCCATAGTGTATAGATAGCCAAGGTTTCTGGTCCCGCGCCTTAGCGGGGTCGACAACAACGCTGATGCCGGGAGCTGCTGCTGAATGGAAGTGTCGATTACATTCTCGTTTTTCCTGATCTTCACAGGGGCCGCGGTCTTCGCCTCTTTGGCACTGGCCACCCGGCAACCCCTGATCATTGCCTACATCGCCCTGGGTGCTTTTATTGGGCCTTATGGGCTTTCCCTGGTCACAGATACCCAGTTATTGGCCGATATCGGTCACATTGGCATTATTTTCCTGTTGTTTCTGCTGGGACTGGACATGCAGCCCCAGGCACTTTGGTCCACCCTGCGTAAGTCCACTGTTGTGGCTTTGGCCAGTTCGGCCATCTTTCTTGCCGTCGGTTTCGTCGTCACCAAGCTGTTTGGCTTTAACAATACCGATGCGCTAATCGTTGGCGCTGCAATGATGTTCTCCTCAACCATCATCGGCATAAAATTGCTACCAACCACTGTGCTGCACCACCGACATATTGGCGAGCTGATGATTGGCATGTTGCTGCTTCAGGATTTGCTGGCGATCATGGTGCTGGTGGTATTACTGAGCGCCTCTGGAGACGGTGGCACTATCGGCACAGACCTCGCACTATCGATGCTCGGCCTGCCGCTGCTGGCGGGTGTGGCACTATTAATCGTGCGTTTTGTGCTGCTCCCCCTGATCACCCGCTTTGACCGCTTCCACGAGTATATATTTCTGCTCGCCCTGGGCTGGTGCCTGGGCATGGCCGAGGCGGCTAAAGCCCTGGGGCTTTCCGAAGAGATCGGGGCTTTTATCGCTGGTATCACTATCGCTACCAGCCCTATTTCCCAGTACATCGCCGTCAACTTAAAACCACTGCGAGACTTCTTTCTGATCCTGTTTTTCTTTGCCGTTGGCGCCCGGTTCGACATGTCTATGCTGCAGTTGGTGTGGATGCCAGCGCTGGTCTTGTCGATACTGGTTCTGGTGATCAAACCCACCACCTATCGCTGGCTGCTCAAGGGCGTCAGCGAAAAACGTACACTGGCCTGGGACTTGGGATTCAGGTTAGGGCAGGCTTCAGAGTTTTCATTACTGATCGCATACGTGGCCGCAGGCGCTTCTCTTATCAGCCAGGAGGCATCGCTGCTGATACAGGCGACCACCATTATCACCCTGCTAGCCTCGTCTTATATCGTGGTGCTTAACTACCCTACCCCGATCGCTATTTCTGACAAACTTCGCCGGGACTAGACCATCACTAGACCTTGGCTTGCTAAAAGCTATCTACCGCGGTCGCAACTAGACATAACATCCGGCACAAAAAAAACCGGCCACAAGGACCGGTTTTTTTTATGCGAGTGAAAAGTTTACAGCTTACTTTCCAATTCTGGCAGCGCGTCAAACAAATCGGCAACCAGCCCGTAGTCGGCCACCTGAAAGATTGGCGCGTCTTCGTCCTTGTTGATAGCAACGATAACTTTAGAATCTTTCATTCCCGCCAAATGCTGAATCGCACCTGAGATACCGACTGCGATATACAGGTCGGGCGCGACGATCTTACCTGTCTGACCTACCTGCATGTCATTGGGCACGAAACCTGCGTCTACAGCTGCACGAGATGCGCCAATGGCTGCACCCAGTTTATCTGCAATGCCGTCCAGTAACTTGAAGTTTTCGCCATTCTGCATGCCGCGACCACCGGAGATAACAACATCAGCAGCGGTAAGCTCGGGGCGATCGGACACAGCTACTTCTTCGCCGACAAAAGAGGAAATGCCAGCATCGTGCACTGCGCTTACCGTTTCGACTGCAGCGGAGCCGCCTTCGGCAGCAGCCGCATCAAATGCAGTAATACGCACGGTGATCACTTTCTTGGCGTCGGTGCTCTTGACGGTAGCAATGACGTTACCTGCATAGATGGGACGCTTGAATGTGTCTGCCGATTCTACAGAAGTAATTTCTGAGATCTGCGCAACGTCCAGTAGTGCTGCGACGCGAGGCATGGTGTTCTTGGCATCGGCAGTCGCAGGGGCAATGATGTTGTCATACCCTGCGCCTACTTCAGCGATCAGCAGGCTAACATTCTCGGCCAACTGGTGCTCGTAGGCCGCATTATCGGCTACCAGTACCTTTCTTACGCCAACAACAGCCGCGGCTGCCTGGGCAGCGCCATCACAGCCTGCGCCAGCAACCAGGATGTCGATATCAGCGCCCATCGCCTGGGCAGCGGTCACTGTGTTGAGGGTGGAGCCCTTCAGAGCGCCGTTGTCATGTTCTGCAATTACCAGAGTACTCATGAGATTACCTTCGCCTCGTTCTTCAGTTTGTCGATCAGCTGATCGACATCTTCAACCTTGATACCCGCCTTGCGCTCGGCAGGCGGCTCAACACTCACCTGGGTCAGATGTGAGGTGACTTCGACGCCCAGATCTGCAGGTGTGTAAACGTCCAGAGGCTTCTTCTTGGCTTTCATGATATTGGGCAGAGAAGCGTAGCGCGGCTCGTTCAGACGCAGATCCGTGGTGATGATAGCGGGCAAGTTCAAAGACAAAGTCTGCAGGCCGCCGTCCACTTCACGGGTCACGTTGACTTTATCTCCGTCGACGACAACCTCAGAAGCGAATGTTCCCTGCGCCATGCCGGCCAGAGCGCCCAACATTTGACCAGTCTGGTTATTGTCGCCATCTATCGACTGTTTACCCAGGATTACCAATTGTGGCTCCTCTTTGGCAACCACGCCATTGAGCAGCTTGGCAATAACCAAAGGCTCTACAGCGCCCTCGGTCTCTACCTGAATGCCGCGGTCAGCACCCAGCGCCAGGGCGGTGCGAATTTGCTCCTGGCAAGGCTTTTCGCCGACGGAAACGGCGATTACTTCGGTGGCTATACCCGCTTCTTTAAGGCGCACAGCCTCTTCGACAGCAATTTCACAGAAGGGGTTAATAGCCATCTTGACGTTGTTAAGGTCAACATCACTACCATCGGCTTTGGCGCGAACTTTGACGTTGTAGTCAACGACGCGCTTAACGGCAACAAGAACCTTCATGGACTCTCCATTAGATCATTAAGGGTGGGTTTGCAGTGCCGGCGTGATCAGAAAAACACCGGATACAGTTAAGTTTGGCGAGGTATCTTGCCCATATTGCCACTCGGGGTCAATAGCCATTCGCGACACGAAAATAGTCCTAATGAGACAGATCAAGCATATCGGTCATTCATTCGGGTGATGGCCTTTTATCCATTAAAATTATATACTTGCGGCCTTTTTTGGGGTTCGGGCCCAGCTCAAATCAGAGCCCGACACACGCAACTGAAGGAGTTGGCAGGATCCAATCCTGTCCATTATCCGTTACAAGAGAGGACACCGCTGTGGAACGCGAATCTATGGAATTTGATGTTGTGATTGTTGGCGCAGGCCCTGCGGGCCTATCGGCCGCCTGTCGCATCATGCAGCTGGCCCAGGAAAAAGAGCAGGAGATCACTGTTTGCGTGGTTGAGAAAGGCTCAGAGGTCGGTGCACACATACTATCTGGCGCTGTTCTGGAGCCCCGTGCCATGAACGAACTATTCCCCTCGTGGGAAGAAATGGGCGCCCCTCTCAAGACCAAGGTCAAAGGCGACAAGTTCTATCTTTATACTAGCGCTACAGGTGCTATCACCCTACCCAACTTCTTTATTCCCAAACCCACCCATAATGAAGGCAACTACATTGTCTCTATGGGCAATGTTTGTCGTTGGCTGGCTGAACAGGCCGAAAACCTTGGCGTTGAGGTTTACCCTGGTTTCGCGGCAGCCGAAGTGCTGTTCAACGACGACGGCAGCGTCAAAGGTATCGCCACAGGTGATATGGGCATCAGTGAGTCCGGTGAGCACAAAGACAGCTATATGCCAGGCATGGAGCTGCACGGCAAGTACACCTTGTTCGCCGAAGGCTGTCGCGGCCACCTGGGCAAGCAGTTAATCGAAAAGTTCGCCCTGGACGCAGGCAAGGATCCCCAGCACTACGGTATCGGTATTAAAGAGATCTGGGAAATTGACCCCGCCAAGCACGACGAGGGCACCGTAGAGCATGGACTGGGCTGGCCTCTGTCAGAGAACAGCGCTACAGGCGGTGGTTTTGTCTATCACGCCGAGAACAATCAGATTTACCTGGGCCTGATTACCGACCTGAATTATTCCAATCCGCATCTGAGTCCCTATGATGAGTTCCAGCGGTGGAAGCACCACCCCACCGTGAGTAAACTGCTCGACGGAGGCACCCGGCTCACCTACGGCGCCCGTGCAATCACCAAAGGTGGCTACAATTCCCTGCCCAAGATGCACTTCCCCGGTGGCCTGATTATAGGCTGTGACGCTGGCACGCTGAACTCAGTGAAGATCAAGGGGAACCACACTGCGATGAAGAGTGGCATGGTGGCGGCAGAGGCTGTAGTTGAGGCCATTATGCAGGGAGAAGAACGCAAAACCGACCTGGAGTCATTCGCTCAAAATTTCGAGGTATCATGGGCCTATGATGAGCTGTATACCACGCGTAACTTCTCTGGCTTCATGCACAAATTCGGGTTCCTCATCGGCTCTGCCATGGTGTGGCTGGACCAGAACATCTTCGGCGGCAAGCTGCCCTTCACCCTCAATGACGATAAGCCAGACTACGCAGCCATGAAACCTGCGGCGGAAGCCAAGCAGATAGACTATCCAAAGCCTGACAACACAATCAGCTTTGATCGACTTTCCTCTGTCTTTTTGTCCAATACCAACCACGAGGAAGATCAGCCCTGTCACCTGACCCTTAAGGATCCTGAGATTCCCATGACCGTAAACCTGCCAACGTGGGATGAACCGGCACAGCGATACTGCCCGGCGGGCGTTTACGAAATCATCGAAGATGAGGCTGGCAAGCGCTTCCAGATCAACGCCCAGAATTGTGTGCACTGCAAGACCTGTGACATTAAGGATCCTTCGCAGAACATCACCTGGGTTACGCCAGAAGGCTTCGGTGGGCCGAACTACCCCAATATGTAGCACTTCGTTTCGGCCTTCGCCATTTGAAGGTTGGGAACTTTTAAGGCGAGCTGTGGCTCGCCTTTTTTGTGGGCCTTTCTCCTGAGTCGAAATGCGGAAAACGCTCGCAGAGCAAGTATGTCGGGGCCGTGTTACTGCAAGAAATCTATCTCAGCTGGAGCGAAAAGGAACCGCTGGAAACAAGCCCATCTTCATCGGCAAGCTCCACCAGTCGATACCACGCGCTGCGAGAAAACAAGGCCGTAAGCCCATGCCAAAGTGTTACCGCCGCCACATTATCAACGGCGGGGTCAAGAAACAGTGGGTATTCGTCGCCCGCAGTGACCGTCTTTCCCGTATTCAAGGTTAGCTCCAGCCCGGTTCCAACAAGCTCTGCGTCGGTCACAATCAGCGGGTGTAGTTCAACCTCAATACGCCACTTTTCAGCAGGGGTAACAAGGTAGTACTCCCCATCCTCTTCCCTGCGCAGAATACTGGCAAACAAGTTACGCAGGGATTCTCGGCGAATAGGATCACCGTCGTGATACCAGGTGCCATCTGCGGCTATGCGAATAGAGATATCGCCAGATAGAGCCGGGTTCCAGAGATGCAAAGGGGGGGAGTCAAAATTACGACGCCCGTCTAATTGCTGGGCGATAGAGTCGAGGTCGTCTGCCATCGTTTAACTCAAGGGCGCCGGGGCATCAGGCGCAATCGCCAATCATGCGGACATTGACAACGCCGTCCAGGGCGCGCATTTGATCCAGAACAGTGTCAGGGGTATGCCCCTCTACGTCTATCAAATTATAGGCTATGCCGTCACGGCTCTTGTTGAGCATGTCGATCACGTTGATGTTTTCATCCGCCAGGATAGACAGGATGCTACCCAGAATTTTCGGCACGTTTTCGTTAGTTACCGATAAGCGACAGCCCGAAACACGCTCCAGTACAAGATTAGGGAAATTTACCGAGTTACGGATATTACCGTTCTCCAGAAACTCCTTGAGTTGGTTGGCGGCCATAATCGCACAGTTGTCCTCTGCTTCATCGGTGCTTGCACCGATATGAGGCATCAGTATTACATCTTCACGGCCAATCAAGGCCGGGGATGGGAAATCGGCGATATACTTGCGTAACCTGTCGCCATTGAGCGCTGCCACAAGCGCTTCCTCATCAACAATTTCCTGGCGCGCAAAATTCAGCAGGCAAGTGCCCTCGCGCAATACTGAAAAGAGCTCAGCATTGATAAGACCGCGAGTGGAATCAAGCACGGGCAGGTGCAGCGTAATGTAGTCGCAGCGGGCGAACAGCGCTGACAGCGTGTCTGCTTTGCGTACCTGACTGGACAGCCGCCACGCGGCATCCACAGACAGCGCCGGGTCGTAACCCACCACGTCCATGCCTAGGGTCAGGGCCATTTCAGCGACCATGGAACCGATGGCACCGAGCCCAACAACGCCCAGTGTCTTACCTTCGAGCTCACTGCCCTTGAACATTTTCTTCTGGGCTTCGAGCGTTTTGTTCATCTGGGCCTTATCGGTCATACCGGCAAGGGTGTCAACGTATTGAATCCCTTCCACGACGCCTCGAGAGCCTAGCAACAAGCCAACGGCTACCAACTCCTTTACGGCATTAGCATTGGCACCGGGTGAATTGAAGACGGCAATACCACGCTTGCTACATTCTTCAACCGGGATGTTATTGACCCCGGCTCCAGCGCGAGCAATGGCAAGTACAGAATCAGCGATATCCTCAGCTTTAAGCTTATGACTGCGCAACAAGATTGCGTCAGGGTGGGAAAACTCACTGGCAATCTCGTAGCAATCCCGAGGTAATCGTTCCAGCCCCTTAAGGGAAATTTGATTCAGTGTCAGTACCTGTCTAGCCATGTCTACTTTAAAACCTCTTTTACAGTACGCTGATGTCGGCGGAGTCCTGAAGGCCCTGCCGATATTCATTGTCGATCAACTGGCCGTATTCGCCTCCCACCATCTGCTGCAGTGCCATGCGTTCGGCCTCAGGCAGACTGTCGAGATCCCCAGGGCTCACCCTGGCTACTTCGTAGACCAGAGCGTCGCCACTGGCGCTAATAACGTAGTCGACCACTGAGGCGTCTTCAGTCGGGGCGGCCAGGCGAAATGCGCTTTGCAAAATCTCATTAGGTACCATCGTATTACGGCGATCTGCGCCCAGTTCAACCTGCCATTCGAAACCGGCTGCAGTGGCGTATGACTCAACACCCTCCCCGGCTCTTAAACTGCTGGTTGCTGCAATGGCTGCGGCTTCCACAGCGGCTTTTGCACGCTGCTCAGTGATGCTGGCAACGATCTGTTCCTGCACTTCGATCAAAGGCATGATTTCTGCTGGATGGTGCTTCCTTACGCTCAGCACAACCCAATGATCTCGATCCAGCTCAATTACATCGCTATTGTGACCTGCGTTAAGTACATCATCAGAAAAAGCAGCAGCTATAAGAATTGCATCGGCAAACAGGCCCTCGGCATGGTCTCGACTTATCTTTTCAGTCTGGGCAATTTCCAGTGAAAGTTCCTTAGCGGGGTCGTTGAGATTGTCAGCGTTGAAGGCAAGATCCTTAATCGTCTCTACCATTCTCAGCAGCTCGACACGCGCCTCGGCCATCGCCAGCTGGTCTTCAAGGTCAGCACGCATATCATCCAATGTAGGCGCTTCGCCCTCCCGACGCTCAGTCAGCAAGATGATGTGAGCGCCTGCATCAGTGATTACCGTTTCAGATACTGAATTTACGCTTAACTCTGCGATTGCCTGTTCCATTTCGCCGGGAAATGCATCACCACTGCTAAATCCCAAATCACCGCCGAAAGAGGCAGAGCCAATATCGTCAGAGAGTTCCTGGGCCAGTGCCGCAAACTCTTCACCTGCCAACAGTCGGGCCTGAGCGGCCGCTATACGTTGCTGATAGGCGGCATCGTCGTCATCGCCCTGTTCGAACAGAATATGAGAAACTCGATTCTCGGTCTGATACTGGCCGTTGGCGATTTCCAGCTCGTAAGCATCGAGCACCATTTGCTCTTCTACAGGCTTACGAAAATCAGTGCTACGCAGCTCAATATAGTCCAGCTCTACCGCTTCTTCAGACATAAAACGGCTGGCATTATCTTGGTAGTACTGCTGTATGACGACGTCATCGACAGCCTCCACACTGGCAAATGTTTCCAGCGGAATGGTCAAGTAACGCAGGTCTCTCTGCTCTCCGAGGATACGTGCATTGAGCTCAAGCTCTGCTGGGGTGGCGAATTCACTACCGGCGAGGCCGCTGCGAACCTGGCCGACTTTAATGTCTTGGGTAAGCGTCGATTTAAACGAAGCTGGGGTGAAGCCGGCGTCGCCCAGTCTCGCCCGGTACATGTCTGCTGAAAACTGGCCGTCTAACTGGAATTGTTCCATGCCGCCGATGAGTGCACCAATCTGGGAGTCAGCTACTACCAGGCCCATACTGTCGGCAGATTGAATCAATAATTTACGCGAGATCAGTGTCTGCATCGCTTGCTGGGAAAGAAGTTGGTCATCCAGCATCGCAGGGTCAAGATTGTCACCCATCATCGAAATCAGCTGGCGTTTCTGGTTGTTTACCGCCTGTTGCAGTTCCTGCGGCGCTATTTCCTCACCATTAACCTCGGCCACGGCATTACCGCCACCGCTAAGCAGGATAGATTCAAGACCGAAGCCTGCAAAAGCCACAATGATAATGCCAACAATGATCTTGGCGAATGTGCCCTGAATGTTTTTGCGCATGTCTTGGAGCATGGGATTTTCTCTCTGCTACTAAAAAAAAAGCGCACGGATAGTGCGCCTTTTTATGCTTTCAAGATCTCACAGTCGCGACCGTGTACTACAGCCGCAACCAGGTGAACTTAGCTTAGGAGTTAACGGCGTCCTTGAGTGCTTTACCAGCCTTGAAGCTGGGCACTTCAGATGCCTTAATTTCGATGGTGGCGCCAGTCTGTGGGTTGCGGCCTGTTCTAGCACTGCGGTGCTTAACAGAGAATGTACCGAAACCAACCAGTGATACCTGGTCGCCCTTTTTGAGAGCGTCGGTGACGCTTTCTACTACTGCGTCCAGTGCACGGCCAGCAGAGGCCTTGGGCAGATCCGCAGCAGCGGCAATTGCGTCAATCAGTTCAGTTTTGTTCACACTTAATCCCCTTGGAATTTTGGTCAGCTAAAAAAATTATCTTTCTGCCCGGGGTGGGCTAAGAATTCGTTTTCTTCTTTTTATGCAAGATGGGCTGCAAGCCTTATCGGTACTGGGTTTGAGCCCCTCACGCAGACGCACGACTTTATAACAGAGCGGGAATCCCGGTCAACAAGGAACCCGTCTGTTAATGCGTATTTATGCGATTTTTTTCCTCTTCAGTGTCATCTTTGCCTCCAGCAATGGAATTGGCCATGTAGTCTTCGTCGCTAAGCGGCTTTGGCATGGATTCCAGTGCGATGGACAAGACTTCATCTATCCACTTAACCGGGCGGATATTGAGATGTTCCTTGATGTTATCAGGGATCTCTTTCAGGTCGCGCTCGTTCTCCTTCGGAATTATGACAGTCTTTATGCCACCGCGGCGGGCTGCCAACAGCTTTTCCTTGAGACCTCCAATTGGCAACACTTCACCTCGAAGGGTAATTTCACCCGTCATGGCGACATCGGCGCGCACAGGAATCTCCGTGAGCACAGAAACGAGAGCCGTGCACATGGCTACACCGGCACTGGGACCGTCTTTGGGTGTGGCGCCTTCAGGAACGTGTATGTGCACATCGTGCTTTTCGTGGTAACTCGCAGGAATGCCCAGCATCTGCGAACGACTGCGCACCACGGTAGTAGCGGCCTGAATGGACTCCTGCATTACGTCGCCAAGAGAGCCTGTTTTCACGTGACGCCCTTTGCCAGCAACAGCAACGGCTTCAATGGTGAGTAATTCACCGCCCACTGAAGTCCAGGCAAGCCCTGTGACCTGACCAATCTTGTTCTCTTCTTCGGCGATTCCATAGTTGCATTTGCGCACACCAAGCAGATCGCTCAGCAAGTCAGAGCCAACCGTAGTGCCACCTTCTGCCTCTTCCAGGGTTATAGCTTTGACCATCTTGCGACAGACTTTGGCTATCTCACGTTCCAGAGAACGCACGCCGGCTTCGCGTGTGTAGTAGCGGATAATATCGGTAACCGCTTCGCCAGAGATGAACAGCTCATCTTTCTTCAGTCCGTTGAGCTTTAACTGCTTGGGAATCAGATAACGCTCTGCGATATTGAGTTTCTCGTCCTCGGTATAGCCCGGGATTCGGATAACTTCCATCCTGTCCAGCAGCGGTCCGGGAATATTCATGGTATTGGAAGTACAAACAAACATCACATCAGAGAGGTCGTAGTCCACTTCCAGGTAGTGGTCGTTAAACGCGTGGTTCTGCTCTGGGTCCAGTACTTCCAACATGGCCGATGCTGGGTCACCGCGATGATCCATACCCATTTTGTCGATTTCATCGAGCAGGAATAATGGGTTCTTTACGCCGGCCTTGGACATTTTCTGCAGCAACTTGCCCGGCATCGAGCCGATGTAGGTACGGCGGTGGCCTCGAATTTCTGCCTCATCACGCACTCCACCTAACGCCATACGCACGAACTTGCGATTCGTTGCCCTGGCAATGGACTCGCCCAGAGAGGTCTTACCTACACCTGGAGGTCCAACCAGACAAAGCACTGGGCCTTTTACCTTACGAACGCGCTTCTGTACTGCAAGATACTCAATAATGCGGTCCTTCACCTCGTCCAGACCATAGTGATCTTCATCGAGAATACGGGTGGCACGATTCAGGTCATGCTTGACCTTACTGCGCTTGGTCCAGGGCACACTGACCATCCAGTCGATGTAACTGCGCACCACGGACGCCTCCGCAGACATGGGCGACATCATCTTTAACTTACCCAGCTCTGCCTCCGCTTTGTCCTTGGCTTCAGCAGGCATCTTGGCTTCATCGATCCGAGTCTGCAGCTCATCCAGTTCATTGGGCGCTTCGTCCATGTCGCCCAGTTCTTTCTGGATAGCTTTCATTTGTTCGTTGAGATAATACTCGCGCTGGCTTTTTTCCATCTGCTTTTTCACGCGCCCGCGAATGCGCTTTTCCACCTGAAACAGATCGATTTCTGCTTCCATCAAGCCCATCAGGTGCTCGAGGCGACCGCGAATACTGGAGACTTCAAGAATGCGTTGCTTTTCTTCCAGGTCGACGCTCATATGGGCAGCGATGGTGTCGGCGAGACGGCCCGGCTCATCAATGCCCGTCAAAGAAGTGAGTACTTCGGCCGGTACTTTTTTACTCAGGTTGACGTACTTTTCGAACTGGCTATTGGTAGACCGGAGTAGACCTTCTACTTCCTCCTCGGGAATTTCATCGCTGATAATCTCACGGACACTGGCGACTGCAAAATCGCCTTCATCGTCAACGGCGTCAACCGCCGCGCGGAAGCCGCCCTCAACCAGAACCTTAATAGTACCGTCGGGGAGTTTAAGCAATTGTAATATATTGGAGACAGTACCGACCTGATAGATATCGTCGGCACCGGGGTCGTCATCAGCGGCATTGCGCTGGGCGACAAGCAGAACCTGCTTGTCGTTGGCCATGGCGTCCTCGAGGGCCTCGATAGACTTCTCCCGGCCCACAAACAATGGCAGCACCATATGTGGATAGACGACCACATCACGCAGGGGCAGAAGAGGAAGCTCAATGACAGAGGATGAACCCATAATAATCTCCGGGTTGGGCGGAAAACTGTTGTTGTATTTCGTTTATGGGGTCAAAGACCGGAAATACAACCGCCTGGGGGGGGGATGCCCCGGTAGATAAACCTGCGCCCACAGGGTGTGGGCGCAATCTATCTATTCTTCAGTGGACGCAGTACGGACCGCTGGCTCGTTGTTCTGGTAAACCAGTAAGGGCTCGGAATCCCCACGGATCACAGACTCATCGATAACAACCTTACTGACATCATCTCGAGATGGAATGTTGTACATAGAATCTAGTAGCACACCTTCGAGAATGGAGCGCAGGCCACGAGCGCCAGTCTTTCGTTCCATGGCTTTTTCGGCTACGGCGCGCAGACCGTCCTCTCTGAAGTCAACTTCTACGCCTTCCATTTCGAACAGCTTACTGTATTGCTTGGTCAGCGCATTCTTGGGCTCGGTCAAAATTTGGACCAGTGCTTCTGCGTCCAGTTCCTCGAGCGTAGCGATCACCGGTAGACGACCAACAAACTCGGGAATAAGACCGTACTGCACCAGATCATCGGGCTCCAATTCAAACAGCAGTTCACCAATGTTGCTGGTTTCGTCTTTGGTTTTAACCTCAGCGCCAAAGCCGATACCGCCCTTTTCTGAACGATTACGAATGACCTTATCAAGACCGGCAAATGCACCACCACAAATGAACAGGATGCTGGAGGTATCAACTTGCAGAAACTCCTGCTGAGGATGCTTGCGCCCCCCCTGCGGGGGTACTGAGGCCACGGTGCCTTCGATCAGTTTCAGCAGCGCCTGCTGTACACCTTCCCCTGATACGTCCCGGGTAATTGAAGGGTTGTCAGATTTGCGAGAGATCTTGTCGATCTCATCGATATAGACAATGCCCACCTGGGCTTTCTCTACATCGTAATCACACTTCTGCAAAAGCTTTTGAATGATGTTTTCCACATCCTCGCCAACGTAACCTGCCTCGGTGAGCGTTGTGGCGTCAGCGATAGTAAAAGGTACGTCCAGCAGTCGGGCGAGCGTTTCCGCAAGCAGGGTCTTACCTGACCCGGTGGGACCGACCAACAGGATATTACTCTTGCCCAGTTCTACCTCATCACCGCGGCCCGCGCTCTGACCATGGCGCAGACGCTTGTAATGGTTGTAAACTGCTACGGCCAGGACTTTCTTAGCCCTATTTTGGCCGATGACATACTCGTCGAGAATGCCTTTAATCTCATGCGGTACCGGCAGGTGATCCTGCGGGGCATCCCCTGCGCTCTCCTGCACTTCCTCGCGGATGATGTCATTACACAGATCGACACACTCATCGCAAATGAACACCGAGGGGCCGGCGATCAGCTTGCGTACTTCATGCTGGCTTTTGCCGCAGAAGGAGCAGTACAACAGCTTGCCGCCGTCGTCGCCGGAATTGGTGGTTTCGTCACTCATTAAGCCGCCCTACGCGAAAATAGCTGAATTCTCATCATCATAGGTTCTAAGATGATGTTTTTTCCGGTGTTTTGCAAGTCCCAGTGGGACCGAAAAGAAGGATATGCCGGGCTACTCCCCAGCACCTCCCCTGCTTGTCACTACTTCGTCCACCAAACCGTAGGCTTTGCTCTCTTCTGCATTCATGAAGCGGTCACGTTCGGTGTCCTGCTCAATCACTTCCAGAGGCTGCCCGGTGTGCTCAGCCATTAGCTCGTTGAGCTTCTTGCGGATGATGAGGATTTCTTTGGCCTGGATTTCGATGTCTGTAGCCTGCCCCTGGGCTCCGCCTGAGGGCTGGTGAATCATCGTACGGGCATTTGGCAAGCAGAAACGCTTACCCTTGGCACCGCCACACAACAAAAATGCGCCCATGGAAGCAGCCTGTCCCAAACACATAGTGCTCACGTCAGGCTTTATGAACTGCATGGTGTCGTAAATAGAAAGGCCGGCTGTGACACTGCCACCTGGGGAATTAATGTACAGGTGGATGTCTTTATCGGGGTTTTCTGACTCCAGGAACAGCAACTGCGCCACGATCAGATTGGCCATATAGTCCTCGACTGGACCTACGACGAAAATAACGCGCTCTTTCAGCAGTCGGGAGTAGATGTCGTAGGAGCGCTCACCTCTAGCGGTTTGCTCCACCACCATAGGCACCAGGCCCAGGTTGTCGATCGTTTGAGAATTGCGCCCGTCTGGCTGATATGGCATAGCGAACCGTCCCTAATTAATGATTATGCGGATAGTGAGCGGTGCTAATGCACCGCAATGGGGTGAGACGCTATCAGGCTTCTTCCTGTCCTGCAGGGGCGATAGCCTCCTGATAACTGCACTCCTTCTCTGCTATCTTGGCACTCTCGAGGAGTTTTTCAACCACCTGGTCCTCAAGAACTTTAGATTCTACCGACGCCAGCTGCTCCTGGTTGGAGTAATACCAGTTGATTACCTCTTCAGGATCCTGGTAAGTAGAGGCCATTTCCTCAATGGTGGCGCGCACTTGGTCGCCATCCGCCTTGAGCTCCAGCTTGCCGATCAGCTCCGATAGCACCAGGCCCAGCTTGACCCGCTTTTCGGCGTTTTCGGTAAACATGTCGTCGGGCAACAGCGACTTAAGGTCCAGGTTTTGACCACCTGCGCCACCAAACTGCTGCATCATTTGATTGCGCAGGGCGTCCACTTCCTGGGCAACCAGGGCGCGGGGGATGTCAACTCCCTGATGGGCCTCGACAACCGCGTCCATGACCTGCTGCTTAACCTTGGCCTGGATAGCATTCTTAAGTTCACGCGCCATGTTCTCAGCAACTTCCTTGCGGAACTGCTCCTCACCGCCCTCTTCCACACCATATTGTGCAAAGAGCTCTTCATTGAGCTCGGCGGGAATCATTTCTTCTACAGCGTTAAGCGTAACCTTAAACTCTACGGCCGCGCCTTTGAGGTCTTCACTGTGGTAGTCATCGGGGAAGCTCAGCTCGAGAGTTTGCTCGTCTCCGACTTTCATACCAACAATACCGTCTTCAAAGCCTGGAATCATTTGACCTGACCCCAACTCCAGGTCGGAGCCTTCAGCACTGCCGCCGTCAAACTCTTCGCCTTCTTTGGTGCCGACAAAATCGATATTGACCTTGTCACCCTCGGCCGCAGCTCGCTCAGCGACTTCCCAGCCACCCTGTTGCTTGCGGAATACATCGATAATGTTGTCCACATCTTCGTCGGTAACCTCAGCTACCGGCTTCTCTACTGAGAAATCAGCCATTTCGGTGACTTCGACATCGGGGAATACTTCGAAGGTGGCTACGTATTCCAGATCCTTGCCAGCGTCCAGAGACTTGGGCTCAATGCTGGGCTGTCCTGCTGGACGCAACTTTTCCTGGATAACAGCTTCCTGGAAGGACTGGCTCATAACTTCGCCCAGTACTTCCTGGCGAACGCCTGGGCCAAACCGTTGGCGCATCACTTTCATTGGCACCTTGCCGGGACGGAAACCGGGGATACGAACATCTTTGGTCGCTTTCTTAAGGCGTTCGTCAACTGCGCCATCTACACGTGCAGCGGGTACGCCTACAGTCAAGCGACGTTCCAGTCCAGAAGTCGTCTCAATTGAAACCTGCATGGTATTTCCTCATCAATAACCGGGTATCAAGTGCCCGTGGCACTCTGGTTTTCATTTTTTGGGTTTCGATGTGGCATCGAAACCGCTAAGAATTTGGTGCGGAAGGAGAGACTCGAACTCTCACGCCTTGCGGCACTGGAACCTAAATCCAGCGCGTATACCAATTTCGCCACTCCCGCATGTCCTTGCTCTCGACGCCGATTAACTAGAATTTGCAGGAGCTTTTTATACCTAACCAATTGATTGTCTGGGAGTATATAAGCCCTGCAAGCGGCCCACCGAGGTGTCGCAAGGGCGCAGATTCTGCCACAAAGAACAGCGTGGTTCAACCGCTCAGATGCAGGGCAGTGACAACAGCAAAACCAATGACTCCGCGGGATCGCAGGAGCGAAGACAAAAAGACTGTCCAGCGGGAAGCAAAGCTGCCTGCTCAGCTGTCAAAATGCGCTCATCAAGAGGAAGCTCACCGGTCACGACCATTAGCAACTGGTAGCATGCAGAGGTATCGATTTGCAGGGAAGCCCCGTCGGAAATCGTCACTCTGCAGACCTCAAAATCAATGAAATCTACTATACGCTCCACCTTGAGGCCGAAATCATCCTGGAGCAAGGCAAATGATTTCTGCGCAGGTGGAGTGAGTCGCATCTCCTTAACGGCGGTGTCCGTATCCCAATGGTTCTGGGTTAACACTTTCTGGGCAAAAGAAAGGATTTGCCGTTCGTAAACAGGCGTCTGGAATTCAATAGTACGGACACCGTGCTGCAGTGAATGGGGCATTAACAATGGCACTACCACCACGTCGCCTACCGCCAATGGGCGCATGTAAGTAAAGTCATTCATAGCCTGGCGCAACAGCAGTTCCCGCTGCAGCAGTGACTCTTGGATCCCGGTACCTGCGGGCAGGTCGTCTATTTCTCGCCTGACTGACTCATACTCTCGCACTGCTGCAAGATAGGATTGCTTGAACCCTTCGTCGGTGCCCGCCTCTGCAAGGCGCTGCGGATCGAAACCGTAGCGGATCCCTCCCTTGCCGTCCGGCCACGCTTGCCTGTCCACATGAGTAACCACATAGACTTCACGTTTTTCTTGGTGCAGCTCAAAATACAAATCTCCCGTCACCTCTTCAGGCGCCGGGTCGAGAATCTTCAGTAACACCAGGGGTGTGCCGGTGGCGCCCGCGAGATTGTTCGGCATAATCGCCTGCACCCAGGGTATTGGGCTGCTGTTCTGGCCGTCGGTAAAGCAACAGACGCCACGCTCCTCAACCCCGGTGAACCAGACCTCCTGACCCCATGGCTTGGCAATGTAGGTGGCTTGTAGCCCCAGTGGCTGGTCATGTGCAAAAACGGCCAGCTCATGATGCGCGGCCCATTTCCGAAAATCTCCGTGAGGTACGGAGACCGGCATAGCAATGGTTTGGTCAGTAACCGCGCACAGCAATTTATCATTTTCCAGGCAGTAAATTGCAGTGAGTGGCAGCTTGCCTGCGGTATCCAGCCACCACTGCTGTAGCTGAAAATCAAGTACCAGAATGCCTGCGTCGGCTGTATTGTCCAGCCAGCTGGGCAGCACATCGGTTGGTTTGCCGTTCAGGCGAGTGACGCCGAAAACGGAATTTAAAGGATCGCCCACAGCCCCTTGCCTCCGGTTTGATATAGCTGCTTATAATTAAAGCAGCTTTATTTATTCCCAAATATATTAAAAACGATCGAATCTAGTGTGGAAAAATACCATATTTGAGCGATACTAAGAGTGTAACTACCTATCCCCTAGTATTAGTCGGGTGGTTGCGGGAGCACATCCAATGCTCTTTAAGGGAAGTAATTCCTTTATGTTTCACTCCTAATGGTCTTGTTGGGTCCCTTTCGGGACCCATTTTTTTGCTTTAAATACATGAAAAACAAAGAGTTAGCAAAGAAAAGTAGAAAGTGAATCAGGTGTTATCACATAGTATGTGTCGGACGGTCGGAGCCCAATGAGCCCGCCAGGTGATTTTCGATCTTGGCATTGGCGGCGGTATCCTGCTCACTGAACTGAACGCCAATACCCGCAGTCCTGTTACCCTGCGCGCCTCGCGGAGTAACCCAGACTACCTTGCCTGCAATGGGTATCTTCTCTGCCTCATCCATCAATGTCAGCAACATGAACACCTCGTCACCCAGGGCGTACGCCTTGTTGGTGGGCACGAATAGGCCGCCATTTTGCAAAAAAGGCATATAAGCGGAGTACAGCACCGCTTTGTCCTTGATCGTCAATGACAATATGCCGTTGCGGTTGTTCTGCCTGGCGTCGTTCATGGCCCCAATCTCCCCTGTTTATGGCCTGATACTATCATCGGCTGCTGCACCACCCAATACGGATTGCAGTTTTTCCAGTAAAACTTCGGTGAGCAACTGTCGGTTAGGGTTGGTACCGCCACTGACAGCCCGTTGCACGCCCCCTATTTCGTCCAGCAGTACGAATGCATCCCTGCCCTGCTTGCCATTCAGTTGCGGCCGCCCAAGGCCTTTGAGAGCTTTGCGCACAGCTCCCCCTATTTGCACCAACACCTCATCCATAGGTGCTTCGGCCAGCATGGATGCAGCCTGCTCAATACTCAATTTACCGGCGACCAACCCTCTGCAGGCAATACGGACGGCGATCAGCTCCTCGCCATCCGAGCGCTGGTACATAGCCTCTGCCAATAGCGGCATTCCATCAGCCAGCTCCAGCAGACGTTCGCTTTCCTCCCTGCTGCCAGTGGCCTGGTCAAGCCAGTCCCGGCTCATGTCCAGACCAGGCGCAGGCAGCTTTACGATCTGGCAGCGCGAGCGAATGGTAGCGGGGACTCCATGTAGGCGATCGCACACCAGTATTAAAAAGGTGCCCGGCGCAGGCTCTTCCAACGATTTGAGCAAAGCATTTGCAGCATTGGTGTTCATAGCATCGGCTGGAGCCAGCACGATAAGCTTGCGCTCGCCAAAGCTGGCCGTCTTGGTGGCAAAATTGACGAGCTCACGCACCTGATCAATCTTGATAGTTCTGCTCTTTTCCTCGGGCTGAAGCCAGCGGAAATCTCCATGACTTCCACTCGCGCCCAGATCACAAGCATGGCATTTCCCGCAGTTCAGGCCTCCGCTAGGGGCCTGGCATAACAGCAGGCGTGCCAGAGCCAGGGCCAATCTCGCCTTGCCGCTGTATGGCAGCCCGGCCAGCAGTAATGCATGGGGCAAGGTTCCATCGCTCAACTGCTGGTTAAAGCGGGACCAGGATTCGCCCTGCCAGGGCAGAGGTGCACTGATCGCAGGCAAGCCGCTCAACTGCATCACCGCTGACGCACTCCCCAACAGGTCGCGAGTTCCGCGCAAACCTCTTCCAACTGTTGCTCGACGGCAGGCAAGGGTTTGGAAGCATCAATCACCCGGTAACGTCCGCTACTCTCGCTAGCAAGCTCCAGATAGGTGCGTCGCACTCGTTCGAAGAACTCCGTCTGTTCCTGTTCAATGCGGTCTAGTTCGCCACGTCCGCGGGCTCGGGACATGCCGACTTCCACCGATGCATCCAGCAACAAGGTGTAGTCCGGGCGCAGTTCGCCTTGCACCAACTGCTCCAACTCTCTAATGATAGGCACCGGAAGCCCCCTGCCACCGCCTTGGTAGGCGTATGTCGCATCGGTAAACCGGTCACAAAGCACCCAACGACCCTGAGCAAGTGCAGGCTCGACCACTTGAGTAAGGTGTTGGGCGCGCGCTGCAAAGATTAAAAGCAGTTCAGCGTTTGCCGTCATCTTGTCATCACGAGGACGCAATAACAGCTCGCGAATGTCTTCGCCCAGGGCTGTTCCACCGGGCTCTCGGGTAACAACTATGTCGATTCCCAGATCTGAGAGGTGCTGTTCCAAATAGGCCATGTTGGTCGATTTACCAACGCCTTCACCGCCTTCAACGGTGATGAATAATCCACGTGATTCCATTATTTCTCTTATTGTGTTGCTGGGCTGGAGCGGTAGTCTTGTCTCCGTTGCAGCTGGTATTTACGCACGGCCTGCTGATGTTCGGCAAGGGTCTCGCTGAAGTAATGACCACCATCCCCCCTGGCAACGAAGTATAGGGAGGCGCCATCTTTGGGGTGCAGCGCCGCATGAATAGCGGCTCGCCCGGGCAAGGCAATGGGAGAAGGTGGTAGCCCTTTATGGCGGTAGGTATTGTAGGGGTTCGCTGCGTCGTTCAGGTCCTTGCGTCGCAAATTGCCGTCAAAGTTCTCCCCCAGGCCATAAATAACAGTCGGGTCTGTCTGCAAACGCATATTTTTGTTCAGCCTCCTGACGAAAACACCGGCGATTTCGTCGCGTTCGTCTGGCTGCCCCGTTTCTCGCTCCACGATGCTGGCCATTATGAGCGTCTCATAGGCATTGGCGTAAGGCACCCCGTCCTGCCTCTCTTGCCACTCCTGTTCCAGCACATCAGCCATCATGGCATGGGCTCGCTGCAGGATATCCCAATCAGATGCACCCCGTTCAAACTGGTAGCTATCGGGAAAGAACAGGCCCTCACCTGTCAGCCTGGGACTCGTAAGCTGAGCTAATTTCGCGTCCTCAAGCCCCTCAATTTCGTGTTCCAGTTCTGGATTCTGCGCCAATATTTCCAGAGCTCGTGCAAGCGTAATGCCCTCGGGCAGCGTCACCTGATAACTGATGACTTTGCCCTGCTGCAACAGTCTGAGGAGTGCTATCGGTCTTGTGCCCTGGGGAATCAGGTACTCACCGCGTTTGATCTGCTGATCCAGTCCTGTCCAGTGACCATAGCGGCTTAGCATCCAGCCACTGCTGTAAACGCCATCCGCTTCCAGCCTAGCCACCACCGAGCGCAGAGTCTGGCCTGAGCCGACAACTAACTCATAGCCGTCCTGACCAATGTTCAAAGGCAGCTGCCACTGTTTCTGCAAGTACTTAACGCTGAGAGTTACCAGCGCAAGCACTGAAACCACAGCCAAAAGCAGCGTTAAGCGCTTTAACATGCAATAGCCTCCGAATAACGTTGATGCAAGGCTTCACACACGGAAAAATCTGTCCACGATTGTTCCTCGAGACGGCTCACTGGTTGTAGTCCGCGGATGCTATTACAGCAAATTATTGCGTCTGCAGACGCTAATTGTTGCGGAGTGATGTGGGTTTGTTCGGTTTTGAGACCCAGCTCCGGGGCCAACTGTTCCAATATAAGCCGCCTGCGGGTACCGGCGATACCGCAGGTTTCCAACGCTGGTGTCAACAAGCAGCCAGATTCCAGCAGGAAAAGATTACCGGCTGACAAAGAGCACACATGGCCCTGTTGGTCGAGCACGACCACGTCATCCCAGCCGTCATCTCTGGCCTGGTTAGCGGCAATTACTTGCTCCAGTCGATTGAGGTGTTTGATGCCTGCCAACTGGGGCTGGCTGGACCAACGCATCTTGGCCCAGCCCAGCTTTATTGGTTGAGGAACTTCACAGCGATCCTGCTCTAGCTCTGTTGCAGAAATAATAATGCGTGGCTTAGCGTTTTGCGGTGCGGCATAGCCGCGAGGAGCAGCGCCTCGAGTGACGGTCAGGCGCAAGGCCGCCCATTCGAGCGCAACAAGCTGGGCCGCGCAGGCATCAAGTTGAGCGCGAACGCTGGGCAGGCAATCAGGAAACGAAAGGGCATCCAGACCGGCTGCAAGACGCTCAAGGTGCAACTGCTTGAATAGTGGAGCACCACGCTGCAATAGCAGGGTCTCAAACAGGCCGTCACCGAAGTCAAGACCACGATCAGGAAGCGGCAGTGCCGTCGCCGGCTCGCCGTCTACCCAGATCGCCGGTTTAGAGTTCACCGCGCAACCGTTCAGTCAGGCTTACTGAACAGCAGTGATCCATTGGTGCCGCCAAAACCAAAGGAATTGGAGAGCACACTATGGATTTCACGCTCCTGCGCTGTATGCGCAACGTAGTTCAGGTTGGCGCCCTCATCCGGTGTGTCCAGATTAATCGTGGGCGGACAGACCTGATCACGAATCGCCAGAACAGAGAAAATAGCTTCCACCGCGCCAGCGGCGCCCAGCAGATGGCCGATCATAGACTTGGTAGAACTCACTGCCACCTGATCAGCGGCAGAGCCAAGCACTGTTTCAACCGCCCTACTTTCTGCAACGTCCCCCGCCGGAGTCGATGTACCGTGGGCGTTAATATAGTTAATTTTGTCGACGGCTACGCCCGCGTCACGCACCGCATTTGCCATAGAGGCGGCAGCGCCGCGTCCGTCTTCCGGTGGGAGTGTCATATGGTAGGCATCGCCGCTCATACCAAAGCCCGTTAGTTCAGCGTAAATCGTTGCTCCGCGTGCTTTAGCCGAGTCGTATTCTTCAAGCATAATGACCCCGGCACCGTCCCCGAGCACGAAACCATCTCGGTCTTTGTCCCAGGGGCGCGAGGCGGCAGCGGGGTCATCGTTGCGCTTGGATAAAGCTCGGGCTGCGGCGAATCCACCCAGGCCCACTGGGGTAGTCGCCATTTCGGCACCACCGACCAGCATCGCGTCTGCGTCGCCCAGCGCTATCAGTCGGGCGCCAAGGCCAATATTATGAGTACCGGTTGTGCAAGCAGTGACCACCGCGAGGTTAGGGCCCTGCATGTTGTACTTAACGGATAAATTGCCAGAGATCATATTGATGATGGATCCCGGCACAAAAAACGGCGAAATGCGCCTGGGACCGGAAGTGTTGACGATTTCGGTATTCTTCTCTATCTGCCCAATGCCGCCAATGCCAGAACCGATTGCGCAACCTACTCGAGGTGCGTTTTCTTCGGTTATTTCAAGCCCACTGTCTTCAAAGGCCTGGATTCCTGCTGCCATACCGTACTGGACAAAAGTGTCCATCTTGCGGGCATCTTTAGGCGCCAGGTAAGCAGAGATATCGAAATCACGCACACTGGCACTAAACTGAGTGCTGTAAGCGGAGACGTCAAATGCCTCAATGGTAGCTGCGCCGCTTTTCCCTGCCAGGATATTCCCCCAGGTTTCAGCGACGGTATGGCCGACGGGGCTAACCATGCCCAGTCCTGTCACAACGACTCTTCTGCCAATCAACGTAGCATCTCCTTTGTTGTCAGATTTTCAGCAAGCATAAAGAAGAAAAGCCGCTCTATCAAAAAATAGAAACGGCTTTTCGAGATAGCTTGATGTATCAGGCGAGATTTGAGTTGATATAGTCGATTGCCAGCTTAACAGTGGTAATCTTCTCTGCTTCTTCGTCGGGGATTTCAGTTTCGAATTCCTCTTCGAGAGCCATCACCAGTTCAACGGTGTCCAGGGAGTCCGCACCCAGGTCCTCTACGAAAGAAGCCTCGGTTTGCACTTCTTCTTCTTTTACGCCAAGTTGTTCTGCGACGATTTTCTTAACGCGCTCTTCAATGCTGCTCATGATTATTCTTCACTCCTGAGTTTAGTGCTTTTTCAAAACTGGTTATAAGCCCAGAGCGCGCATTTTACTCTGTTTTGTCCAAGAGTAATAAATATTTTTTTCACGCTCGAATTTGAGGACGGCAATAGCTTGTTTTTCAACCAGTTAAGCCATGTACATGCCGCCATTTATGTGCATTGTTTCGCCGGTAATATAGCCCGCCGAGTCGCCGCAAAGAAAGCTCACCAGTGCAGCAATCTCCTCAGGCTGGCCGAGTCTTTTGAGCGGGATTTGGCCCAACATCAGGTCTCGTTGCTCATCTGTCAGTTCGCGAGTCATATCCGTATCGATAAATCCTGGCGCCACGCAGTTAACAGTGACCGATCTGGACCCTAGCTCGCGCGCCAGGGCCCGCGAAAACCCTTCAGCACCGGCCTTGGTCGCCGCGTAGTTGCTTTGTCCCATGTTGCCCATGGAACCCACCACAGAGGTGATATTGACAATGCGGCCCCAGCGCGCCTTGGTCATTCCTCTCACGCAGGCCTTGCTCACTCGATACAGTGCATTGAGATTGGTGTCGATAACATCGCTCCACTCGTCTGTTTTCATCCGCATGAGGATGTTGTCGCGGGTGATGCCGGCATTGTTGACCAACACCAGAGGCGCGGCATATTGCCCGGCAACTGCTTTGACGACTTCCGTAACACTGTCACCATCGGCGACATCCAGCTTCATACCACAGCCATTGTTACCCGCGGCTTTCAGGTAGGCACTGATATTATCAGCCCCACCATCACTGGTGGCGGTGCCCACGACGGTATAGCCATCCGCAGCCAGCTTTTCAGCGATGGCCCGACCAATTCCCCGGCTTGCACCGGTGACCAATGCTACCTTTTGCTCTTCATTCATTGGATATCTCCGTTCCTAATTCTGGGACTCAGCCCAATTCCTGTAGCGCCACCACCAGGGACTCCGGTTCCTCAATGGAGAAACTGGTCAGCGTCTTATCAATGCGGCGGTTAAGACCGCTAAGCACCTTGCCAGGGCCACACTCAACAACACGGCTCACTCCCATGTCTACCATCGCTTGCACGCACAGCGTCCATTGGACCGGGCTATATATCTGGCGCACCAGCAGGGAGCGAATTTCCCCTGGGTCATTTTCGGTTTGGGCATGCACATTATGGACAACAGGTATCAGGGGCGCGGTAATCTTGATATCGGTCATCGCCTCGGCCAGTCGCTCGCCGGCTGGCTGCATTAGTTCTGTATGGAATGGGGCGCTCACCGGCAGTGGCAAGGCCCGTTTGGCCCCCGCGTCCTTCAAAGCAACAATGGCGCTATCGACTGCGGCGGTATGACCGGCAATTACCACCTGTCCGGGAGAGTTGAAATTCACAGCAGCCACAACGCCTTCGGTTGCCGCACAAATACTATTGATTTCCTGGTCATCCAGGCCAATGATCGCGGCCATTGCCCCTTCTCCCACAGGCACTGCTGTTTGCATGAACTGACCACGGCTGCGTACCAGTTGCACCGCGTCGGCAAACGCCAAAGCCCCCGCGCAGACCAACGCGGAGAACTCCCCGAGACTATGACCAGCCATTACGTTAGGCGATCTGCCCCCCTGCTCCAGCCAGGCTCGCCACAGCGCTACGGATGAGGTCAACAGCAGGGGCTGGGTTGTTTCGGTTAGGTTAAGCGCTTCTTGCTCTCCATTTTGGATCAGGTCCCAGACATCGTAGCCCAGAGCATCAGATGCCTCGGCAAATGTCTCCCTAGCCGCAGCATAATGCTGGTGAGCTGCCGCCAGCATGCCCACCTTTTGCGACCCCTGGCCTGGAAAGACAAAGGCTGTATTGTTTTCTGACATGGTTTATTCCTGGGTGGTCAATAGATTTCAGGTTACCGCTATTGCACGCTGCCAACAAACGGGCGCAATGAGGCAATAAGAGAATAGTAGCGAACCGGGAAGCGTATTTTACAGAGGGCAGATATGTTGACAGCGCTCATATTGGGAGCGCTGTCAGGGCGGCGAAGGCATCGACCTCCGCGGGAGATACAAACGGTGCTGGTGACCGTCTGAACAAGTTTTTAGTCGTCGGAACCAGTGTCTACGACTTTCTTGCCTCGGTAAAAACCGTCAGCAGTCACGTGATGACGCAGATGGGTTTCACCGGAAGTCTGGTCCACAGACAAGGTGGCACTTGACAAGGAATCATGTGAACGACGCATTCCGCGACGAGAGCGGGTCTTTTTACTTTTTTGAACAGCCATGGCTATCTCCTGATTTACTTGTCTGTCTTCAACTGTGCCAGTACATCAAAGGGGTTGGGCTTTTTCTCGCCCTCGTCCTCTTCTGGACCTGGTCCGGTGTATTCAGACAGTATCTGTTTACAATCTTCTGTGTCGTGATAACCAAATTGAGGCAAAGCGAGTATCAGCTCATCCTCTACCAGTTCCCACAAATTACATGCCTCTTCCGGGGCTATCAGCGGATCAAGGTGCCGAGGTAGGTGCGCGGCCTGTTCATCTGTCCAGACAACACCCAGAACATTATCACCCGCAAGATCCAGTGACATGGCCTGCAAGCAGCGCTGGCAGATCACCGAGACCTTTGCCTCGAATTTCAGCTCAATTACCGCCCGATTTTCCTCGTCCCGTAAAAACGTCAAGTCCGCAGTGATGCCACCCGTTTCACTGGCTAAAAGCCCATGAAAACGTGGTAACTCAACCGGCTTTAACGTTCCGCTGACGCTCACTCCACGCCCGGCTGCCTTACGGACATCCAGCGTGTTAGGGAGGGGCTCAGTCAACATAGGCGCGCATCATAGTGACGCAACCCCCCTTTGTCAAAAAAAATTCTATAAAATACAAGTAGTTCTCTCACTTATTCACAGGACGCTTAGACATTTTATGGATCTGATTCTCGCCTCTACTTCACCCTACCGACAACTATTGTTGAAAAGACTACAAATCCCCTTCCGCTGCGAGGCACCCGATGTGGACGAAGCCCGGCTTGCAGGGGAGTCGGCCAGCACGCTTGCCGACCGCCTGGCCAGAGCCAAGGCCCAGGACGTTGCGAGGAAGTTTCCCGATGCCCTGGTTATTGGCAGTGACCAGGTGGCGAGCATAGACGGCCGCTGCATTGGAAAGCCCGGCACTCATGATGTCGCAACCAAGCAACTGCTCGACAGCTCAGGGAAGCAGGTGGACTTTTACACGGGCCTGGCCGTGATCGGCAAAGATGCAGGCTTCATTCAGTCCCTGGTAGAGCAATTCAGCGTGGTCTTCAGGACGCTAACGGGCAGTGAGATCGAAGTCTACCTCAAAAAAGAGCAACCCTATGACTGTGCCGGTAGCTTCAAATGCGAAGGTCTTGGCATCGCACTATTTGAAAAAATGATAGGCAACGACCCCACCACTCTGGAAGGTTTGCCGTTGATAGCGACCTGCCGATTACTGACCGCAGCGGGTTTACCAATCCTGAAGTGAGTCTGTTTTCCGCCTGGGTTGCTGTTGAATTGGGGCCGAACTAACGGCCGGCCAACTGAGGCAGCTCTAGCAACTGGGGCAGCTCATCAACAATAGCGATGGGGCCATGCCCCGCCAGACGTTCGATACTATGCACGCCAAAGCTGACGCCAACGGAGGCGACACCAGCATTAACTGCCATTTCCAGGTCATATTCGGTGTCACCCACCATGAGCACCCGTTCGGGAGTAATTGCGCGCTCATTCATGAGTTCTTGAAGCATTAGCGGGTCGGGCTTTGACGTGGTCTCATCGGCACAACGCGTGGCATCGAACAGATCTTCCAGCCCCAGCACTCCCAGGACTCGATCCAGGCCTCGGCGACTCTTGCCGGTGGCAACGGCCAATTCAAAGCCTCGATCTTTCAGGGTTAGCAGCGTTTCCAGGGCACCGGGGAACAAATTCGGGGGTGCCTCTTCAGAGGCTACATAGTGTTTTGAATAGCCAGTGATTAATGCCTGCAGACGAGCCGGAGGGACTTCCGGAAACAGTACCTCCATCGCCCGATGTAGACTCAGGCCGATGATGTTCGCCGCCTCAGCGTGGCTGGGCACTGGTAGATCCATTTGGCGAGCGACCCCTTGTACTGACCGAACGATCTGCTCTACAGAGTCACAAAGAGTGCCGTCCCAATCAAATATAACCATTAAATTACAAATTCTTACGCAAGTTAGTTAATGCTTTTTCAAGCTCTGGATCGAGAGGAGCATCGAGCTCCATTCGCCCTACTTCCGGCAGATTGAAACGCAATGCCCTGGCGTGCAGAAAAAGTCGTTTCAGGCCAATCTTTGCGCATAAAGCATCACCGCGCTGGGAGCCGTATTTGCTGTCGCCAAGTATGGGAAAGCCTGCATGCAAGGCGTGCACCCGAATCTGGTGCGTCCGCCCGGTCACTGGCTTTGCTTCCACCAAAGTGGCACCGCCAAAACGCTCTATGACGGTGAAGTCCGTGATTGATCGCTTGCCTTCCTTTTCTACGCGCACAACCCGCTCGCCGGATTGCAGTACATTCTTCTGCAATGGGGCATCCACCCGTTTGAGATTGCGAGGCCACTTGCCGTCCACCAAGGCCAGATAGCGTTTATCTACATGGTCCTCGCGCAGCTGCCGATGTAGTTCTCGCAGTATCGCTGGACGCCTGGCCACCATAATCAAGCCCGATGTGTCCCTGTCCAACCGGTGCACCAACTCCAGGTAGCGCTCCTCGGAGCGCAGTATCCGCAAGCTCTCGATCATACCAAAGCTCAAGCCACTGCCGCCGTGAACAGCCAGGCCCGATGGCTTATCGATAACCAGCAAACTTCCGTCTTCGTATATCACGCGCTGTTTCAACTGCTCGGACCAGTAACGAGGAATGGTAGGAGGATCAGACGGTGCTGGAGTCCTTAACGGTGGTATGCGCACCACATCTCCGGTTACCAAGCGGTAATCCGCCTTCACCCTACCTTTGTTGACACGAACTTCGCCCTTGCGCAGAGCCCTGTAAAGACGCGTACGCGGCACCCCCTTCAATTCGCGGGTGAGAAAATTATCCAGCCGCTGGCCGGAAGAGTTTTCGTCCACAGTGAGATGGCGCACGGATGGTCTCGGTTGTTCGCTTTCTGACATAACTCTCGGAATTCGTTTAATTTTCCAGCTTTAGCTGATATAGTCCGGCGCGTGTGATCTAACCCGCCCGTGGACTTACCGGTGCCGGTGATCAACCAGACTTCTGGCGACGTTTGGGCCTGCCGAAAAATATGCAAGGTACCGCCAGACAGAATCACACACTCGATGTCGATGTGGGAACAACACCCGGGTAATACCCGATCATACCCCGCTAATTCGACGATTACTAAAACCGAGCAGTAAAGACTGCCGGGACACAGAATCAGATTACACAGCGTCGTCGACAGCCCCAGGTGCTGCGACACTAACAAAAAGGTGGAGTGAGTACCATTCATTCCCCCGGCGCTGATACGACCATTCAATTGGATGGCCGTGTGAAGAGAATACCTGGATGCCGGGAGTGGCATTCATACCCAAGCGCTCATAAGGCGCCTATCACGCATGGTAGCGTGCAAATACAGCCCTCCCAAGGCCATTAGGCCTGCAAAACTGATTCCTGCCCCGCCAGGCCTGCTCTGAAAAGGCTTAGGCAAAATGAAGAAAATGTTAATCAACGCAACTCAACCCGAAGAGCTGCGTGTTGCACTGGTCGATGGCCAGCGACTCTATGACCTGGATATCGAAAATCGCACCCGCATCCAGAAAAAATCCAACATCTACAAAGCTAAAATTACCCGCGTAGAGCCCTCTCTAGAAGCAGCATTTGTGGACTTCGGCGCTGACCGGCACGGCTTCCTGCCATTAAAAGAAATTGCCCGCGAATACTTCTACCGTAAGCCGGAAGGCGAAGGTCGGATGAAGATCAAGGACGTGGTCAAAGAAGGCACCGAAATCATCGTTCAGGTAGACAAGGAAGAACGCGGCAATAAAGGTGCCGCGCTGACGACTTTTATCTCCCTGGCGGGTCGTTACATGGTACTGATGCCCAATAACCCCAGGGCCGGTGGTATCTCTCGCCGCATCGACGGTGACGATCGCACAGAACTACGAGAAGCCCTCTCCGCCCTGGAAATACCCAATGGCATGGGCGTCATTATTCGTACCGCTGGTGTGGGCCGCTCCTCTGAAGAGCTTCAGTGGGACCTCAATTACCTGTTGCAGCTGTGGGAAAAAATTAGCGAAGCCAACAAGGAATCCAAGCCCTCCACACTGCTGTTTCAGGAAAGCAATGTCATTATCCGCGCTGTTCGTGACTATCTGCGCGACGACATCGACCAGGTCTTAATCGATTCGCCGGATGCCTTCCAGCAGGCTGACGAATTCGTTAGCCAGGTTATGCCCCAGTTCAAGAGCAAACTGCGGGTCTATGAAGACAGCATTCCAATGTTCAATCGCTTCCAGATCGAGAGCCAGATTGAGACCGCTTTTCAGCGCGAAGTGCGCCTGCCTTCCGGTGGCTCGATTGTTATCGATCCCACTGAAGCACTGGTTTCCATCGACATCAACTCCGCCCGCGCTACCAAGGGAAAGGACATTGAGGAAACAGCTCTGCGAACCAACCTTGAAGCTGCCGACGAAGTTGCCCGCCAGTTACGATTGCGCGATATGGGTGGCCTCATTGTTATCGACTTTATCGATATGCTGGCCGCCAAAAACCAGCGCCAGGTAGAGAACCGCATGCGCGACGCATTGAGCATCGATCGTGCGCGGGTACAAGTAGGTCGTATTTCACGCTTCGGCTTGCTGGAAATGTCCCGCCAGCGCCTGCGTCCGTCACTGGGCGAAACCAGCGCCAAGGTCTGCCCTCGCTGCACCGGCCAAGGCACGATCCGCGATACCAAGTCACTGGCACTGTCCATCCTGCGCTTGCTTGAAGAAGCAGCGATCAAGGACCGTACTGCGGAAATTCGCGCTATCGTCCCCATTGATGTGGCCGCTTACCTGCTCAATGAAAAACGTACAGCGCTGGGAGAAATCGAGCGCGATGCCAAGGTCCGGGTACTGGTTGTCCCCAACCCGAACCTGGAAACTCCTCACTTTGAGGTCCAGCGCTTACGTGACGACGAGATCGATGGCGATCACGAGATCAGCTACAAGATAGAAATCGCCGAGCCCGACGTTGAGTCCATCTCAGACACACACAAGGCGGCGATTCCACAGCAAGAAGCGGCTGTCCAGAGCATTACCCAAAAGCAGGCGCCAGCTCCCGAAGCAACTGCCAAGCCTGCCGCCGCGCAAAAGCCGAAGGCACAGCAGAAGCGCCGTCCCAAAACAGAAGACAAACCCCAGCTTGGCCTATTCGCGCGGATTTGGGGTGCTATGACCAATACTCCCGAGGAAGAAGAACAGCCCAAGCAGGAGAAAATAACCCAGGACAAGCCGCAGCAGCGTCAGGGTCAGGGTCAGGGTCAGAAGTCTTCCGAGGGCAATCGCAATAACCGCAACCGCAATCGCAACCGTCGCGGCCAGGGTCAACAGGCTCGTGGCGAACGTCAGGACGAAAGCCGCCCTCAGCAGCAAAGCAGCACTGAATCCGATGGACAGCCAAAGCGTCGTGACAGTAATGAGGAACGCAGCCAGAGCGGTAGCAACCGCAATCGCAATCGCAGCCGCAACAATCGAGACGATCAGCGCAACAAGCAGGACGTTGCGCCAGAAGCTGCTAACGACGGCCAGAAAACCGATGAAGCAAACGGTAATTCGCAGCGCGATAGCCAGCCACGCAAGCGTCCTTCGGATATGAAGCGCGGTGAACCGCAACGTCGCCGCCGTAATCGCGGCCGCAAGCCCGCTGAAGACCAGGACGGCAATACGGTAGAGACTGTCGCTGATATCGCGGCTACCAGCACTGTAGCTGACGTTGCCTCGCCTAAGCCTGAAGTTGCACCAGAGCCTACTGTTGCAGAACAGGCGCCGATAGCCGCAGAAGCACCCAAGGCGCCAGAAGCTGTAGTCGAAGTCGCTCCGACACCAGAGCCTGAAGCACCAGCAGCTGAGTCCGCAGAGCCAGTCGCCGCGGAAGTAGCAATAGCACCTGTAGCTGAAACGCCTGTTGCCGAAGCCCCAGTTGTTGAAGCTCCAGTTGTTGAAACAACTGTAGCTGAGAAACCAGTAGACACGCCTGCTCCAGCAGTAGAAGAAGAACCGGCAAGCGAAGAGCCGGTTGCTGCCGCGGGCATTAATGCTGAGGGGCGTGCAGTTAATGACCCTCGTGTGGCCGCGCAGCCCGTCAAGACAGTGGAGATATCCACCGACCACACTCCACTGTTCAAGGATGAGGTAGCTCCTCCTGCACAGCATAGTGGACGAGCGGAGCCACGTTCCAGTAACGACCCTCGCGGCCCCCTGCCCTCGGTCCAGACAGCTGAAGCGGCGTCTGGCAATTAAAAACTGCTGAAATTGAGGCACTTGAGGCGTTTCGCCTCTTGTGTCCAACTTCCATAACGGTATAATCTCGCCTGCTTCGCCACTGGGTGAAGACACAAACAATTAGGTTTTTCGGTGGGCTGGCTGAGTGGTCGAAAGCGGCGGTCTTGAAAACCGTTGAGGGTTTATCCCCTCCGTAGGTTCAAATCCTACGCCCACCGCCATTAAACGAAAAAGGCACCCTCTTGGGTGCCTTTTTTTTGTTTAACAGGGCTCATCCTAATAAGATAGCCAAAGCTGCCATGGAGGTTGTAGAGCCAAATGACATTAAGTCACTGCAAAAATAGATCGGCGATGATCAAGACACGCACGATTTTTAGATCAAGAAGCAGCAGATGAACGGCAGCAGTCTCGCTCTTTTGTCCTCTGCGACTTTTTTCCTCACCGCGCTGCTATTGGGGGTTTGGAAATATCGGGAGATGGCCACCAGCGCCAGCGGCCTCGCCCACCCCTACGTGGATATAGCACACCGGGCATCACTAATGTACGCCTTTGCCTGTGCGATGCTGGCGGCCTTTACTGAGGTGAGTCAGCTAAGTGATACGGTGGAGACCATTGCTGTTGGCCTACTCGTTCTCTACTTTGGCATTGCAGTTATTGGCTACATAATCCGCGGCTACAAAAAAGACACCGACAACCAGGTGAAGGACATGAGTGCGGGTATGACCGCTCTCATGTGGTCATTGATTGTCGCCGAGATCGGCGGTTTCCTGGTGATTTTTTACGGTCTGCTCACGGCGCTATTGTAGTCAGGCGTCAGCGAAGGGGTTGTCGAGTTGCAAGCTGACGGCATAGTCACCGAGACGAACCTCATTTGCATCCAGCTCAACATCTTCATCTTTCAACACACCGTGGTCAAACCGATAAACGGGCTCGATCGTCCCGGCAATCATACCTTCATCGTAGCTTTGCTGAGCTTGTGCAACGCCCTCATTAGCAGCCTGCCAATTCTGCCAGTCCTTGCCCGAGTAACGCTGCTGGAGCATACGTCGCGTCGCAGTCGGACTCAGCAAGGTTGCAGATGCGTTGTTGCCACCGAAGCCCTTGGAATTTATCACCGCGTACTGTGCCTCGAGCGGATCAAAACGACGATGTTCAGTACTCAACGCCAGATGCTCAGAGCGAACATCATCTGCCAGCGCCTCGATGGTGCTGATACCGGGAATCAATCCGTGGTGCCACATTCCCAAAGTGGCGGTCACCTGATCGCCTGATGCAGCGCCTAATGAGTGCCCCAGATAACTTTTGAGAGCGGCTACCGGCCAATTGTCGATACCGAATGCTTGTGCTGTCCGGCTGAGAATTTCAGACTCGGTGACTCTATTTTGGGGGGTGCCTGTGCCGTGAGCCTGGACCAGTCCACCTCGCCTCACTGCATCTTCGCCTAGTATTGCGCGCACCGATGCCACGGCCTTTGCCATGGTGATGTAGTTGCCTACTCCGGGACCAGATATGGATTTTTTGTAGCCGTCTGCGTTCACAAAAACATCTGTTGCAGCGCCGTAGATGGTCGCGCCAAGTTCCATTGCCAGCGCGTCGTCAAACAACACCACCATCTGCGCCGACTCAGCAATGGTGAAACCACAGTTTTCCGCAAAGGGACGACAAGCGCGACGGTGATCTACTTTTTCACCCTCGCCAAGCTTATCCAGCTGGCGCAGTTCCTTATCGGTAGCCAGTGCGCCCATGGCAGCATAACCCTCCATCACCTCGGCGTTTATAGGGGCTTCAGAGGCACCAATAAAGGCGACTCGCGCACGGCCGGAACGAATGTCGGCAATACCGTTCTTCAAGTTATAGAGAAACGAAGCGCAGGCACCCAGGGTAGCGCCAGTGGAACCCATGGCACCCAGAACATAGGCGTTGATAAAATCAGATGGCATTTCGGCAAGACTAAGCGGGCAATACTTGGAGGTTACCCGCTTGCCATTGTAACGGGCTTTGAGCATGCCCCCGGCCCCGGCGCTGTCCAGCTGGCCCATAGCACTGCCTGCATAAACGCTAATTTTGTCGGCGGCGACTCGCTGCTGAATCATCTCCCAATCGAGGCCGAGGTTACCCAGTGCGTCAGATGCGGCGCAAACAGTCATCTCCAGGCCCCGGGGATGGCTGCGCGACGCGTAGAGTGATCCGGGTTCATAACCGGTAGGTAACTGACCCGCAGCCTTAACTTCAAAATCACGATTAGTGGGCAGCAAGAAATCCTGGTGCCCCTGAATATTAACGTTAACGTGGGTAACAGAAGTCGGTTTTACAGTCCACGAGGGAGGTATATCGTCCGGTAGATGCCTGCGTTCAATGTCGAAATTAACCGGATGACCATTACTCTCGGTGGGAAAGCGCTGATTCCACAGTACGGCATCCACATCGAAGTGCTGGGCCTCTATACGTCGTATCAAGGTGTGGTCCAGGATGTATTGCTCCTGCCCGTCAACTGAAGGCAGGCACATCATACTGGCCAGAGATTGCAGTGTCCGTTGCTGTTGCTCGCGACCCAGTGCCTCATAGCCCATGCGCGCAACCGCGTGATGCCCTGAAGCGCGTCCCGCGCCATTCATACCACCGAGACTGACGATTACCGGTAAGGGTTGCCTGGCCATCAAATACTGCTCCGCTAAAGATTAAACGTTCTTGTCAGCAGTCTACCGGGCGCAACGGTATTACATTAGTGCATATCTGCCATATAATATGAAATCCCTGCCAAGTTGAGCTGAGTAAACCCTATGTATCGTATCGCTACCCTGCTCTACCCTGAGGCGCTGGCCACCAGCATCACCCTACCCCTGGAAATACTCAGGGCGGCATCGCAGATTGCCCAGGTTAAATCCCGGCTTAGCCCAAGTGTTGAGCTGTTGCTGGCGGCAGTCGACAAGAAACCGGTCACGCTGTTTGGTGGAATCACCATCACCCCTGATACCAGCTACCGGCAACTGCCGCCACTTGACCTGCTGATACTGCCAGCGATCTGGCGCAACCCAAAGCCTGTAGTGAATGCTGCAGGGCCATGGCTGGGACAATTAGCAGAGATCGCTAGCCGGGGAACAAGAGTTTGTGCGGTAGGTACCGGAGCCTGTCTGCTGGCGGAGGCAGGTCTGCTGGATGGGCGCCCCGCTACTACACACTGGAACTACCTGGAAAAATTCGCAGCGGACTACCCCCGGGTGAAGCTAAAGTCTCGCCACCTGATTACCCAGAGCGACAATATCTACTGTGCTGGAAGTGTTAACTCTATCGCCGACCTGATGGTGCATGTGGTTGAAGAATGGTACGGGCACGCCGTGGCTCGCACGGTCGAAAATCAGTTCTCCCCAGAAATTCGTCGCCCATTCAGGGCTGCGGCCTATCAGACAGATGAGAATCAAAGCCACCATGACGAGGCGATTATCGAGGCTCAACAATGGTTGCAGGATAACCTGACCAACAAACCCACGATGCACGCGCTGGCCGAAAAGTTTGGGCTTAGCCCACGCACGCTCAACAGACGTTTTCACCAGGCTACGGGTATTAGCCCCCAGGCGTGGCTGCAAAGAATGCGTATCCATCAGGCCAAGGAACTCCTGCGCCACAGTAACCTGTCTGTTTCAGAGGTGGGCTGGCAAGTTGGCCAGCAAGATGTCAGTCACTTTGGCAAACTGTTTCGCCAACATGTGGGTATGACACCCGGAGCTTACCGTGAAGCCGTACGGGGCAAGCTTTTCGCCCCTGAGTCTGCTTGAGGAAAAACGCCGCCTGTGGCTAAATGGGCGCCCTTTTCCATGACCCCCTCAGCCGCAGGCAGCTACTTATTATGAGCGACGAATCTGTAGTCATTATCGACGGTGCCCGCACCCCAATGGGCGGGCTAATGGGCAGTCTCAGTGCGGTACCCGCACCTGAGCTGGCAAGTACCGCGGTGGCGGCAACCATAGCGCGCAGCGACGTTGACGCTGCGTCTATCGATGAAGTGTTTATGGGCTGTGTACTACCGGCGGGTCTCAAGCAATGCCCGGCCCGCCAGGCGGCTATTGGCGCAGGCATTCCAGTATCCGCCGGCGCAGTCACTGTTAACAAAGCCTGTGGCAGCGGCATGCAAGCTACTATCTTCGCCTATGACTCAATCGTCGCCGGCAGCAACAAGGTCGTCATCGCCGGCGGCATGGAAAGCATGAGCAATGCTCCCCACCTACTGCCCCCTGGCTCCAGAGGTGGTCTGCGCAGTGGCCACGGTCAGTTCTTTGACCACATGTTCATTGACGGATTGGAAGATGCCTACACAGGACGAGCCATGGGCAGCTTTGCCCAGGAAACCGCCAATGAGCGCGGCATTACCCGCGAGCAAATGGATGCCTTTGCCGTTGAATCACTCCGCCGAGCCAAGTGCGCGATTGAAGACAACAGCCTGAAAGCAGAGATAGCACCGGTAACCGTGCGCACCCGCAAAGGGGAATCAGTAGTAGAAGATGACGAGCAGCCGCACAAAGCAGTCATCGAAAAAATACCCACTCTGCGCCCTGCCTTTGCCAAGGACGGAACTATCACCGCAGCAAATGCCAGTTCGATTTCCGATGGCGCATCTGCCCTAATGCTGATGGCCGGAAGCGAAGCCGCTGCCCGCGGCATCAAGGGCATGGCAACAATTGTTGCCCATGCGCGACACAGCCAGGCACCCGGAGAATTTACCATTGCGCCGATCGGCGCCATTGGTAAATTGCTGGACAAAATCAACTGGACCACCGCAGACGTTGACCTGTTTGAGATCAATGAAGCCTTTGCGATGGTAACCATGCTGGCGATGGAAGACCTTGGCCTGGATCACGCGAAAGTTAACATTCATGGAGGTGCCTGTGCCCAGGGCCACCCTATAGGCTCCACCGGCTCGCGTATTATTGTCAGCCTTATGTACGCATTGAAAAAACTCGACAAAAAACGCGGCGTCGCCGCTCTTTGCATTGGCGGTGGTGAAGCCACTGCCGTCGCTATCGAACTTAACTAAAGGAATCTGTCCATGGCACTGTCCAGCGTACCCGATATTCTCGACGACATTCGCGCAGGAAAGATGGTCATCCTTATGGATGACGAAGACCGGGAGAATGAAGGGGATCTGATCGTCGCAGCAGAAGCGGCCACTCCGGAAATCATTACCTTTTTTTCCAGCGAGGCCTGCGGCCTGATCTGTATGCCGATCACTGATGAGCGGGCGCGCCAATTGCAGCTGCCGCTAATGGTTCGTGACAACCGTTCACAGCATGAAACCAACTTCACTGTTTCAATAGACGCGGCAGAAAAAAAGGGACCTGGCATCAGTTCCATACAGCGTGCACATACGGCTTTACAAGCAGTAGCGCCCAATGCCGGACCCGCGGACATCATCCAGCCAGGTCATATCTTTCCACTGGTCGCTAAACCCGGCGGTGTACTGCGCCGCGCCGGCCACACCGAAGCCGGAGTAGATCTGGCGCGCATGGCAGGTTTTGAGCCCGCTGCCCTTATTGTCGAAATCATGAACGAAGACGGTACCATGGCGCGTCGTCCGGAATTGGAAGTGTTTGCAGAAAAGCACGGCCTGCGCATGGGAACTATCGCCGACCTGATTCAGTACCGCTCAATGCATGAGCAGTCGGTAGAGCTGCGAAACAGCAAGACGGTAGAAACAGAATTCGGAAAGTTTGAGCTGCACACCTTTTTGGACCTTATCGACGACACTGTGCACTATGCAATGACCTGTGGCGAGATTGATGAGAGCGAAGATGTGCTGGTAAGAGTGCAAGCTCAAAACACTTTGCGCGATGTGCTGGCCACTCAAATAGAAGGTGTAGAGGGCTGGTCTTACCGCCGAGCGATGGAGGCAGTCGCGGTCGAGGGCAAGGGTGTGGTCGTGCTGATTGGTCAGGAGGTCAGTCCCAAGCAGGCCCTGGCTGAAGTCATTCAGTTTCCTGAGCCGCCCAGTGTCACCGGCCCCGCTGACACTGCAGGCCAGCAAAACTATCGAGTCATTGGTACCGGCTCACAAATTTTGAAACGCCTGGGCGTCGGCAAAATGCGGTTGATGTCGGCACCAGTTCATTTCAATGCACTGTCGGGTTTTAATCTGGAAGTGACGGACTTCATTCAGCCGGAGTAAGTTAATTTCAAGCAATAAAAAAAGGCGCTATTAATAGCGCCTTTTTTTTTGGTTACTGCTCTTGTTCGAACAACAAAACGAGATGTTACTCTTCCAAGATCATACGATCGATTTCCTGTTCATCCCGGGCCGACTCACAAAATGGCATGTCAATCCAGCCGCCGTTTGAGTAAAGCTCGGTCGCGTCTGCATAGTGATCAGAGGCGGGATCTGTAGACTGGGAATAAGTAATCATCCCGAAGGCAACAGGGCATTGGCTGTCATCCCAGGTAACGGCCTGCATATAGCTGTTGCCATGAACAATGTCTGAATAGCCTTCACCGTCTATAAGGTCAGAGGTGATGACGCTGAACATCTCGCCTGAAGACCCACCGTGAATGCCGTAGCGCACACCGTTCTTTTCCGAAAACTGTACCTCACCCCATGGCCTATCCATTGGAATACCGGCCACTAGCAGGCGGTCAACAGCCGCAGCTAATCCCTCGCGCACTACTTCAACATTTGCTGGTTCAAGACTCAGTACAGCGGGTGTGGACACCGGCATAGCGACATTGAATGGAACCGACCAAAAGTTTTCTGTTCCGCGCACGCGAATCCAGAACTCATGGAAGATGTGGCCGCCCACGCTATCTATTCGATGCGCGCCATCCCAGTTGCCCAGCACCTGGCATGCTTCAGTAACAGTCTCAGGATTTGTGGAATAGACAGACCAGTCGACCGTTTCGCTGCAGATATCGACCACATCGGCCAATACCAGTTCGGCCGCATAGTTGTCTCCCTCATAGGCAAGCTCACGAATGTTGTCGATGTTGTACTTTGGCGCGCCAAGACCATCGCCACCCGCAAGCCGGGTCTCCGCCTTCGCAAAGGTGTGACGGGTTCGCAGGCTCTGCTCTATCCCCTCAAGACCGATAAGCGGTGAGTAACCTTGCAGCAGACTGCGCGGGTTGGGTAGCCAGTAACTGTCATTGGCATTAGCGCCGTATTCGCGCGTCTCCAGCTTGGGCAGACTGTCATAGCCAAATACGCCCTCAGCGGTATCGGGATCACTGCCCCACTCGCAGTCGGCATCGGAACCATCCATGGTGACGTAACCAAAATCAGTCAACAGGGTCTGCAAGGTGCCTCGAATACAACTACTGTATTGAGAGACGGAAACATTTGGCACCGTGGAGATATCACCATAGAACGCATCTCCGCTGCGATCTGCGGCTATAGTATTGACCCAGGGAATACCTATATCACCCAGAGCATCTTTGAACTCGCCGAGATTGGCGGACTTGCCCATGTTTATCCATTGCTCAATCCCCCTGAGATTTTCCAGGTTGGCATCGCGATAAGTCAGCAGTGTACCGGCCGCATTAGGCCAGCCACCTAAAAGAGGTGACACTGTACCCAGATCCACAATCGGGCCGAAGTGAGAGAAGTAGAAGGAGTAGTCGACAGTCTCAAGCGTACCGTCCGCCGTCATTTGTTCGGCAGACACCGTCTGTGAAGTAATGTCTCGCATCTCCCCTTCGAACTCGTACTGCATGGGGTTGTCGGGGTTCAACGTTAATTCATAAAATGTGAAACGTTTGCCGGTACTCACAGTATGCGACCAGGCGACGTTGTCATTGAAGCCAATGACTGGCATCGGCACGCCTGCAAGTGCAGCACCCATTACGTTGTATTCATCCCCCATTGTCACGTGAAAGACAAAGAAGCGAAGACTGCCTTGCCAGGGAAAATGAGGGTTACCAAACAAGATGCCCGCACCACTTTGAGAAGCCTCTGCACCGACAGCGTAAGCGTTACTGCCAATCTCCCAGCCTTCGGGCATATCCATTGCGGCCTTGAAGGTAGTTGGATCTACACCAGCTAAAAGCCGCTGCACCTCAGCTTGCGAGGGTCCCGGCAAACTCATAGCCACGGTTTCTTCGGGCGCAGTCACCGCCGTGCTGAAGTCGGCGAGAGGGCCAGAGCTGGCTCTTAGCATGAGCTTGTGGATCAGCCTGGTTACGTCCATGTAGTCGATGTCACGTACCCAGTCCGCGCCGCGACAACCGTCGTCTCCCTCGACGAGGTTATCGACACCTGTCTCCCTGAGGTGGCGGTTAATACCCGCTGCATAACCGTGAAAATTATCTTGAACGTAAGTCGGGAGGTCATCAAACAAACCCTGGATTCGCTGGTCGTCGTTGAACAGGCGAAATACCAGGTCGGCGTTGATATCACCCTCATCGCCGAAGTATTTGGCGGACTCGCCAGAGGCATTCACATATTCGCGCATTAGCATGCAATAGTTATCACGAGCATAGGCGTAGCCGAAGCCATACCCAATGCTGCCCCAGTCGTCGGCGCTCACGTGAGGTATACCATATTCGGTCCAGATAACCTCCGCTTGATAGGTCAGTTCTGGCTCCGGTGGCTCGACCGGCGGCGGTTCAACCGGGTCTTGTCGATCGGAAGAATCACTACAGCCCAGAACAAAAACAGAGGCAATACATAACACTGACAGGCGAAGTCTGCCGAAAAGAGTGGTCATCAGGAAGGTATCCGTAATTACGCGTAAATAATGGGGAAATTATAACCGCAGCGGGTTTTGTCTGCAGTAGCGAGCTGCCAATAGTTTAAGTCATTTCAGGCCATCATCAGGTGGTATCTGGCCAGCTCTACAAATCCCGAAAATTGGGCGGGCGCTTTTCCATAAAGGCAGTGATTGCCTCAATGTTTTCAGGGGACCCACCTTGCCGGGCCATTGCTTGCTGCTCTGCCTCCATGGCTAGGTGAATCGCCGGCAAATGATGCATGCGCAAACTACGTTTAATCTCTCGCAGAGAGTTCACCGGCCATTGGGCAATTTCCCTGGCCTTGGCCATTGCGTGGTCCATGAGTTGAGAAGCAGGTAAAACCTCAGCGACGATACCCTGATTAAGGGCCTTATCGGCATCAATCCATTCTGCTGTATAAAACAATTCAGCGGCACGTTGAGCGCCGATATTGGCTTGCAACATGTAACTACTGGCCCATTCCGGAACAAGACCGAGGCTGGCAAAAGGCAAACGCATCCGAAACGTTTCCGCCGCGTAAACAATATCCGCATGGAACAATACGGTAGCGCCTCCACCAACCGAAGCGCCCTGAACTGCGGCAACCAGCGGCTTATCAAACTCCGCTACAGCAAGCGCGGCTGCGTTAAAAAGTGCCTGAGGGTCAACGCCTTCTTCTGAGAAACCGGAAAGATCAACACCGGAACAAAAATTGTCGCCAGCACCACACAGTAGCGCACAAACGACCGAATCATCTTTGGCTGCATCGCGGAACACATCGCGTATGCCGGCCCACATCGCGTTACTGATCGCATTTTTCTTTTCCGGACGATTCAAAGTAACGACCAGTACCCCGTCGTGATTTTGGCTAAGCAGTTGATCTGTCATGTAAACCCTATTGGTGAAAAGTAACGGTATCCGTTAATGGCGCTCTATCGGTAGAGCAGTTGTTGACCGGCGCGTCTGGATCCGGGTAACCAAAAGAAATACCAAACACCAGTTTGTTGCTGGCATCCACGCCCAGAGTTTCGCGGATCAGGTCTGCCTGGAAACTCAGAGCCGTCTGAGGGCAGCTACCCAGTCCATGTGCAGTGAGCGCGAGCATCAGGGTTTGGGCGTACATACCCATATCAGCCGCTTCACGTAAACCGAAGGGTTCTGGCAAGAACATGAACGCCACATGAGGGGCATCGAAGAAGGTAAAGTTACGCATGAAATGCATATGCCGGCCTGCTTTGTCTTCCCTGGTCACACCCACTGCGTCGTAAAGCGCCATAGCCGAGCCATACTGCCGCTCCTTGTAGGCACCTTCATAGCTCCCGTCATAGGGAAAATCCATGCTCATTTTACCTTCCATAAACCGGGAAGGCATCTCAGTGCGCAGCTTCTCTAGCGGTTCGCCCGATACCACATGAGCAATCCAGGGCTGGGTATTGCAGTTGCTGGGCGCTCGCTGAGCACAGTTAAACACCTTATCCAGCGTCACCTGGTCTATGGGTTGCGGCAGAAAGGCTCGCAGAGAACGGCGCTTGCCAGCGATTGTTTCAAAGGCCTGGCTCAGGTCAGACATAGTGGATACTCACACAAAAAGTTGGCGGCCATTATGGGCAGCATTCAACTACCCGTAAACTGTGCCGGGCGTTTTTCCTTGAAAGCACGCATACCTTCTTTGGCGTCAGCGGACGCAAACACCGGGCCAGCCAATTCATCAGAGGCGAGCATGGCATCGTCTTCCGACATACATTCCTGATGTTGACGCAGAGATTTCATGACTGCCTTTACTGCCAGCGGACCATTACTGCAAATCTTTTGCGCGTATTGTCTGGCAACGTCCAGCGTCGTGCCAGCCGGCACAACTTTGTTGATCAGGCCAAAATCGAGGGCCTGCTGCGCGCTGATGTGATCGCCACAAAGCAGCATCTCGGCCGCCAGACAATAGGGAATCTGCCGCCGCAGTCTAATGGTGGAGCCTGACATCGGATAAAGGCCACGCGCCACTTCGGTGACCCCGAAAATGGCATTGTCTGCGCCAACACGTATGTCTGTACCCTGCAGTATTTCGGTGCCACCCGCCAGCGCATAACCTTCCGCTGCCAGAATCAGTGGTTTGTTAGGCCGGTTTTCACGCAGCAGAGCCTGCCAATGAATATTGGGCACCTCTGCCATTAACGCCATGAACTCTTCTGTAGAACGCTGATTCCCATCTGCGCCCGCCTTAAGATCCATGCCCGCGCAAAAAGTATCACCGTTCGCGGTGAGAATCGCACAGTACAAATCGTCTCGCTCATCCAACAAACGCCACGCCTTATACATACCCAATAGCATTTCCGGGCTGAAGGCATTTTTGGCCTCAGGGCGATTGAGGGTAACAATGAGTACATTACCCTCCTGTTCAACAATGCAATTTTTAGTACTAATTTCCAATTCGGCCATGTGTGTTCTTCCAATCAATTAAACTTGCGTCGTTGCGGGTAGTCCGGCCCTAGGCGATCAGATGTTCACCCGAAAGCGCAATCTCCAATGCCTTGGGATAGGCCGGTTTACCGCTGGGCGCACGCGGCACTTCGTCCACCAGGTGCAGTTCTCGTGGCAACTTATAGCCGGCAATGTAGTTGCGAGCGTCTTCCTGCAGTCCAGCCAGGGTGATTTCACTGCCACCGCGCACTGCCACCACGGCTGTGACCTTGCTGCCAAAGCGCTCGTCAGGCGTCGCCACTACCAGGCAATCAAAGATCGCGGGGTTGGCCTTGAGAGCCTGCTCCACTTCTTCCGGAAAGACTTTTTCGCCGCCGCTATTGATGCAGTTGGAACCACGCCCGTAAACAGTAATACTGTTGTCTTCTTCCAGGCGTGCCTCATCGCCCAACAACAACCAGGCCTGGCCGTCTACATCAACAATGGTTTTCGCCGTCTTTTCCGGATCATTGTAATAGCCCACCGGGATATGTCCGCTGCGAGCAAAAATCCCCATTTCGCCCGGGGTTACGTGTTGATTTGCTTGCCCCTCAACATCGGAAATCACCGACATAAATTCGCTCTTGGTGACATTACCAAGGCCCTGTCCCTTCTTGCCACCGCCATCCATTCCCATGTTGCCGCTTTCAGAGGAACCAAAGGAATTAGTGATGAAGACATTAGGGAAATTCTGCTTGAATGCTTCCTGTTTGGACTCAGAGAAGACCGCTCCCCCAGAACCCACGCTGAATAGTGCGCTCAAGTCCCAGCGGCCTTCATTGGCTTCCAGCGCGTCCAATAACGGCACGGCCATCGCGTCACCAACAATCGAAATCGCATTTACTTTTTCATTGGCGACAGTGTCCCAAACCCGTTCACCCACCAACGAGCGATCCGGGCTTAACACTACGGTATTGCCGGCCAGCAGCTGTATGCAGGCATACCACCAGCAAGCACCGTGCATGAGTGGCGCCAGCGCCATGCCTACAATAGGAAAGTCCCCTACCCGATCGACAATTTGCTCCGGCTCGGAGATAGCCCCGTCAGGATGAAACCAGCCGCCGCCACCCATGGCAGCAAAGAACACGGCTTTATGCGGCCACATCACACCTTTGGGCATACCCGTGGTGCCACCGGTGTAGAGGATGAACAAGTCCTCATCAGCGCGTGCCGGAAAATCCCTGGCATCACTGTGAACAGCAATAGTCTTCTCGTACTCGACAGAGCCGATAGTAAGAGGGTCACAATCCGAACCGTCTTCGACGTGAACAAAGGTTTTTAAATCGGGTGCGGAATCGAGAATTTCCGCGATATGCGGCGTGAACTCCTGATTGTGAATGCAAGCGACCATATTGGCGTTGTCAAAAATATACAGCAGTTCATCCTTTACATAGCGGTAGTTCACATTAATGGGTACCGCTCGGATCTTAAAGCAGGCGAGCATACCCTCAAGGTATTCGTTGCAGTTGTAGAGGTAAAGACCGACATGGTCTCCGGCATTCACGCCCTGAGACGACAAATAGTGTGCCAGGCGATTGGCACGCTGTTCCAACTGCAAGAAAGTTGCGCGCTGGTCACCGCAGACCAGTGCATCGCGGGTAGGCACCTTATCTGTGACCATTTCGTACATGTCGGCGATATTGAAATGCTTTTTCATATTCTGCTCCTAGGCTTTTGCTGCACCAACAACCCACATGGCAAAGAACTGGGCGCCGCCGCCATAGGCGTGCCCCAGGGCGAGTTTTGCGCCTGCAACCTGATGATCTCCCGCATCACCACGCACTTGACGTGCGGCCTCTGCAAAACGAATCATGCCGGATGCCCCAATGGGATTTGAAGACAGCACACCGCCTGAAGGGTTCCAGGGGATATCGCCGCCTTCATCAAGCGAGGTCGCGCCCTCCATGGTGAGTTTCCAGCCCTCACCTTCCGGCGCAAACCCGAGGTTTTCCAACCACATAGGTTCATACCAACTAAAAGGCACATACACTTCGGCGACATCAAGGTCTTTGCGTGGATCGACAATGCCAGCCTGTTTATAGACATCAGCGGCGCAGTCCTTGCCTGCCTGCGGGTTCACTTCTTCGCGTCCTGCGTACATCGTAGGTTCAGAACGCATTGCAACACCGCGTATCCAGGCCGGAGGCTTGGGCGATTGCTCCGCCAGTTCTTCATTGGCAATGACCATGGCGCAGGCTCCGTCCGATGACGGGCATGCCTCCAATAAACGAATGGGGTCCCACAGCATGAAGGACTCTTCTACCTCTTTCATGGTGATATCAGGCTTCTGTAAATGCGCCAGGGGATTGCGCGCACCGTGCAGCCTGTCTTTCACAGCGACCTTTATGCCCACATCATAGGGGGCTTCGGAGCGACGCATATACTCGCGAATAATAGGCGCAAAGTAGCCACCGGCGCCCGCATTCAAGTGTGTTGAGAACGGCTGTGGTGTGGACAACGCCCACATGGCATTGGACTCTGACTGCTTTTCAAAGGCCACTGTCAGAACCCGTTTGAAGGTGCCGCTTTGCACATGCGATGCTGCTACCAGCGCGGTAGATCCGCCCACTGAACCGGCTGTGTGCACCCGCATCATAGGCTTGCCGTTACAGCCCAGTGCATCGGTCAAGTAGATCTCGGGCATAACGACGCCTTCAAACATATCCGGCGCTTTACCGATAATAACTGCGTCTATGTCATCCCAGCCAAGTCCTGCATCCTGCAAGGCATTTACCGCTGCCTCGCGCACCAGCCCGGCGATGGAGACATCATCACGCCTGGTGGTGTAATTGGTCTGGCCGATACCGACCACTGCTGCCAGATTCGCCATTACGCTTTCTCCACTACGGTAACCAGATTGTGTTGCAGGCACGGACCAGATGTCGCGTGGGCAATGCCCCGCTCAGCTTCGCCAGCTACGATACGATTAAATACTTCACCAATACGCGACAATCCTGAAGCCATCATCAGGTTGCCGGCAAGCACACCACCGCTTGGGTTGATTACAGTGTCCTGGCCAAGCCCCAGAGCTCGGGTGAGAATTATCTCCTGATGGCTAAAGGGCGCATAGAGTTCCGCCACATCAACTCTGCCATCGCCAATACCAGCACCTTCGGCGGCAAGCCGAGTGGAAACAGAGTCAGTAAGGTCACGCATACCCATATTGTGCGTTTCAATACGATGATCAATTCCGCTGATCACCGCGTAGGGAACGCCCCATTCCTTGGCTTTTTCAACCGTGCAAATGATCATCGCCGAAGCGCCATCGGAAACCGGCGCACAATCAGCTTTTCGCAGCGGTGAGACATAAGTGGCCTCAGCCAGTACATCTTCAGGACTGACATCACCGGCTAGTTGTGCATTGGGATTACTACGGGCATTGCGACGGGAACGCGAAACGACTTCGGCCATATCCTGTTCAGTGATCTTCCCGGAATCCAGTAGCAACCGGGCCTGCATGGCCGCAAGGGATATTGTGTCAATCCACAATGGCGCAAGATAGTAAGGATCCAGTTGTTGCGACAGCACAATGGGAAGCTCGCCAGGTGAAGACTTGCCAAAACCGTAAATCAATGCCGAATCTGCATGACCCATACGAATTTTAAGCATGGATTCGTACAAGGCCCAGGCAGCGTCCATCTCCACATGTGATTCCTTAATGGGAGGCACTGCACCCAAAGCGTCGACGCCAGCGACAAAGGCAAACGCCGCTCCCTGCAGGTAGTCACAGCTACCGGAGCAGACAAAGTCCACGTCCTGGGCATTGTTGATACCCAGTTGCCGGTAGACCTCGGTCAGCACCGGCATAATCAGCTCTACTTCATTGCAGGCGCCGACATCGGAAACTGCCCGTGATTGATGGTAGGCCACAATTGCAATCTGTTTCATACGCTCAACCCTCCCAACCGGCGACCGGCATCTTGCCGATCATTGCAACGGGTACATCAGGTTCGTCGATGGGCGTGAAGTAGCGAATGTTGTCCATTGCATAATCCCATTCTTCCTCAGGTTTCCACGACGCCTGCACGCGCTGGCCTATATGCACCTCCTCGTTAACGCATTCACTCATCAGGTGTATGAAAGACAAATTAGCCCCATCAGCGATGAGGTTGGCGATGATGTAGGGCGGTTTTATGGGGTTATTGGGAATGGGAATTGCCACGATAGTAAATGACTCAACCGTGGCCTTATCAGATAACACCACCTCTTCCACTGTGGGCACGCCACAGGCCGCGCATGATCCTCTTGGGGGCATGTAAACTTGCTCACACAGGGGGCAACGCTGGCCGGTCAGCACGCCCTTCTTTACCTGGGAAAGAAAGCGCGTAGGCGCCGCTCCAGCAGTAAAGTTGTACTTGAGATAAACAGGGGTATTAACGACAGTAATGGGTTCAGCTTGTTCGCTCATAATAATGCTCTCCTATACCAGCTCAAAGCCGTTGATGTCGGTGATAAAACCTATGGTCTCGTCTGCCCATACTGCGCGAACACGGGCGCCGGTAGTGATCTGGCTCTCAGTTCCGGCACGCACCCAGTGGGTCATTGGCACATCAGCGCCATCAAGCTTGATCATGGCCCAGGCAAACGGCTGCTCCGACGGATGTGCCTCTCGGGGTTCATTCACCCATGCCCAGCTGACAATTTCGCCTTCCTGGCCAACCGCAACAAACTCGCTGAGTTCTTCTGCGGTGTCCGGGTCATACTCCATTGGCGGCACCACTACCCTGCCGTCACTGGCCTTGATGCCGACGATATTACGGTCGCGCAATTCGGTGAGAAAGCGACCCACCACCGGCCCTGTTGAGCGGGTGTAGGTGTAACCTAGTTCAAAGGCCTGATTAAGAATTTCCGGCTGTGACACAATCACTTTCCTCCCTGAGAGGCTGAATCGAGGTATGGGAGTATCAGCGAGATGACTTTTGCGCTCAATGACGCATTGGATCAGCTACAAGTGACATTTCAGATCACTATGGTGAACCAGTGCGTCTTAACCGAGATAAGGTATGGCGGCAGAACTGAAATCCTCCATAATGCCCGCAACCTAATCAACAACCTGTAGGAGAGCACTATGTCCGTTTCAGCTTCAGGCTATTTACGCATAGGCGCCACGGATGTGGCCGCCTGGATGGATTTCGGCACCGACGTCCTGGGCCTGATGGATGCCCAACGCGAAGACGCAGGTGGCGCACGCTTCCTGCGCATGGACGACCACCCCTTCCGTTTCATGGTAGAACCGGCCCAGGCAGATGGCCTATTGGCCACCGGGCTGGAGTTTCCCGATGAAGACAGCTTCAAACGGACCTGCGAGGCTGTCGCAGAGGCGGGACACGCAGTGACAGATGGTTCTGCAGCGGAAGCCAAACGGCGCTGCGTGACGGCTTTTGTCACCACCACAGACCCCTCTGGCAACTGTATTGAGCTGTACTGGGGACGAGAGCTGGATTACACGCCACTGGTCTCACCACAGGGTGTTCCAGGCTTCGTCACCTCTTACCAACAGACTGGTGACATGGGCTTTGGCCATCTGGTATTGCCGGCACCTGACTTCGATGCCACTTCTGAGTTCTATACCGATATCATCGGCATGGGCATCACGGACATCCTCTATCCCCCGGGAATGGAAGGCGCCAAGATTCATTTCATGCACACCAACAACCCCCGCCAGCATTCACTGGCCCTCTTTAACTCCCCTCACCCATTGGGCGTCGTCCATATCATGGTCGAAGTAGAAACGATGGATGAGGTGGGCCGCGGTATGGATAGGGCAAAAGGAGCGGGTTCCCACTTTCTCGCCACGCTGGGCCGGCACGTAAACGACAACATGTGCTCGGTCTACCTATTGGCGCCAGGTGGTATCGCTGTCGAATTCGGCTATGACGGTATTTTAATTGACCCACAGACACACATCGCCACCGTTAGCACAGAAGGCGATCTGTGGGGGCATGAGTACAGTTTTCCGGGTGTTAACTAGCGAGTAAAAGCAGAAAAATGATTGGCCAAATGCATTGCGTGGGCCTGCTCATAATCGGACTTAGCCAGTAAACCGTATGCAAAATGCGGTTTAAGGGAGTGCTCAGCGCGAGCAAAGCTATTGATCGAATTGCGTAACCTTTGCATTGCGGCGTCTAAATCAGTCCCGGGGTCCAGTGATGGAGCCCCGGGTATTTCCTCAGCGAGGTTGTGAGACATCCGGCCACGCCACTGAAAGACCGAGAAGGCCGCTGCACCGGCAGTGCGCTGGAACAACTCTGATTTACTTACCGGAAAACCAGTAAGCGAATACTCAATGCTCTGCGCACAGTGAATACAGGTCTGCGACAACGTCCAAACGGGGCCGTGTTGAGATGCTGCTGCCAGTGCAAGCTTTTCTGCCTCTACAAGCGCATCGCGCAGCGTTACAAATTCCAGCTTTCGATCAGCGTCAGGTGTGTCGTCACAAGCAACGAGCATTGTCGGAACACTAACGGCTGCGACTCGCGTCGCGACCTTGAGAAACTCTCGTCGAGAAACAGCGGCTGGTTTGAGCATTCGCTGATTGACTATTTCACTTCCACTGTCACGGGTATCCAGCGGTTCAATATGTACTGCAGGCTTCCATTTCCCTGCATTAGCCGCAGCGCGCGATTGAGATCCCCCACCAGGGCATCATCGTCCTTGCGCACTGCCCAGGCCAGCATCTCTTCAGTCAGCGGCGCATAGAGACTAATCAGGTCGTCGTTCTGCATTCCATTGGCTAATTCCCAACTGGTTGGAGCATCGTGGATATACACATCGATGGCATCTGCTCGCAGAGCCGTGAAAGCCTGCTCGGTATTTTCGAATTCAGTCACCTGTGCGTCCGGTAGCTCACGCTGCGCGAAATCGGCTCCCGTCGATCCTGCCTTTACCCCGATACGCACACCCTCCCGGTACACTGCCCAGGGCTGGGAATAACGACCGAGTTTACTCTTATGCATAATCGCCATCTGGCCAACACGCAGGTAGGACTCAGTAAACTGCACCTGAGCGGAGCGCTGAGCAGTCACGCTGAGCCCAGACATAATGACGTCCACCTTTCCTGCCTGAAGCGCTGCTACGAGTTCTTCCAGGGGTAGTTGGACAATTTCAATCCTGCGCGACAATATCTTGCCCACTGCTTTGGCGTTATCCGCTTCAATACCGACGAAACGTCCATCCTGTTTGAAGTGAAGTGGCGGGTAGTCTGCCGACATTCCAACGCGCAGGGTGCCTGCGGCCAGCGCGAGTGAACTTGCACACAGCAGGCAGGCTAACAACAGTGTCTTTCTGAACATGATCTTCCTCGTAACGAATTAGTACAAACATAGCGCCCAAAGACTTTATCACTAATGCCGTTGAGACCAAGTAAAATGTTTCATCTGGGCCGAATTCCCGCGCTTGGGTACCCTTTGGTTCTGGCGTAGAATGCACTCATAAACAGCGTTGGTATAAAACATGAGTGCACTAGTCCCCCTGAACAGGACAAACGTAGAGAGTTGGCTAGACGAGGCACGGGTCGATTACTATACCTGTGATCGCTGCGAGGGCCTGCATTTGAGGTCTCTACAGGACCTGGAGGGCATCATCGACAGCCGTTTGTTCCTGGAGCCCTGGGGCCTGCTGCTGACTACAGAGCTCGAAATACGCCCCACTGCCCTGTTACACCTGGCGGCAGACCTGGGTCGCCTCAATATGGACTACCCTACCCTCAAGCTATTCCAGGACGTGGTGGACGATGCTACGCCGCAACTGGTGGTCGCGGGCATACAGTTGGGCGGCGCTGGCATCAATCTGGAGCAGTTCGCCACCTTTGTGGCCAATACGGTGGCGGCGACTCGGCAAGTAGGCAAAGAATGTCTGCAGCTCAATTACCTGTTTGCCGAAGCCGACCCCAGCGCACAACCGGGCTCCAGCGCGCTGCACTAAGACAGGCCGGGACGAAACTGCGCCAGGCCAAAACGCTTTGCCATTACCTTATCAAAGGCCCTGGCAGGCAGCAGGCGCTTTAACATCACCAGCACAACGCTGCCCTTGCCGCCGCGAATCACCATCGGTGGGGAATCTTTGAGTAACTTGTCCACCACCGGCACTATAAACGCGTCCGTGGGTGTGGCATCTTTCTGTCCGGCCTGGGCCCGAGCCTGAATACCTGCCTCCAATGGCAAGTAAATAGAGCCTTCTGGCAAACGCACTGCTTCCTCCGCGTGATCGCCAAATGACGAGCGCACACCTCCGGGCTGAACGGTGATAGTGCGAATACCGAATGGGGCCAACTCCATACGCATGGCGTCAGTGAGTGAGTGGACACAGGCCTTACTGGAACAATAAGCGCCTGCGAAGGGAGTGGTAAACAAGCCGACGATACTCCCCACGTTAACCAGGTCAGCCACCCCGTTAGCGGCCACCGCTTTGCGCATCAGTGGAATCGCAGCCCTGGTAACGGCCACAGGCGCGATAACATTGGTTTCGTATTGCCGGCGTAAATCTTCTCGCGTCAAATCCACAACCGCACCAACCTGCGAGAACCCGGCGTTATTCACCAGCATGTCTAACTGCCCGGCCTCTGCTTCGACGGCATTCATAGCCGCCGCGATACTGGCATCGTCATTGACATCCAGGCTTAAGGTACTGAGTCCCTGCAGTGCCAGATCCTGAAGAGATTCTGGACGCCTGGCTGTGGCGTAAACCTTGAGCCCTCGTTTGTGCAGTTCAAGCGCCAGACTACGCCCAATACCACTGGAGCAACCGGTGATCAAAACGGTTCGAGTCATTATGGAATTCCTTTGCATCTATGCATTCAAAAAGTGTTCAAATCTACCCCCCAGCTTGTGACGCCCACGAGCGCGGGGAAACGCCGTACCAAGCGCGAAAACTACGACTAAAAGCGCTCAATTCGCTGTAACCCAGCACCATCGCTAACTGCGTTAGCTGCATGTCTCCACGGCGTAAGTGAAAAGTGGCTATTTCCCGCCTGACATTTTCGAGAATCTCGCGAAAGCTCAATTGCTCGTCTTCCAGCTTTGCTTGCAAGGTACGAGGCGTGGTCGCCAGTGTCTCCGCAACCCGCGGTAAAGTACAGTCTCCGGTAGGCAGCAGACGACGAATCATATCCTCTACCTCGCTGGCGGCAGATCGTTTCACACCTTGTCTCGTGGAGAAATAGTCACCCAGCGTCAATTGCAGATCGTCACTGCGACCTTGCAACGGCTGATGCATGAGCGCGGGATCGAAATACATCTTCATGGCGTCAGCCCCAAAGGTAATTCTCTGCGCATGCAAACCTGCATAAGGTGAAAGATCATGCGGTTCCGGATAGGGAAAACAGATCAGTTGCGCCCGGAACTGAGCACCGCAGAATCGCCGCATGATGTTGGTGGTTATCCCCGCTGCCACGTCGTGAACCTGCCGCGAGCCCGGGTGTTGATTACCTGGTATGCCATAGCTAACCATCGATGAGTCGGTGGTCTGCTTCATGCGCACCTGTCCATAGGTATCGTGAATACGGTAAAAATGAATCAAGGTGTCCCAGGCAGATACCACTGTCTCCGCCTGCGTCATGATAATGCCAATGGTGCCCAGGGTCTCAGCATTCGAATGTTTTGCCATCAATAGACCAAAATGGGCTGTGCCGGTCTCGAGCGCAGCAAGATGCAGCAAGCGCATATAGCTTGCATAAGGGAGAAATATTCCGGGTACGGTGAGCACTTCAGGAGCAACATCAGCCGCTTCCAAAAGGTCTGATACATTGCACCCCAGCTGCTCAACGGTAGCTGCAAAGTACTCAAGTATCCCACCGCGGATATAGGGTTTCACATGCTGCCTCCGCCTTATTTGCCTGCGCAAATTGTCAAAAGATAGGTGTACAATGTCAAGCGATTGCCGCTGTTTCTTGCCGGTGTCGCATGCCGTAAAACGTCTGGTTGCTGCGATACCGCGCTTGTATGCCACTGAGGCTATTTCCTTTTCCGACCACAGGTACACCTTCGGCGAGCAGGCAGGCTCCCTGCAACCGGCTTTTGCGTTCAGCCGATAAATTCAGAAAGAGTTAAGTTTCTGGATTAGAATAAGCAGACCACTTGAGTTTGGGGATCCATGAAAACATTCATTCGCCTACTGATCGCCATAGCAGCTGTGTCACAGTGTTTTTTCCTTTACCTGTTTGTCATCAATAACGCGCCGGGGCTGTCTTCAGCGATGCTGGTTGCCGCCATCGCGGTTGTTTTTGGCATTATTTTCGTGAGTGCCAGCTACTCTATCCTGCGGGCTACCACCGATAGAGATCGGGCTGATGAGGGCTCCACATTCGTCGTCCGACTCCTGCTCCCACTGCTGTGTGGCTTGCTGCTATGGGTCTTTCTGGACTCGACAGTCACAGACTACTACCAACCACTGTCGCTTTACGATGAAGCCATCATAGCTCTGGCTGTGTCCTGGGGCAGCTTGATCCTCGCACTTCTGGTTACAGCCTTGTTCGCTTCGAGTTTTTCTTTGGGTCTGTTGCGTTCTAGTCTGGCATTGGCGTTGATCGCGATTCTCGGGTGGCCGCTAGCGGCATCTCTGGCTTTCATCAATCAGCCGGTTTTCGGAGAAGCCTTAGAAGATGTGCAGCACTTGTTTGTCGGCGGCCACGGTGGCTACGACATTTATCGCATTCCGGCTCTGCTCAACCTACCGGCGGGCAGCGTTCTGGCATCTGGGCGCAGCCTAAAAACTGACAGACTACTGGCATTTGCAGAAGCAAGGCGTGACGGTAGCCTCGATACCGGTGTGATCGATCTGGTGTTGCGCCACAGTGATAATGCCGGCGTCAGCTGGAGCGAGCAGCGCGTGGTATGTCGTCACCAGAAAAATACTGACAGGGGCAAGTGTGGCAATGCGACACCCTTGTATGACACCCAGACCGGCAATGTCTTACTGGCTTACAACCTGAGCGGAATCAACAGCGATGAGCATGACGGCGTTTTTCACAGCGCAGAAATCATGCTCAGTCCTGATGCGGGATCGAGCTGGAAAGATGCAGTCCAGGTCGCTAATGATAACTTTGTACTTGGTCCCGGACACGGCATCCAAAAGCAGTTTGCGCCGAACAAAGGCCGCTTACTACTGCCGGGCTATGTTAAATCCAGCGCCCAGGTTCTCTATAGTGACGACAATGGCCTCAGCTGGCAGCGCAGCGCAGCTGCCGACACTGGTAACGAGACTGAACTGGCAGAACTCCCTGGCGGCGCTATCTACATGACCACGCGGCACCGAGCGCCCATTGGTCGACCACCACGGCCCAATGGTCGTCTGTTCAGCATCTCAACGGACGGTGGTGTTAATTGGAATAAGACTGAACTGGACAAGGCCCTGGCCACACCCGTGTGCCAGGCGACGGTATTGTTGTACGAGCAAAAACTGCTCTTGTTCGCCAACCCGAGTCACCCCAGGAGTCGGGTGAATCTGGAGGTCAAACTAAGCAAAGACGATGGAAAAAGCTGGCAGCAGCGGATACCGGTGCATTCAGGACCATCGGGGTACTCACAGCTGGCGCAAGACAGCGATGCTAATATTTTTGTATTGTTTGAAAGCGGCATTATGGCCTACTCCGAAAAAATCACCCTGGCTCGCATTCCCCCGGAGGCAATTAACCTCTGATGCTAAAATTTTCCAGCCCAACGAATTGCGTTCGTTATTAGTTGTTGAAATTCGGGTACATCGTAGGTCGCGCCCTGATGGCCAATCGCACTGTATAGCACCCTGCCCTGTCCCAGTGCGTGTCGCCAGGCTATAGGGTGCTCCCCTTCCATGTCATCACGCCAGATGAAGTTACCGCCTGTAGTGATATAGCTCTGCTCATCCATGGTGAGTAAAATTTCGTAGCCTTTGTCCCGCGGGTTACTGTCGAACGCGTACCACTCTTCATTGCTCACCGTCCAACGAGGCGGCAGATGTGCTGTGATATCGGCGTCAGTATCCGTCACCAGGATATCGGCATCCTGAAACTGGGGAGACTGAGTATGGCCTGCAAACTGCGCCCCTATCAGGGTATCCACGTACCAGTCCCACTTATAAAAAGGATCTCCACCGGAGGCGTGAATACCCACCCAGGCCCCGCCCTGGTCTATCCACTGCTTCAGTGCTGCACGTTGTTCCGGCGTCAGCACATCACCAGAGACATTGTTCCAGACGACTACCTTGAATTTAGCCAGGTCCACAGCGTTGTGTGTTGCGGCGTTGTCCGTTACATAAATGTCCCAGTCATTAGCCGCAGCAATGCCCGCAAGCATTTTTTTACCCGCCGGAATTGCATCAATATGCACAAAGCCATTGGCCTTGCTCAGCACCAGAATCGCAGGCTTGCTGAAATCAGCTAATGCCGGGGCCTGGTGGTCATAGTCGGCCCTGGGAATAATGCCCTGGGACTTCAGAACAAAATAACCGGCCACAATCAGCAGCAGCAATAGGCCAGACATAGTCATCAGCGCTTTTTTTAACATACCGCGGTCTCTCTCAAATTAAATAACGCCTTCAGCCATCTGCGTCACAGCGTAGTCGCAGGCACGGGCGGTAAAAGCCATATAGGTGAGTGATGGATTAACACAGGACGCGGACGCCATGAAAGATCCATCGGTGACGAACAAGTTAGGCACATCGTGGGCCTGATTGTATTTATTGAGCACGGCCTGGGTCGGGTCGTTGCCCATACGAGCGGTCCCCATCTCGTGAATACCTTCACCCGGCATAGACATTTGCTGGCGTCCTGCAGGCAGCGAGACCACTGCGCCCGCTGCTTTGAGAAGACGGTCGGCCTGTGTCCGTGCGTCCTCTCGTAGTTTGTATTCGTTATCGCCGAACTCAAAGTCGAAAGCTACCTGAGGAATACCAAAGCGGTCGACCTTACGCTTGCTGAGATACATGTGATTTCGCTCATACGGCAGACACTCTGTGAATCCCGACAGTACAAATATCCATGGGCCTGGCTTACGTAGACTTTCCTTCAGGTCTGCACCGAAGCCCTTGGCATTGAACCCTGTGCTCCAGTCCATTCGCAGGGTGTAAGTCTGAAAACCATAACCGCGGATAAAATCTGCGTCTTTATCCTGTCCTGCAAGATTGCGAAAACGCGGGATATACAACCCTGTAGGTCGGTTGCCATGAAAGTAACTGTCCATGTTGTCCAGGAACAGCCCCATTCCACTCTCTCCAAGTGTGTGGTCCATCATGTAATGTCCCAGCGCCCCGCTGCGATTTGCCAGACCATTGGGGAAATGCTCGCTGGTAGAGTTCATCAGAATCTGGGTGCTACCCACAGTGGACGCACAAAGGAAAAATACGCGAGCCGAATAGCTTTGTCGCTCTCCTGATTGCGTGTCGATTACGTGAACTTTGGCGATCTTACCCGTATCCGAGTCGTATTCGAGCCTCTCAACCAGGGCATTGGCCTTGATGGTCAGATTTCCCGTGGCTTTCGCCGCTGGCAGGGTTGAACTTAAGGAGCTGAAGTAACTTCCCGTGGAACAACCTCGCGGGCAGGGCCCACAGTAATGACATGCACTTCGACCTGGAAGATCCTCGGTTAGTATTGCGGTTCTGGCATTGGTCAGGGTCACATCGGGCGCTTTCTTTTTCAGTCTGCTCTCTATTGTCTTTTCCAGGGCAAACCACGGCATAGGTTTCTGAAACTCGCCATCTGGCAGCTGGGCCAGTCCTTCTTTTCTGCCGTTAATGCCGACAAATTTTTCCACGTAGCTATACCAGGGAGCTATGTCATTGTATTCAACGGGCCATGGAATGCCGTGCCCATCTTCTGCGTTGGCCCGAAAGTCCTGTTCACTGAAACGATAGCTTTGCCTGCCCCAAAGCACCGAGCGCCCCCCAACCACATCAGACCGTGCCCACATAAAAGGCTTGCCTTCATCGTCAGCGTAGGGATTTTCCTTATCGTTGTTCCAAAATTGCCGATTGGCTTCATTCAAACTTCCCGACTTGCTACCCCACTTGTATTCTTCTTTATAGAGTTCTCTGGGTCTCTTACCCTGGTAGGGTAATTTCCAGTCTGGTGCGTGTTCTCCGAGATAGCCGGATCCGTGCTGTAGAGGTTTTCCGCGCTCCAGCACCAGCACCTTAAGACCCTTTTCTGTCAGCTCCTTGGCAGCCCAGCCCCCGGATATCCCTGAGCCTACAACGATAGCGTCAAAGTCGAAATTCCTGCTTTCAATTCGAGAGTGTTGTTTCATCCGATACGCCCCAGCCAGCTGCTGTCATCTGGAGACAGCGGCACATCCCCATCGAAATACATCGGCATAGCACTGTAGCGAAGCACCTGACTACCGCCAACCTCAGAGGTAAAAAAGCCCCAGATGGACAGCTCTTTAATTTGGCAGATAAAGGGGGCGTCACTGATAAAGTCGCGCTGAACATTCGCAAAGTCATACCATGAAGAATCAGATGCTTCATCCTCCAGTGCTTCCATCACCTCCAGTTGCTGTGCGCCATCCAGCTGGTCAAAACTCGCGCCATATTCGACTGGAATACGTGTCTCAATATCAACCAGACCGGCGAGAAATATAGTTCTCTCTTCATCGTTAAACCAGTCCGCGGCCATCAGTTCAACAAAACCTGGAACGCCCGCATCTATCGCGCCGGGGGTATCAGTGCGCGGCATCACAACCTCGCTCATGGCGGCAATTATCTTGCGCTGGGACTCATTGAAAAAGCTGCTACTTCCCGTATTGTAATTGGGAGCCGCCGCTAGGTAGGCCTGTTGCTCCTCGGTAAGCGCCAGGCCCAATTGACTGACGCTGGCGCCACTGACCAAAATCGCAGCACACTGCAGAAACTCACGCCTGTTCATCTTGCTTTCCTCTGTTGAATGCTGCGGGTAAAAGCCCAATCGCAAGTGCCACCAGCACACAGCTCAGCAACTGATAATCCCAAATACCGAAGTAGTAGCCGCCCGTTTTGAAGGCAGTGTAACCCCAGTAAATCGGACCAAATTGAGTCAGGTGATATAGCTCGTAAAAAAATTCCGCTGTGGCCGGCAGCAAATAGTACAGGTAGAGGCCTATGGCTATCGCCACTATCCACCTTCGCCCGGATTGAAACATTCTTGCTCTCCGTCCGCTTTACAGTCGATCTCGAATAAACCCGATACCTTCCCGGTAGAGTTCTTCCGGTGAAGAAAATGCATTGCGCCACACATTGGCAGCCCCGGCTAACGCTGGGTCAGACGTGCCAAAGGCTTCAATCACCAGCCAACCTGAATAATCGATTGCCTTGAGTGCAGCAAAATTCGCGGCCCAGTCGACCTGCCCAGTTCCCAGCATTCCCCTGTGACTCTCGCTGAGATGTACATGGTTCAACTGGCCCTGAATACTATCAAGTGCAATATGGGGTTCAGGATCTTCAATATTGGCGTGATGGGTATCGTAGTGCACACCAACGTTGTCCAGACCCACTTGTTCCACCATGCGTTTGCAGTCTGCAGAAGTGCATATCAGAAACACCTCGAAACGATTCAAAAATTCTAGCCCAAGGCTAACACCGGATTTTGCCGCGTACTCCCCAGCGGCATGTAAGTACTCCGCTGACCAATTCCACTCATCAGACGTAGCCGCCGTTCCTGTGAAGTACTTGTGCGCTTGGTAGAGGCCACCAATGACCATACTCGAACCTATGGTATTGGCGTCATCCACCGCACGTTTAAGGTTGTTGAGGGCGGCGCCCCGGATGGCCGGATCCACTGAGATGGGATTAGTGTCCAAGCCCACGAATGCAGAAGATGTTCGCTCCAGCCCAAGACTTTCGCACGCTGAAGCCATTTCCTTGAGCTGGCTTTCAGACTGCCCTACCAGGGGAATCTCTACGCCATCAAATCCTGCTGCCGCCAGTCCCTCAAATATGGGGATCTTCCTGGTTGTGGTTTCTATCCCCCACAAAAGCATATTCATGCCGATTTTAATGTCCATAGTTCAGCCCTCAGTCGCTGCCAGTATCGCCAATGGCCTGTGACTGGTCCCCGCCATTCCTGCGGTCGTACAACCAGATCACACCGAACACGGGCAGCAAGAGCAGCGGCACAATTGCCACCGACTGGAAGGACTCTACCGAAGCGTAACGTATCACCTCGTCCATCGCCTCCGGCGACAGTCCAGCAAGCTTATCAGCACCACCTGCCGCTTCGGCTTTGGCTGCATCGAAGATTGACCCCATCTTCGGCAACACGAACTGGATAGCCATACCTCCGGCAAATCCCATCAAGCCCATTGCGACCGCGCCGCCCCTGGGAAAGCGCTCAGACACGATTGCCAGCATGGTGGGCCAGAGGTAACAAACGCCCATCCCCCAGACGGTAGCGGCGGCAAACGCGAGCACAGGTGAAGTGGCAAGACCCAGTAGATAAAGTCCGATACCCGCCGCCAGACAACTGACAAACATCAGGCCGACAGATGAAATTCGATTAACAATAGGGCCGGCGAAGTGGCGCATAACAAACATAAGAGCACTGACGTACACCAGCAAAAGAATGCCCTGCATACCAACGATGTTGGAAAGGGCAATATTCACCCACTGTCCAGGTGCGAGTTCTGCCGAGGCGGTCAGGAACATACAGCCCCAGAACACCCAGAATAAAGGTCGTTTGAGCAACTCAGCTAACATCTCACCATAGCTGACGCCCGCGGCAACCCGCTCAGTCTGGGGAAATGTTGACGTCGCCACCAGCCAGGCCAACACCAACGCGGGAATGAGCAGCACAAACATGTTGATCTCCCAGGGTATGCCCACAGCGCCGATGGCAACGCCTAGCAACCCCCCCACCACAATGCCCGCCGGCCACCAGGCGTGCAGTATATTCAGGCGATGGGTTTTTTCCTCTGGGTACAATGCTGCGACCATAGGATTGGAGGCCGCCTCGACTGCTCCCCAGCCCAACCCGGTGAGCAGCAAACTGAGCAACACCACTGTTTCAACCGAGGGACCCACAGGCATGGTGGTCGCCACCAGTAGACCTACGGATCCGGCCACATAACCCAGGGCGGACAGCAGCAACATGCGTTTCATACCGATCAGGTCCACCAATGCGCTGCCAAACAACAACGTCAGGGCAAAGCCGGTGAAAGTGATACCCAAAGCCTCCCCTACCATGGAGGCGGAGTTCGCTAGATCAATCTTGTCGTAGATATCACCTTGCAGATTGGGCGCGATGTTTGCCCGCACAGCAAAGCCCAGACCGATCATAAAGATGGAAAGGTTGCCAACATAGTAGAGGCGTCTGCGATCAATTAACGGTTCGCTCACTCGGTTCTCCTGGTTTTTATAGTGTTATTGGAATGCATTAAATACCCAGTATCCGTCGATTGGCTGCTTCGTTAGCACCACTGCCGGCAAAGTCGTCAAATGCCTTGTCGGTTGTTCTGATAATGTGTCTGTTGATAAATTCCACACCCTCTCTGGCGCCGTCTTCGGGGTGCTTCAGGCAGCACTCCCACTCCAATACTGCCCAGCCCTCGAAATTGTATTTTGCAAACTGGCTGAATATGCCCGAAAAGTCCACCTGCCCATCCCCCAACGAGCGGAAACGACCGGGACGCTCCTTCCATCCCTGATATCCCCCATAGACGCCCGACTTGCCGCTGGGATTAAATTCGGCATCCTTTACATGAAACATTTTGATGCGCTCATGGTAGTAATCAATGAATTGCACGTAGTCGAGCTGCTGTAACAGGAAATGACTGGGGTCATAGAGAATATTACAGCGGGTATGACTACCACTAGCCTCTAAAAAGCGCTCAAAGCTGACGCCGTCGTGCAGATCTTCACCCGGGTGTATTTCATAACAAACATCCACGCCCGCATCATCAAAGGCATTCAGGATGGGGAGCCAGCGCTTCGCCAGCTCAGCAAAGCCTGCCTCAACCAGACCATCGGGCCGCTGAGGCCAAGGGTACATGGTGTGCCATAACAAGGCGCCGGAAAAGGTCGCATGCGCGTTAAGTCCAAGGTTGTTGCTGGCTTTTGCAGCCAACAGCAATTGCTGGACAGCCCATTCCTGACGGGCGGCAGGTTTGCCTTTGACTTCATCCGGCGCAAAACCATCAAACAATTCGTCATAGGCCGGATGCACCGCCACCAGTTGCCCCTGCAAATGCGTGGAAAGTTCGGTGATCTCTACCCCACCCTCAGCGCACACGCCCTTTAACTCGTCACAATAGTCCTGGCTCTGGGCTGCGCGTTGGAGATCGATAAGACCTGACTCCCAGGTCGGCACCTGCACGCCCTTATAGCCCAAATCACCGGCCCACTTCGCCATGTTGGCCAGGCTGTCAAAAGGAGCATCGGCTCCTACAAATTGCGCCAGGAATATGGCGGGACCTTTCATTTTGGACATTGCTACTCCTTTTTTCTAAGGTCAGTCTTGCTGAAACCGGTGCCACTTGGTATCGCTGTCGCTTGCCGCCACGGCCAATTCAATAAAACGCATCCCTCTTACAGCCTCTTCAATGCCGGGACAATCATTGCCGCGAAGATCATCCTCCTGCCCCGCTTCCAGCGCTCGAATCTTGCTGGCAAAGGCCATGTACAGATTCGCAAACGCTTCCAGGTAGCCTTCCGGATGTCCCATAGGGGTTCGGGTATTGGCTTTTGCGAGTGCGCCGAGATAGTCACCGCCAGTGCGCAACATCTGGGTTGGGCGATCAGACCACTTTAGCCACAGGGTATTAGGTTCTTGTTGTCGCCACTCCAGCCCGCCTTTTTCACCATAGACACGCACTGTGATAGCATTTTCTTCGCCCACACATACCTGGCTGGCAAACAGCAAGCCTTTCGCACCTTGTTCAAAACGCAGCAGGATAGAACCATCATCATCGAGCTCGCGACCCTCCACGAAGGCGCTAAGGTCAGCACACAGTTCCGAGATTTTTAGCCCAGACACATACTCAGCCAGATTCGCCGCATGCACACCAATATCGCCCATGCAGCTACTAATACCTGCCTGTGCTGGGTCCAGCCGCCACGCCGCCTGCTTGTTGTCGCCATCCTCTTGACGGTCCGCCAACCATCCCTGTGGATACTCAACCACCACTTTGCGCACCTTGCCCAGCTCGCCTTGGGCAATGCGTTCACGCGCTTCTTTTACCAGAGGGTAGCCAGTGTAAGTATGGGTAAGGCAGTAGAGGCGGTCAGAGTTTTTCAGGAGTTCACGTAATTGCAGCGCTTGGGCCAGGTCAAATGTCGCTGGTTTGTCGCTCAGCACGTGGAAGCCGGCTTGCAGCGCAGCGACTGCAACCGGATAGTGCAGATGATTGGGCGTCACGATAGCCACGAACTGCATCCGCTGATCCTCTGGCAATGAGGCCTCAGCTGACATCATCTGGTTAAAATCGCCATAGATCCGCTCGGCTGGCAGGTACAAAGCCTTACCTGATCGCAGCGAACGCGCGGAGTCGCTGCTAAATGCACCGCACACGAGCTCAATCTCGCCGTCCAGCGCCGCAGCCATACGATGGATTTCGCCGATAAAGGCGCCCTCGCCCCCACCGACCATTCCCATACGAATTTTTGCCATGGAATTGCTCCCGAAATCTACTCGCCCTGCATGGGCTCTGGGTTTTTATTGATGCTAATTATCCAGTCGGCTCATCATCCTCCGATCGGCACAACATTTCTTGGAAAAAATCCGTTATGATTTGTATATAATCGGCGCGGGGGCTAATAAATGACAAAACTAATGTTTAACTCCCTGGACACGTTTGAGCAGAGTTTTGCTGTGCTAGACATGATTCCCGACACCCACGCCTGGGTGAAAGACCAAGCCGGTCAGTTCGTTTTCAGTAATAGCCTGTTTTACCAGCGTTTTGGCTTCCACAGCATGCAGGGCTTATTGGGCAAGACTGATTACGACCTGGCACCGGTGCATATGGCAGAACGTTATCGCGCCGACGACTGCGACGTGCTGCGTGGCGTGGTGGTAACAGACCGACTGGAACTGATTGGCGGCGCTGACGCTGTTGAGTGGTTCCTGACCTCCAAGTGGCCCATATTCAAAACCGACGATACGGTTATAGGATCCTTCGGTATTAGCCGTCACCTGAACCGCTCCGAAAGCAAGGTACTTCCCTTTCGTGAACTGCGTGCCCCCATAGACTATATTCGCCAACACTTTGCCGATCATATTTCCGTGGAGGACTTGGCCTGTGCCTGTAACCTGTCTGTCAGTGCGTTAGAGCGGCGCTTTCGTAAACACCTGGACAAAACCCCACACCAGTACCTCACCGAGGTGCGACTTGAGCATGCGCGCACACTGCTAACCGATACGGATAAAGCGATAGGCACTATCGCCCTGGAAATCGGCTTTGCCGACCACAGTCACTTTACTCGAGCTTACAAAAAGCACTTTGGCGTAACACCGAAACAAACCCGCCTGGGCAAGCTAGCTTCATAGTCGTATCGGCAAGGCCTTAATGACACCGAAAATAGCCTGCTTGCAACATTTTGCATAGTCTGAAATAGAGCTGAAATCCTTCCGTAAACCCACTTGAAACTAACACCTATTAGTCTATAGTAAGATTCTGTATTAGCTAACCGGAGTAGTACCCATGAGCGAGTGCCCTTTTGCGAATTTCCAGAACCTGATTGATCCGGATACCTATGCCGAAGGTATGCCCTACGACGAGCTGGCGAGAATCCGTAAGTCCGGCCCCATCCACTATATGGACGACCCCAAGACAGGCGTACCTTACTGGTTGGTAACCGGCCGTAAAGAAATCGACTCAATTTCCAAGAATCCTACGCTGTTCTCCAGCGAGGCACGCACAGCACTGGCCGATGAGTACACCCCGGAAGAAATTGAGACTATCCATAGCAATATGACTATCAATATGGACCCTCCACGACAAATGAAGTCGCGGAAAATCGTGCGGGCAACCTTCACCCCACGCGCAGTGGATTCCTACGAAGCGCGATTCCGTGAACACGCCAAAAATATTGTCGACGCGGTGGCGTCTCGCGGCGAGTGTGAATTCGTCGAAGACGTGGCAGCAGAACTGCCGTTGCTCGCCATTTTGGAGCTATGCGGTATTCCCGCGGAGGACCGCAAGGACTTCTTCGAGTGGACCAATACCATGATGTTCAATCAGGACTCCACAATGTCGGTGGACAAAGAGGCCGCTGAAATGGCCTCGTTCAAGGTTATTGAGTACGCGATGAAACTGTCTGCGCAACATCAGGAAAACCCCAAGGACGATATTATCGGCGCCTTGCTTCGCGGCACTGATCGCGAAGAGGGCCTCAGTGAAGATGAATTTGTCTGGTTCTTCTTGATGTTGATTGCTGCGGGCAATGAATCTACCCGCACCGTCACCAGCCACGGCATGCGCCTGTTAATGGACAATCCTGACCAGCTGGAATATCTGGTGGAAAATCCGGATAAGATTCCTGGTGCCTGTGAAGAAATGTTGCGTTACAACACGGCTTTTATCTTAATGCGCCGCACCGCAATGGAAGACACTGAGATCAACGGCAAGCAAATCAAGAAAGGTGACAAGATCATCATGCATTACCACACGGTTAACCACGACGAAGAAGTGTTTGGTGATGACGCCATGCAATTCGACGTGCGTCGCGCCGAAAGAATGCCCGACCTTTTTAATCAGCATCGCGCCTTCGGCATTGGCCAGCACTTCTGCCTGGGCACACACCTGGCAAGGCTGGAAATGCGAGTGATGTTCGAAGAAATAATACCTCGTCTGCGTCACCCCAAACTGGCTGGCGATATCGAATACACACGTTCTAGCCTGGTCAATGGCATCAAGCGTATGCCGATTACCTTTGACCCGGAAGTAAAGGCGGGTGAACAGGCTGCCTGACATCCCCACAAGTAGTATTTGATCAGTCGCATCACGCGACTGATCAACCACCCTCTTCCCTGTTGCGGCTAACTAGAGGGGCGTACGCCGCCACACAGCACGTCGGTCGCATGCTCGGTATCCATAAATTCTTTCAACTCAAGCAACTCTCCATTTCGCCAAGTGAGGAGGAAATGGTAGTGGTTGCTATATGGCTGCCCGGAGACATGCATGCCTTCTGATGTTGCTTCAACCGCTACACGATCATCTTCAGCGGTGATATTGAGCATAGTAAACGTCAGCCCTTGGGGAAAAGCCTCCAGTACACCACCGGCGAAACCACGAATCTCCTCCTTGCCGCGACTTCCTGAAATCAGGGTATTGCCCATCGTGACGACCCTGCCAGCATCGGCGTAGGTATCGGCGATCGCATCCGCATCGCCCCGTTGCATTGCATCAAAGAACGCCCGGGTTGAATTTTTATTCTGTTCTACCAATGACATTTTTCTCTCCTTTTTAGCCAACGGGGATTGGCACAGCCAAGCCGAGTTGCCCCTAATGGCAGCGCAGCACTACTTTGCCAGCGATCTCGGCTTTATCAATGCGCTCGTGCACAGACTGAACGTCCTGCAATGGCACCACGTCCTCAATGGCTGGGCTTAGTTTGCCTGCCTTGAGCATTGCAAACAGCGCAGAAACATCTTCCTTGAACTCGTTGGGCAGTTTTTTTCTGCGAGTATGGATGTTGTAGAAGGTACTGGCACGACCGTCCGGCAGTAGTTTCCAACCCAGTAACAGTTTGCTAAAGCCCCACAACAATGAGGGCACACTCTCTTGTCCCGTGGTCACCTGCAAGGCGCCAAAGGCGATAAGAATGCCGCCCTTATCCAGGCACTGGTAGGAACGCGACCAGCTTTTACCGCCAATCGTGTCGAAAACCACATCAACACCTTTACCGCCAGTCTCGTCCATGACCCGCTGTTGAAAATCCTCATTCCGGTAGTCAATAGGTGTGGCACCGAAGCCACGGATCAACGCGTGCTTTGCCTGAGATGCGGTTCCAAACATTGTCAGCCCCATCTCCCGGCCCAACTCCAACAAGGCGCTGCCAACTGCGCCACCGGCAGCATGGACCAGGCACGTAGACCCGGGTGACAGCAGACGAATACGCGTAAGCATTTGATAGGCGGTGGTGTACGACAGAATCATCGCGACTGCCTGGGCTGGGTCCAGACCCTCCGGCGCTGGGACCAACTGATCTGCGTCGACACACAGGTACTGGGTGTAACCGCCGATGACCGGCATGTCGGCAACATGCTGTCCGACTTCAAACTGGGTCACCCCTGAGCCCAACTTGTCCACCACACCGAACCAGTCATAGCCCGGCGTGAATGGCGGCTTGTCCTTTACATCAACGTATTGGCCCTGGCGAATTATCGTATCGGTAAAACCCGTACCGGCCGTTAGTACTTTTACCCGAACCTGGCCGACGCCGGGCTCCGGCAGCGTATCCACCGTCTCCAGCTCGAGATTCTCGGGGCCGCCAAAAGCGGTTAATGTGATTTTCTGATAGCTCATTGATTACTGGCCAATTGTGTTTCAAGTTTATGTTTCATGGGGATGACCCATTGTTCTTTCAGCTGCGGTGACAGCAGCCCTGCATCTTCAAGCTCGTCGCAAAGTTTCATCTGATGTGCCAGATCGAACATATCGAACTGATGACAAATTTTTGCATCATGATTAAGTGTTATGAAGGAGACCCCCGGAGTCTGGTAATAGCTGTCGTCCTCTCGTTTTCCAGGGCCTCGGTTTAGCCAGTGGGTGATCAGGCTGTTATCACTGCCCGTGTATACCCCCTTATAGGGAAAGCTCCAGCCTTCCCAGCCGACTTGCATGTCGCGGCCATAATGCGTTGCCTTGATCTCGTCGATACCATTAGCGACCACATCCATCACGCCCGCATACTGGCAGGTATAGACGCAGTCAGTCGCGTAAATTTCATCCACAAAAAACAACCAGTCATTACTCTTTGATGCCTGCTGATGAGCCGCGATCAATTTATCTGCAGTGGCCCGTAACTGCTGTTGCGTTAGTTCGCTCATTTGCCCTCTCCAGCGCTTTGCTATGAAGCCAGTTGCGGAATAACTTTCGCATAGTCGTCAATCATCGGCATCATGGCCTCAGGTTTATCCCAAAGATCCATGGATACGCCAATTGTTGCTCGCTGGATGCCTATATCGCGATACTCCTTGAGTCGGTCAAGGTTGCTGGTGTCCATGATCTGAATATTAATTTCAATTTCATCCGGGTCACGCCCGGCCTGTTTTACTTCTTCCCGAAACGACGCCACAGTCTCCGCAACCTCTCCCATGGCAACATCAACTGGATACCAACCATCGGCCCAGGCAGCGGCATGCTTGCGCCCCAGTGGCCCCATTGCGCCAAGAAAAACCTTCGGGCCACCCTGCTGTAAGGGCTTGGGACCAGGCCACACTGGATCAAATTTGATGTATTGGCCCTGATAGCCAGCCTCTGCCTCCGACCAAAGCGCACGAGTTGCCTCTACCGTCTCGCGCAACACAGCATAGCGTTTGTTAAACGGATGGGGATTGGCATTTTCATACTCTTCCTGGTTCCAGCCCACACCGGTACCAATCATCAGCCGCCCACCAGACAGACGATCAAGAGTAGCTATGGTTTTCGCCTGGGAAAAAATATCGCGCTCCATTAGCAGGGCAATGCCAGTACCCAATTTCAGGCTTGTGGTGGCATTTGCGGCTGTCATCAGCGACAGATAGGGGTCCATCATATTTTTATACGGGTCAGGCATCTGGCCACCCGGCGGATAGGGCGTGGCCCTGGAACAGGGTATATGACTGTGCTCGCCGTACCACAGCGACTCAAAACCACGCTCTTCAAGGAGTCGGGCCAGTTCTGCCGGGTGCGGGTCACTGGGGGTATTCATTGAGCTGAAAGCAAGATGCATCTGTCTTCTCCAGTTCCTGGTTTTTTCCCGTTCAACTTGCGCCTGGTTTTACCGGGCAAGCAGCGGGGAAAATAAAGGTTAACGGTATGCTGTTCATACTATCCAAGTACCCGTTGCACCGCCTGCTCATCATCACCGGAATCGGGGCTTGGTTTAACAATACATCTTTACTTGGATGAGCTTGAGATAGGAAGATGAACGCCATCTTGGAAAAAGCCAATAAGAGGATCTGAAAGTGACTGATAAACCCCACCTCGCCGTTGAAGCGAACAAGAAGTCCATCCAATACGCCATGGAAGGCAATAAGGAAGCCTGGCTGGCGCTGTATACCGATGATGCCGTAGTAGCAGACCCGGCGGGCAAGTCCCCTATGGACCCCGCCGGTAACGGCCATCGGGGCAAAGCGGCGATTGAGCAGTTCTGGGACACTGTTATAGGTCAGGCCAATATTGAGATTCGTGTCGACAAACGCTGGACCAGTGGAGATTACAACTGCTGTGTGGCTCAGGTGGCGACAAACGACCTTGGCGATGGCAATTTTACCGACTGTGACATGCTGGCAGTGTATGAAGTCAACGAAGCCGGCTTGATCACGCGCATGGCTGCCCACTGGAGTTTCGACGACATGATGCAGCAGCTCACCAAACTCAGCGCTTCCTGAACTGCGGCAACAAACAATAGGCTGATGCGCCCTTCCCGGAGCTAATGTCTATTGGTCGAGCTTGAACACCCGCTGTGCATTGTCGCGCAAAAATTTTGGCCAGACTTCGTCGCGCAGAGGCACATCCGGCATATCTTTGAAAATGCGTTCCAGGGATATTCCCATGGGAAAATAGCCGGCATACATCACCTGGTTCGAACCACGGGTATTGGCAAAATTGATAATGTCCTCGGGGTAGTACTTGGGAGCAAAGGCACTGGTCATGTAATTCAAGTTCGGATACTTGAGCATCAGTTTCCAGGCTAACTCGGTCCAGGGCTCACCGCCGTGTCGCATTACCACTTTCAACTCAGGGAAAAACCAGCACACTTCATCCAGATGCTCTACCTTCTGCGGCTCCATCGGCAACCGGGGGCCGGGAACACCCACGCAGGGACAAAATGGGATATCCAGGTCTACGCAGGTGGCGTAGATCGGATACCAGCGTTTGTCATTGATAGGCACCTGCGGATTCAAACCCGATGGGAAGGCCGTCACTGCCTTAATATCGAACTCCTGTTTGAGGCGACGTATCTTCCTCACTTCATCCATCGCCAGGTTGGGATTGGCCTCATAAGAGGCGAAAAAGCGCTCAGGATGCTCGGCTACGGCTCGCTCATGGGTCAAAGAGGCATCGCCGCTAATGCCCACCATCGCTTTAGCGATGCCGTGCTTGTCCATTTGGGCAAGGGTATAGCCCAGGCCATCCTTAATGTCTTTCAAGTCCGGAACGTTAAACATGTACTGTGCCGGCATGCTAAACATCTCACGGCTCTCGCGATCCAGAAACATGCCCTTCATATAATCGTACCAATGATCCTGCTCGTCGCTGGGAATCATCAGCATGAGATCAATAATCCCAATGTCGCTGGGCATTGCCATGGTTTCGCTCCTGGATAGGTCAGTTTTTTGTGCACGATCACTCTAACGGAGATCGGCCTGCGCCACAGGCTCAATTGGTCGTTGCCAGCATATAAGCATCTTGCGGGTTTAATACCTTGAATTACAAGGCCCCTAGAACCGCGCCCGGCTTATAACCCTCCTTTTGTGGAGTATAGTTGCGGCATATTGCTACTCGTTTCAGGAGCCACACAAATGACCGTTTCAGGCAGCGCAATCAAAGCCAAAAAAGCCGAACTGACGGGCCCCGGTGCCTTTTTTGAGGTGGCAGAGCAAGTGCTTGATGGGCACAGCTACCAAGCCTACAAGCATGCCCCTAAAACGGCACTGGAAATACTCAACAATGCGCGCAATCACGGTGAGCTGGAGTTCCTCATCTACGAGGACCAGCGCTATACCTACAACCGTCTATTCAAATATGTAGATGCGTTAGCGAGTCAGTTACAGGGTGATTTTGAAATCGAGAAAGGCGACAGAATTGCTATCGCCATGCGTAACAACGTCGAATGGATGATTGCCTACGGCGCTGCGACGCTAGTGGGCGCCATCGTGGTGCCAATCAACAGTTGGGGCAAAACAGAGGAACTGGAGTATGCCATTACCGATTGTAGCGCCAGCTTACTGATATGCGATGAGGCACGATTCCGACTCATCGCCAGCAAGTTTGACGACCTCGGCCTGGCAGCCATTGTGGTACCGGATTCGCAGGAGATAACACGCCCTGCAAACGTGGCACTGTTCGATGATGTTCTGTGCGCTGGCGAAAATCAGTCTTACACGCCGGTAGAGATAGCCTCTGAAGACAGCGCGCTGATCCTCTATACCTCCGGCAGCACCGGTTTTCCAAAAGGGGTTCTGCACCGACACGCCGCGATCGGTCAGGCCCTGATGAACATGATGTTCCTGGGGCTGCTGGTCGCTGAGTTTGAAGGTGGTCCTCGGGAATATCGCGGTGGCGCTGAACGTGAGACGCCCATGCTTACCGTTCCTCTGTTTCATGCGACCGGTTTGCTTGGCGGGTTTTATCTCCCTGTGGCCATGGGTCAGAAAGTCGTGATGATGTACAAATGGGACAGTACCCAGGCCCTGAAACTGATAGACCAGGAAAAAGTCACTGGCTTGTCCACTGTACCCGCAATTCTTCAGGACTTACTCAGTCACCCAGACTACGACAGTTACGACACCCAGTCGCTGATGCGTATCAGCGCCGCCGGTGCAGCTACGCCTGCTGGCCTACCTGAACTGATTCGTTCCCGGGTCACTAACCCCAGCAGTTCTGCCGGTTACGGCATGACTGAAACCATGGCGGTGGGCGGCACAATGAGCGGCGCATTATTCGACTTCAAGCCTGATTCGGCAGGTGTCCCCTCCCCCATAATGGAGATGCGATTCGTGGCTGCAGATGGCACGGTACTGGCCGCAGGCGAACCGGGTGAAATCGAGATGCGCGGGATCAGCTGCACCCCGGGCTACTGGCAGAAACCAGAGGCCAATGCCGACACGTTCAGTGAAGACGGGTGGATGAAAACTGGCGATATTGGCATGCTGGATCACGATGGTTTCCTGTTTATTACCGGTCGTATCAAGGAAATCGTCATTCGCGGCGGCGAGAACATTTATCCGGGTGAAATCGAGCAAGCCGCCTATGAACGCCCAGAGGTTCGTGAGGTCGTGGTGTTTGGTGAGCCCGATCAGAAAATGGGCGAGGAGTTGGTAATGACGGTATTTCTGGACCCCGCGCAAATGCTGGATGAGCCAACCCTGCGGGCGTTCCTCAAGGAGCGCCTGGCAGGATACAAGGTGCCCCGGGTGATTCAGTTTGCAGACGCACCCCTGCCGCGTAATGCCAGTGAAAAACTGCACAAACTGAAGGTCAAGGAAGCCTATCTGGGCTCATTGCAGGCTTAGGGCGAACGCTCTTTAATCGAATGGAAAGCTCTCAGGCCCTGTAGCCGTCGGAACACCACCGTCCAGAATACTGCGCATACGCGCTTCTACCTGCGTTTTAGAGCCCTGCGGATGGGTCAGAATGTAAAATTCCTCCGCCTCTATCGCGGCGAACACCTGGTCTGCAACCCGTTCAGTGGAGATGGCAACTGACTTGAAGAATTCTGATGCCATCTCCTCCATTGCCTGCTGCTCGACGACATAATCCGGATCTAGCTTTGATGTTTCATCCAGGGGCCGGTTGCGCTCTGAAGCGAATATCCGGGTATCGACAAAAGAAGGGCAAAGTACCGACACGCCGACTTTTCCTCCCGCCTTACTCAGTTCCCCATGTAACATTTCTGACAGGCCGACGACCGCGTGTTTGGAAATGGTATAAGCACCTGTGTTCGGCGCCGACATCAGGCCAGCGACGGAGGCAGTATTGACGATATGACCCTCCCCCTGATCAATCATCACCTGTGTAAAGTTTCGCAACCCGTGCACTACGCCGTAGAGGTTTACACCTAGCACCCAGTCCAGGTAATCAGTGTCCATTTCCCAGAGATTATTACTGCCGCCTCCTACGCCCGCATTGTTGACCAACAGGTGCACTGTCTCGAAGGCAGCAAAGGTACGCTGCGCAAGCTGCTGCATCTGCTGAGCGTCGGAGACATTGCACTGTACCGCCAGAACATCGCCAACACCCAACGACTCCAGCTCTACCCTGGCCGATTCCAGGGGTTCTTCTTCAATGTCTGCAATCACCAGATGCATACCCAGTTGCGCAGCTTTGCGTGCAATACCCAAACCGATGCCACTGGCAGCCCCGGTGATGACGGCAACCTTGTGTTCAAAATTTTTCACTGATTCTCCTACTGATAGCAATCAAACGCGTTGGCTCAAATCTCGATGACTGTACGAATACCCCTACTTTGCTCAAGGTCCTTGAAGCCTTCATTGACTTCTGCCAGCGGTCGGCGTCTGGTAATCATGCCTTCCATATCCAGCAAACCCCTGCGCCACAGGCGCAGCAGTCGGGGAATTTCAAACAGGGAGTTGCTGGAACCTAACAAGCAGCCACAAAGTTTCTTCTCCAATGCCTGAAACAGTACGACATTGGGAATGGTTAAACTCTCCTCGATACCCGGCGACCCCACGAAGACGGTAGTCCCACCCATGCGCGTCATTTGAATACCCTGCTCCGCCAGCACTGCTTTTCCCGCTGCCTCAAAAGCGTAGTCCACGCCAATGCCAGAGGTTAATTCCATTACTATGGCATTGATATCCTCAGTGGTCGGATCAACGACATGCGTGGCACCAAATCCCTTTGCTTTGTCTCTGCGCTCGGCGACCGGGTCCGAGGCAATAATGACCGATGCACCCGCAATACGAGCACCTTGTATGACGGCCATGCCTATACCGCCAAGCCCAAGCACAACGCAGGTAGCGCCGGACTCCATCTGGGCAGTATTAAGCACCGCGCCAACCCCTGTCTGCAGCGCACAGCCAATAACGCAGGCCACATCCAGAGGGATGTCCTTATCAATTTTGATAGCGCCAGTGGCAGGCAGTGTTACGTATTCTGCCAGAGCGCCAATACCACAGCCCCTGAAGACCTGCTGCCCGTCCAAAGACAGACCCGTGTTGCCATCCGGCAGCATGCCCGACAGAATTCCCATAGCGTTGGTACAAAGATTATGTTGAGCGCGTTGGCAGTAATAGCAATGCCCACAGGGCGCTGCTGGGGTTAGCACAACATGATCACCAACCGCCAGATGCGTAACCCCTGGCCCCAGCGACTCCACCACCCCTGATGCTTCGTGCCCCGGCACCTGTGGCCCCATCAGCGGCGCTTTACCGGTAACGAAACCCAGGTCTGAATTGCACAGACCACAGAACTTGATATTGACCCTTACCTCACCCGCCCTGGGTTCAATGATTTCAATATCATCGCGGATTTCCAAGGGTTTGCGTGCTTCTGTCAGCAAGGCTGCGCGCATTCTAGTACCTATTGTTGATCAACATTAGTGAACGCCCAGAGTAGCCCTGCTAGCGGTGGCGGACAAGCGCTAAGCCGTGTCCAGGCAACTACATAATTGAACGACTGACACTTTTTAACAGCAACCGCTACAGTCGGCACCCGGCGCGCGATGATCAGCTGTCCGGCTCGGTTATACTCCTCACAGAATCGTTCTCGGATGGCTGCCAATGAAACTGACGCCGGAAAACAAAGAAGTCAGCATTTGAGATTAAGCGCTAAACAGCGCCTCTAATTACCTTTCGAGAATTCGAATATTTCGAAACCAGACTTTGTCCATGTGGTCCTGAAAGCCGATGTGCCCTTTCAGTAATGAGCCGTAGCGTTTGCGGCTAGTGAATTTGCTCTGTTGATAAAGTGCCTCCCACTCTGCGCTCCCTTGGGAAAACCTGGCTGTTTTTCGCCCGTTGAGCCAGAACTCCACATCCGGTCCGATAGCGATAATATGCACCTGGTTCCAGTAGCCAACAGGCTGAGTGGTGTCGTGATCAGGCGCGATCATGTCATAGAAAGCGCCAGCGCGATGAGAAGGGTCTTTTGAGTCACGATGACCGACGTTATCCAACACTTGCATTTCGTAACCTGTGTAATGAATAGTGTCTTCGCTCTCGTCACCACGGATAAAAATACCGCTGTTACCAGAATCGCTAATACGCCAGTCCAGTTTAAGTTCAAAATCAGCAAACTGTTCACGGCTGATAATATCGCCACCCCAGCCAACTCGCGCCAGGCAACCGTTTTCATTCGCCCAACCACTGTTGACCTCTTCCTCATGATAGCTGCGCCACTGGTCCAGAGAGTGCCCATCAAACAACAAACGCCAGCCCGCGCTTTGCTCCTGCCCACTCAATTCATTCTTACATTCAGAGGGGTCGATAATCTCTTTGTCTGCACAGGCAAACAGAGTAAGCAGGAGAGAAAAAGTCAGTAGTCGCAGGATCATGTCACTATGCTCTTGTTATAGCCGCTATCAATCACAAGCCGTATTGTACGCCAAAGCGGAAACTGCGCCCGGGTGCTGGGAAGCCGATAGAGGTCTGGTAATCTTCGTCCAACAGATTGTCTGTCGAAAACTGAAGTTGCCAGTCCGCTGCTAGCGCCCAATGTAATACCCAATCCAGGCGATGGAAGTCATCCAGCTCGCGGGACTCCTCCATACCCGAATAACGTGTCGTCGACCATTGTTGTCCGGTGTAACGATAGTCCAGAGCGGCTTCCCAATTCGCCGTCATTTGCCAGCGTGCTGTCAGCGAGCCTACCCACTCCGGGCGCCCCGTGAGTATGGTGTCTTCGCCTTTTACGTCGATACCTGTGTATGTCACCTGCCCTCGCAGTTCCAGATTCTGCCTGGCCTGCCATGCCAACTCCAGTTCTGCGCCACTGGTCTCCACGTTTTTTCGATTAACGTTGCGAAAGGTCTCGCTATCAAAATCCACAAGATCACTGTAGTCATTAAAAAAGGCAGTCGCCGCCAGACGCAGATGGTCGCTGACCCCCCAGCTAAGTCCAATATCCCAGTTAGTGGCGGTCTCTGGTTTAAGGTCCGGGTTACCCACCAAGGGGTGCCCCAGTGCGGAAAAGCTGGGCAATTTGTATGCCTCGCCCCAGTTGGCACTGGTGGACAGGGTATTGGTCAGGCGATAGCGACCACCCAGGCTTAATGAGGTCTGTGAATCATAGCCATCTGGATCATCGTGCCGCGCGGTTCCCTGCAGCAACAAAGCCTCTACAGGCGATATGGATAGATTGGCAAAAAGTCCTGCGGTGCTGCGCTCCAGGTCATAATCGGCAGGATAAAAGTCGCCAAAATACTCCAGGTAACCCTCACTACTAGCATCTTCGTTGCGGTAGTCAGCCCCCAGGTTAAATTCTGTTTCACCATCCAGAGAAAGTGAATTGACCCAACGCAAGCGGTCCTGCTGGAAGTCCGTTCTAGCGCCATTAGGTGGCACCTCCAGGTAAGGAATGATTCCCGGAGATGCATAGTCTTCTTCATGGGAAAAGCGATCGGCCGACAAGTTACTCAGCCACAATTCACTGATCCGGGCATTCCAGACAATCGAGTACAGCTGGTCACGATAGTCGCTACGATCAAGATCATCGGTCAGAGCATATTGCGGACCGCCACCCTGCTCGGGGTAGGAACTCCTGCTGCCGTCTAGATAACGATAGCCGAACTCCAGACGATGCCCCGCCGCAGGATTCCAACCCAGGCGCGCGCTGGCGTTATCGCTCTGCCGGGTACTTCCCGGAACCGGCTCACCATCGTCCCTGTATGCATAACCCAGGGAATAGTCCCAGTTGTCACCAGCGCCCTGAGCACCCGCTGAATAATTCTCGAAATCATCCTCGCCCCATTCAGCACCCAGCTGGGCGTTGTGCCCGGAGGTCGGCCGGCGAGTAACAATATTGATAACGCCCGCCAGGGCATCTGAACCATAAATCGCCGACTGCGCGCCGCGCACCACTTCTACCCGCTCCACCAGGGAGGGATTCAGATTGGCAAAATCAAATCCGCCGCCGCGAGTATTGGTAGGATCGTTTACCGGCACGCCATCAAGTAATACCAGGGTGAAATTTGATTCTGCACCGCGAACGGATACCGCTGTCAGACCACCTGGGCCACCTTGTTGCTCCACCAATAAGCCGGGGAGAGTTTGCAATACCTCGGCAAGAGAGCGCTTGTTCAGTAGCTGGATTTCAGCCTGCTCCAGCACAGAGACCGAGGCGGTCAATTCAGGCAATGGCGCATAGGAACCTGTCACCAGGGTGTGCTCCATAGGTTCAGCAGCAACAGGGCTTGCTGCGAGAACCGCCAGCAGGAGTAAAGTCGTATTTCTCTTCATATTCAGTTGCTTTTGAGTGTCCTATTAAGTTTGTATGTTGGTTTGCAAAGAGAATCGGGACCAGCAGATTGCCCCGCTCAGCACAAAGGTTTTACCTAAGTGATTTACTTCGTTCTCAATTCGCTGTTCTTACTCGTATATCTGGCTTCCGCGCTGGTCCAGTACAATGACCCTGACCCCTGGAGCTGGATCTGTATCTATCTCGCTGCAACCGGCATGTGTATCGTGTGGTTCCGCAAAGACCTGCCACAATGGTATCCAACTACCCTACTGGTTATCAGCCTGATTTGGATTGGTACCCTGCTGCCATCGGTAGTCGGCAAGGTGTCACCCGCCGACATCGTCGAATCCATCAGCATGCAAAACCGATCAATAGAGGAGGCCCGCGAAATTGGCGGACTAACTCTGATCGCCATTTGGTCAGCAGTATTGATGAAGCGCAAAGCCTAGTGCGCGTAACCCGCGTAACTATTTGCGCTTGAAGGTGATTTTTTCACCGTCCCGAAAAAGAATAAAACTCTTCGCCGGCCCCTCGTCATCGAGTACAAAATTCAGGGTGACCGTTTCACTGCCCGCACTGCCCCTGAAAGCTGTATCGCTAACCTGCTCCATCAGTCCCTCGCCGTAAAGCGGTACTGACAAGTAAAGCCCCTCTGGCGTTTCTTCAATCGTCATGGTGATAAAGCTAATGTTGTACTTGCCCACAAAACGCCCATAACCGCGATCGAAGGGCACTTTCTTCAGGTCTTCTACTGTCCAGGGCTTTTTGCGCTGGGCACTGGCCAGACGAATTTCGGCAATTTGTTCCATACTGACGGGATCCGCCTTATTGCCCCAACTGCGACGCAGATAAACCATCAAGCCTGTCAGCGTCTGGTCATCAAGCTCTTTAAGGTGTCCATGAGGCGGCATAATAGCGTTCCACTGCTGGCCATTGACCTCAATCGGACCATTGAGTCCCTGCAGTATGATTCTGGCCAGCCACTCAGGCGGTCCCGTGACCCAACTTGCCCCAGCCAAGGCCGGTGCGAGCCCGGCAGTGCCGGCGCCAGCGGCCCCATGGCAATTGGCACAAGTGGGGTAATAGAGACGCCCAGTTTCCATTAACGCCATTTGTTCGGGACTCAGTGGCTTGATACCCAGGGCCAGCTCATCGCCTGGCCAGGTGAAAACCACACGCGCTGCCAGGCGCGCGTTCCACAGAGGATCTTTCTCGCTAATGTTGGTGTCCGCAAAGATCGGCGGTGCCTCCTGCAGATTGGCCGCTATAAAGCCATCGGTTCTGGCAAGGGGTTGGAAGCCTGCCAACAGGGCGATTTGCTGCCAGACGCTTTTGCCAGTGCGACTTTCCAGCAACTCGAGCAGCTCGAGCAGCTCCGGATTGGGGATGTCAGTGCTGCTCATATCCGGACGAATACTGCGATAAGCAGCTGCCGCCAGCGCTCGCAGTGCAGCAATCGAGTTATCGTCTTGGGTTGCAAGCCCATCGGCTGCCAACATTTCTCGGAGAAAGGCTAACTCAAAGGTCTTGGTCGCCCTCACTACCGCTTGCCGGATGTAGACACTTTCCACACCGTCTTCCAGGAGACCTACCAGAATATTACGCACGCCCCTGTCTGCTGCTTGTGAGCCCAGCGCGAATGCATACTGCACTCTCACCAATTCTGGTGCACTGCGCAATACATCGCTGGCGGCGATTAATTGATTGGCACTCAATATACCTGCGCCCGCTCGCAGCGCATGGATCTGGCGTTGATCATCGCTACCGGCAAGTACCTCTTCCAGTAACGACGCCGTTAACTCGCCGCGACCCTGTAAAACCCAGATAGCATGCAGAGCAGGCACCGTATCGCCGGCCAGCGCCATACGTTGCAAGGCCTCAACTACAAACCCGGAAGATTTGATCAACAGGCGCTGGGCAGTATCGCGAACCCAGCCGTTAGGATGTGCCAGCGCTGTTAACAACTGCTCTTGATTCGCCGTTCCCAATTCGGGAAAACCATAGCCCTTTCGACCATCGGCATGACGAATCCGCCAAATGCGTCCCTTGCCTACTGGCTTATCAAGGCCTCGCTGGAAAATTTGCTCGCGTAATTCCTCGGTAAGAAAATGATCGTCCTGGATTATGCCCCGATACATATCGATAACATAAAGGCTGCCATCTGGACCGTTAGCGGCATCAACGGGGCGAAAGCGCTCATCCGTAGAGCCAAGGAAATCTCGCTGGCCCCACTGTTCATCGGGATAAGTTTGCTGCTTGGCAGCAACACCCACCTGCTGTTCATTGACTGCAAACTGGGCTACCACATTTCCCGCAGACTCAGGAACAAAAGCATGGCCACGGTATTGCGCAGGAAACTGATCACCGCGATAAATCACCAGACCACTGGCGCCGGTCGCTTTGTTCAGGCGTCCGTCTTCTCGCAGAGTGCCCTGTAGGTAGGCCCTGTTCACTCCAGGATTAACCCGAACGGAGTAAACCTCGGAAGGCTCGATCAGGTTAACGCCAATGCCATCTGGATAGGATTCAACGCCTGCTTCTACTAAGTCCTCACCCGGAAAAAAGTCGGCCTGTAGCCAGTTGGAATTATTGTTGTAGTACAGACGTCCATAGTCATCTTTACTAATGCCCCACTGACCTCGATACGGACCGTAGCTTTCCTCAAGGGCACCATCTACCAACCGCAGTCGGCGCTTTGATTTTGCGTTGTAAAGCCAGTTATCCAGACCGGGTAACAAGCGATTTTCCATATGCTCTACGTTGGCAGCTTCATTGCCATGTGCGTAACCTCCGACGCTGCGCTTCTGATCGCATAGGGCGTCCTTTGATGGCATTGCACAAAGCCACAAGTTGGGAGGCTCGCCAATCAGCACACCCTCATTCACCACGGCCACCGCCCGAGGATTAACCAATTGGCCCAAAAACACCTCGCTGCTGTCCATACGACCGTCACCATCGGTGTCTTCTAGTCTCACCACCTGACCTACGGGTTCCTCACTGCCGGTACCATAGGCATCGGGCATATAACCGCGCATTTCAACCACATAGAGCCTGCCGTATTCGTCCCAGGCCATCGCCACGGGGTCTTCGACCAATGGCTCAGCGGCCACCAGCTCTATCTCGAAACCGGGTGCAGTTCTGAATGCGGCAAGCGCTTCTTGCGGACTCAGCACCGGCGCTGGGGCAGTATCCAGGGTCTTATAAAAAGCGACCTCTTCCCGGCTCTGGCGTAGATTGGTCCAGGAAAAATCAGCCAGTTCAAAACGTTCAGCGCAGTTTGCCGGACTGATTTGCAGCTTGCCTCTATCAGCAAGACCCACATTGTCGACACGCAATACATCTACCCCGTCAACACTCAGGGTCGCTGCTCCACCGATAGCAACGCCCACAAATTGGTGCCGTTGTAGCGGCTCCAGTGTCACCTCCTCCATTTCGCTGACTGCTTTAGGCGTTACCAGCCTTGCTGTTGCTTTATCAGCGAAAATGCTGACCTCAACATAAGATTCTCCACCGCTCATTTCGCCACTGTCATAGCGCATGCGCACCACACTGGGCAGATCGCAGGCAGGGACTGTAAAGCGCACGCTGGCGTCGGAAAAACGTCGCCTGGGACTTAACCAGGCAGCATCACTGCGCAATACACCCCAAAGACTGGAGCCTTGCAACTCAAACGTATCCAGCCCGTCCAGCAGCCAGTCATCGGCAACCAAATCCGCGCCGGGCTTCGCCACCGGGTCAAACTCCCTGATCCGGATATTGCGCCAGCGCATGATCCCGATGTCACCGGAATGCACTTGCAGGGCGATAAACCCCTGTGCGTCGAAAGCGTCGACCACCGTTGCCGCGACCACACCATTAATCCAGGTCTTTAACTTGCCGCCGCGGGCATTGATCTCAATATCGTTCCAATCATCAAGCTTGATGGCTTCCCGGGCTGTCTGGTTGTTTTCCAGATTAAATAACCAGCCGCGTCTGGCTTCATCGTATATGCCGGCGCTCCAGGCACGATCTGAATGGTCCAGTTCGTACTGGTAGCCATAGGCCCTGCCATCATCCTCACGCTGCTGGGCTCGAAACAACACGCCGGAATTTCCTAACTCATCCCAGCGCATCTGCATTCGCAGGTTGAAATCCGCATAGGACTTCTCAGTACGAAGAAACGTATTGTCGCCAGGCCCGTGTATACCCTTTATCGACTCTCCGTCTGCCTCAAATGTGGACTCACCGCCAATGACCCGCCATCCCTCCAGACTTTTACCGTCATACAGCCAGGAATAGTGTTCTTCCAACTGCAATGGTTCCCCGGAAGGTTTGATCAAGACCAGGTAGGCGGCAAAGAATACGGCGATAAATGCCAGTATCAATAGAGCTTTTTTCATGGTTTTCGCTGTCAGTCCCGTTAAAGATCTGTGGAGATGCAGACATCTACAACTCTTCGTGTATTTGCGACGCGGCGAATTTCATTCAGGGCTATTCAAACTTCTCACAAATCGTTATATTCGCCGCTCTTCAGTGTAGCGTAGCCTACTTGATGGATATAAAAACCTAACAACCAGGGCATGGTAATGACTCAGATAATCTCTTTTAGCACTGCTATGGCAGTGTTTGCGGTATTCGTTGCAAGCGGTCTCGGGCCTTTAGCAGGCTAACGAGACTCTACGCCCCGCAAGGGGCGTTCTCTACCTCTTGCTGGCCGCCCCTGGCCTGGCTCGCAACAACGCTTCATTTCAGTTTAAATAATCATACCCGCCCTGACAGAGGCTTATACCGCCATGCCCAGTAACATCGGACTGCTGCTTGCCAAACGCGCTGCTATTACGCCAAACAAGGAAGCCTTCATTGAGTGGGAACGGCAACGGCGTTTCACCTACCGAGAGCTTAACGAGCGAAGTAATCGCATTGCCAACGAATTGCTGGCGCGAGGAATAAGGCCCGGCGACCGGGTGGCTGCGTTGCTCAAGAACGGCATCGAATTTGTTGAAAGCTATTTTGCCATCGCCAAGATAGGCGCCGTCATGGTGCCGGTAAACTGGCGTCTGGTTGCCGCTGAAATTAACTATATTCTCAGCGATGCAGGTGTCTCCGTGCTTATCTACGATGCCGACTTCGATGATGTCACAGGCGAATTGCAATCAGGCTCTCGTGGCAAACTTAACTGCCAGCACTGGCTGCGCTGCGCTGGCGATAACACCAGCCCTCCTCCCTGGGCGAACGACTACGACACGCTGACCGCCAACAGCAGCACCGAAGAACCCCCTACAGGGGCCTGGGACAACGACAACCTGTTCATCATGTACACCTCCGGCACAACCGGCTACCCCAAGGGCGCGGTCCACAGCCACGACGGCATGCTGTGGTCACAACTGACCAGCATGTCTACCTCGGACATGCGCGGTGACGACCGCTTCTTGCTGGCTCTGCCTATGTTCCATGTGGGCTGCCTGAACCCCACCTCTTTGCTGGTCCATCGCGGTGCCACAGGCATCATCATGCGCGATCTGGATATGCCTGGGATGTTCAATTGCATAGACCAGGAAAAGATAAGCATTTTCATGGCAGTTCCCGCCCTGCTGCAGTTCATGTTGCACGCTCCCGAACGGCAGCAGTGCGATATATCGTCGGTGCGCTGGATAGCCACCGGAGCGGCGCCTGTTCCGGTATCACTGCTGGATGCCTGGGCAGCGCTAGGCGTCAGCATTCACCAGGCGTACGGACTCACTGAATCCTGCGGCCCTGGTACCCTGCTCCTGCCAGAAGACGCGGCAGCCAAGGTCGGCTCCTGCGGCCGGCCGCAGATGCATACCGAGGTCAATATCGTTGACGGCAAAGGCAACACTATCCCCAAGGGTAGTGAGGAAGCAGGCGAGTTGTTACTTGCCGGACGGCACATGATGAAACAATACTGGAACAATCCAGAAGCCACCGCTGAAACACTTATAGACGGCTGGCTACACACCGGCGACATCTGTACCTGGGATAGTGAAGGGTTTATCACGATCTGTGATCGCAAGAAGGACATGATCATCTCCGGAGGCGAGAACATCTATCCTGCTGAGTTGGAAAATGTATTAGCAGCCTGCCCCGACGTCCAAGAGGCCGCTGTCATTGGCGTGGCCTCAGAGAAATGGGGCGAGACTCCTCTGGCACTGGTTGTCCCTGCACCGGGCGCGACGCCTTCTGCTGATACTCTCAAATCCTGGTGCAAGGCGAATCTGGCGGGTTACAAAGTCCCCCAGCTGTACGAAATTGTAGATGCCCTGCCCCGCAACCCTTCCGGTAAATTGCTCAAACCCAAGCTACGTCAACAGTACCCGGGACCCGCGCCTTTCTAAGGATTTCCCTTCCGGAACAGACAGATTGATGCCGGCGAGCACCTTGTGCCTAGCGGGCAAGTGTTCTGTCTAGCGTGTCGGGTTCAATACCCACCATCGTTCGATAGAGAATACCAAAGGCGATCACCATCAACGGTACCGTCCAGATCAGCGGTATCCCCAGCAACATAGTAGACACCGCCAGTACCAGGCCGACAACAATATCGAAACTCAGCACCAGGAACCAATGGCGACCTATGACCTTGCGCGAGGTCTCCAGCGCTTCCCATGGCCCCAGTTTTTTATCGACCGCCAGGGGTAAGGCAATCTGATAACTCACCATCAGGTAAATGCCCGGTAGGACCAGCAAAAACAAACCCAGCACGATCATCAGGTTCGCCAACACCCCGGTCATAAATATCTTAAGTGTATTGTCATACCAGCCGAACAGGCTTTTGGGATTAGGCGAAAGCCCAAGCGCCACTGCTACCGACACAAAGGAAAGACCCACGGCCATGGGCATCAGAACAAGAGCTGAGACCAGGTTGCCAATCATGTCGATGACCGTTGGCGGCTGAATCTCCTGAGGATCCAGGGTTGGACTATTGATGATGCCGAAAAACATGCCTATCAACAGCGCCAGTCCCATATAGAACAGCAGTGACAACCATATCGTACCCTTGTTGCCATCCACTCTGGACCAGGCCTCGGAGAACCAGCTACCCATATTGAGTTCATAGTCTCCTGCCAGTCCTTTTTCCAAAGACCCCTGCTGCACTTCTCCAGACTGTTGTATTTCCACTATTACGTCTCCGACTCGGTTCAGTTGGTATACTCCACAATATAGCAGCTGTTTTCCCAAGGACATACCATGCCCAATTACACGTCTTGGCTAGTCAAAGCCATAGCCTTTGTCGTCATCGCCTTCACAACGCAGACAGCCGGCGCTGCAGACAGCGATGACAGCAGTACCAAGGTGGCTGACTCAGGCAAAGAATCTCCCTGGCTGCTAAGTCCAACCGTGAGCGCCGACCCCAAGCTGGGAACCACCCTGGGCGCAGTGGTAGGCTACATTAAGGCTCTGGACCCCAAGTCCACTCCGTCGTTGATGACCAGCTTTGTTACCTACAGCGACACTGATTCCTATGTGGGCGGCCTTTTTGGCGACCTTTACTACGATGGCGACAAGCATCGGATAAAGACCGGGTATATCAACGGCAGAATCCGCAACGAATATGATGACTTTCTTGGCACCGGCACCCGGTTCAAAACCGAAGACAATATTGAATCTTTTTTTTTCCGCTATCTGCACAGGCTTAGCGGCGATTGGTACCTTGGTGGACAGCTCATTGTTTCGAACTACTTAATAGGCGCCGATGGGATTTTTGACCCGATACTGGAACAGATCGGCCTTACTGGCTTTGATTCCAATGGCGTTGGCCTGGTTGCCGAATTCGACAGTCGCAATGAACCCCGCGACCCACAAACCGGAAATCACTTTGTGATTAACAACGTAGCCTATAGAGAGAGTCTGGGTGGGGAAGAGTCATTCGACGCCTATCAGGCAAACTACACCAACTACTGGAGTTTTGGCGACGGCCATGTCCTTGCCACTAACACCCGTGGCCGCTGGACCCATAATGCCCCACTGGGTGGATACTCCTCCCTTAATATGCGCGGCTACACCCGCGGCAACTACCTGGCAGAGCACTATTCACACATCAACCTGGACAGCCGATTCCACATCTACAAGCGCTGGGGTGCTTCTCTGTTCGGCGGTGTCGGCTGTTTATACGAAAAAGTATCGTCCTGCAACGACAGTGACTCGCTATACCCCATGTTGGGAGCCGGCATTATCTTTGACCTAAAGCCTGATGCAGGCATTGTCTTACGATTGGAATATGCCAAAGGCGAGAGCGACAACGAGGCCTACTACCTAAGTCTGGGCCACCCCTTCTAAGCGCACAGGAAGCGCCTCGCCAAAGCTGAAAATCTCGTGCACACTTGCGTTTTTACAAGTCAACCACTCATCAGTCACGTAGTAATAACCAATAGATGTTCCTGTAATGCATCCATAAGGACTACAACACAATGGGCAGCACTCACACCTACGAGCAAGACCCACGTAACGCAGATATTCAGATCAACATCAACGGTGAGTTGTTTCACCGGGACAAGGCAATGATCTCGGTATTTGATTCCGGCTTCATCCTGGGTGATGGCATTTGGGAAGGATTACGCATGCATAATGGCGTCATACCATTCCTGGACAAGCATATGAAGCGCTTGTGGGAAGGCGCCAAGGCACTGGACTTGGATTTGGTGCTAACCAAATCCGACCTGAAGCAGCGCCTGTACGACACTCTTGACGCTAATGAGATGGACGACCACGTACACATCCGCATGATGGTGAGTCGCGGCATTAAGGCCACGCCTTACCAGGACCCCGCCGCCACTATCTCTGACCCGACGTTCGTTATTATTCCCGAGTACAAGACCGCCGACCCAAGCTTGAACGACCGGGGCGTCAATCTGTATACCGTTTACGTACGCAGGGGATATGCGGATGTACAAGACCCCAGAATTAACAGTCACTCCAAACTGAACTGCATTTTTGGCTGCATACAGGCGACCAAGGCCGGGGCCGATGAAGCTTTAATGCTGGATCCCCACGGTCACGTGGCGACCTGCAACTCCACACATTTTTTCATCGTACGCGACGGCGAAGTGTGGACCTCCTCCGGCGACTACTGCCTGGATGGCATCACCAGGCGCAACGTGATCGACCTATGCAAAGCCAATGGCATACCTGTCTATGAGAAGAACTTTTCAGTCATGCAGGCCTATGGTGCGCAAGAGGCATTCGTTACCGGCACCTTCGCCGGCTTGACCCCGGTATTGGATATCGACGGCAGAGTCATCGGCGAAGGCAAACGCGGGCCAATGGTGGACCGCCTACAAGATCTCTACAGGCAGATGATCACTGCGCAGTGCAGCGGAGGCCGCTAATGACAGTGCGTATCGCCATGTGGTCCGGCCCACGTAATATTTCAACGGCATTAATGCGCAGCTGGGAAAACAGGGCCGACTGCTCGGTAGTGGACGAACCGTTCTATGCCGCCTACCTTGCAGACACCTGCCTGGATCATCCCTGCCGAGAGCAAATCCTGCTGTCTCAGAGCACCGATTACCGCAAAGTCATCGAAGAGCTCAAACGCTGCCCGACTGACACACCGTTGCAATACCAAAAGCAGATGACTCACCATATTCCCAGGGGAATGAACATGGATTGGTGTGACGGGATGAAACATTGTTTCCTGATTCGCGACCCGGCGCAGGTGATCGCATCCTATGTCCAAAAAATGCCAACCGTCGATGAGAACGCCATCGGCATCAGCAGGCAAGTGGAGCTATTCGAGCAAATAAAAAACATTAGCGGGACTGTACCCACAGTCATCGACTCCAATGACGTTCTGAAAAGTCCGGGAAAAATTCTTGGGCAGCTATGCACTGCGCTGGGCATTGAGTTTCGCGAGCAAGAAATGCTCCACTGGCCCACCGGCCGGCGTAATTCAGACGGAATCTGGGCTGACCACTGGTATCACAACGTTGATAAATCCACAGGCTTTGCTCCGCACAATGCCTTGGAACCCGAGCTCAACGACGAACACCGGAAACTGGCCGACACTATGAAAGCTCACTACGAGAAACTGGCAGCTGAGAGGATTCGGCCCTAGGGCTTTTGCGCTAGTGCGAAGAAGAGGCCGAGGAAAGTCTATTAAAAGACTTTGTCGGCCATCAGGGAGGGAACTTACTCTACTGAAGAGATCGCATTCAGATGATCCAGGGACTCTGCATATTCATTGAGCAGCTGGTACATAATGTCACGACAGGACTCTTCCTCATTCATCTGACCCACCACCTGGCCAACGGGATTAAAGGCGATCTTCTGGCACTCACCTGAACCCGCGTACCTATGGGTGCGGCGCACAGCATCAAAGGTGAGATAGCCTTGCAATGGCATTGGCAGCGGATCCGGCGTATCTTCTCGCTCCCAGGCCTCGGTCCATTCATTTTTAAGCATACGGGCTGTTTTACCAGTGAATGAGCAGGACCGCACTGTATCTTCAGACGTGGCAGCTTTATACGATTCGCGCTGAGCAGGCTCGGCCTGAGCTTCATTGGAAATCAACCAGCGAGAACCCATCCAGACACCCTGGGCACCCATCGACATGGCGGCCAGCATCTGGCGACCATTGGCGATACCGCCAGCCGCGAGTACAGGTAATGGCGCAATAGCGTCGATCATCTGCGGCCATAGCACCATGGAAGATACCTCCCCGGCGTGGCCACCGCCCTCGCCTCCCTGGCACACCACGAAGTCCAGGCCAGCTTTTTTGTGGTTAACACCGTGCTTAATGCGTCCTGCCAGGGCGCCTATGAGGCGACCTGAATCCTGCACCTGCTTGATCACATCCGCCGGTGGAGTGCCCAGAGCGTTGACGATCATTCGGCACTTGGGTCGGGTCAGGGCCTCGTCAACCAGTGCCTGGGCCTGTATCGCAGAAAAACTCAAGGTGACTTCATCATCGCCCTCAGGCCAGGCAGGAACGCCCGCATCGTCGAGTAATTTTTCGGCGAACTTGCGGTGCTGCTCGGGAATAGCATCCTGCAGCATGGCGACCAACTCCTCCGGCGAGGTTTTATCCATGCCTTCGTACTTCTGGGGAATCGCTGTATCCACACCGTAAATATGATCGCCGATATGGGCGTCAATCCAGTCCAGCTCTTCCTTGAGCTGCTCGGCGGTAAAGCCCACCGCCCCGAGTACGCCGATACCACCGGCCTTGGAAACTTCAACGACCACGTCGCGACAGTGCGTAAAAGCGAATATTGGCGCCTCTACTCCCAACTGCTTACAAAATTCAGTTTGCATGGAAAGCCTCTGCTTAATAATTGATGCTCACAGATTGGGGGATTTACCGGCGCTAAAGAATGACGGAATAGGCCGAATGACCTTGCATATTCGTCTATACACAACAGATTAGGCTCTATTTTTTAAATGCTACTGGGCCACTCAGAACTCGTACTCCAGGACAGCTCGCAAAGTATAGTCAGCAGTGTCAGTATCCATTCCGACAATAATGCCCGCCTCCCATTTCAGGGCCTTCATCAGTCCCATCCTTTCACGCCCAGTAATCACAGGGCCTGCACCTAGCGTCTCTTCTCCGGCGTACAACTCCAGCGCGGGTTCAAAGCGCGGCGAATGGCGATAGCGCCATTGCAGAGCGAGCGCAGTCTCCCACTCATCATTGATGTCTTCTCCCCATTCGTAGACCAGCCCAAAATTTGCTGTAGCACTGTAACGCCCGAACTCCTTCTCCAGCAGCAGCGCGGTACCATACTCCCAGACATCTTCGTTGTGCTCTCTTTCCAGCTCAAACAACAAGCCATAGTCCAGCGCATATTCGCCCTGCTCCGAGACCTGCCACAACAATTCAATTTCGTAAGCCGCTAGATCAAGACTATCGTCAGCCGACTGGCTACCAATCAGATAACCCTCTATAAATACAAATTCGGAGACCGCCCTGCCCAACCCTAACTTGTGGCTTTGTTCTCTTTCGGTACCTGTGTTCGGGTTTTCGTCGGCAAGCGCTGCCCTCCATTCCAACTCCCATTCCAACTGTTCCACGTAGGGATGATAGACCTTGTCAATAGTGGCCCCGTCCGCGCGTGCCTGCGGATGCGCAAAGACAATGAGAGCGCAAATCAGCAGACGTGCAAAACAGTGGTCACTTGTCATCCGCTTTTCCTCCCACAAAGCCAGCAAGCCACCACGCCATCACCACAGCGGCAAGACTCGCGCCATAGAGCAAGACTTGATTAATCCCGGGAGTCGCCTCGTAGCCAAAAACCGCATACAGCAGCTGTCCGGTAATAGAGTGCTCACTAATCAGGAACGAAGAATCCCAGAGCTGTTCGCCCGCCAAAAGCCAGTCAACCTGCTCCAGTAGCATTGTCGATTGCATAACCATCCCCGCACCAATGAACGCCAGTAACAGGTAACAAACGTTGCTGGCAAAATTAACGGGCAATGCTCGCAGCGCGGCATACAACAGAACCCCCAGGCTAACCCCGATACCGGCGCCTACTGCACTGCCGGCGAATACGGCGGTTCGATGCTGCTCCGATGTCGCGAAGCCGATAATGTAGATCAGTATCTCCGAGCCTTCCCTGACCAGGGCACAAACCACGGCAAGAGCCATTATCCAGGGCAGCTGAGCAACAGGGTCGCTTGCGCGCACACGCTGCCTTTGCGCCAAAAATACCACAGCAAGCAGACAGAAAAAGACCAGCACCTGCAGGGATGCGCTCACCACTTCCTGGCCCGCTCCATCAAATGCGTCAGTCATGGTGTCCAGGTTGCCGGCAAAAAGCAGAGTAAAAACAAGCGTGAAGGGCAGGGCCAGCCATAACCAGCGCAATGGAATACGCAAATGCATAGACAGGGCCAATAAGACACTGATGACCATTGCGGCCTCTAGCACTTCGCGCAGCACCAGGATGACCGAGTTAATCAACATAATACTGACTCATTCAACGATCACTCTGCCCTGCGCTGTTTTCGGATTGAACTCGCCAAAAAACGGGTAAATTCCGGGTGCCAGAGGACCTATAAATATATTGGCTTTGCGGCCGCCCATAATCACTTTTTCACGATTGAGCTCGTAGCTTTCGAATTCCTCTGGAGTAGAGTCCCGGTTATAGACAATCAGCTTCACTTTGGTATTTTCAGGTATTCGAATTTCCTCTGGCTGGAATAGATGGCCGCGTATCTCGATCTCAAATATAGGGGTAGCTGCATGTGACAGCGCAGGCCAAAAAAGGAGAGTGAATAGAGCCAGTAAGCGTTTCACGCTTGTGCGCCCCCAGCTGGAAAAACAACCTTTACCAGCAGACCACCCAGTTCGCTCTCATCCAGGTGGATAGCCGCACCATGGACTTGAATAATATGCTCAACAATCGCCAGTCCAAGCCCTGAGCCGGTAGTGCCATCGCCGCCGTTACCGCCCACACGGTAAAAACGTTGAAATACGTCGGCCCGTTTGTCTGCTGGAATACCGGGACCGCTGTCTTCCACCTTAAGCGTTACCGATGTGGCAGCGCTCTCAACAGACACACGCACCTCTCCAGGCGACGGGGTATACTTGCGTGCATTGTCCAACAAGTTGTACAACAGAGTCTCCAGCAGGGACACATCACCCGGCATCTCAGCAGCATCTCCCTCCAGACCGAGCGACAGTCCAGATTGCTCGAAATCTGGCCATGCAGATGCTGTCACTCGCTGCGCGATCAAATGCAGATCGATAACCTGAAAATTGGCCTTGATCAGTTCTGGATTGGTGCGATTAAGATCCAGTATCTGCTCCACCAGGTGGTGCATTCTTTCGACTCCCGCATTGGCATGCAGCAGCGCTGGATCGTCATGAGGCACCTCCTGCGCAAGGTTGTGGAGGTGTACCTTTAGCACACTCAGAGGCGTGCGTAATTCATGAGCTGCGTGCGAGGCAAAGTGCTTTTCTCTCTCAAAGGCCGCCGACAACCTGGCAAGCAGAGAGTTACTGGAATCGATAAGCTGCACCAACTCGCCTGGCGGGTTCTGTAATATCAGTGGGGCTAAATCATCGCTGCGCTTTTGATTAATCTGAGTACTCAGTTCCCGCAGAGGTCGCAATCCCCAACTCACCAACACCCAGACCAGAAATGCCGAAACAGGCAGCCAGAGCAACAGCGGCAATACCGACTCAAGCACCACCTTTTCAGCTACTAAATGCCGTAGGTCAGCTCTCTCAGATACAATGTAAACGTACTGGCCATCTATGCGTGTATAGCTTCGCCAGCGGTAGCCTGAGAAATTGACATAGCGATAGCCATCTGAAAACTCGCCCATTGGCTCAGTCGGAGCGCGACTCGAAGCCAACACCAGTTCACCTTCTTTCCAAATCTGAAACGCAAAGTCATCACTTTGCTGACTAACCACGCTCGCTTCGCTCACGCCAGAAAAGGCCATTGAAAGAATGTCGTTGGCATGAGCCAGTTCAGTATCCAGTAAACGCTCTGCCTCACGCATACTGGACAGATAACCGTTGAGTGCTGCAAGAAAAGTGATGAGGGAGAACGATGCGACCAGCGTGATCACAAGATAACTACGAATAGAGTTCATGCCTTGGGCACTGTATAGCCAATTCCACGAACAGTTTTTATTAGTTTATCCGGTAGTTTTTTACGCAGGTGATGGATATGCACCTCGAGGGCGTTGCTGGACACCTCTTCACCCCAGCTGTAGAGACGGGTCTCCAGTGCCTCACGGGTGAGAACCTGACCAGAACTTTCCATCAATGTCTTGAGCAGCATATATTCCCGCCGCGGCATTTCTACAGCCTCACCGGCCACACTTATAGCGTGTGCAGCAACATCCAGCTCCACTTCCCCAATGCGAATGACGCTGGAAGCTGCCGTGGAAAGGCGACGCTCTATTGCACGCAGCCTGGCAGCCAGTTCTTTCATGTCGAAGGGTTTTGAAAGATAGTCGTCAGCGCCGCGGTCCAGTCCGATGATTTTGTCATCCAACTCTCCCCGGGCAGTTAATACCAGTACCGGTGTGCGTACGCCCTTGTCGCGAAGCGTTGATAAAACCTCAAGACCATCGATATCTGGCAGCCCAAGGTCCAGCACCAACATATCGGGCTCTTCGGCAGCAACGGCCGCTAACGCCATCCTGCCGTTGTTGACATGGTTGACCACAAAGCCCTCGCGGATCAGTGCCGCCTTGAGGCCCTCGGCCAGGGAGCTGTCATCTTCAACCAACAAAATACGCATGCTTATAATACTAGCCTGACTGGACCTGGGCGGCCATCGCTTGTCGCCGAATGACAGGTAATTTTTTGCCCAGCGCCGAATCCACCAGACCAGGGAACACACTATTAAGCCTCGCAAAAAACCTTTCAGTCCTGCCCATAAGTCGAGATCTGTTGCCTGATTCAAGCAGGACCATCAACTCCCTCGCAACCTCTTGTGGTGAATCCATATCATTGCCCAGTTCCTCGTTCATAGCTACCACCTCCGGCGGATTCATATCCGTGGCCACCGCCCTGGGGCCCAGATACTGAACGCTGACCTGACTGTCAGCCAACTCCCTGCCTAACGCCTCCGAGAATCCGCGCAGTGCAAATTTGCTCGCGCTGTAGCCGCAGTAGCCTGGAAAACCGATACTGCCAAAGCCTGAGCCCACATTAACAATAGTCCCGGCTCGAGCGCGTAACAACGGTAGTAAAGCCTGGGTCAGTATCATCGGGACAAACACGTTTACTTCCAGCATTTGTCTAATGAGTGCTTCGCTCTGTTGTTCGAACATGCCAAAGTGGTTAACACCCGCATTGTTAACCAACAAATCCAGGCCTGTCCCACACACCTCCACCACTGCCCGCCTGCCGTCCTGCTGAGTCAGATCTGCAACGACAATCATGTGTCCCTCGCCATGTAGCCGATCGCGCAACAGCGCCAGTCTGGCCTCATTTCTTGCTACCAGTATTAATGTGGCGCCCGCCGCGGCCAGGGCTAACGCCATTTCGGTACCAATACCACCACCAGCACCTGTGAGCAGCGCGGTTTTACCATCTAGATTCATTGTCATCTCCTACGCCGCCAGCGACCTGGCCTGATCCGGACCAATACTGTCGTATACGTCTCCATACAGGCGGTAGAACATGTGCGCACAGTGCAAAATTGCCTCTTGGTCATCGCGCATTTCGATTCTATTCATCAGATTTTCAAAAAACTTCACGTGCTCGATATCCAGGGCCCCATGGGATCGTAGATAGGAAAAAGCGTTCGGACCATAGCCTGTTGATTGGGCAATACATTCAGCGGCCTTATCTGCTACCGAAACACTTGTCCCCTCCAGCACATGCACCATGCCGAAGAATCCCACTGGATTAACACGATCGATGACATGGTAGGCATAAGCCACCATTAGTTCAGTGGCCGGGTTGGGCAAACCGGTGCGCACCAGTTCAGCATCGTAACCACAAGCGCGTATGTCGTTGAGAATCCATTCCTGGTGCCCCAACTCCTCTTCCACATATTCGGCAAGTGCCGAGCGCAGCCACTCTTTGTCACCTGGAATACGGGATCCGGCCGCCATCAACAGTGGCGTTGTATGCTTTACATGGTGATAGGCCTGAATCAGAAACGCGACGTAGGTATCACGGTCCAGTTCGCCGGCAAGCGCCCCCTGAACCAGTGAGCTGTTCATCAGCAGTTCTCTATCAGCAGCGGTCTGCGCTTGCAGTGTGGTAAAAAAACTCATAGTGCGATGCTCTCCGTTATATGCGGGTAAAGTAATTCAATTTGCTGTGCAAATTTTTCGCGTATTCGTTCACGCTTAAGACGGCCGTTATCGGTAATCAGCCCCTCCTCCAGAGCAAGCGACTGTGACAACAAGTGCCAGTTAGTAATGCGCGCATAATCCGGCAAGCCCCGATTAACTTGATCGATAAGCACACGCAGTTCTGTCTCCGGCATATCGGGAGACGCCAAAAGCAGCAGTGCACTGCAAAATGGCCTGTCATCACCGAGCACAACAGCTTCCATAATTTCGTCGGTAGCCAACAGCTCGCTCTCTACCCATTCGGGACTGATATTGCGGCCGAAGCTACTGACTAGTACATTTTTCTTGCGTCCGCTGACGCGAATGAAACCGTCGGGGTCCACACTGCCCAAATCACCTGTAGCCACGTCGGTCGCCCCCCAGCTTCGCGGTTGCCCCAGGTAACCCAGGAACGTATTACCACTGACCACAAGCTCACCTGCTGATTGTTTGACCTCAATATGCGGCAGTACACAACCACTGGTACCCGGTCGGTCGGCCGCAACGGTGTTCAAACTGACCACCGATGCACATTCGGAAAGGCCATAGCCCTCGTAAACAGGTAGTCCTGCAGCGCGTACTCTGGCCACTACGGAGGGCGCAACACGACCTCCTCCAACAGCAATAAACTTGAGTGAATCAGGGGCTTGCCAACCCTGGGCAAGTGCCGCATCAAGCAGTCCAAGTAGTTGTGGGACCAAAATCATTGTCTGCGGCTGCAAGCGAGATATCGCTTCAAGAAAAGGCCGCAACTGGATACCGGAGCTTCCTGCCATTCCAAGGGTCTCCATCGGATAGACCAGACTGGTGCCGCCAGCCAGCAACGGCATATACAGCCCGGCAATATTTTCCAGCAATGTACTGAGCGGTAGCAGGCACAGGTGCCTGGGGTTTTCGATAGCGACGGCAGCCGCAAGGGATGACGCGACATCAAAACACTGAGCCGTTGAGAGACAAACTCCCTTTGGCTCGCCGGTTGATCCGGACGTGAAGGTTATTTTGGCGGTGCCCGCAGGCGCGAGCACTTGTTCCTGCGGCACTAACACGACGCAACTAAGCGCTGTCGTTGCAGCAATCTCTATCGCCTTGCCTGCGCCAAACAGCGCGCTAACACGAGTAGCAACGCCGCTGTCATAAAACACGGCATCCAAGCCAGCGCAATTGACCACATGATGAATCTGGCCATCGCTGAAAAACAACGGCAATGGCACCAGACAAACGCCCTCAATCTGTGCCGCAAGGTCAACGACCACCCAATCAACCGAGTTGTCTGCCAGCAAGCCGATAGTTTCCACATCCATCGCTCGCAATTGCAGGGCAAGCTCCTGAACCAGAGCCAATAGCTCGATAGTCAGGACCCTCCGATCTGGTGCCTCCAAAGCAACATGTTGCGGTGAAGATTCGGCCAGTTCGCGCAGTCTACCTAGTAGCGACTTCAACTGCGCTCACTTCGGATGGTGTCGGCCAGGGCCTCAATCACCAGCGCCTGACTTTGCCAAAGACGGGAGATGGCCGGATGGTGCTTTCCATGTTGCAGCGCTTGAGGAATATCTGCGACCACCACTCTGGGGTCTGACTCGTAATAGCTTCCCCAGTAGCCCGCATCGGCTCCCAGTTTGTCCGGATCTGCTTTTCCCAATTCCCGGGTGACAAAGCCGCAACGCTTGATGGATACCCGCACAGCTCGATTGGCAGCAAACAACAGGTGGCTGATGCCCGCACGACCCAGCGCAGCGACCACAAGCAAGTAAAGCGATACTGCCTGGCCTGGCTGTGATGAAACCAGATTGCCAAGTTCCATGAGTTGGCCACGATGCACGCGCCTGGCGAACTCACGAACAATATGGTCTTCCAGAGGAGCCTTAAGGTATCGCTCAGCAAATAGCGGGCCTCTGCTTGCCGATCGCAGTCCCAACGCTGCGCATAGGCTGCCGCCCTGCTCCATATGTACAAGCAATGGCAGATATTCAAGTACTTTGGCATCGTGAGAGGCATGAAAGATAGCGGCTATATAGCGTTCAACACGCTCTCTTTCGACACTGAAGGGCGCAGTGGTCTCGATAAGCTGTTGTAAGGAACGATCACCAGCCGCGTCCCCTACCGTCTCCACCATGCCCTGAGAGCGCTGCCTGCCTGTATTTATGTCCATGTTCACCGCCCGTAGTCCAAGTCATCAATGGGCACAGCTTAAACGGCGAAACTTAACAAAAACTTATGGCTTTGACCTATATCCGCGCAGAAGGCACGGCCGATCTGACCAAGGATCAGAAGCTTTGTTGAGCAAGCTACTCTTCAAGGCTGAAAAGCTGTGTGTTACCGCCCTTGGCCACCACATTATCGGTCCGTGTTTTTTCAGTCACAAAACGCGACAGATAGTGGGGCCCCCCGGCCTTGGGTCCGGTGCCTGACAAGCCCTGGCCGCCAAACGGGTTCACACCAACAACTGCGCCAACCATATTGCGATTGATATAGGTGTTGCCTACCCGGGTAGCATTGAACACTTCTCGGGCAAAGCCGTCGATACGACTGTGCACGCCCAGTGTCAGGCCAAAGCCCGAGGCATTAATGTCCGCCAGTACCTGCGGCATTTCGGAAACCTTGTAGGTAATAACATGCAAAATAGGGCCGAAAACTTCCTGCGGTAATTGCGCCAGGCGCTCTATTTGATACACCTGTGGCGCAACAAAATACCCGTCGCCATGACTATCATTCAACTCACACGCGGCAAGCAACTTGCCCTCAGCACGCATACGCTGTTGGTGCCGCTCGAGCATTTGCCTGGCATTCAAGTCTATCACCGGTCCAACATCGGTACTCAGGGCTGCTGGGTTACCGATACTCAGCTCCGCCATGGCGCCGCGCAACATATCGATTACGTTATCAGCTATATCCTCCTGCAAATAAAGGACCCTAAGGGCACTGCAACGCTGACCCGCACTCTGGAAAGCAGAGGCAATCACATCGTCCACAACCTGCTCAGGCAGAGCCGTGGCATCGACCAGCATCACATTAAGTCCCCCGGTTTCTGCGATAAGCGGCAAGATTGGGCCCTCGCGCTCCGCCAACTGCCTGTTAATCAGCTTTGCGGTTTGGGTACTACCGGTAAATACGACGCCTGAAACTCGTGGGTCGGACAGCAAGCTGCCGCCTATACGGGCGCCGTCTCCAGGGAGCAAATGAAGAATGTCTGTGGGCACGCCTGCCTGATGCAACAGCTGCACCGCCTGGCTAGCGATCAAGGGCGTTTGCTCTGCAGGTTTTGCAATCACCGCGTTGCCTGCTGCCAGGGCGGCCGTTACCTGACCGATAAAAATAGCTAATGGGAAGTTCCATGGACTAATACAAACAAATACACCGCGTCCATGCAGGCTCAATTCGTTAACTTCACCGGTAGGTCCCGGCAGGGACACCGGATTGCCCATGTATGCTCTGCTTTGCTGGGCGTAGTAACGACAGAAATCCACTGCCTCACGAACTTCCGACAAGGCATCGTCTATCGTCCTGCCCGCCTCTGCAACAATGAGTCCGATCAGCGATTGGCATTGATTCTCTAGCATGTCTGCTGCCTGTTCCAGACAGCGCGCACGGTGCTCAGCACCCACCGTGTCCCAGGCCGATTGGGCCGCGGCCGCGCGGGCAAGGGCAGCTTCAATACTCTGTTCGCCGGCCTGCACAACTTCGCCGACAATCAGCTTTTGATCAGCGGGATTCAATATATTTTGCGCTTTTCCTGGGATCTCCTGACCACCCACAATGGGAGCGGCCCTGTGCGCGGCAGCTCCTGCAACCGCGACCTTTTGCAGCAAAGCTGCGACCTCAAGCGGGTCTGCCAAATCAATTCCCGAGGCATTGGTCCAAGAATACGACTCCTGCTGATACAGCAGGCGGGGAATCGGAATACGGCTATGACGCGCCACTTGGTGAGAGCCTGTTTCAAGCACCGGGTCCTGAAGTAACACCTCTGGCGCAACATCCGCGTCCAGGAAGCGATTGACGAAAGAACTGTTAGCGCCATTTTCCAACAGCCGCCTGACCAGATAAGGCAACAGATCACGGTGGTTGCCCACGGGAGCATAGACACGAACGACGGCATTGGGATTACCCTGAAGTACCTCGTCATAAAGTAAATGTCCCATACCATGCAGACGCTGAAATTCAAAGCGCTTGCCATCCCTGGCGAGTTCCAGGATTAGGGCAACGGTATAAGCATTGTGCGTTGCAAATTGAGGGAAAATTTCCTCCTGTGCAGACAAAAGAATTTCAGCGCACACCTGGTATGACACATCGGTGTGGCATTTGCGGGTGAATACAGGATAATCGGGCATGCCCTGTTCCTGAGCATGCTTGATCTCGCCATCCCAGTATGCGCCTTTGACCAGCCGCACCATAAAGCGACGATCGCAGCTGCGTGCCAATTCAATTAACCATCGTGCGACCTGGGGGGCACGTTTCTGATAGGCCTGCAACACAAAGCCAAGTCCGTCCCAACCGGCCAGTTCCGGATCTCGGGCAAGCGCTTCGAAGATGTCCAAAGAGATATCCAGCCGATCGCACTCTTCCGCATCAATACTGAAACCGATACGCCCGCCCCTGGCCATCAACGCCAGCGATTTTATCCGCGGTAGCAGCTCGTTCAGAACCCGACGCTTCTGGCGAAATTCATAGCGGGCATGCAGTGCCGAAAGTTTGACGGAGATGCCATTGGCTTCCACCGCGCTCGCACTTCCGCCCGCTGCAATGATACGGCTAATAGCCTGTGCGTAGGCATCAAAATAGCGTTGAGCGTCCGCGTCGGTGCGTGCTCCTTCGCCGAGCATATCGAAAGAAAAGCGAGTGCCGGGACGATTACCCGCAACGCCTTTGTGTATTGCCTCCTCAATGCTCCGTCCCAGCACATACTGACCGCCCATGATACGCATCGCCTGTAGCACCGCCCTGCGCACTACCGGCTCACCCAGTGAACTGACCAATCGCTTCATCCAGGATGAAGTGTCCCCGGTAATGTCATCGTCCAGGGTGACTACGCTGCCAGTCAACATCAGCCCCCAAACAGAGGCATTGACGAAGCGTGAGCCTGACTTCCCCTTGTGGGCAGCCCAGTCTCCAGACAGAATTTTTTCGGCGATTAGCCTATCGGCGGTTTCCTCATCAGGGACTCTAAGCAGTGATTCTGCCAAACACATGAGGGCAATACCCTCATTGTTTGAGAGACCGAACTCCTGCAAGAATGCGTCCAGTGTTCCGGCTTTGTGGCTCATACCTCGACAGCGTTCCACCAGGCCAACGGCCTGCGCTCGCACAGCTTCACGCCCCTGAATACCAAGACTGCTGGTGTTCAGCAGCGCCGCAACGACTTCGGGCTCATCGGCGTAAGTCGCCTTACGAATATCATTTCTCAGCTGGGGCAGCAGGTCTGACACGGCGATCTCTCTCTTTGCAGTATTGACTGTATTTTAGTGATTGAAGCGCTACAACGAGCTGGAAACATATCCAATGTGGCGATGGCTAAAAGGTAGCACTTTGGGCCACAACTTGCCCAGATTCAAAGCTTCGTGCTGATTGAGGTAGTAAAACGGGAGGCGCCGTCTCCCTGGCCAATCGCCAGGGCTTACGCAGTATCAGGCGTCTGGTGTTAAGAGGTCTTAGCTGGCAGCGGCTTGCCGCGAATCAAATTCCGGCACCGCGCGACGAATCACATCAAGATAGCTACTGGCAATAGCGTTCTCATGGCCAACATAAAAACCACGCAGCAATAGCAATTGGTGCAGCGACCTTAATTTGTGCGCCGGCACACTGGCCAGCAAGTGGTGCTCAATGTGATAGTTCACCTGGTTGGGGCAAAAGATCATCCTTTCCAGGACATTGGCGTAGGTGGTGCGGGTATTGTTCCGGGGATCCTGGTCGTAAAGATCTGGCACGTTGCCGTGCTCTGCTACTTGCCGTATTCGCGCTATCAAAGGGTATGTGGTCACATAGGCGATTGCCCACAAGGCATAGTAGGCGCCTACCCCAGTTGCCAGCATCAGCAGAAACAGCAGCAAGTTCACCACAAGGCCACGCCATTCTGAATGCGTGCTTTCCCCTTCCCGCAACATCAGGTTTCGCCCTTTTCCGCCGAATACACTGCGTATTAGCAACATACCAGTCTGTCCCGTCAGGTCGCGTTTGATTTTGCGCAGGAAACTGCTCTTGGTGACCGGATAGTTTCGATAGTTAGGCAAGTCCGGATCCTCATCTGTACCTGCAAGCCGATGATGTATTCGATGCGAAGCGCCATACGCATTTACATCGCCCAGCACCGGGTAGGCACACAGCCACTGCCCTACTCGTTCATTCAGTCGATCTGTTTTAAACAGAGTTTTATGGCCCGCCTCATGCATTAGCACCGCAAGGCCCAACTGCCGGCCACCGAGAAAGAGAACGCCTAGCAACAATGTCAGAGGGTTGGACCAGGCAATGACAACCGCAAATATCGCGACGATCATGGCCCAATTAAGGAATACCGACCAAAATCCATGAACGTCGCTGCGTTGCGTAAATGACTGAATTTCTTCTTTGCTGAGGAAATCACTAGCTCTCATTGAATACCCACGAGTATCGGTCTGGCATACACTAGATATAACACCGCTCTACAATAATATCCACTGCGTGTTATATTCTATCGTATTCACTCAACAGCTCAATTGCATGACACAAACCACTCCCAAAAGACTGATCCTCTCACTACTAAGCGCACCCTCACTAGAAGAAGCTGAAATCAGCGAGCTGATTTTATGGGGACAGTTATTTGATATAGACGCGGCAACCATTCGGGTAAGCGTGGGCCGCCTGACCAGGCAAGGCCTGCTTTCATCCCCCAGCCGCGGGGTCTATCGAATTGGACCTAAAGGCGATGTTCTGTCTGCCGCCGCCAGAGATTGGATCCACGCCGAAGACAGAGTCAGGCCATGGCAAGGCGATTGGCTACTTGCCCACACTTCACACTTGGGACGCAGCAACAGAACTGGCTTGCGCAATACAGAGCGAGCATTTCACCTCCGCGGCTTTGCAGAATGTGTCAGTGGCCTTTGGTGCCGACCAGACAACCTTGCCCAGCGTCTATCTGCAACCAGAACCGGATTGCTCCAACTGGGTCTCGATGAATCTGCAGTATTGGTACAAGCCACTAAAATTCAGGGAATCTCCGAGAAAAAATTATTCGACCTGTGGCCAGGTAAAGTACTGGAGAAGTCGTATAAGCGGCATAGCGCCACAATGAAAAAAAGCCTTCGAGTGCTGGCGCAGATGGATTTAGCTGCAGCTGCCAGGCAGAGCATCCAGATTGGCGAAGCCGTGATTCGACAGATAAACGCTGACCCGCTACTGCCAATGGAAATGATCGATACCCGCGCTCGCCAGCAAATGATCAGCCAGATGATCGATTACGATACTGTCGGTATAGAGATTTGGCAGAAATTTACCCGCTCACATGGCAGGGGTACGCTGACGTCGATGTAAGCCCGGATACACTCAAGCGATAAATAGGGGCGCCTTTGGCGATCATGACATCTTCGATAGCGCGGAAGAGCTTCTGGTATTGATAAAATGGAACCCGCGGAAACAAGTGATGGATAGAGTGGTAGTTCTGGAACACCCAAAGCCAGTTGAGCAGAGGCTGCAGACGCCCGGGGGCCAAAACTGTAGAAGTATCCACATAGCGGCCGACGTTTTCATGGGGTCGATGCACCAGATACGCGAATAGATAAAGTGTAATAGACAAGCCAACAAGCCAGGCCACGCCAAGCAACAGTAGACCTTCAAACCAATAACCTGCGGCCAAAATCGCGATCCTCGGTAGCACTACAACTGCTACCTCAAGGCAAAAATTGAGGTTTTGTCTTGTGGGGGCCTTGTCCCAGCGATGCTGCAGATAGTAGCTGAACTGACCTTTGAAAATTTGCGCCGCTGCCAACAAGGCCGAGACCGGCGAATTGCATATGTCACCGACATGGTAGTCTGGATCCTCATGCTCATCATTGGTATTGCGGTGATGCGCAAGGTGCTCATGCCTATGGGCTGTCAGCGGAATCATCAATATCCACCCAGCCACATAGCCCAAGGTTTCATTGAGCCAACGTAAGGACTGCTTGCTGCCACTGATCGAGCCATGGGCAGATTCATGCAACACGGTATAGCTCAGATAGGTCAGTACAGCCAGCAATGGAGTAGCGACCCAGAGCGACAAGTTCCCCAGCAGCGCAAGCACCAGCGTGACCCCATAGCTGAGAAATACCGCCAGGGCAAAAACGACCGTGGGCCATGCCACCGCGCCCATGTATTGTTTTGCGCTCGTCAGTGCTTGCAGGTCATACGAATCTGGCTTATTCATCGGGTCTTCCTGGCGTGTGTTTGTCTCAGGCCTACTTTGCCCCAGGTGCCGTCAATGAATGAGTGCATTTAGCGCCAAGAAGGTGTCATAATTCGCCAAAAAAGGACGTATGTCACCATGGATACGATCAGCCCGGTCTATGCACGCCTGGTACTGCGCGAAATGGAGCGCTGTAATATTGATACGGCAGCCCTGTTCGCTGGCACGCAGCTGACCCGCAGCGGGCTTTTGCGCGGCGGTGATATCTCCTTGCCGGATTTTCTACATATTCTGGAAATCGGTCAGCAACGCCTGGAAGGCGGACAACTTGGCCTGATGCTTGGCAGGAATATGCGGGTGTTTGCTCTAGGCCCCGTAGGAGCGGGCATGGTAGTCGCCCCAACGCTGCGGGAGGGACTGCAACTCCTGGAAAGCTATACGCGTCTGCACACGACCTATACCAGTTTAAGAGCGAGCTCTACCCTGAGCGGTTTGACGATAGAACTGCTCTATCAACACGACATCGGCAGTCTGGAACGTTTTCACACCGAGACCGCCGCCATGTTACTCCAGCAGTACGTGGAAGAAGTCACTGGTCAACCCATGACTGACGCTTTCTACCGGCTCAGCATTCCCCAGCCTGCGGATACGTCTGCCTATGAACAGGCCTTTCATGGTCGCATCGATTTTGGCTGCCAACACAATGAAATTGATATCCCTAAACATTGGTTAGACCGACCCTCGCCGTACTTCCATGACGAACTTTGGTCGCTGGCACAAAAAAGTCTGTCCACAAGGCTCAAGGAGCTAGGCACAAAAGAAACAGCGGGGTACACGCAACATGTCAGCGCCCTCCTACGCACCTGCGAACCGCCCCTGCCAGACCTCAGAGAGCTAGCCAGTAATCTGCACGTCTCCGAGCGGACGCTCAATAGACGTTTACAGGCGGAAAGCAGCAGTTTTCGCCAGCTAAAGTCCGATGCTCTGGCCAATTGGGCGAAAATCTACCTGGACCAGACCAACCAGAGCGTAGAGTCTATCGCGGCAGCTCTGGGCTACCAGGACACCGCGAATTTCCGCAGAGCCTTCCGCAAGAGCACCTGTGTCTCACCCAATGAATACCGATTAGCCCACTCGAGAAATTAAGCATGCAAGACTACGCACCCATTCCCCTACCTGATCGCGATGATTATTCACCTGAGGAAATGGAACAAAGGGCCGATGACTACTATCAGTTCATCAAGCGCCGCCACTCGGTCCGTCACTTCAGCGACGAACCGGTTGCCCGACAGGTAATCGAAACCTGCATTAGAGCTGCTGGTACAGCGCCCAGTGGCGCCAACCATCAGCCCTGGCACTTTGTCTGCGTCAGTAACCCGCTGGTAAAGCGCAAGATCCGCATTGCGGCAGAGCACGAGGAAGAGGAGTTCTATAGCGGCCGTGCCGGAGAGGATTGGTTGGAAGATCTGGACAAGCTGGGCACAGATGCACAAAAGCCCTTCCTGGAGACCGCTCCCTGGCTGATCGCCATATTTCTCGAGCGCTCCGGCGTCGACACAGCAGGCAAGAAAAGAAAAAACTATTACATGTCGGAGTCTGTTGGCATTGCCACCGGATTTTTGTTGAACGCCCTGCACAGCGCTGGCCTGGCAACACTGACGCACACGCCCAATCCGATGAAATTTCTCAATGAGATCCTCGAAAGGCCCGGCACAGAGCGGCCTTACATTCTTTTGGTTGTAGGGCATGCCGCTGATGAAGCCACAGTGCCAACTGCAGCAATGGTGAAGAAAACACTGGAAGAAATATCTAGCTTCGTAGACTAGCGAAGCATTTTGCGCAGTCTCAGGTAAGGTTTAGCGAGCACGCGGATAATACTCCCTAGCAAGGGATACTTGCTACGACTGCGATCAGCGAGTACATCTGCGATAAATTCAATGCTTTCCTGGCTAAATGCCCTGTAGTCTTCCTCGGCGTGTTCGTCGAAACTACCCAGGTTGATGCTATATTCCCGTTCAACCCACTGGACATCCTTTACCGCAGCAGCAGCTACCGCACTGTAGACTTCCGCTGGAGCGCGATATGGCCTACCGGGAAGGTTCCTGAAGTAGTTAAAATTAACGCCCAATCTCTCCGGGTTTCGAGCGCCGTCTACCAGTATAGGTCGCTGCCGATTGCAAGCACTGAGCAGCAGCGCCCCTTCGTGGCTCATACTGAGATTCCTGGCGCTGCTCTTGGGAAAATCGGCCTCTGCCGCGACACCTAATTGCCGGAGCAGCATCGCGGTCAGCCCACACTCTTCGTGCACCGCATCAGCGAAGCTATACGCTATGACATTTTCTCTACCGAAAGAATCCTCCAGACGCTTGAACAGGTGCCTGAACAGGTAACCAGGAGGGTTTTCATACATGGTCTCCAATACCTCACCGATACACAGGCGCTGCTGGATTTCGCTGGAAAGCGCCTGCAACGGATGCCTGACACAGGCGACAACGACAATCGTCTCGGATATTTCACTGAGCCAGGCAGCCAGATCATCCATTTGTGGTCGCCGAAAATGCCCCACGCCTTCTGCGGAAATCAGCAGGTCAGATGCGGTAGTTGACTCAAATCCTCGCTTTAACTGCGCCAGAGTTTTGTCATTAAACTTGTCCACAGTCTGTGGCGTAGCGAGTCCCATTGCCACCAACCGGTCCTGGATTTCCGGGGCATCGGAGAAAAGCGCTCGCAGCAAAATCGAGTGGTTGCCCTCATGCCTTTTTGCATGAGAAAAACCTCGCGGATAATGCAGTCCATAGCGAGATTCCAGTAGTTCGGCCTTGGCTAGCAGATCCTTCTGGATCGTGGTCGTACCGGTTTTACCCAGCCCGACATGAAGAAATAGCCGTTTAAACTTATGATCTAGATGCATTGTGCAAGGTCACCAGTGGAACGCATGTCGTCAGGATTCGTAAAAAGTGCAAGTCAGCCGTTATGCCCCTCATCAGCTGCGATGGAAATTATATTTCATCGCTGAAGGTAATCAACCTCTACCGATACTAAGCTGACCCAATCACATAGGCTACCCCGGCTCTCCAATAAATTGATATGCTGGGGTAACACCGGCTTGCGACAGCAAGAGCGAACGCAAGCGGCCATTTTACTTTTGGCCAACACCCTGCATACTTCTAGAGCGTTACAGGCAAAAAGGAAAAGACAAACAGTTTCTATGCAGCCTTTTACTACTCAATTTACCTTATCTCGAGATTACCTTACTGAGTGTTTTGATCAGTCTTTACCCCATGGGAAAAATGTCAGACCGAATTATCTGTTTCCCGCATTACTATTTGCAGCGGGTGCGGGATTACTGTTTTTCACCGAGCAACCTGGAATCGCAGGTTGGATGTTAATAGCGTTGGCTGTGCTGGAGCTGATTCATATTCGGTTTCGACGATCATGGTGGTTAACACGACAGATGTGGGGAAAAAGCGCTGATACTAAGGTGAAACTCACTATAGATGCTGAAGGGATTCATACGCAGAACCACGATACGCAGACATCGGTCTTGTGGACAGATATCGAGCGGGTTATTGAAACCCCTTTAGGGCTTATTCTGGTGGCCAAATCTGGCGGTCAGCAGTACCTGTCAAAAGCGCTATTTCCTGCTGAGTTGGTAAGCGAGATTACTGCCAGAAATAAGGGCTAACATTCACTTCGTTCAAAATTGCTGCAGGCACTCTGCCGGACTTGGCGGGATTAGGGCCAATGGTCACTCGCCAGAGCGTGTCTAACCCACTGCTCTGCTTAGCTCTTCTTCAGCGCGCTACCAGGTCACACTCATAAAGGTGCAATTTAGACCACTGCCAATACCCAATAAGGCGACATGGTTTCCAGGGGCGATTCTGCCGGCCTCGTCTGCCATCTTGAGGGTGATAGGCAGCGCTGCAGGGCCAATGTTGCCGAGAGTTTCCACGTTCAAAAATATCTTCTCCATCGACATTCCAAGTGCTTCTGACAATTTGGTGATGTGGGGAATACTGACCTGATGGGGAATGTAGATATCTATCGCCTGATCACTCCAGTTATCCAGGTCTGTCTCACTTATTTTCCAGGCTTTACCAGCCAGTGCTACACCTGCCACCAGTAACTCCTGAGGCTTTGTGATGCCGCCCTCGTGAGTACCGACGCACAAAAGATTGTTTTCGGTATCTGCCAGGCTCACAGACCGATTGATAAGGTGCCCGGAATCAGAATTATCTTTATGGGTCAAAATCATTGCTACCGCACCGGACCCCAGTGTTAGCGTGGCAAAGTTATCGCGAAAGGTTTCCATCGTTAAGTCGGGATCTTTCAATCGCTCCATGGTCGGCTCCATAGGATCGCGAGAGCTTTCTCCGTTGACAATCAGGCCGTATTTTATTTGACCTGTTTCCAACATCATCATCATCGTTGACATGCCATCAATGAATCCAAGGCATGCATTACCGATGTCATAATTCCTGCAATTGGCAGAGAGTTTCAGGTTGCCGTGCACCAGACAGGCGACAGAGGGCTCTATATAGTCTTTGCTCACTGAGGTATTGATTATGCAGCCAATTTCGTCAGGATTAATACCCGACTCATCTATCACTTTTTGTGCGGCAAGGGTAGCGACAGTACTAGGCATTGTGCCTGCGTCCCATACGCGCCGTTCCTTGATGCCGGAAAGCTTCTCCAAGCTGCCCAGCGGAATGCCGAATTTCTCCAAATTGGCCGATATCTGCTCTTCAATACTCAGCGATGTAATGATCTGGGAGGGTAATTCATAGGCAATAGCCTCTATAACGACATTGCTGTGCATGATCTTCCGAATTCTCTGGTAATGGGCCTGCTGGATGGTCATTGTGAGCAGAATGACCTTAACCTACAAGGCGTAAAGCTGATTTATAGCGTAATTCTAGCGGTCCGGAGCATTCGACAACGAAAGCAGGCTATTTGGCAATTGTAGCTCTACCCAGAAAGCCGGTGACACATCGCACCAACCACTTGGGCGTAGCGCGCGACACAATGGCAATAAACTTGTATCTAAGGCCTGGCACCACAATCGTTTTGCCCTTTAGGCAGCCGTGGAAGCCTTTTTGGGCGACTTCATAGGCATCAGCCAGAGCCAGATTGGGGATATTGAGCAAGGCTGGGCTTTTCTTCTGAGCACCGGCCATCATCTTCGTAGCGGTGAGACCTGGGCATAGCGCGGTCACCGTGACCCCCGTGCCCTTTAACTCTTGGGACAGAGATTCAGATAAAGACAATACAAAGGCTTTTGTGGCCGAATAAGCGGCAACACTGGGCATTGGCTGAAAAGCGCCTATGGAGGCAACATTCAATACGCGTCCACTTCCGCGCGCCACCATAGTCGGTAGCAGGTGGGCAAGCATGGCAGTCAAAGCGACCGCGTTGAGCTGCAGGACCTTTTGGTGATCGTCGGGAGTTATATCGAAAAATGCGCCATGTTCCAGCACACCCGCATTATTAATCAGGATATCAATTTGCTTACCATCAGATAAAACCTGCTCAGTGAGCAGTTTGACGGCGCCAGGCACCGCGAGGTCGCAGGGCTTGACCAATACCTCAACACCATAGTCCTGATTCAGCCGGGTCGCCAGGGTCTCCAATTTTTCCTGATTACGAGCCACCAGAATTAAATCGTAATGATGTTGCGCACACACCAATGCCAACGCTTCACCAATGCCTGATGAGGCACCTGTGACCAACGCAATTTCGCGTTTCACCGTCATTAGTGAGAACTCCGAGTAATCCTGCTATTAAGTGAGTTGTAGCTTGAGATAACCATTTTATCAGCCACTGAACGCTACGCCAGCAAATAACCCAGTTACTCGTTCATAATTTTTTACCAGCAGTATTACGCCTGCAGCTTGCATTTGGGCTCGTTCTCTTCCCACTACACAATCAACCGAGCCTACTTAAGACCTACCGATCTGGCATTGCCGATGGAGGAATCAGGGTAGTCGTTGTAATGTGCGCATGAGCGAAAAACTTACTGTCACGACCTCAGTGGAGAATACAATGAGCCCCGATGCGCTTTTCCTGATCTGCAACTACGCTGTTATACCCGCATGGTTGTTACTGTTTGCACTGCCACACCACCGTGTAACACAGCTATTAGTCCATGCTATTTGGGTGCCGTTGCTATTAGGCCCGTTCTATATAGGGGCCCTGTTCTTCGGCCAGCCCGCACCAGCCGGCGCAGGCTTCGGTTCACTACAGGCAGTAATGCTACTGTTCCAAAGCCCAACAGCCGTGCTGGGGGGATGGATTCACTACCTGGTTTTCGACCTGTTTATTGGTGCCTGGATAGTCCGTGACGCCAGACGTCAGGGCATAAACCATTGGCTTACCACGCCACTGCTATTTGCTACCTTGATGGCAGGGCCGGCTGGGCTGATGCTCTATTTGCTACTGCGCCTGGCAATGAAGCGTACCGTAACGCTGGTTGAATCTGCAGCCTAGAGTATGCATGTTTGCAATTCGCAGGGATCTGCGCTGACTGCACGCTAGTCGTAAAAAATATGCAGTGTAATGTTCTCACCGTCATAGGAGATATCGCGAATATTGTCTTTGAAAGGCGCAATGTAGGGATGGGAAGGAACATCGCTTTCCAGCGGATTACTGATCTGCTGCTGCCATACTTCTCTAATTTTCTCTGACAAAAATCTCGATTCCGCAGTATCTCGATCGAATTTAAGGCTATCAAGCTTAGGGTTGTGCAACAGAATTTGGCGTGTCACTGGATCGAAGTCAAGTTCCCCGGAGAACTGTGCATCTCCGGTCTCGCTGATCGCAATTTTCTCAGCAGGACGGTGATCATAGGCCTGAAAGCGAACACTAATGCCGAGTCGCTCTTTGTCCAGATAAATCAGTATGGGCTGGGTAACGAACATTCGCTCGGGGCCCAGCTCCAGGGTAAGCGGGAAACCGTCTGCTGCCAGTCTATTGCCCATCTCTGACGAAACCACGAAAGAGGTGTCAAAAGCAGCGTGAGCCAGACTGGTGTAAAACGCCAATGCGCATATAACGCTCTTCAGTAGGTTTATGACTCGCATTGAATTTCACCTTGTTGAGACGCAGGCAATATAGCATCAACTAAACATATGACCAGCACACGCTAGTCCGCAAGCCGCTGCTGGAAGCTTTTGTTGAACTCGTCCAGATCTCCAGCGCTGATTACTCGCACTGGAAAATAGATCAGGCCCATCTTGAAAGCCAAATACATTCCTCCTCCGTACTTCCCCTCCCCAACAAAATCAGAGTACCGGAACAGTTTGGTCTTGCCATCAGAGGTTTCGAGCACCCCACTCTCTTCAAGCCGGTATTCAAAGCGCCGGGTCTTCCCCTGAAGCAGATGAGTTGCGGAAGAAGCAGAGCCCAGCGTGGAAAAATAGGGAACGGTTAACAGCGCCCAGGCAACAAATATTGTCAGGGCTGACGCTACAATCGTCCGCAGTAAGCCATCAAGGGGACCAACATCAAGCAGTGAAGCAATCGCAGCTACTACCAATGCGATCAGAATCACGAGTATCCACCACCAGCGCCTGATGCCCGGGCACTTTTTCATTGCAAGGCGACTTCTAAGGCTCTCGTGTTCCGTATCCAATACAAGCTCTATCACCCATTCTCCTCTCAAATGCTTCAGCTAGATCTGTAGACAGGCAGTACGCCGTCTTCCTTGACCGCCAGCAGGCTGAAGTTTGATTCAATATTGCGAACACCTGAGAACTTAAGGATACGCTGCATCGAAAGCTCGGAAAAATGATCCATATTTCGGGCAACAACTTTCAACAGGTAGTCATGAGAGCCACTCATAGCATGGCACTCTACAATGTGTTCTTCTGCCTCTACCTGGGCCAAAAATGCACGCTGCTTCTTGTCATCCTGTTTGTCTAGCGTAATCAGCACAAATGCTGTCACCTGCAAGCCCACAGCACGCTGGTTTAGTCTGGCGCGGTAGCCTGCAATGACCCCCGCCTCTTCCATCCCACGCACCCTTCTGAAGCAGGGAGACTCGGACAAGCCGACCTTCTCTGCCAGATCCACGTTAGATACCCTGCCATCGATCTGCAGTGCCTGCAGGATCTCTGTTTCGGCTCTGTCTAGCTTCATTAGCGTATTTCTCCTATTAATAGCCATAAATAGACGCTTTCCTTCTATTTATCAACAATTTATGGCGCAAATAGAAGAATACCTCCTCTTCGTCAAATGTATGATTTTCAACGCTACCAACAAACAATAAATGAGATATTTGACGATGGCCGACCTTTTCGAAAACCCAATGGGCCTTAATGGCTTCGAATTCGTGGAGTACTCAGCAGCCGAGCGTGGCCTGCTGGAACCGGTGTTTGAATCTCTGGGTTTCGCCCACGTTGCCCGTCACCGCTCCAAAGACGTAGATCTCTGGCGTCAGGGCGGTATCAACTTCATCATCAACTACGAAAAAAACTCCCCCGCTTACTACTACTGCGAAGAACACGGGCCCTCTGCCTGTGGCATGGCGTTTCGAGTAAAAGACGCGAAGCACGCGTACCAGCGCGCGCTGGACCAGGGCGCTCAACCTATCGATATCCCAGTAGGGCCAATGGAACTGAAGCTGCCCGCGATTCGCGGCATTGGTGGCGCTATTTTGTACCTGATCGACCGTTATGAAGAAGGCGTCTCAATCTATGATATCGACTTTGAGTACCTTGAAGGCGCGGACCATCACCCGAAAGGCTGCGGGTTCGACCTTATTGACCACCTTACTCATAATGTCTATCGCGGCCGGATGGACTATTGGTCAAGCTATTACGAGAAACTATTCAATTTTCGCGAGATCCGTTACTTCGACATAAAGGGTGAGTACACCGGTCTGCGCTCGCGGGCAATGACAGCTCCCGACGGCAAGATTCGTATTCCACTCAACGAAGAAGGTGGCGCTGGTGGCGGCGGACAAATAGAAGAATATCTGCAGCAATATAACGGAGAAGGTATTCAGCACATCGCTTTTTCTTGTGACGATCTTCCTGCTTGCCTTGACCGCCTCAAGACCCTGGGCATGAAATTTATGAATCCTCCTCCGGAAACTTACTACGAGATGCTGGAAGAGCGCCTACCGGGTCATGGAGAACCAGTGGAGGAACTGAAGTCTCGCGGCATACTGCTAGACGGCTCAACAGAAGATGGAGAGCCTCGCCTGTTGCTGCAGATCTTCTCGGATACCTTGATCGGTCCAATTTTCTTCGAATTTATCCAGCGCAAGCACGATGAGGGTTTTGGTGAGGGCAACTTCCAGGCACTGTTTGAATCCATTGAACGCGACCAGTTGGCTCGCGGTGCGATTAAAGCAGACTCCGCTGCCTGAGGACTACGAACATGCAACTAAAGCGCATACACCACGTGGCTTACCGCTGCAGGGACGCTAAGCAGACCGTCGAGTTCTACCAAAGAGTTCTGGGCATGGATTTTGTGCTGGCAATTGCAGAGGATCAGGTTCCATCCACCAAGGCACCTGACCCTTACATGCACGTGTTTCTGGATGCCGGCATGGGTAACGTCCTTGCTTTTTTTGAATTGCCAAACTCGCCTGATATGGGGTTTGACGGCAACACACCGGACTGGGTCCAACATATCGCCTTTGAGCTTGAAGACATGCAAGCGCTACTATCAGCTCAGGCTGCCTTAGAGGCTCAGGGACTTGAGGTCATTGGTCCTACGAATCACGGCATCTTCCAGTCAATTTACTTTCGCGATCCCAATGGTCACCGGCTCGAACTGGTTGCCAACAGCTGCAGTGACGCAGAGATGACTGAGCTACATAGAGTGGCACCGGCTATGCTGGAAGAGTGGAGCCAGACCAAGAAAGCACCAAAGCATGCCGCATGGCTACACGAAAAGGAATTCCAAGGAGACAACACATGAAACTGGCCAGTCTGAAATCCGGCCGCGATGGTCAATTGGTAGTCGTATCCCGCGACCTGTCGACGGCAGTCGTCGCTGAGAACATCGCTCTAACTTTACAAGCCGCTCTGGATGATTGGCGCAATATCGCGCCTGCTCTGGAGAACCTCTATCGTCAACTGAATGCAGGCGATGCCGAAAACAGCTTTGAATTTGATGCTACTAACTGCGCAGCCCCCCTACCCCGTGCGTTTCACTGGGCAGATGGCAGCGCCTACGTAACCCACGTGGAACTAGTGCGCAAGGCCCGCGGTGCGGAGCTACCTGACTCGTTCTGGAGCGACCCGCTGATCTATATGGGCGCCTCTGATGCTTTCATCGGTCCACGAGATGATATCGAAGTGGAAACCGAAGACTGGGGTATCGATTTTGAAGCTGAAGTCGTAGTCATTACCGATGATGTGCCCGCGGGTATCGGAGCTGAGCAAGCCAGTGACTACATTCGTCTGATAGGCCTGGTCAATGATGTTTCCCTGCGTAACCTGATACCCGGTGAACTTGGCAAGCAATTCGGCTTTTACCAGTCCAAGCCCTGGACCAGCTTCACCCCGGTTCTGGTTACCCCGGACGAGTTGGGCGATGCCTGGGATGGCCGTAAGCTGAGCCTGCCTCTACAGGCAACACTTAACGGAGAACTCATAGGCGCACCTAACGCCGGCGTCGACATGACATTCGACTTTCCTACATTGATTGCCCATTGCGCCAAGTCCCGTTCGCTGATGACCGGCACGGTCATTGGCTCAGGAACCGTTTCAAATGTCGGCAGTAAGGACGGTTCCTGCTGCCTCGCCGAGGTACGCTGCCTGGAGATAATTGCCAACGGCGCGGCCACCACGCCTTTCATGTCATTTGGTGATCGTATTGAAATTGAGATGCACGATAACAAAGGCGAGACAATATTCGGTAAGATTGACCAGATCGTAAAACTCTATCAGCCTCCTCGTTAAGGAATACTGAATGAAGCTGTACTCTTACTACCGCTCTTCTGCTGCATTTCGCGTACGCATCGCGTTAAACCTCAAAGGGCAGAAATACGAATATCTGCCTGTAAATCTGGTCGAACAGGATCATAAGAGTGAATCTTATCTGGCCGCAAACCCACAGGGGCTGGTACCGGCCCTGGAACTACCTAACGGACATGTGCTCGCGCAGTCCGTGGCAATCATAGAGTGGCTGGAGCAAGCCTACCCAGACCCTGCATTGTTGCCAAAAGACGCCCTTGAGCAGGCCCGTATCCGCTCGATGATCAACACCATTTGCTGCGATGTCCATCCGCTTTGCAACGTCTCCGTCACCAACTATCTGAAAGATCGCTACAGCGCTGGGGGCGACGCAACAACCCATTGGTACACCACATGGATGCACAGGGGGTTCAGTGCCATCGAGCAGGTTTTAGCAGTAAACAACAGCACCTACAGCTTTGGCGAGCTGCCTTGTATGGCAGACATCTTTCTGGCTCCCCAGGTCTTCAATGCGCGCCGATTCGATATACCGTTACATGACTTCCCTCACCTGGAGCGGGTGGTGGACAGCTGTATGCAACTGGATACATTTGCCCAAGCTGCTCCTGAGGTTCAACCAGACAGCCCCAAATCATAATGAACCCATGTCTCAGCAAGAAACGATAAACAGTCTTCCCGAGCACCTGCGCCCGTTCGTAAAGACCCAGTCTTACGACGATTACACACCCAGAGACCAGGCAGTCTGGCGCTTTGTTTTGAAGCACTTGACTAGACAACTGCGCGATACAGCTCACCCGGTATACCTGGAAGGCCTTGCGCGCACGGGCATCTGTTTGGATCACATTCCTTCCATAGAGGAAATGAATCAGTGCTTGTCACAACTGGGCTGGCGAGCCGTCGTGGTGGATGGATTCATTCCACCGGCAATTTTCATGGAGCTGCAGGCGCTCAAAGTACTCGTGATCGCACTTGAAATGCGCAGTGTAGACCATGTCTTCTATACCCCAGCCCCTGACATAGTGCATGAGTCAGCAGGGCATGCGCCCTTTATAGTCGACATCGACTATGCAGAGTTTCTGCAAAGTTTTGGCGAAATCGGCATGAAAGCAATCGCCACCCGTGCCGATATGGAGCAATACGAGGCGGTTCGCAAGCTGTCCATTGCCAAGGAATGCCCGAGCAGCACCGACGACGACATCGCCAGGGCGGAAGCCGAACTCAGAAACATCGCCAACAGCGATGTAACACCATCGGAAGCCGCCCTGCTCACTCGCCTTCACTGGTGGACAGTAGAGTACGGTCTGGTAGGCAAGGTCGGTGACTATCGAATTTTTGGTGCGGGACTGCTCTCTTCCCTGGGAGAAAGCGCTCATTGCCTGGACGAAGAAGCAGTCAAGAAGGTGCCACTAACCGTAGATGCAGTGCTGCAGCCCTATGACATAACCCGTGAACAACCCCAGCTATTTGTCACTCAAAGTTGCAAGCACTTAAGCCAGGTACTGGAAGAGTTTGCCGAGTCAATGTGCTTTCGCAAAGGCGGCGCGCAATCGCTGCAAACAGCCATCGAGGCGGGCAGTATATGCACTGCCAGCTACGACTCTGGGATGCAAGTCAGCGGCGTATTTACCGAGGTACTGACAGATGCGGTCGGCAATGCGATCTACTTGCGCACCGAAGGCCCAACCCAGTTAGCCTACAAAGAAGTGGAAATTGTTGGTCACGGGGTCAGCTACCACAAAGAGGGTTTCGGCTCACCTATAGGTCACATTAAAGACTTCAGTCACTGCTTGTCTCACTACACCGTCGATGAACTCAAGGCGCTCGATGTCAGCGTAGACCAACGCGTACGCCTCGAATATCTCTCCGGCATTACCGTAGAAGGTGTTTTGCTGAATATTCTCCGACAAGAGCATCGTAACCTGGTGCTCAACTTTGCAGACTGCACCGTAGTCGACCTGAAAGGCAGAATATTGTTTGATCCCGCCTGGGGGCCTTACGACCTGGCCATCGGATCCAGCATTAGCTCCGTTTATGGCGGCGTCGCAGATAAGGGAAAGCTACAGCTCTATAAACCCACTCCCTCTACTGACACCATTCGCATAAGCCACGACGAGCAACTGATGGACGGTTATCGTCTAGCCAATCGCCTGCGTCTAAAAGAGGATTCTACTGACAAGGAAGAGATTAACAGCGCCCTTCAAGCAGCATTGAAGAGGTATCCACAGGAGTGGTTACTGCGCGCCGAGATACTGGAGGTAGCCTCGCCAGCACTCAAAAAGCAGCTGATATCTGAGCTTCAGGCGCTAGGACAAGCCAATGAGGAACTGGAAGGCTTGACTACGCTGGCACTTGATTCAAAATAGCCTGCTGTCTACTCTCTACTCTCTACTCTCTACTTTCTACTTTCTAAAGGAAACCGATTCATGCTGCAAAATAGTCGCATTGTTATCACCGGCGCAGCTGGTGTCCTGGGCCAGGCCACCGCAAAGATTGCCAAAGAAAAAGGCGCTCAAACCATTGGTCTGGATGTGATTTCAACTGACAGCCTGCCCAATATCGACAGTTACCATCAGGTGGATTTGCTAGATCGTCAGGCGACCCAAACCTGTGTAGAGAGCATCGGGCAGTTCGACGCCCTGCTAAACATTGCGGGTGGATTTACCATGGGCATGGATGCAGCTGAGCCCTCCGATGAACAGTGGAACTGGATGTTTAGCATCAATGTGCAGACCATGCGCAACGCGGTGATGTCAGCTGTTCCTATATTCAAAACCGGTGAACGAGGCAAGATCGTTAACATAGGCGCCCTTGGGGCGCTGTCCGGCGCGGGTGCCATGAGCGCATACTGTTGCGCGAAATCCTCAGTGATGCGCTTGACGGAAAGCCTGTCTGAAGAGCTAAAAGCCGACGGCATCAACGTCAACGCGGTCCTGCCGAGCATCATTGACACGCCAGCCAATCGAGAAGCCATGCCCGATGCCAACTTCAACGAGTGGGTTACCCCGGACAAACTGGCCCAGGTCATCTGTTTCCTCGCCTCGGAAGAGGCCAGTGCGGTTCATGGTGTCCTATTGCCCGTGAAGGGTCTGGTCTAACTCTCGAGCAATCCGTTCGCCATTGCCATTAATCAACTGGCAATGACGGCGACTACTCATCAAAGCTATACTACACCGATGAAAGTTCCTGCAGACCACAATAAAATCATTCCGGAACCCAGCAGCTTGCTCCAGGAATCCAGCTTTCTGGAAGACTTGATAGCGACGGCGGACAGTCTGGGAAAGTCGCATGAGCAAGCCCAGAAACACGCCAGAAAATGTCTTCGAGAAATCGCCGCGACTCCAAGCGAGTCCTGGCTAGCGCCAGCGGCGAAAATGGCTCGCTTTATCTATACCCGCAGCTATGAACCAGAATTGGACATCAATCTCGAAGCGCTGGAGGAACTCCGTGAACTGTCAAAAGACAATTTGTTACTCTTCCTGTGGTCACACAAGTCCCACATGGACAGTTTTGTCTTCCTGCTCTCGCTCTACGACAACGCATTCAAACCCATTCCGTTGATATTCGCCGGTATCAACATGAACTTCCTGGGCTTTGGTGCTCTGGCTCGCCGGGTAGGTGCGATTTTTCTGCGCCGCAGCTTCAACGACGATCCCATCTACAAACTGGTTTTCCGCCACTACATTGACTACCTGATCCGCAATCGCTTACCGCTTACCTGGTCAATCGAGGGAACCCGCTCGCGCACCGGGAAGCTTTCTCCGCCAAAACTGGGGATACTCAACTGGGTATTGGAGGCCTGCGAGCGCGAGGACATGAGCGATGTGAAACTGGTGCCTGTATCAATTGCTTTTGACAGAATCGCGGAGATAGATGACTACGTAGCCCTGCAGCGAGGTCTTCCCAAGCGCAAGGAATCCCTGCGCTGGTTCCTCAACTTCATCTTCGGGATGAAGGAACCGTATGGCAAGATCTATGTTCGCTATGCCGAACCGGTCAGTCTAAAGAGCATTCCGGAGACGAAACAGGATGATTCAGGGCCAGGCGCTTCACTGGCTACCCGACTCGCCTTTGAAGTGTGCACCCGCATCGAGAAAATCACTCCTATCAAGTCGGCTGATGTTCTAACCATGGTATTGCTTGGCGCTAATGGACGCGCGCTCAGCCAGCGAGAGATCTATCAGCAGGCAAGAGAAATCTCATTGGTAACCCGAGAACGAAGCCTGCCGGTAGCCCAGGGTTTTCGCCTGGACGACGAGGAGCAAGTCGCTGCCGCGATACTGTCCATGCGCGGCTCCAACCTGGTTAAGATGTATGACAAGGGCAGCACACCTGTTTATTACATCCCTGAAGATCAGCAATTAGCGGCGGCCTACTACCGCAACACGATTACCCACTACTTTCTCGCCGCCGCCATGGGCGAGATCGCGCTGGCGCAGAGCATTGCCGATATTAATGTTCCCGATGAGCACTCCCTCCGCCAACGCGTTGAAGCCTTGCGAGAGCTTTTCAAATTCGAATTCTTTTTCCGGCCCAAAGAAGAGTTCTGGCAAGAGGTACTGCAGGAAGTCAATCGCCAGTATCCACAGTGGAATAATGGGAGCAGTCCCCTCTCCCGGCAATTGCGCAACCATCCACCGCGTTTTGGTCATGCAATTTTACGCTCTATAACAGAGGCCTACCATGTCACAGCCTCCACGCTTTTACCTTTGCAGAATACAGTGGTTGAAAATGACAAGAAGCTTATCGACAGCCTGGTCGATCAGGGCAGAGAGATGCTGCTACGGCGAAAGATCAGTGGTGTGTCCGCCCTCTCCCGTGACCTCTTTGGCACAAGCCTGCGTCTGGCCCAGCACCGCCGACTGCTCAGTGATGCAGGAGAAGATCTCAGTGTTGAACGGGAAAGCTTTGTCGCCGAAATACGCAGCGTGGTCGGCGCGATAGACCTACTACAAGACTGCTACGACAAAGCCTGGTTTGACTGAATTGGCGTGCGGATCAACCGCAGGCCAGTGGACGACTACATCAGTCTATGATTTACAGGATCTAGGAATCGATTCGAGGCACGGAAGCCAGTAAGGCCTGCGTATACGGGTGCTGCGGCCGAGTGAGTATCTGCTCCGCAGTTCCTTGTTCGACCAACTTGCCCAGCTGCATTACACCCACGTGGTGAGCCAGACTAGGGACGATAGACAGGTCGTGCGTGATGAACAGATAAGAGACGCCAAAGTCCCGCTGCAGTTCCTGGAGCAAGTCCAGTACCTCGGCACGAATACTGACATCAAGAGCGCTGGTCGGCTCATCGCAGATAATAAGTTCCGGTTCCACTGCCAGTGCCCTTGCAATCGCAATGCGCTGCAGCTGGCCACCGGAAAACTCATGGGGATAACGACTGGCAAATTCGGGCCCCAACTGAACGCGGCTTAACAAGTCATCAATCCTCTTGTTACGTTCTTCCTTGCTATGACTCAACCCCAGGCTGATCATGCCTTCGGCGATAATTTCACCCACGGTAAGACGGGGATTCATAGACGAAAAAGGATTCTGGAAAATCACCTGTATCTGCTTGCGATAAGGCAGCATTTCTTTTCGTGCAAGGTGCTGAATATCTTCCCCGTTAAAGGAAACCCGGCCACCAGCGACAGTCTCCAGGTTGAGAATAGCTCGGCCCAGGGTAGATTTTCCGCTACCTGATTCGCCGACCAGCGCGTAGGTTTCTGCACGACCTATGGTCAGCGAAACACCATCTACAGCGCGAGTGTAATCCACAGTGCGCTGCAGCACGCCTTTGCGAATAGGAAAATGAACCTTTACATCATCCAGTTGCAGCAGCGGCTCTTCGATAGCCGCGCTTTGGAAGTGGCTCAGGTCGGGAAGTGCATCGATTAGCCGGCGACTGTACTCTTGTTGCGGGTTGTGGAAAAAATCGTCCACACTGGCCCGCTCGATAATCTCACCCTCGTACATGACTGCGACTTCATCAGCGGTGTTGCGCACAACACCCATATCATGAGTAATCAACAGCACTGCAAGTTGGCGAGACTGGGTAAGCTCTCTGATCAGCTCCAGCACCTGTTCCTGAATAGTCACATCAAGCGCAGTTGTCGGTTCGTCAGCAATAAGTACTTCAGGCTCACAAGCCAGTGCCATGGCAATCATTACCCGCTGTTGCTGGCCGCCGGACAACTGATGTGGATAAAAGTCAAAACGCTGGTCTGGATCAGGAATACCCACTTCGTCAAATAGCTGCACTACCCGCTTGCGCAAGGCATCACCCCGAAGTGTCGTATGCAGACGCAGAGTTTCTGCAACTTGCTTACCGACGTTCTTAACCGGATTAAGAGCGGTCATGGCATTTTGGAATATCATCGCCACACGACGACCACGCACGTTCTGCATTGCGGATTCTGAAAGATCAAAAAGATCCTGATCGCCCACATGGACCGCGCCGGCCGTAATTTCGAGTGCTTCTGGCAAAAGTCGCATCGCGGCCATTGACGTCACCGACTTACCGCTACCAGACTCACCCACCAGGGCAAAAATCTTTCCAGCCTGTAGCTCAAGTGATACGCCCTTGAGAATCTCGACCCCCGTTTCTATTAGGGCGACTCGCAGGCCCTCGATACGCATACGCACATCTGTCGTCGTCGTGTTCATGCCTCAGACCTCCGGCTTGCCGTGCGCGGATCGAAAGCGTCCCGCACCAAATCAGAGAACAAGTTGGCGGCCAACACCAAAACAAACATAAAGAAAAAGGCGCCGCTAAGTGTCCACCAAATCGCAGGCTCGCGGGACAGCTCTGAACGGGCACCATTAATCATATTTCCCCAACTCCCCATTGATGGATCTATACCGACGCCAATGTAGGAAAGCACTGCTTCGGCCAGCACCAGCGCAGAAAAATCCAAAACAAAGGTAATCAGGATGATATGGATGACGTTTGGCAATATGTGGCGAGTGATAATCCTGGTGTGGCTGACGCCAAATGCGTGCGCCGCCTGCACATAGCCCAACTGACTGATCTTCAGTGTCTCGGCACGAATCAGACGACAGAGTGTCGACCAACTGGTGACGCCGAGAATAAAGCATAGCGCAATGAATCGTGCATCCGCTTTCTCCATGCCAATGGAGAAGAAGTCCGGGTTCAGGTCGATATACACCTGGAACAACAAAACTGATGCTGCAATAAGCAAAATGCCAGGAATTGAACTCAGGGTCGTATAGAGATACTGCACAAGGTCATCGACCCAGCCTTTGAAGTAACCCGCCATCACACCGAGAGTGACCGCAATAGGTAGCATAATCAGCGTAGACAAGGTCCCTAACAGCACACCTGTACGTATGCCCTTAAGGCTCTGGTAGGCGACGTCCGCCCCGCCCTTGTCAGTTCCCAGCACATGATAGTGATGACTGATGCTGACCAACCAGGTAAAGAAGCAAATCACCATGAGCTGAACACCCCAAGTGGCGTGCCAGGGACTGGAACTGTGTCGTAACAGCAACCACTGTGGGCCGATAAGTGCCGCTGAGATCAGCAACCCCCATAGCAACGCCACCAGCGTTTTGGCCATAACGTCACCAATTTGATCGGAGGGATCAGCCAGATGGGTGCCTGCATGCAGCAATGCAGGATAGTCACGGGTGGAGTTGCCTTGGGCATCCTTCATATTTGTCTTTTCAAAGGAGATGAGGGCGAAAGGCGATGAATAGGTGCGTTCAAAGCGATCGCCCATTCCTTGCAACATAACATCCAGTGCACTGGTCACCTGGTTATCGTAAAAGATTTCCTCTGTCTGCAAGCCTTCCGGATTTTCCAGCGCTTTACGAAAATGCATTGAGTCGAGCAGAGCCACACCCACGTAGGTCAGGATCACAGTGAAAGCCACCATACCCAGCCGGGATGAAAATACTTGCCCCCAACGTTCACGGGTCTGGGGATCTTCACGCAGCTTGTAAAAGAATAGAATCAGCGCAACGACCAGCATGAAAATCAGCGCATCGGACCACAACAGAACAGGTTTCATTCTTGCCCGACCTCAGTTCAGTCTTACCCGGGGATCAGCCCAGGTATAGGAAATATCAGTGAGTATCAGGCCCAGGATGTACAGAATAGAGCCAATAAACACCATGCTGCGAACAATGGCAAAGTCCTGTGACTTAATAGCGTCCAGCATATAGCTGCCCAGACCGGGAATCCCGAAGAATGATTCAATTAACAGGCTGCCCATAAACAGCGCAGGAACGAGGACCACTACACCTGTGAGAATTGGGATCATGGCATTAGGCAAAATGTGGGTGAACAAAATGCTAACTTCACTAGCGCCTTTAGCCCTGGCTGTGCGCACATAATCCTGGTTAGCCTCTTCCAGAAACAACGTGCGATACCAACGGGCCCCGGAACCAATACCGGCGACCACACCTACCAATACCGGCAAAATCAGGAAACGCCAGACCTGGCCGTCGGGATGAAAGCCTGACACCGGCACCAGCTTCCAGGTCTTGGCGACAAGGTACTGACCACCAATAATGTAAAACAGGTAAGAGATGGACATCAGGGATACGAATACCAGCACTGCCCAGCGATCCAGCTTGGTACCGTGAAACATCACAACCATCAGCGCCACGCATATGTTTACCCAGATGCCGATCGCAAAAGTGGGCAGAGCCACAGCCAGGCTGGGCCACATGCGATTAGATACGTCAGTGGTGATATCGCGACCGCTCTCGGAACGACCAAAATCAAACGCAAAAAGCTTCAGGGACTTGTTAAAGAAGATTGTCTCAGTGACAGCACCCAGACCGCCCGCTTCATCATTAAGAAACAGGGGCTTGTCGTAGCCATTTTTCACCTTCCATTTCTCGATAGCCTCTGGTGTAACGTATTTCTCGCCGAGCTGGGATACAGCCATGTCCTCGGGGGAGTTGACGACAAAAAACAGTGTGAAGGTCAGCAAGTTTACGCCGATCAGTATCGGTATAGCGTAAAGTAACCGTCTTATAATGTAAGAGAGCATTAGGCGTTATCCCTGCGTCTGGCAGTGGCGTTTTGGCGACGGCGATATGCCGTTACACCCGGCAATATCAGACCAATGACCAGGAGTGAACCTGCATAAAGGGGCCAGGTGACCGGTTCGTTCCAGTCGCGACGTTTCTGCTGGCGCATATCATCATCTATATTGAGATACTTCAGGGTGGCCTTGGAAATACCGTGCCGCTTGGTGTTGGTCATCCAGGGATTACTGAGGTAGATGTCTTTTGGGTAGTAAGCGTATAACCAAACGGCCTCCTCCCTGAAGATCTCGACCATGCGCGCTACCATCACGTCCCTCTCCGGGCCAGGTGGCGATATTCTTACTTGTTGAAACAGCTCATCGTACTCTTCGTGTTCAAAATTGGAGTTGTTGGCGCCGTCACACTTGCAGATCAAGGGACTCTCCGGGCCGTACAACAGGAACAGGAAATTTTCCGGATCGGGGTAGTCTGCCAGCCAACCGTGAGAATAAATCTGGGTGTTACCCGTCAGCAACTTTTCGCGAGTTCGATTCCAGTCCGCTGGCCGGTACTCCACTTGCACACCTATCTCACCAAAGGCTCGGTCCATCCAATTCATTGAAGTATTACCAACGGCCTGGCTTTGCACATCAATAAAGATCTTCAGTGGCTCGCCGGTGCGCTTGTCCCTTCCATTGGGGTAACCCGCCTCGACCAATAACTGCCTGGCTTCCTCAATTGAACGGCGTACCGCTTCACCATCTTTCCATTCATGCGTGAACGGGTTAATGCCAGCTTCTCCCTCCAGGTGCCCAGGAATACCCGGCGGAATAGGATTGGGCGCAGAGATACCATTGCCCTTGTAAAAAATGGCGAGATACTCTTCCACGTTGAAGGCGATCTGCAGCGCCCGCCGCAGTTTGCGCTTTTCGTCGGTATAGCCTCCCACCAAGGGATCTCGCATGTTGAAGCCGTAGTAGTAAATCCCTGGTTTGACATCCGGATCCATGTGGATGCCATGGTCCGCCAGGTCGCCAGACATCTCTACTCCATCAGGCCCAACGACGAACGCCTGGTCAAATACCCTATTGGTATTACCATGGCCTTCACCTGAACGATCATAGTAGCCCTGCAAGAATTTAGTCCACAGGGGCAACACTTCTTTCTCCAATCGAAATACTGCTCGGTCCACCAGCGGCAAACGCTTGCCGGCGTCGGCGAGGTTCCCTGCTTCCAGATCCCCAGGGCCACCTTCCAACGGGTAGTAGTCCTCGCGGAAATTAGGATTTCGCTCCAACACGATCTCAGTGTTGGGGTCATTCTTTACCATCATGAAAGGACCGGATCCAACAGGCCACCAGTCAAGGGTCAGGTTGCGATCAGCAAAGCCCGGATTATGGTAGAACCGATCCACTTCCGGAGGGATTGGCGAGAAAAAGCGCATAGCCAACCAGTAGATGAACTGCGGGTAGCGGCCATAAATAGTGAGATTCAGCGTATGTTCATCGACGATTTCAAGACCTTGCATTGGGTAATCGTCAAGGTTGACCCAGGTATCGCGCGGGACTTCAGCCAGATCAGCGGTGAACTCCTTCATCCCAACGATGTATTGGGCCATAAAGCCCAGCATCGGAGACCCAAGATCGGGGTCAGCCATACGCTTAATGCCATAGGCGTAATCGTTGGCGTTTACCGTCCGATCGCCGCTCTGCGGGAAATCTGGAATCTGGCGATAATTTGCCCCCTCGCTGGCCGTTTCAAAAATATAGAGCGGCTGTCCACTACTATCGACGGCAAAAGCCGGGTGTGGCTGGTAACGGGCGTCGGGGCGTATTTTCAGCGTATAGCGACTGAACGCCACCGTCTCGTCTTCTTCGCCAACTTCATTGCCCTGTTCATCAAGGAAAGTCACCACTGGGTGGTCTTCGACGCCCAATGGTATTAATTCGTAGGGCCTTTTAAGGAAGTGATAGCCCATGGGGGATTCATAGATCTGGCTGATAAAGAGGTTTTCATCAGCAGCATAGGACACTGCAGGATCAAGATGCTTGGGGGGCGCTGGTGACATCACCGACTGGTAGACCAATTGGTCTTCAGGTGATGGCGGGTTCGGGTTGTTCCAAGGGCCCTTACCGCATCCGGATAGGAGCATAAGCAGTGCCAACCCAATGGCGACGCGCGAAGCGCTCAGGATCTTCATAGATACAAAAACCTGGTAAATTCTTTTTTTATGGGACGCTTGTGACGTCAAGCCGGCAAGGTTACATGGGCGAGGCCTAACTCTCAACGAAGAATTAACGCCTGTGTCTCCCTACTGTGCGGCAAGCAGAGGGACAGCAACGGTGCACCTGCCTGTGTAACGCATGAAGACGCTGCAACCTCAACCAATACCCCCCTTTGATGGGTATTTTCACGCGATCGGCTAGAATTCAGACTAATGAAAAATATCGAGGCACTAAACTATGAGTAAAAGCATCAAAGATCTGGTCAATTTCAGCACCAGCACGGCCAAAACCGAGACTTACCCCACCCCGGCCGAAAAACTGGTCAAGGGGTCTCCCGTGCAAAACGCAACCACCCACTTTGAAGTGCAGGACAAATTCTTTGCCGGTGAGTGGGGAGCACAAGTGGGCTGCTGGAAGGTCAGCTACACCGAGAATGAGTATTTTCACATTCTCAGCGGAAAGTCGTTGTTGCGAGATTCCGAGGGCAACGAAATCGAACTCAATGCAGGCGATAAGGTCTGTGTACCAGCGGGTTTTGAGGGCGAATGGGAGGTCATTGAGCCAACCCAAAAGATCTTCGTAATCTACGAGCCGTGACCCCCCTCAAAGGGTGACAATCTGGTACACTGCGCGCCCCAAAAGCACCCAACTCGACTGGTCATTACCGTGGCAGACTTGCCTTTCTCCAGCCTCCCTATCGCCCCGGACCAGTTAGCAAACCTGGAGCGCATGGGCTATTCCAATATGACTGCCATTCAGGCGGCAACGCTGCCGCTGGCATTTGCAGGTAAAGACCTGATCGCTCAGGCCAAGACCGGCAGCGGCAAAACAGCCGCTTTCAGCCTGCCGCTACTGGATAAGCTAAACCCAAGGGATTTTGGCACCCAGGCGCTGGTGTTATGCCCTACCCGTGAATTGGCTACGCAAGTGGCAGGCGAAATCCGCCGCCTGGCCCGTTACCGACAGAACATAAAGGTTGTGACACTGTGCGGTGGCCAGTCCATAGGGCCACAAATAGGCTCACTCGAGCACGGCGCCCACATTGTTGTCGGCACACCCGGGCGAATTGGCGATCATCTGCGAAAAAAGACACTAACTTTGTCCAGAGTCAGCACTCTGGTGCTGGACGAGGGCGACCGAATGCTGGAGATGGGATTCATCGATGACATCGCCTCTATTGTCGAGCAAACCCCTGCGAGCAGACAGACATTACTGTTTTCGGCCACCTACCCTGACGACATCGAGGCGCTCAGCGCTCGTTTTCAGAAAACGCCGGAGCGCGTCAGTCTGGAATCAGTCCACGGTAACGAGCACATTGACCAGCAGTTCTATATCTGCCAGAAGTCCAAACGACTGGACGGTCTGGTAACCCTGCTTAATCACTTCGCTCCACAATCGGCAGCGGTATTCTGTAACACCAAACAACTGGTACGTGATGTCTGCACACATTTGGAACAAAACGGTATCAGCGCCCAGGCCCTGCACGGGGATATGGAACAGCGTGATCGCGACCAGGTGCTGATCCAGTTCCGACAGCGCAGCTGCAGCGTACTGGTAGCTACGGACGTCGCTGCGCGGGGATTGGACATCGACGACCTGCCCGCGGTGGTTAATTTTGAATTACCACGTAATGCGGAAACCTATGTACACCGGATAGGCCGCACCGGCCGCGCCGGTAAGGCCGGTCTAGCGCTCAGCCTGTTCGCTGATTCAGAGCGCTACAAGCTCGATAGCATTGGACAATACACCCAACAGGAACCGAAATTCGAGGCCATTGAACGCATACAATACACAGGGGACACAATGCCCGCACCACCCTTTGCGACTCTCTGCGTCGCAGGCGGCCGCAAACAAAAGGTGCGCCCTGGAGACATACTTGGCGCTCTGACGGGAGAAGCAGGCATTGATGGATCAGCTGTAGGCAAGATCAATGTTATGGACTTTGCCTCATATGTCGCCGTAGAGACTCAGATGGCAGACAAAGCACTGGGTCGTCTGCTCAATGGTAAGATTAAAGGCCGTAAATTCAAGGTTCGCAGGCTGTAGAACTGGTGAAAATTCCAAAACGCTTAAAGCCGTTGGTCGAAGACGGCGTGATTGATGAAGTGATTTGCCCCCTGATGAGCGGCAAGGAAGCTGATGTCTTCGTAGTCCGCTGCGGCAGAAATACTCGCTGTGCCAAGGTCTACAAAGACGCGGTAAAGCGCAGCTTCAAAAAAGCTGCGCAATACACCGAGGGCCGTAAAGTCCGTAATAGTCGGCGCGCCCGCGCCATGGAGAAAGGCTCAAAATTTGGCAAACAGCAACAAGAAGAGGTCTGGCAGAATGCCGAGGTAGACGCTCTTTATCGACTAGCGCGCGCAGGTGTCAGGGTTCCTGAACCCTTCGGGTGTGTTGACGGCGTGCTGCTAATGGAACTCATTACCGACGAGGACGGCGATGTCGCCCCTCGCCTCAATGATGTAACCATGTCAGCAGAGCAAGCAAGGGAAGATCACTCGCAGATCATGCACGACGTTATGCGCATGCTTTGTGCAGGACTAATACACGGTGACCTTTCAGAGTTCAATGTCTTGGTGGATGCAAACGGCCCGGTCATCATCGACCTGCCACAGGCTGTATTTGCCGCCAACAATAACAACGCACAGGCCATGCTTGAGCGCGACGTGGCAAACATGACTACGTACTACTCCATGTTTGCCCCTGATCTGAAAAATAGCCGTTATGCAGAAGAGATCTGGGCACTCTATGAGGCCGGTGATCTCCACCCCGATCTGCAACTGACTGGCCAACACGACGTGGAATACGATGAAGCGGATGTCGACGCTGTGATGCTGGAAATAAAAGCGGCGATGCTTGAAGAAGAGGAACGACAAGAACGTTTACGAGAGGAAGAAGAACCGGACTGAGTAAAGCTGCTCTAGAGACTAGAAGAAAAAAGCTCTCCATCAAACGCTCCGCTTCCACCTTCGCTACCTTGATATCAGCGGCCTCTGCCACCGCTAATAGTGAACCGCGCCTTCATTTTAACTTGTGCAACCACACTAAATAATGTGTGTAGCATCACTACATGTATTACGGATTTGAGTCATGAGCGAGTATCTGGAGCGAGTTTTCTCTCCCGCCAAGCTAGGCAACCTGCCGTTAAAAAACCGAATTATCAAAGCGGCTACCTATGAGGGCAAGACCCCTGACGGTGTGCCTGGCGACAATTTGAAGAACTTTCATAAAGAAATCGTAGCCGGCGGTGTTGCGATGACCACCATCGGGTACTGCACTACCGAGGCCGATGGCCGCATCAATGATCAGATGATGTGGCTTCATGAGGACGTGCGCCCACAGCTCACCACTATGATTGTAGAGCTTAAAGAAATCGCGCCAGAGGTAAAAGTATCGGGCCAGATGACCCACTGCGGCAATTTCTCCAAGGTGCGCAAGATGCAGCGCCTGAAACGCCCATTAGGTCCCTCTCGCGCATTCAACATGTTGGGCGCGCCATCGGGCGTTCCTTTTGCAGGCGCGATGACACTGCAAGACATAGATTACCTGGTACAAACATACGCTGACGCTGCAGCATTTATGCAAAGCGTGGGATTTGATGCCGCTGAAATCCACTTTGGCCACGGTTACGGTCTCAGCCAGTTCATCAGCCCCAAGACCAACAAACGCACCGACGAGTATGGCGGCAGCCTTGAGAACCGCATGCGGCTGCCACTGCGCGTGCTGGAGGCGGTAAAGAATGCAGTCGGTGATAGTTTCGCTGTCACTGGCAAAATGAACATGACAGACGGCGTCAAAGACGGCATAAAACTGCCGGATGCGATCGAGATTGCAGCCATGTTTGACCAAGGCGGGATAGACGCGCTGATCTGCTCCGGCGGCACCAGCCCGTTCAATCCCATGGTCTACTTCCGTGGAGACAGCTTGGCTGCCGGCATGATCGAACAACAATCCAACCCCATCGCCAAGCTGGGCCTGAAAGTCATTGGCAGTAAAATGTTTCGCGACTACCCCTACTACGAGAACTATTTTTTAGAAGACGCCAAGCAGATCCGTGACCGGGTGAACTGCCAAATGATCTATATAGGCGGCTGCACTGAGGCAGAAAGCGTAGAACAAGTCATGAAAGAAGGCTTCGACTTCGTTCAGCTAGGACGCCCGCTGATCAAGGACCCGAATTACGTTAATAACTTGATGCAACAACGCAAAGATTACAAGAACGGCTGTATTCACTGCAACCGTTGCGCATCTCTAATTGAGGCGCCCGGCGGAATCTACTGCCCACTTAATGTGGAAGGTTTGTAGCGCTACCCCGAACCGTTCTTGACGAACACCGCAAAGCAAATCGGTTGATCAACAACGCGGGTATTCCTCTACCTTGCGCGGCCCTGCATCGCGAACTCACTACTAATCCAATTGGCGTTAGCGGACGTATCTCTAGTTATAATCACACCAGGGAGTTTCAAATGAAAAAAATCGGACTGTGGATCTACGATGCCTATCAGTACATTTTTGACTCTAGCAAGAACCCACTGAGACATATTCCTGACCCAACCAGCAGAATGTTCATTATGACGATCCTGGCATTTATGTGGAGCGGGGCCTTTGCCGTCTATCTAGGTAGCATTACCTATTTCGGGCTAAGCATCGCCGCGCACATTGTGCTTATTCTGATGTTCTTCTTCACCGTAGCGGTATTCTATGATGCAGAAAAAACGCAAAGCTCGTGGTTACTTAAATTGCGTAAAGAGCAGGGATAGCGGGAGTCGTTACTAAATTGATAACGGACCCTAAAAAAACGCACACAGCAAGCAGGAACGCAGGGGCCCTGGGCACCCTGCGCAGGTCCACTCGAGAAATTCGTTAAGTTTTTGACGGGGTAGTCATACGCCTGTTTCTTCTTTTCTAAGCCTTGTTTACTCCCGGCTTCACCTGCCTGCCCTGCCCACCTCTTCAATCTAGACATACAAATTCAACGTTCAGCGACAACTACCCTTGCAAGAGGGTGTGTCCAGGCATATGTTGCGTCGAGCGGTTGAATTCAAGCCTCAACGCAGACTTCTGCGGAAGTCAGATTTCTCCGCGCTTTTGCTGATGGGGCAGCACCTACGTTCCAACACTTCCACTAGTTCGCCCGCGTAAGCAAGAGTACGAACATCCAAAGCCCATGAAGTAACAGTAGCGAAAAGCCCAGTGCTGAATTTCATAACCCCCAAGCCCGTGTCACAACCTTATGGGCAATAGTGTCCGGTGCTTGCACTGGTTAGGCGCCGTCATGCGGGCGACTCTTAAGGTTGTTTAGCATTCCACCACTTGGCGCTGCTGAATCGACTACTCCGTTTTCTAAAACCACCTCAATGTGTTTTCCCGCAATGTTGACAGGCTGTGGTGGCGCACGAGCGGCGACTATCGGGACACAACAGATACTTAGTGCCGGCGCTTGGGGGGCCACCATCATATGTCCCAGTATGGTGTTTCCCTGATTCGCTTAGCCATAAAATCCACAAATGCACGCACCTTCGGAGAGAGGTGGCGCCGTTGTGGATAGACTAAGAATATCGTCACCTCGAGAATTTTATAGTCGCGCAGGATCGGAATCAAGCGGCCTTCCCGAATGTCTTTTCCAACAACAAAGGTTGGTGTCCGTGCGATTCCAACCCCCTCCAACAATGCTGCGCGAAGCGCCAAGCCGTTATTCATCATCAACGACCCGGAAACGGCCACAGCGGTTGACTTGCTATCTGGCGTTTGAAGGTGCCACACCAGTGCTGATTCCTGGTAGCGATAGGCAATGATAT
>JBALVN010000006.1:0-254732 GCA_036961455.1 Halioglobus sp. | reverse complement strand
CTGGAAAGTATGGATATGTGGCGATCGAGGAAGCTGGCGAGCTAACTGTTCTGGCAGCAGGTGAAGCTGTAAAGCTTACGGGTGTCGTGATTAGCGAAAGCGCACGCTTTGTTGGTGATGCATCGATCTTCTTGGCAGAGAACGCCGCCGATACCGCAGTTATCTTTTTCAACGACGTCGGCCAGCCTATGGCGGATATCTTTACCGACATTGGCGATGCGTTGCTCGGAACTATAGGCAATGCAATAGTCGATATTGCAGGCGAAGTGGGTGAATTCTTCGACTCAATTTTCTAGAAAGTATCGCCAAGTTAAGAATTAACGGGACAGTTTACTTAATAGGACGATGGCGTAGCAGGTGAATTAAGTAAACTGTCCCCGGCATCCAAAAAGCGGTACGATTATATTTTCGGGAGGGACAACCGTCAAAATCCTAAGCCGCTGCCTTGTTGCCAGGCAGCTTCTTCGCTTTAATTCTACGCTTAGAGCTGCCGACTACCAAGTGCCCATCTGGTGAGAGATGTTTTGATGGGTTCCACTTCTTTATAGCGGGATCATTAGCCAGCTTAGCCAACGTATGATTAGCCTGTAGGTTCATCCAGCTGGCAGGTGTGCGCCCCAATACTTTGCTGAGTTTAACAGCCATCCCGGGGGAGAGGTCGATTTTCTCATTCAGCAGGCGACTAAGTGTCGCTGGACTGACTTCCAGCGCACCGGCAACTTCGGTCACAGTCAGGTTTAACGGCTCGATGTAGGTTCGCTTGATTAGTCCACCGGGGTGAGAGGGGGTTCGGGTAGTCATCAGTGATAATCCTCGTAATTCAATACATATACATCGCCGTCAACAAACTCAAAAGTTAGCCGCCAGTTACCGTTTACTGTGATAGACCAGCGACCCTTGCCCTTGCCCTTGCCCTTGCCTTTGCCTTGTAGTGGGTGGAGTCGGTATCCTGGAATGTCCATGTCTTCAATAATCGTGGCAGCATCCAGAAAGTCCAACTGGTCACTCAGTTTCTGGCTGTGGTCGGAATTGACTCCTCTCGTACTACCAGTTTCGTGAAACCTTTTAAGCCCTTTGTGCTTGATGCCTTTGATCATAAGTTGGAGTGTATAGCCATATTGCATAGTGTGCAATATGCAATTATCGATATCAGCAGTGTAGTTGGTACTGACAAGTTAAAGCGCCGACACTGGTAGAATCGGAAGATGAACACATACAAACGCCACCGATTCCCGCCGGACATCATCAACTCCGCTGTCTGGCTCTACTACCGCTTCAATCTCAGGCGCGTGGTAACAGCCACCGCCGGGGTGCCGTCAGAATTAACGGGACAGTTTACTTAATAGGACGATGGCGTAGCAGGTGAATTAAGTAAACTGTCCCCGGTATGCTGAGCATTACCGTGATCTGAGGGTGAGTGCGTTCGGAGAATGGAGCAGGGTGGTTGCTTGATGCAAGTTGGTCGGATTTATTTCCTTCGTGATTTTTAACTTGCCAGTACCGGTAGGTGCGCAGCATTACCGTGACCTTAGGGTCGGTGCGTTTGAAGGATGGAGTAGGGCGGTGGCCTAAACGTAGGCGCTCAGTTTTATCAATCCACAGAGGTTAATTTGCCAATACCCGTCAGAACCCTATCCCGTGCTTTCTAAGGCTGCCATTGAATATCTACTTTACGATGCTGGTTAGCACAGTCCCGCAGATATAGATTGATTAAGCTTTGATAGGGTACTCCGGAATCTTCGGCCATCCCTTTAAAGTAATCAATGACATCCTCGCTAAGGCGAATAGTAACGGGCTTCTTTAATTTAGAGGCGTAGGGATTTTTGCGGGACTTCATTTTGGAAAAGTCATACTCTTTTTTCATAACTGCTCACCTCGATAATATTGCATCTCTGCTCTTGTGGCTTTACGCGCCGAAATTATCGAATTAACGGGACAGTTTACTTAATAGGATGATGGCGTAGCAGGTGAATTAAGTAAACTGTCCCCGGTATGCGCAGACTAGAGGCGGCGCAGTCGCCTCGCTCCCATGCCCCCGATAAGCGCAACCAGAACCCATAACAGGTTGGGCAGGGTGGGTACCGGTTTAGGTGCTGCAGCGGGGTTCTGTCCTGAACCAGTGAGGAACAGCGTCGGATTAACATTGACCTGCGCACTTACATCGCCGGCTGTTGCTGGCGCGAAGGATACAGCAAAGCTGCAGGTCGCCGCCGCAGCAAGCGTGACGCCACTGCATGTGTCGTTGGTAAGCGAGAAGGCTGAATCGCCGGAGAGGCTGACGGGTCCTACCGGGAAGTCCACATCTCCAATATTAGTGACCGCAACGGTTTCGCTGCCGCTCTGACCAGGCGGTACTGCGCCGAAATCAAACGCAGCCTCGCTAAGCTGCAACTCCCCGGGCTTCTGGCCAATGCCATCAACGATAACGTGATCGGGCGAACTTGCGCTGTTTGAGATTACCTCAATGGTGCTGACCACATGACCCGGTGCAATGGCTGTAAATGCAACATCGAACGTACAGTTGCCGCCCGGACTGACCGTCGTGCCTGCGCAGGTGTCATTGCTGACGGAAAACTGTGAATCAAGGGAGTTAACCGCGGCAATGTCTAGCGCTATACCGCTATTGTCCGTAACGGTTACCGTCTGCACTACTACTGACGTGTTACCGACTTCTTCGCTGAACGAAAGGCTGGATGGGCTAATGTAATCGACCGGGTCGCCGCCGCGCCCCGACAGGGCGACTATGAGCGTTTGCCCGCTGTTGTATGGAAGCTCGAGTGTCCCAGTATCGGCGCCGTCCTGGCTTGGGTCGAATTGCACTGTGATCTGGCAGGTCGCCTTTCCAGCCAGAGTGGCCCCGGAGCAGCCATCTGTATCAAGCGCGAACTGCTGCGGTGTCTGGGTACCTCTGACGCTGGCAGTGCCGATCTGGGCGTCCTGGCCCACTGCTCCAATATTGGTAATCGTTACATTCAGCCCGGTGGGTCCAGTCTGGGTGCCGAAGGCGAGGTGCGTCGGGCTTGCGGTTAGGCTGGCGGGCTGCAGGCCATTACCAGCAAGAGACACGCTGGCAGAAGGGAAGCCACTCGCACCCGGGATATCAAGCGTGCCCGTGGCAGGGCCCGGTGCGGTGGGGTTATATAAAACGGCTACGGCGCAGGCTGACCCTGTTTGGCCGGCTGGAGCGAGTGTAGCCCCAGAACACTGGCCGCTGAGGGCCTGTAGCGTAAAGTCGCCACTGACGCTTAGCTGCCCTAGCGTCAAGCTGCGCAGCGCACCCTGGTTTGTCACACCGACAATCTGCTGGGCACTGCTTGTGCCAACAAGGACATCACCAAAGTCCAGGCTGGTTGAGCTCGGCACCGGTGCTGGAGCTAAAACGCCCACGCCAAGCAGGTTGACGTTGTCTGGCGAGGTGGCTCCATCGGATGTCATGGTGAACTGGCCTGAGCGCGCACCGAGTGCACTGGGCATGAAGCTCACAGTGATTGCGCACTGGCTGCCTGTTGCCACTGTTTGTGGGTAGTTGTTACCACAGCTATTACCAACCAATGAGAAGTCGGAGCCGGCGACCGCTAGTGACGAAACGGTGAGTGGGCCAGAACCACCCGTATTGTCAATGGTGATGATGTCGTTCTGCGTAGCGCCCAGCTCCACATCGCTGAAATCGAGGTTGGTATTGGGGGTCAACTGGTCGCCGGCCACGCCTGTACCTGCCGCAGTGAGGTTGACGGGAAGCGACCTCACACTTGCATTGTCAGATGTCGTGAACTCAAGCCCCAGCTGCGCCTGATCAACGCCTGTTTGTTTGACAGTGAATCGCACCTCCACGGTGCAGCTGTTTCGGGTGCTGCCGCCAGTCAATGCGTTGCCTTTGCAATCCTCATTCAGAATGCTGTATTCGCCCAGGGAATCACTGGCGATGCCAACAAAACTGATGTCGCTCGTGGTAGAGATCGACCCTGTTACGTTCTGGAAGGTCACGCTGCGGTCGATGGTGGTGCCGATGCTGCCGGAGCCGAAGTCGAGTGCGGTCGGGGAGGCGACGAGATTCGGTGTCGAGTAAACACACGCTGGGACAACATAATAATCCGACCCCGGCGGCGGATTGAGTCGTGACTGCACCAGGACATCACACTCCGTGACCCGGTTACCGTAGACAAAGACTGACGTGCTGACGCCTGTGATGCCGCTCAGTCCCGAGATGTCGGTAAGTTGATCATTGCTGTTGATCCTAACTGTTTGCAGCGAGCCAGCAATACCGCTGAGTCCGTCGAGGTTCTGGATGGACTTATTGCTCTCCAGGGTAAGGGTGTCACCGACAGACGCCAAATTTGCTAAAGCATCAATATTTTGCAGGTTCGAATTATTACTGAAGTTGAGGGAACCCGCAGTTTTCAGGTTTTGCAGACCGTCGAGATTCGTTAGTCCATCCAAGCCGCGCACGATCAATAGCTGTAGAGTGGTCACCGACGTCAAGTCTACGAGAGTGGTGATGTTGGGTGAATTCTGCACAAGAAACCTGTGGAAGGTGCCCCCAGCCAGGCCGGCAAGCGGATTGCTGCCAGTGAGCCCAGCCATGTCATTGAGGCTTATCTTGGCAAAATTACGAATGGTAGCCAGTTCGCTGCCGTCGATGTTTGGGAGGGTAGCCAAGCTTATGTCGATGAGAGCGGGGAAGGCACTTGGGGTAACACTACTTAAATCTGTCAGGCCAAGGTTTTTAAGCACTAGTCTTTTAGCTTTTGGCATGGTGGGGAGGGTTTTGACTCCGGCGATTCCATTAAGAACGACTTCGAGCTGTGCTTGCGACGCTAGCCGCTGCAGTGAGGTAAGTTGCCCCGCATTGTTGGTGTCCAGCGGAATCGCCTCAATAGTGAGTCTTTGCGTTGGGGTTGGCAGCGTGTCCAGCTCGGCTGGATTGGTGAGTGAAAAGCCACCGTTAAGCAACAAGGACTTAATGCTTGCGCCCGCGATATTCCAGGGGGGTAATGCGGTGATGCTCGATGATTGGATCTCAAGCCTTGTAAGGCAATTTGCGCTCGAAGTGCAAGGCTGGGTATTTATGGGGCCTATGCTCGCCAGCGTCCCCAAAGCGCTGATGTCTGTGAGCTGGTCCGGGGTATTGTCTATGTCCGCTCTGATAAGCAGTGATCCAACATGCGTCAGGCTGTCCAGGCCCTTAAGATTGGCCGGGCCGAAGGTATTATCGACGCGGAGTTCGAGAAGGCCACCGACCCGAGTCAGCTTGTCTAACCCAGGTGAGAGCGAGGTAATGCTCGTTTTAGAGTAGATATATAACCCCCCCGCAACGGTCGCGCAGGGGAAAGCATTAACGTCGTTTTGAGTGCGTAGAATCAGTGTCACTGCTGGATCGGCGCAGTCACTCTGTGTGAAGGGCGGATCTTTCGAGAAAGCAGTACCAGAAGCGAGTAGGCCAGTGATTAATGCGAAGACAATCGCGCTGATACGAGTAGTGGCAGAAGGTTGCAAAGTCAGAGGCCTTTCGGTGCTAAATTTGGGGCTAGTTTAAATGGAAATCGTTCACTGAGATATACCCAAAAAAAGATTTACTCCAGTGGTATATCACTCGGTTATGTATATGGACTCGGAATTAACGGGACAGTTTACTTAATAGGACGATGGCGTAGCAGGTGAATTAAGTAAACTGTCCCCGGGATGGCTAAAGCATCAATCAAGTCGCGCGACCGATTGTCAGTAAGGCGAAGAAATGTAAAAGGTTCTTCAAAACCGAACGCCGAACTGGGGCCGGTCATCTGAGCCTGCGAACACTCAGCATCACCAGAGAAAACATACTTATCAGTAGAATCCAGAGCGGCATGGTCGGTACCGGTCTAACCGGGGTGCTCGGCAGCGCATTGCTACTGCCACTAAGCACTGTCGCGTATGGCGACAGGGGGTCATTAGTGTTCACCAAAAGCGTGCCTGTGGTATACCCCGAATGATCGGGCGTGAAAGTGAGGGTCAGGGCGCAACTGGCGGCAGCGATGAGCGTCTGTCCTGCGCAATCGTCTTGCGTGACAGTGAATCTTGATGAGGCGCTGATTATCCCCATTACCTGATCGGCAGTACCGGTGTTGGTGAACAGGATTGTTTGGGGTGTGCTGGCAGTGTTGAGTGCTACTTCACCAAAATCAAGCGCACCTGGGGCAGCGGTAAGCGCGAATGTCTCATCGAATTAACGGGACAGTTTACTTAATAGGGTGATGGTGTAGTAGGTGAATTAAGTAAACTGTCCCCGGTATGCAGTATCCACTATGCCGCCATTCAATCAGGTAAATACCCTACAGATGAGAAATTTCCTTTCCTGTCATTCCAAAGAACAAAGCTTTCCGACCTAGGGCCATTAGTTCCCAGCACGAGATCCAGATAATCGTCATTGTTTAAATCGACTAAAAGGCTGCTATTCCAGCCTTGGCCACCTTCATAATGACCCTTCCATAAAAAGAAACGATTGGTGAAACCACCAGTGCCATCGTTATCCAGAATACGAATAGAATCTCTACCGGCTGTGTCTTCGCCGCCACCGATATAAATAATATCAACATCTCCATCATTATTGATATCACCAATGGACATTGCGTGGGTAAACCCTTTGTAATCATGGGTATCCGCAGTGCCCACATCACCTATAAGCTGTCCACCACCCAAATTTCTTAAAATAGCATTGGATTCACCGCGCCATGGGGCTACATCAAAACCCGTATTCGCCATCACAACACTCTGCCTGCCTGAGTTGTCCAAATCAGCCGCCGCAATGACTCGATTAGAAATAAACTTTGGGACTTTGCCGCTGAAAACCTCTTCTCCGCGCTCTTCAAAGGTATTTTCGCCGGTATTCATGAACACATAAACAGGCATGCTCTTGCCAGAAACACCATCACCCCCATCCGTAAGATAGTCAGGGCCGTGATAGAGCAGGTCCGGATAGCCATCATAATTAATATCAATGATAAGCGGCGTGGAAATTAGCTGAAAATTATCTTCCAGTAAATCATCATTGATCGCCTCTGAATGGGAAATTAATGCCAGCTCACCGTCATATTCCGATACGTTTTCAATTAGCCTGATGACATGAACGTTAAATGACAAGGAGTCATATTGGGGATCCCAGCTTACATGCAGAGAAATCAGATCTACGTCACCGTCGTTATCGATATCTAGAGGTAGGAGCCTGAGGTAACGTTGGTCAACGAACGCTGGGTCGTCGAGCAATTTAAAAGTGCCGTCATTCATGTGCATGAAAGGCGGCAATGGAGATTCGCTGTGGGTAAAATGGACTAGGTCATCAAAACCGTCATTATTTAAATCCGCCAAAGATACTTTAGAAACCCAACCCCATTGAGCAGAGTCATAAGCGGGAAAGTACTCCTTGGATTTATCACTGAAAGTGCCATCTTGGTTATTGACCAGTGCGAAAATTTGATTGTTGCCGTAGAACATATTTGTTCCATAGAGAATCAGGTCATTGACGCCATCAGCGTTTAGGTCGTAGGGAACAATATCTTGCGCGCTAAAGTTCTGAAGCCCTACTGGCAACGTGGTTAGGTAGTTACTAACATCAAAGTCAGGGTCTTCTTCAAATTGAGCTACCAGAAGAAGAGTGAGGTCATTCGATGTAAGCTCCCCAGGAACATTCTGCAACGCGCATGGACTCAGGCTATTGCCACAAAGGTGCTTCTTCGCTTTCTTCCAGCCAACAAAAACAAAACCAGGGTCGGCTACTGCGGTAAAGGTGTCGCTAAACTCGGAACCATCCTCAACATTTATGCGGCACCTTGACTCCTCGGGGCACACCAAATATCCATAATTTTCATGAATAGTACATGGCTGCTTCGCAGGGCAGGTGTAATTCCCCGAGCTGGAATGAATAGCTCCTCCTTGTGGCGAAATTTGCGAAATTTTACATCCCGTCAATAGAAGCATGGACAGGCAAAAAAGAGTTGATGACTTAATCGAGAACATGGACTTCCGTGTCTTATCTAGATGAAGCTGGAATGTAACTTACAGAAGGACTATTTTCTAGAAGTATTGTCGATACTGAAAATTTTAATGACATGGCACCAAGCCATCACGTGTAGCGGGCGTGCGTGCGACACTCAGCTGCATTTTCAAGTCGAACTATCCTTCGGTTATGCGTGCTTTTAGGCGAAACCAGAAGTTAGAGGGGTACTGCCAAGTAGACTTCATGAAATTGACACAATCGGCCCATGAAAACATACAAGCGGCCCCCGATTTCCACCTGACATCATCTCCTACGCAGTCTGGCTCTACTATCGCTTCAATCTCAGGCGAGTAGTAACAGCCACCGAGATGTCGAGGATCTGCTCGCTGAACGAGGCATTATCGTCAGCCGCGAAGCAATCCGTCTCTTGTACCCAAAGCACTCGCTGCGCTCATGGGGCAGGCTCTGCATTAAGTTCGGCGGCATTTATACCGACCGATTGAAGGGTAAACACCGGGGCTATGGCGATACTTTCTACCTCGATGAGGTATTCGCCGTTACCACGCGCCCGGTGTGCCGGACCATTCAGATCAACGGTAAGCAGCACTATCTATGGCGCACAGTAAACCAGGAGAGCCTGCCCCGATTTATCGGGTATGAGGCGACCAGGGAGCGAGAACGAGGGATGCGTGGTCCGGCATCCCGGAAGTTCAAGTCCGTCAGGCAAGCTCAGAGATTTCTGGGTACTCATGCGGCTGTCAGTAATTTGTTCAATCTGGGCAGGCACTTGGTAAGAGCTCAGCTTTACCGTGATCTGAGGGTGAGTGCGCTCAATGAATGGAGTAGGGCGGTAGCTTGAGCGTGGAGACTAGATTTCTCTTTCCTTACAAGCTTAACTTGTCAGAACCAATTTGAATGCTAGTCTATGCTCTATGAAGGCACGAATACTGTAGAAATCAGTGCAAAATATCCATTGCCAACAGATGCGGCCTAATGACAGGCCAACTTATGCTGCCAGGGAAGGGAAGTGATATGACCGATACTGCGCTCAGCTTCGAGGCAAAAAACAATACGGGCAATAATCTTGGAGGCTATGAACTTTTTCTCGACCTTCCTCAGGGCACAAACACTGTAACTTTTGTGTCACCTTCAGGCTGGTCAGTCACTGGAATAAAGATATACACGCCAACCCTCAACTGCGTGGGAAAGTTGATGCCATGTGCGGGAAAAACTCGGGACAGGGCGACCTGCAACAGTGGAGATTTTAGCTCTGTATTTAACTCGCCAAATACCCTTCCTCAATTTCCTCTTAATGACAATGTGGTGACTGATACTAACAATGTCGGGGCAGACACACTTTACGCATACCTAATCTGGATTCAGGATGGAAGTGGTAATAACGACTATATCGGTCCAGGTATGCGAAATCGAAACTAGCGCAGTTCACGGGAATACGTTAGGACGGATGACTGTTATTAGAGGCCGTGCAATCTGAAAGAATCAACTGGCACTCAAAAGCTCAGGGAGCCCTACAAGGCCTTTATTAGCTACAACCATGTCGACGAGGCCTGGGCTGCCTGGCTGCAGCGGTCTATTGAAAGATACCGTATTCCTAAGCGTATGCGGATGCACAAGCCGGGAACCCCTGCGCGCCTGAATCCTGTTTTTCGTGATCGAGAGGAGCTGGCAAGCAGTGGGAACCTGAGCGGGTCAATCATGGATGCATTGCAGCGATCTTCAGCGCTTTTGGTTATTTGTTCACCTGCTGCGGCTCAATCGCGATGGGTTAACGAGGAGATTCGTAGTTATAGAGCCTTGCATCCGGAGAATAAGATACTGTGCTTGTTGGTTGCAGGTAGCCCTGACCCGGCCTCTCCGGATTGTGCATTCCCTAGAGCGCTGCTGGAAAACGAACGTGGAGAGGCACTGTCAGAGCCCCTGGCCGCTGATCCTCGTGCAACAGCAGACGGCAAGCGACTCTCCCTGCTCAAAATCGTGTCCGGCTTATTGGATGTTGGTGTCGATAGTCTGCTACGGCGGGATCATCAGCGACGTAATCGGGTGGCCTCGTTGGCTGTAGGCGCAGCCTTAACCGTTGCAATTTCTACCAGTCTCCTCGCCGTCAGCGCAATGCGCGCGCGTGATGAAGCCGACCTTCGGCGCCTGCAGGCCCAGAACCTGATCGACTATATGTTGGTAGATTTGCGAGAGCAGCTCGAACCCCTGGGCCAATTGAAAATACTGGATTCTATTGGCAACGAAGCAATGGCGTATTTCGCGCTGCTCGGTGGCCAGGGTACCAAATCGGAAGTGTATGCCCGGGCAATGGCATTGAGACAGATAGGTGAAGTGCGTTTCAACGAGGGGAGGCTAGAGCCGGCCCTTGCAAGTTTTGTCGATTCTCTCCAACTCGCAATAAGGCTAGTGGAGTCAGACCCGGCAAACAATACCTGGTTGTTCGAGTTGGGACAGGCGGAATTCTGGGTCGGTTACGCAGCCGCAGAGCAGGGCAACCTTGATCTGACGGAAGAATCGATGGATCGATATCGGTCTATCAGCATAGCGCTGAGCGAAGGCGATCCTACTAATCAGGACTACATGATGGAGGTTGCATACTCGGCACAGAATTTGGCTGGAATTGCGCTAACTCGGGGTAGGCCTCTACAGGCACTCCCGCATATAGAGGAATCTGCAATCCGGTGGAAAACGCTGATAGGCCTTGACGAAAAAAGGCGTGAATATCACCAAGGACTCGCTGATGCGCTCTCATGGCGGGGAAGCATTTTAGAGGATTTGGGAGAGCTGACGTTGTCCATCGACAGCTTTGAAAAATCTCAGGCAATCCACGAATTCCTGCGCAGTTCTTATGATCATGCGGAAGATATCAGTGACCTGTGTGATGTTACGCTGCTTTTGGCAAAAGGCGCGAGGCTGACAGGTGATCTGGAGTATGCACTGAATCAATTTGAATCTGCCAGGATAGACTCCCAACGTCTTTCAATATCCGACACACAAAATGCGCGATGGAAGGAAACCTATTCAAAAGCAATGAGTGGCCTGGGCCAAACCTATCGTGATCTCGGCGATCAAGAAAGCAGCCTCCAGTGGCTAGAGTCTGCTTTTGATATGCACCAGCAGCTGGTTTTACACGATCCTTCGAATGACCGTTTCCAAGCTCATCTTACTCTCGTGTCGGCGCTTCTAACTGAAAACGCCTTGTTGAGTGAAGATCCAGTTCGTGCGAAGTTTCATGCCGATCGAACACGAAGTGCTCTTGATCCATCGCGCATGTACGACACCGGTGATGAAAGACTGACTGTTAAATACAGCATGGCTCTGGACATTCTTGGACAGTTCGAGAATCAGTATGGTGAGAGCAGCGAGAAACCGCTGGCCTGGCAGGATGCCGTTGCGCTGCTGGAATCGCAGGAACTAAAAAGCCTGCCACTCAAAGCGATGTATGTACGAGTAATGCACAAATTGGGCAGAGGTTCAGAGGTGGATTCGCTCTTGGCAGATGTTGAGCGTTCGGGGCTGAAGGCGCCTGATTTCCTGCCCTAGAACTGATATGCCTGCGTCATAATATAGGTTCGCTGTTTCAGCATGAGCTGCGAATTCGCGAGGCCGAAGTTCTGCGAGGGTATTGCATTGTTAAAGCGCTGAAACTGGTGAACACATATAAACGCATCGACACTTCCCGAGGCTATCAGCGACACTGTTCGACCGTAAGGTCGTTCACAAAGGCGGCAGGTGCAATCTCTATAACTTCATGAATCTATAGCAATTCGCCACCCACAGGATTATTGGGGCTTCAGGTTGGTTACGTTTGCTGAGTGGAGCAGGGCGGTGGCCTGAAGCGAGCAGACCGGAATTGTTTCGTTGGTGATTTTTAACTTGTCGGTACCCAAAGTATGGTTCAAAGCTGGTCAACTATTTCTCTGCCTGATTGCACTAATTATTTTTCCGGTTGCCGCAAAAAAAAGCACGACTATTCCAATCAATACAAACAATGTTCCTAGCGGGAGAAAAAAACTCTCATGCAGTACACCATCTTCATCTAGGTACTGATAGAAGGTGTTCTCTAACCAGACGAATGCACCACCCATTAGAAGGAACACCAGTCCTGCGACCAGAGGCTTGCTTACGAGTTTAGGCTTCATATCTATTCAACATATAACAGCTACATACAAGGAACGGTCTATATAACACCAATTCCCAGTATGCAGGTGTTGCTTGGATAAAAATGGGCATCAGTCATTCTCTTATAGTATTTCTTGGCACATATAACGTACATACAGGGCCAATAACATTTGTTTCTTCACCAGTTTCTGGATCTACAATGAAAGCAGGGCCTCCAGAGTCACCGAAATACGTGCCGCCTACTCCGTTTCCTTTGCCTGGGTTAATAGGCGCGAACTTCTCCAGATCAGAAAGCCCTTCGGAATTAAAGGGACAGCTTACTCAATAGGATGATGGCGTAGTAGGTGAATTAGGTAAACTGTCCTCGGTATTCCCGCTCAATGAATGGAGTAGGGCGGTAGCTTGAGCGTGGAGACTAGATTTCTCTTTCCTTAGAAGCTTAACTTGTCAGAACCCATCCAGATCCTTCATGCTCTCGCAGGTTTGGTACAGTTCGTACGCAGTTCCTGCCACTAGGGTTCCAGAACACCGGTCGCAAATGAATGAATTTGCTCGGAATAGATGTACCAAATATGGTACGCTCTGTCCATGATGCTGCTATGAGGCAGCAGAACCCAAAAATCATCAATGTCGTCTTCTACAAGACGCCTGTCGGCAAAGAACCGGTTCGCGAGTGGATGTTGAAGTTGGGCAAGGATGATCGCTACACCATAGGCGTTGACCTGAAGACGGTTGAGTTCGGCTGGCCTCTTGGCATGCCTCTCGTCCGTTCGATGAAGAACTATGATTAGTTGTGGGAGGTGCGATCACGTATTTCGGGCAATAGGATCGGCCGAGTCTTATTCACCGTGCATGACAGCAGGATGGTGTTGCTGCATGGGTTTATCAAGAAAACGCAAAAGACCCCCAAGTCCGACCTTGATCTGGCTGATGATCGCAAGCGAGAGGTGAACAAAGGAAACTGATATGGCTACAGCGAAGAGGAAGCCAGCCGCAAATAAAGTAGCGGCAAGATCAAACGCGAAGGTGAAAACCAGGCCAGAGAGATCCAATGAGGCTCTCGGGTCAGAGCTGGATGATCTGCTAAAGCAAGATGGAGTGCTTAATCAGGCACAAGCCGAGGCAGCGAAGCGAGTGATTGCATGGCAGGTTCAACAGCTAATGGAAACCCAGCATATCTCCAAAGCTCAGCTTGCCCGTGATTTAGAGACAAGCCGTGGGGCAGTAGATCGCATTCTGGACTCGGAAAATACCTCCATGACCTTGAAGAGTCTTGGTGCTATTGCAGACCTGTTTGGCAAGCGTTTAGAAATTAACTTGATCGATGTTTGAAAATTGACCCACCGACTATGGGTCTGCGATCCCACCCATAAAATCGGCAGGTGCAGTCTCTATAAGTCCATGAATCCATAGGAATTGGTCCGCCTGGGCCGATTCGAACGGCCGACCTGCCGCTTAGGAGGCGGCTGCTCTATCCAGCTGAGCTACAGGCGGTTGGTGAGGAGGGCAGCATTATTCATTTTCCGAATTGAGAAGGCAAGCACTGGGCCTTCAACCAGAGTGAAAACCATCATGTCGTCTTCGATCAGCTGATCAACATCGCCCGAACAACTTTGTGCAGCAGTCGCTTTTGTTTATCGAGGGTCTCCGGGTTCTTGATGTCACCGCCGGCCATGGAAGTGAAAGCTCGCTGGGAAAGAAAATAACCTGTGGTCAGGTTGAACATTGCAATCACATTCAGCGCCAGGGTTTCTCGGTCGCTGTCGATGCCACTTCCCATGTCTTCCATGCTTTGCAGGCCCTGGTCGAACAAGCGGTCCAACCAGCCCTGCACCAATTGGTTGCCCACTGAGTCGCTGTCACCCTGAAGGGCCTGATGAAACAGAGCGGCCATCTGCGGGTGCTCTAGCAACATGTCAGTCATCAACGCTGGCAGGTCGGTGTAATCGCGCAGGCCTTGGGCCAGGTCCAAGTGCCCAGACATGGCTTCAGCCATGGGATTCAACGCGCGGAATAATACTGCCTCGTACAGACCTTGCTTGCCGCTGAAATGGTTGTAGATGCCCGGTTCCTTGAGCTCAGCTGCATCGGCTATCTGCCGCAGGCTGGTACCGTCATACCCCTGGCGAGCGAAGAGGTCTTCGGCGACATTCAGAATGCGAGAAGCGGTGCGTTCACCCTTGGTCTGTTTTTGGGGCTCGTCTGGCATAAATTATCAACCGATCGTTAAAAAACGACCAATAAATAGCACATTGTGGTCGATATTTCGACATTTGGCCGGTTATACTCCATTAAAAATTAATGAGTGATAATTTATTTGAGGTAACGCGCTTGAACATTGCCGATTTAGTAAACGAAGACGCTTCGCTGGTCAGTCGGCGCTGCTGGTCTGACCAACGAGTATACGAGCTTGAAAAGCGGGGCATATTTGGCAAGGCCTGGCTGTTTCTGGGCCATGAATCGCAAATCCGCAACCCGGGCGACTTTGTGCAGGCTTATATGTGTGAGACACCCATTATTCTGGCGCGGGGCACCGATGGCGGCGTGCATGCCAGCATTAACAGCTGCACCCACCGCGGGCTTCCTGTGTGTCGTGCAAGCCATGGCAACACCAAGCGTTTCGTCTGCCCCTATCACAGCTGGTCATATACCGTTGAAGGTGACCTGGTCACCATTCCGCAAGAGAGCGCCGTCCAATGCAAACCAGACAAGTCCACTCTGGGTCTGAAAAAGGTACCCAGGGTTGAGAGTTGGCGCGGCATGGTATTTGGCAGCTTTGATGAAGCCATCATTCCTCTGGAGGATTACCTGGGGGATATGCGTTTCTACCTGGACGCCTTTTTTGGTCGCTTCCCGGGAGGCATTGAATTTCTCGGGGCGCCTCACCGCTGGGTGATGGACGCAAACTGGAAGCTGCCTGTTGAAAACCAGCTCGGTGATGTAAATCACGGCGCCTTCCTGCATGCGGCCATTATTCCCCGGGAGGCGCAAGACCTGATCGAGGAGCTGGGCTACAGCGCGGTCACCACGCCTGGGCACGGTGCTACCTTTCGTTTGATGCCCGAGGGCGGGCCTATTGATGATGTGGCCTGGGGCATGGAAGGCATGGGCGCAATGTTCGGTGGTAACGAGGTACAGGAATACCTCAGGGAAGTTCAGGCCCATGCGGCTGAGCGAGTAGGGGACCTGCGCGCTCGCATGAAGGGACTCACCTACGGTGTTTACCCCAATCTGTCGTTCCTGTGGTCCAACACTTCATTCAAAGTGTCGCACCCGCGTGGCCCTGGCAAGGTGGAGTATTGGTCCTGGGCGGTGGTACCTGCCGATGCACCTGACCACATCAAACAAATTCTGCGCACCAATTACAGTTCCTTTTTCGGCCCCGGTGGCATGTTGGAGCAGGAAGATTCAGAGGTGTGGATACAGCAGTTTCGCGGTGCCAATATAGACTTTGCCGATGACAGGCCTTTTTTCTATGGGCTGGGCCTGGGCGAGGAAAAACCACACCCGCAGCTGCCGGGGCTGGTCTCTGTCACCGCTAATGAGTTCTATGCCCGGCATTTCTACAGTCGCTGGCGCAACGAGCTGCAGGCAGTGGAGGACCAACTATGAGCGAGCAATCTCTAATCGCCACGCCAGAACAGCAGCGCTCGCTGGAACGTTTCTACGCCTATGAAGCGCGCTTGCTCGACAACCGCCAATACCAGCAATGGCTGGCGTTAGTTTCGCCTGACATCCAGTATCTGGTGCCCTCGCGCACCAATCTCATGGTCAATAACCGTGAGCGGGGAAGTGAAGCCATGATCAGTGTGGAGCGCGAGCTGGAAGGCGCCGATTCAATGGGCTGTCCCCTGCGGGAGGAACGCTACGTGCACCTGATGGTGCGAGTAGAGCGCGCCTTCAAGGTTAACTCCTGGTCGGAAAACCCGGCGCCAAGAACCCGGCGCATCGTGGGGAATGTCGAATTGATGGCCAGCGGCAATGGTGAGTTACAGGTATTGAGTAATTTCCACCTGTTCTTTGCCCGGCCCGGTTCAGCAAACTTCCTCTACAGCGGCCAGCGCCGTGATTCCCTGCTGGAAGACCAAGATAGCTATAAGCTCGCCAGGCGGGAGGTGGTGCTGGACTATTCTGATATTACCTACCCGACTATGGGTCTGCTGTTCTGAGGGAAAATTTGCCTTTGGCTATTGCATTCCCGTCAGCCTAGCATCAATCTGTTTGCCAGTGCGGTGGCTCCACTTCGGTGCCGCCCTTTGTCACAGCGCAAGCTGAAGGTGTGTTGTTGTGTGGTACCGGACCAGTGTTGCGGTCTACGCCTTTGTTGGCTTTTTGGGATCTGCGGTAGCCGCGGTCTCAACATCCCCTGAAGAAATCTCTGCGGCCCGCGACGGCTACTCCGACGCGGTAAAAGCGATAGACCGCGGGGCCTGGACGGAGTACCAACAGTTGCGCCCGGGGATGGACGACTATCCTTTGGCCATCTATCTCGACTATCAGCAGCTCAATCGACAGGTGCACACCGTGCGGCCTACCGATGCCAGGCGCTTTATCAGTCTCAGTCAAGACACACCGCTACCCAACCGCTTCCTTGGAACCTATTTACGCCAGGCGGGTAAAGACCGGCGCTGGCAGGATTTTCTTGCGGTTAAGCCCGATGAGCCCATCAGTGTCGATCTCAAGTGCTATTACTTTCGTGCCAAGCTGGCTACCGGCGATGAACTGGTTGCCTGGGAGGGTGCTGAGCGTCTTTGGGTTTATGGCAAGTCCCGGCCCAAGCAGTGTGACCCACTGTTCAGCGCCTGGCTCAAAGCGGGGCAGATCAGTGATGAGGTGGTTTGGGCGCGAATGCTCAAGGCCTTTGAGGAACGCCAGCGCTCCTTAATGACTTACATTTCACGCAAGGGAAGCGAGGAGCTAAAACCCTGGTCCGACAAGCTTTTGGCGGTTTACAGCAAACCTACTGACCTGCGTAAACACAAGCTGCCCGCAGACCAGCCTTACTCGGCAGATATTGCAACCCAGGGCCTGGCCTATCTGGCCCGGTATAGCCCTGCCAAAGCCCTGGAAAACTGGGAGCATTTTCGTGGGCAGTTGAACTTTAGCCAGGAACAGCAGCAGCAGGTGGAATACGCCATCGCCTTGCAGAGTCTGTTTGCTAAAACAGACGCTAATCTCGATTGGATGCCCGGCGCGTTGGCGCGATTACAAGAAGACAAGCTGGTGGAGATTCGTCTGCGCTGGGCCCTGGCAGAACAGGACTGGCCGGCGTTGACTGCCACATTGCCGTTGCTGTCAGCAGAAGGTAGCGAAAAAGCGGGTTGGCGTTACTGGCGCGCCCGTTCTTTGTCGCAAGCAGGGGACGACGAGGGTTCGCGAAAATTACTGGAGACATTGGCAACGGAACGAGACTACTACGGCTTCCTGGCCGCAGACCGACTGCGTAAACCTTATGCCTTTAACAATCAGCCACTGGTGTTGCAGTCAGCGGCCACCGAGCCGCTGCGCGGGCTCCCGGCGGTGCAGCGAATTAGCGAATTGAATTTCCATCAGGAACAGCGCAATGCGCATTCTGAGTGGTACAAGATCTTGCAGGACACGCAGCTACCGGAGCAGCAGCAGGCCTTTGCCAAGCTGGCTGTGGAAGAGGGTTGGCATCGCATGGCTATTGACGCCGCTACGCACGCCAAAACCTGGGACGCGCTGGACGTGCGTTTTCCCACGCCCTACCAAAACACCTTTGAACACTACGCCTCAATCCAGCGGGTGCCATCCACAGAGCTGATGGCAATTGCCCGTCGCGAAAGTGCCTTCTTCCCGGAAGCACGGTCGCCGGTTGGTGCGCGTGGTTTGATGCAGATCATGCCTGCCACAGGTGAACAGGTGGCGGCGCAGATAGGCCGGCCGCATAGCCGAGCCGAACTGTATGAAGTGGAGCACAATATACTGTTAGGGAGCGCCTATTATCGCCAGTTGCTGGATCGCTTTGATGGTATTCGCCCGTTTGCACTGGCAGCCTATAACGCCGGCCCTCACCGGGTCGATCGCTGGCGCAATGACAAGGGCGAACAGGTCCCCGTCGATATCTGGATCGACACCATTCCTTATCGGGAAACCCGCAACTACGTGCAGGCGGTGCTGTCCTACAACTTGGTGTTTCAGCACATGCTGGGCGATACTCTCGATTTTCTAACGACCCAGGAGCGCGAAGCGCTGTACTAGACACACTGCGGTCGTACTAAGGACAAACCATCATGCAGGATACCCGCCCGCTGCTTCTCGAGAGCGACTTTCCGCCCCTTAGCCGCCAGGGTGTAGACACCTTGCAAGTGAACCTGGGCTATCTCTGTAATATGAGTTGCGTGCACTGTCACGTGAATGCCGGACCCACGCGAACCGAAATGATGACGGCTGAAACGGTGGACCTGGTGCTAGAGGTTGCCGCTGATCTGGGCGTGCATACCCTGGACCTGACCGGTGGTGCGCCAGAACTGAATCTTGAATTTCGCCGCCTGGTAGCGCAGGCCACTGCCATGGGAATCAAGGTTATTGACCGCTGTAACCTGACCATCTTGTTTGAACCCGGGCAGGAAGACCTGGCGGCCTTTCTGGTTGAGCAGGGGGTGGAGGTCACAGCATCGCTGCCGTGTTATCTGGAAGAAAACGTGGAAGAACAGCGTGGCAAAGGTGTTTACGATAGCAGTATCGAGGCCATCCGCCTGCTCAATAGCCTGGGATACGGGCACGATCCCAGATTGCAGCTCAACCTGGTCTACAACCCGATAGGGCCGGTGCTGCCGCCTCCTCAGCAGGGACTGGAGGCGGACTATAAGCGCGAACTTGGGGAACGTTTCGGTATTGTGTTCAACCAGCTGTACACCATTACTAATATGCCGATTAGCCGGTTTGGCGCCGTGTTGTTGGCGCAAGGGCATTACGCGGACTATATGGGCTTGCTACGCAATAACTACAGCGAGGCCAACCTCGAAGGCCTCATGTGTCGGTCATTGCTGAGTGTGGATTGGCAAGGCTATATTTACGACTGTGACTTCAACCAAATGCTCGAATTACCGCTATTGGCCAGCGCTTCCCAGCTGCATCTGCGCGATTTGCGTGATGCGGGTGATATGAGCGGCCGCGCCATTATTACCGGCGAACACTGTTACGGTTGTGCGGCGGGGCAGGGCAGTAGCTGCGGTGGTGCACTGTAGGGGTGTCTGAGGTTACTTGTAGCTTCGTTATTCCAACCCTGAACGAGGCCGCGGGTATTCTCCAGCTGCTTGCTGACTTGCGGGCCCGTTTCCCAGATGCACAATTGATCGTGGTAGACGGCGGCAGCAGCGATGGCACCGCTGATCTGGCCACGCCTCTATGTGACATTCTAATCAACAGCGCCGCAGGTCGAGCCCTGCAAATGAACCGGGGTGCGCTGGAGGCGTCCGGGCAGTACATTCTGTTTCTTCACGCCGATAGCCAGCCTAGCGTGGACGCCGACACCCTGCAGCGCTACCTGGCAGACACACCTGCCTGGGGCTTTTGTCGGGTGCGCATTGATGGTGATAGCGCCGTATTTCGGATGATCAGCTTTTTTATGAACTGGCGGTCCCGGCTAACGCGGGTGGCAACCGGTGATCAAATGCTGTTTATCCACAGAGATTTGTTGCAGCGAGCGGGTGGTTTTGATGAGATACCGCTAATGGAGGATGTTGCCTTCAGCAAGCGGTTGCGCGCACTCGCGTCTCCGCGATTGATTGCTGAGCCAGTGACAACCTCAAGCAGGCGTTGGCAGGAGGCCGGCGTACTGCGAACAATTCTGCAGATGTGGTGCTTGCGATTGGCCTATTTTTTGGGTGTTTCGCCCCGTCGTCTGTGGCGTTACTACTATGGAGACGATTAGTGTGCAGGATGTACTACTGATTCAGTTCGCGCGCGAGCCCCTGCCGGGCTTGGTGAAAACGCGAATGCTGCCTGAACTCAGTCCTGAGCAAGCCTGTGAGTTACACCGAGAACTGGTGTATTGGACCAGCGAGGTGCTCACTGGCGCTCATCTGGGCAGGGTAGAACTGTCGGTCGCCGGTAATGTGAGTTCGCCCCTGTTTCGCCAATGTGAGGGATTGGGGGTCAGAGCGGTCAGCCGTCAAACAGGCCAGGACCTTGGCGAGCGCATGTACAACGCTCTTTCTGAGGGCTTAGAGCGATTTTCAAAGGTCATTCTGGTGGGCAGTGATAGCCCACAAATCGACCGTGATTATCTTGCCGGGGCAATTGCTGCGCTGGATGACGTAGATGTGGTGGTGGGGCCGGCCAAAGACGGGGGCTATGTATTGATTGGTGTGCGTCGACTGGACAGGCGCTGGTTCGAAAACGTGGAGTGGGGATCGTCCAGTGTTTATGCCCAAACACTGGCTAATTTTGTGCTGACCTCGGCAAATTGGCAGCACCTTGAGGTACTGCAGGATATCGACCGTCCAGAAGATCTGCCCGTCTGGCGGGCAATCGTCGATAGGCGGCTTTGATCAGAAAGGCGGTAGCCCTCCAGATCAGGCCCTTGCCATTTCCCCGACTTGCGCCGCGTGCGCCTCGGTCTCAGTCGCCAGACCAGCGCGCTGGTAGAGCAACCAGGCAATTGCAGTGCAATAGCTCAAGTTGGTCTGTAGCTCGCCGTCGGGGTCGCTGAGGAACGCTCGCTGGCTTGCCAGCCCCCGTACACGGCTTGCCATGTCCGGGTTGAAGGCCAGATAACGGTCCCATAGGTCACGATGTTGTGATGTCGTGATATGGAACAGCCCCAGGCCGTCATTGCGTGCGGAGAAAAGCCCCAGGTCGGGGGCGTCAACTGCGGCATTGAGCAAAAAAGACTCGCTTGCCGGTGTCCATTTTCCCAGATATTTGAGAGTAGGCTTAATGACCTGGTCTCTCAGGTGTTCTGCGGTAACGTACATAACCACTACCTCGCAGGGAAGTTAAATCCTTCAGATACAACCGTTTCACTTATGGTTTTTATGTGGCTCGATTATTTTCGCGAGAACTATCCCGTTTCCTCGCTTTTCCGTGCTCACGGGATACTTTTTAACACAAGAAAAAATAAAATCCAATAAAAATAACGTCTTGCGGCATTTAATTAATAAATATTTCGGGAAGGGGGCGTAACTAGGAAAGGTCAGAGCGTGCCGGGCACAAAAAAAGCGACATTTATCGAGAAAATGTCGCCTAAAGAGTCGCTAAAAGTAAGCGATATGAAGCTAAAATCTATAAAAGTTGTTATCCGCCGGAAAATTTGACCTGATAGCCCTGTTTTTCCAGCTCGGCTTTTATGGTTTCCCTCTGATCGCCCTGAATTTCGATGTTTTCATCTTTCAGGGCGCCGCCGACGCCACATTTCTGCTTCAGGACCTTTGCCAGGGCCTTTAATTCGGCCCCGGCCAGAGGTAAGCCGGTCACGACAGTCACTGCTTTGCCGCCGCGCCCCTTGGTTTCCCGGTGCAGGCGTACGATGCCGTCGCCGCTGTAAGCGGGGCGGTCTTTGCCGCAGACACAATCGGCCACAGGCCGGTGGCATTGGGGGCACAATCGCCCGCCATCGGTTGAATAAACGAGCCGTTGCGAGGATTTTTTCGATTTGCTCATGGGTCTGCCGTGTCAATGTTCCAAGCGGGGCAGTATATTAGCGCGCTTGGTTTTGGCAAACAGGTGAGCCGCTCAATGTCTGATATTGAAGATTTAGCACAGCAACTGGTAGAAGTGCAGAGCCAGATGGCCTTTCAGGAGGACACCGTTAACGCCCTCAACGAGGCGGTGATTAGTCAGCAAAAAGAGATACTGGTCCTGCGTGAGCAGTTGGCTCTGCTCAAGCAGCGTCAGGAGGAAGCGGCGGCGCAAATGGACCAGGCGGCCCCCACCATCGATGAGAAACCTCCTCATTACTAAAACGCTACAAAATTTGATCACAACCCGCGAAGGAGCATCTGCATGACAGAGGCAAGACACACTGATACGCCGGAACAGGCGCAATTCAGGCAACAGGCCAAAGCGTGGCTACAAGATAATTGCCCAGCGGAGCCAGCGGTACGATTGCCGCTAACCCCACTGGAGATAATGACGCAGGAACAGCTGACCTACTTGCAGGCCTGGCAGAAAGCGGCCTACGACGCTGGCCTGATTGGCTGTGATTACCCCATTGAGGTTGGCGGACGGGGAATGAGCAACTGCCAGCGTATTGCCAACGAGGAAATGCTGGCTGCGGGCACGCCCTTCATGCCCAATGTCATTGGCCTGGGCATGGCCGCGCCTACCGTGTTTTATCACGGGCAAGAGGAGCTCAAACAGCGTCTTTTACCGCGCCTGTTCTCTGGGGAAGACATTTGGTGTCAGGGTTTCAGTGAGCCGGGTGCCGGATCTGATCTGGCCAGCGTGCAAACCTTCGCCGAACGCAAGGGCGACAAGTGGGTGATCAATGGGCACAAGGTCTGGACATCGCTGGCCCACTTTGCCGAGTGGATGATCATCCTGCTAAGAACTGACAAAACGGTTAAGCACGATGGCCTGTCTTACTTCGTGGTGCCGATTCGCTCCGCATTGGGTAAAGGCGTCACCGTACGACCGCTAATTAAGATTACCGGCGAGACGGGCTTTAACGAGGTGATTTTCGAAGACCTGGAGGTTGATGATGCCTATCGGCTGGATGAGCTGGGCAAGGGCTGGCAGGTGGCCATGACGACCTTGCTGCACGAACGCGGGGCCGGTGAACTGGTAACGCCGCGCTCTGGTGGCATGAAGAACAAGTCCTCCCACAATATCAATGCCAGGTCGTTGATCGATCTGGCCAGGCGCAGCACTCGCAATGGCGCTAGTGCGGCTGAAGATCCCTTGTTGCGCGATAAAATGATGCAGCAGCTCATTCGCGAGGCGGGTATGGCAGCCAATCAACGACGCAGCCGGGTCACCGCGCTGCAGGACCACCCCATGCGCTTGCCCCTGCAGAACAAGTTGTTGATGAGCGAGATCGCCCAGGACACTGCAGGCATCGCCATGGAAATTGAGGGCGCTACAGCGTCTTTATACCTCGGTGATGACGCCGCGCCAAATGGCGGGCAATGGCCTATGGCTTACATGAATTCATTCGGCTTCACTATCGCTGCCGGTACCAGTGAAGTACAAAAAAATATTCTTGGCGAGCGCGTGCTCGGCATGGCCAAGTCCAAGTAAGGAGATTCGTAATGGCACAACCGGACGATTTTGGTTTTACCGAGGAGGCGGCGCTGCTCAAAGCGTCAGCGCGTAAGTTCTTCGGCGAAAAATTCACAGCAGATGTTCTGCACAACATGGTGGCGAGTGACCCTTCGCCTGAACGAGCCCCTGATGTGCAGTGGGATGAGAGTATCTGGCAGCAAATGGTAGATCTGGGGTGGTCACTGCTGGCAGTGCCGGAGGCCCAGGGTGGCGTCGGTATGCCTTTGGTCGGTGTTGCGGGCCTGGTTGAGGAGCTTGGCCGAGCAGCATTTCCATGCCCTTTGCTCTCCACGCTGGCCAGTAGCTATATTCTCGCCGCCTGCGGCAGTGCCGGCGAGCCGGCACTGGCCGAAATTGCCGAAGGCGCTACTGTTGCACTGGTACTTTCAGATGCCAACGGTTCCTGGTTGCCGGAGGGCAGCCCGCTAGGGTTCAGTGGCGGCAGCCTCAATGGCACAGGATATTTTGTTCAGGATGCCGGCAAAGTGAGTCATCTTTTGGTGTGCGCCCGTTCCGATGCAGGACTTAGCTTGCACTGGGTAGCGGCGGATGCAACCGGAGTGGCGTTGGTTCAGGACAGTATTGTCGACCTGACGCGGGACCAGGCCCATATACAGTTTAATAATGTAGAAACCCAGCAAGTGTCTGCTGATGCGCAGCTTGCAATGGACAAAGCCTTTCCTGCCATCTGGACGCTGTATGCGGCCGATATGGTCGGCGCTGGCGAGTGGCAGCTGCAAACGACCATAGAGTATGTCAACACGCGGCAGCAGTTCGACAAACCACTTGGCTTTTTTCAGGCGGTCAAGCATCCCCTGGTGGATGTGATGGTCATGATCGACCAGGCCAAATCCCTTGTTTACAACGCCGCGTGTGCAGTCGATTGCGATCCGCAAAATGCGCACCAGGCTGCCCATATGGCTCAGGCATCGGCTTCTGATATGGCAGACTATGCCAGTAGTCGCTCAGTGCAATATCACGGTGGTATTGGCTTTACCTGGGAGTGCTACGTGCATTTGTTTTTCAAACGACAGAAGCACAGTCAAATGCTGTGGGGCGATGCCCCCTGGCACCGGAGCCGATTAGCAGAGCTGGTGATCGACGCTGCTGCCTGACAATACCTGCGCTGAAGGAAATAAAAAATGAACTGGAAAACTGGATCGCTGATACTGATTCTTCTGCTTACTGCCGTTGCGGTGCTGGTCAAAATGGCCACTCGCCTGCCAGTGCCGCCGGAGCATCAGGTGTTCATCAACGGTGATGTGCTGACCATGGATGCGGACAATCGTATTGCGCAAGCGGTCTCCGTGCGCGGCGCGCTGATCGAGGCCGTGGGCAGCACCGATGAAATAATGGCGCTGGTGGACAACAGTACGCAGGTGATTGATTTACGTGGCCGCACGCTGATGCCAGGTTTTGTGGATGCCCACGGTCACTTCCCTGGCTCTGGCATGAGTGTAGTGTCGGCTGATCTGACCAGTCCGCCAGTTGGCGGGAAGCAGAATATGAGTGAAGTACTGGCGGCGCTTAAAGCCAGAGCCGCAACGCTGGAGCCCGGTGAATGGGTTTCGGGCTTCGGTTACGACGATACCCTGCTGGCAGAGCAGCGTCATCCCACGCGCGCCGAACTGGATGCGGTTTCCACTGAGCATCCGGTGGTGGCTGTGCATGTGTCCGGTCATATGCTGGTGGCCAATAGCGTTGTCCTGGACCTGGTGGGTATCTCCGCGGCCACAGAAGATCCGGTGGGAGGCGTTATCGCCAGGCGAGAGGGCAGTCGTGAACCCAATGGTTTGTTGGAAGAAACTGCTCGCATGGGGGTGATGCAGGAAATGCAGGACATGGGGCTGCTGGAGGTTTATCAAATGATAAAAGCAGCCGTGCGCGAGTATTCTCAGGTGGGCGTGACTACTGCTCAGTCTGGCGGCACCTCGGTTGCGCTGGCTGACGGCCTGGCACTGTTTAGTAAGCTAGGGGTGATTCCACAGCGTCTGGTGTTGTTTGCCTTCGACACAGAGTTCGCAGAACTCATTGATGCCAAAGAGTTTGATGCCGCCAAGTACGCCACGCAGCGGGTCAGTATGCCGGCGATTAAGCTGGTGGCCGATGGCAGCATTCAGGGCTACACCGGCTATCTCAGTCACCCTTATCATGCGCCCTTCAAAGGTGATCAGGACTACCGCGGTTACCCGGCGATTCCGCGCGAAGCGTTATTCAAGCGGGTTAAGCAATTGCACAGCCAGGGTTATCAGCTGGCAATCCATGGCAACGGCGACGAGTCTATCGAAGATATTCTCGATGCCTTTGAATCGGCCCAGCAGTCGCACCCTCGTGCAGATGCGCGGATGATTCTGATCCACTCGCAAATGGCCAGGCAAGACCAGATTGCCCGCATGAAGGCACTGGGGGTGACACCCAGTTTCTTCTCCGCTCACACGTATTACTGGGGTGACCGACACCGGGATATTTTCATGGGGCCTGAGCGCGCCGCAGCCATGAGTCCGGCCCGCTGGGCGCAGGAACAAGGCCTGCGCTTTAGTTCTCACCTGGATACCCCGGTAACTCCCATGCTGCCGCTGCAGGCGGTCTGGAGCCAGGTGCATCGTCTCAGCCATGGCGGCGATGTTATTGGCGAAGATCAGCGCATTGATGTGATGTCGGCCCTGCGCGCGGTGACGATTGATGCGGCGTGGCAGGTCTTCCAGGAAGACCGCATTGGCTCTTTGGAGCCTGGCAAGCTGGCGGACATGATCGTGCTGTCTGCCAGTCCGCTGGACGAGCCGATGACGATGCGCGAGTTGAAGATAGAGCGCACTTTAATAGGCGGGTCTACGATCTACCGTCGCCGGTAGTGATTTAGTCGCCCCAAATGGGGCAGGGGAGGCGGCTTTTCTGCCCTCGGCGTTGCCTCCGGCAAGGCATTACTATATAAATATACAAACGGCCTAAGTACATTGATGACTTAAGCTGTTTGCAACCATTCAGGGGAACCAAACAGCAGCTTATGTACCGCTATAGTGCCGATAACGCCGTAACCTACACCTCCGAAGACATTGTCCTGTTCAGGGATTCACCCTTTGCCTGCTGGATGGAGCGGCTGACTCTCGAGAACCCCGATCACGGCATTCCGCCAGACAGTCACAGCAAGCCCCCTGGAAATTATATGCAGCGCCAGGATCAGATGGCTGAGACTTTGCGTGCCGAGGACAAAAACGTCACCTTGATCGACTGGGACGCCGCTGAGCAGGTGCGCCGCAGCGCCACCATCGATGCCATGCGCCAGGGCGTAGACTTTATCGTCAATGGCCAGTTGGCTCTGGGTCCTCTGTCCGGCTCGGCCAACCTGTTGATGCGCACCAGTGGCTATTCTGAGCTGGGTAACTACCTTTACATACCCTGCGATACCCAGGCCAAGACCACGCTCAATTCCGCTTTCCGGCTTTGTTTTCTTGCCGATCTTTTGCACAGTCTGCAGGGCCAGCGGCCGCCCCAAATGCTGATCATTCGTGGCGGTTCAGATCTCCTGCCGCTGGAAACCGAAGACCATATTTACCACTACCTGGCGGTCAAGCAGCGATTTATGCAGACCATGCGTGATTTTCGCAAACACCGCATGCCTGATCCCTCGGAGTCTGGCCAATTTGGTCGCTGGTCAGAGTGCGCCAACGAGGTATTAAAGCAACGTGCCCTGCGTGGTGACGATACGGTTGAGGAGGTGAGGGAGGAGCAGCCAGAGCCCGTTGCTCTGCAGGCCGCTGTTGCCGCACCCGCACAGCCGCAATTTCAGCCCCAGGCCCCCCAGCCGGCAGAAACTCCTGTCGAGCCCAAGCACGGAGCCAAGGGCATACAGGTGGGCGATACCCTGGCAGCGCAGGCCAGGCAGTTATCACCGCAGGCTTTTCAGGGCCGGGCGAATGTGGCACCGCCGTCACCGGCAGTCAACAAGAGCGTGATGGATGTTGCGCTGCAAAATCTGGAATTTATAGGCAGTAGCGGCCGGGCACCGACTATTGGCCAGCCCTCTCGCCCAGAGCCAGAAACGGGGTTTAAGCCGGAACGTCCCGTCAGTGATGTTGTGCCTGAAGCGGCATTGCCCGAGCAAATGCCGGTTGTTGCGCCCGTACCCGAAGTGCGCAGCGCGCAAGTTATGCCTGATGTCGCGCCAGAGCCCGTGCCAGAATCAGCGCAAACCAAGTCCCATCCTTTGGACAGTAGCGGAATTTTTGCGGAGCCTGCGCAAACCAAAGCGGCTGCCCCTGCAGTCACACCGGCCCCGGTGCTGCACACCGATGGGCATGAGTTTGAAATCGATTGCGTGGACGATTCTGACTACCAGATGCCGGAAGAACCTGCTGAGTTTGCTTCAGCTGCGCCGGACGCGCCCGAGGTTTACCTGTCACAGGCAAGCACTGGATCGGAAGAGCCGGTGGAAGAACTGGAAGAGCGGGAAGAGGGCCACAGCAGCACCCCCAGGCCGTTCTCCAGCAGTCTTAACACCAGCGACTTCCTTGACGATTGAGCGCGATGCTCAGCGTAATTGACGGAAGCAATTTCTCAGTTCGGTAACAAAAACTTCAGGTTGTTCGAAGGCGGCAAAGTGTCCACCCTTGTCGAGTTCATTCCAGTGCACAAGATTACTGAAGCGCTTTTCCGCCCAGCGGCGGCTTGAGCGAAAAATCTCGCAGGGGAAGATTGAGCAACCCACAGGCATATGAATGGGGTTCAGGTTGGGCTGGTTAAAGCTTTCCCAATACAGCCTGGCAGAACTGGCAGCACAGTTGTTCAGCCAGTAGAGCATTACGTTGTCCAGTAGCTCGTCTTTGCTCAGCACGTTCTCCGGATGCTTTACCCCATCTTTTTCACAGTCGGTCCAGGCGTAAAACTTCTCTACTATCCAGGCCATTTGACCTACCGGCGAGTCGGCCAAGCCGTAGCTAATGGTTTGAGGTCGTGTCGATTGCTGTTTCGAATACCCCGAATCATGCTCATTGTAAAACGCCATCCCCTCCAGTGCTGACTGCTCCGTGGGTGTCAGGTCGGCCATTGTGTCCGGGTCCGGAGCGACGATGGGCATATTGATATGAATGCCAGCGCAGTGTTCGGTTTCAGTCTGGCCCATGCTCTGGGTCACCATGGAACCCCAGTCACCTCCCTGGGCAAAATAGGAATCGTACCCCAGACTGGCCATGAGCTTGCCCCAGGTTTGGCCAATTTTCTCTACAGTCGTTCCAGTGGTCGTTGGCTTGTCGGAAAAACCAAAACCCGGAAGAGAGGGGGCGACTACGTGAAAGGCGTCAGCCGGGTCGCCACCGTGCAACTCCGGCTGTGTCAGTGCGTCGATTATTTTGTGGAATTCGATGACTGACCCTGGCCAACCGTGAGAAATGATTAGCGGCACTGCATGGGGATGCGAACTGGGGCGATGGATAAAATGAATATCCAGCCCGTCGATCTCGGTCTTGTAGTTTGGCCAACTGTTGAGCTTTTGTTCACAACGCCGCCAGTCGTAGTCCTCTAACCAATATTGGGCAAGTTCGCGGGTGTACGCCAGTGGCATGCCCTGATCCCAGCCAGAGCAGGTCTCTGACTCGGGCCAGCGGGTATTGGCTAGGCGCTTGCGAAGATCGTCAAGTACTGTATCCTCGACGGCAATCTGGAACGGATGGATGCTTTGGGGCACGGTATTTTTCCTTAGTTATCATTGGGCTAGTGGGCTGACTTAATTGTTGATCTATAGTGACAATAGCCTGTAATTTGTTATAAGTTAGTAATAATTCAATAAAAATCGTCTAAACTAGCTCTTTTACTAGAACGTACTAGAATATTAAACAAAGGCAACTTGAGTGAGAGTATGAATCACGAGATGATTGCCCGATCAGGTCATAGGGGATACCGCGGCACTGTATGTCGGTGAAACTGCGTTCATTAGCCATTCGCTCGGTAGAAGTACTCAGTTATAGCACTGGGTTGATTCTAACCGGCTTCTTTGTTGTTCAACTCGCTCAGGGCGAGGTGGAGCGGCAGGGTGCCATCAGTGCTTTTGAAAACCAGGTAACGCTGGCGGCCGCAGATGATCAGTCCTCCCCAGAACCCATTTCATTTGATGCCAATGGCGAACCAGATATGAGTCTGTGGGCACCGGGGCGAGTTGTCGATTACCAGAATAGTCTGGGGGCGGAACTGCCACCTGTAATGGGCGTGCTAGAAGTGCCTTCTGTCAAATTAGAAGTTCCCATTTACCAGACTGCCTCAGAACTGGTGATGGATCGCGCTGCAGGTGTGATCGACGGAATGGCCTACCCTCACGAGGGCGGCAATATTGGTATTTCAGGACACCGGGATGGTTATTTTCGGGTGCTAGAGAATGTGCAGGTTGGCGACACGATAGTCCTGCAAACCCTGGAAGGAGAAAAACGATTCAAAATTGATGCAACCACGATTGTTGAAAAGACCGACACCCGGTTGCTCAAGGACACCCGTGATCAGACGGTTACTCTGGTCACTTGTTACCCGTTTTATTTTGTCGGGCATGCGCCTCAGCGATTCATCGTGACAGCGTCGCTCGACACAACCTATGTCAACCACAACTAAGGAGGAATTGACATGAATAAGAAGATGGTAGTTGCAGTAGGTATGGCCCTGTCGGTATCAGCGGGTTCGCTGATGGCTCAGGAAAAAGCAGTAAGCAGCACAGTCACTTGTGCCGACCTGAACTGGTCTGCAGAAGTTCTGGCGTTGAACCCTGACGTAGCAGCAATGTGTCAGTCAGTTTACGAGAAGGATGGCAGCCTTTACGCTAAGGCTTCCATTGAAGTTGTTCGCGTACGCGGCAACCGCATGACCTTCCGTCCGCTGCACACAGATGGCACTTTGGGCGACAGTCGTTCTGTTCAACTTGATAGCGCTTGGCGTGCTGAAATCGGTGGCCGTAGCTACCGTGCCAGCGACCTGATGCGTGGTCAGCAGTTGAATGTTTATCTGCCTGAAGATCGTTTCGCTCTGGCAGTTAGCGATGAAGACGGTCCTGATGCAGCTGATATGGTAGTGATTGAGGAAGAAGTGGTTGAAATGCCTACTACTGCCTCTCCGCTGTTCCTGATCGGTGCAATTGGCGGTGCCTTCCTGGCACTGGGCGGCATGCTGAGTGGCATGCGTCGTCGCTTCTCCTGAAGTCTGAGCTGAAAAAACCGAAGGGGCCTACGGGCCCCTTTTTCTTTGCTGCTATTCCTCTACCCAGACCTTTCTTAGTGGTTCACCGAAATCATCGTAGATAATTTTTTCTCGCCGCTTAGGTAGTCTTGTGCGTGTTGGTGCTGGCTTGTGCTTATAGCGCTCCTGACGACGCGCTTCAATGGCCGCCACGACTTCTGGCACCAGAGTGCGCGAGGTTTTTGGCTCGATGAACAGGGTTTTGTTGAGAAATACCGGAGGCTCCCCAGGATCCTTACCACTAAGGCCACGGGGAATGTTGTCTACCTCGCCACCATGCTTAAGATAGCTCTCGGTTTCACGTTCCAATTCCGCTCTGATATCGGCCTTTGATTCGGGTTTTTTCACGGCTTCCTATGTTTCCACTGCATCAGCAGCTTGAGGGTAAGCCGCCTAGTATACCCGGCGGCTTGTGGAATTACATGGCGGTAGAATTCAGGAACTGGCGGCGGCGTAGAGCGGCGTCGCCCTGTTGTTGCAGTTCTACCACGCCATTGACGACGCTAATGCCCAAGTGCGTAAACAGAGGTTCAAAAGAGGGCATCTGACGAGATCGGTGTACCTGCTGGTATAGCTGGGCAAAAACATCCTGGTCGTTGCCCCTGTCCATTTGCGCGATGATAGCGGCCACAGAGAGTGAGCCCCGGGCACAACAACGATTGAGTTGCTCAAGGGCATTGTCCAGACTTTGTGCGCCATCACTGAGTTCACGTAGGCGGATGTCGGCAGCCAGGAAGTACCAGGCTCCGGACCAGTACACCCGCATGTAGCCACCGTTTTCTCGCATTTTCTGATTTACCTGCAGCAATGTCTGGCCGTGGAAGCGGTCGTCAGCTTTGCCGCGTTCGAAACCATCATGGAGCTTCTGCCACATTTGCGTTTCACTGATAACGCCAGCGCGAGCCTGCAGAATATTTTGGTAGTAAGTTGCCAGTCCCTCGCTGAACCAGGTGTCACCCCAGCCGCGATAGGGCAGCAGCAAATGAGACAGTTCATGGTATCCGGTCCATTCGCGTTTTAGTGTTTGCGCAGTAGTGTTGGAAACTACGTAGAACGCAACCCTGTCGATATCTTCCCGGTGCACCTGCGCCCAGGGAATCGGATCATCAAGACTGCCGGATACCGGTTCTATCTCAATGGCCCAGCGATCTCGTGGCCAGTGCCCGTAGACCAGGGTAAGGCTGTGGGATAGGTGCTTGATCCATTGGTTGAGCTGATCACGGGTTTGTTCCGGAAACTGCTCACTGATACTGACCGTGAGTTGCCGCTTGCCCTGGTCGAGCACAATTGTCTCGCTCCACGCCGGGTGGCCCCAAATGCTGAGCAGGCAAAGGATCAGTAAAAGGGTGCCCGGCTTGCGTGCGCTACGCAGTGCTTGCATTAGTGTCTTCATCGCCCACCTGCAATGACAGTTCACCGTCAAAGATGCGGTTTGGCGGGGTATGGGTGTGCAGGGATTCCTCACCATCGCTAATTAACCCGGCGTTACTCCACCCCCAGCTGTTGCTGTGCGCCAACCATGCCCAGGCGCCGTTGCCCAGTTGATTTAGCCCTTGTGCCATCAGCTCGCCCTGCTGTTATTGTGCCCGGTAGTCATGGTAACCCGGTCGGGAAGGGTAAGGGAGGGTGAAAGTGTGGTATTCAGCCACCTCCAGCTCTGGTTTAATGCACAGCAGTGAAATTCGAGGACAATAAATGAACGCCATCCGCTCGCTACTGGTTTTTACCTGGATCGTGCTTACCGTAATTCCAATCGGTTTGGCGCTGGTAATCAGTTCATTGTTTCTGGATGACAAGAAACTGTGGTGGTGGTTTGCGGTCCCCTGGTTAAAGGGCGTTATTGGTGCCGCGCGCTTAGTAGGCGGCGTGAAGTATCGTCTGCACGGAGAGGAGAATCTGCCCTCAGCTGACGATATGCGCAGAGTGATTCTCTGTCCCAAGCATCAGTCTACCTGGGAGACCTTCTTTTTTCCCAGTATGACGTCTCACCCCTTGTCTTATGTATTCAAAAAAGAACTGCTGCGTATACCGGTGTTCGGCTGGTGCATGGGCCGCTTGAACATGGTGCACATTGATCGTAGCAAACGCTCTGAGGCATGGACCAAGGTGGCTGAACTGGGGCAGGTGCTAATGGACGAGGGCAAATGGATCATTATGTTCCCGGAGGGCACACGCACCGAACGCGGCAGTAAAGGCCGCTACCAAAACGGGGCGACACGCCTCGCTGTTGCGACTGGCGCCTACGTGGTGCCTATTGCGGTGACGTCTGGTCGCTGCTGGCCGCGACGGTCTTTTTCTTTTCTCCCAGGGACTATCGACGTCTCAATTGGCCAGCCGGTATCGGCAGATGGTAGGGAGCAGGGTGAGTTGATGGAAGAAATTGAACGCTGGATAGAGGCGGAAATGCGTCGCCTTGACCCAGATGCCTATAATTAACAGGATACGGTAGAAATAATGTCGACAGGAAAAATTGTTCTTTTGGTGGTCTATGCTGCATTGATAGCCGTCATTGTGGCCGCAAACGGCACTACGGCAGCGACCTACGCGGGCTATTTTCTGGGTCTATTGGTCCTGGTGCACGTGGTGGAGGTGTTGGTCTTTTTCAAACAGTGCAAGCAAGCAGGCGGTTCACTGCCACTGCATATCCTCAATGTTTTTCTGTTTGGGGTTCTCCACGTGAAAGAACTAAAAAAGACGGCTTAGTAAAGCGCTTTTTCCATGGCCTTGCACAGCGTCTTGAGGATTTTTACCCGGGCGTAGTATTTGTCGTTGCCCGCCACCAGTGTCCACGGCGCCGTCTCCGTGTCGGTTTGTTCAATCATCTGGTTGATCGCCCCTTCATACGCTGGCCATTTTTCGCGGTTACGCCAATCCTCGTCGGTAATCTTGTGGCGTTTGTGCGCTTGCTTCTCCCGGGCATGAAAGCGCAGCAATTGCTCTTCTTTTGAAATGTGAATAAAGAATTTGGCAACGATAGAGCCGTGTGCAACCAGCTCCTGCTCAAACTCATTGATCTCGCCGTAGGCGCGCATCCATTCAGCGTCAGTGGCAAATTTCTCCACCCGCTCAACCATCACTCGACCATACCAGGACCTGTCGAACAAGGTGGCACGTCCGTCCCGTTGCAGTTGGCGCCAGAATCTCCATGAATATTGTCGCGCGTGCTCCTCATCGCTGGGGGCAGCGATCTGTACCAATTTGTACAAGCGCGGGTCTATTGCACCGGTGACTCTGCGTATGGCTGAACCTTTTCCTGCGCCATCCCAACCTTCAAACACTGCCACTAAAGAGCGCTTTTGCCGATAGGCCTCCCAGGCCAGATCTTGTAAACGAGATTGATATTTGCGTAGCTTGCGTTTGTATTCTTCTTTTTGCAGGGTTTTATCCAGCGCGACACCGGCCAGGAAATTTCGCGGTGGCGTAAGCGCAGGCAGATCACTCATTTGTTCGGGATTGTCCAGGCGCCTGCCTATCGTGTCTCGAATGATTTCTCCGGCGTTAATCTCTCTGGAATAGCGGTCCTCTGCATCGACAATGTGCCAGGGACACTGCGTGGTCTGGGTCTTGCGGATCAACTCCTGGGCTATCGCAAGAGTTTGCGTGTATTTACCTTCCAGTTCATAGGGGTGTTCGGTAACGCGTGGGTTTTGCTGTTTGCGCGGGGCTTTTTCCTCAAGCTGTCGACTCTGCGTTTGCTCCGATACATGCAGCCATAGTTTGATGATAATGGCACCGTCGTCGCTGAGTTGCCGCTCGAATGTGTTTATCCGCTGGCAGGCCTGTTCGAGTTCGCCCTCGTCGATACTGCCATCCAATCGTTTATGGGTGGCGTCGGTATACCAGGAACCGAGAAAAATCCCCATACGGCCCCTGGGAGGCAGTTTCTGCCAATAGCGCCAGAAATAGGGGCGGCTCTCTTGCTCGTCGGAATGTTCCCAATAAGTGTTGGTGTCAATGCCACGGGGGTCCATCCACTCGTTAAGTCTGTGTACCAATACCCCTTTACCCGAGCCGTCCAGGCCGGCCATAACGATAATAATCGGGTGCCGGCTGTCTTCGAGGGTAAATTGAAGTTGCAGCAGTTGCTGGCGTAACGCCAGAGCCGAGGTCTCAAAGTTGGCTTTTGTCATTGGGGCTTTGGCTTTAAATTGATCAAACATTGACGACAGGTAACTCCGATATAGAGCGCAGATAGACCTACTTTAGCGTATTTTTGGTTCATTGAAGCGACTATAATTATAAGCAATTAAAGGAGCTTTTTTATGGGCCTGTACGAAAAGCATATTCTTCCCCGTTTTATTAACTGCGCTTGTAGTACCAAGCCAATGATGAAACAGCGTGAAAAGGTAGTGCCCCGGGCAACCGGCACAGTACTGGAAATTGGCATCGGCACTGGGCTGAATCTGCCTTATTACGACCCAGCAAAGGTGGATAAAGTAATAGGTTTGGATCCATCGGAAAAGTCCTGGGAGTTGGCTGCACAACGGGCGTCCCAGCTGGATTTTGAGGTGGAGTTCATAGGACTACCGGGAGAGCAGATCCCCCTGGATGACGACACGGTGGACACCGTGTTGGTGACGTATTCTCTGTGTACTATCCCTGACCCTGTCGCCGCGCTGCAGGGAATGGCACGCGTGTTGCGCCCGGGTGGTGAGCTGATTTTCTGTGAACACGGTGTCGCCCCCGATCCGTCGGTGGTGAAGTGGCAGAGTCGGGTGAATTGGGTGTGGAGCAAAGTCGCAGGAGGCTGCAACCTGAACCGGGATATCCCCGCTCTGTTGCAGCAAGGCGGCTTTGCCATTGACACTATGGAGACACAGTATCTTCCGGGTACGCCCAGGATAGCGGGGTTTAATTACTGGGGTGGTGCAAGAGCAGTTTGAACAAGCTTTGCCGCCAACTACAGTTAGCGCTCGCGCTTTTTACCGCACTGGGCTGTTCACCACTTGCGCTGGCTCAACTGCTCGACGTCCAACTCGAAGGAATTGAGGGTGAGTTGCGCCAGAACGCTCTTGCCTGGCTGGGCGATCCACCTGCAACCCCTCAGGCGCGCACCAATTATCTCTACGCGGCACAGCGCAAGGTAGAGCAGTCTCTGCAGGCTCTGGGTTATTATCGCGCGGACGTCAATCTGGACATCACTCGTGGCCGGGAAGCATGGTCGCTGCTCATTACCGTGGCCGCCGGAGATCCGGTTTTGTTGCGCGAGGTGGATATCCGGTTGCAGGGAGAGGCCGCCGAAGATGCGACTTTTTTAGCGTTAGCCGAGGCCGCCCCACTGCAAGCCGGTGATGTGCTCAATCACAGCGTTTACAATCGGTTTCGTCGTAGCATAGGTTCCCTGGCTCGGCAGCGGGGATATTTCCAGGGCACATTTTTGCTCGCGCGCGTTGAAGTAGAACCGGTGGGTGGAATGGCCGATGTTGCGCTGCATTATGACAGCGGGCCGCGCTTCAGCGTTGGGGCCATATCTTACGATCAGGATATTATTCGTGAGCAGCTGTTGTCCCCGTTGTTAGCCGTGCGCGAAGGGGAACCTTTCGACCAACAGCAATTGCGCGACACGCAGATGCAACTGCAACGCACCGGCTATTTTTCCACTGTTATCTTGCGGCCTGTTTTGAACAGCGCTGAGGATGGCCAGGTACCCCTGGCATTAGACCTGTTTCCTGCCAAACGACACAGTTTCGATGTGGGTGTTGGTTTTAGCACAGACACTCGAGAACGCGTCTCATTGACCTGGCGAACGCCCAAGGTAAATCGCTATGGTCACAGCCAGGAAACGCGCCTTCAGTATTCCGAGATCAACCCCAGCGGCCGTTTTACCTACAGCATTCCAGTGACACATCCTCTGGATGATGTCGTGCAGCTGACCGCGAGGCTGGAGGATAACGAGTTTGGTGACCTGGACAGCCATCAGGAAGAGCTAGGTGCGCGTCGTGAGTTGCGCAAGGATGATTGGATATACAGTTACTCCTTGCGCGGTCTGGATGAATCCTGGAGCTCGCTAGGCATCGATAGACAAAACGCTTACCTGTTACCCGGGGTGTCTCTATCGCAACGTATTCATGGCGGCTCGTTGGTTAATCCCGATACGGGATTCAGTCACTGGTACCGGGCGGAAGCGGGCGGCGCGGATGTTGGCTCTGATATTGATTTAGTGCGCTTAATGGCAAATTTCGGTTTTATTCATAGCCTTGGGCAGAGCCACAGAATTGTGCTGCGCACGGATATAGGCACGGCATTTGTTGACGATGCGGACCGGGATCAGCTGGCGCCATCACTAAACTTTTTCGCCGGTGGCAATCAGAGTATTCGTGGCTACGGCTACCAATCTATTGGCAATGAAACCACGGTTCTGGATGATGCCGGCAACCCGGTTACCCTGGTGGTTGGCGGCGATCGCCTGCTGACGGCCAGTGCGGAGTACCAGTACAGTTTTACCGAGAGTTGGCGTGGCGCATTGTTCGTGGATGCCGGTGATGCCTTTGACGAGGGAGAGTTTGAGGCCAACATCGGCGCGGGTTTCGGTGTGCACTATGTCACCCAGATAGGCGCTATACGTCTGGACTTGGCCAACCCTGTCACCGATGACAACCCTTCCTGGCGCATTCATCTGGCGATCGGGGCTGAGTTTTGAAATTTCTCGCCTGGATTGCGGCCGTATTGTTGCTGTTGTTGGCAATGGTGGTGGCGCTACCGTTTTCTGCTGTGGGTACCCGCGCACTGCTGGGCTGGGTGAACGATGCCGGCTTGTTACGTATCGAGTACGCGGGAGGGAGCCTGTTTGGTGATCTCGAACTGCAGATGGTTGCTTTGGACGTCGGCGATGTTGCACTGCAACTGGACCGGATAGACACCCGGCTTGACCTGGATTGTTTCTGGCGCAGTACGTTTTGTTTTGAGGCGCTGGCGATTGGCTCTTTGACACTGGATGTGGCTGCCGCTGAGAGCGACGTGCAAAGCAGTTCCGACCAGCCGCAGCTCATAGAAATACCCTTTTTCTATGAAATTCAAAAGCTCTCGCTTGGCGAGGCGCTGGTGCGCTGGCCTGGCGGCAGTTGGCGGCAAGGACAGATGAGTGCCGAACTGCGCCTGGCTGGGTCTGAATTGCAGATTATGTCGGCGTCAGTTGCTGAGCCCGTGTTGGAAGTTCTCTCGGATACTGCCGATAGCCAGGGTTATGCCGGTTTTGAGCCGGCGCCAATTTTCATCCCGCTGGATCTCACGATATCGCGACTGGAGCTGAACGCGGCGCACGCAGTGATTGGCGATCTGCAACAGTCAATTGACCAGTTGGTGCTGTCAGGGCGCTGGCAGGGTTATGCATTGGCGTTGGATGAACTGGCAGTTACTGCCGCGACTATCGGGCACATTCGAGCGACTGGAACCCTGAATTTTGACGGGGCCTGGCCTACCAATATCAATGCCGAGATCGCTGTCGCAAAGGGGGTGGAACCGGCGGCAGTGGCGGGGCGTGTATTGGATGTTGCCTTGAACGGTGATTTAGGTGGTTTGGACATTACTGTCGGGTCCGCGGGCCAGCCTGCTCTCAATCTTGCGCTAACGGCCGATTTACTCAGTGCTGGATTGCCACATCAGGGCACAGTGGATCTGGAATGGGCCGAAGGCGCCACGCTGGGCGCTATTCTCGATCTGGCAGGGCAGTGGTCCACGCTTGAGGTCCTGGGGCCAATCCATGCGCAGGTGCAGGGCACCCTGGATAAACAGCAGGTGGTCGTTTCAGGGCGCGCCAGCGGGCTGGGTTACGATCTATTGTCGTTTCAAACAGTCGGAGACTGGTCTGCCCCTCGATTGAATATCGAGTCGATGACCCTTCAGCATGAGGGCAGTGACAGCTTGATACGGGTCCAGGGTTTTGCAGAGTTTGCCGATTCCTGGGCTTTACAGGCCGCGTTTAACAGCCAGGGCTTTACGCTGCCGTCCTTGCAGGAGGGCGCGCCGGACCGATTCAGCGGTGAACTGGGCTTGCAGGCCAGCGGCAGCGGGTCCAACTGGCAAGTTCGCTGGCAAGGGATGGATTTGAAAGGCACGGTAAACGGCCTTCCCGCTACTGCCTCTGGTTCAGCCGGACTGGATTCGGAGCTTCACCTGTTGCCGGGTGCAACCCATATCCAGTTGAACGGCGCACTGCTTGATGTCGTTGCCCAGGAAAATAATATAGAACAGGCGCAACTGAGTTTGCAGCTAGACGACCTGGGCAGGTGGTTTGCCGGTGCGCGCGGACAAATCTCACTGCAGGGGCAGGGTACTTTAGGCCGCGAGAAAATCCGCGTGGCAGGGGAGGCCAGGAACATCACGGTGGGTGGCGTCGACATAGATCTTGCCAGTTTGTCTATCAGCTACGATGGCGATAGCCAGCAGTTTGCCGCCAGCGTGCTAGCACCGACCCTCGAGAGCCAGGGCTACGAACTGCGCAATCTGTCTTTGAATTTGCAGGGTAATCTCGACAGCCACCGGCTGCAACTCGCCAGCGAGGGGGATATAGCCGGCCGCTTACTCTTGGCGGGGGCGTGGAATGAAGACAGTTGGCGGGGGGAATTGCAGCCCGCGCAAATTCAGACCAGCTCGGGACCCTGGTCCTTGTCAGAAAAAGTGGCCCTGAGCTGGAATAGCCCGGGTACTTTGACGATGGCGGGGCACTGCTGGCGCCACAGTGAATTTTCCCTTTGTGCCCAGGATGCTGCGGTTGGGCAGAGCGGTGATATCAGTCTTAAACTCGATGGTGATGTGAAGGCCTTTAATGGCATGTTACCCAAGAGTTTTCAGGTGGGCGGCAAGCTGACGTCAACGCTGGATTTGGCCTGGCAACCGGAGCTGGACCTTGAAATTGACGCAGTCCTGCAGGCACGGGAGCTCAGCGCTACGCGTCGCTATGGTATGGGTGAACGCGTCAGTGTTAGCTGGCAGGCTATTGATCTGACGATGCAACGGCAGGGTTCCGAGCTCGCTGTAGACGGCACGGTGGTGCGCGATGGGCGTAAGGTGCTGAGTCTCAATGTGTTATTACCCACGACCTCTGAGGGCCCACTGAGCGGCAAGCTGAGTTTCAATGAACTGCAGTTGATGACCCTGGCGCCCTGGTTAACTGAGCTTTCCGAACTCGGTGGTTCTTTAACTGGCGACTTGTCGTTGGCGGGAACCCCGATGGCGCCGCTCGCCCGCGGTAACCTCACTTTGACGAACGCGCAAATCACCCTGGTGAGCAACCCTACCCGTCTCACTGAGCTGGCGTTGGATCTGCAACTGGAGGGCGATAAGGCCAAGCTGACAGGCACGGGAATGCTGGGCGGCGGGGCGCTGCAGCTGCAAGGGCAGGTAATGACTCAGCCACAACTGCGTGTGGAGTTGGCGATCAGTGGTGAACAGCATCAAATACTATTGCCGCCGGCTTCTGAAATACTGGTTTCACAGGATCTGGTGCTGGTGCTGGCCGACGATTTGCTGGATGTAAGCGGAGACGTTCAGGTACATGAGGGCGTTTTGCGCCACCAAGAGTTGCCCGCCGGCAGTGTCGGGCTTTCCGCTGAAGTGGTGGTTGTTGACGTGCTGGGCAATGTGATCGAAGAGGAACGTCCCTTCGATGTGCGGGCCGACATCTGGCTGCATGTGCGCGACCGCTTCCGTGTAGAAGGAGGCGGCGTTGGGGCGACGCTGGGAGGAAAGCTCCACATAGTCCAGGAGCCCGGAGAGGAGCCCCAGGTGTTTGGTGGCCTGAATCTGCTCGGTGGTGAACTGGAGGCTTACGGCCAGCGGCTGCAGATTCGCCGGGGCACCATTGCTTTTTCCGGGCCGGCGGACAATCCTGAACTGGATATCTCCGCTGAACGAGAAATTCGCAGCGACGATGTCACCGTGGGTGCGCGCCTGCTAGGCAGCCTGGAAGAACCCATACTGGAAGTGTATTCAGATCCACCGATGTCTCAGGGAGAAGCCATGTCATATCTGGTGAGGGGCAGGGGAATGGATGCGGGCGCCGGAGCAGACGGCACGGCCCTGGCATTATCCATGGGGGCCAGTGTTGTTAATCGCAGTGGCATAGTGTCAGGGCTGAATCGCTTGCCATTGATCAGCGATGTCGCTTTCGGTGCCAGCGGGGGAGAAGACGACACCGCAGCCACGGTCAGTGGCTACATAGGGAGTCGTCTTTACCTGTCATACGGTCGCGGCCTGTATGAGCCCATTAATGAACTGACTGCCAGACTTTATCTACAGAGTCGTCTCTGGCTGGAAGTGGTCAGTCGATTGGAAAACTCACTCGACCTTTACTACTCCTTCGACATTGACTAGCGCGTCGCTCAGTTAGCTGTTGGCAGTATATAAAGCTCTACGCGACGATTCTGGCTGCGGCCGTCGGCCGTGCCATTGTCGGCGATGGGTTGGTCGTAGCCCATGCCTTGCACCAACATACGGCTGCGTTCCACTTCCCGGGTTGCCAGATAGTCCGCTACGCTGCCGGCACGGCGCTCAGAGAGTGTTTGGTTGTAATGCCTATCGCCCGTGTTGTCCGTGTGACCGCTCACCCGCAAAGTGGTGTCTGCGTACTTGGACAAAACCTGGCCAACGGAATTCAGCACAGAATAAAAGCTACCACGCAAGTTGTAGGAATCAGTTTCAAAGGTGATGTTGCCAGGCATGATCAGGCGGATGTTGTCGCCCTCGCGCACAACCTGAACACCCGTTCCCTGCAGTTCCTCTTTTAGTTTGGCTTCCTGCACATCCATATAGGCACCGACTCCAGCACCTACAATGCCACAGCCCAGGGCCGCATTACGTGCATGTTTGCCAGAATCGATAGCACCGACCAGTCCGCAGACGGCAGCAGCACCTGCACCGTAGGTGGCAGCCTTGCTGGCCTGTTGTTCACCTGTATAGGGATTGGTTGTGCAGGCGGTCAGTATTAGGGCGGCGGCAGCCGCGCCAAGGGGTTTTAGGTAATGCATTATTAAAACGTCTCCTGAGGGTTCTGTTCCTTTCGACAACCACCTGCGGCTGCCGTTCTATAAATTTATGTAAAAATAATACCTGCTGTTCGGTGGTATAGGTGAAGTGATTTCTGTAAGTTTGTGTGAGTTTTTTTAGTGGACTGGATGTAAATGGATCCTTTGACCCAAGGCACCCTCGGTGCAATTTTACCGCAATCTGCAAGTAGCGCCCGGGTGGCGGGTAGCGCGGGTCTGCTCGGCTTTCTCGCCGGTATGGCGGCCGATCTGGATGTGCTGATACGCTCCACAGAGGACCCTTTGCTGTTCCTCGAATATCATCGCCAGTTCACTCACTCGCTGATCTTTATCCCGATCGGCGGCGCGCTCTGTGCCCTGGTATTACACGGTTTGATTGGCAAGCGTCGTGGTCTGAGTTTCGGCCAGAGCTGGTTGTTTTGCACCCTGGGCTATGCCACACATGCGTTGCTGGATGCCTGTACCACCTACGGCACCATGCTGTTGTGGCCCTTCAGTGAGGAGCGTTTTGCCTGGAATACGATATCCATTATCGATCCCCTGTTCACCCTGCCGCTGTTGCTGGCAGTTATTCTGGCCGCTCGCATGAAAAAACCGGCTTTGGCTCGCTGGGGCCTGGCCTGGGCATTTTTGTATATGGGGCTGGGTTTAGTGCAGCGCGAGGCGGCCGTTGAAATGGGCAATACTCTGGCGGCGCAAAGAGGGCACCAGCCATTGCGTATTGAGGCTAAGCCCAGCTTTGCCAATATTTTGGTCTGGAAAACTGTTTACGAGACGCAAGATCGTTATTACGTGGACGCCGTTCGGGCCACGCTATGGCCTAAGGTGTTCCCCGGCCAATCATTGAAGAAACTGGTGTTGGACCGCGACATGCCCTGGCTGGACCTGGACTCACAGCAAGCGAAGGATATTGAGCGTTTTCGCTGGTTCAGCAACGGCTATATCGCCCGCGACCCGGTGTACAGCAACCGTATTATGGATATTCGCTACTCGCTGCTACCCAATGAAATCAAATCTCTGTGGAGTATCGAGTTACGCCCGGAGGCGGGCGTCAGCGACCATGCTCTGTACCGCACCCACCGTGATGGCGGGGCGGATAGCGCGTCGACGCTGTGGCAGATGATGACTAACCGTTGAAGTGAGCCTGGGCTGCCGGCAGCGCTGCGGCAGCATTGATACTGGCGCCTTGCTGGGTCAGAACCGCTTCTAATGCAGTGAGGCAGGCCAGAACGTTGCTCTCGCTGCTGGCAAAGCCCATCAAACCGATACGCCAGGTTTTACCCGCCAGCGCGCCCAGACCGGCGCCGATCTCCAGGTTGAAGTCGTTGAGCAGGGCTGTTCGTAGCGCGGCGTCATCCACACCCTCGGGGATATTGACAGCATTGAGTTGTGGCAGGCGATGTTCTTCAGCCACTGCCATTGACAATCCCATGGCCTCCAAACCGGCAACGAGCGCGCGGTGATTACGCTGATGGCGGTCAAAGGAATTCTCTAAACCCTCTTCCTGAAGCATTAGCAGGGATTCATGCAGTGCGTAAAGATCATTCACCGGGGCAGTGTGGTGATAAGCACGCTTGCCGCTGCCACCCCAGTATCCCATGATTAACTGCATATCCAGGAACCAGCTTTGCACCTTGTGTTCACGACCCTGTATGCGCTCTACCGCCCGTTGGCTGAAGGTGATTGGCGAGATACCGGGAATGCACGACAGGCACTTTTGGGTGCCAGAGTAAACGGCATCGGCACCCCACTCATCAACTTTGAGTTCTATCCCGCCCAGTGAGGTGACGGCGTCCACGATGGACAGGGCATTGTTATCACGGGCAAGGGCGCACAGGGCTGCCGCGTCAGAGCGCACGCCGGTAGACGTCTCAGCGTGCACAAATGCGAGAATTGCCGCTTCCGGGTGCTCAGCAAAGGCTGCGGCGACCTTGTGCTGGCTCACGGGTTCTCCCCAGTTGTCTTGAACCATGATTGCAGTCGCGCCGCAGCGCTCCACGTTCTCTTTCATGCGACCGCCAAATACGCCGTTCTGGCAGACAATCACGGTGTCACCGGGGCTGACCAAATTGACGAAACAGGCTTCCATGCCAGCCGAACCGGGAGCTGAAATCGGCAGCGTCAGCTGATTTTGTGTCTGAAAGGCGTACTGCAACAGTTCTTTGATTTCGTCCATGAGCTGAACAAATAGTGGATCCAGGTGGCCGATAGTAGGACGGGACAAAGCGCCCAGTACCCGGGGTGAAACATCTGAAGGACCAGGGCCCATCAAGGTGCGCTGGGGAGGGTAAAAGCTGCTGGTCATGGCCGATATTCCGTGGGTCGCTATAATGAGGCGCAAAGGTATCAGGTTTTTCCCGGGAGCTTAAGTAGGGCGCGGTAATACCGTCCATTGACCTTGGCTATGGCCCAAAGCCGCAGCGTGGCTGGCATTAGTTGAGCAAGCGACTAATCCGTGGTTCACTTCACTACCCAAAAATAAGTCAAAGAGGATCATCCATGAATCGTCCTGGTATCGAACCCAATTTCGCGGGCGTTATGTTGCGCCGAGCAGATCTGAACCCAGAGCGCACAGCGCTTATCTTTGAGGGAGAGGAAATTCTCTACCGGGAATTTGCTGACCGGGTGCGACGGCAAGCGCAGTTGTTGCGCGATAGTGGCGTCTGCGTGGGAGACCGTGTTGGCTATCTGGGGTTTAATCATCCGGCGTTGCTGGAGACCTTGTTTGCCGCACAGGCCCTGGGCGCTATTTTCGTTCCTCTGAATTTCCGGCTCACCGCTGAGGAACTCACGTTTATTATCAACGACGCCGGCATTCATACTTTGTTTGTTGACGACGCCCTGCAGCCAGTGCTCCAGCCTGCCCGCGAAGATCTCTGCTGTCGTCATTTGTTCAGTTCAGAGAGTGAGGCCCATAGCTGGCGCCACCTGCTGACCGAACGCGCTGACGCGCAACCGATATCAGGCGCTGTGTCTGTTGATCAGCACGACCTGGCGGTCATTATGTACACCTCGGGTACCACCGGTTTACCCAAGGGCGCCATGCTGACTCACGGCAACCTGCTGTGGAACAATATCAACGCCAGCATGGCCTTTGGTTCCAGTAGGGATGACATAGTGCTCACTGCGGCACCGTTGTTTCATATCGGCGGCCTGAATGTAATGACCCTGCATTCGTTTCATGTGGGCTCCGCCGTGGTGTTAGTGCGAAGCTTCGACCCAGCGCTGGTGCTTGATAACATCCAGAAGTACAGCGTCACTCATATGTTCGGCGCGCCGGCCATGTTTCTGTTTATGTCCCAGCAGCCTCAGTTTGCGGAGACTGATCTGAGCTCTATCGAAACCCTTGTGTGCGGTGCAGCGCCAGTCCCAGAATCGCTGATTGAGCTGTGGGGAGCCCGCGATGTGCCTTTCTGCCAGGGTTACGGTCTGACCGAAACAGCACCGTTTTCAGCGTTCCTGACACCTGAGTGGGGTGTGAAAAAATTGGGGTCAGCTGGACAGCCGCCGATCTTCAGTGATACCAGGATTGTTGATACTGACAACCAGCCGCTAGCGGTCGGTGAGCGGGGCGAGATTTGTTTGCGCGGCCCTAACATCATGAAGGGCTACTGGAATCGCCCCGAAGCCACAGCTGCTGCCATCGACCCCGAGGGTTGGTTTCATTCCGGGGATATCGGTTACCTGGATGAAGACGGCTTCTTGTTTATCTGTGATCGACTCAAGGATATGGTGATTTCCGGTGGAGAAAACGTCTATCCCGCAGAGGTGGAAGGGGCGCTTTACAAGCATGAGGCTATCGCTGAAGTGGCGGTAATCGGCACTCCAGATGAGAAGTGGGGTGAGGCAGTAACGGCTGTGGTCGCGTTAAATGAGGGGGCTACCCTGACCCTGGAGGAGTTGCGTGAGTTCGCGGGAGAACACCTGGCTCGCTACAAATTGCCTCTGCGCCTGGAAATTGTTGATGTCCTGCCGCGCAACCCGGCCGGCAAGGTACTCAAGTTTGTGCTTAAAGAAGAAATCGCTGACTAGCGTGTTTTCCCTGCAGTAGCCCGTCACGCGAGCTACTGCAGGGAACTGATCAATCCTCCTGCGAGCTTTCCACGTTGGCCTGAGCCGCGGCAATGCGAGCGATGGGTACCCTAAACGGGCTGCAGGAAACATAGTCCAGACCCAGGTTATGACAGAAGCGAATAGAGCGCGGGTCACCGCCGTGCTCACCGCAAATACCATACTTGATGCCTTTCTTTACTTTACGGCTTTCCTGCACCGCCATTTCCATTAATCTGCCCACGGCGCGCTGATCCAGAGTTACGAAGGGGTCGGCATCTACCAACTTTTTCTCAATGTAGCGGGGAATGAACTTGCCCACGTCGTCGCGAGAGAAACCATAGGTCATCTGGGTCAAATCGTTGGTGCCAAAGCTCATGAATTCGACTTCCGGCGCCAGACGATCTGCGCCCAGCGTAGCCCTGGGTGTTTCCATCATGGTACCCACTTTGTAGGGCACAGATACCAGGCGATCGCGCAGTACCTGTTGCACACCACGGTCGATGATTTCATTGATCAGGCGAATTTCCCGTACGTTTACCACCAGCGGAATCATAATTTCAGGCAGGGGCTTAAAGCCTTGCTCCACCGCATCAGCTGCGGCGCTCATGATGGCCTTAACCTGCATTTCAGTGATTTCCGGGTAAACGATAGATATACGGCAACCGCGGAAGCCGAGCATTGGGTTGACCTCGGACAGCCCCTCGGTAATTTCCCGAATTTTTTCCACCGGCTTGTTGACCACCTTGGCAAGGGCTTGCATGTCCTCGTCATCGTGGGGCAGAAACTCGTGTAGGGGTGGGTCTAACAGGCGAATGGTTACCGGTAGCCCGTCCATTGCCTTGAACAGTTCCAGCATGTCGGCGCGCTGGAACTCCAGTAGCTCATCCAGGTACAGCTGTCGCTCCTCTATCGACTCCGAGAGGATCATGGCGCGCATTTTCTCGAGGCGCTTTGCTTCGAAGAACATGTGCTCTGTGCGGCAAAGGCCAATGCCTTCTGCGCCTAACTCCCTGGCCTTGGCTGCGTCCTCAGGGGTTTCAGCGTTGGCGCGAACCTTGAGACGACGATGTTCGTCCGCCCAGCCCAGCAGGGTCTGGAAGTCATCTGAAGAGCTGGCCTCGATCTTGGGGATGTCTCCCAACATGACTTCGCCGGAGGTGCCGTCCAGCGTGATGATGTCGCCTCGTTTGAGTTGTACGCCTTCGGTAGTGTGGACCGTGCCTTCGGCGTAATTAATGCTCAGGGCGCCGCAGCCGGTGATCGCGCAGACGCCCATTCCCCGGGCCACTACAGCAGCGTGTGAGGTCATGCCACCCAGTTCGGTGAGGATACCCTCGGCTACTTTCATGCCGTGAATATCTTCGGGGGTAGTTTCCCTGCGTACCAGGATGACAGTGCGCCCTTTGGCGCAGACTTCTTCGGCCTCCTCGGCGGAAAACACAATCTCGCCGGTCGCCCCGCCGGGACTGGCGGGCAATCCTGTGGCGATGATGTCTTGCTTGGCCTTGGGGTCTACAGTGGGGTGTAAAAAGGCTTCCACGTGTTCCGGGGAGACCCGCATTAACGCCTCGGACTCTTCGATTAATCCTTCGCCCACCATTTCCACGGCGATCTTCACCGCTGCGCGGCCCGTGCGCTTGCCGCTGCGGGTCTGCAACATGTAAAAGCGGCCTTCCTGGATCGTGAATTCCAGGTCCTGCATGTCGCGGTAGTGTTTTTCCAGCAGGGCCTGTGTCTTGTAGAGTTCGTCGTAGACCTCGGGCTGCTTTTCCTTGAGCGCTTCAACCTGCAAAGGGGTGCGAATGCCGGCCACCACATCTTCGCCTGCAGCGTTAAACAGAAATTCACCAAAGAACATTTTCTCTCCGGTGGAGGGGTTACGTGTGAAGGCCACGCCAGAGCCCGAGTCGTCACCGAAGTTGCCAAACACCATGGCTTGCACACTCACGGCGGTGCCAAGTGTGTCAGAGATGTTGTTCATTTCGCGGTAGATAATCGCGCGCGGGGTGTGCCAGGACTGGAATACTGCTTCCACTGCCATCTTCAGCTGCTCGAAGGGGTCTTCCGGGAAGTCCACGATAGTCTTGTAGATAGCGATAATGGCCTGCCAGTCCTCGGCACTCATTTCCACATCAAGGGTTTTGCCGTGCTCAGCTTTGTATTTTTCGATTTCGTGCTCGAATTTTTCCCCTGGAACACCCATCACTACATCGGCAAACATGGAAATGAAACGGCGGTAGCAATCGTAGGCGAAGCGGGGATTGTTGGTTTTGGCCGCCATCCCAGCGGCTATCTCATCATTGAGCCCCAGGTTGAGGATGGTATTCATCATGCCGGGCATGGACACCGGTGCGCCGGAACGTACCGAGAACAGCAGCGGATTTTCGGGGTCGCCAAAGCGCGCCTCCATTTTCTTCTCCACCAGGTCCAGGGCAACGCGGTACTCCTGCTCCAGCAGTGAAGGCATCTTGTTGCCTGTCTGGAAGTATTCCCGGCAGGTATCGGTGGTGATAACGAAGCCGAAGGGAACCGGAAGCCCCATGGAGGTCATCTCGCAGAGGTTGGCGCCCTTGCCGCCCAGCAGCTCACGGTCGTCTTTGTTGCCCTCGTTGAAAAGGTAGACTCTTTTGGCCATGTTGGAATCTCACGATGATGAAATGAATGGGTGTGTTGGACCTTTCTCTGGTGGCGCAGTATACGCCAACTGCCCCCGGTGCAAACCCTGCATTAGGGGCAAAGACCTAGCCTCTGCGTGCCAGTATGGTCATCAATGCTTCGATTTCGACCAGTTCAGCAGTGGCAGGCACCATAAAGACTTCCTCGCAACCGGCGGCCTCTGCGTTATCCAGTGCCTGCATGACCGCATCCGCGGAACTGCGGTGTACCGACTCAGCCATCATGGTGGCGATCTCCGGGCCGGCGATGGCCAGGTATTCATGTACATAGTCATACAGCTTGCGTTGACCATCGTCCGCCAGGCTGTACCAGAACCCACCGAGTCGATAGGGCGTCTGATCCCGATTGGCGCGTTCCCAGGCCTTGTCGGCCATGCTGAAAGTGCGTTGCAGTTCGTCCGCTTCACCGTTACCTGACCAGGCGTACAGGCCGTCGGCCCACTGGGAACAGCGTTCAATGCTTTTGGGTCCCATTGCCCCCGCTAGCAGGCGCGGGGCTTTGTCCCATTGCGGCGTCGGGCCAATGAAGCCACCGCCTTCTATGATTTCCTCGCCACTCCAGATTTGTTGCATCTGCTCTATCTGGCGGTCCATGCGGCCGTAGCGGCCGACAAAGCTGGCGTCTACTGCCTGGTAGTCTTTTTCTCGTCCGCCGTAACCCACGGCCACGTTGTTCACCCGACCTCCGGAGAGCATATCCAGTGTGGCTATTTCCTTGGCGACCTGGGTTGCGCTATGCATAGGCAGTACGTACAAGGTGGGGGTGATTTCCACCCGCTCAGTGGCGATAGCGGCACCTGATAACAACACCCGCATGTCGAAGGTGGGGCCGTGAACCCGCTCGCCACAAGACAGCGAGTGGAAGGGGCCCTGGTCTATCGCCTTGAACCAGGCTAGATAGTCTTCTCTGCTGAGCCCAGCTTTCATATAAGGGAGACAAATTCCAATTTTCACAAGCACCGGTTCCTTATTTCATGCGTATTCATTATGGTAGCCGAGCTCAACCAGAATAGGGATAACAAATGAAGATCGATGGACCTTTTTATGCACAATTGGGCGATGCAGCTGCAGAGAGCCGGCGGCTGCAGGCAATTGGCTACGATGGGATATATACCCTGGAGGGTAGTTGGGATCCATTTTATCCTCTGGTGATGGCTGCTGAGCATGCACCTGGTCTTGATCTGGCCACCGGCATTGCAGTGGCATTTCCGCGCAACCCGATGCATCTTGCCTATCAGGCCTGGGATCTACAGACGTTTTCCGCTGGCCACTTCTCCCTGGGACTGGGCTCGCAGATAAAACCCCATATCGAAAAACGGTTTGGAGTCGATTTCAGCCCGCCAGCAAGCCGCATGCGTGAATACATTCAGGCGTTGAAGGCGATTTTCGATTGTTGGCAAAATGGCTCGGCCATGGATTTCAATGGGCGCTTCTACCGGCACACCCTGATGACGCCCATGTTCAACCCTGGCCCCAATCCTCACGGCATTCCACCAGTATTGCTGGGAGCATTGGGGCCGCTTATGACAGAAGTGGCAGGGGAGGTGGCCGATGGACTCATCGTGCACCCATTCAACAGCATGCCTTTTTTGACCGAACATGCTTTGCCTGCGGTGCACCGTGGCTTGGAGAAATCCGCTCGTAAGCGCAGTGACTTCACCCTGCAGGTAAACGCTATCGTGATTACCGGTGAAACCGAAGAGGCGATAGCGGCTGCAACGCAGAGCGTGAAAGGCCTGTTGGGCTTCTACGCATCCACGCCGGCGTATCGCCCACCCATGGAGGCGGTTGGTTACGGTGATTTGCAGCCAGAACTTAACAAGTTGTCTAAAGAAGGGCGCTGGGATGCGCTTGGTGAATACATCGATGAAGACTTTCTCGATGCGTTCACGACTCGCGGTGCCCCCGGAGAAATTGCCGGAAAACTGCGGGAAAAATATGGTGAGCATGCTGATAGATTGGCCATTTACGCGCCTTATGCAGCACCCGATGAGATGTGGAGCAAAATTATTGCTGCACTGAAAAATACACCGTAAAGATTTGTAGGGAGTCGCAGAAACTCTTTCGCTTGCGTTACACTATCGGGCCCTATGACTATCACCTCCATATTTCGAACTCTGCCCAGTCTGCTACTTGTGGTGTCGCTGCTGGCGGCCTGCAGTTCATCTGAGCCTCCGCTGCCGCGGCAGCGAACTGCGTCCGCGGTGGATTTTTCGGGTGCATGGGAAGTCGACTATAGCCAAAGCGAAAATATTCGAGAGTCTTTTGATGTGCTATTGAGAGAGTTGCAGCGTCAGGTGGAGCGTCAGAACAGGAATATGAAGCAGGGCGGCGGAACGCTGTCCGGCAGCGGAGCCACTGGAAGTGGTGGCGCTAGTCTCTATGCGCTGGCGCGCATGGCCGAGATTGTCACCGAGCCCCAGTTACTGGATGTCACCCAGAGCGATACTGAAGTCACCATCAAGCGTGAGGGAAGTTTTGCTCTGACCTGCGAATTTCACCCGGGAAAACTGGACGCTAGCGAGTCACCTCTGGGTCGCGAAGTATGCGGTTGGGATGATCACCAGCTGGTGTTTCAGATATACCTGCCCGACGGGCTGGCGATATACCATCGCCTGACATTGGACCCCGGTGGGGAGCGACTGCAGATTGCGACTACCTTGCGGTCTGACCAGGTGTCCTGGCCGTTTAATATTGATCGCGTCTACCGCCGCTATGACCCCAACAGCACTGGCATAAGATGCAAACAAACCCTGAGTAAGGGCAAAGTGTGCACCACAGAGAGAGCGCCTCAATGAGAGTTCTGCTGCTGTTTCTGTGTCTATGGGTGATTTTACCCTCGCAGGCTGATGAGTCTGCATTGCTGGATGTAGGTGTTGTCATTTTCAATCCCGGTATTCCCGAGGATAAGTCCACTCACACTGAACTGGAAATATTTCCTCGAATCCGTGAGGCTGAGGCCCAGTATCTGCCGGTCACATTACGCCGGGAGCTGGTCGATAGCGGTGAGTGGGGTGTGGTGAGAGTGGTGCCGGAGGCAGGGTCGTTGTCGGAAGTGACCGTGCAGGCACGCATTCTGGAATCAAGCGGTATCAGGCAGCGTATCCAGTTTACTGCCGCGGATGCGACTGGTCGGGTGTGGCTGGATGCTGAATATGCTGTGCAGTCTTATGAAACAGCGCAGACCGCCAGCGGCACTGGAGAGCCTTATCGCAAATTGTATCAGCAGGTAGCAGCTGACCTGCTGGCCTTTCGTCAGAGTCTGGATGCACGTAGCCTGGGTGAAATACGCCAAATAGCGCTGATTCGCTATGCCTATAGCCTATCTGCGGATGCGTTCTCCGATTACCTGGCCACTGACGAAACCGGCCGTTACCAGCTGCGGCGCCTGCCGGCTGCGGGCGATCCGATGATGGAGCGGGTGGAACGTATTCGCAATCAGGAGTACCTGTTCATCGACAATGTGGATGAGCAGTACGGTGATCTGCACGATGACATGGCGTCTACCTACAGCCTTTGGCTGCAGTATGATCGCGAACAAAGCCTGTTCAGTGGTGACTATGAACAGCGAGCGGCGAGCCGTGAAAAACAGGGGCGTCGAGGCAGCTTTGCGTCCATGCAGCAGAGCTACAACGCCTACCGCAACTACCGCCTGCAGGAGCAGGACCTGGGTGAACTGGCCATGGGCTTTAACAATGAGCTGGAGCCCACCATTGTCGAAACCAGCGGTAAGGTATTCCGCCTGACCGGTACACTAGACAGTCAATATACCGAATGGCGCGGCATTCTTCGGCAGATATTTGCCCTGGAAACCGGTTTGCCGGTGATATCCAGCGACGGTAAAGGTTTTTCTGACCCCTGAGAATAGGCTATGCTAGGTGCATGGCCAAAGACGATCACGAAAACGACTCCCTGCTGGACTCTCTGCGCCGACTGAGTGGACAGGTCGCGGGCGGCACTCTGGAGCTGGCACGCAATACCGCTACCATGACCGCGATGTTTGGCGAAAACTGGCTGCGCTCAACGGTGCTTAACCAGTTGGAGCCAGAGCGCCTTGAAGCGATGGCAGAGGCTGGGCACTTCCTGCGAGATGCCAGGGAAACCGCCGGCATGTCTATCAAGGAGGTGTCTGAGAGTCTGGGTTTGTCAGATAATTCAGTACTGGAAAACATCGAAAGCGGGCAGACAATTATGCCGCTGGAATCGATGCTACGCGCGACCTCGCTGTTGGCCAGGCATGACCCGATTCCCTTTTTGATCAAATTCATGCGTACCTATAATCCGGCCCTGGAAAAAACGCTGGAACAGCTGGGTGTGCTCACGATTCCGAAGCACTACGAGCGTGAGCGCCGGTTCGTGAATCTTTACCGGCAGCACGATTCTCTGCGCCAGTTTACCGACGACGAATACGATCGCTTTATTCAATATATGGAAAGCTCCAGTAATCTCGTATTAGACGTGATGTCCAAAGAAAAAATTGCAGCAGCTGCCGCTCCTGCTCGGCGTTCTGCAACGAGCAAAACGTCAGGCAAAGCGGCTACCAAGAAAGCAGAAAACTCTAAAACTCCCGCCAAGAAGAAGGCCGCGCCCAAGCGCAAACGAGCGCCGGCTGCCAAACGCAAAAAGGTCTGAATTCCATGTTAGATGAGGCAGCAAACCAGTGGTTTGCCGCTTGCCCGCGAGGTCTTGAAAACCTGCTGGCGGCGGAACTTGAAACGCTTGGGGCCGAATCCACCCGAGAGACGGTCGCAGGTGTGTATTTTCATGGCCCCAGCGCCATGGGTTACCGGGCCTGCCTCTGGTCTCGTCTGGCCAACCGTATACTGCGGCCGGTTTCTACTGTCGATGCTAAAGATGGCGACGAGCTGTACAACAATCTCAAATTGATCCAGTGGTCCTCGCTGTTTGGTTCCAAGCAGACGTTCTCTATCGACTTTTCCGGCCACAGTGACACGATTCGCAATACCCAATACGGCGCGCAACGCAGCAAAGATGCCATAGTCGATTGGTTTGTGGATCAGTTGGGTCAGCGCCCCAGTGTTGAACGCAAGCATCCTGATATCCGTTTAAATATCCGCCTGAGTAAGGGCAGGGCGATTGTATCAGTCGATTTTTCTGGCGGTTCTCTGCATCAGCGCGGCTACCGCGAAAAGGCGGGTGTGGCGCCGCTGAAGGAGAATTTGGCGGCCGCTATTTTACTGCGCGCCGATTGGCCGGGAATGGCGGCCAGAGGGGGTGCGCTCATTGACCCCATGTGCGGGTCGGCGACTTTGCTGTTGGAGGCGGCGATGATGGCGGCTGATATCGCGCCGGGGCTGGCTCGCAGACAGTTCGGTTTTGAACGACTCAAGGACCATAATGATGCGCAGTGGAAGGCAATCCTGGCCGATGCTCGAGGTAGGGCAGAACGCGGCAAAGCTTCCCAGTTACCCGAAATGCGTGGCTACGATGCTGACCCCAGAGTGATTCGCAAGGCAGAAGAAAATATTGCGTTGGCAGGCCTGCAAAAGCATGTGCGGGTAAGCTGCAGACCTTTGGCCGAGCTAACGAAGCCGACGCATATACCGATGCCAACAGGATTGCTGGTGTGTAATCCTCCTTATGGTGAGCGCATGGGTGAAAAGGAGAGCCTGAAATTCCTGTATCGCGAGTTGGGTGAAGTCATGGTGCGAGAATTCCCGCAGTGGCAGGCCGCAATTTTCACCTCAGATCTGGATCTTGGGCGCGCCACCGGACTCAGAAGTCACAAGCGTTATGGACTTTACAATGGCGCGCTGGAAACGCATCTGCTGTTGTTCAATCTTGAAGGTAACCAGCTCAGAGGACAGCAGCCGCAGCCAACTTCAGACCAGGGGCAGGAGGCAGCTCCTGGTGAGCTGACTGAGGGTGCAAAAATGTTTGCCAACCGCATCCGTAAGAACCGCAAGCGCCTGGCCTCCTGGCGTAAGCGCGAACAAGTGGAGTGTTATCGTCTATATGATGCTGACATGCCCGAGTATGCGGTGGCGGTAGATGTCTATGGTGAGGCTATTCATGTGGCTGAATACCAGGCACCCAAAGATGTTGATCCTGATGCAGCAGACCGACGCATGGGTGAGGTACGAGCAGCCCTTCCGGAAGCGCTAGGGGTGGCCGAAGATGCTATTTCCTATAAGCAGCGCCGGCGTCAGCGAGGTATCGCGCAGTATGAAAAACAGGCGAGCCGCGGTGAATATTTTAGCGTTCAGGAAGGCCAGGCCCGGTTGTTGGTTAACCTCTGGGACTACCTGGATACTGGCTTATTTCTCGACCATAGGCTGCTGCGTTTGCGGATTGCGCAGGAAGCTAATGGCAAGGCTTTTCTCAACCTGTTCTGTTACACCGGCACTGCCACCGTGCACGCGGCAATTGGCGGTGCTCGTTCAACTACCAGTGTTGATATGTCCAATACCTACATAGGCTGGCTGCGCAAGAACCTGGCGCACAATGGCTTAGGGGAGACCCAGCACGAATTGGTGCGCGCCAATTGCCTGAAGTGGTTGCAGGAGGATAAGGGGGACTACGATATTGTGCTGTTAGACCCACCTTCTTTTTCCAACTCCAAGAATATGGAGGACAGCTTCGACGTGCAGCGGGACCATCCCGATCTTGTGCGTTCAGCAATGGCCCGGTTACGTAAAGACGGTGTGCTGTATTTTTCCAACAATCGCCGCGGTTTTAAACTGGATGAGGATCTGCAGCAGCTATTTCACTGTGAGGATATTACCGCCAGTACCCTGGACCAGGACTATCAGCGTAACCGTAAAGTGCATTGTTGCTGGGAAATCAGGCATAAGTAAGCGGGTCTTATCAGTGCCTGGGCCTGGTGTTGTAGTGACTGAAGCAGGTATTGCTCAGGACCCTTATTATGAAACCAGCGGGCGCATATGGGCTGTCGCGTGAGTGCCCGCAAACGTTTTCAGTAAAACTATATCCACATTGGCAGAGATATCCCTGTATTTATAGGGTTATCTCAATTCCCCCCGCGATATACGCTATAAAAAACCCGTAAGTCATTGATTCTTTGTTTAAAAAGCACACGCTGGTATCCGCGCACCAAGATGGTGCATGGCTATCTGGGGTGGCCCCAGAGCCCCGCGCAGTCACTCTGTCCCCACAGTTATCCACAGATCTTCTTGTGGATAACTAGCTGGGGTCAGCAAGCTTCAACAGCTGTTTGCCCTGGTTGCGGCCATCAAATAACCGTTGCAGTGTGGCGGGGATGTTGTCGAAACCCTGCTGGAGGTCCTCACGCCAGGCAATTTTGCCATCCATGACCCAGGTACCCAACTCAGCAAAGGCCTCGTCGGCGCGATCCAGGTAATCCAGCACGATGAACCCCTGCATGCGAATTCGACGCGACACCAGAATCATCAGGTTGTTGGGTCCAACTGTAGGCTGTTCGTTATTGTACTGACTGATTGCGCCGCAAAGGACGATACGGCCGAAGTCTGCCATGTGGTCTATGGCCGTTTCCAGGGTGTCTCCACCCACGTTGTCAAAAAACACATTGACGTCGTCTGGGCATAATTCTCCGAGGCGGGCATCGATATCTTCATTTTTGTAGTCGATGACGCCATCCAGGCCACACTTGTCGAGCAGCCATTGGCACTTTTCCTTGCCGCCGGCGATACCGATGACGCGGCAGCCCTTGAGTTTGGCAATCTGCGCGACAACCGATCCGGTGGCACCCGCCGCGCCGGAAACCAGCACGGTTTCACCTTTTGCAGGTTGCCCGACATCCAGCAGACCGAAGTAGGCTGTCAGGGTGGTCGTACCAAAAACACTCAGTGCCATGTTGGGGGGCACGCCCTCTGGCAATGGGTGCGGTGGCACCAGGCCCGCCGGATCGCCAACGCAATACTCCTGCCAGTTGAGCAAGCCTTGCACCAACGTGCCAACCGGGAGTGCTGCATTTTCCGAGGCAATAATTTGACCGACTCCGCTGGCCCGCATGGGTTCGCCGATGGCTACCGGAGGCAGGTAGCTGCGCACGTCTTCAATCCAACCGCGCATGGCCGGGTCAAAGCCCAGTACCAGATTCTTCACCAGTACTTGTCCGTGATCAAAATCGGGAGAAGGCATTGGGGTCTCTACCATTTCGAAGTCGTGCGGGGTCACCATGCCACTGGGTCGGTTCTTCAGCAGCCATTGCTTGTTAGTGTCAGTCATGTGTGCGATCGCCTTGCGTCAGAGAGCGGGAATTAGAACACAGAAAATTGCAGTAGACAGCATCGTCGTGGCATCGGGAGCTTGGCTGTGTTCAAATTCTGCTACCGGCACAGTAGAGACCTGCCAGCGATGACGTCGTTGTTGATTGTTTACCATACCCAGAGCGGTTCTTGCGCTGCACTCGCCAGAGCGGCAGCCAAAGGCGCGAGACAGGAAGCTGACGCAGAGGTGGTGGTGCGTCGCGCCTGCGATGCGGGTATCGATGACCTGGCCGTCGCTGATGGCTTGTTACTGGTGGCTGCGGAAAACAGCGGTAGCTTGAGTGGTGGCTGCAAAGACTTCCTGGACCGGATCTTTTACCCGGCAATAGATCAGGCTTTGGTGTTGCCGTACGCCTTGTTACTGAGCGCGGGTAATGATGGCAGGGGAGCGCTGCAGCAGGCGGAACGTATCTTGCGAGGCATTCCCCTGACGCCTGCTTTAGAGGCACAGATTTGCCGTGGCGAGGTCGGGCACCAGCACCTGCTGGTGGCCAGCGAAATGGGATTGGGTCTGGCGGCCGGCCTTGGGATGGGGATATTTTAGCTTGAAATTCAATAGGGACAATAATGGAAGAGCCACAGATGGATAAGGTGCCGGATGGATTCAAACCACTGCCCGAGGGCTTGGGATTCACCGACAACCTCAAACCCTGTTACCGTCGTTTGCAGGCCGAGGAACTCAGCTTTGGTTTGCTGGTGGCGCAACAGCACAGCAACTCCATGGGTATCTGCCACGGTGGCGCGCTGATGACGCTGGCGGATATTGCTGCGGCCTCCTGGGCGAATATGGCCAGGGGCATTATTGCCGGTGCGCCTACAATCAACCTGAGCATGGACTTTATATCGGCAGCCAAGCAAGGACAGTGGATAGAGGCGCAGTTGGAGGGCGTGAGTCTCAAGCGACTGTTTGGTTTTTCCCGTGGCGTGATCGTCAACAGCAAGGGGGTGGTGGCACGTTTCAATGCGACCTTCTATTTTCCTGATCATCCGGGGCTGTCTCAGGACGGTGTACCCAATCCAGGGGTACTTCGCGACCTGGCTGATTAGTCAGTGTTTTCCGCTTGGTCGCCGAACGCCTGAACAGATTCAATGAAGGCGCGAGCGGCGCGGGAGAGACTGCGACCACGGTGGTAGACCAGCCCCAGGGTGCGATTGATGGCTACGTCTTCTACGGCAATGCTCGTCAGCGAGGCGTCACGCATACTGCGCGGCAATATCGTCCAGCCCAGACCTACCGAGGCCATCATGCGAATGGTTTCCAGATAGTTGGTGGCCAGGGATACTTGTAACTGTAAACCGTGGCTGTCGAACAGGCGCTTGATAATCTGTCCAGTGTAGGTGTTTAGCCCGGGCAGGATTGCGGGATGTTGGCTCATGGCCTGCAGGTCTGGCGCTTGGCCAGCGTTGAGTAGTTCATGGTCCTTGGCGATCATGAAGTCCAACGGGTCCTGCCACACGGGCAGGGAGATGACGCTACTTTCTTCGGTTGGGGCCAGGGTCACCACCGCAAGCTCTGCTTTGCCCTGCATGATCAGTTCGTAAGCCTGCTCTGAATCCATGAAATCTATATCAATATGCACGCCTGGAAAATCGCGACTAAAACTGGAGAGCACCGGGGGTAGGCGATGCAGTCCAATATGATGGCTGGTTGCCAGTCGTAATTGGCCAGCCACAGCGCCGGCCAGGTCGCGCACCGAGCGCTCCGCTGCATCTAGCGCCTGCTGTACCGATTTTGCGTGGGGCAACAGGGCTTGGCCAGCTTCGGTGAGGCTGATGATGCGGCCGATGCGGTCGAATAGATCTGCCCCCAACTGATCCTCCAGCAATGCGACTCTTTTGCTGACCGCAGGCTGGGTGAGGTGGAGCTTTTCGGCAGCCAGGGAAAATGAACCTGTTTCTGCCACTAGCATGAAGGCTTTGAGATTCTGGGTGTCCACTTAGTATTCCTTATGGGAATTCAATAGATAAAAATAATAAATTTGAGTAATTGTTAATGCAAGCTCATAATTCACAGTCTCAAGTAACACCGAACAACGAGGTGTCTCATGTCCGGAAAAACCCTGTACGACAAATTATGGCAAAGCCACCTGGTGGAGCAGCGCGATGATGGTAGTGCGCTGATCTATATCGATCGCCAGTTGATCCACGAAGTGACTTCGCCCCAGGCCTTCGAAGGCCTGCGCCTGGCGGGTCGACCACTGTGGCGGCGCGACGCCAACCTGGCTGTGCCAGACCATAATGTTCCTACCGAGCGGGCTGAGCGCGCCGGGGGTGTGGCTGCGATTGCCGATCCGATCTCGCGTCTGCAGGTGCAGACCCTGGACGATAACTGCGACGACTTTGAGCTGGTGAAGTTTGATATCAATGACGTGCGCCAGGGTATTGTCCACGTGGTGGGCCCGGAGCAGGGCGCGACCTTGCCGGGGATGACCGTTGTCTGCGGCGACTCGCACACGTCAACCCACGGCGCTCTGGGAGCGCTCGCTCACGGGATTGGAACCTCAGAGGTTGAGCATGTAATGGCGACCCAGACCCTGATCCAGCAAAAAATGAAAAATATGCTGGTGCGCATAAACGGCAAGTTGCAGAAGGGCGTTACAGCAAAAGATGCAGCCCTGGCGGTAATTGGTCAAATTGGTACGGCCGGCGGTACCGGCTATGCCATTGAGTTTGGCGGTCAGGTGATGCGCGATATGTCCATGGAAGGTCGGATGACTGTGTGCAATATGTCAATTGAGGCGGGTGCCCGTATGGGTATGGTCGCGGTAGATGACACTACTGTGGACTATGTCAAAGGACGCCCCTATTCGCCGTCCGGTGACAACTGGGATTTGGCGGTGCAAGCATGGAGTGACTTGCACTCGGATGACGACGCAGTATTTGATGCCGTAGTTGAACTGAACGGTGAAGACATCAAACCTCAGGTGACCTGGGGTACTTCGCCCGAAATGGTATTGCCAATAGATGGGTCTCTGCCAGACCCTGCGGCAATTGATGATGCCACGCAAAAGACAGCAGTTACGCGGGCGCTGGAGTACATGGGGCTCAAAGCAGGCTCAGCGATCAGCGATATCAGGCCTGATCGTGTGTTCATAGGCTCTTGCACCAACTCTCGTATCGAGGATCTGCGTTCAGCAGCGGAAGTTGTTAAAGGCAAGAAGATCGCCGACAGCATCAAGCAGGCGCTGGTTGTACCGGGCTCCGGCGAGGTCAAAAAACAGGCAGAGCTGGAAGGGCTGGATAAGATTTTTCTGGACGCAGGGATGGAGTGGCGCGAGCCCGGTTGTTCCATGTGCCTGGCGATGAATGCGGATAAATTAGGTGCAGGCGAGCACTGCGCATCTACATCAAACCGCAACTTTGAAGGCCGTCAGGGCTTTGGTGGTCGTACCCACCTGGTGAGCCCGGCGATGGCCGCCGCCGCCGCGGTGGCGGGCCATTTTGTCGACGTGCGCGATTGGTAGGAGACCCAATAATGAAAGCATTTACAGTAGTGAGTGGTGTTGTCGCGCCAATGGACCGGGCCAATGTGGATACGGACTTGATTATTCCCAAGCAATTCCTCAAGTCTATCAAGCGTTCTGGCTTTGGTCCGAACCTGTTTGACGAGGTGCGCTATCTGGACGAGGGTCAACCCGGGCAGGATTGTAGTAACCGCCCGATCAACGAAGACTTTCCACTGAATTTCCCTCGTTATAAAGGGGCTTCGATCCTGCTTGCGCGGGAAAACTTTGGCTGTGGCTCCAGTCGCGAGCATGCACCCTGGGCCCTGGAAGATTATGGTTTCCGCTGCGTAATCGCCCCCAGCTTTGCCGATATTTTCTATAACAACTGCTTCAAGAACGGCGTGTTACCCATTGCCCTGGATGAGGCTGTTGTGTCTGGCTTGTTCGATGAGATGTACGCCAACGAAGGCTACGAAATCACCGTCGATTTGCAGCGCCAAAGGGTGATTACGCCTGCAGGCGATGAGATAGCATTTGAGGTTGATGATTTCCGCCGAAATTGCTTGCTTGAGGGGCTGGATGAGATTGGCCTGACATTGAAAAGTGCAGACGTCATTCACAGCTATGAGCAAAAGTGGCGACAGCAGTCGCCCTGGTTGTTTGACGTAATCAAGTGATGCGCGTGGCGTGTCATCGACGCGCTGACGCAATTAATCGTAGTAAGGATAGAAACTTGTGAGCAAAAAAGTATTAGTACTTCCCGGTGATTACATCGGACCGGAGATCATGACCGAAGCGGTAAAAGTGCTGCAGGCGGTGAACGAAAGATTTAGCCTGGGCATTGAACTTGAGTACGGTCTTTTGGGCGGTGCAGCGCTGGACGTGCATGGTGTGCCGTTGCCGGACGAAACGCTGGCTCGCGCGCGAGAAGTCGACGCGATTTTGCTGGGCGCGGTGGGTGGGCCCAAGTGGGACAAGGTTGAACGTCACCTGCGTCCAGAGCGTGGTTTGTTGGCTATTCGTTCAGAGCTGCAGCTTTTCGGTAATTTACGTCCGGCGATCTTATACCCACAACTGGCAGCGGCTTCCAGCCTTAAACCGGAGATTGTGTCCGGTCTGGATATTCTTATTGTGCGCGAGCTGACCGGCGGTATTTATTTCGGTGAACCTCGTGGTATTCGCACGCTGGAGAACGGTGAGCGGGAAGGCTACAACACCTACAAATACAACGAATCTGAAATCCGCCGTATTGGCCACCTGGCCTTTGAGTTGGCGCGTAAACGAGACAAACGCGTCTGCAGTGTCGATAAGTCCAATGTCCTTGAGGCTACGATGTTGTGGCGCGAGATTATGGAAGAGGTGGGTAAGGAATACCCGGATGTGGAATTGAGCCACATCTACGTAGACAACGCCGCGATGCAGTTGGTTATGAAGCCGAAGCAGTTTGATGTCATGGTGACCGGCAATATGTTCGGTGACATTCTGTCCGATGCGGCAGCCATGCTCACCGGTTCAATCGGGATGTTGCCCTCGGCCTCGTTGGACCAGCAAGGCCGTGGTATGTACGAGCCCTGTCATGGCAGCGCTCCGGATATAGCCGGGCAGGGCAAGGCTAACCCGTTGGCAACTATTCTCTCCGTGGCGATGATGCTGCGCTATACCCTGGGCAGTGCCGAGGCGGCGGATGTGATTGAACAAGCAGTAAGCGCCGTTTTGGATGCGGGGCTGCGCACGCCGGATATTCACAGCCAGGGGACCACGCTGGTCGATACCAAGGCAATGGGTGAAGCCGTGCGAGCAGTTGTAGCAGCAGGCTGAGCAAGCAGCATTATTAGAGGAAGACACAAATGAGCGATTTGTACGACGTTGCAGTAGTGGGCGCCACCGGTGCGGTGGGTGAAGCCATGATTTCGATCCTGGAAGAGCGGGATTTTCCAGTGGGCAATCTGTATGCCCTGGCGAGCAGCCGCTCGGCTGGTAAGAGCATTATGTTCAAGGGTAATACCCTAAAGGTGACAGATTTGGCTGAATTCGATTTCAGCCAGGTGCAAATCGGATTGTTCTCTGCAGGCGGCAGTGTTTCCGAGAAGTACGCTCCTATCGCTGCCCAGGCCGGTTGCGTAGTCATTGATAATACCTCCCATTTTCGTCGCGATGAGGATGTCCCACTGATCGTGCCGGAGGTGAATATTGAGGCGCTGGCCGATTATACCCGGCGTGGCATCATTGCTAATCCCAATTGTTCGACTATCCAGATGCTGGTGGCACTCAAGCCCATATATGACGCGGTGGGGATTGAACGTATCAATGTGTGTACTTACCAGGCAGTTTCCGGGACTGGCAAAGAAGCGATCGATGAATTGGCTGGCCAGACTGCGCGGCTGCTCAATGGTCAGCAGGCCGAGTGCAAGGTTTACCCCAAGCAAATAGCTTTCAATGCTTTACCGCATATCGATACTTTTCAGGAAAATGGCTATACCCGCGAAGAAATGAAAATGGTCTGGGAGACCCAGAAGATCTTTGGCGATCACAGCATCCAGGTGAACCCTACCTGCGTTCGGGTACCGGTGTTCTTCTCTCATTCGGAGGCGGTACACATTGAAACCGTGGATAAAATCAGTGCCGCTCAGGCCCGGGAGCTGCTGATGCATGCGCCTGGCGTGCAGGTGATGGATGAGCAAGTCGATGGCGGCTATCCTACCGCCGTGACAGACAGCGCAGGTACCGATCCGGTGTTCGTAGGCCGCATTCGAGAGGATATTTCCCACCCCAGGGGGTTGGACATGTGGATTGTGTCCGATAACGTGCGCAAAGGGGCTGCCCTCAATAGTGTGCAAATTGCCGAGAGCTTGATCGCAACTTACCTTGATTAATGGCTGTAATTCACTGATACTTTTAGAGGAATTAGGCTTACTGCTAGTGCATGGAAGCATCCTGTAAAGACTTGAGAAAAGTACAGAAAGTGCTTTCAGAGCCAATATTTTTGGCGCACGATTAAGTAGTGAACTGCTCGGAGGTCGTGCCAGGGGAGGCCGGCTTGGGATTTAGCGGGAAAAATAATAAGGCGTCGGAGTATGGCTCGTAAGTTTGCTGCTGTAGTATTTTCTCTGGGGTGTATTCATGCGAGCTCGTCGTTCGCCTTGGGTCTTGGAGACCTGAAGCTTGAATCCTTCCTCAATGAGCCACTGCAAGCCAAAGTGGATCTTCTCAATACGGACGGCCTGCACGCGGACCAGATTCGTATTCGCCTTGCCACGCGCGAGGATTTTGAGCGGCTTGGCGTAGACCGCGCCTATTTCCTCACCAGCATCCAATTCGAAGTCAATGTGGACACTCAGGGGCGCGGCATCATCAGCATTAGCTCTGATGATCCCGTGCTCGAACCCTATCTGGACTTTATCGTAGAAGCTCGTTGGCCATCGGGTCGCCTGCTGCGCGAATACACGGTACTGGTAGACCCACCTCTTTTTGACAGCACTTCTCCCGTTGTTTCTGCTTCCCAGCGTGTGGCGGAAGTGGAGGGGACTCCGCTGCCAGACGACAGCTCAAAAAAGCCCCAGGGCGCGGCGGCGACTAGTGGCACCCGGGTAGACATTAAAAAGTCTGGACTTGCGGCGGGCGCAATGCCAGATCGTGACTTTAACGCCGAGACGTCGGATACACCTCGGTCCGGCGTCAATTACATGATCCATCGCGATGATACGCTCTGGGAAATTGCCGACTCGGCGAGGCCTGCCGGTGCCTCTGTTCACCAGACCATGCTCGATATCCAGCGCCTGAATCCTAACGCGTTTATTGATGGCAATATCAACCGAATCAAAGCCGGCTACATAGTGTACCTGCCTGATGAGGGCGATATCAGTTCACAGAACCTCGCCGCGGCCCTGGCTGAGGTGAAGCAGCAGAATGATGATTGGCAGGCTGGCCGCGCCAGTAAGCCTATTGCGACCGGTCCCAAGTTGCGCATATCGACTGACTCTGTAGAGGAAAGTGTCGAGGCAACCGCTGATGCCGACGCCGGTGACTATACCCCCGGCGCTTCCGCAGCAGCCGAGGAAATGGAAAAGGCCGGGCTTGAGCAAGCTCAAATAGCGGAAGAATTAGCGACGGTGCAGCAGCAGGTAGACACTCTGCAGCGAATCGTCAGCCTTAAAGACGACCAGATTGCAGCCTTACAGGCAGCACTTAATGAGGCCGGAGGGGCTGCTACTGATGGCGATCCTGGTGCCGACACTATGGCCGATGCTGATGCAATGGCCCAAGGCGCGCCAGCAGCCGAGGCAATAGTTGCTGCTGAGGTTGCAGAAGTTGCCCCAGAGCCGGCTCCCGAACCTGAACCCGCACCTGCTCCGGTAGTCAAGCCGACGCCCGCTCCTGCTGCCCAAGAGGGCGGGATGATGAGTTACCTGCTCTACGGACTGGGAGCGCTGGTACTAGCGGTTCTGGCCTTTATGTTCGTCCGTAGGGGCAAGGATGAAGACAGCAGCGGCGCCGCCAGCGATGCCGCTTTCGCGGAAGTCCAATTGACAGAAGAGCGGGTTGAAGTTGCACCCGAGCCAGTGGCTGAGCCCGAGGCCGAATCTGTAGCGGAACCTGAGCCTCAGCCGGTTGACGAGGCACTGGAAGACGCAGAGCCTACCCGAGACAACCGTGGCTACGGAGAACGTAAGCACGACGAGTATGCATCTGATAGCGATACTGGCGATGCCCTGGCAGAAGCGGATATTTATATCGCCTATGGCCGCTATCCTCAGGCCAAGGACCTGCTGCAGAACGCAATCAATAATGATCCGGGTAACACAGCCTTCCGACTCAAGTTGCTGGAAGCTGAACTGCAAATGGGTAACCGAGCGGGAGCCGAAGATCAATTGCGCGAGCTTGAAGCCATCGGTGACGCAGGCAGTATTGCTCGCGGACGCGAAGTGTTAAGTGGCAGCGCAGAGACATTTTCTGAGCCTCCAGCGGGTTTGGCAGAAGATTTGGATGGCGCTCTTGAGTCCGACTTTGCCGGTCTGGAAATAGAGAGCAACCTGGAGGGCGATACCCTCGAGGATGATCTGGACCTCACCGCTGACTTTGCTGCTGGTGGCCTGGCAGCTCCATCCGATGACGAAGATCTGGTCATTGCGGCAGAAGCCAACGCCATGTCTACCAAGCTGGACCTGGCCCGAGCCTATATGGACATGGGCGATGAAGATGGCGCTCGCCAGATTCTCGAAGAAGTTGTAGCCGATGGCTCTGAGGAGCAGAAGGCAGAAGCCGGAGCATTGTTGGAACGCATTGGCTGACCCATTTCCCCGGTTGAGTGCTGACCCGCTTGCTGCGGGCAGCCGGATCGCTTGCCGAGTTGAATACAACGGCGCTCGCTATAACGGCTGGCAAAGCCAGCCTCACCTTGACGTTATTACCGTACAACAGGAACTTGAGGCAGCTCTGTCAAGGGTAGCGGGTCAGGCCTTGCGTGTGCACTGCGCCGGGCGAACCGATACCGGGGTTCACGGCCACTGCCAGGTCGTTCACTTTGAAGCGCCCGTCTCGCGTGCCCCTAAAGCCTGGGTGTTGGGTGCGAATGCCGAAATGGCAGAAGACGTGCGCCTGCATTGGGCCGTGCCAGTACCAGAAGAATTCCACGCCCGTTTTACTGCAACTGCACGGCGCTATCGTTATGTCATCGCCAACACCCTGGTGCGTCCGGCAATGCTTGGTGGTCAGGTGAGCTGGCATCGATTTCCGCTGGATGCCGCGCGGATGAATCGTGCGGCCCAATCCCTGCTGGGAGAACAGGACTTTTCAGCATTTCGGGCGGCCGCCTGTCAATCTTCCACGGCCATGCGCAATGTCCATAGTGTGTCTGTCAGCCGCCATGGAGATTTGGTTGTTCTGGATATCCAGGCCAATGCTTTTCTCTACCACATGGTGCGTAATATCGCCGGTTCGCTGTTGGCGATCGGTAGTGATCGCAAACCGGAACAATGGATTGCGCAATTGCTGGCCGGCGGTGATAGAACCTTGGCTGCCGCTACAGCGCCGCCCCACGGTTTGTATCTTGTGGATGTGCTTTATCCGCCCCAATATGGCTTCCCTGCAACCCCTTACGGCCCTATGATTCTGGGACAAGGCAAGGGCCCAGCGTAAAGACAGGCGCAAAGCCATCTGCTATTATGCGCGGCTTGTTTTTTCGGTGTAATCAGGTCTGAATTTGTCTCCTACGCGTATCAAAATTTGTGGAATCACCAGGCCCGAAGATGCGCGATCAGCTGTCAATAATGGCGCTGACGCTATCGGTCTGGTGTTCTACGCGAAAAGCCCGCGCGCAGTAAGCGTTGAGCAAGCCCGGGACATTGCCGCCTCGGTGCCACCCTTCGTCACTCTTGTGTCCCTGTTCGTTAACGCAGAGCCGGAAATAGTGGTAGACGTGGTGGAACAGTTGCCAATAGGGTTGATCCAGTTCCACGGGGACGAAAGCGCCAGCTACTGCCGGCAGTTTGGGCGCCCGTGGATGAAAGCCCTGCGTGTTCGGCAAGATATGGATGTGGCAGCTGAGTGTGCTGAGTATCAAGGCGCTAGCGGGATTTTACTGGACGCCTGGCAGGACGGGGTGCCCGGCGGCACTGGCAAAACTTTCGACTGGACATTGGCCGGTCATGAACTGCCACTGCCCATGGTGCTCGCCGGCGGTCTTAACGATGCAAACGTGGGTGATGCAATACAGAGTCTGCGGCCTTGGGCCGTTGATGTGAGTGGGGGCGTTGAAGTAGCCCCTGGCATCAAGGACCCTGAGAAAATTGAACGGTTTATCGCGGCGGTGCGCGCCGCGGACCAACAATGACTGGATATTGAGATGAACAGTGAAATAAAGAATAGTCAATTTGCAGCGGTGCCCGATGAAGAGGGTCGTTTTGGTGGCTACGGCGGGCGTTATGTCGCCGAAACCCTGATGGCTGCGTTGGACGAGTTGGAAGCGCTATACGACAGGCTGAAAAACGAAGAGAGTTTTCAGCGCGAGCTTGATGAGGACCTGGCCCATTACGTTGGCCGCCCGTCGCCTCTTTATGAGGCCACTCGCTGGGCTGAAAGAGTGGGTGGGGCGCGAATTTTCCTCAAACGAGAGGATCTTAACCATACCGGCGCCCACAAGATAAACAATACCGTGGGTCAGGCACTGCTGGCCAAACACATGGGTAAGAAACGGGTCATCGCCGAGACCGGAGCAGGTCAGCACGGCGTCGCTACTGCCACTATTGCGGCTCGTCTTGGCCTGGAATGTCAGGTGTTTATGGGCGAAGAAGACATACGCCGCCAGGCGCTGAATGTGTACAGGATGAAGTTGCTGGGGGCGGAAGTCATCTCGGTTACCTCCGGTTCGCGCACTCTCAAAGATGCGATGAACGAGGCGATGCGCGATTGGGTGACCAATGTTGACGATACTTTCTACATCATTGGCACCGTAGCGGGCCCACATCCCTATCCTCTGTTAGTACGTGATTTTCAGTGCGTCATTGGACGAGAGGCCCGGGCGCAATCGCTGGAGCGCATCGGTAAACTGCCAGATGCTCTGGTGGCCTGCGTGGGCGGAGGTTCAAATGCTATCGGCCTGTTCCATCCTTTCCTTGAAGACGAGGGGGTCGCCATGTATGGCGTGGAAGCCGGTGGCCACGGCATTTCAACCCATCAACATGCAGCGCCGTTAACAGCGGGTACTCCCGGGGTGTTGCACGGCAACCGGACCTACCTGATGCAGAACGAGCATGGCCAGATTATGGAGACCCACTCGGTGTCAGCGGGTCTGGACTATCCTGGTGTGGGTCCCGAGCATAGCTGGTTGAAAGATATTGGTCGGGTTAATTACGTGGTGGCCAATGACGACGAAGCGTTACGCGCCTTCCACACACTGACCCGCGTAGAGGGCATTATGCCCGCACTTGAAAGTAGTCACGCGCTGGCATATGCAGAGAAGCTGGCTGCCCAGATGCGCCCTGAGCAGAGCATTGTTATCAATCTGTCCGGTCGTGGTGACAAAGATATTCATACAGTTGCCGAGATCGACGGCATCCAGTTTTAGGGAGTAGTTAAGTGAGTCGTATAGCGGGGCGTTTTCAACAACTGGCCAAAGCAGGCCGCAAGGCGCTGATTCCATACATTGTCGTGGGTGATCCAGGGCCTGACGCAACTGTGCCACTGATGCACGCGCTGGTCGCTAATGGCGCCGATATTATCGAGCTGGGTGTGCCTTTTTCTGACCCCATGTCTGAGGGGCCTATTATTCAGTTGGCTCACGAACGAGCTCTGGCTCATGGTACCAGCCTGCGGGATGCATTGGATGTGGTGCGTCAATTTCGTGAGCGCGATAGCGATACGCCGGTGCTGTTGATGGGTTATGCCAATCCAGTAATGCATATGGGCTACGCAGTCTTTGCCGACGCCGCAGCTGAAGTTGGGTTGGATGCGCTGCTGACAGTCGATATCCCGCCTGAAGAGGTAGACCCGATCAATGCCGAGCTGAGCCGGGTGGGTATGGATAATATTTTCCTGGTAGCGCCAACTACGCCGGATGCGCGGATTGGTCGGATTGTCGACCAGGCCAGTGGTTTTGTTTACTACGTGTCGCTCAAGGGCGTTACTGGTGCCGGTAACCTGGATATCGAGGATGTGGCGCATCATCTGTCGCGGATTCGCGAGCGCAGTGATTTGCCGGTAGCGGTAGGGTTTGGTATCAAGGATGCAGCGTCAGCGGCAGCCGTAGCAGGCGTTGCTGACGGCGTGGTTGTGGGTAGTGCCCTGATTCGTGCCATGGCCGACAAGCTCGAGTCTGGGGCCAACCAGGCCGATGCTATGAATGCCGCAGTTGAACTGTTGGCAGAAATACGGGCCGGAGTTGACAGCGCCACTTCCTAGTCAGGCCGGCAAGCGTTTATAATGTGCGCTGCATTGGTGTGGGGTAGACCATGAGTTGGATTGACAAGATTCTGCCTTCCGGCGTTAGCAAGGGCGAGGGCAAGAAGCGCTCTAGCGTACCGGAAGGGTTGTGGAAGAAGTGTGTTAAGTGCGAAGCGGTGCTTTATAGGCCCGATCTTGAGCGTAATGACGACGTCTGTCCCAAGTGTGATCACCACATGCGCATTGGCGCCCGTCGGCGTCTGGATAGCTTTCTGGACCCGGAGGGCCGCGAGGAAATCCTGACCGACATCGAGCCGGTGGATCGCCTCAAGTTCAAAGACAAAAAACGCTACCGTGACCGCCTTCAGGGTGCCCAGAAATCAACTGGCGAAAAAGATGCCTTGATCGCCATGGAGGGTGCACTCAAGGGTATGCCCATCGTGGCCGTAGCCTTTGAATTCAATTTTCACGGTGGCTCCATGGGCTACGCGGTAGGTGAAAAGTTCACTCGTTCTGCGCAACTGGCCCTCGAGAAACGGGTGCCACTGGTGTGTTTTGCCGCTTCCGGTGGTGCGCGCATGCAAGAAGCCCTTATTTCTCTCATGCAGATGGCCAAAACCAGTGCCGTCATCGAGCGCATGAAACTGGCCGGCGTGCCTTATGTCTCGGTGATGACCGACCCGATCTACGGCGGTGTTTCCGCCTCGCTGGCTTTGTTGGGTGATATCAACGTGGCTGAGCCCGATGCGCGTGCCGGTTTTGCCGGCCCCAATATTATCGAACAAACTATTCGGCAGAAACTGCCAAAGGGCTTCCAGCGCAGCGAATTTTTGCTGGAACATGGCGCTATCGACATGATTATTCACCGCACCCAGATGCGCGATACGCTAGGTCGCTTGCTGGCCAAGCTCGGCAATATCGAACTCGACGAAGCCCTGATGACGGACCCGGAGCCCACCTTTGAGTTGCTGGAACCGGACGCTGATGAAGAAGTGCTGCTGCCGAATCCGTCGGAAGGGGATGAATAGCAAGTCCCTTGCGCAGTGGCTGCAACACCTTGAAACCCTGCACCCCAGCGCTATGGAACTGGGCCTGGAGAGGGTATCGACAGTAGCTGATACGCTGGGCCTATTGCCCCTGGCGTTGCCGGTGGTGACTGTGGCGGGTACCAACGGCAAGGGTTCTACGGTGGCGGTACTTGAGTCACTGCTCTGCCAATGCGGGTATCGTCCTGGGGCTTTTACATCGCCACATTTTCTTCGCTTTAATGAACGTATTCGAATCGACGCTGAAGAAGCAGCAGATCAGGATATTATTGCAGCCTTCCAGGCAATAGAGGATGCGCGCGGCACACTATCGCTGACTTATTTTGAATTCGCTACCCTGGCTGCACTGCTTGTATTCAGGCACAAGCAGGTTGATTACGTGATATTGGAGGTGGGCCTTGGAGGCCGGCTGGATTCTGCCAACATCGTTGATGCCGATGTTGCGGTAATCACCAGTATCGATCTGGATCATCAGGAATGGCTGGGTAATACGCGAGAGGTGATCGCCAGGGAAAAGGCCGGCATCATGCGTGCTGGCAAGCCGGTAGTGATCGCCGACCGCAATCCTCCTGCGCAATTGCAAAAAGTAGCACAGGAGGTTGGGGTCAGTGAGGTGTATCAACTGGGCGTAGACTTCGATTTCTCTGGGACTGCGGAGCGCTGGCGGGGTACATTACGGTCAGCCAAAGGGGAGCAGGCGCTGGGGCAACTGTCATCGGCTTCCTTGCTACCGTCAAATGTCAGCGCAGCGGCCCAGACGGCCTTGGTTCTGGGCGTGGATTTCGACGAGGAGGCATTACAGGCGGCCGTGGATAGCAGTATTGGTCCCGGTCGTTTGCAGCGACTGGAGATAGGTGGACTGCAATATCTCCTGGATGTGGCCCACAACCCGGCGGCAATTGACAAGTTGCTGGAAAATATTGCCGCAAGTCCTTGTAAAGGAAAGGTTATTGCTTTATTTTCCGCCATGAAGGACAAGGCCGTTGATGAAATGCTGGCTGCCTGCAGCGGGCGTTTTGATGGCTGGTTCCTGGGGGAGCAAGCTGACAACCCCAGGGCAATGCCAGCGGCGAGTATCGCTGAACTGCTGCGTAAGCAAGAACAGGGCGCCGTTAGCGTCAGCAAGAATCTGCGTCAGGCCCATCGGCGAGCGCAGAGTGTGATGAGCGGGGAGGATTTGCTAGTGGTTTTTGGCTCCTTCTTCACTGTTGCAGCCGTGTTGCCGCAACTGGAAAAGGACCGAAGGAAGTTTGGGACCGATGAATGAAGTCTTAAAACAACGCCTCGTTGGCGCGCTTATCCTGGTGGCACTGGGAGTGGTCTTCTGGCCCATTATTTTTGTTGAGCCTGGAGAGCAAGCTGGCGCCGAGGCAACACAAATTCCGCCGCGTCCCGTGGTCCAGTCCACGCCCGTGGAACCGCCTGATATGGCTGGCTTGAGGCCGTCTCGAGACATCGTCAAGGTGTCCGAGCCTGATCCACAACCCCAGCAGCGGGAATTGCTAACCCTGGCGCCGGAAGCGCCGCCGGTTAACACAATCTCGGCTAGCAGCGATAGCACCCAGACCAGGCCTGCTGCGTCCAAGCCCAAGCCGGCACCCAAGCCGGCACCCAAGCCAATTGAGAAAAAGACTCGCACTGAAGCTCCGGTTAAGCCCGCTCTGGATGCAGATGGGATTCCCATTGCCTGGATACTGCGAGTTGCCAGTGTTAGTAGTGCCAGTAATGCCGATCAGTTACGCAAGGACCTGCTGGATATGGGCCACAAAGCTTATGTAAAGAAGATCAAAAGCAACGGCAAAACGCTTTATCGCGTCTACGTGGGGCCCAAGGCAGAGAAAGAACGCTTGCATAAAATTCAAGGTTCAATCGATGCCAAGTTCGCGGTGACAACCATGATCACCCGGTACTATCCCTGATAGCCAATGTGCCAATCTACCCCTGCTGCTATTGCCTTATTAGAAATCGACCCCATGGAGTCTTTGCGTGAGTGAACTGCCGCAGTTAAGCGGCGTCGACTGGGGTATCATTGTGGTGCTCAGTTTGTCGACTTTGCTAAGTTTATGGCGGGGCTTTGTTCGCGAGGCTCTCTCTCTATTGGGGTGGGTGGCGGCATTTTTAGTGGCGCATTTGTTTGTAGACGAGTTCGCGCTGCAGCTGTCCGCTGTAATTGCGAATGTCACCGGCCGCTATATTGCAGCCTATGCCATCCTGTTCGTTTCAACACTGGTGGTGTTTACCCTGGTGGTGAAGGTGGCGACCAGCCTGGTAAGGGCGGCGGGACTGAGCGTACTGGACCGTGTTCTGGGAACAATTTTTGGATTTGCACGAGGGGTAATCCTTATTCTGGTCGCGGTGTATGTGATCAAGCAGTTGGTTTCGCCCCAGGATCAACAGTGGCTGCACGAGTCTGTGCTGATGCCCCATTTAAATATGCTCGCTGACTGGGTGCAGACAGTGTTTGCAAACAGCGTTCCCGGTGAGCGAATAACGACCTGAATCAAGAGGTAAGAACCCCATGTGCGGCCTGGTTGGAATAGTAGCGGGTAACAATGTTGCCCCCGACATATACGATGCGTTAACGGTGCTTCAGCATCGCGGTCAAGACGCGGCGGGCATCATGATTTGTGACCGGGGGCGATTCAGCCTGCGTAAGAACGTGGGCCTGGTGAGCGATGTTTTTCGTCAGCAGCACATGCAACGCCTGGAAGGTAACGTGGGCATAGGGCATGTGCGCTACCCCACAGCGGGAAGCTCGGGTCCCGCGCTTGCTCAGCCGTTTTATGTCAATTCCCCCTATGGCATTGCGCTTGCTCACAACGGCAACCTTACCAATGCCGAACAGCTGGCCAGAGAGTTGTTTGAAGATGACCTGCGCCACTTGAATACCGATTCGGATTCGGAAGTCCTGCTTAACGTATTCGCCCACGAAATGCAGACTTTGGGCAAATTGACCCCGGGGCCCGAGGATATCTTCGCAGCGGTCGCTGCATTACATAAGCGCTGCAAAGGGGGCTATGCGGCTGTCAGCCTGATCGTTGACTATGGCGTGGTAGGTTTTCGCGACCCAATGGGCATTCGTCCCCTGGTGGTCGGTGCACGCACTGGTGCAGACGGCAAAAAAGCACACATGATTGCGTCCGAAAGTGTGGCTCTGGATGTACTGGGCTTCAAACTGCTGGGTGACGTGGCGCCTGGCGAGGCTGTGTTTATCGATATGGAAGGCCAGTTGCACCGTAAACAATGTGCAGATAAGCCGACGCTGCAGCCGTGTATTTTCGAACACGTTTACTTCGCCAGGCCCGATTCCATGATGGACGGCATTTCCGTCTATAAGACGCGTATGCGTCAGGGCGAGGCGCTGGCCAAGAAAGTGCGCAAGGAGCGTCCGGACCTGCATATTGATGTGGTGATCCCTATTCCGGACACCAGTCGCATTGCCGGCCAGTCGATGGCCTATGAGCTGGGTCTTAAGTTTCGCGAAGGCTTCATGAAGAACCGCTATATCGGCCGTACCTTTATTATGCCTGGGCAGAACCAGCGCAAGAAATCGGTGCGCCAGAAGTTGAACCCGGTGCGCCTGGAGTTTGAGGGTAAAAACGTGATGCTGGTGGATGATTCCATCGTGCGCGGCACGACCAGTCGCGAGATCATCCAGATGGCCCGCGATGCCGGAGCGGCCAATGTGTATTTCGCTTCTGCGGCACCACCGGTTCGCTATCCCAATGTGTATGGCATCGATATGCCTTCGGCCACTGAGTTAATAGCACACGGACGCACTGTGGAAGAGGTTTGCGAGCAAATCGGCGCGGATTGGCTGGTATACCAGGACCTGGACGACCTGATACGTTGCTCCAGTGACGGCAACGAGGCCATTACGAGTTTTGACTGCGCGGTGTTCAGTGGCCAGTACATTACCGGTGATGTCGACCAGCAATATCTGGATCACATAGAGTCTCAGCGCAACGATGAAGCCCAGAGTGAAAGTCGTACAGCCGACCAAGAGGAGGGGGCTGTTGTTGGTATTCACAACAACGCCTGAGTGTGAATGACAGATCAATTTGACGACGCCCTAGAGGGTGCGCATCTGGATACCCTGGCGATCAGGGCGGGTATATCACGCACCCATGAGGGCGAGCACTCAGAGCCCATCTTCGCCACATCCAGCTATGTGTTTGACAGTGCCAGCGCGGCTGCCGCGCGCTTTGGCGGTGAGGAATCCGGGAATGTGTATTCCCGCTACACCAATCCTACGGTACGGACCTTCGAGCAGCGTATTGCTGCTATGGAAGGTGGCGAGGCAGCAGTGGGTACCGCCTCTGGCATGGCCGCTATTTTATCAACGGCGATGGCGCTGCTCAAGGCCGGCGATCACGTGGTGTGTTCTCGTGACGTATTCGGTACTACCACCAACCTGTTTGGCAAATACCTGACCAAATTTGGGGTCGAGACGACCTTTGTGCCATTGCTGGATGCGGCTGCCTGGGAACAGGCTATTCGCCCGCAAACGGCCATGCTGTTTATGGAAACGCCCAGCAACCCTTTGTGTGAAGTAGCAGACCTGGCCGCCATGTCGGCACTGGCCCGCGCCAATGATTGCCTGTTGGTTGTCGATAATTGTTTTTGTACACCTGCCTTGCAACGGCCCTTATCTATGGGCGCAGACATTGTGGTGCACTCCGCCACAAAATACCTGGATGGTCAGGGCCGCTGCGTTGGCGGTGCTGTTGTCGGCAGTGCCGAGCATATGGCAGAGGTGGAAACATTCCTGCGCACTTGTGGCCCCACCATGAGCGCATTTAATGCCTGGGTGTTTCTCAAGGGGCTGGAGACACTGCGCCTGCGGATGGACGCTCACAGCAAATCCGCTCTGGCGTTGGCGCAGTGGCTTACGGAGCAGGATGCAGTTGAAAAGGTCTACTATTCAGGGCTTGAAAGCCACCCCGGTCACGCGTTGGCCAAAAAACAGCAGCGCGCCTTTGGTGGTGTGCTGTCGTTTCAGGTGAAGGGCGGCCAAGAGCAGGCCTGGCAGGTGATAGACGGCACCCGAATTATGTCTCTGACCGCCAACCTTGGTGATACCAAGAGCACGATTGTTCACCCGGCAACCACTACCCATGGACGGTTGAGCGATGAACAACGAGAACAGGCAGGTATAGGTCGCAACTTGATCCGTGTCTCGGTGGGACTGGAAGACATAGAAGATCTTAAGGCCGACTTGCAGCGGGGTTTTGCTGCGCTAGGCTAAAAAAGTATATTCGGGGCAAACAGATGCAGTTACAGGAAGTAATCGATAAAGCCGTAGCCGAAGTGGGCACGGTGCTGCTGGGCAAGGAGCCGCAAATACGGCTGGCATTGTGCTGTCTATTTGCCCGCGGCCACCTGTTGATTGAAGACCTGCCCGGTATGGGCAAGACCACCTTGTCCCACGCTCTGGCGGATGTACTGGGACTTTCCTGGAAGCGGGTTCAGTTCACCAGCGACCTGCTTCCTGCCGACATCCTCGGCGTTTCCGTCTACAACCGCAACGATGCCAGCTTCAGTTTTCACCCCGGGCCCATTTTTACCCAGTTGTTGTTGGCAGACGAAATCAATCGCACCACGCCGCGCACGCAGAGCGCGTTGTTGGAGGCCATGGCCGAGGGCCAGGTGACGGTGGAAGGGGAGACACGGCCGCTGTCAGACCCGTTCTTTGTTGTCGCCACCCAGAACCCGGCGCACCAGTCCGGTACCTATCCACTGCCCGAATCTCAATTGGACCGATTCCTGATGCGCCTGCAGCTGGGTTATCCCGATCCGGCCGCGGAGCGAGAGATGTTTCAGCAGCAGCGTAGCGACATGCGTGAGCGGGTTCCCCTGACGCAGGTAATCAGCGCAGAACAACTGCAACAGATACGCGAGGCAGTGAGCCAGGTGCACGCCTCGGAGAATCTGCTGGACTATCTGCAGCGGCTGGTGGCCTACACCCGTAACAGCCCCGAATTCGAAGTGGGTCTCTCGCCGCGGGGTGGTCTGGCTCTGCTTGACTGTGCCCGCACCTGGGCGGTGATGCAAAGCCGCGGTCATGTGGTACCGGAAGATATACAAATGGTATTGCCGTCGGCGGCGGGGCATCGTCTGGTGCCCAGCGGCGACTACTCCGGTGATGGTTCGGCCCTGGTAGCCCTGCTGCAACGTAATGTCGACGTTATCCGTCCCTGACGGAATCTAGACATGGGCGCAGCGGCGGGGTCAGGCACGGTGGGCAGAGGTCGAGCCTATCTGCGCAAACGCTTCCAGAAGTTTGTCACCAATCGGATTCCTGCCTCCCGGGTGGTGACCCTCAATCAACGACGCATTTTCATTTTCCCCAATCGCGTCGGTTTGTTTTTCGGTATTTGCCTCATGGTCATGTTGTTGGCAGCGATCAACTTCCAGAACAACCTGAGCTATGGTTTGACCTTCCTGCTTGCCACGCTGTTTATCGTTACTGTTCTGCACACCTACTCTAATCTGTCAGGCCTGACCCTACGTGCGGTGCATGCCAAACCGGCGTTTCCCGGACAACAAACCGAGTTCGAGTTGCAACTGGAGTGCAGCCGTCAAAAAGAGCACGTGGGTATTTACCTTAAATGGCCAGGCAGCAATGCCAGCACTATCAACCTGGTTGACGTCACCCAACTGCGGGTGCAGTTACACGCCCCGGTGGGCAAAGCGCGAGGCTGGTACAGCCCGGGTCGCCTGCTGATAGAGTCTTCTTACCCGTTGGGCCTGTTGCGCTGCTGGAGCTGGGTCGATATGGACCTCAAAGCGCTGGTCTACCCCAGGCCAGTTCCCTCTGGGGACTTACCTGGCCTGGCAGCGGAACACCCGGACGGTGCGTCTGTACCGATAGAAGGCAGCGATGATTTTTACGGTTTCAGGGATTATCGCGAGGGTGACTCCCTGCGCCAGATTTACTGGAAGGGGCTTGCCCGGGGGCAGTCGGTGCAGGTCAAGCAATACGCAGCTTACGCCGACCGCAGCGTATGGCTGGATTGGGAACTGTTTGCCGGCATAGGTACAGAGCAGCGTCTATCTCATCTGTGCTATTGGGCGCTGGAGTTTGACAAAGCAGGTGATGAATATGGCCTGCGCCTGCCCGCAGTGAGTATTGCCCCCGACTGCGGCGAGCGCCATAAGGAGCAAGTGCTGCGGGCGCTGGCGCTGCACGGCATTGAGGATTCCGGGCAATGAAGGCGCAGCAGCAGATCCCGCGTAATGCCCTGGTGTGGATTATTCTCAGTATGTTCACCCTGGTGTTGCCACACATCGAACGAATTCCCCCCTGGGTGCTGGCGGTCTATTGCTTTGCCGCGCTGTGGCGCACCCTGGTATACCGGGGGCGCTGGTCCTTTCCCCGTTGGCCGGTCAAGCTGGGGTTGATACTGGCAGGCTTCGCGGGAATCATGCTGAGCTTCAGCAGCCTGGTTGGCCTTGAATCGACGGTGGCGTTGTTGTTAACAGCATTCGCGCTGAAACTGCTGGAATCAGCCAAGCGCAAAGATGCCTATGTGCTGCTGTTTCTTGGGTATTTCGTGATAATGACTGAGTTCCTGTTCAGCCAGGATCTGCTCATTGTGCTGCTGTGCCTGCTCAATGTGGTGATCATCACCACCGGTCTGGTGGCACTGCACCGGCCAGGCGACAACCGCTTTAGTATGCGCCCGCTGAAGCAGGCGACTTTTATGGTGGCGCAGTCTGTGCCGTTAATGTTGGTGTTGTTTTTCCTGTTCCCCCGCTTCGGGCCGCTGTGGACGGTGCCAATCAAAAGCCAGCAGGCCAAGACAGGCATGAGTGAATTTATGAGCCCGGGGGATGTGTCGCGCTTAAGTCGCTCAGGCGCCGTTGCTTTTCGGGTGGAGTTTGATGGCGACATACCACCCCGGTCACAGCTCTACTGGCGGGGTCTGGTAATGAGTCGCCTGCAGCAGGGCACCTGGAGCGCTTTGAATTTTTACGAAGCACCCGCCAGCGAGCGTCGCCAAACAGAGCCCGACACAGTGGGCGATCCACTGCGTTACTCGGTCATTTTGGAGCCCACTCAACAGCGCTGGTTGTACAGCTTGCGTTACGCCCGCTCTGCAGATTCAGGGATCATGAGTTCGTCGGATTACCGATTGTTCAGGCCCATCGTGATCGAAGACGATTATATGTATCAGGTGCGTTCATGGCCTCAAGCACGCCTGGAGGAGAATCTGTCGGATTGGCGACGCAAGACCGAACTGGCGTTACCTGGCAGTGATAACCCCAGAGCCAGGGCATTGGCAGCAGAATTTGCCGCGGAGGCCGCGAACCCTGCCCAGGTCGTTGACCGAGTGTTGCAGATGTACACGCGTGAGCCTTTTGTCTACACGCTGCAGCCGACATTGTTGCCGGAGCGTGACGCGATGGACGCCTTTTTGTTCGATACCCGCCGAGGGTTTTGCGAACACTACGCCTCATCTTTTGTTGTTCTGATGCGGGCGGCGGGTATTCCTGCCAGGGTGGTGGCGGGCTATCAGGGGGGAGAGGTGAACCCGGTTAATCGCACGGTCATCGTGCATCAGTTTGATGCCCATGCCTGGGCTGAAGTGTGGCTAGAAGGTGAAGGCTGGGTGCGGGTTGACCCCACCGCAGCAGTGTCGCCGGAACGCATTGAGCTAGGGCTGGAAGACGCCATGTCAGAAGAGGGCAGCTTCCTTGCCGATTCACCCCTGTCGCTACTGCGTTACCGCAATATCAATATCATCAATATGATGCGCTTGCGCTACGATGCCCTGACCTACCGTTGGCAGGCCTGGGTGGTGGGCTTCGATTCGGATACGCAGTTCGATCTGTTGCATGAATTTTTTGGCGAATTCACTGCCCGCAAGTTTGCCGCAGTTCTGCTCGGTAGTGGGGCGCTGGTACTGGCCCCCCTGGGGCTGGTGCTGTTGTTTAGACGCAGGATCCACGCCTTAAGTAAGTTGGACAAACTGTACCTGAACTTTTGCCAGAGGCTGGGCAAGATGGGCGTTGAGCGAGAGCCGGGTGAGGCGCCTGATGCGTTTGCCAGTCGTGCGCAGAAAAGCCTGCCTCGGCTGGCGAATAATATTGCCGATGTTACTCGCCGCTACAATGCTTTGGCGTATGCGCCGTCAGATTCGACTGAGGTGGATTTAAGTGAATTCGCGCAGACAGTCAGGAGTGTGAGTTGATGATTCGACCAGTACACACAGCGGATGCGCAGGCCCTTGCCGACATCTACAACCACTATATTCTAAATTCTGTTATCACTTTTGAAGTGGATGTACTGAGCGTTGTCGAATTGACCCGTCGAATCGAAGCGGTTGCGTCTTTAGGGCTGCCCTGGCTGGTTGCGCAGGAGAACGACCAGGTGGTTGGCTACGCTTACGCCAATCTCTGGAGGGAGCGCAGCGCCTATCGTTTTTCCGTCGAAAGTACCGTTTATCTGCAGCCGCAGTTGACCGGGGGCGGTTGGGGCACCCGCTTGTATTCAGCCCTGTTCGAACAACTACGCACCCTTGAAGTACATGCAGTGATCGGCGGGATTACCCTGCCCAATCCCGCCAGCGTTGCCCTGCACGAGAAGATGGGCATGCACAAGGTGGCCGAATTTCCCGAGGTAGGTTTCAAACAAGACCAGTGGTTGGACGTGGGTTATTGGCAAATCAATTTGTAACACGCTCTCAGGGCAGGACTGGGCGACCAGTGGACAAATTCAAGACATAAAAAAACCCGCCTGAGCGGGTTTTTTTATGCTTGGAAGCATTAACTTCCGGTGCGGACTTCCTGGATTTCCACCGCTGCAATGCGCGCACCTTCTGCCGCGCTTTTCTGATAATCGGCGATTTCGTCGAAGTTCAGGTAGCGGTAGATGTCTGCACTCATAGAGTCCAGGCTCTGGGCGTATTCCAGATATTCCTCCGGCGTAGGCAGCTTGCCGAGTATCGCGCCAACGGCAGCCAGTTCGGCAGACGTCAGGTAGACATTGGCACCATCACCCAGGCGGTTGGGGAAGTTACGGGTAGAGGTCGACAGCACAGTGCTGTTGGCCGCAACACGTGCCTGGTTACCCATGCACAGTGAACAGCCTGGCATCTCGGTGCGCGCACCGGCGGCGCCAAAGATGTTGTAGTAGCCTTCTTCCATCAGTTGGTGCTCGTCCATCTTGGTGGGCGGTGCCAGCCACATGCGGGTAGAGATGCCACCCTTGTGCTGTTCCAGTAGTTTGCCCGCCGCGCGGAAGTGACCGATGTTGGTCATGCAAGAGCCGATGAAGACCTCGTCTACGCTGTCGCCAGCAACCGAAGACAGCAGACGCGCATCGTCCGGGTCGTTAGGGCAACAAACGATAGGCTCTTTCACATCGGCCAGGTCGATTTCGATGACCGCAGCGTACTCGGCATCCTTGTCAGCTTTCATCAACTCGGGATTGGCCAGCCAATCTTCCATCTTGCGGCAGCGACGCTCCAGTGTGCGTGGGTCGCCGTAGCCATCAGCGATCATGGAACGCATCAGCACGATATTGGATTGCAGGTACTCGGTGATGGACGCTTCGCTCAGGTCAATGGTGCAGCCTGCGGCGGAACGCTCAGCAGAGGCATCAGACAATTCGAATGCCTGCTCCACTTTGAGATCGCCAAGGCCTTCAATTTCCAGAATGCGGCCGGAGAAAATGTTTTTCTTGCCCTTTTTCTCAACGGTCAACAGGCCTTCTTGAATCGCGTAGTAGGGAATGGCGTGTACCAGGTCACGCAGCGTGATGCCCGGCTGCATTTCACCCTTGAAGCGAACCAGAACCGATTCGGGCATGTCTAGCGGCATGACGCCGGTGGCAGCGGCAAATGCCACCAGACCGGAACCCGCAGGAAATGAGATTCCCATGGGGAAGCGCGTATGCGAATCGCCGCCAGTACCCACGGTATCAGGCAGCAGCATACGGTTCAGCCAGGAGTGGATCACGCCGTCGCCGGGGCGCAGTGATACGCCGCCGCGGGTCATGATGAAGTCTGGCAGGGTGTGCTGTGTATCGATGTCTACGGGCTTGGGGTAAGCCGCGGTGTGACAGAACGACTGCATGGTTAAGTCCGCGGAGAAGCCCAGGCAAGCCAGGTCCTTCAGTTCGTCGCGGGTCATGGGCCCAGTGGTGTCCTGAGAGCCTACAGTTGTCATCTTGGGCTCGCAGTAGGTACCGGGGCGAATGCCTTCGGTGCCACAGGCGCGACCGACCATTTTTTGGCCCAATGAGAAACCCTTGCCGCTGTCTACCGGCACGTCAGGCTTGCGGAACAGGTCAGCTTCGCCCAGACCCAATGCTTCACGAGCGCGAGCAGTGAGGCCACGGCCAATGATCAGGTTAATGCGGCCACCGGCGCGCACTTCATCCAGCAGCACGTCTGACTTCAATTCAAATTCAGAAATAACATCGCCAGACTCGCTCAGAATCTTGCCGTCGTAGGGGCGGATTTCGATCACGTCGCCCATACCCAGGTCGTCAACAGGTGCTTCGAATACCAGGGCGCCGGTGTCTTCCATGGTGTTGTAGAAAATAGGGGCAACTTTGCCACCGATGCAAATGCCGCCGCCACGCTTGTTGGGTACACCGGCGATATCGTCACCGAAGAACCACAGTACCGAGTTGGTAGCAGATTTACGTGAAGAGCCGGTGCCTACCACGTCGCCAACGAACGCCACGGGTATGCCCTTGTCCTGGAGCTCCTGCACTTGCTTCATAGGGCCGGTCACACCGTGTTCTTCCGGCGTCAGGCCATCGCGGGTCATTTTGTACATTGCCAGCGCGTGCAGGGGGATGTCTGGTCGTGACCAGGCATCGGGGGCAGGGGAGAGGTCATCGGTGTTGGTTTCGCCGGTCACCTTGAATACCGCAACCTTGATCGATTCAGCAACGGCATCTTTATTGGTAAACCACTCGCCGTCGGCCCATGACTGCATCACCGCGATAGCGTTGTCATTGCCGTTTTTGGCCAGGTCAGCCACGTCGTGGAACGCGTCGAACATCAGCAGGGTGTGTTTGAGTTCTTCGGCAGCCTGAACGCCCAGGTCGGCGTCAGTCAGCCCAGCGACCAGGGTTTCGATGTTGTAACCGCCGTGCATGTTGCCCAGCAGCTTAATTGCGGCCAGCTTGTCGATCAGCGGGCTCTGGGCCTCGCCCGTGACGATGGCCGACAGAAATCCTGCTTTGACGTAAGCAGCTTCATCTACACCGGGTGGCACCCGGGTGCTGATCAGGTCCAGCAGGAAGGCATCTTCGCCCGCAGGAGGGTTTTTTAATAGCTCTACCAGCCCGGCAACCTGTTCGGCATTGAGGGGTTTGGGTGGAATGTTCAGCGCGGCTCGTTCAGCCACATGTTCGCGATATGCTTCTAGCACGTTAGAGCTCCTTAGCTTGTGAGGAAAGCCTTCGGCAGAGGGTAGCGCCGATGGTTCCTGTGGAGAAAAATCGGCGCAAATTATAGCCCACAGGGCCAGTAAGATAAATCAATTGCGCCCTATATCGTGCATTCACCCCGGTGATCTTCTAAACTTGCAGGCTGTTTGTTAGCCTCGAAAATAATGTTCGATCGTCCCGTAAAAACTCCTTGTATTGGTGTGTGCTCAACCGGCATCGGCGATACTGTGTGCCGCGGTTGTAAGCGTTTTAGTCATGAAGTCATTGATTGGAACGCCTACACCCTGGAGCAGAAACGCATAGTTGATCAGCGCCTGGCGGGCTTTTTATCCCAATGCGTGAGCAATCGGCTGCAGATAACGGACAAAGCGCTGCTCAAGTGGCAGTTGCAGGTGCAGAATGTGCGCCATATGGAACATCACGATGAGTATTGCTGGATATTCAGTTTGCTCAAGGCCGGCGCCGGGCAAATCGACAGTACTCGGGAGTTCGGCTTCGAGGTAGACCTGCGCTATCGCGAACTGCCGCTGGCCCAGTTGCGTGAGCAGATCGATACTGAGTTCCTGGTTCTCTCCCAGGCGCACTATGACCGGTATATCGCCATGCCAGACCTTTTTTCCGGAAGTAACGAATGAGTAAAACCGTCGATATCAGCCCCATTCTCAATTTTCTTGCCTGTCCGACGCCCAGGGCATGGGTGGATTGGGCGCTGGAAAACCCGAAAATTCTGCTGGTAGACCACGCCAACTGCGAGAAGAAAGCGGCCTCTACGGCCTTGAACCTGATGTACCGCTACGTGGACCACTACAAACTGCTGACCAAGCTGTCTCGATTGGCCCGTGAGGAACTGCGTCACTTTGAACAGGTGATCGCCCTGATGAAAAAGCGTGGGGTGGATTACCCCCAGCTGAGTGCCGCCCGCTATGCGGGCTCCTTGCATAAGCAGGTACGTTCTGCCGAGCCGGGGCGTTTGGTGGATACGCTGTTGATCGGCGCCATTATCGAAGCGCGCTCCTGTGAACGTTTTGCCTGTATCGCGCCAGAACTCGATGAGGAGCTGGGTCAGTTCTATACCTCATTGCTGAAATCAGAGGCCCGGCATTTCACCGATTATTTAAAGCTGGCAGAAGAGGTAGGGTCGCCGCAGGAGGTGCAATCGCGTCTGCCTGAGTTACTCGAACGTGAGCGCGAACTGATAGAGTCAACCGATACCGAATTTCGGTTTCACAGCGGGGTGCCTGCTTAAGCGCGGCGGGGTGTTGCAGTAACGGGAGCGTTCTGGCTATTACTCAAACCGCAACTTCCGGTTAGAATGCAATTTATAATAGATCGGTAAGCTATTGTTTTATAATGAAATTTATAAGCTCGAAACTACTCGAGTTCGCCTCGATGTACCAGCCGTGGGATTCCCAGTCCCCCAGTACAACGCGCTCACCACCAGCCACCTGATGTCGCGCCGGTCTATGGGTATGACCGTGAATCAGGCGGTCTACGCCGGCCTCTAACATCACTTTATCCACTTCTGCCGGTGTCACATCCATGATGTCATCTGCTTTGTTGGAGCTGGCGTCCTTGCTCATGGTACGTAACTGGGCGGCCAGGGCGCGGCGGTCGTCTAACGGGCTTGTCATTAGCTGGGCCTGCCACTCGGTACTGCGCACCATAGCCCTGAACTGCATGTACTCCTGGTCACTGGTGCACAGGCTGTCGCCGTGCATTAACAGTGTCTGCGTGCCGTAGAGGTCGATTACCGCGGGATCTTGCAGCAGGCTCGCGCCTACCGACTGGCAGAAGTCCTGGCCCAGCATAAAGTCCCGATTGCCAACCATCAGGTATAGCGCAGGGCCAGCAGAGGAGAACGCGCGAAACAAAGCGGCAATGTCGAGGGCCAGTGGTGCATCGTCATCGTCGCCTACCCAGGCTTCGAAGAGATCCCCGAGGATGTACAGGGCATGACAGTCGGTATTTTGTTGCAGGAACTCCGCCAGCGCTGCGATAACAGCGGGTCTGGCGGGGTCCAGGTGTAGATCAGAGATGAAGAGGGTGCGAGACACTACCCTTCGATGATTTCCACAGACTCAATGATGACCGGGTCAGTGGGTACGTCCTGGTGGCCGCCGGTAGAACCGGTGGGTACCGCACGAATTTTGTCCAGAACCTCCGAGCCTTCAGTGATCTTACCGAACACGGTGTAGCCCCAGCCCTGCATGTTCTTGCCGGAGTGGTTGAGGAAGTCATTGTCTTTCACATTGATGAAAAACTGGGCAGTTGCCGAATGTGGCTCCATAGTGCGCGCCATGGCGACCGTGCCGAAATCGTTCTTGAGGCCATTGTCTGCCTCATTCTCGATAGGCTCACCTGGACTCTTCTGGTTCATGTCAGTGTCGAAACCACCGCCCTGAATCATGAAGTTGTCGATGACCCGGTGGAAGATGGTGCCATCGTAGAAGCCATCGCGAGCGTAGTTGATGAAGTTTTCCACAGTCTTGGGCGCTTTTTCTGCGTCCAGCTCTAGTTTGATCTCACCGAAAGTGGTGCGAATAATAACCATGTTGTTCGTCCCTGTTGGTCTATGTATTGCGGGCCGGCAATGATACGGGCTTTTCTGGCGCAGGAAAACAATATCGGCGGCAAAGATCGCAGGAAATGCGGCTTGTATCGCAAAGTCGGTAGCAATTGGCTTAAAGCGGCAGGCGACAGCGGCTATAATACGCGCCTTTTTACGCTCCCAACTTTGTAGGATTTATGGAAAATACCCCCGCCAGCAACTTTTTGCAGACGATTATCAGCGATGACCTGGCTGAAGGACGTGTAACCGAGGTAGTCACCCGGTTCCCTCCGGAGCCTAATGGTTACCTGCATATCGGTCATGCCAAATCCATCAGCGTGAACTTCGGCCTGGCCCAGGCCAATGGAGGTCGCTGTAACCTGCGCTTTGATGACACCAACCCGGAAAAAGAGAGCCAGGAGTTTATCGAATCGATTCTGGCCGACGTGCAGTGGCTGGGATACGAGTGGGACGGGCAGGTGCGTTATGCCTCCAGCTATTTCCAGCAACTGTACGACTGGGCGATTTATCTGGTGGAGCAGGGCAAGGCCTATGTCTGTGACCTGAACGCCGAAGAGGCGCGCGAATACCGCGGTACGCTGACGGAGCCGGGCAGAAACAGTCCCTATCGTGACCGCACCGTGGCAGAGAATCTGGATTTGCTGGCGCGGATGAAAGCCGGCGAGTTCGACGAGGGCGCAAAAGTGCTGCGCGCGAAGATCGATATGGCCGCGCCCAATATGAATTTGCGCGACCCCATTCTCTACCGCATCCGCAAAGTGCCCCATCACCAGACCGGCACCGACTGGGTGATTTACCCCACCTATGACTTTGCCCACGGCCAGGAAGACGCTATTGAGGGGGTAACGCACTCTATCTGCACCCTGGAGTTTGAAGATCACCGGCCGCTCTACAATTGGTTTATCGACAGCCTGCCAGTGCCCAACCAGCCCCATCAGTACGAGTTTGGCCGCCTTAACCCCAGCTATACCATCACCAGCAAGCGCAAGTTAAAGCAGTTGGTGGATGACAATGTGGTAGACGGCTGGGACGACCCACGCATGCCTACCGTGTCTGGCATGCGCCGCCGTGGTTACACCCCTTCGGCGATTCGCAAGTTCTGCGACATGATTGGCACCACTCGCTCTGATGGCGTTGTGGATGTCGCCATGCTGGAGTTCGCGATCCGCGAAGACCTTAATGAAAATGCGCCGCGCGCCATGGTTGTGCTCAATCCGGTCAAGTTGGTGCTGACCGATTACCCCGAGGACAAGCTGGAGGAGTTAGTGACACCCAGGCATCCATCGCGCGAAGAACTGGGCGAGCGCGTACTGCCGTTTACCCGCGAGCTTTATATAGACGCGGATGACTTCCGTGAAGAAGCCAATAAGAAATACAAGCGCTTGGTAATCGGTAAACGGGTGCGCCTGCGTAACGCCTACGTGATTGAGGCAGATGCGGCGATTAAGGACGAGGCGGGCAATATTGTCGAGATTCACGCGCATACCATTCCCAATACCCTGGGTGAGAACCCGGAAGACGGCATCAAGCCCAAGGGCGTGATCCACTGGGTGTCGGCGACTCATGGCAAACAGGCCCAGGTGCGTGTTTATGATCGATTGTTCAATCATGAATCACCGGACAAGGGCGACAATGCCTTCATGGATCATATCAATCCTGAGTCCTACTCGCTGATAGAGCAGGCCTGGATTGAGCCTTCCCTGCTAGAGGCAGCAGCAGAGCAACGCTTCCAGTTTGAGCGCGAAGGCTATTTTGTCGCCGACCGCTACGACCACAGTGCGCAGCGCCCCGTGTTTAACAAGACCATTGGTCTGCGCGATACCTGGAACGGATAAGGACAGTCCCATGAGTCTGAAGATTTACAACACCATGAACGGTGCCAAGGAAGACTTTGAACCATTGGTGCCCGATACGGTGACCATGTACGTGTGCGGCCCCACCGTTTACAACCTGGCGCATATCGGCAACGCCAGGCCCGTGGTGGTATTCGACACGCTGTTCCGCCTGCTGCAAACGCAGTTCGGCACGGTGACCTACGCCCGCAATATTACCGATGTGGACGACAAGATTATTGCCGCGGCGAAGGAGGGCGACCGCAGTATTGAGTCGGTAACCGACGAATACACCGCCAAGTACCGTGAAGATATGGCCCAGCTCAATGCCTTGCAGCCAACCCTGGAGCCCCACGCCACCCACAATATCGATGCCATGATCGAACTGACCAGCACCCTGATTGAAAAGGGCCATGCTTATGAGTCGCAGGGCCATGTGCTGTTTGCGGTAGAGTCCATGGAAGACTACGGCAAACTGTCTAACCGTTCTTTGGACGACATGCTGGCAGGTGCGCGGGTGGCAGTCGCTGACTACAAACGCCACCCTGGTGACTTTGTATTGTGGAAGCCTGCAGATGCTGCTGACCCGGGCTGGGAGAGCCCCTGGGGGCGTGGACGTCCGGGCTGGCACCTGGAGTGCTCGGCGATGATTCGCGCTCACCTGGGTGAAACCATCGACATTCATGGCGGTGGCCGGGACCTGATTTTCCCCCATCACGAGAATGAGATCGCCCAGAGCCGCTGTGCCCACGGCGGCGACTACGTACGTTACTGGATGCACAATGCCTACCTGGATATCGACGGCGAGAAAATGTCGAAATCTTTGGGCAACTTTCACACGGTGCGCGACCTGCTGCAGAGCTACCGTGGCGAAGTGCTGCGCTTTGCGCTGTTGTCTGCGCATTACCGCACGCCGCTGAACTTCTCCGCGGAACTGCTGGAGCAGGCCCAATCCACTCTGGACAGCCTCTACGGTACCTTGCGTGAAGTGGCGGATATAGAGCTGGAAATGGATGTGTCGCTGGCCGATGAAGCTTTTTATAAGGCGCTCAATGATGACCTTAATACCCCGATTGCTATCGCCGAGATCCACGCCCTGGCCAAACAGTTGAACAAGGCCTCAGCCGAGGACAAGCCGCAGCTGAAAGGACGCATCATCGCCGCCGGCAACCTGCTGGGTATTTTGGGGCAGGATCCACAACAGTGGCTGCAGGATGATGCAGCGGACGACGCGATTTCCGCTGAAGACATTGAAGCGTTGATTCAGGAGCGAGCAGAGGCCAAGGCTGGCCGCGACTTTGCGCGCTCAGATGAGATACGCGATGCGCTATTGGCGCAGGGTGTGGTGCTAGAGGATTCCCGCGAGGGGACTCAGTGGAAGCGAGGCTAGTCGCCTTCTGTATGTGTGCCTTCCCCGCCTGCGCGGGGATGACATCAGCAGTGCGTGATGCAGGAGCTGCGGCGCACTAACCCAGACTTTTCTCGCCAGACTCAACGCTCTGGTAAATCAGGGTATTAATGGTCATTGGGCCGACACCGCCGGGAACGGGGGTGTAGGCAGACACCTTGTCCAGCAGCGCTGACAGCTCGATATCACCGACTCCGCCAGGGTGATAGCCGGCATCAACGACCACTGCACCTTCTTTAACCCAATCTGCCTTGATGAACTCGGGCTTGCCTACCGCGCCTACCAGAATGTCCGCCTGGGCGACCAGCGCCGGCAGGTTCTGGGTGCGAGAGTGGCAAATGGTGACCGTGGCATTTTTTTCCAGCAGCATCATTGCCATGGGCTTGCCCAGAATAGGGGAGCGCCCAACCACGACCGCGTGCTTGCCTTCTATATCAATGCCGTAGTGTTCCAGGATGCGCATAATGCCTTGCGGGGTGGCACAACCGTAAGCGTCCTCACCCATGGCCATGCGGCCAAAGCCCAGGCAGGTAACGCCATCCACGTCTTTGTGCAGGGCTATGGCATCAAAGCAGGCCCGTTCGTCAACCTGGGGCGGCACTGGGTGTTGCAGGAGGATGCCGTGCACTTCCGGGTTGCCGTTAAGCTCAGCAATCTTGGCCAGCAATTGCTCGGTGGAAGTGGAAGAGGGCATTTCCACCGCCATGGAGTCCATGCCCACCCGGCGACAGGCGTTGCCTTTCATTTTCACGTAAGTGGCAGAAGCCGGGTCATCGCCCACTAAAATCGTGGCCAGAATGGGGGTTTTGCCGCCGGATTGCTGTTTGAGCTTGTCTACCCGGGCCAGCAATTCAGCTTCGGTCTGGGCTGCCAGAGTTTTACCGTCGAGTACCAGTGCAGGCATCAAAGAGGTTCCTTTCGTAGGTGGGCTGGGGACAGGCTGGGTATTCTCCCAGAAGGGAGCGCTCAGGGAAAGATATGCCTCCCCATAAAGGGTAGTCGCCAGCGTTAAGGGTTTACAGAAACAGTCCGATAATCAGATAATTAGCGTTGACGCTCAGGCACCAGCTGAGTATCATGCGCGCTCCTGAAAATCAGGGGCCTGCAAGGGCTGTTAGGAGTCATCGGGGTATAGCGCAGTCTGGTAGCGCGCCTGCTTTGGGAGCAGGATGTCGGGAGTTCGAATCTCTCTACCCCGACCAACTTTCCCGCCATCTAAAGGCGAGTTGGTCGATTCATCAGGATTCACGATGGTGGCCGTAGCTCATCAGGTAGAGCACCGGATTGTGACTCCGGAGGTGGCGGGTTCGAGACCCGTCGGCCACCCCAATTACTATTCCCCCCCCCAAAAAACTATTTGCTAAGAACAATCCACAGCCCAACTGCGCAAGCTTTGTTCGGGTTCGGGTAAAACTTAACATCCAATGCAGCGGGATATGGCACCGTTTTACGCTTGCTGGTAGGATGCGCCCGTGCGCCAGTAGCTCAGCTGGATAGAGCAATGCCCTTCTAAGGCATCGGTCGAGGGTTCGAATCCTTCCTGGCGCGCCAAATTTCTTTCTTGATACGACTGCGGATTTAACAACTCACCCGCTCTGCCTGCAAAGCTCAGGCGTCGATGCCGCGGCCAAGTGTCGCATGCACCATGCCACCGTCTACAGTGATAGTGTCCCCGACAACATAGTCACCCGCGCGACTGGCCAGATAGATTGCTGCACCTGCCATGTCCTCGGCCACACCCACACGTCCTGACGGTATCGATGCGGCCGCTTCATCGGCATTATCGCGGGCGGCACGATTCATATCAGACGGAAAGGCGCCGGGTGCGATCGACGTTACATTAATTTGGTCGCTCACCAGGCGCGCGGCCAGGCGTTTGGTCAGATAGATAAGCGCCGACTTGGACGCATGGTAGCTATAGGTATCCCAGGGATTCAAACGCTGGCCGTCGATGGAGGTAATGTTAATCACCTTGGCGGGCGCGCTGGGACTAGCGCCTGCTATTAATGAGCTGTGCAGAGCCTGTATCAGAAAGAACGGCGACTTCAGATTAAGGTCCATTACCTTATCCCAGCCTTGTTCAGAGAATTCCTCAAACGGCATACCCCAGGCAGCGCCGGCATTATTGACCAGGATGTCTAGCCTGGGCTCTGCGCCGGCGAAGGCTGTTGCCAGTGCTTTGCAGCCAGCTACAGTGCTGACGTCCTGGGGTAGGGAAATGCATTTAGGCCCGAGTTCAGCCGCGACACTATCGCAGACATCCGCCTTGCGAGACGATATGTACACGGTTGCGCCCTGGGCAATGAAACCCTCGGCAATCATCCTGCCAATTCCGCGCGAGCCACCAGTGACCAGCGCCACCTTACCTTCCAGGGAAAAAAGTTTTGAGGTATCCATAAAGCCTTACCAGGGTAATTTAGTTGGCCGCGATAGTAGCAAACAACGGTGGGCGGGGCACTGCGCGCAATTCCTGATTCATTGAGTGGAGCGTTTAACAGACAAGAGCAACGTCGTAGGCCCGCGTTTGAAAATGCGCATGCCCCAACCCGACGCCCTAGGTATAGAATTAAGGCGAAGGGCATCGACCCGGCTTGCGGCAGCTGTCAAGGAACCCATGGTTGGCGTCTATGGTCTAGCGACGTACACAATGTCACTTAATCCTGATCCATATCAACAGGGCTAGTCTCCTACGTGGTCGACTCTTGTATATTGCTCTATAGTGAATGTGAGATGGAGTTCTTGTTTTAGGTGCGTGCTTCATATTGCTTCTATCGTTAAGCAAATTGATCTTCCTATGCTCACTCGCCAGTTGGAGGGCGAAATAAAATGAAAACAACACTAACAGCGTTTATTGGGTTCGGTAAGGTCGCTGCAGCCAGTGCGATTGTCGCGGCATTCCTACTGGGCGCCGCAACGACTCAGGCGGCGGAATTAAAAACAGACGGCGACGTGGCGACGGCGATCACTAACCTCACCATCGGCAGTAATACCTATGACGTCAAATTTCTCCTTGAGCGGTCGGATATCATTTACGATGATCCGCCCACTTTCGACGCCAAGAGTAATGCCGAAGCAAAAGAAGCGGTCGGAGCCGTGATTGCGGTGCTCAATTCTGATGGCGGCATCAGGGCGGTGGGTGAGTCGGCCAACAAGGCATCGATCATCTTCCGCGTGCCCTGGGACCTCGAGGACGTCCCGGTGCCGCTTACTGACACTACTCTCCCGACCCTAAATGTGTGGGAGGGTGTCACCGGCGATGGCAAGGAGTCAGGCAACTGGGTGAGGCCGGGTGACCCCGACTTTTTCCCCTGGCGCGACGACGGCATGTTCGCAGAGTTCACCCTCCAAAATGATGGCGGTCAAGGCAATTCGCCGCCGGCGGCCGATACCGGCGGTCCATATGAGGGCGCTGTCGGCGTTGCCGTGCAGTTCGACGGTAGTGGCTCCAGTGATCGAGAGGGTAGTATCGCAAGCTACCAATGGGACTTTGGGGATGGCAGTGCCCAAGTAAAGGGGAAGAAACCGGAGCACGTTTATCAGAAGGCGGACAAATACAATGTGACCCTCAAGGTCAAGGACGAGGCCGGAGTCAAGGCTTCGGAAACGACCAACGCTGACATTGGTCAACAAAGCAAGAAGCCGGTGGCTGATGCCGGAGGCTCGTACGAGGGATCGGTTGACTCCAATGTGGAGTTCGACGGCAGCGGATCCAGTGATAAGGACGGCGAAATCGACAAGTACAAGTGGGACTTCGGTGATGGCAAAACGGCTCAAGGGAAAAAACCCGATCACAAGTACCAAGAGTCAGGAAAATACACTGCCACTCTAACGGTCACGGATGATTCCGGTGACAAAGATTCGGATACCGCGAAGGTGACTATCGGCACGGGCAACTTGCCACCGAAGGCCAACGCAGGGGGGGGTTATAACGGAGAGGTCGATGATCGGGTGGAATTTGATGGCAGCGCGTCAAGTGATCCGGACGGCGAGATCAAGAAGTATAATTGGGACTTTGGTGATGGCAAATCCGATTCGGGGAAAATGCCAGATCACAAGTACGACGAGGCGGGCACCTACACCGTGACTCTGGAGGTAAGGGATGACGACGGTGCATGGGGCTCCGATAGCACGACAACTGTGATCGTGAATTGAGGTATCCATACGCAGAATAGAGCAGACTAGCCCGGTATCGGAGATCGGGCTATATTTCGAAGTTGCCTGTCTTCTCGGAATCCCCCTGTTCTCATCCGATCACGCAGAGATGACCGCCATACAGGACAAATTGGACCTGCAACTGGCTCTCCTGCCCAAGCGGATAGATAGCGCACCGAGTGCGGTACTCGATGGCTTCTAATATCGATGGTGTGTGATGTTTCATACCTTGCCATTCAGCTGTGGCGATCGAGGTTTGATATAGACGTGGTTCATTCCCTTATGTTCGACAGGCCAATGGAACTTCGCTTGAAATTCATGTCCGTTGTCAGTTCAGCATCACCGAATTTGTCATACTCTACCTTCCAACGGTAGAAGGTAGACCGTGCCAGGCCGAACTACCGGCATGTTTGGCGAATGTTCCCACACAGTTCCGCATGTCTTAATACTCGTAAACGCCTTTGAGTCTCGCGCTCTTGTATGTTCATCAGGATAGTCTCCTCTTGAGGTATTACTCAAGATAGACTGTTCTGCAGGGTAGGAAACATCACAAAGAGGGTAAGGCCGGTCATCCACAGATATTTCTTTGCGGGTAGTGATGGCAGCATTGTGCTTTATCTTTCGCGGTTAAGGTTTATACCAGATCGGAGATGTATAGGCCCGCTCCTGGAGCGTCATTGGCACCTCAGGGGCCATCTCGACTCCGAATCGTTTTGATTAAGGGGTCAGAGCCACTGATACACGTGGTCAGGGCGGAACATTATGGAAGTCTCAGGACAAGTGCGTTTTCAGAATAGAGTAGGGCGGTAGCCTGAAGCCTGTGCGGCGTCAGACCCTATGACATCAATAGAGCCGTTTTCTAAGAGACACTTTTCTGCCCGTTTCTTCTCCAGCTTAACCATATCTGCAGAAAACAGTTACGCTAGCAGCTTGGCCGTACAACACATGTTGTCAAACTTCGGAATTTAGCGCCGAGTGATGTCACTATCGTCAGGGGGCAGTGCCTAGTTCATAAACTGCATGTTCAGACCAATAAAGATTTGCCATTCAGGCTGTCCAGGCCCCTTGTCCGCAACCGAAAACTGGGGCTCGACAAACATATTGAATACGGTTTTATTTTTTTTGAAAACCCGGCCATAGCCTATGCCCAGCGGCACACTGTAGTTATCGCTTTCCAAGTTGTAGACCCAGATCGGGGCCGCCCTTAAATAATGCCCGCCACCTAACTGGTACATGCCAAAGGGTTGCAGTGCCACAAAGTTGGCGTCCGTCCTGTCATCTTCGCCGGCGAAACTATCCTGCCAGGATATAAGGTATCCGTACTGGAGCTTTGGGGAGTTGGCGTTGAATAATACATTGACCAGCCCGGCCGACCATTTCTCACTGCCGACCGCATCCTCGGTCGCAGTGGGTGCCGTTAGCTGTGGGCCGACGCCAAAGCTGACGGCAGGATTTCCAACATCGATAAGGTACGCGGCGAACAAGTTTAAATCGCCTACACCCGTCTCGGTTCTACCATTGGTTCCGACGGGGTAACTGTTGATGGGCAGCGAGGCCCTCATAAGCCAGCTACTTTCGCCGACAGCAAACGGTTTGGCGAATCGTAACCAGAATTGATTGGCGTCTTGGTCGCTCTCTGTCAGTTCACCGATATAGTAATTGTGCAGATTAAACGCTGTCATATTCGCCAGTGGGTTATTTGCCTGGGCGGCGGAGCCCGCGTCGTCCTGTGCATATAGCGAGCTGCAGGCGAATATAGATACAGCGAGAACCAGGTTGTTGAAAAAACTGGAAAAGTGCAGGTTCTTTGTTTGTACTGCCATCGGTACCTATCCTTGTGAATTGGTCAGTAAGTGAAGTTTTCTGATAATCTGATCGATGAAGGCTGGCAGAATACTTGGAATGTACCATGGCTAATGGAGCCAATAATTCTTATACTCTGACTAGTTCTGTCTGAACCACTTGATCAGTCTCTCCGAAACCCAGTCTGGATTCTCCAGCTGCGGGAAATGACCGACGCCCGGTATGACTTCCAGAGTCAGTCCATTGCGAAAAGACTTTGGACTAGTCAGTTCCCAGGCCACCTCCGGCATGCATCCATCCACGTCGCCACGGATCCCCAGTGTCGGCACTTCGATTCGACCGTTGTAAAGTCGGCGCCATCTGAATGAGGTCGGATTCAGCCCGAAAAGACAGTTACGGTAGTAGCTAAGAGCCGATTTCAGCACCCCCGGCTGCTTGAATGTCTCCTTCACCGATACCAGTCGGTCGTCGTAATCTTTCCAGGTAGGGCACCACGTTCGATACAGCAAATCGAAAAACTTCCAGTTATTTCGTTTTACATACCAGTCCGCGAACCATTTCAATTGGAAAAACACGACGTACCAGCCATTGATGACATAGCTGGGGCAGCGAAGAATGACTCGCTGCAAATTGACGTTATACGGAATACTCAATATCGTGAGAGATGACAACAGATCCGGCCGTTTGTTGGCAACCAGGCAGCTCGTAAGTGCCCCCCAGTCATGCCCGACCAGATGGCATTTCTGTTCGCCAGCTTCCTTCAGCAAGACCTCTATCACTGCGATGATTTTATCCGCAGCGTAAATGGGTGTATTAGTACCCGATACGGGTTCGGTTCCGGGGACGTAGCCGGGCAACATGGGGCAGACAACCCGGTAACCAGCGCCGACAAACGGTTCGATTTGGTGCTGAAAGCTTTCATAATTGTCCGGGAACCCGTGCAGACAGACAATGAGAGGCCCTTCACCGGCCTCGATAACAGGGTAAGGCCGATCCTCCACAGATATCTCTTTGCGGGTAGCGATATCAGGCAGCATTGTGCTTTATCTTTCGCGGTTAAGGTTTATACCAGATCGGAGATGTATAGGCTCGCTCCTGGAGCGTCATTGGCACCTCAGGGCCCATCTCGACTCCGAATCGTTTTGCGTCATAAGCGGTCCAGCGTGGCGTGGGAATCTCTAGTACGCGCACATAGTAAAAGGCCGACTCGTTGCCGTCGAAGTTCGGGTCCTGCCAGACGGTCGACAGCTGCACATCACCGATAGTGTTGGTCCAGCTAGCGTCCGGGATGTTCACGGTATTGCCAACAGGCGGCAGCTTGTTGGTAACGGGGTCCTGGATTCGGTTGTCTGACCAAACAATGTCATAGACCTTTTCGTGCAGTTCGCCCTTGCTGTCGCGCCAGCCTTTTACCATTTGCACGCGGTCCAGATTTCCTCCCATCGGATCTTTCATGGCAGCGACCAGAAAGGTCGGGCTCTTCTGCAGTTTCGCTACCTCAGCTGCTATACCCCGGTAATCCTGACCGTCATCGTTAACGGGTGCGGTACCAGGTGCGTTCACGCCGTAACCCAGGAAGCCCATTGCCTCGGACTTTGAAGGTTTTCCGGTTTTATACGCCTTACGGACAGCGGCAGCTTGCGGGTCACCATGTAACTCCCCGCCCATGGGAACGCCCTTTTCATAACCCAGTGCAACATAGCCAGAGTGTTGGTCGTCTCCGGGCTTGAAATCCCAGCCGCCAAACATCCGCACTTTGATCCTGGTACCGGTGGTAGCGTAAACCTCTTTGCGTTTCAAGGCATCCCAAAGCACCTCTCGGGTGTTCTCGGTGGCCCAGATACCGGTAAGCCCACCAGCGGATTCTGACCAGCCTGCCTGAGTGCCTATTGAAGAGGTTCTGAATACTGTTTCCCAACGCTCGGCGTCCGGCTCAGAAGAGGAACTCTTGCCCATGAATTGGTTTTCCTCCTGCCCAGGCAGCCCCGTGTGGCTATCGCCTGCGCCAATTTGGCCGAACTGGAACGGGTTTACACCGATCTTCGCCTCGTGCTGCAGCCCCAGCTTCAAAGCCGAGCGCGAGTACGATCCCGGAAGCATCTCTATAGTCACGCCTTTAGAGAAGCTCAGATTGCCGACATCCCAGGTTTCGAAATCCGCGAACTCATCATCGGGTGACAGCAAGGGGTGGGCTTCCCCGTCACCCTTGATTTGAGTATTTTCGTAAACCGGCTCCCAACGCATGCGATTCTTCGCGTAGGTCTCATCCAATCGCTTGCCGTTCATCCTGACCCCCGAGAACATCTGGCCACTGCTCCAGTTGCCGTTGTGTGCGATCGCCATTACCTTGCCGCCGGTCTTATCTTCGTAGGCCTGCAAAGACTTCCACAGGTCCTCCGGGTCCTTGGTCTCAGTCATGGTCAGTGGCAACGTCTGACTGGCTTTGTCGCCATTGTCCCGATAAATGACGACCCGGTGCAGGTTGTCGCCGCCAGGTGCTGAGCTCCACTCATAGCCAATGAACGCAGTAAAATTACCTGGGTCGTTGTGCTTGTCGGCCGCCGCGACTGTTGTTTTCCAGCCTGGGGCAAGCAGCGCTGGGTCTGATACGTCCCATGGCATCTCATCGCCACCACCGAATCTCTTAATGAGGTCGTCCGCCACAAACCTGCGGTTCTCTTCTCCACCTTCGCTCAGCAGTTCGTTCCAGCTCCGCCCAAGCTCTTCTTTGAGGATTATGGGATCGCCATTCTTTACCATGTTGTAAAAATCGTAGCCGTCGCTATGGTCGGCGATCACCGTAAAGTCAAGAGGCCGGGTCAGTTGCGTTTTCCACCCCTTGAAAGAGGTGACTTCTTCGCCCTTGGCATAGCGGTAGGAGTCATTCGGTGTTTGGGTTGTACCCCAAGCGGCGGCGTCCATGGACATCACCGTATGGATATGGGGATCTCCAAAATAGACACCTGTGGCATTTTCACTAGGTGCGCCGGCATAGTATTTTTTATCCTCTGCCTGCGCGGCTGGTGACGCGGCAACCGCAAGCGCCAACAGGAGCGTTGCTCGTTTCTTTGTGTTCATCGTAGTCACCTTTCTGGTTGGACGTGCAAATGCTTGGCTGGAACCACGAATGTATCGTGACGGAGATCTCTTTACGCTACGCTATACGATACTATAGGCCAAATCTAAGCAGGCAGCTGATTTGCATCAAGATTAGTGTAACCTCCCTCCTATTTGGTACGTCCCATAAGCGGGGTGCCAATTTGAGGAAACGATCACTCCTGCTGTGCCACGATCTTGCGACCGCGCACTCGTTGCAGCAGGCTTTCCGTAATCAGGGCAATCAATACAAAAGAGATGAAAATACCCAGCGATACGGGCGCATATTTAAGGGTATACATAAACCAGATTATGATGGCCAGAAGGCAGGCCAGGACACTAAGTAAAATCAGGGATCGACTCAATGCGCTCCCTTTAATAACCCGCAGCGCACCCAGGTTAACGAGGAAGTAGACCAGCAGCGAGGTCGCACTGCCGAGTGAGGCTACGGTCGCGAGATCCATCGCATTGAGCATAATCACAGCTACCCCTGCAGATATCGTCAGCCCGCGCGTACTGGCGCGTAACTGCTGCCCGAAACGTGCGGGTAGCTGACCTTCTTCGGCGAGGGCGTAGGTGATACGGGTAGTGCCATAGAGCCCGCCGTTGACGCAGGTCACAGTTGCCACTATGGCGCTTATCAGCAGTACGGTGAAACCTACTTCACCGAAAGCAGACCTGGCCGCATTAATAAGTAACAGCGGCCCGCTAGATGTCAGTTGTTCGTGGCTCACCGCAGCCGTCGTCGCCACCGCCAGCCCCAGGTACAAAACAGTGACGATGACGATCGTCCCGAACATGGCGCGAGGCAGGTCCTTCGCTGGATTTTTCATGTCTTCGACTGAATTGCCAAGTACAGCAAACCCGGTAAACGCGAAAAATGTCAGCGCCAGACTGCCAAGGACTGGCGTGGTCGACGGCCAGGTCTCGACAGACAGTCGCGTAGCATCTGAGAAAGTAGAAAGACCGATGGCAACCACAGATAGCAGGATAAGGTTTGTAATCACAATGAACCGCTGAATTTGACCAATCAGACGCGACCCAACGAGTTGCAGTGCTGCCAGGCCGACAATCAATCCGGAAGCGAAGACCCGCTCATAAATGTCGAGGTGATTTGAAAAGCCGATCAGTTTCGTTGAGTACTTTCCAAAAGCCAATGCAATCATCGCCATGCCGATCAACTGCGCGATGTAAAACAGTATGGAACAGGCGCCCGAAAACAAGCCTGGGCCGTAGCCCTGCACCAGGTATTCTACGACGCCTCCACGGGACGGAAAACGCACTCCCATCTGTACGAACGAGTAGCCGGTGAGCATTGCTATAATGCTGGCCACCAGGAATGAAATCCACACAGCTGAACCGGCCAGAGCCGCCGCCTCTCCAAGCAAAGCGAAAATACCCGCACCAACCATCGAACCTACGCCTAGCGCAATGGCACTTGGCACAGAGACGGTTCTTGGCTCAGTCAATGTCGTATCCTTAGAGGGTGTAAATAGACTCGGCCACAGAAGATTTCTGTGGCCGGGGTGGGATCATCCAGATTTGTCAAATAATCCGGTGGGTCACCTAAAGGCCTGCTGGCCAGCGCAGTGGCATAGTGGCAAACGGCGCCCGAGGCACTGGGCGTCTGGTTAGCCCACTCTGGGTCAGCCGCCAGACGAACTGGTCGAAGCGGTCCCCGCCAAAGAAGGGCTCATCCTGGTAGACCATCAGCGGAACGCCGCCATGACCGGTTCGCGCCATGCCGGCGGCGTTGTCGATCCAGCACTGGTCGATTTCCTCGGGGTTTTTCCGGATGTACTTGATCGCCTTGTCGTAATCGAGACCATCGATCCGATTGAAATACTCCTTTACGTAATTCGGCCAGTGACCCTTGGCTGGGTCAGCGGTGCCAACTTCGGTCGTCGGGTTCACTACGCCGCTCCAGATCAAATAGGAAACCTGGTCAATGTAATCGATCGCTTTACCTTGCTGCGCGGCATAGCAGGCCAGGCGTGTGACCCAGAATACGTAAGGTTGTTTCTCCGGTGGGTGGGTAAACAGCCAATTTTCTGAATTCGGCTGCCAAACCTGCCAGATTGGGTCGGGCACTGGGAAATTGAAGGGGACCCCGAGGTACTTCCCTTGACGCTCACTATCCCAGGCCGCATCGGGAACCTTGTAGTCTATACCAAACAGGCCGCCGGCTTTGCCTTTGCCGCCCTTGGTCGAGCGAACAGCCACCGGCAAGACGGGACGAATGTTGACGTTGACGTTGTAGTTGGAGTTCAGCCACACGAGACGGTTCAAAGTCAGGTAACTGTAGGGGCTGCGCATGGACCAGTAGACGTCGACTTCCATCGGGTCGTCTTCTGTCACTATCCGCGTCCGGGCCGTGGGCACACCGACCACCCGGGGCGGGTAAATATTGTCCTTAAAGTGCGTCCACAGAAAAGCGTTTGGATTCGCTTCCGGATTATCCGTCACCGGCATCGGCGGCAGGTCCGGAACCGCGGGATCATGCGGCCAGGTCGTATCCATGCTCTCGTTCAGGCTGTCCATTAGCTCCGGCGTAATCTTCGGGAACGGATCTTGTGCCTGTGCGCCGAATGACACAACGAACAGGAATCCCAGAGAAATTGGCAACGCAAAGCCTCTCCGTAGTGATTTCTTTACCATTCTGCTTTTCCTTATAATAGGCGTTTGAAAGCGAGGGAACCCTGACATAGATAACATCTCTGGATATTCCACGGTATCCCATTTTGCTCACGCTGTGCCCAAACGCGACAAACAAAAAAACAAGACCTGCACGTATTCATTTTGAGCATAGTTCCTACCCTTGCGAATTACAACTGACGCAGATCAACGCAAGGCGGATAGATCATCTCTAGCATTTCGAGCGGCCACACACACAGAAATTGAACACAATTTCTGTGTGCAGAATTTTTCGATATTTATCCAGGTTACGCTTCGTCCATCCCCCTAACCCATAGACATAACATGTCTTGCGGAAAAGGTTAATCTTGACATAAAGTGGCTGCGTAACTCTCCAGTGAGAGCCTCGATACGCGGATGATTAAAGACTTACCATACACTTGAATAGGGGAGCCACCATAGTGCGCTTTGAGGTCGACACGGCAGATATCGAACGAATAGCACAGAAGACACTTCTATCTTATGGGCAAGATACTGCTTCGAAACATTCGCAATTCTGGATTCTGATGGCACTGTCCGGGGTTATCGCCTCAGCGGGAGTCGCTGCAGATTCGCCGGCTACGGTGATTGGAGCAATGATTGTTGCGCCGCTCATTACGCCCATACTGGGTACGGCGTTTTCTTTACTGATGGCTGATCGCCACTACCTGATGCATTCATTGCTCACATTGCTTGGCGGGGCGCTACTGGTAATCGGCATAGCTTTTCTGTTCAGCATGGTTGAGCCCCTGGGTCTTTTCACCGAGGGCAACTCGCAGGTTTTGTCGCGGGTTCAGCCACGGCTCATAGACCTTATTGCTGCACTGGCTACTGGTATGGTCGGCGCATTTGCCCTGGTTCGTTCGGATATTTCAGATACTCTCCCGGGTGTTGCGATCGCTATTTCGCTAGTCCCTCCGTTGGCAGTAGCCGGCCTGAGTTTGCAGGATGGGAGAATCGACTACGCCGTGGGTGCGCTCCTTTTATTTGTCACCAATGTTGCTGCCATTATCTTTACTGCGACACTGGTGCTGCGGCTTTACAAAGTCCGCGAGACGGCTAAGAGTGCCGGACATGCAATCGGCACGCTCAGGGGGTGGAGTCTTGCTGTTGTCACGGCCACCTTGGTCCTCGTCGCTATCCCGCTAGGTTATACGACGGAAAGGGTGTTTGGCGAAGCCAGAGTGAAATTCAGTGCAGCACCAGTGGCCGAGCAATGGGCGCAGGCAAATGGCTGGAAGATTATTGACTTGCGTGTTGAGAAAAACACACTAACGATTATAGCGTTTGGTCCACTACCGGAACTTGATGGGAGTCATCTGCGTGCGCAGCTGGATAGGGCTGGCTTAGCCGACCTGGATCTCACTGTTGAGCTGGTCGTTGGAGGAACCAGGACATTTCCAGGTAAACGGCAGACCAGTCAATAAACCAGCCATCATCGCATAGAGCCAACGGGACTGATTCACACCTTTGCCGCGTTTGGCAGGTGTAACCAGCCCGCGCCAGCGGTGATTGGGCGCCAGCACACCGTGGTAACGAGTGAGGTTTCCTCTCGGTTCTGGTCGAGCCGCGCTCGGCTGAGAGCCGCGAGACGGGCGCTGAAGTTCTCGGAAAATGCGGCGATTCAAGTCGATGAAGCAGGCGCAGCGATTCCTTACGGCTCATGCTGCTGTATCCAATCTCTTCAATTTGGGAAGGCACCTGGTAAGAGCCAAGCATTACCGTGATCTGAAGGTGAGTGCGTTCGGAGAATGGAGCAGGGCGGTGGCCTGAAACCAGCAGATTGGAATTGTTTCATTTTCGACTTTTAGCTTGTCAGCACCCTTACCAATGACACGCCACGAAGTGCGGCGAGCACCGATTATTATAATCTTTCCTTAAACACCTGCTGGATGAATTCCAAAAACGTTTTTACTTTGGGGATACTGAGCCTGTGCTTGGGATATAGCGCGTATACGTCTACATCAGGCATTCCCCAGGTTTCAAACAGCGGTATTAACGAGCCGTCTTTTATTTCTTGATGGCACATATAATCGGGAATAATGGCGATTCCTAAGCCGTCTATCGCCATTTGTTTAAGTATAAGAAAATCGTCTACCAGCATCTTGGGCGTCACTCTAAATGCCTGTTGGCGCCTGCCGGATTTTAAGACTACGTGGCCATCATTTTGTACGCTGCTCATCAACAAAAAGTCATACTGACCCAATTGTTCAATCGACGTTAGTGTTCCTTGACGCTCTAGATAGCCTGGACTTACGTATATCTTTCGACTTACCTGGCCCAGACGCCTGGCAATTAAACGGGAATCTTCAAGCTTGCCAATGCGGATGACCAGGTCAAATCCCTCTTCAATAAGATCCACCCGTCGGTTGATCAGGTTTAGCTGTAGGTTGATCTCTGGATATTGGTGCATAAACCGGCCCAGCACAGGCTTTAGGATCTCATGCCCCATCCCCACAGAGGCGCCTATTCTGAGTTGCCCTGCAACCGTGTTTAATATTTGGGCAATGGACGCCTCCGCTAGATCCACTTCCAGATGAATGCGGCGACAATGCCTTAAATAGCTTTCCCCGGCTTCGGTGATGTGTTGTGAGCGAGTGGTGCGCTCCAGTAGCGTTACCCCCAATCGCTCCTCCAAGCGAGAAATCTTGCGGCTCAAATTCGCTTTAGGGATGTTTAAGCGGTCTGCGGCTAGAGTAAAGCTTCCTGCGTCAATCACCGCGATAAACAGCAGCATGTCGTTCAAATCGATAGTTCCGCTCATTCTATGCCCGGTCTTTATTGTTGTTATAAATGAAACAATGATTCTATTATATCGCTATATATCAAACAATACTCAAGCACTAGAATGATCCCAGCAACTACAGAAACTCATCGCAGTAAAACAAAACAAGGATTTAGTCATGAGAATATTGTCAAGAGACTCATTAGCAATAGGTGGATTTGCCGGCATCGTTGAGCATCGCCTTGTGACTGACAGCCGTATTTTTGGTGAACGCAAAGAACCAGAGGCGTTTGAAGGACTGGGCAATATGGTTTATCTGGCTGACGCCCAATACAAACCTTTTGGTTCATCAGGCATGCACCCCCATACCGAAACCGATGTCATTTCTATCATCGTCGATGGTCGAGTGAACCACAAAGGCTCAATGGAGCATGGTAAAGATCTGGTTGCGGGTGATGTTCAAGTGCAACGTGCCGGTGGCGAAGGTTTCTCGCACGATGAAATCAACCCAGACGATGGCAAAAATAGAATGTTGCAAGTGTGGGCATTACCAGAAGAGAAAGGGCAGCGCGCAGCATATAAATCATACACGCCGAAACTGGATGGCGTGACCCGAATTTATGGCGGAGAAAAATCTCAAGACGATACGTTTGATAGCCGCACGATCATGGATATTGTGCATTTAAAAACTGGAAGTAATTTGGATTTGAACGCTGATGCGCTGATTTACGTCATTACCGGTGAAGCAGAAATTTGCGAAGCAAAAAATGGGAAAAACACAGCAGTGAGCAGCATTGTTAATGGCGATTTAGTGCGCAGTACAGCTGCAAAAGTGAGTGCGATCAGCGATGTACATCTTTTGGTGGTAAGTCAAAGTCAATAAATTGCAATTTACGCATAAAAGAGAGGGACTCATGATGAGCCGGCTAGCACCAACAATAGGCCTAAAAAACAGCGGCCTTAGCGGCACTTCGAATTGCCAAAAAAGAAGCAAGCCGCAGAATACTCAGCCGATTAACAAGCATGGCACAACACTCATAACCTTTTTTGCGTTGCTTCCACTGGTCTATTTTGTTCCTGATGCTGTTGCGCGGTTTCTCCCCGCCATCAAATGGCTCAATGTTACAGTCGCTGTTGGCATCATCGTTCCGATTATTTCTTATGTCGTTATGCCAGCAGCGCGCCTGGTTTTTAGTCGAGGTCACTGATTAGAAACAGATTCATCCAAAAATGATGCGGGCAGGGCCGCTAAACGGGCGATGAAATGTGGGAAGCACGATGTACCGGTATAACCGTTCCCGCTTTTCATCCAGGGCGCGGATCTTAACTCCCTTTTGCTACTGGGCAGGCTTGGTCTTTCTCGCTGCCAGTTCCGCGGTGATCAGTGTGCCCAGCTCTTTGTTGGGCGTTGTTGTCAGTGCCTGCAGATGATCACTGCGGATATGCGGAATCAAGAAGGGCATCCACCGCGCCATCAAGGAAGCGTCGGCGGCCCAACCCCGCAGGTTGCGGGCCCGCTGTATAGACAGGGTGTGCCTGTCGTCATTATTCAGAATGTGTTCGTACTCTGATTGGCTGGGCTGCTGCTCAAAATAACGTGCCTGGGCTTCAATGGCGGCATCGCGCTTCATTAAGCGGGTAAGCACCACACCAAATTCGTCGACCACGTCTTCGTTATTATTAAACGGATAGCGCCACTGGGTGAGTAATACGTGGGCGGTTTCGTGCATCAGGGTAAAAAAGATCAGATGCTGGGCGGCCTCGGTATCAGGGGCGTTATCGCGCAGGGTTTCCAGGTGCTGGCGGCATAGCAGTACCTCGGAGCCGCGGGCGTAGGAGTTGCTGCTGTCACAATCCACCAGTTGGTAGTCGATGGCATCCATAATGAATACCTTTTGCAGCTGCTCCGACAGGCGTTTGAGCTGTTGCTCTATGGATGCTGCGCCCGCAGTTGTAAGGCTGACGTTCAGCTCGCCCTTAAAGCTGCAGGCGGCGTCACTGCGATTATGAAAGTACAGCAAATACTCGCCTGCCTCGGCGATAGAGATAATAGTGCTCCACTCCAGTGGCATCTTTGAGGCAAAGACCCGGGTGCTGTCATCCTTGCGTTTTAAGTCCAGCCACAGTTCGCAGTTGGCCTTGGCCGCCAGGGTAATGACCGAGCCTGCTTGCACGTTTTGCAAGTGCGCAGACTTGGACTGGCCTTTGTCCAGGGCCAGTTGAATGGGCAGCGTTTTTTCCACCGCCGACACCGGGCCAGATAGAAGCAGGGCGAGTAGGGGGAGGCAAACTGTTCGAACAAACAAAGGTAGGTGCACCTGCTGGGTAATTGCTGAGCTGCCCCAGCGCTTGAGGTTGAAGTTTAGGGCTCGGTGAGAGTGCCTTTTAGCCGCTGCGCTTGTCAAATTCTGGCCTCAAAAATTAGTGTCCAGCTTTTGTCTAGTAAGGAGTTAGCAATTATTTGCAGAACTAGGGGCAAGATTCATTGACCCATATGGGGGCATCGACTATTTTTAGCCAGGGGACAACCGCAGGATCTCGAAGAAGATCAAGCAGCGTCCGGTGTTTAACGCCGGTCAGCTCGCGGAGCACTTACCGTATTGCCAGCCCTGGATAAAACCTTATTCCTCACAATTCAATGAGTTGTGAGCGAATTCGATGGAACGACATTAACAAAAATAAAGGCAAAACATGAATAGTCCGGTCAATATCAAGCAAACTCGTGAGCAATTGTTACAGCGCCTGTCGACACGACGTCCGCTATACGAGGCGATCCGAGAAAACCTGCCAAAAAGTAGGGCTTTACATATTGAGATGCTGGAGCCGCGGGTGTTGCTGTCGGCGGATTTGGTGGCGGGTGTAGACCACGCCTTCACCACTGCCAACTTCGATGCTACGGAAGACCTACTCGAGTCTTTTGCCAACGATGAACTCCTGAATAGCGAAATTCCAATTGTGGCAATCCCTGTTGAAGACAGCGATCCAGCCGAGATTGAAGCGGCGAATTTCAAGGATTTGACTACCGTGGACACGGAGTTGTTTCCCGACTTGGCCAATCTGGATACGAATACCGATGAAAGAATTTCTCTGGTTGAATTTTTTAACGAGGCCATTCTGGATAAGATCGATGATGTCGACGTTCAGGGTTTGTCGGAAACTGATTTCGCCGCCGCGATCCAAGGCCTCGCTACTCTAGACGATCCTGAGTCAGCCACTGACTGGGTGGATCTGGTGGCTGCCCTGGGCACCGAAGGCTACGACTTGTCGTTTTCGGAGTTCTCAGTCACTGCCGACGAAGGCAGCATTGGTGATGACGGCAGCGTGAGGCTGATCTTGGATGCATCGCTCAGCCTGACCAAAGGCAGAGATCTTGATTTAGGTCCGATTTTCGATGACTTCGGTGTCGTTTTTGATGGCGTTGATGAGGCGACGGGTATCAATGTTGATCTGACAGCACCTGTGACCACTACCATGAGCTTTGATCTGGTCTTGGGCGCTGAAAATTTCACCCCGGCGGTAGTAGAGGGAGGTGTTGAGACAGCTGCTGCTAGTGCTGACTACTATGTGGAGCTAGAAGCAGCAAGTATCGTCACTTCCTTGTCGAAAGGCTGGAATGACGCCCAAGATGTGCGAATCGGATTTCTAGGTGTTGACGCTACCGGCTCCATTGGATTGACTGCCACGGCAGCGTTTGCGAAGGTGCCTGGCGCAGCTACCAAGCTCATAGACAGCAACCCTGACACGACAGCGCCAGGCTGGGATGCCTTTGACTCTGGAACAGTGAGTGGGGCTGTAGATGCGGGAAGTTACGTCAGTCTAAGCGTTGATCCTCTGCCTAGTGCGCCGAATGAGGTGTTCTTCGGCTTTGACGAGCCACTTATCTTGAAGCTCACTGACGCGACTCCCCTGGATATCACCGGCTTAACCAAAGACGAAGAAAGCAATCGATTTCCACTCAACTTTGTAACAACCCAGGATGTTTTAGCAGCAGACCTGCAAAGCTTTACACGTCTCGACCCGACCACGTTCATCGCTGCTTTCAGTCAGGTGGCAGATAGTATTGAAGGCATAAGCGAAAATGATACGGTTTCTGGCTTTGAGATACCGTTTACCAGCACAACAGTCGGCGATGTCTTTGATTTCGCCACGACTATAAAAAATACCTTTCTTTATGATGACGCCGAAGGCGCAGATAACAACAATAAGCTGACCGATGAAACCGGCCAAGCAAGCTATTCGACTATTCAGGGGCTTACTGAAAAGTTGGCTGGGCTTCTGAGCGACAATACTGGATTTGAGTTGGACAAAGGTTCAGACGGCGAAATCGAGCTCACATTAGACTTGGATTTCTCGGAAACGGTTACGGCGTTTGATGTCCCGCTCGCGTTTAATTTTGATATCGCCGATATCGCCGACGTGGGTATTGAGTCTGGTGATCTGAGTTTGAGTGGTACCGGCACGGCTGGTTTGACGTTGGGCATCAGCCTGGGCAAAACGCTGCCAGGTCAATCAAAGTTGTTAGAGGGGACCGACGCACTCCCGAACGGCATTGACGAAAATGGTGAAGAGAAAACCCAGGTGGAACTGCAATCTGCGCAGGTGGATGCGATAACCGGTACACCGATCAATCCAGTGTTTGTTGACCCAGTGGTGCCAGATGACATTACTTTCACACTCGGTGTTCAGGGGGTAATCGGGGGGAACATAGAACCAATAACTATAACCATTCCGGCGCAAGAAATGGTCAATGGTCGAGAGGTCCCGCCTAACACCAAGTTAAGCCAGCTTGTAGATGACATTAATGCAGCACTCAATGCCGGCGAAGAGGACGTCGGTGTGAGCGCCTATGTTGTTGCGGAGCGAACAAATGACTGGTTCAAGCTGACATTAACGGGCCCCTTGGCCGAAACTGCTAAAGACTTCTCGATTTTAGTCACCCCCGGGTCCCTTGCCGAAACCTTCCTCGGCCTATCTACTACTGAAGCTGTGGAAGTAATTGAGGCTACCAACCCCGGTTCCTCGGCAGCATTAACTAAACACTTGGCCATCCTTTATGGAGGCGACCGCTATGAAATAGACCTCGATGAAATCGACCTGGCCTACAACTCGAATATCCTGAATCTGGTTAATGATCTCAATAAGGCGATTGAGACGGAGGCAAAGTTTGAAGGCCTGAAGGGCAAAGTGGAAGTTTCTTCTTCAGGTAACAGGCTGATTATTGCCAAGGTTTCTGCTGGCGATTCCAATTCGCTTGCGGTGGAGGATAATGAGCGCTTGGGTTTCATTAATGCTACAGCGTCCGGCATTCCCGTTGAAGCCAATACAGATGACTTCATTATCAATACCAGCGACGGTTTCAGCTACGCCATCGATGTTCAAGGTCTAGTAGATATTGATGCCCTTTCTGACGCGATATTCGAGGGTACGGATGAAAAGGTATCGCTGGAAATTGACCCTGACTCGAGTGACAGGTTGGTGTTGAAGCAAATTGAGGTAGGCCTTGATGGGACTGAAAAGTCTGACCGCAAAGATCTCAAGCGCTTCTCGGTATCCTTGACTAACGGATCCAAGGCGGCCCTGCAGTTGGGTATCACCGGTATTGATGGCACTATCGTGGAGACTGACGAGAGCACCGTTATCGACAAGATCTACAAGGTCGCTGGTGGTAACGGCACGATAGTTGGCAGTGTTATTGCCGGGCCCACTCTGGCCGAACGCTTGTTCCTTGAAGATGTCTTTGTCGAAGCCGACCTGACGCTCGAGGCGAGCAACGTTGAAGCCTTCGCCAGTTTCGGGTTTGTCGACGTCACTTTATCTGGCGACGGTGATCTGAGCGCTGGGGTTAAGGCGACGCTCATTAACCCAAAAATTGATGACGTTAATAGTCCAGAACGGTTCACGCTAGCCCAAATTGGAGAGTTTTTCTTTCCTTCGATCGATAATGATGACCCTGAAGATACCGGTGCATTCGCTTCAGATTTAGTCCTTCTTGAGGTAGACACGCCAAGTGGCGCCATCAATCTACAGCTTGGTGTTGACGCGGCGGGCTTGCCTGAAGGTTTAACCGGTGACTTAACCGCACCTGTCACGATTGAGTTGAATCCCACTGGTGATGAATCACTTTATGACATCGATGTTACTACCAGTTTCTCGGGTCTGGCGATTAAGGACTTCTCAGATATAGGTTTCAGTGAAATCCTTGATGGGATCGTGATTGCTGCAGGCCTATTGAGCGACCTCGAGGGCTTCGAGTTCCTGCAAGAGCCGATCCCATTGGTCGGCGCGAGTGTGACCGACTTTATTTCCATCGCGGATAGGTTGGATGCTGCCGTATCGGGCTCTGAAGAAAATCAAGCAGGCAGCCTGCAGGATCTGGAACTGGCTCTGAAGGCGGCTTTCGGTATCGACCCGGCGTCGGACCAGGTGCAGCTGTCTTTGGTAGACGTGGAAGGTGACAATGCTTTGCGAATCGACCTGGAACTCGAGCTTGGGTTTAGCGAAGATTTAGGCATAGATTTTGACCTGATTTCATACATCCCCGAGCTTCAAGCACTTCTTGGCGACAGCGCATCACTCGCCGGCGCAGCTGATATAGGTGCAGATGGCATGCTTACGCTTAGTCTTGCCTTCGGCGTAGGACTGATCAAGGACGAGAATCTTTATGAAGTTTACGTGTTCGGGGGAGAGGACACTGACGGGAACTACGACACTGGTCTGAACGGGTCTTTCGCATTGAGCGGTAACGATATCAGTTTCCGCGGCGCCCTTGGACCCGCAGGTATCTTTGTTAAAGACGGAGAAGTTGACGCCACGATCGTAGTCGGGGTCGGTTTGGTCGGAGACGACCTTAAAAACTACTACACTGCCGGGGATCCGATCACCGCCAGCTTGTTTGAAGGTGGCCTTACACCTTCTTTAGATGCCAATTTTGATGTCAGTTTCCCCACCGAATCGAGCCCTTCTAAAAATATAGCAATAGAAGTCAGTGAAGACACTGGCTATGTACCAGATGTCACGCTTGAAGCTGGCTTTACCGACGGTCTTTTGGGCTTTGATTTTGCCAACCAGGGACTGCTGGACAACATACTTTTGGCAGTAGACGGCGTTGACTTGTTCCTTGCCGGGTTACAGGATGCACTTGACGGTGAAATAGGCGGGCTCACTCTGCCATTGGTAGGCGACAAGCTGGCCGATGGTGCACAGTTCATTCAGGATTTCCGCGCTGATTTTATTGAGGGATTCCGCGAGGGTATAAACGGTTTTGCCGATCCTGATCAGCCCTCTATTGTAGTGACCTTACTGGAAGATTTATTTTACCAGCTACAGATCGGCGTAGAGGTAACTGAGAAGCTTGAGGACACAGGTGACAACCCATACATTGAGTGGCAGGTAGTATTGGCAGACGACTACATGCTGGACGCCGGTATTGATCTGGATTTGGGGATACCGGGCTTGGGACTTGAAACAACCGGTGCTGTTGAGCTGGATGTTGACTGGGTGCTGGACCTGACCTTTGGCTTGAGCCAGAAAGAAGGCGCGTACCTTGACCTGGCCGGTGATGAACTGACTCTCGGTATCGATGCCAGGCTAGCTGACGGCACAAGCGTGGCTGGCACGCTGGGTTTTTTGCAGTTTACCGCGAGCGAGGGCACCGATAACATCGAGAAAACAGGCTTGAGTACAACCTTCGCTGTTGACGTTAAAAATGGCAGGAATCTAGGGCAGGATCGTGCTGGATTTTCTGATCTTGGTGGTCTGGATTTCGAAGTCAAACTAGCAGCAGATGCCTTGATTGATCTTGACCTTGAGCTCAAGGTCGACGGTGCGGATGCATTGCCACAAATTAATGCCAATTTTCTGACCGAGTGGACTTTACCTGCCGAAACCTTGGCTGACGGTACTTCCGTGACGATCGACGACGTCAGCGTTGAAGACGGCATTGTCACCAGGCCAGGGCCCATAGACGCAACCAAGATACAGGGAATTAGCGGCGACAGCATCTCCGCAGGCCTGCAAAAGGTTGGTTTCTATGACGTAGAGATCGATGCTGGGTCATTCTTCAGTGAGTTCCTCAGCCCCGTGCTGAGTGAGGTCCAGAAAGTTACCGGGCCTATAGAGGACGTTGTAGACTTCATTACGGCGCCTTTGCCGGTTATTTCTGACTTGGGTCCTTCAACGAGCCTGCTCGATATAGCGGAAGCCATCCTTCCGCAACAGGTTGGTTTTGTAAGGTCGATCGATAACCTGTTATCGGTAATCAACGGTATTCCTACCGATGCCGATAGCCTCGTTATTCCATTCGGAGATTTTGAGATACTTGGTGCTCCCGTAGCAGATCCAGATAACTTTGATTTGGGGCAGGCAGTGAGCGAAGCGCAAACCGCCGCCGCCGCCGAGGAAGCTAAAGCAAAGAATGACGATCAGCCTACAACTCCTGATATTCCCGCATCGGGGACAAATCAGAACAAGGCAAAGGATTTCGTTAATACTCTTAAGAGTAATGGAACGATCAGTTTCCCGTTTTTGAGTAGTCCGACAGAGGTATTTGGCCTATTGTCGGGCGGCGATGTAGACCTGTTTGAATTCACTTTGGAGCCGCTCGGCGTCGACTTTACCTACAGCCAGTTCTTCCCCATTATTGGTCCCTTGGGGGCCTCTATTACAGGTTCCTTTTCGGCAATTGCCAAACTGGCCTTCGGCTTTGACACATCAGGAATCAACCAGTTTGCCGATTCGGGCTTTAGTGATCCCGGCCTGATTTTTAATGGCCTTTACTTGAACGACTACTACGATACCGAGTCTACCGATGTTCCCGAACTCGAGTTGGACCTTAGCCTCGTGGCGGCAGCTGAATTGAATCTTGGTGTAGCCAAGGGCGGCGTGTCTGGCGGTGTCTATGGCAGCATCGACTTTAACCTGAATGACCCCAACCTTGATGGCAAGGTTAGAATTGAAGAATTGTTAGGTAATATTGTGGCGCAGGCCAACGCCGAGGGTTTAGAAAAACTACTTACCCCGCTAGCTATTTTTGACGTATCCGGTGAAGTGTATGCACAGCTAAAAGCGTTCCTCGAGGTCGATGTACTTCTTTTCTCTATCAGCTATAACGAGGATATTACACCGAGAATCCCTATTTTCGAATTTGATTTAGAATTCGATCGACCGCTGCAATTGGGCACCACGTATGCCGGTTCACAGGGTGAAACACTGCAACTTAGCGTTGGTGAACTCTCCGACTTGCGTCTCAATGGTGACTTGTCCGATGGCGCTGAGCGCGTAGTCGTGACACAGGGCAGTAATGGGTTGACGGTGACGCTGTCAGATGCGCCTTCGGCTGCACCAGCAATTGCTGCACGCTCATTGGGAGCTCCAGACTTCTTTACTCCGGCCTATGACGTACCCGAGGTAATGGTAATCAAGCTAGGCGACGGCGATGATTACCTTGATCTCAGTGGTATAACTTCCAATATCATTTTCCATATTGATGGCGGTGCAGGTAACGACACGATCATTCTGGGTGGCGGCGCCGGTAGCAAGAGCTATGTAACGGGTGGCACTGGAAACGATCTTATCATTGGTAGCCCTGGTGCCGACGTTCTCATTGGTGGGCAGGGCGACGACACCATTTTCGGTGAGGGCGGTTCGGATATCATCAGCGGCGACGAGCTGGAGATTCTTAGTAACAAAGGCGATGTTGATTTTCTGGACCCAGAATCATTTAACACCTTGCGCGCGCGCATAGGAGCAGTAGATGGAGCTGACATTATTTCCGGCGGGACAGGCGCAGATACTGTCTTCGGTGCTGGTGGCGGTGACATGTTGCACGGTGATGCTATGTGGGCGGGCTCTCGCGTTATCGATGCGGATAATAAGGGCGCTCTAATAGCAGATAATGCCACTCGATTTTCTACCTTGACCGAGCGAGACGAGACTCTTGACGATGGAGCAGACCTGATCTTTGGCGATGGTGGTTTTGTCGACTTAAGCGATGACAGTGTTGCAAGCCAGCAACCGAATGACGGGCTTGTAGATATAATTCGTGGTGGCGGCGATGCCGATATTATCTACGGCGGCAAGGGTAACGATGACATTGCTGGCGGCGGTGGTAATGATGACCTTTACGGCGAGCTAGGTTATGACACTATTCGAGGGAATAGTGGTGAAGACCTGATAGTGGGAGCCGAAGGTAGGGATCAGCTCTTCGGTGACGACGACAATGACTCGATCTACGGCGGTGATGGCCAAGATTACATTGAAGGTGGCGACAACGATGATATCCTGTTTGGCGGCCTAGGCGCCGACAAGATCCTCGGCAATGAGGGCGATGACCACCTTCGAGGTGGTGGCGATTCGGATGAGCTGTTCGGTGGTGCAAACAATGACTATCTCGACGGTGATTTTGGTGACGACATCCTGTTTGGGGATACCGATGGTAGGCCTGGCGTTACGCTGAATGCTGAAGATTTTGGTGACGACGAACTAGTTTCTACTTATGGCACCGATATTCTCGATGGCGAAGGGGGTTCTGACCAGTATGTTGTTAACTATACCGGTGGTACCGCCGATCGCCTGGTAACCACGTTTGACAGTGGTCGCGCTTCCACTGGTCCCGATAGCCTGACTATTAATGGCTCAGTCACGGTCTCTTATGATGAGACAGGTGTCGAGCGTTCAGAGGTGTTCTTGCAGGGCACTGAGGTGGACGATGAAGAGTTTGAGGGGTGGGGCGATGAACCTTCCGAAGTTGCGGAACCCACAGTTAGAGAAGCAGGTGATGACATATACCTGCTGCGCGCAAATCCAAATCGGGCCGATGGCCTGGCCTTCGTGGCAATCCTGAATAAGGATGTTAATCCGGACCCTGATTCTCCTCAGGATGAATACCCGATAGAGCGTGTAGATTATACGGTTTCCATGGAAACGCTCGTCATCAATAGTGGTGATGGCAATGACTACTTTGCATTGGATGACAACCGCGCTGCAACAACAATTAACGGTGGTTCAGGCGAAGATATCTTCCAGATAGGACAGATGTTTAATCTGCCTCGCACTAATGATGTCGAAGCAGGAAACATTCAGGATCATCCGAACCCTACAGACCCCGATTATCCTGATGGTCAGGACTACAACGAGGGTGAAACGGATGTGTTCGCCACTATTGAAACGACACGCGGGTTCCTTAGTAATGGTATTACCGAAGCCACTACCATTAATGGTGGCGATGACAATGACGCCTTTGTGGTGTTCCACAACAAGGCGGTACTGACGGTCAATGGTGACGACGGTAACGACGAATTCACCGTTAGAGCATTTGCGTTATCTGGTTCGCAGGAAACGATTCAAGAGCGAACGGATATATCGGGCGGCACCGATGCTGACCTGGTTCAATACGCCGTTAATGCCCCGGTTAGTATCGATGGCGGCAAGGGCGAAGACACGGTGCGCGTTATCGGTACCGAATTTGGCGATGACTTTATTGTCGCCAAAGAAGGTATCTTCGGTGTTGGCATTAACGTTAATTATGTCAATGTGGAGACGCTGGTGGTGGATGGAGGCGCAGGCGATGACCGCTTCTTTATCCAGGGCACCAGTGCAGATACCACTGTCGTAGGAGGCCTGGGTAGTGATAGTTTCAACGTGGCCGGTGATCCGCCGCCTATTATCAGTAATGACTTGTTGGGTCACAGTGGCACGATTTCTCATACTATAGAAACCGATGACGCTACTTATAAAGAGGTGCGTGTTCGTGATGTTGTCGCCAACGTGGCCGACAATAATGAGCCGGCTATCGTTATCACTCCGCAGGTAGAGCTCCCAGCTGTTGCCCAAGACGCATTGGGCACGTTCGCCATGTACTCTGTTGTGCTAACCCAGGCGCCTAAAGATGATGAGCGTGTCATCGTAACCGCAGTAGCGCCACGTGTGACTACCGAGGAACGCGATGATAAAGGCAAGAAAAAGGTTCTTCCTTTGATTCAGTTTGTCGATGGCGAGCAACGATCAGATTCAATACAAGTGGTATTTGATAAAGATAACTGGAACGTTGCACAGAACATATCATTCGCTGCAAATGGCGACTTTGATCTTAGCGACGACGAAGACGGTAGCCGATTAGGCAATCTCGTGCATTCAATCAAAACTGAGCGAATCTCGCTGGACTATGAAATTGAAGGCATGGTTACGTCGCAGAGCAACCTGCCTGCGCTCGCTCAAGTAGACACCTCAGACGATTTGCCCAATGATGACTCTCTCAATGGCGGTACTATCGAAATCACCAGCGGTACCGGGGTTAATCAGGTACGAGAGATTAGTAGTTACACAGATGAAGGTGAGTTAACCCTGGTCACTGCTTGGAATACCATTCCTGATGAGACGTCAGAAATTGTTATTCGAGCCCCAGATAGCACGATTTATACAACCGGTGATATTGAGGATGCCTCCAACAACACAACAATCGCAACTGATGTTACCTTCGTTCGAGACCTGAGCGGCGGTAAAGTTGTAATCACGGAGGGTGCAGGTATTGATCAGGAGCGGTTAATCGTCGCTAGCGCCGGAAACGAGTTGACTCTGGTCAAGCCCTGGGACACAGCGCTAGACGATACCAGCAAGTTCCTGATCAGCCCTGATCCTGTAGAGTTTGTGATTAGCGGTAAGGTCAAAGACAGCAGTAACCAGTCACCAATCATAACGCTCGAAAACCTGTCAGACACGCTGCCTAGCGATGGTTCGCTCATTGGTGGCACCATTAAGATTATTGATGGCGATGGTGAAGGCCAGGAGCGGGGTATTGGTGGCTATGATGCAGAAAACTCAAAAATTGTCCTCGAACTGATCACATCCTGGAATATAGAGCCCGATGGGTCCAATGATAAGGTGGACGCGGATGGCAATAAACTTCCTTCGACTTTTGAAATCAGACTGGTTGGCGGCAAAATTATCACTGGCGAAATCGTCGACGGTGAAAACCGCACCACCATCAATACGCCTCCTGGTAAGTTGCCCAACTCAGAAGGCGGACCTGAAGGCGGTGCTTTACGCGGCGCAACGGTTGAAATTATCAAAGGCACGGGTATCGGCCAGGAACGGCTGATTATGCAAAGCACTGACGAGCAACTGACGCTGAACAAGCCCTGGGAAACGCCGCTGGATGACACAAGCGTGTATCAGATCCAGTCTTATTCGGCTGTTAAAGCGCCAGCTCTGGAAGTGAGGTTGGATTTGACTGCACCTGAAGCAGACACGTCCTCGGGCGCGGGTGAAGAACTTGTAGTGCCAGAAGTGATAATCATCGAGTCCAATGGCTCAACTAACGTTATTGAATCAGCTGATCCTACCGAAATAGATCCTGGTGACCTTGTCAACGATTACTACGATGTTAAGTTGTCGACACCTCCGGCTGAAGGTGAAGTAGTGAAGGTGTTTATTCAGCCTGAAGAGACCATCACTACTCGTGGACAGGTATTCTATAAAGAGAACCAAGTTACCGTTGGCGGCGAGTTTTTGATTCCCGAAGTTGATGAAGAAGGAGCGGAAACAGGCAGGCAATATTTGGAGTTTGACCTGGCCAATTGGTATAAACCTCAGCAAGTCAAAGTGTCTGCAATCGACGACAATGTTGTTGATGGCGGCGATACCAAGGTGTTCCCCTCCATACCCCGCGTGCTCAGTGATTTTGAAGGTACTTTAACGCTGGACGGCGAGGGCGATTCTGATCTTGCCATCGGTTCATTGGGTGATCCGCTGATGCTGCCTGGTGAGAAAAATATTCCCCCGGCAGCTGGCCAACTGGTTGGGTCGGATAGCCTTACCAGCGCCGTTATTGACCAGGAAGGGCTAGGCGAAGCAATGAGGTTGCTTGGAGTCAGTGATCGCTTTGTATTGATATCCCAGCAGTACACTTTTGAGATTACGGATGGGCCGGGTCGTGGACAGGCAGCGATTGTGGAGGATATATCGGCGATTGTTGGCACAGATCAATATCTGATTACATTTAATGAGCGTACCCAATGGGATGCTGCTGATAGGCCGACCTCAGATAGCAGCTTTACGTTCTCTACGACCAATCCCAACCTGCTGGTCAACGAGTACGAGCGCGAAGACGTTGTTACGATTTTCAACAATGAATCCATTTCAAATGATAGTGGCGAGCTCAGCGCGAAATTTAATGATAGTGACGAGCTCATTGCGCACAATTTCAGCCTGACATTAGGCGGTGCCGATGAGATCGTTGCGGGCGAGCCCTCCGTCGATATCGATTATCTCAACATGGAGAACTTCACTGTAAATCTCGGTGGTGGTGATGATGAATTATTGGTTTCAGCCACTCACACTCGACAGGGGCCGTTTGAGTCAGAAGACCCACTAAAAGACGAATACCAGACTGTTACGTTTATTAACGCCGGCTCCGGTAATGACAAAATCTTAATAACGGACATTAATAGCTTCCTGGCCGTCAAGGGCGAGCGCGGTGATGACACGATTGACGCATCCGAATCAACCACTGACATCGCACTAATCGCGTTCGGTGACGAGGGTCAGGATACGCTCCGGGGCGGTGCTGCAAATGACATCCTCTTTGGCGACCTGGGCCGCATTGATTACTTTGACATTGAAACAGATGTTACCAGCCAGCTGATTACCCGAGTGGGTCTGGAGCATGATTTCGACAACATGTTGTCCAAGCCAGAGAGCGGCAATCTGGAACAGGTGCCCTCTGATCAAACGGATGGCACCGAGCGAGAGGCCACATTGATCGTTGCTCGCAATCCGGCGGTCGGCGATACCGACTATATCTACGGTAACGGCGGCGACGATATTATCATCGCCGGCACCGGTGCCGATGAAGTAGATGGCGGTAGCGAGAGCGACTTGATCCTCGGTGATAATGCCCGAATTACACTGCTTGATAAGGGCGGTAATCTCTCAGAATTGAACAAGTCCCTGGCGGATGGCGCAACCCGTCTTTATAAAGACAACGGAGGTGCCACACCGGCAGAGCTGGAACCTAACGTGCAGCGCTTGGAACCGGACCCTGAAAACCTCGGTACCTTCGACAGGCTTGATCTCATTTTCATGAACCACAAGGCAAATACCGAGGAGGTTCTTTTCGGTAACGATTTGCTGGTGGGTCAGGGCGGAGATGACTTCATTTTCGGTCAGTTGGGTAACGACAATATCAAAGGTAAGGGTGGCGACGATTATGTAGAAGGTAACGGCGGCAACGACACCATTCGCGGCGATTGGGGCCAGGATGTCCTGATAGGTGGCAGTTCGGATCTCTTTGGATTGAATGAGAATAGCCGTATCGACGGCTCCGATCTTATTTACGGAGGGTCTGGCAACAAGACCGATTACAATGACGTTACTGATGGCAGAAATACGAATGACTCTGACCTGATTCTGGGTGACAACGCCAGGGTCGCCACATTGCCTGATCAAGAATACAGCTACGATCAGCAGCTAAAAGTGCGAGCCTACACCTTGCTGGATTACTTGCCAGGCGTGGATAATTCAGAGGCAGGCCTCGGCGGTGCTGACGAACTGCATGGCGAGTTGGGTAATGACACCATCCACGGCATGATCGGCAATGACGTGCTGTTTGGTGAATCTCAGGACGATAACCTGATCGGTGGCGTCGGCTACGATCGTATTTATGGCGGTAGCGGTGTTGATGGCATCCTCGGGGATGATGGCCTGATACAAGTCAGTAAAAATGGCACGGCCGAACCTTTGAATGGTGTTGATGAGGCAACTAGCCAACAAGTTATCCGTACCAAAGGCAAATTTGTTGGTGCCGTGGTGAATCCCAACGGTGAAATTCACAAGGCAGCAGAGTTGCACGCCTGGGACGTTGGTAGCAACGACGTCATCTACGGTGGCCTCGGTGACGACTTCATCCACGGCGGCTCTGGCGATGATGCCATCTCCGGTGCTGAAGCCTTGGAAATTCACTATCACAATCAACCTCAGGACCCGAGCGATGATACCCCAGTCGCGGAATATCGGATCGTAGGTGGCTCTTACAGCTATAACCCGGCTAATCCGCTTGAGTATAACGAGGTCGATCAGAAGCTGGAGGAATTCATTGCCGAAGACCCGCGACCTCTAATAACGGATTTCTTACTTAACTTTGAGCAGGATGCTGGCACAGTAATTGACGGCGACGGTATCGACCGCATCTTCGGCGACATGGGTAACGACTGGATTGTCGGTGGTACGGGTGCCGACCGCATGTTTGGTGGCTTAGGCGATGACTTAATCAATGCCGATGATAATCTCACCACACCTGGTGTTGACGATAACGAATACAATTACGGTGACTTTGCCTACGGTGGCGGTGGCCTGGATGTATTGATCGCCAACACTGGTCGCGATCGTCTGTTTGACTGGAACGGCGAGTACAACAGCTTCTACGTGCCGTTCAGTCGCTTCGGCGCACCCACAGTGAATCGCAAGATTTCGCCGGATACTGTCGAGTTCATTGAGCAACTCGGGGAGTTCTCGGGTGCCGACATGAACCTGGGTGAAGACAGTTCTTTCTTCGATGAGCTTGGCTTGGTGGATAACGCAGACGAGTTGACCAAAGAGCAAAAAGGGTCACCGCGCGATCCGCAGCCTGGCAACATGAAAGGCAAGTTCGACGACTCTGGTGAACCTGAGGAGCTTGAGAATAACTTAATGGCTGCAGAACTCCCCGAGGAGTACAGCACCGAGGTTGTGATCATTGATGACCTGCGCGCTGTTGGCCAGGCTGCAGTGCAGCGTTGGTTGGCATCTGGCCTGCTCAATGAAGCACAGCTGACCCAGCTCTCTGGCATGTCGCTGCAAATTGCCGATCTAGGCGGTTTGAAGCTCGCCCTGGCATCCAGCGATGGCAAGACCATTTACATCGACAGTAACGCCGCAGGCTACGGCTGGTTTGTAGATGCCACAGGCATGCAAGACGAGGAGTTTGTTGCCGGCAAGAGTGTCACCGAGGGCGCCTCGGCCAAGATGGACCTGTTGAGTGTGGTAATGCACGAAATAGGCCACCAGTTGGGCCTGGGCCACGGTGATAACGGCCTGATGCACGAATCGCTGGATGCCGGTGTTCGTTCTGCCGGGCTACTGGCCTCTGGCAGCGTTTACACATTCGATGATGATAGCGGTCTGGCAACAGCCCAAAGCGCTGAGCTTGACGGTGGCTGGGTAGAGATGGCCGTAGCCTCCTTGTCTTCCGATAGCGCGGAAGAGCAGGGCGCCCAGGTCGACTGGAATGACAGTTTCTAGAAAAAAGCTGGGGCCATTGGCCCCGTAAACTTAATAAACAGGAGTAGTGTTAGTGTCTAAAGATAAGCCAGCGGAAGAAAAAAGCCCAGCAGAGGCCTCAGGACTGAAGGTCAACTGGGATGCTTCCAATATGAGCACCTCGTATGCCAACGTGGTTAATTCAAACAGCACCAGAGAAGAGGTGTCCGTGTTTTTCGGCACCAACCAAACCTGGAACGGTACCGACTCCAAGGAGCTGACTGTTGAGCTGGATAACCGGATTGTGCTCAATCCCTATGCAGCCAAGCGCCTGAGCATTCTGCTTGCCAGAGTGGTCGCAGACTATGAGAGTAAACACGGCGAAATGAACCTGGGAGCTGCGCAACAATAAGCGTTTAAGCATACTATCTGCTGGCCCCAGCGGCTGGTTAGGCGAATAATGGCAGGCTTGTTCCTGCCATTTTTTGTTTTTGGCCGAAACAACAGCAGACAGACTTTTGTGAGCAAGGCTTTGCGTAGGGAATTTCATGCAAGACCCAGTCAGTAACGATCAAAATACCGAGATAAACTCAAATCCGGAGGCCGGCGTGTCCTGGAGTGAGTTCATTTCAACCGACAGCCCGGCCAGTTATGCCCGCAGCTGGCTGCAGCGCGTGCTCGGCCAATTGCCTCAGGTGAAAAGTGCCGCTGTGCTAATGCTGCGCAGCGAAACCGGCAAACTGGTTGCTGCCTCACACTGGCCCCGGGAACAACCGGTAGACCTGACGCTAAACAACGTGGTCGATGAAGCTATTTCACGGCAGCAAGCTGTCGTATTGCCTCTGGTAGGTGAGCTTGGGCAGCAGGATTCCCAATTGTGTTACCCGGTGTTGATGCAAGGGCAGATCGTGGCGCTGATTGCGGTGCGATTAGCCGCAGCGGATGAACCTACCCTGGAGTCCAGCATGCGTGCCCTGCGTTGGAGCAGCGCGTGGCTGGAGCTGTTCTATCGCCGGCGTTTGCCTACAGGGGAAGCTGCCCAGTCCGAAGAGCTGGTAAAGCTGCTCAATATCACCGCCTCAGCGCTGGAGCATCAGGGCTTCCAGGCCGCTACGATATCGGCAGTGAATGAACTGGCATCGTCTCAGGGCTGCACCCGCGTCAGTTTGGGTACTTGTGCCAAGGGTTTTTGCCGGGTTGACGCGGTTTCAGGTGCCAGCGACTTTTCTAAAAAGATGCAGGTATTGCAGGCCGTTGGCTGTGCCATGGATGAGTCTGTCGATCAGCAGGCCAGTGTGGTGTTTCCCAACTTCGACGACTCAGCCATTTTGCTTAACCAGGCGCAAAAAGCATTGGCTACCTTCGATGAAGGCATCGAACATGCTGTGTGCAGCATTCCCTTGCCCGGCAGCGAAAAATACTTCGGTGCAATTACCCTGGAATGGCCGGCTGAGCATGTATTGGTGGAATCACAGCTGGAGCAGTTGGAACTGATTGCGGCCGTGCTGGGGCCGTTGTTACACGACAAACAGCGCGCCGAACAATCCTGGTGGCGCCGGGGCGTGGAATCGCTGCGCCAGCAGGCCATCAAGTTGTTTGGCCAGAATCACTATGTGCGCAAAGCGGTGATGGTTGTTGCGCTGTTGGCCATTGCGTTTTTCTCCGTGTATCACACCGAGTACCGGGTAACGGCCGATACCCGTTTGGAAAGCACCGTGCTGCAAGCCATTGTGGCGCCGGTAGATGGCTATGTAGAGTCTGCCCAGGTGCGGGCCGGCGATGTTATCACCAGGGGGCAAACGCTGTATCAGCTGGATGATCGCGATTTAAAGCTGGAACAATTGCGCTGGAGTAGCGAGGCATTGCAGCTGGAACGGCAGATGCGTGATGCGGTGGCTGGCAGGCAGGCGGCCAAGGTGCGCGTGCTCGAGGCGCAGTTAGAGCAGGCAAACGCGCAGCTATCACTGGCCGGTGAGCAGTTGGCCAGAATGAAGGCAAGCTCACCCTTCGACGGCGTCGTTATCTCCGGCGATCTGTCCCAGTCATTGGGCGCTCCGGTGGCGCGTGGCGAAGTGCTGTTTGAAATTGCCCCGCTAGACAGTTACCGGGTTATTTTGCTGGTGGATGAGCGCGATATCAGCAGTGTGGCGGTAGGCCAAACCGGCATTGTGGTGTTACGTTCTGGCAGCGAATCAGGCATGCCATTAGTGGTAACTCGAGTGACGCCATTGGCCGAGGCCTGGGACGGCAGAAACGTGTTCAGGATAGAAGGGGAGTTAGAAGAGATCCCCGACTACCTGCGCCCGGGCATGGAAGGGGTGGGCAAGATAGACGCAGGACAACGGCGTTTGATCTGGGTGTGGACGCACCGATTCACCCACTGGCTCAAATTAACACTGTGGGAGTGGTTCTAAGGCTCCTATGGAAGATTTACTGAGTCCAGTTTGGGATAGTGTAGCGGACCTGCAACCCTGCCTCGCCCCGCGGGTGCATTTTAATCGCCAGTCGTTTCGTGGCGAGGTCTGGTACGTCTTACAAGACCAGACCACCTCGCGCTTTCATCGCTTTTCGGCGATAGCGCATTATTTTATCAGTCACATGGACGGCCAACGCAGTTTGCAACAACTGTGGGACATGACCCTGGAGCGCTGGGGCGACGCCGCCCCGGGGCAGACTGAAGTGATCAGGTTGTTGTCACAGTTGCACCAGCACGACCTGGTGATCTGCGACATGAGCGTCGATGTGCAAAATCTGCTGTCGCGCACAGAACGTAAACAGCGGATGGGTAGGCGCCAGAAGCTGATGAGCCCCTTATCCATTCGCCTGCCGCTGATAGACCCCGATGCCTTTTTAAACAAGACTGCCAGACTGGTTAATCCCTTGTTCAGCCGCTGGGGTTTTTTGCTGTGGGCGTCTATTGTCGCAGCCGGAGTGATACTGGCCGGCATGCACTGGGGGGAACTTACCGGCAACCTGGCGGATCGTGCGTTCGCGCCCAATAACCTGCTGGTGATGGTGCTTATTTACCCGGTGGTGAAGTTATTTCACGAACTGGGCCATGCCTATGCTGTTAAGCGCTGGGGCGGTGAAGTGCACGATATCGGTGTGCTGTTTCTGGTATTCATGCCGGTGCCCTATGTGGATGCGTCGGCATCTTCGGCGTTTCGCGATAAGCACAAGCGCATGCTGGTGGGCGCGGCCGGCATTATGGTGGAGCTGATGCTGGCCAGCCTGGCCATGTGGGTGTGGACCGAAACCCAGCCGGGGCTGATCCGCGCAATAGCCTTCAACACTATGCTGATTGGCGGCTTATCGACCCTGTTCTTTAACGGTAATCCGCTGCTGCGCTTTGATGGCTACTACGTGTTTTCAGACGCGCTGGAAATTCCCAATCTCGGCACCCGCTCTACCGGTTTTCTGGGGTATCTCACCCAGCGCTATGTGTTGCGCAGCAAGCAGGCGCAGCGGCCATTGGCAACCAAAGGAGAGGCCCGCTGGTTCGTGTCTTATGGCATCTCAGCGTTCTTTTATCGGCTGTTTATTATGGTCACCATTGTCAGCTTTGTGGCCGGACAGTTCTTTTTTATTGGCGTGATTTTGGCGTTGTGGGCGCTCAACGCCATGCTGGTATTACCGCTGTGGCGCAAGCTCAAATTCCTCGCCAATAGTCAGGTGTTTCGGGAAAACCGACTGCAGGCCGTTGGCATTAGCGTTGCCATCATTGCTACGCTTGCGGTGCTTATTCTCGCCATACCGCTGCGCAGCTATACCACGGCAGAGGGTGTGGTATGGGTGCCCGATAGCGCGGAAGTGCGCGCGGCCGGTGACGGCGTGCTGATGTCGGTAGAGGTGGCATCGGAACAGCAGGTGAGTAAGGGAACAGTGCTATTTCAACTGGAAGACCCATTGTTAGGCTCGCAAATAAGGGTGTTGGAAGCACGCTTGGCGGAACTCAATGCGCGTTTTCAGGCGCAAATACGTGACGATGCCGGCCAGGCACAAATTACCCGGGCGCAATACGAAACCATTGCCGCGCAGTTGCAGCGCGCCCAATCACAGCGTGATGGCCTGCGCATTACCAGCCCGCATGACGGTACGGTACTGATCTCCAGGCCCGATGCGATGTTGGGTCGCTTTTATCGCCAGGGCGACCTGCTGGCCTATGTGGCTTCTTATCCGGTGCGCACGGTAATGGCTGTCGTACAGCAGGACTATATAGGCCAGGTGCGCCGCGGTATTGAGGCGGTAGAGGCACGAATTACCAGCCAGGTTGAAGAGGTGGTTTCGGTGAAGGTACTGCGCGAAGTGCCGGCCTCAACCAAAATGCTACCCAGTTCAGCGCTGGGCGAGCAGGCCGGCGGACGCATCGCGATCGATCCGCTGGGCCAGGACCCAACCCAGGCATTCGAGCCGTTTTTCCAGTTTGAACTGGAACTGTCAGACGCCGCCGATGCCCGCTTTATTGGCGAGCGCGTCTATCTGCGGTTTGACCACGGCTACGAAAGCTTCGGCAAGCAGGCATGGCGTGCTGTGCGCCGCGCGTTTCTTAAGCGCTTTGATATTTAATGTTGCCCCAGTTCCAACAAAAGCCGGCGCCTTCATTACTGCTTGGGCCTTACCCCCAGCGTAAGGCAGAGCCGGCCCGTACACTGAGCGACACCATTGAAGCAGCTATTGCAGCCTTGCTGCTGCGCCGTAAGCTTAAACCGGCACGCCTCACGGCCCAGTCTATCGAATCTGAATCCTCGCCAATGTCACAGGTTCTCAAGGCCTGGGAGAGCGTTCATGGTGAGGCTTGTGAACCGGCAATAGTGGCAGCTGCATTGGCGCTGCTTGAAGACCGCACATTGATTGAATTACACGACCGAGAAGCTTGCGAGCGCGCGGCGATAGTGGCCGCCTGCAGTATGGCCCTGCGCGGTTTGCCGGTACACCTGGTGTATGCCGACGCGCCCACCGCGGAGGGCGATCTGGCAGCACTTGGGCAGCAGCTAGGCCTGAAAGTGGCGGCGGTAGAAGACGGTGCTGATATAGACAGCCGTCGCGCCAGCTATAGCGCAGACATTGTTGCGGTCAGCTGCCGGCAATTACTGTTTGATTATTTGCTGGATCAAAAGTCACTGGGTAGCGCACGCGGCCAAATTGCCTCGCGGCTGAAGCTGCAATTGCCAGAGGCAGGCGCAGTCCTGTTACCGGGATTGTCCTGCGCGCTCATTGTTGATGCACGCGAAGTGCTCATTGAACAGGCCAGGCGTCCGGTGGGAATTTCAGAACCGGGTGAGCGAGAGGCCTCGCATGTAGACAGCTTTCACAGTGAAGCTGTGGATATCGCCAGGCAGCTGCTAGCGGGCGAAGATTACGTTTTCGAGGGTTCTCACACTGCGCCGGTGATGACCGAGGCCGGGCGCGAGAAGCTGCTGGCATTATGTGCAGCCTTAGGGCCCTTGTGGTGTGGCCAGTTCAGGTCGCAAGCGATCGTTGCAGCGGCGCTGATAGCCGCGACAATGGAAGTAGACGTAGATTTTGAGTTTCGCGGCGAAGAGATAGCGTTGCTCAAAAGCGCTGCGGACTTAATCTGTGAGGAGGGCATAGGCCCATCTGATTACCGCAAGCTATTGGCGGCGTGCCATGACAAGCCGACAGCTAAAGCGGCTATGCCCGTTAAAACCAGGCTCAGTGTGCAGCATTTATTCCCGCGTTATATGCAGCTTGCGGCCTGTGGCTGGGTGCTCAAGCCCCGGTTGGCGGAATTGCAGCAGGTGTACGGACTGGTAGCGCTTCGCGGCTTTAATACCCAACAAGCGGCGCAACCCAGGGTGAGTGTCTTTGCATCGCCCACAGACTGGCAAACGGCTTTGTTTGAACGCCTGGCTACACTGCAGCACAGTAGCGTCAATGTGCTTATTATTACCCCGGATGATGAGGCCCAGGCGAGTCTTCAGGGGCAGTTTGCTGATCAGCCCTGGGGCGACGCCGTGTGCACCAGCGGCGATGAAATTCCTGCTGTTGTCAGCGGGCTGATGCTGTCTTGCACTATGGCTGACGCCTTAGCGGCAGAAGGCAATGCGCAGAGTTTGAGTTTTCAGCAGGTGATTTTTGCAGGCACGCCAGGCTCCCTGCTGGACCAGCTGCTGTTTTGCCACGGCTGTAATGATGGCTGTGACATACAGGTCTATGCCTGTTCCAGCGACAGTCTGTTCGAGCTGTGCTCCACACCGCTAAGAGTCTTAAGCGGCTATAGTGTCTGGCTGCATAATCGGCTGAGACGCCAGCTGGAGACCAAAGAGAGAAAAAACCGGGACCAGGTTGCTGCCCATGACGCCTATCTGCGCCAGGCGCTGGCGTTTTCTGGCGAGACCTTATAATCGTAGTTAGAAATTGTTTTTACGGAGAAGTTTGATGTCCATTGCCCCACGATCGGCCTTGTTACTGGCAGGATCATTGTCACTTTCAGTGTTAAGCCCGTTTGCCCACGCCGGCGAGCCTTTGCCGGTATTGGGGTGTTTGCTTGAGCCAACCACCGTTGCCGAGCTCAGTGCCTCATCGCGGGGTAAAGTGTCAGAAATTCTGGTGAAACGCGGCGATGTGGTCAAACTGGGGCAGGTGCTGGCGCGTTTGGAGTCTGGAGTGGAAGAACTCAATGTGGAGCTTGCCGAAAAGCGGGCGGGCATGAGTATGGACTTGCAGTCCAAGGAAGCACGGCTGGACTTGAGTGAGTTAAATGAGCAGCGCACGCGAGAGTTGGCTGAGAAAAACATGATGTCTTCCATGCAGCTTGATGAAGCAGAGACAGAAAAGACCATTGCCCAGCTTGAAGCGTTTGAAGCAAAAGAGCGTTACGCTCTGTCCAAAGTTGAGTTACGACGCGCCCAGGAGTTGCTGCGGCAACGCTATGTGCACAGTACTCTGGATGGCATCGTAGTCGAGATGTACAAAGAAGTGGGCGAGTTTGTGGACGAAGAGCCGTTGCTCAAACTCGCGCAGCTTGACCCCCTAAAGGTCGATGTTATCGCCTCAGTGGATTTGTTCGGAGAAATCAAAGAGGGCACCAACCTCACGGTGAGTCCGGAATTGGCGGGCGTGCCGCCGTTCGTGGCAACAGTGGACGTAGTGGATAAAATTATTGACGGCGCCAGTGGCACCTTCAGGTTCTCCATGGTACTGCCCAATCCCGATTACGCGGTACCAGCAGGCCTCAATTGTCAGTTAGAGCGACTGCCCTAGGTCAGTTTGCGCAAATGGCGGGCCCTGCCATGCTGATGGCGTCGCCGGCCATCCTTTTGCCTGATCCGGGACACTAAACTAAGCACCAAGTTGAGAGTGATTGTTTAATAGTGTCCACAGGAGGCAGTGATGAAAAAATTCGTACCGTTTGTATTTATCGCCATTATGGCTAGTCTGATAGGCGCCAAGTTTGCGACGGCTGGAGAACAAGCACTGGCAGCACCCGCTGCGCAGTTTGAATTGAGCAACTAATCAGCGGTTATCGCACCATAAGGGGCCTTTGGCCCCTTTTTTGTTTCCCAACACGAATTTGATCCGATTATACTGCCGACAACTGTTTGGCTTGGTGCTTTATCTTGCAACTTCTCTCTTCACGCCTGCGCATAATCCTGATTGCGATGATCTGGTTTATAGCCCTTGCCGCGCTGGTTTTATGGCTGGGTAGTTCTCGTATACAGCGTGTGGCTATTGCCGGCGGACCCGCGGGCAGCGAAACCCTTGTGCTCACCGAAGCTATCGCTACGGTGCTCAATGAAAAAAACCTGGGCTTCCGCCTGGTGGTATTTGAAACTGGTGGTAGTCGTCAGAATGTGAAGTTACTGGAGAAGGGCCGGGTTGACCTGGCTGAAATCCAGGGTGATACCCCGGCTTCAGACATCGTGATGGGCGTCACCACACTTTATCAGGACGCTTATCACCTGATTGCGCGTGGCGATACCGGCATAGGCAGCTTTGCCGAGCTTGCCGGGCACCGGGTGGCGACACCCTCTGCCAGCAGTGGCCAGTTCAGCTCTTTCTGGTTTCTCGCCCAACACTTTGGGGTGGCAGATGCTCTGCCTGGAGCATTGCCTATGTCTGAAGACGCGGCCAATTTCGCCATGGAACTGGGCCAGGTAGATGCTGTGTTTCGAGTGCGGGCTCCAGGTAATCAAACAATCCGGGAACTGATAGGCGATCGCAATCTACAGCTGATCCCGATTGAACAGGCCGAAGCGCTTGCATTGAAGCAGCCGGCGATTGCGCCTGGGGTTATTCCCCGGGGTTCCTATCGTGGTAGTCCGGCGCTGCCAGAGCTGAACCTTGATACAGCAGTTGTAGACAGGCTTTTGGTGGCAAGGGCCGACCTGGATGAACGCCTGGTCTATAGCATCACCAAGGCCATCTACGAGAATCGTTCGGAAATTCTGGATCATACCTTGCTGGCCGGTTTTATCGGGCCGTTACCTGACGACTCCGACAGCGTGATCACTGCCCACCCAGGCGCTCGCTCTTACTTTGATAGAGAGAAGCCGGGCATCATGCAGCAAAATGCGCGCCTGGTGTCGGCCATGCTGTACATGATTGCGATTATCTTTTCCGCCGCGCTGGCGTTACGCACGCACTGGGTGCGCTCGCGCCGTATGCGCATGCATGACTTCAATCGGCGGCTGATGGAGCTGTCCTCACTTGCCAGGACATCTACCGGCGTAGGTGCCTTGCACAAGCACAAACATGAACTGATGGATATCCTGGAGGAAGTCATTGGCGATCTGGAGCGTGAGCGCGTGAGCCAGGACGAGTTCGAGCATTTTTCCTTTACCTGGCAGGCGGTGGATGCCCTGGTGCGCGACCGTTTGCTACTGGCCAGTGGCATAGTGTCGGGCAGCGCGGAGGGTGAGGCATGAAATTTTGGCTCGGATGGATTCTCGGCTTGGCGGTGATGCTGGTGGTGCTGGTGTGGGGCTTTAGCCAGTGGAATCTGCGTTACTACAATCAATACATTGGCGAGCGCTTGGAACTGCTAGTGGATTTGCGCCAGGGCGCGGTTCAGGAGTACTTCTCCACCGCCGAAGCGGAGCTGCGTTTTTGGAGCGGCAACCAGACTATTGTCGATGCCATTGTACAGATGAACGAAACCTGGACTGCCCACGGCGATTCGGTGGCCGCGGATATATACGATCTCTACGTGACCCAGAACCCCAGCCCAGCGGGTTATCTGCTGGACCTGGATGACGCCGGCGATGGCAGCCAATACAGTGCGCTACACAAGCGCGTGCACGACAGTGCTAGACAATTTGTCACCCGGCGCGGTTACTACGATTTTTTCCTCATTGGCCCCGAGGGTGATGTTTATTACACCGTTGAAAAAGAGCGCGATTTCACCACAAATCTGCTGACCGGGCCGTGGAAAGACAGTGGACTGGCAACAGCATTTGATGCCGCCAAACGCGGCCGCAACGGCAAAGTGATTGCTATTAGTGACATGCGCGCCTACGGACCCAGTGCCGGGGCGCCGGCGGTATTTGTTGCCACGGCCTTGCACGATGAGCAGGCGCAATTTGTCGGTGTGCTGGCTCTGCAACTGCCTACCGACGTCATTCTTGGCATCATGGCCTATACCAGCGGTATGGGAGAGACCGGTGAAACCTATCTGGTCGGGCAAGACCTGCTGATGCGCAGCGACTCCCGTTTTTCGGCGCAGTCCACGGTATTAACCCAGCAGGTTGACTCACCAACTGTGCAGCTTGCGCTGGCGGGTGAGCAGGGCAGGGGTGCCATTTTAGACTACCGCGGGATTGAAGTGTTGTCCGCCTATATGCCATTGGAGATTGGCAAGTTTCGCTGGGCGGTGATGGCCGAGATGGATGTCGCGGAAGTTGTTGATTTCGCCGCCAGTGAGCGTCCGGCGCTGTCCGGTGCCCTGGTGCTTATCTACGGTCTTTCCCTGTGGACCGTATGGTACTGGCGAGGACGACGCATGCCCGATGATAAACAGCATACGGATCTGGCAACTATCGATATATCTGAAGGCGACAGCGGCGGTATGAGCGACTAGGCACCAGCGCGGCTGTTGGGTGTCAGCAGCCGGATTCACTCGCCTCGTGATGCTGCTCCACACCATCCAAAAAGGTATTAGCGCTGCTGGAGAGCATCTCGGCAACATCGGCTTCGGGTAGGAAAAATGTGAGCTGACTATTGATGTTGAGCACCGCTAAACCATGGGCCATCGCCCAAAGCTTCACTCCTAGATCCAGCGAGTCGCAGCCTATTAATCCTCGCTTTTCACACCAGTCCTGTACTGCGCCTGTAAAGGTGTAAAAGCCAGGTCTTCGTTCGCTGGCACTTTCTGGATCTTCCATCACGTGTTTGTCATCACACCACATCAGGTTGTAAAAAGCAGCGTGGCTGGAGACGTAATCCAGATAGGTTTTACCTAGCGCGATAATGCACTCGCGTGATCCGACAGGATAGCTGTCTCGCGTATTGACGGCCGCCTCGGCAAGCCCAATAAAACACAGCTCGGAGACTGCCTGTAGTAAGTCGTCTCTATCCTTAAAATGACGGTAGGGCGCTGCGGCGCTGACACCTGCCCTTTTGGCAGCATCGGAAATAGCGAAATCGGGTGAACCGGCTTCTTCAATCAACTGCGCAGCTGCAACGATCAGCGCGTTGCGCAAATCGCCGTGATGATAACTTTTACTCATGCTGTCTTCCTTGTCAGGCGCTGTAGCAGGGTAAGCGGGTTACCGAGGCGAACGCAAAGCAGGAACATGGGTGGCACCAGGAAGAATGAGATTATAGTGGACAGCAATACGCCACCGGCAATGGCCATGGCGAACGGTGGCCAAAACTGGCTGCCTTCCAGAATTAGCGGTAGGAAACCGCCGAAGGTAGTGATAGTGGTGGACACAATATGGCGACTTGAGTCCATGACCACGGTGCGCACGGCGTAGGTGCTGCCCTGCATGGCGCCAGGGTTTTGTTGCAAAGCGGTAATAATAATAATCGCCGCATTGATCGAGACACCGATAGAACCAATCACGCCCACCAGGGACATGATACCGAAGGGGTATTGGAAAAGTGCGAGGGAAAGCAGTGACAATCCCAGCGAACAAATACAGACCAGCACCGCCACCGCAGACAGGCGCCAGGAGTTGAAGGTCAGCACTATGGTGGCCAACAGGGCAGAGAGGATCAGTCCCATCGGCGCAATGATCTTGTCTACTACCTTGGCCCGTTCGTCGGTGTCACCGCCAAATACAATGCGATAACCCGCGGGCAGTTCAATGGGATTAGCCTGCAGGTCCGCGACCAGTAACTTCAGCGCCTCTTCCGGCAGAACGCCGCGGGTAATGTAGCCCTGGATATTATTGAAGCGCTCACCATCGTAGCGACTGATAGGACTCTGGGAGGGCTCAAGGGCGGGTTCTCCCAGCGCGTTAAGCGGAAGCCCTGCTGCCGCCGAACCCTGGGCCAGACCAACAGGCAGGCGAATGTCGGCAATCTGATCGGGCGACCCCCAGTCGGCTTCATTAAAGCGCACACGCACCGGCAGACGCTCTGCGCCTTCGAGTATCTCGCCGCCAATTTGCCCTCGCAGTGCATCGTTCAGCGCGGTAGCAACATCGGTTAACTGCAACTGCGCCAGGCGCAATCGTTCTTCGTTAAGATGGAAAACCACTTTTGGCGCACCGCCGATCAAGCTGGCATCGGTGTGGATAACATAGGGTATTTGGCCCATTCGCCGCCGGTAGCGTTCGCCGATTTCTTGCAGTACACGCAGGTTAGGGCCATGCACTTCAATCTCCAGCGGCGCAGTGACCGGTGGACCCTGGTTGATACCGCGAACGATGATCCGGGCTTCCGGGTAGTCCCTGTCCAGCTCCTTTTGCAGTGAGCGAATCAGGTCATCGGTCTTGCGCTTGTCGTTGGTAAGGATCAGGGCTTCTGCCCAGGAGGGTATGCCCTCTTTGAAGCGAAACATATTGTAGTAGAAAGCCGGAGCGCTCTCGCCCAGGGTCCAGTCCACTCGGCGAATCATTGGGTCACCGCGCAATCTTGTATCCAATTTCTCCACCAACTCTTGGGTGTTGTAGATCGAGCGACCATCGGCCATCTTCACCTGGATGTACATCTGGTCCCGGTCTGTACCGGGAAAGAACTGAGCGGTGAGAGTGCCAAAGGAAAGAAAACCGGTCAGTGGCAGTGACAGCGACAAAGCGACTGCGGCCACCGGATGGCGCAGGCTCCAGTCCATAGCTGACTCCAGCGCTGTGCCCATCCTGCCGCTGGCAATGCCGCCGGTATACCAGTGCGCGTTTTCTTCGGCACTGCGTGGCAGTAGCCAGGCGGCCAGGACCGGGGTGATGACAATAGCCAGCACCGTCGATGACACCAGCATTATGATCACGGCTGTGGCTATCGCACCGATAAAATCACCGCCTGGCCCGGGCATGATTGCCATGGGCATAAACGCAAGAATAGTGGTGACAGCAGAGGAAATGAGCGGAATACGCAAACGGCCAACGGAGCTGGAAATTGCCTCAAAAGGGCGCTGTCCCTGCAGTAGTCGTTTGCGGATTTCGTCGGTCATGACGATGGAGCCATCGACCAGCAGCCCCAGCGCCACGATCAGTCCGCAAATAGACATCTGGTGCAGGGCCAGTCCGGTGCGCTCCATTACTGCAATGGAAATCAAACCGCACAGCGGCAGGATAATCGCCACCACGACGGCGGCGCGCCAGCCCAGGGTGAACAGCAGTACCAGAATGACCAGGGCGATACCAATTGCCAGGTTCTTGCTGACATCCAGCAGGCGACTCTTGGCGTAGACGCTCTGGTCGAATGTCTTTTCGATATACACACTGGCCGGAGCGCCAGCGATATAGTCATCCAGCAGTTGCTGGAAGTTTCCGGCCCATTTATCGACCTGGTGACCGTCCTCCATTGCAACGCCTATCAGCACGCCGGGACGGCCCTGTATCAGCGCCATTGCCGGGGGAGGGCTGACGGCACTCTTATAGACACGACCGAGATCGGCAATACGGGTGGCGCTGCCATTAGGGGAGGTCACCACGATAACGTCGCGAATGCGGGTGAGGGAATCGAAGTCACCGGCCAGCTCAATTAACATGTCTGTGCCGGCACCGGACGCGCGGCCAGAGGATATCTTGGCGTCTGCTGCGCGCAGCGCGGCCGTTACCTGACGTAAGCTCAGCCCCCGGGCAACCAGCGCATCTTCATCAATCTCCACCCGAATTTCTTCTACCGGCTCGCCAAAGATCTCTACGAATTTGGTGCCATCCTGGTTGCGGGCGAGGTCTGCGAAGTCTTCCGCCAGGCGGCCAATGAGTGAAATCGAAACACCCTGGTCCTGATCGGTCGAAATGGCCACGATAGTGGTGAAAGAGCGCAGCCGATCGTTGTCAAATTTGGGGTCACCTACGCCCACGGGAAACTGGGTGGCCGCATCGCTCATGGCGTCGCGTACCTCGGCCCATACCCGCTCCAGTTCCTGGCTCTTGAGCACGTCATTGAGGCGAATGTTGAGGAAGGAGACACCGGTTCCGCTGGTTGACTGCAGCGTGTCCAGCTCGGAGATTTTGCGCAGTTCGTCTTCCAGTGGTTTGGTGACCAAGGCTTCAACCCGGTCAGGTGTGGCACCGGGATAGAACGTGGTAATGGTGCCAGCAAAATTGGTCAGGGTAGGTTCTTCCTGGCGCGGGATATTGCTGAGGCTGTTCAGTCCGACTGCAAATACGCACAGTATGATGAGCGCAAAGTAGCGAGGATGCCGAAATATGTACTGGGCGATCATCTCAGTTGACTGCCGCGATCGAGACCAGGGTTCCCGGGGTGGTGCGGTGAACGCCGTTGGCGACGACTCTGCTGCCGTCGGCCAAAGTGCCTGTTACATACGCACGGTCGCCCTGTATCTCCAGCACCTCAACAGCCTCCCTTACTGTCACAGTGCCCTGGGGGGTCTGTTCCAGGCGCAGCACGTTCCACAGGCCCCGGCTGCCTTCAAGCAGCGCGGCTATGGGTAGCCAGCCGCCGCGAGTGGTAACTGCCTCCGCCAGGGTCAGGGTGACAGGTTCGCCATCCACCGCATCAATGTTCGCAGGAACTGCGAACACAGCGGTAGTCACACGGGTAATTGGATCAACATCTGGCCTTACCGAGAGCAGAGGGCTGGCAAAGTTCTGGCCGCGCAGCTTGAGCGTGTAGACATTGCCTACCACCAGCGCCTTGGCCTTGGCCACGGCCACACCTATATTGGCTTCGCGGCCAGCGGTCTCGATGAAGCGCACAACTTGCGTACCCGGATTTACCACTGATCCTTCGTGAATGTAGCGGTCGGCAATTACACCGGCATAGGGTGCTCGCAGGCTGGCTTTTTCAATCTGGATTTCGATGGCACGCAGGCGGGAGTTGACCGCCTCCACCCGGGAGGCCATAGCCTTGGCACGTATTCGGGTTTCGTCGAAGGCCTCGCGCGATACCGCTCCGGATTCGCGCAGGTCGCTCTGCCGCCTTGCTTTGAGTTTGGCCAGCTCCAGCTCCGAGCGGGCCTGCTCCAGGTCGGCGCTGGTAGCGCTGTAAGAGGCCTGCAGCGAGGCATCATCGAGTTGCGCGATCAGCTGCCCCTTTGCTACCGGGCTGCCCTCCCGCCATGGCAGCTCGGCAACGGTGCCGGCTATTTCAAAGCCCAGGTTGGCCTTGCGCCCCGCGGTGATCAAGCCCAGATAGGAGACTTCCCGCTGGTAGGCGTTCTGTATTGTGTAGTCAATGGCGGCAACAGTCAGGGGCGCGCGCGGTGATGGCTTCTCGCCCATCGCGAAGCGCGCTTGCAGGGCTGCTGTTAGCCCGACAACGATGATCACGGCCGCGCCTATACCGAGCAGGCCGCTCATACTGGTCGTGGTCTTTGTATTCATCGCAACTACCGCTATGTTAAACAGAATAACATTGATGTTAATTGAATTAACATGCAAGTCAAGTTGATATTGGATGTACGGCTTGCAGCGGGGCATGGATTACAGCACAATACGCGCGCTCTGCAGGTGACTGCAGGCGCTGTGGTGGCTCAGGCGGTCCCCTCGCAACGATCGATAGCGAACCCGGCCAGACCCGGAAGGGAGCAACCGTAGTTATCAATTCGTGTGCCGGGGTGTGGCTGTCTGGGCCATCTCCATTTTCTCCCCCACCGTCTCTGGTGTATCCTCTGGTTCTTTCTAGATAACAAGGCAAACCCGGGCATGTCCTACCAGGTACTCGCGCGCAAGTGGCGACCCAAGACATTCAGAGAAATGGTCGGCCAGGAGCACGTGCTTCAGGCCCTGATCAACGCGCTTGACCATGACAGGCTGCATCACGCCTATCTCTTCACTGGCACCCGGGGGGTGGGCAAAACCACGATCGCCCGTATTCTGGCCAAATGTCTCAACTGCGAGCAAGGCGTCAGCTCGGAGCCCTGTGGCGAGTGTGGCTCCTGCCTGGAGATCGCTGAAGGCCGCAGTGTGGATTTACTGGAAGTGGATGCCGCTTCGCGCACCAAAGTGGAGGATACCCGTGAACTGCTTGATAACGTGCAGTACGCGCCTACTCGTTCACGTTACAAGGTCTACCTCATAGACGAGGTACACATGCTCTCCACTAGCAGTTTCAATGCGCTGCTCAAGACATTGGAAGAGCCGCCGCCGCATGTGAAGTTCCTCCTGGCCACCACTGATCCGCAAAAGCTGCCGGCGACTGTGTTGTCGCGCTGTTTGCAGTTCAATTTGAAGAATATGCCCCCGGAACAAATCGTTGGCCACCTGAGCAATGTACTGCAACAAGAAATGGTCAGTTTTGAAGATCCTGCCCTTTGGCTGCTGGGCCAGGCTGCCTCAGGCAGTATGCGCGATGCCCTCAGCCTGACTGACCAGGCCATCGCCTTCGGCTCCGGCAAGTTGGTGGAAAGCGATGTGCGCAGCATGCTGGGCAGCGTGGATCTCAAATTCGTTTACGAGTTGCTCGAAAGTGTTGCTGGCGGAGATCCTGCAGCGCTGCTGGCGGTGGTCGGCCATATGGCGGAGCACGCGCCGGATTTCGAGGGCAGTACCGATGAGTTAATTTCCCTGGTGCACCGGGTTGCGGTTGCCCAGGCAGTTCCTGACGCCATTGATAACACGTGGGGGGATGCCGAACGCGTTGCCGCATTAGCCCAGTCGATTAGCGCAGAGGATGCGCAACTTTTCTATCAGATGGCCATTAACGGCAAACGCGACATAACGCTGGCGCCGGACCCACGCAGTGGTTTTGAGATGCTCTTGCTGCGTATGCTGGCTTTCAGGCCGGCAGCCGTTATAGACGACTCCCTGACTGCGGCTGACCTGCTGCCCGCGGACTCTGCCGCTGCGCAGGGTACTGTCGCCGGGGAGGTCGGCGCTACTGTAAAAAAGCCACCTGAGCCCCGGCGGGAGGCCATGCCTCCTGCCGCAGTGGCGATTGAAACCCCGATACGTAAAGACCCAGAGCCACAAAAAGCGATAGATAGGCTGCCACCAGAACCTTCGGTAGCTCCGACACACAGGCCTGATGCTGCCGTTAGCACTGTCGCCCCTGCGTCCCAGCCGAAATCGCCGCCGTTAGCAGGCACAATTATCGAGCCAAGCCCTGAAAGCTGGAACGACCTGCTTGCGCAACTGGGTTTGGTGGGGATGGTGCAAAGTATTGCCAGCAACATGCAACTGGTCGCTGCCCAGGCAGATAAGCTGGAGTTTTTGCTTGATGCCGACAATGCCTCTTTGTTCAATGACGGTCACCGGGACAAGATTCGGCTGGCCCTGCAGAACTACCTGGAACGAGAGTTGTCTGTGTCTATAACTGTGGGTAAACCTATCGGTGAAACCCCCGCCATGCGTCAGTCCCGGGCGCTCAAGGAAAGGCAGGGCCAAGCGGTAACGGAGATTGAAAGCGACCCGCGGCTGCAGGCATTGATTACACGATTTGACGGCGAGCTGGATCGCGCATCCATCTCACCACTGGATCTTTGAGGAACAAACGATGAAAAACATGTCAGACCTGATGCAACAGGCCCAAAAAATGCAAGCGGACATGCAACAGGCCCAGGAAGATTTGGCCAATGTAGAGATCCACGGTGAGTCCGGTGCCGGCCTGGTCAGCATAGTCATGACCGGGCGACACGATGTAAAACGCGTCACTATCGATCCTGCGGTGCTGTCAGAGGACAAGGAAGTACTGGAAGATTTGCTCGCGGCTGCGGTAAATGATGCAGTCCGTAAGGTTGAAACCCACAATCAGCAGGCGATGTCTGGCCTGGCCTCTGGGCTGAACTTGCCTCCTGGCTTCAAGATGCCATTTTGAGCAGGGCAGCGATTAGATGAAATTCAGTCCCGCTCTGCAAGAATTGATGGAGGCCCTGCGCTGTTTGCCTGGGGTAGGCCCCAAGTCTTCGCAACGCATGACGCTGCACCTGCTTGAGCGTGATCGGGAAGGGGCCAGCACACTCGCAGCGGCGCTGCAGACCGCCGTCGATAAAGTGGACCATTGCTCCCTTTGTCGTAATTTTACCGAGCTGGATGTGTGTGAAATTTGTTCTGACACCCGGCGCGATGCCAGCACTATCTGTGTGGTTGAAACGCCGGGAGATGTATTGGCGGTGGAGCAAAGCGGCAGCTACCGGGGTATTTATTTTGTATTGATGGGCCATCTATCTCCCATTGACGGGATTGGGCCGGCAGAGATCGGCCTGGACAAGTTTCAACAGCGGGTGGTGAACGAGGGCATAACAGAAGTCATTCTGGCGACCAACCCAACCGTAGAGGGTGAGGCCACTGCCTACTACCTGTCCGATGTACTGAGCAGGGAGGGGGTGAAGGTATCGCGAATTGCCCACGGTGTACCCCTGGGCGGTGAACTTGAATATGTGGACGGCAGCACCCTGGCCCACGCTTTTTCCGGCCGCAGGCCCCTGGAGTAACGCATGGATTGGCAACTGATTGAATCGGATATTGCCCTTGCCGAACTGATGCTGGCAGCGCAAGGCTGTGACGCAGTTATGGTCGATACCGAGTTTATGCGCCGCGATACGTTTTATCCCCAGGTAGCGCTGGTGCAACTGTGTTTTGTCGGGGGTGGTGCCACGGGCACCGCCTGGATGATTGATCCTTTGCAGATCGAAGATACTGCCCCCCTTATCCGCTTGTTTGAGAATCCAGGTGTCATCAAGGTGTTGCACTCCGGCAGTGAAGATCTGGAAGTTTTTCAGCGCTGGCTGGGCGTTCTGCCCCGGCCTCTGTTTGATACTCAAAAAGCAGCCGCCCTTGTCGGTTTGGGCTTTGGCTTGGGCTACCGCTCATTGGTGCTGGAACTTTGCAGTGAGGATTTGCCCAAAGGTGAGACTCGCTCAGACTGGCTGCAACGCCCACTGACAGAGTCACAGTGCCACTATGCCGCACAGGACGTGATCTGGCTGTTGCAGGCCTACCATATCATCGCCGAGCGTTGCCAAACCCAGGGCAAGTTCGATTGGGTGCTTGAAGACGGTGAAGAAGCGTGTCGCGGACTTGCCTCCACTAGTGGCCAATACTTCCGACGCATTAAGGGTGCGTGGAAACTTCAGCCCAGGGAACTGGCTACCTTGATTACGATTTGTGAATGGCGAGAACAAACTGCACGGGAAAAAGATAAACCGCGCAGTTGGATTATCGACGATAAGGCCTGCCTGCAACTGGCTCAGGAAGGCCCGGCGAACATCAACGACCTGCGAGCACAGGTGGAATTGCATTCATCGTCTGTCAGGCGCTACGGTGAGGTTCTCCTGGATTTGGTAGCGGGGCAGTCGACTATGCCTGAGTCTGAGCTGCCCAGTCGCTTGCCTGCGCCACTGAGTGCTGCGCAGCGCAATCAGATGAAAAGACTGAAGCAGAAGACCGAAAAGATAGCGCAAGAACTTGGGGTCGCACCGCAGATGCTGGTGGCGAGCAAGGATTTTGAAGCGCTGATACGTGACGCCGATCCACAGCCAGCTTCGTGGTTGGGTTGGCGACAACACAGGGTGATAGAACCACTGCGCACAATGCTAAAAGGAGAAGCGGTATGAAGCAAATCGTGCAGATTTTTCGCAGCTCCCGCAAGGAAGAGATGTACCTTTACGTGGAGAAGTCCAAGGGACTGGAAGATGTGCCCGAGGTGTTGATGAAGCAGTTTGGCGAGGCAGAAAGCGTCATGACGATTCTATTGGACCCGGCGCGAAAACTGGCGAGGGCGAACACCGCTGAGGTGATGCAGAATATTGAAGACAAAGGTTTCTACCTGCAAATGCCCCCAACGCCCGCCCAATTACTGCGCCGCGAGGGTAGCCGTGAGTGAATGGTGGCACAAACTGTCGCTTGAGGAATTGGATTCCGAGCAGTGGGAGGCCTTGTGTGACGGCTGCGCCAAATGTTGTCTGCACAAACTGGAGGACGAGGATACCGGTGAGGTGTTTTACACTAGCATTCGCTGCCAGTACTTGGTGGAAGAGACTTGTCGTTGCAGTGATTACTCCCGGCGCTCGGTGATGGTCCCCAATTGCATCCAGCTGCAGCAACATTCAGTGGCAGCACTTGACTGGCTGCCAACGACCTGCGCCTATCGTCTGCGTTCTCGCGGCGAGCCTCTGCCGGCTTGGCACTATCTGGTGTCTGGCAATCGGGACAGTGTCCATGATGAAGCGGTGTCCATTCGCGGGCGGGCAATTTCAGATGAATATGTACACCCCGACGGTTACGATGAACACATCGTGACCTGGGTGGAATAGGAGTAATCAGGTGCTGAGCGAAAGTTCGTATCTCACAGCGTTATATGTCTATTGTGGCGCTGCCATGATGATGGTGCTATGTCTGGCCTGGTGGTTTGGCCGTCGTTGGCCTAACGGCTGGGTGGCGCTGCTGGTTTTATTGAGTGCGGCGCTGCTGTTGACACCGGCCTACCCTCGAGACGGGGTAGATACCCTGGCGCCGGCGTTTATCGTAGCGGGATTTCAGCTAGCAACCGAGGGGCTTGAGTCCGCCCAGCATGCACTTAAGCCGCTGGCCTACGCCTGTGGTTTGGCAATAATTTTGGCGCTGGCGTTGAGACTTGTTTTTTTGCGCCCCAGTAAATCCAAAACATCCGCGGCACCTGAAAACAGGGAGTCTAGTTGAATGCGCAGGCTGGCACTGTTCCCCCCATTTTGGTTGTTTTGCCTGTTAACTTCGCAGGCGTTTGCCGAAACCGCACTAAAGCCGGATCTGCGACTGCTAATCGATGTTTCCAGCAGTATGAAAATCTCCGATCCTACCAATAGACGAGCGCCCGCTCTGAATCTGTTGATAAGGTTACTACCGGATGGATCAAAGGCAGGGATATGGACTTTCAGTGAAGAGGCAACGGCACTGGTGCCACACGGGGTCGTCAATGACGCCTGGCGAATGCAGGCTCAGGAGGCCATTGCGGGGCTAAAAAATGCTGGTCGACGAATCAATATTCCAGCCGCGCTGGAACAGGCTACGACCGACCTGGAAGAGCCTGAGCCCGGTTATCGCACCAGCGTTGTGTTACTCACCGCCGGTAAGGTGGATGTGGCTGAATCCCCCATGGCCAATGTCAGCGCATCGCGTAAGTTACTCAACGGCCGTGCAGTGGAGTTAGGAGCGATTGGCGTTCCGGTCCACACCATCGCATTTTCCCGTGAGGCTGACTCGATGCTTTTGCGAAGCCTTGCCCGGGAGACCGATGGTACTTCGCGCCAGGCGGTGTCAGCGGATGAGCTAAGCCCCATGTTCATGCGGGTGCTGGAAATGGTGGCACCGGTGGCCCAGGTGCCTCTGATGGGTCGCGAATTCGTGGTAGATGATCGTGTGCAGGAATTATCTGTGCTGGCTTTTTTCAAGGGCGGTAAAGGAAAACTCAAGTTGGTCGATCCCAACGGTGCAGTGCTATCGGCAGAGGATGCATCCGCTACAGTTGAGTGGTTTCGTAACCGGCAATTTGCCCTGGCAACGTTGGAGCAGCCAACCGTGGGCACCTGGCGCTTGCAAATGCCTTCCAGGGCTGTAGCCAGGGCGCTGGTTGTATCGGACCTGCGCCTGGAAGTGGGGCCATTACCTCACTTTGTTGCAGCAGGGCATCAGGCAGAATTGGCGCTGCGCTTGACCGATCATGGCGAGGTCATCAAAGACCCACAGCTTCTGGCAGCGTTTGATGTATCCCTGGAGGTCATGGGCCCCCAGGGGCAGACGGAAGTCGTGGCAGTGGATACGCCTGCTAGCGACGGTGTGTTCAGCGTTGTCACTCCCGTATTAGGACAAAAGGGTCGTTATCGACTCATGGTCCGGGCGGACAACGATACCCTGCGGCGCGACCTTCCTATTTATGTGGAGGTGGGGGTGCCCATTGAGCAGGCCACGCTGGTTACGCGCGGACAGGAACCCCCGGAAGACGATTTTCGGGCGCCGCTGATGTGGCTCAGTGGTGTGTTTGCGGTGGTTCTGGCGGTGATCTGGCTGATCTTGCGTCGCCGCAAACAGCGCAAGCTGGCCCTGTGGCAAAAACGGTCTCGCGAAATCAACGGCAATGGCGGTAACGCCACTTTGTCCGGAGCACCGTCTTTGGGCGAAGACGTCGGCCGTCTTGATTAGTGCATTCCCAATCGGTACGCTTAGCCGCTTTTAAAAATCCAATAGGTAAGAATTTAGATGAAATTTGAAGGAACCGAGAAATACATCGCCACTGATGACCTGCGTATGGCGGTAAACGCCGCTGTGGTGCTGGAACGTCCGTTGTTGATCAAGGGTGAGCCAGGCACAGGCAAGACTATGCTGGCAGAGGAAGTGGCTCATGGCCTGGGTAAACGCCTGATTCAGTGGCACATCAAGTCCACAACCAAGGCGCAACAGGGCCTTTATGAGTACGATGCTGTGTCCCGTTTACGTGACTCTCAGCTGGGCGATGAAAAAGTCCAGGACATCGGCAACTACATCAAAAAGGGCAAGCTTTGGGAGGCCTTCACGTCTGACGAGCAGGTAGTGCTGCTGATCGACGAAATCGACAAAGCCGATATTGAATTCCCCAACGACCTGTTGGTCGAACTGGATCGCATGGAGTTCTTCGTCTATGAGACAGGTGAAACGATTAAGGCAATACAGCGGCCGATAATCATTATCACCAGCAACAATGAGAAAGAATTACCGGACGCTTTCCTTCGCCGTTGTTTTTTCCACTTCATCAACTTCCCAGATCGCGACACCATGCGAGAGATCGTTGCGGTTCATTACCCTGACATCTCCAAGAATCTGGTGCAGGAAGCAATGGAGGTCTTCTTCGATCTACGTGGTATTCCAGGTTTGAAGAAAAAGCCCTCTACTTCAGAATTGATCGACTGGTTGAAGCTGTTGATGGCAGATGAAATCCCCGATGAGATTCTTAAGGATCGCGATCCCAGTAAAGCGATACCACCCCTGTATGGCGCTCTGATGAAGAACGAGCAGGATGTGCACCTGCTGGAACGTCTGGCGTTTATGCACAGGCGTGAAACGCGCTGAGGCTTGATTTGTGCTGATTAATTTCTTCCAAGGCCTGCGAGACGCAGGCGTACCCGTCACTACCCGGGAATTGCTCGACCTGCTCGAAGGTATGAAGCGACAGGTGGTTTTTGGTTCAGTTGACGATTTTTACTATTTCAGTCGCACTTGTATGGTGAAAGACGAAAAGTACTTCGATCGCTTTGATCGGGCTTTTGGCCTGCATTTTAAGGACCTGGAAGCGCTGGACGATGTCATTGAAGCATTGATACCGGATGACTGGCTGCGCTCAGAGTTCCTGAAGAATCTGTCCGAGGAAGAGAAAGAGAAGATCGAATCTCTGGGCGGTCTGGAAAAGCTCATAGAGGAATTCAAGAAGCGTCTTGAAGAGCAGGAAAAGCGTCACGAAGGTGGTAACAAGTGGATTGGCACCGGCGGTACATCGCCTTTTGGTCAGGAGGGCTATCACCCTGAGGGCGTGCGGGTGGGTCCCAATGGGCGCAACAAGAAAGCAGTAAAAGTCTGGGACAAACGGGACTTCAAGAATCTGGACGATAGCGTTGAGCTGGGCACGCGTAATATTAAGGTGGCTATGCGTCGCCTGCGCAAGTTTGCGCGTACCGGCGCAGCGGACGAACTGGACCTGGATGACACTATTGCTTCCACCGCCCGCAATGCCGGGTTCCTGGATATCAAAATGGTCCCGGAGCGTCACAATGCAGTAAAAGTTCTACTGTTCTTTGATGTCGGCGGTTCAATGGACCCCCATGTGAAAGTGTGTGAAGAGCTGTTCTCCGCAGCACGCACCGAGTTCAAGCATATGGAATATTTCTACTTCCACAACTTTCTCTACGAAAGTGTTTGGAAGAATAATATTCGCCGCCACAATGAGCGCATATCCCTGCTGGATGTGCTGCATAAGTACAGCCATGACTACAAGGTTGTGTTTGTGGGTGACGCCGCCATGTCGCCGTATGAAATTCTTCAGCCCGGTGGTTCTGTAGAGCACTGGAACGAAGAATCCGGAGAAATATGGATGCGTCGTTTACAGGAAGTCTATGACAAGGTGATCTGGATTAACCCGACCCCGGAAGACGAGTGGCAGTACACCCAGTCGGTGGCAATTACGCACAAGCTAATGGAAGGCAAGATGTACCCGCTGACGCTCAAGGGCCTGGAAGAAGGCATGGGCTTTCTGTCCAAGTAGCTGGTGTATCCAGGGGCGGGCTTCTATCTAATGTTGCCCAGGCCGCCTGCATAGGCAATCAAACTGGCGGTAACCGCCACGTTAAGAGACTCCACGGCGTTGTTCATGGGAATGGACAAGGTGGTGTCTGCCAGCGCTGACACCTCTTTGGAAACGCCATCAGTTTCGTTGCCCAGCACGTAAGCTGCGTGCCCTGTTGGTACATGCTCGAACAGCGTTTGGGTGGCACTGGCTTCCAGGCTGCAAATTTCCATTCCTTGATCGGCCAACAAACGCAGCGCTGATGCCTGAGAATCACACAATACCAGCGGCGCCCGGTATAACGTGCCGGCACTGGCCTTGATGACCAGTGGCCCCAGAGCCGCGTTCCCTTTACGAGACCAAAGTACGGCATCAATTTGGCCTGCCGCAGCAGAGCGCAGAATCATACCCAGGTTCTGTGGGTTAGTGATGCCATCGAGGGCCAGGACGCGTTGTGGAGGCAGTCCCGGTAATTCGCTTGCGTAGGTCTGCAAGGAGCGGAAGGCGGGGCAGAGAATATCCAGCGCAACGCCCTGGTCTTGTTTTCCATTTTTGGATATTCGGGAAAGCGCTTCGCGGCTGTGTTCATGAACCGGGACGCCTCTGCTTTGGGCCGTGCTGAGCAGCTCGGCGACGATGCCCCCACCACGATTGCTGCTAGCCAGGTGGAGGGCGTGGCACTGCAACGTAGTATCGCGCAGTGCTTCAAGGGCCGGTTTGCGGCCGTAAACAGTTAGCACACGCTCGAAAAAGGTTTTCTTCTCGACGTAACTCGCACTGTCTTGTTCATTCATTGCGTTGCTTCTCGCTTAGTTTGCAGCTGCTGGCGGTATTGTCCTGGTGAAGTCCCCGTCCATTTCTTGAACGAACGGTAAAATGCAGAGTTATCCTGAAATCCCATGACCGCTGCAATAGCGTCAATGGAAAGCTCATCGCGCTGCATGTAGTGGACCGCCAATTCACGACGAAAGGTATCCTTCAACTGCTGGAAGCTGGTGCCTTCAGCAGTGAGGCGCCTGTGGAGGGTGCGAGGGGATACATTGAGCATAGAGGCGACACCACCGGCTGTGGGCAAATTATCTGGGCCGGCATTTACCAGGACTTGTTCAATCTTTCGAGACAGTTTTTTGAGTTCCCCCGGGGTGTCTCGCTTAACGAGTGGGTAGGGTGCAAGTCGCAGAAACTCGCGCAAACTGTCTTCGTTTTGTGCAACAGGATGTTGCAGTAATTGGCGGGTCATAACCAGACCAGAGTTATCCATGTTGAAGCGTACCGGGCAGCCAAACAACTCTTCATAGTGCTCGGTACTTTCAGGCGCAGCGGCGCGTAGCTGAACTTCCTCCAGTGGCAACTCTCGACCGATAAGCCAGCTGTAAAAGCGGTACATCATTAGCAGCACATTGGCATGGCCTATGTGCTCTGTGGCAAGCTCCAGGGACGCAGAGCGCTGGAAGAGGCACAGTACAAGATTGTTCTTTATAGGCAGTAGCGGCCCAGTGACGCGCTCTGCTGGCGTGTCACGGTACTGGTCGCAGTAATCGTAGAACTCCCAGGCACGCTCTAGCGCTTGCTCCAGGGTTTTACAGTGGATGACAAACAGGCACATCATACGAAACGTACCGGGCGGGGCACGATATTCCTGCCCCAGACCGAAAGCCTCGTCCTGTAGCAATTCCATCAACAAGCTATAGAGTTTGCTGTAACAGGCAGTGGCGATTTCCGTGGTGCCCGGATGTGGGTCTTCCAGCGGATTAAAGTCCAGGCCAATCTGCTGCAGCGCCCGTTCCAGCGGGTAGCCCTGATCAATCACCACACGCAAAAGTGTGTTGAGGTTTTTCAGGGGCATGGTGTTCACAGTGGTGGTGTTCCCGGGACTTACAGCGGACGTAGGGGTGAGGGCAGAATCAGACCTCCTGACCTTCAGCCAGTGCAGTGACGCGGTCCGCAGAGGCCTTGATTCGGGCGGCCATCTCCTCGATCCTGGCACCGGTAACCTGTCCGCCCAGTGAGCCGGCGACAAAGCACATAACCGGGAGCTTGTTTTCGATGAATACGGGCACGGAGATGGTGCTTACATCGTATCGGGCCTTGGGGTCTATGCGATCCAGATGGAAGTACTCATCGCACAGATCATGTTGGTAGCGGTTAGCGGCTTCCTCCAGTTCGGTGAGGCTCCAGGAGGTATGGATACGCGCCAGTTCCCGAGTCAGCTCGACCTCGGCCTTGGTTTTCAGGGTGACTTCATAACCACGAGCACGAATAGCGATCAGCGCCACTCTGAGCTTTTGATCGAGTTTTTCGTTGTAGCCACCGCGAGATTCATGGGCCCGGGTCAACCAGGCTTCCAGGTGCTTGGCCGGCGAGAACGCGGTAAAACAGGCGGCAACGGGGGCCGTATTGGGAAGGCGCAGTCCCAGCTGAAAAGAGTCGATCAGTGGCTGGGCCTTGCCGTACAGCGCCAGTAATACCATGTGTTGTTTGGAGCGGCCGGTCACTGCAAAGCCGACGTCAAGATCCTGTTGCAGACTCTCAAGCTCTGGTCGGGCGTACTCGAGCACCGGAAACTGGGCGAAGGCTGCGTTACCAGCGGCTATGATCGAGGGTCCCAGGCGATAGGCTTTGGTCTTTGGATGCTGCACCAGGAAGCCATAGTTGGCCATGGTGGTAAGAATTGCGTGGCAGGTGGCCTTGTTCAGATTGAGCCTGCGAGTCATTTCAGTCAGGCCAAAGGCCTGGTGAGGATTAGCCATCAACAAGTCCAGGATAGCCAGAGCGCGGGCCGTTGGTTGCGAGAAAAGGGCCAAGGAACTACTCCCGTTGGGGGCACCGTGTCGTCCGGTGCATGCAAAATTTAGTATAGAATATTGTACTTGCTCCGGTATGGTAACGCCGGGAGGGCGGCGACAGCAAGCCCGCAACCGGCGGTGAGCCAGTATATAGTGAGTGTGCCGGTTGGCACAGTAGCTGGAGGCATATACACAACATGTTAACCCTTTACGGAACCAGCGCCTGCCATCTGTGCGAGCTAGCCGCTGGCCTACTGGAAAAATCCGGGGCAGAGTTCGAAGAAATCGATATCAGTGACTCTGATATTCTGTTCGATCAGTATGGCGTGATTATCCCCGTCCTCAGAAGGGAGGACGGGCAGGAGTTGAACTGGCCCTTCGACGAGAGGGCGCTGCAAGGTTTTTTACGTTAGTTACCCACTCGAACGGCCAGTACGTCGCAACTAGCGCCGTGCAGGACGCCATTAGCCGTTGAACCCATTAGCAGGGCGAGGCCGTAGCGTCCGTGGCTGCCGACCACGATGAGGTCGGCAGCGATCTCTTTTGCCATCGCGTGAATTTCAACTTCCGGGCGGCCAAGCACGATGTGCTGGTGATCATGATCAATGCTGTTGAGCTCGGAGAAGCGCTTCAATTGCTCGGTAGCCTGATTCTGGATCTCATCCTGCAATCCGGAAAAGTCCATCGGGATGTCGACACCGTAAGCGAAGCTGAGCGGTTCGATGACGTGAATGATATGTAGCTCGCAGTCAACGTTGTTGGCGATGCCTTGCGCCCGTTGAGCAACCTGATTGGACTCATCGCTCAGGTCTATGGCAACGAGAACTTTGTTGTATTGAGACATACTGTATTCCACCTTTTGGCTGTTAGATGGTCATAAGTTATAGCATAGAATGCACTCTGGGCAATCCCGTCCTTTGTTGAAGTTGATCTGAATCAGGAAGCCAATACTTGACGTACTTGTTGATCTTGTTTGTAGTCGCCTTGGCCCTCGCGCCGCTGACGCACTTCCTACCCAGTAAACGTCAGCGTTTGGTGGCGAAAATGCGCGAGTATGCTGCGGTTCACGGTTTATTTGTCGAATTTCGACCGGTTCCGGTGCGAGGGGGGGCAGAGGCAAAAAAGTCGCGTGACCAAAACACCATTTACTACGGCAAACGCTTGCCCCCATCGAACGCTGAACGCCGCAGCCGCACCGCCTGGCTGCGGGATGGGCAGGGCTGGAGGTCGCTGGAAAACAGAGTTGCTGCTCCGGCTGTTGTTACCCAATTGCCGGCATCGATTTTAGCGATCAGCCTGGACGAGGGTTCGTGCGGTGCCTACTGGCAGGAGGCCGGTGAAGAGGCTGATGTAGAGCAGATAGTCGCTTGTCTGGAGGCCTGGCAGGAGCAACTGCTGGAGGCGCGCTGAGGGCGTCTTTGGCGGCATTTGAATTTGCACTCATTCACGATTTTTCTTGACCGGGGCGAGGTGGCGACATATATATGCCCCTTTTCGACGCGGCCTCACATACCATTTTGTGAGCCATAGCATCGCTTATACAGTAGGAATCAATGGGTAAATCACTAGTAATTGTAGAGTCGCCGGCCAAAGCCAAGACCATCAACAAGTACCTGGGAAAGGATTACGTTGTTAAATCCAGCGTGGGCCACATCCGGGATTTGCCGACTTCAGGCAGCTCCACCTCCAAGGTCGATCCCAAGGAGCGGGCCGCGCAGGCGGCGATTACGCGCAAGTTGGCGCCTGAAGCTAAAGCTGCGCACAAGAAAAAGAAGTCCCGTGAGCAATTGATTCGTCGAATGGGTATAGACCCGGAAAATGGTTGGGCGGCCAACTACCAGGTGCTGCCGGGCAAGGAAAAGGTGGTCAACGAGCTGAAAAAGCTGGCCGCCGATGCCGACACAATCTATCTCGCAACTGACCTTGATCGCGAGGGTGAGGCGATTGCCTGGCACCTGCGTGAGTCGATTGGCGGCGATGACTCTCGCTACCAACGCGTGGTGTTCAACGAAATCACCAAAAAGGCGATTACCGAAGCCTTTGAAAAGCCGTCTCATTTGGATCAGGACAGGGTCAACGCGCAGCAGGCGCGCCGTTTTCTGGACCGTGTTGTCGGCTATATGGTCTCACCCCTGCTGTGGTCCAAGGTCGCCCGCGGACTTTCCGCTGGACGGGTACAGTCTGTCGCGGTGCGCCTGATCGTTGAGAGAGAACGTGAGATTCACGCCTTTATCCCTGAGGAGTACTGGGAGATACACGCAGACCTGGCCACAGCCACGCCAGAGGAATTACGCTTCCAGGTGCGTAAATACAAAGGCGCGAACTTTCGCCCTGACAATGCAGAGACAGCCAATAAGGCCACGGCAGAGCTGGAGTCGTTGCCTTATGCGATCAGTGGCCGCGAGGACAAACCCACCCGTTCAAAGCCGCCAGGGCCTTTCATTACCTCAACCCTGCAGCAGGCGGCAAGTACCCGTTTGGGCTTCAGTGTTAAAAAGACCATGATGATGGCACAGCGCTTGTATGAGGCGGGCTACATCACCTACATGCGTACAGACTCCACTAATCTCAGTGCCGACGCGGTGGCCACCTGCAGGGATTACATAAGCGCTAATTTTTCCAAACGCTACCTTCCCGATACGCCTAACTCCTATTCGTCCAAGGAGGGTGCCCAGGAAGCTCACGAAGCTATTCGGCCCTCTGATGTTAACGTGCTACAGACGTCGCTAAAGGGGATGGAGCGAGACGCGGAGCGTTTGTATGAGTTGATCTGGCGCCAGTTTGTGGCCTGCCAAATGCTGCCGGCGGAATACACCGCTACTACCATCACAGCCAGCGCAGGTGATTATCAACTTAATGTCAAAGGTCGAATCATACGCTTTGACGGTTATACCAAGGTGCAGCCACCGGCCGGACGCAAGGGCGATGATGCGGTATTGCCTGATGTGAAAGAGGGCGATGTATTGACGCTCAAGAAACTGGATCCGGCCCAGCATTTTACCAAGCCAACTCCGCGCTACGGCGAAGCCAGCCTGGTGCGCGAATTGGAAAAGCGCGGCATTGGCCGCCCATCAACTTACGCCTCTATTATCTCCACCATCCAGGACAGAGGCTACGCGCGGCTTGAAAACAAGCGTTTTTACGCGGAAAAAATGGGTGATATCGTTACCCAGCGTCTGCAGAAAAGCTTCCCCGAACTACTCGATTTCGGGTTTACAGCCAGTATGGAGGAGCGCCTGGACGATGTAGCTCAGGGTGACCGCGACTGGCGTGATCTTCTCGATGCGTTTTATACGGATTTTCGCGGTTTGCTGGAGAAAGCTGAAGAGCCAGAGCCAGCTGGAATGGAGCCCAACGAGCCTACGATGACGGACATCGAGTGCTCCAACTGTGGTCGCGACATGCAAATTCGCACCGCCAGCACAGGCGTGTTCCTGGGTTGTTCTGGCTACGCCTTGCCGCCCAAGGAGCGCTGTAAGAATACGATCAACCTGACCTCAGGTGACGAAGCTATTCGCGAAGACGCAGATGACGAGGCGGAGTCCCGGCAGTTACTGGAACGTCACCGCTGTCAAAAATGTAACGCGGCCATGGACAGCTACCTGATAGACGAAGACCGCAAACTACACGTCTGTGGCAACAACCCTGACTGTGACGGGTTTGAAGTAGAACACGGCAAGTTCAAGATCAAGGGCTATGAGGGCCCGGTTCTGGACTGTGACAAGTGTGGCGCAGAAATGCAGTTAAAGAATGGTCGCTTCGGCAAGTACTTTGGCTGTACCTCGGATGACTGTAAGAATACTCGCAAGCTGCTGCGCAGCGGAGAAGCTGCACCGCCCAAGATGGACCCTGTGCCCATGCCCGAATTGGAGTGCGTCAAGGTAGAGGATCACTATGTGTTGCGCGACGGTGCTGCAGGAATGTTCCTGGCCGCCAGTCAGTTCCCACGCAACCGTGAAACCCGTGCACCTTTTGTGGACGAGTTGTTGCCACACAAGAGTGAAATTGACCCCAAGTACAAATTCATCTTCTCTGCACCTACCCAGGACGACGATGGCAATCGCGCCCAGGTGCGTTTCAGTCGCAAAGCCAAGGAACAGTACGTGATGACGGAGGAGGACGGCAAAGCTACTGGCTGGAGAGCCTTCTATCGTGGCGGTAAGTGGGAGCAGGAACGCAGTAAAGGTAAGGCGCGCAAGTAACATGAGTTCTGCTCGTGGACAGGCAAATCATGCCCTGTACCTGGCCAGGATTCTGAATGCTGCGTGGCGTAGGGACCTCGAAGTCGAAACCGTCGCTGCGGTGACGCTCACCCAGGCGTATCTGCCGGCGATTCGTCAGCACCTGGGAGACGCCTACGGCTGGTTTCTGCTTGAAATTACCCGCCCTGGCGGCCTCCCTGTTGAACCACCCCGTCGTGTTGCCGAGCTGCCAGAAGTTGTTGACGGTAAATCGGTCCCGGGAGAGCTTGTTGAGTTTCAGACCTTGGAAGAGGGCGGTTGGATTGGCGATATGCTCTCAGTTGAAGGCTGGCAAACAGCCACAAGCAGCTCTGGCAACCTTGCGATGAATGCTCCGCCTGCAGGGCCGCAGGAAGCTTCACGCTGGGCTGACCAGTTGCAGTCGCTGTTCGATCGTATGGGTGATTCACTGGACGAGTATTAGATCTGTCGCCCTGTTGGACTGCGCATCATGAGGCTCAGCGGTATTTAGATCTATCCAGTCACTTGGCCTGCTGGTAGAATCAAAGCTCAGTTTTCAGCAATTAGAGGCTTATTGAGTGTCTGCATCCTTACTGGAGATCATAGACCTGGGCGACGGCGAAATCGTACTGCAACGTGCTGACGATGATTCCGAGCCACTGGTGGTGATACGTTTCTCCGAAGAATCGCGCGTTTACATGTTGGATAATAGCCTGGAAGTCGCCAAAGCGATGATACAGGCGGGCATACAGGCAGCGGCCGAAATGGCCGAGCAGGGCGATGTTGAAATCGAGCCCACTGTTGAGGCCCCTCGCATCCTTCACTAGCAACGCCGATTTGCTAGCCAATGCCGGGCCAGCGCGGCTGGACTCCGGTCCTACGCAGACGCTACCAGCGCACTGTTAGTTTCTCTCCCGCTCTAAATATACTCCACAGCAGTCAACTGCCTCGCCGAAGTACGCCTACGCTTAGCCCTTCAATGGCAAACTCTTGCTCTCTCAGGTCAACCTTGATGGGCTCGTAGTCGGAGTTCTCCGGGAGTAGTTCCAGCAGGTGTTTTTCTGCGCCTTTGTGCAATCGCTTGACCGTGACTTCGTCTTCGATGCGGGCAACGACTACGTCGCCATTATTGGCCACGGGGGTACTGTGGACCGCCAGTAAGTCACCGTCGAAAATACCGATATCGATCATACTGTCACCGGTCACGCGCAAGAAGTAATCCGCCCGGGGTTTGAAGAACTCAGGGGGCAGGTCGCAGTAGTCTTCAATGTTCTCTTGGGCCAGCACGGGGTTGCCGGCTGCAACGCGGCCTATGATGGGTATCCCCTCGGTGTGGGGAAGTTTTATTCCCCGAGAAGCGCCAGGAATGATTTCGATAGCGCCTTTGCGGGCCAGAGCCTTCAGGTGTTCTTCAGCGGCGTTAGCTGATTTGAAACCCAGTTCCCGTGCGATGTCCGCCCGGGTAGGGGGATAGCCGGTCTGGCTGATATGCTGGCGAATAACATCCAACACCTGTTGCTGCCGATCGGTGAGCTTTTCCATGAAGGTCTCATCTGTTTATTTATACAGTTGCTGTGATTATATACAGGTATCGCTAATAAAAACAACGGGCAAGAGCAATCCTGCACAGTGCTTACTGTCCAGAGAGTCAAAGCGTTTGAATGTGACAACCCCGTCTGCGAAAGCGTTGGGGGGCGGAGACAGATCTGTGGATGCGGGTGGCCTGACTAACGGCCGAATGATTTAAATATCTTCGACTCCACACATGGCGTCAGGCTCTATGGAATTGAGCGGGTTGTTCCAGTCTTCCGGGTGCATGGGGAGGTCCGGATCCAGCATATCATCATCGACCATTTCAAAGGCGCTACGCCAGTCCTCGGGAGCTTCAGCCTTTTCCAAAAACATTTCCCGCCAGGCATCCAGGTCATACTCTGAAACTTCGCCGTCCAGGTACTGTGTTTCAATTGTCAGGGTGGTTGGGTCCCAGTCCACTACCTCAAATAAAGCGTGAGTTTGAAGGTCTTTGTACCATCCCCCTATTGTAGGGCGGAGCATTTTCATTCGTCTTTCCTCGGACTTTTTGCGTTGCGGCAGTCCAACATATCACGCTGGAAAGGCCTGTCCATTATGTGAAAGGGCTATAAATAGAACGTTTCAAATTACTTTTCTGGTCAATGCTTTTCTTTTCAAAACAGATCAATCAGTTGCGTTACACTTCAAGAGTTGACATCAAGCGATCCGCGATTTTATATACTCCTTCCGGACTAAAGCGAGCACTCGAAATGCAAAAAACGTCTAAAAACTGCGCAAAATCAGTGAGCCAGAGCCTGTGTTGAATAGCCTCAGTCAGTGGTTGGATCAAGTCGCCGGCAAGTTCGGTATGGGTACAGAACTGTTGATGTTGCTGGTGTTGTTGGCCGTGGGGCTTCTGGCCCATGTGTTGCTGGGGTATTTGGTCCGCAGGCTCCACAATGCGGTACGCAATAACAGCTACAACTGGGATGACGTGTTGGTTACCGCCCTGGCCAGGCCGGTTCGGGTGGTTCTATGGCTAGCAGTCGCTTATATCGCCCTGGACATCTATACCATTGGCGATAGCCTGCAGCTGCGTTTGTTCCAGGTCTATGACACAGCGCTGGTGATGCTGATCGCCTGGTTCCTGCATCGCTTCATTTGCGGCGCTGAAGCTGAACTATTGGTAGAACGCTACGGCGATAGCGGCTCAGCGGACAAGGCTACCGTGCGTGCGGTTGCCCAGTTGTTGCGCATTGCCCTTTGGATGGCAGCGGGCCTGGGAGTGCTGCAAAGCATTGGTGTATCCATCGCGGGGCTTTTGGCTTTCGGCGGTATTGGTGGTATCGCCGTGGGCTTTGCCGCCAAGGATCTGCTGGCTAATTTTCTCGGAGGCCTCAGCATTTACCTGGATCGCCCGTTCACCAACGGCGACTGGATTCGCTCCCCGGACAAAAATATCGAGGGCACAGTAGAGGATATAGGCTGGCGGCTAACGCGTATTCGTACTTTTGACCAGAGACCACTGTATGTACCCAACGCGGTGTTCAGCCAGATCTCTGTGGAGAACCCCTCGCGCATGTTCAACCGACGTATCTACGAAACCGTGGGTATTCGTTATCAGGATTCGGACAAAATGGCCGCCATTGTGACGCAGGTAAGGGAAATGCTGCGCAACCACGAAGAAATTGATTTGTCTCGAACGCTCATCGTCAACTTCGTTTCCTTTGGCGCCTCATCCCTGGATTTCTTCGTCTATACCTTCACCAAAACCACCGACTGGGTGCGTTTTCATGAGATTAAACAGGATGTCATGTTGAAGATTCTCGACATCGTTATCGCCAACGGTGCTGATGTGGCATTCCCGACACAGACCTTGCAGATTGAGCAGGCCATGCAGATGGCGCCGGAGCATGGCGAATGACGACACTGGGGATTGTTGGCGGTACTGGCATTGATCAGCTTGAAGGTTTGGAAATTGTGGGTAGTCACACCATCGACACGCCCTACGGGGAACCTTCCCGAGCGCTGGAAGAAGGACGATTGGGGAACGCACGTCTGTTCTTTTTACAGCGTCATGGCAGCCCTAAAGCGATACCACCACACCTGATCAATTACCGGGCAAACCTGTGGGCGCTGAAGTCACTGGAAGTGACCGACGTGGTGGCGATCAATGCGGTAGGGGGCATTTCGGCAGGTATGCGCCCAGGCAGGCTGGTCATACCGGACCAGATTGTAGATTACACCTGGGGACGCGAACATACGGTGGACACCGGTGAAAGTGGCTCGCTCCAGCACATCGACTTCAGCGAACCCTATGATGATGCACTGCGACAACGACTGTTAGCTTGCGCCTCTGCTGCGGGTATTACCCATGAGGGGGCAGGGGTTCATGGGGTCACGCAGGGGCCACGCCTGGAAAGCGCCGCTGAGATTCGCCGCATGGGTCGCGACGGCTGTGACCTGGTGGGTATGACGGGGATGCCCGAGGCATCCCTGGCCCGCGAGCTGGGTCTGGCCTATGCCAGTGTTTGTATGGTGGTCAATGCGGCGGCAGGCCTGGACGATAAACCGCTGACCCTAGAGATGATGCGCGCAACCCTGCAGCAGGAGGCTGTGGTGGTCAGGCAGCTAATCTCTGCCCTGGCCGCAGAATACTGACCTTACACGTACCGCTATTGGCTGGACTTGCTGTTGAACTCGGCGTCGGCCATGGCTTGTAACTGCTCTTCGTCCAGAGGCATGAACTTAATGACTACGCCCAGCAGCGGGTGGTCAATGTAATGCACTTCTTGACTGCGCATGCGGCGTTTTTGTTGCAGTAGCACCGCGTGTCGCCACGGATAAACCGGCCCTGTTTCTTCTGCAAGCATGCCCTCAGCGGACACAGCTGTTTCACCGGGCAGCGGCGTTGGCTCCTGATTCAGAAAATAGGGATCGGCTGGTTCCTCTTCTGGCTCTTCGATAATGACAGACAAGGGACCCAGTGGCGGCGCAGGCATGCGCCATTCTCCCGGCAGGTATTGGCCCTGGGTGTTAAGCCAGAGGTTGGTTTCAATGTGCAAATAGCGCGCTATATGTAACTTGATACTACCTTGCAGTTGCGGCCAATTGCCGCTGTCGCCAGAGCGATCAATGATGATAGGCACGGCGGTACTTTTGCCCCGAACCGGTTGCACCCAGGTTTCGTGGAACAAGGTCTTGTAGCGTCCGCTGCGTTGCATATAGGCAGCTTTGCCATAAAATTCTGCGCTTTTTTTCGCCAGGGCAGTGAAGGGAGTGGGTGTGATAGCAATGGCTGCTTCTGCGCCCGGCGCTACTTGCGGTGCCGATGCACTTGTTCCTGCAACCGGAATATCCGGCACTGCCTGTTCATTATCGAGGTCTTGCGGGGTGTAGCGCAGGAATTGCCGGCCGAATGCGTCGACCTCGCTGGCGCCATCGTGTTGTTGCTGTCTCGATTCTATCTGCTGCGGGTACATCAAAAAGCGGGCTGTGTTTGGGTAGTCTAGCTCGGGCAATGGCTCCCATTGCTCGGCGGTAGCGCCGCCTTCGTGACTGAATATCAATAGCTCTACCTGGTACCAGCGTTCATCCTGCGCGTAGGCGGTAGCAGCAAAAAGACCCAGGGCCAGGCTAAGTGGGCGAATCAGTCGGTAATATCGTAGCGGCATCAGGCAGCGTCTTCCGTGGCGTCTAGGGCGAATGTTTTTAGTAGTTCTTCAACATACTGTTGGCGTTGGGCCTTGTTTTCTAACTCATGTTCGAAACGCAGGCGGGTAGCGCCGGCCAGTTTGTAGGAGCGAGGGTCGGATTGCACCAGTCTCACCAGTGACATTGGATTGACGCGTGTGCTTTCCTTAAATTCGATACTACCACCGCCTGGGCCCGCTTCAATGGAGCGGATCCCTAACTCTTGTGCTTGCAGGCGCAGTCGAGATACCAGGAACAGGTTCCACACCTGTTCGGGCAGCAGGCCGAAGCGATCAATCATCTCCACCTGCAGTTCTCGAAGTTGGTCTTCATCTTTGGCTGCGGCAATACGTTTGTACAGTACCAGTCGGCTGTTGACATCCGGCAGGTAGTCTTCCGGAATGAGCGCAGGGACGTGCAGGTTGACTTCGGTGCCCGCATCCAGCGGAGCATCGACATCAGGGATTTCCCCGCGTTTGAGTGAGGCTACCGCGCGCTCCAACATTTCCATGTAGAGGGAAAATCCCACCGTGTGAATCTGCCCGCTTTGTTCGTCGCCTAGTAGTTCACCGGCCCCGCGAATTTCCAGATCATGAGTGGCTAACAGATATCCGGCGCCCAGTTCACCTGCCGCCTCTATGGCTTCGAGTCGTTTACCAGCATCGGGCGTGATTGCAGATCGTGGGGGAGTGAGCAAGTAGGCATAGGCCTGGTGGTGAGAACGACCCACACGGCCACGCAGTTGGTGCAGTTGTGCCAGTCCGAACTTGTCTGCACGTTCGATGATAATAGTGTTGGCGTTGGGAATGTCGATGCCAGTTTCGATGATGGTGGTGCACATAAGAATATGGTTGTGCTGGTGGTAAAAAGACGACATCACCTGTTCTAACTCTGTTTCCCGCATCTGCCCGTGGGCAATGCCGACATTGAGTTCAGGCACCAGTTCGCGCAACTTTCTAGCACTTTCCTCGATCGACTTTACCTCGTTGTGCAGGTAGTACACCTGTCCGCCTCTGAGGGTTTCGCGCAGTACCGCCTCCTTGATCAGGGCAATATTGTGCTCGCGCACAAATGTTTTGATCGACAGGCGTTTCGCCGGCGGGGTAGCGATGATCGACAAGTCGCGCATGCCGCCCAGCGCCATGTTGAGTGTCCGCGGAATTGGCGTTGCCGTCAGGGTGAGAATATCCACTTCTGAGCGCAAGGCTTTGATCGTTTCCTTTTGCTTAACGCCGAAGCGGTGTTCCTCGTCGATAATCAGTAGGCCCAGGTCGTTGAAAAGAAAATCAGCCTGCAGCAGCTTGTGGGTGCCCACCAGAATGTCTATCTTGCCCTCGGCGATACGCTTGCTGACCTCTTTTATCTGGGCGGCGGACTTGAAACGGGAGATGACTTCTACATTCACCGGCCAGTCCGCGAAGCGATCACAGAACGAACTGTAATGCTGCTGCGCCAGCAAGGTGGTGGGAACCAAAACGGCCACTTGCTTCTTGTTCTGGCTGGCGATGAAGGCGGCGCGCATGGCCACCTCGGTTTTCCCAAAGCCCACGTCTCCGCAGACCAGTCTGTCCATGACTCGGGCACTGCACATGTCCGCGACCACAGCATGAATGGCCAACTCCTGGTCCGGCGTTTCCTCGAAGGGGAAGGCGGCGGAGAACTGGTCGTACAAACCCTGATCCATCTCAAAGGCAAAGCCCTTGCGCGTTTCTCTTCGTGCGTAAACCTCCAGTAGTTGGGCGGCGATGTCGTTGGCCTTTTCGCTGGCTTTGCGCCTGGCCTTGTCCCACAACTCGGAGCCCAGGGTGTGCAGGGGGGCAAGATCAGGGTCGGAGCCTGCATAGCGACTGATCAGATGTAGAGAGGCTACAGGAACATAGAGTTTGGAGCTCTTGGCGTATTCCAAGGTAAGGAACTCCGCATCTTGTTCATCTACAGATAGCGTCTGCAGGCCCACATAACGACCCACGCCGTGTTCGAGGTGAACAACCGGCACGCCTTCTCGTAACTCGTTGATGTCCCGAAACACATTGACGTTGGTGGCTTCTGCACTGGCGCGCCTGCGGCGACGTTGGGCGACCTTATTGCCGAACAGCTGGGTCTCGCACACCAGCGTGGGTTCGCCGGGTCCAAAGTAAAGTCCCCGGTCCAGTGGTGCGGTAGCGATGGCGAAGTTTTCGCCAGACTCGAGAAAGCTGTGCCAGTTATCTACCGACGGTGGCCGCAACCCCTGTTCCTTGAGTGACTCCAGCAGGATCTCACGGCGTCCGGCCGACTCGGCACAAATTAACACCGGCGCGCCGTGTTGTTGGAGAAAATTGGCAAGGTTTGCCGCAGCAGAAGTGACAGTTTGATCTGTGGCCAGGTCTGGCGGTGGCAAGACGGCGGTCTTTTGGTGTACTGGTGCCTCTGGGTTATGGCGTAACTCCAATACTGGAAACTGCTTCAACAGGCTGTAGAGTTCCTCTACCGGAGTAAAGCCTTTGTGTGGAGGCAGCAGTGGCCTCCTGGGGTCGATACCGTATTCTTCGTAACGGCTGCCAACCTCCTGCCAAAAATGCTCGGCTGCGCGGTGGTGATCGCCGATAGCGATTAGCGCGGCGTTTTCAGGCAAATAGTCAAACAGGGTGGCGCAGCTTTCGAAAAACAGGGGCAGGTAGTACTCGCAGCCCCCAGGACTGCGGCCGGCGCTAACCTCTACATAAGTAGGACAACTGTCGTGGTCCACATCGAAGGCTTCCCACCAATTCATCTGGAAGCGGGTAATGGCGCGGCCTTCCAGCGGATACTCCCGGGCGGGAAGCATGTCGATGGCGCTGACTTTCTCAACTGTGCGCTGACTTTCCGGATCGAATGTGCGCAGAGTGTCGACTTCGTCATCCAGCAGGTCTATGCGGTAGGGCAGGGTAGAACCCATGGGGTAAATATCAAACAGGGAACCGCGCAGGGCGAACTCGCCATGTTCAAATACTGTTTCAACGTTGCGATAACCGTTGCGCTCAAGATTGCGGCGAAAACTGTCCAGGTCGATGCTCTGGCCTTCTTCCAGGGCCAGGCTTGAACCCGCCACATAGTGCGTGGGAGGCAGGCGGTGCATCAGGGTGGGCACCGGTACGATCAACACACCACCGCGGCAGCGTGGCAGGCGGAAGAGGGTGCTCAGTCGCTCTGAGATTATGTCCTGATGGGGAGAGAAATTATCATAAGGCAGCGTCTCCCAGTCGGGAAAAGCCAGAATTTCAAGCTCACTGTCCAGGTAAAAGGGAAGCTCTCTTTCCAGGGCCAGTGCTGCACTGGTGTCGGCAGTGATAACGACTAGCAGTCGTTCGGGGCTGGCAAGCTCAGCAATACAACGCGCGTCGGCGCCGCCGTAGAAGGGCCCCAGGGCCGTGCGAGAGCCAATTTTTTGCGGCCAGGGTGTCGCCTGTACCAGAGATGTGAACATGCCAGTGTGTCGAGTCTTTTGTCTGCGGGGGCGCATTGTAGCGCGGTGCTGTGCTCGGCCTCCAGTCCATTACCGCCGGTGATAGCGGGAATACTGTCTTCAACTTGCGCAGCCTTGGTCATAAGACGATAATATGCGCCCTCAACTCGCCGCTCAGGACCGAAAGAACGTGAACGATCGTAAGAGAGAACGTCCCGCCGATTACTTTAAAGACTGGAAAGAGCGCGAAGCGCTGGCCGAAGGCATGATACCCCTGGTAGGCAGGCTGGCGCGCGAAACAAGCGTCAAGTGCTACATCTACGGCAAATCGCTGGTCAATCGTTCGGTGCTGGAGATCATGAAAGATCACCGCTATGTGCGTCAGGTTGAAGCCAATGAACTCTCAGAGTTTGAAACATTCCCGGTACTGACGGAATTGTCAAAGTTGGATCTTGGGCCCGCGCATATCGATGTGGGTCGAATGGCTGTTGACTACTACGACAAGGGTGCTGGCGAAGGCCTGACTATCGAAGAGTACGTGCGCCGTGAAGTGGCAGACGACATCGGATCCGAGAAAAAACCCCTGAATCAGCCTCAGGACGTCGTACTTTATGGTTTCGGTCGAATTGGCCGTTTGATGGCTAGAATTTTGATCGACAAAACCGATGGTGGCGACGGGCTGCGTCTGCGCGCCATTGTGGTGCGTAAAGGCAAAGCGCCCAACGATCTGGTCAAGCGCGCCAGTCTGCTGCGCCGAGACTCTATTCACGGCGCCTTCGACGGCACCATTCGCGTCGATGAAGAGCGCCAGTCCTTTGTTGCCAACGGCAACGAAGTAAAAGTTATCTACGCCGATGGCCCCGATACCATTGACTACACCGATTATGGGATCAATAACGCTATTGTAGTGGACAATACGGGTGTTTGGCGCGATCGGGCCGGCCTTTCTTTACACCTGAAGAGCAAGGGCGTGGCCAAGGTCATCCTGACAGCACCGGGCAAAGGCGACTTGAAGAACGTGGTGCACGGTATAAACCACGATATCATCGACCCTGCTGATACCATTATTTCCGCAGCCTCTTGCACTACCAACGCTATCGCGCCGCCGCTGAAGGCGATGGATGATGAGTATGGTATTAGCGCCGGTCATGTGGAGACAGTTCACGCCTTTACCAACGACCAGAATTTGATCGATAACTACCATCACGCTTCTCGCCGTGGTCGGGCAGCTTCTCTGAACATGGTGCTCACCGAGACCGGCGCAGCCACAGCCGTGGGTAAAGTGTTGCCACAATTTGTCGGCAAACTCACCGGTAATGCGATCCGTGTGCCGACGCCGAACGTGTCCATGGCCATTCTGAATCTGACCCTGGATCGGGCGACCACAGCCGAAGAAGTTAATGAATACATGCGCAATAAAGCGCTGCACTCGTCTTTGCGCAAGCAGATCGACTTCTCCAATTCGCCGGAGGTTGTGTCTACTGACTTTGTGGGCTCACGCCACGCCTGTATTTTTGATGCCCAGGCTACGATCGTGAATGGCAAGCAGGCAGTGTTGTACCTCTGGTACGACAACGAATTTGGCTACAGCTGCCAGGTGCATCGCATTCTGGAGCAGATGGCAGGGCTTGATTACGCGGTGTACCCAAAGTAAGCCTGAGTCTTGCACTGGTTGGTGGCAGTGGCCGCCAACCAGCTTAATCGCCAATTGTTGCGCGCAGTCGTTAGAGCAAGATTGACCTCCTCCAAACGAGTTTTGCCGCTGCTGCCGGTCAATAAACCTGCGCCGTTATTGCCTTGGCAGTTGGAATTAGGTGCTGCGGTCGATGAAGCGCCCCGGTGAGTGCTTATCTAACCCCAAAGTGGTATTCGACCATGGTCGAAGAAAGACGCAAAACCTGTGCAAAATCAAAGAACTGCCACCCGGATTGTGGCCTTTTTTCGGCGCTTCCCATATAATGCGCGCGGTCCTAGGATAGGTGGCATAAAACCGCAATCGGGCAGTGCCCGGGAGCCTCTAAGTCAACTGTTTCAAGTCGTAGCCATTCTGGGCCCACCCACACACTAGATTCTGTAGGCAGATCGTATGATCAAGATCAAGCGGGGTATGGAAATCCCAATTCAGGGAGCTCCCCAGCAAGTTATTGAAGATGCACCTGCAGCGCGCGCTGTCGCGTTGGTCGGATTCGACTATGCCGGTATGAAGCCCACCATGGCTGTTGCCGAAGGAGAACGGGTCAAGCTCGGTCAGTTGCTTTTCACCGACAAAAAGTCCGAAGGTGTGCGCTACACCGCACCTGCCTCAGGCGTGGTTTCAGCTATCAACCGCGGCGCACGGCGTGTGTTGCAGTCCGTTGTTATCGATATCGATGGCGATGAGGCCGAGAGCTTCAGTAAATTCAGCGCCGAACAGGCCGCTGGCCTCGATGCCGCAGCGATCCGCGAGCAGCTGATAGCCAGCGGGCAATGGACTGCGCTGCGCACCCGGCCTTTCAGTAAGGTGCCTGCAGTCGACGGCGAAACTGCTGCCATTTTTGTCACTGCGACGGATACTAACCCGCTGGCCGCTGATCCCACTGTGATCATTGCTGAGCAGGCAGACGCCTTTGCGCTGGGCCAGGACCTACTGGCTAAACTAACCTCCGGTAAGGTCTACGTCTGCATCGCCGCCGGCGCCTCAGTGCCCACCGGCAAAGCCGCTAATATTGAAGTGGCCCAATTCGCTGGCCCTCACCCAGCTGGCCTTGCTGGTACCCATATCCATTTCCTGGAAGGTGTCAGCTCCAGCAAGACGGTCTGGCAGGTTGGCTACCAGGACGTCATCGCTATTGGACGGCTGTTCCTCGATGGTCGTCTTTACACCGACCGGGTCATCTCGCTGGCTGGACCACAAATAGACAATCCACGTCTGCTGCGCACTCGCCTCGGTGCCGATTTACAGGCACTTTGCGCCGGTGAACAGAAAGAAGGTGACAACCGCGTTATTTCCGGCTCCGTGCTGGGCGGGCGCGCTATTGCCAGTGGCATCGCTTACCTTGGGCGTTACCACAATCAGGTTTCGGTGTTATTGGAAGGCCGCCACCGCGAGTTCATGGGCTGGCTGTCTCCGGGCCTGAATAAGCACTCCAGCCTGGGCATTTACATCAGCAGCTTCTTTGGTCGCAAACCGCTGGCAATGACCACCAATACCAACGGCTCTGAGCGCGCCATGGTGCCTGTAGGCCAGTACGAAACCATCATGCCTCTGGATATTCTGCCTACTCAGTTACTGCGTGCGCTCATTGTGGGCGACACCGAGGCAGCTCAACAGCTGGGCTGTCTGGAGCTGGAAGAGGAAGATCTGGCCCTGTGCACGTATGTGTGCGCCGGCAAGTACGAATACGGTCCTATCCTGCGGGATAACCTGTCACGCATAGAGAAGGAGGGTTAAACGTGGGACTGCGTAAAATTCTAGACAACCTGGAGCACCACTTTACCGAAGGTGGCAGACTTCAGAGCTGGTACGCGCTGTATGAAGCGGCCGATACGATTTTTTATTCCCCGGGTTCAGTAACCAAGAGCACGGCTCACGTGCGCGACGGGATAGACCTCAAACGCATCATGATTACCGTGTGGTTTGCTGCCTTCCCAGCCATGTTCTATGGCATGTACAACCTGGGCTTCCAGGCGACCGACGTGATGGCCGCAAGTGCCAGTGTTGAAGGCTGGCGCGGTTGGCTGATCGAGTTGCTAGGCGGCTACGATGCCAGCAGCCTGTGGCATTGTTTCTGGTACGGTGCGGTTTTCTTCTTGCCTATTTATCTGGTGACCTTTGTGGTCGGCGGGTTCTGGGAAGTATTGTTCGCAATGAAGCGAGGTCACGAGGTAAACGAGGGATTCTTTGTTACTTCTATCCTCTTCGCACTCATTTGCCCGCCGGATATCCCCTTGTGGCAGGTCGCCATGGGCATCAGCTTCGGTGTGGTAATCGGCAAGGAGGTCTTTGGCGGTACCGGTAAGAACTTCCTCAACCCGGCCCTGAGCGGTCGTGCCTTCCTGTATTTTGCCTACCCGGCGCAGTTGTCTGGTGACACTGTGTGGGTAGCGGTAGACGGCTACACGGCAGCGACGCCTTTGTCCGTGGTAGCCTCCGATGGTATGGCTGTCCTGCAGTCACAGGTGGCGTGGATGGATGCTTTCGTGGGTGCGATACCCGGCAGCGTGGGGGAGACCTCAGCACTCGCCATTTTGATCGGCGGTGTAATTTTGCTGGCCAGTCGCATTGCTTCTTGGCGAATCGTGGCCGGCGTATTCCTGGGTATGGTCGCCCTGAGTACTTTGTTCAACATGGTCGGCTCCGAAACTAATCTGACGTTCGCCATGCCCTGGTACTGGCATCTGGTTACCGGCGGCTTCGCTTTCGGCATGATCTTCATGGCGACCGACCCTGTGTCTGCGGCCATGACCGACAGCGGCAAGTGGGCGTACGGCATTCTCATCGGCTTGATGACAGTGCTGATTCGCGTCGTTAATCCGGCATTCCCCGAGGGCATCATGCTGGCAATTCTGTTTGCCAACCTGTTCGCTCCGCTGATGGACCATTTTGTGGTCCAGGCCAATATCAAACGGAGGCTTGCACGTGTCCAGTAATGACAGCATCAAGAAGACCCTGATTGTTGCATTCTCTCTCTGTATTGTTTGCTCAGTCATTGTTTCCACCGCAGCTGTGGTACTCAAGCCTGCGCAGCAGGCCAACCAGGCCCTGGATCGCAAACGCAATATTTTGTCTGCGGCGGGAATGTTGGACGAGAACCTCAGTATCGATGAGCAGTTTGCCCAGATGACGACCCGGGTTGTTGATCTGCGCACCGGTATGTTCACCGACGAGATTGACCCTCAGAAGTACAACCAGCGCAAGGCCGCCAAAGACGCTTCCCAGTCAGATGAGCTGTCTTCCAGCGAAGACACCGCTAAGATTTTCCGCCGCGAACACTTCGCGGTTGTTTATTTGTCTGAGAACGTTCAGGGAGAGGTGGAGAAAATCATTCTACCTATTCACGGCTATGGTTTGTGGGGCACGCTCTACGGCTTTATCGCTTTGGAAGGTGATGCCTCAACGGTTGCGGGAATCGGTTTCTACGAGCACAAGGAAACCCCCGGACTCGGTGGTGAAGTAGATAACCCTCGCTGGAAAGGTCTGTGGCCTGGCAAGCAGGTTTATAAAGACGGGGTACTTGAGATAGCAGTGATTAAAGGAACTGTTAATCCGCAAGCCCCAGGCGCCGAGTATCAGGTCGACGGCATGGCCGGCGCTACCCTGACGACTCGCGGTGTTTCCAACCTGGTGCAATTCTGGCTGGGTGACGATGGCTTCGCGCCGTTCCTCAATAACCTGAAATCCGGGGAGGCCTGATCGTGGATTCTGTTAAAGAGACGCTTACCAGCCCAATTTTCAAGAACAACCCCATCGCCTTGCAGATACTTGGGGTCTGCTCCGCCCTGGCGGTTACATCTTCGCTGCAAGTAACGCTGGTGATGTGTATTGCATTGACCACCGTGACCGCCTTTTCCAATCTTGGCGTATCGCTGATCCGCAAGCACATCCCCGGCAGCATCCGCATCATTGTGCAGATGATTATTATTGCCTCACTGGTGATTGTGGTGGACCAGGTATTAAAAGCCTATGCCTACGGCATCAGCAAACAGCTGTCGGTGTTCGTTGGCTTGATTATCACCAACTGTATTGTCATGGGACGTGCGGAAGCCTTCGCCATGAAGAATCCGCCGCTGCCGAGCTTTATTGATGGCATTGGTAACGGCCTGGGCTATTCGGTCGTGCTTGTCGCTGTGGCGATAGTGCGTGAGCTGTTTGGCGCGGGTAAGTTGTTTGGTATCGAAATTCTACCTCTGGTTACCGATGGCGGTTGGTACAACCCCAATGGCCTGCTGTTGTTGCCTCCTAGTGCTTTCTTCCTGATCGGCATGTTCATCTGGGCACTGCGTAGTTACCAGAAAGACCAGGTGGAAGAAGCCGACTTCACAATGGCGAAACACACTGTAGCAAAGGAGGGCGTGTAACATGGAAGAGCTGCTGAGCCTGTTTATCCGCTCTATCTTTATCGACAATATGGCCCTGGCCTTTTTCCTGGGCATGTGTACGTTCCTGGCGATTTCCAAGAAGATTGACGCTGCCCTGGGTCTGGGTATTGCGGTAATCGTGGTACTGACCATCACGGTTCCGGTCAATAACCTGATATACAACTACTTGTTAGCTGACGGCGCTCTGGCGTGGGCTGGACAGCCTGATTTGGACCTGAGCTTCCTCGGTTTGTTGTCCTATATCGGTGTGATCGCAGCTATCGTGCAAATCATGGAGATGTTTCTGGATAAGTTCGTACCTGCGCTATACAACGCGCTGGGTGTGTTTCTACCCTTGATTACAGTGAACTGTGCCATCCTCGGCGCATCGTTGTTTATGGTGGAACGTGACTATAACTTTGCTGAGAGTGTGGTGTTCGGTGCAGGCTCGGGCGTTGGCTGGGCTTTGGCTATCGTTGCCCTGGCTGGTATCCGTGAGAAGCTAAAGTATTCAGACGTGCCAGATGGCCTTAAAGGCCTGGGTATTACATTCATCATCGTTGGACTGATGTCGCTTGGCTTCATGTCTTTCGGCGGCATCGATCTGTAAGCGGGGCGCATACCAATGGATATGACAATTGTTTTTGGTGTGGCTATGTTCACCGCGATAGTACTCGCGTTGGTAGCCATTATTTTGTTCGCGCGCTCGGCACTGGTGAGTTCCGGTGATGTGAACATTGTAATTAACGGTGAGAGAACAATCACCGTACCTGCAGGCGGCAAACTGCTGCAGACCCTCTCGGAGAGTGGTCTGTTTTTGCCCTCAGCCTGTGGCGGAGGTGGTACCTGTGCGCAGTGTAAGTGCATCGTCAATGACGGCGGTGGCTCCATGCTTCCGACCGAAGAAGGTCACTTTACCAAGCGTGATGCAGCTGAAGGCTGGCGTCTGTCTTGCCAGACTGCAGTCAAGCAGGACATGAAAATCGAAGTACCTGAAGAGGTGTTCGGTGTTAAGCAGTGGGAGTGTACTGTTGAGTCAAATCCCAATGTAGCGACCTTTATTAAAGAGCTGACACTGAAACTGCCCGAAGGCGAGAATGTAGATTTCCGCGCCGGCGGTTATGTCCAGCTGGAGTGCCCACCGCACCATGTGAAGTACTCCGACTTCGATATCGACGAAGAGTACCGCGGTGATTGGGAGCACTTTAAGTTCTTCAAGCATGAGTCCATCGTCAAAGAGGACGTTATTCGCGCCTATTCCATGGCCAACTACCCGGAAGAGAGGGGTGTTGTTAAATTCAATATTCGAATTGCGACTCCACCTCCCGGTTCAGAGGGCATTCCACCTGGGCAGATGTCATCCTGGGCGTTCAATTTGAAACCCGGCGATAAGGTGAATGTTTACGGTCCCTTCGGCGAGTTTTTTGCCAAAGAGACTGAAGCGGAAATGGTCTTTATCGGCGGCGGTGCGGGCATGGCACCTATGCGCTCGCACATCTTTGATCAGCTCAAGCGCGTCAAGTCCGACCGTAAGATATCATTCTGGTATGGTGCTCGGTCGCTGCGCGAAATGTTCTATGTGGAAGATTACGACCAGCTGGCAGCGGACAACGAGAACTTCGACTGGCATGTGGCCTTGTCTGATCCGCAGGCTGAGGATAACTGGGACGGCCTGACAGGCTTTATTCACAACGTATTGTTCGAAGAATACCTGAAGAACCACCCTGCGCCTGAGGACTGCGAGTACTACATGTGCGGGCCGCCAATGATGAATGCGGCGGTTATCCAGATGCTCACTGATCTGGGTGTAGAGCCAGACAACATCATGCTGGATGACTTCGGCGGTTGATGCGCTTTCAGACACGACATAAAAGCCACTCTAATGAGTGGCTTTTTTCTATCCGGCTTGTGTTAATTGGTCTGTGCCTGGGTGTTCTTGCAGGTTGCGAGCAGCCGGCTGAGGTATACAAACTCAGTGGTCAGACCATGGGTACCACATGGCATATTACGCTGACGGTACCCGCTGGACTGGAGGTAAAAGATCAGCAGCTGCTGGCCGGTATCGACACCACGCTGGAAGCGGTCAATACCAGTATGTCGACTTACCGTGAGGATTCCGAGATCTCGCGCTTTAATGCCAGCCCGGTGGGACAGGATTTTCAGGTGTCACCTGGCTTTTATCAGGTGCTCTCTGCCGCTATGGTAGTCGGTTTACAGAGCAGTGGCGCGTATGACGTGACGGTGGGTCCGCTGGTGAACCTCTGGGGCTTCGGTCCATCGGGGTTGGTAGAGGCACCACCGTCTGCAAAGGCAATTGCAGAACACATGAAACGGGTAGGCCAGGATCACCTGATACTGGATGGCGAGAACTACCTGCTACGAAAGTCAGCAGATGTTTACCTGGATTTTTCGTCTATCGCTAAAGGCTACGCGGTTGATGCAGTTGCCCGCTGGCTGATAGCTGAGGGTGTGCGTGACTACCTTGTAGAGATAGGCGGTGAAATGCGCGTGTCGGGCCTGAGCCCGCGGGGTGATGCCTGGCGAATAGCGATAGAGCAACCTGATATTGGTCAGTTTGATATCGCCAGGGCAATGAGTCTGGATAATGCAGCTGTTGCGACGTCCGGTGATTATCGCAATTATTTTGAAGCCGATGGCATACGCTATTCCCATAGTATCGACCCGCGCACCGGCTATCCGGTGGCCCATGAACTGGTGTCTGTTACCGTTGTCCATCCTAGTGCAATGATGGCAGATGCCTGGGCGACCGCACTGACGGTGCTGGGCGCAGAGGATGCCTGGTCGGTGGCGCAGGCACAGGGTTTGGCGGTATATTTGATGCAACGGGATGGTGAAGGTTTTCGCAGTCGTTATACGCAGCCATTTGCGCCTTATTTGGAAGACGCCCCCATTGAGCAATAGTAAGCATAGGCTTGCGGAGAATTTGTTATGTCCATGTTCCTGATCAGTGTACTGGTAATCGGCCTGGTAATCGCGGGTATGGCGGTGGGCGTCATCATGGGCCGTGGGCCGATCAAGGGTTCCTGCGGAGGCATGGGTGCCCTGGGTATCGATACCGCTTGTGATCTTTGCGGCGGTGACCCCAAACGATGTGATGAAGAAACTCGCGATGGCGAAGTCGGCCGCAGCAACCCCGAGCTCTACTACCCTGCAGATAGTAAGTAGTGGAATCTATTTCAGTTGAATGACCGTGGACATGCCATAAGCAATTACGCTCCCTTCATTGGTCTGCGCTACAGCTTCTCCCGCAAACGCAATCGTTTCACCTCGGTCATCTCACTGGTCTCCATGTTGGGCATGGTGCTGGGGGTTACGTCCTTAATTACGGTCCTGTCTGTCATGAATGGTTTTGGTGGCGAACTGCGCGGCAGGATCTTGTCACTGGTGCCCCACGGTTTCGTGGAGGCAGGGCAGGGCGGTATCGCCGACTGGCAGGCGTTGGCTAGCGATATCCAGGCGCTGGATTCGGTAATAGCAGTCTCCCCCTACATCAGCGATAAAGTGATCTTTGCTAGTGGCCGGACCCTGCGTGGTGGTGTGCTGACGGCCATTGACCCCGTTTTGGAGGCAGGTGTATCGGAGATTCCAGCGGCAATGATCAGGGGGTCTTTGGATGCGCTGGCGGAGCCGGGTTTTTCGGTTGTATTGGGTGCCTCCATGGCGCGCATCCTCAGGGTTAGTATTGGTGACAAGGTGGACGTTACTGTGCCGCGCCTGACCGTGACGCCTTTGGGCGTTTTTCCCCGCAGTAAGCGGCTAACGGTTCGTGGCATTTTCGAGGTTGGCGCGCAACCGGATACCTACCAGGCCTATATCAGTCTGGACAGCGGCCAGAAATTACTGGGGCCAAAAGATGGAATAGATGGACTGCAGTTGAAAACTATTGATCTTTACACTGCGCCGGAAACCATGGGCTCGGTGGCCGCTCTAATACCGGCAGGCCTTGAGGTAAAAGACTGGAGCCAGACTCAGGGCTCTTTGTTCCAGGCAGTCAAAATGGAAAAACTGATGGTGAGTTTGCTGTTGCTCTCCGTTGTCGCGGTAGCGGCGTTTAATATTGTCTCGACCCTGATTATGTCTGTTGCAGAAAAGCGCAGTGATATTGCGGTGCTGCGCACTATGGGAGCCAGATCTGCTGGGATCATGGCTATTTTTGTGTCTCATGGCCTTGGCCTTGCAACCGTCGGTATAGGTGTTGGTGCCGCACTGGGCGCACTGCTTGCCAGTAATATTTCTGCCATTACCGTTTTTCTGGAAAACCTGTTGGGAGTGAAATTGTTCGATCCCTCTGTCTACTTTATAAGTGAGCTGCCCTCTATTTTGCTCTGGTCCGACGTGATGGCGGTTGTTGTCGCCTCACTGGTGCTGAGTTTGCTGGCCACTCTCTACCCCGCGTGGCGTGCTGCCAGCGTGGCTCCTGCCGAGGTACTGCGCTATGAGTGAACCCGTACTGCTCTGTGAAGCGCTGGGCCGCACCTACCAGGATGGAGATAGATCCGTCGAGGTGCTGACAAATGTGGAATTACAACTCAATCCAGGTGAGAAGATTGCCGTTATCGGTACCTCGGGTTCTGGTAAATCTACTCTGTTGAACCTGCTCGGTGGCCTCGACAAGCCTACCAGCGGTCGGGTGGTGTTCTGTGGGCAAAACCTGAGTGCGCTACCTGAGGCGCAGCTGTGTCGATTACGTAATCGGGACTTGGGTTTTGTGTATCAGTTCCATCATCTTCTACCGGAGTTTGATGCTCAGGAGAATGTGGCAATGCCGCTGCTCATCGGCGGCATGGCCCGGCGCGACAGCCAACAAAAGGCAGCGCAGATGTTGGAACGGGTGGGCATGGGGCATCGGCTTGATCATCGCCCCTCACAGCTCTCTGGCGGAGAGAGGCAGCGGGTGGCGATCGCCCGCGCACTGGTAACGGAGCCAGCCTGTGTGTTGATGGATGAACCCACCGGTAATCTGGACCCGCAGTCAGCGGCGCAGGTACTCGCGTTGATTGATGAATTGGGAGAACTTAGCTCAGCCTTTGTGGTGGTTACCCATGACCCGGCCATCGCAGCCCATATGCACCGCACCCTAGAATTGGTCGCCGGTCGTTTGGAGCAGCGTCGGTGAATTGGTCCGAACGCAGGCGAGTTGCGCTGCGTTATACCTTTGCCCACGGGCAGGGGCACCTGTCGACCTTTCTGTCTTCATTGTCCATGCTGGGGCTAGTGCTGGCGATTGCACTGTTAATCGTGGTGCTGTCAGTGATGAACGGTTTTGACCGTGAAATGCGCGAGCGAATTTTGTCGCTGGTACCACATATTACAGTTTACTCTCACGAGCCAATGGACGACTGGCAAACCAGGCGCGTAGAGGTGTTGGAACATCCACAGGTGTTGGAGGCGACGCCTTTTACCCAGTTTGATGCGCTGTTTATGCTGGGTGCTGAGATCGAAACTGCCAGAGGCATTGGGATTGAGGTTGCCGATCCAGCTAGCACAGCGCTGCTGGCGTCTTTATCGGTCAACGACAGGGAAGTTTTTACTAAGCGGCATGACGCCTTGATATTGGGGTCGGGAATAGCCCTGCGCCTGGGTGTGCAAGCAGGGCAGAGCCTCACCCTGATCGTCCCCGGTGGCGGATTGACAGGCGATACCGGGGCCACGCGATTTGAGGCACTCTATCTGGCCGGGGTACTGGAAACCGGAACCGAACTGGATCAGTCAGTTGCGCTTTTGCATCTTGATACCGCATCGAAATTGGCCGGCTTGGGTGATGGCGTTAGCGGTTTGCGTTTAGTGACCAGCGATATTTTCAATGTGAGTACTATTGGCTGGCAGGCGGTTAATAATCTTCCGGTTGGCCACTATGCAACTAACTGGATGATGACTCACGGCAATCTATATGCCGCGATTCAACTATCTCGAGACCTGGTGAGTATTTTATTGTTTTCTATTATAGCGGTGGCGGCATTTAACGTGGTGTCTTCGCTGGTACTGGTGGTGTTCGATAAGCAGGACAATATCGCAATCCTGCGCACACTCGGTGCTTCAGGGGGCGACATTGCCTGGGTTTTCGTATTGCAGGGCGCAATGATCGGAGTAGTGGGGGTTGTAGCAGGTAGTTTGCTGGGCGCTTTGTTAAGCCAGCTGGTACCGGGGTTTGTGGCCGGCCTGGAACGGCTGTTTGATATCCGCTTTCTTAATACAGATGTTTACCCTGTGTCCTTTGTACCGGTGGACTTACTGTTGCGCGATGTATTGCTGGTTGGGGGCGTGGCGCTTGCCATGTGCCTGGTGGCTGCGATTTATCCTGCCAGGCGCGCAGCTGGCCTGGCGCCGGCCGCGGTTCTTAATCAGGACCGTAGCTAGTCTTCGCTGGCCTTTGCGTGTTCGGCTTCTACCAATACTTTTGCCGCCTTTAGCCGGCGGCGTTTGCGTTCGCGCAACATCCTCGCCACGCGCAGGCGCCACAGGGTGTTAATGACAAAGTATCCCAATGAACCGAAAAATAGCCCGCATAACAGGCAGCCTAACAGGAATGGCTGCCAAATCGCGCTGAGGCTGTGGGTCAGCCAGTGGTAGCTGAGTTCGAAGCTGGTTTTTTGCATGGGTACTTCGATGACCATAGCCCCCAACTTGTACGCCAGGAAAAAAACGGCTGGCATGGTGACCGGATTGGTAATCCATACAAGTCCTACCGACAGAGGCAGGTTGCAGCGAAACAGCAAGGCCAGTGAAGCGGCGGCGACCATTTGCCCTGGAATGGGCATGAAGGCAACAAACAAGCCCACGAAGAACGCCATCGACGCGGAATAGCGATTGATATGCCACAGATTAGTGGCATATATCCAGTCTCCTAGAACAGCTAGCGATTTGATTTGTCGCATCCGTTCGATACTGGGCGTAATTGATTTGAGGGTTTTCTTCGGCATTGCCCGTATGATCGTTTTTGGTGTGCCAGTCTCTTCTCCGCCATGCTTCACTGTCATTGCGAGATAGAGGCGAACTGCCGCTGCCATTATGCCCGCAACCGGGCGGCTTCTCCACATGCGTTCATGGATGATCGGATACCTGCTCAGTTGCCTTGCAATGGCATATACCCCGTTGCTCTTGCCTCGTTCGTCTGTGGCATTGCTGAGCATTGCTCTACTGCTGTATGTGCTAACTCGACGGCCACATGCTTTTGTTGTTGCGGCGCTATGCGCTGCCCTGATCTGCTCCTGGCGTGGCCATGAGGCGCTGCAGGTTCGATTGCCTGAGTCCTGCAATCGGCAAGCGCTCACGGTGATGGGTGAGGTGGCATCGCTCCCAAGGGTGAGCGTCTTGGCCGAAGATCGTCAGCGTCAACGCTTTGAGTTCACTGTGCGCTCTCTGGCACCTGCAGCCTGCTTTGGCCCGAGTCGCATATTGTTGTCTTATTACGGTAACGAGAAAGTTCTGCCCGGACAGACATGGCGCTTTGACGTTTTGTTGCGGCGACCATGGGGACTGGCTAACCCCGGTTCGTTCAATATGCAGTCCTGGTATGCCCGCAGTGGCATAGACGCGATTGGCGCAGTGCGGGCGGGAGAGTTTGTTGGGCGTGATACGCAAGCATCAATGACAACCTCCCATCACCGCTTGCGTCAGCGTCTCTCAACCACGATAGACGCAGCCGGACTTTCAGTGTCGGCCACAGCAGTGCTCAAGGCGCTCACCGTGGCTGATAAGAGCGGCCTCAACTACCGGATGTGGTCATTGCTGCAGTATTACGGCATCAATCATCTTCTGGTTGTTTCCGGTCTTCATATTGCCCTGGTATCCGGGCTTGCTTTCCTTGCGGGGCGGGCGCTTGTCGCCGCCCTGGCATTGTTGCGGCTGCCCGCTGCTAAATGGCCTTGGGCGGAATGCACCTCGCTGGCAATGGCCATCATCTATGCTGCGATGGCAGGCTTTTCAGTGGCCACCATGCGTGCCCTGATTATGCTTGCCTGTTTTCTATTAGCACAGCTGTTGCATAGGCGCAGCGGAGGATTCAACAGTCTGTTATTAGCCGCTTTTGTACTGCTCCTGATCAACCCACTGGCGCTACTCGGTAGCGGTTTCTGGTTGTCGTTCAGCGCGGTCGCTGCGTTACTGTGGCTTAACCAGTGGCGACAGCCCGGGCTGCTGGCGAGGGTCTTGGTCCCTCATTTTTTTATGGCGCTTGTGATGGTCCCTCTAGGGACTCTGTGGTTTGGAGGCGCGAGCTGGATCTCCGCGCCAGTGAATCTACTGATGATCCCCCTGGTAGGTCTATTCATTGTGCCTCTGTCCCTGATGGGTGCCGTGTTCTCACTGTTGGGTGCTGGGCGTCTCGCCCTGGCGCTTTGGGAGCTGGCCGCTTGGCCTGTAGACGTTCTTTGGCCTTTAGCGTCTGTCGTTGCCGAACGTGGTGGGCTGTTTGCGACAATTCCCTCAACCGGGTTGGGCATCGCACTTGGCTTGTTGGGAGTGATGCTGATTGTACTGCCACTGAAGCTGCCCGCACGTGGCGCTTGTGGCGTTCTGCTGTTGCCTCTTTTTGTGGCCCGGCCAGACCCGGCCCTGGAACCGCAATTGAATGTGTTAGATGTAGGGCAGGGCACTGCTGTGGTATTCACCATGGCTGAGCGAGCCTTGCTTTACGACACCGGAGGCGGTAATCCAGCTGGCCCCAACATGGCCCAGAGTGTGGTGTTGCCCTGGTTGCGCTTCCGCGGCATCAGTTCGCTGGAAGTGATGGTTATCAGCCACAACGATCAGGATCACAGTGCCGGTGCTACGAACATCCTGGCCGCACTGCCGGTGGCAACTATGTGGCAAGGCGAACTTTCACATCCGGCAGCACGGCGGTGTATAGCCGGTATGTCATGGCAGTGGCCAGGGTTGGCAACTTTTCAATTTCTTGGGCCCGCAGGAGAACAGGAGGGCAACGACGCCTCTTGTGTGCTGATGATTGAAGCGCAGGGCCTGCGATTTCTGCTGGCCGGTGACATTGGCGTGGCCCAGGAGCGAGAGCTTATTCGCTATTGGGGGGGAAACCTGAACAGTGATGTGTTGCTGGTGGGGCACCATGGCAGTGGTACCTCCAGTTCACAGGCATGGCTGAACCACGTCTCACCCTCTATAGCGGTGATAGCGGCCGGCTACGCCAGTCGTTTTGGCCACCCACATGATGACGTAATGACCCGCCTGCTGGCGTCGGGGGCGGGGATACACCAGACGGCTTTGGAAGGGGCGCTTACCTTGGCTCAGGCATCGGAGGGGGCGCTGGATATAACAGGCCACCGCGAGGGATACCAACCCTGGTGGATGTGATTTTTCCGCGGTTCCGTCACTCCTTGGGCTGTGCGTATAATGGACTCTCCTTGGAAGAACTGGCGAGATGTCCCTGTGCTGGAATTGTTGACAGCTGGCGGATGGTTAATGGTACTGATAGTACTGTGCTCCATCATAGTGCTGGCCATTTGTATCGAACGACTCTATACCCTCAATGCTAAGAAGATTGCGCCACCGCATTTGCTTGCCACGGTCTGGAAGCAGCTCAAAGGTGGTGAAATGGACGCGGCAAGGCTGAAGACCCTCAAGCAATCTTCGCCGCTGGGTCGAATCCTCGCTGCCGGACTGGGCAATGCCTACCACGGTAGGGAGGTGATGAAGGAGAGTATCCAGGAGGCGGCCCAACATGTGGTGCACGACCTGGAACGGTATCTCAATACCTTGGGCACGATTGCCGCAATTGCTCCCCTGTTGGGCCTGTTGGGTACGGTCGTGGGCATGATCAGGGTGTTCGCCGAAATAATGTCCCAGGGTACGGGGAATGCCAGCGTGCTCGCCGGCGGTATTTCCGAGGCGCTGATCACCACGGCAGCCGGTTTGACCGTGGCTATTCCAGCTCTGGCCATGCACCGCTACTTCGTGGGTAAAATTGACGGCATTGTGATCGAGCTGGAGCAGGAGACTATCAAGCTGGTCGATGCGCTGCACAGCGAAGAGAATACGGAAGGCAGTCTTTGAAGTTTCGCCGCCAACGCCTTGATGACGTCAATATCAACCTGACGCCACTGATAGACGTGGTGTTTCTGCTGTTGATCTTCTTTATGGTGTCCACCACTTTTACCAGGGAGACCCAGTTGAGTGTGGACCTACCTGAGGCTGAGGGTCAGGTCAAAGAAAGTAGCGAAGAGGAAATCGAGATTCTTATTGATGAAGGTGGTACCTACCGGGTTAACGGTCAGGGCCTGGTGGACAATCGCATGCGTACCTTGCAGGCGGCGATCTACAAGGTTTCTGCCGGCGACACCACCATGCCCATGATTATCACCGCAGACGCCCAGGCTGCCCACCAGGATGTGGTGCGGGCTATGGACGCCGCCGGGCAGATGGGCTTTGTTCATTTGAGCATTACCACGCGCCAACCCACTCAGGATCGAGCCGATGGCTAGCGGACCAAAACAACCAACACCCGTCAGGGGTGGAAAAGTAAGCGACTGGCAGCTCTACGGACGACTGCTCAGCTATGTGTTGCCTTACTGGTGGGTTTTCGGCCTCAGCCTGTTGGGCTATATCGTCTATTCTGCGGGCAATGTATTGCTGGCAGACATGATGCAGTTTCTGTTGGATGCACTGAACCAGTCAGAAGCAGCCGACTCCGGTCTGGTGTCACGGGTAGCCTATGGACTGTTCTACGTGGAGGGGATGGATAAGCTGGAGTTTACGCGTATCGCCTTCCCTGTGAGCCTGGTGATACTGGCCTTTATTCGCTCCATGGGCTTTTTCGTCGGTACCTATTTTATGAATCATGTGGCGCGCAACCTGATCCACACCTTGCGCTGCGAGTTGTTCGACAAGATGCTGGTGGCACCCAGCGCCTACTACGACAGTAATAGCCAGGGCGTGTTGATATCCAAGATCACCTTTAATGTTGAGCAGGTGTCTGGTGCAGTGACCAAGGCCCTGAAAATCATTGTCCGTGAGGGGCTTACCGTAGTGGGCATGTTGACCTATATGCTCTATCTCAACTGGCGTTTGTGCCTGGTATTTTTGCTGGTGGCTCCGGCTATTGCCCTGGTGGTCAGTGTGGTGGGTAAGCATTTTCGGCGTTACAGTCGGCGCATCCAGGCATCCATGGGCGACGTCACCCAGGTCTCTAATGAAAGTATTGGCGCCTACCGCGAGGTGCGGATCTTTGGTGGCCAGGAACAGCAGTCCAGCCGTTTTCGCGCGGCCAGTGATTACAACCGTGTGCAGAGCCTGAAGCTTGCCTTGTTGGACGCCCTGAGTACTCCGGTGATCCAGACCTTGCTGGCTTTCTCCCTGGCGGCCCTGGTGTGGTTTGCTCTCAAGCCCAGTTTGCTCGCGGACTTTTCTGCCGGCTCGCTGGTCGCCTTTCTTACAGCAGCAGGCCTGTTGGGCAAGCCCATAAGGCAACTCTCAGGTATCCAGGCTGTGATTCAGCGAGGACTGGCAGCAGCGGAGGATATCTTCGCGCAGCTCGACCAGGAAGGAGAGCTGGACCAGGGACAGCTTGAACTGGTCAGGGCGCAGGGGGCGATCTCGTTTCAGCAATTGAGCTTTGCCTACCCGGGCAGCGAGACCCAGGTACTTCACGAGGTGTCACTGGATATTCCAGCGGGACAAACCGTCGCCCTGGTGGGGCGCTCCGGCAGTGGTAAGAGCACCATGGTGCAGTTGCTGGCGCGGTTTTACCGCCCCTCTTCGGGGCAAATAATGCTGGATGGCACACCCATTGAGGACTACACCCTAATGAGTCTGCGTCAGCAACTGGCCCTGGTCTCGCAGAACGTGACTCTCTTTCATGACACGGTGTTCAACAATATCGCCTACGGTACCCTGGCAGACAAAGGCGTCCAGGCCGTGGAAGACGCCTTGGAATCTGCCTATGCAAAAGATTTCATAGCTGATATGCCTGAAGGCATGGATACGCTCTTAGGTGATGATGGCGGAGGCTTGAGTGGCGGCCAGCGCCAGCGCATCGCCATCGCAAGGGCATTCCTCAAGGACGCGCCTGTCATCGTCCTGGATGAGGCGACATCAGCTCTGGATAATGAGTCAGAACATCGCATACAGCAATCTCTGGACAAGATTTCCCGGGATCGCACTACTATCATTATTGCCCATAGGCTTTCCACCGTGGAACGGGCGGATCGTATTATCGTAATGGATGCTGGACGAATTGTGGCCAGCGGCACTCACGAAGAGCTGCTAAGCGGGAACGGGATCTATTCCCAGCTGTACCATCAGGAATTCTCCGATTAATGCCGGTATCGGGCGGTGGACTGGAGGCCTCCTGGTATCGGGGTGACAGGTGGCTGTGGCTGTTACGGCCCCTCGAATGTGTATTTCGTCTGCTCGCAGCTACTCGGCGCGGGCTCTACCAGAGTCGCATACTTTCATCATATCGGGCCCCTGTGCCGGTTGTGGTTGTCGGCAATATTACGGTGGGCGGGACCGGCAAGACGCCTGTCGTCATTGCCCTGGTGGAAGCGTTGCAGGCGCAAGGCTTGCGCCCAGGCGTGGTCAGTCGAGGTTACGGCGCCACAGACAATGATTTTCCTCATGTAGTGGGCCCCGATAGCAATGCTGGCCAAAGTGGCGATGAGCCGCTGTTGATCTATCAGCGTACTCATGCCCCTTGTGTGGTCGATCCTGATCGGGGCAGGGCGGTGCAAACCTTGTTGTCACAGTTTGAGGCGGATCTCATTATTTGTGACGATGGTCTGCAGCATTACGCCTTGCGCCGGGACTTCGAGATTGCCGTCTTGGACCAGATCCGCGGCGTGGGTAATGGCTTTTGCCTGCCCGCCGGCCCCTTGCGTGAACCGGTCGCTCGATTGCACAGCGTAGACAAGGTGCTGTACCGGGGAAGTGATAGGCCGGAGGATGGCGTCAGCTATCAGGCGCAGGCCTGGATCAATGTGCAGACAGGCGAGCAACGACCACTTGACGCTTTTTCCACGGTGAGCAAAGTCAGCGCCCTGGCTGGCATTGGTCAGCCTGAACAGTTTTTCGCGACGCTGGACGCACTGGGCTTAGCCTTTGATAGCCGGGTATTTCCGGATCATTACAGCTACAGCGCCGAGGATTTTTCAACGCTGGGTGAGCAGCCGATTCTCATGACGGAAAAAGACGCGGTAAAATGTCGAGAATTGGCTGGCCCGAACGCTTGGTATTTGCGCATAGAGGCGCAACTACCGCAATCTCTGGTGACGGCGGTGGCCGAACTGGCCCGCTCCTGATTTTCTGACTAGGTAATGACATGTCCTTCGCCGTTGTAATACCCGCACGTTATGGCTCGACTCGACTCCCGGGAAAACCGCTACTGGATATTGCGGGAAAACCGATGATTCAACGTGTCTGGGAGCAAGCGCTTGGCACAGGTGCCGGTGAGGTTGTGATCGCCACAGACGATAGCCGAATCGAGGCGGCCGCCCATGGCTTTGGTGCTGAAGTTTGTATGACAGACCCCGGTCACCCCTCTGGTACAGACAGGCTGCAAGAAGTCGCCGCGAAGCGTGGGTGGGATGACGATCGAATCGTCGTCAATGTCCAGGGTGACGAGCCACTTATGCCGCCGGCGTTAATCGGCCAGGTGGCAAAGAACCTCAATGATCATCCCCAGGCCGCCATAGCCACATTATGTGAAACCATTACTGACCTGGATGAGCTAACTAACCCCAACGCGGTCAAGGTGGTTGCCGACAAACAGGGCATGGCCCTCTACTTTAGTCGCGCCAGCATACCCTGGCCAAGGGACGCGTTCAGTGATGAACAGCTGCGTATGCCTGACGGGCAGTGGTTTCGTCATATTGGTATTTATGCTTATCGGGCAGGTTTTTTGCACCGCTATGTGACCTGGGCGCCGGCACCCCTGGAGCAAGTGGAGCAACTCGAGCAGCTGCGAGCCTTGTACAACGGCGAGCGTATCCATGTAGAAGTGGCCAGTGAGTGTGTACCTGCAGGTGTTGATACTGCTGCAGATCTCGAAGCGGTTCGTAGGTTGATGGAGAATTTGAATGACTAGTACTGCCACTACCCGCGTGCTGTTTGTTTGTTTGGGCAATATATGCAGGTCACCGACTGCCCACGGCGTCTTTGAGTCACTAGTGCGAGAGCGTGGGCTGCAAGGTGCCATCCAGATAGACTCCTGTGGCACCGGTGATTGGCACATTGGTCATGCACCTGATCAGCGCGCTACGGCCGAGGCAGCACTTCGTGGCTATGACCTCAGTGACCTGCGAGCACGACAGGTGCAAGTCACCGACTTTGTCGACTTCGATTATATTCTGGCGATGGATAAGAAAAACTTGAGTGATTTGAAGGCCATGTCTCCGCCAGACTTCTCTGGACACCTGGGATTGTTTTTACCCTTTGACCCGGCGGCCAAGCTCGAAGAGGTTCCGGATCCCTACTATGGCGGAGATGAGGGTTTTGCCCAGGTGCTGGATATGGTGGAGACCGCGAGCGAAGGTCTGCTGCAGGAGATTTGCGGTGCAAATACTCCGCACTGAATCCCTTAAAAACCGTAATACGCTTTCACTGCAGGCCTACGCTAGCGCCCTGGCTGTTGTCGATTCGGACCAGCAGCTTACTCAGGCGCTGGACTGGTCGCGGGCGCAGGGCCTTGCCGTATTGCCGCTTGGGCAGGGAAGCAATGTGGTATTGGCAGGTGACATTGATGCTCTGGTGATTAGTCAGCGAAGCAGTGGCTTTAGCGTAATAGCGCAGGACGAGAATGAAGTTGTGCTGCGCGTAGCTGCGGGGCACGATTGGCATTCGCTGGTGGCAGCTACTCTTAAACAAAACATGTACGGGCTTGAGAACCTTGCCCTGATTCCAGGCACAGTGGGTGCAGCGCCTATACAAAATATTGGCGCCTACGGTGTGGAGCTTAAGCGCTTTGTGCGCGGGGTACAGGCCGTTGATATTGCCACCGGTGAGCACCTTACGTTGACGGCCCACGAGTGTGCTTTTGCTTATCGAGATAGCGTGTTCAAAAGAGAGCTCAGGGACCGGTTGATCATTACCTCGGTAGATCTGGGCCTGTCGCGCAAGCCTTTATTGGAAATCAGCTACCCGGCTTTGCGATCAGAGCTCGATGACCTGGGGGTGCATGAACCGACACCCGCAGATGTTTTTGCAGCGGTGGTCAGCGTCCGCCGCAGGCGGTTGCCAGACCCTGTTCAGGAACCCAATGCTGGTAGCTTTTTCAAAAACCCGGTGCTTAGCGCACAACAGGCGCAACCGCTGCTAAAACAATATGCAGGCATACCAAATTTTCCCCAGGCAGATGATGGGATCAAAATCCCGGCAGCCTGGCTCATTGATCAGCTGGGCTGGAAGGGGCGTATGCATAATGGTGTAGGCGTGCATGCTGGGCACGCGCTGGTGCTGGTGAATTATGGCAGTGACTCTGGCGCCGCGCTGCTGAGACTGGCAATGGATATTGTATCTTCTGTACAACAGCGCTTTGGCATCACGCTGGAAATAGAGCCCAGGGTCTACGGCAATTGACGGTGACCAAGTTCGATCACAAAGCATTTTTGCAAGCGCTCACCTCTCGCCCCGGTGTTTATCAGATGTACGACGAGGCAGGAAAACTGCTTTATGTCGGTAAAGCTAAAAACCTGAAAAACCGCGTCGGCAGCTATTTTCGCGCCAGCGGTTTGACCGATAAAACCCTCGCGTTGGTGTCGCGCATACAGGATATTCAGGTGACAGTGACGTCCACGGAGGTGGATGCGCTGCTGCTGGAACACAACCTGATCAAAACCCAGCAACCTCCATACAATATTTTGCTCAAGGATGATAAGTCCTTTCCCTATATCTATGTCTCCGCGGAAAAGTTTCCGCGTATCTCCCTGCATCGGGGCGTACAAAAGGGCAAGGGGCGTTATTTTGGGCCCTATCCCAGTGCTGGTGCGGTAAGGGATTCGCTGCACTTCCTGCAGAAAGTGTTCAAGGTACGCCAGTGTGAGAATAGTTATTTCCGCAACCGTTCCCGGCCTTGTCTGCAGCATCAGATCGACCGCTGTACTGCGCCCTGCGTGGATGTGGTGACGGAGCAGGAATACGCTGTGCAGGTGGAAAACACCAGCTTGTTTTTGCGCGGAAAGTCTCAACAACTGATGGTGCGTTTAGCGGATGATATGGAACAGGCCGCAGCCGAGCTTGAATTTGAAAATGCTGCAGTCTTTCGCGATCAACTTGCGCAGCTGCAACACGTGCAAGCGAGCCAGGGAATCGAGGGAGTGACGGGAGATCTTGATATTCTCGCAGCTGCAGTGGACGGCGGACGGGCCTGTGTGCAGGTGTTGTTCGTGCGCGGCGCCCGGGTGCTGGGCAGCAAGACCTACTATCCGCCTTTGAAGTTGGAGGAATCACCGGGAGAGGTGCTGGCAGCGTTCATCCCCCAGTACTACCTTAATGATACCCGTGCGGTCCCCGGCGAAATTATTGTAAACGAGGAACCGGAAAGCGCACTGGCACTGGCTGAAGCGTTGACTGTGCAGGCAGAGCGCAAGGTTAAGTTGCGCTCCAGGGTGCGTGATGCCAGGGCGCGCTGGTTGCGGTTGGCGGTGCAGACTGCCGAAACCAATTTGCTGGCGCACCTGGCGGGTAAACAGACGGTTCAGGCGCGCTTCCAGGCACTGCAGAAGTTACTGTCACTACCAGAGATGCCAGAGCGCATGGAGTGCTTCGATATCAGCCACAGTTCCGGTGAGGCTACGGTGGCGTCGTGCGTGGTATTCGACCAGAACGGCGCTCGCAAGAGTGATTACCGCAAATTCAATATTGAAGGTATTACCGGGGGAGACGATTACGCGGCTATGCAGCAAGCCCTTGAGCGACGCTACAAGCGAATTAAGTCAGGGGAGGGCGCCCAGCCAGATGTGTTGTTCATCGATGGTGGCAAGGGGCAGGTGAGCCAGGCAATGGGCGTGCTGGAAGACCTGCAGATCATTGGGGTAAAGGTCATTGGTGTCGCCAAAGGTTCCACCCGTAAAGCGGGATTTGAGACGCTGGTCGACGGCGCTACCGGGCGTGAGTCGCAACTGCCCGGCGACAGCCCTGCACTTCATCTTATTCAGCAAATACGCGATGAGGCGCATAGATTTGCCATCACCGGCCATCGTGCCCGCAGAGACAAAGCTCGCCAGCGCTCAGTACTAGAAGATATCCCCGGTGTGGGGGCCAAGCGACGTCGGGAGCTTTTGCGGCACTTTGGCAGCGCCCAGGCAGTGGTCAATGCAAACGTGGAAGAGTTGAAGAAAATTTCCGGAATAAGTGCCACAATGGCTGCACAAATATACGATCACCTTCACGATGTGGGTGACGATGGGGAAAGGAAGTAGGGGTTTTGACAATCAATATACCCAACACGCTGACCTTGCTGCGGATATGCCTTATCCCGGTACTCGTTGTCGTGTTTTACACGCCATTTCAGAATCACCTGCTGGTGGCAGCAGGTATCTTTGGCTTTGCCGCGGCTACCGATTGGGTCGATGGCTATCTGGCTCGCAGACTGGGGCAAATGACGGCCTTTGGTGCTTTCCTGGACCCAGTAGCAGACAAACTTATGGTGTCTGTGGCGCTGGTCTTGTTAGTGGAGCGTCACGATACCCAACTATTCACGCTGGCAGCCTGCGTCATTATTGGCAGGGAGATTGTAATCTCCGCACTGCGGGAGTGGATGGCTGAGTTGGGGGAGCGCACTTCCGTAGCGGTGTCCTATGTGGGCAAAGTCAAAACCGCCTTTCAGATGATTGCGATCACCGGTTTACTGGCTATAGACCCGGCCACCAATGAAAGCTGGTTGCTGGCCTTGTGCTATGTGGTTTTGTATGTGGCCGCTATATTGACCCTGTGGTCTATGTTTATCTACCTCAAAGCCGCCTGGACGGTGATCAAAGAGAGAGATAATTCTATTTAATTCAGGTGCTTGCGAGATAATTCTTGAATTCCTGTTGACACCGGGCGCCGTGTGAATACAATAGGCGCCTCTTAAACGTGTGCCGCTCTGCGGAGTACGTCTGAAGCGGGAATAGCTCAGTTGGTAGAGCGCGACCTTGCCAAGGTCGAGGTCGCCGGTTCGAACCCGGTTTCCCGCTCCAATTTCTCCCTAGAAGACTGGTTCTCAGTCGATATGGCTCGGTGGCAGAGTGGTCATGCAGCGGATTGCAAATCCGTCAACGCCGGTTCGATTCCGACCCGAGCCTCCATTTTTGATGTACATAATTAGTCTTTGGCAGCGTATGCCGGTATGACCTTGAATGATGGGTCACCTGGATCGCGTCTCGACGTCTCACCGACGTCACCTCGATTTAAAACATGAATAGATTCCATATCGTAGATGTGTTCGCGGTGTGCTATTGCCCATGCCCCTGCGCGCTTTGACCAACTGTCCAGGTACCGCCCTTTACCGATAATCTCAGTCTGTTTTCCTTCCGGGTCAGGGTTTGTCCACAGCGCTACGGTCACATAGGTTTCGCTTTTGGCGGTGTCACCATCAATTTCTATCAGCGAGTTTGCGATTTGGTGTGAATGCCGCTCCATGGTCTTGTGTGCCTCCCATACCCAATCGACAAAGCCATGTCCGCTGCCTTCATACATGCCGTAGTAAAGCGCGGTTCCATCTTCATGCCAGAGCGAATAGGCCATCTCTTTGTCCATTCGATCGAGGCCGCGACAATACCGGCACAAAGCATCGTAAATTTCTTGTCTTGCTAAGAGTTTTTCAAGACCGGAGTCCGACATGCGAGTGTCCCTTCGCCCATGGTTGAGCCTTTGTTGGCGGAAACTATTGGTTCATTGCTGCTGTCGCGATGCCAGCAGAGTTCGCAGTTGAGCCGTCGATCCATGATTTACGTGCTCGGCGCACTCCTACCGAACTGCACAACGACTTTGCGGTCCTGCCACTCAAACGTGTTCAGGCCCTTTTTGTCGATAGAGCGAATGACTTTGTGGCCATCGGCGTCTTTGTACTCCATCGTATCCTGTGGACTAAGGTTAATCCTGGCGCCGTTCTTCAGGGTGATACCAATGTACCCCTGGCGCTGCGACCAGGTGCAATCGCCGCTGCGATCCTGCTCAAGTTCGCCGTTTTGCCAGACTTCACAGATAGATTCTGCAGTATCTGCAATAGCCTGCAGAGGCACGGATAACAAGGCGGTGGACACCAGTATCACAAAAAATCTGGCGATGTTCATCGAGATACTCCGATAGAAATTGATATTTTTGGTATGCTCACAACATAGCATAGTAACTTCTTACAAAAGGAAGACAATTTTGATTGCAACGAGTGGTCCCTGGAGTCTTGCAACCGCAGAGCGTTGGCTGGAAGCTTGTCAGTATCCTATTCGCCTGGCGTGCACTGCCGCTGATGGTTTTCCCAGAGTGGTGTCGGTTTGGTTTCTTTACCAGCAGGGAGAGTTTCTTAGTGTTTCTCACCGTAACTCTTCACTAGTAAAGCTCCTGTCCGCCTCGCCTAAAGTTGGTTTTGAGATTTCACCCAACGAGCCGCCCTATCACGGTGTGCGAGGCCAGGGGCTGGTCAGTCTTGAAACCGAGGGTGTAGGTGATGTATTGAACGCGGTAATTGATCGCTACCTTGGTAACACCAATAGTTCCTTGGCCCAGTGGTTGTTGTCACGAGTTGAGGATGAAGTGCTTATTCGAGTTGCGCCACAGCGCTTCTTCAGCTGGGATTATAGAGACAGGATGGAAGCCTCTAAGTAGGCATTAAGAAGCGCTCTAGTGTGGGCAGCACTTCCTCGGCAGCTTGCGGAATTTTGAGTGTAGCCATAGAGTCTGCCCGGGTAGAGCCCTTGTTGAGGATCGCAATGGGCTTGCCATTTGCCTGTGCGTGTCGGCAGAAACGATAGCCGGAGTAGACCTGCAAAGAACTGCCGATAACCAGCAAAGCATCGGCGCGATTCAGGGCTGCGATACAAGACTCAACGCGCGCTCGAGGGACAGTTCCACCATAAAAAACCACGTCTGGCATTAGGGTGCCGCCGCAATTGAGGCAATGTGGCACCTGAAAACCCTCAACATATGATTCACTTAAATCGCTATCACCGTCAGGTCTAACCCTGGCGTTATCTGCCGTCTCGTATGTGTTATGTCGGTGCAGCCACAGCTGCAAATGATCTCGCTCGGTGGGGTCTCTGCAGTCCAGGCAGATGACACGGTCCAATCTACCGTGGAGGTCAATGACCTTCAGGCTGCCGGCTCGCTGATGCAGCCTGTCCACGTTTTGAGTGATCAATAACTCCACCCCTGTGGTAGCTTCTAGCCTCGCCAGTGCTGCATGCGCTGAGTTGGGTCTGGCTTTGCTGACGTTGGGCCAGCCCGCCAATGAGCGGGCCCAGTAGCGCTTGCGGGTGTGCGGATCGGCAATGAAGTCCTGGTGCTGGATAGGCTTGCTGTATTTCCATTGGCCTGCATCGCTGCGGTAGGTCGGAATACCTGATGCCGCGCTGATGCCAGCACCGGAGAGCACCACCACTTTAGGATGGCGGCATATGAATTCTGCCAGAGCGGCCGAAGAATTGTTTAGGCTAGTCATGGTTTGAGTATACGCAACGCGCTTAATGAGTGGATCTTTGATCTACTTGGCCGCAGTGGCGTATATCTCTAAAACAGGAGCAAAGATTATGCAGATTTTGGTCACCGGCGGAACAGGCTTCATTGGGGAGGCATTGCTTCCATCACTCATCGAAGCAGGGCATGAGTGTATTGTCCTTAGTAGGCAGAAGTTGGAAGACACTCCGGGTATCCGCTATATAAACGACCTTAGCGGTGTGACCTCCGGCGTCGATGCAGTGATCAATCTTGCTGGAGCCTCTCTGGCTGGAGCACGCTGGAGCGCAGGCTATAAGCGGGAAATCGTCAACAGCCGCCTGGATACGACCAGTGCTTTGATGGAGTTGATAGCAGCAATGGAACCGCGCCCCAGGGTGCTGCTCAGCGCCAGCGCGATTGGGTATTACGGACATCATGGAGACGAAGTCCTCGATGAGGACGGCGAGGCGAAGGAGGGGTTTGCCCAAGGGCTTTGCCAACACTGGGAAGCTGCTGCAACACAGGCCCAAGGGCTAGGCGTACGAACCTGCTTGCTTCGTCTGGGTGTGGTACTAGACGCAGGTGGTGGGGCCTATGAGCAAATGGAGATGCCGTTTCGACTGGGTGTGGGCAATTGGATAGGCAATGGCAAGCAGTGGCTAAGCTGGATTCATCGCCAGGACGTAGTGCGAGCGGTGAATTTTCTACTGACCCAGGACGCTCTGGAGGGTGCATTCAATCTTACGGCACCTGAAGCGGTAACCAGTCGTGGTTTTTGTCATGCTATGGGCAAACACCGCAAGACCTTGTTTAATTTATCGATGCCTGCCCCAGTCATGCGACTAATGCTCGGTGAAATGGCTGAGGAACTGCTGATTAATGGCCAGCGGGTGGCGCCGTCAAGGCTGCAAGATAATGGTTTCTGTTTCAGTTATCCGACCCTGGACGAGGCGCTTACCCAGATAATTGCTGCCTAGAGCACATTGCGAAGCTGTAACTCTTCCGGATAGGGTTCCAGGAAAACCTGCTGGTCAACATAAGCATTGGGGTTGTTGGCAAAGTGGTGGCGCAGCATCGTCACTGGCACTACCAGGGGAATCTGTCCCTTACGGTATTGCTCTATGAGCGCCTTGAGGCGTTGTCGTTCCTCGCTGCTGATTATTTTCTTCAGATAGCCTGAAAGGTGGAACAAGACATTACTGTGGCTGCGCCTGGAGGCTCTATTTTTCAGCGCACTCATCAGGATTGTGATGTAGCTATCGGCCAATATTTCCCGGTCCTGTTTGCCGGCGTCTGCCAGCAGGCGGCCAAGGTCTTTGTATGACTCCACATGGTGGGCCATCACTAGGTATTTGTGTCTGCTGTGAAAGTCGATCAGTTTTTTTGCGGTTACCCCACTGGCACGCAATTTTTTCCATGCCCAGTAGGTGAAGGCTCTGGTAATAAAGCTCTCCCTGAGGCCAGGATCGTTGAGTCTCCCGTCGTCCTCCAGTGGCATGAGCGGATCGGCCTGGGCAAGGGCGACGGCAAAAATTCCCTGTTGATCCTGGGCGACAGGGTTGCCTTTCATATTAAAGCGCTTGACCCTGTCATAGCCGCAACTTGGGCTGCCTTTAACCAGGATGTAGCCACACAAGTCCGGCGCGAGCGAAAGCACCTCCTGTGCATGGTTGGCAATAGCTTCAGTGTGATCATTCTGATGGGTCGCGACATCAAGTACCCGCACCGCTGTTTCGTCGCCAACAATATGAATAGGGGCACGGGGAACGCCCAGGCCTGCGGCCATCTCAGGGCAGAATTGGCGCATCTCGAAGTGTTCTGAGATTCTCTGGACATGGCCATTGGCGGCCTTGGTTTGACCATTGTAGCGTACAGGTTTACCCGCAAGACAAGCGCCTATGCCCATGGCAGGCAAGGTCTTGTTGTCTGTGATGTCATCAATCATTGGTTGAAAGTACCCTCTATGTGAAGCGAGAACAAGCGACTTTGGTGTTCGTACGCAAGTAGTTGAGTGGGGGATTAGTGATACATCCAATTGCAAAATAGTTGCGTACTAATAACCATACCCAGTCAAGGTGCGTACAAATGTCAGACCAACAATTACAAGCAAGACCCCTCTACGGAATAGGTACAGTAGCAAGACTCACTGGACTGAAGCCAGACACTCTAAGGGTATGGGAGCGACGCTACGATTTGGGCGCGAGCCGCAAGTCTGAGACCGGGCGCAGACAATACACCCAGGCTGATCTTGAACATCTGCAGTTGGTGTCTGCGCTGGTGTCATCTGGCGCCAGAATCGGTGAAATCGCTTCCAGTGAGCGCAAGACGCTTGAGAGACTGGTAGAAGCGTGTACAGATGGGTCAAGAAACCCCGTAGCAGTAAAGCCGAAAGTGGTGTTTGTTGGCGAAGCAATATGCAACTGGCTCGACGAACACCAGGGCTGCTTGTCCGGTGTCAGCGCCCAGTTGGCGTCTGCCCGCCTGGAGGCTCTGGACATGGAGGTTTTTTCAGGTATCACAGCAGTCGATCTACTGGTAGTCGGATGTGATCGCATGGGTAGTAGCCAGTTTCGCCAGCTACGCCAATTGCGAGAGCTACTAGCGCCAGCGTCTGTGTTGGTATTGCAGGCTGGAATGAGCGAAAACTGGCTGGATGAATTGGCCGCAGAGGGAATGTCCACGATGGCTTTTCCGCCCGACAGGGCTGAGCTGGCTTTTCACCTGACAAGAAGTTCTGCTGAGAGAGCGACACGAGATGGCATTAATAGTCTGGCAGAGCTAGTGTCGGCAAGGCCCCGGTTGCACTCGGAGGGCCAGTTGGCCGAAGCGCTGAAGATGCAAACAACGATTGCCTGTGAATGCCCCCAGCATTTGTCGAGTTTGATCAGCCAACTGGCTCAATTTGAAGCCTACTCGGTAGAGTGTTCAGTTGATGGTTGGAAAGACGCAGCAGTGCATTCCTGCATTTACGCCTATACCAGCCAGGCCCGTTGGTTGATGGAGAAGGCGTTGGACCTTGTGGTGGCAAGCCACGAAGAGGAGGGGCGGCCGAAGGTACTCGAGACTGCCTGAGAATCAGGTTACACAGCCCTCGGATCGGGATAGAATTTGCCAGAACGAGTCCGACTGGCGGATTCACGGAAGAGGGCGCAATCTTGACCAAAACTGGCAAGGCAGTGGGCTTGGTCGGCACAGCTGCGATGTTCGCTTTTAGTGTCTGGATGTATCAGCAAACCGGAGACTGGGTGGCTGCAGTATTCGCTATTGGCAGCCTGGCCTACGGTGTGTTTTTCTACCAGCAGGGCAAGTCCTCATGAGTCTCAGGCTTCTTGGGTGCGTAGTATTGGCTTGGATGATATTGCTGGGCGGCTGTGCCTCCATCATCCCGGAGATAGACCCTCCCAAAATCACTCTGGAAGGCTTCAATCCACTGCCTTCCCAGGGCGGCGCCCCTCGTTTTGAGATCAAACTGCGAATTGCCAACCCCAACAACCAAACCTTTGATATCGCCGGTATTAGCTACGGTGTGGAGATACAGGGCAAGGAGTTGATGAGCGGCGTCAGCAACGATGTGCCATTGCTGGAGCCTTATTCGGAAGAAGTTATCACCCTTGAAGCGGGGCTGCAGTTGTTCCAGTTGCTGCGCCTATTGACCAGCCTGGGCAAAGACATGGGCGACAGTCTGGACTATCGCTTCACCGCCAAAATTGACTTTAACGGCTTTGTGCCTACCCAGCGTGTTGAAGAAACCGGTTCGTTCACCTTGAAGTAGTGCCTACCCCAGAAGAGACTGCGCGAAAATAGCCAGTATGATGACGGGACAGAAAAACTTCACATACCAGGGCCAGATCTTCCAGAACAAGCCCTGTTCCACTTCGGGGTTGCCCTTGCGCAGTTCTTCAAGCAGCGTGTTTCGGTGCATTACCCAGCCGGCGAACAAGCAGAGCATAAAGCCCAGCAGGGGTTGGCTGTAGCGCGTGGTGAACGCGATGACGAAGCCGAACAGGGTGTCAAAATTTAGCAAAATAATAGTGCTGATAACAGCGATCGCGCCGCCAATTACCCACACCGCAGTGTGCCGTTTTACGCCGTGTTCCTCAATTGTGTAGGCGACTGGTACTTCCAGCATGGAAATGGAGGAGGTGAGGGCAGCGATACTCATCAGGAAGAAGAAAGTGAAACTTACTATGGTGCCTGTTATGCCCATGGTTCGGAAAAGCTCGGGCAGTACGGTAAAAATCAGAGTGTCTTCGGAAATCAGTGCGCCGGCTTCATTGAATATCTCAACGCCGTTATGCAGGGCTACGTACATTGCTGGCAACACCAGAAAACCGGCCAGGACGGCGATTGAAATATCGACCAGGGTGACAAGACCACCCAACACAGGCAGGTTTTCCTTGTCTGAAATGTAGGAACCGTAAATCAGCATGGTGCCTACTCCAAGAGACAGGGAGAAAAATGCGGCGCCAAGAGCGGCGATGATCAGCTTTGGTGAGAGCGCCCTTTCAAAATCAGGCAGCAAATATACCTTGAGCCCATCGGAAGCACCGTCCAGGGTGAGTACATAGGCCACCAGTAGAACCAGGGTGACAAGCATGGCTGGCATTAGTCGCTCAGACCAGCGCTCGATGCCCTGGCGCACGCCGGCCGATATAATGCTGACGGTTAGCGTCATGAACAGCAGCATGAAGCCAATGTTACGGATTAGACCAAAGGATGTCAGCCAAGTGGCCAGTTCCTCCATCCCGAGTAAACCAGCGAGTGATGACAGGCAAAAAGCAATCATCCAGCCGGCGACAATGGCATAGAAACTAAGAATGAGGCTGGCAACAACGAAACCAACTATCCCTGTGGTGACGCCGATTTTGCGCAGCAAATTAGTGGGCGAGATGAGCCTTAACGCGCTCACGGCATTGGCGTGGGCGTGACGCCCTATAATCAGTTCTGCCATTAGAGCCGGGTAGGCCAGCGTGAACGCCAGGACCAGATAAACCAGCAAGAAAGCAGCACCGCCATTACTGGCAGCCTGTGTTGGAAAGCCCCAAATGTTGCCTAGTCCGACTGCGGAACCTGCGGCAGCCATAACAAAACCGAAGCGGGAAGAGAACTCACCCCGTGCTGAAGCCATGATTCACCCTGATTATTTATTATTTATTAGTGTGCAATTGTAACACGGCCGACGCTCGCTCCAAGGTCGTTCATGCAGGTGTTGGCTCACATGGCCGCTCATTGCGTTTGCGCTTTTCCGAACCGAAAATTCGACGTGCCATGCGTGGCAGTAACGTCAGAACTTCGGCGTAGGCATCAAAGGCGGCGGCCACAGGAGAGATAGTCACCTTGGGGTCGTCGAATTTGCCTTTCAATCGTATTGAGGATGGCACTTGCAGTGATCGAGACTTGGACAGTGGTGTAAATTTCACGTCCAGCGTCTCTTTGCCCAGGTCCAGCCTGGCGTCCCCCGTTGCGACCATCTTTCTTGTCTCGATGTAGAGGCTATCACTGGCGGCAATCCCGTCGTCTAACACAAAGTGGGCCATGGCGCAGTCAATTCGAGTGGAGTCTTCCAGTGCTGCTCCTGAGTAAAACCACGCGAGAAGGTCGGTGGCCAGGACATCATATGCAGCGCCTTCGATGACCGCGTCTTTGAGCGCAACTGCCAGACTCCCATCCAGGCTATCCATTAGAGTGTCCGGGGAGTTGCCCTGTGAGCTAAGGCCACCACGCACGTTCGCGATGCCGGTTATGTCGAAGTCCAGGCCCAGATCACGACTCAAGGTGTCCATCGGAATGGCAAGTGCTTCACCGGCAAGGCTGGCAAAGGGAGGTGAACTATTGAGGTCAATAATGCCTCGAATCTCGCTTATGGACTGGTCGTAGGCTATCGAGAGCCTACGCAGGGTGTAGCGATTGTCCGAGCCCGTGAAGTGCAGGTGAAAGCTCTCGATGTTTGTGTGATCGCCAGTTATGCCGTCGAAGTTGACGGCGATATCAGTCTGATAGCGAGGAGCCTGTCGTAATGCGTCGCGGAAACGTTGCCATGGTTTGATATCGTCAAGCTGATCAGCCGGACTGTAATTCACATCCTGTTCTTGCTCTGCCTGGAGACCCAGATCTTCCAGTCTTACGTTCGGGCTGTGCATGACCATCGTCACATTGTGTAGTGAGTCTGTGTCATGGCTCAGTATTGCCTCGGCGGTGATTTGAGTGTCTCCAAAGCGGACATTACCGATGGCATTGGTAGTTCCCTGGTGTGACTTTAATGTTAGCCCTCCTTCGCTGGGGTTCATCCGCAGACCGGTAATGGCCTGCAGTAGCGATGGGTCGCGCAGCCTGTACTGAAGCTTGAAGTCTGCGGCAGGAAGTCCTGTGAGGTCTTTAAGTTCGCCTGTTACAGCCAGTTGTAGGGGATTGTTGTCGCCAACGCTGTTCATGCGAAAATTTTCCAGTGACCAGCCGTTTCCTGTGTTCCCTAGATCGAAGCCGCCCTCCAGTTGCCCGAGTTCTCCGGTGTAAGTGACGGACTGGAGTGCGGTAGTGATTAGATCCCTGGCTTCAATATTGGCGTAAGTGCTCTTGAGTGTTACGCCCTTGAAATTGACGATATCGTCTACTCGTCCGCTAGCACTGAGTCGAGGGCCGTCAGCATCAAGGCTGAATTGGATGCGCTCAAGACTGAGCCTGCCGTCGTGCTGTACTGCCTGCGCTTGACCATTGACTTCGCCCAGAACCGGCACCGGAGTACTGAGAAATTGTGATAGGGCACTGGTGTCGCTGAGGTACGCCGAAATCTCTGCCCTTAGGTTGGTCAGAAGATTTTCGTTTTGGAGACGCAAAGTACCCTTGTCAGGCTCAAGCGTAAGCACTACGTCGCTAGAAATTGCACTGACTTTTCCATTAGTGACTTGCAGTTCGTCACCGCTGCCCTCTAGCGAAACCTGTCCGCTAATTTCGAAACCCTGGGGAACCTCGAAGCCAACGTAAGGCGCAAGTTGCGCCGAGTTTGGCGAAAAAATAGACAACTCAATTGCGGCATTCTGGATGGCAGCCAGCCCCTTGGCTTCCGCTATTTCACCCAGCTTGGCCTCGCCCTTCATTTGCAGTAGCACACTTGCTCGAGAGCCTACCTCAGCAGTGAATTCGGTAACTCGAAGCTGTTCGCGGTTGCCCACCAGCAGCGCGCTGAGACTGAAGGCACCGGGGTCGTGAGGCAGCGGACCTGTCCAGTGCGAGAGTACTTGCAGTGTGGGCCCCTGAATATCTACCTTTAATCTATTTTCTGTGTCCTCATCGATTTTTGGGTCTACACGCCCCTGAATACTGACAATCAGGCCGTTGTCATTCTCGCTGCGTAACACCAAATCGTCGATCACCGGATGTTCCAGTGAGCCGGTGATTGTCGCGCTAGCAGCTGCGCTCCCAAGCGGGCGTAAATCGATGTCGATCCACTCCAGTACTCTATCCATTGAGGAAAGTTCACCTGTGGCTGCCAGGCGCAGCTGGTTGCCTGAGAGCACGTCATACTCCATTGCACCGTTGGCTTCAATGCGATACTCCGGCATGTTGTCCAGTACGAACAAGGCATCTGACAGCGTGAAACCCTGGGTGTCTCCAATCATGCGTGCGCGAACCGTCAGTGCTCCTTTGATTGCGCGTTGCGTGTCAAATGCCTGTAAAAATTGGCCCACATCCTGATAGTCAGCGTCAAGTCGAAAGTCGTATTTGAACTGCTCGGGGGTACCGTGTATTTCTCCAGCCAAGCGCACTTCGCTGCCGCTTTCGAGGGCAGTGAATGCCGCGTTCAAAATAATCCCTGCGTGCTCTTGCTGCGCGCTAGCTGCAGCTATATCCATCTGCAGGCCCAAGGGCTCTCCCTCATACTCAGCCTGGGCGGTTGCTATGAACTGAGCGCCATCCGCCCTGTATCCGGAAATATCCCGCAGAGGAAACACCAGTGTTTTATTGCTTGCCGTCACCACGTGCAACTGGCCAATTTCCAGTTTTTGCGGTAACCAGCCCAGGTACTGTAGCCATTCGAAAGGTGCGGGGTCGCGGGTATTGTCATTACTGGAGACGTAAATGGTGACCTGACGGGCTTCCACGTCGCTGCCGCCTAGGTTTGCCCGGTAAATGTCCATCGCACTTACAATCCCACGCAATCCCAGAACGCTCAAAAATGGCGGCGCCAGTTCTGCCTTGGGGTACAGGTGTACCTCGCTTGCGGAAATTTCGCCCCGAATAGGTCGCAGTACGGGCTGGCGCAATACCAGGCGATAGTCAGTGAAAGTATCAACCCCCCAATGCGCGAGGAATAGTAGCGCACGCTCGGAACTCATTACCCCCAGGGGGAGTAGCAAAATGACTGCCAGCAGGGTGGCGAGGATGAGCACTTTGCGCATTCAGGCAGGGTTCCGGGGAGTTGATCAGCCGCTGAGTGTAGCACGGCAGAATGTGTTGAAAATCTCTGTTGGGATTGCGCTAGGCAGGGGGGGGTATGCTATTATGCCGCCGCCTTCCAGGGACGCTTCTTGAGCGCCCGGTCCTGCCCGGATGGTGGAATTGGTAGACACAGGAGACTTAAAATCTCCCGGCTGTAAAGCTGTACGAGTTCAAGTCTCGTTCCGGGCACCATATTTTATTTACAGTCGAGACTATCGGTTGCAGTTTCCCTATTACAAACGAGGGTGCTGTCAGGGTATCGCTGAACAGCTTTCGTCACCTTCTTTTTGGATCCCGGCACTGCTATGCTTTGTCCTCTTTTTGATTGATCAATTTCACGAGGTCTCCTTTGAAACAAGCCCTTACTAGTATGCTGACCATGCAGGACAAAATGAACACTCGCGTGCATGAGAATTGGGCAGATCAAAATTTTGAGTGGTATCGGGCCGCCTGGATAGAGTGCGGTGAACTGATAGACCACTATGGCTTCAAGTGGTGGAAGAAACAGGAACCTGATCTGGAGCAGGTGCGCTTGGAGGCGATAGATATCTGGCACTTTGGCCTGTCTGCGCTGTTCACCGAGGGCAAGTCAATCGAGGTTATTGCCAATGAGATATCGACAGAACTGGAGGCACACCAGCCTTCTGGTCTCGGCGTACGGGAAGCCACCGAAGCATTGGCCTTGCACTGCCTGCAAACGAAAGGCTTTTCACCCTCGCTATTTTGGGATCTGATGCTGGCATCAGGTCTGGATTTCGATGGGCTTTATCGTTCCTACGTGGGCAAGAACGTGCTCAATTTCTTCCGGCAGGATCATGGCTACAAGGATGGAAGCTATATCAAGAACTGGGATGGCCGGGAAGATAACGAACACCTGGTAGATCTGCTTCAAGACCTGGATGCGCAGGATGAACAGTTTGCTGAACATGTATACGCGGCGCTGGAAAAGCGCTACCGGGAAACAGCGCTGGATTAAACTATGTCTCAGGATGACGGCAAACTTTCTACCACCGCACTGGCGAAAAAGCTGGATATTCCGGTGCAGCAATTGTTTGCTACCCTTCGGGATTATGGTTGGATTCGTCGCTCCACCGATAGCTGGGTGTTGCTGCCTAAAGGTGAGTTCGAGGGCGGTTCCTACCAGAATAGCCGTCGCTTTGGGCGCTACATTGTCTGGCCACAAGCATTGGATCACCATCCACTGCTGGCCGCCATTGAGTCAAATAAACGTATAACGGCTGCCTCCATGCGCCGCTATTATCCGCGTCTGCACGCCCGGCAGATTAATCGCGCCCTGGCAGAGATAGGCTTGCAGCATCACAGCATTCTCGGCTGGGAGCTGACTGATTTGGGTCGCTCCATGGGCGGTCAACAGGAAGAGAGTGAAGCTTCTGGGGCGTTTTATGTCGCCTGGCCACACGAGATCGTTGATCATCCAGTGGTGCACCGGGAGATGACTCGTCAGTCGGACCAGATACCTACTGCGGAGCCAGGTGATCCAAGCGCTGAGCCAGACCTGTTTGCCAACGCCGAGGCGAAGCTGAATTGCGACGGTATCGATGGCCACATATTAAAGACGCCTATGCAAATGCGAGTCTGTAACTGGCTTTATCTGGCCCAGCTTGCACACGGCTATCGCAGGGCCTTGCCCATAGAAAAATTGGTCTATGCCGACTTCTATTTGCCCGCCGGGGGCGTGTATATCGATTGCTGGGAGGAAAACACTTCCGCTAATGATCTGCGCGAAAGGCTCAACAAGCGCGATATCTATCGCGAGTTAGGCCTTCACTCGCTGGAGGTTAACGCCGACGACATAGATCGTCTTGACGAGGTTTTGGGTAGAGGGCTTCTCGCTCTGGGTATTCGCTGCTGACTCAGGCTGCTCTTTTTTTCAGCAACACTCCACATTCCATGTGATCGGTGTAGGGGAACTGATCGAACAGCGCAAATTTCTCTACTTGATGCGTCTTTTCTAACACCGCCAGATTGTCAGCCAGCGTGGTTGGATTGCAGGAAATGTAGATAATCGATTCAAAACGACTCACCATTTTTACTGTCTGATCGTCTAATCCCGCCCGCGGTGGGTCCACAAATATGGTTCGCAGGTTGTATTCATGCAGCGGCTTTGGCAGCTCTGCCAGACGCCTGAATTCGCGCTCCCGACCCATAGCCTGAGTGACTTCCTCGGCCGATAGCCGGATGATCTGAATGTTCTTCACGCTGTTCATTGCCAGGTTTTCTCTGGCTGCCCGCACTGACACCTTGGCCAGCTCCGTGGCAATGACGTTATCGAAGTGCAGGGCAAGCGGCAGGGTGAAGTTGCCGTTACCGCAATAGAGTTCCAGCAGGTCGCCGCTAAGCGGTTTGGCCTGCTCGCAGGCCCAACCGATCATTTCGGTATTGACCCTGGCGTTGGGTTGGGTGAAGGCCTGCTCGTACTGTTGGTAGCGGAATTCTCGGCCATTGATGTCCAGCGTCTCGCATACCCATTCCTGTCCCAGTACCAGCTTTTGCTTGCGGCTTCTGCCGATCAAAGACAGTTCGGGACTCACAGATTGCAGCTGTTGCCTAAGCTCGGCTGCTGCCATTTCCCAGTCGGTATCCAGCTTGCGATGGTAGATCAGGGTAATCAGTGATTCACCGGCCAGCGTTGACAAAAACTCAATCTGGAAGATCTTCCTACGCAGTGCTGGGCTGGACTTTATGGTCGCCAGCAGCACCGGCATCAGCTGCTGAATGGTGTCATAAGCAATGGGGAAGTCATGGATGGGAACAGGCGTCTTGGGATCGTCCCGTCGGAACATTACGTAGTTAAGATCATCATCGTCATGCCACATGCGGAATTCGGCGCGCATGCGAAAGCCTGTTACCGGAGATGCATGCACGTCTGGCTCCGGCATGCCATAGGGCGCCAGCAGGTGGCGAACACGGGCAACTTTCTCCGCCAAAAGTTCGTCATATTGCTTGGGGATAACGCGCGATAGCGGCATTAGTTGAAGTTCTCCTTGTCGCGATTATTCCAAAGTTCGATGCTGCGTTGCTGGCAGTGCTCAAGGCTCCAATTCGGCTCGAGGGTAAGCAGGGCGGCACTGGTGGTGGCGAGTACCGAGTCGAGTCCAAAGGCATCTACGCCAGAGCCGCGCCACAGGGCTAGTAGGGGAGGTGTTTTGGGCTGCTCTACCGGGCTGACTTTTTCCGCGACGCTGCGCGGGAGCATCACTTCACGGCAGCTGTTGCCTTCTAACAGCTGCAGTTTGGTATCTGCCTGCGGCTTCACTTCGACCTCGCCGCTATCACCCTTGAAGACCAGTGAGCGAGGCTGTCCCAGTATCTGGTCAGCCTGCTGGTGAAGCGCTGCATAAGCAGGATGGAAAATACTCTGGATGCTAGACGGTGCCTGCAGAGGATTAAACATGCGAACGAGTGTATTGACCGGAGAGCGCAAGCCAAGCAAGGGGCGTAACTGTATGACATCGTGCAACCGTGGGCAGAAAGCTCGCAAGGGCAGGTAGCTCAGGTTGTGATTGTCTAACTGGGTCGACACTTCCGCCCAGTTGTTGGCAACGGGCATATCCAGCTGGCGCATCGCCTGCTCTGTGTAGAGACGGCCTGCAGTGTGTCCGTCGCCGCCGTGGACAAATACACGATAGCCGGCGCTGGATAGCAGCAGCATAGCCAGGAGGTACCAGGGGTGCTGGTGCTTCTTGCCGGCGTAGCTGGACCAGTCCAGATCTGCATCGAGTTGCAGGGGTGGCTGCACCATTTCTGCCCGGCAAGCGTCTACGAAACCTGCCAGCTCCTCGCCAGTCTCTTCTTTGACTCTGAGCAGCATCAGGAATGCGCCTAGCTGCAGAGGTTCAACCTCATCACGCAGTATCATGCCAAATGCATCGGCTGCTTCTTCGCGGCTCAGTGAACGGCTGCCGGTTTTGCCCTTGCCTAGAATGCGTACATAGGGTGCAAAGGGGTGCTCCTGGGATGGAGCCTGGAAGGATGTAGGGTTCACACGTTCTCGATTAAAGACAGTTATCGGGTTTGGGCAAACCGGCGATTTTACTGCCGATCTTTGCCGGGGAGCCAGGGAACAGTCCCAGCAGATATAAGCTTTTGCCTTTGTCTATCCCCAGTTTCAGGGCGCAGTATTTTACCAGAGGACGCATCGCAGGGGAGGCATCAAATTCACTGTAGTAGTCCCTTAACAGCTCTATTACTTCCCAGTGCGCAGGTGTCAGGTCTATGGCTTCATTGCTTGCTATCTGGACTGCAACTTCGGGGCTCCAGTCATTGAGCTTGCGAAGAAAACCGTCTTTGTCGAATGCCGAGGCGTCCAGCACTGGTCAATACCATGCCAGCTGGCGGGGGTAGTATTCACTGAGTGCGACAAAGGCATCCATGTCGATCAATGGGATATCTCCTATGCGACCTCTAACACCTGCTGCTGTAGTATCTGTGTCGAGTGCCACCAGGCGGGCAGGGCAGTCACGCATTGCCTGACGGGCCGCACTGCCCGTCAGACCGCAGTAAACACCATCTCCCAGTAACAAAATGGTATCACCGGTCCCTGCGCTGCGCAGGCAATCGTGAAAACTGTCGCTGTCGGGTCTGGCGTTGAGGGTATGTAAGATCATATTCAACAGCCTATCAGATGATCTGAATCGCTGAGGAAACCAGCTAATTCGGCATCCTTGAGCAGAATGACGGGCAAAACCAGATCGCTCTCGCTAAGGCCATAGCGCTGTAAAGACCGTGCATCAACGTAGACAGAACCCATGTCGTATAGGGGTAGGGAGCTGAGAATGCGGCTGATATTCTTCACCCCAATCTGCTCGCTATCTTGTTCCTGGATGAGTTGTAGTACCCCTGCACCCATGAACAATAGGTCGTAGTTCTGTTCGAAAGCTCCCATTGCCAGCGCCAGATCCACCGAGGCGCGCGCCAGGCTGCTACCGTAAGGCGACTGCCTCAATACGATCACGCTTCGTTTCCTGCTCATTTGGCTCATATCAACCACCGAAAGTCATCAGGCGATCGGAAATGGCCGCAGCATCGATAAGCTGCCCCAGGCCGGATATGACAAAGGCCGGATGCGCGGTAGCGGCTGCTTTTTCGTAACGCTCTGCCTCTGTCTCATCCAGCATGCCGCGTTTCAGCGCTGAGGAAATGCACAGAACAAGTTCGACTTTGTGTGTTTCGGCAAGTTCGATCCAGGGCTTAAGTCGGTCTGCCTCGTCCTGAGGAAAAACGGCCATGTGCGAGCCGCTGCCAGTGCCCTCATCGAGGAAAAATACGCGTTCGATAGTGTGCCCGCGGGCGATTGCACTGTGCGCAAAACGCATGGCGATCCTGGCGCTGTGGCCGGAGGCGGGGGATGACAATACAAGCAGCGAATAATTCATGATTGGCTTATTGCAGAAACAAAAAACCCCGGTGTAAACCGGGGTCTGGCGCACTCAGTTGCACTGTTAGTCGTCGCCACCGAAGGCGGTTAGCAGGTGCAGCAGGTGGATGAACAAGTTATAAATGCTCAGGTACAGGGAAACGGTGGCGCGAATGTAGTTAGTCTCGCCGCCGTTTATGATCCGGCTGGTATCAAACAGGATCAGACCAGACATGATCATCACCACGGCAGCTGAAATTGTCAGCGACAGCGCGGGAATATTCAAAAAGATATTCGCGATCATGGCAACCACGGCAACCAGCAGGCCTACCATGAGGAAGCCACCCATGTATGAGAAGTCCTTGCGAGTCGTCAGGGCGTAGGCGGATAGGCCAAAGAACACCACTGCTGTGCCGCCGAGGGCTTGCATGATCAATGCCGAACCGCCGGGCATGGACAGGTAGTAGTTGAGCATCGGTCCGATGGAGGCGCCCATTACACCGGTGAAAGCGAAGATTGCAATCAATCCCTTACTGCTGTCCGCCATCTTGTTCACAACGAACAACAGCCCAAAGCCCACCAGGGCCAGTACCAAAGCTGCACCGTGACCCAGGCCCATTGCCATGGAAATACCAGCACAGACCGCGCTAAAGGCGAGGGTCATACCCAGTAGCATGTAGGTGTTCTTCAGTACCTTGTTGGTGCTGATGACACTGTCCATACCGGCAGTGTTCATGTTGTACAAACTCTTGTCTTGCATCGTCTACTCCGTAAAGCGTCGCACGGGCTGTGCGGATATCGGTTGGATAGATAATAACCGCGAAAGTTTCAATCCAACTAATTGTTTTTTCTAAAGTTTAAACAGTCCAAGCTGTTTTTAGTGCCTCAGTACACGCCTGGGGCAACAGCTCAGAAAGTACAATATACCTTTAACCGCTACTCTCACTCAACATGAGGGTTTGTAGGGTTATTTTCAAGGGGCCAGGGCTTAAAAGTGAACAGCAACTGATGATCCGGCTCTGGCTCCTCAGAAGAGCTGGCAATGGTCAATTTCACGGCGTGATCTCCCCTGAGCCTATCAGCGTATATTGACCATCATCCTTACGGTCGTGTTGTTATGTGGAACTATACCGGGCAAAAACGTCCTTCTTTTGCCGACGAGCCAGGTATCGGGCAGGAATCGGTGTGGGATTATCCGCGGCCACCGGCACTGGTGCGTAGCGACGCTCTGGTGGAGGTAGAGGCCGATGGGCTCAGGATCGCCAAGTCCCGCGGCTGCCTGCGTGTTCTGGAGACTGCCAGTCCCCCCACATATTACATTCCGTCGCAGGACGTCGACTGGACGCAACTGGTGCGCATCGCAGGCACCAGCTACTGCGAGTGGAAGGGGCGGGCGACCTACTGGGCGTTGGCGTCAGACATCGCAGCCGGAGGAGTCGCCTGGAGCTATGGCAGTCCAAGCGAGCGCTTCGCGGCTATCGACGGGTGTATTTCTTTTTATCCTGGGCTTGTTGACTGCCGCGTTAACAGTGAACGGGTCAAACCACAACCGGGTGCTTTTTATGGCGGTTGGGTAACGCAGGGCATCACCGGGCCGTTCAAGGGAGAGCCCGGCACCGGTCACTGGTAGCCATCGTATCCCCCTGTAACTTCCGCTGAAAAACTGGACGTACGTATAATGGCTGTGAATCATGAAAAGATAAGACGGCTTCTGGGTGAAAAAGAATCTTCCACAGATAACAGCCTGAGAGCCAAGTCCCTGGGCCGCGCGCTCGCTGGCGATGTCCCCAAAACGCTGACACCCCACGAATGGGAGCAATGGTACGCCGAGCACGGTGTGCCAGAAGGTCATCTGGTGCCGCCGGCTGAGAGCCAGCGCAGGTCGTGGTGGCGTAATGTCGTTAACACGCAGGAGTCTGGCATCGATACAACGCAGCTTTATACCATCTGGCTGGGGAGAGCGGGTCTGCTGCCATTTGTTGGCCTGCTGGCAGCCTTGTATCTGGACCCTCAGCACCAGCAGCTCTGGGCCAAAATGCTGTCCGCCTACACGCTGGCCATTATCTGCTTTTTAGTGGGAGCGTGGTGGGGGCTTGCACTCATCCGCCGCAGCTCGACAGCACTGCTTCTGAGTAATGCGCTAGTGCTTGTTGCCGTTTTTGGCAATGTTTTGCTGGCCCCTGCGTCTTTTTACCTGCTCGGCGCGTTGCTCTTTCTCGCAACAGTCTTCATCGAGAGGCGCCATGCCCTGTTTCACCGCCAGCCGTCTTACTATGCTCGACTGCGACTGCATTTGAGTCTGGTGGCTAGTACATCGCTATTGTTCGCGGCGACCATGCTGTGATCTTACAGTGCCTCTTTCCTGCCTCGATATGGGGCATGCAGCTCAAGATCCATTTTTTGGCAGGCTAGGGCGCCGCTCTTCCCGGTTTAATAGATCGCACCTTTGTTCGGCTCGACGTCAACGCTGGGCCCTGGTTTCGTATTTTTGATGAATTGTCGTGGCATAGCCGCTATAAAAGATCATCAGCAAAATGCTGGCTATGGCAACGGAGGTAATAACAATGACAAGCGAAGCCGAACAAAAAGTACTTGATGGCACAGTCTGGGATGAGTTTTGTGATTCCTTGAAGGAAGCGGGGAGAATTATTCGCAGCGACAAAGCGCCGCAGGATGCATTCAACCAGGCTGAGGGCTATCGCTACCTTTCGCGATTGTTGCGCGGTGGCCTTGAAGGTTTCCTGGAGTTTCGTGATCCATTGTTCCCTCAGTTGCGCTGCGGTGCCCACGAGACGATCAAACTGGGTGCTGATAATCCGGATAATCGCTATGAGAGCGCCACGATTAATCCTGCCTATGAATACCGCATACGCGGTACCCGCGGAACCGTTGATTACCTTGGGATCAGTACGGTGATTAACAAATATGCGTCGGGTGGGACGATGGAGGTTACCGGGCATATAGGTCATAAAGAGATGGATGTTGGTCCTAATGGAGAGATTGATATCATCATCAGCTCCACAGAAAAGCCCGGGAACTGGCTGCCTATGGGGCAGGAGAGCAACTCCATTACAGTTCGCCAGACCTTTCAGGATCGGATCAATGAAAAAGCGGCCGAGCTCAAAATAGAGCGGCTCGATGCCAGCGACGATCGTCCACAGCCGTTAACCCCCGAAAGGCTTGAGCGCGGTTTGCAGGGAGCCGCGATGTTTGTGTTGGGCTCGGCGACACTCTTTGAAAACTGGTCAGAGAGCTTTTTGCCAGACCTGAACACTCTGCCACCAGCGAATCAGGCTTATTGCCAGTCAATCGGTGGTGACCCGAATATTTTCTATTTCCACAGCGCCTGGGAGCTGGCAGACGATGAGGTTTTTGTCATAGACGCCCCTGAAATTCCCGAGTGCCAGACCTGGAACTTCCAGCTGGATAATTGGTGGATGGAGTCGCTTGACTATCGCCACCACACTATCCATGTCAACAAGCACACCGCGCAATACAAGCCCGATGGCGGTGTGCGAGTGGTGGTGTCACACACTGATCCGGGCCTCCCCAACTGGATTGAGACCGCCGGTCACAACAGGGGCACCATGTGCTGGCGCTGGATTGGTGCTGACAAGCATCCGTTGCTCACCACACGAGTAATGAAACTGGCTGACCTGAAATGAGTGCAGCGTTTGTAAGCTTTATCGCCGATGAGTTGGTCGCTGAAGCCATCGCGCAAACGGGCTTTGAGGACTTTGGCGATCTTCCCTATCGTGAGGGGCTGGAGGTTCTGTTACAGACGTACGATAGACATCTTAGTGATCCTGAGGGTCGTAAGCGTTGTCGTGATCGGGTAATCATGCAATTGGCCACCAGGCTCAAGTGTGAAAATGCTTTCAAGACCATTCCTCAGTGGCAGGAACAGGAAATACTAGCCCCGATCTTTGTCACCGGACTGCCGAGATCGGGCACCTCTGCATTACTGAATCTATTGGTGTCGGCGCCTGAGAATCGCGGTCTTCTGCAATGGGAGGTGCAGTTTCCTGATCCCTGGCCTGGAAGCAAGCCGGGCGACAAGGATCCCCGTTACGACTACCTGGCCAAAGCGCTGGAAGCGACTCGTGATTCTGAGTTTGCCAAGATTCATTTCATTGACGCCGATACGCCGGAGGAGTGTGTGTTGTTGCATGCTTTTGCGTTTGGCGGCGTGCAATTGGGCTTCGAGATCATGCTGGAACCCTATAGAAGTTGGCTGCTGGATCAAGACCTTGAGCCGTTGTATGCCTACCAGAAAAAACAGCTGCAAATGCTCAATTGGCGAATGCCTGGTAAGCAGTGGATGCTCAAGGCGCCTGCTCACATGATGGGTGTAGACGCTATCCTTAAAGTGTTCCCTGATGCACGCTTTGTTTGGTGTCACCGTGATCCCCAGGCCGTTGTACCCTCTATCAACAGCATGAACAAAGTAGTCATGAATATGTATGCCGGCGATTACAGTGACCTGGACGCGGGTGAGATAGGTCGCGCGGTAATGGAATGGTATGCAGTGACCTTGGAACGTGGACTGGCGGTCAGGGACAAGCTTCCTCAGGAGCTGTTCGTTGATTGCTCCCAACAAGAGTTCGTGGACGACCCAATGGGTGTGGTCCAACGGGTTTACGATGGTTTTGGTATGGCGCTTAGTGACGAAGGCAGGAGCGCCTTGCAAGCCCACATTGATGCTAACCCCAAAGGCAAACACGGCAAGCATGAGTACAGCCTTGAGGAATACGGCCTCACCCGAGACTTGATTGCTCAACGCTTTGGTTTTTACACCGGCGATTCACGCTGGCCGATCAGCGACTAGAGGGTATTTTATGTCGAACGTTATCCAGGTCAGTTCTGATGTGCTGACGATCAACGCATCTGCCGAGCTTGTATGGCAGGTTATTGCCGATTTTGAACACTACGCATTGTGGAATGAATTTTGTCCTTCTATTGAAGCAGTACTGGAGCTAGGCTCCCCGGTAAAAATGCAGGTCGACCTTGGGAATGGGCTACAGGAGCAGGTCGAGTACATTACCTGTATTGAGGCGCCTACAAAGATTACCTGGTCTATGGAAAACAAGCCGGGCGACCCTGTTCATGCTGATCGCTCTCAGGTGGTCACTGCGTTGGACGCCAACAGCTGCAGCTATGTGACCTACGATGATTTTAGCGGTGAGTTTGCGGCTACTATGGTTGAACAGCTAGGGGAACAGGTGAGGGCTGGCTTTAACCTCTGCGCCCGGAATCTTAAGGACCGGGCAGAAACGCTGGCGAAGGTGAGTTAGTTATCAGGCCTGATTACGTTGGCGCCTGGACAAGCCGTGTTTTCTTACCAGACCGCGTATCTGGTCATAACTGAGCCCCAAAGATTCTGCGGTCAGTCGTTGATTGAAGCCGTGTTTTTCCAGGGTTGTCGTCAAGATATTCTTTTCTATCGCGTCCATGTGCGCAGTGAAATCACCCACCTGCAGGTCCTCTGGTGTGCTCCGGGTTTGCTCGGGTGCCACTGAGGCTTTGTTGTGTTGCTCGGTATCCGAGAACGGGCTGGTGAAGGGGTCCAGGATGATTTCGCCGACAGGGCTACTGCTGTCGCCCCAGCGGTGGAGAGATCTTTCCACAGCATTCTTGAGTTCGCGAATGTTACCTGGCCAGGCATGGCGTGAAAGCGCGTCCATCGCAGATGCCGTGAATCCGTTGAACAGTTCCCAGCCCAACTCGGCGCTCATCTGTACAGCAAAATGGTGAGCCAGCTCGGCTATATCCTCGGGACGATGACGTAGTGAGGGGAGGTGCACCACGTCAAAACTGAGTCGATCCAAAAGATCAGCTCGAAATTTTCCCTCCTTGGCCAGTTCAGGGAGGTTGGCATTTGTGGCGGCAACGACCCGCACATCAACCTGCAGTGTTTCTTGTCCTCCCAGTCGTTCGAACTCCCCATACTCCACCAGGCGCAGCAGCTTTTCTTGCAACCGAGTGGACATTGTTGCAAGTTCATCCAGAAATAGAGTTCCTCCATCCGCCCGCTCGAAGCGGCCTTTATGGGTGCGGGTGGCACCGGTGAAGGCGCCGGGTTCGTAGCCAAACAGTTCAGACTCCAGCAGTGCCTCTGCTATGGCTGCGCAGTTGATTTTGAGCAGCGGTGCATCCCAGCGGGTGGACAGGAAGTGCAGCCTGTCAGCAGCCAGTTCTTTGCCGGTGCCACGCTCCCCGAGTACCAGGACAGGGCGATTGATGGGCGCGAGCAGGGAAATTCGGTCCAGGGCGTAAGCCAAAGCGGCCGAATTCCCGATAATGCTTTCAGTTGGTCTTTCCATAGGTCAAATATACCAAATAAAAAGGTATTAAAAACCTATAAAAGGGTATTTAAAGCCTTATTATTCTAAATCCCCTCAGTCTTTGCCGACCAGAATTCTATAATAACTAATAAAAACAGAGAGATAAGGGCTTTGGCACAAAATCTGCTTTAGTAGGGGTGTACGGCACATAGAAGTCGACCGAAAACGTAGGGAATGCAGGTTAATGGACAAACTGAGTAAACGCTTTCTGATTTATACCGCACTGGCAGTGCTTTGTGCCATGACCGGTGCTGTCGTTGGAACAACTGCCGGTCTGTTGAGTTTTGTGCAAGTGGCAGCCGTTATTGAATTTATTTACTGGATAGCCAGACCCATGGGAAAGCCCCAGGTGAAAGGCTGTTAAGCGAGCAAAAGGAGAAACACTATGGGAATTTTTTCCCGCATGACCGATATCATCAACTCCAACATCAATTCTATGTTGGATCAGGCGGAGGATCCGGAAAAGATGATCCGCCTGATTATTCAGGAGATGGAAGACACGCTGGTTGAAGTGCGTTCTTCTTCAGCACGTGTGCTGGCAGACCGTAAAACTGCCGCCCGCAGCCTTGAGCAGGTGCAGGTCGAGGCCGAGAACTGGGAAGAGAAAGCAAAGCTGGCGATCACTAAGGGTCGAGAGGACCTGGCTCGCGCTGCCTTGCAGGAAAAGCACGCAATCGAAGAAGAAGTTAGGCTAGTGGAGGCAGAACTTGCTGCCACCGATGAACATATCGCGCAGCTCAATCTAGAGGTGGGGCAGCTGCAGCAGAAGTTGACTGACGCCAAAGCCAAACAGAAGGCCCTGATGATGCGCAGCAAGACGGTTGAATCGCGCATCAAGGTCAAAAGGCAGATGCATCGTGAGGCCCTGGATGGCGCCTTCCAGCGTTTTGAACATTTTGAACGACGCATGGACAGTATGGAAAGTCAGCTGGAATCAATGGATGTTGGCCGGGATGTACCCCCTGACCTGGCAGCTGAAATTGATGCCCTGGCCGAGGACGAGCGCATCAGTGACGATTTAGAACGACTGAAATCCGAGATGAGCGGCAAGCCTGAGCAATCTTAAAAGGTTTGGTAATCCTATTTAACAGTGGCAGCATGGCCTTATCAGATCTGACTGCCCAAGGAAGAAGTTAATGGAATTCTGGAAATTCATGTTCGTCCCGACCATTTTGTTTATGGTTATCGTGGCGCCCATGTGGATCACCATGCACTACCGCAGTATGAACCGCTCTTCGCGAAGTTTGTCGCAGGAGGACCGTGACACTGTCGAGCAGATGCTGGAGACCGTGGACAAATTGACTGACCGTATCGAGACTCTGGAATCCCTTCTGGATGCGGATCATTCGGACTGGCGCGCCAAGCCCAGCCGGAATACCAGGGAGGAGGAATAAGTTATGAGCAGACGTAGACGCAGGCATGAACACGAGAAGTACCGCGATACTTATCGCCGGGAGAGCAGTCGCCTTCGCTCCAACAAGACTGGTGGCTGGGGCATGGGGCTGTATCGGAACACGCGCGATGGCAAGGTAGCGGGCGTTTGTGCCGGCCTGGCTGATCACTGGGACATTGCTCATTGGGTCATGCGCCTTATTTGGATTGGCGGCTTTTTATTCACCGGCACACTGGCCTTATGGGTTTATCTGGGTGCATGGGTTTTGTTGGCGCCCCGTCCAACTCGCCGCACTTCAGACGGGAATTACGAGCCTGAACCTGACTTCGAGGAAGTAGAAGTTGAAATGGAATATGACGAGCGCTATCACGACTATCGACCGCGCAAAGTCTTTCGTTATAGCGAGTCGGGTGGTGTGCGCCTGGAGCGCGCTCGTGACCGCCTGGACGCGGCGTTACACAGGGTTGAGAGCATGGAGTCTTATGTCACTTCCAGACGCTTCAATCTCAATAAAGAGTTTTCTCAACTCTGATTGATTCAATAGATCGAAGTGGCCTGGTGTACCCCGATGGGGGTTAGCAGGCCGGTTCGACTTCCTCGAACTTTTTTTTTAACCCCGGCCGTTTGCATGCCGATCTAGATCTCAGGCGGGGTAATTCGCTGAACCTTTCTTCCCGCAAACTACTGTGTCGATACCAGCAAGTGTTATATTGACAGGCATCGTCAGGGAGAGACCATGAGCGAAGAACGACCCCTACAACATTCCGTGCTAGGCACTTTTTTATTGCCCATCGCCCAGGCATTGCGGCTGCGAGGGTTGGATCCTCTGGAGTTGATGGAGGAGGTCGGAATTGACGTTGCAAAAATTGCCAACCCCGACTGGCGGCTACCGCATGATCGTTTTAATGACCTCATGGCGTGTTGTGTCGCGGAATCAGGAGATGAGGCATTTGGTTTGCTGGCCGGCGAACAGGTTCAGCCTCGGGTGCTGCACGGGCTGGGCTTTGCCTGGCTCGCCAGCGATACCGTCTATGATGGCCTTAAGCGGCTGGCACGCTTTGGCAAGTTGGTCAGCACGGCGGCAGATCTGACGCTATTGGAAGAGGGTGATCTTATACTCCTGGACTTGGGTCGAATTCCTTTGTCAGAAAGCTTCCACTTCGCTAGCAGAGACTATGCAATCGGTATGGTGGCTCGTATGTGTGCTCTTACCCTTGGCGATTACCTGGCTCCGGTGAAAGTACAGCTGGAAAGGCCTCAGCCGGAGCAGCCTGAACGCTGGGAATCACTACTTTCATCGCGGGTGGAGTTTGACAGCGAGCGAAGCTGCCTGGGGTGGTACCGCTCGGACATCATGGAGCCCCTGATAACCGGTGATCCACAACTCGCACGGGCCAATGACGAGCAGACTCTGGCCTACCTGGACAGTTTCATGGCCCAGTCCACCTCTCGTGATGTGGTGGATAAAATTGTCGCGCATTTACCGGACGGACCGCCAAATCAGCAGCAAATCGCAGAAGCCTTGCATGTCAGCAACCGGACCCTGCAGCGTAAACTGAAAGACGAGGGCACAAGTTTCATGGACTTGCTGCAGGACACGCGTCTGCAACTGGCCCGTAAGTATCTTCGACATCCAAATCGTTCCGTGGTGGAAACGGCCTATTTACTTGGTTTTTCTGAACCCAGTACTTTCTCGCGGGCTTTTAAACGCTGGACAGGAACAGCACCCGCTGATTTCAGGGATTCATCGGGCGAGTCCTGACATTATGACGCTCTGGGCCATGTTGGTGGCGCCTCTGGCCATCCACTTTCCTCTGTACTCGGCTTATTGTGTATACATACTCAATTACCGAGGATGTGTCATGAATAGCCCTGTTATTGCAATCACCGACAAAGTAATGCGCATGATCAAGTCTATGGTCTATATGTCTATGCGTGTCAGTCACCGCAAAGGTGCAACGACCCAACAAGTCTCGGGTTTTCTCTCGGAGTGGGCTCCAGCAGAGCACAATCTCTATCACGAAGGCCTGGTAGAGCGGGTGCTGGCAGACTTGCAGCAAGAAGGACGCGTTGCCAGAGCAGGGGCTCGTTGGTACCCCGTGGGTGTCGCTCACTAGCCTGTTCTAGCGTCACTCCGGTCGCTGTCTTATGTGGACGGAGTGTTTTTCTCGTTCTTATTGATCTCACCCACTTACTTCCCTTCCCCAACGCCCTATAATCTACCCTACGCGTTAGTAGAGGTTTTTTAAGACATGGGCAAAATACTCGTAATAGCAGACATCAAAGGCGATGGTATCGCGACTCCTCGTGGCTTGGAGTTGGCAGAGAAACTCGGACTGAACGCTGAGGTTTATGCGTTTGTCTATGCGTCACTGTCAGGGCTTCGAGTCAACGCTGGTGAGAAAACGGCAATTAAGAAACAATTGCTCGCGGAGCGCGAAGCAGAGGTTCAAGCGCGTATCAACAAGTTTGCCAAACAAGGGCAGAAAGTTAAGCTCAAAGTATTGTGGGAAAAAGATGTCGCTGACTGGGTAAATAAAAAATGCTCACAGAGCGACTATGAAATGGTGGTCAAAACTGGGCGACGCACAGAAAGCTTTGCTCACGCCTCTACAGACTGGCAGTTGCTGCGCGAATGTCCGGCACCGGTGGTTATTGTCGCGGAGAAAAAGTGGCGACGCACTCACCCGGTGATGGTTGCCTTGGATTTAGGTAGTCATCTTCCTCTGAAAAAGAAACTCAATGCGGCTCTTTTGGGACGCGCCAGCCAGTTGGCAGAGGCGATGGGGGCGGAACTGGAGATTATCAGCGCAGTAGAAGTACCGGCACTTCTGGATGACCTGGACCTGATAGACACACGCAGTTATGTGCTTGAAGCTAAGGCGGACATGGCGACTCATATTCGGGGGTTGTCGAGAGAGTTTGGCATACCTACCCAAGCCTTTGTGGTGAAGCGAGGCCCGGTAGAGAAAGTCATTGCCAGTCAGGCGGCTTCCAAGCGAGCGCAGATTGTTGTTATGGGCACGGTTGGCCGCAAGGGTGTGAAAGCCAAGTTGATTGGCAACACAGCTGAGAAGGTACTGGCCCACTTGAAAACCGATATTTTTGCTCTGAAGCCCTAAGCTTCGGCAATTCTTTTATGTGAAAAGTTTGCATTTTGGCCAAGGGCGTCTACTTTTTAGTTAGCACGTCGCTCCCTGCGCGTGCTAACACGTCCCCTGGCCGATGTTTCTGCCCCGAAGCATACGGCTGTTGGCCCGCCTCACTCAGTGCTGGCGGGCTTTTTTGTGCCTGAAAATTCATGTCGCCGGCTCGCACGCAGGCAGATGTAACTGCCAATCAGCGACATTACTGTGCAGTTTCGTGCCTTGCTAATGCTAATGCTAATGCTAAGGCGCTAGCAGTGTAGATTGGTTGAAAAACATAGATATCAGCCACTTGCGACTCTATTTTTATCCAAATCCTAGCTTGAATTTAAAGTCTGTCGTCCTCGGCCATGCTCTTGGCGTAACCAGCCATGTGGTAACCCTCTCTTAATCCCTAATATGGCTCCCATACCGAGCGCAGCTGCAAAACAGCGCTAACCGACCAGGGAGTAACAACATGCATGAATTGGTAGAGAGAATTAAAGAGCCGGAGCTTTGCTATGTATTTGCCAGGAACGCTGTCAAACGCGGCCACCCAGAATTGGCAATGGAAGTGTATCGCCGGGCAGTGGATCTGCGAGCAGAAAAGTACGGTGCTGAAACCGAAGCGGAGTTTGCGGCTGTACGTGCCATCTATGCCTACGAGGAGTCTCTTGGTTATATCAAGGGCAAGCGCACCAGAGCCACGGGGACTTGGCAGATGGTGAATCGCCACGGCCTGTTGTCAGCGATTCACAAACGTCTGCAGTCTCGCAATGGTGAAGACGTGGTGTCGGTGCTTAAAGAGCTCGGCATGGAAGATTATAGCTTTGAGGCGGTAGCCGAGGCTCATGGCGAAGAGATTCAGCAGGCCGCAGCCTGATATAGAGGAGGTTTTTTTACAACGAATCCCTACCTTAGCCTGGTCCCAGCGGTAACGGGAATTAACCGGGCTCTTTTTAAACATAGCGGCTGGCAGACCCCCTGACTGCGCGGCCGCACCCTAATCCCCCTGTAGGTGTACTAATCCCTACTTAGCCTGGCCATAGCGCCGGGCTTTTTTTATGTACGGTGCTGATTGCACGCTCATCTGGTTGATGCCAATCACATAACTTGTCAAAATTTTGTAGTATGGTTCTGTTTTATCGTTACCAGATCGTATCTTCATTGCGCGACAGGAGTGTCATGGCAAACCCAATTAAGACCCGTGTGGCTGACCTGCGGGAGCACGAACTTTTTTACCCGCGGGAGCTAAGTTGGCTGTCATTTAACGCAAGGGTGTTGCAAGAGGCGGCCGATGAAAGCGTACCTATCATCGAGCGCCTTAGGTATCTGGGTATATTCTCCAATAATTCCGATGAGTTTTTCCGAGTGCGTGCGGCAGAGGTGCGCAGGCTGATTTCAGTTTCCAGTGGCGCAAATAGGCAGCACTTTAAGGATTTACTCGCTGCCATTCTGGAAGGTGTGGTTGCACTGCAAAAAGAGTTTGACCGTATATATACGCAAATAATGCAGGGCTTGGCCCAGCGAAAAATCTACCTGGTCAATGAACGACAACTGGATGATGGGCAGGCCGCTTTTGTACAAGACTACTTTACCACTACTGTACTGCCAGAATTAGAGCCTATCCTGCTTAGAGAAGGCAGGCCTATCCCTGCACTCAATGATGAATCTCTTTATCTTGCCATGGATATTCGGTCTGGTGAGGAGTATCACTACGCGGTGGTGGAGGTGCCAACCGATCGCCTGGAGCGTTTTGTAGAAATCCCACGGCGCAAGGGCAGGGGAGGCAAGGTCTTTATTGTTCTGGACAATATTATTCGTGCCTGCCTGCCGCAAATGTTTCGTGGTGTGATTCCGGTGGACGAGGCTCACGCTTATTGTTTCAAGTTTTCACGCGACGCAGAACTGGAGATCGATACCGGTATTTCCCAGAGCCTCATCGATAAAATGACCAAGAGCCTTAAGCAGCGACGTAAAGCTGATGCGGTGCGCATGGTGTACGACGGAACTATGCCAGAGCGCTTGTTGGAGTACGTCAGCGCCCGGTTTGGTTTTGCCAAGTATGACAGCCTTATCGCCGGTGGCCGCTATCACAACTCTAAAGACTTTATGAGCTTTCCTAACGTAGGGCCACGGTATCTGGAGTTTAAACCTCTACCGCAGATTCGGCTATCACGTCTCGATGAGCCCGGTAGCATTTTCGATGCGATTCAACATAAAGACGTGTTTCTTTACTACCCATACCACCCCTTTGACTATGTGATTGACCTGCTAAAGACTGCGGCTCTGGATCCGGACGTGACCGACATCAAAATATGTTTGTACAGGGTGGCAAAAAATTCACGGGTTATTGATGCACTGGTCAACGCCGTTGATAATGGCAAACGGGTGCTGGCAGTAGTCGAGCTGGCCGCGCGCTTTGATGAGGAGGCCAATATCAGTTGGGCGCAGCGCCTTACTGAGAATGGCATCAATGTAATCTTTGGTATTCCTGGTCTTAAGGTGCATTCCAAGCTGGTACTGATTGAACGTAAGGAGAAATCGGGCAGACGGTTTTACAGTCATATAGGCACCGGTAATTTCAACGAGAAGACCGCTCGTGTTTACACTGATTTCACTCTGATGACTTATGATCAGAATGTAGGTAAGGACGTCTATAACGTTTTTGATTTTCTCCAGTACACATACCGAAGACCCGAGTATCGCTTGCTATTGGTTTCACCGCATAGCAGTCGCTCGGGACTTACTGAATTGATAGAGCAGGAAATTACTAACGCCCGAGCCGGCTATCGGGCAGAAATGACTCTCAAGTGTAATAACCTTGTTGATAGAGACCTGGTTAAAAAGCTCTATGAGGCCAGCGATGCTGGTGTAAAAGTTAACCTGATCGTGCGCGGCATGTGTTCACTTCTGGCTGGTGTTAAGGGGTTGTCTGAGAATATTCAGGCGATCAGTATTGTCGATCGCTATCTTGAACATCCGCGTGCCTATGTGTTCTATAACCGGGGTAATCCACGCTACCTGATTGGCTCGGCGGACCTGATGACTCGTAATTTGGACTTTCGTGTCGAGGTGTTGGTGCCGATCTTCGATGCTGATGCGCAGCAAACGATACAGAGCGTCCTGGACCAGCAGTGGCACGATAACGTCAAGTCCAGGGTCCTGGATCAGGATCAGCACAACGAGTATGTGCCAGGTAAGAAAAAGGCGGCGCGACTTCGCTCCCAGGAGACTATTCATCGCTATCTGGAAACCGGTAAATTACCTCGTTACCCCAAGTCACGAATGAATGTTCCAGCAACGCGACGACGTAAAAAGCCACTGGTGAAGCCGGGTATAGGTTAGCCCCCTCAAACGATAATCGCCGCACTTTGCAACCCTCAGAGCGCCTGTTGTCTTTCAAACACATGGCATAAGCGTGGCTAGTGTTTTGCGCCGCATGTAGGCAAACTGGCGAGCATCCTATTTTAAGTTGGAGAGAACCATGGCGGGTAGCAGTCTGCTGTTACTGATCGATGACATCGCCGCAATATTGGACGATGTGTCACTGATGACCAAAGTGGCGGCGAAGAAGACCGCCGGCGTGCTGGGGGACGATCTGGCAGTCAATGCGGAGAAGGTCAGTGGTGTGAGGGCGGATCGTGAGTTGCCAGTAGTCTGGGCAGTGGCCAAGGGGTCCTTTATCAACAAGCTGATTCTGGTGCCGCTGGCATTGCTGGCATCCTTGTTCGCGCCCTGGTTGATTACTCCCGCACTTATAGCCGGTGGCTTGTATCTGTGCTTTGAGGGTTTTGAGAAAATCGCCCATAAGTTTCTTCACGGTGCTGAAGAAGCGGCAGAGCATGATGAGCTGGTACAGCAGCTTGCTGATCCGAACGTAGATCTGGTGGCTTTCGAGAAGGCCAAGATTAAGGGGGCGGTTCGAACGGATTTTATCTTGTCTGCAGAAATTATTGTATTGACCCTGGGCATCGTTGCCGAATCGAATTTCGCAACCCAGGTAGGCGTCCTGGCCGGCATCGCGATTATCATGACCGTGGGTGTGTACGGCCTGGTTGCAGGCATCGTCAAACTGGATGATGCCGGCCTGTATCTGTTCAAGACAAGAGGTGAGGGCGTATGGCCGCGGTTCCAGCGCTGGTTTGGTCAGTGCTTGATTAGCTTTGCTCCCTGGCTAATGAAAGCACTGGGCGTAATTGGCACGGTGGCAATGTTCATGGTTGGCGGCGGCATTCTGCTGCACAACATACCTCCTCTTGGTGTGGCAGTCGAACAATTCGCTCATGGCATGACGCCAGTGATGGCAGGGCTTACGCCAACGTTTGCAGGTGTTTTGATAGGACTGGTTGCGGGTGCTCTGGTGCTTGCAGTGGTGGAGGCGATTAAGAAACTGCGGGCATGAAGCCCGCAGCTCAGCAAACGTTAGCCGGCGGAGTCAGAGCTGGACTCACCTAGCGCCAGTGCTTTTTTCTCGGTTATGTACTGGTTGACCTGTAGTTCGAGCAGGTTTAGCGGTACGGCGCCATTTTTCAGTACGGCATCGTGAAATTCCCGGATGTCGAAATCATCTCCCAAAGCCAGCTGTGCTTTGTTGCGCGTCTCGAGAATTTTAAGCATTCCAACCTTATAGGCAGTCGCCTGACCAGGCATTACCGCATGACGCTCGACCATTTTTACGATGTCGCTATGTGCGTTGGGCGTGTTGTCGGCATAATACTCGATCGACTCTTCCCGGCTCCAGCCCTTTGCATGCATCCCCGTATCGACGACCAATCGCACCGCACGCCATAACTCCATCGCCAGGCGGCCAAAATCGGAATAGGGGTCTTCGTACAGCCCGATCTCCTTGGGCAACAGTTCAGAATATAATCCCCATCCTTCGCTGTATGCTGTTACACCCCCAAAGCGACGGAACTTGGGCAAGTCTTTCAATTCCTGCTTGATCGCTATTTGCATGTGATGGCCAGGCAGACCCTCGTGGTATGCCAGTGCTTCCAGCTGGTAGGTGGGCATCATGCTCATGTCATAGAGATTTGCGTAGTACCGGCCTGGCCTGGAACCATCGGCCGCTGGCTGTTGATAGAAGGCCTTGCCCGCTGAGCGCTCGCGAAACTCTTCTACACGCTTAACATCCAGCTCGGCTTGCGGACGAATCCTGAAGAGCTCGTCCAGGCGTTCATCCATCTCAGCTAACACCGATACGGCACGCTGCAGATATTGCTGGCGGCCCTGATCAGTATTTGCGTAGTAGAACTGGGCATCCGTGCGCATGAAAGCCATAAACTCCTGCAGTCTTCCCTCAAACCCGACACGCAGTTGAATGGCGCGCATTTCATTGTGAATACGCGCTACTTCGGCAAGACCTGTGCGGTGAATTTCCTCGGCTGAGAGGTCGGTGGTGGTAATGCGTTGCAGGCGGTTTTTGTAGAATGCTGTGCCCTCAGGCAATGCCCATACGCCTGCATCTGCGGGGGCTTTGGCTTCGAGAGTTTCCAGGTAGGCAATTAGCTTCTGGTAGCCGGGTTGCACACTATTGAGCATCGCGAGCTGGGCCTCGCGGTTAAGGCCTGCGCGATCGGCTGCTGATAGATCCAGAGCTCTGGTTTTGCCACTGAAGTCCGCCATCAGGGTACTGGGTTGACCGCCATCGAAGGGGGCGCCGATCAGCAGGTTACGAGAATCGCGCAGTACATGCGGCAACACAAAATCAGGGACGATAACGCCCTTGCGTTCGCGAATTGCAAGCTGCTCCACTACCTGGTCCAGGCGCTTGGCAACTCCTTTAAGTCTGGAGATGTAGGCCCTGGCCTCGTCAATGTTGGCGATAGTATGCTGATTAATCAGCAACGCAGGAATACCGGCATGCTCACCAAACATCTGGTTCACTGGATAGTCGTGGTGACGCCACTTGTAGTCAGCGATTTCTTCCAGCAAGTCCTGCTCCAGTAATTGGTAGCTCACCAGAGTCGTCGCATCTAGCTGGCTGCTGTCTATACTGCGCAATAGCTCAAGGTCGGATTTTCTGTGTGCCAGCTCAGCGGCCTGACCTGTTTCCGAAAGGTCATTCCACTTGTCGTAGTCGTCCTTAATGCCCAGGTGTGTCTGGTAGACAGGGTCGCGCATCACCTTGCGGTCAAAAACCTCATCAAATAGTGCGTTGGCCTTGCCTGATTCGGTCTGACTTGGTGGCGTGGAAGAGGTGACGGTGACAGCCTCTGGTGATACTGCGAACACAGTTGTACTTATCAGGGCAGCGGCAGCTGCTCCAAGGATTGCTTTTAACATGTCATTACCAACGTTTAGGGATACAGGGCACTGCCGGGCCTGGGTAAGGCGTCGACTGCGGGCTGTTTCCGAGGATATAGCCAGGGTCACTGGCTTTCAGCGGGGGCAATATACACCTGATTGAGGGAAAATCCAACTGCTGCTGGGGATGGAATTCCAGGCCAAGCCTCCGGGAAGAGGGGGCCAGTAGCCTGGCTACAACTGTCTTGTTATTACTTGATCAGTGATCCTAAAATACCGCGAAAAAGCTGCCTACCCGCAGCGGAACCCAGGCTGCGAGCGATACTTTTCATAAACGCCTCGCCAACACTTTGACGCGAGCTGCCGCTGCTGCTTTTCTTGGCCTGGGCTTTGGCGGTTTGCTGGGCGAGTTCTGCGTCCTCCTGCTGTTTTAAATTTGCCTGAGTGCGCTCGGACAAAACTTCGTGAGCGGAGCGAGGGTCGTAAGCCTTGCCGTAGCGCTTCATATTGGGGTCCCTGTCCATCAGGGTTTTGCGCTCGGCCAGGGTGGCTTTGCCCATCCTCGACTGTGGCGGCCTCACCAGAACACGTTCCACCGGGGAGGGAATGCCTTTCTTTTGCAGGGTTGAGACCAGTGCTTCACCAACCCCTAGCTCAGTGATGGCAGTGACGGTATCTAACCCTGGATTGGCTCTGAATGACTGGGCCGCGGCTCTAACAGCCTTCTGCTCCTTGGGTGTGTAGGCGCGCAGGGCATGCTGAATACGATTGCCCAGCTGCGCCAGTACGCTGTCGGGTATATCGCTGGGACTCTGACTGATGAAATAGACCCCAACGCCCTTGGAGCGAATTAAACGTACCACCTGTTCGATTTTTTCCAGCAAGTGTTTAGGGGCGTCCCTGAAGAGCAGGTGAGCCTCGTCGAAGAAGAACACCAGTATCGGTTGCTCGGGGTCGCCCAGTTCCGGTAGCGTTTCAAACAGCTCCGAGAGCAGCCAGAGCAAGAAGGTTGAGTAGACCCTCGGGCTCATTATCAATTGGTCGGCGGCGAGGATATTGATAATCCCGCGACCGTCACGACTGGTCTGCATAAAGTCTTCCAGTTGTAATGCGGGTTCACCGAAGAAGTGCTTGCCACCTTCACGCTCCAGCATCAGCAGACGCCTGAGAATAGCGTTGACCGAGGCTTTAGAGACGCGGTAGCCAGTGCCCATACTGCTGCTGTTATCGCCCAAGTATTCAAGGGTGGTGCGCAAATCCGGCAGGTCTACCAGCAATACGCCTTCCTGGTCGGCAAACTCGAATACCAGGGTCATAACGCTTTCTTGTGTTTCATTCAGGTCCAGCAAGCGGGAGAGCAGCTGTGGCCCCATTTCGGACACTGTGGATCGCACGGGAGTACCTTTCTTGCCAAACAGATCCCAAAAAGCCACCGGGTATGCGCGCTGGCTGTAATTTTCGATGCCAATGGCCTGTACCCGCTCGTCCACTTTGGGGTGTGGCTTCCCTGCCTGACTCATGCCGGAAATGTCACCTTTCACATCGGCCAGAAATACGGGGACTCCGAGATCGGAAAACCCTTCTGCCAGGCATTGGAGAGTGACCGTTTTTCCTGTTCCTGTGGCGCCGGCGACAAGACCATGACGGTTGGCAAATTTAGGATCCAGAGTAACCTGTCCGGCGTCGTTGCCGCCAATCAGTATGCCCATAGTCAGATTTCCGTTGGGTAAAAAGAATAGCTTTCAGAGTATATTTATCGTGCCATTCTTGCCAGTATTCGTGCGGCTGCTAGATTAAATAAACGTTATGGAGATCATTATGCGTTGGGAAAAGGGCAGGCGAAGCGACAATATTGACGACAGGCGCTCTGATACACCCAGCTATGCCTCCGCCGGGGCCGCGCCTTTACTGCTGCGCTTTCTACCCGCGATGCTGCGCAGCAAAACGGGTCGGATTGTCTTGATCGCCGGGATTGCGATTATTTTCGGCGGGAAAATGCTCGGTGTTGACGTGCTGGGCCTCTTTTTGGGCGGAGCGGGGGGGGCTGTTACTAGCCAGGCTCAACCTACACAGGAGCAACAGCGCCAGGCTGACTTCGTTGCTGTTGTGCTGGCGGATACCGAGGATACCTGGAATCAGATATTTCGCGAGCAAGGTAAAGTCTACCGAGAACCAACTCTGGTCCTGTTTTCCGGCCGCGTAGACTCTGCCTGTGGTATGGCCAGTGCAGCGGTGGGGCCCTTTTACTGCCCAGGCGACCAGCAGCTCTATATAGATCTGTCCTTTTTTAGTGATCTCAGTGAACGCCATGGAGCCCCCGGTGACTTCGCTCAGGCCTATGTGATTGCGCACGAAGTAGGCCACCATGTGCAAACACTTTTGGGTATCAGCCAGCAGGTGCGCAAAGCCGGGCAGGGACGAAGTGAGGCCGAGGTGAACGCACTCTCCGTACTCCAGGAGTTACAGGCGGACTGTTTTGCCGGCATGTGGGGACATGCTGCGAACGTTGATAGACAATTACTGGACCCCGGTGATCTCGAAGAAGCACTGGGCGCGGCCACGGCGATTGGCGATGATCGCTTGCAACAAGAGGCAGGGCGGCAGGTTGTGCCAGATAGCTTTACCCACGGAAGCTCAGCCCAGCGGGTCAAATGGTTTCGAGCGGGCTTCGACAGTGGTCAGTTGAGTCAATGCGATACCTTTACTGCAGGGAAATCCTGAGAAGCACCTGTCGCTTTTTCAATCACGTCCATCAGGCGACAGATGGCGCAAGTCACTGGCAATCTCCAATATTGGGTTCACTGAATTGACCCACTGGAGAAATACCAATGACTTCCGCCAGAGTAATTGAATACCGCATTACCCGCGATCTTATGGAGCGAGATGTCAGCGCTCTCGCCCAACGTTCACACCGCTTCGCAGAGCATCTGATTGCAATCGTTGCAGCCGCAGTGGGCCTATTGGTATTTGGCAGCTATTTGCCGGAGTTGGTAGCTGCCGGTGTGGCTGGAAGTGCTGTTTGGGTTCTGGGCCACAGTTAGGCGCTGATTGCGCAAACGTGTAGCATGGGCAAGAACTATAGTGGAGCTCATGTACGCATGGAAAACCCTGTTATCACCCTCTCATTGTTCCAGCTTTTTCTGGCGTTTATTCCGGTAGCCATCACCCTCATTATTTTGTTTCGGTGGTCATTCGGAGTGGCCAAACCAATGTATGCATTGGGGCGCATGCTGATACAACTGATGGCAATTGGCTATGTGCTGGCGTGGATATTTCAGGCGAACAATGGCCTGCTCATTCTGTTGGCCTTGTCGATTATGCTGTCTGCATCGGCCTGGATAGCGGTGGGAACCGCCAGTGAGCATCGAAAACAGCTTTTACTGGCATCGTTTGTATCGATATTTTTGGGGGGCGGACTGACGCTACTGCTAATAACCCAACTGGTACTGCAAATCGAACCCTGGTACCTGCCGCGTTACATGATCCCCCTTGCCGGTATGGTGTTTGCCAACGCCATGACGGCGGTAAGTCTTGCTGCCGAGCGACTCTACAGCGAGTTGGGGCACCAGATGAGCTGGGAGGATGCAAGAATGAAGGCGTATCAGGCTGCCATGATTCCCGTCATTAATGCTTTGCTGGCAGTCGGCTTGGTTTCCCTGCCTGGGATGATGACCGGACAGATTCTTTCCGGTGTATCTCCCTTGGTAGCATCGCGCTACCAGATTATGGTGATGTGCATGATCTTCGCTTCGGCCGGGATATCCACGGCTTTGTTCTTGAGCTTGTGTAAGGCCAGGGTGCTGGCCGATAAATCGATATCGCAGAACGTAAATCCAGGCTAAAAACCCCCAGAGTGGCGAGCTGTGCCTATTTCGTGAATGAAGCGTCGGCCGGCTATAGGTACCGCTCTATTATTGTAGTTGTTAGAGGTTGCAGATTGAAATGACTCCCGGAATTGATGTCGCTAAAAAAAATGGAATCGCTCATAAAGTGCATGAATACGATCATGATACATCGAGTGATTCCTATGGCTTGGAGGCTGCTGAAAAGCTAGGCGTATCCGTGGCTAGCGTTTTTAAAACTTTAGTCGTTACCCTGGAAAACAAAGAGTTAGCAGTAGCAGTGATACCTGTTTCAGAAATGCTAAGTATGAAGCTAATGGCAAAGGCTACAGGTGCAAAAAAAGCCACTATGGCTGCTCAAGCGGATGTGGAACGTGCAACGGGTTATGTACTCGGAGGCGTAAGCCCACTAGGTCAAAAGAAGCGACTTCGAACCATCATCGATTCTTCGGCTAAAAATCAACACACGGTATATGTTAGTGCTGGTCGTAGGGGGCTAGAGATTGAATTGAGCCCTGACGATCTAGAACGCTTGGTCAACGGAGTTCTGGCTAAACTATGCCAGTAAGGTCATTTCTAGAGATCATGGGCAAGGGCCGCTAAAAATCCCTACCGTCAAACGCGTCTCTTTGTTCCAAATAGTTGCTGAATCTCAAATATGACATACACTTAGCAATTGTATGGATACAGATTAGCTGGCTACTTCAGGTGCCAGGGCAATGACGCTACCCTGTATTGCCCATAGTGCTCGGCTGGCGTATTTTGCTAACCGAAAGGTCATCGCTTGCTATGGATTTTCGGCGGTTGCTTTCAGAACTAAAACAACGAAAAGTTCATCGCGTGGCAGCGATTTATTCAGCGGGAGCGTGGGCGCTGCTCCAGGTCGCGGATGTGCTTGTGCCACTATTGAGTTTGCCCGATAGCGCGATTCCCATCGTACTTGAGTTAGCTGCTTTGGGCTTTATCCCCACAATGGCATTAGCCTGGTATTTTGATATAACGCCTCAAGGCGTGGTCGAAGCGCCGAAGATTGACTACAGTACTGATCGAATCGCTCTAACGCCAGCGCGAATCATTGAGTTTGCCCTTATTCTGTTTGTCACTATATCTGTAGGTTTGTTATATGCGAACCGCATAGGCGCGCAGCGTAATCCTCAGGAGATTACCAAGGCAAACGCCCTGTTAGAACGACCCTCGATTGCTGTTATGCCTTTTCGGAATATTAGCGGTGACGTACAACTGGAATACTTTGGAGATGGCCTGGCTGGAGAAATACTGAATATACTTTCTGGGCTAACCGAGCTAAATGTGACTGCTCGCAGTTCTTCTTTTTACTTCAAAAATAAGTCAGTCGATATTCAGGTCATCGGACATCACCTGGGCGTTAGTCACGTGTTGGAGGGGAGTGTTAGCAGGCAGGGCAGTCGCGTCGTGGTAACCGCACAGTTAATCGAGGCCATCAGTGGCTTTCCAGTCTGGTCAGATACCTATGATCGCGACCTCACGGACATACTGTCTCTGCAGCATCAACTGTCCAAGGATCTGGTAGCATCACTGGAGATTTTTCTTTCCCCTGCATCGCGAGAGAGCGTTCAACGAGATTATAAAGTTGATCCTCTGGCCTATGACAGATATCTGCGCGCCCGAGCCTATCTCAGGCGTCCGGCGAGCAACGATAATTCGCAGGACGCGATCGACCTGTTCATGGCTGCCGTGGAACTGGACAGTGGTTTTGCTGAAGGCTATGCCGGACTTTGTGATGCATGGTTGTCAAAATACGCTCTGAGCCTGGATACGGAGCACTTTGAGGCGGCGGAAAAATCCTGCCATCGCGCTCTCACTCTAAATGTCCAGGACGTTGATACCTACGTGGCACTCGGTAATCTATATCGCCATTCAGGGCGCCATAAGCAAGCCAAGCTGGAGTACGACAAGGCGCTGTCGATAAATCGCAATGCTACAGAAGCAAATATCGGCCTCGCACAATCTTATTTTCAGCAGGGCAGATTTGATCAGGCTGATGAACTCTACCGACGGGTCATCGAGTTGAGACCCAACGATGCCCGAGGATATTTGGCATTAGGAGATCATTTGTACAACGTCGGGAAAGTAAAAGAGGCGATCGCCCATTATAAAAAATCCACGGAACTGGCTTCTGATAGTGAGCTGGCATACAACAGTCTCGGTGCCGCTTACTTTTTGGGAGGTCAGTTTGAGCTTGCGGCCGTGTCGTGGCGACAGTCCCTGAAGATTACACCTTCTGCTGGCGCTTTCGCGAATATCGGCTTAAGTATGTTCCAACTTGGCGAATACGATGAAGCGGTCAATTGGTACTCCAAAGCACTGGACCTTGGCCCGGAGAATGCTGCGATATGGGGGGCGCTAGGCGATACTTACCGTTTTTCATCGCAGGGCGCAGAGCTGTCACTGCCGATGTACAAACGTGCCATTGAATTATCACAACAGCGCTTGAGAATTAACCCGTCGGATGGGAATACACTTGCCCTGATTGGGCACTACTATGCAGCAAGCGGTGATAAAGAGTCGGCATTGACGAGTATCGGCAAGGCTATAGTACTGTCTCCGCATAACTTTTCTGTGCATTACGCCGCTGCTAAAGCTCTATGCCATCTGGGTGATTATGAGGCAGCGCTGGATCATGTTGAAAAAGCCATCAAGTATGGCTATCCGTGGCGGTTGGTCAGTGTCGACAGAAGCCTGCGTGAATTGAAAAATAACCCGCGGTTCGACGAAATAGCGGTACGTGACGGCTGAGTGTTTACCCAAAGTGTTAGCATTTAACGCATCAGACACTCCAAAGCGGAGTGCCCGATGCTGAGCTAATCGTTATTCCGGTACCCCAGAAATGCCGGCATCACGCACCGTAGCGCTGTGATAAACCCTGGGGCTGTCGCAGTTAACAACTTTGCCAGAGCCTATTTGAATGGCTTTTTGCCAGCCTTGGCCATTGGTGAAGTTTTCCCAGTCGGCGCCGTAGGAAATATAATCCGGATGGCTGACTACCACTTTGTAGTCCCACTCGGGATTATTCTGTCCTGCTGCAGGGAAAAACGCCCACATGCCCGCCTTTGATCCGATAGCGTCCAGGTGATTGGACCAGGCCTGATGCACTGCCATTGCATCCATTACGGTGCTGCCCTCGGCAACGGTGCAGTTTGAAAATGCAGCAACACCTTCTTTGCCGGGCCAGCCGGCGACAGGCGGTCTGATGTTAACTGACGCCGCTTGAGAGTGCTCCGCGCAGTCAATAACATCCAGGAAGTCCTCGTTGAGCTTGCTTCCTTTATCTGCCCATTCCTGCATACCCTTGCCCATAGCATTGCCATTGGGCCACGCACCCATCCAGACCACGTCGGCAGGCATGTTCAGCGATGACAAAACCGGGTGCATAATCCATGCGCTATAGGGAGCAGAGCTGTTCTCATCCATCCACTTGTTCCAGCGCTCACTTAGTTTCATCAGGTCTTCGGGGCCTTTGCCTTTTTGGTAGTTGCATAAATAGGCGTCGATCGCTGCGAATGATGGCGCCGGCGGGGCTTGTTGGGCAATGGCCCCAATGTGCCAGAATAAGGTGCTTACGCAGAGCAACAGCGCTGCCGTTAAGTTTTTTCTCATGTTCGAGTCTCTCTATTTTTGTTGTAGGGATAAATCCTTTTGACCCCCTGCTGCAAAGCAGGTTGTGTAAACAGTATAGTTGGGGGGATAATTTGCTCTCTCGCTGGTTAGACCGATTTGGAATAAAAAATATGTTAAAAAAGATCCTTCTGCTATTGGCCGCGGCCCTGTTTTTACTGATTCTGGGTTTTAATATTTGGGGCGCTGCAACTTTGGGGACTGTCAAACCGCAAGAGGGTGCTTTGCGCAGCGCGACTGCGAACAAAGTGGTAATGGTGTTTGGTGCCACCGGTTCTGTGGGCGACGGTTTGCTGAAAGCTGCGATGCTGGATCACGAGGTTGAACACATCTACGCAATTACCCGACGGATGTCGCCGCGGCTTGAGCAGGGGGAGGCTGCCGGACGGGTTGAGGTGATCCTGCATCAGGACTTCACCGATTTTTCAGGCGCCGATGAAACTCTCGCGCAGGTCAATACTGTTATGTGGGGGTTGGGGACAACCTCGATCGGCATGGACCCTGCACTGTATCGACGCATTCATGTCGACTTTCCTATCGCCTTCGTTAAGGCCTGGCTAACCGCTCGCACCGATGGCCCCATGGCTTTTCACTATGTTACCGGGATGGGTACCGGAGAAGAGGAGAGCGCACAGTGGGCACAAGACAAAGGCAGTGCGGAACGTATCGTCGCCGAATTGTCTCAGGGCACGGGATTGAGAACTTTTGGCCATCGATCGGCCTGGATACGGCCAACGCAAGAATATTCGAATGTAGGTATGCAGGCGGCAGAGCTGCTGTTGAAACCCGGTCATCTGGTGATACGCGGCGTTGACCTGGGGCGCGCTATGCTTGAAATCAGTGCTCGCACCGAAGAATTACCCAGCGGCGTGCTTATCGATAACAAAGACGCCATTGAGTATGCAGCAGCTTACCGTGAACACTTTGGTCTGGAGTGAGACTTGTTACAGCTTACTATCATCAGCAGTACCTCGCGTTTTAAAAGCACGTCTCAGGTATTTTCGTCTCCAAACCAGGCGTCTATTTTCTCTGCGGTTTTGTGCCTGACATCATCGTTGATGTAGGTGGCAACAGCGGCCAGGGCCAGGGCGAGTACGCCCAGGTCATCGGCATAGCCAACTGCTGGCGTAAGATCGGCAATCGCATCCAGAGGCACAATGAAATAGCCCAGTGCACCGGCGATAGTGGCTTTAGCCCAGGCGGGTGCTTTTTCTTCCTGCATGGCGTAGTAGAGCAGTAGGGCTTTTTCTACTACTTCGCGGCCAGCGGACTTTGCATACCTTTTGAGCTTGCTCCAGAAGCTATTATCACTGAAGGCTTCTTCGTATTCGTTGTGGTCTTCCATTTGTTTATCCAAATAGCCAGGGTTCCAGGGTGTCCCGATTGGCGACAACGATTTGTTGCGCCATGGGGTCGTCCAGATTCTCGCGCGGGTTAATATGCAATAGTCTCAATGCATAGGGTACGAGCTTCCCACGCGTACTAATGCAAAGAGCGCCATCTTGCATGCCGTAGTCGATTTGTACTACTTCTTGCTGTTCTGGTGTAAGTCTAGGGTCAGCAGTGATACGAATTGTGACGTCTGAATTCCATTCCTTGTCTCCTTGAGCGCCGTGCTCAGACTCATCCATTATCTCGGGAATATCCCTGAAACGGCTGAGTACAAAATCCCTGTATTCCTGATTCTTTTCACACCAGGCACGTACGTGCCACCTTAATCCAGTGTAAACCAGGGTGTGAGGGACAATGATGCGTCCCTCGCGGTCCGGGTGATTGAGCGATACGTAGTCACAGTCCAACCGCTTTTGCTGGCGAGCCGCCTGCATAATGGGGCGTAACACCTCGGGTTTTACATCACGCACCGGGTGGCTGAGTACTTCGACATTGCTCACATTGAGTGCCAGCGATTCAAATACGTTCATTAACTCGTTGTTGCGCGCCATCAGGTGCAGGTACTCGTCCGCAAGCCCCAGGGTCACTTGCGGTTTAAACTGCTGGGTAGGCTTGTAGCCTTTGAGGTACTTGTCGTATTCCAGGTTGCCAACGCCAACTTCCCTGAGGTAGTTGTTAATGTCTTTGCTGGCTTGCTGGCGGCCTATGCCGAAGGTGTCGCATAAGTGACGAGTAGTCAGGCGACCCTCCCATAGAGCAATGGTCTCAATATAGCGATAACGCAGCAGAAGATCCCAACGGAAAGGCCATTTGGAGGGGTTGTTATCGCTCATGTTTACGCCCTGGGCAAGTCATGTCCCTAGTATAGAACGGCCTGTATTCAATGTGTACATGTCGCGGCATGCGTCTTAGAGTTAGTATCGTCTTTTTCTCGGAGAACCCCATGTTTGTTTCCCGCTCAATCCTGTTTGTGGCACTGTCTTTTTTTGTCGCTATACAGGCCGTCGCCCAGCAGATTAGCCCGCAGTTGGAGTCTCGCGCTGCCGCGCTTGCTGCCGAGACACTGCACAGTAACCTGGGTTACTCCATCGTGGAGTCGCTGACTACAGAGGTCGGGCCTCGCCTGGCGGGTACTGAGGCTGAACAAAGGGCTAGGCAATGGGCTGTGGCCAAATTGGAGTCGCTCGGTTTTGCCAACGTACGCATCGAGCCCTTCGCGCTTCCTGTGTGGGAGCGGGGCGTGGAGTGGGCACACATTATCTCACCCTATCCACAGCCGCTTGTAGTGACAGCGTTAGGCGGTAGCACTTCCACAGGGCCTGACGGAGTAGAGGGGGATTTAGCGTCATTTTCCTCTCTCAAGGCGCTTGTCGATGCTCCCCGGGAATACGTCGCGGGCAAAATAGCATTTATCGATGAGGTCATGACGCGCACTCAGGACGGCTCGGGTTACGGCGTAGCGGCTGCCAAACGTCGTAAAGCTGCGTATGTTGCTGAGGAAAAGGGCGCGCGCGCGGTGCTGATCCGTTCCGTGGGTACCAATAGTCAGCGTTTTGCTCACACTGGCCAAATGCGCCGGGCAAGCGACGCGGGCGACAGTCGTGGTGTGCCAGCGGCTGCGCTGTCGGCGCCAGATGCCGATCAACTACAGCGTATTTTGAACAGCAATGGTTCAGTGCGTCTGCGTCTTATTTTGACGCCCGAGCAGCGCCCTGCAGGGACCTCTGGTAACGTTATTGCAGAAATTCCCGGCACCGTCGCAGCAGATGAAATCGTATTGATTGGCGCGCATCTGGACTCCTGGGACTTGGGCACCGGGGCAGTGGATGATGGTGCTGGCGTCGGTATCGTGGTGGCTGCTGCGAAGCAGCTGATGGATGCTATGCCACAGGGACCGCGCCGGACAGTGCGAGTGGTGCTATTTGGTGCCGAAGAGGTTGGACTGGTAGGGGCCAAGGCCTACGCCGAAGCCCATGCCAACGAGCTTGACAAGCATATCGTGGCATCCGAGTCCGACTTCGGCGCTGGCCGTATCTGGCGCTTCGAAACCGGTGTGGCCGAAGACAAAATTAAGGCCGCCCAGGCGCTTGGCGCAGTGGTGCGCTCTATGGGTGCAGGTCCCGGGGGCAACACGGCCAGTGGCGGGCCCGATATGAAGTACCTGCGCGAGGCCGGGGTGCCAGTAGTGGGTTTAAAACAAAATGGCTGGGACTATTTCGACTTGCATCACACTCCTAACGATACACTGGACAAAATCGATCCCCAGGACATGGCTCACAACGTCGCTGCCTGGGTATCCTTTATCTATCTTGCGGCAAACTCCGCCGAGTCCTACCGTTAGGGAGAAAGGTTCATGAACGCAAATATTTGTTCCAGGACAAGCTCAGGAAACAGGACGAAGCCGGTAACGTGACTGCCCCAGCGACCGCGCCAGCTCAGGCTTGCCGCGTCCTCATGACGCACCGGCGGCGACTCCCAATATTGAATCTTTTGATTCCGGGCAGCAACACTACGCGCGTAAACAGCACGCGTTACCGGGTCGTCAGGATCCTGCAGCAGCAAAATGGGCTGATTGAGTCTTGCCGCAATCTCGCTGGCCTGTTGTTTGCCGCCGGGCATGCCGTGCCAGGTGGTGGCGGCCCAGGCAGCCGGCCCGAACACAGCAGGCGGTAGACCAGTCTCAACCCAGATGCCCTGAGTAATGACGTCGTGGGTGTTCAGTAGTGGGTCCAGTAATATCATTCCGTCTGTCAGTGCGCCCTGGTCAGCTGCGTGAATGAGCGTAGCGCCCCCCATCGAAATTCCCATGGCATAAAGGGGCTTGTAGGGCGCCTTTTTTCTAGCCCATTCGATGAGTGCAATGGCATCCCATTTTTCGGTTGCCCCGAACTGCAGACCACGGTCATCGGTATCTGAGTCCCCATGGTTGCGAAGGTCAACTACGGCAACCGAGACACCCTTGGTGACCATCGCTGTGTAAAACTCTAGAGACTGGAAGAATTCACTGTGCCTGTTCGAACCTCCGCCATGGATAAAGACCAGGGTCGCCTGGGCGTTATCAGCGGGCATCCACCAGCCAGCAAGCTCAATGTCGCGATCCGACGGGACTAAAGTGAACGACTCAAAGGCCAGCCCGACCTCAGCCGGGCTTTGGCTGATGGGATTGGCCGGTCGAAAGCGCATTTCATTTGGTACAAAAAAGACAAACAGCCAAATCAGCGACAATGCTGTAACAGCGATGAGTAAATACAGCTTATTCATGGTTTATCCGAGCGCGCAAATGGAATCTGCATATCATAACTGACAAGAGCAGACTATTACTGTGCCATGAGTATAATGCGCTCCCTGAATATTGAATGGTTGTTTGATTAAGACAGTGCATTACCTCTCACTGACAACACTGCGGGAGCTGTTCCGTCTTTCGTTGCCCATGGTAATTTCCCAGGGTGCGTTTGCGGTGATGGTGTTCACCGATCGCTGGTTTATGGCGCAGATTGATTCTGTACATATCGCTGCGGCAATGGGCGGTGGCGTGGCGTCGTTTTTTTGCATGTCATTGTTCATAGGGCTTATCAGCTACGGCAATGCGATGGTGGCCCAGTACTATGGCGCAGGGATGATGCCGCGGTGCCCCAGAGTAGTTACCCAAGGGGTGATTATCGCAATTTCTGCGCTTCCGATGCTGGCCCTGATCGGCTACGGGATGGGGCAGGCCTTTGCGCACCTTGGGCACGACCCGCAGCAAGTGCCGCTTGAGCGCGCTTACTTTTACACATTGATGGCAGGGAGCTTTTTCCATCTGGTTAAAGCTTGCCTGGCTTCTTACTTCGTGGGTATCGGTCGCACTCGCGTAGTGATGGCGGTTGATGTGGTGGGGATCTGCCTGAATATACCGCTTAGCTGGGCCTTAATTTTCGGTAAGCTGGGGTTGCCAGAGCTGGGGATTGTCGGGGCTGCTGTGGGCACAATCGCCGCTCAATTTGTCACCATTTTGCTGTTCTTGTTTTTCTACCTGGGTCGGAAACATCGCTTACAGTTTTCGGTAGGTGACTCGCTGGTATTTGACAGAGGTGTCATGCGCCGCTACCTGCGACTGGGCACGCCCTCTGCTCTGGAAAGCTTTATGAATACCGCCACCTTCAACGTCTACCTACTGATGTTTCAGGGGTATGGTGTGGTTCAGGGCGCGTCAATGGCCATTGTGTTCAACTGGGACATGCTGTCTTTTGTGCCAATGATGGGCCTGAATATAGGCGTAATGACATTGATCGGACGCTTCGTGGGTGCGGGGGACATGCAGCGCGCCAACCAGGTGATTTCTTCTGGTTTGATACTGTCTCTTAGCTACTCAGGAATACTGGCTGTGTTATTCCTGATTTTCCGGGTGGAGATGGTAGAGGTATTTGACACCGGAGATGAATACTTCGACCAGGTTCGCATTCTGGCATCGACCATGATGGTTGGTCTTGTTACCTATATGCTGGCAGATGCGGTCATTCTGATTTCTGGCGGTGCCCTGCGCGGCGCGGGCGATACTCGCTGGATTATGTACACGTCTACTGGATTGCATTGGCTGATGCTGGTGGCTCAATATTTCGTAATTGTGCAATGGAAGATGGACCCCCTGGTAGCCTGGTGGGTGTTCGTAGTGATGCTGTGGGCAATAGCGATATGCTATGCCGTACGTCTGTATCGTGGCCGCTGGCGTCATCCCGAACGGCTGGCCCGGGTGATGCAGGAGTAAATGTAAAAGAGAGTGCTGTGTGTAGAACAGTTCTCGGCTAGATGGTGAGCAGGCGTCTCAGTAATCCATCGCGACCGCGATTCTGAGCCCGGGTGAATAGCAGCTCAGCCAGCTGAATTTCAATTTGCTCGGCCACTTGGCCGCGAATGCTCTGCTGCTGTTTCTTGGTTGGCGTTTTACCCTTGTACTGAGCAAGGTCAATAGGCTCGCCCAGGCCAATGTAGCAGCGCTGTGGTTTCGGGAACATCGATCCCAGTGCGCCTACAGGTATGGGAGGCAGCATGTCCTTGCGTGTGTCATCGGTGAGTACACCCAGGCGCTTCAAAAGCTGGCCAAGTTTGGAATCGGGTAAATCCTCGCCTTCCATCAAATGGCCATAGAACTCATCGGGGCCAACCATGCCAAAGGGCATAATGGTATAGCCGTGTTTTGCTGCTAACTTGACGAAGCCATAGCGTTCTTTCCACTGCAGCTCGTACATGTCGCGGGTGGGTTTTACTGCCTCATGGGCACCGCCGGGGAACACCAACAAGTCCTGGCCGTCCTTCATCATCGCCGCGCAAACCTCAGGATGGCCCATTATTCCGCCCGCGGCTAAAACGACATTACCGACCTTGTCATTCGCAAACAGAAATTTATCTCCCAGCCCTCTAGGAAAACGCTGGAGTTCACGCATAAAAATGGGTCCCAGGACCCAGCCGTCCAGAGCGAAAAGGGAATGGTTGCCCACGAACAAGCAGGGCTTGTCGGGCAGGTTTTCCGTACCCATGATCACTGGGTTGAACAGCGTCTTTATGATCCGATAGGCAAACTCGAGCTGCAAGCCACTGGGCTCGGGCGTGTCAAGCGCTCTTTGGATATGGCGCTCCAGAGCTTCCTTCTCACCCAGGGGTTGGTTGTCTTTGTCGAACATTGCCATAGCACTAACTACCGATTTCAAAGAAGCGCTTATTATAGCGGTTTCACTATATACAGCTACATGCCGGGCGGTTTTTGTTCTAAAATTGCGCCGCTAAAAATGACTGAGCCGTAAAAATGCGTAATCTGTTTCTCTTGTTTGTGCTCTTTTGTATACAACCGGCAGCAGCCGTAGATGAGCCTGTCCGTCGATTTGAGTTCAGTTACCGGTTCCTGGCCGGGGAATTTCCCAATCATAGCGCTGTGGATATCTACATACCGTTGCCCGCAGAGAATGCAGATCAGCGTATTATCTCTACCGAGTTTCGGTCTTCTTTTGCTGGTAAACAGGGTGTGGAGGGTGCCCACGGTAATCGCTACTACCATATTCGTAGGCCAGCTAATATCAACGGCCCAATAGATGCGGAGTTCACCTGGGTCATTGAGCGTCAAGTGGTGACCGCTGGGCGACAGGAACTCTCAGAAGAGGATCGACAGCGCTATTTAGCGCCTAATAACCTTGTGCCTGTTGGGCACGCGATACTGGATCCTATTCGAGCTGAAATTCACGCGCTAAGGCTCGATGATTCACCAGAATCTACCGCTAGAGCAATATACGACTGGGTGGTGGACAATGTGGAATACAAAAAGGTTGGCACTGGTTGGGGTAATGGTGACACTTTTTGGGCCTGCAGTGAGCGCTACGGAAATTGTACCGATTTTCACGCGTTGTTCGTGTCACTGGCTCGCTCAGAGGGTATCCCGGCGCGTTTTGAAATAGGTTTTCCGGTGCCGCTGGATCGCAGTAGCGGTGACGTCAGTGGCTACCATTGCTGGGTGCAGTTCTATCTGCCCAGCAAAGGTTGGGTGCCCATCGATGCCTCGGAAGCGGCAAAGCACCCCCAATTAAAAGAATTGTATTACGGCACTCACCCTGCCGATCGTATCCACCTCTCTACGGGCAGAGATCTGGTGCTCAGCGTTGCGGGTAAAAGCCAGCCGCTCAATTACTTCGTCTATCCCTATGTTGAAGTGGGTGGGGTGCCCTGGAAAGTGAAGCTACAGACCCAGTTCTCCTACCGGGAACTGGATCAGGGGTGATCCGCGCTCAATTGATGCAGGACAATTTTATTCTCTCCTGACGGCGTATGCTGTGACTCTGGGAAGTGTTTATTTGTCACGGGAGAAGGCATGGCGGCCTATGCTATTGTCGACATCGATATCTTCGACATTGCGGACTATGTGCAATACCAGAAGGCTATCGGGCCACTACTGGCATCGGTTGATGCACAGTATCTGGTGCGCGGCGGTGAATTCCAGGTTATCGAAGGCAGTGCTGAGCCCCAGCGGCTGATTGTCGTCGAATTCCCGTCTATGGAAGCACTCATGGACTTCTACGACAGCGAGGCTTATCGAGCGCTGGAGCCCCAGCGCCTGACCTGCAGTCGAGCAACGGTTATTGCAGTGCGCGGTGTGGAAGACGCTCTCCAGCATCAAGACTGATTCTGATCAATTTCCCGGAGGCTAAAGAGGACTATTCTTGAGTCTGAATATTTCTCCGGCAGGCATCAGGAAACTAACATGAGTCAATCCACCACGGTCACCATCGATGGCAATCAGGCCGCCGCGACCATCGCGCACCTGACCAATGAAGTCATCGCTATTTATCCCATTACGCCTTCTTCGAACATGGGTGAATTGGCAGATGAGTGGTCCGCCAATGGTCAGCCCAATCTGTGGGGTACAGTGCCCAGAGTGGTGGAGATGCAAAGCGAAGGAGGGGCTGCAGGTGCTATTCATGGCGCATTGCAGGCGGGCGCCCTGGCGACCACGTTTACTGCATCCCAGGGGCTATTGTTGATGATCCCCAATATGTACAAGATTGCCGGCGAGTTGACGCCCACAGTTTTCCACATTGCCGCCCGATCACTGGCATGTCAGGGGTTATCCATTTTTGGTGATCATTCGGATGTGATGTCCACCCGCCAAACGGGCTTTGCCATGCTCGCCTCGAACTGCCCGCAGGAAGTCATGGACCTGGCCCTGATTGCCCAGGCCTCCACGCTCAAAAGTCGATTGCCTTTTCTACATTTCTTTGATGGTTTCCGCACCTCTCATGAAGTCGCCAAGCTGGAGGAGGTACCTGTGGAGGTAGTACGCGCGATGATCGATGACGAAAGCGTACAAGCGCATAGGGGTAGGGCGATGTCCCCGGCACATCCAGTATTACGCGGCAGTTCACAAAACCCTGATGTTTACTTTCAGGCCCGCGAGACCGTCAATCCCTATTACACAGCTTTACCATCTCTGGTGCAGGAATCCATGGACCAGTTCAAAGCCCTGACCGGTCGCAATTATCGTCTGTTCGAGTACGAGGGCGCAGTCGACGCCGAACGAGTCATTGTCATCATGGGTTCGGGCGCTGAGGCCGTGCATGAAACGGTGGATTATCTGGTGGACAAGGGCGAGAAGGTTGGGGTACTTAAGGTGCGTCTTTACCGGCCTTTCGATGCCACTGCGCTGCTACAGGCTTTGCCTGTTAGCGTGCAGCGACTCTCAGTTCTGGACCGCACCAAAGAACCCGGATCAGATGGCGAGCCGTTATACAAAGATGTGGTGACCGCAGTGGCCCAGGACGCGTTTTCTGATGGTGGTAGATTCGGCGCTATGCCATTAGTAGTAGGAGGCCGTTACGGACTTTCATCGAAAGAATTTACCCCGGGGATGATCAAGGCTGTGTTTGATCAGCTGCTCAGGGAAAAGCCGCGCAACCATTTTACTATTGGCATTCATGATGACCTGAGTCACACCAGTCTTGAGTGGGATGAGAGTTTCCGTACCTCTGCGCACGACGACACGTTTCAGGCCGTCTTTTATGGATTGGGCAGTGATGGTACCGTTAGCGCAAACAAAAACAGCATAAAGATTATTGGAGAGAGTACTGATCTTTACGCTCAGGGCTATTTTGTTTACGACTCAAAAAAATCTGGTGCGGTCACTATTTCGCATTTGCGTTTTGGTCCCCAGCGTATTCGTTCCAGTTATCTGATTGGCGAGGGAGATGCGCGCTTTGTCGCCTGTCACCAGCCCAGCTTCCTCGAGAAATATGATGTTCTGGCCTACGCGCGCAAAGGTGCAGTGTTGCTGCTCAATACGCCTGAGGCAGTTGACGACGTATGGGCTAGCCTTCCTGCTACTTTGCAGCAGGAGCTTATAGAAAAGGAAATCAAGCTATACAGCATTGATGCCTACGACGTAGCCAGTCGCAGTGGTATGGGCAAACGCATCAATACCATTATGCAAACTTGCTTCTTTGCTATTTCAGGTGTGTTGCCACCTGATGAGGCCATAGCATCGATCAAAGGAGCGGTGGAGAAAACCTATGGTCGCAAGGGCAAGCGTATTATCGAGCTTAATTTCAAGGCCATCGATGAAACTCTGGTTTGTTTGCATGAGATCCCCCTTGGTATGCCTGGCACAGATGAATCACTAACCAACAGTAATGCGATTGAACTGCCAGAATTCGTGCGCAAAGTGACCGCTGAGATTATCGCTGGACGTGGCGATATGATTCCAGTGAGCCAGCTACCTGACGATGGCAGTTTTCCTCTGGGCACAGCAGCTTATGAAAAGCGCAACCTGGCACTGGAGATTCCAGTTTGGGACACGCAATTATGCACACAGTGCGGAAAATGTCCTTTTGTTTGTCCCCACACGGCCATTCGGTCTAAAGTTTTTCACGAATCAGAACTTGAGGGCGCGCCAGCAAGCTTCAAATCGGCACCGGTTAAAGCCAAGGGATACCCCGAGAACTATCACATCAGTTACCAGGTTGCGCCGGAAGACTGTACTGGGTGTACTTTGTGCGTGGACATTTGCCCGATCCGCGACAAGTCTAATGTCAGTCGCAAGGCCCTTAACATGGCGCCTCAACCTGCGCTGCGTGAAGCGGAAAGGGATAACTGGTCTTTTTTTGAAACGCTACCTGAGTTTGATCGGGGCCAATTGAAGAGTAATACGATTGCCGGGGCCATGGTCATGCAACCGTTGTTTGAATTTTCCGGCGCTTGTGTCGGCTGCGGAGAAACCCCCTACGTCAAATTGGCATCGCAGCTGTTTGGTGATCGGATGCTAGTGGCCAACGCAACGGGTTGTTCCTCGATATACGGGGGTAACTTACCAACAACGCCATGGACGACCACTCCCGATGGTCGTGGCCCGGCATGGAATAACTCATTGTTCGAAGACAATGCAGAATTTGGTTTGGGCATGCGCCTGGCGGTGGATAAACAAAGAGAGATGGCCCGCAGGCTGCTCGGTGATTTTCAGGGAGAACTGGATAACGCCCTGGTGGCAGATATTCTCGATGCGGACGAATCCAATGAGGCTGCAATTTACGAACAACGCCAGCGAGTTGCTCGCCTCGATGAGTTGCTCAAGACAGTTGCAACACCCCAGGCGCGCCAGTTACTGACGCTGACTGAAAACCTGTGTCGTAAGAGTGTCTGGATTATGGGGGGAGATGGCTGGGCCTACGATATTGGCTATGGTGGCCTGGACCACGTGCTGGCATCCGGGGAAGATGTAAACCTGTTGGTGCTGGATACGGAAGTCTATTCCAATACCGGGGGACAGACCTCCAAGGCAACCCCAAGAGGGGCCGTCGCCAAGTTTTCTTCTGGTGGTAAAACTACGAGCAAGAAAGACCTCGCTCTGTTGGCGATGGAATATGAGAACGTCTATGTTGCACGAATCGCCTATGGTGCCAAGGATACGCAGACACTTAACGCATTCCTTGAGGCAGAGGCTCACCCTGGACCTAGCCTGATCCTGGCATTGTCACCCTGCATCGCTCACGGTGTGGATATGTCGCGCAATCACCGGCAGCAGGATATGGCAGTAAAAAGCGGCCACTGGCCTCTGTTTCGTTTCAATCCGGGAAATATTGCCAGTGGTAAGCCTCCTATGAAGATGGATTCGAAGGCGCCCAGTATTCCTTACAAGGACTATGTGCAGACTGAAACCCGTTTCAACATGCTATGGCACAGTCACCCTGAAGTGGCTGAGGCACTGGTGCAGCAAGAGCAGCAATTCGTAAAAAATCGCTACCACTATTACAAGCAGTTGTCGGAACTGGACTGGACTGATGGTGAACAGCTGGCGGAGGCTAAGGCTGCGAAAAACAAGATAGACGCTCCGGCACCGACAGAAGGAGAACACTAGAATGGCAGACTTGAGCACTCGGTACCTGGGCCTGAACCTGAAAAACCCACTGGTTCCTTCATCCTCGCCTTTGAGTAAAGATTTGGACAGTGCCCGACGCCTGGAGGATGCCGGCGCAGCGGCACTGGTGATGCACTCCCTGTTTGAGGAAAAAATCGAGGAAGAGGATGCACGTCTGGATCGCTTTTTTCACCAGCAGTCACTCGGGCACGGGGAAGCCGATAGTTTTCACCCAGTGCCGGATAACTACACCAGTTACGAGGAGCAGTACCTGGAACAGTTACAAGCCCTCAAATCCTCTTTGGAAATACCGGTGATTGCCAGCCTGAACGGCACGACCACCGGCGGTTGGGTCAGTTACGCAGAGTCGCTGGAACAGGCGGGAGCTGATGCCCTTGAACTGAACGTGTACTACATTCCCGCCGGTCCCAATGAGGATTGCTGTCAGGTAGAAGACCGTTACGTGGACGTTCTGCAAGCGGTTCGCAAAAAAGTCAGTGTGCCCATTGCGATGAAACTGTCACCGCAATTTTCGTCACCGGTCAATTTTGCCATGCGCCTGGAAGCCAATGGCGCAAACGGCCTGGTTGTGTTCAATCGGTTCTACCAGCCCGATATCGATCTGGATACGCTGGAAGTGACACCAAAACTGGAGCTGTCCAGCTCAGAAGAGTCGCTGATGCGTATCCGCTGGCTGGCCATTCTTTATGGCAGAACCCAATGCTCTTTGGCGATCACCGGTGGCGTGCACAACGTCCAAGACGTGTTGAAATCTTTGTTGGCGGGGGCCGATGTCACCCATATGTGCAGTGCACTTTTACGCAGTGGTCCCGGTCATATTGCAACTATCCTAACGTCACTGGATGCGTGGCTGGAAGAGCGAGAATACGAGTCAGTTGAGCAGTTGAAGGGCAGCGTGAGCCAGCGCAATGCTACCGACTCCGCTGCATTTCTGCGTGCTAACTATGTCAATGTGCTGGACAGTTATCAGCGACCGCCTGGCGTGCAGTGGTAGTTGCTAGCCGGCGTGCTAAGCGCTGGCAGCGTAGGGCTGCGGTGGCTGAATTTCCGAGTATCTGGCAGTAGCGCGCCTCCAGCTCTCGACAGGACTGCCGAATACTGCCAATGGCCTCTGCCGGGATTGGCTCCAGTACACTGACCCGAATGGTTGCAGGTCGCAACAATAGTGCTCCCTTGGGTAGAGCGTCCTTCACGTTGTGCAGCACAATAGGCACTATTGGTACACCGGCTCGTTTTGCCAGTAGCAGAGCCCCGTGTTTGAACGGCTGTATTTCTCCAAGTATGCTGCGGGTGCCTTCAGGCGCGATCACTAAAGAGCGACCGCTGCTCAAGGTTTGCAGCGCCTTTTTCAACACCGCTCCTTGATCCTTGTCGTCCCTATCTACAAAGATGGTGTCGACCTGCCGCAGCATGGGGCCAATTATCGGGCTATTTGCCATCTCTCGCTTGCATAGTGCCACCACGTCCTTGCGCAGCAGGTGAGCCAACACCAGGGCGTCCAATAGGCTTTGGTGGTTGAATACGTAGATGACAGGTTGTTCCCGGTGCAGATTGCCGTAGCCTTCGACCTCAAAATCCAGACCGGCAAGACCACTGCTAATATCCCCTAGCAAACGAGTGATGCGGTTGGCATTGTGCTTGGGCGCGACCCCAAGACGTCGACTAACTGCGCCGAAGGCAGTGGTTGCGACCATAGATTCTGCTACCAGTAAGGTGCGTGCAACGTTCCCCAGGTGCGGTGTTCCCCGGCTCTGGAATTGCAGCTGTGGCCAGTGCTGACTCGCTGCGTGAACTTGCAGTCTATCTGAGGCGTTCACTGTCACCGGGTGGCCTACTTTTTTCAGTAGCGGTAGATCGGTGCTGGAGTCGCTGTAAAACCAGCTGTTCTTGAACGTACAGTGATACTTGCGCAGCATTCGTCGGGCTGCCAGCGCTTTTCCTTCGCCATAGCACAGCGGCGCGAGAACCTTGCCGGTGAATTTTCTTTCCTGTACTTCCAGTTGGGTACAACAGATGTCCTGGATGCCAAGAGCCCGTGCAACGGGTTCAACCTGGTAGCGGCTGGCTGCAGACACGATCACCAGGTGGTCTCCGGCAGCGCGATGTGCCTCCACCAGGCTTACGGCTTCCGAGTACAGATTCCGTGCCACGCCATTGCGCCATGCCCGTTCACCCAGCTCGGCCAGGGTGGATTCTGGAACACCTGCCAATGCTTTCGCCACCCGCCTGACGAGTTGGTGGTAATGAGCGCCTTTGCTGTTGCCTGTGTCTTTTTGTCTCGCTACGTCTCGCAACAGAGTAATCGACTGTTTGAATTTGCCCTTGGAGGCACCATAACGCGCTGTTTCGATCGCCAGCGCGACAATTGAATACCCCGCTATTAGCGTTCGGTCCAGATCAAAAAAAGCAATCCGGCCCGCGGCTGGTTTGGCGCTAGCGATGACATCGCTAAGGTGTGTATCCAGGCTAGTCATAATGTGGGTCTCCAGGGTGGTGTTCTAGTGCTCAAATTATGTACAGCAAAAATCTTGCCAGCGCGGCTATAGTGCCGCTCTACTATGACAATACAGCGACAGCGTGCGTTTAATGCACAATATGGGTGAGTGGAGGCACCACTGTGGTGCAGGGAAGGCGCGTTTCCCGTTTTTCGTGGCTTGCGTCCCGCGCCTTCGATAAGATGATGCTATGTCAGCTAATAATTTCCAGGACTTGCCCGTTGCCGAAGTGCTCCCTGCACTGAGGGATGCCTTGGCAAGCTATTCTGAAGCAGTTCTTCAGGCGCCTCCGGGTGCCGGAAAAACCACCTTGATACCGCTGTCGCTGTTAAGTGAGCCGTGGCTGGAAGGGCGCAAAATCGTCATGCTGGAACCCCGGCGCATGGCCGCTAAAGCCTCTGCGGCTCGCATGGCTCAAATGCTCGGTGAACAGCTGGGTGAGACAGTGGGTTACAGTATCCGTTTGGAAAGCCGCACCAGCGAGAAAACCCGTATTGAAGTGATTACCGAGGGTATTCTCACTCGCCGTTTGCAGGCAGATCCCGGGCTAGAAGACGTGGGGCTGGTTATTTTCGACGAATTTCACGAACGCAGCCTGGACTCGGACCTCTGCCTTGCACTTTGCCTGCAGGGCAGGGAAATTTTTCGCGAAGGCAGCGCCCTGCGACTGCTGGTGATGTCAGCGACTCTGGATGGGGATGGCGTGGCGCAGTTGTTGGGTGGTGCACCGGTAATTACCTCGGAGGGAAGGCAGTTTCCGGTTGAAAGTCATTTCGGCAGTACCCATAAGCTACAAGATCCACTTACACCGGCTATCGTAGCGGCCGTGCGCAAGGCGCTGACTGAGCAATCTGGCAGTGTATTGGTATTCCTCCCCGGACAGCGAGAAATCAACGCGGTTGGCCGAGACCTGGCAAAGCTGCTTGCAGCTGATGAGCAACACGATGTGCTGCTAGCGCCATTGTACGGTGGCTTAAGCCTGGAAAAGCAACAAAGAGCAATTGAACCTGCTCCATCTTCCCAGCGTAAGGTTGTGCTGGCGACCAATGTGGCAGAGACCAGTTTGACCATAGAGGGGATTAGCTCGGTAGTGGATTCGGGGCTGGTGCGAGAGGCACTGTTTGATCCCGGTACCGGTATGACGCGCCTGTCTACCCGGCGTATCTCCCAGGCGTCAGCCGAACAACGTCAGGGCAGGGCGGGTCGTCTGGGTCCTGGTCATTGTTACCGCCTTTGGTCAGACGAGCAGCATGGCCGGCTTGTGGCCCAGGCCAGCGCCGAAATAATGCAGGCGGATCTAGCCCCGCTGGCATTGCAGTTGTTGGCTTGGGGCGTTAATGACCCAATTGAACTGGACTGGCTGGATGTGCCGCCGTTAGCCGCGTGGGATCAGGCCCTGGGTATTCTGGAGCAATGCGGGGCTCTATTTCGGAATGAGGCGGATAAACCTCAGTTAACTCCGCATGGCGTGCGCCTCGCGCAAATGCCGTTGCACCCCAGGTTGGCTCACATGCTATTGGTAGGCTGCGATATCCATGCAACCGAAACTGCCTGCCTACTGGCAGCAGCGCTGTCTGAGCGTAATCCTTTGTCGCAAGCGAACGTGGACCTGTCGCATACCATAGCGGTGTTGATGGGTACGGAACGCTGTCCTGCAGAGTCGCAGGGCTGGTTCCGACGTATTTGGCAACAGGCCAGGCGCTATGCGCAGATCGCCAGCGATATTCATAAACCGAGACGTTTTTCTATCTCTGTTGAAGCTGCTGACATCATGGGTATTTTGCTGGCCAGCGCCTATCCAGATCGCATTGCCAAACGCCGTAATTCAAATGACGCGGAGTATCAGTTAAGCAATGGGCGCAGTGCTTTTTTGCCCAGTGATGATCAGCTGGCAAGAGAGCCTTGGCTGGCGGTAGCGGAAACGGGGGGACAGACCGGACAGAGTCGAGACCGTATCTACAGTGCGACAGCACTTAACCCTGCGTGTTTCGACGATATTTTGTCACCTCTGGTGCGCCGGGAAGAGCTGGTGGAATGGGATAACCGACAGGAGCGGTTTGTCGCTCAACGCAGAGCGCTTTGTGGGCAGATTGAAGTGGCAGTGGAGCCGCTGGCGGTTGTTTCTGAGGAAGCCCGAGGTAAGGCCTTGCTGGGTGTGGTCAGGCGTAAAGGGCTGGACGTTCTTCCATGGAATAAGCCGCTGCAACAATGGCGAAATCGGGTTCGCTTGATGCACGATGTTTGCTCAGCGGATGGCGACAATACCTGGCCCGATCTTTCGGATCAGGGTCTGCTTGACTCACTGGATGATTGGTTGGCACCTTACCTGGGGCAGGTCACGCGCCTCGAAGATTTCCAAAAACTGGATCTGAAAAGCATTCTCCACGCATTATTGCCCTGGCCGTTGCCATTGGAGTTAGAGCGCCTGGCGCCTGAGCGCATGGGTGTGCCATCGGGTTCGAACATCACCCTGGACTATAGCCAGAGACCTCCGGTGCTGGCAGTTAAGCTTCAGGAGATGTTTGGTTGTGAAGAAACACCCACTATCGCGGGTGGCAGGGTAGCACTACAGGTTCATCTGCTTTCGCCAGCTCAGCGTCCATTGCAGGTAACCCAGGACCTTGCGGGCTTTTGGAGGGGCAGTTATCAGGATGTAAAAAGAGAGATGAAAGGGCGTTACCCCAAACACCCTTGGCCTGATGATCCACTGGACGCTAGCGCGACACGTTACACGAAAGCCAGAATGGAAAAGGCCTGAAACCTTCACCCGAATTGCTCAATTAGGGAATATTAACGGACTTTTCGGCATCTGAGTCGCATCCCCCTGCGTACAACCAGGTAATCAGATTTTAAGGATCAGGCCAGATGTTCAAATTTTTTCCGACATGCCGTAACTTGGGCCTCGCCATGCTCGCTTCATCATCCGCTGTAGCATACAGCGAGGAAGCGAGTCAGAAATACGGGCCGTGGGTATGGAGCGTTGCTGGTGGCGCTGTGAACCAGTTTTCTGCAGACTTCAGTGATGGGCCAGGTGATGTAAGCATCGCTCGAGGCTTCGTTCAGGGCGGGCTGGGCTATGCCTGGGACCGAGATACCACCGCGTCAGTCTCTCTCGGAATTGGCAGTACCGATTACGACTTCTCGTCGGATGCCCAGATCGAGGGGCGAAAGCCCTGGGGTCGTATTGAAGATTACCGCTTGTCAGTGCCTATTCGCTTTTCTCCGATGGAAAAAATGCGCGCGATCGTAATTCCTAGTGTTCGCTCCTATGCAGAGTCTGGCGCCAGCGCAAGCGATGGTCGCACAGAAGGCGTGCTCGGTGGTTTTAGTTGGGCCTTTTCTGACACCCTGGCCATTGGGCCGGGTATCGGCTGGTTCACTGAACTGGGTGACGACACCAATATATTCCCAATAATTCTGGTTGATTGGCAGATCACGGAATCGCTCAGCCTCAGCACCGGCCGCGGACTAGCAGCGTCACAGGGCCCGGGTTTGACGTTGAACTACAAAATGGACTCCAAGTGGACGGTTGGATTGACTGCCAGATACGAAAAAACCCGGTTTGCACTTGAAGAACAAGGAGGCCGCACCGCTGAGATTGGAGAGGACTCCAGTACGCCGCTGCTGCTAGTGGCCAGCTACAGCCCGTGGCCAATGACCAGTATTACAGCGCTGGCCGGGGTGGAATTGGGAGGATCTATGGCTTTGGAGGATCGTAATGGCCGCGAGATTGCGGATTCAGATATCGATACGGCAATGGTAATGGGATTCTCATTTCAAAGCCGCTTCTGATTGGCATGGCCGTTACGGATTCAAGATATTGAACTCTCGACCGCAATAACTTAATACTATTTGATTAAATAGCTGGTTTGCGGCTAAATACTGCAATGCCACGACACAGGCACGCCTGCATGTCGGCCCAGGAGAAAAAATACAGAAGAACCTCTGGAGAACCTGAATGAACCAGCTTCACTATCGCACATGCCACCTCTGTGAAACCATGTGCGGCATCGAAATCGAACATGACGGTGAGCAAGTTATCGCTATCCGTGGCGACAAAAATGACGTCCTCAGCAAGGGTAACATCTGCCCAAAAGCCACCGGTATCCAGGATATCCACAGCTGCCCCGATCGCTTAAAGAAGCCGCTGAAACGGGTGCGTAAGAATCCTGCCGAGAAAAGCGTTGATGACCAGTGGGTAGAAATCGACTGGGATGAGGCTATTGATTACGCTGCGCAAGGATTGGCACAAATCCAGAATCGTCACGGCATGGATAGTATTGGCTCCTACTGGGGTCGCAGCACCGCACACAATGTTGGCTGTACGCTCTCGGTATTTCCGGTGCAGAAGATCATGGGATCCCGTAACGTCTATACAGGCTCAACGGTGGACCAGATGCCTCACAATTTTGCCTGGCACCACATGTTGGGGCACCAGTTTCTGTGCACTGTCCCAGACATCAACCGCACTGACTACTACCTGATGCTGGGCACCAACCCCAAAATTTCCAACGGCGCCCAGATGTCCACTGGCGCTAATACCTGGAAAAAGCTAAATGCCATTCGCGAACGTGGCGGCAAGTGCGTATTGATCGATCCTCGCCGTAACGAATCGGTCAAGTACATGGACGAGCACCACTTCATTCGCCCCCATTCCGATTCCATGTTCCTGCTCGGTATTATCCAGGTGATATTCAACAAGGGGCTGGCTAAGGCTGGCCGCATGGAAGGCCATATCAATGGCTGGCAAAAAATGGAATCGATTGCCAACGAATTTGACCTGGATCGTATTGCCGAGGTTACCGGCATCGCTAGAGCAGATATCGAGCGCATCGCGCAGGAGTTCGCTACCGCCAAGAGTGCCATCTGCTACGGGCGCACCGGTGTTTCGATGGTGCAGTTCGCCGGTCTTACCCAGTGGCTGATGTACGCGCTCAACATCATTACCGGCAATATGGATGAGGTTGGCGGCATGATGTTCCCTAAGCCCGCCCTGGATTCTCTGGACCTGACCCATTCCAGCTGGGGCAACTACCATTCCCGCGTCAGTGGTCGGCCCGAATTCTCCGGTGAATTTCCCCTGGCCATTCTGGCCGAAGAAATTCTGACGCCGGGGGCAGGGCAGTTGCGCGGCCTGTTAGGACTGGCGGGCAATATGGTGCTCTCTATGGCCGATGGTCATAAGTCGGAGGAGGCGCTGCAGGCACTGGAGTTTTATGTTGCGGTCGACCCCTACCTCAATGAAACGACGCGTTTTGCCGATGTGATACTCCCTCCCTGTGGTCCGCTGGAGAAGAGCCACTACGATATGTTCTATCATCTTTACGACACCATAAACTGGACGAAGTACGCGCCAGCTTTGTTTGTCACCGAGCACTCGAAATGGAGTGACTTTGAGATTCTTACCGACCTCATGGGACGCTTTGCCCATAAGCGCGCTCAGAGCAAAGTGAAGAAGTTCTTCGTCAGTTGCGTTCACAAGCTGGCGCGAAAAATCATCAAGCCGGAAACGGTCGTCGGTCTCGGCTTGCGATTCGGGCCTTATGGCAAAGGACTGAATCCTTTTAACAAGGACGGTCTGACGCTGCAGAAGCTTAAAGATAACCCCCACGGCGTGTTCCTGGGGGACCTGCAGTACACTTTTCCCGAAGGTTTGCGCACCCAGGACAAGAAAATTCAACTGACGCCCTTTGCCTTCGTCAACGACGTGCCGCGCCTGAAGGCCTATTTTGTCGGTGGTGGGATGGAGGCGGAGGATACTGAGTCCGGTTTTGATCTCAAGATTATTAGCCGCCTAACCAATCGAACGCTGGGCTGGATGCACCACAGTTACCGCTTGATTAAAGGGAAAAACCCCTGTGAGTTGATGATACATCCGGATGATGCTGCAGCGCGCGGCATTCAGGCCGACAGCCTGGTGAAAGTCGCCTCCCGTGCGGGCGAAATAGAAATTCCGGTCTGTATCACTGAGGACATAATGCCGGGTGTGGTTTGCATGCCCAGTCACTGGGGCCACAATCGTCCCGGCACCCGTCAGAAGGTTGCGAACGCCAATCCCGGGGTCAGCATGAACGACCTTACAGATGTGAGGGGCTATGACCATCTGACCAACAACGCCATCGTCAATGGCGTGCCGGTAAACGTTCAAGTTGTGGATAAAGTCAGTTCAGAAGAAATTACACACCAGGACGAAACTGTTGAGGAATATGTGGTCTGACGAATTAGGGCCCGCTTTTGATAATAACTGGAACCTGAGGTACAACCATGCCCCGCTTAACAATTGCACTGTACGTCACGCTAGTTCTGGCTTTCGCTAGCACTCGTCCGGCGATGGCTGTGCAGGACTCCGCCGAAGCCATTGAACCACTTCAAGTTAAATTCAGTCGTGCATTTGGAGCACCGGCCGACGGGTCCTGGGATGGTCTTTTCTCAGGCGAGAATGTTCTGGACCCGGTGAAATATGCCACACAAAAGCCAGAAAAAACAATTTTCAAGTCGGCGCAGTACGCCCTGAGTTCGGCCACTTCAGGCGACGAGATCTGGTACGGATCAGCAGCATCGGTATGGTGCTATTGGCCTTACGTGTCAATGAAGATGCCGGTGACGCTGATGAACCACGAGACGCCTAATCACGGTTGCCAGATAACACCGCCACAAGGGCAGAGGCCTACTGGTCAAATCTATATTCACAATGTGAACACCAACGTGAGTACCCACGTTGGCCCCGATACTATTATTAATGGCCAGCAGTTTTGGGAGGACTCTTCGAACGGGCTTATAGAACTGTCGTATTTGGACGCCATGCTGGCTATGCCGGGATATACTTATCGGGGTGCGGGCAGCATCGACAACCTGACATTTTTTGCCGGCTCCAATCAATACCAGGTACAGGATATTAAAGCCGAATGGTTGGATAAACTGCCAGCAGAAAAGCTTGCCATCGAACTAAAAAAATTCCCGAAGAATTTCGACTTTAACCAGCAAGGCCTGATTGGCTACAACCGTATTTTTGTATTCGATAACGTGAAAAAGGAGTACCTGGGCTATGCCGAGTTCTTCTTTGATACCGTTCGCCGCTTTCAAACGGTAAACCACCCCGACGGTAGCAAAGGGCTTTACTGGTTCGGTGGCCCCGATCAATCAGGCGGCCAGATCGGCAAGAGCCTGAATGCCATGCTGCGCTGGGTGGGTACGCCAGAAGAACCACTGTCTGGTGGTATGCTTAATAACGGCTTTGATACTGTTTCTGATCAGGGCTTTGAAAAATACGGCGTTGTCGGTGATTTTCGTGAGTTTGCCGTCGAAGGCAAGAAACATTTTGTCAGTAGTTCCTGGTACAACCCCTATGGCGAGCCTGCCTCGATGCTCGTTAGCAATGCCATGCCGGAAAGCGGCTACTCTGCAAAAGACCCAGTGGTCTACCAGACGGTCATGCAGTACACCGACTATGATCCGGATCCAGTAGGGGCCCACGGCTCAAAAATGGCAGCGAATGCCTTCTTTGGTGACTATCTGTATTTTGGCTCATACCATCAGGGAACCTCAGGTGCCTACGATAAAATTATGCACAAGTATTGCGATGAGCAGCAGATTGAGAGCTTGTGTAAACTGAACGATTACCATACCGACGACACGGAAGCCCATCGCGAATTCATGATGAAGACATGGCGCGCGGCGGCCGTCTTCCGTATCAAGACCGAGGATCTTTTGGCTACAGACACCCCAGCCAAAGAGAAAGTTGAACTGCTTTACGGCAAGGAGAAAGACTGGGTCTTCAAACCAGCTGGTGATAGTTATGAGTTTGTGATGAAAAAGAACAGACTCGGACAAAAGCCACTATTCGGTGACGAAGGCTTCGGGCATCAGGGCATGGTCTACACATTTACCTTTGTAGAGCACGACGGCAAACTTTTCCTCGGTTCCTGGAACGCAACGTCCGGTCTGTTTGATATGTTCGACCACACTGACTATGCCTTTTGGAATCATAGGGCGTTGTACTTGTTTGGCCTGCCAGTCCCAGTCAGTCCTTTTGGACAAACAGCGGTGACCGAAAATAACCCAGCGTACTTCCTTTATCAGAGCATTATCGATGATGCTGCCACCAACGGTTACACAATTGAAGAGGCTAAAAGAGGCTGGTTGATGGTGTTTGAAGATACCGACTCTCCGGCCGTCAAGTTTAAAGACGGTTTTGGTAACCCGTGTAATAACGGTGTGCGCAACTATGCCAAAGTTAATGGTGAGCTATATCTGGGTACGACGAGTTGGTGCAACCTGGGCGAAGACTCTGGCCTTGAGTATTATAAGTACGAGGGCTCAAATCGTTAGAGAAGCGCGCGCATGCTTATCCCCCTGAACACACACAATTAAGACAGAGCGCGTTGTACGATCTCCTCGGCGACGATGCCGATACCCCAGAACACAACAGGGATAAGCAGGTATAAGAATAGGCGAGTGTAGGTCGAGGTCGTGAAAGGCCACTCCGGAGCGCGCTCGACCAGACTTAAGTACGCGACGTGGTCTGCCATATCACCACTTCGTCGACCGGCGTCAGGAGTCTGCAGCGCAAGCAGTTGTTTCGAAATCTCCCTATTGACCCAGTTTATCTCAGCGTCCTTGGACTGGCGGATTCTTTTGTGTACTCCGCCTACTGGGGCCAGCAGGGCAAGCATGGTTACGACCAGGGTGATGCCCCCGATCAAAATCATTATTTGCCCGAACCCCGTCTCGAGCATCATCAGGCTCCAGATCGAAAGTAGCCCAATTAAGAGAAGGGCGTTTGTGAGGCCCAGGTGAGTGAAGGGCGCCAGCGGCGTAAGATTGAGCAGGTCAATGTGGCGCAGTTTCTTCGCAACACGCGACATCCCGATCGAGACAATCACAACAGCATAGACGAGCCACGATTGCCACACCAAAATCATGGGTAAGAGAATGCGGTGCCAAGCGACTTCTGGGCTCCATTCCATCGGGTTCCAGGGCTCGGGCTGGACGGGTGGCACCATGTATGGTGCTGCAAACGCCAATGCAAAACCGATTAATCCGTTAATTACAAGTCCGCGCGCGCTTAGTTTGAACGACGCCGCTAGCGTTTGACATTCTTCTACCGTGCAATCCAATGCGCTCTGAAGCACGAGAACAGTCCGTCGGGCGTTCCGCAGAACGTGCAGTAGGGCGGCGGGGATGTATCCGATCACCAGGCAGAGCACGATAGCGAGTCGAATATCGCGCAGGAAGTGGGTTGAGACGCCGGTCAAAGCATTAAAGTCGCCTTCGGGCAGAAGTGCGGTCCATCGTCCTAGCGCAGTCTCGGTCACCAGTAGAACCGCAATGAGCGAACTGCTTATTCCAATTCCAATCCACAGTGCGGGTACTCTTTCAATGAGCTTCCAATTTTTCATGTCAGTAGCTTTGATCAGCAGATGTGTTTCTGTCAATCACAAATATGCTTGATCCCATGCATAGCATGACACTGGATGCCTTAGTCATTGCCCAGAAGACTAGCCTGGTCCGCTTTATCTATCAGAGATCAACCCACGGGTAAATCTCCCACAGTGTATTGGCAAATATCAGGTGGAGGACGGGGGTTGATCACCTCTGAACCTGAATCACCTCCGAGGGCCGCTTTCGCCTAGGAGCGGACATCTGGGCTATGATGCGACGAGGGTCTGTTCGTGACTTATAGCTGCCGATGGTGGTGTGAGGCGAAGTTGTAGTTTGGGGGCCAGTTACGACTCGAAACGGTTGCTGGTTACTTGTCAGCCTCTTCAAATGGGATTTTACCAAAATTCTCATCGAACCCACCGTAATGGCTAATAAAAAAAGGGCAAAATCTATGTCGAAGTGTACGCTTATTATACTGGTGATATTTTTCCTATGCCCAGCTAGCTATGCGGCCGAAAAATCTCTAGACACAGATTCTGTATCAGAGATTAACAAGCGAATTGATAACGGTCTGTATGTTGGAATGGTTATTGGGATTATAGATGAAGAAGGTGAGCGCTACTTTAGTTTCGGAAAGACATCCTTGGAGAGCGCTCAGGCACCGGATAAAAACACGGTATTCACCGTTGGATCAATATCAAAAACATTTGCCGCCACGTTATTGGCCGATATGGTACTGCGTGGGGAGATGTCTTACACACGTCCAATTAAGCATTACTTACCCGAGTATGTTCAAGTGCCCGTTCGTGGCGAACAGGAAATTACGGCCTGGCATTTGATCACGCACACATCAGGCCTCCCCAGAAAGCCAGAGAACCTCGTTTCCGGTGACCTGTCCAGCGGCTATGCGAATTATAGCGTTGAGAGGGCTTATGAGGCATTGTCTGACGCTACTTTAGGCTTCGATACAGGCAGTGACATTCAGTATTCCTCCTTTGGTGTTGGCTTGCTCGCCCATATACTGACTTTGCAATCTGGCCAGTCCTGGGAAGAGCTATTGTCTGAGCGGGTAACTGACATCCTTGCAATGCCATCCACTTCTTCACTGTTATCGCCTCAGTTTGAAAGCAGGTTGGCTCAGGGCCATAGCTTCCCTGTGACGACCGACGCTCACGTACACATGGTTTTCCCTACAGCAGGCTCAATAAAATCTACCGCAAAAGATATGCTACGTTACCTCGCCGCGAATATGGGGATATACGACTCTACGCTTTCTAAGGCAATGCAGTCTACTCACAAAGAGAAATTTCACAAAGGCGCTGTTCCGGGTGCCAAGCAAGGCTTTGGCTGGTGGATAATGGAAGACAATGTTATACACAGCGGAATGACCCACGGGTATCGGAGCTTTGTTGGCTTTAATCGCAAGAAGATGCGGGGGATCGTCGTCTTATCAAACTCCAGTAATTATATGCAGGATATTGCAATGCGATTGCTGGACCCGGACTGGGAATTGTGGGACTCAAAGCCCCCACTGAGCATTGCGCTATATAGAGATATAGAGACATTGGGACCGAAAGTAAGTCTGAAAAAATTCACGCATCTATCAAAAAATGAGCTCACAGCGTACTACATCGATTTTGATGGTTTAATCGACACGGGATTTTACTATTTGGATTCGAGCAAGCAACAAACAGGAATCGAGGTACTCCAGTTTACGGCTGCCCTGTTTCCGGATAGTTCCAGCGCGTTTAATTATCTAGCTGAAGCCTATGAAAAAATTGGCGATAAAACTAATGCTGAGATCAGCTATCAGAAAGCGCGAGAAGCGATGTCTCGAAGTATGTGAGCTATGGTAGGCTTGGTCCGAGATTCAACCAGTTACTCATAGCGAACGCTTGGAGCTCGCTATTTCCTACCAATTTTTAGTCCTGAATGCACTGTTTTTTAGGAGCTTCATCTTTGATAAAGAAACTTATGATCCGTGTCTTGCTGTGGCTGATTCTACCGCTGACATTGCTCTCGATAGGCGCTGCTGGAGTCAGCTTTTTCTTAATAGATACTTATCGGAAAGCAAATGACAACGCTAACTGGTATGACCCTGTTGCCGGTATAGATGAATCATACTACATTGAAATTGGTGGTATTAAGCAATTTGTGCAAATTCGCGGACAGGATAGGTCTAATCCTGTTTTGGTGTTTCTACATGGTGGGCCAGGCCAACCTATGCGGATACTGGGTTACGATATATTTAAATCGTGGACTGAGTATTTTACGGTTGTTGAATGGGATCAACGCGGTTCAGGGGCCTCGGTACTCGATGATACGACACTTAAAACCCCTATCAGTATGGACCAGATGGTAAGTGATACCGTTGATGTCATTGAACATATAAAATTAAAACTAGATGTCGAAAAAGTGATTCTGGTTGGTCATAGCTGGGGGACAATTCTAGGAATCAACGTTGTCGAAAAACGCCAAGACCTTTTTTACGCTTATGTTAGTTTTGCCACGGGCCTAAAATTTCAGGAACAGGCAGCGCTACTTCTTGAAGAAGCTAAACGTCGGAGCGATTCGGAGGCTGTTGTCGCCTTAACAAATATTGTGGAGAACTGGCCAGCAAAAAGTGATCGCGATGGCTTTGTTTCAAACGTATATGCCATGAGTTGGTACTCCGGTAAATATTCTCAGGGCCTTCGAGCGGTAAAAGAGCCGGGCGATGATCTAAAAGTTCTTCTGCCAATTATGCTTGGATCACCTGATGTTTCATTTCTCGCATTTGTAAGTGGCGTGAAAGATGCGGTCGACACCTACAAACCACTAATTGACTATCTGTATGATGTGGAATTGGGCAAGGAGTTGGGCCGCGATATGCAAGTACCCTTGTTTTTTATTCAGGGAAGGCATGAACTGACTACGCCACGCATTAAGCGGTGGGTTGAGAAGTTAGAAGCCCCAAACAAGACATTTATAGAGTTTGATAGGTCGGCACATCTCGCATTTATTGACGAACCCGGTAAAACGCTAATCACACTTGTCAATCTAGTAAGACCAGAGGCAACCTCCGATTAATTTTCAGTAAACTGAGCGTCCGTTCATGACACATAGGAGACGGATTTCGAGCCAAATTCTACCCCTAATTCTGTCTCCTTTGAGGTGAAAGCGGAAGTTTTCACCGTTTACATTCCCCAGGGCCATAAGGTCGGCTTTCGCCTACGAGCGGAAGTTTTTACTATGCTGTTCGTAATGTCCGCTTACGACCGGCAAACCCCTTATTACCCACGTCCTGATGTGTCCCACCAAGAAGGCTGCATAAATGGTTCTATAGCAATGGTTTCGCCACTGAGATTGCTCACTACTCCCGCATTCAGTTCAAGCACCATCCATGCTTCTGGCAGTGTGAGAAGGTCAGGGTAAGGTGTCTGTTTATCTGTAGGTACAAACCCATATTGTGGATAATACGCAGGCACTCCCAGTACAAAAATTGCATCTGTGCCAATGGATTTAAGTTGCTCAATGCTAGTTTGCATAAGCTCCTTACCCACACCATGCCCACGCTGATACTCGGGCAAAACGCCAATGGGGGCAAGCAAGTAACATTTCTTACCTGGGTGGTCTTTAAACGAAAATGGTGTAAAGAGTACATTACCTACAATTTTTCCATCACGCATTGCGTTGATTGAAATGGTCTCTGAAAGCAAAAGAAAAGCTTCCGCAAGCTCGGCTGTTTCCTCTCCTTCTTCTTCACCAAATGCTAAGAGGTGAATGTTTTTGACTATGTCTTTCTCTGGAATATTCACTTTGAGTTAGCTCGTAAGAGTTAGTGTTGGTTTATTTGTAATCTAACAGAAATCGACCCCAAAGCGGACACGAGTAACAGCCTTATTCACTGACCAAAATAGTCGCCTTCGAGGTGAAAGCGGAAGTTTTCACCGTTTACATTTCCCAGGGCCATAAGGTCGGCTTTCGCCTAGTAGCCGACTTTAGTTACCTAGCTGCATCGACTGATCAAGCAGCACGTTGCTGCAATTCTTTCCAGTCAACGTACTCTAGATCTGAATGCCCAGAACTACCTTCGGCCAATGCGTAAACTCCAGCACGAGGTTCTTCGATTTGCTGAGCAAGACCTTCAAGTTCTCTTAGCAGGTTGTCCATTTCAAAACTCCTTTAGTTCGATTTAAGTGATGGCCTAAAGATAGAGGAGTTTGATTTAGGGGGTCAGTACCGAAAGCGCCAAAAACATTACCCAATACGCCAGTCTGACACGATACGGGTAACCCCATAACATCCGCTTCACGCCCTGAGCTATTCGGTCAAGCCGTTTTGAGCATTGCCGGCTTTGCAATCAACGGCGATCCTCGACGCTCCAGGGCCTTGAGATACTTTGCTTCGTCGTAGGGTACGCCTGTCTGCCAGCAACGATAGATTATACGAATCCACTTGTATGCCAGTGCCCTGACTGCCGCCTGGTGGGTGCAACCCTTCGCTCGCTGTTGCCGGTAATACTCACCTGCCCAGTAAGACTTATTGATCGTCTGTGCTGCCCATTCAACAAAGGTCTGCCGAAGGAACTTGGAGCACTGCCAGCGCCAGTGCACCCAGTGTTTTCTACCACTGCGTTCTGTAACCGGTGCAATGCCTGCATACTTCTGTACATCTTCGGCGCTCTTGAACCGATCCCGTTGTTCACCAAAAGCCACCAGTAATCGTGGCGCCAATGACGGGCCCGCACCTGGCAGAGCGCGGAACAAGGCATAATCGGACTGCACTTTAGCAATGGAGTCTATCTCTGCATCAAATTCCTTGATGGCACTGAGCATGAGCTGCAACTGCTCAACCAGTACCTGGGCGATCATTCGGTGCGGCATAATAATTGCGTTATCCAACGTAAGTGGTGTTGCATTTTTAATTGCCTCAATGCGTGACGCCAGTACCTTCTCAAAGCGCATGTTGTGCTCGCGGAAGAATCGCTGCAGGGTATTAGGCCGGGCTCGCCTAGCCTGAACCAGTGTTGGCCAACGGGTGAAGAAACTGCAGAACAGAGGCGTATCTATATGATCAAACCACTCTAGAACCTGCGGGTAATACTCTTTTAGCGAAGACCGAAGCCGGTTGGTAAGTCGTATCTTATCGGCGACCAGCTGCCTGCGTTGCTCAACGAGTTTCGCCAGTGTCCGCATGTCGGTACTTTGTGGTTGTAGTGGTTTAAAGTGATCAGGATGACGTAGCAACAGATCAAGGGCCATCTCTGCATCGGTGGGATCATCCTTGGCGCGACTGGGTTTGAACGCACTGCGATATCTTGCCAGGGTGCTTGGATTGATCGGGAAGATAACGATGAAGTCATACTTCTGAAGAATCGAGATGATAGGTCCTTTACTCAATTCCAACGCTATAGCAATCGGTCCGCCAAGGCGCTCGTGCAGGGACTTTATCCACTGGTCAACGACTGCTGGACGATGTGCAATGACGTCAAATTCACGGCCCTCGCCGGTCGATGCCTGAATGCAAACATCGTGCTTTGAATCACCCCAATCAATCCCAACAATCGCAGTAAACGAGTCTATTTTTGGTGTAGTCATGATAATCCTCCAGTGTGCTAGATTTGTACCGTGGGGCATGCATGTTGAGATCTGCGAAAGCAATATAGGTGAGCCGGTACGACGGCAAGCCCTGAGTATTCGTTGATGATCTCAAGCGCACCTGCGGACTCGAATCTAAAGCGGCAAGCATCAAGTGCTGGAGGTGAAATATTCGTAGCCCGCAGGTGCATGTCCCACACTCACTGACAGATACCTGCCAGCTACCATCAGTATGGTTGAGAACGGAACGGAAGGACTATATTGAGGTGAAAGCGGAAGCTTTCACCGTTTACATTCCCCTGGGTAACAAGGTCGGCTTTCGCCTATTTTGAGACGTTTTGCTATGCTGTCGGTAATGTCCGCTTACGACTGCAAAAGCGGACCTTTGCACCCTGATGCCGTCTATAAGCTAGATATGAACAAAATGGACTTGACCTGACCTTTGAATTCGCAGCATGCAATGGGGGTTTTCGAAATCCCCGGCACACATATCATGAAGAGTGTTCAACTATGAAAAAAGACAGTGGCTTTTCCCGCCGTGAATTTCTTAAGGCTACAAGTCTGGCCGCGTTAGGAACAAATGTTGCCGGTGGTTTGGCTGGCGCGACATCAGCGCATGCTGGCGGCACAATGACAAGCAAAGCTCAGGTCAGTGACGGTCCATACAACATACTGATGATTGTCACTGATCAGGAACGCCATATGATGCATGGGGACATTCCCGCAGGTTATCAGCTACCAGGACACGAGCGGCTGGCCAGTCGGGGAGTTGTCTTCGAGAACCACCAGATTGGATCG
>JBALVN010000005.1:168180-355307 GCA_036961455.1 Halioglobus sp. | reverse complement strand
CCATCATATTACCGAGGTCTTACTGCGCCCTGGGAAGTTGGTCACCAGTTCAAAAGAGCTGGGCCAGGCTATGTTGGAAATCAGTGCCCGTACTCAGGAATTACCCAACGGTACTTTGCTGGATAACGGCGATAGCCTTGCCTATACAAAGGCGTATCTATTGAGGGGGGAATAGCGTACTGACAACTTAACTCGCTGAAATTGGTAAAATCAGCGAATGAATACCTATAAACGCCACCGATTCCCACCTGACATCATTTCATACGCTGTCTGGCTCTACTACCGCTTCAATCTAAGCCACCGCGATATTGAAGATCTTCTAGCCGAGAGAGGTATCGCCGTCAGTCGAGAAGCTATCCGCCTCTGGTGCATCAAGTTCGGTGCCATTTTTACACGTCGTTTCAAGCGTTTATTGAGAAGCCATGGAGGCGAACCCCGTAAGATCGTTACCGATAAACTGCGCAGCTATGGCGTTGCTCATAGGGAGTTGATCCCTGACACGATCCACAGTACGAAACAATGGACTTCCCAGGGTTTGCTAGACACCTAATAGCGTTAAAATGTAACTCTATTGGAGATGTTTATGACCAGCAAGCGGTACACAGAAGAATTCAAAATCGAAGCGGTTAAGCAAGTCACCGAACGAGGCTATTCCGTAGCTGAGGTCGCTGAACGGCTAGGCACAACCACCCACAGCCTGTACGCCTGGATGAAGCGTTACGGCGAACCTAATCCCAGTCAGGCCAACAAGGTCGACGACCAGGTAGAGATTGCCAAACTCAAAGCAGAGCTTCGCCGAGTCACCGAGGAACGTGACATCCTAAAAAAGGCCGCCGCGTACTTTGCCAACGACCACGTGTGAAGTACGCTTTTATTCGTGATCACCGTTCGGAATTTTCTGTCAGGGCCATGTGTCGGATATTTAAAGTGCACTTCAGTGGGTTTTACGCGTGGCTAGAGAAGCCCCTGTCGAACCGGGCAATAGAGGATCTGCGTTTACTGACGCTGATTAAACAGTTCTATATTGCTAGCGGGGCAACCTATGGTAGCCCCTGGATCCATCGGGATATGCGCGAGGCCGGCGAAGCCTGCAGTGTACATCGCGTTGCTAGGATCATGCGCGAGAACAAGTTAAAGGCTCAGATCGATTATAAGCGGCGCTATATCAAGGGTGGCAAACTAGGGAATGTTGCCGCCAATGTACCGGATCGAAACTTTAATCCCGATGAACCCAATCAGGCATGGGTAAGCGATATTACCTACGTTCGCACCTACGAAGGATTTTTGTATGTTGCAACGGTGCTGGACCTATTTTCTCGTCGGATCGTGGGCTGGTCGATGGATAAAACTATGGATCGGCACTTAGTTATTCGGGCACTGCTTATGGCAGTGTGGGGGCGCCAACCGAAGAACGCAGTACTGGTGCACAGCGATCAGGGCAGCCAATACGGGAGCGCTGACTATCTGGCATTTATGCGGGATAACAATCTCAAGCCATCGATGAGTCGTCGAGGAAACTGCCACGATAACGCCGTTGCTGAAAGCTTCTTTGCTACATTTAAGAAGCGGGTTATTCAGAGAAAAATCTACGCAACCTGTGAAGAAGCTAAGGGCGAGATATTCAATTTTATTGAGATGTTCTACAATCCAGTAAAACGCCACAGCCATACTGGTGGTATTTCACCGGTTAGGTTTGAAGAAGCCTATTTTGCGAGGCTAGAAGGCGTCTAGTAAATCCTGGGAAGTCCAAAGTGCGATCGAATGGAGTTTATTTCTGCTTACAGTGGGCTGTTGTCGCATGTCCCGTTCGAGTTGGATTCTAAGTTGCTGGATGAGCAGAAAAACATTGAGGATGTATATCTTGCGAGCTGTGGCTGTATTGGAATTCTGCGAGATTTGATTAGCGATGCTCTAAGCGGATTGGCGGAGAATCAGGAGCTGAAGGCAGGACACATTCTCTCTAACGCTATGCACCCGAGTGAGTTGATGGGGGTATGGCGAGAGATTGCCGAAGGGAGGGAGTTTTTTGATAAACGGGGTGAGTTCGATGAGGTAAGAGAGTACCTCGGAATAAACAGTAACCAGAAAGGGACTAATAAGAGCGCCAACGAGAAGAAAAGTCGAAGAAGGCCTGGTGAACGAAACCCGAAGCGTGATCCGATCGGTGTATGAATGGATTCTGCTCTCATCTCATAGGCCAAGAAAAGCGCATACCCTTCTACTTAGGTTCGCTGAGGGTTGTCGGGTCGGAGTCTAATACCTCGAGGTTGGCCAGGCTGTGCTGGAAATATCGAATTCCGCCAAGAGCCTTTTTTAACAGATATTTAAATGATAAGGCCGATGTAAGTAGATGTTTTTTCAATTTTGAAGTAGCTAGTCACCTGAACTCCTACACTCCACGAACATTAGATCTCGAGCACCGTCTGAACGGAGTTCTGAATAACCCTGACGGGAATGTGCACTCATATAGCTACTTAGCACAAATACTGGAGCGTCAGGCTAGAGGTTTTCTAGCTAGTCACCGTCGATGGTGTTTGCCCTGCTATCAAGCGCGATTGATCCGGAATGATAAGTGTCACCAGAATGGAATATTCGATGATCTGTATTGGAGTGTTGATGTCATTCGAATATGCATGCTTCACGGTGTTGAGTTGGTGGATCATTGTTATAGATGCCATCAGCAGCAGCCATATGTATCAACAACAGTAGAGCCTGGGTTTTGTCATAATTGTTCTGCTTTTCTCGGTGAGGGCTATACGCGGGAGTTTGATTTGGAGATCGTACAAGACCAGATGAGTAAGTTTCACCTGCTGTATCTTTCAACTTTTGATAAGTTGAGGCCTGATCTATCACAATTTCAGCGAAATCTTAGGTCCTTGCGAGATGCCCATCCACTAGGCGATACAGAGTCATTGGGACGTCTTATGGGGGTTTCCGAGGACGTTGTAAGAAAGTGGATGACCGGGCGCAGGAAACCCAAGCTGGGAAGTTTGTTCAAGCTTCAGGAAGTATTGGGTTTGTCTGGTATTCATCAACTTTTTTATCAAGAACAAAACTTCCTCCGGAAAGTACTTCTCGAAAAGAATTACTCTCTCCGATTCGATGCGCGGCCCAAACATAAAGAGTATGAGAATGAGCACGAGATCAGGAGTTTTATACATGCGATGTTGGAAGGGAAGGAGGTGGCTTTGAGCCGATCACAGTTGGCGAAGAAGTTTTTCGTCAGCGAAGGGTGGTTAAAGTACAGGTATGACTTGGAGCTGAAAGAGCTATCCGTGCTTCATCTGGCCAGACTTGTCGATGAAAAGGAGCGGCGGGATAAAGATACTGACGTTATTATAGATAGAGCAGTCTCGCAGACATTGTCTCGCGCGCGGGATACGACCATCGAGAATATCCTATCTGAGGTTCCGGTAGAGCGTATTCATTACGTGGAAGATCTGACCGATCTACAGCTCACAATGTCCATTTTGAAAGCACGACATAAGCGCGGAGATGTTAATAGGTTTGGAATAACATATGACTGGGAGTTGGACGTTGATGATTTGGACAGTTTTTGATGGAATCGGTAGCCTTCAGTTTCTACCATAAAGTGTCCACACTCGGTAACTTGTTGATTTATATTAAATAGAAAGGCAGATTCCACCATAAGGTGTCCTTTTCGGACATCTTATGGAAGTATCTACAGCCGGCTAGCACTATGCTGAATGAATACACCGGCCCATGTGGGCCGGTTTTGCATTGGAAGAGGGCATGAGCAATGATTACCGGTAGCTGTCACTGTGGCGCAATATCTTTCGAATTAAATGAGCAGCCGGAATGGCTGACAGAATGTAATTGTTCTGTGTGTCGCCGGCTGGGTACGATTTGGGCCCATGCAGAAGTTGAAAAAATCAAGATTCTCGGCGCCGAAGACGCATCACTGGCTTATTCCTGGGGAGATAAATCTCTGGCCTTTCATACCTGCAATACTTGCGGTAGCACTACGCACTGGGTGAGTCGGCAGCCGCAGGAAAACGCTGTCATGGCCGTGAATTGCCGTCTCGCCGAGCCTGAGCAGGTCGCTGGTATTCGCGTGCGCCATTTTGACGGCGCCGACAGCTGGAGCTATCTGGACTGAATCACCATTAGGGAGTGAGCTGCTGTCGCAGGATGAGGGTGTCGCCGCGCTGGGTGAACTCGATGTGTTTTAAAAAGGTCATGCCCAGTAGTATCTGTTCCATCGCAAGCCCGGGGGCAATGCCGGCCTGCACATCGTGCAATTCAATTTCACCGACAGCCACGCTATCCAGAATGGCGGCGTAACTGGTGGAGGCGCCATTGGCTGTCTGGGTGCGGTAGGGACGCCCCCGGGGGATTTCCAGACGACGGGCGACCGCCTCCGGAATCGCCACACCGGTAGCGCCGGTATCGAGCATAAAGGTCACCGGTTTACCATTGATGGTGCCGCTGGTGACATAGTGCCCAAACCTGTTTCTTTGCAAAACAACCTCACGAACACCCTCGGCAGAGTACTGGGTATCCAAACGCTGGTTCGGGTTGAACTGCTTTTCCAGCACATCGCCAAAGAACACCACGCCCAGACCCAGCAGTACGACCCAGGCCATGATCATCATGCCCAGGCCCATGCGTTTTTGTTCCTTGATCGACTGCGGAGAGGTCATGGGTGGTGTCGCGCGGGTCAGTCCAGGTCGCTGGCGTCGTGACGCTCGGGTACCCGCTCTTCTTCTGGTCCCCAGGCTTTATTAACGCGTTCGCCGCGCTTTACCGCCGGACGTGACTCTATTTCCTTGGCCCAACGAAGGACGTTGGTATAAGAGGCGACATCCAGAAATTCCTGGGCAGCGTAAATTTCGCCGGTAACCAAAATGCCGTACCAGGGGTAAACCGCCATGTCGGCAATGGTGTAGTCGTCGCCGGCCAGGTAGCTTGCCTCCGCCAGACGGCGGTCCAGTACGTCCAGTTGCCGCTTCACTTCCATGGCGTAACGGTTAATGGGGTACTCCAGTTTTTCCGGTGCGTAGGCATAGAAATGACCGAATCCGCCTCCCAGGAAAGGGGTGGAGGCCATTTGCCAGAACAGCCATGACAGGCACTCGGCTCGCGCCGGCTCCTGCTTTGGTAAGAAGGCGTCGTGCTTCTCTGCCAGGTACAACATCATGGCGCCGGACTCAAAAATTCGGGTGGGCGGACTGGTGCTGTGATCCATCATCGCCGGAATCTTGGAGTTGGGGTTGGCGGCTACAAACCCACTACCGAACTGGTCACCCTCACTGATATTGATCAGGTAGGCATCGTACTCCGCCTCTGTTTTTCCAAGAGCGAGTAATTCTTCCAGCATTATCGTGACCTTAACCCCGTTGGGTGTGGCCAGCGAGTAAAGCTGCAAAGGATGCTTGCCTATCGGCAGTTCCTTGTCGTGGGTGGCGCCGGCGACAGGGCGGTTGATGTTGGCGAAACGACCGCCACTTTCACTGTCCCAGGTCCAGACCTTGGGGGGGGTGTAGGTATTGCTCATAAGTTGCCGATATCCTCGAAAGTTTCAATTTGGCGTGGGACGAAATTCCCGGGGCGCCCCTCCATACCTGACATAACCGCCTCCATTTGGTTGGGCTTCGCCAGAATACGACCCTGCAGTTTTTCTTCCAGTCGCAATCCGTCCATGTCGTTACCGTGCCAGCCGTGATCCAGCAAGTATTTGCCGTAAGTAATAGCGTCAGGACTACGGCCGGCAATGTCGCGTGCCATAGCAAGCGCTGCGTTGACGGGGTCTTCTTCCAGGCGTGTTACCAGCCCCAGTGCCAGCGCTTCTTGTGCTTCTACGACACGGCCAGTGAAGGTCAGTTCCTTGGCCACGTCCAGGCGTACCAGGTCGCGCAGGGTTTGGGAGGCTGACATATCAGGGATAAGGCCCCACTTTATTTCCATAACCGACAGCTTGCTGTCTGGTTGCGCAATGCGAATGTCTGCACCCATGGCGATCTGGAAGCCGCCGCCGTAAACAACGCCGTGCAGAGCACAGATCACCGGTACCGGGATCGACTTCCATGTGTAGGCAGGGGACTGATAGAAATTGGGCCAGAAGCCACCACGGCCTGGGCCGAAGAAGTTTTCATTGAGGTCACCGCTGGCGAAATTCTCCAGATCCAGGCCTGCGCAAAAACCGCGCCCTTCACCGGACAAGACAACGGCCCGAACATCCTTATTGGTCGTTAGCTCGCGACCGGTGGCAGTGATGGCCTCAAACATAGGCCAGCTCAAAGCGTTCATTTTTTCGGGGCGGTTAAGGCGAACATGAGCGACGTGCTCGTTTATCTCAACGGTGACCAATTCGGACATGGTAATACCTGTTATGGAAACTTTAAAAGAGCTTGAGTATACAGATTCGCAGGGTGTGTGTTCACTGCTTACTCGTTGAATCGGTCCGCCAAAAAATTCACGAACAGGCGGACCTTGGCGGACAAGTGTCGGTTATGCGGGTACACCGCCCAAACACCGGTATCGGTAGGGTTGTAGTCCTCCAGTACCGGCAGTAGTGCCTCATCAATTATGTCCTGATCCAGGTAGAAACTGGGCAGCTGAACCAGGCCTAATCCCGCCCGTGCGGCCCTTAGTAAGGAGCGTCCGTTATTGGAACGCCAGTTGCCGCTAACGCGCAGATCCTGGTTTCTACCGTTCTCCCGGAAGCGCCAGGTGTCCAGTGTTCCCAGCAGGCAATTGTGATTGGTGAGGGAATGGATGCTGCTGGGAGACCCGTTGCGCTTGAGGTACTCAGGGGACGCGCAGGTCAGTAGTTTGCGGGTGCTAATCCGCCGGGCGATCAACGAGGAGTCCTTTAAGGTGCCTGCTCGAATCGCCACATCGTAGCCTTCGGAAATCAGGTCGATCAGGCGGTTGCTGAAATTCAGTTCGACAATGAGGTCCCGGTGCTCAGCCATAAAGTCCAGCGCAGCGGGGGCGATAAAGTCTTCGCCAAAAGCGCCTGCAACCGTGACTCGCAGTATGCCCCTGGGATTGGCTTGCAGATCCAGTACCGCCCGTTCTGCCTCGTCAATATTGTCCAGCACTTGTCGACATTGCATATAGAAGGCCTGGCCGACGTCTGTGGTCGAGACCTTGCGGGTGGTGCGCAGCAGTAATTGTGCATCCAGCCGGTTTTCCAGAGCGTTGATCTGCCGACTGACGTGAGATCGGGAGACGCCCAGGTCTTCGGCCGCGCGGGTAAAGCTACCCAGGCGCACAACTCGCTCGAAGGCTTCTATACTTTCCCAGCGGTGTGATGCCACGTTAAGCTCTCCTATTGTTGCTGTGCAGCAACAGTGAGGTGCAAGATAGGGTATTTACCTTGCTAATGGCAACTAATTACACTGTGGCAGGTTTGCGATACCACTAATTCAGGGAGATTTTGATGAAAACACGCGCTGCAGTCGCTTTTGGGGCGGGCCAACCGCTGGAAATTTGCGAAGTGGATCTGGACGGGCCCCGCGCTGGAGAAGTGCTGGTGGAAATGAAGGCCACCGGCGTTTGCCATACAGATGCGTTCACCTTGTCCGGAGACGACCCGGAAGGCGCGTTTCCTGCCATTCTTGGACATGAAGGCGCAGGTGTTGTGGTCGATGTGGGCCCAGGTGTGAGCAGCCTCAAGCCTGGCGATCACGTTATCCCCCTGTATACGCCTGAGTGCCGGGAGTGTAATTACTGCCTGCACCCCAAAACCAACTTGTGCCAGTCAATTCGTGAGACACAGGGCCGGGGCGTTATGCCCGATGGTAGCAGCCGCTTCTCTTTGGACGGCAAACCCATATTGCACTACATGGGCTGTTCCACCTTTTCTAATTATACGGTCATGCCCGAAATAGCATTGGCCAAGGTGCGTGAAGATGCGCCCTTCGACAAGATCTGTTACATCGGCTGCGGTGTCACCACAGGCATAGGCGCAGTGGCTTTCACCATGAAAGTGGAACCCGGTTCTACTGTCGCTGTTTGGGGGCTTGGGGGTATCGGTCTCAATGTGATCCAGGGTGCCAAGATGGTCGGCGCCTCGCGAATCATCGGTGTGGATATCAACCCTGACAAAGTCGGTCTGGCCAAGAAATTCGGTATGACTGACTTCGTCAATCCGAAAGAAGTAGACGATGTGGTTGGACACCTGGTGGAGATTACCGGTGGCGGACTGGATTACACCTTTGAATGTATCGGCAACGTGAACACCATGCGTCAGGCCCTGGAGTCCTGTCACAAGGGTTGGGGCGAGAGCTGCATCATCGGTGTAGCAGGGGCCGGCAAAGAAATTTCAACCCGTCCCTTCCAGTTGGTCACGGGCCGCAGCTGGAAAGGCACTGCCTTTGGTGGCGCTCGTGGCCGCACCGATGTGCCAAAAATTGTGGACTGGTACATGGATGGACGCATCAATATTGATGACCTGATCACCCATACCATGCCCCTGGACGATATCAACAAAGCTTTCGACCTGATGCATTCCGGTGAAAGTATTCGTTCAGTTGTGACCTACTAGCGGGAATGATGATGGAAAAGATTGGCGAGAACCTGTGTTTCGGTGGACGGCAACTGCGCTACAGCCACGCCTCCGAGGTGTTGGGGTGCGAGATGAATTTCTCTATTTACCTGCCACCACAGGCGGAGCAGGGGAAGGTGCCTGTGCTGTACTGGCTCTCTGGGCTGACCTGTAGCGACGAGAACTTTGTGACCAAGGCCGGTGCACAGCGCTACGCTGCCGAATATGGGATAGCGATAGTGACGCCCGATACCAGCCCTCGCGGAGAAGGCGTGCCTGATGACCCTGAAGGCGCATGGGATTTCGGCCTGGGCGCGGGATTCTATGTCAATGCGACTCAAGCGCCCTGGTCCCAGCATTACCGCATGTACGACTATGTGGTGACTGAGTTGCCTGCAATGGTGGCGCAGCATTTCCCTGTTGATGACACGCGCACTGCCATCTCGGGTCACTCCATGGGCGGGCACGGTGCGCTGACCATCGCTTTGAAAAACCCGGGGAGATTCAAGTCAGTGTCTGCCTTTTCACCTATTTGCTCACCATTGAATTGTCCGTGGGGCGAAAAAGCGTTGGGCATGTATCTGGGGGATGACCGGGGGGCCTGGGCAGAGCACGATAGCTGTGCTCTGATGGCGGGCGTGGAGGAAAAGCTTCCAGCCCTGGTTGACCAAGGCGGAGCAGATAACTTTCTTGAGGAGCAGTTGAAACCAGAACTATTGGAAGCGGCCGCGAATGCAGTTGGCTATCCGTTGGAATTGAGAATGCAGCCTGGTTATGACCACAGCTACTTCTTTATCGCCAGCTTTATCGGCGAGCATATCGCCTTCCACGCAGCACACCTTTAGGCCAATTGAAGAGCCTGACGGCTCCCCCAAAATGAGCCATACTCAATCAAAAGATCGGCAGTAAAGAGAGACACTATTGGAAACTGAAAGACTGCTGGCGCAGCTGCTGTGCCAGTATGAAAATATCCCGGGCGGCCTGCTGCCCTTGCTGCAGGCTGTCCAGGAAGACTTGGGCTACATACCCCCTGAATCGGTCCCTGGCATCGCCCAGGTGATGAATTTGTCGGCCGCCGAGGTGCATGGGGTCATCAGTTTCTACCACGATCTCAAGACCGCCCAGGGTGGACGTCACACCCTGCAGGTTTGCGTCGCGGAGTCTTGCCAGGCAGCAGGTGGTAGGGCGCTTGAGCAACTGGCTCGTGAGACATTGGGCATTGAGTTCGGCGAGACAACTAGCGATGGTGCGGTGACGCTGGAGAAAGTCTACTGCCTGGGCAACTGCGCCTGTTCGCCATCCGTGCGCATTGATAACGAAACATATGCCCGTCTGGACGCCGCCCGACTCAAAATGCTTATTGCGAGCATTGATGACGGGGAGGAAACACTATGACTCTGCGCTACCTGATACCCCGAGACACCACAGCGGTTGCAGTAGGCGCCAACGAAGTCGCAGCGGCACTCGCCTTGGCGCTAGCAGAGCAGGGCAGTGATGCGCCCATCATTCGCAATGGCTCTCGCGGTGCATTTTGGCTGGAGCCATTGTTAGAAATAGAATCGAACGATGAGCGCGTGGGATTTGGGCCGCTGGAGCCAGAGGAAGTCGCGGGCATCCTGGCCCTTGATCCTGTCGCTCGCAAGGAACATCCGCGCTACCTGGGCAAATTGGAGGAACACCCCTGGTTCGCCGGACAGCAGCGATTGACGTTCGCCAGGTCTGGCCTGGACGACCCTCTATGTTTGGAGTCGTATCTTGCGCGTCACGGTTTTGATGGGTTGGAACATGCGCTGCACCTGCCACCTGAGGACATTGTTGACGAGGTCACCCGCTCCGGCTTGCGCGGTCGAGGTGGCGCCGCTTTCCCAGCCGGTATCAAGTGGAATACGGTGCTGCAAGCAGCCGGCGATGAAAAGTATATTGCCTGCAATGCTGACGAAGGTGATTCGGGTACCTTTGCCGATAGGCTGCTAATGGAGTCTGACCCTTACATGCTGATAGAGGGCATGGTGATTGCCGGCCTCGCGGTAGGGGCACAGCAGGGTTATATCTACTTGCGCTCAGAATATCCCCACGCTTGGGAAATCATGCACAAAGCCATTGCCAAGGCCGAAGCGGCGGGTTATCTGGGAGAGGGGATTTGCGACAGTGATCACCACTTCCACCTGGAGCTGCGCCTGGGCGCCGGCGCCTATATCTGCGGCGAAGAAACCGCCATGCTGGAGAGCCTGGAAGGGCGCCGCGGTATGGTGCGTGCCAAGCCACCTCTGCCAGCCCTGGAAGGACTTTTTGGCAAGCCCACGGTGGTTAACAATGTACTCACCCTGGCGGCTATTCCAACTATTATGGCTGATGGCGCCGAAGCCTACGCCGCATTAGGGCAGGGACGTTCCCTGGGTACGATTACCCTGCAACTGGCAGGCAATATCAAGCAGGGGGGGCTGGTAGAACTACCCTATGGCGCTACCCTGCGCCAAGTACTTGAGCAATTCGGCGGCGGGACCCGCTCCGGCAAGCCTATGCGGGCAATACAGGTAGGGGGTCCCCTTGGCGCCTACTTGCCTGAATCGCTATGGGATACGCCTCTGGATTACGAGGCTTTTGCCGCGGCCGGCGGTATGTTGGGTCACGGTGGTGTCGTGGTGTTTGACGATACCGTTGATATGGCGCAGCAGGCGCGTTTTGCTATGGCCTTTTGCGCCGAGGAGTCCTGCGGCAAGTGCACGCCATGTAGAGTAGGGTCGATTCGCGGCACTGAAGTGATGGATCGCATTATTGCCAGGGAAGCACCCGAGCAGAACCTGGGTTTGCTGGAGGATCTTTGCGAGACCATGGAGCTCGGTTCCCTGTGCGCGATGGGAGGGCTAACGCCTAACCCGGTGCGCAGTGCGCTAAAATATTTTCCGGAGGACTTCGCCTGAGGCGGGAGAACATCATGCTGCAATACTACGAACCGGAAAAAGATTTTGGCACCCCTGAGGTTCAGTCCTCGGAAATGGTGTCAGCCAATATTGATGGAGTCTCGATACAGGTGCCGGCAGGTACTTCTGTCATGCGTGCCGCCTCGTTGGTTGGCATCAAGGTGCCGAAACTATGCGCTACCGATTCGGTTGATGCCTTTGGTTCCTGTCGTATTTGTCTGGTTGAAATTGCAGGTCGTAGAGGCTACCCCGCATCCTGCACCACGCCGGTGGAAGAGGGTATGCAGGTGCAAACCCAAACACCGAAACTGGCGAAAATCCGCAAAGGCGTGATGGAACTTTACATTTCCGATCACCCGCTGGATTGTCTTACCTGTCCGACCAACGGTGACTGTGAATTGCAGGACACTGCCGGTGAAGTGGGTTTGCGGGAGGTGCGCTATGGTTTTGAAGGCGCCAATCACCTGGCAGCCGAGAAAGACGAGTCTAACCCCTATTTTACTTTTGACCCCTCCAAGTGCATCGTTTGTTCGCGCTGCGTGCGCGCCTGTGAGGAAACTCAGGGTACTTTTGCGCTAACAATCGAGGGTCGTGGTTTTGATTCCAAAGTCAGTGCAGGCGGTGTCGATTTTATCAATTCCGAGTGCGTATCCTGCGGCGCCTGTGTCGATGCCTGCCCAACAGCAACGCTCACTGAAAATAGTATTATCGAACTGGGTATTCCAGAGCACTCGGTGGTAACCACCTGCGCATACTGCGGTGTGGGCTGTGCCTTCCGAGCAGAGTTGAAAGGCGAACAGGTGGTGCGCATGACACCCTGGAAAGACGGTAAAGCCAACGAAGGTCATGCCTGCGTCAAAGGACGCTTTGCCTTCGGCTATGCCACTCACCCGGACCGCATTACTTCGCCGATGATTCGCGACAGTATCGATGAAGCCTGGCGCAAGGTGAGTTGGGAAGAAGCAGTGGGCTTTGCGGCAAAGCGTTTCAGGGCTATCCAGGAAGAACATGGCCGCAACAGTATTGGGGCTATAAGCTCCAGCCGCTGTACCAACGAAGAAGTTTATCTGGTTCAAAAATTAGTCCGCGCGGGGTTTGGCAATAATAATATCGATACCTGTGCCAGGGTCTGTCATTCGCCCACCGGCTTCGGTCTGAAAACCACTCTGGGTGAGTCTGCAGGGACCCAGACCTTCGCCTCAGTGGCCAAGACTGATGTCGTCATCGTGATGGGTGCCAATCCCACCGAGGCGCATCCCGTGTTTGGTTCGCGTTTGAAAAAAAGATTGCGTGAAGGCGCGAAACTGATTGTTATCGACCCGCGCAAAATCGAGCTGGTCAGCTCGCCGCATATTCTAGCCGACTACCATTTGCCGGTTAATCCCGGTGCCAACGTTGCCGTGCTTAATGCGATGGCGCATGTAATCGTCACCGAAAATCTACACGATATCGAATTCATCGCCCAACGCTGCGAAGAAGAAGCATTTAGCCAGTGGCAGGTATTTATTGCCCAGGAAAGTCAGTCACCCGAAGCCCTGGAGCAGGCTACCGGTGTCGATCCGCAGACTTTGCGCGCAGCGGCGCGTTTGTATGCCAATGCGCCCAATGGGGCTATCTATTATGGCTTGGGTGTGACCGAGCATAGCCAGGGTTCCACTGCGGTAATGGGTATTGCAAATTTGGCAATGCTTACCGGTAATCTGGGCCGTGAAGGCGTGGGCGTGAATCCCATGCGTGGCCAAAATAACGTACAAGGTGCCTGCGATATGGGCTCCTTCCCTCACGAGTTGCCTGGCTATCGGCACCTGTCGGATGCAGCCACGCGATCCCTGTTTGAAAAAGAGTGGCAGGTAACCCTGGATCCAGAGCCAGGTATGCGCATCCCTAATATGTTCGATGCTGCGATTGACGGGCAGTTCCGTGGACTCTACTGCCAAGGCGAAGACGTGGCGCAGTCCGATCCCAATACCCACCACATTGAAGCGGCTCTGGGCTCGCTGGAGTGTCTGGTGGTGCAGGATATTTTTCTTAATGAAACCGCCAAGTTCGCTCATGTATTTCTGCCCGGCGCCTCTTTCCTGGAAAAGGATGGCACCTTTATCAATGCTGAACGACGGATCTCCCCTGTGCGCAGGGTCATGACCCCACTTTCTGGCAAGGCGGACTGGGAGGCGACGATGGCGTTTGCCAATGCCCTGGGCTGCGAGATGAACTACCAGCATCCATCGGAGATCATGGACGAGATCGCCAGGCTTACGCCTACATTCCACGGGGTCAGTTATCCACTGCTGGATAAATTGGGCAGTATTCAGTGGCCCTGCAATGACGCGGCGCCTGAAGGAACTTCCACCATGCATGTGGATGAATTTGTGCGCGGTAAAGGTTACTTCGCCTTTACCGAATACGTCCCCACCGAAGAGCGGGCCAATCGACGTTTTCCCTTGTTGCTTACGACCGGGCGTATTCTCAGTCAGTACAACGTGGGAGCCCAAACCCGGCGGACGCAAAACAGTGCCTGGCACGAGGAAGACTTGCTGGAAATTCACGCGCACGATGCCCAGGAAAGAGGGATCAATGAAGGCGATTGGGTGGGCATACAAAGCAGAGTGGGTACGACAGTGCTGCACGCCAGGATTTCCGAGCGGGTCAAGCCTGGGGTGATATACACCACATTCCATCACCCGGTGTCAGGTGCCAATGTGGTGACCACGGATAACTCCGACTGGGCCACTAATTGTCCTGAATACAAAGTGACCGCGGTGCAGGTAAGCAAGGTCAGTGAACCGTCAGCCTGGCAGGCGCGGCAGCAAACCTTTGATCGCCGTCAGCACCAGTTGCTGGAACAGGCCGTGGAGGATGTCTGACACTACCTCCACGCTAGCGCGCAAGGTTTGGCGCCAGGGCTGTGTCAGCGAAGATTCCGATCAGGTTGTGCAGGAGTCCCCGGTGGCTCTGGTATACAACGGTCTGTCTCACGCGGTAATGATGGCTACGCCTGCGGACCTGGCCGATCTGGCCCTGGGCTTCAGCCTGTCCGAAGGGATTCTTTCCAGCCCTGAGCAATTGCTCGGTATCGAGGTAACGCAGCGGGAAAAGGGACTGGAGGTTGCAATGGAGATCACCAGCGAACCCTTCGCCGCCCTCAAGCAACGGCGCCGCAATCTGACCGGCCGGACTGGATGTGGTTTGTGTGGCGTGGAGTCTCTGGAACAGGCGGTTTTGCCTCCCCGGCGGGTCACCGCAGAGATTCAGCTGACTCATGATGCCATCCAGCAGTCTCTCAAAGCCCTTGCCGATGCCCAGATACTGAAGTCGAAAACCGGCGGCGTTCACGGCGCCGCCTGGTGCGATGCCTTGGGTGAAATCCTGCTGGTACGCGAGGACGTGGGCAGGCACAACGCACTGGATAAGTTGTTGGGCGCAATGATTACCGATGAACTGGGCCGGAATGGTTTTGTCCTACTGACCAGCAGGCTTAGTTACGAAATGGTGGCCAAGGCTGCGGCTTGTAATATCCCGGTGGTGGCAGCAGTGTCAGCACCCACCGCATTGGCAGTAGAGCAGGCCCAGGCAGCAGGCATCACCCTCGTCGGTTTCGTTCAGCCAGGCAGGCAGGTGATTTACAGTGGCGAACATAGATTTTATGAGGCAGAGCAATAATGTCCGGACAGCAGATCGACCACCTGGTAAAAATGGCTAACCAGATCGCACTGAACTTTGGCGAGCAACGCAATCTAAAAGAGGCAGTGCGCAAGACCGGCGAGCACCTGGAAAAATTCTGGACCCGGGCCATGCGTGAACAATTATCAACCTATGCCGCGCAGGGCGGGGAGCAATTGTCTCCGGCCGTTAGTCTTTTGCTGCAACAGCAGTGCGGCGATACTGAGAGTACATCAGAATGAATACACGCATGTTTAAAGCACTCAATGTTGCTGTTATAGCAATTTTTTTGATGGGACTAGCGCCGCGACTTCTTGCTGAAGCGCCAATTCCCCAAATACGGGTGAGCGGTCAGGCGGAGGTCAGTATCGCCCCGGATATGGCAGTTTTACAATTGACCGTTATGCGTGAGGCAGATACGGCGCGCGCTGCTCTGGATGCAAATTCCAAGGCTATGGCTGAAGTTATTGAAGCTATGCGTGAGGGCGATGTCGCCGAGCGTGATCTGCAGACCAGTAATTTTTCTATTCAGCCACGTTATATTTATCCCAAGCCTCGCAACGAAAAGCCGCCTGAGTTGGTGGGCTATACCGTACGCAACAGCCTGACTGTGAGAGTCCGTGACCTTGACGAGTTGGGGGCACTGCTCGATAAGTCGGTCAGCCTGGGTGTGAACGAAGGTGGCAATGTACAATTCACCAACGACGATCCTTCTGCGGCCTTAACCCAGGCGCGATCCCGGGCGGTGAAAGACGCGATGGCCAGGGCCCAGACTATGGCAGATGCAGCCGACGTGGACCTGGGTGATGTGATGGATATTTCGGAACAGACCCACATGCCACAACCGCGGCCTTATCGGGCGGAGCGAGCAATGGCTATGAGCGCGTCTGCTGACGCTGTGCCGGTAATGGCGGGTGAGAATAGCTACCAGGTTGTAGTCAATATGAGCTTTGCTATCGATCAGTAGAACCTCGCATATACGATCTAAATCAATAATAATTAGCCCAGGGCAGGCCACAATAGGTAGCCATGGGCATTGAAATAGATCAGATCGAGTTTAGCCCTCAGGATTTCCAGGCATTTCGCGCTTGCCTGGACGAAAACCTGAGCACTCTAGGGAGCTTGCTGGCCAAGCCCGGCTTTGGTGTGGGTGAAGCATCCCTGGGTGCTGAGCTAGAAATGTACATTGTCGATGCGCAGGGTTATCCCCTCTATGCCAATCAGGAAATTCTGAACGACGCTAGTGACTCCACGCTTACTCTGGAATTGAATCGCTACAACCTGGAATTCAACTTACCCGCTTTCCGTTTTTCCCAGCGACCTTTTCAGGCAACTGAACGGGCAATTATCGACAGCCTGGCTAGGCTGGAGAAAGTTGCAGCCAACAGGGGAGGGCGCATCGTCCCCATTGGAATACTGCCGACCTTGCGGCAGTCTGATTTTGGTCATCATTGCGTTACCGACCGACGCCGTTATCACGCGCTGGTACGGCAGTTGATTGAACGTCGCGGCGATCAGTTTAATATTGATATCAACGGTACAGAACCTCTAAAGCTTGCCATGGGCGACATAACGCTGGAGGGTGCTAACACGTCATTTCAAGTCCACTATCGGGTTGACCCCGGGGCCTATGCCGACACCTTCAATGCGATTCAGCTGATGACACCGCTGGCCCTGGCCATTGGCGCCAACTCCCCGACCTTGTTTGGACATTCCTTGTGGCAGGAGACGCGCATCCCACTATTTAAGCAGTCCATAGATACCCGTCATGTGGACCCCTATGGTTGGAATGAGCCAGCCCGGGTAAGTTTCGGGCAGGGCTGGGCTCGCCGCGGAGCACAAGAGTTGTTTCGAGAGGTAGTGCGGCTCTATCCGCCGCTGTTGCCGGTCTGCAGCGACATCACATCTGCACAGGAAATTGCTGCCGGCAATACCCCGTCGTTGGCAGAGCTACGACTGCACCAAAGTACAGTTTGGCTATGGAATCGCCCTATATACGATGATGTCGATGGCGGACACCTGCGAATCGAAATGCGAGCGCTGCCGGCAGGCCCCACCGCTGTCGACATGGTGGCGAATGCGGCTTTCCTCATTGGAGCAGCAGAGGGAATACGTCCACAGCTGAATGAACTGTTGCCAGCAATTCCATTTCAAACCGCAGAGTACAACTTTTATCGGGCCGCCCAGCATGGCCTGGATGCGAAGCTGGTCTGGCCCTCGTTGAACCAGTCAGGCAGTTCCGAGCAGCCAATAACTGACATCATCGAGACTATGTTGCCGATCGCCAGGGCCGGTCTCGCTGCCATTGGAATTGGAGAGGCAGAGTCCGCCCTGTATCTGGGAGTGATTGAGGAACGCCTGGAGCGCCGGCAAACAGGCGCTGTATGGCAGCAGCGTAAGCTGGCGCAATTGAAGCAGCAGATGCCCGCTGAGCGGGCACTGCACGAATTACTGGAGTGTTTTATTGGCCACAGTGGACAAAACCTGCCTGTGGCTCAGTGGTCTATATGAGAAGATTCAAATTTATCCGCGACCCGCAGCCCAACGAAATTGGTCACAATATCGAGCAATTTTTGCAGTGGATGGGCGGCCCGGTCTGTTTTTACCTTAGTGGCGAAAAAAGTGACCAAACGCGTGCGCTGGTAACACTGCTACACGGTAATGAGCCCTCCGGGGCTATCGCTTTCTTTCGCTACCTCAAAAGCGGCAGACGCCCTGCTGTCGATACGGTCTGTATTATTGCCTCGGTAGGGGCAGCATTGGAGGCACCTCTGTTTACTCATCGGATGCTGCCACGGGCCAGGGATCTTAATCGCTGTTTTCGGCCACCCTTTGACGATGCCCAGGGTGTGTTGGCCGAAGAGATACTCGAGATACTGCGCCTGCACAAACCTGAAGCCGTCGTGGATATGCACAATACCTCTGGCTCCGGGCCTGCATTTGGCGTTTGTACCCATATGGATCGTCAGCATGATGCTCTGGTATCGCTGTTCACCCAGCGCTTGATTATTTCCAACCTGGGTCTCGGCGCACTGATGGAACTTAGCGAGAATGCCTGCCCCACCGTCACTGTAGAAGTTGGCGGGAGGCTGGATGATGAAGCACACGAACTTGCCTATGAAGGCATGTGTCGTTATTTCGAGTCCGACGCAGTCCTATGCCCGGGTGATACGGACTGGGGGCTGGAGCTGTTACAAAATCCCATTCGCCTGGAACTCAATGACAACGTCACTCTGACCTACGCAGAACAGCCTTGCAGTAACTACGACATCACTCTCAAGCCGGATATCGAGCATCATAATTTTGGTGGGGTCAAAGCCGATACCCTGCTCGGCTGGGCGAGTGCCAGCGCGACGCAGTTGTTTTCAGCCCAGGACGCCGGTGGTCGCTGCGCAGTGTCCCGGCTAGTACGTATAGAAAATGGAGAGGTCTATCCCGCACAAGCGCTTAAGCTGTTTATGATTACTAACAACGCGGCTATCGCTCACTCGGATTGCCTGTTCTATGCTGTAGCAGATGATGGATCTACCATCTGTATGTAAAGTAGAGGCCTGAGCGCGCAAACTCAGCGCAAAAGGCCTTTGTCCCTCCAAATGTTAAATAATTACATTGCCACCCGTCAGAACAGATGGGATGTTAAGGTTATGGTCGGAAAGGCGTGTATACCGTGTTTTATGAGTTCGATTATCGGACGTGATACCGATATTCACTTCCGATATAAAAAATACTAAAAGTAAAGATGGGGAAAGTCACCGATGAAATTTAAAACAGCACCAATGTTTGCGGCCGTAGCGGCCGCTGTCGTCACCCTGAGCCAGAGTGGCCAATTGGCGGCGCAGGATCAATCACAGATGGAACTCGAAGAGGTAGTGGTCACAGGTACCCGTAGCCTCAAGCCGCGGACAGTCTCAGACTCTCCTGTACCGGTGGATGTCCTTAACAGCGAAGACTTTAACAGTCTCGGCAACACCGCCGATATTACTGATAATCTCAAGTCCTTGATTCCGTCTTACACAGCCACACCGGCCACTGGTGACGGCAGTGCCTTCATTCGGCCCACGTCGCTGCGCGGTATGGCACCGGACCAGACCTTGGTGTTGGTTAACGGCAAGCGTCGTCACCGCTCTTCACTGGTGCAGTTTTTCGCGCCGGCAGCAGGTAACGGTGCCCATGGTGTGGATATCGGTATGATCCCCAGTATCGGCCTCAAAAGTGTGGAAGTGCTGCGCGATGGCGCCGCTGCCCAATACGGCTCTGACGCAATTGCCGGGGTGATGAACTTCCGCATGAAAGACGATCGCGAAGGCGGTACTGTCACGGTGCAGTACGGCGAGTTCTTTGATGGCGAGGCCACGATGAAAGTTGGCGGTAACGCCGGCTTCGGTATTGGTGAGGAAGGCTTCCTTAATATCACCGGTGAATACTGGGATAATGAAGGCCTGTCGCGTGGCGACCAGCGTCCTGATGCACAGGCTTTGATCGACGCAGGCGCCCAGGGAATTGGTTCCGATGCGGTATTTGGCGACTCGCCACTTGCCCAGTCCTGGGGCCGTCCTGAAACAGAAGGCTTACGCCTGTTCTTTAACTCAGGTTTCGCGGTAGGCGATAACTCTGAGCTTTATGCCTTTGGTAACTATGCCGAGACAGAGGGGCGTTACCGCTTTTTCTATCGCGGTCCGGGTCACTCCAGCATGGTAAAACTGCGCGACGAATTTGGCTATGACGGCCCGCTAAATGAAACTGGCTATACACCCTACCTTGACGGCGACCAGGAAGACTACAGCCTGGTAGGCGGTTGGCGCGGTAACTGGTCCAACGATCTGTTTTATGACTTTAGCGTTGGCTGGGGCATGAACGAGTTGGACTATCAGCTCAACAACACTACCAACGCAGCACTCGGTTTGGGATCAGACGGTGAACCGATTCAGCGCGACTTTGATCCGGGCGGTTACGAACAGGAAGAGCTGAATTTCAATGCCGATTTTTCCAAGGCACTGTCTGACAATCTTAACCTGGGCTTTGGTGCCGAATGGCGCGAGGAGACTTACACCGTTGTTGCGGGTGAAGCTGCTTCTTACATACTCGACGGATCAAGTGGTCTGCGAGGGTTTCCACCCTCGGATGCCGGTGAGTTTGATCGCGATAACTGGTCTGTCTATGGTGACCTGGAACATGACATCAGCGACGACTGGCTGATGCAGTACGCTCTGCGCTATGAGGACTATTCAGATTTTGGTGATACCACTAACGGCAAAATCGCCAGCCGTTACAGGATAGCTGACGCATTTACGCTGCGCGGTTCTGTATCAACAGGCTTCCACGCGCCGACACCCGGTCAATCCAATGTGCGTACCACTATCACGACCTTTGATGGCGCCACTGGCTTGCAGGTAGAAGAGGGCTTAGTTCCGCCCACATCGCCACAGGCCCTGGCCAATGGTGGTAAAGAGTTGACCGAAGAGAAATCTGTCAACTACAGCCTGGGCTTTACCTCTGATATTGGTGAGAGCACCACGCTGACGTTGGATTATTACCTGGTAGAGGTGGATGACCGTATTTATCGCACAGGTGATATTCAAACTGATCTGGGCAATACTATTTCGTTCTTCACCAACACATTGGATGTGGAGCACCAGGGTATCGACCTGGTACTGACGTCTGCCTGGGATTGGTCCGGTAGTTCAGCGACAGACTTTACCTTTGCACTAAACTGGAACGAGATCGACGTGGTTGACCAGAAACTGGTGAATGGCGTTGACCCGGTAAGTGATTCTCTGATTGAGGATATCGAAAACAACTATCCGGAAGAGCGTTTTGTATTTACAGCCAATACAACGTTTGCCCAGGACTGGTGGTTTATGGTTCGTGCCAACTGGTGGGGCAAGCACTATGACGAGCGCGGTGAAATCAACGGAGAACCCGGCAATCGCAGTAAAGAGATTGGCGAAGTTGTCTATATCGACCTGGAACTTGGCTGGGATATCACCGAGAACTGGAACGTCACTCTGGGCGGCTCCAACATCTTTGATGAGTATCCCGACAAGATCAAAGACGGTGGCATTTACGCCAACCGTGTCAGCGTAGGACTGCCGTATCCTCGCCGTACCGTCACCAACTATGAGGGTGGCTCTTGGTACTTGAGGGCGTCCTATAACTACTAGGGCAATGTTTTAATGACCCCAAAAGGGCGGCGTTAGCCGCCCTTTTTTTATGTGTGCCGGACTCCCTGGCGGTTACAGGCTATAGATAGTTCCATTTGAGAATGGTTGTGCTAAATTCAACCCTATAAAATCAAAATGTTGGAGGCACCATGCGCTGGGACGATATAGACAAACAAGTATGCTCAGTGGCCCGGACACTCTCAGTGGTGGGTGAACGTTGGACCATGCTTATTATCCGGGATGCTTTTTTGGGGACCCGTCGCTTCGACCAGTTCCAGAGTAACCTGGGGATTACCCGGCACCGTTTGTCTGAGCGTCTGCGCAAGTTGGTGGACGCCGGTGTGCTGGTTAAGGTTCCCTACAACGACCGCCCTCTGCGTTATGAATATCGGCTCACTCGAAAAGGGCTTGGGCTGTATCCAGTGTTGATGAGCCTGGCGCACTGGGGTGATGAATGGATGGACAATGGGCAGGGTGCTCCGTTGGAATATGTACACCAAAAGTGTGGGCAGAAGACCCAGCCCACATTGACCTGCAGCGAATGCAAAGAGCCGCTGCGCCCGGAGGAGGTGACTCCCCGGTTGGGGCCTGCCCTGGAGGAGCTGGCAGAGCGTTTGCAAGTAGAAGGCGAGACATTCGACGAGATCCCTCCCTTATTGCGACGGTCTATGTAATCCCCGCCAAGCCGGCCGCTCGCCGCATAATTGGCTCAATTCAGCCTAAATTGCTCGTTTTTTGTTCTATAAATCTTATGAAATAGTTACATTCACTGGAACTACAAGTTTTATAAGCAGGGTATAAAATGTAGCCATAATAAAAACGAACAACATTATTCCAAAAAATACAAAAGGGATCACCGCAATGTCGTATTTCAAAAAAACCTTGCTGGCCACGGCTGTTCTTTCAATGGTGCCTGCAGTTTCGCATGCACAGTTGGAAGAAGTCCTGGTAACAGCTACCAAGCGCGAGGCATCCGTTCAGGACCTGCCTTTCTCAATTAATGCTATGACCGAGAAGGAAATCCAGCGCACCGGTTCTACCAATATGGAAGAGCTGTCTCGAAACGTAGCCGGTTTGACCATTCAGAACCTGGGCCCGGGCCAGAGTCAGGTGGCCATTCGCGGTGTATCCGCAGGCCAGGTGGTTCGTGACCAGCCCGGTGTTAAAGAACAAGTAGGCGTGTACATCGACGAGACGGTAATTTCCGTATCGCTGTTCACTCCTGATCTGGATCTGTATGACCTCAGCCGAGTGGAAACGCTGCGAGGCCCCCAGGGCACACTCTTCGGCTCAGGGTCTGTGGGCGGTACCATCCGCATGATTACCAACCAGCCAACGTTTGGTGAGGTAGAAGGATCTATTGAAGCCAATGTCCATACCGTGACTGACGGTGAAGAGGGTGGGCACCTGAAGGGTGCTGTGAATATCCCTATGGGCGATAATGTTGCCCTGCGAGCAGTTGGGTACACCACAGAATATGCAGGTTACATCGATGCATTGGGTGAAGGCGGTAGCAAAAAAGAAGATGTGAACGGCGGCAACCGTACCGGTGGTCGTTTGGCTCTGGCCTGGCAGGCAACCGATAACCTGCTGATTACGCCTCGCGTGATATACCAGGAAATCGAAGCGGATGGTTTTAACCGTCAGGAAGCGTACAACGTGTTCGCTAACCCCTACACCACCACACGGCCTGCGATCCAGTTAGATGAGCGCGAGCAGTATCTGCTGCTGGACGAAGAGTTTAATGATGAGACTTTGATTGCGGACCTGGTGGTGAACTGGTCTTTGGGGAACCTGGAACTGACTTATGCCGGTAGTTATACCGACCGGGAAATTCTGGTCAGTCGTGACGCTAGCGCCTTGAGTGGTTCGGTCGGTGTTGATGTGGGCTTCGACGATGCAGGGGTACTGCTGCCATCGAACCTACTCGACACTACCGACCTGGAACAGATGACGCACGAATTCAGGGTTGCATCTGCCTATGACGGCTCCATTAACTGGGTTGCAGGTGTGTTCTATTCAGATGTTGAACGTGAGTACAACCAGCGGCTGCCAACTCCGGGTCACGACGACGCGACCATCAGCAGCGGTGCACTCGGAGGTACGGATCCTTCTGAGCTGATGAATGGTTTTCCCGGCGTTGACTCTCCCTACAATGCCAGCATTCCTTACGATATCGAGCAGACGGCAGTCTTTGGAGAAGCTACCTGGGATGCGACCGAGCGCCTGCACTTGACGCTGGGTGGTCGTTGGTATGACTTTGAAGAAACGCGTACCTTCACTAGTGGTGGCTGGTTCTCCAACGGTGACTTCACTGTAGATGAAACTGAGTCTGACGGTTTCAACCCCCGAGTAATGGCCAGCTACGATGTTAGCGATGACATGACAATCAATGCACAAGCCTCCCAGGGCTTTCGTTTAGGTGGTGTGAATGATCCCCTGAACGTCAGCTTGTGTGAAGGTTCAGACGTTGATACGTTCGGCGGCTTAGGGGAGTACGACGACGAAACCCTTTGGAACTACGAAGTTGGCTTTAAGTCGATGTTCGAGAGCTTCCAGTTTAACGCGGCGCTCTTTTACACGGACATCGATGACTTGCAGACTACACTGGATGCGGGCTCTTGCTCCTCTCGCGTGGTGCTCAATGTAGAAGAAGCTCACACTGCTGGCCTAGAGTGGGAAATGACGTCCTACCCTATGGATAACTTGCTGCTGACCTTTAACGGCAGCTGGATTGAGGCTGAATTCGACACAACCGTGTTGGATAACAACGGTGACGTATTGGGTGGCATTGAGGACGGAAACCGTCTGGCCTCTGTGCCAGAGCTGCAGCTTTCTGCTTCTGCTACATACAACTTTACGACCACGTTGTTTAACTCCAACGAAATGTACCTCACTGGAGTGGTACAGCATGTAGGTGAGCGTTACACCCAGCCGGGCGATCAGGTAGACGGAGCAGGTGATTTCCAGTCCGGCCTGCCTTTCGGTGGTGCCACGGGTAATGAAACTACCAGCCTCGAGTTGGAGCTGGAGTCTTATGAGCAGCTCAACCTTAACGCTGGCATCCTTTGGGATACCTGGGAAGCGGTGATTTACGCCAACAACGTGACTGATGAGAATGTGAATCTGTCATTTAACAAAGAGCGTGGCGGTCGTGCTCGCCTGGCTTACATGACAAACCAGCCTCGTACGATTGGTCTGACCATTCGTAAGGTTTTCTAAACAAACGTAGCTGTGTAAATGGCTCGGTATGAAAATACCGGGCCTTTTTTATGATGAGCATAATGAAAAACTTTGATCTTATTGTTGTAGGTGCTGGAATCATCGGGCTTTCGATCGCTTTTCAGGTCGTTCGCAGATCCGGCTTGCGGGTGCTGGTGCTGGAAAAGGGGGCCGCGGTGGGTGAGGGTTCCACAGGTGCTTCATCGGCGGTTTGCCGTCATCGCTATACGGCAGCAGCCATGGTTCGCTTTGCCAGTGAGGGCATACAGGCCTATCGGCAGTGGCAGGAATTTACCGGACTTAAAGCCCCCAGAGCTGAATTTCAGGCTGATGGTGTGCTGTGGATGCCAGGTAGTGATACCGACTGGGCAGAGCGTGAGCACATCAGGATGAGTGCCCTGGGTGTCGCGACCACGGTACTCGATGACGCCGCATTGACAGAGCTGTTCCCCGCTTTGAGCACCTGTGGCTCTGTGGTGGATGTTGAACATGGCGCTGATCACGATTGCCGCGGTGGCGCAAAGCAGCTGCTAGAGCTTGAGGGGGGCTATATGGACCCTGTGGCGGCTGCCCAGGATCTAGTCGACGCAATCACCCTGGCTGGCGGAGAAGTTCGTTTTAATAGCGAAGTCAGTAGCGTGTTGCTGGATAATGGACGGGTGTCAGGGGTTCATCTTGGCTCGGGCGAGTCGCTTCATTGTGGACAGCTGGTTAATGCCACCGGTCCCTGGTGTAACCGCTTGAATGAAAGTGCTGGGCTGGAGCTGCGCTGGCCGCTGGTCCCTACCCGCATACAGATCATGTACCTGGAACGGCCTGATCAAGTTGTCGGCAAGCTGCCTGTGACTGTGGACATGGAAAATGGCATCTATTTCAGAACTCAAAATAGAGGGCAGCAGCTGGTTCTGGGCTCGGTACTTGAAGCAGACGAACGCGAAGAGGTAACTGATCCTGATGAGTTTGATCGCTTTGTTGACGAGGCTTTTCAGCTGCGCAAGTTACATGCGCTGCACCACCGGATTCCCTCACTACCTTATACCGGCGCGATCAGTGGCTACTGTGGGCTATACACTGTCAATCGCGAGGATGTTCATCCGGTTATCGGTCCAACGGCGGTACCCGGTTATATGCTGGCCAATGGGTTCAGTGGGCATGGCTTCAAGTTGGCTCCGGCTGTGGGCGCATTGGTAGCAAAACAGCTCTGTGGATCAGCAGAAGACTTCGATACCGATATTAGTGTTGATTTTTTCTCTGTTGGACGAACCCCGATCATTGCAGATTCAAAGTCCGTGTTAGCCTGAAAGTGCGCGCTTGCCCCAATGTTTTCGATATTGCAGGCGCCCGCGCAACTATCGCTTTGCGCTACTGACTAGCGTCCAACGCCTGCTCAATATCGGCAAGAATATCGTCAATATGTTCTATACCGACTGAAATTCGCACCATATCTTCGCTGACGCCTGCTGTGGCAAGCTCCCTAGGATTAAGCTGCCTGTGGGTGGTGCTGGCGGGATGGCAGGCCAGGGACTTGGCGTCACCGATATTGACCAGACGTAAGATTAACTGCAGGGCGTCGATAAATTTACCACCGGCTTCAACACCACCTTCGATTCCAAAGCTGACAATGCCAGCCGCTTTGCCACCGCAGATTTTCTCGCAGGTCTCGCGGTAGGGGCTGTCCTTAAGGCCTGCATAGTTCACCCATTTTACCTGCGGGTGTTTCTGCAGGTACTTGGCAACTTTTTTGGCGTTTTTGCAGTGCTTTTTCATCCGCAGGGAAAGCGTTTCCAGGCCCTGCATAATCAGGAAGGCACTGTGTGGCGACAGCGCTGCGCCGGTATTTCTCAGGGGGACCACTCTGCACCGGCCGATATAGGCCGCCTCGCCAAAGCCCTCGGTGTAAACCACACCGTGGTAGGAGGGGTCTGGTGTGGTCATCACTGAGAAACGCTCGGGGTGTGCGGCCCAGTCAAACTTGCCTGAGTCGACAATAGCGCCACCAATGGTGGTGCCATGGCCGCCTATGTATTTGGTCAGAGAGTGTACGACGATATCCGCACCGTGATCGAATGCCCGGCAAAGCAGGGGGGTCGCAACAGTGTTATCGACAATCAGAGGCACACCCGCCTCATGGGCTATGTCAGCCCACTTCTGGATGTCTACTACGTTGCCAGCAGGGTTGCCGATGGACTCGCAGAACAAGGCCCGGGTGTTTTCGTCGATGAGTGATCTCACTTTGTCGTAGTCATCTGCGTCGGCAAAGCGAGTTTCCAGGCCCTGGCGGGGGAACGTGTGCGCAAACAGGTTGTAAGTGCCGCCGTACAGCTGAGAAGTGCTGACAATATTGCAGCCCACCTCGGCAATTGCCTCAATAGAATAGCGAATTGCTGCCATGCCTGATGCCACCGCCAGTGCGCCAACACCACCTTCCAGTTCCGCCAGGCGGGCTTCCAGGACAGCGTTTGTAGGATTCATGATACGGCTGTAGATATTGCCGGGCACTGCCAGGTTAAAAAGGTCGGCACCGTGCTGGGTATTGTCGAAGGTAAAGGATGTGGTCTGGTAAATGGGTGTAGTAGCCGCGTTGGTCGAGGCGTCACCTTCGTAACCTGCATGCAAGGCTATCGTTTCTGGTTTCATTGTGCATTTCCTGGGAAGTTATTGGAGTCAGCAGATCTTAGCAAATCATGACCAGCTGGCAAGGCACTGGCATGTACTGGGAGGCGTTTTTCGAGCTATAGTGATACAAGACAATAATAAAGCTACAGGGGTGGGCAATAACATGAAACTGACCGAAATGGGTTTGGTGCCGCAAATACTGATCGGTGTGGTGTTGGGTGCATTGGCTGGGCTGCTATTGCCTGAGTTAAGCAAGTCCCTGGGTCTGCTTGGTGCGCTCTTTGTGGGTATGTTGAAGGCTGTGGCGCCGTTACTGGTATTGGTGCTGGTCATGTCCGCCATAGCCAACCGTCACGAAAGTGGCAGTGATGGACGCAAGACTCTGCTTGTCCTGTGCCTGTATCTTGTCGGTATGATTAGTGCGGCGCTGGTAGCGCTAGTGCTTAGCCAGTTCTTTCCGCAGACAATCGCCCTGACCATTGCGGCGCAAGGCGCGCCCCCGGAGGCTGTGGGGTCAGTACTAACCGATGTTTTGTTCAAGCTGATTGATAACCCGATCAATGCCCTGTTGACTGGTAACTTTCTGGGTTGCCTGAGTTGGGCGGTATTACTGGGTATTAGTTTCCGCGCCGCACCGCCGTCTTTTAAAGAGCATCTGCAGGTAGTGGCAGATGGTGTAACCCAGGTTGTCCGTTACGTGATTCGTCTGGCACCGATCGGCATATTCGGCTTGGTGTGTTACACGGTAGCAACCGTTGGTATTGAGGCCCTGGCCAGTTACGCTAGCCTCGCCGTGCTGTTGGTGGCGGGGATGTTAGTGATGGCATTGGTGGTGAATCCGCTGCTGGTGTTTTTATTGACGCGCAGTAACCCTTACCCTGTTGTGTTTCGCTGCCTGGAAGAATCCGGCATCACCGCATTTTTCACCCGCAGTTCAGCCGCCAATATTCCGGTGAACCTGAACCTGGCTAAAAAACTGGGAATCAGTGAGGAACTCTACACGGTCACTATCCCGGTAGGGGCCACAGTCAATATGGCAGGTGCTGCAATTACCATCACTACGCTGACGTTGGCGGCTGCCAATACGCTGGGCATTGAAGTTTCTCTGCCGACCGCTTTGCTACTTTGCGTGATCAGTGCACTGTCGGCCTGCGGCGCAAGTGGCGTTCCCTCAGGGAGTTTGCTGCTGATTCCATTGGCCTGCTCCTTGTTCGGAATTCCCCTGGAGGTTTCCATGCAGGTGGTAGCTGTAGGCTTCATTATCAGTGTTATTCAAGACTCGGCAGAAACTGCGCTGAATTCCAGCACCGATGTGGTTTATACCTATGCTGTTGATCAGTGGGGTGGAGCAGACACAGCGGACGTTGCATCTCGAAGTAGTTGAGTTCTGGCTCCGGCCAGTTTGTCACAAAGGTCGGCGGCTCCCTGGGCAATGCGGGTGGTGGGTCTTTGTATGAGATCAGGGTGAACATGGAACAGCGCTCCGCGCTGCACCGCTTGCAAACTGCCGTACTGCTTCCAATCGTTCAGCCATTCAGGTCGGGACTCGCCCATGCCGCTGGCCACAATTGCATCCGGGTCTTTCTCTAGAATCGACTCCAGGCTAATACGCGGAGCCAACTGTTGTTCTGTGGCAAATATGTTGTCTGCCGCGCAAAGATTCAGTACATGGCTGATCATGTGCTCACCGTTGATTGTCTGCAGTGGCTTGTTCCATATTTGGTAGAACACGCGCAAGCGCTGCTCGCTGGCGTAGCGAGAATGCAGTGCTCCGATATCTTGTTCAAATTTTCGCGCGCTGGCATTGGCAATGTCTTGCGTCCCTGCCAGTATGCCAAAATCAATGATACTGGCGGTGATGTCTGCCAGTTCTCTGGGCTCGCTCACGTACACCTTGAGCCCCAGGCGTTCCAGCTGTGGCAGCGCGGACATGCCGTTACCTGACCCCCATAGCACGACCAAATCGGGATTAAGGGCAACGACGGTTTCCAGGCTCCAGGCGTAGGCGCTTCCAACCTGCGCGATGGACCTGGCTTGCTCGGGGTAGTCGGCATAACTCACCACGCCAACTATTTTTTCGCCGGCACCGGCGCTGAATAAGTTTTCCACGATATGGGGTGCGAGACCTACGATGCTCTGAGCCGGCGCGTCCAGCACAACCTCGCGGCCGACGGAGTCTATGACACTGGGTCCTGCCATACACAGGTTGCTCAAAGTAAGGCTCAGCAGAAGGGGCAGTAAACGCGACATTATTTGTGAATGACCAGAGGTGAGTTGTTCTCCGGGTGAGCTTGTACCAGTACATCCACCTCGAATACCTCCTTAAACATTGCCGGTGTTAATACTGCTTGTGGAGTTCCGTGATTGTGTTGTGCGCCACCCTGCATGACCAATAGTTGGTTGGCGTGAGCAGACAGCAGGTTGAAGTCGTGGGTTGCCAGGATGATGGCGCACCCTGAATTGGCCAGTGTTGCAACCAGCTTCAACACCATACGCTGGTGGGATAGATCCAGTGCGGAATTCGGTTCGTCCAGAAGTAGTAATCTGTCAGGTGCATCTTCTTCTCTCCAAACCTGCGCCACTGCGCGGGCCAGTTGCACTCGCTGTTTTTCGCCGCCGGAAAGCTGAGTGTAGGGCCGGTGTCGCAACTCGCTTGCGTCGGTTGCCGCCATAACCTCTTCCAGTACTTTTCTGTCACAGACGGCTCCAGATGCGTGGGGAGTGCGCCCCAGGAGAATGACTTCTTCGACGCTGAAGGGAAAGTTCAGGGCGGAGTGCTGCACCTGCATTGAGAGCGCGCGGGCCCGTGGCAGTTGTTGCCAGTTGTGAATGGGCTGCCCGTTCAGCAGTATCTCGCCTGAGGTTGTGGGAATACCGCCGGCCAGACAATGCAGCAGGCTGCTCTTTCCGGCGCCGTTGGGGCCCATTAACCCCAGTACCTGTCCCGCCTCAAGCTCGAAGGAAATGTCCTTCAGCAGTGGCGTGCCATAGGGGGCTGCGCAGGCTGCTGTCACTGAGAGCACACTCATTACTGCATTCCGTAATCGCCGCGGCGATGTAGTAGTGAGATAAAAAAGGGCACGCCGATACAGGCCGTGACAATGCCTACTGGTAGCTCTGTGGGGGCGATAATCGTACGCGCGATAATATCAGCGCACACCAGCAGCAGGCCGCCAGCAAGCGCTGATGCGGGCAACAGGTAGCGGTGATCCGGACCGATGAGCAGACGCACAATATGAGGAATAACCAGGCCTACAAACGCGATAGTGCCGGCCAGTGCTACCGAGGCACCCACGGCAATGGCGACAATCACTACAATCCAGGTCTTGGTTTTCTCCACGTTGATACCTAAATAGCGTGCTTCGGATTCTCCCAAAAGAAGCGCGTTGAGTGCAGTGGCATAGCGGGGCAGGGTGGCGGTTACCAGCAGGCAGGTCGCAAGAGCCGCAGCAACTCGCTGGTAGTCTGCTCCATCCAGTCCACCCATGCGCCACAGACTGATTCGCCTGAGCACCTCATTGGAAGAAAACAGTTCCAGAACATTATTCATGGCGCCTGCCAGCGCGGTGATGGCGATGCCGGCCAGCAGCATGGTGGCCACCGACGTGCCCTGCTCGGAATTGGCCAGGCGATAGACAATGATTACCGCAGTCATGCCCCCCAGGAAAGCGCCCACGGATATAAGGGTGAGCCCGCCCAGGCCGACGATCCAGCTTCCCGCCCCGGCAATCACCAGGCTGGCGCCCAGAGAGGCACCGGCGGTCACACCTATTAACGATGGGTCTGCCAGAGGGTTACGAAAGATACCCTGCATGGCTGCACCGCTAATGCCTAGCATTGCCCCCACGAGTGCGGCCAACAGAGCCCGGGGCAGACGAATCTGGCCGATGATGACTGAGGCCCTGTCGCCTGATTGTTGAAACAGCTGCGGCAGCGCCTGTAGGCTTTCGCCAATACTCAGGCTGACACTGCCACAGGCTATTGCTGCCAGCAGGGACACAGGCAGCAGAATACACAGCACGGCTAGCAGGTTTTTTGCTCTGCCTTCGCGGCTTAGGGTCATGCGGCGCTGAACCACTGTGGAAAGAGTTTGGCCATATCCAGGTGCTCTTCCAAGCAGTCTGCCAGGCGCTCAAGTTCGCGCTCTCGAATAGCCGTTCGGTCTATGCTCTTCGCCTCTTCGAGTCCTGCCCAACCAAGCAGTGCGACACAGGCGGCCGGTTCGTCGAACAGGCCATGCAGGTAGGTAGCAGCGATTTGCCTGTCTGCAGAAATAGCACCGTCGGCACGCTCGTCTTCCAGTAGCGCGAAATATTCTACGCCGTCATCGAGCTTGGTTTGCCCACAGTGAATTTCGTAACCGGAGACAGGCACACCGAGGCTGGGCAGGTAGCCTCGTACCTGGCGTAATGCTTTGTCTTGCAACAGCGTTGTTTCGAATCCCAGTAGTCCCAGGCCTTCACTTTGTCCGGGCACGCTTTCCACGCCAGTCGGATCATCAATACTACGACCCAGAATTTGCATGCCGCCGCAGATACCCAGCACCTTGCCGCCGTAGCGCAAATGTCGGTTGATGATCTGCGGCCAGTTGTTATCTCGCAGCCATTGCAGGTCCTCGCGCACATTCTTGCTGCCAGGGATGATAATGAGGTCGGCGGGAGGAGGGGATTCATTCTGTCCGATGTAATGCAGTTCTACCTGCGGGTGCATGCGCAGGGTGTCAAAGTCCGTGTGATTGGAAATACGTGGAAGCACGGGTATGACGATGCGCAGACAGCGTTCATCTTTTACTGTTTGCGCGATATCGATAGCATCCTCCGCATCCAGTTGCAGGTTGTGCAGGTAGGGGATAACACCTAGCACTGGTTTGCCAGTGCGTTGCTCCAGCCAATCCAGTCCAGATTCCAGCAGCGCAATATCGCCTCTGAAACGGTTGATAACGAAGCCGCAGACACGGGCCTGTTCACTCTCTGACAACAAATCCAGGGTGCCTGTCAGGTGTGCGAACACACCGCCCCGGTCGATATCGGCGACGATGATTACCGGCACATCAGCGGCTTCGGCAAAACCCATGTTGGCAATGTCGCGATCTCTCAGGTTGATTTCTGCTGGACTGCCGGCGCCTTCAACCAGCAGTGCTTCATGCTTCTCGCCCAGCCGTTGCCAGGCGTCCATGACAGTCTCCATGGCCAGGGTTTTGTATTGGTGGTAATCCATGGCGTCCATGTTCTGCAGGGGTTTACCGGCCAGTACCACCTGAACGACCTGGTCGCTGGTTGGCTTGAGCAAAACTGGATTCATGTCCGTGTGCGGCGCAATGCCAGCCGCCTCGGCCTGCAGCGCCTGAGCGCGGCCTATTTCCCCCCCTTCGGGAGTAACAGCGCTATTGAGCGACATATTCTGGGATTTGAACGGCGCAACATTGATGCCCCGGCGGGCCAGAATTCGGCATAAACCCGCAACCAGAACACTTTTTCCAGCATCTGAGGTGGTGCCTTGAACCATCAGTGCTACTGGCACTATTAGTAATCCACGCCCTGGCGGGCCATGATGCCGGACGCAAATGCGTGTTTGACTTCCTTGACCTCAGATACGGTATCCATCAATTCTTGCAACGCAGAACCGCCGCCTCGGCCAGTGACTACGACGCTCTGTTCGCGCGGTCGATTGGCGATTGCGTCCAGTACCTCCTCTTCTGGCAGGTACTTGTAAGCGAGCATGTAGGTGATTTCGTCAAGTACCACCAGGTTAAAACTGGGGTCTTCCAGCATGGGGCGTGCAACGGCCCAGGTGTCTATGGCTGCTTTTATATCACCTTCCCGGTCCTGCGTGTCCCAGGTGAAACCTGTACCCATCTGGTAAAAATCCACCTGAGGGCACTGCTCCTTTAGGTAAATTTCTTCCCCGGATAACTGTTGACCCTTTATGAACTGGACCACGCCTACTTTATGTCCATAGCCGAGTGCTCGAATGACCATACCAAAGGCGGAACTGGTCTTGCCTTTGCCATTGCCGGTGAGAAGGATAGACACACCGCGTTGCTTGTCAGCAGCTTCAATATGGGCGTCAACATTGGCCTTCTGTTTCTCCATGGAGGCCTTATGTCGGGCGTTCTTTTTTTCGTCACTCATGCTAGTCCTCATCAAAGCCAGGGGGTTGGCGAGCGAGGGAGGGGATCAGGTAACGCGACAGGAAAATCGAGCAGCCTTTAATGAAGCCCTCCGCCTCATCGGTGCAGCGTCCAGGCAGGTGTCGGGCTTACAGTCATAGACTGCTTACCGTTGCGGGGGCAGCGGTGGTATCTCACCACACTTCCCATTTAACCCACCCCTCAGTTCATACTGCGGTGGGCACCTGGTACGGCGCGATTGTGAGCGGGCGCTTTGTTTTTGTCAAATTCGCAGCCCCTGAACACAAGCGATGAATGTCGTAGAATAGCGGTCAATAGATAAAGGAGAGGTTCCCCTTGGCAGTATCGCAACAGGATCGTGAGCGCATAAAAGAGCTTTTGGGTCGTGAGCCACGTGGCTTGGAGGACGTTCCCGTCACCAGTTCAACGGGGCAGCCCATGGTGATACGCGTTGCTTCCCTGGTTGAGGACAAGCCGTTTCCAACCTTGTTCTGGTTGGTCGACGCTGCGCTTTGCTATCGTATAGACACAGAGGAGGCGGGTGGTTTAATTGCACAGCTACAGCAGCGCATTGATGAAAGTGCACAGTATCAGGCACAAATGGCTGATGATCATGCGCGTCATATCGCTTTGCGCGACAGTTTCATCGGTGTAAATGAGCGCCAAAGGATAGCGTCACTTGGATTCAGTGGTGTATTTGAACAAAAGGGGATAGGTGGTATTTCTGATTTTACCCGTATCCGCTGCTTACACACCTGGTACGCCGCACACTTGGTCGCCAGTAACACCGTGGGAGGCTTGCTGGACGAGCATTGGCGGCAGGCTGGGGAACAAGATTGCAATTAACGCTATTGAGCCTATACTAAAAAATAGTTATAACTAATTTATGGAGATTCCTATGCTCGCGCGCATCCCGTTGTTTGTTCTTTTTGTGTGCCTCCTAAGCGCTTGCGAGGGTGATGGCAGCAGCAGTGGCGACCAGGCTGCAAGTCGTGCGTTGCAACCGGCTGATCCCGCCCTGGCGGCGATCTATAACCGTAGCTGCCGCAGTTGTCACACGGTCGCAGGTACTGGATCGCCGCTCACCGGAGACACCGCCGCCTGGGCACCTCGGATGGACAAAGGTATCAACACGCTACTCGATAACGTGATCAACGGATTTGGTGGTATGCCCCCCTTTGGTTTGTGTATGGATTGTGATGCAGACCAGTTTGAGGCGTTGATCCTGTTTATGGCTGAGGGTAAATAACAGTGCTTAATCGTCGAAGTCTGATCACCGCTCTGGGTGGTATGGCCCTGGCCAGTCGTTATGGCAGTTTGCCTGCGATCGCTGCAGAAAAGCGCCGCTTACCCTGGCGCAACTGGTCTGGTTCGCAGCAATGCTTGCCCGAGGCGCGCGTTGCACCTGCCAGCGTAGCGCAGTTGCAAGAGCTGCTGGCAGGTTCACAGGGCGTTATTCGGCCAGTGGGCGCCGGCCATTCATTCAGCGCCTTGGTCCCGACTGACGGCACTATAGTGTCGCTGTCCAGACTCGGTGGTGTTAGTGACATCGATAGTGAAACGTTGCGCGCGACAATCGGTGGTGGCACTCGACTGGGTGATATAGGGCAGCCGCTGCACGATGCGGGGCAGGCGCTGATCAATATGCCGGATATCGATGAACAGACGCTGGCCGGTAGTCTGGCAACAGCGACCCACGGCACAGGTGCGACTCTGGGTTGCATGTCCACATTTGTGCAGGGCCTGCAGATAGCGAATGCTCGCGGTGAACTGGTGGACTGTGATGCCAATACTAATGCTGATCTATTCGAGGCGGCAAAGGTTTCACTGGGTTGCCTGGGCCTGGTTACCCAGGTTCGCATGCAGAACGTAGCGCCTTACCGCTTGCGCAGGGAGACGGTCTGGTGGGAATTGGAAGAGATGCTGGAAAATGTCGATGCCATGGCCGCCAAGCATCGCAACTTTGAATTTTACTATGTTCCGTTTTCCGGCATGGGGTTTACCGACGCCCACGATATTACCGATGAGCCCATGGGTACCACCGGGAAGGCAGATCCCAACGAGGGCACAATGGAACTGAAGATGCTGCGAGACTGGCTGGAGTGGTCGCCGACGCTGCGCAGGTTGGTACTTGGAACCTACGCCAGCACGATTCCGGATGAGATCACTATTGGCAACTCCTGGAAAAACTATGCCAGCGAACGTAACGTACGCTTCAACGAAATGGAATACCACCTGCCACGTGAGTCTGGTCTTAAGGCTTTGCGGGAAATGATCGCGGCACTTGAGAGCCAACACCACGAAGTGTTTTTCCCAATCGAGGTGCGTTATGTCAAAGGAGATGACATCTGGATGAGTCCTTTTTACCAGCGGGACTCTATGTCGATTGCCTTGCATCGCTATTTTGAGGAGGACTACAAACCCTATTTCCAGACAGTGGAACCCATCCTGCGCAAGCACGGAGGCAGGCCACACTGGGGTAAATTGAATACCCTGGGCAGCGCTGACTTCGAGGCACTGTACCCACGGTGGAAGGACTTTGCCGAGGTGCGCCGGGAGATGGATCCGCAAGGTCGCTTCCTGAACCCGTACTTGAAAGGTTTGTTCAATGACGGTGTCGGCGCATGAAGCGGCGTAGCTTGCTGTTGGGCGCCGCTGGAATTGCGGGTGCAGGATGGTTGTTACGCCCCTCTGATGTAGGCAAAAACCATGGCTCCTATTTTACAGCGCTCAGTGACGCGCTGGATGAGCAGGGCAGGGCGAGGCCGACCCTGGTGGTTGACCGAGCGGTTCTGCAAGAAAACATTGCCACCCTGAAACGCCACATCAATGGGCGCTTTGCCTATCGTATTGTCGCCAAATCACTGCCATCGCTGCCTCTGTTGGAAGAGGTAATGACCCATTCGCGAAGCAGACGTTTGATGTTGTTCAACCAGCCATTCATTAATCAGGTGGCGGTCGCTTTCCCCGACACGGATATCCTGCTGGGCAAGCCTATGCCTGCCGCCGCGGCTAAAGCATTTTACGCTGAGCACTCCGGTGAGGCGTTTGTCCCCTCCCGCCAACTGCATTGGCTGCTGGATACGCCGGAACGGGTGAAGCAATACGCAGCACTGGCCGCTGAGTTGGGCGAGACCATGTCCGTGTGTATAGAACTCGACGTGGGTTTACACCGGGGCGGAGTGAGCAGCGACAGCCAGTTGCTTGAAATGCTGGCGTTGATGCAAGGCACAGAGTATTTAAGCTTTCGTGGTCTTATGGGTTACGAGCCTCACATCGTTAAGGTGCCTGGTAATCCGGAAAGCCATCGCCAGGCCGCTATGGAAACTTACAGTCACTATCTGAGGTTGGCCCGAGAGACCCTGGCATCTGATTGGCCGGCGGACCCTATTTTGAATGCTGGCGGCAGCCCTACCTACCAGATGTACGATAGTGGCGATTACCCTTTTAATGAGCTGGCCGCCGGTTCTTGCCTGGTGAAGCCATCGGATTTTGATTTGCCATCGCTGGAGGATCATATTGCCGCCAGCTACATTGCGGCACCTGTATTGAAGAGCCTCGATAAGACCCGCATACCCGGGATAGACCTCGGAGGTCTGCAGGCCCTGTGGAACCCTAATCGTGAGCGGGCATTCTTTACCTATGGCGGCTATTGGAAAGCCAAGCCCGTTTCACCCAAAGGCTTGAGCACTAATCCGTTGTATGGACGATCAACCAATCAGGAGCTTTTAAACGGTTCCAGCAGTATAGATCTGCAGCCCGATGACTGGGTATTCCTGCGACCCACGCAAAGCGAGTTTGTATTCCTGCAGTTTGGGGATATCGCTGTTTATGAAAGTGGACGAGTGACCCAGCAGTGGCCTGTGTTTTCTGCTGAGGTCTGATGCTTTGAGTCTGCAGGTGCCTGCGGGCGAATGCGAACACGAATATGTGGTCAAGAAGAGCCGCTTTATCGCCCGTCTGGTTCCCGTCCAGAGTAGGGAGGACGTCAACGCGGCGCTAGCCAGAGCCAGGCAGGATTATCCGGACGCTCGCCACCACTGCTGGGCCTATCTGCTGGGCAAGCCTGCGGACGCCACCAGTGCAGGTATGAATGACGACGGTGAGCCTGCGGGTACAGCTGGAAAGCCAATACTGCATGTTTTACAGCATGGGCACCTGGGTAATGCGCTGGTGATCGTGATCCGTTACTTTGGTGGCATCAAGCTGGGCGCAGCTGGCCTGGTGCGCGCCTATAGCGCTGCGACTGGCCAGTTGCTGGAGACGGCGCCTTCACGAACGCTGCGTCACTGGAAGACCTTTCAGTTGCAACTGGGCTTTGGTGACGAACAGCCAGTACGTCATTTTCTCAGCACAATTGAGGGGGAAATCGACAGTGTCGATTACGGCGAGGGAGTCAAAATGCTGTTGCGAGTAGCGCAGGAGCACGAAAGCACCCTGGCACAATTCTGTGCAGCCCAGGGCATTGTGATGAACGACAATACGGGCTGAGGATGTTCGGTAATAGTGATGCATGCTAATGCCACAGGCCTGCACTGGTGTTATATTAGCGGCCTTTTTTGACAGGGCGATTCCACGCCCCGCAGCCACAGAAAGGTTTATCGAGTATGACTGCCAACACAGACGATCTGCGGATCCAGAAAACCAAGGAACTGATTTCTCCTGAGCAACTGATCGGAGATGTTGGCGTGAGTGAAGCTGCCGCTTCAGTTGTCGCCAATGCGCGGCGAAGTATTCACAATATTCTCACCGGCGAAGATGATCGACTGCTGGTGATTGTGGGTCCCTGTTCTATCCACGACCCTGATGCCGCACGCGAATATGCCGTCAAATTGAAGGCCGCTGCGGATGCTATTGCTGACGACGTGTTTGTGGTGATGCGCGTGTACTTTGAAAAGCCGCGCACTACGGTAGGATGGAAAGGACTGATCAACGATCCGGACCTGAACAATACCTTTCAGATTAACAAGGGTCTGCATTTGGCTCGCCAACTGCTCGCCGACCTCGCTGAAATAGGCCTGCCTACGGGAACCGAATACCTGGACCTGATCAGCCCACAGTATTACGCAGACTTGATTTCCTGGGGCGCCATCGGTGCGCGCACGACCGAAAGCCAGACGCATCGTGAACTGGCGTCAGGCCTTTCCTGCCCGGTGGGGTTCAAAAACGCCACCGACGGTGACATTCAGGTGGCGGTGGACGCCATCAAGTCAGCCTCGCAGCCGCACAACTTCCTGTCGGTGACCAAGCAGGGACACTCCGCCATCTTCCAGACTGCCGGCAATGAGGACTGTCATGTCATCCTGCGCGGCGGTAAGCACCCCAACTACGATATGTTCTCGGTGGATGACACCAGTAAGATGTTGACCAACAGTGGCTTACCTGCGCGCATCATGATTGACGCGTCGCACGCCAATAGCCGCAAGATTCCAGCCCGTCAGGTGGATGTGGCTTCAGATATCGCGACTCAGGTGGCACGGGGCAGCAACAGCATCTTCGGCATTATGCTGGAAAGTAATCTGGTGGAGGGGCGGCAGGATGTGGTGTCCGGTCAGGCGCTGACATACGGGCAGAGTATTACAGATGCCTGTATTCACTGGGATGATACGAAATCGTTGTTACAGGAATTAGCCACAGCGGTTCAGTTGCGCCGCGGCTAAAAGAGTCTCACTTTAGTTCCCCAGCTGCCGCGCCGGGCTCCCATCCTGGCGCGTGCAACTAACAACTGCTGGCGCTAGCGGTTACGAGCCCGCTCTCTGGCGGCAGTCATCTGATCCAGGTAGGTCAGCATCTCCATGGTGTTCGTCTCCGGGTCCAGAATCCTTGACTTGTAAACATCAAACACCAGTTGTTGCACTTCAACGTTGTCCGGCCTGGCGTAAAACAGCCAGTCAGTGAGGTGCGATGCAAGTTGAATATCCTGAGTGATTAAATTGCGGGCATAGTCGGTGATCGCTGTCACATTACCGCCAGCCAGCTCGATGATCATGTTGCCCTGGTCTTCCATGGACGCGGGGGTCCAGTTGGAGGGGATATCATCCCACCAGCCGGTGTACTGCTTGATCACCATCTTGGAAATATCGTTAGCGGTGACGTACTGCACGTTAAGACTGGGGTGGTTGGCCAAATGCTCTGGCAGTTGTACGGAGCCGAAAATCTGGTCCTTGCGTTTGCCAGCGTTGAGTCCATCGATTGTGTGATTGACGATGTAGTCAAAGGCCTCTGCGAGCGCCAGGAAGTTCTCCTGAATGATGGCGGGATCGGTAATCTCCTCGCCGTGGGCGGGAAGTAGAATTTGTGGCTCAAGGGCTGCCATTTCTTTCATGGCTAAAGACCATTCTTCCACGTGGCGTTGGAAACGCTTGCCGTTACCCGCGTTGGGCAGGAAACCCTGATAGTAATCGGCGCTGGCCAGTGCCTTGCGGCCAGGCACCCAGACGTAAAGCTGGTCGTCGGTTTCGCCCTTGTGGTGTTGCAAAACAAAGGTTTCACCACCGATCTCCAGCTCCAGTCGATCGCTGAAGTAGCGTGTGGGCCATACCAGGTCCGAGGGGGAGGCGGGCAGTTGTTCTTCCGGCTGGCTCATGTATTTGGCTAGTGAGCCGCGCAGGCGAATGTAACGATTGAAGCGGGGTTCCAGCGAATCGTGCGCGATGATCTGAGGAGTCTCACCTGCTTCCATAATCGCCCATGTACCGTAGGCGTGGTCCACGTGGCCGTGGGTGTAGATGATGGTATGGATGGGCTTGTCTGTCACCGAACGTATGGCGTCGAGTATGGCGGGGCCTGCCGGCCCCATGCCTGTGTCGACCAGCACGACACCTTCTTCAGTGACAAAAAATGCGGCGTTAACGATGGGCATGCGAATCAGGTAACTGCCAGGACCCACTTCAACTACATGGGTCTTCTTACGTACATCCTCAATGGCATCTTCCGTTCGGCCGAACATATTCTGGGCCGCTGATATGGAGTATTCGCCGCCGAAAGATCCACCTTCCATCAGGCGGCTGATAATGCCAGGGTTTTCAGCAAGCACCATGGTGCGGGTCTCGATGCCAGCGGAATTGCCGACAACCTCAACAGCTGCCGACTTGGCCTTGTTGGCCGTATCGCGAGCAACATCAGCAATGTCGCTGTCTGACAACAACAACCCGATGAACAGTGATACGGCCGCTACCAGGCCATAGCTCAAAAGTTTTTTCATGTGAATCTCCACAGATTTTCGGTCATTTTAATGCCCGTGGTTGTGGTTGTTGAATGACCGCTAGGGCCCAATTTCGTAGACAAGATTGTAGGCATAAAAAAGGGCAGCACTAGGCTGCCCTTTAGCTTTCGTCAACGACTGCTAGAAATTGTAGCGGGCGGTTATGCCGATGGTGCGCTCACGCTCGATATTGGACTGAGTATAGGATCCACCGCTGGCGTCAATATCATACGAATCCGGGCCCTGCTCGTAAGTAACCTCATCGGAATCGAGCAGGTTCTTAGCCCACAAGGTCACATCCCAAGCGTAGTCGCTGCTGCGCAGCCCGGTGTAGAGGTTGAGTAGATGGGTATCCTCGAAAGTAGCCCGTGTGATGCCCAATCCTGCAGAGGCGTCTGTGTTATCGCGTTCATCCGTGTACTTGTACAAACCACGGATGTACCACTCAGTGGAAGAAAACGGAACGGAAAATTCCGAGTTGAGACTGACCGTGAGCTCGGGCTCACCGCCAAGGCTTTCACCGCCAATATCACAGGACCCGAGAACCTCGCCTGGCTCACGGTCGTTACAAGGCGCTTCTGCGCCGTCGTCCCACTCACCCTTTGCATAGGAGAATGCGCCACCTGCAATCCAGTTTTCTGACAGCAAATACTGGCCTTCTAATTCAACACCCCAAATTGAGGCATCACCGTTGTAGATCAGCCCGCCAGAGATGTCCTGGGGAGCGCCAGAATCGTCCAGCACCTGTACGCCGCGCACAAATCCAAGGTAGCCATCAAATTCCTGGTAATAGAGGGCCCCATTGAGAGTGGCACGTCCATCGAGGTATCGGCCTTTAAACCCGGCTTCCAAAGAGTCACTGGTTTCTTCATCATGGATCAGGTCACCCTCTCCATTGGGAAGGAAAGCAACGTTGGGTGTTGGGTTGATTGATGTGCCGCTAGGGCGATAGCCCCGGTTGTAGGCGCCGTAAACGGTAGTATTATCAGTCCACTCATAGCGCAGCGTCAATGAACCGGTGACTGCGTCTTCGAGCGTTTCTTCAAACTCTTCGCTTACACCCTCTATCGGGAAGGTTGCAGAGAGACCTGCTTCGATCGCTGGGAGGAAAGGCAGTAGCGGCTCGGGTACATAATTGATTTCGCCAAACTCGATGTCTGCACGCCTGAAGGAATCGTAATCCGTGTAACGTAAGCCGGCCTCAAGGCTCATGCTATCAGTTAGATAAAACGTGTTGTGAGTGAACAACGCCCATTCGGTCCGGTCTACCGGAATTGTACCGAAAGAGTAAAAGGAGATGCCGCCAGCTACCGAGGTATTCGCCAAAAACTCGGTGTCCGTTTGTTGGTCCAGGTAAAAAGCACCGACCATCCAGTCCCAGAAGTCGTTATCCAATGACGATAAACGGAACTCCTGTGACAGTGCGTCAACCAGGGTATTCGCGCTTTGGTTAGTCTTGCTTCGAGTGTCGGGCACATAGTTGGCACGATCATTCTCAGTACCTGAAAGCTTGTCGCTATCGGTGTAGCCGGTGATGGAGATGAAGTCCAGGTCCCCAATGGCCCAATCAACCTGCAGGTTGACCAGATCGTACTCCAGATTACCGAAGTCGTTGGTCTTGCCCAGTGCAGTTCGATCCTTCCCCGTTAACGTTGGCCGTTCGCCCAGCGCGTCTTCACCGCTCATGCCTTTGGGGTCTTCGATTTCTCGATCGAAATACTGGTAGACCAGTGAAGTGGAGAGGTTGTCTGTTATTTGCCAGGCGGCACTCAGGCGGGCTGAAGTTGCTTCAGACTCCGGGTCGTCGAGTCCCGTAGTGATGTTTTCAACATCGTTGGAGTTGTTTTGGTCGTAGACTGCGGCGATGCGCATGCCAAATACGCCATCGACGATCGGCCCACCCCACGCAACTTGTGTGTTCAGGCCGTCATTATCACCTACAGTAGCCTCTATGTAGCCACTGCTATCGAGCACATCAGCTGCTCGCGTGATCAGGTTGATAGCGCCGCCCGGAGAGGTCCGACCTTGCAGCGTGCCCTGAGGGCCGCGCAGAACTTCTACTCGTTCCATATCAAATAGCTGTGAAAATGCAATGTCTGTACGGATTACCTGATCATTCCAAAAGACGCTTACCACGCCACTGGCCCCTGCCTCAGGGTCAAGGCTGATACCTCGCATCGCAATCGTACTGTTTCTGGCATTGGGAGATAGCAAGCTCAAGCCAGCGGTTTGCGCTTCGATGCCGGAAAAATTCAGAGTGTTGTATTTCTCCAGGTCTTCGCCACTGACAACGTTAACGGTTCCAGAAATATCCTGAATGGTCGCAGCTCGCTTGGTGGCAGTCACGATGACTTCCTCCAAGGCCAGTTCCTGGGCAAAGGTCGGTACTGTGATTGCAGCCAGGGCGCTGGCAAGCAGGGTTTTCTTTACGGGATGTGAATGACGCATTGTTCACCTCGGGCGGGTTGGCCGGTACACATCGTTTGCGGTGAGTGTGTTTAGGCCGTTAGTTATTTTAATTGGATCATCTCACCCCTTCGGGCGGCAACCTTGAGCTGAGTATATCTGGAAGTGGGTACGATACGAGGGGAAAAGTGCTCAAAGAATGACCAAAACGGTCAATTGTGGTTGTTCTCCTGATGATCTACCCCTTAGGGTTTAGCTGTTTGTACCCGCATTATAGCTGTTTCAGAAGCAGCGCTAGTGTCCACGCCGTGCACTTATCAGGCTGGCGACAACCACAGCCATGTAGAAGGAGCCTACAATCGCCTGCAGGTAGGCCAGAGTCCGGCTCAAGGCGATAGCGGGGGTGATATCGCCGTAACCCACAGACGTCATAGTGACGTAGCTGTAATAGAGGGCATTGGAGAAGTTGTCACCCCAGTAGATGTGGTCTATGCCATTGAAAGCATGGGGGAAAAACTCCAGAGTGATCAGGTAGAGTGTTGCCCAAATGAGACCTAGCAGGATGTAGATCGCCAGAGCGCCAACGACAATGTTGGCGTCGACCTTACTCGGGAAAAGCACTTTGCGAGCAATAGTGTAGGCCACCACAACATAAAAAATCAGGGTAAAAGACAGGGCTATTAACGGAGCTTCAGCCACGTCGCTGAAACGATAAAGGCTGTTCGACACTGCGATTAGCAGGAACATCGCAATCACGAAGTAACGCCATTTGCGACCAAAATCCAGGCTCTGGTAGGCTACGATTTGAGTAATCAGGACAACGGCTTCCACCAGCATCAGGCCCTGTGCAATTTGTACCGAATCTACCAGCGCTGAGGACAGTAGTAACAATAGCAACGCCAGGGTGAAATAGATGAAGTTGTTCTCTTCGGTGACGCCTTTCATAGAGTTAATCCCGGGCCTTTTTCATACAGTTAGTATTGTCTTACGCCTATTCTAGGCGAAGCTGAGATGCAGGGCTATCTGTGCTAAATTAGCGCACCTGAGCCCCCGGGGTATTTGACGGATCTTGTTTTAAAGGATTATCCGAATGTTGTTGTTTCGCCGCATGTCACCGCTATTTTTCTTCGTTCTGTGCGCTACCGCGCCGCTAGCGACGGCCCAGTCCGCTGGTGGTGCAGAGAGTATCCCTGAGCTGACCCTGCGATTACAACAGGATATTGCCGACCTGACGGAACTGAGCGCAAGTATTGACTCAGCGCCGGAGCAAGACCGGAACGCGCTGGTTTACCGGCGTGATGACCGCAGCTTTCGCCTTCTTACTGACATGCAACGGCTGGTGGTTGCCACCGCTGAGCTGCCTGCTGACGATCCGGTAAGGGAGCAGGTGCAAAACGCACTTAAGACTAATCTGCAGGGCGCAGGTGAGGGCGTGCTGCAACGGATAGCGGCAATTGGTCAGCGCATTGCGGTGCTCACTGTTCAGTCTGATGCTCACAGTGGTTCCCAGTTGGTGGTTACAGAAGCCTTTATTCAAAGTTTGGAAACTCTGCGTTTTAATTACTACCAGGCGCTGGTTGATGTAATTGCTGGACGTGAAGCGCTGGGCCTGCCAAACGCCACATTGACAACCAAATTGCTGCCAATCCTCTACCTGCACGGGGAGGCAATGTTGGGCCGTATTGAATACGTGGGTGGGGCGATGAAGGAGCTTCAGGCCAGGAAGTCTGCAGAGCCGGATAACAGCGACCTGATTGCTGCGATAGCTGAAATGTCTCGCGGGCAGTCACGCGATTTGACCCACCTGAAAAGCATGATCGGTTTGTTGGAGGGTTTGGGACAAGACCCGGTGGCGTATAAAGCGGTGTCGATACAATACGGCGACGGGCTATCCATATCCACGCTTGAAACCAGCGCGGTGATCAGTTTGTTGGAAGACAGTTGGACAGCTATCAAAGAGGCTATCGTAGAGGAAGCGCCTGATCTGCTCTTCCAGTTGCTGCTATTCGTGGTAATTGTGCTGGTATTTCGCAGCCTGTCACGAATGACAAAAAAGGCAATTAAAGCCGCCTGTGAACGCCCGGGCGTGGATATGTCCAAGCTTCTCAAGGATGTGCTGATCTCTGTGTGTGGTGGCATTGTCATGGTCATTGGCGTGCTGATCGCCCTGGGCCAGGTGGGTATTTCGTTGGGGCCAATGCTGGCTGGTTTGGGTGTGGCCGGTTTTGTGGTCGGCTTTGCGCTACAGGATACCTTGGGTAACTTTGCCGCCGGGGGTATGATTTTGGTCTACCGTCCTTATGACGTGGACGACTTCATTGAGGTGGCGGGCGCCTCGGGCCTGGTGAAGAAAATGAGCCTGGTATCGACAACGATAACGACCTTCGATAACCAGACGCTGGTGATTCCCAATAGTAAAATTTGGGGGGATGTCATCAAGAATGTGACCGCCCAGAAACTTCGCCGGGTCGACCTGGTGTTCGGCATTGGTTATAGCGATGACATCGCTCATGCTGAAGATATTCTCGCCAAGGTTCTAGAGGAACACGACATGATTCTGAGTAAGCCGGAGGCGATGATCAAAGTAAACGAGTTGGGCGATTCATCGGTCAATTTTGTCGTGCGTCCCTGGGTCAAGACAGAAGACTACTGGAATGTGTACTGGGATATCACGCGAGAAGTAAAAATCCGCTTTGACCAAGAGGGTATTTCGATACCGTTCCCTCAGAGGGACGTGCATGTATATCAAGAAGGCGCCTAAAACTCCCAGCCGATACCAGTAGAAATGGAATAGTCTGTAGTCGAATCATCGGTTTCCGCCTTGTTGTCTGTTGCTAGCCAGGCGGTTACATCCCAGAACAGGTCTTCTACCAGTTCCCAGCGAATACGCAAGCTGCCGTCGGTGCGCACACGGCCCCCATCAGTGAGACTGGGATAAACGGTAAAGCTCACGTCGACATTAAGTTCGGGAGTGTCAAACTTCCAGCTTGAGAATGTAGTGCCCAAATACAATTCCACATCCTGGTTAGCGTCTTCGCCACTGAACCGCTCGGTAATAGCCTGCAGCCCCATGGTGCCCGTAAAGCGGGTTTTGTGGGTGTCAATCCAGTAACGGCCCAGGCCGGCGCCGGCGCCGATCCGGCGAGTAAGCCCCAGTTCGTCGTTGTCCTCATAGTTGGCGAATATGGAGCGGAAAGAATCAGATCGTTTTTCGTTCCACACCCAGCGTTCGATGTCGTAGCGAGAACTGTTGCTGTCATCGTCACTGGTTCTAACGATATCTGTTCGCCCGGTGAGAGAGTTTCTTGATTTCTCGTCCTCGTAGCTGATGTCAGTGTTAAGTGACACTTGCCCGAGACTTGTCGCCTTGGTGTAGGAGAAAGTGGTGGACAGGTAAATGTCCACCCTGTCCAGGAAGTTCTCTTCTATAGGGCGAATCTCAACGACCTGCAGCCATTCCACTTCGTGTTTGCCAAAAATATCTACCAACACTAGCTGGCCGGGCCGGGACTCATCCTGAAAGGAACCATACATGCGTTCGCCATCACTGAGTCGAACTTCATAGTGATAGTCGCTGTGGACCGAGGAGATTTCAGGCCACTCTATGCTGAGCGTCCCCATGAAGTCAGTTTTTACTCTAATTATGCCGCCTTCCAGAGAGACTATCTCCCCGGTGATGCGATCGCCGTTATACATGTTAATAATATCTGTCTTGCGATTTGCACGAGCGTCGACGCTCAGCAAAGCAGAGAGAATTATCAGCATCAACAGCAGTTTTTGCTGTGGTCTGGCGGCTGTCGAAAGGTCGCGTCTCATAGGCCAGTTATTGTAATGGTTTTTTTTGGAATTGTTATCTTTTACGCTACCGAGCATCCATATCCAACGTCTTTTATAGTCATGTTATGCTCCTGTGCAAACGATAACATACAGAATGCCCGATGGTTACTTCCTCAAACTTATTGAGCCTTGCTCTGCTGTATATCTGCATCTTGTTTGCAGTAGCCTGGTACGCGGACCGGCACGCAAGTCGGCCAGAAGGCAGTAAACATTGGTTTGCCGGTTCGGGCTGGCGCGGCGTGGTCTACGCCTTGTCTCTTGCCGTTTACTGCAGTTCATGGACCTTCTACGGAGCCGTGGGTAGCGCTACCGAATCGGCCTGGAGTCACGCGCCCATCTACCTGGGGCCAATACTCATGTTTCTGCTGGGATGGCCTATTATCAAGCGCATGCTGGCCGTGGGGGCCCGGCACCGGGTCACCTCTATTGCGGACTATATTGGCGCTCGCTATGGCAAGCGTCAGTCACTGGCAATACTCGTCACTCTGGTGGCTACTGCCGCTGTATTGCCATACATTGCCTTGCAGTTCAAAGCGCTTGCCCAGGCATGGGCCATTGTAGGTGGCAGGGTGGAGGAAGTGGAGGCTATTGGTGGCGACACAGCGCTGCTGGTGGCGATTATCCTGGCGGTCTTTACCATCCTGTTCGGGACCCGGCGTCTCGATGGTAGAGAGCGGCACAGGGGCATGATGACGGCAGTGGCTGTGGAGTCGGTGGTCAAACTCGCCGCTTTTATGGCAGTGGCGATTCTGGCGTTGTCCTACCTGGGGCGGTTACCTGAGGAGGCGCGTTATGAGCACAGCTCGCAGGCACTGGGAGAATTGTCGCTGTCTGCTGATTTTGTCGCCCGTACGCTGATCAGTGCACTCGCCATTCTTTGCCTGCCGCGTCAGTTTCACGTCATGGTTGTCGAGGCCCAGGGCGATATTGACACGCGCATCGCTCGTTGGTTGTTCCCTGCTTACCTGATTTTGTTCATGTTTTTGGTGGTGCCTATAAGCCTGGCGGGGGCCAGTATATTTTCGGTGTCAGAATCCATAAACCCAGATGTCTATGTGCAGTTACTGCCGCTGTCCATGGAGTCCAAGTGGGTAACTGTCGCTGCATTTATTGGCGGAATTTCAGCCGCAACCGGTATGGTGATAGTGGCGACAGTGAGTCTGGCAATTATGATTACCAATGAGGTGGTTGCGCCTATTGTCATGCGTATGAATGCTCATTCTCCTGCCGCGGTATTGAAACTGGGTGACAGCCTGCGCCGAATCAGGCAGATCACAATAGTTGCTATCCTGCTCTGCGCCTGGCTGGTCACGAAACAAATTATGGGTATCCCCTGGTTGGCGCAGATTGGTTTCATATCATTTCTCGCAGCAGCCCAATTGGCTCCTGCGCTACTCGCCGGCCTTTACTGGCGCCGTGCCCATGGTGCGGCGGTAGTCGTTGGTTTGCTTGCCGGTTTGGCACTGTGGTTTTACTGCGCGGTACTTACTGCAATATTGCCCGCTGATGCACCCCTGCTGGTGAGTGGTCCCTTTGGCCTCGACTGGCTCCGGCCCATGAACTTGTTTGGAATTGACGGTGAGCACAGGTTGGCCTATGCAACTAGCTGGAGTTTGGTGGTGAACACCTCCGCCCTGGTGGTGCTGTCCCTGCTCTTGCGGCCATCAAAAGCTGATGTACGGCAGGCGCGAATGTTTATTGAAGGTGCTTCTGAGACCACAAGCGAAGAAGACAAGGATTACGAACTCAGTCTGATCCGGGTCAGCCAGCTGCAAGCCTTGCTCCCCCCGTTTATGGAGCCCGAAGAGTTGCAGAACATGTGGCTGCAATTTGAAGACAGTTACCAGCAGAGACTGTTGCCGGGTGACCGTGCCCCTGTTTTCGTTGTCAACCGGGTCGAGTCGGTGCTTGCGCGGATTATCGGGGCGACTTCGGCGCACCAGGCAATGGAACAACTGGAGCGGAGTCAGCAGCTGGAATACAGTGACCTGGCCGGCATGGTAACCGATGCGAGTCGCCTTCATACCTTTAACAGGGAGCTGTTGCAGACCACAGTAGAAAGCCTGGTACAGGGGGTTTCGGTGGTTGATAAAGAACTTCGGCTGGTGGCCTGGAACACGCGTTACGAAGAAATGTTTCACTATCCCCCGCGTTTTCTTTACGTCGGCTGCCCTATCGAGCGAGTCTACCGATTCAACGCCGAACGCGGGATTCTTGGCTCCGGAGGTAGGCCAGTAGAGGAGGAGGTCGAGCGCCGCCTGGAATGGTTGCGAGAGGGCAACTCGCATCGTCTGGAACGAGTGATGCCAGATGGTACCGTAGTCGATATCAGGGGTACTCCGCTGCCTCACGGGGGCTTTGTCACCACTTATATCGATATTACCGATTACCGGGATGTCGTGGCCCAGCTGGAAGAGGCCAAGATGGAGCTGGAGGAGAAAGTCGCCTCTGGTTCGCAGACCCTCAGTGAGACTAATGCCCGGCTGCGGCAGGAGAACCGTCTGCGCGCCCAGGTAGAAGCCAGTTTGCGTGAAGCTCACCAGAGCAAGACCCGATTCATGTCTGCCACCAGTCACGATTTGCTGCAGCCAATCAATGCGGCACGGCTGTTCACTGCCGCCCTCAAGCCGCAACTGGCGGGTCAGTCTGAACCCGCAACGCGCCATATTGTAGACCAGATAGACAGCTCGCTATTGCGAGCAGAGCAGTTGATCGCAGAACTGCGCGAAATTTCTCGTTTGGATTCGGGCAAGCAATTACCGCGACGAAGCCATTTTCCTGTAGCAGAAGTTTTCGAAGCCATGGAGCGTGAATTTCAATCCATGGCTGAGCTGCGAGGGCTCAGATTGGAGATCGAACCCAGTTCCACCTGGTTGTATTCTGATCAATCGCTGGTCACACGCATTTTGCAGAACTTCCTCTCCAATGCCATTAAGTACACTCCCCGCGGGAGGGTGCTGCTGGGTGTCAGGCGCAGGGCAGAAGGAGCTGAACTGCAAGTCTGGGATACCGGGCCGGGCATCGCCGAAGAGAACCAGGTTAAAGTATTTGAGGAGTTCGAGCGTTTGCAGCGACAGGCTCAGCAGGGCGAGGAGGGGCTGGGTCTTGGGTTGGCTATCGTTGCTCGCTACGCAGAGTTACTGGGACATCGGCTGCAATTACTCTCAGGGCAGGGCAAGGGAACGATGTTCTCTATAACCATCACCTACGGTCAGACGGCTGCGCGTAATAGGGACACACCCAGCCAGGGTGGTGGCTCTGATCTTGCGGGGCTGCGTGTGCTCTGTCTGGATAACGATCCGTTGATACTCGATGGCATGCAACAGCTGCTGACCACAATGGGTGCGCAGACGACGGCTGTTGCCAGCAGGGCAGAGCTGTTGGCTGCGTGTAGTGGCAGTGAAAGACCGGACATTATACTGGCGGACTATCACCTGGATGGGGGGGAAACCGGTTTGAATGCGGTGTTGGATTTACGACAGCGCGATAGTCGAAGCATTCCCTGCGTGATAATTAGCGCCGACGACAGCGATGTCATTAAAGACAGGGCTAAGGCTGTGGGCTTCCGTTTTCTGGCAAAGCCAGTACATGCTGCTCGCTTGCGGGCATTGGTGTTGGCGCTTACTGGAAACCAATAGGATTAATCGTTACTCAGGATCTCAAAAATGTGCTTTAGATACGGCAGTAACGAGCTGTATACATCTGCCTCTAATCCAGAGCCGCCTGCTTCTCCCGATTTGCCTAACGTCGTTATTTCAAATGGTGCTTTAACTCTACCCCACTGGGTATGGGAATACAGGTAGGGCATTCCCCAGGGGTCTTGCGGAAGTTGTGGTAAGTAACCCCCTTCGCGATAATTTTTTAAACGGCTGTTGCCTTCGGGTTTGCTTACCAGAGCCAGAAGTCCCTGCTCTTCAGACGGGTAAGAGAAGACGTCAGTGTAATATGCCTCCATCGCACTCGTGAGAAGAGTGAAATCCTTAGTGATCTTGATTAACTCAGCGGAGGTCTTATCAAACGGACCAATCCCGGTATTTTCATGTAGGACTATGGCCGGTGTATTGCTGCAATAGATCTGCCACTCAAGTGGTGAAGGCGACTTGTCGAGTTTTTTGCCTAGTACAATGAACGGTTGATTGACGCTCGGTTGTGAGGTGTAAGATGTAGTTGCAGAGAAGGATCCACAGACAACGTCCCCTTTATAGCCAGTAACCTCTTGAAATTGTAAGTCTGCCGTAATGACGAGACTATCAGCTAGAAGCTCTTTTGCTTTTTGCACATCAGAGGAGCATGCGGTCAGGGCCAGAACCAAGACTAGTAAAATTGATCGGATCAATCGGTGAATCTCCAGGGTGTATTTGCAGTCAAAGGAGTATGAGTATTTTCTACGCGAGGCACAATATTGCCTTGTCTGCCAGACAACCAAGTTTTAGTAACGAAAACGCTTAACTCTGGTCAACCCATGATAAGGGAATATTCTCTTCAACCAACTGGGCAATACTGATACTGGTGATATTATGTTCCCGTCCTACTTCCGTGGCAAACAGTGATTCCTTGCTGCTGCGGGCGATGACCATTGCACCGGGGTATTTTTTGCGCAACCAAAGTGCCGAACGCAGGTTTTCTTCTTCTCGGCCTGTGCCCAGTACAAATACTGTATTGTTGCCTTCAACATTGGCTTCGCGTCTCACCTTTTCCCAGACCTCGGGATTGGCAATGTCGCCATCGAACAACTGTCGACGGTAGGCTCCGGAGAACTCCATTTGCTCATCGGCAACCATTACCCTGCGATGAGCGTCCTTGTCGATAATCAGAACGGTATCCAATTCGTCGATAGCGCAGCGCTGTAATTCTTCGAGAATGGTCTGCCCAAAACGACCGAAGCCTGCGAGGATAACCACGTCCTTGGGGTCGGTCTTGCGAAAATATTGCAGCATTTGGCTGCGTACAAGACCCGATGCCGCAAGGTGATAGCTATTGAAGGCATGACAGCTCTGGGCAACCTGGGTGTTTGCCATGGAGCGCATGAAGCGCAGGCTTGCGCAATGGATAATTACTCTATCGGCAATGCCGGGTACCAGGTTGAGTAACACGCTGGCCGCCTCGTAGCTGCGCAGACTGTTATTGTCCAGCAATAGTACCTTGCGCGCCCGCTCAGGTTTGAGTTCGCGCAGGAAAAATTCGTGGGTGATGTCGCCGCTGACCACGACCGCGCCAAAGCTCTGCTTGAACTCTTCCAGCAGGGCCGGCTCTCCGCTACTGACAACAACAACAGGGATTTTGCGATTGTGCTGTCGAAGGACGCGCAGGAAACTTATCGTCAGTTCCCCGTCCCCAACGACAATAATGTGATTCTTCAGGCGCCGGAGCTGCCAGCTTTGAGGGGAAAGTGCGCGGAGCAGGGCGCTAATCAGGCCCCAGGCTGCCAACATAGGCGCGCCAAAATAAGCCGTCCACACCATTACCTGACCCAGCTGAGAACCCCCAACTGGGGTGCCCAAATCAACGCCGCCTACGACGAACAGGCTCAATGCGTAGTAGGCCTGTGCCAGCAGGCCAGATGTCGCCAGTTCTGGTCTTTCTGTGACCGAGACACCAGAAGCAAACCCTATCAGCGCCAGTAGGAAGATTACGATGGCGCCGGTGGGTAACCAGGGAAATTGTTCGGAGGCATACTTCTTTTGCATGGAGCAAATTATACCCCAGAGCTCGGGCCAGGCGAGAGTCAGGGCGCAATACTACCTGAATTCAACCGCCCTCTATGGTCTCCCAATTGATCGGGGGTGCTGTTTCATCGCGGCGATAGACAGGCTCGAGATAAAATACACGTGGGGACTGCAGCATATTGCGGAACTCTTCATTGGTCGGGTCCATGTCCCGGGTGGAAATGTGACATTTGTTGGAGAAGAAGCCCGGGCACAAATGTTCTGGTTCAGCGCTCCAGTACAAGAAGCTGTAACCGGGCTTGGGCACCGCGTAAAGGGATAGGTCAAACTCGTAGTCGGAAACATCCAGTTCGCAGGTCTCACCCGGAAGACACATGAATGTCATGTCGCCGGACACAATAGCGACATGGGCAGGCGCAATAATGACGACCTTGCAGCCACTGAGGCTGACGAGGCAAAAAATAACTGCGTACAAACACCGTTTCATGTTACCTCCTCCGTGAGGTTACCGATCGTGTTGTAGCAGTGTAGACGCGCGCTGATTAGAGGGCACAGTTAGTTCAAGACCGTATTAGTCTAACCGCGACGAAGGTTATTACCTTTGGTGGGCCTGGTAAGTGGCCTTTCTCAATGGTAGGTGATGCCTATCTTCAGGGTGCGGAGTAGGCCTGATCAACACCGCTGATGTAGCGGCAAAGTCGGTGACGCAAAAAGTTGGGCAGTAGCTTGTCCAGCCAGTACCAGAATTTCGTCGCCGCGCCCATTGGGAATGACGCCCCGCGGCCCTCGGCGGCCTGCTGAATCAATTTCGCGACATCGGTGGGTAGTAAATTCATGCTGAGTTTCTGTGGAAGCTCCTGAGCAACCGATTGACCCATGGCAGTATTGATCACTGGTGGCTTAACGCAGGTCACCCGGATATCGTGCGCCTGCCACTCCAGGTCCAGTGCCTCGGTAAGGCCATCTACGTAAAATTTACTGGCGCTGTAAACCGCAAGCCTGGGTAAGCCGTGGATACTAGAGGCAGAACACAGGTTGACGACCGTGGCCCCGGGCGTTTGCTTAAGCAACGGAAACGCCTGCTGCAGAGTGTTGGTGGCGCCTGTGATGTTGACGTCGATCATCAGCTTATGGGCCTTGGCATCGATGTCTTCAAATCTGCCTGCGCTGAGCACTCCGGCGTTATTGACTAGCAAGTCCAATCGGCCATTGGTTTTGGCACTGAAGTGCTCGATCATTGTAGTTATGGAGTCCAAATCAGTGACATCACAGTAATCGCCGCAGGCACTGGGAAACTCACCCGAATCCAATAGCGCCTGCACGCCTTCCCGATTGATGTCGTACATGCCAACGAACCATCCCTGGGCGGCGTAATGCTGGGCAGTGGCCAGGCCGATACCCTGTGCTGCGCCTGTTACTAGCATTGTCTTCATACCATGGTGCCTTATTGTTTAGGTTCGATGTCCAACTCTACAGTTCCCGAAGTTAAATTCGTATGTGTCAGCAGGTCAATTATTTATGATTTTCGGCCAGTGTGCTACATTTCCCAACTTGAATAATAAGGCCTAATAAGAGTATGACCAGATCCATCCAGGATTTGCCACAACATCCAGCCAAGGTCCTGTTACCTCCTCTGGAAGTGATGGAGGCGCTGGGCTATAAGGCTGAGAACTGCCTGTCGGGGACAGGCGTATCTGTCCGGCAGATGAACGACCCCAATGCGCGAATTACTTTACAGCAGGAATTGCGTTTTTACCGCAACGCCCTCGATATAACAGGCGACCCGGTTATTGGGCTGAAACTGGGTGAACCGTTTATTCCGCAGCGCTACGGATTGTTTGGTTATGCCCTGCTGAGTGCGGAAACGTTTCGGCATGCCCTGGCGATTACTGAGAATTTTGGTCGACTCACGTTCAGTTTTTTCAGCTTCAGTTTTGGTGTTGAGGGATCCCGGGCCTGGTTTTCCATGAGTAATCCTCCACCGATAGAGCAGGAGTTGGTCAACGTTTACCTGGATAGGGATATGTCTGCAGCGAGGGTCGATTTTGCAGAAATACTTGGTGATGGTTTTGCTCTGGACAAAGTGCTGTTGTCACATGATGGCAACGGTCGCCGGCAAGTCTATAGAGATCACTTTGGTTGCCCGGTGGAATTTGGCGCTGCTGACGGCCGGTTTTACTTTAGTTCAGAATTACTGGATAGAAGCCTGCCCAGGAGCGACCCTGAATCGTCACGCCATCTGCAACAGCAGTGCCAAATGCTGATTGCAAAAATGACCTCACACGGCAGTTTCATTGATGAAGTGCGGCTGCTAATGCTGACCAGGCCAGGACACTTTCCCGATATCGACTATCTGGCGAGCAAGATGGGTACGTCCACGCGCACGCTCAGGCGCAGGCTTAAAAGTGAAAACAGCACTTTTCGGGAAGTGTTGGAGGAGATTCGTTACGGGTTGGCGCGGGAATACCTGGCCAGTACCCACTTGCCTATGGACGAGATATCGTCGCTATTAGGTTACTCTGAATCTGGGAACTTTAGCCACGCTTTCAAGCGCTGGAGTGGTCTTTCCCCCAGCGCCTGGCGGCAGCAGGCAAGTTGTGAGTAAGTTGATACCGCTAATTTTGGAGCACTTTATGCAATACCAACAGTCTGTAAGCCCTGGCTTTAAAAAGGTATTTTTTTTCCTCTTGGCTGCGCTGGTTTCAGCTGCGGTGCCGGCGGCTACGCAGTACACCGAGCACAGAGAACCTTGTACCTCATTTGATAGCCAGCGCCGCCCATTCTTTGGCGATCTCCATGTGCATACGCGCTATTCACTTGATGCCAGCACGCAGGGTACGCGTACGTCGCCGGCTCAGGCTTACGCCTTTGCGCAGGGAGCAGAGGTAGGAATACAGCCCTGGGACGACAATGGCCTTGCGATGCGCAGCTTACAATTGCGCCGGCCACTGGATTTCGCGATGGTCTCGGATCACGCTGAATTAATAGGCGAGGTACGTATGTGCAATACCCCGGAGTTGGAAGGCTATAGCAGCTGGCAGTGTTTGCTATACAGGCATATCCCCCGCGGTGCCTATTACCTGTTTAATTATATGGCCACCATGCAGCAATCCCATATGGGAATGTGTGGCAAGGACGGCCAGAAGTGTCTTGATGCCGCTTTCGCTCCCTGGATTGAAATGCAGGCTGCCGCTGAAGAGTATTACGACCGCAGTGGCGACTGCAGCTTTACAGCTTTTGTCGGCTACGAGTGGACGGGAATGCAGAGTAAAAGCGGTGGTAATCTGCATCGCAATGTGGTGTTTCGTAATGCCGAGGTGCCCGCATTGCCTATTAGTTTTATCGATACACCTGGAGCCAGTCTGCTGTGGGAGTCTCTGGATCGAGAGTGCCTCGCTGCAGATGGCCAGTGCGATACCTTAGTTATTCCCCACAACTCCAATCTCAGTGCCGGCTATATGTTCAGTGAAGAATTAGACGAGGGCGGCCTGATGACGGCCCAATACGCTGAGCAACGCAAACGTTTCGAACCCCTGGTAGAGATCATGCAACACAAAGGAGCCTCTGAATGTTATTACGCGCCGGGATTGGTTAGCGACGAACTCTGCGCGTTTGAGCAGCAACCAAAGGACAATATAGCCGGGTATGACGCCAAACCTATGCAAGACACGGGCTTTGTGCGACAGGTGCTCGCCGATGGTCTGGCTTTAGAGGCTAAGCTTGGAACCAACCCCTACCAATTTGGCATTATTGCCAGCACCGACACCCACCTGGGAACACCCGGTGCTGTTGAAGAAGACCGCTTTCTGGGACATGGCGGAGCGGGGGTGCCGGCTCGGGGTAAAATTCCTGTCGGATTGCCGGATAAGCTGGAGTACAACCCCGGCGGGCTGGCAGTGTTGTGGGCCGAGGAAAACAGTCGGGATTCATTGTTCTCTGCCATGCGCAGGCGCGAGGCCTACGGCACCAGCGGGCCGCGCATTAGCAGCCGTTTTTTTGCAGGCTGGGACTATCCCGAGGACTTATGCCAGTCAACCGATCGCATTGAACAGGCCTATGCTCAGGGTGTGCCTATGGGTGGCCAATTGAGTGGCCCCCCGGCGGCCGAGCGCGCGCCTGTGTTCCTGTTGGCCGCCAGCCAGGATCCAGGTACACCTGCTTCTCCGGGCTTGCCACTGCAAAGGATCCAGGTGATCAAGGGCTGGGTCGATGATCGCGGTGTAAACCAACAGCGTGTTGTTGACGTCGCTGGCAGTGAGACCAATGGTGCTAGCGTCGATATTAAAACCTGTGAAACCAGTGGTGAGGGCTATGCCCAGCTGTGCACGGTATGGCGAGATGATGACTTCGATCCGGCGCAACGCGCCTTTTATTACTCACGCGTGGTGGAGAATCCGAGTTGCCGCTGGAGCCAGCGGCAGTGCGTTGCTGCGGGAGTAGATTGCGATAACCCCAAAACCATTGGTGAGGGCTACTCCGGTTGCTGTGCGGCAGAGCACCGTCCTGTCATTCAGGAGCGGGCCTGGTCTTCGCCTATCTGGTATACCCCTCCTGGCGCTTAGTTTTCCAGGAAGCGGGTTCCGTCCATAACATTGACGTAGGTGCTGGAGCTGAAACCGTTAAAGGTGGTGGTAGTAGCCGAGCCATAGGCGCCTAGCAGTCCGAATTCAATGTAATCGCCTATTTGAATCCCTGACGGCAGCGCGGTGGTCCGTGACAGGCGATCCACCGGGTCACAGGTCGGGCCAAAAATATGATAGTCAGATTCCGCTGTGCTTAAGACTTCTCCCTCTCTCCAGACCCGCACGGGAAGGCCGATGTCCACCAGTGATTGTTCCTGCATGCCGCCATAGACGCCATCGTTAACGAACAGGCTCTCGCCGCAATCGCGGATATGAATAATTCTCGCCAGCAGGGAAACAGAGGAGGCGACCATGCCCCGTCCAGGTTCACAAATTAGTGGTACAGGCTCCTTGAAATACCGACCCAGGGCTGCAGAAATCACTCTGAAGTAGTCCTCAAGTGGCGCAATCGCTGTGCCGTGATAGTGTTCTGGAAAACCGCCGCCGACATTGATGAACAGCGGCTTCACGTCAGCTCGCGCCAGGATGCGTGAAGCAGCCTCGAGATAGCGGTCATACATTAGGGGGTCGGTGCATTGTGAGCCGGGGTGAAAGGTCAGGGCAGGTCTGGCACCGCTAGCGTCTATGGCTTTTAGCAATTCAACTGCATAGTCCTCGGAAGCACCGAACTTACTGCCGAAATCGTAGGCTGCGCCTGCGTGATCAAGTTTAAAGCGTACCGTGTAAACAACGCCAGTGTCGCCGCCGGTACAGCGCTGAATCTTTGCTAGCTCGGAAAATTCGTCCAGTGCGAAAGAGCGCACGCCGTAGCGTAAATAGGACTCGGCAATAGCTTCCTCAGCCTTGACTGGGTTGTTGAAATGTAAAGTGGCACCGGGGCAGTTTTGCGATACGCGCTGTACTTCCTCAAGCGAGGCAACATCGAAGTTTTCAAGGCCACTCGTTGCCAGTGTTTCCAGCACGCGAATTTCAGGGTTGGCCTTTACTGCGTAGCTCACCGTGCCTGGGAAATGATCTAAAAATCGACGGGCACGAGCTTGCAGAACATCGGGGCAGAATAGATACAGGGGATCGGCGGGTTTGAGCTTGCCGGTGATCTCCGCTACATCCCGGTAGAAGTTTGCCGTTTCAGGCTTATCAAAAGCGGTCGCAACGCTGCCAGTCATGTCCATCACCCTGTGGTTGTTATGAGTGTATTTTCCGCCACTGGGTGACTAGCGAACAGTTGCAAAAAATGGTTAATATGATCAAATACATGTCAAATTGACCACATAAGTAGTCAGAGTGTAAAAAAATGGATGTTAGCCGTAATGACCGCCGCCTGATCAAGGCACTGCAACGCAATGCTCGCCAGACAGTTAGTGAGCTTTCCAGGGAGTTGGACCTATCGCGTACCACGGTGCAAAAGCGCCTTGCGCAACTTGAAAGCAGTGGCGTTATTGCCGGCTACAAGGTCAAGTTAGGGGATGTCTATCAGTCTCGTACCTTTCAGGCTTACGTCAATCTGGTAGTGGACCCGCACCTGGGCAGTCAGGTTGCCAGTGCACTTGAGCGTATGCCCGAGCTTGAGGCGCTTTACACGGTCTCCGGCAAAATAGACCTGGTGGCAATCATCAGGGTTAACGCGCCGGCTGAGTTGGACGCAGTACTGGATCGGATAGGGGAGATGGACGGTGTGCGTGACACCGACTCTGCTATCGTTCTATCGACGAAATTTGATAGGCGTTAGCTGACTTACCCAGCGATGATTTAGCCATCATCGGCTTTGCTGGTGTGACGGATTTCGTACAACGCTTCACTTTCATCGACAGGGTGCAGTTGAATCAGGTATTGCCCACGAAAGGTGCCTATGCTCATTGAGTCGGTATTAAACTCCACGCGAAAGCGCATGAAATATTCTTTTCCTGCCTCAGTTTTTAACGTGTAACTGCGGTCCTCCGGTTGCCAGCGAGAGTCTTTAGTCAAACCTGTTGCGACAATTTTGTGCTGCCCGGGAGGAAGTTCCAGTGTTAGATACTCCTTGTATTGGAGCATCCCCACGCCTTTGCCATCCACGGTGATTTCCGGATAGCTGGTGACCAACGGTTTTTTGCCTGGACCAGTTGCCGCCGGCCGATAGAGGTACACCATGGCATTGGCGTTGTCCTGCAGCGCAGTGGCCTCGAAGTAATCATTGTTGGCGCAGGCTGTGAGCCCGCAGCTGAGCGCGAGAATCAGCCCGGCAATAAGAGAATGGCGCATACGTTATTTCTGATCCTTTCAGGTTGCTGTGTTATCGGTCACTGCCTGCTTCCAGCCACAGTCTACTCCGGTGGAGCAACTTGTAGAATTATTTTTCCGCGAGCCCGGCCCGTCTCTGAATAACTGATGGCGCCGGTTTTTCTAAGGTGATTATTCATCGCTGGTAAATAGCGCTAGCTGCTTTGCAAGGTCTTTGCGCAGGGGTTCCAGGCGCAGTCCTGCACCCAGCAGGCGTACAGGACGCTGCCCTCTTTTCCAGGCACTGCGCAGTAATCCCCGATAGGCCTTTTCATTAAGCCAGTGCTCTCCATTGTCGGGGATGATTTCCTCCATGGTAGTTTGCTCGAAGTTGTCGAATTTGACTTTCACCACACGCTTGTGGGGCCGGTACTGCTCCTCAATCTTGTGGAAGCGTCCCTCCAGATCATCAAGCAGCTGACCAAGAGCCTCATTCATATCATCCAGTGTGGCGATGTCGCTATGGTAGGTGTTTTCAACAGAAATCGACTTGCGAATACGGCTGGTTTGCACCTCTCTATCATCTATGCCATGGGCAAGGCTGGCGAGCCTTGAACCATATTTTCCGAACCGTCTTACCAGGGTCTCCAGTGGAACGGCTTGCAGTTCCCCGCAGGTAGTAGCGCCGAGTTTTTCAAGCTTGGCTGCGGTTACCGCCCCAACGCCGTTTATTCGCGATACAGGCAGCGCCACAACGAAGTCTGCCACTTGATCAGGCGTGATGGTGAAACAGCCATCGGGTTTGTCCCAGTCGCTACCCACCTTGGCCAGAAATTTGTTGGGTGCCACTCCGGCAGATACGGTCAGGTTTAGCTCGTTCTTGATACGCTGGCGAATGTCCTGGGCAATTAAGGTTGCGCTACCGTGGAAGCGATCACAGTCGCTCACATCCAGATACGCCTCGTCCAGGCTTAGTGGTTCAATTTTGTCGGTGTATTGGGCAAAGACCGCATGGAACTGCCTGGATACCTCGCGATACAGGTCGAAGCGCGCTTTGACAATGATCAGCGCAGGACAAAGCTGTAGCGCTCGACTGCTGGGCATGGCCGAGCGGACGCCAAATTTTCTGGCCTCGTAGTTGCAGGTTGCGATGACGCCACGGCGCTGGGCGTTGCCGCCTACGGCCAGGGGTTTGTCTGCCAACGAGGGGTCCTCGCGCATTTCTACCGAGGCATAGAATGAATCAGCGTCGACGTGGATTATTTTCCGCTGGCTCATATCAGGCTCGGGACGGGGCGCTCAGTAGTGCGCTGATGGCGCCCGCCACCTGATCCAGCATAGCGTCTCTTTGGGCTCTGCTTTTGGCGCTGTCGCCCTCGAAAGCTCTGCAAATGTCCGCAATACCATGAAATGTGATGCTGACGACGAGGAACAGACGCTGCCTGGCTTCATCAGCCGGTAGGTGTGCCATGGCTTCATTCATTAACGCTGCCAGGCGGGGGACACTGCGGAAACTCAACCTCGAGCTGGCGTTAGGGTTGGTGACGGTGTTGTTGGTAGCGGCCAGCTGGGACAGAATTTTAACGTAGTAAACCGCTTCGGGTTGTTCGCGTATGTAGTGGTCTACTGGAATCACCAAAGCCCTGGCAGCGGCCTCGGAGGCGGGGAAACGACCAGGCTTTATTGTATCCATATAGTCTTGACGCAGTTTTGCTACTCGATCGGCATGGCTGTCAAGAATTGCCTGGATGAGGCCATCCTTGTTACCGAAGTGGTATTGCAGGGCATTGCGGTTTTTTTGTCCGGCCGCCGAGGTGATCTCGTTCAGGGATACGGCATCGATGCTGCGCTGTGCATAGAGCCTCTGGGCCGCGCGGATGAACTTTGCGCGGGTAGCGGCCGAGCGATTGGCGTGTTTATTGTTCGTGGTTGCCATTGGCAATCCTGTGTGTGCAACAAGGTGAAATTCTAATACGAATGGCTTAGTGCTCGCTAGGCGTCTACTGAACGACAGGTATTCATCCAGAACTGCACCGACTCCAGCGGAAAACGTTTCTTGGGTAAAGCAAAGTAAAAGGTACGACGCATGTCGCGGCGGGGCAGGGCCAGTGGCACCAGGTCGCCATTGGCGAAATTGCGGTGCAGCACGATGCGCGACAGGCAGCCTATGCCCAGCCCTGACTCTACGGCGTTCTTGATCGCCTCATTGTGTTTGAATTCCATGAAGACATTGAGATCAGGTAACAGGCCAGCCATGGCCTTGTCGAAGGTTTGCCTGGCACCTGAGTCGGGCTCGCGCAAAACCCATGCGGCATCCTTGATGTCGCGTGTGGTGAGGCTACTCTTGGTTGCCAGGGGATGATTGGCAGCGCAAAAAACCACCAGCTCGTCTTCCCGCCAGGGGATGAGTTCCAGCTCCTTGTGCTGCACCTCGCCCTCAATCATACCGATATCCACCTCGTAATTGAGCACGCGGGCGACAATTTCTGGTGTGTTGGCGATGTCCAGGGTGACATCTGCGTCCGGGTACTGACCCAGGTAGCCTGCCAAATAACGAGTGGCCAGGTGATTGCCTATGGTAAAGCTTGCGCCAACCTTGATATGGCCGAGCTCTTTGTGTGATTGCAGTACTTCCTCGAAGCTCTGGGCATGCTCGAGCAAGGATTGGGCTTCTTTACGGACCGTTTGGCCCACAGCATTGAGGTGTAGCTTGTTACTTACCCGGTCAAACAGAGCGATTTCATAGGCTTGCTCCAGGTTCTGCAGGGCTTCGCTGGCTGCAGACTGTGACATATGCAGGCTCTGAGCGGCCCGGGAAATGCTCTGTTGCCGGGCGACTTCGAGAAATATCTGTAGTTGCCGCAATGTGTACTTCATGGGAATCCTGTTCGAGTATCGGGAAAACCGATGCAGGCATCCATAATATCCTGTTTTACATATGGCTCCAATGGCCGTAGTCTTTGCTGCGCGAAAATAACTGTAGCTGGCAGCATAATCGAGCTGGCAGCGATCCACTGAGGAGATATTTCATGGCAGAGCAAAAGGCCACAAACGTGCATTGGCACGAAGGTGACATCACCCGTAAACACCGCGAGAATACGCTGGGCCACAAAGGTGCGACCCTCTGGTTCACAGGCCTGTCGGGTTCCGGCAAAAGCACTGTAGCGGTTGAGCTTGAAGGCACCCTGCATGAAATGGGTGTCATCTCGTACCGCCTGGACGGCGATAATGTGCGTATGGGCATTAACAAGAACCTGGGTTTCTCTGCCGACGATCGCACTGAGAACATCCGTCGTATTGGGGAAATATCCAAGCTTTTCGTCGACAGTGGTGTTGTTGCATTGTCCAGTTTCATTAGTCCTTACCGCGCCGATCGTGATCAGGTGCGCGAACTTCATGAAGCGGCGGGCATGGATTTTATTGAAGTCTTTGTTGATTGTTCATTGGAAGCAGCCGAAAGCCGTGATCCCAAGGGTTTGTATAAGAAAGCCCGCGCGGGTGAGATCAAGAATTTTACCGGTATCGACGATCCCTATGAAGCGCCCAGAAAGCCTGAGATTCACCTGCACTCAGACCAGCAGACCCTGGCAGAAGAAATAGCAGAAATTCTCGCAGTGCTGCGTGAGCGCGGCATCATCAACGCCTAACAGGAGAGCAATATGATTAAGCCACATGGTTCGGACGAACTGAACCCGCTGTTCGTCTACGATACCGAGCTACGACACGCTCTGGTGACAGAGGCGGAAAACCTGCCTTCAATGCAACTCAATTCAGCAGCCGCTGCTAATGCGGTGATGATGGGTGGTGGTTACTTCAATCCACTTACCGGTTTTATGAATCTGGCCGATGCTATGGCGGTGTCAGAAAACATGCACACCACCTCTGGCCTTTTCTTCCCTGTGCCGGTCGTTAACCTGACTGAAGAATCTGGCGTTGAAGCGGGTAGTCGCATAGCGCTACGCGACCCGAACGTGGAAGGCAATCCGGTGTTGGCCATCATGGATGTGGACGCAGTAGAACAGGTCAGCGATGAGCAGATCGACTTTATGGCGGAGAAAATATTCCGTACCCTCGATGCGAATCACCCTGGCGTGGCGACATTCAAGGGACTGGGTAGAACCCTGGTATCAGGTTCCATCCAGGTGCTGAATTTCTCCTACTTTCAGGCAGACTTCCCAGACACTTTTCGCACCGCGGTCGAGATTCGCAACGAAATCGCAGAGCATGGCTGGGATAAAGTAGTCGCTTTCCAGACGCGTAACCCAATGCACAGGGCTCACGAGGAGCTTTGCCGCATGGCAATGGAAGACCTGGGCACAGATGGCATTCTGATTCACATGCTGCTGGGCAAACTCAAGCCGGGTGACATTCCAGCTGAGGTGCGCGATGCCTCTATCCGCAAAATGGTTGAGGTGTATTTCCCTGCCAATACAGTGATGATCACTGGATATGGTTTCGATATGCTTTACGCCGGCCCCCGTGAGGCGGTACTGCATGCGGTATTCCGTCAGAACTGCGGCTGTAGTCACCTGATAGTCGGTCGCGACCACGCTGGCGTTGGTGATTATTACGGTGGCTTCGATGCTCAAACCATTTTCGATGAAGAGGTTCCCGAGGACGCGTTGGAATTGGAAATATACAAAGCCGATCACACCGCCTACAGCAAGAAGCTGAACAAAGTGGTGATGATGCGTGACGCACCGGATCACGCCAAAGAAGACTTCGTGCTGCTGTCGGGTACTGCTGTGCGTGAAATGCTGGGTAAGGGCATCGCGCCACCCCCGGAATTTTCTCGTCCTGAAGTGGCCAAGATCCTCTCTGACTACTACCAGTTACAAGATAGCTGATAGAGGCCTTTCACAGGCGCCCACTCGGTAAGAGCGGGCGCCTTTTTATTGGGAAATAGACAATGGATTACGACATTTTTAATGGCGATGCCGATGGTATATGCGCATTAATTCAGCTGCGCAAATCCGAGCCTCGCGATGCCACTCTGGTTACCGGAGTTAAGCGCGACATTAACCTGATGGATAAAGTCCAGGCGGGGCAGGGGGACAGGTTGACGGTTCTGGATGTCTCTATGGACAAAAACAAATCTGCCCTGGACCGGGCACTGGTAACAGGCGCATCGGTATTTTATGTGGATCACCACTTTCCCGGAGAGATACCGCAGCACCCCGCACTGAATAGCATCATTAACGAATCGCCGGACACGTGCACGGCAGCTCTGGTCAATGGCCACTTGCGCGGAGCCCATCTTGACTGGGCTGTCACCGGAGCGTTCGGCGACAACCTCAACAACACTGCCCGCACCTTGGCTAAAGGTCTGGATGTTTCGGCTACCGATCTGGCGAAGCTGGAGCAATTGGGCGTATGCATTAACTATAACGGTTACGGGCCTTCAATAGACGACTTGCACTTCGATCCCGAGGATCTTTATCGCCGCTTGTTTGCGGCTCCCAGTGCCTTGGAATTTGTCAGCACGTCAGCAGATTTCACCCGCCTGAGTGAGGGGTATGCTGCGGATATGAGCATGGCTCAGGATCTTGTGCCCAGCCATGCCAATGACAAGGTTGCTGTATTTCAACTGCCAGATGAAGCCTGGGCCCGCCGTGTTAGCGGTGTTTACAGTAATGATCTGGCCACTGGCAATCCAGATCGAGCCCATGCAGTGTTGACCAGCAAAGCCAATGGGAACTATTTGGTAAGCGTTCGAGCGCCACTTAATAACAAACAGGGCGCAGTTGATTTGTGTATGCAGTTTCCAACCGGTGGTGGCAGAGCCGCCGCAGCGGGAATCAACGATTTACCGTTAGAAAGGCTGGATGATTTTGTCGAGGCATTCTCCGCCAGTTACGGCAGCTGAAATTTAGATAAGGGGTGTCCCGCTAGCACCTGGCGCTGAGTCAGTCAGTTTCTGTACGCGGTCCACGAAGTGCCAGGGCGCTAGCATGGGCTTTAGTTCATCAGCGGGCACAGGTTTACTAAACAGGTAACCCTGAATCAGGTTGGCGCCATTGCTGGTGAGAAAATGAAATTGCGATTCGGTCTCAACGCCCGAGGCCAACACCCGTAATCCCATGCTTTTGGCCATGGCGATAATGGCGATCACCAGATTTGCGCCGCTCTGTGATTTTTCAGCATCAAGCAGGAAACTGCGGTCTATCTTGAGTTCGTCCAGTGGATAATGGGACAGGTAGCTGATGGGTGAGTACCCGGTACCGAAGTCGTCCACTGACAGATAAACCCCGCTTTCCTTCAGTACCTTGAGTGCGGCAACTGTGTCGGGGTCGTTACTGGTCATAACGGCCTCTGTCAGACCCAGTTCCAGCTGGTTAGGCTCAATGCCTGTCTCATCGATCACTGCACCCACGCGCTGGACAAAAGCCGAAGTGAACTGCTCTGCCGACACATTAATGGCCACCTTCGCCAACTTGATGCCCTCGTCGGCGAAGCTGCGCAATTGGCGGCAGGCTTGCACCAGCACCCAGTCACCAAGATCAGCCATAAGCCCCATTTCTTCTGCCAGGCCAACAAACTTTCCAGGGGGGATTGAGCCGAGCTCAGGATGCTCCCAGCGCAGCAGTGCTTCTGCGCCGAGGACAGAGCCCGAGTGTGTGTCTATTTGCGGTTGGTAGTGCAGGGTAAGGGCGTTGCTCTCGACGGCCTTGCGCAGTTCTGATTCCAGGCGCAGACGTGCTTCGCCTTGCTGACCCATATTGCCGTGGTAGAACTCTATATGTACACCGTCCGATTGTTTGGCATGATGCTTGGCCACGCTGGCAGCTTTTAGCAAGTTTTCAACGTCTTTGCCGTCGTTTGGGGCGATCGCTATACCGATGCTGGGTTGCAGCACCAGCTCGTGACCATCTATGGTCAATGGCGCTGTCAGTTTTTGCACCAGGCGCCTGGCAACAAGGCTTGCCGACTCAGGTGTATCCAGTTGATTGAGAATAACTGTAAATTCATCAGCCCCCAGTCTGGCAACATCTATTTCACTGCCACTACTGGCGAATCTACCCACCGAGTCGCTGTCGCGAACGGTGTCAGACAAGCGCTTGCCAACTTCGATAAGCAATTGGTCACCGGCGCTGATCCCCAGGGAATCGTTGACGCGTTTGAAGTCGTCCAGATCAATAAACAGCAGGGCCAGGGTGTGGCCATTACGTTGGTTGAGCTTTAACAGCAGGTCAAGTTGCTCTGTCAGCAAGCGGCGGTTGGGTAGGGCGGTCAGGTTGTCGTAATTGGCAAGGTGGTGGGCTCTGACGCGTGCTTCGGCCGCTTCCTCCACGACCTTACTCAGTTCTTCGTTGCGTTCAGACAGTTGCGAGCTACGCTCCTCGACTTTGAGGCTGAGCAGGCGTCTGTCAACGTCGTGGACTCTTTTCGAATCGCTAAGGCCCTCGATGACACTGTTAAACAGTCTGGCGATTTCCTGAATCTCACCGCTGCCCTGGACTTTGATCGGCTCCTTGATCTGGCCGGAAGCGACCGAATCAGCAATGTCTGCCAGTGCGCGCAGGGGTCGTGTCACCCTATGGGTAAATGTCCAGGCGATCAAACCACAGATGAGGGCAAGAATAATGTTGATCATCAGCACCTTGCCTCCAGCGGCCAGAGCTTTAGAGCGCAGCACTGAACGATCCAGGAGCACATGCAGGTAGCCGATGACGCGTTGGCTGGAGGAAGTTTGCCCTGATGCCATGGCAATCGCGAAATCGGTGGCTGTGAGGCCGAGCTTGCCGGTATTTACCTCGGTGAATACCGGCATTGTCTGGTAGATAGGCGCATCGGCATTGAAGATTGAAGACCAGAATCCGTTGTCTATTGGTGCGCCTGTGCCGCTGTCAAAGGATAGCAATCCGGCATCACTTGCCGACAAAGGTCCCCTGACTAGATTGAAGTCGATGGGTCTGAAGCTGGCAGCCCCAGGCCTTTGTGCGGAAGCCAGGACTACTCCCAGACCGTTATATACCTGGGCGGAAGCACTGACCTCATTATCGAGGAATTCAGCGAGGATTGCCTCCAGCCGTTTGGTCGCGGAGCTATAGATGGCGTACTGAAGGCCGGGGTGGCCCAGCATTAGCGATTCTGTGCGTCCGGTGACGGCAGACAGCTGAATACTGTACTCTCGGGATGCGGTTGCCAGCCCGGCAACGAGTCCCATCAACATGATAGCCAGGGCAAACAGCAGGCTGAATCGAGCGGAAATACTCAACCTACCGACTCCGCCTGCAGCGCGGCTCGGTGCTTACAATACATCCCATGCGAGATTGCCCCTTGTGTTCCGTCCCAGCATTTTTATCAGTGATCCGGCCAAAAAAAGATGCATTCAAAGTGGGTTGCCGAAAAGCATTTAATAGCTAGCAAATTAGCATGAGGCGATCGATTGATGCAATTTCAAATAGCGCTTTTGTCCAGCTAATCAACGCTGCGGCTTGTGGTTGCCGCCTTGCGAATGCATCAGGGCTTCATCGCTGGCGTATCACAGTATCCCTGCGCGCCGCCGCCATACCATTTCATGGGCTCCACGTCGGGATTGAGAGCTGCCCCTGAGCGATACCGCTCGACAATATCGGGCGTTGAAATATAGGGTCGCCCAAGAGACACGATCTGCGCATAGCCGTCGGCTATAGCCGCATTTGCCGTCTCCAGATCGTAGCAGCCATTAACCATGAGGTTGCCGCTATAGAGCGCGCGCAGGTCTTTGGGGTTAAAGGCTCCGGGTTCTACTTCTGCTCCATTGCTTACCGCAATAGAGTCAAAGCCGCGCTCAACGATTTCCAGAAAAGCCAGGTCCCTCTTTTCCAACTCGCTGACAGCGTGGCTAAAAATGGAGCGAGGATCACTATCGGTGCAATCCCAGGTAACGGTAAATGGGGAGAGCCGAACTGATGTGCGTCCGGGGCCAATGGCTGCACAAACGGCATCGCTTACCTCCAATAGGAAGCGGGCACGGTTTTCCACTTTGCCGCCATAGAGATCCTCTCGCTTATTGACGCCATCGCGCAGGAATTGATCAATCAGGTAGCCGCTGGCGGCGTGAATTTGCACGCCATCAAAGCCTGCCTCGATTGCGTTGATCGCGCCCTGTCGGTATTGCTCAATGACGCCAGGGATTTCGTTGATCTCCAACGCGCGAGGTTCAGTGCAGGGTTCAAAACCTTCGGCGGTGAAGGTATTGACCTGACCGGCGACCGCTGACGATGACACGGGCGCCACTCCCGGGGCCTGAAAGCTGGCGTGTGAAACCCGGCCAACGTGCCAGATCTGGCAGATGATCTTGCCACCTGCCGCGTGCACCGCTTCGGTTACCTTACGCCAGCCGGCGATCTGCTCAGGGGTCTCGATGCCTGGAGTAGCGAAGGACCCCGTACCTTGTTGTGATATCTGGGTGGCTTCGGTAATGATCAATCCCGCACCGGCTCTTTGAGTGTAGTAGCGAACCATATTGTCGTTGGGGATACGCTCTGGTGTGCGGGCGCGCGTCATGGGTGCCATCGCCAGGCGATTGCTCAACTGTAACTCTCCCAGTTGTACAGGGGAGAAGGCATTGTCAGGGTCGATCATTGACGCACTCCAAAGAGGGACTTTATGTTGCACAGCAAAGCATTATCCCCCACTGGGCAAGGAATTCCAGAGATGAGCCGGGATAGCCGTTGACGGTTTGTCTGATCACACTATGGTGATACTTGGTTGTCCCCGCGGGGCACAAACCAGTATGCTAGAGCCTGTTTTCCCGCGGAGCTTTGAATCGCTCAATGATTGATCAGTTGTTGATAACCGGGTTGTTCCTGTGCCTGATGGCCAGCCTGATCTTTACAGATTGGCCAGCCGTCTGGGTGTTTACCTGTTCTATGCTTGCGGCCTATTTTCTCGGGATGGTGGACACAGCGGATGTGCTGTCCAAGGCTTCAAATAGCGGTTTGATGACGCTCATAGTGTTGCTGCTGGTATCGGTTGGGCTGGAAAAGCTGTCCTGGCTAACACATCTGTCGGGCAAGTTAATCACGCCGGGATACAACGCAAGTTTGTTGCGTTTGGGCGTGGTCACCGCGTTTTTCTCAGCTTTTGTGAATAACACCGCGGTTGTAGCGACCCTGGCGCACACCGTGCGCAGTAACAAACACCATCCTGCATCCAAGTTACTGATACCACTTTCCTATGCCGCCATCCTCGGCGGCACCATGACGCTTATTGGCACATCGACCAACCTGATTGTCAGTAGCTTTTTAGAGGATGTCACCGGCCAGGGGCTAGCTTTTTTCGACTTTCTGATCGTGGGTGCTTCAGTCACTGGTCTTGGTTTGGTGGTGATGTTATTCAGTGCCCGTCTGCTGCCGGTATCTGAAGATGGCCGCATCGATATCAATGAGTACGTGATTGAAGCTGAGGTGGCCGCAGATTCGCCCCTGGTGGGCAAGAGCATTCTTGAAAATCGCTTGCGGGATCTGGAGGACCTATTCCTGGTCGAGATTGTGCGCGGAGAGCACCTGGTCTCTCCAGTGGCACCTCACGAGTATATCGAAGCGGGTGACAAGTTAATTTTTTCCGGTGACATCAAGCAGATAAACGCACTGGAGAAATTTGACGGTCTGCAATTATTCGCGGTGGAGGAGGGCTTGCTGCGGGAAAACATGATGGAAGTTATCGTCATGCCCAACGCCTCTATCGAGGGCAAAACGATCAAGGATAGCGGTTTCCGCTCTCGATTTGACGCTGCCGTGGTGGGTATGCGTCGGGGTGGTAAACGTTTGTCGGGCAAACTGGGCAATATCACGCTGCAGGCCGGTGACAGCATGATGCTGGCGGTAGGCACTGATTTTAATGAGCGCAAGAATCTAGACAAAAATTTCGTAGTGGTCGATGAGTCAGTCGGTGGCGTAAAAACGACGCCACTGCAGAACTATTTCATCACTGCCACGCTGGTCGCGGTAATCGGTCTGGCGACGACGGGTGCGGTTCCTCTGATCAAAGGCATGGCGTTTCTATTGGTCTGCATGTTGGTTATGGGCGTTGTGCGTGGTTCAGAGCTGCGCCGCCGGTTCCCCTTTGAACTGTGGCTGATCATCGCTTCTGCCTTGACCTTGTCCCAGGCGCTGATGAATACAGGCGTTGTTGAGGTGCTAGCTAACTTCCTTCATGACCACCTCGCACCACTGGGCCCCTATGCCGCATTGGCAGGCATATACTTTGGTACGTTGTTGCTCACCGAGACCATGACCAACAATGCCGCCGCGGCGCTGGTTTTTCCAATCGCCTTTGGGCTGGCTGAAAGTTATGGCTTGTCGCATATGCCGTTTATCATGGCGGTGGCCTTTGGGGCCAGCGCCAGCTTCCTTACCCCCTATGGCTATACCACCAACCTGATGGTGCAGAACCTGGGTGGATACACGCTCAAGGACTATTTCCGGGCAGGCTTGCCGCTGTCCATTGTTTACTCCACGACGGTCATTATTTTGCTGCCCAGAGTGTTTCCTTTCTGATTCGCCTGGTCGTGGCGGCCGCTGCACTCAAGCAGCACGGCGAACGAATCCGACATTATTTATACCGATCAGCAGTAATTTTGTCCTGACCTTATATGCCAGCGAATTTGAACGCTGTGGTTGTTGCTCATTCGAAGGCGTAATTCTAAGCTGCTACGACGATGGAATAAGGAAAAAATGATATGGCAGATACAGCATTACTGGCGCGGATAGATCGCCTGGAATCCCTGGATGAGATTCGCCAGCTCGCTGCCAAGTATTCCCTGTCGCTGGACATGCGCGACCTGGATTCTCACGTCAATTTGTTCGCGCCAGATATTAAAGTGAGTCGCGAAAAAGTGGGCCGGCCTCATCTCAAACGCTGGCTGGATGACACTCTGCGGTTGCAGTTTACGGGAACATCGCATCACATCGGCAATCATGTCATCGAGTTCGATGATGCCGATCACGCTCATGGCGTGGTTTATAGCAAAAACGAACATGAAACCCCTCGCTCGGATGGTGGCACGGAGTGGGTGATTATGCAGATGCTCTACTGGGATAATTACGAACGTATTGAGGGGCGCTGGTACTTCCGTCGTCGTTTACCATGTTACTGGTATGCGACCGATATCAACAAGCCACCTGTGGGCGACGATAAAATGCGCTGGCCCGACAGGGAGCCCTATGCCGGCGCCTATCACGATCTATGGCCTACCTGGCAAGACTACTGGGACAATCCCCCCGACAGCGATGAACCAGAGGTGGCTGCTGCAGCACCGCTGGAGCAATTTCTCAACACCATGCGCGGCAATGCCGACGAACCCAAGATCAGGGTACGTTAGGAGACTATGATGGATTTATTTACACCCCTGGAACTGGGTACATTGCGGCTGCGCAATCGTATTGTGATGGCGCCCATGACCAGAAGCCGGGCGGACGCGCAAGCCATGCCCAACGACTTAATGGTGGAGTATTACCGGCAGCGAGCAGGTGCTGGCATGATCGTGTCAGAGGGAATAGCGCCCAGCGCTAACGGTCTGGGGTATTGCCGCACACCGGGATTGTATTCGCCAGAGCAGGTAACAGCCTGGCGCAAGGTCACCGATGCGGTCCATGCCGAGGGCGGAACGATTGTGGCGCAACTGATGCACGTGGGCCGGGTATCGAACCACCTGAACAAACCTGATGGTGCAGAGACCGTGGCACCCTCAGCAATTGCTGCGCGCGGCGACATTTATACAGACCAGGCTGCGATGCAAGCCCTGGATACACCTCGCGCGCTCACCATTGAGGAGATTGCCGGGGTTATTGAAGAGTATCGCACTGCTACCCAAAACGCTTATGCAGCAGGTTTTGACGGCGTTGAGTTGCACTGCACCAGCGGCTATCTGCCTGCACAGTTCCTCTGCACGAGCAGCAATCGAAGAGAGGATGAATACGGTGGTAGTGTTGGCAATCGCTGTCGCTTTGTACTGGAAGTATTAGCAGCGCTCTCATCGGTGGGTGGATCGGGTAAAGTCGGTATGCGAATTTGCCCCGACAATCCATTCAACGATTTGCAAGACGACGATCCCCAGCACACCTTCGAGTATCTGCTGGAAGAGGCAAAGGCACTGGATTTGGCATACCTGCATGTCATCCGCTTTCCCACGGGTCGTGTGGACAATATTGCCCTGGGCCAGGGTAGCTTTGGTGACAGGCTCATCGCGAATGACAGCTTCCGCTTTGATGAGGCTACTGAGGCGGTTGCAGGTGGTGAAGTCAGTGCGCTGTCATTTGGCCGCGCATTTATTGCCAATCCGGATTTGCCCGCTCGTTGGCAAAGCAGTGCACAATTGGCGAAGTTTGACCCCGGAACACTTTACACACCCGGTGAGAAGGGATACACCGACTACCCCAAGCTGTAGCCAACAAAGACCAAAGGAGAAGCCGATGCCAGTAAAACCAGTGGATGTCTCGGGAAGTAAATTATTGATCACTGGCCCAACCGGGCAGGTAGCATTGCCGGTGGTGGAGCACTTTGCCAAAATTGCTGATGTCTACGCACTGGCCAGATTTAGCAAAGCCCAGGACAGAGAAAAAATCGAAGCGTTGGGTGCTACGGTTATCCAGGCGGACTTGTCCAAACCTGAGTCTCTTTTGGCGGTGCCTGAGGACATTGACTACGTACTCAACTTTGCCGTAGTCAAAAGTGGCGATTTCGACTATGACCTGGCCGCCAATGGTGAAGGCGTAGGCTATTTGATGTCCCGCTGCCACAAAGCTCGCGCCTTTGTACACTTTTCATCGACCGCGGTTTATGAATATGCGGGGCATGAGCCGCGTAGCGAGGATTCGCCTCTGGGCGATAATCACCGGGTGATGTTTCCTACCTACAGCATTTCTAAAATAGCGGCCGAAACTGTGTGTCGATTCGTGGCTCATCAGCAGGAGATTCCCACAACTATAGCCAGGCTCAGCGTGCCCTACGGCGACAACGGCGGCTGGATGTATTATCACCTGTTGATGATGCAGCAAGGTATTCCTATCGAGTTACATCCGGATAAGCCGAACTACTACAATCCGCTACACGTTGATGACTATATTGAGAAAATCCCCTATCTGCTGGGTGCAGCCAGCACAGACGTCACCACCTTGAATTTTGGTGGTTCACAGCAGGTTAGCATTGAGGAGTGGTGCGCCTACATCAGCGAACTGACTGGTTTTACCGGCAGCTTTACTGAAAACCCGAAAGCTTTTGGTAGTCTGGCGATTGACACCGAAAAAATGCATCAACTGATAGGGCCGACGAAAGTAGATTGGCGCGATGGTATTCGCAGCCAGATTAAGCACCTGGCGCCAGAGTTACTGCGCAACCAAAGCTGACACGCGTTACTTGATTGCGCCACCACCATCGACCGAGAGCAGTTGGCCGGTAATAAACGATGCCCGGTCACTGCACAGAAAAACAACCGCTTCGGCAATTTCCTCGGGCTCTCCCAGTCGGTTCAATACCGCTGCGCGTTTTAACCCTTCGGCCATCTCCGGCTGCTCTTTAAAGTAGTTCTCGACGCCAGGGGTGCGGATGACTCCAGGAGAGACCGCGTTGATGCGGATGCCCTGGCCGCCGTATTCGGCAGCAGAACTTTTGGTGAGCAGATTAACCCCGCTTTTGGCAGCCGCATAGGCGGTGTTGTAGGCTTGCCCCCGCAGGGATGCGTTGGAGGAGATGTTGACGATAGCGCCGCCACCCTGAGCCAGCATATGGGGGATTTCATACTTCATGCATAGCCAGGTATTGGTCAGGCACATATGTAATGTTTGGTCGAAAACCTCGCGCGTGTACTCGTGTATAGGGCCTGACCCGCGGCTAAGAGCGGCGCTGTTGCAGGCAATGTCCAGACGGCCATAGCTTTCGATAACGCTGTTGATCATCGTCTTTACAGATTCCTCGTCGCTAACATCACCGAAGGCGAAAACGGCATCGCCACCTGCTTCGATTATCTTCGCAACGGTTTCCTCGCCGGTCTCGCGGTTGAAGTCGGCGACAACAATTTTTGCGCCTTCGGCCGCGCAGCGCATGGCTATTGCTCTACCGATGCCCTGACCCGCGCCAGTAACGACACCCACTTTGTTTTCCAGTAATCCCATGTGCCTTCTCCTGATGATTTTGTTCAGACTTGCCCGGTGCCCGGATCACGCAGGGCCACCAGCACCATTGGTAACACCATCACCGCGGCCATGCCGCCGGCCCATAATCCTTTGAAGATGGCATAGTGTAACGGTGTGACGGCTGAAATTCCGAGCAGGTAGAACCCAAGAAGGGTTAATGGCGCGATTACCAGCATCCCCGCCAGCCCGAACAAGGGCGCGCTCTTGCCGGTGGAGTAGGGGAATCGATTGGCGAAGCGCTGAATGGCAGAACTCGACTGCAGACTCATAGTATGCAGCTTGCCCTTTTTGACCTTGCTACGCTGCAGGGGGATGACAATCAGGGCAACAATGAGTGGCAACAGCAGCGCGGTGGCAATGATGTCGACGACAAAACTATGTTCGCCTCCCCACTGTAGAGCGGGTCCAGAGCGTAACAGTAGCCAGGCAATAATACCGTTGAAAAAAGTATTAGAGATCCCGCCTACCAATGCTTCATGCCTGAGATGATCTTTTGTTGTGACAGACACTAATCCCGCACCCTTGGTTATTCAATAATCTGCTTATGATAGTCTTGATGCTGATGCAGGCTAGGGCCACTCAGGTCATATTTATAAACATTATCTATCTCTATGAAAGAAGTTAGCGTTACCGCCCACAAATTTCATCGCCTGTTCGATTACCTTCAGCGGCTGGAACTCGACGTTGATGCTATTGCCGCCAGAGCGAATCTATCGCGTGCGCGTATCGCCGGGCTTGAAGGCGATGACATCATCCCCGGGCAACAATATTCAAAGCTCTACAAGGAAGCAGTTGTCGAAATGCAGACGCTCAAGCAGCCTTTGCCATGGGCTGCGGGAGTAGGTAGCGAGGCGTTTGAGCTGATGTGCCATTGCATGATCGGTGCTCGCACCCTGGGGGACGCCCTGGTCCTGGCGGTTCGCTATGAAACAATGCTTTACCCGATGATTGGCCACAGGGTATGCCTGGATGTGGCAGGCGAAACAGCTCGACTGGGCTATCACATTCGTTTTACAGAGCGAGGGGCTGCGCTGGTGCCAGATAATTGGGATCGCGCGGATTCCCAGGATACCGTGGCCAAGGCTTCTGGCCTACTAATCTGGCACGCGCTGTGTGGTTGGTTAGTGGGGGAGTCTCTGGCAATAGAACAAGCTAATATCGCCGCGCCGTTTCTAAACAGCGCTTATCACGAGAGTCTAAGTGCAAGCTTTGGCAGCAAGGTCTTATTCGACGCGCAGGAGAACGATTTTTCTTTTGCCGCGCAGCAGTTGGATCGACGTATCGTCCACACTAGCGATTCGCTGCGCCAGTTTCTCGACAATGCCATCTATCAGCTAATCCTGATTGAGCAAAAGCCCGCCAGCACCAGCGCAGCAATCAAATCACTGATTACCATCGACCTGGCAACTGGTCTGCCGTCATTTACCGACGTTGCCCGCCAGCTTCATATGTCTGAGTCCAGTTTACGTCGGCGCTTGCAGGGCGAATCCACCAGCTATCAGCAGCTTAAGGACGAGGTTCGCTGCCAGGTTGCTATCGACAGGCTGTTGAATGAGGATGCCAAGGTGGCGGACCTGTCTGACTATCTTGGTTTTACCGAGCCCAGCTCCTTTGTGCGGTCCTTCAAAAACTGGACGGGGGAGACGCCTCGCAGCTATCGTGAAAAAGTTCTGGCGCTCGCCAGGTAACGCCGTCGAGCTAAAAAACCGGCCAATGTGACGGCTCTGGTTTAGGACTACGCAGAACAATCAAGCATAATGGCCACTGACACAGATTTCATTGCAAATATTGCCCGGCACCTGTGGGCGAGTGTGAAGAAAATATTAGACGTTTTAGTGCCCTGTTACACAGTTAGGGCTCGTCTTAGCTTAACGGCCAGACCAACGGTTTCGATGGTGGCCAGGCGCTAATAGCCCAGGGAGGCGCGCAGTGAGAGTAATGGTGACAGGCGGAACCGGCTTTATTGGTTACCACACAGTAATGGCCCTGCTGGACGCGGGGTTAGAGGTGAGCCTGCTGGTGCGCAGTGTCGACAAGATGCAGCGTATGTACGGACCGGATGCGATCCAGCATCATACGGTTGGCGATATTGGCGATGCAGACTCGGTAAAACGGGCGTTGCAGGGCTGCGATGGGGTGGTTCATGTGGCTGCTCTGGTCTCAACCCATGCAGCGGATGCGGATCGCGTCTATCGAACGAACTTGCAGGGTGCCAAGAATGTACTGGGCGGCGCCGCAGAAATGGGTTTGCAAACGATCATTCACGTATCCAGTGTTACTGCTCTGTACGATCCAGCGGCAACCTCACTGAATGAAGATTCTCCTCCCGGGCCAAACCCCAGGGGTTATGGCCGTTCCAAAGTCGCCTGCGAGGAGTATGCCCGGTCTCTTCAAGAGCAGGGGCACCCTGTGTACATTACCTATCCAGCCTCGGTTATGGGGCCCGATGCTCCCGAACTGACCGAGGCCCATATAGGCCTGCAGACTTACCTGAGCCTGTTTGTGCCCATGATGAGCAGCGGCAACCAGTATGTGGATGCGCGTGACATCGCCCGTGTTCACCTGCATATATTGCAGTACGAGGTGCCCTCAAATCGCTACGTTCTCGGCGGCCACTATTTGAGCTGGAAGGAATTGCCGCCTGAGCTGGAGGCGCTCACTGGTACCAAAATTACCAAGCTGCCGATAAGCGGAGGCCTGATGCGCCTTGCCGGCAGTCTGGCTGACCAGCTTTCGCCCATATTCAAATTGGATTTACCCATCACCCGAGAAGGGCTCAATTACGCGACCCAGTGGGTACCGCTTGATAACACCCGGGTAGAGACAGATCTGGACTTTGAGTTCCGTCCAGTAGCAGACACGCTGGCCGATTCGATACGCTGGCTATATCAGCAAGGCCATATCACCGCTGGCCAAGCCGGTTTGCTCGCCGAGTCGTAAAATTGCGCCTGTTTGAGCCGGTTCGACTGCTAGTGAAGCGGAGTTTTGTGCGCCTTGGTCGCGAAATATTCCTTTGGCGACTAACTGGCAGGCCATTTTTGGCCTAAAATCACAAAATCATGTCCCATATCAATATCTTGATAGTGTGTAACCTGCTGTAATATCGCTATACTCCGGGTTGCTGCTTCAAGTTAGCTTGAATAGTCCTGCGTTGCCGGAAAATCAAGTGAAGTAGAAAGGTCGCCCTCAGGGCGGCAGGCCTCGTGTCTCATAGACTCGATCCGCGATCATAAGGTGGCTCCCAAGGGAGTCGCAAAATAATGAACGGACACGCTGGCCATTAAAAGAAGACAGAAGATGCAGAAATACACCGTCCTCGCGCGGCGTGAAGTCACGTCCGCAGGGTCAATCGGCTTGCATCCAATAATTTTAAAAATAGCGGCATTAGCCGCAATAAATATAAAGTGCTCAATAACACTCGCAGAGGTAAGCAATATGAAGAAGAAGCTGCTAGCAATGTCGGTCCTCGCCGCCATCAGTGCGCAAGCACACGCTTTTCAGTTCGACACATCCGATGACTGGGAAATTCGCTGGGATAACACGGTCAAGGCCAATGTGATGTCCCGGGTGGCGAAGCAGGACAGTGACGTATACAACGGTGGTCGAGGAAACAACGCGACTGGTGCCGGCCTCGCAGATGATGCGACATTGTCAGTAGACCGCAGTAATCTGGGCATTGTTAGTACTCGATTGGACGTTCTGTCTGAGTTTGACGTCATCTGGAAAGACGACTTTGGTTTCCGCATCAGTGGTTCTGCCTGGTACGACTATGCCTACAAGGATTCAGATCACCCCACTGACCGTTACCAAACCTGGGCAACGCCCAGTGTTGATCCTGGCCAATACGGCGATGCTGCAGAAGACCTACACTACTACGGTGGTGAAATCCTGGACGCCTTTGTCTTCGGTAACTGGTTCATCGGCGACACCTCTCTTGGGGTGCGTGCGGGTCGCCATACCATTTACTGGGGCAATAGCCTACTGGCTACCGGTGCGATTGCCGGTGTTGGTGGCGCCATGGCGCCGATTGATTTTTCTAAGGCGTTAGCCGTTCCCGGTTCTGAGGCCAAGGAGTTGTTTCGCCCAACAGCAAAGCTTTCAACAGTGTTCCAGGTTACCGACAACCTGACGCTGAATGCCTATTATAGCTTCGAGCATGAGCGCTATCGCCTGCCGGAAACTGGCACCTACTTTAGTCCGGCGGAAGGTCTGACCGAGGACACCGAGTTTGCGACCTTTATTCCGGGTATACCGTTTCGAACGGGCGTAAACGGTAACAAGGACAAAACCGAGAGCGATGAGTGGGGCTTCAATGCCCAATACTGGGTGGATTCCTGGGCATTGGAAACCAGCTTTATTTACCTGAATTACGTCGACAAGAACTTGCACGGACTACATGCCGGTTTTGATACGGGGCAGCTCGCAGCGGCCCAGGCGGCAAGCGGAAACGCTCTGGCCGGTCTTCTTTTGGGTGCATGGAATGGCGGTTGTGATGCAGGAGTTTTGGAGCCCTGTCCACCGAATACGCCCGTAGTCGACCCTGAAGCGGGCACTGTTGTTATTGGGCAGAGCAGGTGGCTGTTCAAGGATGATATCGACCTTTATGCTATCTCGCTGGCCAAAGAAATTGGTGGTGTGAGCGTTGGTGCCGATATCGTGTTGCGGCAGGATGCAGGCATAGCCCCGGATTTAGCTAATTCTTTTCAGCGTTTTTATGGCGCACCGGATGCTTTTGTTGACACGATTCAGGGTGCTCTTGGTCTCGGGCATATCCCCGGCGATTACTATGAGTACGATTCAAGTAACTACCTGGGACCAGTCGGCGATATCTGGTCTGTTGTCCTAAACGGAATTGGTCTTTTGAGTAGCAACGCCCTCTGGGATGGCGGTAGTTGGATTCTTGAAGGCACATTTCAGATGCTCGACAAGTGCACCGCAAATTGTGAGCTGGTTGATTTTCGAGTGAAAGAAGACCGCGTGGTCAGCACCGTCGGCGGCGTATTCAAACCGACCTGGTATCAGGTATATCCCGGCTGGGACCTCAGTGCACCTATGGCCGTGTCTTACACCATTGATGGCGAAAAGAGTCCGTTTACTTTCGGCGGTGACGAGGAACGCGGCAGTGGCTCGATTGGTCTGGAACTGAGCATTGACCAAAAATATACTGTGAATGCACGTTACAACGTGTTCTTTGGCCCTGTTGCCGCAGGAATTGGTGGTCTGCTGAAAGACCGCGACAATGTTTCTCTCACAGTGAAGCGAACCTTCTAGGATTGGTCTAGTCTACTAATTGATGCGTATCACGATATAAATATCGTATAAGAGGATTTGAAGATGATGTACAAAAAAACCCTGGCTGCCCTGTGTCTTGGCAGCCTCGTTACGGGTACAGCTCTGGCGTCGGTTTCCACTGAGGAAGCGGCACGTTTGGGCGCTGACCTGACTCCCATGGGCGCCGAGGCTGGCGCCAATGCCGATGGCAGTATTCCCGCATGGAACCCGGCGGGCACGCCAATTCCTGCTGACTTCGTTGCCGGTTCCGACAACTATGTTGATGCCTACCCCGGTGAAGAGCCGCTGTATACCATTGACGGCAGTAACTACCAGGAATATGCAGAGGTGCTGACAGAAGGCACCAAGGCAATGTTCGAGAAGATGGGTGCTGATGGCTTCAAAATCCACGTCTATCCGACCAAACGAGATTTTGTAGTGCCGGATTGGGTGTATAGCAACACTGCAAAGAACGCGACTGGCGCCACGCTTGAAGATGGCGGGCAGCGCATTGCAAATGCCTACCCTGGTGTCCCTTTCCCGCTGCCACAAAGCGGCCTGGAAGTGCTGTGGAATCACTTGACACGATACCTGTCTGACCACACCGTTAAGTATGATACCTACTATGTGAGCTCTAACGGCAAGGCGATCCTGTCTACTACAGGCCTGATGGGCAACGTACTACCCATGTACAAAGCCCCCGATAACATCATGGACGATACTCCCTGGCTGAAGCTGCGTATCAACTACAAGGCGCCTGCACGTCGTGCCGGCGAAATTCTGCTGGTTCACGAACCCGGAGCTGACTTCACTCAGGGTAAGGGGCGTAAAGCCTGGCAGTACCTGACAGGGCAACGTCGTGTGCGTCTTGCACCGGCCGTTAACTTTGATACACCAAACCCCGGTGTAGCAGGCACATCTACCTACGATGACTCCTTCATTATTAACGGTTCCCCAGAGCGTTTTGACTGGAAGCTGGTGGGCAAGAAGGAAATGATCGTGCCTTACTCTGCCTACGAGTTTGTGTTCCAGAAAGAGCTTAAAGACACGCTGGGTGAGAAGTTCATTGACCCCGAGGTAGTTCGTTGGGAAAAGCACCGCATGTGGATTATCGAAGCAACGCTCAAAGAGGGCAATCGCCATCTTTACAGCAAGCGCCGTTTCTACATTGATGAAGACAGCTGGGCTGGCTTGTCAGCAGAGAACTATGACGGTCAGGGCAATCTGTGGCGCGTTCAGTACGCCTACGGCGCTAACCTGTATGACATAAAGTCTAACTATCACTTCGCCTATGGTGCCTACGACCTGGTGCAGGGTATCTACAATTTGAACACCAAGCCTTCACCCGGTGGTTTCAAGAACGGTGTAGATCAGAACGACAGTTGGTTTAGTCCCAAAGGCATGGCTCGCGGCGGTGTTCGCTAAGCCAGTTTAAAGCAGGGGGCGTTGCTTAGGCAGCGCCCCTTTTTTGGTTTTAATTTATTGGATAAAACGGGAACTTGATCCATGGGAATTAGACGCGCACTGATCGGCATTGTGTTTGCCGGTTTGCTGGCTCCGCTTGCAGCTACGACATACGCCAAAAGCTATGACGTGCTGGAACTTCCGGCGGTGAAGAGTGACTTGGCGGCTGAATCGCTGATTTACACGATTCGACAGTTTCATGGGCGCTTTTACGCCACTGGCCACCGTGGGCATATTCTCATTTCCGAAGACGGAATGAGTTGGGATCAAGCCAATGTCCCGGTGAGAAGTAGCATTCTCGATATTCATTTCCCGACGCCAGAGCTTGGTTGGGCTGTAGGTCATGAAGGCATCATTTTGCATTCGACCGACGGTGGCAAGAACTGGACCAAACAATACGACGGTCTTCGCTACGGTGCCGAGGGATTTGCTTACTACTCGCGTCTAGCCGAGGAAAATCCAGAAAACGAAGATTACCCTTTTCTGGTAGAGGAAATGCAGTTTGCAGTGGAGCAGGGCGCAGACAAACCACTGTTCAGAGTGTTTTTTCACAGCCCTACCTTTGGTCACGTATTTGGTGCCTATGGGATGATGCTCAAAACAGAAGACGGTGGTGAGAACTGGGTGCACGTGCTGGAGACTACCGAGAACGATTCTTTTTTCCATGTATTCGACTTTGCTCTGCTTGAGGGCAAACAGCGCTTTTTCCTGAGCGGTGAAGCAGGTCTGTTTATGATCGGTGATGCCGAGGCTGAGACAGCAAAGCTGGTGGAAACTGTGCCCTGGGAGGGCAGCTTTTTCTCCAGCGCGGCTTCCAGTAGCGGGGCAATAGTATTGGGCGGTTTGCGCGGCCGGATGTTCCGCACCGAAGATGAAGGCCAGAGCTGGGAAGAGGTGCAAAAGCCACCGAGCAGTTCAATCGTCGCCTCAACACTACTGAGTGATGGTCATTTGATCTTCACAGGTATTGCTGGCGAGATTCTGGTCAGCACTGATGACGGCAAAAGCTTTAACTATATGCCTGTGTCCAGCGGCAATCGCGTCTATGCCGTTTCGGAGGGCCCGGAAGGCAGCATATTGGTGGGTGGCCCAGCAGGCATCCAGAAACTTGCACTTCCCAAACAATAAAGAGTTATCGGAGACAACGCTATGGCGCATGCAGAACAGTCAGAACTTCCGGTAATTTCGGATCTGAATGAATTTGATTACGACTCGGGAACCTTTCTCGAGAAACTGGTCTTTAACAACCGCGCAGCTGTGATACTGCTGTGTGCACTGACCACCCTGATTTTGGGCTTTATGGCTTTTCAAATAGAGCTTAAAGCAGGGTTTGAAAAAACCCTGCCCAAAGCACACCAGTACGTCATCAACTATGAGGCAAACAAGACTGACCTAAAGGGGCTGGGCAATAACCTGCGTATCGTGGTTGCTGTCAAAGACGGCACGATTTTATCTGCTGAAAACCTTAAGTTTTTGGAAGAGGTTAACGACGCAATATTCTTTATCCCAGGGGTAGATCGTAACGGAATGAAGTCGCTGTTCACTCCCAATACCCGCTGGCGGGTTGTGACGGAGCAGGGTTTTGAAGGTGGCCCGGTTATTCCAGGCAACTTCGATGGTTCCGATGGTTCCATTGCCGAAGTTAAACGTAATATTTTGCGCGCCGGCATTATGGGCGATCTGGTGGCAAATAATGAAAAATCTGCGGCGATTATTGTGCCGCTGCTGGATAAAAATCCAGAGACTGGTGAACGTCTTGATTACTCAGATCTTGGTGAAACGCTGGAAGATATCCGCGAAAAATTCACTGAAGGTGATCCTGACAAGTCTATCCATATCATCGGCTTCGCCAAATTAATTGCCGATCTTATCGACGGTCTTTTTGCCGTTATGTTGTTCTTTGCGGTCGCTGTCGTTATCGCCACTGCTTTGCTGTATTGGTACACACGTTGTTTCCGCTCCACCGTTATCGTGATTGCCTGCACCCTGGTGGCGGTAGCGTGGCAGTTGGGTATTTTGGCATTCCTGGGCTATGAGCTGGATCCATTCTCTATTCTCGTGCCCTTCCTGGTGTTTGCGATTGGCGTAAGTCACGGCGCGCAGAAACTCAATGGCGTGTTGCAGGATATTGGCCGGGGTACCCACCGTTATATCGCTGCTCGCTATACCTTCAGACGTTTGTTCCTTGCTGGGGTGACAGCACTGTTGTCTGACGGTGTGGGATTTGCTGTATTGATGATTATTCAGATTCAAGTGATCCAGGATCTGGCGATTACCGCCAGTATTGGTGTGTTGGTACTGATCTTTACCAACCTGATCTTGATCCCCATCGTACTGTCCTACACCGGTGTGGGGCGCAAGTGCGCTCTGCGAGCTTCTCGTCCAATCAAAAGTGCGAATGAGATGCACATTGTGTGGCGTTTCCTGCTTGCGTTTACCAAACGCGGGCCAGCTGCAGCGGCAATTGCTGTTAGCGTGGTGCTTGCAGGCGTAGGAATTTATGTCGCCCAGGACCTGAAAATAGGTGACCTCGACAAAGGCGCGCCGGAGCTGCGTGCTGATTCTACGTACAACAAGGATGTTGCATTCATGACTGAAAACTATTCGGTCAGTACCGATGTGTTTGCAGTCATTATCAAGACAGCTCCCGACGGCTGTATTGACCTCGAGGGCCTGAATCTTGCCAACGAGTTGGAATGGCAAATGCGCCAGGTTCCGGGCGTCGAGGATATCCGCGGCCTGAACGTGCGTACTCGCGACATCATGATGGGAATTAACGAGGGTTTCCCTAAGTGGCAGTCCCTGTTCCGCAATCAAGACACGGTTAACTATGCCGTTAGCGAACTGGTGACTCTGGAGTACGTCGATCCAGGTTGCTCGATCTGGCCTATGCTGATTTATCTGGCTGATCATAAGGCTGAGACCCTGGAAGGCGTGGTAGCTGCGCTGGATGCGTTCAACGCAGAATGGGGCGACATCGAGAAAATAGAGTTTATGGGCGCTGCAGGCAGCTCAGGCTTCGAGGCCGCCACTAACATCGTAGTGAAGAAGGCCAACACGGAAATGCTGTTCTACGTATACGGTGCAGTCATCCTGTTATGTATGCTGACCTTCCGCTCAGTCCCGGGTGTGATCTGTGCGGTGCTGCCGTTGATGCTGACCTCTATGCTTTGCGAGGCTCTGATGGTCTGGCTGGGTATGGGAGTGAAGGTGGCTACGCTGCCGGTAATCGCCCTGGGTGTTGGTATCGGTGTTGACTACGCGCTATACGTGCTTACTGTCATCCTGGCCAAGCAAAAGCAGGGGATGGACCTCACGACAGCTTATTACGAGACACTCAACTTCACCGGGAAGGTGGTGGCCTTGATCGGTGTCACCCTGGCTGCGGGTGTTATCACCTGGGCGGCGTCGCCAATCAAGTTCCAGGCTGATATGGGCATCTTGCTAACCTTCATGTTCATCTGGAACATGTTTGGCGCGTTGATCCTGATGCCGGCACTGGCTTGCTTCCTGATTAAGCCAAGAAAGGACCCTGCTGAGTCCTGACCGAAGCGCCTATATAAGCGGCCACCGGGGTAGCTCGCTGGCCGCTTTTTTATCACTTTCGATTACTGGAGACTGTAATGATAAAACTGGTTAGCGTAGTGGCCACTGCCCTGGCTTTGAGCATACTCGGTGCCTGTTCCACGCCAGCGATCGATGAACAGCCAGCGGCTGAATTTGCGGCCGAAGGTTTGCACCCGGTTAGCGGAACGGGTTTTGAAGCGGCCTATGTGCTGCCGGAGGCGAACCTCCCCAGTTTCAGCGCTGTTACCTTTGAAGCGTTTCGATCAGCTGACGCGGAGGTTACCCAGACGACAGTGACCGGAACCAATCGACGGGATTGGCAGATGACAGCCGAGCGCCAAGAAAATTTGGCTAGCGCCTGGTCGAATGCTACCGCTCATGCATTCAGAGATTATCCGCGGGAGGAGAGCGAGATCAAGCGCCTGCTGGTGAAGGCCGAGCTGACCAGAGTAAGTCCAGGGCGCTCTGGTTCTACGTCTTCGGCGGCAGTAGGTTCAGCTTCTAGCGCTATGCGCGATGTGGTGAATGTATCGGCTGAATTCCGCCTGTTTGATGAGAGCTCAGGTCAGTTGTTAGCCGTCGTGCGCGACCGCCAAACCATTGGCTCACTGCAGTGGACTCGCGCTGCGGGTGTGGATACAGCTAACCTGTTCAACAGTTGGGCCGCTCTGCTGCACACCCGAGTGTCGGGTCGCTAGGCTTGTCTATTAGCGCTGGCCGTGACGTTCGGAGCCAAGCTCGCTTTCAGAGTGTCCCGAGCCCAGCTGTTCCTGCCAAATGCCCAGACCAAGAAATAGTGTCGCTATTGAAACTATGTAGACCATGATGAATCCCTCACTGATTGCCGGTATTAATGCTCCCGGCGACGTTTCCAATGTAGGACCTGCATGTTTATTCTTCAAATGGCATTGAGTCATTACTATAATGAATTGAATTCATTGTTTGCGGTGAATGCGGAGGCCTAAATGGATATAAGGGACCTGGGACGGCTAGACCTTAACTTGCTGGTAGCGCTGGAGGCTTTGCTGGAAGAACGCTCGGTTTCCAGGGCGGCAGAGCGACTCTACATCACCCAATCTGCGATGAGTAAAACCCTGGGACGGCTGCGGGAATTGTTTGATGACCAGCTGTTTGTGCGGCGTGGTTCGGGCATGGTACCAACGCCCCGTGCGGAGCAACTGGGGGCGAAATTGCCGCAAGTACTGCAGGCGGTGCAGGGCATGATCCAGCCCCTTGAGTTCGACCCCCTGGCTTATGAAGGGCAGATGAATATCCTGGTCCAGGGTCACATGGGCGCCTGGTTTCTCCCCTCGTTGATTATAAGATTACAGCAGACGGCGCCGAAGCTAAGGCTGCGCGCTTATTCACGCACTGACCAGTTATTTGAACAGCTGGCTGGCGGAACCCTGGACTTTGCCCTGCAAATCGAGCGCCTGCAGTATCCTCAGGATCTGGAGCTTACCACCCTGGCGTTTGCCCAGCCGGTGCTACTTGCACGCAAGGGGCATCCTCTGGAAGGCACTAAATTCACCATCGAAGATATAGCCCGCTATCCCCAGGTAGCGCTGTTATCAACTGATATAGGTGAACTGAAATTTCATGAGGGCAATGCAGCTACGATTCTGGAGTATGAGCGGCGCACTGATCCCCACGTAGAAACGGATGATCTACAAACCGCAGTGCAGGTCGTCCGGCAGACAGATTGCCTGTTCCCGGCGCCGCCTATGTTTATCGAGCAATTTGATTTGTCTCGCGACGTGGTAGCCTTGCCATTACCAGGAATGGGGACCTTTGCCATCAAGTATGTAGTCGTGCGCCACCAGCGGGTGCTGGGCTCTGCGGCCCATGATTTTTTCTATCAACAGATACTGAATCTTACCGAGGAGTTCCGTAGCAGCTTTGGATTACCCAGCCTGGCAGAGCTGCGCAAGCAACGTAAGCTGGCTTACTGAAAACGAGGCTAGCTGCTATCCTGCGTCTAACAATAACAGAGGGTAATTCTTTGTACAGGAACCGTTCAATCACCGGGATGCAACAAGTTGCACGTGCGTTTTCCGTGTTGGTGCTGACGATCAATCTGGCCCAGGGCCAGGAGATAGAGGACAGCCTTAAGGTCGTTGCAGACACTAATACCAGTGCCGTTAAATCCCAGCAAAAAGTTGATGCGCTGTCCCGTGAAGCTCGCCTGCTACTCGAGGAGTACCGTAGCCTCAAGGAAAATGCCGAGTACCAGCAGGCCTATACCCGCGAGTTGGAGCAACTGGACGCCTCTCAGCAACAGAACATTGAGTCCCTTAACCGGCAAATAGCCCAGGCGCGTATTACGCGTCAGCGTATTCTCCCGCTGATGCGCTCCATGGTGGATGCTCTGGAAACATTTGTGGTGTTGGATCTGCCATTTCATCAGGAGGAGAGGTTGGGTGCGGTGCTGCAGCTCAAACAGCGGCTGGATCGTGCGGACATTTCGGTCTCGGCCCGATTTCGCTTGCTGCTGGAAACTTATCAACTGGAGCAGGGCTACAGCGGCACCGTAGAGGCCTGGCGAGGTCCGCTGCAACTAGGCGGGGAAACATTCTCTGTGGAATATTTGCGTCTGGGTCGTGTGGCGCTCTACTACCAGACGCTTGACCGCCAAAGCAGCGGCTATTGGGACAGCGCTACTCAATCATGGCTGCCGCTGGATACAGGGCACAATCGCGCACTCTCCCAGGCCATCCGCGTGGCGCGTAGCCAAACCGCCCCCCAACTGTTGGCACTGCCAGTGTTAGCGCGCGGAGGTGACTCATGAAGCGCTTTCTGGGGGTTCTGGTGGTTGCATGCCTGCTTTGTTCCGGGGTGCAGGCGGAGCAGCAAATCCAGGACCTGGACCAGCTGCTGGCGGCCGTTAAGCAGCAACAGGCGCAGCAGCGTGAACTCAATCGTCAGCGAGAGCGCGAGTTTCTGGCAGACAAACGCCAGCAGCAACAACTGTTGCAGCGGGCACGCAGCGACTTTGAGCGGCAGCAGCAGGAAAACCAGCCTTTAGTCGCGGTGACTGAACGCAATGCCGATGAAATTGCCCGCCTGGAAAAGGAACTGGCCGGGGTCGCCGAAGACATGGGCGATCTTTCCAGTACATTCCGAGAGTTTGCTGGCGATTTTTCCGCGGTACTCAGAGAATCCATGATCAGCGCGCAACTTCCCCAAAGGTTGGATCAGACGCAGTTGCTGGCCGACGCTGATACCCAGGTCAGCATCGAAGAAATTCAGTCCCTATGGCTGCTGCTGACTGAAGATATGACCGAGTCGGGCAAGGTCGCACAGTTTCAGTCACCGGTGATCGATAGCAGTGGAGCGACGCAAAACACAGACGTGTTGCGGGTGGGCGTGTTTTCTGCCTGGAGCAATGGCGAGTTTTTACGCTATGTGCCAGAAACCGCAGAATTACTGTCCTTGAGCCGACAACCGCCAATGCGCTACCGGGATGCAGCGCGCGAGTTTACGGCAGCCGAAGCCGGCCTGCACACCCTTGCGATTGACCCCACCCGGGGCAGCTTGTTGGGAATGCTCAGCTTTACCCCGGATTTGCGCGAACGAATAGAGCAGGGCGGTACCATCGGTTTTATTATTATCGTCCTGGGCGTTTTTGGTATTTCACTCACCCTGTGGCGTCTGGTGTATTTGCTTACGGTTTCCCGGCGCATCAATCACCAGCTGAATGTGATAAACACGCCCGCAACTAATAATCCGCTTGGCAGAGTGCTGCTGGCCGTCGAGGGTGTGTCGGTGGAAGAGGATGAATTACTGCAGCTCAAGCTGGATGAGGCTGTGCTCGCTGAAATTCCATCTCTGGAGCGCGGCAACGGCCTGATCAAGTTGTTGGCTGCAACCTCACCCTTGCTAGGCTTGTTGGGCACGGTCACCGGTATGATTCTCACCTTCCAGGCTATTAGCCTGTTTGGTACCGGTGATCCCAAGTTAATGGCAGGGGGAATATCCCAGGCCCTGATGACGACTGTCCTGGGTCTGGTGGTAGCGATTCCACTGTTATTTGGTCACAGCGTTGTGGCTTACCTCTCGCGCATTATGATCCAGCGTTTGGACGAGCAATGCGCCGGCGTGTTGGCTCGCTCTGCTGAGCAGCAGGAGGGCTGAGGCGTGGCGCTCTGGTATGAGATCACCGATTTTATGGACCAGGGAGGGCCGGTGCTCTGGCTGTTGTTCTTTACCTGCCTGCTGCTGTGGCTATTGATACTTGAGCGAGCCTGGTTCCTCCGGCTTACCTGGCCTGGGCGGGCTGGGATCTTGATTGATCAATGGCAGCACCGAGCGGATTGTCGATCCTGGAAGGCTAAAAAAATTCGTCAGGCAGTTTTGTCTGAATCCTCTCTCCAACTCCATGCTCAATTGCCTATGATACGAGTGCTGGTTGCCCTGTGCCCGCTGCTTGGCCTGCTCGGCACCGTGCTGGGGATGATTGCCGTGTTTGAGGTGATTGCGGTGAGCGGCAACGACGACGCCCAGGCAATGGCGCGGGGGATTTATCGAGCCACCATTCCCACGATGGCAGGGCTGGTGGTGGCCCTCACCGGCATTTACTTTACCGTTCGCCTGGGGCAATTGGCGGACCGCAGAACCAGTGCCTTACAGGATGCAATGCCGTTGCACGAATCGACACAATGGGAGACAGCCAATGGGCGCTAGGCGGCACCTTCCCCCAGCAGATGAAACCGAGCTGGATATGACACCAATGCTGGATATTGTATTCATCATGCTCATCTTTTTTATTGTGACGACCTCTTTCGTTAAGGAGTCGGGTGTGACCGTCTCTACTCCGCAAGCAGATACAGCGGCGCAGCAAGACAATGCCAATATCTTTATCGCAATCACTGCCAATGGAGAAGTATGGGTAGATCGTAGACCTGTGGACCCACGCAGTGTGCGTGCCATAGTCGCTCGCCTGCATGCGGACAATCCTGAGGGTTCAGTCATTATCCAGTCAGACGAGGAGGCTTCTACCGGTATGTTGGTAGAAGTGATGGATCAGGTGCGACTCGCCGGCGTAGAGGGAATCGCGATCGCCGCGCAAAAAGCAGTGCAATGACCGGTATGCCGCCCCTCAGAGTACTGCCTGCTTTTGTCGGCGCTGTTGTGGTGAGCCTGGCGATTTTCTTGTTCATGCAGAGTTTGATCAAGCGTGGCCAGAGTGAAGATATACAACTTGCCGTTTACGAGCAGGTGGAAATACTGCGACAAACACCCGAGCCAGAGAAGCCAGAGGATGTGAAAGAAGCGGTAGAGGAGGCCCCGCAGGAACCGCTCATGGAGTCCCTGCAAATGGCTCCGCCAACCCCTCAACCACAACAAAAGCTGGAGTTGCCCGCACTTGACCTAAGCGTGGGCGATATCGATATTCGCGCTGTGGGTAATCGCTTCAGCGCGCCGCTGGGCGTCGGTGGTGTGGCGATTCCTGGCGGCGGCCAGGACGCGCAAGGCTTTGTGGAAGTGGTGCCGTACAACACTCGCCGGCCAAACGTTCCCGATGCCGCCTGGGAGAATAAAATCAGTGGCTGGGTGCTGGTCGCATTTACCGTCACACCCCAGGGAGAGACTCGCGATGTGCGCGTGCTGGATGCGAGACCGCGCGGCGTTTATGAAGAAAAAGTCATCGCGGCAGTTGAGGATTGGCAGTATTCGGTCAAATTCGCCGGCAAGTCCTCAGCCAATGTGGTGCTCACCCAGCGCGTGGATGTTCGCTGGCAGGATTACCCCAACAACATTCCCAATGTGGATTGAACCATTGCCTGTACTTAAGCAACTGTTGATTTTCTCTGTCCTGCTGGCACCAGTTGCCTTTGCGCAGGAGCAAGGACAATACCGTAGTCGCATTATGCTGGACCCGTTGGGTGAGATGGGCAAAGGCTCTGAGATGTCGGTGGCTGAGCTGGAACAGCAAATAAACAGTATCGATGACCCCTATGCAAAATCCAGCGCAGGCCGTTTTCTGGCTCGTCATTATGTTCAGCAAAAGGACTACGTCAGCGCTATTGAGTATTACGAGCAGGCGCTCATGACAGAAGGCCTGTCGGATGTGGCCAACCGGGAGATGTTGCGAGAACTCGCCCAGGTTTACCTGCTGGATGAGAACTACCGACAGGCTGCGGTGGTGCTGCAGCGTGCCCTGGATATTGATCTGGTCCCCGACGCTCGTGATTTTTTGCTGTTGGCCCAGGCGCAATATCGGCTTACTGATTACGTGGCTGTCGTCGCTGCTCTGGATGGCATCCAGGCGAACGGTCTCAGGCTTGAGCTGCAGCAGATGCATCAAGCGCTGGCATTGTATTACCGAGCCGGCGCCTTCGAACAGTGCGAGGGTATTCTCAAGCAACTGCTGAAGATAGAACCTGGCAATCCCGAGAACTGGCATCAACTGGCGTCGGTTTACCTGCAACAAAATAAGCGCAAACAGGCACTGGACCATTTGAACCTGGCACTGGAAAAGAAGGTGCCATTCACTGATGCTGAACTGCTGCTACTGGTTGATTTACAGGCGATAAATGGTAACCCCCACGGCGCTGCGACAATTTTACAAAGCGCTATAGAACAGGACGTTTTGCCTGCAGATGCAGCCAATCAGAAAAAGTTGTTCGAACTCTGGCTGCAGGCCAGAGAGCGTGATAAAGCTCGCACGGCGCTGGAACGGGCAGCACGTGCGAGTGGCGATACCGAACTGTACCTCTATTTGGCGCAACTGCAGATGGAAGACCAGGAGTGGCAGCCCATGCAAGCTACGTTACTTGCTGCCTGCTCTGAACAGCTGCAGGATCGCTACGTTAGCCGCGCCAACTTGCTGTTGGGTGTGAGCTTGCTCAAGCAGGGTAGGGAGACTGAGGCCAGGCGCGCATTTATCAATGCAACATTGATTGGCGGAGCCAATGCCCAGGCGGCCCAGTGGCTAAGTTACATGGAGGCGCAGCCTGCCAGCGAGAATGAGCTGCGTCGTGTCAGGGGCCCCTGTTATGGATCTGAGGGCAAGAAAAATTCACTGGACGATGAACCTGTAACACAAGCAAAAACAGCGCTAGCTGAGCCTGTCGTTGCCGAAACGTCAGCAGACGCCAGCCAACCAGTGTTAATTAAAACCGTTGCTGATATGCGCTTTTTCTATAGTAGTCATAGCGAGCCCATTGCCCAGTTATTGCCGGAAGTTAAGTCCCTGGCTGCTCGCCTGAATGTCAGTCTGGTCAAGGCCAGCGGTAATGCAAATGGTCCTTTGCATTTGCTGTCGCTACCCGGGGAGGAGCTGCGACTGGCAATACCACTGCGTGGATCAGCTCAGGCACGCGGCCGTTACCGTATTTACAACGCTGAAGAATTCAAATGTGCGTATATGACCCTGGATGCAACCGCCAAAGAACCACTGGCAGCGGTCGCCGAGTTTGCGGAAAAAGTCGAGGCTAGCGGCCACCGTTTAACGAGTGAATACCGACTGCTGATGAATCAGGGGAAGAACCCAACTTTTGAACTGCAGCTTGGTATTGAATAGGACTTAGGGGTTTTCAAGTTACTTTGGAGTGGCTATCTGACTTTGGTACTGATAACAGCGAGAAACCCAAGAAATATAGGCGTTTATTTTATGGGAGAAAAAAATAAATCTGTGGGCAAGTTGGCTTTAGGCCTATTGCTTTGCAGCTTTTATCTGCCATTTGTAAGCGCAGCCAGTGAGACAGATAAACTCCATCAGTGGCTTGACCTGGCCTATGAACAAGAACTGCTGCTAAAGCCACAAACGCTGACTAGTCTGGGTAGTAAAGATCGCTATGACCAGGTTAACGACGCCAGCGAGGCAGGGGAGCGAGTGTTGCTCGAATTGATGCTGCAATCGGTGGAAGAAATGGGCCGACGCTTTGATCGCTCGGAACTGGACAGTCATGGCCGAGCGTCTTATGCGTTTTGGGAGTTTAGGGCACAGCAACAACTCACCCACGTGAAATTTTTCGACCAACGTTATTACCTGGACCACAAAAGTAGTAATCACACCCGACCAGTGAACTTCATGGTCAACTACCACAAAGTTGATTCCGAAAAAGACATGCAGGACTACATTGCGCGCCTGGGTGGTTTTGCACAGCAGGTTGAGCAGTATTTGCAACGTGCACAGGTTTCGGCGAAGCGTCTGGTCCGACCGCCGCGTTTCTCCTATGAGATTGTAATTCAGGAGTCATTGGAGGTGATCAGTGGTCAGCCCTTCGAAGACGCTGCACATGATTCTGCAGTGTGGGCAGACGTGCTGCTGAAAACAAAGACAATTGAGAAGCAGGGGCTGATTTCAGCCGAACAAGGGGCGGCCCTGCGAGACGCTGCTCGCAAGGTTTTGTTGGAGAGTTTTCTTCCCGCCTACGGCCAAATGATCACCTGGTTACGCGATGATGTTAGCAATACGTCAGAGCAGGCACAGGGCGTTTCCAGCTTGCCCCTGGGGGATGCCTATTATCAGGCGCGACTGGCGCGTTATACCCATTCGACGTTGACCGCAGATGAAGTGCATCAGATTGGCCTGTTGGAAGTTGACCGTATTCACCAGGAAATGACATCAATTATGCAGCGCTTGTCTTACGCGGGCAGTTTGCAGGAATTCATGACATTCGTCCGCGAAGACGATCAATTTTACTATCCCAGTACAGAGGAGGGCAGAGAGGCCTATCTGGCAGAAAGTCGTCGCATTCTAAGGGAGATCAACAAACGCTTGCCACAGGCTTTTGGTCGTTTGCCACATAGCAGTCTGGTGGTCAGGCGAGTAGAACCTTATAGAGAACGTGACGGTGGCGCTGCTTTTTACCAGAAGGGTGCGGCTGATGGCAGTCGCCCCGGACGCTACTATCTCCATATGTCGAATATGCGTGCCCTTAATCGCGTCCGGCTTGAGGCCTTGGCCTATCACGAGGGTAACCCCGGGCATCACATGCAGCTGGCCATTGCGCTGGAAAACGACGCGCTCCCTCTGTTTAGGCGTAACGAAGGGTTCTCAGCCTACAAAGAGGGGTGGGCATTGTATGCCGAGCTCCTGGGTAAAGAGCTAGGAGGTTATGCTGACCCCTATAGTGATTTTGGCAGGTTGAACTCAGAGATTTTCAGAGCTTTGCGACTGGTGGTCGATACGGGTTTGCATGCCAAAGGCTGGACACAAGAAAAAGCGGTGCAGTACATGTTAAACAACGCCAGTTTGCCCGAACCCAAGGTTAGGTCTGAAGTACGGCGTTACCTGGCAAACCCTGGACAGGCCACCTCCTATAAAATGGGCATGATTCAACTGCAAAAAATGCGCGCCCGCGCAGAGCGGGAATTGGGTGAGACGTTTGATATTCGCGCGTTTCACGATTTGATCCTGGGAGGCGGTGCGCTGCCTTTGCCCATATTGGATCAAACAGTGGATGACTGGATTGCAGCGACAAGCTTAGAAACGCTCTAGTGGCTGCGATACCAGGTGGGTGACGACCAGGCGCGCTCTTGTAGAGTAGGTGAATAAAACGGATTGGCACCGCTCATGGATAGGTCATTCGATTTATTGACTCAGAGTGCTTCCACCATCTTTCTGGCGGAGAGAATAGCACCATCAATATAGCTGATATCCTGGCAATCACCTATGCGATGCACCTGTCCCCGGTAGTCCCCGAGTTGATCGGAGATTCTGGTGTCGCCCTCAGTACCCAAGGCAATGATGACCTGTTTGGCTGCTACACTTTGCTGGCTGCCTTCATGCTGAAAGCGAACCGTATCGACTGTGATTTCATCGATGGGCGCATTTTTATAGATATCCACACCGTGCTCGCGCAGCGTGTGCAGCACTCTTGCCCTGCGCACAATGGCAAGCTCAGCACCCAGCGATGGCCCTGGCTCTATCACCGTTACCTTCCGGCCTCGTTCTACCAGGTATTCCGCCAGCTCAAGCCCAACCAGGCCGCCGCCTATAATCGTGACCTGATCGGCAAGTGGCATCCAGAATTTAGAGGCAAATCTCAGCAAGGCAATACTGCGCAATGCCTGGGTCAGATTACCGGCCCACAGCACCAGTCTGGCGAATAGCGACAGCTTTGCCGCGGCCTCCTTGTCGCCTCCGAAGAGAACTCCTCTGAGCTGGTCGCCGTCAAAAACATGACGCCCAGACTTGCCGGGAATGTCAGGAGCTTTACGAATAGCGCCTGTCGCCAGTACCAGATGGTCGGCATCGAAGCTCTGAATGGCGTCGACCGTGGCGTTTTTTCCCAGTGTTAGATCAATGGGAAGACGACGCATTTCCCCAGCAAGATAGTCGATCAGGCGTTCATTGGGCTTGTAGGCCAGTGCTGCTATGCGAGCGGTGCCGCCAAGGTCTTTTTCTCGCTCCCAAAGCGCCACCTGATGTCCTTTTTCTGCAAGCAGGCGAGCTGCTTCCATGCCGCCTGGGCCACCGCCGACCACTAGTACTTTCTTGCGCTCAGAACAGCGGGCGAGAATGTCGCCCTCGTGTTCGCGTCCCATGCTGTGGTTGACCGCACACATCATGGGCTGGTTGATGAATATCTGACTGACGCAGATGTAGCAGTAAATGCAGGGACGTACCTGTTCGGGAGTGCCTGCCAGTAATTTTTTCGGCAGGTCCGGGTCGGCCAGTAATTTACGGCCCATCGCCAAAAAGTCAAAGTCTCCGACGGCTATATGCCGCTCCGCAACATTGGGCTCGATGCGTCCCACCCCGATGACGGGGATACCGACTGCAGCCTTTACCTGTTTGGCGAACTCAACGAATCCGCCCGGTTCGTGAACCAGCGGTGCCTCAGTAAAGGCAATAGCGTGCGCTACATTGCCATAAGCGCTAACGTCTATGGCATCGGCACCCGCTTGTTCGCAAAGGCTGGCAGTGACCGCACAGTCGTCTGGTGTGATGCCCCCGTCGGTGCGATATTCCATTGCATCCAGGCGTACCAATAGGGAAAAATCAGCCCCCGCGGCTTGCCGTATAGCGGCTATCATCTCGGTGAGAAAGCGCGCCCGATTTTCGCGGGAGCCACCGTAGCGATCATCGCGCTTGTTGGTATAGGGCGACAGAAAACTTGCCAACAGGTAGCCATGGCCGGCGTGAATTTCGATGCCGTCGAAGCCCGCTTTCTTTGCTCTTAGAGCTGCATCTGTGAACTGAGCGACAGTATCGGCAATATCGCGCTCGGTCATTTCATAGTACTGGGGGCCCTTGCCGTCTGGACCTGCTGCTTTGATGAAATGCCCGATTTCCTGCTGGGTCAATACATTGAACATATCACTGGCTGCGCGTTTTAAAGGGGAGGGCACAGGTATGGGCCTTCCCGCAGCGGTATCTTCCTGCGCCATTTTGCCGCCGTGGTTGAGCTGGGCGACGATCTTCGCGCCGTGTTGATGCACCCGTTCGGTCAACTCTGTTAGGCCCGGCAAGTACTTGTCGTGGGAGAAGGCCACCGTATTGGGCATTGTCGATCCGTTGGGAAAACAGGCGGCGGAGGTCTCCAGTATGAGTAGCCCTGTTCCCCCCTTCGCCCGTGCCTCGTAATAAGCTATCAGGCGCTCAGAACAGTGGCCGTCCTTAGTTGCAAAATTTGACCCCATAGCGGCCAGAACCATGCGATTGCGCAGCTCCATAGCGCCGATACTTCCCGGTGAGAGCAAGTGCTTGAGCGAATGGGACATAGAGAAGGTCTCTTGTATGATTTTCAGCCCAGTCATAGTAGCGCTGTCCTGCGCTAGACACAGTACTGCTTAGTTCAATCTTATAGACATCTGCGTTCCTGTTGGTCACGCTTGCGCAAATGCGAGAGGCACACGCGGCCTGGGGCTCATCTAGAAACTATCGGGGCGCATCATGGCATCGTGGCCGCCGTCTACGAACAATATTGCACCACAGATAAATCCCGCACGCTCACCGAGCAGGAAGCTTGCTGCGTCGGCCATGTCCTGGGGCTGTCCGGGTCGGCCGACAGGGATAGAGGCTATAAACTGTTTGATGGCCTCGCCGTAGGTGGGGTTGTCCTCTACCGCTGCGCTCAGTGGTGTTTGGGTGTAGCCCGGTCCAATCGCATTCATGCGAATGCCCTGGGCCGCGTAGGATGCCGCATTGCGGCGCATCCAGATCGTTACCGCTTGCTTGGTACCTGAGTAGACGGGTTGCCCTTGCATCTGTTGTGCCAGCGCACAGGCCTGCTCTATATCGCTGTTGAGCAGGCTGTCGACAAATGCCGGGTTGGTTTCCATGGGCGCTGAATTAGACGACACCAGCAGCACGGCGGCCTTGTTAGCAGCCAGATGCTCTCTCAAACCTTCGATAAGCTCCACACTACCAAAGTAGTTCACTGTCGTGATCAGGCTGTTATTGGGCACATGAGAGCCAACACCCGCGCAGGTGATCAAACCCGTTAGTCCGTCGATAGTGGCTTCACAGATTGCCTGTACCGCGCTGTCGCGACCTTCCGGTGAGGCCAGGTCTGCGACAATGTCTGCTTCCTGAATATCAACGCTCACAATGCTGTGACCTTCACTCTTTAGTTGCTCAGCGATGGCTTTGCCGATGCCGCTGGCAGCGCCGGTAATAACATAGGTGCCCATAGCCCTGACCTCTGTAATGTAGTGTGCCGCGGTACGCTATTTAACGTCCCGGTTATCCAATGTCAGTTCCCAATCGGGTACATGCAGTTGTGGTGTCTTACCACCATCGACAGGCAGTACCACGCCGGTGATAAACGTGGACTCATCTGATCCAAGGAAACAAATGGTATTGGCCAGGTCTTCAGGTGTGCCCAGGCGCTGGATGGGAATTGAACTTGCCATCAGCTTTTTCATCGCCTCATTCTTGCCTACCGATGCATTCAGTCCCGGCGTTTCTACTGCCCCCGGCGCAACAACATTGACACGAACACCGTAAGCGGCGGCCTCCATGGCAGCACACATGCTGAACTGGTTAACAGCCGCTTTGGCTGCGGAGTAAGCCCCCGCGGCCATGCCAGCACGCAGGCTGCTGACAGAGGAAATATTAATGATGGAGCCACTGCCTTGTGGCTGCATGACTTTCAATGCCGCCTGAACACCAATGAACACGCTCTCTACGCAGACCCCGAAGTTGGCTCGCCAGTCCTCGATATTCTGGTCGGCAATCATGCCGCCAATCACAGTGGGTGCATTGTTCACCAGTACGTCCAGACGACCATACTCCGCCGCGGTATCGTGAATTAACTGGGCAAAAGCCTCTATATTGCCGATATCCAGTTCAACGCCTTTGAATTTTCCGCCGAAGGCGGCTATCTCGTCACCCAGGCTATCCAGTCGCGGCATGCGGCGAGCGCAGGCTATCACCTGGGCACCTTCTCGAGCCAACTGCAGCGCTGTCGCTCTGCCGATGCCCATACTGCCGCCAGTGACGATAGCGACCTTGCCCTCAAATCGTTGCGCACTCATTTTTTAGCTCCAATTATCAGTGTATAAATACTTTAAAGAGAAAGCGTCGCGGATCCGGTGACGTGAAAGCCACGACTGTTTTTGCCGGCGAAATCTACGCTCACTTGCTGCTCGTTCACAGCACAGACCTGACCCTGCATAACCATGGTGTCTCCCGGAACATTTGGTGCCAGAAGCCTGAAGGTCAATTTCTTCAAGCGACTGCTCGGTCCCGCCCAATCACTGAGATAGCGACCACACAGTCCGCAGGTGGTGAGTATGTTCATGAAGATGTCAGGCATGGCGGCAGCACGTGCGCTGGGGAGGTTATGGTGTACATCAATAAAGTCTTGAGACGCTATCGCGCCGCTGACGATCAATTTGTGGGTAATGGGAATCGTGAGTTCGGGCAGAGCCTGACCTTCCTTGAGTCCTGCGCTATCAAGTTTGGCAAAGTTAGCAACAAATGGTTTTGATTCAGCAGTCTCCGGCATACTGGCGGGCGAGTTATGGGCAGTGTCGGTGGATAATGTTTTTGCCTGGTACTGAAAATAGGTGATCAGGGCCTCGGCAAAGCAAACCTCCTGATCATCGAGGTACTCCACGCGCTCTGTTACGAAGTAGCCTCGGCCCAGTGAGGTTTCCTTTAGCTCACTTATGTTGACCACAGTGGTGTAGTGATGGGGCCGCTCGCCTTCATTGAGGTAACGGTGAAAGCTAATGTCGTAACTTACCGCTACATTGTCGGGAAAACCCTTTTGCGCCATGGTATCGAATACCTGGTAAGGCGCGGCAGCGGTAGAACCTGGGGCGTATTCCATGTTGACGTCGCGCATGGTCCACATTTGCATCATCGTTGGAGGGGCAACTGCGCGCTCAATGCCTACCGACGCTTGGTACTCGCGATCCAGGTACAAAGGGTTGCGATCGCCCATGGCGCTGCACCATTGCCATATCTGTACCTGGCTTACTGGATTGTAGCTATTGTACGGACCCCTGCGGTTTCCGGTCAGGGGTTCCAACTCTGCCTTGTGTAGTTCATGCACAGACGGCACCTCAAAAATCATTCACTAAAGATAGTGCTTCGACGGTGTCGCTACCAGCGCTGAAACAGTCTATTGCATAGACATCTGCGATCACTGTTGGTGGCGTCGGTTAGGCATTGATCACCGCTATCGGGGCAGTGGCTGCAGCTGGCACAAAAAGGGGCGACCCATAGCCACCCCCCGTTTCTTTGCTCGCAAAGTCTAAAACCCGTTTAGACAGGCGGTACGGAAAAACCGCCCCATACAGACATGTAGTTTTCGTCGTAGTGGCTGGCCATAGTGTTGTGGAGGTCATCCAGCTCCCACTTCTGAGCGCCTTTGGGATTAACAAAGGCCTCGCGTAGCGTGGGACGTTGAGCGACTTGCACCTCATTGCCCCAGACGACCAGCACTTCACCTGAAATTTTCGCCGCTTCAGGAGAGGCAAGGTAGCCTACCAGGGGTGCAACATTGGCAGGGTCGAATGCATGAAATCCACCGTCGGCCGGGGGCGCGAACATCTCGGCAGTCTGGCCACCGGCGGTCATGTCTGTTAATGCACGTGGCATGATGACATTGGCGGTGATGCCATACTTGATCAGCAGCTGGGCCGCGCCCATGGTCATAGCAACAATGCCGGCCTTGGCGGCGGCGTAGTTTGGCTGTCCGGCAGAGCCGTAAATTGCGGCCTCAGATGAAGTGCTTACCAGGCGCCCATAAACTTCCTCACCCGCTTTGGCTTTCTCGCGCCAGTACTTGGTGGCGTTGCGCATGTTCACGAAGTGGCCACGCAGGTGTACACGCACCACCGAATCAAACTCATCGTCTGACATGCCGAAAATAGTCTTGTCTCGACAGAATCCGGCGTTGTTCACCATGATGTTCATGTCGCCGTAGGTGTCCAGGGTCGTCTTGAGCAAGTTCTCGGCATCTGCAGAATCCGCGCAGTCGCCGTAGACGGCGATCGCCTCGCCACCAAAGCTTTTGATCTGGGCAACGGCAGATTCTGCCGCCTCCCTGGCGTCGGGTAGGTCAATGTCATTGATAACGACACGCGCGCCCTGTTGCGCCAGCTGAATGGCCTCTTCTCGGCCCAGTCCGCGCCCGGCACCAGTGATGACGGCGACTTTTCCAGTCAGGTCTCCCATTGAATTGTTCTCCTTAAATACGTTCGATGATGGTACCGGTGCCCACAGAGGAGCCGCAGCACATGGTGATCAGAGCGGTATTTTTGTCAGCCCGCTCCAGCTCATGCAGGGCGGTGGTAATCAGGCGCGCACCGGTGGAGCCCACAGGGTGTCCCAGCGCAATGGCGCCGCCATTGACGTTTACCTTGTCCAGGTCGGCGTTGTAAACCTGGGCCCAGGACAGTACCACTGCGGCGAAAGCTTCGTTGATTTCTATCAGGTCGATATCGTTCATGGTCATGCCACTGCGCTTGAGCACTCGGGCAGTTGCATCAACAGGGCCGTCCAGCAGGTAGTAGGGGTCTGTGCCTACCACGCAATCGGTGATGATGCGGGCGCGGGGCTTGAGGCCGCGCGCTTTGGCTTCTTCTGCGGTCATCCACAGTACTGCGGCAGAGCCGTCGGAAATTTGAGAGGAATTACCCGCTGTGTGGATATTGCCTTCCATGACCAGGCGTAGTTGTCCCAGGCCTTCCAGGGTGGTGTCGCGCAGGCCCTGATCGCGGGTGACTGTTCTCGTCTCCCCAGTCGGCTGGCCATCTTCACCCATAACTGGGGCTTCAACAGTAAACGTTTCACGATCGAAGCGGCCTTCTTCCCAGGCCTGCTTGGCTTTGCGCTGGGAGTGAAAACCCAGATCATCGGCCATCGCCTTGGTAATACCGCGATTATCAGCGATGCGCTGTGCGCTGGAGAACTGGTCAGGGGTTGAATCCCAGGGCCAGTTCTCGGGGATAAAGTATCCGGGACCGTTGTAGACATTCATACCCAGGCCAACGCGGCTCATAGACTCCACACCGCAGGCGATGCCAATATCAATGGAGCCTGTGGCGATCATGGAAGAGATCATATGGTTGGCGGTCTGGGCGGAACCACACTGATTGTCCAGGGTGGTGCCACCAGCGGTGTAGTCCTTGCCGATGTTGAGCCAGGCGTTACGGGTGATATTACCTGCTTGCTCTCCGGCCTGGGTGACACAGCCGCCGGCCAGGTAGTCCACGTCGCCGTATTCAAGGCCACTGCGCTGCATGATTTCTGCCAGGGATAGCCCAAGCAGCTCCACTGCGTGGAATCCGCTCAGATCGCCGACGATGGGCTTACCGCGACCAATGGGCGTTCTGACTGCTTCTACGATGACTGCTTCACGCATGTTTTTTCCTCATTAGGGAGAGCACCCGAAAGTGCCAGACAGGAATTCGGTGGGCCACCAGTCTACGTTACAGTGGGCCGCTAGCAATAACAGATTGCGCCATTGCCGGGTGCTTATTCTGCCGTTTTAGGCTCTACATCTACAGTACAAAAAACCGATAAAAGACAATGGTTTAGCTGTTTAGCCTGGGAGCTGTTCACTGTCGGGCGAAGTTCGCGCGCGCGCTGTCTGCCCGTAAAATAGCACCATCGTTCAATGACGGAGACAATAGCGTGAAGCAATATAAGTACGATGACATAGACGCCATGCAGGAACTGGTGTCCGAGGCCTTCGGCGCATGGAGCAGTGAGCTTGAAATTTCCCAGGAGATGGTAAACCAGTTCGCTGAACTCACCGGCGATGACTACTGGATTCACACCGACCCTGAGAAGGCCAAAACTGACAGTCCCTTTGGCTGTACCGTAGCGCACGGCTTTCTGACCCTGGTGTTGATTCCGAAGCTGCGCGGTGAGCAGTCCTATGAGGTCACCGGATTCAACAATATGTTGAATTACGGTTCTGATAAATTGCGCTTCACCGGTGTAGTACCCGTGGGATGTTCCATTCGCAGTCGCAGTCGCATCAAGGAAGTCAGTGCTACGGCCAAGGGCACTAAAATGGTAATGGAACAGCATATCCATGTAGTGGGGCAGGACGAGCGCCCTGCGGTCGTTTACGAGTTGATTTTTATCTACATGTAATGATCGAAGGCTACGTGTTGGAGCGTATCATCGTGTTTGTTAATACGCAGCGGGCATAAAGCATAGCCGAAAAATTGGGTAAAGCATCATCCATTGAACGCGCGAATAGCCTGATAGTCCCTCAATAACTCTTCGGGATCAAAGCCATAGATCCCCGGCGCTGTTTCTCGGGGCTTAAGAATAGCCCTCAGTTCGCCATGCGGGTTGAGAACCAGCAGAGCAATACCGTGATTTACGCGGTAGTTCTGTTGATCAACGCTGCCATCCTCGTTGAACACCAAATCCAGGCTGGCGGCGATGCCCAGACTGTTCTCGAACGCCAGGTGTTTATTTTCCGGGCGATCCAGATGGGTCAGGCCAACGAAGTCGGTGTCAAAAAAGGGCAGGTAGTTCGCCAATTGTGTCGCGGTGTCTCGGCGGTGATCCACCGTATAAAACAACACGGTGGGTTTATCTTCGACATCCAGTGCATGGCGCATCTGCACCAGTTGTGACAGGGTCGTAGGGCATATGTCCGGGCACGATGTAAAACCGTAAGACACCAGGTGCCATTGCCCTAGCAAATCCTCATTTGAGAACTCTTCTCCGCGGTGGTCAATCAATTGGAAATCAGCCAGTGGTCGTGCCTTTGCCAGCAGTAAACCTTGAATGTGCGGGGGAGCGATCGGGCGATAAATCCAGGCAAAAAAAGCGGCGACAAATAGAATCCCATAGGCGATGCCAAAACCCAGGCGCATGCGGTCACGGGACGATATGTGCATGTTAACGGTCAAAATATGTAAAGCGAGTCAAGTAGGTGTAGTCAGCCTCAAGTGTCATTAGGACGATGAGGACACCTATGGCAATGATGGGTAGCCCCAGGGTGTATTTAAGACTGAGTCGCTCCCAGGAGAGGTGCATAAAGATGGCGATGATGAGCCCTGCTTTAAGAAACATGAACAAGAGAATCAGCGTCCATCTCAGATACCCCTGAACCTGGAACCAGTCCACCATATAAGATAGAGAGCTCAGCACAAACAACAGTGCCCATACCTTGAGATAAAGACCAATTGGATGCTGTTGTCCCGCAGTACTGTCATTCATTGCATCACCTCACCACAGATAGAAAAAGGCAAAGATAAAAACCCAGACAAGATCGACAAAGTGCCAATATAGGCCGGTGATTTCGACTATCTCGTAACCTTTCTTTTCGTAGTCCCCGCGCCAGACCTTGAACGCGACAACGGAGAGATAAATAACGCCAGCTGTTACGTGCATACCGTGAAAACCGGTAATCATAAAAAAGGTTGAGCCGAACTGGGCCGCACCCATCGGATTGCCCCAGGGTCTGATTCCTTCTTCGATGATAAGCTTGGACCATTCAAAAGCCTGCATGCCTACAAACGTTGCCCCCAGTAGGGCGGTAACTGCCATCAACATGGCGGTCCTGGACCTGTTGCCGCTGTAGGCGAAGTTGACCGCCATTGCCATGGTGCCGCTGGAGGTGATGAGTACAAAAGTCATGATGGCGATCAGAACCAGCGGGAGGTGGGCCCCGAACAGAGTTAGAGCGAAGACTTCGCTTGAATTCGGCCAGGACTCTGTGGCAGCGAGGCGTACATGCATGTAGCCAGTAAGGAAAACGCTGAAGATGAATGTGTCGGAGAGCAAAAATATCCACATCATCAACTTGCCCCAGGGCATGTCGAAAGTTTGTTTGTCGGCTGACCAATCTGAAGTCACGCCGGACAGTCCCGGCTGGGAATAGGTGCTGTTCTTGTCTGTCTGCAGATTCATACTGCGATCCTCAGAAGCCACACATGGCGGCCAGGGCGTTAATAGTTGCAGGCGAACTAGCTAGCAGGGCGAACAAAACCAGCCAGACACACAGAAGAAAGTGCCAATAAATTGCACATAGCCGCAGCGGCTCCCCGATAACGGCTACGGAGTTTTGCTGCCAGGTCTTCATGACCAGGTATCCAAGAACAATGAGACCTCCTACAAGATGCAAGCCATGCACTGCCGTTAACAAATAGAAGTAACTGTTGGCCGGGTTGCTATTGACGTAAAAACCCAGTTGCGAAAGCTGCTGCCAGAGCTGCAACTGCGCAAGTAAAAAAAGCAGGGTGAAGAATACGGCAACACTGATGAAAATAGCCGTTCGATTTTGCTGCTCTTTGCGTGTACTCCAAATCCCAGCCTGCATGGCGAGACTCGCCAAGGCCAGGACGGATGTATTGAGCCATAGCCGGGAAGTGTCAGAGAAGGGTTGCCAAGGTGCACCGGCCAAGGGCTGAAAGTCCGGGTATTGGGATCGGGCCAGGTAGGTAATCACAAAAAGAAAAAACAGAACCCCGATGATGGCCAGTATAAATCGCAAAGCAATTCGAGCGGCAGCCACGGAATTGACTTCTGGAATGAACGCCATCGTCTCGCTGGTCTGGGAAAGCCATGGTTTTTGTCTCAGGGTTTGCAGTGGGTGTATCATCGCTAGGTTTCCCCGCCGGCAGTCTGCTCTTCAGGACCGACCGGGTGGTTTTGCGGAATGAAATCTTCTTTTGCGCCCGGAACACTGAAATCGTAGGCCCAGCGGTAGACCTGAGGCAGGCTGTCCCCCCAATTGCCATGATGTGGAGGGACCTCTTTTGTTTGCCATTCAAGACTGGTAGCCCCCCATGGGTTGTGCCCGGCTTTCTCGCCGTAACGCAGACTCCAGAATATATTGAACAGAAAAATCAGCTGCGACAATCCCACAATGATTGCTGAGATAGTGATGCTGGCGTTGAGGGATTGTGCAGACTCAGGGATAAAGTCGGTGGTTCCCATGGCAAAGTAGCGGCGTGGAACGCCGAGGAACCCCAGGTAGTGCATGGGCAGGTAGATGGCGTAGGTGCCCAGGAAAGTAAACCAGAAATGCACCTTACCAAGATTTACATTGAACATGCGGCCGGTTATGAGCGGATACCAATGATAGATCGCCGCGAACAACACCATGATGGGAGACACACCCATGACCATATGAAAATGCGCTACCACGAAGTAGGTGTCTGACAGGGGCAGGTCTATGGTGACGTTGCCGAGAAATAGCCCGGTCAGGCCGCCATGGGTAAAAGTAAAAATAAATCCAATAGCAAATAGCATGGGCACTGTGAAGTGTATGTTGCCCCGCCATAACGTAAGTACCCAGTTGTAAACCTTGATAGCCGTTGGGATGGCGATAATCAGGGTGGTAGTGGCGAAGAAAAACCCAAAGGCAGGGTGCATGCCGCTGACGTACATATGGTGAGCCCAAACAACGAAACTCATCCCGCCAATAGCGACAATGGCCCAAACCATCATTCGGTAACCAAAAATGTTTTTGCGTGCATGGGTGGCAAGAACGTCGGAAACCATGCCAAAGGCGGGAAGCGCCACGATATAGACTTCAGGGTGACCGAAAAACCAGAAAAGATGCTGGAACAGTACCGGGCTCCCTCCGCTGTAGTCGAGACTCTCACCCAGTGAGACCAGCGCGGGCATGAAGAAGCTGGTGCCAATCACCTTGTCCATCATCATCATGATGGCGCTGACAAGCAAAGCCGGGAAGGCGAGCAGTCCCAGCACGGTAGCCGTAAAAATTCCCCAGACCGTGAGCGGCATTCGCATCAGGGTCATGCCATGGGTGCGCGCCTGTAATACGGTGGTGACGTAGTTAAGTCCCCCCATAGTGAATGCGACAATGAAGATCGCCAGCGAGGCAAGCATCAGGATAATGCCCCAGTCATAGCCAGGTGTGCCCTGCAATATGGCCTGGGGCGGGTATAGGGTCCAGCCCGCGCCGGTTGGGCCGCCGGGAACAAAAAAGCTTGCCAGGAGCACGATTACAGAGAGCAGGTAAGTCCAGTAACTCAGCATGTTCAGGTAGGGGAATACCATGTCACGCGCGCCAATCATCAGTGGAATAAGGTAGTTACCAAAACCGCCCAGGAGTAGCGCTGTCAGCAGGTAGATCACCATGATCATGCCGTGCATAGTGACAAATTGTAGATAGGAGGAAGGGTCGATAAAATCGAAGGAGTCGGGAAAACCTAGCTGCAGTCGCATTAGCCCGGACAGCACCAGTGCTACCAGGCCGACAAATATCGCAGTGAGGCCATACTGGATAGCAATAACCTTGTGATCCTGGCTCCAGACGTATTTGGTAATAAAGCTGTCCGGGTCATGCAAGGTGGCGCTTTGGTCTGCAATTGCAGTGTGTTGCATTGATTAACCTCGCTCTGTCGCTGCTGCCTATTGCGATAGTTTTTCTACATAGTATTGAGATAGGCCAGAAGGTCATTAACAGATTGTTCGTTCTGCAGCGCCCTGGACATTAATACCATTTGGTTACCGTAATTATCTTTTTTGTGGGCACCTCTTACCCCGCTGCGGAAGTTTTTCAGCTGGCGTTTCAGGTACCAGTCGTGCTGGCCTGACAGCCTTGGGGCTTGCAAAGCGTAGTTGCCCTGGGCCTGACTCCCGTGACAGGCACCGCAGGTCACGTAGTGGTCGGCACCCCGTTCTGCGTCTCCTGATAATGTATTGTCGTTATGCACAGGCGGAAGCGATTCGATGTAGGCCACCATATGGCGGACTGCTTCGTCGTCGGCAAGGGTGGCGGCCATAGGCGCCATCTGTTGTCCGTAGATGTCATCCTTATGGCTGCCTCTCACACCATTTTTGTAATAGTTGAGCTGACGCTCCAGGTACCAGCCTTGCAAGCCGGCAAGGGTCGGTGCATTGAGCGTCGGATTACCTTCGCCCATTGACCCGTGGCAGGCGCTGCACACAGCGTATTGCCCCTTGCCAATGGCCGGGTCTCCGGCAATACGTTCTTGTTGACTGTTCCAGGTGGACTGCGTTGCCAGCCAGTCGTTAAAGTCGGCCTGGGTGTCCACGATGACTTGTCCGCGCATAGCGTAATGAGCAATACCGCAGAGCTCCATACAGAGAATGTCAAAGGTTCCAGTGCGCGTGGGGGTAAACCATAGGTAGGTGACGGTGCCGGGAATAAGGTCCATCTTTACTCGAAACTGAGGTACGGCGAAATCGTGAAGCACATCCTTGGACCGCAGTAAGACCTTGACCGGGCGATCTATTGGCAGGTGAAGGTCCTTGTTGCGTACCAGCACATCGTCCAGTCCAGCCTCATCTTCGGGAGCCATGCCAAATGGATTGTCGGGGCCAATGTGACGTGCATCCACCTTGCCAAATATTCCGTCGTCTCCCGGGAACCTGTAGCTCCACTGCCATTGTTCGCCAACCACCTCCACGACATCAGCGTCTTCCGGCACGTCGATAAATTGAGCCCATACAATAAGACCGGGTGCCAGCATCGCCGCAACACCAACGGCTGTGATGGCGGTGAGCCATATTTCGAGCTTTTTGTTCTCAGGTTCATAGTGCGCTTTACGAGAGGGGTCGTAACGGTAACGAAAGATGGCGTAGGCCATGAAAAGGTTGACGGCCACGAAGACAAAACCAGTAATGTAGAGGGTGATATCGACGGTCGTGTCGACGGCACCCCAGTTGGAGGCCAACGGAGTAAACCACCAGGGGCTAAGCCAATGGAATAGCAGTGAACCAATAACAAGCAAGACCAGTACAACCGCCAGCTTCATTGGTCACCTCCCTGTTATTTTTATTGTTGATTGCCCGTTGTTCTTTCGGGTTCGTTCGTCATTTTTATTTCACCGCAGTGCGGCTGGATACTGTTTTTTTCGCTCAGGGTGCCAGTTGCATAAATCTTGACCACTTCTGCTGCAGGACTACCACCAGTTTTGGTGTGGCGCTGCCGGTTCCGGCATCTTCCAGTCGAGGATGTGCACCCACGACCTGCTGGAGTGCCTCTTGCTGGTCTGGGTCCACGTCGACAAACAAGACATGTTTGCCTGCCTTCAGGTCATCCTGAAAGCGCGCGAAATCGGTATGGGGCTCCTGGATGCCGATCAGGCCTCCCTCCCAGGTACAGAAACCAAGAACGATGACGGCCAAAAAAATTGCTGGAACCCAGGTATAGGATTCGGCAATTCCCGTAGCCCAGGCGATCAGTAATACGGCGATTGCACCGATGACGCCCACTATCGCGCCGCGTTCAGTGCCGTGAACGACGTCTTTTTTAAGCACGGCTTCAACTTCGTGGAGATGATGTTCTTCAACACCGGAATCGTCTTCGCTGAGGATATGAATCTGTGGCGTCGTGACGCCGGCGGCTTCCAGATCGTGCTCAATCTGCTCCAGGTCGTCCAGGTCGGTACTGATATAATAGTGCCTTTGCATTCTATGCTGCCCCTTTATCTGGCTAAGTTGCCGGGTTTGCACAGAATCACCGATGGCAGAGAATTCCGTATGCCGGACAACTCGATCGCCGCCGCCCCGGAAAATACTGAACTCGCAGGGCCAGTATTATTGGAATGGAGGTTTAATCTGAGTATAGCACTCGGGCATAGCGAGAAAAGACGAGGCTACTTTTTGTGCCATACGGAACTGTTTTTAGAGTATTTAGTGATTTAAAAAAAACTGGATAGAAGGAATAGCTACTAAAACCGTTTAAAAACCAGTCTTTTTAGAGCTTCTTCTCGGAGCCAGAAACTATTTATCTTTTTTTAAGACTATTTCGCTACAAACAGTATTTTTTTAATAGTCATCGCTTATAGCAATTAGTCGTTGCGGGAAGGTAAACGCAGTGGCAGCAAAAACATTGCAGCGACTGCACAAACCGCTGAAAATAAATAAAGGCTTGTGGAGTAAGTTCCCAGGCTGTCATACATTCTGCCGATCACCGCAAAGCCGGGCATAACGCACAGTGTAATCACTGGCCCCATTAAGCCCATCGCGCGGCCGTAGCTGGCGAGGCCAAAAACTTGTGCCATTAAAGCGCCCCACACCGGCAGCATGCCCCCCGCAGCAAGGCCTAACAGGGCAGTGCCCATCAACATTCCCGGATGACCTGGTTCTTGCGCAAGCACCAAAAATGCCAATGCCACCAAACCCTGTGCGACCCATAGCGCTGCCTTCAGGCTAAAGCGGTCAGCCGCCATACCGAATACAATTTTCCCGATGAAACCACTGATTGCCACGGTCATAATTAGAGTCGAGGCCTGCTCTTTGCTGCTACCCAGGTTGATGGCATAAGGGGTAATGTTCGATAAAACGGCGGAATACGCACTGAATAGTAAGCCCAGACTGAGCCCGATATACCAAAATTCGGGTTTTGCAAGAATGGCCTTCATACCGATGTGCTGTGCCGAGCCTGAATCTGGTGCAGCCGCCTCTTGTAACCCTTCCGGATGAAGGCCAAGGTCCGCAGGCTTGGATCGAATAGCCAGAGCAACCACCGGCAGCATTATCAGAGCGACACAGTAGGATAAATTCTGCAGCGCGCCGCGCCAGCCTGATTCATCCAGCCAGTAGCTGATCAGTGCGGGTATCACAACGCCGCCCACGGAGGTACCCAGGGCCGCAATGCCTAGCGCACGACCACGGCTGGCGACAAACCAGCGGGAAATAACTGCGGAGCTACACACCGGGCCGGCAAGTGCGTTACAGACGGCCATGGTCAGTGCGAACACAGCAATGTACTGATTAATTGAGTGGGTAACTGACAGACAGAAAAGGCCGAGGGCATAGAGCGCGGCGCCCGCAATCATAATGCCTCTTACTGAATAGCGGTCGACCAGGAAACCCCCCAGTGGTTGTAGAAAAAGTCCGAGAAAGGTTGCGGCTGCAAGACTGTACATGACCTGCTCGAGAGACACGCCGAACTCGGCTTGCACCGGCGCCACAAGCAGGCTGATCGCATAGGTGAAAAAGCCGACCACAAACAGCTGTGAAGTAAACGCACCGCCGACTACTTTCCAGCCGTAGAACATGTTTTGTGCCTGCCTTTTTCAGTTAAGGGGTCTACAAAAAGCGAACCGATACCAGGTGCGACTGCTGTGTCACGCCTGGCAGTAAGCGATCTAGTCCAACTTGCCGAGTATAGCGCCACCCGTTGGAATGCCTACGCCTGACGTTACCAGCGCATGCTCTACACGTTTGTTGGGTTGGTTAAGCGATTGTCCGCGTACCAGTTTAGTCGCTTCTACAATACCGTTTACGCCGTGAATATAGGCTTCACTGAGTTGGCCACCGTGAGTGTTGGTGGGCAGTCGTCCATCGGGACGCAAAGCGCCATCGAGGACGAAGTCACCAGATTCACCGAAACCACAGAAGTTCCAGGCTTCCAGTTGCCACAAGACGATGGGGGAGAACGCATCGTAGATCACCGCCGCATCGATATCGTCGGGCGTCAGGCCGCTCATCTCGTAAACATTCTTCGCCGCAATCTCCATCTCCGGGATCGCAGCAAACTCTTCACGATAAAAAGAAGTCATTTGTTCCTGGTCCGGGGCAGATGCCTGGGCAACGCCGCGCACGGCAACACCGGGTTGCTTAAGGTCACGGGCCCGCTCAGGGGTGGTCAGAATGACGGCAGAGCCACCATCGCTTTCCTGGCAGCAATCGAATAAGGCCAAGGGGTCTGAGATCATGCGGGCGGCATCATACTCGGCGCGATCAAAAGAACGCCCATGGAAAAACGCATTCGGATTGTTTACTGCGTACTCTCGAGTGGAATGTGCCACTTCAAACAATGCGTCTTTGGTAATGCCGGTGTTGTGCATCCAGCGTTGGGTAAACATGGCTACCCAGGATGCCGGGGTTAGCAACCCGTAGGGCATGTACCAGCCCCAGTGGATAGCATCTGCTGTTGTGATCGCACCAGAAACGCCGCTTGAAAAGCGATGGCCAGAGCGTCCGTTGAGGGCCCGGTAGCACACCACAACTTCTGCCATGCCAGTGGCAATGGCCATCACTGCCTGGTGCAGCGTGCCGGTGGCTGCACCGCCACCGTAGTGAGAACGACCCCAGAAGTTCAGACCGCCACAGCCCAGGGCGCGGGCGACTTCAATTTCGTCGTTGCTGTCCATGGTGAAGGTGACCATGCCGTCAACGTCGGATGGTTTGAGGCCAGAGTCGTCCAGTGCTGTCTTGATGGCCTGTACTGCCAGGCTCAACTCGGAAACGCCGGAGTCTTTGGAGAATTTGGTGTTGCCTACGCCGACTATAACGGCCTTGTCTTTAACATTAGCGACCATGACTCAGCCCTCCTGTGGCAATGCCAGTTTTACGGTGCCCTGCATATGCATGCCCCAGATATTGTTTTCACCCAGTACTGCAATGCTGACTTCGCCAGTACTGTCGTTTTTTTCTGTCACTTCGCCGGTGATGGTCATCACCATGCCGGGCACGTTGGGGGCGCCCAGTTTCAGGTCCAGGGCTTTTACTACTGCCTCGGGTCCGCTCCAATCAGTCACAAAGCGGCTCATCAGGCCCTGGCTGGTGAGAATATTCATAAAGACGTCTGGCAGTCCGGATGCCTGAGCAACGGACTTGTCGTGGTGTACTGCTTCGAAGTCACGCGTCGCCATAGCGCCACCTACAATCAGGCCGCTGGTGACATCAATATCCAGGGGGTTTAGTTTGTCACCGACGGATACGTCAGCGCAGTTCAATGTTTTGTATTCGCTCATTGTATCGCTCCTGGTTAGGCCGGATAAAACTGTGGCAGCGTGGTTTTTTCGTCAACCTGCTCGACCTTGCCTTTTAGCTTCATGCCAATATGGAGATCCGATGGTTCACATCCCACCACGTTGGATACAATATTGGTGCCTTCCCCAAGCCTGATGACAGCGCACACCAGCGGATACTGGTAACCGGGGATTTTTGGATGATGTAACTCGGTATAGGAGAGCACTTCGCCGTCCAGGCTGGACTCTATGGAGTCCCATTCCATCGATTGGCATTCGCCGCACATAGGGCGGGGAGGGTGGCGCAGTGTCTCGCAGTTCGTGCAGCGCTGGATCAACACCTTGCCTTTGTCACACGCGTCCCACCACCAGCCATTGTCGTGACCGCGGGGAGAGCCAATGCGAGTGGGCACAGCCAGTTTATCTTCAGAGGCGGCTGCGGCAGGTTGCTCCTGGGGAATGAACTTCAGTACCCGGAAACGTTGAGTGCCAATTTTGTCACCGTCCTGATTGCTAAACGTCGCTAGCGTCTCAAAGAAGTAACCGGGGCCACGAGCGGTGGCTTTGCGCTCGGAGATACTGTCTATAACCATGTCAACATGAACCGTGTCACCGGGGCTGACTTCCTTGAAATACTCCTGAGTGACATTAGTACCCAGCACGCCGGTAAAACCATATTCGTTGAACAGTTCCACCATGTCAGTCTGTGGATCAGAAGCGCGGCCAGTGGTGACGGCGAAGCCTTCCTGGTTCCAGACGTACATCATAGCCGGAGGGGCAATGGTCTTGCCGCGACTGCTATGGGCGGCCCATTCGGCATTGTTGTAGGCCGGGTTCTTGTCGCCCATTACTTCGGTCCAGTGTCGGATCATGGCCGGATTTACAGAGTCTTCAGCCGGGGTCGGGGGGCAGACCTGCGCGCCGGAGTAGGCATAAATCTTCTCTTCGAAGGCTTTTTGCTCTTCAGGTGTCATCGAATAAGCTCCAGTGGGGTTGTTATATTTGGTGAGTTCTAGCGGTGCTGAGGCATCCCCAGACCGTGGGTGGCAACCAGGCCGCGAAGCACCTCTACCACGCCGCCGCCGAAAGTGTTGATCGTGGCTCGGCGATACTCGTGTTCAAGGTTGCCATACAGAACAGCGCCAGCACTGCCGCCCGCAATCAGTGAGTGTGGGCCCACGACATCCATCAGTAACCGGCATATCTCCAGCATGATCTCAGTGGAGTACACCTTGATGGCCGAAGGGAAGACCGGGCTCATTTCTTCCTCGTCCAGTTGCCAGGACATGCGCGCGTTCATCACTCGCATGGCCTCCAGATGTGAATAGACTTCTGCGAGGTTTCGCTGTGCGGTGGGGTTGTCAATAACGCGCTGTCCATCAGCGCCTTTGGTTTCGTGAACCCAGTCCATGACATCGCGAAACAACTTCCAACCCTGAATGCCCCAGGCAGCAAGACCTACCCGCTCGTGGTTAAGCTGCTCGGTTATCAAACGCCATCCAGCATTTTCTTCACCGACGATCATATCCAGGGGCACTTTCACGTTGTCGTAATAGGTGACGTTTGTGTGCACACCCCCCATGGTATGGATGTCTCCACGGGAGAAACCCGGGTCGCTGGTTTCTGCGACAAGGATCGAGATACCTTTGTGCTTGGGCACGTCTGGGTCGGTGCGCACTGCAAGAAAGATATAGTCTGCGCCCTCGGCGCCACTGGTGTACAACTTGTTGCCGTTGACCAGGTAATGATCGCCATTCTTGACTGCAGATGTGGTCAGCGCTGCCAGGTCGGTTCCTGCAGAGGGTTCGGTATAGCCGATGGCAAAATGCAGCTCACCAGCGGCGATTCCCGGTAAAAAACGTTGTTTTTGTGCCTCTGTGCCCTTGGTCATGAGAGCTGGACCAACGGTATTCAGGGTGACGAAGGGAGTAGGGGCGCCCGCAAGCAGCGCTTCTTCGTAGCGAATCAGCTGCTCAGACTCTGTTAGGCCGCGGCCGCCATACTGTTCTGGCCAGCCTACCGCCAGCATTTGGTCCTTTCCTTGCTGGCGAATCAGTTCTTTATAGAGATCACCGCTCTCGGCATTGCGCAGCTCTTCCCTGTATTGCGGCTTGATCAGGTTCGAGAAATAGGCGCGAAATTCCTTCCGCAGCTCTTTTTGGTCAGCTGTGTATTCAACGTGCATGGTCTGTTCCTCATCCGAGATGACACAATATTATTGAAATTGAATTCAAATTCAACTACTTTATTCACATGGCCAGATTAAACGCGACCGAAAAGACCCATGAAAAGCCTCTCAGCGCCAGAGGCGAGAAGGCCCGTGCCCGGTTAATGACCGCCGCTTTGGTGGTGCTGGAGCGAGACGGCTATCACAAAATGCGCATTGCAGATGTGACCAGCGAGGCAGGGGTTGCCCAGGGTCTTTTTTATCACTATTTCAAGGACTTGAAGTCGCTCACAGCCGAAGTTTTGACCGACTTTGCCCAGGCTGCCAGTGATCCATCAGAGATAGAAAAGGATGTAGAACCCGGGGATTGGTACAGCCGTATTCATGCCTACAACCTGGTTATCGTTCGCAGCTATGCTAAACGCCCTGGCGTGATGCGCTGTTTGTTGCAACTGGCTGATGAGGACCCGGTTTTTGGCGCCATGTTGCGTGACAACTATCGAGAGCAATTAATGTGGTTGGTTGAACGGATGCCGGGGTTGTTCCCGGATGTAAAGTTCAAAAAGAATCAGGCATTGATGGTTGTCTATTCGCTGGCCGGGATCGGAGAAGGGTTGATCCGGGAGTATTTTATTAATCGCAGCGAGCCTTTACTGGCCGCTGACCTGAGTGTGAATCAGTTTGCTGAATTGATGTCCACTATGTTTTATCGAGCATTGTTTCTGGAACATCCCGAAGAGAAACGGCTTAAATACACACGCAACCTGGCCGCCATGGCCAGGGAACACTGAGGCAGAAACGTCATGGATTTCAATTTCACAGAAGACCAAAATGCAATTCGCGAGCTCGCTTACCAGATCTTTACTGATCGGGCCACGGATGAGTTCCTGCTGAACTTCTCTCGCGGTGAAGAGACTTACGATAACGATTTGTGGGCGACGCTTGCCGAGCAGGGTTTGCTCGGTATTGCGGTGCCTGAAGAGGCCGGTGGCAGTGGCCTGGGGTTGACAGAACTCTGTCTGATGCTGGAAGAGCAGGGCAGGAGGGTTGCCCCGGTACCCCTGTTTTCAAGCCTGGTGTTAGGGGGCTTGCCCATTGCCGAGTACGGCACGAGCCAGCAGCAGCAAAAGTGGCTGACTGAGATGGCTGCCGGACAATCGAAGTTCAGCGCAGCGATTGCAGATGTAGGGATGAACAGCGCCCTGACTACCACCGTATTGGCAACACCCGGCAGTGACAATAACTGGACACTCAGCGGCACCAAGGCGCTAGTGCCTGATGGAGCGGTGGCGGACTACGTCCTGGTGCCAGCCGCAACGGCAGAGGGCCAGACCAGCATTTTTGTCGTGCCAACCGCACAAGCCGGTGTGAATCTTACGCCTGTGGAAATTGGGATTTCTGGTCAGCGCGCAGCGCACCTCGAACTGGAAAACGTAAACCTTGCTGCAGAAGCTGTGCTGGGTGCTCAAGGTCAGGGAGAGGAGATTGTCGATTGGCTGGAGCAGCGCGCTAACATCGGGCACTGTGCCCAGCAGGTCGGGGTGACAGAGGAAGCAATGAAGCGCACCGCCGAATATGTCAGCGAGCGCAAGCAGTTCGGCATTGCCCTTGGGAGCTTCCAGGCTCTGGCAATGCGTATGGCAGATTGCTATATCGATGTTGAAGGCATCCGCTCTACATACTGGCTGGCCCTTTGGCGCCTCAGTAACGACAAGGACGCCAGGGCCGAGGTTCGAGCAGCGAAGTGGTGGGCATGCGATGCCGCTCACCGGGTAGTGTGTACTGCGCAGCACTTGCATGGTGGCATGGGTGCAGACATTGAATACCCTATTCACCGCTTCTATTTGCTGGCAAAACAAATCAGCTACTCGCTTGGCAATGCTGGGCAACAGCTAGAAAAGTTGGGCCAGCTATTGGCGGCGGACCATAGCCTTGGTTTCCGCGCACTGGAAGTCTGAGGCAGCGCTCATCAATGTCGATAAACGCCCCGGTTTTTAGCGCTTAAGGCGTCAGCAGGTCTATAAACCCGAGCAAGATCGCGTAGCGCGCGGTCTTGCCAATCGCTGTTAGAAGTAAAAACAGCCAGAAACGGACCCGCATCATGCCGGCGATAAAGGTTAGCGCATCGCCACCTATGGGCATCCATGCCAAAAGCAGAGACCAAACCCCCCACTTATTGAACCAGCGCTGGGCCGTGCCGAGCGAGTCTGTCTTGAAGGGAAACCATTTTTTGTCCTGAAATTGCAGCAGATAACGCCCTAGTACCCAATTGACGGCCGAGCCCAGGGTGTTCCCCGCTGAAGCCCAGATCAAAAGCAGAACCGGGTCGTAGCCTGCCGAGACCATCCCTGCAAACAGTATCTCTGAATATGCTGGCACCAGTGTTGCGGCCAGCAAAGCGCTGAAGAATAACCCCAGATAAGCTTCCATCTACTGTGATTGACCTTGCGCTGCCCGCACCAGGTGACGAAAAATCTGCTGTTGCGCCGGGTATTGGGGGAGGTATTCCGGGTGCCATTGAACCCCCAGCAAAAACTGTTCGCCATCTCTTTCTATCGCCTGCACCACACCGTTACTCTCTCGGGCCGACACTCTCAAGTCATCGCCAAGGTCGCGGATAGATTGATCGTGAAGAGCATTCACTCGGCTGCTGGTGCCGCCTAGAATATGCCGTAGACGGCTGTCTTGCGCCAAAGCAACGCGCTTGCGCGGCAGGATACTCCGCGGATTGCCAGTCCCCTCGCTGTAAAAGTGATCGATGGATTGATGCAGTGAGCCACCCAGAGTGACATTGATCAGCTGTGCCCCGCGGCAGATGCCCAACAATGGTTTGCCGGTATACAGAGCGTGACGAATCAGGTGCTTTTCCATGTCATCCCGCGCCGGGTCATAGTCTTGTGGTTGGGGCTGGTGTCTTGCGAGCAGTGTGCGCAGAACCGTTAGCAGTAGACCTATAGTCCAGTCGGCAAGCGAGTTTTTTTGGCCGTCAGCTGTGCCTAAGGACTCTTCGCCGTAGTGGATTGGATCGACATCTGTGCCTCCGCCGATAATCAGCGCGGTAAGGGGGTCTTCACCGACCTGTCGCATCGGAGTCACTCTTACCGGCGCGCCACCTGCCCGTCGCACTGCGAGTGCGGTCATCAACCAAGCAGCCAAACCGCCTTTATCGGGGCCAGTCACGCCAATTATAGGCCGCCGTGTGCTGCTCATTTATTGCTGAAAAACCGCTCAACAATGATAGAAGACAGATGCGCAACCCAGCGGCTGTTCTGGGCCAGTCGAAAGTCGGCGTAATGCGTCTGCCAGGCAGCGATAAGCTCCAGGCACAACTGGCTGTCCTCGGCCAGTTTTTCGATGTACACCCAGTGATTCCAGGGTGTGGACACAGACCAGCCAGGCACGTTGACTTTGCAGTCTGGAAGGCGGTAATGAAACGCGGGGCGCGCTTTGACCAATCTACGCTCATCGTCGTTTAAGCCAGCCATTACCCGATCCTTATCCAGATGCGCCATGATAGGTAGCATATCCAGAGCACGGTTACGGGTAGGGTTGTGGTGGAGATAGTCGTCTATGAGCTGGGATTGATTCGGCTGATAATTTGCATCCAGAACTATTTCCATATAGCTCTGGGGAAAGGGGTCGATATACGGCGTAAGGTAGCGGCGGGTTCGATCGGTGCCCGCAGTCTCTACCAGCCAGCCGTGCAGCAGCAGGAAAGACTGGATGAAGCGAACAATAGTGCTGCTGTCTTCGGCGGGCAGGGACGGGTTTATATGCAGGCCGAATGCATAAATAATCGAGTCCTGTGTGCCTTCCGCGCCCAGTTGGTTGAGCGTGTACACCAATCTGTCTAGCAATCCCAGGTCGGCGAAGGCAATCGGGTCGGTCACCACCTCACAGGGAATCAGGGTGCGACTGGCATTATCTATGTTGGTCTCGATCTCGTGACCCAGGCTGCCTGGGGAAAACGCTACCCCCAGGTTTTCCAGCCACTTGCGGTAGCGGGTTGATTTCAGTAAATCGGCGTCGCGTTCCACTTTAAGGCGCCCGATGGCGCTATTGAGCAGCAGCGATTCAAAAGGGCTAATCGGTTGTAGTTCACCGCCCAATGCTTGCTGCAGAGCCTTAGCAGTCTCAGCGATCGGTAAATTGCCGAATTCGAATTCGAATCCGGCCCGACGAGGATTACCCAGATGATCGTGGGTGCGACGAGGCAAAAGGTAAGAATCTGACATGGTCGCCAATACCTCAGTAGGGTTTGTCGCCGTCTATGGTGATACGTTCCATGCGCCTATGGGCGGGAAAGTAATCATTGACCGGCTTGTGTTGGGTACAGCGGTTGTCCCAGATCGCCAGGCTGTTGGGCCGCCATTGGAAACGGCAACTAAACTCATCTGTGGTGACGTGTTTGAACAAAAAACCCAATAGGGCGTCGCTCTCATGTCTGCGCAGGCCTTCTATGTGCGTGGTGAACAGTTCGTTGACAAAGATGGCCTTCTTGCCTGTTTCCGGATGAGTGCGTATCACGGGATGCCGAACAGGGGGGTTAGCCTTTACCGCATCTGCCAGGCGTTCGGCACCACCGGGTTCCGCCAGACTCTCCTTGAAACCCCAGGAAAAGTCATGGATTGCGCTGAGCCCGTCCAGAAAATTCTGCATGTGAAAAGACAGCGCGTCGTAGGCTACGCTCATGCTGGACCAGAGTGTGTCGCCGCCCTTGGCGGGAGTGATGTCCGATTTAAGCATAGTCGCCATGGGTGGATGTTGGTTGAACGTCATGTCGGTATGCCAGGTTTCGATTTTCGTCGGCTTTGCAGCTGTGCTTTCCAGTATGGTTATTTCAGGGAAGCCCACTACCGTTTCGTAGGCTGGATGGGTCTGTACGGGGCCGAATGAAAGGGCAAGTGCTTTCATGTTCGCGGGACTGATCTGCTGTTCGCGAAAAAAGATAACCTGGTATTCGTTGAGCAATTTGCGAACGCGTAGAAAATCGCTTTCTCCCAGTTGCTGTGACAGGTCCAGGCCGTGGATTTCTGCACCCAGCGCACCGGCCATGGGTTTGATATTGAGCATATGTTGAAACTCCTCTGAAGCTGGCTATGGTAGCACCAGATCGCGCTGTGCACAGTGTCGCGGGATTCTATCTCGGCAGGCTTGCGATGACTCTCAGGCCGCTGCCAGTGTTTTGCGCGCTTAGCGTACCGCCGTGCTGGGTGATTGCTCTATGGGCAATGGCCAGTCCCAGGCCGTAACCGCCGTCTTCGCGGGCGCGGGCGGTGTCTACGCGGTAAAACTCTTCGAAAATTCGTTGCAGCTCCTCCTCCTTCACACCAGGGCCCTGGTCCTCGATACACACCTGGTAACTGCTCTGGTCACTGGAGATTTCAACTCTCACTTCTGTGCCCTGCGGTGTATGGCGCAGGGCGTTGCGAATGATATTGTCGAAACTCTTGTGCAACAGATCGCCGCTAGAGGCCACTACCGCTTCCCCCTGGTCTGAGTGCAGGGTCACTTTTTTAGCGGCCTGCTCACCTTCAAACCTGGCGTCTGCGCAAAGCTGTTCTAACAGGGCGACAAGATCTATGTGCTTATCGAGGTTTAAGCTCTCTTGTTGTGAGGACAACAGCTGGCCTATCAGTTCATCCAAGCGCACTGTCTCCCTGTCCATCCGTTCGAGGAAGTCCTGTGGCTTGTCTGTGTCCTCCATGGCAAGCGCAAGGGCGACGCGCATGCGCGCCAGGGGTGAGCGCAGTTCGTGGGAAACGTCAGCCAGCAGTCGCTTTTGGGCCTGTATGCGAGCTTCCAGTTGACCGGCCATGGTATTGAAGTCGCGGGCCAGTGCGTCGGTCTCATCGCCACCGCGATCACGCACTTCTATACGTACTTGTAGGTCGCCATCGGCAAGTTGACGCGACGCGCGTTGCAAGTCGCGAAGACGATTAGTCATCAACCTGGACAAGGCGTAGCAGATAAGCCCGCTCACCACGATGGCCAGCACCAGTCTTAACCAGTTGTTGGCAATGAGGTAGCCGATGACGCGGTGATTGGGTTTGGGCAGTTTTAGTACCATGCGCCTGGCACCGCCATCCTGCAGATGCACGTTGTGCGCTACCAATGGGCCCTCGCGGTCCCGTGCGAACGCGCGCCTCTTTCTGCCACGCAGTTCATTTGCCACGGCTACGACTTCTGGCGGCACCGTTTGCTTGAGCAGGTCCTTGCCCTGGCGGTCAAGCAACCAGACTTTGATACGGTGCTCTTGTCGAGCCTCTTCGATGATGGAGGGCAATTTTTCTGCGGGTGCGTTTTGTAGTCCGTAGATCAGCCCGAGCACGAAACGCTCGGGTGGGCCGTGTGGAGGCCGTTTATGCTGCTCAACCACGGGCAGGGATTCGATGTATTGGTTGGTCAGTAGCCAGCTGCCTAAAATGGCAATCGATACCAGCCAAAAGCCGAGAAATATTTTGACAAAAAATGTACTGCGCATGTCAGGCGTCACCGTCCATGGCGAATTGATAGCCAAGGCCACGCACACTGACAATCAGGTTGTCGCCGGTTGCATCGGCGAGCTTGCGACGAATTTTGCTGACATGAACATCGATACTGCGATCATAGGCGGAGAGCGGCCGCCCCAGAGCTTCCTGGCTGAGCGTATCTTTGTCGACCACTTTTCCCGCACGCTGTAACAGTACTTGTAAAAGGTTGAACTCCGCACTTGTAAGGTTTAGCGCAATGCCCTGGTGTGAGACTGTCCGGTTAGCACTATTGAGGTTGGTTTGACCAACGCTGATCTGCGTTTTTTGTTCTGGGGTGCTAACACCGTCAGCTCTCCGCATTATTGCGCGTAATCGGGCCGCCAGTTCTCTGGGGTTGCAGGGTTTTGGCAAATAGTCATCAGCACCCATTTCCAAGCCCACAATTCGATCAGTATCTTCGCCGCGGGCGGTGAGCATAAGCACCGGTGTGTTATCGAAGTCCCGTAAATTGCGCAGTACATCCAAGCCCATCATGCCCGGTAGCATTATATCCAGCACCAACACATCGTAATGTTGTTGCCGAAGGTGGGACACGGCTGCAGCGCCATCGTGAATGGCGCTGACCGTAAAACCTTGCAGCTGCAGATACTCAGCCAGCAGCGAGCAGAGCTCCTTGTCATCATCGATTATCAGTACGCGGGTATCCATAATCGTAGTCTGTAGAAGACTATGCGCTTTGTCACCCTTCCTTAACATTTCTTTACCCGTCTGGTGAGGAGCTTAACGTGCCCTCTGCGTACATTGGGACCCATGGCGCATCGGCTTGCGCTGCAACTGGATAGGAGAACAAAGATGAATCGCATACTGTCAAAACTTATGCCTGGTACGGTCCTGATGGGGGTATTAATTCTGTCGGCTGGCGCATGGTCTATGGGGCCGCCCCGGGGGCATGATGTCGAAAAAATTCTGACCTATATGGCACATGAGCTGGAACTGACCGAGGCCCAGGAAGCACAAGTTAATATATTGGTTGAGGAAAACAGTGGCGTTGGTAAAGCGGATCAACAGCGCCTGGGTGAAATTCGCGAGGAAATGATCGCCATGCGCGGTGATTTCGATGCCGGTAGTGCGCAGAAGCTGGCAGATGAACTTGGGGAAATAACGGCTCGCCTGGCCTACCGTATGGCCAGCACACAAGCCGATATATACCAGTTACTCAGTCCCGAGCAACGGGAGCAGATGTTGCAGCTGGTTGAGAAGCGCGATGAACGTATGGAAAAGCGCTGGGCCAAACACCGCGACTAAGGACAGCAGAATTACCCTGTATTAGGCGGCTTTGGTCGCCTTTTTTTGCGCTCATACTGCCCGCCTAGTAGGTTGAGCCCCGCACCTTAGCGGGCAGGGCAGGAACGGAATTAACGCTAGAGCTCCTCTACCTGCAGGTTCAACGTTGCTCGCAGTTCCACAGTGGCGTCCAGCTGTGCGCTGTTACTCACCACTGCAGTACTTGCCAGCTCTGGTTTGAGATAGGTGTCGCCCACTCGGCGCAGATCCTCCAGAGAAACACTCAGCACACGCTGCCTGAACTCCTCGCGTTGTTCATGACTGCGCCCAAATAAGCGATTGTGAAAATGTTGCTTGGCTTCACCCGCCGGAGAGCTGGGTTTATCCAGACTGCCAACAACGCCGAGGATACTTTCCTCCAGAGCCCGGTATTCGTGCTTCTCCTGCAGCAGCCAAAGGACTGCAGCATCAAAATCAGCCAGGGTCTCTGCCAGTCGTGGGTCGCGATAGGAGTAGAAACGAAATGCAGCCATGCCAGAGTCCTGGGAAGCGCCTCCGCCGTATGCCCCGCCTTGTTCGCGAATGGTTCGGTGTAGGAAACCGTTGCGCAAAAAACCGCCCAGGACTGTCAAAGCCGCTGCATCGTGATGCCTCACGGGCACGGTAGGGTAGGCCCGGGCGCAAAAGTTGACCTGGGTATTGGCAAGCCAGAATTCGCCACGCTTTTCCCGGATCGCCTCAAGGGAGAAAGTCTCACCGCCTTCGGCAGGATGTTCGCTCCACACCCGGGCTGCCTGCTCTGCTATACCGGCAACGGCGTCCGGCTCTGCCACAGCCAGCAGTTGTCGGGGCATGGCGCAAACCTGTTCGTGGATAGCACCCAGCTGCTGGGCAAACGCATTCGCTTTGGCATTGTCTGCCAGGCTGTCATCCAGCGCGCGCAAGTGGCGAATTCCCGCCAGGCCTGATAACTCGTGATTCATTTGTGCCAGCGGGCTCATGCCTGCACAAGCAGCAGCCATGGCCAGGCCGTGACCATTGCCAGTCACCGATTGCTCCCTGCGGGCCCGTTGCTGGCTGACCATTTCTCGCATACGGTCTACCTCGTCAAAGCGCACCGCGTGCATGGTGTCGGCCATCAGTCTGGCCTGGTCTTCGGCATTGCGCAGCAGGGCTTTGGAGGACAGCACAAAGTTGGCGGTGACTGATTGCTCATCATCCGCTTGGCCACGCATGGAGGTAAAGGCATTGATGGAGCCTACCTCGGCTGACTGGCGATGCTGCGCGTCCAGGTAGCTGCTATCGCCAATACCCAGCTCAGTCAGAAAACTGGTATACAACGGCAATATCGATTGCTGGGCGCTGTCCAACGTGGGCAGGGGAGCAATCATCTGTTGGTAGACCAGGCCATTGGTGCCCTGGCCATAGGTGGTCAGGTGCAGTGGTCCGCTGTGGTGCTCCTGGAAGTTGAGTTCGGGCACAGAGGCAGGAACATCTGACAGCTCTACTTTGGGCAGAATGCTTTCGTCGTCGACCTGTTGTTGGCGCTGGGCCAGGTCACTTGCCAGTTGCACGGTGGCCTGTTTTTGCTCTTCGTCCATGGCAGCCTTGATGTCGGCCAGGCGTTGCACTTCCTTTTGTAGCTTCTGGGCGGAAAGCTCCTTGTTCGGCTCCATGACCAGGGTGACGCGATGATCGTTGTTCAACAGCAGGTTGCGAGCCAGGTCTTTAACGTACTGTGGGTCCTCGATGCGCTCACGCAAGGTATCGATGACTGGATCAAGGTTGAGCACCGCAATGGGGTCACTGTAATGAGTGGCGCAACCCAGTGCCTGCAGGATGAGGTGTAAGCCGTAGGGGTAGCCGTCGCCGCTAACCTCGCGTTGGTGCAGTTCAAGTTGGTGGAGAACTGCCTGCAGCCGTTCGTGACTCACGCCATTTTCTGCAACGTCGGTGATAACCCCAAGCACCAGCGTTTCTAGCGCATCTGCATGTTCAGCTTCACTACCTTCAATGCCGCACACGAAGACCAGTTCGCGCATTGAATCTTCAAGACCACACAAAGGGGAGGGGGCCTGCCCCAGAGACGTTGTCTCCAGCGCCTGCTGTAGCGGCGATGCGCTGTTCTCCAGCAGCACGCTGGTCAATAACTGGGCTTCCAGCATTTGCTCCAGATTGCTGCTCTCGCCAAGCATCCAGCCCATGACCAGGTGCGTCTTGGCATCGGTGTCACTGTTCTCGTCGAAAGCGTAGTTGTCGGAGACTCTTAGCGGTGCAGTCAGACGTTGCTCCGCCGGGACCTGAATACGCAGGTCCTGGCGCTGGAAACGGCTCAGCGCTTTGTCTTCAAAAGTTGCCTGATGCTCAGCTGCCGTGATATCGCCGAACGTCATGAATATCGCATTGCTGGGGTGATAATGGCTGCGGTAAAAACTTACCAACTCGTCGTAACTCAGGTCGGGAATGTTTTCTGGCTCACCGCCGCTGTTGTAGTGATAGGTGGTGGTAGGGAACAGGTGTTCGCAGAGCTTGCCCCAAAGTACGCTGGGTATAGAGCTCATGGCACCTTTCATTTCGTTGAAGACCACGCCTTTGAAGACCAGGTCGCTTTCGGGGTTCTGGGCCTCTTCGAATTCGACCCGGTGCCCCTCCTGGGCAAAATCCAGTGGGTCCAGGCGGGAGAAAAATACCGCGTCCAGGTAGACCTCCAGCAGGTTGTTGAAGTCTTTACGGTTCTGGCTGGCGAAAGGGTAGGCGGTCCAGTCGGAACTGGTAAACGCGTTCATGAACGTGTTCAGGGAGCGACGTAGCATCATGAAGAACGGATCGCGCACAGGGTAGCGTTCGCTGCCACACAGGGCGGTATGTTCCAGAATATGAGCGACTCCACTGGAGTCTTCGGGAACCGTGCGCAGGGCTACCAGGAATACGTTTTCGCTGTTTTCCGACGCCAGGTGGTAGTGAACGGCACCGGTCTCGCGGTGACGGAACTCCTGTACATCGAGGTTCAGGGAGTCTACGCGCTGTTGGCGAACGGGTTCAAAGGCGCTGTGCGCCTTGGGCAAAGACATACTCATGCAGGTTCTCGGGTAGGAGTGGGCAAGGAAGGTATTCTAACGCGAATCTCAGTTCTTTTGTCGGTCCTGTTGGGCAACCAGTTCTATTCGGTAAAGCCAGGGCCAGCGTTTGCCGGTGACCCATATGCTGCCATCGGCGGAGTTGAACGCAATGCCGTTAAGCACATCTGTATCCGCTGTGCGATCACTGCTGGGCAGTAGCCCAGTCAAATCAATGCTGCCCTCTACCTCGCCAGATTGTGGGTTGATAATGACGATACGATTGCTTTGCCAGATATTTGCCCAGATTTTCCCGTCTATCCACTCAAGTTCGTTGAGTTTGCCGACCGGGCGGCCATTTTCGGTCACAGCGATGGACTGGCGGATGGCGCGGTCTTTAACTGGCAGAAAATGCAGTCGATCACTACCGTCGCTGTAAATCAGCTCTGTTCCATTGTTGGTAAGGCCCCACCCTTGGCCAACAATGGGGAACCATTCCACTGGTTCCATCGTGTTTTTATCGAACACCAACATCATTCGCTCACGCCAGGTCAGTTGGTAAATGTATTCGTTGAGTACGGTCAGGCCTTCGGCAAACAGTTTTGGTGACAGTTGCTTACTTTCTTCCAGGGTCATGGCGTCGAAGTCGTAGCGCATCAACCTGGACTGCCCGTAGTTGCCGGAACTTACGTACAGTTTGCCGTCCAGTATCTCCAGGCCCTGGACGAAATTTCGACGTTCCTGGGGTTTCTTGTCCAGTACCTTGTAGTCGAACTGTTCGACAGCGCAGGCTGGCAAGGCAAGCAGCAGGCAGCAAAGCAGCAAAGAAATACGTTGCATGGCTAGATCCGATTCCTGGCAAGGTCACGCATCAGGAAGCGTGCCGGGGACAGGGCACGTATCAGCTCGCGAGACAGCGGCAGTGCTTCCTGGCAGATCTGGCTGGCCAGTAGTTGCGCGCACAGAGGTGCTGAACTGAGGCCCCGTGAACCGTGGGCGGTACTGATGTACAAGTCGGGCACGTAATGGCCTCTATTGGTAATGGTCTGGCGGGCATTCTTACGCAGAGCACCATAGGTCTGCAAGAAGGCCTCCCTGTCGGGCACAGGTCCGGCAATGGGTAAATAGTCAGGGCTGGCACAGCGAAATCCGACTCTGCCTTCTAGCGATGCAGGGTCAAGCTGTTCGAGTTCAGCCGACCACTGGGGCAGGGCAGTTGCCAGTTTGTCGAGGTTCTCCCTGTGTTCTGCCGCTCGCACTTGCACACTGTCATCGCGCAGCTTGAAGCTGGCGCCTATGCAATGCCTGCCCTTGGTAGCGGGAGAAATGTAGCCAGTGTGACAAAAGGCCGACTTTAGTGCCGCTGTAGCGTCGGATGCAGGCAGATAGCTGGTTTGTCCGCGGATACTTTGAACGGGTAGCCAGTCGGTTTCGGGGAATTGCCTACTGGAGACGCCGGTACAGATAATCGCGGTATCAGCGTTGGCAAGGGTGCATCCGGTAATGTCTCTGGCCTGCCACTGGCCGTCATGCTGCAGTAATGCCAGTTCACCGCAGTCCTGGCGCAACTCAATTAACGGCGAGTTCAGCATCGCCAAGCACACCGCCGGTGGACGAAGCCATCCTGATTTTGGGTACCAGTAGCCGCCCAGCGCGGGTTGCTCACCGAGGTAGGCGGTGGCTTCTTGCGCTGAACATACTTGTGCCAGGTCTTCGAGGCCTATGAGCAGCTTTTTGAGCAGGGCAGTCTCCTGCGCGTCCTTGTGTTGGTTAAAACTGCCACAAAGGTCGCCATCCAAGCCAGGTGTTAGCGCACCGGCAATAAACATTTGTCGGTACAGGTTGGCGGAGTAACCAAAGCTTTGCAGGGCGAAATCGGTCAGGGCAGAGTGGCGCCTGGACAACCGTGTGTACAGTACTCCCTGCTCATTGCCAGACGCTTCACCAGCAACAGGACCCTTGTCCAGTACAGTCACCCTGATGCCCCTTTGAGCCAGTGCAGCAGCAAGGGTGCAGCCGGCCAGGCCAGCACCGATAACAAGGGCGCTGCGAACGTTATTGGACGGCCGGTCTGATAGCTCCCAGGGAGTGTCTGTGGGCGGTAGTGGTATTCCAGCTGTTAGAGCCTTGCCTCTTAGCGATTCGCGTTTGCGGCCAAATCCAGGTGCTTTTGCAATTTGGAAGCCCGCATCAGTCAGTCCCCGGCGCACATCTCCGGCGGCAGTAAAAGTGGAAACGGTGGCCTCTGGTCGGGACAGGGCGGCCATGGCCTGGTAGAGCTCTGGCTGCCACATGGTCTCATTGCGAGAGGGTGTAAAACCGTCCAGGTACCAGGCGTCTACTGAGGGGCCCCTGAGAGCCATATCTGGCAGGGCGAGACCGGCATCCTCCCACCACAAATCCAGCACTATCTGTCCATCATCGAAAAGCAGTCGGTGCTGGCCGGGCAGTCGCCCCGGCCATGCTGTCACCAGAGCATTGGCCAGAGGTGCCAGTGATTCCCACGATGCCAGGCTCCGGGCAACTTGCTGCGCGCTTAGAGGGAATTTTTCAATGGAAATATAGTGCAGCCTTGGCCGTGGCTGCGCCTGTTCTTGCCACGAGCGCCAGGTCAGCAGGAAGTTGAGTCCCGTGCCAAATCCCGTCTCGACGATGCAGAAAGTGTCGGCATCCAAATCAGCCCAGCGTTCGGGCAGGTCATTGCCTGCCAGGAATACATGCTGACTCTCGGCAAGCCCATCTTCACTGGAGTAGTAAACATCGTTAAAGCGAGTGGAAAAAGGTTCGCCGCTTTCGGTCCAGTCTATATCGGGCGCCGGGGTAGGTCCCCAGGTCGTGTTCTCCCGTTTCATCCGGGTCGTTGAATCTTCAGCTCGTCCGGGAGCCAGGCCGGAATGTGGGCGTTGTCAGTGGCGATGAGTTCGGTCACTGGGAATACATGAAACTGTGGTTTTGCGCCGGGCGGCTTGTAGAGGGTAATCAGGTAATCCTGGCTGTTACCGTCCTCTGGTATGCGCACTTCCCAGCTGTTACCGGCAATGCGAACCGTGGTATTGCCCGGTTGCAGGTGCTGCTTGAGGATGAAGTGGTGCTTGCCTACTGGCCGCAAACTGCGTTTTTCGCCAGCGATCAGGTTGCCGAACAGATAGGTTCGAAAAGAACAAATAGGCGCATTGTCGCGGCGGCTCTCAGGAATCCCCGGATCCGATAGGCGACGAGTGATCTCCGCCAGGGCGAGACTGCCTTCTGCACCGCTAAGGCGCACCTTGCTGGCGTTAAAGGGTATTCGGGCCAGTCTCTGAATGTCTTCACTGGCCTGTTCTCGATCAGCTACTTCGTCCGCCGTTGGCTGGGTAAGCACAGCTTCTGCCTGCTCACTGTGAAAGGCCCGCAGTAGATTTTGCAAGCGAAGTACCTGGGCATCTTCGACTTCCGCGCTGTAGTCGGGCACGGTCTCACGCAGTGGCTTGCTCTCGACTCCCTGGGGGTCCTGTGCCAGTGACGGCAGGGCGAGGCTTAACAGCCCAGGCAAAAGTGCCAGGCGAAGTCTCTTTGTGCGACGTCCAGGGTGGAGGCCGCTGCGGTGTGTGCTCACAGGTGAATGACCAATGGTGCAGATGGGAAAATAATAACAGAAACAAGCAGCTAGGCACTACTGTAAAAGTGGCTTGGAAGTAAATCTATTTACCATCAAGGTGGGTGAAATCATTGCCTGCCAAGGGCTCTGCCAGTAGACTTGCGGCTCTATTGAATACCGAGGTAAACATGTCCAGGATTGAAACCCAGACCATACCCAGAGAGCAATTTCTGACGATCTCCGTCAATTTGCTGCACAGAGCTTTTATGGAAGCCAAGCGCACGGACGCCAAGAACCTGTTCAAGGCCGTCTCCGAGGGCAGGCGGGTTGCCCTGACGAATGTGCAAATGGAAGACAAATCCACGGTACGCTTCGACCTGTCCATGGATCACTCTGAGTATGACGGTAACCTTAACTATGGCACTTTTCGCAGTAGCCTGATGGCATTGCTGGGCAACTTTGCCGAGGCCATCAAACAAAAAGCAGATATCACAACCTTTGGCGCCGAAGGCGACGACAGCAACATCATTTTTGGCGTCACCGGGGTAACTGTTGAAAAGGGGGTGCCCTCTGTATTGGTGCTCTCTACCAGCAACGCCGGACAAGATGCGGCGATTATGTTGCGTCTGATGTATCTGGATTATCAGCAGTTCCTTGAGTCCCAGCAGCAGGACAGCGGCGAGACTGCTTGATCTGTATCGCTAACCCAACAGTTGAAACTCAGGGGCTTTAGGGTAGGGAAGACTGAGCTTTTCTGCCGGAGCGATCACTACCGAGGTTCCGGTCAGCACCAGTTTTTCATCTGAGTTGTAAGCCTTGCAGTCGAGAGTGACGGACTTGCGTCGGTCATTTTTATCCGTCACTTCCAGCCTTACTTCGATCTCGTCACCGATTTTGACCGGCAGCCGAAACTTGAGTGACTGCTCCATAAAGATGCAACCCGGACCCGGCAGTTCCATGGCTAACGCAGCAGAAACAAAAGAGGCCGTTAGCATGCCGTGGGCAATGCGTTCTCCGAAGCGGGTGTTAGCGGCAAAATCGGCGTCAAGGTGCAGCGGGTTTACATCACCAGAGACGGCAGCGAACATCTGCACATCCTGATCTGTGACGGTCTTGGAATAGAGGGCGCTTTGCCCTATGGTGATTTCATCGAAGGTATAGTTGCTCAGTTGCGACATCCGCTATTTTCCCGCTGATTCTGGCTGTGAGAATAAGCATAACGTATTTTTCTCCAGGAATATAAAGCGCCACCAAATGTCAGACAGTGTCACCGGGCCTGCCCTGGAAATTACCTACCCAGAAGAACTTCCCGTCTCCGAGCGACGCGAGGAAATTTCCCGTGCCATTGCCGCCAACCAGGTGGTCATTATCGCCGGCGAAACAGGCTCGGGTAAAACGACGCAGTTGCCCAAGATCTGCCTGGAGTTGGGCAGGGGGCAGCGGGGACTGATAGGACACACTCAGCCGCGGCGGTTGGCGGCCCGCACCGTGGCCCAGCGAATAGCGCAAGAGCTTGCTACTGAGCTGGGTGGTTTAGTGGGTTACCAGGTGCGCTTTAATGACCGTGTGTCCGCAGCGACCAGAGTCAAGCTGATGACCGACGGTATCCTGTTGGCGGAGGTGCAACGGGATCGCATGCTCAAGCGTTACGACACCATTATTATCGATGAGGCTCATGAGCGCAGCCTCAATATCGACTTTCTACTGGGCTACCTGAAGCAATTGCTGCCACGAAGGCCTGATCTCAAGGTCATCATCACCTCTGCCACCATTGATGTGGAGAGCTTCGCCAGGCACTTTAACAACGCGCCAGTGATAGAGGTATCGGGTCGCACCTACCCGGTAGAGACCCATTACCTTGACGCCAGTCCAGATGAAGAGGGCGATAGTAACCAGCGGATATCCACTGTGGTCCAGGATATCGACGCGGGCCAGTTCGGCAAGCGCGGCGACGTGCTTATCTTCCTGCCGGGAGAGCGGGATATTCGTGAGCTGGCCAAGCAACTGCGCTCTGATACCGAGCTGGATATTCTTCCTCTTTACGCCCGTTTGAGCCAGGCCGAGCAAAACCGGGTATTTGATATTTCCAAACGGCGTGGCTTGCGGGTGGTTTTGGCCACAAACGTGGCTGAGACCTCGCTGACGGTACCCGGTATTCGTTACGTTATAGACCCCGGTGAGGCCCGCATTAGCCGCTACAGTTATCGCACCAAGGTGCAGCGTCTGCCAATTGAACCCATATCCCAGGCCAGTGCTAATCAGCGCCAGGGTCGTTGCGGTCGAGTGGAGGCAGGGGTTTGTCTTCGCCTTTACAGTGAAGAAGATTTCAACCTGCGCCCTGAATTCACCGACCCCGAGATTTTGCGTACCAACCTTGCCGCCGTAATCTTGCAAATGCTCACTATGGGGCTGGGAGAAGTTGAACACTACCCGTTTATTGATCCGCCAGATCCGCGCATGGTGCGCGATGGTTACAAATTGCTGGAGGAGCTGGGTGCGGTTAGCGCTAGCGGTGACGTTACCGACGTGGGACAACGCATGGCCAGGCTGCCGGTGGATCCCCGTTTGGGGCGTATGGTACTTGCAGCCAGCGACCGTAATTGCCTGGCGGAAATTTTGGTTATCGCCAGTGCGCTGGCGGTCCAGGACCCACGCGACAGGCCGGCAGACAAGCAGCAACAGTCGGACCAGTCCCATGCCCGCTTCAAACACCCCAAGTCGGATTTTTTAGCCTGGCTGAACTTGTGGCGTTACTACGAAGAGCAGCGCCAGGAACTTAGCCAGAATCAGTTGCGCAAACTGTGTAAGAAGGAATTCTTATCCTTTATGCGAATGCGGGAGTGGCGCGATATTCACTCGCAGTTACTCATTGCCTGCCGACAGCAGAAACTGCGCCCGGAAGCCCGGTTACCGGAGGAGGAAAATTACCAGGGCGTGCACCAGGCGTTGCTCGCTGGCTTGTTGGGCAATATTGCACAGCTGCAGGAAGACCGGGACTACCTTGGGGCGCGCAATCGCAAGCTGCAGATATTTCCGGGTTCATCTCAGGCACGTAAACGGCCCAAGTGGTTGGTGGCGGCCGAGATTGTTGAGACCACCAAAGTGTTCGCCCGCACAGTGGGCACTATTGACCCTCTGTGGGTCACGGATGTAAACCCAGAGCTGATCAAACATAATTATTACCAGCCTCGCTGGCAGTCTCGCAGTGGCCAGGTTGTCGCTTGGGAACGACTGTCGCTCTATGGCCTTACCGTTGCTGACAAACGCTCGGTTCATTACGGCCCTATTGCCCCGCTTGAGGCCCGTGAGTTGTTAATTCGCGAAGGCCTGGTCGCAGGCAAATATCGCCAACACCCGGTTTTTTTGAGACATAATCAGCGACTGGTGCGGGAGCTGGAAGATCTGGAATCCAAAGTAAGGCGTCGGGACATTCTGGTGGACGAGGAGGTGCTTTTTAAGTTTTACGATGAGCGACTACCAACCGACTGCTATACCGCCAGCCGACTCCAGTCCTGGTTGAAAAAGAACCCTGGTAGTGATGAGAGCCTGCGACTGGACAAGAGTTTGCTGCTGGCCAGGGATCCCGGTGCCGAACTGGAGAACCAGTTTCCTGACAAGTTGCAATGGCAGGATCTCGAGTTCCGTCTTAGTTATCAGTTCGAGCCGGGAAAGGTTGCCGATGGCGTTACTGTTACCGTGCCTGTGGCCCTGCTCAATCGGGTTCCCCGATTTCGCTTTGACTGGTTAGTGCCGGGATTGTTGCGAGAAAAATGTATCGCACTGGTGAAAAGCCTGCCCAAGGACAAGCGCAAACGACTGGTACCTGTGCCTAATTATGTTGATCAGGCGCTTGCCCAGTTGCAACCCGACGACACAGATTTGCTGGTGGCACTTTCTCGAGTATTGGGTCGCCTGGGTGATGTCAGTCTGTCTCCTGGAGATTGGAACGCCTTCAAACTAGACGATTTTTATCGTATGAACGTGCGCGTGGTTGATGCTCAGGGCAGCGTACTGGAACAGGGTAGGGACCTGGGTGCTTTGATAGAGCAATTTCGCGCTGACACGCGCCAGAGCGTGGGCATTGATAAGGGTAATTCGCCCACCAGGGAGGATATCGTTCGCTGGGACTTTGGCGATCTGGCACAGGAGTGGCGCTTTCGCCAGGCTGGTATAGAAATTGTTGCCTACCCGGCGCTTGTCGATCACGGCGATAGTGTTGCGGTTGAACTGCTCGATTACGCCGGGCCGGCGCGGCTTGCCCATCGCCGAGGCGTTCTGCGCTTGTTGCGTCTTCATTCGGCGCAATCGGTGAAGTTTTTGCGTAAACAGATGTTGCGTGGCAATGAGTTCAACCTGGTGCTGGCTGGAGCGGGGCAGGACCGCGCAGCGCTGGTGGAGGACCTGGCAGACGCTGCCTTCGCTCAGGCAATGGATCTGGACACTAATTTGCCCTGGGAGCAGGCGGAATTTTTGGCCCTGCTGGAACGGGGCAAGGCAGAGGTAGTCAGCCGTGCTAATGAGATCGAGACTATAGTGCTCAACAGCCTGCAAGTGCTGGCTCAGACCCGCATTAAACTGGCGTCTTTGCCTGCCGGCAAGTGGCAAGACAGCACAACAGATATCCGCGAGCACCTGACGGCGCTGCTGCAGTCGGGCTTTCTAAGGGATGCCCCAGGCGAATGGCTTGCCCAGTACCCGCGCTATATCAAGGCTGTGTTGCATCGAGTGGAACGATTGTCGGGGCAGTACCCCAAGGACCAGCAGCACACCCAGATGTTGCAGGCGCTAGCGCAGCCGCTGGAGGAGGCCCTTGAAACTCGGGACGGGTTGATGGGTTTGTGTCCCGCAGCTGAGACCTATCGGTGGATGCTTGAGGAACTAAGGGTTTCTTTATTTGCGCAACAGCTAGGCACGCGCCAGGCTGTGTCCCAGAAGCGTTTACAGCAGCAGTGGCTGGAAGTCAGGCGCTGGCTGGATGAAAACCCCCATTAATAATAGGGTAATTGCATTTTGTTCAAGAATGTGAAAAATTACCAATGGTTTTACTCGGTCTTTGAAACTTCCGGCAAAACACCCGGTCATAACAAGCAATCCGCAGGGTATACAGGTGAGTTTAAATGCCCCGTGAGATGCGATACTAAAATTATTCAGATTAGATACAGGGAAACAATCATGGCTCAAATTAAAAAACCTCTTGCTGTCGCCCTGGGCGCAGCATTTCTGGCGTCTTCTATCGTACCTTTGGCTTCCGCTGAGGTTAACCCTTTCTCTGCGCAGCAGTTGAGCGGTGGTTATGACCTGGCTAACTACGACAAGCATGAAGAAGGCAAGTGCGGCGAAGGCAAATGCGGCGACAAGAAAGCTGAAGGCGAAGGCAAGTGCGGCGACAAGAAAGCTGAAGGCGAAGGCTCTTGCGGCGGCGAAAAGTCTGAAGGTGAAGGCTCTTGCGGTGGCGACAAGGCCGCAGGCGAAGGCTCTTGCGGCGGCGAAAAGTCTGCCGGCGAAGGCAAATGCGGCGAAGGTAAGTGCGGCGGCTAATGCCTGAACCATCTACCGAGTTCTGCGGAGCGGGACTCGGACTGCGGCGGGCCCTTTTGGGTCCGCTTTTGTCTATGGACCATGGAGCGGTCGATTTCATGGAAGTCGCCCCGGAGAACTGGATCGGGGTTGGCGGTCGTTTTGGCAGGCAATTTCGCACCCTGGCAGAGCGTTACCCCATTGTTCTTCACGGTTTGTCGCTTGATATAGGCGGACCGGATGCACTGGACGTTGACCTGGTCCAGTCTGTGCGACAATTGATGGATAAGTTTAAAGTGCCTCTGTACAGCGAGCACCTCACCTATTGCGCGGCGGATGGACACTTATACGACCTTCTGCCTATCCCCTTTACCGAAGAGGCAGTGCACTACGTGGCGGACAGAGTTCGACGAGTGCAGGACATCATAGGCGCACCGATTGCGCTGGAAAATGCATCCTATTACGCCCAGCCCCACCGAGAGCTGAGCGAAGCACAATTTATCAACGCAGTGCTAAGCGAGAGTGGCTGTGATCTGCTTTTGGACGTGAACAATATCTATGTGAACAGCATTAATCACGGCTATGACCCCGTGGAGTTTCTGGATTCTCTGCCTTTGGAAAAAGCGCGTTATATCCACGTTGCGGGGCATTTTGACGAGGCAGATGACCTTAAAGTCGATACCCATGGAGCGGATGTTATTGATCCGGTGTGGGAACTGCTGGCGCAAGCGTATCGCCGTGTAGGCGCGCTGCCGACCCTGTTGGAAAGAGATTTCAACTTGCCGCCATTGGCAGAGTTATTGACCGAGGTGGATCAGGTCAGACTGCTACAGGGTGAGGCAATAAAGGCGATACCTGCAGCGGTGGGCCAGTCATGAGTGTTGCAGGACTTAAAGAGAGCCAGCTGGGAATGGCGGCCTACCTGCGTGACCCGGACAATTCACCTGCCCCTGCAGGAGTGGAAGATCGTCGGCTGAAGATTTATCGTGACCTTGTTTACAACAACATTGAAGGCTTTATCAGCAGCGGTTTCCCGGTATTACGCAGTCTCTACGATGATGCGCAATGGGAGCAGCTGGTGCGTTTATTCATGGACGGGCACCGCTGTAAATCGCCGTATTTTCTGGAAATTAGCCAGGAATTCATCGGCTTCCTGATGAACGAGCACAGTCTGCGTGAATGCGATCCCCCGTTTATGGCCGAGCTTGCCCATTATGAATGGGTTGAATTGGCTCTGGACGTTGCCGAAGATGAACTGCAACCAGCGCAGCAGATTGGGCAGTTGGAGGAGGCCAGGTTGAGCCTGTCACCCTTGGCCTGGGTGTTAAGCTATCAATACCCCGTCCATCAAGTCGGTGCCAGTTATCGTCCAGAGCAGCCGGGTGAGCCCGTATTTCTGGTCGTCTACAGGAACAGGGAAGACAAGGTCGGTTTTATTGCACTCAATGGAGCTACTGCACGCTTATTAGAGCTGCTACGGGGGAATGAACAGGCCTCGGCCCTGGAAGTTCTGCAAATACTTGCAGAGGAGCTGGGCATGTCGCTAGCCGACATACGCGAGTTTGGTCTGACACAGTTAACAGAACTGCTAGAACAGGGGGTGCTGCAGGTGGTTTGAGGGATTCCCTTGGACTTGCTACCTGCACAGTCGGCGCGTACTATTTTGCCCTCTACTATCTTATGTATTCACGAATGAATTTCCCACGATTATTCTTTGTCCTGATATTGGTATTGCCAGCCATGACGGCCGGCGCTCAGGAAGAGAAACACAATGTCGATCCTTTTGAGCCGTTTAACCGCGCCATGTTCGTGGCTAACGACAATATCGATCGATTTTTTCTACGCCCGGTGGCGGTCGGCTATGATTGGGTCATGCCAGGCTTCGCCAAGCGCGGTGTGGGTAATATGTTTGCCAATTTTTATGATTTTAATTCCGCGCTCAATGGTGTTCTGCAGTGGCGCCTGGCCGGAGCGGGGCAGAGTACAGGCCGCTTTGTCATTAATAGCACCCTGGGCCTTGTTGGCTTGTTTGATGTGGCGACTCCAATGGGCGTGCGACCGTTTCGAACCGATTTTGGTCATACCCTGTCGATCTGGGGTTTTGAGTCCGGCCCTTATCTGATGGTGCCATTCTTTGGACCACGGACCATTCGCAGTGGCACCGGAACTATTTTCGATGCCTATACCTCGGTACCAACCTATGCGCCCAGCGTTGCGTTGCGTAATTCACTTTGGGGGCTGGGCCTTATAGATGGCCGCTCGCGCCTGCTGCAGGCAGACGACCTGATCAGTGGCGACCGCTACATATTTGTGCGCGATGCCTATTTGTCTAACAGGGAAGCCTTCGTTAACGATGGGGTGGTCATAGATACCTTCTCTGACTACGAAGAAGGCGATGACTTCGAAGACTTCTAGAAAGTTCGTGGCGCACAATATCTGTGCGTAAAAGTGTGAAATCCTGCCCAATTCTGAGCTTTCGCGGTTGCCTGTGCACCATGATGGGCGTAGTGTCGCCGCCAATATAGCCAACGAACAAACTCATGGACCCGATCGGTACTGCTCTTGTTGTCGACCACGACGCACCTCGCCTTGAGGCGCTGGCGTCGTTGGTGACGGGGCTTGGCTTTACTCCCGAAAAATACACTGATCCCAATGCGGCCAGGGAATATCTGCATACCCGTCCGGACCTGGACGTGATTCTTTGCGAGATGGATATGGAAGGGCTCAGCTGGGACTCGGCCCGGCGTTCACTGCAGGAAATGGATGTTCAGATTCCAGTCATCCTGTTCAGTGATGAGGCGCAGGCCGACCGTATGATGAGGGCCCTTCGCTTTGGCGCCAGTGATTTCTTCGTTCGCCCGGTAGAGGATATTGAAGCACTTAAGCGCTCACTGGATCGCTGCGTACGGCAGCGACAGGTGCGCCGCGAGCTTGAGCAGTCCAGGCAGAGCTTACAAGCGGCCAACACCGAGCTGCGCGGTACCATCCAGATGCTAGAGCAGGACCAGCAGGCCGGCCGTCAGGTGCAGATGCGAATGCTGCCTGCCACTCCCTTGGTATTGGAAGACTACGTCTTTAGTCACACCGTCATTCCCTCACTCTATTTGAGCGGTGATTTCACCGACTATTTTACGGTAGGTGATCACTTTGTAACCTTTTTCATGGCCGACGTCTCTGGCCATGGCAGTTCGTCTGCGTTTGCTACTGTATTACTCAAGAATCTGTTTGCTCGAAAGCGTTCAGACTTCCTGCGTAAAAGTGACGACACCATTCTCAGCCCTCTGGCCCTGCTCAAGCAGGCTAACAAGGAAATCATGGACCTTGAGGTGGGTAAATTCGCGACCATGGTAGTGGGCGTGCTGGACATGAAGAGCAATAATTTACGTTACAGCGTGGCAGGGCATTTGCCGCAACCGGTGCTGGTGTCTCAGGATGGTGCCCGTTATCTCCGCGGCGAAGGTTCGGCGGTGGGAATAATGGAAGATGCCAACTATGAAGAGCACATGATCGATCTGCCGGACAGTTTTATGCTGGCGCTGTTTTCCGATGGTATCCTGGAAATTCTACCGCCCAAAAATTTGATAGAGAAAGAGAAGTACTTTCTCAATGTATTTGAACAGACGGCCAATTCTCCGGAGGAAATGGTCACCCGATTAGGCCTTGACCAGGTCGACACGGCGCCGGATGATATTGCCGCGCTTTTCATCAGTAAGCGGGGCTGACGTGCAAGAAGGTAGAATTTTGGCGGCCAGCCATAATGGCGCGTATGTCATACGTATGCTCGGGGATGTGCGCCTTACCTTGTGCACTTCGATAGATGAATATTTTCAGAAGATGTTCGATGATCCGGAATTCACCAGCGTCTGGGTAGATCTCTGTCAGGTGGAAGGCATAGATTCCACTACTCTTGGCCTACTGGCAAAGCTCGCACTCAAGGTCAAAGAACGCTTTGATTTTCAGCCGGCAATTTTTTCCTGCGATCCCGGTATTAATCGGCTGCTTAAAAGCATGGGCTTTCAGCGTTTGTTTGAACTGCGAGAAGAAACCTGCGCCAATCCGGAAGATGTCCTGGAGATCCCTCAGGTCGCAGGTAAAGCGTCTGAAGTAAAAGAGAAAGTCATTGAGGCCCACCAGGTGCTGATGGGGCTGTCTGAGGAAAATCGGGTCAAATTCCAGGATTTGATAAACGTACTAGAGCACAGCTGAAGCTCAAAGAGCGTGAATGTTGTCTCTGGCTTTGTGCTTGCTGCGAATGTAGTCCTGATGGGGAACGTAAGTCAGTTCTGCAACCTGACGAATCAGGTGCTCCTCGTACTTGTCCACACTATCGTCCGCCCAGGCGACAGCCCACATGTTGTGAATAAGCTGTAATTTTTGCTCTGCAGTAAAGTGATCATTGATCAGGCGGGTGAAATCATACAGTGAAGTTGCTTCATCCACCCTCACTGTTGCCTGTTCCACAAGTTGTTGAACCTCTTGTTCATCCAATTTGAGTGTTGAGCAAAGCAGAGATTTCATTATCTCCTCTTCGGCTCCACCCTGGGTGAAATCCGCCCGCGCAGTTTCTATGAGCAGTGCCGCAGAAGCCAACTGCAGCCGATGGCGCAGATCCTCCTGCGTTTCTTGCACAGGCGTTTCAAACAGAGCTTTGAGTGCGCGAATCATCTGCTGCTGATGAGCTGTTCGAGTTTGATTTGGTCGCCGACAAAATTGCGGATTCCCTCGGCCAGCTTTTCAGTGGCCATAGCATCGGCGTTCAAATCGAAGCGAAATTCGCTTTCAAGTGGGCTGTGTTTGGCCACATCGGAAATGACACCCTCAGGCTGTAACTGTCTGGGTAATTCGCCATGATCAGCGGCCAGTGCTTCGAGCAGGGCAGGGCTTATCGTTAACCGATCGCAGCCTGCAAGGGCCTCTATTTCACCAGTGTTCCGAAAACTGGCCCCCATAACCACGGTTTGGTAGTTGTGCAGTTTATAATAGTTGTAAATGGCGCTAACAGACTGCACGCCCGGGTCGTCCTGGGGACTGTTCACCTGCACATCGGTATTGGCTTTGTGCCAATCGAGAATGCGGCCCACAAAGGGCGAAATCAGAAAAACGCCTGCATCGGCGCAGGCAGCAGCCTGGCCGAAACCAAACAGCAGGGTCAGATTGCAGTTGATACCCTCTTTTTCCAGTTGTGCTGCGGCGCGAATACCCTCCCAGGTAGAGGCAGTCTTGATCAGTATGCGCTCGCGGCCAATCCCTGCCTCCTCGTACAGGCCTATCAGTTTTTTCGCTCGTTGCATGGTAGCGTCAGTATCAAAAGAGAGGCGGGCATCTACTTCGGTGGAGATTCGCCCGGGTATGATGCCAAGTATCTCGTTGCCCACGTCGACGGCGAAGCGGTCGCAGCAATTAGCGAGTTGCGCACTGGCCGAGCCGCCCTGGGCACTGGCCCAGGTTTTGGCACCATCCAGTAGTTGCGCGTAATGGGGCAGTGACGCAGCTTTCAGCAGTAGCGAAGGATTAGTGGTGGCGTCCAGCGGCTGGAATCGTGCTATTGCCTCGATGTCCCCGGTATCTGCCACAACATCGGTCATGGCTTTTAGTTGGTCCAGTTTGCTTGTCACTGACTTCATTCCTGTTAATACGATTGAGTTTGGCGAATCTTTTGAAATGCATCGGTTAGAACTTCTAATCCTGCATCTTTCTTGTATGCATTTTCGCTGAGATGGCGCCTGAATTTTCGCGCTCCCGGTACGCCCTGGTAAAGGCCGAGAATATGGCGGGTGATGTGATTCAAGTGAGCACCACTGGCGAGTTGCCGCTCTATATAGGGCAGTAAACCAGTGAGTACATCATCGCGGGAATTCGCCGCTTTGTCTATCTTGAACAAACGTGAGTCGACCTCTGCCAGCATCCAGGGGTTTTGATAGGCCTCGCGACCGATCATGACGCCATCCACGTGAGCCAGGTGGTTTTCGCACTCATCGATGGACCCAATACCGCCGTTGATGATGACTTCCAGGTGCGGCAGGTCACGCTTCATTTGGTACACCCAATCATAGGTCAGCGGCGGTATCTCTCTGTTCTCTTTGGGAGATAAACCCCTCAGCCAGGCCTTGCGTGCATGAACGATAAACACTTCGCAGCCTGCGTCTGCTACTGGCCCGACAAAATCGAGCATTTCCTGATAAGACTCCATGTCGTCTATGCCGATACGGTGCTTGACGGTTACAGGCAGGCTGGTTGCGTCACGCATCGCTTTAACGCAGTCGGCAACCAGGGCTGGCTGGGCCATCAGGCAGGCACCAAACATCCCCGACTGCACCCGGTCCGAAGGGCAGCCGCAATTGAGATTGACCTCATCGTAGTGCCATTCCTGTGCCCAGCGTGCGCATTGAGCCAGGTCTGCGGGGTTAGAGCCTCCCAGTTGCAGTGCAACCGGGTGCTCCTCAGCATTGAAATGCAAAAAACGCTCCCGGTCGCCGTGAATTAGCGCCCCCGTGGTGACCATCTCGGTGTACAGCAGCGCCTGCTTGCTCAGCAGACGCCAGAAGTAACGGCAGTGGTGGTCGGACCAATCCATCATGGGCGCGATGGAGAATCGTCGGGATATGGTGCTGGTGTCGGTCATTGGGGTCAGGGTTGTTGGCTTAGGGGGGATTTTACCCGAAGAACATGCTCCCGCGCATGCACAGAACGGTAGAATCGTAATCTTTCGCTAAGTCAGAAAAAGGTCAAGGCAGGCTCTTTATTTCAGCAAAATGCCCAAGTTGTATCTATACTGATTTTTGGCGTGGCTGACGCTTGCTTATTCAAGGCAAACCTAAAGGACAAATAAATTTTGATGTGTCGATATCTATTAGCTTTTGTTGTGGTTGTGGGGCTTGTCGCCTGTGGTGGTGAGGACAAAGGGAAATCAACGCAGGCACAGACGAAAGCGTCTGCCGCGATAAACTTGCCAGCAAGTTCTATCGTCATTGCAGGTATTAAAGAGGTGCGTCCATCTTTTGAGTATCCGGCTGTTGTGGAAGCCGTTCAGCTAGCGCGAGTTCGGCCGGAAATTTCAGCATTGGTCAAGAAAATCTACTTTACGCCAGGAAAGACCGTCAATAAGGGCGACCTGCTTCTGGAGTTTGACGATTCAGCGTACACCAGTGCATTTGAAGCGTCTCAGGCAAGCCTGCAATCGGCCGAAGCGTCGTTCTTACAAGCACAGTCGACCTGGGACAGGGCAGAGGAGTTGATGCCACAGGGATATATCTCTCAGCAGGACTACGATATGGCCCGGGCGACAATCGATAGTTCACGGGCCTCGGTGGCCGCCGCTAAGGCGGATTTATCAAGGAGCCGACTGGACCTGGCCAGGACCAAGATTTATGCACCCTTTACCGGCAAAATCAGTAAACCCTTCTATTCGATTGGTGATGCGGTCGTGCCTAATTCGCCCAATAGTCCGCAACCTCTATTTACTTTGGTAGAAATGGACCCGATTTATGTCACTGCCGGTGTTCAGCTCGCGCAATACCATAAATTCGTCCTGCTGCGTAAAGAGCTGCTGAGCAGGGACATAGATGTACCACCATTAGCTGTGTCACTGCAGCTGTCTGGCGGTATTGAATATCCTTACAAAGGCGCCTTTGAGGCCTGGGACAATACCTCGACTGCGAGCAGTGGAACGGTCAGTGGTCGCATTTTGTTTCCCAATCCAGATGGTCTGTTGTTGCCCGGAAACAGTGTCACCATTACTGGCGAAGCCCTGCGCTCTTTCAAACGGGTATTGATTCCACAAAAAGCGGTAATGCAAGACCAGCAGGGCCATTACATCAAAGTTATTGATAACAAAGAGCTGGTGGCAAGACGCAACATAACATTGGGGATCCGTTACAAAGATGAGTGGATTGTTTTGGATGGCCTGGAGGATGGGGCCAGGGTTATCACTGTAGGCGCACAAATGCTCCGCGAAGGTGCTTCCATCAACCTGCAGTAACCATTTTTACTAGCTGAATCGGGGCGTTTCATCATGGGTCCATCTTTTTTTATCAAGCGTCCGCGCTTTGCATTCGTCATCGCAATACTGACGGTTCTTGTAGGCCTTATGGCGGCATATGTCATGCCTGTGGATCAGTATCCGGATATTTCTGCACCCAAGATCGTGGTGCGTGCCAATTACCCGGGTGCTTCAGCGGAGACTGTAAAACAGGCGATAGCATCGCCAATTGAGGACCAGGTCAATGGTGCCGAGGGTATGGTCTACATGTCCTCCAAGTCTGCCAGTGACGGCAGCTATACCTTAACGGTTACTTTTGCAATTGACGTGGATCCCTCGCTGGCCCAGGTTGATGTACAGAACCGGGTGGCGCTCGCGGAGCCATACCTGCCAGTAGACGTGCGCAAGCGCGGCATCAGCGTAAAAAAGCGTTCACCGGACATGTTGATGGTGGTCAACCTGTTCTCGCCCAACGATCAGTTTGACGGCGTATTTCTCTCCAATTACACCAGCCTTAATGTGCAGGGCGAATTGGCCCGTGTGACGGGTGTGGGAGAGGCCACAATTATCGGCGCCCAGGACTATGGCATGCGGGTTTGGTTGAACCCGGTTGCCTTGGCCAGCAATGGTATTTCCGTCAATCAGGTCCTGGCTGCAATAGAAGAGCAGAACGTGCAGGCGGCAGTCGGTCAGTTGGGTGGTGCCCCTAGCCCGGACGACACCCAGTTTCAATATGTGTTGAAGACCAAGGGCCGGCTGAGTACACCGGAAGAGTTTGGCGACATCGTGTTGCGGGCGTCTGCCGACGGCTCAATCTTGCGCCTATCAGATGTTGCAAGAATTGAACTGGGGTCGCAGGGGTACAAAGGGTTTGGACAGTTCAATAACAAACCCGGTGTGCTACTGGCCATATACAAGCTATCCGACGCCAATTCATTGGAGACGGCCAAGGCAGTGCGAGCCAAGATGGCGGAACTGCAGCAATACTTCCCAGACGGCGTCGATTACGTTGTTGGTCACGATACAACCTTGTTTATTGAGGCCTCTCTGGAAGAAACGATACTGACCCTGTTCTTCACCATTGCGCTGGTCATACTGGTCACTTACCTGTTCTTGGGTAATGTGCGAGCGACTCTGGTGCCAACCATCGCAGTTCCAGTTTCGATTATAGGCACGCTCGCAGCGTTGTATTTCATGGGAATGACCATTAACACGGTCACTTTGTTTGCGCTTATCCTGGCGATCGGCATCGTGGTTGATGACGCGATCATTGTGGTGGAAAACGTTGAACGGCTCATGCATGACAATGGGCTGTCTCCTCGTGAGGCTACTGAGCAGGCTATGAAGGAAGTGGCTGCGCCCATATTTGCAACCTCACTGGTGTTGGCGGCGGTGTTCGGCCCTACCATGCTGCTCCCGGGCATTACCGGTCAAATGTTTGCGCAATTTGGTGCAACGCTTGTTATCGCTGTCATCATATCGATGATCAATGCTTTGAGCTTGAGCCCGGCGCTGTGTGTACTGATTTTAAAGCCGGGTCACAGCAAGCCCAATGTGTTTGTCCGCGGCTTTAACGCGGGTTTCGAAGTCATCAGTCGCGGCTACGTTCGCCTGATTCGTTTTCTGACTGCCAATTTGATGATTGGCTCGCTGCTGATTGTCGGCCTATTTGTGCTACTTGGGGTGTTGTTTAGTAGCTTGCCCACCAGTTTTATTCCCAATGAGGATAAGGGTTTCTTCATGGTGGACATTCAGCTTCCCCAATCTGCATCGCTCAATAGGACAGGGGTGCTGGTGAGCGAGATGAACCAGATTCTCGAGGCTGATCCTGATATTGAGTACGTGCTCACAGTCAATGGCTACAGCGTTCTCAATACAGCCTTGCAGTCCAATGCGGCCATGATCATCGCCAAGCTGAAACCCTGGCATGAGCGTAAGCGCCCAGAGCAGCACCAGTTTGCCTTGCAAAAAAAGTATCAAACATTGTTTGCCAAGAACCTTGAGGCGCGCTCCTTAGTCTTTGGTGCGCCTGCCATACCCGGCCTGGGGGCTGTGGCCGGATTCTCCTATGTGTTGTTGGATACGCAGAGCCAAGGGACAGACGAGATGTTCGCGACCACCCAGGCCATGGTGGCCAGGGCTAATGGAGCTGAGCAGATAGTCGGCGCATTTTCGCCGTTTCGCGCGGGGTATCCGCAAATATGGTTAGAGGTCGACCGCGTCCAGGCCAAAGTGATGGGCGTTAAAATTAGTGATATTTTTCTTACCTTGCAAACCCAGCTGGGCAGTTTTTACATCAATGACTTTAACTTGTATGGCAAAACCTACAAGGTAATGGTCCAGGCCGACGCGCCGTACCGCCAGACCGAGAGCGACCTGGAAAAATTGTATGTGGCTAACAGTCGCGGGGAACAGGTTCCACTCAGTATTCTGGTTAAACCTGAACCTACTCAGGGCGCTGATGTACTTTATCGCTATAACACCTATGACTCGGCGGTGATCAATGGACGCCCGAACGTTGCACAAAATTATAGCTCCGGTGAGGCGATGACGGCGATGGAAGAGATCAGTCGTGACGCACTGCCCATGGGATACAAGTTCGACTGGACTGACTCCAGCTATGAAGAACGTAAATCTGGCAACATGGCGCCCATCGCCCTGGCGATGTCGTTGGTGTTTACGTTTCTGTTCCTGGCTGCACTGTATGAATCTTTCCTGACGCCTTTCGCGATTATCTTTTCGGTTCCTATTGCCATGTTGGGTGCGGTCATCGCCTTGAAGATCACCGGTGCGTCGCTGAGCCTATACGGCCAGATTGGTATGGTTTTACTGGTAGGTCTTGCCTCTAAAACCGCGATTCTTATTGTTGAGTTCGGCAAGCAATTACGTGAGGTAGAGAAAATGGATTTGCTGGAAGCGACAGTGGAGTCGGCAAAACTACGCTTCCGCCCAGTGATGATGACGGGAATATCCTTTGTAGTGGGTGTGTTTCCCTTGGTAATAGCCAGCGGAGCTGGAGCTGCCAGCCGGGTGTCGCTGGGACTGGCGGTCTTTGGCGGCACGATCATGGCTGTCATTGGTGGCACCATACTGGTGCCGGTGTTCTTCCAATTGATACAGCAGATGCGCGAAGTGATACACGGGGGAGCAACCAAACCACCGGAGTAAAGCGCTATAGACATGTGCGTAATAAGTGGGTTCGTTGATAGCATAAAACGGTTTAGCCGCTAGAGGCGCAAAAAGCAGCGCTTTTCAAAGGCAGTGCTATACTTTCTCGGGCACCTTCACAGAGCATACGGATTGGTGAATTGTGACGAGCTATCGTATCGGGGAAGTCGATTTCGACCCTGATGCCAGCGAGATCTGTGCCCAAGGGCATGTGACTCATCTGCAACCGCAGGTCAGTAGCGTGTTGGTTTGTCTTTTGCGGCACAAAGGCGAAGTGGTGGCCAAGGACATGTTGGTAGAAGAAGCCTGGCACGGCAGATCCACCAGCGACCAAAGTGTCACCCGCTGTATCTCCCTGATCCGCGGACATTTCGCGGATCGTGACGAGCGGCATCTAATCGAAACCATTCCCAAAAAAGGTTATCGCTTTACCGGGCCGGTGGAAGAGTATCGGCTACATCACAGCTCTGCTCCCATTGAAAGCGAATCCGCCCATTTGCAACAAACGCAGACCAGCAATGTATCGAAGAGGGCGGTGAACTTGATAGTGACGGCTGCTGCGATTTTCTTGCTGTTGTCCGGCCTGATTGTAGCCTCGGACTTTTTTACACTGAGATAGTAATCAGTTTTCACTCTGATGGTCGAGTTTCTATTCATAGGTGTCACCCGCTACCGAAAAAGCAACCCTTACTGACCACCGGTTCCTCCCTGGTGATTCGCTTCTGCTGCGCGCAGACTTGAGAGTAGCCACTAATTCACCGATACTCCGGTCTCCTTACGTTGTCACTAAAGGAACACCTATGAATGTGGTCAGCAAAGCACTGGCACTGGCGATTGTCCTGTTAACCGGCAATGCTACTTTGGCAGGAGAGTCCATGAAACCGAATATCGTAATTCTCGCTACCGGTGGCACGATTGCCGGTGCTGCGGAAACGGGTACCCAGGCAGGTTATACCTCTGGCGAAGTGGGCGTCGAAACATTGATTAGCGCCGTACCACAGTTGAGTGACCTGGCCAATGTCAGTGGCGAACAAGTTGCTAATGTTGGTAGCCAGGACATGAGTGATGAGGTCTGGTTGAAGCTTGCCGGTCGCATTAACGCGCTGCTAGCCTCCGAAGCTGTAGATGGGATTGTGATTACCCATGGCACCGACACCATTGAGGAGACCTCTTATTTTCTCAACCTGGTCGTGAACAGCGAAAAGCCGGTGGTTATGACTGCAGCAATGCGGCCCGCTACTGCGCTGTCGGCAGATGGACCGCTCAATATCTTCAATGCTGTTGCTGTTGCTGCTGACCCAGAGGCAAAGGGCAGGGGGGTATTGGTGGTCATCAATGATGATATTCATGGCGCTCGCGGCATGACCAAGACCAGCACTACGGATGTGCAGACCTTTGTCTCTGCCGAAAGAGGGCTGATGGGCGCAACATTGTATGGTGAAAATCGCTATTTCCGTCACCCTTACCGCACGCACACAAAGGGTTCTGATTTCTCGGTAGAGGGCATTAAAGCGCTGCCTAGAGTCGATGTGATTTACATCAGCGCAGGTGTTTCGCCTGATCTTATCGACGCGGCAGTAGCCGCCGGCACCAAGGGTATCGTTACCGCGGGTGTGGGTAATGGCAACATGACCGTTGCTGCGCTAAAGGCGGTGGAGCGAGCCCGCGCCAAGGGAGTCGTGGTGGTTCGTTCGACGCGAGTCACCAGTGGTACTGTTGGCCGTAATGTTGAAACCGACGATGATGCCATGGGAACGGTCGCCTCTGGCGAGCTCAACCCTGCTCAGTCCCGGGTTTTGCTCAAGCTGATACTGACTAAAACCAGCGATCCCGGCCAGGTACAGGCCTACTTTAATCAGTACTGATTCAATAGAGCAGCTCCCGGTAATTTACCGGGACCAGCATTTGGTCGCTATCAACAAGCCCAGCGGCCTGCTGGTACATCGCAGTCCTATCGATAAACACGAGACCCGATTCGCTCTGCAGTTGTTGCGCGACCAGATCGGCCAGCGCGTCTACCCGGTGCACCGGCTGGATAAACCCACTTCTGGTGTGTTGCTGTTCGCACTTTCACCTGACATCGCTCGCGAAATTTCCCTGCAGTTCGCCACCCAGCAAGTACTCAAATCTTACCTGGCTGTGGTAAGAGGATGGTGTCCGGAGCAGGGCGTGATTGACCATGCTTTGCAAGACAAACCAGACAAAATTGCCGACCGTGATCGAACGCAGCTCAGACCGGCGAAAGAGGCAGTGACTCACTACCGGCGCCTGGCCACCGTTGAAATTCCCTATGCGGTAGACCGCTATCCGCAAAGCCGTTACTCACTGCTTACCTTGCAACCTGAGCACGGCCGCAAGCACCAATTGCGCAGGCACATGAAGCACCTGGGGTACCCCATCATTGGCGATGCCAAACACGGTAAAGGCGTACATAATCGCTTTTTTGACAAGCAATACAGCTGCGGGCGTCTATTGCTGGCCTGCACCGCCATGGATATTACTCATCCGGTGAGTGGTGAAACTGTGTCGCTGCGAGCCGATCTGGACGCCGCATTCCACCGGGTTCTAGCCGCTTTTGCCTGGGAGGAGGCGCTGCAATATGAGTTTGTAGCGGAAATGGCCGAGATTTTGCCAGCTTAAGATAAGCGCTGAGCGACTCGCCTGAGACTGTGTTCCCGGTGGGATTTAGGCTGCAGAGGCCGTATAATCGCCGCTCCCGAAAACTACCCCAGGATTGTCATGACCGTTCGCACTCGCGTTGCGCCTTCACCGACCGGAGACCCCCACGTCGGTACCGCCTATATTGCCTTGTTCAACATGTGCTTTGCCCGCGCCCATGGTGGCCAATTCATCCTGCGCATCGAGGACACGGACCAGACCCGCAGCACCCCGGAATCGGAGCAAGCGATTCTCGATTCCCTGAATTGGCTTGGTCTTACCTGGGATGAGGGTCCCGATGTCGGCGGTGACTGTGGCCCCTATCGGCAGAGCGAACGCATGGACAGCTACGGCAAGTATGCCCGCCAGCTTGTGGATGAAGGCAAGGCCTTCGTTTGCTACCGCACAGCGCAGGAGCTCACGGAACTGCGTGAAACCCTTCGCGCCTCTGGCAGCAGCTCGGCGCTGAAGCCGTCAGATCTTAAATTACCTGAAGAAGAAGTTGCCAAGCGCGAGGCGGCGGGCGAGCCTTACGTGATTCGAATGATCGTGCCCGAAGGGGAGGGCGCCTGCTCGGTTGACGATATGTTGCGCGGCACAATCGAGCTGGAATGGAGCATGGTTGATGCCCAGATTCTGCTCAAATCTGACGGTATGCCAACCTATCACCTGGCCAATGTGGTTGATGACCACCTCATGGGTATTACCCACGTGCTGCGCGGTGAAGAGTGGATTAACTCAGCCCCCAAGCACGTACTGCTCTACGAATACTTCGGCTGGGATATGCCGCAGTTGTGCCACTTGCCCTTGTTGCGCAACCCGGATAAATCCAAACTATCAAAGCGCAAGAATCCCACCAGCATTCTCTACTACCAGCGTATGGGCTTTCTGCCAGAAGCCTTGCTGAATTACCTGGGGCGCATGGGATGGTCCATGCCCGATGAGAGTGAAAAGTTCAGCCTGCAGCAGATGCAGGACAACTTCGATATTCAGCGCGTGTCCCTGGGTGGACCTATCTTTGACGTGGAAAAACTCTCCTGGCTAAACGGTATGTGGATTCGCGAGGACCTTGACGAACAGCAGTTGGCCAAGCGCCTGATGGATTGGGCCTATAACGAGGCCAACCTGATGAAAGTGCTGCCACAGGTACAAAAGCGAATGGAAACCTTCAGCGACTTTGCACCGCTGGCGAGTTTTCTGGTGTCTGGCACGCTACCGCTGACCGAGGAAAGTTTTGCCAGTGTCAAAGGTGAAAAAGAAGATGTGGTTAAGGGACTGCAGTTTGCCCTGTGGCGAATGGAAGCCCTGCAACACTGGAACAGAGACAATGTTTGGAACGAACTCAAAGCCGTGGCCGACGCCACCGAGGTCAAGGTAAAGGATTTCCTTGCGCCCATATTCGTCGCTATTGCCGGCACCAGCGCTTCGTTTTCAGTGGTGGATTCCATGGAGATGCTGGGTCCCGACATGAGTCGGGCGAGATTACGGCATGCTATTTCTGTACTGGGTGGCGTATCTAAAAAGGCGATGAAACGCCTGGAAAAAGAGTATCAAACTCTCTAAGGGAGACGTTGTATGTCCACAAGTGTCGTTACATCGCTGCTTTCAACATTGATCCGTGGCACCAACGGTATCCAGGTCACCCCTGGTACCGCAAAGCCTGCTGAGCTGCTGCAGCTATACGATATAGAAAACTGCCCCTATTGCCGTTTAGTGCGCGAGGCCCTGACTGAGCTGGACCTGGATGTTCTTATCCTGCCATGTCCCAAGAATGGGGAACGTTTTCGCGCGGAACTCATGGAGCGAGGAGGCAAGGCGCAGTTCCCCTACCTGATTGACTCCAATACCGGGGTGGAAATGTATGAGTCGCTGGAGATTGTGACCTATTTGTTCGAGACCTACGGCCCGGGCGAGCTGCCCTTAAAGTGGAAATTCGGTCGGCTACAAACCGTGGGTTCCATGCTGGCCAGTGCGCCGCGCATGAATCAGGGTATGCAGGCCAATACTGGCCTTGAACCTGAGCAGCTTCTGGAGTTGTATAGTTTTGAATCCAGCCCCTATGCCAGGGTAGTACGGGAAAAACTGTGCGAGATGGAGATTCCCTACATCGTGCGTAACTGTGGCCGCACCCAGGTGCAGGAGTGGCTGTTACCGCCGGTGCGCAATGCGCTCAAGATCACGCCTGAAAGCACCCTTGATAATCGCCGGCACTTGCAGCATCGGGAGGGCAGGGTATCGATTCCTTATCTTTACGATCCAGACCTGGATGTAGGGATGTTCGAATCTGCTGACATTCTTGCCCATCTTCGCGAGCGTTATGCTGGTTGAATTTGATCGACGGGAAGCTCGGCGATCAATTCGCCTAGAAATGCTTCATAACGTCGCCAACGGCCCATCGAATCGGCGTTGAGCGGTTGCCGCACTTGAGCCGCACTGGGTGTTAGTACGGCGCGCTTGTGCAGGTGGAACTCGGTGCAGGCCTGTTCAAATTCAAGGCCACAATGTTGTAGTAGTTGAGTGATTTGCTGTTTTGGATCAGTGATGAGCTTCTCGTAGTTGAGTTCGTGCAATCTGTCTTTTAATTGATCTTCCCAATGCATCGCTAGCTGCTGACAGGCACTGTAGTATCGGCCGAGATCACTTAGGTTATTAGCGTAGCCATGCGCTTTAGTCAGGGGATGTTCAAAGATAGAAACACAGTTGTCGATGGCATTGCGAGTGCACATGACAAACCTTGCTTCAGGCATCAACTCTGCGAGCAGTCCCAGATGAATGAAGTGTCCAGGGCTGGTGTCCACAACCGTTTGTGCATCGTCCCCTGAACTTAGTTCTGCGCGTAACCAGACAGCAAGCTCGGCCTTAATGTTTTCCTCCAGGGCTGGGGAAGCGCCGTTAAAACCAAGCTTTTCCATCTTTTTGCTTAGTTTTCCTATAGTGCCGGACTCACCCAGAGATTGAACAAGTGAGTGCGAGGAAAGAATTTGGTCGGCCAATGTGGTGCCCGAACGAGGCATGCCCACAACAAAAATCTTACTCGGAGAAGTCTGCACTGGCAGTGTGACCTTAGAGTTAGTCCAGGTTGCCAGTTTTGCGATGGCAGCTGCTGTGTCGAAGCTCTCTATCCTGTGAAGTCTGTCTCTGGCGCTTGAAAAGTAAGAAAATGCGCGGTCGTGCTCGCCTGACTTGGCGCAGGATTTTCCCAGAGCAAACTCCAGGTCGATTTTGGCTTGGTCGCTGGAAGCCGCCGCTAGCGCGGACTCGATGGCAGTAATCTCCGATGGGGTAGGAGTGTGTGTTGCAAGATGCGCCAAATGAAAATGACTGGCGTGGTGTCCCGGGCGAACCACTAGTGATTGTTCAAGGCTTGTCTTGGCGAGGTCCAGATCACCCAGCTGCTCGGCTGTAATACCAAGGTTAGTCAGGGCTTCAGCATTTTTTGGGTTCAGCGAGACTGCTTTTTTAAAAAATTCCAGGGCGATCGCAGGAGAGCGGTTACGGATGTTGAGCACGCCCATTGAGTTCTGCAAGCCTGAAGAGAGCGGGAATTGCGTCAGGGCTTTTTTCAGCAGTGTGTTGGCATCGCTTGTTTTGCCGGTGGCTAACAGTGAATCGCTGAGCCCTCGCCAGGCATCTTCAATTGTGGAGTCTTGATCCAATGCGGCGCGAAAATCGATTTCAGCGCTTTGCGGCACTCCCATCGCTATCAGCAACCAACCTCGATTGCAGCGCAATGCAGGATGCGTTGGAGCGAGGGCCACAGCCCGATTGAATACTCCCTTGGCCTTGGCGTATTGCTCGCTAAGCCGCAAAGCATTGCCCAGATTATTCATCAGGTCCACGTTATCTGGCGCATGTTGCAGGCACAACGCGAAGTGATCTGCGGCGCAGGCAAAGTCGTTCAATCTTGTCAGTACCATTGCCAGGTTGTAGTGCAATTCCGGGCTGCCCGGAGATTTGGCGATCAACCGCTCCAGAAGATTGCGCGCTTGCGGGAATTCCCCATTACGCATGGCTTTTTGTACTGCGGATATGCTCATCGGGCTATTTTCGGTAAAAATTGTGTTCGAATGCAATGCAGACTAGGGCCGCATTGCGTTGTCTATGGCTACCGGGGTAGTCTGAATTGTTCACACTCTACCAGAGAAAGTTCTTTAAGTCATTGATATATAAGAACTAAAAAAGAGTGCGTTCTGTGCACAGGACAATCGAAAGGAGCCTCGCTTTCAAGCGTGTTCAGTTGAAACCCCTGTTTTTGCTCATTTGTTGACATAGAATTGCATTCGAAGTACAAATAGTCCCACAATAAATAAATGCAACTCAAAGCGCCGTAAGACTGCGATTTTGAGAAACAAACACACTACGTAGGATTAGCTCATATGCTGAAGACACCTTTGTTCCGTCCAACCGCTCTCTCACTGGGAGTTTCACTTGCTTTAGGCGTATCAACCGCGGTTTACGCGCAAGATGAAGCGCGCACTTTGGAGGAAGTCGTCGTAACGGCAAGCAAGCGCTCCGCCAGCGTGCAAGACGTTTCGATATCAGTCACCGCTTTTTCCGCAGACGATTTGAAGCGCGGCGGCATCGAGGATATTACTCGACTCGAATACATGGTGCCTGGTTTGAAAATGGGCCAGTCAGGTAACGAAGCTCGCCTGGCCATGCGCGGAACTCGTACGAACAATGTGGGTACCGAGGCCGAACAGGTTATTGGTATCTTTGAAGACGGTGTCTATGTGCCAACCACTACCCAGGCATTAGGTTCCTATGTTGATCTTGCTCGTGTTGAAGTACTGCGCGGTCCCCAGGGCACCTTGTACGGACGTAATACATTCGGCGGCACCATAAACGTTCACACCCAGGCACCAACCCTGGATTCGGTCAATGGCTATGTCACAGGCTTGTACGGCGATTACGATCGTAAGAAAGTCGAGGCTGCAGTGAACGTCCCGATGGGGGATCACGTGGCAGTTCGCGTTGCGGCAATGATGGACGAGCACGATGGTTACATTGAAAACAAGTATCCCGGCAGTAATGACCTTCGAGACAAGGATACTCAGTACATCCGCGGAACTTTGCTGTGGGCTCCAACAGATAATTTCGACACCACTTTACGTATTGCTTACATGGATCAAGAGAGCAGCGGCGATGCCATCTGGGGTTATCAGCAGATTGGCGGATATGTAGGCGGTAATTATGAGAAAGGACACCTTTGGGCACCCGAAAATGCCTCTGACAATTTTGATGAAGGCCCCTGGGAAATCCGTCGCGACCTGCCTTCAAACGCGGACCTGGAAAGTACTTCCTATACGTTGCATGCCAACTGGGATGTTGGCTTCGCTACCTTCAAATTCATAGGCAACATCAATGAATTTGAAGGTGAGCAAAACTATGACTCCGATTACAGCGATGGTGGCGATCCGGACAACAATGGGTTCACCGGTTGGGGTACTGATCAGGAAACCTGGTCTACCGAACTGCAGTTGGTTTCAAATGGCGACGGCCCTCTGGAGTGGATGGTTGGTGGTTATTATTTCGAAATGGAGAGTGCCTGGAACTGGCTCGAGCGCGTGGACGGCGGTTTTGAAATCCCGCACTGGGACCGTGTAGGTGACTACCTCAGTGATTCTACTGGCCTGTTCGTTAATGCAGCCTATGCACTTACGGACAACATGCGAGTACTGGGTGGATATCGTTACGCTGAAGATAGCAAGGAGAAGAAGGACCAGCTTGACTGGTCTGTATGGCCTCCTGTTGCGGCACCTGGCACTGGAGAAACGGGTGAGTGGGACGACGATTTGTGGAAGCTGGGCGTAGAATACGATCTAAGTGACGATTCCATGACTTTTGCCCAGGTATCTACTGGCTACCGAGCGGGTGGCATCAACTTTATCGCACCGGATGTACCTCTGACATACGATCCTGAGTCAGTAACAGCCTACGAAATTGGCTATAAGAGCACCTGGCTTGATAATACCCTGGTCTTCAATACAGCCCTTTACTATAACGACTACCAAGATATGCAGGCCCAGTCTTTCGCAATTCTCGGGGAGGATAATGTTGTCTCCGAGTTTACCGAAAGCGGCGGCGAAGTAGACACCTGGGGAGCTGAGTTTGAAGTCAATTGGCTTGTGGGCGATGCCTGGCGCATCGACGGTACTCTGGCCTATATGAATTCCGAATTTGGTGAGTATGAAATCTCCTGGGTTAACGGGCTTGACCAGTTCGCCAACCGCCGTACATCTGATGACAACCTGAGCCTTGACGGCTTTACTCCAGCGCTTTCTCCCGAGTGGACAGCCAGCGTGCAGATAAGCTACGACTTCCTGATCTCCGGAGGCAGTGTGCTAACGCCAATGCTGCAGATGCAGTATTCGGATGAGTACTTCAGTTTTGATGTTAATACCGAAGAGTCCATGCAGGATTCCTACGTGATAGCTGATGCCAGGGTGTCATGGACATCTTCTAGCCAGACTGTTGAAGTGCAGGGCTACGTGCTCAATATTAGCGATGAGGAAGTGCTGACTCGGTCGGTTATCTTTAACCCCGGTGACGCTCCCGATATCGCGTCAATCCAGTCCAGCTGGAATAACCCAAGAGTTTGGGGATTGAGCGCAAGCTACAACTTCTAGATGCGGACGGCCACTACGGCCGATTTCAAGCCCGGTCATCTGACCGGGTTTTTTTTGCCTTTTAGTTGATACGTACTTTAGAGGGCTTGCCAGACAAGGGATTACTCCTTCTTTGCATAAAATAGAGTTGCTTTTTCATAACGCAGGAAGCAGTAATGTACTTCAATTGAAATAACCTAACTTATTGAAAATAAAGGCAAAAAAATATTTCATGCTCTATTTTGTTCTCTGAGCCCTTTTTACTATTTCTTTTGCGGGTTTAGAAAGAGAGGTTCCTAAAGGAACTGTTGACTTAATATTGCATTCGAAGTACAAAGTGCCAAGTGTTCTCGCCACACTCGCCAGATGCTTTTAGCTTCAGGTATAAAATTTATAACCTCTGAGGATAATATTATGAGTTCAAAACTGGGGCGCATGAGTCGACCAGCCCAAACCGTGCTAGCGCTAGCAGTGTCCAACGCGATTCTTGCTTCATCTGCTATGGCTAACACCGCAATGCTAGAAGAGGTGCTGGTTACAGCCACTAAAAGAACCGTTAATGCGCAGGACATACCAATTGCAATTACCGCCATTGATGGAGGTGTACTGAACGATCTGAGCATTTATTCCAGCGTTGATTTACCCAAGATAGCACCTGGCTTGAAAGTGGTATGGCAGGGCCCCTTCCCGAGCTTCAAAATGCGTGGAGGTGGCGTGGCAGGCTTGAATGGCGAGGCAGTTCCGCTGTACACCAATGGTTTGGCAGGTGGCACCAGTTGGGCTGGCTGGATCGACCTCGAGCGGGTGGAAGTCATGCGTGGTCCACAGGGTACTCTCTATGGCCGCAATACACTCGGTGGCTTGGTCAATATTGTCTCGAAAAAGCCAAACACAGAAGCCTTCGATTATGGCGTGGCGGCTACCGCAGGGGACTACGACCTGCGCAAGCTTGAAGGTTTCGTCAACCTGCCACTCGGCGATAACTTCGCTCTGCGCCTTACTGCCAACAAAACTGATCAGGACCCGCTGATTGAAAATAAGGCCTTTAGTGATGGTGGCCTTCGCGATGAAGACAACAGTTACATTCGAGCGCAAGCATTCTGGGCCCCAACTGACACCATAGACGTCAATGTGGAATACACGAAGTGGGAAAATGACTCGATGGGCAATGCCAACTTTGGCTACCACTATGTGGGGTTGCCCATCAATCCTGAGACGGGTCGCTCAAACGGTTTCTTTAACAATATTGAGCCACGCAAGGCGCCCTTACTGGGTGCTGATGGCGAAAGTGATGTTTCAACCGGTGGTCGTACCTATCACAACGAAAATCCTGCCACTAACCCAAGGGGCTATTTTGAAGCCACCGGTAACTTCGAAAATACCTGGGAGGCTGAAACCGAAGCCTGGACCGTCGAGTTTAACTGGGATCTGGATTTTGCTGACCTCAGTGTTAAGGGCCGTCACACCGAAGGGGACTCCCTGAGTCTTTGGGATGTTGATGCCGGACCGGGGGGCTTGGCAGATGGCAATGTTTTTTATAATGAAAATGATCAAATAGATGTTGTTCTGAACTCGAAGAGCGATCAGGCATTCCGCTGGACTGTTGGTGCTTACTGGTCTGACTCGTGGGATGAGGATGAAAACAACGGTAGCTATCTCTGGGCCTATGTTGAGGACAAACTGGATAGCAACACAGGCTATCCTGCCTGGACATATTGGGACAACTACGGTTCCAAATCCAAAGCAATTTACGGCAATGCCGAATATGATATTACCGATGCCTTGACAGTCACCGCTGGTATTCGCTATCAAGAAGATTCTACTAAATCTACCCGGTACTTCAGTAACTACTACGGTGATCAGTCTGTCTGGGGCAGCAGCTATACGGCCCGTGGTAAGTTGCTGGATGCAAGTTACTACACAGAGTGGCCCGACGGTGACGAGGTTATTGATGCTGACCACACTGACTACAGGTTAGCCTTAAACTACGCCTTCAATGACGATATTAACTTTTACGGTAGTTATTCCACCGGTTATATTCCCCGTACCGTGTCTGCTGGCAATATACTCAAGCCAAACGAACTGGATGCCTTTGAATTGGGTATGAAGTCTTCTTGGGCCGATAATACGTTGCGGTTCAATGCAGCTCTTTATCACAGTGAATATACCAACCTTTCTTATACTGTCTTTGAGGCCTGTGGCTCTAGTATTTGCTCTAGGCAAGAGACGGGTGGAAGCCTGACTTCCCAAGGTGTGGAATTTGAGTTGCTATGGCAACCTGTAGATGCACTGAACATAATAGCGGGCCTGATATATGACGACACTGAATTAGATGAATTCCAGGTCAATGAATCAAGATTTACGGAAGCTCGGTTTGTTGAGGTTGCGGGGCACCCTGATGGTGGTTATTACCCACAGACCGTTAACGGGCACAACGGCCCTTGGGTTAGATCAGATACTGGTGAGGAAATACCACAGCCCACATATGATGTTAGCGGTGAAGAGGCTTCTTTCTCGCCGGATTATATTGTAAACCTCGATGTTTCCTACCAGTTTGAGCTAGGTGGGCTGGGCAGTCTTATACCGGGGGCTACTGTTTATCATCAGGCTGACTTTAGAACCATGAACGAGCCGTATGCTTTTGCAGAACAAGATGGTTATACCACTCTCGACCTGCGTGCTACCTGGGTGACACCGGTAGAAAATCTGGAAGTTAAGGCCTACGTTAATAACGCGACCGATGAAGTTTATAAGGTTTCGCAGAACGCATTTACTGGTGGCCGTATTATGGCTGACTATGGCCGCCAGCGTATGTGGGGCGTAAGAGTCGGTTATAACTTCTAACTGAGCGATTACATACACCCAAGCCATGGATGGCTTGTATACTAAAGCCTCGCACCTGCGGGGCTTTTTACTATTAAGCGAGATTTAAACACCTCCACATGACAAATAGCGATTTATTGCAAGCCGGACTGAAGTGCTACCAACTTGGGAACCTGGGCGAGGCGGAGAAACATTTTCGTCAGGTTGTAGCCGCCGACAGCAGCAATGTTCACGGTTTGAACCTACTGGGCATGGTTTGCATTAACACGGGGCGCCAGGAAGAAGCAGTGCAGCTGATAACACAGGCACTGACGATAAATCCCGCCGACGCCCAGGCCCACGGCAATTTAGGTCTTGCTTATCAGCGTATGGGGAGCCTGGACTTGGCCGAGCGTCATTTTCGACAATCTATTGGAATAGACGCCAACAAGCCCGCCATATTTAACAGCCTGGGAAATGTGCTTAGGGAAAAGGGGCAGGCATCTGATGCGATCGAGGTTTATGAAAGCACGCTCAAAGTAAACGGCAACTATCCCGAATGTTGGACAAATCTTTCGCAGGCACTTGTTGATCTCGGAGAGCTTGATCGCGCGTTTCAGGCGGTGAGCAGAGCATTGCAGATTGACCCAACCCTCCCAGAGTCCCACAACCAACTGGCAGAAATATATCGTAAAAGATCCAAATTTGACCTTGCTATCAAGGCCTACAAAAAGTCACTGGAGCTCGATCCAGCGCTGTATGAATCGATGCTTGGGCTGGCTACAGTTTATCGAGAATCTGAAGATTCAGAAGCGGCGCTTACGGTCTTAAACCGATTGATTAAGCTGGAACCGAGGCACGCCAAAGCCTACACCGTGCTGGGTGTTTTGAAAGAGCAGATGGGCGATAGTGCCGCGGCTGGCGACTGTTTCAAGAAATCGATTGAGTTAGCGCCCGACGCTATTTCACCCCATTGCCACCTGTCTCAGATAAAGGGTAGGAAAAGTAGCAAAGACGAAATCTTGGCTATGGAACGATTTCAGAAAATGACGGATCTCTCTCGTGAAGACAGGGCTCATTTAAATTTCGGTTTAGGAGAGGCTTACGACCAGCAAGGCCAAATAGACAAGGCATTTGATGCCTGGCAGATAGCTAATCAGGTGAAAGCGGAACTCTTTCCTTATGACCCAGAAAAAAGAAGGCTGCATCGGGGTTCAATAATTGAGTATAGCCAAGTCCTGGCCACAAGATTCACAGAAATGCATTCACAAGACGTTCGCCAGCTTGTATTTGTAATAGGAATGCCACGCTCAGGCACCTCACTAACTGACCAGATACTGTCAAGCAATACCAATGTCAGTAGTCTTGGCGAAGTTGGCCATGCTGATGATATGGCGGCTCAAGTCAAGAAGCTGACGGGAAAACTCTATCCAGAGGGACTCTCAGGGTTGACCCACGAAAATATTGAGTTACTACGTGCAGATTTTCTTAAGAAAATTCCCATAAAGCATTCAAACTCCCAGGTACTAATCGACAAAACGCCGATGAATTATCAGCACCTGGGCTTGCTAGCCGAAGTCTTTCCAAGCGCTAAATTTATTCATTGCCGCAGAAATTCCATGGATAATTGCTTTTCCATTTTTAAGTTGTCATTTGCTGATGATCAAGACTACGCGCATGATTTGACGGCCTTAGGACATCATTGCAGGTTGTACCAAAGCATGATGGATAAATGGAAGGAATTGTATCCGGATCGAATTTTGGATGTGCACTATGAAGACACGGTGGCCGATATTGAGGCGCAGTGTGTCCGCCTGGTAGAGTTTTTGGGGCTCACCTTTGAGCCTGCGATGCTGGAGTTTTATTCATCAGAGCGCCTGGTCAGAACCCCCAGTGCCAGTCAAGTACGCCAGCCTATTTACAAGTCTTCAGTACAAGCCTGGAAAAAATATGAGCAGTACTTGCAACCGCTGCGTGATGCCCTCAATTATTGAGACGGTGCTTATAGTTGGAGAGTATTTGCCATGAAGAATAAACCCTCAAAAGTAGCAAACCCTCTCACGCGAAAGCATATGCCTGAGGATTTCGAAATCTCACTGGATGCCTACATCAACCGTGATAGCAAGGGTCAAGGTTACCGTGAAGGGGAACCCCGTATCCCCACCGACCTCGGCCTGCCGCAGTCAATGCAAGGCTTTGAGAACACCTATCGCAATATCATCGACTATATCGTACGAATTACTTTTCGTATCTGGGAGGATCGCGATGTCGGTTACATTGCCAAGACTTACGCTCAAGACTCAATGGTTTACGATGATTACGGTCTGCAACGCGGCAGTGAAAAAATCATTTTCGATACTCATCATACGACCGGTGCATTTTCCAATATTCGTTTGATTGCGGACGATGTTATTTGGGCGGGTAACGATGAGATTGGGTATCACACCTCTCACCGTACACTCATTCGTGGCACCAACGACGGCGACAGTAAGTATGGGCCGGCCACAGGGAGGGACGTGGATGTCCTGGTTATTGCAAACTGCGTAGCACTGGGCAATGAAATTTTTCTGGAACACGTGCTTTATAATAATAGCTGCCTGGTCACCCAGCTCGGTCATAATCTCGAGGAAGTGGCGGCCAGAATGGTTCAGCAAGGTTCGCTGGGTTGGCCCAGGTCTCCTGATATCTGGCAGGATTTGCGCAGTGCCGCAGCACCACCTGTGCCTTTGTCTCTGGCAGAGCCGGTAACAGGTTTTGACGTAGACGCATTTGCCCGGTCCAACTGGCATTTACTGTGGAATGAGCATGACTTTTCAGCGCTAGAACGCAATTACATTAAAGACTTTTCTTTTTCGGGAACGACCGATCGGGTGTTCAAGGGAGCTGATAGTTACGCTGCTATGGTCAGTGAAATCAGGCAATGTTTTCCAGACTTACAGGTGCAGATAGATGAAGTTTATTGGATGGGTAATGAGAATGATGGCTACTTGAGCTCAGAACGCTGGAGTGGTACCGCTACCCATTCAGGAGAGGGTAAGTATGGTGCGCCTACCGGGGCTGAGATACAGATCTGGGGGATAAGCCAGCACCGTATTGTCAGTGGACTAATTGAGCATGAGTGGATGCTGTTCAATGAATTGGAGCTGATGATGCAGCTCGCTGCTGCACGGAGTTAAGAAAATGAGCGAATTTCAGCAGAGCAAAGCACTGGTGCTGGATTACCATCAAGCTTTGGACAGTGCGAAAAACCATGATATAGCGGCGGTTTTGGACTCCCATGTTACCCAGGATTACCTATGGCGCGGTATGCACCCATTCTACGAGCAGCAGGGGGCTTCATCGGTAGCTGAGGTTTTCTGGAAACCATTTCGTGAGTCCTTTAGCCGTGTGCAAAGAAGGCCAGATGTGTTTATGGCTGGTCTCAATGACGCGGACGGCTTCCAGTCAGAATGGGTGTGTTCTATGGGGCACCTTTTGGGTCTATTTGACAAAGATTGGTTGGGTATTCCTTCCTCCGGAAAAATGGCCTTCCTGCGTTACTGCGAATTCAACCGCGTGCAAAATGGCAAAATAGCCGAGACTGCCTTGTTCGTGGACATACTAGGTATTATGCAGCAAGTTGGGCTTAATCCTCTTCCGCTGCAAACTGGTGCCGCCTTGATTACACCGGGGCCAATGACCCACGACGGATTGCTTTTCGACGCGCAGCCGGCCCATGAAGGCGATAAGACACTTGCGCTGGTGAACCGCATGGCGGATGAGCTGACATCCTCGGACATGCATTCAGAGACCGGCGAGCTGAGTAATACCTGGCACGACGATATGTTGTGGTTTGGCCCTGCTGGCATTGGGGCCGCATACACCCAGGAGCGCTATGAGCGACAACACCAGGGGCCTTTTTCAGACGGTCTCCAGGACATTGTTTTTAACGGACATGTCAGCCGAATCGCCGAGGGTAACTATGCGGGTTGGTTTGGTTGGGCGAACCTTGACATGAAGGCTTCAGGTGGATTCCTGGGGATGCCTGCATCTGACCGTGAAACCGAAATGCGAGTAGTCGATATTTATCGTCGAGATGGCGAGAAGCTGGCCGAAAACTGGATATTCATCGATATTCTCCACTACTTGCATAAGCAAAATCTGGATGTGTTGGGCCGGATGAAGCAGATCCTGCGCACCTGAACAAAGGAGCCAATCTATGGCATCGTTCGGCGTACTTAATTGGTCAATTGTCATTGGCTACCTTGTAGGAACGCTCTTACTGGGTATTGTTCTAAGTCGCCGTATCCACACAGCTGAAGACTATTATCTAGGTGACCGTTCCACGCCTTGGTGGGCCATTGGTGTTTCTGTGGTCGCCACCTATGTGGGTGCCCTAACGTTCCTGGGAGGGCCAGCGTGGGCGTATGAAGAAGGCTTCTCCGTTATCCTTATACATGTCAATTATCCGCTGGCGATTTTCGTCGTTGTTTCTGTGTTTCTTCCTTTTTTCTACAACAGTGGCGTAGCCTCCATTTTTGATTACCTCGAGAAGAGGTTTGGCCTTGTGACCAGAACACTGATGTCGACAGTATTCCTGTTCGGCAATATCGCTTATTCGGGAATCATGCTCTATACAACTGCGCTAGTGCTGCAGTTCATTACTGGCATTGAAGTCATTCCGGCAATTTTGATCGTCGCCACCGTTGCACTGATCTATACCACCATGGGCGGAATAGCAGCAGTGATCTGGACCGATGTTGCACAGACTGCCATTCTCTTATTTGGGGCTGGTATTGTGCTATTTCTGCTACTTCACGCGTTACCCGGAGGGCTACTGCAGTCGTTGATTGCTCTGGATGAAGTGGGTAGGCTGGATCCATTTAACACCAGCCGCAACCCAGAGATAGTGGCCACCATTTGGACGGGCGTGGTGGCCATGTCTATCTATCATGTGGTGGTCTACGGTGTGAACCAGATGATGGTACAGCGCACACTGACCGCCAAGACACTTGGTGATGCCAAAAAATCCTATATTTTGATGGGGTACGTGGCGTTTCCAATTTTCTTCACGTTTTTTTTGATTGGCATTCTTCTTTATCAGTTTTTTGAAGGTAGGGTTTTTGACAACGGCAATATGATTATCCTGGAGTTTGTTCGCCAGGTAGAGGTGCCAGGACTGATGGGTATTATCGCCGCCGCCGCGGTAGCAGCTGCGATGTCCAGCTTGGATTCCAGTTTGAACTCTATGGCCACTGTGACCACCATAGATTTCTATCAGCAATACTGGAAGCGCAGTGGATCACCGGAGCATTACTTGAAAGCCTCCCGATGGTTTACTGTCATGTGGGGTGTGTTGATTGTGCTTCCTGCCATTGTATTTATGGGCAGTGACGGTTCTGTGCTGGAAACTCTGAGTAAGGTGGGTTCTTTCCTTGTAGGCGCCAAACTAGCGGCATATATGCTGGGGTTTTATTCCCGGCACACGACCGAGAAAGGTCTCATGGTAGGTATTGCCGCAGGTTTTCTGGCCCTCTGGTGGCTGGAGACCGCAACCAATACAGCCTGGCCTTGGTATGCGGCGATTGGTGGTCTGGTGAGTGTCCCAGTAGCATTTGTGGCCAGTCTGCTAATAGATGGACGGCAGGCGTCCTACCATGAGTACACTGTTAAAGGGCAACAAGAGCTTTTTCGTAGCGAAGGCCGAGCAGAAAAAGAAAATGGCTGGTATGTGCTGCCGGGAAAAATTGACAGAGCCAGCTACGGGCTATTGATCTACTTTATGCTCAGCCTGGGACTGCTCTGGCTGTTCAAAAACCTAAGCTAGCGATTCAGACCGCCGTCCAGCCGCCGTCAACCTTTAGACTATCACCTGTAACCATGCCTGAGGCCGGGCTGGCCAGAAACACAACGGCATTGGCCACGTCTTCTACCTGGCCGATGTGCCCCATTGGGATGCGCGATATTACGTCCTGCTGAAAATCAGGATTTTCGAACATGGGTTTGGTCATCGGGGTTTCAATAAAGGTAGGCGCTACCGAAGCCTTCTACCGCGCACCTGCTACCGCGCGCCTGCTACCGCGCGCCTTCGTATAAGTTTTTCAGATATGCTGCGTGCGAGTAAAAATTTTTCGCTTCCTCTTCACTCGAATCACGAGCCCGTCGTTGAATGCGCGCGGGCAGCCGCAGCGGTCCTCGATCTGGTTCGGGGAATCGCCCCATGCCGGCCAGCATGCAATGCCAGGATAGAGGTGGGTAGACCTGTTGATTAACATCCTCGCGCAACACGCGGTCTATACTTTCATTGCCATCCCAGGCATTCAGCACCGCGGCCAGCCGCGCGGACATGTTGGGGTTGTCACGGTTGTCACGCCAGTATGCCGTATCGTCGCGTGAATTCAGTTTGTAATGCAATTGTAGGTAGTCGAGAACGCCGTCGATAAATCCATTCACCTGACCGTTGAATTCCTCTCGATACTGATCCGTGAATTCACCACGTTCAAAACAATCGGTAAATCCTTCAATAGAGCATTGAATTACATTGATCATGAGGGCTTCGAGCGGCTCAAGAAAGCCCTGTGACAGACCGATGGCCACGCAGTTGTTCTTCCAGTGATTTTCCAGTCTGCCCGGGCTCCAGCGCAAATGTAGAGCCTCAATACCCTCGGCATCCTTACCAAGGTACTCGCGAAACTCCGTCTCTACTTCTTCCTTGCTGATGTAATCGGAGCTGTATACGTAGCCGTTACCCATACGGCTGCTCAAGGGGATATGCCATACCCAACCGTACTTCATGGCTCTGGATATAGTTTCAGACATGATCTCGCCCTGGTTCTTTATGGGCGTGGGAATCGCTATTGCGCTGTCGTTAAACATATAGGTCTTGGTCGAATTGAGTTCCTCACCCATGGCCTGGCGAATCAACAGGCCCTTAAAACCAGAGCAATCTACGAAAAAGTCCGCATTGATCGTGCCATGGTGTTCGGTCTTAACGTGTGAGATGTCTCCATGCCGGTTGACTTCAACGTCGGTAATAGTGTCCTGAATTCGCGTGACCCCTCTTTGCGTGGCCTTTCCTTTCAGGAACTCCCCCATTAGGGCCGCATCGAAGTGATAGCCATACATATTTTCGGTGTTGGGTTTGTGCTTGGGAATAGGAGAGCGTTGCTGGCGGGCCAGTGCCGTGGTGAGAAAATAGTCATCCGGGTGTGCTGGTATATCATGGCCGCTACGGCGCATTTTGCAGTTGTCTCTGAATATTTGGGCATACGTTTTATCTCGATTCGAGAAAAACGGATGAAAATAGGATTCGTAGCCTTCGACTGTTGACCATTCTGGAAAACTGATCCCACATTTATAGGTTGCATTACATGGTGGCATCCATTCATTTTCGGGGATGTTCAGTCGTGTGAAAAACTCCCGTAGCCGGGGGGTTGTGCCTTCACCGACACCCACCGTTCCTATGGTCGGCGATTCAATCAGGCAAATATCCACCCCTTTATCACCCCAGGCATCCTGCATATGCAGGGCAGCCATCCAGCCAGCTGTGCCACCACCGACGATCAATATTTTTTTAGGCATAGAAGCCATGTTAATTTACTCGCATTTAGCATTTCGCATGCCACGATTATAGCGGATGTTAAGGCAGACTCTGTTCGCGCAGGGTAGTTTCTGGCGCTAGCGATTCAGACCGCCGTCCAGCCGCCGTCAACCTTTAGACTATCACCTGTAACCATGCCTGAGGCCGGGCTGGCCAGAAACACAACGGCATTGGCCACGTCTTCTACCTGGCCGATGTGCCCCATTGGGATGCGCGATATTACGTCCTGCTGAAAATCAGGGTTCTCGAACATGGGTTTGGTCATCGGGGTTTCAATAAAGGTAGGTGCCACCGAATTCACCCTCACGCCCATGGGCGCAAGCTCTACTGCCATTGCTTTGGTCAAACCTTCAATGGCGTGCTTGGTCATGCAATAAACAGTTCGATTGGGTGCGCCTACATGTCCCATCTGGGAGCCCATGTTAATAATCGACCCAGACCCCTGGGCCACCATTACACGTGCAGCAGCCTGTGCAACCAGAAAGGCCGAACGTACATTTAGATTCAAAACCATGTCCAGAGCGGAGCGATCTACTTCGGTGAAAGCTTGTGGTTTGTTGGTGCCGACGTTGTTCACCAAAACGTCCAGTTGTGGCAACGACTCTATGCGCTTCAGGAAATCGTCTTCGGTGACATCGGTCACCCAGGTCTCTATCTGTTCCGGGTGTTCGGCCTGTAAACTTTTGAGGTCCGCCTCGGTGCGCGCTACAGCAATGACCCGTGCGCCCGCCGCTACCAGGCTCTCAGCGCAGGCGCGGCCAATACCTTTACCCGCTCCAGTAACAAGCGCGATCTTGTCGTCCAATCGAAAAGGGGAGGTCGTGTGCGTAGACATAATTACTTCCTTTGTCTTGTTATCAGTCGGCAAAGCCAGGCTCGCGGAACAGGTGAGCATCGCGATCCATAGCAATTGGGGCACCACTTGTACTGCCAGGCGGTGAGAACCAGGCGTGTTCACTTACTTTAAGTGAATGGGTGTTGGCCGGGTAAATGTAAACTCGTGCCTTGCCCCCATGTTTGGTGATACGCGATGCGAGGTCGTGATTCCACTCGGGGAAGGAGTAGTAGTCTCTATCGGAGATGTGCAGTGCCAGTGGCAGGTCGATATATTGCGCATAGTTGTAGCCGCCCAATGTAGGCATGATGGCGGCCACTGCCGAGGCATGTTGTATTTGTCCACTTTTACCGGGCACAACTTTAAAGTCCAGGTCTGCCATGTCTTTCACGTAGCGATTGAGGGTGTCGTACATTTCCCGATACTTCACTTGTCTGGCTTCAGTCACCGTGTTGGTGGACCATTGCTGGGCCTGCCAGGTCCATTGCGCTGATTTTGTGTCTACTGTGCCTATCCAGTCCGATGGCCAGGGGAAAATAAAGTCCGGGTTAAGCTCACCGTTCTTGCCTGCTGCAGAGCCTGTCCAGGTGCCATCACCGGACATGAACGCCTGGGTCGTCGAAGCCATTGCGCCAAATGTGTTCGCCTGGGTGAATCTGTCAGGGATATTGCCAGACCAGAGTGACGCTGCAAATAGACGCTGTGGATAATCACGGTTGTGCCCGGCGACCGCCAGAACAGTTATGCCCACATCACCCCCCTGAGAATGTCCCCACAGTGATACCTTGTCGTAGTTGAATATTGGCTTTTTGCTAGCGGCCGGTTGCCATTGTTTCCAGCGGATTTGATCCAGGCTTTGTACGCCCGCTATCAGGTTGAGTACATCTATGGCATAGAAGATGGGCGACACATAGCTGCCATTACCCCAGGCATCACGAAATTGCATTCCCTGCGCCCGCACGCCTTTAACTTGTCCTCTGCCGCGGTAGCCTGCAGTCATAACCGCAAAACCGCGATCGCGAAAGTGTTGGATGACACTGCTGGTTGTTGAGCTGCCGCCCAGACCGAAGTCCCAGTCCAGCGCCTGTTTACGGCTGATCCATCCAGGTGCGAGGATAAGTATGGGATAGCCAGCGGCTGGTGGTTCGGAGGAGGGCAGATCCAGTCGGCTGTAAAGCGCCAGAGAGTCTGACTGGTAAGCAAGCATATAAGTGCGCTGGCCGTCATCGCGCTGAACTTTCTGTACTATTTTTAGTTTGCTGGTGTAAACGCGCTTGCGCAGTTCCTTGGTGGATAGTTCGGCGAGGGACTGCAGGCATACCTCGGGAGTATGTTCGCAGCTTGGAAGAGGCGCCGAGTCATCAGCGATTGCTGTTACTGTTGCCAGTGCTGACAACAGGCCAATTAAAAACAGTATCCGCCTAGTCATATAACAAGTCTCAGGTTTGCTCATGCCAATATTTCCAGAGCTGGCACAACAAAGCGAGCGATTATATCCGATAAATTGCATTCGAAGTCAAAAATGTTTAGCATGCCATTCTTATACGTTTGCTGGCCCGGAGAGATAGCAATGGCGAAGTACCTGAAAGAAGGAATATCAGTCGAGGAAGCGCAGACTCAAGATGCCAAGGTCCGAGGCATCGTAGAAGGGATATTGGGTGACATTGAGAGCAAGGGCGATGCTGCTATTCGTGACTACTCACAAAAATTTGATTCCTGGTCTCCCGAGAATTTTCGTTTGAGTCGGGAAGAAATCGATGGCTGTTACCAGGAACTTGACCAGCAGGTAATCGACGATATCCGCTTCGCCCAGGAGCAGGTGCGTAACTTTGCCCAGATCCAGCGCAATTCAATGGTCGACGTGGAGGAGGAGACGCTTCCTGGGGTTGTGCTTGGCCACAAACACATTCCGATGAACAGTGTGGGCTGCTACGTACCCGGTGGTAAGTATCCTTTGGTGGCTTCGGCCCACATGTCAGTCGTGACAGCCAAAGTGGCTGGGGTTAAGCGTGTCATAGCGGCTGCTCCGCCTTTTAATGGCAAACCTTCCGCTGCCATTGTGGTGGCTATGGACATGGCAGGGGCTGATGAAATCTACTGCTTTGGTGGTGTTCAGGCTGTTGGTGCTATGGCGATAGGCACACAAAGCATTGCACCGGTTGATATGATTGTTGGCCCCGGTAATGCATTTGTGGCTGAGGCCAAGCGACAGCTATTTGGTCGCGTGGGCATAGACCTCTTCGCGGGTCCAACCGAAACGCTGGTTATTGCCGATGACAGCTGCGACGGAGAGCTTTGCGCCACAGATTTGCTAGGCCAGGCAGAGCATGGCCCCAATTCACCGGCCGTGCTGCTGACCAATTCTGAGCAGTTGGCCAGGGACACCATGGCCGAGGTTGAGCGCCAGTTGACCGTATTGCCTACCGCCGAGATTGCGGGTGCAGCGTGGAAAGACTACGGTCAGGTGATTCTGTGTGATAGCTACGAAGAAATGGTGGAAGTGGCAGATGACATAGCGTCAGAACACGTGCAGGTGATGACGCGTGACCCCGACTACTTTCTGGAGAATATGAGCAACTACGGCGCCTTATTCCTGGGTCAGGAAACTAACGTTGCCTACGGTGATAAGGTGATTGGTACTAACCATACTTTGCCAACGAAGAAAGCAGCACGCTATACTGGCGGACTCTGGGTGGGCAAGTTCATTAAGACCTGTACCTTCCAGCGGGTAACCCCCGAAGCCTCCGCCATGGTCGGCGAATACTGTTCACGCCTGTGCGCTGTTGAGGGCTTTGCGGGTCATAAAGAACAGGCAGATATTCGCGTAAGACGGTATGGCAAAAACGGGTAGTAGTACTCGCAAAGAGAATTTCGCTAACACGAAGATACACGTGACGTCCTATGACGTCGCGCGGCATGCTGGTGTTTCTCAGTCAGCGGTCTCACGCTGCTTCAAGCCTGGAGCCAGCGTTTCCAAAAAAATGCGCGAACGGGTAATGAACGCCGTTAAAGAGCTGGGCTATACCCCCAATGCAATCGCAAGGGGGCTGATCACTCGTCGTTCAAACATGGTCGCGGTGATTGTCTCTAACTTGAATTTTTATCCTGAAGTCGTTTCCGAACTCAGTGCTCGTTTTACCGATCGCGGCGTTCACGTCCTACTGTTCACGCTGGATCATGAAAGCGATGTCAGTCGGACTCTGGAGCAGGTGTGGCAATACCAGGTAGATGGCGTCATCGCTGCCGCTCACCTTTCTGCAGAGGAAATCGCCACATTTAACGAGCGCAATGTCCCGCTGATTTTTTATAACCGTGCTTACGAAGACGTCCAGGTCAGTTCGGTGAGCTGCGATCAGATCGAAGGAGAACGCGCGCTGATCAATCGTTTGGCCCAGAGTGGCGAGCACCAGTCCTACGCTATTGTGACCGGACCCTCAGATTCGGTGGTCAGTATGCAGCGAACCCGAGGCGCGCTGGAGAGGCTGAAGGAATTCGGCGTCACCGATGTCATCCAGGTAACTGGAGATTACGGATATAAGTCTGGCTGTCGAGCGGTACAGCAAATTGTAGAGCAGCGCGGTAGTGTTCCCGATGCGATTATATGCGCCAACGATATGATGGCATTTGGCGCTATGGATGAACTGCGCTATCACCTTGAGTATGACGTGCCCGGGGATGTCTCGGTGGTTGGTTTTGATGGTGTACGCGCCGCTTCCTGGTCTAGTTTTGATTTGGCCACCGTTGTTCAACCGGTAGAAAGTATGGCAGAGGCAGCAGTTTCCATGTTGATGGATAGAGTCGACGATCACAATTTGCCGCCTGAGAAGCGCCTTTTTTCAGGTGTGCTGCGTGATGGCAGCAGCATCCGAAGATAAGCTTTTTATTGATGCCTGAATGCATTCGAAGTACAAATTTACTGCTGCTGCCCGGCATGATGTGCGATGCGGGTCTCTGGGCGTCACAGACGAAAGTGCTGGCAGCTGAGTACTCGATTTTCCACGGCGATATTACCCGCGACGCGGATATATCGACTATTGCGCGCAGGGTGCTCAGTCATGCACCTGAGCGATTCGCGCTGGCAGGACTCTCTATGGGAGGCATCGTGGCGATGGAAATGTGGCGACAGGCGCCGCAACGAATTGAACGTCTCGCTTTGCTGGATACCAATTTTCGCTCAGATTCCATGGAGCGACAGGAGATGCGAAATCGACAGATGAACGAGGTCAGGCAGGGCTCGCTAGGTGCCATTCTTCGCGATGAGCTCAAACCCAACTATCTGGCGCGTTGTCATCGTGGCAATACAGCACTGCTGGATGATGTACTTTACATGGGCATGAGTTTGGGGGAGGGCGTCTTCGAACGGCAGTCACTGGCGCTGCGAGACAGGCAGGACAGCACATCGACTTTAGCCACTATCAACTGTCCTACTTTGGTGCTCTGCGGTGAGGAAGATAGCCTTTGCCCGCCGCAGTTGCACCGAGAGATGACCTCGCTGATCCCCGGTGCGCGTTTGGAAATTATTCATGAGTGCGGGCATATGGCCACCATGGAACAACCTGACAAGGTGACCACCGCACTGCACCATTGGCTTAAATAAAAAGAGAGTAGAACCTGATGAAACTAAGCAAAGATAAGATTCTAACGACCCATGTCGGCAGTCTGCCCCGTTCAAAGGCGGTCACCGATGGTGTCTTCGCCAAGGAAAACGAGCAGCCCTATGACCCGCAGGATCTGGCGACTACGATCAGGTCAGCTGTGGATGAAGTTGTGCGCAGGCAGGTAGAGACCGGCGTCGATATCGTTAGCGACGGTGAGATGAGTAAAATCAGCTATGCGACTTATATTAAGGATCGCATTACCGGCTTTGCTGGCGACAGCGAGCGCAATCCACCGGCTGATCTGCAGGAATTTCCCGGGTTTCTGGAGCGCCAGGCGAGTTCTGGCGGTACTCCCAGTTACAAGCGACCCTGCTGTGTAGGGAGTATTGCGGTAAAGGATATGCAGCCGCTGGAAGAGGACCTTGCCAACTTCAGTGCTGCGGTTACCAAACACAGTGCTACAGAGGGGTTTATGAATGCCGCCTCCCCGGGCGTTATTGCCCTGTTTCAGCCCAACAAACACTACTCCAGTCACGAAGACTATTTGCAGGCTCTAGGCGAGGCAATGCGCGCAGAGTACGAGGCGATTGTCGCCGCCGGTTTTATTCTTCAGCTGGATTCTCCCGACCTCGGCCTGGGCCGTCACATGTTGTTTAAGGACAAGCCGGAGGCAGAGTACATCGCGATGGCAAATTTGCACGTGGAAGTTCTCAATGACGCCTTGCGTAATGTGCCAGCAGAGAAGGTGCGCCTTCATGTTTGCTGGGGAAATTATGAAGGACCACACCACTGCGATGCCCCCATGGAAACAGTGCTTCCCATTGCAATGAAAGCCAAGCCACAGGCCTTGTTGTTTGAGTCTTCCAACCCTAGACACGCCCATGAGTGGGAAGTATTCCGTGATGCAGACATTCCCGACGACAAGGTGCTGGTGCCGGGAGTTATCGACTCGACGACCAACTTTGTGGAACACCCGCGCCTGGTTGCGCAGCGCATAGAGTGTTTCGCAGATATCGTGGGCCGGGAGCGGGTAATCGCAGGGACTGACTGCGGCTTCTCCACCTTTGCCGGTTTTGGTGCGGTAGACGAAGACATTGTCTATGCTAAATTGGGTGCCATGGTCGAGGGCGCTGCCCTGGCGAGCGAAAAATTGTGGAAATAGGCTAATGACTGAATCGCTTAAGGCACGAATCGCCACCCGGGAGCAATTGGTCGGCAGCTTCGTAAAAACGCCGTCGCCGATGTTATGCGAAGTGCTGGGCAAGACAGACCTGGATCTGCTATGCCTGGATGCGGAGCATTCACCATTTGATCGGCTGGTGCAGGATCAGTGCCTTTATGCTCTGCGTAATGAGGGGATGCCTGCGTTGGTCCGTGTGCCTTCGGCGGCACCGGAATACACCCTCAATGCACTGGACTGTGGTGCGACTGGCGTGGTTATTCCCCATGTCACTTCGCCAGAAATGGCTGAAAAAGTCGCCGCAGCTGCACACTTCGGCGCTGGTGGTCGCGGTTATGCTGGCTCCACGCGCGCCGCCGCTTATACCACCAAGCCAATGGCGAACCATATTGCCGATAGCGCAGCTCAGTCTGTGGTCATCGCTCAAATCGAAGACATTGAAGCACTGGATGCCATTGATGAGATTGCGGCGGTAGAGGGAATCGACTGCCTGTTTATCGGGCGTATCGATTTGACGGTTGCACTGGGCGCAGATTCACCGGCAGACCCGGTAGTGGTGCAGGCTGTAGAGAAAATTTGCCAAAGTGCGGTGAACGCAGGTCGTCCGGTTGGTATGTTTGTTGGTAATCTGGATGAAATTCCTCGCTGGCAGGCGGCAGGGGCTAGCCTGTTTCTGCTGTCCTCTGACCATAGTTTTCTACTGCAGGGCGCGGCCAATCTGGTGAGCCGGTTCAGGGCAGGCTAGATACGGTAGAAGCTCGCAGCGGTGTCGTAGAACATCTGTTGGCGCTCCTGTTGGCTGCAACCGGCGGTTACATTGTCATAAACCTGCCACAGTGCATCGTAGCTATTGTAGAGTTTGTCTACCGGGAAGTTTGAGCCAAACATCACCCGACCCGGTCCGAACACATCCAGTACATCCAGGATCAGTGGTCGCAACGCCGCCTCGTCCCAATTGGGATTGAACATACCCAGCCCGGATACCTTGCAGTAGGTATTGGGCAGGGACGCCAGCTCTGTTAAGCCTTTGCGCCAACGCTGCAGTCCTGACTCACTCTGGTCCCAGGGCGAGCCACAGTGGCACAGCACAACCCTCAGCGCGGGTGCCTGCCGCAGCAGCGCAATCACTGCGTCCATTTGTGGTGGAATCATCTGTAGGTCGAATGACAGATCCTTCTTTGCCAGTAATCTCAGGCCAGCCGCAAATGCGGGGTCCTGTAACAGGGCATCGCTGCCGTGCTTCTTGTCTTCCTCCGTATGCCTGCCAATAATCTGTCGAATGCCGCGCAGCCGAACATGCTCGGCATGCTGTGCCAAGATTTCTTCCAGGTTGGCTGCGCGAAGATCTGTGCCGGCAACGATGGCGTGAGGGTAGGGCGTAAGTGATTGTAACCAGGCGGTCTCTTTTAGCTCGTTATCCGCTGCCACACCCACTTGAATATGGACGCTTTTCTGCGGGCGGTATGTCTTCGACTCCTGCAGAAAATCTTCGGGCAAGTAGTTGTGTTGGATGGGAGCCGGGTCGCCAAAAAAGCGTTTTTCGCCCTTTGCCATCAACCATGGGTAGTTGCAGTGTCCCAGGTCCCAGAGGTGGTGATGCGCGTCAATAAAGTCAAGCGTCGACTTCTTCATGGGTCTTTTGCTCCGGGGCTTGATATATATTTGCATTCGAAGTACATTTTCACAGATCAGGTTGTCAGTGCAAGAGATACTGACAGTTTTTGAGCAGGTTTTAATTGGAGTACCACCACCCATGTCCAAGCAATGGACTCCCGAAGAAATGCGGCAGCGCCTGGTGCGTTACAGCGAGCTGCAACCATGCCTTAATGCATTTGTAGACACCTATACCCCTGGCAGCGACAAAAAAGAGAACTTTACGATTATTGGACCGGGAGTAGCTGAGCACCCCGACCAACACGTTCATATTAAAGAAGCGCACGGCTTTAACATTGGTGGCGCGCGTCAGCCCCCTCGCTGTACTAATTCACAGCACAGTCATGAAACCGAGGAAGTGTTTATTGTTCATAGCGGCCAGTGGGCTTTCCGCTGGGGCGAGAAGTCCGAGGACGGCGAAGCCGTGTTGGGCCCAGGTGATTGCATTAGCATTCCGGTGAACGTATTTCGTGGCTTTGAAAATGTGGGCGAGGATATAGGCTACTTGTTCGCAGTGTTAGGCAGTGATGATCCCGGCCATGTGCAGTGGGCGCCAGATGTATTCGACAAGGCGAGTGAATATGGCTTGGTATTGCTGGAGAACGGTCTGCTTGTCGATACCACCCGCGGCCAGACGGTGCCTGATGGTATGCATCCCATGCCAAAAACCTCAGTGGCGCAAGTTCAGGCACACCGGGTAATGACGGTTGATGAAATGCTTGACTGTGTCTGTCGTGATCAGGACCAGCATCAGCGCATTGGCTCAGCGCTCACAGACGGTATTGCCGGAGTTTCTGAGTACGCAATGATCGGCCCCGCCAGTCAGGTGGAAGGTGTGCCAGCCGGCAAAATGGATTGGAATCACGGTTTTCAGGTCCGCAGGTTGGAACTCGATGCTGGAGCAGTTTTACCTTTTAACGCTCGCTGTGAAGAAGAGGTGGTTTATCTGCGCAAGGGTAGCCTCAGCTATCAGTGGGAAGGAGGAGAACTGCTGCTTGAGGAAGGTGATGTGCTGACCGTACCGAAGAATCTCATGCACGGCTTTAGCAACCCTGGCGATACCGCGGCTGTCAGCTATGTGGTGCGCGGAGGCGATGCGCCCGCAGCGCCTGTGTGGATGTAGCATCTGTAACAGCGGACGTAGCTTCCTGGAAAACAGTATCTTGCGGCGAGCGGCCTACGATTCATTGCCGTTGTACTTTAATAATAACTGGATAAGTTAATGGTATGAGTGTAATTGCCGAGCTCTATGCTGCACTGGCAGGTGCCGACGAAAGAAAAGTGAGGGCGGTGGCTGGCGCAACAATGGTTGAGCAGGTCGTCTGGTCGGTCTGTCATCCGGTGGATACGCTGTCAGGCGTTGCCAGTATTGTGGATGAGTTTCTGTTACCGCTGGTCACCGCAATGCCTGATCTGGAGCGTAAACCCTTTATACATATTGCCGGTGAGTATGAGGGTGAAAATTGGGTCGCGGGTACTGGCTACTTCGTAGGAACATTCAGCAGCCCTTTGTTTGATATCCCACCCACGGGGAAAACCCTGTACCTGCGGTATTCCGAATTGGTGCGTATGGACAACGGACGCATCGCCCAGTGCTATCTGTTTCCCGACTTTCTCGACGCCATGCAACAGGCGGGTGTTTATCCGCTTCGGCCTGCGCTCGGTCATGCGGGCCTTATCATGCCACCGAGCACGCTAGATGGCATCTGTGGCATAGATAGAAACCCGCAATACAGTGCGGACACCGTGCAATTGATAATGGATATGCTGGACTGCCTGCGTAAGTATGACGGCGAGCGGCTGGAGAGTATGGATCTGGAGAGCTACTGGCATCCCGACTTCATGTGGTACGGCCCGGCAGGAATAGGTACTACTCGGGGTATAGAAGGTTTCCGTAGCCACCACCAGGGGCCTTTCCTGAAAGGATTTCCGGACCGTGACGTGGACCACCATGCGTGCACGGTAGCCTGTGGTGACTATGTGGCAACAGGCGGTTGGCCGCATATGCATGGCACGCACTCAGGGGGCGACTGGCTGGGTCTTCCTCCTACAGGCCAACACCTCAGCCTGCGCGTCATGGATATATGGCGCAGGGAAGGCGATTTGTTAAAAGAAAACTGGGTGGCTATCGACATTCCTCACATGCTATCGCAGATGGGATTGGATGTTTTTGCACAAATGAGAGCAATAAAAATAAGGTAAGTGACAATGACAGAATTCGGCACGCTGAATTGGTCGATATTGATAGTTTACGTAATTGCCAATCTCTGCCTGGGATTTTTTCTCGGCAGGAAAATTGAATCTGCCAATGATTTTTTCCTGGGGGATCGCAGTATCCCCTGGTGGGCGATCGGTATTTCTGTGGTAAGTACCTATGTTAGTGCGCTGACGTTCCTTGGGGGGCCGGCCTGGTCTTACACGGACGGGCTTTCAGTTATTGCTATTCATCTGAACTACCCGCTGGTTATCTTTTTTGTGGTGACGTTTTTCCTGCCCTTCTTCTTTAACAGCGGCGTTGCGTCTATTTACGAATATCAGGAGAAACGCTTCGGACCTACTTCGCGCAGCGTGATATCCCTTATTTTTCTGGTGACCCAGACGCTGACCTCCGCTGCCGTGCTCTATGCTACATCACTGGTTTTGGAGTTTATTACTGGCCTGCAGGTGGAATACTGCATTGTTATCGTTACTATTATTGCGTTGATCTATACTGCGATGGGCGGCATCGCAGCGGTGATCTGGACCGATGTGATACAGGCGGGAATTTTGTTTTTCGGCGCCTTCGTTATTCTCTTTGCCCTGCTGGGTGAGATGCCACTGCCTCTGGCTGAGGCCCTCTCACAGTTGAAGGCAGCGGGCCGTACTGACGCTCTGGACTTCAGTGTAGATCTTACCAAGGTTACTACTGTTTGGTCGGGTGTTATCGCCATGACCTTATTTCATGTGACAGTCTATGGTGCCAATCAAATGATGGTGCAACGTACGCTTGCAGCCAAGAATATCGGCGATGCCAAAAAGTCCTTCCTGATGATGGGCTTTGGCGCATTCTTTATTTACTTCCTGTTTATCCTTCTGGGCGTGTTGTTCTATTCATACTACGGGGGACGGGAATTTGAGGACGGCAACACCATAATTCTGCAGTTTGCCTCCGACTACGGTATGCCTGGGCTTATGGGCCTAATAGCGGCTGCTGTGCTTGCGGCCAGTATGTCCAGTCTGGACTCAGCGTTCAATTCGATGTCGACTGTCTCTACAATCGACTTCTACCAGCGCTACTTCAAACCCGATGAGTCTGGCGAGCACTATCTGCAAGTGTCGAGAGCCTTCACTGTGTTCTGGGCTGCAATGATCGTGGTTCCGGCGCTAATGTTTGCCGAAAGTGAGGGCTCAATACTGGAGACCTTGAGCAAAGTGGGGTCCTATTTTGTGGGTGCCAAGCTGAGCATGTTTGGCCTGGGTTTCTTCTCCAAGCACACCACCGAACGCGGATTATTGGTTGGGGTGGCGGTTGGTTTCGTGGTTGTCTGGCTCGTGGCGACTCGTACTGATATTGCCTGGCCCTGGTTCTGCGCCATCGGTGGTGCGGTGAACGTCAGTGTTTCCATATTGGCCAGCCTGTTGCTGGATGGTAGGCAGGCGGAGTATTCTCCTTACACCGTGGTGGGACAGAAGGCTCAGTTCCTTGCCGAGGGCAAATCAGAGAAAGATGGAGGCTGGTATTTGGTTCCAGGGCGCGTCGACAGGGTCAGCTACTATCTACTCGCACTCTTTGCCTTTACCGTTCTGTTCCTTTATTTATTCAACGCGCTGATAGACTGATTTTCCCGGAGCAATGGAATGAGTGACCACCAGCAAAACAAGGCACTTGTTCTCGAGTATTTTGACGCATTGGATGCAGCGACCGCCGATACAGTGGGCGCAGTGCTGCAGCGCTATGCCCATCAAGACTGTCAATTTTTAGGCAGTTATCCCTTCAATGAATTGCAGGGACCCACTGAGATAGCGACCGGTTTCTGGACGCCACTTTACACAGCATTTTGCTCGCTACAACGGCGCCAGGACGTTTTCATTGCCGGCACCAGTGAGATCGAAGGTGATGATTGGGTCATGAGCATGGGTCACTTTATGGGCCTGTTCGATACCGATTGGCTAGGGATTCGCGCCACCCGTAAAATGGTCATGTTGCGCTATGCAGAGTTCAACTGTATTGCCGAAGGGAAGATCATTAAAACCGGTATGTTCCTGGATATTATCGGCCTGATGCAGCAGGTTGGCTGCAATCCACTGCCACCTCAGACAGGCGCTTCTTTTGTGTATCCCGGGCCTCGAAACCACGACGGTATAGTTTTGGACCACCAGCCGCCAGAGGAGGGTGAAAAGACGTTGGCGGTAATGAACAAAATGATTGCCGATCTGAATGAGCTCAATGTGACCGGCAATGACAATTGCCCTCCGGAATATCTGGCTCGCACCTGGCATGACAATATGTTGTGGTACGGCCCCGCTGGAATAGGCGCGAGCTATACCATTCCCAGGTACCAGGAGCAGCATCAGTATCCATTTCGCGAAGGTCTAACTGATAAGACTTATAACGGCCATTTGTGTCGTTTTGCCGAGGGCAATTTCGCCTGCTTTTTCGGTTGGCCTAATCTTTCCCATACACCTACAGGTGGTTTTATGGGGCTACCCGGCGGCGAGCGCACACACATGCGAGTGGTAGACGTTTACAGCAGGGAGGGAGACAAACTGTTAGAAAACTGGGTGATTATTGATATGCCCTATTGGCTCAAACAGCAGGGACTTGATGTGCTGGAACGCACCAGCAAGATCCTCAATCCCTGAGCAAGCCTGGTCTGGCCTTGTTGAATTCCCGCAACCTGGCGAACACATCAACGTTCAGCTGATGGTAAACGTGTAGCAGATCTACCAGCACCCAGTTTTCTCGAATCAGACCATTTTCGCAGCGCCAGAAATCCAGACTGCGCATGGTGATTTCTTGCCCGGAAGGCGCTATTCCCAGCCAGCCATCGCCGCTGACACTCATGTGCATACCGGGCCATGCGGTAAAGCCGACAAAATCACCATCAGCAAATAAGTGACCAGCCGAGGCGTCACCCACGCGATTGGGCAGAGCATTAAGAAAGGGGATCTGGTGCCAGTTGCGGAAGCCGTCAATGCCTCTGCCGGTGCCGATACCAGAAGGTCCGTACCAGCTGCAGCGCGGGTGCCAGTATTTTTCCAGCCCCATGGCTTCAACACCGCCGTCAGCATAGTTGCCCAGGCCGTCGCACATAGCACTGACCAATTGTTGACTAGCGGCCGCTCTGACCTCGTCACGGGGTCCAGATACCAGGCCGTTCTGTAGAGCAGGAGAGGGCACCTGCCATTCTCGCCCCAGGCTGGGTGACAAGGGCCAGGCGTTGGCTTGCATCATCACTTCCGGTATGTCCCACAGGGCCTGCATCTCGACGATCTGGCCATTCTCTATGCGAAAGAACTCGTGAAAGCGCATTGCAACCTGATGCCCAGTCGGTGGGATATCCAACCACATCTTTTCGAAACTCCCGGTGTAGTACCCACAGCACCCAACCCAGTTATCGCCGTGCGCTGTGGGGCCGGCAATTACAATGGTATCGCGGCGTTCCAGATCGGGAATTGCATGTTGCAGTGTGCAGTATGCTTGTGAAAAAAGCGCATCGGGTCCTGCGAGGGTCTCGAAAGGAAAGGCCAGTTGTATCAGAGCGTCTGGGGTAAAGATCGTATTTAGAACATCACGAACCTTGTCAGGATCATAGTTGTATAAGGCTTCTCGGAGCCTGGCAACCAGCTGTTTGTTCTGTTCGTGTATGTCAGTCATATTCGGGTTTAGCCATCTTAATTGCATTCGAAGTCTTATAGAGCGAGGATAACAAAATACCCTTGCGGGGCACAGCGATCTACTCGGAGAGTTAAATGCAAAAGCTTGTGAAATGTACTTTTAGCATGGCGCTGATAGTCTTCTGGTCGTTGACGCAGGCCAGCGCCGAAGAGCCTGGGGTAACGCCAGCTGAATTACGGTCGATGGCATTAACGGGAAGTTACGCGTTTAGCCATGAGCGGGATAACCCGGCAACCGAGGGTATTGGCCGGGAAATACTGCGTTTTCAAGTAGACGGCCTTACTCAGTACGCTCTATTGCTATGGCCTGCCGGCACTGTCCCAGAGGAGGGCTGGCCAGTCGTGCAGTTCAATCACGGCTTTCATCCGAACCCGCCGCTCAACGGGTTCAATGCGGCTGGTGAGAGCGATCGTCCCGGCGATTATTATCGCGAGACGGTGCAGGCATTTGCGCGGGAAGGTTTTGCTGTAATTGTGCCGGATTTTCGCGGTCATAATATTTCACAGGGTGCAGACTTTACAGCGCGGGTGCCTGCTGATGCCTGGTACAGCCGAGATGCCATCGCCTGTTTTTTGGCGCTAGAGTCCATATCGGGCCTAAACCTGGAACAAGTTTACATGCTTGGTCATTCAATGGGTGGGCCAATCACTGTACGTGCAATGATCGCACTGGGCGATCGTGTTCGCGCTGGGTCTGTCTGGTCTAGTGCCGCAGTAACATTTGAGGAAAAATCAGTTATCAATCAGGCAGCGTTTTTGTTGTCTCCGCTATCTATTCAGCATTCTCTGGAAGATCAATCCACACCCGCAACCCATTCACTGCAACTGGCAGATCACATGAAGTTGGCAGGTGCTGGCTATCAATTGAAAGTACACCTGGGAAGCGACCACCTTTTCACAGACAAGGATTTTTCAGCGGCGGTGACGACAGATGTGCAATGGTTCCAACGTCACCGCTGATGACTACATCCAGCCCAACTCTTTCAGCGCCCAGGGTGCATTCCAGATTTTTGTCATCGCGCAGACCTTGTTGTCATCGTCCATAGTAATGGCATAGACGTAATGGGAGTGCGTTTCTTTGTTGGTAGCGGGCACTGGGCCACCTTCACCGCTGTGCATACCGTTGAACGTGGCAAAAAACAGAGCGGTACGATTATCCTCGTCCCATGCTGAACTGTGGATACTGTAACCACAGCCAGCCAGTGGGCCGTTACCTAGCCCAGCCATCCATTCGCAGTAGCCTTCAACCAGGCTTATATCAACCAGTGGTTCACTTTGCGCGCTAAACACCGCGTTCTCCGCGACGTATTGCTCACAGCCTTGCCAGCCCTCAAGACTCTCGCAGGCGTGGAAAAAAGCTGTAGCTGTTGCAAATGCAGTCATTATTATTCTCCAGTTGTTTTAAGTTCCAGGGCTAACCTGGCGCGTTCGATTTGAATCATTACTGCCAGTTCATCGAAAACCAGCCATTCTTCCATTACCTTGTTATCCACGATGCGATAATGGCTTTCGCCTAGAATCAATATAGGCGAACCAGTGGGAGACCCCCAAAGTGCAGCGCCGCTATGAGTGCCCGCAATGACCCAGCGTGCAGCGACATACTCGCCTTCGAGCATTGAATTACTGCAGAGGTAGTCAACGCTGATTTTTGCGTCAGGTATAGAGCCCAAAACTTCCATGTAGAAACGGGCGACCTTTTCGACACCATCGTAGTCATCACGCGCAGAAGCATGAAGGCGCGCATTCTCTGCGTACATCAGGTTGCAGTCACCTAGCATGCGGGCGTTCCAGATGTTATGAAGGGCCGTGCTAATGACAGCCTCGTTATCTTTACCAGCAGGAGGGTAGGGGGCCTTGTCGCGTTGTTGTTGACTGACTCGCGCATGCTCGCTGCTTAGCCATTGTGCGAATGTACTGTTCGGGTCCAGTGGCTTAGCCGCTTGTTCACAGGCGTACTGCAGTGGATCTACGCCCAACTGCAGCGCCAGGGCATAGTTGTCCCTGACCAGCCATTCCTCAATGATTTTATTGTCTTTGCACACGCAGTGGGCGATGACCTGTATCTGAGCCTGCAAGCCTGTGGCCTCACCAAATTCACTGGGCCCCAGGTTGGTCATGTTGGTGCAGATGAGGTGCGAGGTGTGGAACCCGGTGGCTGCATCGCCGCCCCAGACTATGTTGTCTGCGTGCAGCGTGCGATCCGGAAATCCGGATAGCGTGCGCATAGTGTTCTGGGTAACCTGTTCTGCGCCCTCCACGTAGCCAGCAAGTGTGTAGACAGGGCAGTCCTCAGAGTAGTAGTCGTGACACAGGCCTACCTGCTTGCCTTCCCAGATCCGGTAGGTGATGCGCAGTATGTAATCGACAATGTCGGTGAACTCGGCATCAAAGCCGGGCATGCTGCCTGGAGCGCCGCTTGCCGGTGCGCTGTCGTAATGATTTTCCATTAATAGCTTTCCTGTGCTGATAACAGTGTAGGTCGCAGTTGGCGATGTTACGACTATCGCAGGATGATAACTTGCATTCGAAGTCAAAAATAGTACTTTAAAGCCTCCCTTGCGTCTACTGCCTGACGCCCGGGGGGATTACAATTCGTTCCACTAAAAGGATTTGGCCAAACTATGTCCATCAGTGTTTTCGACTTATTCAAAATTGGTATTGGGCCTTCGAGTTCTCATACAGTGGGGCCGATGCACGCCGCGAGAATGTTCGCCCTCAGTTTGAAGGCAGACGCTGTATTGTCACAGTGTAACCGCGTGTGTGTTGAGCTGTATGGCTCTCTGGGTGCAACAGGGGCTGGCCACGGTTCACCCAAGGCGATTTTGATGGGCCTTGAGGGCGAGACCCCCGAGGCGGTAGAAGTGGGCGCGATAGCGGGGCGTGTGGCGAGTGTGCGAGAAGACAACGAGCTGCAATTGCTAGGCACACACCGTATTGATTTCAGTTATCGCAATGATTTGATCATGCACCGCAGTGAATCACTGCCCTATCATGCCAACGGTATGCGTTTCAGCGCCTGGGATGACAAAGGAGCGTTGCTTGCTGAGTGTGTCTACTATTCGGTGGGAGGCGGGTTTATTGTTGACGAAAAAGCCGCTGGGGCCGACGCCATTATTGAAGACCCTACGCCCTTGCCTTATCCCTTCAGTTCCGGCGACGAGTTGTTACAGAAGTGCCGTGACAATGGCCTTTCTATCAGCGCCCTGATGTTTGAGAACGAGAAAGCATGGCGAAGCGAAGATGAAGTGCGCAGTCAATTGCTGGCGATCTGGCAGGCGATGAGCACGTGTATTGATAAAGGTGTCGCCACTGAGGGCATCCTGCCTGGAGGCCTGAAGGTCAAGCGCCGTGCCAAGCATTTGTACCGGCAACTCAAAACAGAGCAGAACTCCTTCGGCGATGAGTCCCTTAACACCATGGACTGGGTGACGCTGTATGCCCTGGCGGTCAACGAAGAGAATGCAGCCGGGGGCAGGGTGGTCACCGCTCCAACCAATGGCGCAGCGGGCATTATCCCGGCGGTTCTCAAATACTATCTCGAACACTGCCGTGGTTCATGCGAGGACGACATCGTCCGTTATCTGCTCACAGCCGCGGCTATAGGCATATTGTATAAAACCAACGCCTCAATTTCTGGTGCCGAAGTAGGCTGTCAGGGAGAAGTTGGATCGGCCTGTTCCATGGCCGCAGGCGCATTGGCCGACGCTCTGGGAGGTACGCCGGAGCAGGTGGAGAACGCTGCTGAAATCGCAATGGAACACAACCTTGGCCTGACTTGTGATCCTATTGGTGGCCTGGTGCAGGTGCCGTGTATCGAGCGCAACGCCATGGGCGCAATTAAAGCAATTAGTGCGGCGCGCATGGCACTGCGTGGTAGCGGAGAGCACTATGTTTCCCTGGATCAGGTAATACGCACCATGCGTGACACGGGCCGGGATATGCAGGACAAGTACAAGGAAACGGCCAGAGGTGGTCTGGCGGTTAATGTGCTGGAAGTGCCAGTGAATATTATCGAATGCTAGTGGGCGACGTAGTTAACATTGTCGACCTGGTGGCGACTGCGGTATTTGCCATCAGCGGGGCCCTGGCCGCGGCAGAACAACGCAACGATATTCTCGGCTTTGTGTTATTCGCGACTATTACCGGTATTGGCGGGGGTACGGTACGTGACTTGTTGCTGGGTGCGGATGCCGTCTTCTGGTTAGACAACAATGAGTACCTGTGGATATGTCTGGCGGCCTCTGTCGCTACCTGGTTTTTGGCGCCCCAGTTTCGTTCTCTGCACAAAGTGCTGCTATGGGCAGACGCGGTAGGTATGGCGCTGTTTAGCGTTTTGGGCGCGGTGAAAGCGGTGCAGTTGGGTGCCTCAGATATCGTTGCCGTGGGTATGGGGGTAATGACAGCGACGTTCGGCTCGATGATCCGTGATACGTTGCTCAATCAGGAGCCTGTGCTGCTGGGCCCGGAAATCTACGTGACTGCGGCGCTGTTGGGCGCGTCTACTTACACCGTGTTGCAGGATTTTGAAGCAACAGCATCCCTGGCGCTTCCGTTGTCTATTGCAGCCGCATTCCTGTTGCGGGCATGCGCCATTATTTTCGACCTGAGATTGCCCAAGTATGGCGGACACGATGGCCAGTAAAATGGCAGTGGGAGCACAACACTGTCCCTGTGGTAGTGATACACACTACGCAAGCTGCTGTGCCCGTTATGTGCGTGGGGAAACACCGGCTCCGACGGCTGAGGCCCTGATGCGCTCGCGTTACTCAGCTTTTGCTCTGGGAGAAGAAACTTACCTGCTGGCAAGCTGGCACCCGAAAACAAGGCCTTCGAAGGTACGTCTGGATCCCGCGCAGAAGTGGATTGGCCTGTCGATAAAGTCAACGGAGCAGGGCGGCGCTGCAGATGAAACAGGTGTGGTTGAATTTGTCGCGCGTTTCAAGGTTGACGGCAAGGGCCATCGTCTTCACGAAAAGAGTCGCTTTGAACAAATAGAAGGGCAGTGGTACTACCTGGAGGGCGACCACCTTTAGTGGCTCGCTAACCCCTCGGTAACTTAACCGTGCTGGTGTCCGCCAATGCCATGCGCATGCCCATGAGCGACTTCTTCTTCGGTCGCTGCTCGTACATCCATAATCTCCACATCAAAGGTCAATGACTGACCCGCCAGCGGGTGATTGGTATCAATATCGGCGCTATGTCGACCTGCTTTGATCACGGTGACGGGTACCCGGCCTTCGCTGGTGTTTAGCTGAACCACCATTCCGGCCTTGAGCTTGCCCTTGAATACCAGGTGCTTGGCGGGTACTCGCTGCAGGCGTTTGGGGTCTGGCTGGCCATAGGCATCTTCTGCAGCAAGTGTGGCACTGAACACGTCTCCATTGGTGTGTCCCTCCATGGCTTTTTCTAATCCAGCGATAATATTACTGGCACCGTGGAGATAAGCACTGGGGTCAGAGCCCCGGGAGGTTTCCACTTCAGTACCCGATTCGTCACGCAGCGTGTAATGGAAAGAGGTGACGGTTTTGGGGCCTATATTCACGTTGATATTCTCATTGATTGTTAATGGGGCGTATCTTACACCCCTTCGGACTATTTGCGCAGAGCGAGCGCAGCCAGAACAGTGGTGGTGAACTCGAAGGCCAATGCCCCCCAAGTGTAATTGCCCACCAGCCAGTCTGCATCGTAAGCCGAGTAAAGGCGAGCGAACGCCAGGCAGCCGATGACCATCACCAACATGGTTAACCCAGGCCGAAAAAACCCTTCTTTTAACGCACACAGAATGCAAAACAGGCCAAAGCCGAATTGCAGGCCACCGTACATGGCGCCCATCTCGGCGTAGGCGTCGCCGTTGCTGATGCTCAGCCCCGCATAGTTGGCCGGTAATTCAGGAGATAAAAAACAGGCTGCGCCATAACTGGCGAATATCAGGCCGGCGGCCCAAAGAACGATTTTTCCCAACATGGGCATGACTCCTTCAGTGATTGTTATGGTTGAGCTGTACAATCCCTAAGTCTACGACAAATATCGGGCGATAGTTTGCTGGCCGTCTCCTGTATTGCCCGGGTGGTATTGCCAGTCATACCCTTTTTTCACTGGATATTGGCGATAAACGCTGTCATTTGTAGAGTCTATGGTCGCTCCTTACAGCATCGGCGATTCTCCGGCGCAGGCGGCTTGACAGCTACGATGGGTATCACTAAAATGCGCACCTCTTCGTTGATCTTGCTTAGGCAAAAATCCAGAATGATCAACAAGTTAGCATCAAAATTTGGGGCTATAGCTCAGCTGGGAGAGCGCAACACTGGCAGTGTTGAGGTCAACGGTTCGATCCCGTTTAGCTCCACCAAACAAGCCCAGTAACAGCAAGGGTTTCAAGAGGGTCACAGAGATGTGGCCCTTTTTTGTGCCTGTCAGAAATAGCTCGGGACAACCCAGGGACAACCTGAGCGAGGTGTAGGAGGGCAGGTAACATCAGAGAGCTATATACTCCGCTCTATGGCCATCATCCCCGCTCACATCAGACCCACCATCAAGAAAGACTGCGTAGATACCTGGCGGGCGCGTGGACGGATACCCGTGCCGACCAAGGCAGGCAAGATTCTGGAGCTGGTGATTGAGACCCTTTACGAGACCACCCACGTCGATGGCCTGCGCCTGGACCTACTGGTCGAAGGCCGAGCGATTAAGGCATCGCCGCTAAAGCGATTCGGTGTGCTGTTCTCTGATACCAGGCCAGAGGATGAGTACCCCATCCCGCTGCTGTGGGTGTGCGACGGGTTGGGTACTTGGGTGGTTAGCTAAGGTCCGCTTTCACCTAGCGGACGCCTCCATTCAGGGTTTTCAGCCTCGATTTCAGCCCAAATCTCTCGAAGTTCGATGAGCATTTCAGGGCGACCAAAAAACGTCTCAGGATCAACTACCTCAGTCCAGAACGGGTTATGCTGAATCATATGTTTGAGGTAGCCTCTAGTTTTCTCCCACTCACCCTCTGCAACCAATCCCTTTGTGTACAGTAAGTGCACAGAATCAAAAATCTGCCTTCTGACATCAACTATTGTCCAGTAAGCGAAGTGCTCCTCACTAGTAAGTTCGCTAGGTTCGGCTCCATCGAGTAGCTTTTCACGGGCACTTGCGTATATTTCAGGCCGCACTAGAAAAAGGCTTTGCTCGGCATCTCTCGCTTGCGTGGAAAGAGTCAATTCGGTAGCCGCAATATCTCTAGATTGCTTTAGTTCGTAAGCCACTAGTCCTAGTGATGCTGCTACTACTATCGCTGCCATCATTTGGCTTATCAATTGGTGGATAGGCTTCATCATTGAGGTCCTTGTTAGGTTCCTTCAACAAGAATAGACCGATGTCGGCTATTAGGCGAAAGCCGCCATTAGAGCCTCCGAGTGAGGCTCATGCGGGAAAGGTCGGCTTTCACCTGCGATCTCAACCGGTCGACGCAACACACTACTATCCTTAGTCAAAAATAGGAGTGTTGCAATATGGCTCATCGTAGACATCTAAAGTACACCGATGAAATGAAGTCCTATATCTGGGACCGGTATCAACAGGGCGATGCTGTTAAGGCTATCGCCAGGTCATTTGATCGGCCGTCGTCATCAATCCATCGGCAGTTAGCGGTAACAGGTGGGATCCGTCCGCCCGAGAGGCGACGGTCTCTTCGGTGTCTGTCCCTGGCCGAACGCGAAGAGGTTTCTCGGGGTCTCGTAGCTGGCCTATCTATACGCGTTATTGCTGCACAGTTGGATCGAGCACCTTCAACGATTAGCCGGGAAGTAAATCGTAACGGCGGCGGCATCCACTACCGAGCCTCGCTAGCAGACCAAAATGCACTGGACAGAGCGCTGAGGCCGAAAGACTGTAAACTAGTGCTCAATCGCCCACTTTGCCGCGCTGTTGAGCGGAAGTTACAGCGAAAGTGGTCGCCCGAACAGATCGCGGGTTGGCTGAAACGAAAGCATCCAGGTGACGAGAAGAACCAGGTGTCACACGAAACCATTTATCGCAGTCTGTTTATTCAAGCACGAGGTGCCTTTAAAAAGGAGTTTCAGGCGTATTTGCGTTCGAAGCGAAGCATCCGTCGAGCCCGGACATCTACCCTGAAGGACGACGGGCTGGGTGGCATGCCCAATGCAGTCTCAATCCGTGAACGCCCTGCAGCAGTGGAAGATCGAGCGGTACCGGGTCACTGGGAAGGTGATTTAATTGAGGGCTCGAACAAAACTTGCATCGCGACACTGGTTGAACGGAAAACCCGTTACGTCATGCTGGCAAAGCTGGCAAAGCTGGAAAACAAGCGGACCGAGACTGTGGTGAATGCCCTGATCAAGCAGGCACATAAACTTCCCGGTGAACTCTACAAATCGCTAACTTGGGATCGTGGTACAGAAATGACGGGGCATCAGCGGTTCACCTTGGCAACCGATATACAGGTTTACTTCTGTGACCCCAGTAGCCCATGGCAACGTGGTTCGAATGAAAAC
>JBALVN010000005.1:0-168170 GCA_036961455.1 Halioglobus sp. | reverse complement strand
CCTATCGGCTCACTCTCAAAAGGAATTGAACTGGATCGCCAGAGAACTAAATGAACGTCCCAGGAAGACCTTGGATTATGAAACACCAGCTGCTAGATTTAATGCCTGTGTTGCATCGACCGCTTGAGATCGCACCTCAAAGGAGACATTAGCCAAATTCGAACTCGTCGCTCATGGGTCCATCCTTTCATACAGAGAGTAGTGGAGTGACACAGAATTTCTAACACTACCGGAAGGAGAGAATGCGTGCTGGCGGTGTGGCGCCGTCGCGAGCACGTTAGCCCCTATTCACTCGCCGCAGGCGAGCAATGGATGTCGCCCCTCCCTAATTCCTATTTTATGTGTATAAATTTATCTATCTCTATCTGTCATAGGAAACATCACATGTACAAGAGGCCACGCGTCCCACATTACATAAGGGCCGCCAGCATTGGGGTCTCGAGGCAGGTGAGCAATTTCTTCACGAGTAGGAAACAACATCATAATATGCGGACCTTCCTGATCCCACATGTCTCCATTATATGGATCGGTTGCGACAGGGCTCTGATTACTTACCAGAGCATCACCGCGCAGCATATAGGAAGTACCGATAGTCTCAGTTGTAAAAGTCCAATCGCCGCCCCCTAACAATGCTTTGACAGCCCACAACCAATCCATCCAGACTTCGTCATTACACATGGGGTGCTTATCACCCATGTTAACTGGAACTCCCGGAAAGCAGGTCCAGTCATTGCCGGGCTCGCCGTGACGCAAAATAGTCCAATCAGCATCCACATCCCTGATAGTGGCACCAGCAGATATGCTGCTGGGAGCAGCCTTCATTGCACGTTGAATTTTAGCCTTAGCAGATTCCTCAGATGCGACCACGTTTGTAGTCGAAACAAAAAAAACGAAAAACGAAACCAGTAACAATCTGATTTTTTTCATAATCAAGCTCCCTATGCATAAGCTAACTATACGAATAACCTCAATTAATCTGTACGCGATGTTTTCGATAGTCCCTCGTTTTGAAGAGTAGTTGACTCCTAGCGGGTAGCTATTTTATTGCTAGACTATTTAGAACTACTACGATGCCTATTTATGAATTTAAGTTATGAATTTAAGCGTTAATGCAGATGAACGTCGAAGGATGGAAGGCCTCTGGAGAGTTGCGTAAATCATCATTCATATCAACTATGCAAAGCAGCTGACGGAGTTATAACAGCCATCAGATCCAGCTAGCGGCAGGACAGCAGCTTGGCACTTTTTCGACCTAGAAACTGCAAAATTCGGCCTCCCATAAGGTCACGAAAGAGGTGATAGCCAACGCTACATATCTCCACGCCCCATACACGGCGTCTAATGGCCGCTTCCACCTCAAAGCAGCCGTTCGAGATGATACAAATCCACTGCTTGTTTTCTCCAAAATTTGAGCTAGGCTTATGACTGGCAAAGCCAAATACGTCAAAAAATCAGGGATGATCAGCTATAGCCCCTAACTTCCGCCGTGGCACTGCTCACGACGCCATGAAGAATCCCATGGCCGCCAGGTGCTCTGTTGTCCTTACCCTGTACAAGAAAGTTACTCATAAGTTGGTGTGGCCATTTCGGGTGTGCAATTCAATGTTAAGGGTGCACCGCCAGCATCAAAAGCCGTTAAGCAAAGGGCGTATGTACTGGAATATCAATTGAAGGAGCAACAAGATGAAAAATACATGGAAACTATTACTAACAATTTCTTTATCAATTTTCCTCGCGAATGGCGTAATCGCCAAGGATCGCGGGGCAGGTAAACGGTATGTATTTAATGTGATAGGCGAAGGAACGGCATACCAAAGTACAGTTCCTGATCCTGACGGGGAGCCCGGCGATGTAATGGACGCTGACTGTTTCGATGTTGACCTGATTGATTTAAAAAACAAACGGTTGATTGGCACCGCCACAGATTGCTTGACAGTGCAGGACGTTATAGGCGATTTTGAATTCATCAGGCTAATTGGGACGACGACTTTCGATCTTCCTCAGGGCTCGCTGACAACCCAGGGCTTGACTACAGTAGCTAGAGTTCGACAGCCTACTCATACGCCACCCACGCCTTCCACGCCCAATGGAGTGGCAGTTACCCATATCACGGGTGCGGCGGGAACAGGCAATGCCATTATCGACGGCACGCGAAGGTTCAGAAATGCGAGTGGCACCGCCCGACTCTCGGGAATGGTAGATCTGACCCATCTAATAGACGGTCACGGTATTATCACTTTTGATTGCATTTTCGTCGTCGACCTGAATTAGCCTTTTTCCTACTGGCTGGTACAGATGGCATCGGCCATCCTGCCGATAGGGTTACTCGACATAGCCACAAAGGGGATCACGGATGAGATTGAGGCAGCGGCGCGCCGGTCCTAATCTACACCTTGCTGTTCGATTAGCGGCTATACCCACCTCATGGATTTCAGCGACATCATAGTCCGCTCGTAGGCGAAAGCCGACCTTATTGGCCTGGGGAATGTAAACGGTAAAAACTTCCGCTTTCACCTCATAGCGGCCGCTACAAGGTCGCAGCTAGCGTATCTATTCTACGGTAATACTCAAGATCAGAACCGACTGGAATGTCTTTCAAACTGCGATCGATCGCTTCAATAATTTCTGGCACCATCCAGCTTCTATTCTCTTGAAGCCAAGCTCTGGAAAAGCGACTACCGAATATTATTGGTGCATCCATTACGACCTCTTCAAGTATTCGTGCCACAAGCACTGGATTATCGTCCATGTACAATACTTCGTAGTCATGGTGATACTTGTAGACGAAAGCTTGCAAAAAAGAATTCAAATCGATCTTTTCTTCAAGTGCTAAATCATCAGGATTGGTCATTGATTTGGCGAGTGTTGTCGAAATTCCAGATTCAATTTCGGCAACCGTAGTATCGATCCAATTTGTCCAGGTAGCAGATACGGCCTGCTGCGACGCTATCCTGTTGGATTGCCGTATTTCATATCCTACGGCGATGAGCGCAATGATTGCACCGAGCGCGGCCATTGTTTGTATATATTCGTTAAAATCAGACAGTCTCATCGACCCTTCCTTTAGTTAGATTCACAACAAGAATAGACCGAAGTCCGCTAATAGGCGAAAGCCGACGTTAGAGGTCCTGAATAAGCGCGGTGCTGGAAACGTCCGCTATCACAAAGCGGTCCTAAAGAATCAGCCGATTTCGGCTATTTGGGAGGCCGCTTCATCGGCCGATTCTAGCAGGCCTAGTCTGTTAACTTGATAAAACCCTTTAAGTGATCTTATTAGATGATGTAGTTAACTTGCTATAAGTTATGTCGTTGTCTATCTTTTATACAGACGGTAGGCAAATCGGGCTTCGATAATCACAACAATAAAGACAAGGATGGCGATTCTCTGTTTCTTTTAGCATGACTTTCCATATTATTAACAACGTCCTCACACGCTGTTTAAAAATCTCTAGCTAAAGTGTGTTTTGATTCAAAATGAAGGTGAAAATAATGAAATGTATAAACATTAAGTCACTAATAACCATCATTACAGTGGTTGTTACATTCAGCCTATTTGTAACCAGTGCTCATGCCAATGATGGTATAACGCCAGCGGAAGAAACTACTTGTGATGGACTTAAAACCGATGGTGTGACTAAAGGATTGTACGGTCTTTGTGTAGCATATTGTGAAGCACAAGATGTTTTTGATGAAACTGTTCCAGTCACTAAAGAGGAAGAGTTAGCAATAATTGAAGCGAATATGCCTTCGGAAAAAATACTTGCGAATTACCATAAGAGAATGAAAGACACTGACCCTGAAATGCCATGTATCGTGAGAGTGCCCGACGCAGAATGCCCTTGTTGGGACAACTTGGACTCATTTGATGGTGTTGACGACGTTAGTGTCGGTGATATTGCCACACTTTCCTGTTCGTCCAAATTTTCTGAGGATGAGTTGCGCGAGTCAGTAAGTAACAGAGGCTTCAAATACGCAAAATCGATAACTGCCTTGGGAGCCTACAGATGCGACTCAAGGATCGTCGGACGTAAGGCCTTGCGTATAGATGCTGTCGAATACGAGGCCTGCAAAGCGCAGATAAAGGCTGTGTGTGACACATACGGGTTATAACCAAGTGATATACAACAAGCCCGACTAATCATCGGGCTTTTTTATGCCTGTAATCCTCGCTAAAGAACTTACACTCTATCAGCAACTATGAGTAAATTACCTATACTGATACGGCCTGAGCTTCCTAGACACTTTCCTACTTCATTAAATACGACTGCTCTTGCACACCGTTAGCGGCCCTCCAGCGCACCCTGACGGTATCGCAGTAGGGTCTCTAAAGTGGTGAAAGCGGAAGTCGCTGGCTAGTAAAATTGGGCTGAAATTGCCTCGAAACTTAAGACCGGCTTGAGTCGTTAGCTGCCGAAAACCATATCACACGTCTAAAGACCGCTCCTAGGCGAAAGCCGACCTTATTGACCTAGGGAATGTAACCGGTGAAAACTTCCACTTTCACCTGCGATCTCAACCGGTCGACGCAACACTTTAAACTCTGCGTACAGAGAAGGAGTGCTGCAAATGAAACGAAGACCTCGGATAGTTTACACAGACAGCCAAAAAGCCTTGATGTGGGACCGCTGGCAGAAAGGCGACTCGATGACCGAGATCGCCAGGCTATTTGACCGGAAACACCCGTCTATTCGACGGATACTCACTGAGAATGGCGGCATCCGGCCAAGGCAGAGAAAGCGATCTTCCCTTGCACTGACTCTCGCGGAGCGAGAGGTCATTTCCAGGGGCTTGGCTATCCAGCTGTCGATGCGAGAAATAGCGTCTCAGCTCGGTCGTTCCCCCTCAACGGTAAGTCGGGAAGTTCGACGCAATGGGGGGTATGCTTCCTATCGAGCAAGTTCTGCTGAGGATGCCGCGTGGCAGCGGGCCTTAAGACCAAAGGCTTGCAAGCTAGCCGGACGACCTTTTTTGGTAAAGGTGATCACTAAAAAGTTACAGATTCAATGGTCACCCGAGCAGATTGCAGGCTGGTTGAAACAGCAATACCCGGACGACGAGCGGAACCACGTGTCACACGAAACCATCTACAAGAGTTTGTTCATCCAGGCCCGCGGAGTGCTTAAAAAAAGCTTCTAGCGTGCCTGAGAACCCAGCGGGTACCGCGTCGCTCTAGGCATGCCAGCCTGAAAGGGAAAGGATTGGGAAAGATAGTGGATGCGGTGACGATTAGTGAGCGACCAGCGTCGGTGGAGGATCGGGCGGTGCCGGGTCACTGGGAAGGTGATCTCATTGCTGGCTCACACGGCAGCCACATTGCGACACTGGTAGAACGCCATACGCGGTATGTGATGCTGGCCCGGGTGGACAACAAGAATACAGATACCGTGATTCGGGCTTTGATCAAGGAGTCGCACAAGCTGCCTAGTGAGCTGTATAAGTCGCTGACCTGGGATCGGGGTTCAGGGATGTCGAACCACAAAAAGTTTACGCTGGAGACGGACATAAAAGTCTACTTCTGCGACCCACGAAGTCCGTGGCAGCGTGGCTCTAATGAAAACACGAATGGATTGCTCAGGCAGTACTTTCCAAAAGGTACCGACCTGTCAGGGCACTCCCAAGCCAAACTAAATGCTGTTGCTAGGCGGCTAAACGAGCGCCCCCGCAAGACCTTGGGTTTTGAAACGCCAGCTGATAGATTAAACGCCTGTGTTGCGTCGACCGGTTGAGATCGCACCTCTTTGCGGAAATTGAGGTGCTTTACGAGACCACCCACGTTGATGGGCTGCGCCTCGACCTGTTGATTGAGGGGCGAGCTATTAAGACACCGCCGTTAAAGAAGTTCGGGGTGCTTTTCGCTGATACCAAGCCAGAGGATAAGTACCCGATCCCCGTGCTGTGGAATTGTGACGGGCTGGATACTTGGGTGGTTAGCTAATGTCCGCTTTTCACTGCAACCGCAGCGCCTTTCTGATCGAAGCACCCGGCGGAATATACTGCCCAATGAATGTCTACGTGCTATAGCCTCCTAAACTGCTGCTCCTGGGGATGCCAATGTTGCGTGGACCGATTGGGTCGCAACTTTTAGCGGTCGCATTAGAACCTGTTAGGACACGTCCTTTTTTGTGTCCATATGTATGAAGTAAACGGTCGTCACGACCCCTGCAAGGAACAAGACCAAGGCGACTGCACCAGCGAATAGCGGTCCCTCCACCGCTGCACCCTTTGTGGCCAGGACTGAGACTAGTTGAGCATTGTTTTCGGCGAGATAGAGAGATATCGCAATCACCATTAGCGAGGAAAGTGCGTACAACAGAGTGATCAGCCACCTAATTACCCTGTTGAGCAGTTGCTTGCCAAAAAAAACTGACACTATCGTTGCGAAAGTAATCGTCAACCAAGTCTCGAACTGAGTTGCCATCGCCTCCTCATTGATTCTTATCAACTCTAGAGCTTCAGCTACAGTAAGCACTTCCATAGTTTACCTAAAAGACATATACAGACATTGATTCCGATAAAAAACCAAAAACGGGGCTTTTCAGTGATGTCTGCTCACTGACACAAACAGACTTGCGGAGATTGTAACGCAAACAGCTGCTAATAGGCGAAAGCCGCGATCAGGCCAGATTTAACCTGAAGGCTAGACAAGGGTCTGCTATCACCTCAGAGCAGCCATGACAGAAGCCATGACAGAAGCCACGTATCGTATATTTCGTATAGTTACATTGTCAGGGTTTTTACATCGTCGGGTTGTTGGGCTAATTGAGTTTCAAAACCAACGAACATCATCAGAATGAAGACAAAATTAATGAACACCACTTCCCACTGCAAATTTCACTCTAACGACTTAATAGCCGACTGCCGTAAACCGCTGTGAACGTATCTCGGCATACGCTATGTTTCCCAGGAAAATACTTGATCAATCGGAATTGAGAATACACGGGATATCCGAAATGCACTTTCCAGTGAAGGCGAGTACTGCCTTTTCTCGATAGCCGCGACTGTCTGGCGCGTGACGCCGATCAACTCACCGAGTTCGGCTTGAGTCATTGGGCCATGTTGCTCGCGTAACTCTCGCACACGATTCGTTATAGGGATGGGACCTGCCACTGGCTACGCTCCAGCTCTGTAGAAATATATCTGGGAACAGTACTCCGTAAGCTGGCCGATTATAAGGCTCCCCAGCACCGTGTAGAAAAACATATCCCCATTATACGATATCAGATAGAAAACGAGAGACAGCACCACGCCAATTGTAAAAACATAACCAGACAGATGAGTCGCTCGATCAAATATTTTACGTTCGCGCTCGTCGACGGAGGCATTGGCCTCCTTGGGTACGAAAATCGCGATGGCGATGTGACCAATAATGGCGACAATCACCAGAATAACTGTGTAGAAGATAACGATTGGAATCGTTGGTCTGGCCAATTCACCGAGAGCGGACGACATTGACGTGATCTGAGCTAAGTAGAGCAGGCTACAGGATAGTAAAGCGGCTAACATCGTCCACGCGGACTTTTCTCTAAAGGGCATGTTGAATTTCTCATGTTAATAATAATTAACATGAGAAGTTATAGGGAGTAGATGACAATGTCAAATATATTTAACATTGAGGCAATCAGTTACCCAGGTTTCAAGGCATCGAGACGTCGGATACAAGTGCGCTGGAAGGTTTGGTGCAGCTGATCAGTCAGCGTGATTGTAATTGGCACTACTTTCGATTAATTCAACTCCAGTCATCGTTTCATCTCCATGATGTTATAAGTTCAACAAGGATAACCCGATGACTGCTAATAGGCGTGAAGCGGAAGTTTTCAGCTATCACATCACCTGGTTGAAAGGGTCTGCTTTCACCTCTTTTGCGAAATCAGGCATTCCACGGTAATCAGCATCCATCACAACTTGATGCAAGTCATTGTCGATCTTGCAGTCATATAGTCATACTTTTACTGAGGTTGGGTGTGCGGTTGATACATAGATCTAGAGGTGGCAGTTAGTTCACGGCTTTCTGACGGAGGTTCTAAATTGTTTCTAAGATTAATCTCTGTTGTATGCGTTCTGCTTGTATCAGGATTGAGTGGATGTATTTTTCCTGTAGATAGCCCGGAGCCCTACGATGAGAATAGGGGCAAACTCGTGAGAATTCGGGCAGGAGAAAGTTCCCGTCAATGGGTGACAGGTGTTCTTGGTCAACCAGATGCGCAACTTGATGGCGGAAATTTTTGGGTCTATGGAGAAACCCGGATGGTGATCTATGACATGGCCGGACCGGGGACACATGAATATCAGTCACTTTTGGTAGTTTTTAAGAATGAAGTCGTTGAATCCTACGAGATTCTTGAATCTAGATATGGCTGCTGGTCGACCGGTCTATGCCTGGTCTCTGGTTGGATTGATAGTCCAAAAAAAGATAGGCCGGCAACGCTGGATAGGGAGAAAACTGCCGTAGTCAGCCAGCGCCATGACGATTCTCAGGCGAAGAGCTTCGCGCCACGTAAAGAGCAGTGTGGTGTCTATTTCTATAAGGCTGAAAATATTTTCTTCGGCAAGCAGTATGCTCCTTCTGTTTCAATAGGTTCAATTAAGGATGAACCACTTCATTACAAAGGGTACCTCTTTCTGGCAATACCTTCTGGTACACATATTTTCAGCACAGTAGATCGGTCCATTGACTTTGAATGTGAAGGAGGTGAACGCTTGTATTTCGAGGTTAAGCAAGAATTAGGCTGGACAGATTCTGAGCTTATCGTCCGCCGAGTTAACGAAAAAGACGGGAAAGCGGCTGTCACAAAGAGGAATCTACTACTTACGTGGTAAGCGGTATTCGCGCGGGAGTTGAATCAAACAAATGCCACAGTTTTTCTATCTGCCAAGTCATTGTTTTCAGCCGACTATTTTTCAGAGGCTGTTTCTGTGTTGGCTCTGCCTAAGTCTGTTCGCCTGTGCTACACAGGAACCCCAAAAAAGCGAATTGCCGGATCGTACCTTCTCCTCGATAGCGTTAATAAGTCCAAAAGATATTATCGCAATAAATACCCCTGAAACCCGGGCAGGTCGGAGCGTAGAGGGTGCGACAACCGGCGGTGCTAGTGCAGGGCTAGGAGGAGTGCTGATTGGCGCGGCAGTCTGTGGACCCTATCTCTACGGTCTGTGCGTTGTGGGCCTTGGTACTGCAGGACTTTTGGCCGGGGGAACCGCAGGAGCGCTCTATGGTTTCACCGGAATTTCGGACGACGTGGCCAAAGAGCTTGAGCAGAAAGCGTTCAAATTAAATCGACAAAGAGACTTTCAGTCGGAACTAGTAAATAGCGTCACTTCGAGAGTTCCTGCCGCAATGCTTGCTGAGCCCGAATATGCCGAGATGCAGGCAATTGTAACAATTGAAAAAATCGATTTTTCCCGTGAAGAGGGCCTAGCTTACCTAAAAGTACAGGTACGTCTTACCTTTGCAGCAACCGAGTCACAAAGAAAGCCTGAATTTGGATCAAGGATTTTTTACAGCGTTACTGTGCAAAATGACTTCGATTCCTGGCTGAATGCCAATTCCAGTTCGCTCGATCTGGCTATAGATAAATGCTTGAAGTCCATTGCCGAAGAGATTCAGGCCGTGCTTCGTGAGCACTGGGCCATCGGTTAATTCCAGAGTTGTTGGACAGTACTTGAAGGCTTTTAGGGTGTTTTCGATGCGCCACCCTCCAAAGGGCAGAAAATAGGCGAAAGCCGCCATTAGAACCCTGTTCAGAGCTGAGGGATGAAACGTCGGCTTTCACCGGTGGTCTCAACTGATCGATGTAACACTGTAGTGGTCTAATAAAACCGGACACCAACTTAGGTGGTAAAATCGCCACCAAGAGAGGTGTTCAATGGCAAGACTACGACGATCATTTAATACGGATTTCAAGCGTGAAGCCGCCAATTTGGTGCTGAAGGAGGGCTACTCAGTTGCTGAGGCCAGCCGTTCTTTGGATGTTGGTGAAACGGCGCTAAGGCGATGGATCGATCAGCTCGAGGGTGAACGCCTGGGTGTGACGCCAAAAGCAAAGGCATTTACGGATGAGCAAAGAAGAATTCAGGAGTTGGAGGCTCAAGTCCGCCGGCTTGAACAGGAGAAATCCATACTAAAAAAGGCTACCGCTCTCTTAATGTCGGACGAGATGAATCGTACGCGTTAATAGACCAAATAAGTGAGCGGGAACCTATTGAGCTGGTCTGTAAGGTATTTGATGTTACGCGTTCGAGCTACTACGGCTATCGGAATCGCAAACCGGTAATTGATGTTGAGCGACTCCGACTGAGAAGCCGGGTTAACACGATATTCACGCGGAGCCGTAGCTCAGCCGGCAGTCGTACCATTAAGGATATGCTGCAAGCAGAGGGCACGGTTATTGGTCGTTTCAAGGTGCGTAGTCTGATGCGCGAGGCTGGCTTGATCAGCAAGCAACCTGGTTCGCATTGTTATAAACAAGCAACAGTGGAGCGTGTCGATATTCCCAACCGCTTGAATCGAAAATTTGATGTATCAATACCGGACGAAGCCTGGTGCGGTGACATTACATATATTTGGGCTCAAGGGCGCTGGCATTATCTTGCCGTGGTGTTGGATCTTTACCGGCGTCGGGTAATTGGTTGGGCGATCTCGACGCAACCCAATGCGAATCTTGTTGTGGCTGCGTTGGACATGGCTTATATGCAAAGAGGTCAGCCCAACGGAGTCATGTTTCACAGCGACCAGGGGAGCCAGTATGCCAGCAGATTATTCCGCCAACGACTGTGGCGATACCGCATGGTGCAAAGCATGAGCCGCAGAGAAAACTGTTGGGACAACTCGCCAATGGAGCGTGTGTTTCGAAGCTTGAAGACTGAATGGATACCAACGATGGGCTATCCGACGATGAGGGAGGCTAAGCGGGATATTAGCGATTACCTGATGAGCTATTACAACTGGAAGCGACCCCATCAATATAGCGGGGGCCTGGCTCCCGCAGTCGCAGAAGAAAAACTTAACTCACTGTCCGGAAATAGTTGACCACTACAAGGTACAATCCTTTAGAGCGTTGGCTGATAAATTAGTTACAACGCCTAATTTTTTTATAGGGCGCACTATTTTCCTACATCGAAATCTTTATCAAGAATACCTCTCTCTTTTAATACTTTCTCAAGCTTATACAAACGATACAATGCAGCCATACCAAAAACCATACCGATAATTCCTATTGCATCCATAGTCTTGACACTTCCTTGATTAAAATTGGTTCTGATAATATGCCAGGGTGAAATACGCGCTTTGTGACTCGTGCCACCAGCGGCGGCTGAAGTGAACAACCTCCAGTGGCCCCATCATAGACGAAACGACAGAATATAGGTGCGATTTCAACCGGTCGACGCAACACATGCGTTTAATCTAGCAGCTGGTGTTTCAAAGCCCAAGGTTTTCCTTGGCCGTTCGTTTAGCTGTCGAGCGACTGCACTTAGCTTTGCCTGAGAATGTACTGATAGGTCTGTGCCCTTGGGAAAATACTGCCTGAGCAATCCGTTCGTGTTTTCATTGGAGCCTCGCTGCCAAGGGCTCTTCGGGTCACAGAAGTAGACCTTGATGTCAGTTGCTAAGGTGAAGCGTTGATGCCCCGTCATTTCCTTACCGCGGTCCCAGGTCAGGGACTTGTAGAGTTCATCCGGAAGTTTGTGTGCTTGCTTAATCAAGGCATCCACAACCGTTTCGGTTTTCTTGTTATCTAACCTTGCCAGAAGAACATAACGAGTGTGACGTTCAACCAAGGTGGCGATACAGGTTTTGTTCGAGCCCTCAATTAAGTCTCCCTCCCAGTGGCCAGGTACGGCTCGATCTTCGACAGACGCGGGCCTCTCACTGATTGAAATAGCATTGGGCATGCCACCAAGGCCATCCTCCTTTAGCGTAGAAGTTCTGGCGCGACGAATGCTTCGCTTGGAGCGTAAATACGCCTGGAACTCCTTTTTAAAAGCTCCTCGGGCTTGAATGAACAAGCTGCGGTAGATAGTTTCGTGTGACACCTGATTCCACTCATCACCCGGGTACTCTATCTTGAGCCACCCGGCAATTTGCTCTGGTGACCACTTCCGCCGCAGTTTCACTTCGACTTTGCGGCACAGTGGTCGGTTCTGAACCAGCTTACAGACTTTGGGCCTTTCTGACCTATCCCATGCATTTCGATCTGCGCTAGTGGCTCGGTAGTCGTAAACACCGCCATTACGTATCACTTCCCTACTCACAGTGGACGGCGCTCGATCCAACTGGGCAGCGATTGCACGGATCGATAAGCCCGATACAAGGCCACGAGAGATTTTCTCGCGCTCCGCAAGGTTCAGTGCCTGTGAAGATCGTTTCCGCTCTCGGGGCCGGATACCGCCTGTTCGAGCCAGTAGATTATGAATGGACGATGATGGCCGATCAAAAGACCGGCCAATGGATTTAACAGAATCACCTAACTGATAGCGGTCCCAGATATAGGATTGCATGTCTTCGGTGTACTTGAGACGAGTTCTTCGGGCCATGTTGCAACACTCCACTTTTCATATAATGATAGTAGTGTGTTGCGTCGACCGCATTTGATGCTCCATCCCACCTCAGGGTACCGCCAACGTAACTCGCAGAAATTGATAGAATCTGTGGATGAATACTTATAAGTGCCACAGATTCCCACCTGACATCATTTCTTACGCAGTCTGGCTCTACTATCGATTCAATCTCAGCCACCGTGATATCGAAGATTTACTAGCCGAGCGAGGCATAACCGTCAGCCATGAATCGAGCCGACTATGGTGTATCAAATTCGGCGCTATATACACTCGAAGACTGAAACGAAAGCACGGAGGTTATGGTGGTACCTTCTTCATCGATGAAGTCTTCGTCAAAATCAACGGCAAGCACCATTATCGTTGCGCTCGGCAGCAGAATGCTGCGAAGTGGAACCATTCTGACGGAACTAACTTTACGGAGTCTGTTGTAAGTTAGCCGCCGCGAGCGGGGAACCCGTTTTCCGGTGTGCAGGTATGGCAGATCTCGCCTTCAGGGTCACGCCATTGGCCTACGTGGCGGTCGTAATAAAAACCGCCATACTTGCCTTTGTAATGATCGCTCTTTTTTTGCTTGTGTGAGTGCTGCAGGTGGTTATTCACTTCCACACCCTTGAAATGTCCATCGTGATATTTACAGCTACCGGTAGCGGTCTGCCCATCCCAATGGATTGTCCACAGCAGATTATGGTGATGGTGCCCATTCAGTGAGAAGGCGGCCATGGGCACCGCTTCAAATTCCCGGGTTTCTGTCATTACAGCCATCTTGCATTGCTGGCTTCGCTCGTGGTGATCGGATGCGGTTGCCAACAACGGAAACATGATGGCTGCGCTCAGCGTTTGTAATACAAAAAGGGCGGCTCGCATAAACCTCTCCGTTGGCTTGGTTAAATATATGACTCGTTCAAGAGCGAGATTACAGCTGTTAGCGGAGAAAGTCAGTACAGTAGAGCGCATGCTGTGTTTCGTCTGAAAGACGAAGTCGGGCATTAGAGTTCCAGTAAACCCGACCGGTTGAGATCGCACCTCTTCAGAGACATTTAGGTCGACGGATTAATCTGTTTTCGGGTGCCGAATATCCCACATGAATTTTAGAGCACCATGAGCCCTGAGAGTCATCATGGGAAGCGCGATATTATGAGGGTCTGGCGTCCTTTTTATCAATTAGCGTCGGACTGATTTCTGTTTCTAATTAGATACACCAAGACGATAAACGGCGGTAAACCTTGAACTATAAATCCTGTCACCATTGCTGGCACAGTGAATATTAATACAATAGCCGCGCCTAGCATCACTGAGCTAACATAGCCAACCAGCGTTTTTCCCACAATTTTATTGAATCTAAAAATAGTTAAACCCGCAAATATACCCATAGCTAAAAATAAGTTATAAAAGCCTTGGTTCATAATAAAAACATTGATGGCTTCAGCATCGGCAAGATCCTCGACCAGAAAACGCGAATGCACCTTAGGATTCATCCAAAGAATGCTCTCCATGACAAAAAACAAAACATGAATAGTTCCTGCGAGTCCTGCAAAAAACTTAATAAATGAGGGCATATAGAGATCCTTAAAAAAGTATGTTTGCAAGCGAGATATATATCGCTTGTCTCGAGGTAAGTGTTTTACCGACTACATATGCGGCCATCAAATATCCGCTTCCGATACTTAAGTAATACATCATCGATGATAAAGCAATTTCGTTGAAGCCGAGCCTAGCAGCGGACTATGAGATCGGCTAAGATTCATCTTAACAATAGCTTTTATCCAAGCGAGTCACTCTGAAAACCAGAATAAGGAAAAGAACTTGAAATTAATAGGATTGGTAGTCGTTACGTTTCTGGTCGCACTTTTAGGCGGCTGTGTGAATACTGACTATGTCGGCGAGAATTATGCGCCTACATCTCAAGTAGATGTTTATTACTCCATAGATGACGTAGAGAGGTCTCACGCGGTAATGGGAAAAATTACAGCTACTGCAATGGATGGATGGGATTCAGCAGCGATGGTTGAGGAGTTGAAGACTCAGGCCATGGCAAAAGGTGCGGACGGGCTCGTGATCATGGATGTCCACACAGAAAAGGTTGGCAGCTATACGTCCACCTATGGAGACAGCGCCGACGACAAATGGGTGATGACTGAAGACGGGAAACTAAAACATCATGGTTCGGACAGCAGTTCCTCCAGCAGCGTTACGACCGACACCAAAGAAAAAGTAATGGTAGCGGAGTTGTTAAAGTATCAGTAGCTATGCGATGGTCGCTGTTTACTGCGACCCATAACCGTTAGAGAGCCTGGTTTCTTACAGGCGTAGATAGGCCTTAGTGATGCGGCATTTTTTTGGGTGATAACGTTGGTACGCTCACACGACCATCATTACAAGCTCAGTAGGCAGGGTCATTGCCTGGACTGGAATTCGTATTGCGGGTGTAGGGCAGGATAGGGCAGGGCAGTCAGTTTTGCATTAGCAGGGCAAATATCTCGGAGGCCTGTTGCTGCTCTTCTGCGCTCATTTTGCCAAGAGTCAAAAACTGCACAACACCTTCGCTGTCGATGATGAACAGGCCGGCGCCACTTTTGCCCAGTGACCAGGCATCAATACCGCTACCCAGTTTATCCAGCACCATGGTCGATAGTGGGAATTCACGTTTGCTTTTCTCGACCTCAGACGTGACGAAGATGCCAGTGCCCCATAGCGCGGCCTCCAAGTCGATTATTGTCGTAAAGTGGAAGCGCAGCGGCTCGTACTGTGCCAGAAGAGCATCAGTGAATGGGCTGTACATACTACTGGCGGACAGTGTCCCGGGAAGGTATTGCAGGATGTGAGGTTTGCTGACGCTCTCCTGGCTGTCCCATGGCTTATAGCTAACGCTATCGCCTTGCAAAAGCACTTCGCCGATCTGGCTGATGTTCAGTGCAGGGAGCGGCTGTCCTACGCTGGCTCCCTGGGCGAGGTTCGTTAAAGCGATTAGTAACAAGCCGCAAAAAACTCGCACGGTCGACCTTCTCATCTAGCGGCGCTTCCTGCTCTTGCTGTGGGTGCTGGGCGTGCGAGGTAGTCCGTTATGCTGTGTAGCGAAAGGGCGTCCGGGTTCCACAACCGCGTGTCGTTTACCGGGTTGGCGTGTTGGTACCAGGTGCATTTTCCCATTGCCTATGAGGTCTGTGCGGCCGAGTTTCTTCAGTGCCGTACGCAGAGTCGGCCAGTTATCAGGGTCGTGATACCTCAGGAACGCCTTGTGCAGGCGTCGCTGGGACAAGCCTTTTACCGTTGGCATGGTGTCGCTGTCCCGCGTAATGCGCTTTAACGGGTTCTTGCCGCTGTGGTACATGGCTGTTGCGCTGGCCATGGGGGAGGGATAAAAGGTTTGCACCTGGTCGGCTCGGAATTTGTTGCGCTTGAGCCACAAGGCCAGATTCATCATGTCGCGATCCGAGGTGCCAGGATGTGCTGCGATGAAATAGGGAATCAGGTACTGCTCTTTGCCAGCAGCCTTGGAGTACTTTTCAAACATTGCCTTAAAGCGGTCATAGGTTCCTATGCCCGGCTTCATCATCTTGTCCAGCGGTCCCTCTTCGGTGTGCTCAGGGGCGATCTTCAGGTAGCCACCCACGTGGTGGGTAACCAGTTCTTCTACATATTCAGGGGTTCGCACCGCTATGTCGTAGCGCAGACCAGAGGCGATCAAGACCTTCTTAACGCCATCCAGCGCGCGCGCTTTACGGTAGAGCTCCACCAATGGTTTTTGGTCTGTGTTCAGGTTTTTACAGATACCGGGGAAAACGCAGCTGAGCTTGCGGCACTTGGCTTCGATTTCCTTACTTTTACAGGCCAGGCGCCACATGTTGGCCGTGGGTCCACCCAGGTCGGAGATGACGCCGGTAAACGCAGGTGATGTGTCGCGGATATTCTCGACTTCCTGAAGAATGGACTCCTCAGAGCGGTTCTGAATGATGCGACCCTCATGCTCGGTAATGGAGCAGAACGTGCAGCCGCCAAAACAGCCGCGCATGATGTTCACCGAATGGCGGATCATCTCGTAGGCCGGCAACTTGGCATCGCCGTAGCTGCTGTGGGGCAGACGGGTGTAAGGCAGTTCAAACACCCAGTCCAGTTCGTCTGTCTCCAGCGGAATAGGGGGGCTGTTGAGCCACACTTCCCGGTCGCCATGTGCCTGGATCAGCGGACGTGCATTGTGAGGGTTGGTCTCTTTGTGCAGCACCCGTGACGCGTGAGCATACAGAGCCGAATCGTCTTTTACCTGTTCATAGGAAGGGATGCGAATTACAGCCGGACGCTTGTCATCTACCCGGTCGAGTATGCGCACAATGTCCTCGCCTTGCTGCACGGCAACTTCCTCGGGCGAGCACTCAGCGGTGTTTATTTCCTGGTAAGGACTGGTGATCTTATCGACCTTTCCAATCGGATCGATGGAGGTGGAATCGATCTCCCGCCAGCCGTCTGGAATGCGTTTGCGGACAAAGGCGGTGCCGCGTAAGTCGCGAATAGTATGAACGGGGTCACCAGCAGCGATACGGTGGGCAACATCAACGATGGCCCGCTCGGCATTGCCGTAAAGCAGTAGATCAGCGCGGCTGTCCAGCAGCACTGAGCGGCGCACTTTGTCGCTCCAATAGTCATAGTGGGCGATGCGCCTCAGGCTGGCTTCAATGCTACCTATGATTAGGGGCACATCCTTATACGCTTCACGGACTCTCTGGCTGTAGACGACAACGGCTCGGTCAGGGCGCTTACCGCCAACGTTGTTCGGGGTGTAGGCGTCATCGTGACGTCGCTTTCTATCGGCGGTATAGCGGTTGATCATGGAGTCCATGTTGCCGGCAGAAACACCGAAGAACAGGTTGGGCTTACCCAGTGCCTTGAATGGCTCTGCACTGGTCCAGTCAGGCTGGGAGAGAATACCAACCCTGAAGCCCTGAGCCTCAAGCACACGGCCTATAACAGCCATGCCGAAACTGGGGTGATCAACGTAAGCATCCCCGGTCACAATGATGATGTCGCAGCTGTCCCAGCCGAGGGCATCCATCTCTTCCCGGGTAGTCGGCAGTTCGGGTGCCGGGCCAAAACATTCGGCCCAGTACTTGCGGTAGGAGTGGATAGGTGTAGGCATGGTCAGTTGCACGAAAAAATGGGGGTGTATTGTAGCAGCTATAGGACGAGTGTGCCCTAATAGACGGGCCTCGCAGTCAGCCGGCTGGAGGCACTGATTTTAGTGGCTGCAGCTGGGTAAAAACTACCGCTATTCTGGCAATACGATCATTGCCGAAGTGGGGTAGGAAAACACCCGCTACAACATCGACCATAGCGTAATTACGGGTGTGATTATTGCCTGTGAAGCCTGCTTGGTCGGCATAGGAATTTGGTAAAAATCGTGATAGCGTATTCGAAAATACAATAAAAAGTTGAGTCCGCTATGTTTCCAAAAAAATCGATTCGCCGTTTCACCACCCTCAGCATTTCGGTAGCCGCCGCTATCGCCACCCTGGTCGGGGTGCCAGCCCAGGCCCAGATGCTAGAAGAAGTCATCGTCACCGCTCAGAAACGCGAGCAAAACCTGCAGGATGTGCCTATCGCTGTATCTGCGTTCACCGGTGATATGTTGCAAGAGGCCGGTATTCAGGATGTATTCGAACTGCAGTCAAATGCTCCCAGCCTGAGGGTCGGCCAGACCCAGAACGCCTCAACGACCACCTTCGGTATTCGGGGTGTCTTTACCAGTTCACAAAACTTTGGTCTGGATTCTTCAGTGGGGCTATACGTGGACGGGGTTTATCGCGCCCGCCAGGGCTCCATGATCAATAACCTGGTCGATGTGGCTTCGGTAGAAGTACTGCGTGGACCACAGGGCACCCTGTTCGGGCGCAACACACCTGCAGGAGCGGTCTCTATATTCAGCGTCAAGCCAGATCATGAGGGCACCGGCTTTGTTGAGGCTACGGTCGGCGACCTGGACCTGATCAGTGTCAGTGGTGCTAAATCGTTCAGCGCCATCGATAACGAGTTGGCCTTTCGCGCTACCGGCTTTTACACCGAACGGGATGGATTTATCTCGGACAGAGCTCTCGGCGACGACCTGATCAACGACCGAGACCGATGGGGTGTGCGCCTGCAAGGTCTTTACACGCCCACTGACGATCTCACAGTTCAGGTAATCCTGGATCATTCAGAGGTTGATGAAATTTGCTGCAGCTCAGGCATCTGGAAGAGCAACTTGGTCGCAGATGACGTGCCGGGCAAAACGGGCAGTGATGTGCGTCTTCTCGAGCTTGGCGGCACGCTCATTCCAGGGAGTGAGTTTTACGATGGTGAGGTCGCCCTGAGCTACGCGCCTGAATCCAGCAACGAAGATGAGGGCATTTCTGTACAGTTTGATTGGCAGACCGATGCTTTACTGCTGACCAGTATTACCTCCTACCGTCAGTTTGAGTCCTTTGATAACACCGACTCAGATTTCGCCGACATTGATGCGCTGGACCGCATCAATGACGCTGAACAGAGTGCTTTTACCCAGGAGTTGCGCATCAGCAACAGTTACGAACGTTTTAATTATGTGGCAGGCCTCTACTACTTCGAACAGGATCTGGACTCTGTTACCGATACCATCGTGGGTGAGGATACTACGGGACTAGTGGGGCTTTTTGGTGATGCTTTTCCGGCTGGCACTGGCTCAAGAAACGTTACAGAACAGGAGCACCAGAGTTACGCCGTGTTCGGGCAGTTTGACTACAACTTGAGCGAGAGCTTTGTACTGACCGCCGGCCTGCGCTGGACTAAGGAAAAGAAAGACATGCAAAATGTCTTTACTGAGGATGCTTCAGAAACTCTTGATTTTGTTTCACCAGGATGGGGTTTTTGGCTCTTTCCGCCCCTGGCTCCCAGAGATGACGTCGATGAAAAAATCGATGATGATCGGATCACCGGTACCTTGAAGATGAGCTGGTTTATGAACGATTTGACCATGTTCTATGCCTCTTATGGCACGGGCTACAAGTCTGGCGGTGTCAACACGGACCGGATTCCCGAAACCCTGGACGTGGTGTTCGACGCTGAAACGTCGGAAGCCTTCGAGTTAGGCATGAAGGCGGATTTTCCAGAGCAGGCTCTGAGGGTCAATGTAGCGCTGCACCGAACCGATACAGATGACTTGCAGACCATCTCGTTCCAGGGCACTGGTTTTGCTCTCAACAATGCCGGTGTCGCCGAAACCTATGGTGGAGAAGTAGACGTTTATTGGCAGCCCACTGATTCACTCAAGCTGACCGCCGGTTATGCTTACAATCATGCTGAATATGCTGATTTTAAGGACGGCCCATGCCAAATTGGAACGCCCTGGCACACCGGTGAACCCGATCCCGGTGACAACGGCGATGGTAGTTGTGACCGCAGTGGCGACCCCGTCTCCAGCAACCCGGAAAATGTGTTCGTGATAACGGGCAACCAGGAATTCAGCCTGGGCAGTTCCACCACCGGCTTTGTCTACGCAGAATATGTCTATACGGACGAGCGCATGACGGACGTAAACAGTGATCCCATCAAGCGTGACGGCTCCTACTCTCTGGTCAACCTGAGAGCCGGTTTCACTCTGGAAAATTATGACATGCAGTTTATTCTCTGGGGCCGCAATGTGCTTGACGAAGAGTACACCAACACCATCGCGGATTTACCGGCGCAGGACGGCAAGTTCAATGCCTATCATGCAGAACCGGCTACCTGGGGAATTACCGCCCGCAAAAACTTCTAGGGTCGTTGCCTACAGCGCAGTATTGGCTATACGCAGTCATCAGATCGATGCTGCGTATGACCGGGTTCTATTCTGCTGTAAGGAAGGGTCACTCGGCTAAAGTAACAGGGAATAGTAGAGTATTTTTCTTAGCTCAAGCTGCGTTGCAGTATCTCTGTTCTAGTTGGGAGTAGAACTGCCTAATCAGGCTTTTATGCCAGTCAGTTGGGCCGAAACAATACAGACTGAAGGGCCGATTACTTCCAAGCCTTCTAATCCTCATCCTCCGGCTTGTGCCCGGGCGCGGGCAGTGCGCTGCCGCAGTGTCGACAGTAGTGGGCCTCCGGGTCTGACTCTACCTGGGCACAGGTACTGCAGTTGCGGGAGTCCCGAACCGTCCGTTCTTTACCCAGTCTCTGAGCCAGGGTTATTTCCGCTGTCACAATACCCGTGGGCACCGCTATGACGGCATAACCGATCAGCATACCGATGGCAGACAATACCTGACCCATGGGGGTCATGGGGACCACATCGCCGTAGCCCACCGTGGTAATGGTAACGATAGCCCAGTAGATGCTGTGCGGAATGCTGTTGAAGCCGTGTTCCGGACCCTCTATTACATAGATCAGGCACCCGAAGATGGTGGCCATGAGAATCATCATTGAGAAAAATACAAAGATCTTGCGAGTCGAGTTATGCAGCGCCCGCGCGAGGTCATTGGCCTCATCCAACAGTGAAAGCAGTCTTAGCACACGGAAGATTCGCAGAATACGCAGCACCCTGATAATGAGCAGTGGCGCTGCCTGCGGCAGTAGCAGGGACAGGTAAGTCGGCAGCAGGGCCAGCAAGTCCACGATACCGTAAACACTCAGGGCGTAGCCTCTGCGGTTGGGCGTACACCACAGTCTTACCAGGTACTCCAACGTGAACAACGCGGTGAACGCCCATTCAACATGCAAAAACAGGCGGCCGTAGTTCAGGTGATAGGCATCGATGGAATCCAGCATGATCACCATTACGCTGGCCAGAATGACCACGATCAGAGATATGTCGAACCATTTGCCCGCTGGCGTTTCAGTGCCGAAGATAACTCGGTAGAACTCAAGCTGCAGTGGGGTTTGTTCTTTCTTGGACATGCCCGGCGTTGTTATTCCTGTCGCAGTATGGCTGCAACCACTATATTAGAGCGACCGCTGATGTACAACGGCAGTTGCGGGCCTCACTTATGAGGCTGATGACTAGCACGGCAGTGATCTGAGTTACAGCGAGGCGACGACTTCCACCATGGCCGCGGTAAGGGTAGCGAGATCTTCTTCACGCATGATGTACGGCGGCATGGTGTAGACCAGTTTGCCGAAAGGTCTTACCCAAACGCCCTTTTCCACGAACAGGGGTTGTACCACTTGCATATCAACAGCTTCGTGTAGCTCGATCACGCCAATGGCGCCCAAGGTGCGTACTTCTTTGACCTGAGGCAGTTTGCGGGCCGGGCTGAGCCCTTCTTCAAGCTGTAAATTCAGGCGCTGCACCTTGCGTGCCCAGGGCTGTGATAGCAATAATTCAATACTGGCGATCGCGGTGGCACAGGCCAGTGGGTTGCCCATAAATGTCGGGCCATGCATAAATGCGCCAGCCTCGCTATTGCTGATTGTGCTGGCAATGCGTTCGCTGCACAAAGTGGCTGCCAGGGTCATATAGCCGCCGGTCAGCGACTTCCCCAGACAAAGAAGATCGGGCTCAACCTCGGCGTGTTCCAGTGCAAACATCTTGCCGGTGCGGCCGAAACCGGTGGCTATCTCATCGAAAATCAGTAGCACATCGAAGGCATCACACAAGGCTCTTAGCTTACGCAGGTAGTCTGGAGAGTAAAAATGCATGCCGCCAGCGCCCTGAACCACAGGTTCAACAATCACCGCGGCGATCTCTTCATGATGCTGGATCAGCAAATCAGTTATCTCTTCCATCTCGCTTTCCGGGCAGCTCTGGTCGAAGCCGGATGAGGGGGCGGAAACAAAGTGCTGTTTGTTGAGAACGTCGCCGAACAGATGGTGCATGCCGGTGACCGGGTCGCAGACAGACATGGCCCCAAATGTGTCACCGTGATAGCCGCTGCGCAGGGCGACCATTTTTTGTTTGCGCTCACGACCAGAGGCCTGCCAGAACTGGATGGCCATTTTCAGCGCCACCTCAACAGAGACTGAGCCTGAGTCACTGAAAAATACGCGGGTGAGTGACTCCGGGGTCAAACGCACCAGCAGCTGAGCCAGTTTTATCGCTGGCGGATGGGTAAGCCCGCCAAACATCACGTGGGACATCTTTGTCAGCTGGTCTGTCACTGCGCGGTTGAGCAAGGGATGGTTGTACCCGTGTATTGCGCACCACCAGGAGGCCATTCCGTCAATAAGCTCGCGCCCGTCTGCCAGGGTCAATCTCACCCCGCTGGCGCTCACCACAGGGAATACTTCACCTCCAGCCGGGGCCGCGGAATAGGGGTGCCAGATGTGCTCCGCGTCTTGCTGCTGCAGCGTCTGCCACAGAGCGTTGTCGTCTTTCATTCCAGTGCCTTTTCGATAAAGGGGAACATATTTGCCAACATGGTGGCCTGCGCCTCCGGTTTTGGGTGTATACCGTCGGCCTGCATCAATTCGGGGTCGGTGGCGATGCCGTCGAGGATAAAGGGCGCGAGCACACTGCCGGTATTTTGTGCGACCAGAGCATAAGATTCGTGGAAGCCGTTAGTGTAGCGGCTACCGTAGTTGGGGGGAATGCGCATGGTTACAAGCACGACCTGAGCACCGGCATTGCGGCTGCGCAGCGCCAGTTGGCCCAGATTGCGACGAAACTTGTTGACCGGGAAACCGCGCAGACCGTCATTACCGCCTAACTCGATGACGACGACACTGGGTTGATGCTGCTCCAGCAGGCTGTTCAGCCTGCGCAGGGCGCCGTCAGTGGTCTCTCCAGAGATACTGGCGTTAATTACCTGGTGTTCAGGGTGAGTGGTTGCCATTTGTCCTGCCAGCAAGGCAACCCAGCCTTTGTCCAGCGACATACCATAGGCCGCGCTGATACTATCTCCCAGCACAAGCACAGAGCCCTCTTTGGCGACTAATGGGTTGGCGATAGCCAACAGTAGTAATCCGAGCAGGGCGGGCACACGTAACAGGCTGTAAAGGAAGTACTGCATGATTATTGCCGAAAATCTCCAGAAGCGAGTCCCCATGAGTGGGGGTATGCTCGAAATACTGAAAGGGATTAGCCTAGAAATCAAGTCGGGAGAATCGGTAGCCATTGTCGGTGCCTCCGGATCGGGCAAATCGACCCTGCTTGGCCTGCTGGCAGGGCTTGATGAAGCCAGTGAAGGGCGCGTCATAATCGGCGGTACCGACCTGGGCCAGCTGGACGAAGATGAGCGGGCTCTGTTTCGGGGACGAGAGATCGGTTTCGTCTTTCAATCATTTCAGTTATTACCGGCGTTGACTGCCCTGGAAAACGTGATGCTGCCACTGGAGCTGCAGGGGCAGAGCGATGCCAGAGAACAGGCGGAGCAATTCCTCCAGCGTGTGGAGTTGGGGCCGCGTATGACACACTACCCTAAGCAAATGTCCGGTGGGGAGCAGCAACGGGTGGCGATAGCGCGAGCATTCGCTGCGCAGCCCACAATACTGTTTGCCGATGAGCCAACGGGAAACCTGGATACCCGCACTGGAGGTCACATTATCGACCTGCTATTTGAATTGAATCGTGAGCAGGGTACTACGCTGGTACTGGTAACTCACGATATGACCTTGTCCCAGCGGTGCCAGCGCAGGTTAGTGCTGGACTCCGGCGCGCTGGTCGAGGACTAAGGTATGTCTGTAACAGCGACACGTATGTTGGTGCGCGACTGGCGAGGTGGTGAGCTGGGCATACTGGTGATGGCGCTGGTGCTGGCTGTGGGTGTGGTTTCGGGCATTAGCGCCTTTACCAGCCGCTTGCAGAGCGCGCTGGAACTAGAAAGCCACCGTTTTCTGGCCGCCGACCTGGTCGTACGCAGTAGCAGGGAGATGCCTGCAGATTGGCTGGAGGAGGGGAAAGCCTCAGGGCTGGCGACCGCCACGACATTAGGCTTTCCCTCTATGGTTTACGCCTCTGATGAGGCCATGCAATTGGTTTCTGTCAAAGCGGTGTCTGGTGCATATCCCCTGCGAGGAGAGCTGACCTTCAGCAGCGAACCCTTTGGTGAAACCAGGGCAGTCACCTCTGGCCCGGCGACAGGAGAAGTTTGGCTGGACTCAAGGTTGTTTCCCTTGCTGGACGTCACTGTAGGCAGCACGGTTGCCGTCGGTGATGCAGACTTTACTGTCTCTGGGGCTGTCCGTGGGGAGCCCGATCAGGCTGCGGGCATGTATGGATATGGGCCGCGGTTGCTAATGAATTACGCCGATATCGAAGCGACCGGCGTTGTTCAGCCGGGCAGCAGGGTGGAGTTCAGGCAGCTGTATGCTGGAGATGCGGACACGCTTAAGCAGCATCGGCAGCGAGTTGAACCGAGATTGGAGCCGGGGCAGCGTCTGCTCGATATAGATCAGGGTCAACCCGGTATCGGCCAGGCCCTCGCCAGGGCGGAGAGTTTCCTGTTGCTGGCTGGCAGCCTGGGTGTGGTGCTCGCGGGTGTGGCCATCGCACTGGCTGCCGGGCGCTTTAGCGAACGTCACAATGATTACGTCGCTATCATGAAAAGCCTGGGTGCTACCTCTGGCAAAATCAACCTTCTTTACGGACGCAGTCTGCTGTTACTGGGTGCCATGGCTACCCTGGTGGGTTGTCTGCTGGGCTGGGGTATTCAGGCTCTATTTTTTAACTTATTCGCTGACCAATTGCCGGTGCAGCCTGGCCCCAGTGGCGCCAGGCCCTATCTTATAGGTAGTGCCACCGCGCTGACTTGCCTGATGAGCTTTGCCTGGCCGCCCTTGCGCCGGCTTAGCCTTGCCAGTCCTTTGCGGGTGTTACGTCGGGATATGCCTCAGGAAACGCGACGCTCCACCCGCGACTACATCATCGGACTGATTGCGGTCAGTGGGCTTATGCTCTGGTATTCCGGTGACTGGAAGCTCACAGCGGCGGTGATAGCCGGGCTGGCGATCACGGTTTCCCTGGGTATGATTCTGGCCATGACACTGCTTAAAGGCGGACGCATCGTGGGAATGAGTGCGGGCAGCATTTGGCGCCTTGCCCTGGCTGGACTGCAGCGCAGGGGCGCAGCAAATGCTTTACAGGTAGTGATTTTCGGCATGGCGATTATGTTACTGCTGGTGCTGGTACTGGTGCGTACTTCGCTGATTGACGAGTGGCAAACCCAGTTGCCTGAAGATGCCCCCAACCACTTTATGATCAATATTGGCCCGCAAGACCTGCAGTCGGTAGAGCAGATGCTGCGCGAGGAAGGCGTTCCCAGCGAGGCGCTATATCCGATGATTCGCGGACGCATCATGGCGATCAACGACGAAGCTTTACCGACAACCGATGACAAAGAGGAAGGACGTCGCCAGCGCGAAACCAACTTCACCTGGTCGCAGCAGCTACCGCCAGGCAATGAGCTTACTGCTGGACAATGGTGGGATGAAAATTCGACAGAGGCACTGGTGTCTGTGGAGTCTGAATTTGCCCAGAGGCTGGGCGTCGGGGTGGGGGACAAGCTGACTTTACTGGTGGGCGCACAGCCCCTGGAAGCCACTGTCGCCAACCTGCGGCAGTTGGACTGGCAGTCCATGCGGCCAAATTTCTTTCTTATCTTTCCCCCGGATTTATTGGCCAGTTATCCGGCGACCTTTATGACCAGCTTTCACCTTGATGCCGAAAACAAGGTGTTTCTCAATCGCTTTATTCGCAGTTTCCCCACGGTTACGGTCATTGAGATGGATCTGGTGATCGACCAGATTCGCAGCATCGTCAATCAGGTCTCCGCGGCAGTGGAGTTGGTGCTCGCGGTTATCCTGGCGACCGGAGCGTTGGTGTTAGTAGCGGGCGTGCAGGCCAGTGTGGATGCGCGCATGCACGAAAGCTCTATTCTTAGGGCTTTGGGCGCCAGGCGCAGCTTGATTCTGGGTGGATTGTTTATAGAATTTGCGGCGCTGGGTTTGTTTGCAGGCATTCTGGCCACTGTGGCTGCCGAATTGTCGGTAGCCATGCTGCAGATATGGGTGTTGGATATGGTTTACGCTCCCTCACCCTGGCTGTGGCCCCTGGGTATTGTGGTGGGAACAGCTTTGATCGCAGGACTAGGGGTTTTCAGTTGCCGGAAAGTGGTTTCCAGCCCTCCGGTGGCATTGTTGCGGGAGCTTTAGGCGGAGTTCCTGCCGGCACTGATCCCCGCCACAAATGTTCTGACCCCAAGATCAACCTGGGCTTGCAGGTCTATGTGGCGCACGAATATTTCAGGCGCATCTACGCGCAATGTGGCCAGCCCATAAATGCCTGACCAGGCAGCATTGGTGAGATAGGCAGTGTTTTCGGTGCTGGTGTAGAGTCCTTGTTCAATGCCGCGCTGCAGTATTTGTTGCACCAAAATCAATGTCTCGCGGCTGGCTTCCCTTAATTCAGGGTAGCGCGCGGCGGGTTGCACTGCCGGGCCAAACATCAGTTTAAACAGCTGCGGATTGTTGGCGGCGTAGTCGACATAGGCATAGGCAAAAGCCAGAAGCTGATCGGTAGGACAATCCCCTGAATTTTCCCCGGCTTGCTTGAGTGACTGATAAAGCTCCCTATATCCCCTGGTAGCCATAGCGGCAAGAAGTTCGCCTTTATCGCCAAAATGGCGGTAAGGGGCGGTCTGCGATACGCCAATGGCCCGAGCAAGCGCCCGCAAGCTCAAATCTTCGGCGCCAGTTTCGCGCAGTTGCTCTATGGCGGTGTCCAGCAGTTCTGCGCGCAGGTTGCCGTGGTGATAGTTTTTCTGTGATGTGGTTTCAGTCATAGGGTCATTACAGCAGGATTCCAGCGTTGGGTCTATTTCGTTGTGAGTCGAAAACACCCTCACCGGGCCGCGCGACTTTGCTGGGCATAAAAAAAGCGCCGCCGGTGTTTCCCGGGGCGCTTTGGTTTTTTGCGGGTCGTTTACGGCAGCAGGTGCTGAACCGCGTCGCGCTCTTCGACCAACTCTTGCTCAGTTGCAGCCATTTTTGCCTGGCTAAATTCGCCGACCTCAACGCCCTGGACGATGCTCCAGTCGCCGTTCTCACAGCGGCAGGGGAAGGAGTAGATCAGGCCTTCGGTGATGCCGTAGGAGCCATCGGAGTAAACGCCCATGGATACCCAGTCGTCTCCCTGGGTGCCCAGCGCCCAGGAGCGCATGTGACCAATGGCTGCGTTGGCAGCTGAGGCTGCCGATGATGCTCCGCGAGCTTTAATGATGGCAGCGCCGCGCTGTTGCACTACTGGGATGAACTCAGCTTCATACCACTGTTGGTCAACCAGGTTGATGGCAGCTTCACCGGACACCTTGGCGTTAAACAGATCGGGAAACTGGGTAGCAGAGTGGTTGCCCCAGATAGTCATATTGGTCACGTCGTTGACGGTCTTGCCGGTTTTCTGGGCGATTTGTGTCATTGCACGGTTGTGATCCAGGCGGGTCATGGCAGTGAAGTTGCGCGGGTCTATGCTAGGCGCATTACGCTGGGTGATCAGGGAGTTGGTGTTGGCGGGGTTGCCTACAACCAGAACCTTGATGTTTTTGCTGGCGTTTTCGTCTATCGCCTTGCCCTGGACAGAGAAGATAGCCGCGTTGGCTTCCAACAGGTCCTTGCGCTCCATGCCGGGTCCGCGTGGGCGGGCACCAACCAGTAGTGCGTAGTCAGTGTCTTTAAAGCCGGTGTTGGGATCGTCAGTGCAGACGATGTCAGCGAGCAGCGGGAAGGCACAGTCTTCCAACTCCATCTTCACACCCTGCAGTGCTTCCATGGCGGGAGTGATGTCCAGCAGTTGCAGGATGACAGGTTGGTCGTCGCCCAGCATAGCGCCGGAAGCGATACGGAAAAGCAACGCATAGCCAATCTGGCCCGCGGCGCCGGTAACGGTCACTCGTACAGGTGTTTTCATCGGGATTAATTCCTCGCAGATGTTTAGGTAGGGTCTTCAGCGGCGCACATTTTGGTTGTATTACGAACAAATTACAAGATGGGTTCGACTATGGTCGACATCTACAGTGAAAATGACACCGACCCAGTAACCGCTGGGGTGCACAGGGCTCTGGGTGGCGCTGCTATTGGCCAGCGTGCAGGGCAATGTATCCTCGCTGCGCGAAAAAGGGCTCTGGTGACTAAAGGCTTAGAGGAAGCGGTGGACTCGAAGGGGACCCAACGAGTAAAATGCGCGCCAAATCAAGCACTAACGGTCGAAACTGTGCGCGAGCTAGCACGCAAGGAAAAAATCGAGTTCAACAAGCTGCAGAAGCGACTCCGTCGCAATGCTGGGAACGCCATCGTCGATTACAACATGATCGAAGAGGGCGACAAGGTGATGGTGTGCGTGTCTGGTGGTAAGGACTCCTACGCTATGCTGGATGTCCTGATTAGCTTGCAGCGCTCGGCGCCGATTACTTTCGAGCTGGTGGCGGTCAATATGGACCAAAAGCAGCCGGGTTTTCCCGAGCAAGTGTTGCCTGAGTATCTCGCCGATCTGAACGTTCCTTATTACATCCTGGAAAAGGATACCTACAGTATTGTCAAGGAACTGGTGCCTGAGGGCAAAACCACCTGCGGTCTGTGCTCGCGTTTGCGTCGCGGCAGCCTGTACGGCTTCGCCCAGGATATCGGCGCCACTAAAATTGCCCTGGGCCATCACCGGGACGATATCGTCGAGACCCTGTTTTTGAATATGTTCTTCGGTGGCAGCCTCAAGGCTATGCCCCCCAAATTGCTCTCCGATGACAAAAAGAATGTGGTTATTCGTCCGCTGGCTTACTGTAAGGAAAAAGACCTTGCGGCCTATGCGCAGTATAAGGAATTTCCGATTATTCCCTGCAACCTCTGTGGCTCCCAGGACAACCTGCAACGCGTTCAGATTAAGAAAATGCTGCAGCAGTGGGAGCGTGAGTACCCCGGCCGTACTGAGACTATTTTCAGCAGTATCCGCAATGTTTCGCCTTCGCAGCTGGCTGATGGCAAGCTTTTTGATTTCACCAGCTTGCGGGCAGAGCAGATTGATACCGATCTGCATATTCCGGTGGTTAATGTGGTGAACCTCTGACCGAATCCTCCCAGGAAAGTCCCCTGCTGGTTGCTGAGAACCTGTCGCTGGAGCGCGGGGGACGGCAGTTATTCCAGGGTTTGTCCTTTCGTATTTTCCCCCGCCAATTGGTGCAGGTTGAGGGCGCCAATGGCGCCGGTAAAACCAGCCTGATTCGCATTCTTGCCGGTCTTTCTCGTTATGGATTCGAAGGACAGGTATCGCACAACAGCGCCATGCTCTACCTGGGCCATCTCAGCGCAGTAAAAGCGCTACTGAGCCCGCGAGAGAATCTGCTATGGCATGCGTCGGGCGAAGACCAATATTCCAATGCCGACATTGAAGGTGCGTTGGCCCGTGTTGGGCTATACGGTTATGAGGATGTGCCCAGTCACGCCTTGTCTGCCGGCCAGCATAGACGGGTCAATCTGGCCCGGCTTTACCTGTCGCAAAGTCCATTGTGGTTGCTGGATGAACCCTATACCGCCATTGATGCAAAGGGAGTAGGGGAGTTGGAGTCCCTGTTTGCCGAGCACGTGAGTAAAGGCGGCGCTGTATTGCTGACGTCACACCAGAAGCTGGCTATTGACCACCCGGTGTTGCGGTTGGACCTGAATCAGGGAATCGTAGCGTGAGTGCCCCAGGAACATTGGCGTTCTGCAGCCGCCTGCTGCGCAGGCAGTTAGTGCTGGCAGTGCGTCGTCCGATTGAGATCGGCAATCCGTTGTTGTTTTTCGCCATGGTGGTCGCGCTGTTTCCTCTTGGGCTTGGCCCAGCGCCGGATACCCTGGCCGATTTTGCTCCGGGTATTCTCTGGATTATTGCTTTGTTGTCGAATTTGTTGACCTCTGATGGTGTATTTCGCAGTGACTTTGACGATGGCAGCCTGGAGCAGCTGCTGTTGTCACCTCAGCCACTGTACCTGTCTGTGCTGGCGTACATTGGCGCGCACTGGTTAACGACGGGGCTGTTGCTGGCCCTGGCGTCTCCGGTGTTTGCGGTCATGTTGAACCTGCCAACGCAAGGCATAGTCGCTTTGTTTCTCAGTTTGTTGCTGGGCACCGCAGTGCTGAGCCTGGTGGGCGCCATAGGTGCAGCCCTGACCGTAGGGCTGAAACGTGGGGGCATGCTGATCTCGCTGCTTATTTTGCCGCTGTACATGCCGGTGCTTATTTTCGGTAGCGCGGCGGTCAAGGCCGCAGTAGACGGTGCGCCAGCGGGTCCATTCCTGGCGATTCTCGGCGCTATGCTGTCGCTGGCTATTGCCCTGGCGCCTATAGCTACGGCCGCTGGCTTGCGGATAAGTGTTGATGCCTGAACTTAAATGCACTCAAATCGAACTGGAGGTGGACAATTTCTTGTTCGCTTACCGGGCCTCTGTATAATTGCCGCCTCTATGTGGACCTTCTTCCATAAACTCGGTTCCCCCCCCTGGCTGTATGGTATCTCCGGAACCATTCTCCGTTACCTGTTGCCGGTCACTCTGGTAGCGCTGGCGGTGGGCATGGTTTGGGGCTTGCTCTATACCGCGCCCGATTTTCGCCAGGGCAACAGTTATCGCATCATCTATATACACGTGCCGGCGGCGGTGGTGGCCCTGGCTGGTTACTATGTGATGGCAATTGCAGGGGCGGTGAGTCTGATCTGGAAGATGAAAATGGCGGATATCGCCATGAAGTCCTGTGCCCCGATTGGAGCGGCGCTCACCTTCGTCGCCCTGGTGACCGGAGCGATCTGGGGTAAGCCAACCTGGGGTACCTGGTGGGTATGGGATGCAAGGATAACCTCTATGCTGATCTTGTTGTTTCTCTATCTGGGGGTGATAGCGCTCTATGAGGCCTACGACAACAAGGCCGCCGCGGGCAAGGCCTGCGCAGTCCTTACGTTAGTCGGCACTGTGAATATTCCAATTATCTATAAGTCGGTGGACTGGTGGTATAGCTTGCACCAGCCGGCATCGATCAAGTTCACTGGCGAATCCAGTATTGACACCAGCATGCTTTATCCACTGCTGCTAACCATCAGTGCTTTCTATCTTATGTTTACTTGTGCGTTATTGATGAACATGCGGGCAGAAATCCTGGAGCGAGAGCGCCGTACCAAATGGGTGAGTAAGTTGGCCGGCATGGAGAGTGACTGATGTATTTCGATAGTCTGGGCGCTCTTGTGCACATGGATGGCCATGGCGTCTACGTTTGGTCCGCCTACATGATTACCCTTGTGGTCATTATCTTTATTTTGTTGTCCCCAATCCGTCGCAAGAATCGCATCCTCAGCGAAATGGCTGGGGAACTTCGCCGGTCTCAGGGCGCTCCAAGCACAGACGAGGAATCAAATGCATCCGGTACGTAAGCAGCGGCTCTATTTAGTACTGTTCATTATTTTGTTTTCCAGTGTCGCTATTGGTCTGATCACCTACGCGCTGCGTGGCAACATTAATCTGTTTTTCCCACCTGCTGAGGTGGCCCAGGGCAATGCGCCAGTGGGGCAATCTATTCGCGTGGGAGGCATGGTTGTCGAAGGCAGCGTGCAGCGCAGCGACGACAGTCTCGAGGTGCGCTTTGAGCTTACCGATTACACCGCTTCTGTTCCGGTAGTGTACGTGGGTATTCTCCCGGACCTTTTCGGTGAGGGACAAGGGGCAGTTGCCTCTGGGAAGTTGGGTCAGGACGGGGTTCTGCAGGCCAGTGAAGTGCTGGCCAAACACGACGAAAACTACATGCCACCGGAAGTTGCAGATGCACTCGAGCAATCCGGCTACGATCATAAGGGTGTAAAACAGTGATTCCAGAGATTGGCCATTTCGCATTAATCATCAGCCTCGCTCTCGCGCTGGTGCTAACGGTCGTTCCGGCCTGGGGCGCTTGGCGCCGCAACGTGTCCGCTATGTCTCTGGCGCCCGGGCTGGCAGTCGGTATGCTGGTGATGGTCGCGATCAGCTTTACCTGCCTGAGTCTGGCTTTCTTGCAGGATGATTTTTCAGTGACAGTGGTCGCCAGTAACAGCAACTCCCTGTTACCGCCTATGTATAAATTCTCCGCAGTCTGGGGCAATCACGAAGGCTCTTTATTGTTGTGGGCTTTGATCCTTTGTGTCTGGACTGCCGCTGTGGCGGTGTTAAGTCCCCAGTTACCTTTGCAAGTGCTCTCCCGGGTGCTTTCTGTGATGGGCGGGATCGCAGTAGGCTTTATCTCTTTTTCATTGCTGACATCCAATCCGTTTGCGCGCTTGCTGCCCAGTATTCCGGCGGACGGCAATGACCTGAACCCGCTGTTGCAGGACTTCGGTCTTATCATTCACCCGCCATTACTGTACATGGGCTACGTCGGCTTCTCCGTTGCCTTCGCGTTTGCTATTGCCGCGCTGCTTGGCGGACGTATGGATGCCTCATGGGCGCGCTGGTCTCGACCCTGGACAAACGTGGCCTGGGCCTTCCTCAGTCTGGGGATCATGCTAGGCAGCTGGTGGGCTTACTATGAGCTTGGCTGGGGCGGCTGGTGGTTCTGGGATCCGGTTGAGAACGCCTCTTTCATGCCCTGGCTGGTAGGCACCGCACTGGTCCACTCCCTTGCGGCGACCGAGAAGCGCGGTCTGTTCAAGAGTTGGACAATACTGTTGGCGATTTTTGCTTTCTCCCTCAGTTTGTTGGGCACCTTTTTGGTGCGCTCCGGGGTGCTCACCTCGGTACATGCGTTTGCCACGGATCCCGCACGCGGGATGTTTATTCTGGTGTTCCTGGCCATTGTCGTGGGCGGTTCGCTGACCTTGTATGCATTACGCGCGCCTGCAGTAAGCAGCCGTGTCAGCTTCACCTGGATTTCCCGCGAGTCGCTGATACTCCTTAATAATGTTGTGTTCCTGGTGGCAACGTTGACAGTGCTGTTCGGCACCTTGTTCCCGCTGATCATGGATGCCCTCGGTCAGGGTAAATATTCGGTCGGCCCTCCTTATTTTAATGCGGTATTCGTGCCTTTGATGGCTTTGCTTGCTCCCTTTATGGGTATCGGGCCGCTGTCCCGCTGGAAGCGCGATAGCGCTCAACGCTGGAAGGCTGAACTGCTGGTGCCTGGCATCGCTGCGGTGGCCTGTGCACTGACGCTTCCACTGTTAGGCCAAGGCTATAACTTGTGGGTGGCGCTGGCGATATTGCTGGCCGCCTGGGTGGTGTTTGGTATGGCTAAGGATCTCTGGTTCCGGGTTGGCGGCAGGGCAGGTTTTGGTCGTGGGCTGCGTAAGCTGACTCCAAGCTACCTGGGTATGCAATTGGCGCACCTGGGCTTTGCCGCCTGCGTCGTTGGCGTGACTGCCACCAGCCAGTACAGCGTTGAACACGATCTGAAAATGAGCCCGGGGCAGACCGAAACCCTGGCAGGCTATGAATTCCACTTTATTGAAGTAGCGCCAGTGCGCGGGCCCAATTTTGTTGCCGACGAGGCGCGCTTTGAGGTGTTCCAGGGCGGGCGCAAAATTGCCGACCTGGCACCGCAGAAACGGCGCTATCTGGCGAGTGGGTCGGTGATGACCGAAGCTGCTATCGATCCTGGCTTGTTCCGCGATTTGTATATCGCAATGGGAGAACCCATCGGCGAGCAGGGCGCCTGGGCGATTCGCCTGCACTACAAGCCGATGGTCCGCTGGATGTGGTTGGGCGCTATCTTTATGGGCTTGGGTGGTTTTACCACCGCGCTGGATAAACGCTATCGTCGCCAGCGCAGTCGCGCAGCTGCGAGTGCTGAAGGGGCGCAGTATGCCCGCTAGGCTAAAGCTGTTTTTGCCGCTGATCCTGTTCATAGTGTTAGCACTATTCCTGGTAAGGGGCCTTTCGCTGGATCCCAAGGAACTGCCCTCGGCATTGATCGACAAACCTTTTCCGGAGTTTTCCCTGCCGGCACTTGGTCGCGCCGATACCTTGGATAAAGCGACTGTGGGCGGTGAGGTCGCGCTGTTTAATGTGTGGGCGACCTGGTGCGTTTCCTGCCGGGTTGAACACCCGTATTTGACTGAATTGGCAAAGCAAGGTGTGGCCATTTATGGCATTAACTACAAGGACGATGACGCTGCAGCGCTAGGTTGGCTCACTGAGCTGGGTGACCCTTATATCGCCAGCATTGCTGATCGCGAGGGCACACTGGGTTTGGATCTTGGTGTTTACGGCGCGCCGGAAACCTATCTGGTAGATGCCAGTGGCTTGGTGCGCTACCGGCATGTAGGCGTAGTAAACGAACGCGTGTGGACGACGATACTGCGTCCAATATATAACCAGCTTAAAAGTGGAGAGGTGAATTAATGCTGAGGCAATTACCTCTGCTACTGCTGGTGTTGCTGGCGTTGCCGGCCCTGGCAGTCATAGAGACCTACCAATTTAGCGACCCGACTCTGGAAAAACGTTACCGGTCCTTGAGTGAAGAGTTGCGTTGCCCCAAATGCCAGAATCAGAATATCGCCGACTCCAATGCCCCGATCTCCCAGGACTTGCGCAAATTGCTCTACGAACAGCTGGAAGTAGGCGCCAGTGATGATGAAATTCGCCAGTATATGGTGGCTCGCTACGGAGAATTTGTTCGCTACCGGCCCAGCTTTTCAGGCGTCACAGTCATGCTGTGGATGGCGCCAGTAGTGCTGCTGTTGCTGGGTCTGGTGATTGCGGTGATGACGATGCGCGGCCGCCAGCAAACACCGGATGGTCGTGACGTACTAAGCGAAAAGGAACAGCTGCAACTCAAGGCAATGATAGACAAGGCGGAAAGCGACAAGTGACATTACTGTATTTGGCCTGCGGTGCTTTACTGGCATTCAGCGCACTGTTCTATCTCAAGCCCTCTCGAAGACTCAGCGATGCTGCCGATGAAGATCTGGCGCGGGCGAATCTGGAATGGTTCCGCTTACGTCAGCGTGAGTTGGCCGAGGAGGGCAACGACTCACTGGCCGCAGATGCGCAATTACGCCTGTTGGAGGACGAGCAAGGCCATCAGCCCGAGCAAGGCGCAGCAATAAGCGATGCCCGTTTCCCAGTGTGGGTGCTGGTGCCGATTGTCGCTGTTTTCAGTATTGGTCTGTATTTTCAGTTGGGTGCGGCTGCCGATGTGGAGATCACTCGACAGCTGCAATCTCTGGATGACAGCAGCACGCCAGAGCAGATGGAAGCACTGATGCTTGTTATCGAGGAGCGAGCCGAGCAACGCCCTGAGAACTTGCATTATGTGGCCATGCTGGGGCGGTATTACATGGGCTTGCAGGATTATTCCCGAGCCGCCAGTGCCTACGATGAGCTGACTGCTTTTGCGCCAGAAGATGCAGCGGCTTTGGCCTATGCGGCCCAGGCCCGCTATCTGGCAGCGGGTCGCCAACTCGATGACAGTGCTCGAATGCGCGCCGAGCAGGCCTTGGCCATTGACCCACATCAGCGCACCGCATTGGGTTTACTGGGCATGGCATCTTACGAGCAGGGCCAGTATCGGGCGGCTATCGAGTACTGGCAGCGACTGGTGGCAATGGAACCCCCTGAGTCTGAAACTTACCAGATGATTTCGGGGGTGATAGCCAGTGCCCGCGAAAAATTGGGCGATACGCCACCGGCGACAGCGACAGCCATTCCCAGCGGGCATGAGTCTGTTGCCGCCACCGAGGGCCTGGGTGTGACCGTCTCAGTTGAGTTGCCAGCAGGCGCCAGCGTGGCCCCAGGCGATACTGTTTTCGTATTGGCACGCAATGCCGAAAGTGAAAGTCGAATGCCAATTGCGGTGCAGCGCTTGCGCGGCGCCGACCTTCCGCTGACTCTGCGCCTGGATGACAGTAAGTCCATGGCCGGGCAGAAGCTTTCACAAACCGCGTCAGTCCTGGTGGTGGTTCAGGTGTCACCCGACGGCCGTCCGGGGGAGGCCAGTGCCAGCTGGCTGGGCCAGGCCGGTCCCCTGGCACCCAGTGAGACCGGTGAGGCTGTCAATATCACCCTGTCTGCGGCCCCCGGGGGGTAGCGGAAGCTAAATTTTTCGCTTTTTTTAGTCAGGGCATAGTGTTGCCCGTTTAAAGGCTATACACTATATCTTGTGTTTCCGAGTTGGGGTGAAATGCGGTGAAAACTCGGATAATTCTATAAAAATCAGCAAGATAAAGCGGGCAGTTAGAGTTAAATGAGACTGAAGTCTATTAAGCTGGCGGGATTCAAGTCATTCGTCGATCCTACGACGGTTAATTTCCCCAGCAATTTGTGCGCTGTCGTTGGCCCCAATGGCTGCGGAAAATCCAATGTTATTGACGCCGTGCGCTGGGTGATGGGTGAAAGCTCCGCCAAGAACCTGCGCGGCGAGTCCATGACCGACGTCATTTTTAACGGCTCGGTGAATCGGCAGCCTGTTGGCCAGGCCACTATCGAACTGGTGTTTGATAACCACGAAGGTCGTGCTGGCGGTGAATATGCCAGCTATGCGGAAATCTCCATTAAACGGCTGGTGTCTCGCGAGGGGCAATCTGAATACTATCTCAACGGCACCAAATGCCGACGTCGGGATATTACTGACATCTTCCTGGGTACAGGCCTGGGTCCTCGCAGTTATGCAATTATCGAACAGGGCATGATATCCCGGCTGATCGAGTCCAAGCCTGAAGAGCTGCGCATTTTTATCGAAGAGGCAGCGGGAATCTCCAAGTATAAAGAGCGGCGCAAGGAAACCGAGAGCCGGATGCGTCGTACCCTGGAGAACCTGGATCGCCTTACCGACCTGCGCGACGAGTTGGAACGCCAATTACAGCACTTGCAGCGGCAGGCGCAGGCCGCTGAGAAATATACCGAGCACAAAGAGGAAGAACGCCGCTTCAAGGGTCAGCTACAGGCTCTGCAATGGCGAGAACTGGATGTTCAGGTTAAGGCTGTTACCCAGGCTATAGGTGAACTCGAGGTCAAGCTTGAAGCGGTGCATGCCGAGCACCAGCAGGTGGATACAGCGATCGAGCAACACCGGGTAGAGCACACCGACCGCACTGATAATTTCAACCGCGTCCAAGCCACTTATTATTCGCTGGGTTCCGAGGTCGCTCGTATAGAGCAGACGATTACACACCAGAAGGAGCGCAGTCGTCAGTTGTCGGAGGATCTGGCGCAGACGGTTGAATCCCTGTCGCTGGCCGAGAGCCATCTGGGCGATGATCGCGACAAGCTCGTCAGCTGGGAGCAGGAAGTTGAAACCCTGACACCTGACGTGGAGATGTTACAGGAGGTTGAGGAAGCTTCCGCCGAGGCGCTGCTGCAGGCCGAAGAGGCCATGCATAACTGGCAGAACCAATGGGACGAATTTAACCAGCACGCTGCCGAGCCCAGGCAGCAGGCAGAGGTGCAGCAGTCACGTATCCAGCACCTTGAGCAGGTATTGCAACGTATTCAGGGACGCAATCGTCAGCTGGAACAAGAGAAAGTTGCGCTTGCTCCAGGCCCTGATGACGGCGAAATGGAAACACTGGGAGAACAGCTGGCCGAAGTCGAAATGGTCATGGCTGAACACGAAGGCAGCGCAGAAACACTGGTGGAGCGCGTATCCTCGACTCGTCAGCGCAGCAGTCAACTGTCGGCAGAACTGAATAATGTTCGCTCCACTGTGCAACAGCTGCGGGGGCGCCAGGCTTCTTTGGAAGCTCTGCAGCAAGCCGCCATGGAAGACGGTAGTGCGGAAGTTGGTGAATGGCTAGAGGCCCAGCAGATTGCTGATAAGCCGCGTTTATTGGAACAGCTGCAGGTAGATGATGGCTGGCAGCTTGCAGTGGAAACTGTGCTTGGTGATTATCTGCAGGCGGTTTGTGTCGATGACCTGGGTTCACTGGGGCAACTGTTAGGCAGTCTGGAACAGGGCCAGCTGGCTCTTATTGAAGCCGGTAATGAGTCCGCTGTCTCTGCCGAATACCTGGCATCGAAAGTCCGTAGCCAGGGCACGGCAGGCGCCTTGTTAAAAGGAGTGAAGGTTGCTGAGGACCTGGCTCAGGCCATGGGGCAGCGCCACACCCTGGCGGAAGGTGAATCTATCATTACCCGGGAAGGTGTGTGGCTGGGTCGCAACTGGTTGCGCGTTACCCGTCTTGCAGATCAGCAGGGTGGGGTGATTCAACGCCAGCAGCAGTTGGAAGAGCTGCAGCAGAACCTGGATACGTCCACTGCACAAGAAGAACAGCTGCAACAGGATTTTGAGCAAGCGCAAGAGCAGCTGCGTCAGCTTGAGGAACAGCGTCAGGATTCCCAGCGAGAGTTACAGTTGGCTACTCGCCAACACGCCGATGCCAGCGCCCAACTTTCGGCACTGCAAGCCAAGGTGGAGCAAATCACTGCTCGCAGGGAACGTATAGACGCTGACATTCTCGAAACACAGGAGCAGTTCGGCCACGAGCAGGAATCGGTGGCCGAAGCCAGGCAATTGCTGTCAGAAGCCATCGAGAGTATGGAGTCTGATTCCCAGCGTCGCGAGGACTTGCTCTCTGTGCGCGATGAGACCCGCGGTACCCTCGATACCTGCAGGCAAAAAGCAAGACATGATAAAGACGCCTCGCACCAGGCTGCGATGCGCTTCCAGTCATTGCAGACACAGCTTAGCTCCATGCGTGAGTCGATAGATCGCACTAACAGCCAGGTGGCTCAGCTGCGTGAGCGTCGCGAATCATTACAGAGCAGTGTGTCCGACAACGACAATCCAATGGATGGACTGCAGGCAGAGCTTGAAGAGCAGTTGGAACTGCGTCTGCATGCAGAAGGTGAGTTGACCGAGGCTCGCCAGTCCGTTGCAGAAGTAGAGCACAAGTTACGTGAGTGTGAGCAGTTGCGTGCTGGCATTGAACACAGGGCTGAATCTGTGCGCGGCCAGCTAGAGCAGCAGCGCATCAGCAATCAGACCCTGCAAGTGCAGCGAGAAAATGTACAGCGACTGCTGCGCGAGGCCGAACAGGACCTTGAAGAGGTGCTCAACACCATGCCCGAGGATGCGTCCGAATCCGACTGGCAGCGAGAACTGGAAAAGATTGCCAACCGTATCGCGAGGCTGGGTCCGATTAACCTGGCGGCCATTGACGAGTACAACCTGCAGTCGGAGCGCAAGAATTACCTGGATGCCCAGAACGAAGACCTGGTAACTGCGCTCAACACGCTGGAAAACGCCATCCGTAAGATCGACAAGGAAACTCGTAGCCGCTTCCAGGAAACGTTCGACAAGGTCAACTCTGGTTTGCAGGAGTTGTTCCCGCGGGTGTTTGGTGGCGGTAGCGCCTACCTGGAAATGACGGGAGACGATTTGTTGGACACTGGAATTTCAATCATGGCCCGTCCACCCGGCAAAAAGAACAGCACTATTCACCTGCTTTCGGGCGGAGAAAAGGCGTTGACAGCGATTGCCCTGGTGTTTTCGATCTTCCAGCTGAACCCTGCGCCTTTTTGTATGTTGGACGAGGTGGACGCGCCTCTGGACGACGCCAATACAGGTCGTTACGCACGCATGGTCAAGGAAATGTCCGACAAGGTGCAATTTATTTTCATTACTCACAACAAGATCACCATGGAACAAGCGGATCAGTTGATGGGTGTTACCATGCACGAGCCTGGCGTTTCTCGTCTGGTAACTGTGGACGTAGAAGAAGCAGCAGAACTGGCGGCGAGCTAATAGGTTTTTGGGGATGGCAGATTTAACCATACGCGACTGGATGGTCATCATCGGAGTACTGCTGATTCTGGCAGTGCTGCTTGACGCCTGGCGTCGGGTACGCAGTGAAAAATACGCACGAGTAAAAGTGAACCTCGCGGATCCGGTGCAGGATGAAATTCCCAGTGGCGACGAGGACCTGAGTTGGTTGAAGGAGTTGCCCAATGGCGGCGGCCGGATGGTTGAGCGCGGCGACTTGTTGCGGGCCGCCGGGCATAGCCCGGAAACGCCGCGTGCTGAGCCTGCGTCGCGCGAACCCGAAGCAAGCCCTGAGATAGAGTCCGCGGGCACTGCAAATACAGAAGATGCGGGTTCGATGACTGAGGGTATGTCGGCCGGAAGCGAGGATTCAGAAAACCTCGATTGGTTGGACGGAATGGGCGCAGAGTCAACTGAGTCCGCAGAACCTGACCCCGAGGAACCAGGGGTGTTGCCCAGGGATGTCGACCCTGAGGTGTTTATGATCAACGTTGTCGCTAGAGACTCCAGCGGCTTCAAGGGTGGAGATATTCTTCACATCCTGCTGGCTTGTGATTTGCGCTTTGGCGATATGAATTTCTTTCATCGCCATGAGTTCGAGGCGGGTAGAGGTGCCATACAGTTCAGTGTTGCCAACATGATGCAGCCTGGCGTTTTTGATATCGATAACATGCCAGATGTTAATACACCCGGGCTGGTATTTTTCCTGACCTTGCCAGGTCCCGAAGATATGATGAAGGCTTTTGACTACATGCTTGAAACCGCTCAGGCGGTAGCTCGCAATCTTGGTGGTGACGTGCTGGACGAGTCTCGTAGTGTGCTCACCAGGCAAACTCTGGAGCATTGTAGGCAGCAGATCCGCGACCTCGAGCGCCGGATGTTGGCTCGCACACGCTAAGCTCAGCTGCCTAACATGACTGACTCAGCTCTACAGGCAGAAGTCCTGCAGTTGCGAGAACATCTGCGCGAGTGGAATTACCGCTACTACGTACTGGACGATCCCACTGTTCCCGATGCGGAATACGACCGCAGCCTGAGACGCCTACAGGATATAGAAATACAGTTCCCCGAGTTGGTCACCGACGATTCTCCCACACAAAGGGTAGGCGCCCAGCCGCTGCCCCAGTTTACCCAGGTGTCCCACGAGGTTCGAATGTTGTCCCTGGACAACGCCTTTGACGCGCAGGAACTTGCAGACTTCGAACGACGTTTGCAGGATCGCCTTGGCCAGGCCGATGCTGTCATCGAATACAGCTGCGAGCCTAAACTGGATGGAATTGCCGTCAGTCTTCTCTACCGGGACGGTGTCCTGGAGCGAGGGGCTACCCGCGGAGATGGCACTACCGGTGAAGACATTACCCACAATGTCAGGACCATTCCTTCCATACCCTTGCAATTGCGCGGCAAGGGTTTCCCTTCCTTACTGGAAGTAAGGGGTGAAATCTACATGCCCCTGGCTGGATTCGAACAACTGAACCAGCGCGCACGGGAGCAGGGTGAAAAGCTCTTCGTTAATCCACGTAATGCCGCCGCCGGTAGCCTTCGTCAGTTGGACTCTCGCGTCACTGCCCAGCGACCGCTGGAGATGTGTTGCTATGGCGTTGGCCTCATCGAGGGTGGGGATTTGCCCGCAGAGCATGCCGCAGTGCTCGACTGCTTGCATGCCTGGGGGCTTCGTATCAACAGCGAGGCAAGAGTCGTTGAGGGCATAGCAGCTTGTGAGCAGTATTATGAATACCTGGCTGCCCGGCGTGACCAACTGCCCTACGACATCGATGGCATTGTCTACAAGGTAAATCGCATCGACCTGCAACAAAAACTTGGCTTCGTGTCGCGGGCTCCACGCTGGGCTATCGCGCGCAAGTTTCCGGCACAGGAAGAATTGACGCGTCTGTTGGACGTAGAATTTCAGGTGGGACGCACCGGCGCTATTACGCCTGTTGCTCGCTTGGAGCCAGTCTTTGTCGGCGGCGTAACTGTTAGTAATGCCACCTTGCATAACAGCGATGAGATCGAGCGCCTGGGTGTGATGATTGGCGACACGGTGATTGTGCGCCGAGCGGGAGACGTTATTCCCAAGGTGGTCTCTGTGGTGCTTGAAAAACGCCCGGAAGACGCAAAGCCTGTTGATTTTCCCAATTGTTGCCCGGTTTGTGGTTCAGCTACCGAACGGGAGCCCGATGAGGCGATCATTCGCTGCATGGGTGGACTGGTCTGTGCCGCTCAGCAAAAGGCTGCCATCAAGCACTTTGCTTCACGCAGGGCTATGGATGTTGATGGCCTGGGTGACAAACTGGTAGAGCAGATGGTTGACGAAGGTCTTCTGGAAAATGTTGCCGGATTGTATTCATTGTCCAAAGATCAGTTGATGGCACTGGAGCGTATGGGTGAAAAGTCGGCAGACAATTTACTGGCCGCGCTAGCGGCCAGTAAAAGCACCACGCTGCAGCGATTTATTTTTGCCCTGGGTATTCGTGAAGTTGGAGAAGCAACTGCGCTGAGTCTCGCTCGTCATTTTGGCAACTGGCAGGGACTTGTGGCGGCCTCCGAAGAGCAACTGCTGAAAGTTGACGACGTGGGGCCCGTTGTTGCCGACCATTTGCGCCAGTTTTTTGATTCTGACTCCAGTATGGCGGTGGCTCAGGCGTTGCAAAATGCAGGTGTGAACTGGCCTGACATAGAGGTGAAGCCTGTAGCCGAGTTGCCACTGGCGGGTCAGACCTGGGTGGTGACGGGCAAACTGGAACTGATGGGGCGCAATGACGCCAAAGCAGCTCTGCAGGGGCTTGGGGCGAAGGTTGCGGGCAGTGTCTCTGCCAAGACCCACTGTGTTGTCGCAGGTCCCGGTGCCGGTTCCAAGCTAACCAAGGCGCATGAATTAGAGGTAGAGGTTATCGACGAGGAGACTTTCGTTGCTCTGCTAACTTCCTATGGAGTAGGTCAGTGATCGCCAGAGCTATGTTGCTAGTCTTACTGCTTTTGTCTGTGGGTTGTACGACCTCTACGCCATCAAACGTATCCAATATATGCGATATATTCGACGAAAAGCGGGGTTGGTACGACGACGCCAACGATGCCCGAAAAGAGTGGGGCAGTCCTATCCCGGTGATGATGGCAATCATGCACCAGGAGTCCCGCTTTGTTGCTAAAGCAAAGCCACCCCGCAAGAAAATATTCGGCTTTATTCCTGGCCCCAGGCCCTCTGACGCCTATGGCTACAGCCAGGCCAAAAAGTCTACCTGGAAGGACTACAAGCGCGGCGCCGGGAACTATGGTGCAGACAGAGATGACTTTGGCGATGCTATCGACTTTATTGGCTGGTACAACGAACAATCAAAGAAGCGCAATGGCACTTCCAAGCGCGATACCTATCGTCTCTATCTCGCGTATCACGAAGGCCATGGGGGTTATAACCGCGGCACCTACAAATCTAAGAAGTGGCTGACAGACGTGGCGCGAAAAGTTGAACGACGAGCGGGTACGTATCAACAGCAACTCAATGGCTGCGAAAAAGATCTGGAAAAGGGCAGTTGGTTCTTTGGTTGGTAGCCGGCCCATTCTGCTAATGCCGGGCTGAATATCCGGACTGCCCCCACTTATCCTTTGGGGTATGCGATAAGTATCGGAAAAGTAACGTTTTTGTGGCGCCAGCGTAATGCATTGCCATTTCACATGTGCCACAATTCTTGTGTTTTTGGCCGATCCAATCGGCGCTATCCCGACAACAAAGGATGAGCAGCAACGTGAAACCGACTGATATAAAAAATCCTGAGTACTTCCATAAAGTAGTGGACTGCCAGCTGGCATGCCCTGCGCATACACCGGTTCCGGAATACATTCGATTGATCGCAGCAGAGCGTTACACGGATGCCTATATGATCAATTGGCAATCCAATGTGTTTCCCGGCGTGTTGGGTCGCACCTGCGATCGACCCTGCGAGCCTGCTTGCCGTCGAGGCCGACTGGACGGTGATGAAGAGCCTGTTGCTATTTGCCGTTTAAAGCGTGTTGCAGCCGATAATAAGGACGATATCAGCGATCGTTTGCCGACTATCCCCAAGAAGAAGAACGGTAAGCGAATTGCTCTTATTGGCGCCGGCCCGGCATCGTTAACAGTGGCCAGAGACCTTGCGCCACTGGGCTACAGTATTGATGTTTACGACAATCAGTTCGCGGGCGGCGGCATGATGCGTAGCCAGATCCCTTCCTTCCGTTTGCCTATCGAGGTGTTGGACGAGGAAGTGAATTACATTCTGGACATGGGCATCAACACCACCTTTGATGTCGAGGTGGACAGCCTGCGTGAAATTTTAGATAAGGGCTATGACGCTGTTTTTGTTGGCACCGGAGCCCCGCGAGGCAAGGGCCTTAACCTGCCGGGTCTTGAAGATGCCGCCGGTCACGTTCATCTGGGTATCGACTGGTTGGCCAGCGTGGCGTTTGAACACACCGAAGAAATTGAGAAAAATGTGCTGGTGCTGGGAGGTGGTAACACTGCAATGGACTGCTGCAGAACCTCCAAACGGCTAGGCGGTGATGATGTAAGAGTAGTGGTGCGCAGTCCCTTCGAGGACATGAAAGCATCGCCCTGGGAAAAAGAGGATGCCATGCATGAGGGCATTCCCATATACAACAATCACGTTCCCAAGGAGTTGGTTGTTGAAGATGGCGTGCTCAAGGGTATGCATTTCGAAAAAGTCGAAGCACAGTACGATGACAGCGGTAAGCGATCATTGGTGCCTACAGACGAACCCCTGGTGTTCATGAAAGCCGATACCGTGTTGATGGCTATCGGTCAGGAAAATTGTTTTCCCTGGGTCGAACGTGACCTCGGTATTGACTTTGACAAGTGGGATATGCCGGTAGTGAACGATCAGACCTTCCAGTCTACCAATGAACAGGTGTTTTTTGGTGGCGATGCTGCCTTCGGCCCTGAGAACGTGATTACCGCTGTTGCCCACGGTCACCAGGCTGCCATCAGTATTGATCTTTTCTGCCAGGGCCAGAGTGTGGCCCAGCGGCCTGCGCCCGGTGTCACCTTGGTCAGCCAGAAGATGGGGGTTCACGAGTGGAGTTACGACAACGCCATAGAAAACGATAAGCGTTTTATTGTGCCCATGGCGCCATTGGAAAAGACACTTGCAGATCGTAAGTTGGAGGTGGAACTGGGCTTCGACTCCGGCACCGGCTTCAAAGAGGCTGAGCGCTGCTTGAACTGCGATGTACAGACGGTATTTGAAGAAGTGCGCTGTATTGAGTGCGATGCCTGCGTCGATATCTGTCCCACCGATTGTATTACCTTTACCGCCAATGCCGAGGAAGAACAGCTGCGTATGATGTTGACTGCTCCTGCCAGCAATTTGGCGCAAGATTTGTATGTCTCCCAGGACCTGCCCACCAGCCGGGTGATGGTAAAGGATGAGAACGTTTGTTTGCACTGTGGTTTATGCGCCGAGCGCTGTCCCACATCCGCCTGGGATATGCAAAAGTTCCTCTATAACGTCAGCAAGGCGGGCCAGTAGCAATGAAACAAATAAAGTCCGTCAACGACTTCGTTATCAAGTTCGCCAATGTCAACGGGACTGGTTCTGCCAGTGCCAACAACATGTTCGCCAAGGCGCTATTTCGTATGGGCCTGCCGGTGAGTCCCAAGAATATCTTCCCCTCTAATATTCAGGGGCTACCTACCTGGTACGAAGTGAGGGTGAGCGAGAAGGGTTATCTGGGGCGCCGTGGTGGCATCGATATTGCCTTGTCGGTTAATCCTCAGAGCATGGCTCAGGATATTAAGGAAGTCCGCTCCGGCGGTTACTTTATCTACGACAATACCAAGCCTCTGGACCTGCGTTTGATGAGGGACGATGTCAATATCATCGGCATTCCCCTGACTCGAATCTGCAACGATGAATACAAGGACCCTCGCCAGCGTCAGTTGTTCAAGAACGTAATCTACGTAGGCGCCCTTGCTGCACTGCTGGATATGGACTTTAAGGTGCTGACTGACCTGGTTGCCGATCAGTTCAAGGGCAAAGAGAAACTGATTTTGCCAAACATTCATGCCTTGGAACTGGGGCACCAATACGCGCGTTCTAATTTCGAATGCCCCATCGGCATTAGCGTGAAAACCGCCGATGCCGTTGGCGATCAAGTTTTGTTGGACGGCAATACAGCCTTGGGTCTTGGGGCGGTTTATGGCGGCGCCACTGTCGCGGCCTGGTATCCCATCACACCATCTACCTCTGTTGTGGACGCCTATGAAAAGTATGCCCGGCGCGTGCGTATCGATCCGGGCACTGGGCAGAAGAACTACGCTATTGTCCAGGCAGAGGATGAATTGTCGGCCATTGGTATGGTGATAGGTGCAAGCTGGAACGGTGCCAGAGCTTTTACTGCAACCAGTGGTCCTGGCGTTTCACTGATGAGTGAATTTCTCGGGCTAGCCTATTTCGCCGAGATTCCAACGGTATTGTTTGACGTACAACGGGCTGGCCCTTCAACCGGGATGCCAACGCGTACCCAGCAGTCGGATATTCTCTCTACTGCTTATGCCTCGCACGGCGATACCAAGCAGGTACTGCTTTTTCCTTCCACGCCCAAAGAGTGTTTTGACTTTGGCGCCCTGTCCTTTGATCTGGCTGAACGCCTGCAAACCCCGATTATCGTAATGACCGATCTGGATCTGGGGATGAATGACAATATGTCTGAGCCTCTGGCCTGGGACGATGCAAGGCAGTATGACCGGGGTAAGGTGATGACAGCTGAGCAATTGGAGGAGGGCGTAGAGTTCGGTCGCTACCTGGACGTGGATGGGGATGCGATCACCTATCGTACCTATCCCGGGACCCACCCCACCCGTGGCAGCTTCTTTACTCGTGGCACTTCCAGAGATGAATATGCTGTCTATACGGAAAATGGCGAAGAGTACGAGAAAAATATGCTGCGCCTGATGCGCAAGTGGGACACCATCAAGAAGTATGTACCAGAACCGGAAGTCGTTCTTGCCCGAGAACAGACTGATGTGGCAGTGCTTTACTTCGGCACCAGTGAGGCGTCTTCTCGCGAAGCGCTGGACTACCTGGGCACAGATGACGGTATCCATATGGATGCAATGCGGGTGCGCTCATTTCCGTTTAATGATGACGTGAAATCATTTATCCAGGACCACAGCCAGGTATTTGTTATTGAGCAGAACAGAGATGCTCAGTTGCGCACCTTGTTGATGGCCGAGTTTGAGTTTGGCCCGGACAAACTGAAGTCGGTGCTGTGCTTTGACGGCACACCGATCAGCGCCCGTAATATTCGCAAGCAGATTAAGCAGTACCTGGATGGCGGCATGGTTATGCCTCTGCACCGTACCAAGATTGCCAGTTCGGCAGGAGAGTAAGCAATGAGCTACCAGATACCCAAGTTTCGTCATCCCCAGTTGCCTGTCAACGACCTGGGATATACCAAGGCTGACTACGAGGGCTCTATTTCCAGTCTTTGCGCTGGCTGTGGGCACGATTCGATCTCAGGTTCTATTGTCAGGGCTTGTCACGAGCTGTCAATCGAACCTCACAAGATAGCCAAACTCTCGGGCATCGGTTGCTCTTCCAAAGCGCCTACGTACTTTCTTGGAAAGTCGCATGGCTTTAACTCGGTTCACGGGCGTATGCCTTCAGTCGTGACCGGGGCCGCAATGGCGAATCGCGACCTGACTTACCTTGGTGTTTCTGGTGATGGCGATACGGCCTCCATAGGCATGGGGCAGTTTGCTCACGTTGCCAGACGCAATTTGAATATGGTTTACATCGTTATGAATAACGGTTGCTATGGCCTGACCAAGGGGCAGGACTCCGCTACCGCTGACGAGGGCTCTGTTAGTAAGAAGGGTGATGCAAATATCTACAGCGCCATCGATCTTTGTGCCACAGCACTGCAAATGGGGGCGACCTTTGTTGCTCGCAGCTTTTCAGGTGACAAGGAGCAACTTGTGCCGCTGATCAAGGCTGCGGTTAGCCATCGGGGTTTTGCCCTTATCGATGTGGTGTCGCCATGCGTTACCTTTAACAATAATCCTGGCTCAACCAAAAGCTATGAGTTTGTGCGAGACCACTCAGAAGCCACCGGTACCGTCGATTTTGTGCCCATGCGCAAGGAAATCACCACTGATTACAAGCCTGGGTTTGCGCATGAGGTGACCATGCACGATGGGTCATCCATTCACTTGTACAAAATGGATGAAGGCCTGGATCCGTTTGACCGCACTTCCGCATTGATCAATATGGAGAAACACCGCGTTTCCGGTGACATACTGACTGGCCTTATCTACATGGATAAGGACTCGCGAGATCTTCACGACGTGATGGAAACCTCCCGTCGGCCCCTCAATACCCTGACTGAGGACGATCTCTGTCCTGGCAACCAGATGTTAAAGAATATTAACGCCAGTCTGCGTTAACCAAGCAAACATGCCGGAGCCCGTAATTCCGGGCCCCGGCTTGATCTTCCCCCGATTGACCCCCTTAATGGCACCAAATTCCCCGAAATACCGGGCACAGCCGAGTATTGCCGTGTTCAATTCGCTTTCCGGCAGCATTTGTCATTTAATTGTCACAATTTCATTATCTAATACCTGCATTCGCCAGAATGAGGAAGTAATTCAGACATGTCTGAACAAACCGTACTAATTGTCGACGATGAGTCTGCCATACGGGATATGTTGCGTATGGCCTTGGAGATGGCTGAGTTTCGCTGCATTGAAGCTCAAAACATCCAGGAGGCCTACACCCTGATCGTAGATGAGCGCCCTGATATCATTCTCCTGGACTGGATGCTGCCTGGTGGAAATGGTCTGGAGCTGTTGCGCCGGTTGAAAAGGGACGAAAATAGCCAGGAAACGCCAGTGATCATGCTGACAGCGAAGACTACTGAGGGCAATGTTATTCAGGGCCTGGACGTTGGCGCAGACGATTACATCACCAAACCTTTTTCCCCTCGCGAACTCATCGCCCGCATTCGTGCCTTGTTGCGCCGTTCTGTTGGTGGTTCAGAAAATGCTCGTATGGAGGTCAATGGTCTGGTGCTGGACAGCGATAGCCGGCGTATTTTCGCTGGCGAAACGGAGCTTAACATGGGGCCTACTGAATTCAACTTGTTGCAGTTTTTCATGTCTCACCCCGAGCGCGCCTATAGTCGCGGACAGTTGCTTGACCAGGTGTGGGGAGCCAATGTGTACGTGGAAGAGCGCACGATTGACGTACATATTCGCCGTTTACGTAAAGCCTTGCAGACCGAGCAGGTCGACTACAGCGGTCTCGTTGAGACCGTTCGTGGCACCGGCTACCGCTTTTCTTCACGCGGCAGTTAAGAGGCGATTACAGAACCAATATGGAGTGGCTGTCATTAGTCTCACGGATTCTTTTCTTCGTCGCAGCTGGCGGAGCATTGGGATGGTACCTGGGGAGTCCCATGGCGGGGATGCTTGCAGGTTCTTTGGCTGTTCTTTTGTTTTGGTCCCTGCAAATGTGGCGTCTGCAAAGTTGGCTGCGCGATACCAGTCAGCCGCCACCTGATGTACCCGGTATCTGGGGCGAAATGGTTGCCCGTATCTATAAGCAGCAAAGGGTTGCCACTGCCACGCAGGAGCGTCTGCAATCCACTGTAGATTACCTGCTTGAATCTTTTGCCGCCATGCGAGACGGAGTGATCATTGTGGAAAGCAGCGGCGCTATTCGCTGGTGCAACGAAGCAGCGCAAAAATTGCTGGGCTTACGTTATCCCGATGACATTGGTCAGGCTATTACCAACCTGGTGCGGCTTCCTGAATTTAACGAGTACCTGGATGTCGCGGATTATTCGGAACCGCTGGTATTCGAAACCACCGACGACCTGAACCTGCATCTCCAGCTTGTCGTTACTCGATTCGCAGAGGGGGATACGCTTTTGTTTATTCGTGATGTGACAGACGTTGTGCGAACCGAGCAGATGCGCAGTGATTTCGTCGGTAACGTATCTCACGAACTGCGCACACCGTTGACGGTTATTTCCGGTTACGTGGCAAACTTTCTAGCGGACTCTGAGAGCCTTCCCGCACCCTATTTGCGAGCGCTGCAGCAAATGGCCGGACAGGCAGAACGTATGGAGAACCTGCTAAAGGACTTGCTTTGGCTGTCCCGTATTGAGAGCGCTCAACACCATGACAAGAAGGATCACGTCGATATGGGGGCCCTGCTAGAAGAACTGCAGGAAGAGTTGTCCAATATGGAAACGGGAAAATCTCTGGAGTTGAGTATTGGCTGCCGGGAAAAAATATCAGGCGAGTATCGAGAGCTCTACAGTGCTGTCTCAAACCTTGTATTGAATGCGTACAAATACAGCCCAGAAGCGGGCAAGGTATTTGCGTCCTGGACCCAAGACGGAGAGGGTTTCCGACTGGATATCAGAGATGAGGGAATAGGCATAGACTCTTCGCATTTTCCCAGGCTTACCGAGCGCTTTTATCGGGTAGATGATAGCCGCTCTTCGGCCACCGGTGGTACTGGTCTGGGGCTGGCCATAGTGAAGCATGTGGCCGCTGCACACGGTGCACAGTTGAAAATTGACAGCAAGCTGGGGCAGGGCAGTACATTCTCCCTGATATTTCCAGCGCAATCTTAAAGTCTGAAGGAGACAATCATGTTGAAGCAGGAAGACTACAAACAGCACATTTCTGAGCGGTTCAATACCGAATTAGAGGAAATCAAAAATCATTTGCTGGAGATGGGGGGTAAGGTTGAGCAACAGCTGAACGAAGCAGTAGAGGCCCTGGTGACACGTGATACGGCTGAGGCAGAGAAAATTATCAACCGTGACCATGAAGTCAACCAGATGGAAATGCGAATCGACGATGAATGTGCCACCATTTTAGCGCGCCGTCAGCCTGCTGCCAGTGACTTGCGTCTGGTGGTTTCAGTCATCAAAGTGACTACGGACATCGAACGCATAGGGGACGAGGCTGCAAAAATCGCGCGTCAGGGTATTCGTCTTGCTGAAGAAAGTGTTTCGCCAACCAATTACATTGAGATCCGCCATATTGGCAGCCATGTGGCATCGATGTTGCGCAAGGCGCTGGATGCTTTTGCTCGTCTCGATATGGACCTTGCGGTAGAAGTCGTTAAAGAGGATAGCAATGTGGACAAGGAGTACGGCAGTGCCATGCGCTCGCTGGTGACCTTCATGATGGAAGATCAGCGAAATATCGGCGCCATTCTCAATGAGATGTGGGCCCTGCGCAGCCTGGAACGCATCGGCGACCACGCGTCTAACATTGCTGAGCATGTGGTGTACCTGGTGCGCGGCCTCGACGTTCGTCATCAGGACTCAATAGAGGACTACATAGAACAGATTGACGAGCAGTAATCACTGCACCGGGGCACAGATGGTGTCCCGGCATAGCGAACTCTTTGGTTTGTGCCAATGCAATGATCATAAGTCTAACCAGGTGCTCACAGTTTCTGAGCAGGAACACTCAAGTCGGTCTGCTCGCCCGCTTTGCAATTGCCCAAGTAAGTTAATAATAGTTAAATAAAACAATGGCTTGCGATTGTAATATTGCGGTAACAATTGACCAATACACTGGCGGTGAATTCAGGAAGCGAGTGCTTTCTGGAGCTATCTTCCAAGGGAGTCTTCAAGTGAAAAAGCAGTTACTTGGCGCTGTTGCGCTGGCAGTTGGTTGTAGTGTTATCGGCAACGTACAGGCTCAGGGCCGAGACTCAGTCAGTATTGTAGGGTCATCAACCGTTTATCCGTTCGCTACGGTGGTGGCCGAGCGTTTTGGTCGCTCTACCGACTTCAAGACACCAAAAATCGAGTCGACAGGTTCGGGCGGCGGTCTAAAGCTATTTTGTAAGGGCGTAGGGGCTAACACCCCGGATATCACCAACGCTTCGCGTCGAATCAAAAAAAGTGAGTACGATGATTGCCAGGAAAATGGTGTGACCGAAATCCTTGAGGTGTTGATAGGCTACGATGGCATCGCTATTGCCAACTCTCGCAAAGCGCCTCAGCTGACACTTAGTCTTAATGAGATTTATTTGGCACTGGCAAAGGACATTCCCGGAGCAGATGGCAAACTGATTCCTAACCCTCACAAAACCTGGAAGGACATCAATTCGGCGCTTCCGGCTACCGCAATTGAAGTGTTGGGGCCACCACCCACTTCTGGTACCCGTGATGCCTTCGCCGAGTTGGCGCTGGGCGGGGGAGCACAGAAAATACCAGCGTTAAAAGCACTTCGTGGTTTACCCAGCAGCCAGGTAGAAGAAATTAAAGCAGCAATGGCAGCTCTTGGCCTTCCAGCGGGTCTTTACCAGGCTTACGCAGAAAGCAAAGGCAAGGCGCCCAAAGGTAAGGACATATTCAAAACCATTGCCTATTCAGTGCGCGAAGACGGTGCCTACATCGAAGCAGGTGAAAATGACAACCTGATCGTACAGAAGCTACAAGCTAACCCTAACGCCATTGGTATTTTTGGTTTCAGCTTTCTCGATGAGAATGGCGATAAAGTGCAAGGATCTATTATTGAAGGCGTAGAGCCCAGCTTCGACACCATCGCCGATGGCGACTATCCTGTGTCCCGTCCGCTTTACTTCTATGTTAAAGCTGCGCACGTTGGCCGTATTCCCGGAATTCAGGAATACGCTGCCGAGTTCGCTTCTGAAAAGGCAATGGGTGAAGACGGTTATTTGCCTGAGAAGGGCCTGATTCCGCTAAGTGATGAGGAATTGTCCCAGGTGCAGAAAGATGTTGAGTCGCTAAAACGACTGGAAATGTAACAACCCCAGGTTTTGGGTGACGACTTTCTTGACGTAACAAGTGCGCCGCTTAATTGCGGCGCAGGTTTTTTTTTGAAGAGTCCACAATGCAGACATCAACAGTTTTTCTGACCTTGCTCGCTTTATGCGCTGTCAGTTTTTTTGTCGGGCGCCATCGGTCTCGGTTAATTGGTATGGCCGGTGGTGGCCTGCACTCGCTCAATTCCCTGCCCAAGCACTATGGCTATATGGCCGCACTATGGGCTGGCCTGCCTGCATTTTTCCTGTTCCTGGTGTGGCTGGGGTTTGAGGGCAGGGTGTTAGAGGGCATGGTTGTTGCTGGTCTACCTGCTGATGTACAGGCGCTGCCTGTGAGTGAATTGGGTTTGTACTATAACCAGCTTGTCGGTCATGCCATGGGCAGTGTCGATGTAAGCTTGCTCGATGAAGCGCAAATTGTCGGCGCAGAAAAATATAACGAGTTGGCTGGCACCAGCAAAGTATTAAAGTTTTTGTTGGTCAGTGCCATCGCCTGCCTTGGCGGCTTGCTTGCGGTTCTACGTTGCAGTCCTGATCTTCGGGCCCGTAATCATGTCGAAAATATTTTCACCTGGATTTTGTTTGCCTGCTCCTTCATCGCGGTACTCACTACTGCGGGCATAGTGCTATCGGTTTTGTTTGAAGCAATTCGATTTTTCCAGATAATAGCAATAAGTGATTTCCTGCTAGGGCTTCAGTGGAGTCCGCAGATGGCTATTCGGGCTGACCAGGTAGGCGCCTCGGGGTCATTTGGCTTCGTACCTCTGCTGGTAGGTACTCTGCTCATATCCAGTGTTGCCATGTTTATTGCGGTCCCTATTGGTTTAATGTCTGCAATCTATTTGTCCGAGTATGCCAGTCGTAGGTTCCGTGCTGTCACCAAGCCAGTACTAGAAATTCTCGCCGGTGTCCCTACTGTGGTTTACGGATTTTTCGCCGCCCTTACGGTGGCGCCCTTTATTCGAGAATTGGGCGAAAGTCTGGGACTTTCGGTTGCGTCGGAAAGCGCCATGGCAGCGGGTCTGGTGATGGGTATCATGATCATTCCTTTTGTTATGTCACTGTCCGATGACATTATCAGCGCTGTCCCAGACAGTATGCGCGAGGCATCCCTGGGTATGGGTGCCACCATGAACGAGACTATTCGCAAGGTGCTGATTCCAGCAGCTCTTCCGGGCATTGTTGGCGGCATTTTGCTGGCGGTTTCCCGGGCGATTGGAGAGACTATGATTGTTGTAATGGCTGCCGGACTCTCGGCGAAATTGACGATCAATCCTCTTGAAGCGGTAACTACGATCACTGTGCAAATCGTTACTCTGCTCGTAGGCGATCAGGAGTTCGACAGCCCCAAAACCCTTGCAGCGTTTGCCCTTGGCCTGGTTCTTTTCTTTGTGACATTGCTATTGAATGTAATCGCCCTGTATGTGGTACGTAAGTACCGGGAGCAATATGAGTAAGGATAGGTTCAACAATACGGAGCTGATTCAGGCGTCACTGAAAAAGCGCTATGCCCGTGAACGGCGCTTTCAGATGTACGGCAAACTGGCGGTGTTGGCTGGGTTCGTGTTTCTGTTCATTCTGCTGTTCGATATCGTCAGCAAAGGCACCCCGGCATTTACGCAGCAGTACCTCAAGATTTCGGTTAACTTTGATACTGAAAGTCTGGGTATTGATGCTTCTTCCAATGTTGAGGATATTTCAAGGGCAGATTTTTCCGGTCTTATCAAAACTTCTTTACGGGACATGTTTCCGCAGGTTAAGAGCAGGGGAGACAAGCGCAAGTTGTATCGCCTGGTCAGTATTGGCGCTGAGTATGATCTGCGTGACATGACGCTGGCCGACCCTAAGCTCATGGGTCAAAAACGTGATGTCTGGATGTTGGCGCATTCGGAAGCGGCCGCCTATCTTAAAGGTCAGATTACCGGTGAAACGCCGGAAGATGAACGTAAGATTAAGAATACACAAATTGCCTGGCTGGATGGTTTACGCGATGACGGGCGGACGAAATCCGCGTTCAATACGCAATTTTTTAGCTACGGTGATTCTCGCGAGCCAGAACTCGCCGGCATTCGCGCCGCACTACAGGGCTCGTTTTTTACCTTGATAGTAACCTTTTTATTGGCGTTTCCGATTGGCGTGTTCGCCGCGGTATACCTCGAGGAGTTTGCGCCGCGCAATCGCTTGACTGACCTTATCGAGATCAATATCAATAATCTGGCAGCCGTGCCCTCCATTGTTTTTGGCTTGCTAGGACTGGCGGTATTCATTAACTTTTTTGAGTTGCCACGCTCTGCTCCCCTGGTTGGCGGTATTGTGCTGTCACTGATGACATTGCCGACGATTATTATTACCTCTCGAGCGGCAATACAGTCTGTGTCGCCGTCTATCCGCGAAGCAGCTCTAGGGGTCGGTGCGTCCAAGTTACAGACGGTGTTTCATCATGTATTGCCGGTCGCAATGCCAGGCATTCTTACCGGCTCTATTATCGGCATGGCGCAGGCACTGGGTGAGTCCGCGCCACTGCTGATGATTGGTATGGTGGCGTTTATTATGGATGTCCCCGGGGGGGTAACTGACCCGTCGACGGTATTACCCGTGCAAATTTTCCTCTGGGCCGACAGCCCAGAACGAGGTTTCACCGAAAAAACCTCGGCAGCCATTATGGTTTTGATGGGCTTTCTGATACTGATGAATGCGCTGGCGATTTACCTTCGTAAGCGCTTCGAACTCAAATAGCGATACAGGCTTATACATGCAAGGATCTGAAAAAATGAATGCGTCTGAACCAAAGATCTATGGCGCCGTGCCAGATGAAGCGGTGGGCCTCAATATTCATGACCATGCAGATGTGTCTGGCTATGAAACTATCGGTAGCCCATTTGTTGATAATGCCAAGATGTCAGCGCGCAACGTCAACGTGTTTTACAGTGAAAAACAAGCCATCTTGGATGTTTCCCTGGATATCGGGAAAAACGAAGTGATTGCCATGATTGGCCCCTCGGGGTGTGGCAAGTCTACATTTTTACGCTCCCTGAATCGGATGAATGACATTATCCCGATTTGTAAGGTTAAGGGCGAGATCAAGTTGGAAGGTGAAGACATCTACGCTGCGCATCAGGATCCTGTTTTACTGCGAGCAAGGGTAGGTATGGTATTTCAGAAGCCCAACCCCTTTCCCAAGTCGATTTTCGAAAATGTCGCCTACGGCCCGCGTATCCACGGCCTGGCTCATAGTAAGGCTGAGCTGGACGAAATAGTGGAAAAAAGCTTGCGTCGAGCTAGCCTGTGGGAAGAAGTTAAAGACCTCCTTGATAAGCCTGGAACAGGGTTGTCCGGCGGCCAGCAGCAGCGGCTATGTATTGCCAGGACCATTGCTGTCAGTCCGGAAGTTATATTGATGGATGAACCCTGTTCGGCCCTTGACCCTATCGCCACAGCACGCATAGAGGAATTGATCGACGAACTGAAGGAACGTTTTACCATTGCCATCGTGACCCATTCAATGCAGCAGGCTGCGCGTGTCTCCGAGCGCACCGCTTATTTCCATTTGGGTAAATTGATTGAGGTCGGTGATACCAAGCAAATTTTCACCATGCCTGCTCACGCGTTGACAGAGAATTACATCACCGGCCGCTTTGGCTAAATATTTGCTGCGGCCAGGCAATACGAACACTTAGCGCGCAGGCACACACCAAACAGGCGGGCCGGTTGAGGTTCAACGCTACAGCGTGTTCGAAAGCGTTGTTTAGGGGCCATTCCGGGGTAATAAGCAGCTGTGTGCGCAGCAGTTTATTTAACGAAAATGTAGCACAGCAATATGGCTTGTGCATGGTCATAAAACCTTCATATTAATGTCTTCCGGCCCCATTCTTGTCATAAAAACGTCATAGAAACCCATTAACCTGCCTGCAGTTAAGCCACATTTACCTTACAAAAGAGTTTCTAGAGGAAAGCGAAATGAAGCAATTGTTGAGTGCGGCTATCGCCGCTGTAGTTGTCGGTGCCAGCGCATCAGTGCAGGCGTCAGTCTCCGATGCAGAGTGGGAGCAGTTTAAAGCCCAGTTTAGTGATATGGCAGCACGAGTGCAGGCGTTGGAAACAGAGAACTCAGCACTGAAACAGCAAGGGGCTGTGCCGGTTGATGATCTGTCCCAGTTGCGGGCAGATGTGTTGGCCCTGGAGACGCAAAACAAGGCGTCCTCCTGGTCAGAAAAGATCAAGATGAAGGGTGATTTTCGTTACCGTTATGAGTCTATCGACGTAGAGGACAGGGACCGCCGTGAGCGCAATCGCATCCGCGCCAGGTTGGCTATAGCCGCCCAGTTGCCAAACGAAATTGAGGTTGGAGTTGGCGTGGCGACTGGAGGTGATGATCCTGTTTCTACCAACCAGACACTGGGCGGCGGTGGCAGCACCAAAGACGTACGCCTGGACAAGGCCTACTTCAAGTGGAACGCTACCGAAGATCTCTACGTGCAGGCAGGTAAGTTCTCCAACCCACTCTACAAGCCACAAAAGAGCAGCCTGCTGTGGGATGGAGACTGGCGTCCTGAAGGCATTAGCGCAGGATGGGCAGGAGACCACCTGTTTACCAGTTTCATGGGTAACTGGTTGGAAAGCGACACCAAGAGCGGTAACGATACTTTCTCCTGGGGTTTGCAGGGCGGTACCAAATTCAACATCGGCGATGCCAGTTTGACGGCAGCGCTGGCCTATCATGATTTCCCGACACGTGGTCGTGATCCCTTCTATGGTGATGACGGAGATCCTGATTTCTTTGGTAACAGCTCTGTTGCAGGGGTCTATCGTTATGACTATGAGATGGTCGAAATCGGAGCCGACCTGGCGTTGAATGTATTTGATATGCCATTGGCGGTTTATGCCAACTGGGTAAACAACCAGGATGCGGACGATTACGATACTGGCTGGCTGGCCGGTGTGACCTTGGGTAAGGCCAGCGGCAAAGGCACATGGGCGCTGGGTTACCAGTACCGTGACCTGGAAGCCGACGCTGTTCTGGGCCTGCTCAGTGACTCGGACTTCTCTGGCGGTGGCACCGACGGTAAGGGGCACATCCTCACCGGCGCCTATGGCATTAACAAGCAGATGAGTCTGGGGTTGACCTGGTTCCTGGATAATGAGGCAGGGCAGAAGAACCTGGCTGACCAGGGCGGGGCGATAAGCTACGACCGTATTCAGGTTGATGCCAAGTTCAAGTACTAAGGCCTCGGCTGGCCAGCAGGTTGACGTCGCAGGGGTGGGCATTCAAGGGCATCAGAACGAAAAGGAATGTCGCTCCTGAACACGATTTGATCGCCATTTGAAACAGGCTCCTGCGAACGGCGAATTTTGTCTGGGAAATTTTGCCGTAACAGTTGCATTGCACGTTTTGTTCCTTATAATGCGCGCATCTGGCCTTGCCAGGTTGTAATGTCCCGTTCGTCTAGTGGTCCAGGACCCCGCCCTTTCACGGCGGTAACAGGGGTTCGAACCCCCTACGGGATACCATATTTAAGAAACCCGGCTCTGCCGGGTTTTTTTATGCCCGTACAAAGCGCTAAACTCTCTTCTTACAAAAACCAAAGGACACACCGGCATGAGCCGTTTCTGGAGCGAGCTGGCGAACAAGCTGACACCCTACGTCCCTGGCGAACAGCCCAAGGGCGTCAAACTGGTAAAGCTCAATACCAATGAAAGCCCCTACGGCCCGGCACCCGGCGTGCTGGACGCGATAGTGGCTACCAGCGGTGAGAGTCTCAGGCGCTACCCAGACCCGGACTCTAGCGAGTTGCGAGCCGCATACGCTCTTAGGGAGGGTCTGGAGCCCAACCAGGTTTTCCTGGGGAACGGCTCTGACGAGGTGCTCGCGCATACATTCCAGGCCTTGCTCAAGCATGCCCGGCCGTTATTGTTCCCTGATATCAGTTATAGCTTCTACCCGGTTTGGTGTGAGCTCTATGAGATGCAATACCAGTCGGTGCCACTGACGTCTGACTTCCGGGTGGATGTCGACAGCTATCAAGTGGATAACGGCGGTATTCTGATACCCAATCCCAATGCCCCCACTGGGGTCTTATTATCATTGGGCGAGATCAGTCATTTGTTGCAAAACAATCGAGATTCGGTGGTGGTTATCGATGAGGCCTATATTGATTTTGGTGGTGAATCGGCGACAGCACTGATCCCGCAGTTCGACAATCTCCTGGTAGTCCAGACGGTGTCCAAGTCACGCTCTATGGCCGGCATGCGGGTAGGCGTGGCTTTTGGCTCCAGTGAGCTAATACAAGGCCTGGTGCGGGTGAAGGACTCCTTTAACTCCTACCCAATGGATGTGGTGGCCCAGCAGGCGACGCTGGCATCGCTGGCGGATGAACAGTGGTTGCAAGATAGCTGCCAGAAGGTAATTGATACGCGACAAAGAGTGAGTGGGAGCCTGCAAGAATTGGGCTTCGAGGTCTTGCCCTCGGCGGCAAACTTTATTTTCACTCGGCACCCCGAGCGCGCAGCAGAGAGTCTCTTTAGTGCTCTGAGGGAGCGCGGAATCATCGTTCGTTACTTCAACAAGCCACGAATTAGTGAGTTTCTGCGTATCAGCATAGGGACGGACATGGATATGGACGCTTTGCTGGCAGCGCTTGCCGATATACTGGCTTAAGCCAGGTAGTCTCCGGCCCGGCTAGCAGTCAAGCCCTCCGGCTACAGCTTTTTTAGCACCACGCTACCAATGGAGTAGCCGGCGCCGAACGAGCACAACACGCCCAGATCGCCGCTGGCAAGATCAGCTCGATGCTTGTGGAAGGCGATGACGGAGCCAGCAGAGCTGGTGTTGGCGTATTCGTCCAGAATGGTGGGCGATTCCTCCGCGGTAGCCTCCCGGCCCAGGACGCGCTTGGATATCAGCAGGTTCATGCTCAGATTGGCCTGGTGCAGCCACATGCGCTTCAATTGTTCGGGGGCGATTTCTAGCTTGTCCAACTGCGCCGAAATCTGGCTGGCCACCGCCGGACATACTTCCTTGAACACCTTGCGACCTTCTTGCACGAACAGCTTGTCGGACTGACCAATACCTGATTCGTCGCCGCGGTTGAGAAAACCGAAATTGTTACGGATGTTGTTGGAGTACATAGTCTGTAATTTACTGTCGACGATCATGTATTGCTCCGCCCCCTTAGCAGTAGCTGCGCTCTCCACGATTACTGCGGTACAAACGTCGCCGAAGATAAAGTGTGAGTCTCGATCGCGAAAGTTTAAATGGCCGCTACAGATTTCCGGGTTCAGCATCAGCACACAGCGAGCACTGCCGGAAGCGACCATGTCTCTGCTTTGCTGGATACCGAAGGTGGCAGAGGAGCAGGCAACGTTCATGTCGAAGCCATAGCCCACAATACCAAGGGCATCTTGCACTTCCACCGCTATCGCGGGGTAGGCTCGCTGCAGATTAGAGCAGGCGACGATAACGGCATCGATATCAGCGGCGGTCTTGCCTGCCTGTGCCATCGCTTCTTTGGCCGCTGCCACTGCCATTTCGCACTGAATCGACTGTGCGTCATTGGGCCGGTCAGGAAGCCTGGGGACCATATGGGCAGGATCCAATACTCCATCTTTGTCCATTACATAGCGCGACTTGATGCCGGATGCCTTTTCAATGAACTCTGTGGAGGAGGGCTGCAGGGCAGGGAGATCGCCGCTTGCTATGGCATCTGTATTGTCGTGATTGTAGGCTTCCACATAGGCATTGTATGACTGGACCAGTTCTTCGTTACTGATAGATTGGCTTGGCGTGTATAGGCCTGTGCCGCTAATGACGATGTCTGTCATGACGTCTTCCCGATATATGAGTGGCAATAAAAAAAGCCGCGCGGGCGGCTTTGTTTACTATAAGAGCCCGTCTGGCAGTGATTATCCCCTGACTAACGGCCTCCTACAAGGAGACTCAGCGCTCTGCCACGCTCACGTAGTCTCGCTGGGTGTGGCCTGTGTAAAGCTGGCGCGGGCGACCGATGCGGTAGCTGCCACTGATCATCTCATGCCAGTGCGCAATCCAGCCAACAGTGCGGCCAACCGCAAAAATCACGGTGAACATGCTGGTTGGTATGCCGATCGCCTTAAGAATAATGCCAGAGTAGAAATCTACGTTGGGGTAGAGCTTCCTCTCAATGAAATACTCGTCTTCAAGAGCGATTTCCTCCAGACGCTTGGCAATAGCCAGCAGCGGATCGTTATCCAGACCCAGTTCTGCCAGTACCTCGTCAGCGGCTTCTTTCATAACTTTGGCACGAGGGTCGAAGTTCTTGTAGACACGATGACCAAAGCCCATCAGGCGGAAGGGATCGTCTTTGTCCTTGGCGCGAGCTACAAATTCGTCGATGCGCGAGACGTCTCCAATCTCCTCGAGCATGGACAGTACGGCTTCGTTGGCGCCTCCGTGAGAGGGGCCCCACAGTGCGGCAATGCCAGCGGCAATGCAGGCGAAGGGGTTGGCGCCGGATGAACCGGCCAGGCGGACAGTAGAGGTAGAGGCATTTTGCTCATGGTCTGCGTGCAGCAGGAATATGCGATCCATTGCCTTGGTCAGTACCGGGCTGATATTGCTCTTCTCACATGGCACGCCAAACATCATATGCAGGAAGTTTTCGGCGTAGCTCATGCTGTTATCGGGATACATGAAGGGCTGGCCGATGGAGAACTTGTAGCTCATGGCGGCAATGGTGGGCATTTTGGCGATAAGGCGAAAGGCTGCAACTTCTCGGCTGCGCTCGTCGGAAATGTCCAGGGAATCGTGGTAGAAAGCGGAGAGGGCGCCCACAACACCGCACATAATTGCCATGGGGTGTGAATCACGGCGGAAGCCGTTAAAGAAATGCGCCAACTGCTCGTTCACCATGGTGTGGTTAGTCACAGTCGCGACAAATTTCTCTTTCTCTTCCTTGCTTGGTAGTTCGCCGTATAGCAGCAGGTAGCAGGTTTCCAGATAATCGGAGTGCTCGGCTAGTTGCTCGATAGGATAGCCGCGGTGCAGAAGCACGCCCTTGCCACCGTCAATGTAAGTGATCTGCGATTCGCAGGCCGCTGTAGAAACAAAGCCGGGGTCATAGGTGAACAAACCTTTACCCGTGAGGCTGCCCACATCGACGACGTCGGGGCCAATTGTGCCCGAGTAGATGGGCAGTTCAATCGCCTCGTCAATTCCGTCGATAGAAAGAGTGGCTTTTTTGTCGCTCATAGAGGGATCCTGCTAGATAAATCCGTGGGGCTGCACACTATAAAGTCTCAAGGTTTTTTGTCAATCGACCTTAGGCTAAAGTCGGCTATCATGACGCAGAAATGCGGGTAAAATCCACAAACTGGAAACTCGATGATCGACGAAGATGGATGCAAATCAAATTATCGCGACAAACTCTGTTACGGATTTGTAATTGATGGGCTAAGTCCTTATAATTTCGCGCGTTTTGGGTCTTTGTCGATATTGAAGGACTGGCTTCCGGAACTGGCCCTGCGCCGCACACATTAACCGCCTTCTGGCGCCAACGATGGTATCCAATGTGAAAGACAATCGTCCCGTTAATCTGGACATCGGTACCATGCGGCTTCCTATTACCGCATGGGCGTCCATTACCCACCGCGCCACCGGCGTAATCCTTTTTGTCGGCACGGCCATTCTGCTTTGGCTGCTCGATACCAGCCTTTCCGGTCCGGAAGGCTTCGCCTCCGTACAGGAATGCCTGGACAGCTTTTTAGCCAAGCTCGTCGTCTGGGGCCTGGTCACTGCCCTGATTTATCACTCCCTGGCAGGTGTCAAACACCTGATCATGGACTTTGGAGTGGGTGAGACAATGGAAGGGGGCATCATGGGTGCCCGCATCGTCATTGCCCTGTCGGTCGTTCTCTCTCTGCTTACGGTGATCTGGATATGGTAAAGTCAGTAACTAGTTTTGGTCGTTCAGGCTTGTCTGACTGGCTCGTGCAGCGAGTCAGCGGGGTCATCCTTCTTGCTTATTTCGTCTGCATTGGCGGCTCGCTGCTGGGCGGCGTCAACTTCGCGCAGTGGCAGGCGATGTTTGCAAGCACAGGCATGCGCATCTTCACCCTATTGGCCGTTTTGTCCCTGGCGGCGCACGCCTGGATTGGCATGTGGTCGATCGGGACCGACTACCTGACCGAGCGCATGCTGGGTAGCAAGGGTAATGTGCTGCGCTTGGCGTTCCAAATAGGTTGCAGCCTTGTGATCTTCGTTTATGTGATCTGGGCTATCCAGATCCTCTGGGGTTAAATCAATATGTCCGGAATTCGTACACTCTCATTTGATGGCGTTATCGTCGGTGGTGGCGGCGCAGGTATGCGTGCAGCCCTGCAGTTGGCCCAGTCAGGGTACAAAACCGCGGTAATCTCCAAGGTATTCCCCACTCGCTCTCACACAGTGTCCGCCCAGGGCGGCATTACTTGCGCCATTGCCAGCGATGACCCCAACGATGATTGGCGGTGGCATATGTATGACACTGTTAAAGGGTCTGATTACATTGGTGATCAGGACGCAATCGAGTACATGTGTAGCGTCGGTCCCGAAGCCGTGTTTGAACTGGAGCACATGGGGCTGCCATTTTCTCGTACCGAAGAGGGTCGTATCTACCAGCGCCCCTTTGGCGGTCAGTCGAAAGATTTTGGCAAGGGCGGTCAGGCTGCTCGCACCTGTGCCGCAGCAGACAGAACCGGTCATGCGCTGCTGCATACCCTGTATCAGGGCAACGTAAAGAACAACACTGTCTTTTTTAATGAGTGGTTTGCCACCGATATCGTCAAGAACCAGGACGGTGCTGTTGTGGGTGTTATGGCTATTTGTATTGAGACCGGTGAAACCGTCTTCGTGAAGTCCAAGGCCACGGTTTTTGCTACTGGTGGTGCTGGCCGAATCTATGCTTCTACCACTAATGCCCATATCAACACCGGTGACGGCATTGGTATGTCGCTGCGCGCCGGCTTCCCAGTGCAAGATATAGAAATGTGGCAGTTTCACCCGACCGGTATTCACGGCGCGGGCACACTGGTCACCGAGGGGTGTCGCGGCGAAGGCGGCTACCTGGTCAACAAGGACGGCGAGCGCTTCATGGAACGTTACGCCCCCAACGCCAAAGATCTCGCTGGCCGGGATGTGGTGGCCCGATCTATGGTGCTGGAGATTATTGAGGGACGCGGATGTGGCCCCGAGGGTGATCATGTGTTCCTGAAGCTGGATCACCTGGGTGAAGATGTGCTGGAATCGCGCTTGCCAGGTATTCTCGAGCTGTCCCGTACCTTTGCACATGCGGACCCGATTAAAGAGCCGATTCCGGTTGTGCCGACCTGCCACTACATGATGGGTGGCATCCCTACTAACGTTAACGGCCAGGCCTTGACCGTTGATGCCAACGGCAATGATCAAATTATTCCGGGCCTGTATGCCTGTGGCGAGGTTGCCTGTGTCTCCGTGCATGGCGCCAACCGTCTGGGTGGTAACTCGCTGCTCGACCTGGTCGTCTTTGGTCGTGCATCTGGCCTGTTTATTGAGAATGCATTGCGCGAGGGCGTTGAGATGCGCGATGCCTCAGCCAGCGATATTGAACAGGCCAACTCCCGCCTTGAGCAACTCAACAGCAGTACTGGCGGTGAGAATGTTGCTGACCTGCGTAAAGAACTACAGAACACCATGCAGAATCACTTCGGTGTTTTCCGCAATGGTGAGTTCATGCGTGATGGAATTCAAAAACTGGCTGACTTGCGCGAGAGGATCGCCACCGCCAGACTGGACGACAAGAGCAACGCTTTCAACACTGCGCGGATTGAGGCACTGGAGCTTCAGAACCTGTTTGAAGTTGCCGAAGCGACAGCGATTACCGCTGAGGCTCGCAACGAGAGTCGTGGCGCCCACGCCCGTGATGACTTCAAGGAACGCGACGACGAAAACTGGCTGTGTCACTCCATGTACTACCCAGCCGATAAGAGCGTGGGCAAGCGTGGCGTTAATTTTGAACCGAAAACCGTTGATACCTTCCAGCCGATGGCTCGAACTTACTAAGGGGCAGGAGAAATGTTGCAAGTCAGTATTTACCGCTACAACCCTGAGACGGATTCAGAGCCGTCAATGCAGGATTTCCAGATCGATACCGGTGGCAAGGACCTGATGGTTCTCGACGTACTTGAACTGATCAAGTCACAGGACACCACGGTTTCTTATCGTCGCTCCTGTCGTGAAGGTGTGTGCGGGTCCGATGGTATGAATATGAATGGCAAGAACGGCTTGGCATGCATCACGCCACTGTCGGAGACAGTCAGAGACAATAAGCTGGTTGTTCGTCCGCTGCCTGGCCTGCCTGTTGTTCGGGACCTGGTTGTAGACATGGGGATGTTTTACGCACAGTATGAAAAGGTGCAGCCCTACCTACAGAATGATACCCCAGCGCCAGCCATTGAGCGCTTGCAGTCACCTGAAGACAGGGAAAAGCTGGACGGCCTGTACGAGTGCATACTGTGTGCCTGCTGCTCTACAGCCTGCCCGTCATTCTGGTGGAATCCTGAACGCTTCATCGGTCCCGCAGGTTTGCTGCAGGCCTATCGCTTCCTGGCGGACACCCGCGACACGGCCACGGACGAGCGTCTGGCCAAATTGGACGACCCTTTCAGCGTATTCCGTTGCCACGGGATCCAGAATTGCGTGAATGTTTGCCCCAAGGGCTTGAATCCAACGAGAGCGATTGGGCATATTCGCAATATGTTGCTGTCGAGGGCCACCTGACATAGGATGTCAGTTGACATTAGGAAGTATTCCTAAGTAATTGAAAGAAGACGAAAATATTTAATCAGCGCTGCAGCTGTGACCCAGTTGCAAGGTTGTAACGAGAACACCGACCAAGGTCTTATCAGCACGTTGGTCGACTGACTGCTAGAATTCGGATCTATTTGCCCAATGTTGGGCTCTCAACCCCTATTCCGGAAGGGCTGTAATGCAAGAAAGCTCAATGGAGCTCCTTTGGAGGAGTTCCCATATCGCCGGTGGTAATGCCACCTACGTAGAGGATCTCTACGAGTCCTATCTCAAGGACCCCAACGGCGTGCCCGAACAATGGCGCGACTACTTTGACAAGTTGCCCCTGGTGGAGTCGGATTTTGCCCACACCGAGGACATTCCGCACTCTGTCATTCGCGACCGCTTCGCCCAGATCAGCAAGATGCGTGTTCGTACCGAAGCGACGGTTGCTCACGACTCACAGGCCACTGAATACGAGCGTAAGCAAGTAAGAGTGGTGCAATTGATCTCTGCCTACCGTCAGAGGGGTCATCAGAAAGCCGAGCTCGATCCGCTGGGCATTGCCGAGCGGGAGCATGTGCGTGATCTGGAATTGTCATTCCACGAGCTGTCGAAAGCGGATTTCGATACAGTATTTCAGACTGGTAGCCTGCACATCGGTAAGGCCGATGCGACTCTGGGTGAAATTCACGATGCTCTGGAGCGCACTTATTGCAAGTCTATAGGCGCAGAGTTCATGCACATTGTGAACACCGACGAGCGACATTGGGTAATGAAGCGCATGGAAGCTGTGCGCAGTGCGCCGGACTTTGGCCGCGAAGTGCAGTTGACCTTGCTGCGGCGCCTCATTAAGGCCGAGGGACTGGAGAAGTCTTTGGGTTCCAAGTACCCAGGCACCAAACGCTTTGGTCTTGAGGGCGGGGAGAGCCTGATCCCTATGCTGGCGGAAATGGTCCAGCGTTCGGGTAGTAGCGGCGTGCGAGAAATTGTCATCGGTATGGCGCACCGTGGCCGACTCAATGTGCTCATTAATATTCTGGGCAAAAATCCTTCTGAGCTTTTTGACGAGTTCGAGGGCAAGGTTGAACACGAAAGCTCTGGCGACGTGAAGTATCATCAGGGTTTTTCTTCTAATGTAATGACCGCCGGAGGCGAGGTGCACCTCGCGCTGGCGTTTAACCCGTCTCATCTTGAAATCGTATCACCAGTGGTTGAAGGGTCTGTCCGTGCTCGCCAGGAGCGCCGTAAAGATGATCTTGGTGAACGGGTAACGCCTATTGTGCTGCACGGAGATGCCGCCTTTGCGGGGCAGGGCGTCGTGATGGAGACATTCCAGATGTCCCAGACCCGCGCCTACAAAACCGGCGGCACTATCCATATCGTCATTAATAACCAGGTTGGCTTTACCACCAATAAGCGTGAGGATGCGCGCTCGACCGAGTATTGCACCGACGTTGCCAAAATGGTGCAGGCCCCTATTTTTCACGTTAACGCGGACGACCCGGAAGCGGTTTTGTTCGTTACCCAGATGGCGGTCGACTACCGTACAGAGTTTAGAAAAGATGTAGTTATCGACCTGATTTGCTATCGCCGCCGCGGCCATAATGAAGCTGATGAACCCTCAGTCACTCAGCCGTTGATGTACAAGACAATCCGCAAGCATAAGACCACCCGTGATCTGTATGCAGCGAAGTTGATTGCTGATGGCGTGCTGACTGATAGCGAAGACCAGTTTTTGGTGGAGCGCTACCGAGAGTCGCTGGACAGAGGAGAGCCCCTGGTCAGCAGTTTGGTGACCGAGCCCAATAAGACACTGTTTGTCGATTGGTCGCCCTACATCGGGCACGTGTGGACCGATGAAGCGGACACCACCATCGATATACTTAAGCTGCAGAGCATGGCCCACGATATCAACGTGCCGCCTGATAATTTTCCGGTGCAGCGGCAAGTATCAAAAATACTCGAAGACCGGCGTAAAATGGGCGCCGGGGCAACGCCGGTTAACTGGGGTTTTGCCGAGACTATGGCCTACGCCACCTTGCTGGAAGAAGGGTATCCGGTGCGCCTGACTGGCCAGGACGTCGGCCGCGGCACATTTTCACATCGCCATGCGGTGCTTCACAATCAGAACGATGAGAGTTGCCATATACCGCTGCAGCATATTGCAGAAGATCAGGCCCCTTTTGTTATCTACGATTCTCTGTTGTCTGAAGAGGCCGTGCTGGCGTTTGAATACGGATACGCCACTACCATGCCCAAGGGTTTGGTAGTTTGGGAAGCGCAGTTCGGCGATTTTGCCAATGGTGCCCAGGTGGTTATTGACCAATTCATAACCAGCGGTGAACACAAGTGGCAGCGTCTCTGTGGGCTGACCATGCTTTTACCTCACGGCTATGAAGGGCAAGGCCCAGAGCACTCATCTGCACGATTGGAGCGTTTTCTCCAGCTGTGTGCGGAGCACAACATTCAGGTCTGCGTGCCAACAACGCCGGCCCAGGTGTTCCATATGTTGCGCCGCCAGGCCATTCGACCGCTGCGCAAGCCTCTGATTGTCATGTCTCCCAAGAGCCTGCTGCGTCATAAGGAAGCCATTTCCACAGTTGAAGATCTGGCCGAGGGCCGCTTCTACAATGTATTGGATGAGGTCGACGACCTGGATAAGTCCGCGGTCAATCGTGTTGTTATGTGCAGTGGCAAGGTTTACTACGACCTGCGTGCCGCTCGCAGGGAACGTGGCATAGACAATATTGCGATTATTCGTATGGAGCAGTTGTACCCTTTTCCGGAAGAAGATTTGCTGGCAGTCCTGCAGCAGTATCCGAACATCACCGACGCTGTGTGGTGCCAGGAAGAGCCCATGAATCAGGGTGCATGGTATTCCAGTCAGCACCACATGCGGCGTGCATTATTTAGCCACAAGAAAGAGGTGTATTTGCACTATGTGGGCCGGGAAGGTTCGGCCTCAAGTGCAGCGGGCTATATGGCCCTGCACCTGGAACAACTTGAATCATTTATTAACAAGGCCCTGGCACCTGAGGTGCCCTGGTAGTCATAGCGCGAAGGAACAGATATGGCGATTGAAATTAAGGCCCCGGCCTTTCCCGAGTCGGTTGCAGATGGTGAAGTAGCAGCTTGGCATAAACAGGAAGGCGAAGCTGTCTCCCGTGATGATCTCATTGTAGAGATCGAAACGGATAAGGTGGTGATGGAAGTGGTTGCTCCCGCGGATGGGGTGCTCACCAAGATCCATGCCCAGGAAGGTGAAACCATACAGAGCGAGCAACTGCTGGCAACGCTGGAGCAGGGTGCTTCGGCGACTGCACCAACCGTAAGTGCCGGCAGTGCTGAGGCAGTTCCGGCTGCCGTCGAGGACGACATCTCGGCCTTGCTAGGTCCTGCAGCCCGGCAGTTGGTGGAGGAACACCGGCTGGATATTAGCAAAATAGCGGGTACCGGTAAAAGTGGGCGCATTACCAAAGAAGATATTCTCAAGCATATGAAGGACGGCACGGTTGCCGCCCCTGTGTCTGCTCCCAAGCCGACACCAGCTGCCGTGCCCGCAGCGCCTGTTGCGCCCACGGGCGAAAGGGTAGAGAAGCGAGTGCCAATGACTCGCATGCGTGCCAAGATCGCTGAGCGCTTGCTCAACGCGACCCAAGAAACTGCCATGCTGACCACCTTCAACGAGGTCAATATGGCGCCTATGATGGCCCTGCGCAGCAAGTACAAGGAAAAGTTTGAGAAAGCACACAACGGTACCCGTCTGGGCTTTATGGGAATGTTCGTAAAGGCAGCGTGCGAATCACTCAAACGCTTCCCTGAAGTGAATGCCTCCATAGATGGCAAAGATGTTGTCTACCATGGCTATCAGGATATCGGTGTGGCGGTATCTACGCCCAACGGTTTAGTTGTTCCTGTACTGCGTGATGCTGACTTTATGAGTGTGGCCGATGTGGAAGCGGCTATTCGAGATCTGGGCTTGCGTGCCCGGGATAACAAACTGACGATAGACGACATTACGGGTGGCACATTTACTGTGACCAACGGCGGTGTCTTCGGCTCGCTGATGTCCACGCCGATTCTCAACCCGCCGCAGACCGGTATCCTGGGGATGCACAAGATCCAGGAACGCCCCATGGCGGTCAACGGTGAGGTGGTGATTCTGCCGATGATGTACCTGGCCCTGTCCTATGACCATCGGTTGATCGACGGTAAGACTGCGGTTCAGTTCCTGGTCGCCATTAAGGATCTGATAGAAGATCCAGCGCGGATTTTGCTGCAGCTGTGATGTAATTTATATCCGCTTCTTGTCAGGGCAGGAGCGGAGTTTTACTCTTTAACAGGAAGATATATGTCAGATAAATTCGATGTCGTGGTCATTGGCGCTGGGCCTGCCGGCTATGTGGCAGCTATCAAGGCAAGCCAGTTGGGTCTTTCTACCGCCTGCGTTGAGCAGTGGCTGGATGACAAGGGGAAAGTTCGCCTGGGAGGCACTTGCCTCAACGTCGGCTGTATTCCGTCCAAGGCGCTGTTGGATTCAAGCCACAAGTACCATGAAGCGAAACACGATTTTGACGTGCATGGCATCAGTGTTGGCGAGACCAGCATTGATGTCCCCGCTATGCTCAAGCGCAAAGACAAAATCGTCGATCAACTGACGGGCGGCGTAGCCGGACTTTTCAAGCACAATGGTGTCACTGCTATTGCTGGCACTGGTAAAGTTTTGGCTGGCGCCAAGGTCGAAGTTACCGACAAAGATGGCAATGTGCAGGTGCTGGAGGCGGGCAATGTCATCATCGCCGCTGGTTCACTTCCGGTGAATATACCCCCGGCGCCTGTCGATGGTGAGTATATTGTTGATTCTACCGGCGCCCTGGAGTTTGAGGCAGTGCCGCAGCGTCTGGGCGTGATAGGGGCCGGTGTTATTGGCCTCGAGCTAGGGAGTGTCTGGGGGCGCCTGGGTGCAGAAGTCGTCGTGTTGGAAGCACTGGATGAATTCCTGCCCATGATCGATGCCCAGATATCCAAGGAAGCTGGCAAGATTTTCAAAAAACAGGGACTGGACATTCGCCTGGGTGCGCGAGTCACAGGATCCGAGGTCAAAGATGGAAAAGTGACCGTCTCCTATGCCGGTGCCGACGGTGAGCATAGCGAGACCTTCGACAAATTGATCGTTGCTGTAGGCCGCAGGCCCCGCTCGGAAGAGTTATTTTCCAGCGACAGCGGCCTGACCCTGGACGAGCGCGGCTTCATATTTGTGAACGACTTCTGTGAAACCGAAGCGCCACGTGTTTATGCTGTTGGCGATGTGGTGCGAGGTCCCATGCTGGCCCACAAGGGTTCTGAAGAGGGCGTTATGGTTGCTGAGCGCATCGCCGGAAAACCTGCCCAAATGAACTATGACTGCATTCCCTCGGTGGTATACACCCACCCCGAAGTGGCAGCGGTAGGCAAAACCGAACAGCAGTTGAAAGCGGAGGGCGTACCTTATAAAGCTGGCACCTTCCCATTTGTTGCCAGCGGCAGGGCGCTTGCGGCCAATGACTCAGACGGTATGGTGAAGATTTTGGCGCACGAGGAAACCGACCGTATCCTGGGGTGCCATATTGTTGGTCCTTCGGCAGCCGACCTTGTTCAACAGGTCGTTATTGCTATGGAGTTCGGCTCAAGCACCGAGGATCTGGCCCTGACTGTGTTTGCTCACCCGACGCTTTCCGAGGCAGTTCACGAAGCTGCACTGGCGGTGGACGGGCATGCAATTCATATCGCCAATAGAAAGAAACGTAAGTAGAATTCGCCCGCACGCATACAATAATACCTATCGCCGGCGCGTGCGGGTAACAAGGGGCTTTTCGCAACAGTGTCGCAAAAAGCCAAAACTAGAGCAGCAATAGCTATTCAGAAAGAGCAGGACAACACATGAACCTTCATGAGTATCAGGGCAAGCAACTACTTGCAGAATACGGGCTGCCGGTTTCCAAAGGGTATGCGGTTGATAACCCGGCTGAAGCGGCAGAAGCGGCGGATTTGATTGGCGGCGACATGTGGGTTGTCAAAGCCCAGGTGCATGCTGGCGGTCGTGGTAAGGCTGGCGGCGTAAAGCTGGTCAAGACCAAAGACGAGATTCGAGAATTCGCCACAAACTGGCTGGGTAAAAATCTGGTGACATACCAGACGGACGAAAACGGCCAGCCGGTTAGCAAGGTTCTGGTCGAATCCTGCACTGATATCGCCGAAGAACTGTATCTGGGCGCTGTAGTAGATCGCTCATCGCGCAAAGTTGTCTTTATGGCGTCCACCGAGGGTGGTGTCGAGATTGAGAAGGTCGCTGAAGAGACGCCTGAGAAAATCCTGCGCGCCACAATCGATCCTTTGGTTGGGCCTCAGCCTTATCAGGGTCGTGAGCTAGCTTTCCAGCTGGGCTTGTCTGGCGAACAGATCAAGCAATTCGTCAAGATTTTCATGGGTCTGGCTCAGATGTTTGTCGACAAGGACCTGGCGCTGATCGAGATCAACCCGCTGGTGATCACCGAAGAAGGAAATCTGCATTGTCTGGATGCCAAGATCGGAGTCGACAGTAATGCGCTCTATCGTCAGCCAGCACTGCGTGAAATGCACGACCCTTCACAGGAAGACGAGCGTGAGTCCCATGCCGCTCAGTGGGAGCTGAATTACGTAGCCCTGGACGGCAACATCGGCTGTATGGTTAACGGTGCCGGCCTGGCCATGGGCACTATGGACATCGTTGCCCTGCACGGCGGTTTCCCTGCTAACTTCCTGGACGTTGGGGGCGGTGCAACCAAAGAACGCGTTTCCGAAGCCTTCAAGATCATCTTGTCTGACGACAAGGTGAAAGCGGTCTTGATCAATATTTTTGGTGGCATCGTGCGCTGTGACCTGATCGCAGAGGGCGTTATCGGCGCGGTCGAAGAGATAGGCGTTGAGGTACCCGTCGTGGTCCGCCTGGAAGGCAATAACGCCGAACTGGGCCAGAAAGTACTGGCTGACAGTGGTTTGAACATTATTGCTGCCACCAGCCTCACCGACGCTGCTCAGCAGGCAGTTAACGCAGCAGGAGGAGCGGCATAATGAGCATTCTTATCGACAAAAACACCAAAGTAATTTGCCAGGGCTTCACCGGCTCCCAGGGTACTTTTCACTCTGAACAGGCTATCGAATACGGTACCCAAATGGTTGGCGGTGTAACGCCTGGCAAGGGCGGACAGGAGCACCTGGGCTTGCCAGTGTTTAATACAGTGACAGAAGCTGTAGCGGCTACAGGTGCCGATGCATCTGTAATTTACGTACCAGCTCCCTTTTGCAAAGACTCCATTTTGGAAGCAGCCAATGGCGGCATCAAGCTGATCGTCTGTATCACCGAAGGTATTCCTACCATCGATATGCTGGAAGCCAAGGTAAAATGTGACGAACTGGGTGTGCGCCTGATCGGCCCTAACTGCCCAGGTGTGATCACGCCAGGCGAGAGTAAGATTGGCATCATGCCCGGTCACATTCATCTGCCTGGAAAGGTTGGTATTGTTTCTCGCTCCGGTACTCTGACTTACGAAGCGGTCAAGCAGACTACTGATGCGGGCTACGGCCAGTCTACCTGCGTAGGTATTGGCGGCGATCCGATTCCGGGTTCCAACTTCATCGACATCCTGGAGATGTTCCAGAATGACCCCGCTACTGAGGCCATCGTAATGATCGGTGAAATTGGCGGCACAGCGGAAGAGGAAGCAGCGGCCTACATCAAGGCTAACGTGACCAAGCCAGTGGTGTCCTACATTGCCGGTGTTACTGCACCCAAGGGCAAGCGTATGGGCCATGCCGGCGCGATTATTTCCGGTGGCAAGGGTACGGCAGACGAAAAGTTTGCCGCTCTGGAAGATGCCGGTGTGAAGACCGTGCGCTCCCTGGCTGAAATCGGTACTGCCCTGGGCGAGATTACCGGCTGGTAATCACTTCGTTACAGAGCTACACCCGAAGAAGGGCGCATCAGTTGATGGGCCCTTTTTCTTTGCCTGCTCCGATGGTTGTTTCTGTGAGTTCCAGTCCTACAGTTCTTGTGTGACCAGCATGTTAGCACCCCGTTTTCATAGTGAGATAGGGCCAGCAATTGCTCTGGACAGGCCAGCAGATCAGCTCAGTGCGCATACTTTGAGACCTCCATTTCCACGCACTACCCTTGAAATCACATTAACTAACCCCCATATCGAAATCACAAGTAAATTCTATTCAATTTCAATAAGTTAGCAACAGAGGTTAAGAGATGACTGCCGATGTAAAAAAGGAAACCCTGGGCTTCCAGACCGAGGCGAAGCAGCTGCTTCACCTGATGATTCACTCCCTGTATTCCAATCAGGAGATTTTCCTGCGTGAATTGATTTCCAACGCCTCCGATGCCATCGATAAGCTGCGCTTTGCCGCAGTGTCAGATGAGTCTTTGCTCGAGGGGCAGGGCGATTACCTGGTTCAAGTGGATGTGGATAAGGACGCCAGGACCATTACCATTGCAGATAACGGGATTGGCATGAACCGCGATGAGGTGATCGAACACCTGGGTACCATCGCCAAGTCTGGAACAGCGGCGTTCATGGAAAACCTGACCGGCGATCAGCAAAAGGATTCGCAGCTTATAGGTCAGTTTGGCGTTGGTTTTTACTCCGCGTTTATCGTTGCCGACCGGGTTGAAGTGCATACGCGCAAGGCCGGCGATGGAGTCGACCAGGGCGTGGTCTGGGAGTCGCATGGTGAGTCAGAGTTCTCTGTTGAAGATAAAGACAAGGAATCACGCGGCACCAGTATTACTTTGTTCCTGAAAGATGACTGTGAAGAATTCGCGGATGACTTTCGTGTGCGTAGTGTGATTAAGAAATACTCTGACCATATATCTGTCCCGGTGATGATGGTTAAACCGCCAGCACCTGTTGCAGAAGACGAAGAAGAGAAACCCGAACAAGCGCCCGAGTACGAGGCCGTCAATGAAGCTACTGCTTTATGGACCCGCAGCCGTACAGAGATATCTGAAGAAGAGTACAAAGAATTCTACAAGCACGTCTCTCACGATTTCGATGAACCCCTCAGTTGGAGCCACAACCACGTCGAAGGCAAGATGGAGTATACAAGCCTGCTTTACCTACCCAAGCGTGCGCCTTTCGATATGTGGAACCGTGATATGGCGCGTGGACTGAAGCTCTATGTGCAGCGCACCTTTATCATGGATGACGCAGAGCAGTTCTTGCCACTGTACCTGCGCTTTATTAAGGGTGTGGTAGATTCCAATGACCTGCCACTGAACGTGTCGCGTGAAATCTTGCAGCAGGACGCCGCTGTCGACTCCATGCGTGCCGCGGTCACCAAGCGCTCTTTGGATATGCTGGGCAAGCTTGCCAAGAAGGAAGGAGACGAATACGCCGACTTCTGGAAAGAGTTCGGACAAGTACTAAAAGAGGGTCCGGCAGAGGACTTTGCCAACAAGGAAAAAATTGCCAAACTACTGCGCTTTTCTACTACCCATACCAACCAGGAAGAGCAGGATCAGTCTCTGGAAGAGTACGTGAGCCGTATGCAGGAAGGTCAGGAGAAACTCTTCTATGTGGTTGCCGAGAACTTCAATACTGCCAAGAACAGCCCGCATCTTGAAATCTTCCGCAAAAAGGGAATCGAGGTGCTGTTGCTCACAGACCGGGTTGACGACTGGTTGATGAACCACCTGCAGGAGTTTGACGGCAAGCAGTTCCAGGACGTTTCTCGAGGCGCACTGGATCTGGCTGCTGACACCGAAGAAGAGAAGGTTGAGCAGGAGAAACTGGAAAAAGACAGTGAGGCTCTGGTGGAACGACTGGGTAAAGTGCTGGAAGATAAGGTGGAAGAGGTGCGAGCCACCACACGTCTTACTGAATCTCCAGCGTGCCTGGTGGTTGGCGATCACGATATGGGCGCCCAGATGCGGCGTATCATGGAGGCCGCTGGACAGCCGGTACCTGAATCCAAGCCCATCTTGGAGGTTAACCCGGGTCACCCACTACTGGAAATGCTCGATCAGGAAGCTGACGAAGATCGCTTCGCAGACCTGGCTTCGGTCGTTTTCGACCAGGCGAACCTGGCAGAAGGCGGTCAACTGGAAGACCCGGCGGCCTATGTATCGAAACTGAACAAGCTGCTGCTGAGCCTCAGCGGTCGATAAGTTTCCAGCATGCTTTGAGTGCCCTTCAGCCTGTCTGTGCTGAAGGGCACTACATCTGTTCCTTTTGTTTTATCTGTTAGACTAGCCGCGGCGTCAATCTGCAAATAATAATTAGGATTCCACATGGCTGATTCATACACCGTCGCCGTGCTTGGCGGTGGCAGTTTCGGGACGGTCATCGGTAATATCGTCGCGGGTAATGGCAACGAGGTTCGTCTCTGGTTGCGCAATGCCCAGCGGACAGAGGCTATTAATGTTTCGCACCAGAATAGCGACTACCTCCCTGGCTATTTACTCGATGAGAAATTAACCGCGACCACTGACCTGCGCGAGGCCGTATCGCAAGTCGATATCATTTTCGTGGCCGTGCCTAGCAAATCATTTCGCGACGTCGTCCGCGAGCTTTGCTCGCTGGTTGCGGCCGAGGTGATAGTCATTAGTCTCACCAAAGGGATTGAGGCAGGCGGCGGCTTCAGGCTGATGAGTCAAATCTTGCGAGAGGAACTGCCGGACAACCCCAGAGGCATTCTCTCGGGCCCTAACCTGGCACGCGAAATAGCAGCAGGCAAAATTACCGGTTCGGTTGTTGCCAGCGAGCTGCCTTACATCAATACCCTGATACACGATTTACTGCACTGCGATACTTTCTTGATTTACAGCTCCCACGATATGTTCGGTGTTGAGCTAGGTGGTGCCTTGAAGAATGTCTATGCGATTCTTGCGGGCGTTGGCGCAGCTTTGGATTTCGGTGAGAATACCGTAGGAATGTTGCTCACTCGTTCACTTGCGGAAATGTCTCGCTTTGCCGTGCATATGGGGGCCAACCCCATGACATTTCTTGGTTTGTCAGGTGTGGGCGATTTGTTTGTGACCTGCTCATCACCTTTGTCACGAAATTACCGGGTAGGACTCGCCTTGGGCAAGGGACAGCCTCTGGACGATATTCTTGGCGCAATGGATCAGGTGGCTGAAGGCATCAACACCCTTGGGTTGTTAAAGGCCGAAGCGGACCGTCGGGAAGTGTCTATGCCGCTGGTTAAGGGACTCTACGCAATACTCTATGAGCATCGCCCGGTAGTCGATGTCTTCGATGATATGATGCACACCGAAGAAGCGCAGGACGTCGAGTTTGTGACTCGCTAGTCGAACAACTTTAGGAATAATCATGATTCTAACCATCTGGCGCCATGGAGAGGCTGGCAATGCGGTGACTGACCGCATGCGAGAACTGACCAGTGTTGGGCAGGACGATATTGGTTTTGGTTGCCATCAGTTTCACGACCTATGCAGCGAACGCGAATTACCCGATCCCGAATTGATTCTGTTCAGCGAGTGGGTCAGAACTGCTCAGACAGCAGCGATCATCGCTAATGCATTTGCTGATGCGGCGACTAATTCCTGGCCTGCGCTGATTCCGGGTAGCCTGCCTCGCGAGGTTGATGCTCAGCTGGATAGGCGGATGACCGCAGGCGAGCGACCGGAGCACCTGCTGCTGGTTTCTCACCAGCCGTTGGTCTCAGCTCTGGTGGACTATTACCTCGGGTCCGTTGGCCTGGTGGCGCCGTTGGTTCCCGGGGGATTAGCCGTGCTGGAGATGAATGTTGTTGCACAAAGCTGCGCCTCGTTATTGTTTAGCGCTCAGCCACCGCAATATGAGCTTCGCCAATGACATTTTACGAGGCTCGGGACTGTGCCTGGGAGGTTGATGGCCTGCAGATCGCAGGACTCGCCTGGGGTGACCCTGAAAATCCACCTATACTGGCGTTGCACGGCTGGCTGGACAACGCCAATAGCTTTGCCATGCTGGCGCCGCAGCTGAAAAATCATCATGTTGTAGCGTTGGACCTGACTGGCCATGGCCAGTCCAGCCGACGTTCCGCCGACGCCACCTACCAGGTTTATGATGATCTACCGCAGATACTAGCTGTGGTAGAGCAGTTGGGTTGGGAGCGTTTTGATCTCATCGGGCATTCCCGGGGAGCGATTATTGCCGCCTTGTTTGCGGCCACTTTTCCCGAGAAAGTACGGCAACTTGTATTGCTGGATGGTGTTGCACCGCCGCCATTGGAGGAGGGGGAGTTCGTCACGCAGATGCGGCGCTACGTACTCGAAAAGAAACGATTGCAAGCCAGGCAGACGCGTATTTACAAGCGCCTCGAATTGGCAGTAGCTGCCAGAGCGGAACAGGGGCTGAATTTTGAAGCCGCCAGGTTGATTGTGGGCAGAAATCTACTGCAGGTCGACGGCGGCTACACATGGACCACCGATCCGCGTCTGCGTGGCGCTTCAGCTGTTAAGATGACCACCCGTCAGGTCGATGCCGTCCTGCAGGCCTTGGCAATGCCCACACTGCTGCTGATGGCCGATAGTGGCTTTTCCAAGACGCACGCCAAAAAATTCTCGTCTCTGGGAGAAAGAATCCCGGGTGTGATATTAGAGACCTTTCCTGGTGGACATCATTTCCATATGGAGCAAGGGGTCGCTACACTCGGGGAAAGGATTCAGTTGTTTCTATTTAGTGAGGAGTTGTAGGGAATGATAAGGCGCTACGTTTTTGTACTGTTAGCTATAGCTCTAGCGCTGGTGTCCGCCAGGGTTGCCGCCGAGGACCAGGAGGAACTGTTGGCTCGTTTCAATGCCTACCCTCATGCAGTCATAGTCAGCCAAAGCGACGCCGAAGTGGTCGATTATGAAATAGGCCTTGGTGCTATGCAGAAAGTGAGAGGCACGTGGCGCTTCAAAACGAGCGAGCGCCAAACCGGCAGGCTGATTCGATATACCTGGCAGATTACGGATGGCTTCACCTCCAACGAGGTTTTGGCCGCAATTGAAGCCCAGGTGGCAGAGGCACAGCTTGTTTTTGCCTGTGAAGGTCGTAGTTGTGGCCAGGGCGTACAGTGGGCAAACCGGGTGTTTGGCGAGCGTGTGCTCTACGGCAGAGATGATTTACAACGTTATCGGGTTTACGGGCCGGCTCAGGGCGATGCTTTTCGCCTGGTCCTGTTTAGTTCTGCCCGCACAGCGGATCGCCAGTACTTACATGCGGAACTGTTGGAAATAGCAGAGCCCTAGCAGTTCAGGTCCGCAACTGCAGTATTTGCAAGAACTCGTTCCGGGTAGCTTGAGAGTCGCGGAAGCTGCCCAGCATGGCCGAGGTTTTCATGATCGAATTTTGTTTTTCCACCCCACGCATCATCATGCACATGTGACGGGCTTCAATAATGACACCCACACCCTCAGCATCAGTGACATCCATTATCGTCTGGGCGATCTGGGTGGTCAGCGATTCCTGAATTTGCAGGCGGCGGGCGAACAAGTCGACGATACGAGCGACCTTGGACAGCCCCAGCACTTTGCCGGTAGGCAGGTAGGCTACGTGGCATTTGCCGATGAAAGGTAGCAGGTGATGTTCGCATAGCGAATAAAGCTCTACGTCTTGTACCAACACCATTTCACTGGATTCCGAGGGAAACAGCGCGTTGTTGACGACCTCGTCCACCGACTGATTGTAGCCCCGGGTAAGGAACTCAAAAGCTTTGGCAGCCCGTTTTGGTGTGTCCACCAGCCCGGGCCTTTCCAGGTCCTCACCAATGGCTGTGATGATTTCTGCCCAATGCTGTTCCACGAGTCATTCTCCCAGTGTTTATAAGGTTTTTGGGCTGCTGATGCCCAAAGGATGGGGATGGTAACAATCGAGCAATGCCATAGCAAACGCACCACAAGGGCGGGTAAACTGCTTCCATGAACGATACCCCTCAGACACAAACGGCCATCTCGACGATAGGCCAGGCTATCCAGTTTTGCTGGGAACAGCTGCGCGACAGCGACGTCTTTTATGGCCATGGTACAGACAACCCCTGGGACGAGGCGGTTCAACTGGTGCTGGCGGTAGTTGAATTGCCCGTAGACGCGGATGACGGCGTCTTGCCACATCCTGTTAGCGAAATGCAGTTACAAGAAATTCACCTTCTGTTGCGACGTCGGATCGATGAGCACATTCCCTTGCCCTATTTGCTGGGTAGGGCATGGTTTGCCGGACTAGAGTTTGCCTGTGATAGCAGGGCTATCATTCCCCGATCGCCGATTGCGGAACTGATTCTTCATGATTACCAACCCTGGTACAGTGGCCCTGAACCCAAAGAGATTCTGGATTTGTGTTGTGGCGGTGGCTGTATAGGTCTGGCAGCTGCTCACTATAGCGAGGCTCAGGTGGATTTGGTGGACCTGGACCCTCAGGCTTTAGCGCTTGCGCGAAACAACGTGACGCAACTGGAGCTCCAGCAGCGAGTAGCAATCTATGAATCAGACTTGTTCGATAGTCTCCCCCAAAAACGTTATGACCTGATTTTGTCCAACCCGCCTTACGTGGATTCAGCCGATCTTGCGTCCATGCCAGCTGAGTATCACCATGAACCAGAATTGTCATTGGGCAGTGGTCCGGATGGCCTCGCACTCACCCGAAAAATATTATCTCGGGCAGCGGACTATCTCCAGGACACCGGCTTATTGGTAGTGGAAGTCGGTAACAGCTGGGAAGCCCTGGATGAAGCCTATCCACTGGTGCCCTTTACCTGGCTGGAATTCGAGCACGGTGGACATGGTGTCTTTGCCTTGAGGGCCAAGGAATTACAGGAATACAGCGCCAGTTTGCGCGGATAATCGGTATAATGTTTGGCTTTTAGACTTCAGGCACTTAAAGGACATGTCCGGCAATAGCATAGGAAAACTTTTTACGGTCACCAGTTTTGGTGAGAGCCACGGCCCAGCACTGGGCTGCATAGTCGATGGCTGCCCGCCGGGACTGGAATTAGACGCATCAGACCTGCAGGGCGATTTGGATCGTCGCAAGCCGGGTACCTCGCGCTTTACCACCCAGCGCAAGGAGGATGACGAGGTGCGTATTCTGTCTGGGGTATTTGAAGGTAAAACCACAGGTACCTCCATAGGCATGTTGATCGAAAACACCGACCAACGTTCCAAGGACTATTCCAATATAGCCAACACTTTTCGTCCGGCACACGCTGACTACACCTACAACCAGAAGTATGGATTCCGGGATTATCGCGGTGGCGGCAGAGCCTCAGCTCGGGAAACGGCAATGCGTGTGGCAGCCGGAGGCATCGCCAAGAAATACCTGCGCACCCGATATGGCATAGAGGTGCGTGGTTACCTGGCTCAACTCGGTCCCATAAGGGCAGAAAAAATTGACTGGGAGCTGGTGGAAACCAATCCATTCTTCTGCCCGGATGCAGACGCCATTCCCAAAATGGAAAAGTACATGGCGGCCCTGAACAAAGAGGGTAACTCCGTAGGCGCACGCATTAATGTGGTGGCCAGTAATGTTATGCCCGGCCTTGGGGAACCTATATTTGATCGCCTGGACGCTGATATCGCTCACGCAATGATGGGCATTAACGCGGTAAAAGGTGTGGAAGTGGGTGCCGGTTTTGACAGTGTGGAACAAAAAGGCACTGAGCATCGGGATCTACTCACACCAGAAGGGTTTGTGGGCAATGATGCTGGTGGTATTCTCGGCGGCATTTCCAGCGGTCAGGACATTACGGTGAGTATTGCCCTCAAGCCTACGTCGAGTATTCGCCAGCCTGGAGCGACAATCGACACCGAGGGTAATGCCATGGAAATGGTCACCCATGGCCGTCACGACCCCTGTGTCGGTATCAGGGCTACGCCCATCGCTGAGGCGATGCTGGCCATCGTGTTAATGGACCACCTTTTACGGCATCGCGGTCAGAATGCCGATGTTAATTGCACTACGCCGGCCATTCCAGCGACAAGGCCCGAGTAGGCACTTGGGTAAAGCATCACGTAAGTACTATCGCACGATCTTTTTAGGTGTGGCGGCCATGGCCGCACTGATTTGGTCCGCGATGGATCAGTTCGACATTCCCTGGGAGGTTATACAGGGGCTGATGCTGACCACTGTGGCAGTGATAGGGCTGGTGATTGTGGCAGCTGCGATAACCGTGAGCCTATGGATAGGGCTGCAAAAACTCTTACACAGCAACGATGACCCTTAATCCAGATCAATATCCAGGGTCATGTTATTGGCGATTTCTTCCAGGGAGTCGTGGAGATCATCCATGTCTGTGCTTTCGGGGATTTGGGCATCAATTCTCGCCTTGAACAATAATTCCCCGCTCATGGCAGCGCTGTCTACCTGGCTGTCCATTTCCACTACATTAATATTGCGCTCCGCCAGTGCGCGGGATATTTCACGCACTATGCCCAGCCGGTCAGGGCCCAGCACGGTGAGTGTGATGGCCTTGCCTCCGCCGTCTATAGTTGTCTCGGTAGTAGGCGTGACCCGTACGCTGAGACCACTTAAGGAAAGGGCCTTTAACTGGGCCTCCAGATCGGAACCGGCGGCGGTTGGCAGAGAGACCAGAATCAGCCCCGCGAATTTCCCTCCCAGTTGTGAGAGCCTGCTTTCGTGCCAGTTACCGCGGTTGCTTTCGATTACGCTGGACAGCTGCTCGACTAGCCCCGGGCGGTCATCGCCAATAAAGGTAATGATGTAGGATGTATCCACCAAGATGTCTCCACATTTAAAGATGCAGGACGTATATTAACCCGCATTCGATGCGCGCAGAAAGGAGTGGGCAAAAAATGTCGTTATATGTACAAGTCCCGCCAGGACGGTTGAGCGCTGAAGTCTATCAGTCGCTTTTGGAAGAGTTTGCCAGTCGCGATGGCACGGACTACGGCGATGTGGAGTTGACCCTGGAACAAAAGACGGGCAACCTGCGCCGCCAGTTGGAGAACGGCGATGTAGTCATCCTGTTTGAAACTGAGAGCGAACAATGGGATCTGATGGCTGCACAGCAGGCACAGGAAATGTTACAGGACTAGCAACGCCAGATGTCGATTAAAGCTGACCATATACTGGATGCCACCGGCTTGTTTTGTCCGGAGCCTGTCATGCTACTCCACAATAAGATCCGCGATATGGAAGTGGGGCAGGTGGTGCAGGTGCTGGCCACTGATCCATCTACCGAGCGCGACATACCCAAGTTCTGTACCTTTCTGGGTCATGAGCTACTACAGCAGGACAATCTAGACGGTAATTACCTTTACTGGCTGCGCAAGCAGGGCGATAGCTGATGGGCGCATCAGCATCGGATCTGTTCGATTGCGCGCGTCTCGAATCTGTTTTTAGGCACTGCTTTGCTGAGTCAGAAAATATACGCCTGGTAGGTGGGGCAGCAGAGCCGCTATATCAACCAGCAGAAGATAACCGCGTCATGAATCTGCTCTTCTTTCGAGAGGACTACTTCGCTAGTGCTCTGCATGAAATATCTCACTGGTGTATCGCCGGAACAGAGCGCCGCCGGCAACTTGATTTTGGTTATTGGTACGCCCCGGAAGGTCGCAATCAACAAGAGCAACAGGCATTCGAGTCTGTGGAAGTAAAACCACAGGCTCTGGAATGGTATTTTTCGTTCGCTTGCGGGTATCCCTTTCGCATAAGCGTCGATAACTTTGGTGTCGCTGGCGTGGCCCCCGATACCAGTCACTTTAGGCACAGCGTTGTGACTCAGGCAAAGGCGTGGCAGAAAACTGGACTGCCGGCACGCGCTACGCAGTTCTTTGAAGCGTTGTCAGAGGAGTTTAATGCTCGCGCAGATATAGCCAAAATCCATTTCGATGCGGAGGCTCTAGCCTGATCATGCAACATCGTGCCTGGCTGCTGGATTCCTCGATTTATATCTTTCGTGCCTGGTTTTCTATGCCAGACCACTGGCATACGACTGATGGAATGCCACTTAATGCAGTCTACGGCTACGCCAGTTTTCTAACTGATTTCATTAGCCGCACGGATTCGTCACCCTGGGTGGCCGCGGCATTTGATGAGAGTTTGGGTAGTTGTTTTCGCAACGAGATATTTGCAGATTACAAGGCCAGTCGAGAGCTGCCTGATGAAACTTTGGCTTTCCAGCTGAACACTTGCCGTACATTGACCGAACTGTGTGGTATTCCCTGTTACGGCGGCGATCGATTTGAAGCAGATGACTATCTGGCAACGCTGGCCAGGCTTGCTCGTCAAAGGCAGTTGCCGGTTACGGTGATTACCCGTGATAAAGACCTTGGCCAACTGCTGGTTGGCGAGGGTGACCATTGGTGGGATTTTGCGGCAGACCAGACTATGGACATGACGGGTTTTCAGCAGCGCTTCGGCGTGTGGCCGGAACAATTTGCTGATTATCTTGGCCTGGTGGGGGACCGTGCAGACGACATTCCGGGTGTTCCAGGCGTCGGTCCGAAGACAGCAGCTGCGCTTATCTCAAATCTGGGATGCCTGGAACAGATTGAAGAGAATATGGATCGTGTCGCTCATGTGCCGGTCAGAGGTGCCGCAAGCCTGGGTGCCAAACTGCTGGAATATTGGCCCCAGGCGATGTTGTCACGGCGCTTGGCGCAGTTGCACAGTGCAATACCGGATGTGGAGCAACTGACGGAGTTTCGCTTTAGCCCCCAACGCGCGCAGCAAGTGGCCAGCTACTTGAACTCGCTTGGTCTGGGTGGTCCATTAGTTCGCCGTTGGGAGGCATTGGCAAAGGAGGTGGGGGCAAAATGAGCTTACAGGTGCTCGCAGACGAGAATATTCCGGCTCTGGAAACGCTACTGGGCTCTGTCGCTAATGTGACCAGATTGCCCGGTCGAGGTATTTCCCGCGAACAATTACAGCAAGCCGATGCTCTGCTGGTGCGCTCTGTTACCCAGGTCAATGCTGGCCTGCTTGCGGGCACGAACGTTCGCTTTGTCGGTACCGCCACTAGTGGCTTCGACCATGTTGACCGGGACTGGTTACAAACGGCGGGAATCGATTTTGCTTATGCGCCTGGCTCCAATGCAAATTCTGTCGTGGAATACGTGCTCGCAGCGCTCAGCCACGTCGATGACTACCTGGAACGACTTATGGCTGGCGGCACTGTTGGTATTGTCGGTTATGGCCAGATTGGCAAAGCTCTGGTCCGACGACTGTCTGCATTGGGCATACCCTGTAGAGTCAGTGACCCCTGGCTGCCAGCAAAGAGTGGTGCCAACCTTGCCGGTCTCGACGAGGTTTTGGCCTGCGATGTTATTTGTCTGCACCCTGAATTAACGCGACAGCAGCCCTGGCCCAGTTATCATTTATTGGATAGGCATGCTCTGGATGTGATAGGGCAGGGGCAGCTGTTGATTAATGCCAGCAGGGGTCCGGTGATCGACAACAAAGCCTTGTTAGACCGTCTTGCAAAACCTTCTAGCCCCGTTGCTGTGTTGGACGTTTGGGAGCACGAGCCAGCGGTTTCAGCGCAACTATTGCGGCACGCCCGCTTGGGCACGGCCCATATCGCCGGTTATAGCTACGATGGAAAAATACTGGCCACGCGAATGCTCTGTGAGGGGATGGCGATGAGCTTAGGGATCAGCCTGCCAGGCGTTGACTCGATAGCTCCTGGTGCTGAGTCTCCAGTTTATGTTCCACCCGGACTGTCTGCGCCAGATACAGTGCGGCTCCTCATTCGCAGCTGTTATTGCATCGAGGAGGATGACCACCTGCTGCGATCTGCGACTTTTAATTCTAACTCTGAAAAGGCAGCTGAGCAGTTTGATCTATTACGTAAACACTATGCAAAAAGACGTGAACTTGTAGGCAAGCCGGTTTTACTGGATACGGTAACAGGCCCCCAGGCAGCACTTGTGAAAGCGCTAGGGTGTATTCCCGTCATAAAAGGGCAGTAGGACAATGCCCTTGCTGACCTTGGGTCTCATCATTAATCCGCTGGCAGGTCTGGGGGGCAGTCGCGGACTCAAGGGCAGTGATGGCCAGGAGCTGCGCTCCTTAACAGCACAGATGAGTGAGTCGGAGCGACAGCGTTCAAACGACCGCGCCTGTCGTGCGCTGGAGCCTCTGGTCGCAGTAAACGGCGTAAACCTGGTGACCTGGTCAGGCCCCATGGGCGGTGACTTGTGTGCGGCGATGAAGCTCAGCCACCGTGTTATTGGTGCAAGTGAGTCTGGCCTTAGTAATGCTGAGGATACCGGTCGTGCGGCACAGGCCATTATGGCTGCGGGAGTGGACGTTTTGGTGTTCGCCGGCGGAGACGGCACAGCTCGGGATATTTACGATGTTATTGGTAATGGCTTGCCGGTGCTGGGTATTCCAGCGGGCGTAAAAATGCATTCTGGCGTTTTTGCTGTGTCTCCTGAGGCTGCAGGCGAACTGCTTATGGAGCTGGTGAGCGGCGGACTGGTGGGCCTCCGTGCTCAGGAGGTCAGGGATATTGACGAAGAAGCCTTTCGTCGCGGAGTTGTTCGCAGTCACTTTTATGGTGATATGCAGGTGCCCGGAGAAGGGCGATACCTGCAGCATACCAAGGTGGGAGGCCGCGAAAGCCAGGCGCTGGTCGCTGCCGAAATCGGCGCCTGGGTCGCCGAACAAATGGTTCCGGAGGCCCTCTATCTCATTGGGCCTGGGTCGACTACCGCTGCGATTATGGAAGAGCTCCAGCTGGCCAATACCTTGTTGGGCGTTGATGTTGTTTGCGATGGACAGGTAGTAGTGAGCGATGCCAATGAGTCAAATTTGCTTGAGGTGCTGGCTGAGCACACCGGGCCTGTGAAAATGTTTGTGACCGCTATAGGAGGCCAGGGGCATATCTTGGGTCGTGGCAACCAGCAATTTTCACCACTGGTCATCCAGAATGTAGGACTGGCCAACATATCGGTAGTCGCTGCAAAATCAAAAATTAGTAGTCTGGAAGGTCGACCACTGTTGGTGGATACTAATAGCCCTGCGTTGGACGCCGAACTCTGTGGCTATCGCGAGGTCATAACCGGCTATGATGATCGAATACTCTATCCGGTCGCTAGCGTGGATGAACAGGAGAGAACATGAAAGACGACGAGCATTGGCGTGATAAATTGACGCCTGAAGAGTTTAAAGTATGCCGTGAAAAGGGCACCGAGCAGCCCTTCACAGGTGAGTATTGGGATACGACGGAAGAGGGCGTCTACAATTGTCGTTGCTGTGGCGAACCGCTATTTATGTCGGACAGTAAGTTCGATGCCGGTTGTGGCTGGCCGAGTTTTTTCCGCCCTGCAGACGCTGAGGTTATCGAAGAAACCGTAGATAGTACGCTTGGTATGACGCGTACTGAGATCACCTGCAAGAAGTGTGGTTCGCACATTGGACACGTGTTTGAAGACGGTCCCCAGCCTACCGGGCTGCGCTATTGCGTGAATAGCGTTTCAGTGAAACTGGATAAAAAATAGCGACTATTCTTTAGCCGGCACTCCGGCGCAGCTGAGTAATCTGCGCCATGATTGAGACTGCAATTTCTACCGGCGTTTTACTGCCAATGGCCAGACCTACCGGAGCGTGCAGTCTGTCTATTGCTTCGCTGGCTAGCCCCAGTGCCCGCAGTCTTTTTTTACGCTCGCCAGTGGTGCGCAGGGAGCCAAGTGCTCCCACATACCAGGCGTCGGTTTCCAGGGCCGCCATAAGCGCCATGTCATCGATGCGTGGGTCGTGAGTGAGGGTAATGACAATCGAAAACCTGTCCGCTGCTCGGCTCAGTGCAACATCGTCAGGCATACCCTGAATCAGGGTTACGGCAGGGCCGCTCCATTGGTCCAGCATTGCCTGACGAGTGTCTGTAATCAATACCTCGTAATCCATCGCCAGCGCAAGTTCAGCCAGGGTTTGTGAAAGCTGTCCCGCGCCAACAAGCAGCATGCGCATCTGCGGCCCGAAACACTGGGAGAGTCTGTCTTTTTCGAATTCCAGCTGCGTGAAATGCTCTGAGTCATGCAGAACTGTATCTCCACTAGTGAGATCTACATTCCGTATCAGGCATTTGCGCTGTTGTATCGATTTCACTAGTGGGAGCAACCAGGTCAAACTTGCAGTTTCCAGCTGTTGCGCCAGAACGATCAGACTACCGCCACAGGGTAGTCCCAGCTTTTCGTTTTGCTGGGGGCTGACGCCAAATTCGATGAGCTGAGGCCTACGACTGTCGACCTCACCTTGAGACAGGCGCTCAAGAAAGTCCTCTTCCACACAGCCACCTGAGAGTGAGCCTGTTATTTCGCCTGATTTTAGGCAGGTAAGCATCGAACCGATGGGGCGAGGCGATGAGCCAACGGTCTTCACAATAGTGCATAGCCAGGGTGTCAGGCCATCCAGACACCACTTTTTTGCTTGCGCCAGTACTGCGTGGTTATCAGTTTGCATTGCTTTTTATCGACTCTTTATTCAGACCGGGCAGAACATAGCTCACGGCAACTTATCCAGCCTACTGCAGCTGATAGTGTAATAACTGGAGGAATTATAGCGAAAAAACAAAGATGGGCTGAGAACAAATTGGAGCGGGAAACCGTGTTCGAACCGGCGCACGCGATTAAGTGGCGTCCCCTAGGGGGTTCGAACCCCTGTTACCGCCGTGAAAGGGCAGTGTCCTAGGCCGCTAGACGAAGGGGACGCAATGGTCTCAACCGAGAGGCGCGCATTTTAGGTGCCGTATCTGGGGCAGTCAAGCTTAGGGTAGGGATATTTTTCGAATCAATTTTACTGTAACTTCAGAGACTTAGATGTGAACACTGCCGCGTTGTTTAGAACACTATGAAGATCTACGGAGACTACCGTTCCGGTAATTGCTACAAGTTAAAGCTGGTAACAAAGCTTCTGAACATACCGCATGAGTGGGTGCCGGTAGATATTCTGGCGGGTGAAGCCAGTTCTGCAGACTTTAAGTCGCTCAATGCCAATATGAAGGTTCCACTATTGGCATTGGCTGACGGCAGGGTCTTGTCTGAATCCAATGCAATTCTTAACTATCTTGCCAGGGGGTCGCGACTGGAGCCCAAAGATGATTTTGATCGTGCGAAAGTGCAGCAGTGGCAATTTTTCGAACAATATAGCCATGAGCCTTATATAGCGGTCGCGAGGTTTATCGCCTTGTATCTGGGTATGCCCGAAGCGCGCAGACATGAATTTGAAAGCAAGCAGGCAGGGGGGCACAAGGCCCTGGCGGTAATGGAGCAGCGACTGGCGCAGGGCCCGTTTCTGGTGGGCAAGCACCTATCCACTGCCGATATATCCCTGTTTGCGTATACCCATGTTGCCGCAGACGGCGGATTTGAGTTGCAAGGGTATCCCAGCATACTGGCCTGGCTGGAACGTGTTCGAGCAACACCAGGCTTTGTGAGTATGGAATGCTGATGCGTATTCTACTCCTGCTTAACAGCGATTTAGCCAGCAAACTATGCGCTTAATCTGCTGCTCCCACGGCTGCAGTCCGGTTGAGACTATTGCATTCGCACGAGAACATTACCTCAACAAACAGGTTACGGCCGCGGGCCGCAACACATAGGAGCGCCGTTATGGTCAAAGTCTTTGTATCGCTGGCATTGCTAATTTCCCCACTGGTGATGTCCGACCCTTTGTTAAAGGCTACCGAGTCCTGGGACGGGGGGGAGATCGCCTACCCGGGTGGCAATGCGGAAATATCAGCGCACATATTACGTCTGGAGGAGGGCAGTGCCGCACCCTTTCACTGCCACCCTGTGCCCACAATGGGCTATGTATTGAGCGGCACCGCGGAAATTGAGACAAGCGGCGGTGACAAGACAATCATTCGGCCCGGGGAGCCACTGGTGGAGGTGATGCGCACGGTGCATCGGGGTATTGCACTAAATGGGCCGGTGGAGATCCTGGTGTTTTATGCTGGCGCCGAACATATGCCTAATACGGTGCTACCGGCGAATGACCAAAAGGGACAGTATTGCCTGCAATAGTGCTCATTGCAGGCCCATAAGGCTGGCGCGCGCGTCACGCATGTTTAAGATCTCACCTTTCTGAGCTGCCTCAGCGCGCAAGTCATCCAGCTTTTGATAGGCGCTGATTTCTTCGTCGGGCATGTAGTGCAAACATTCACCTCCCAGAAACCACAACAAGTCCCTGGGGAAGGTGGGGGCAAAGTCAGGGTAAGTGGTGAATAAACGCGAAATCAGGCCCGGTCCGTCCAAATAGAGGTCGCCTTCCCCCATGCCTAATGCGGTGAAACGTTCGGCCAGTTCTCGCAGGGAGTCTCCGGCGGGCAAGTGTTCCATGCGTTTAGTCATCGTAGCTGCGAACTGTTCAAGCAGTTTGTGGCAATGGCTGGCGTATTGAGCGTCGTTCATGGGGAATATCGTCTAGTGGCATTAATGCGGGTACAATAGCGCGCTTTGAACATGGCGCCATATTTTCGAAATGATACCAGCACTTACCATCAAAAATCTCAGTAAGGTTTACGGAAACGGCTTTGAGGCCTTGAAAGGCATCAATTTGACCGTTGAGCAGGGCGACTTCTATGCATTGCTCGGCCCCAATGGGGCTGGCAAGTCCACCACCATTGGCATTATTTGCTCCCTGGTCAGTAAAACAGGCGGTCAGGTGCAGGTGTTTGATGCCGATATAGACGAGAACTTCCCCGCAGCCAAGAAATACATAGGGATTGTGCCCCAGGAATTTAACTTCAATATGTTCGAAACGGCCTTCGACATAGTCGTTAATCAGGGGGGCTACTACGGTATGCCCGTGGAGCTTGCCAAGGAGCGAGCACAGAAGTATCTCAAGGAGCTGGGTCTGTGGGATAAACGCAGCGTACCTACCCGCACATTGTCCGGCGGCATGAAACGTCGCTTGATGATTGCCAGGGCATTGGTGCACGAACCGAAGCTGTTGATTTTGGATGAGCCCTCAGCAGGCGTGGATATTGAGATGCGGCGGTCCATGTGGGAGTTTTTGCAGCAGATCAATGCCGAGGGCACGACAATTATATTAACCACGCATTATCTGGAGGAGGCCGAAGCGCTGTGCAGGCATATTGGCATCATCAATCATGGAGAAATCGTTGAAGATACCTCAATGCGCGAGCTGTTGCGCCGCCTGCAGCGAGAGGTGTTTATCCTCGATAGTGTGGAGGAACTTCCAGAAACTATGACGGTTCCCGGGTTTGTAGCGCGCCGGATTGATGCTCACTGCATGGAAATTGAGGTGGAGAAAGGGCAGCATATAAATGAGGTGTTTGCCGCTCTGGATCAGCAGGGAATCCATGTGAACAGTATGCGTAATCGTGCCAACCGTCTGGAAGAGATGTTCGTGAAACTGGTGGAGGGTGCGGCATGAATGCCACAGAGCAGTTTCGCGCATTCATGACTATTGTACGTAAGGAGATCAAGCGATACCTGCGCATCTGGACCCAGACTCTACTGCCATCGGCGATTACTATGTCCTTGTATTTCGTGATCTTCGGTTCCTTGATCGGATCCCGCATTGGTGAAATGGGCGGATTCTCTTACATGGAGTTTGTAGTTCCCGGCCTGATCATGATGGCGATTGTGACCAACTCTTACTCGAATGTAGTGTCGTCGTTTTTTGGCTCAAAGTTCAATCACAGTGTGGAAGAACTGTTGGTTTCTCCAACACCTAACTACGTCATACTGATGGGTTATGTGGTCGGCGGAGTCAGCCGAGGGCTTTTGGTTGCCGTTGTCGTCACCCTGGTGTCACTGTTTTTTACCCGCTTGCAAATCCACAGCTACTTTGTAGTGGTTGTCATTGTGCTGATGACTTCTACGTTGTTCGCGCTAGCAGGTTTTATCAATGCAGTTTATGCCAATAGTTTTGATGATATATCCATCATTCCCACATTCGTGCTGACACCTCTGATATATCTGGGCGGTGTCTTTTACTCTATGGATCTGTTGCCTGACTTCTGGGCCGGCGTATCCAGGCTCAACCCACTGGTGTATGTGGTCAACGCATTTCGTTATGGGGTGCTCGGCGTATCCGATGTTAGCCTGGGATTCTCGTTTGGAATGATTACCTTGTTTACAGTCGTCGCTTTCGCTTTCAGCATGCACTTGCTCAATAGCGGCAAGCGGTTGCGGCAGTAACACTATGAGCGATGAAAACCCTGAGCTATTGCTGGGTAAAAATGTTCCGGTTGTTGACCAATATAGCCCTCAATTGCTGTACCCCATTGCCCGGGCTAATGCGCGAGCGGAACTGGGTATTACTGCGGAGCTACCCTTTAGCGGCGTCGATCTATGGCACGCCTATGAAGTTTCCTGGCTGGATGAGCGCAATAAACCGGTGGTGAGAGTGGGACGCTTCTTTATCCCGGCCGACTCTCCTGCGATGGTGGAATCGAAGTCTTTCAAACTTTACCTCAACTCCCTGAACGGCACTTGTTATGTATCCGAGGATGAAGTCTGCTCTATCTTAAAGCGAGATATTAGCGCAGTGGTGGGTGCTTCCATCGAGCTGGAACTGCTGCCAATTGATGCTGCTGAGTTGGATGGCGGTGTTCCTGAGGGTCAGTGCCTGGATGATCTGGACGTTTCTATAGATGATAGCGCCCCTGGAGCAGGGCTGCTAAGCGCGGGGTCTGACATTGTAGAAGAGTCCCTCGTCAGTCACCTGCTTCGCTCACTTTGCCCGGTTACCGGCCAACCTGACTGGGCTACTGTTTATATCAGCTATCGAGGGCGGGCACTGGAACACGCTAGCCTGTTGCGCTACCTCATTGCTTTTCGTAAGCATCAGGAGTTCCACGAGCAATGTGTGGAGCGTATGTTTATCGATATCCAAAGCCTGATCAGCCCGGAGTTTCTGGAGATACAGGCGTTTTATACGCGCAGAGGCGGCCTGGATATCAACCCCTTTCGCAGTACCGAGCAACACCCAATACCGCTTTCCAGAATGAATCGTCAGTAATCCTGGCTGGCGGTACATTTCCCGCGTCATGGGACTGGAAAGTGGCGGTGCATATGGTATTATGCGCGCCCTCAAAGGTGAGGTGGCCGAGTGGCCGAAGGCGCACGCCTGGAAAGTGTGTAACGGGCAACCGTTCGAGGGTTCAAATCCCTCCCTCACCGCCATATTTGAAAAAGCCCCCTCTATAGGGGGCTTTTTTGTGCTCCGCACTATGGCCCCCTCTTGTCCGGTCCAAATACTGTGCCAAAATGAGCCACTGACAACCCTAAGGGCACTCGCGTGAAAAAAATCCTGCTGGCACTCGGTCTACTGGTCTTTCTGCTGCCAGCCCTGGTCCTTTGGATCTCCGGTATACCGCCTCGTGGCATTTCCCAGATGGCGGCTGTCGGCACAGGGCTTACCGCCAAGCTGGCCTGCTCAGGCTATTATTTATCCGGTTTTAGCGACGAGAAAAACCTTGCGGACATCGCCACGTATTCGCCGGCGGTGGGCTTGATTGAACTTCGTCATGAGGATCCCAAGACGCTGGTAGCCACATTGAGCGGCACGGAAGCACGGGCCCGTTTTTATCCAGGCTTGGGTTGTACCCTGGAGTATCCCGTAATGGAGGACCTTGCTGCGATCGAGGTGCCGATAATTGACCTGCAGCAGGGCCCATGGCCCTTGGGCGATGATGTGCCCCCGGCGGACTCCCGGATGCAAGAGCAGCTGGAGCAAATGCTGTTAGCCGATCAGCAGCAAGGGTTAGACACCAGAGCTCTGTTGGTGCTGCACAATCAACAAATTATTGCTGAAGCCTATGGCCCGGGTATCACCCAGGATACTCCTTTACTGGGCTGGTCTATGGGCAAAAGCGTGAGCGCATTGATGGTAGGCAGGCTGGAAAAAATGGGCAAGCTACACAGGGATGAGCAAGGTCTCTTTGCTGCCTGGTCAGGCGATTCTCGCAAGACTATCTCAATTGAAAACCTGTTACAGATGTCCACTGGTCTGGGTTTTTCAGAGCCCTATTTACCCGGGAACGACTCCACTCGCATGCTGTTCACTACAGCCAGCGCTGCCAGCGTTGCCTTGGGCAGTTCCCTCAAGCGCGAGCCCGGCAGTTATTGGGCCTATTCATCAGGCACCAGTAACCTACTGACCAGGCTGGTGTCTGATCGGCTCGCCGGTGGGGCCCAGGCCCTGGTTGATTTTTTTGCCAGTGAAATCGTCGCACCTCTTGGCTTGCGCCATACCACTTTCGAACTCGATGCCAGCGGCGTGATGGTGGGCAGTTCTTATATTTATGCACCTGCCAGAGATTGGGCGCGGTTGGCTCTGCCGATGTTAAACGATGGCAAAATAGCTGCTAGCCAATGGCTGCCTGCTGGTTGGGTCGAGTCTGCCACTGCGCCTAACTCAAGTGACAATGACCCGCGTTATGGTTATCAGTTCTGGCTGAACGGGGGGGGCGATGCATTGCGCTGGCCAAGCCTGCATGCAGATGCCTATGCCATGTCTGGTAATCGTGGTCAGGTGGTGATGATGTTCCCCAGCCTCAATGCGGTGGTGATTCGACTGGGTTGGACTGCAGGCTCTTATCCCGATGATGAGAAACTACAGCCCATACAGGCTTTACTTGAACAACGTTAAAGCACCAGTTCAGCCATGTCGCGCAGCAGGTCATTGTCGCCATTGATCAGCAGGCTGGTGACGGGTGATTTCTCCCAGTCCTTTAGTTTTTCCTTGATCCTGTCCTTGGGGCCACAAAGGGATATCTCGTCGGCAAATTGATCCGGCACTGCGGCGATACCTTCGTCGCGCTTACCCTCAAGGAACAAGCGTTGGATCTCCTCTGCTTCATCGGGAAAGCCCATGCGGGCCATTAATTCCTTGTGGAAGTTACGCTTGGCTGCGCCCATGCCACCAATGTAGAAACCGAGCATAGCTTTTACCGGATAGAGTGCGTCTTCAAGCTTGTCGTTCATGTAGACCATCACCGTGGGTGAAATTTCAAATCCCTCTTTGGCATCAACCAGTTGGTCAGCGTAGACCTCCTGCCGGTAGGGGGAGTAGTACAGTGGCAGCCAGCCGTCAGCGATCTGCGCAGTTTGGGTGACGTTCCTGGGGCCTTCAGCGCCGATAAATATAGGCACATCGGAGCGCACTGGGTGGGTAATAGGCTTAAGTGGCTTACCCATGCCCCAGGCACCCGGACCGTTGTAAGGTAGCTGGTAGAACTCACCATCACTGGTGACAGGGGCTTGTCTTGCCAGCACCTGACGGATGATATCCACGTACTCCCGGGTCCGTGTTACGGGTTTGGAGTAAGGCTGGCCATACCAGCCTTCAACCACTTGTGGCCCGGAAACACCGAGGCCAAGAATCATTCGACCGCCCGAAAGTGCATCCAGGGCGAGTGTCGCCATTGCGCATGCGGTGGGGGTTCGAGCCGATAGTTGGGCGACTGATGTGCCCAGACGAATACGAGAGGTTTGGGCGCCTATCCACGATAGAGGGGTAAAGCAATCGTTGCCCCAGGATTCAGCGGTCCAAACCGAATCATAGCCTAGTCTTTCGGCCTCCTGCGCCAGGGCTGTATGATTTTCGCCGGGGCACAAAGCTCCCCAATAGCCGAGTTGTAAGCCCAATTTGAGTTTTGTCATGAAATGTCTCCTGTAGTTGCGCATACTCTACGCGAGCCCTGACAGGGGAGAAAAGTGCCCAGCGGCCAAAATGCCTGACACCAGCGATCAGGACTGTCTTTCAACGACGTCATTGGCTAGACTCTGGCGGCTGTAATGACGATGAGAAGTACGATGTCCCAATTAACGCACCTGGACAAAACCGGCGCGGCGCGCATGGTCGATGTGGGCGACAAAGACGTAAGCCAGCGGGTTGCTGTCGCCACCGCCACTGTCAATATGTTGCCAGACACTCTGCGCTTGTTACGCGAGGGTGGTCACAAGAAAGGTGACGTAATCGCCGTGGCCAGAGTAGCGGGGATACAGGCTGCCAAGAAATGTTCTGACCTCATTCCTTTGTGCCATCCGTTAATGCTTAATTCAGTTGATGTCAGTTTTGATCTGGACGCGGGAGAGGGCAGGGTTGAGATTCAGGCTAGCTGTAAAGTTGATGGCAAGACGGGGGTTGAGATGGAAGCTTTGACAGCTGTTTCGGTGGCTGCGTTGACCATTTACGATATGTGTAAAGCGGTGGACCGCGGCATGGAAATATCCAGTATCGCTCTGCTTGAAAAACTCGGCGGTAAGTCTGGACACTGGCAGCGCGGGGGGAGCGATTGATGTTGCGAGTGCTTTTTTTTGGTCGTTTTCGCGAAGAACTGGGCTGTGCTGAGTTGGAATTGGTGCTGGATGAAAGCAGTGCTGATCTGGACAGTTTACAGTCCAAGTTGGTGGAGGAGTGGGGCGATAAGTGGTCTCAGGTGCTGATGCAAAATAATGTCATTCGCGCGGTTAACCAGGCCGTGGCAAATGAAAATCTGAGTCTCTTCGATGGCGATGAAATTGCCTTTTTTCCGCCGGTTACAGGTGGCTAGCGTGAGCCAGCCCTTAAACGTTGTGGTACAGGCTGAAGATTTCGATGTGTCCGTCTTGCAGGCTCAGTTATTGCAAGGCAAGGCCGCTGAGGGTGCTGTGGCAACATTTACCGGGTATGTGCGCAGCAGCAATGCGAACCGTAATGTCCACTGCCTGGAGCTTGAACATTATCCCGGTATGACTGAGCGCAGCGTACTGGCAATTCTGGAAGAATGTGGCCAGCGCTGGCCGGTATTGTCGGCAGGGGTGATGCACCGTGTCGGCAAGCTTAAGCCAGGTGATCAGATTGTCTGGGTGGGTGTCTCATCATCTCATCGAGAGGCGTCATTCGCGGCTTGCGAATTCATCATGGATTACCTGAAAACCCGGGCACCGTTTTGGAAAAAAGAGCTAGGCCCCGAAGGGGACCACTGGGTGGATGCCCGCAAAAGCGATAATGAGCGAGCTGAACGCTGGCAGCAACAGCAGTAAGAATAACCGAAACAGGGGATGCCCGGGATGTCACTCTGGTGTGAAATAGGCCCCGATATCGATCGAATAATAAGGAGTTATGATGAGTATTGACGGACGCGAACTGCGCAACGCCCTGGGCCGCTTCGCAACAGGGGTCTGCGTGATCACGACAATAGACGAAAAAGGTAATGCAGTAGGCATGACCGCTAACTCCTTTTCTTCGGTTTCGCTGGATCCTCCTTTGGTGCTTTGGAGCCTGCAAAGCAACTCTGATCTCTACACTACCTTCGCACAGCCGCGTCGCTACGCCGTCAATGTATTGAGTTCAGAGCAGATGGCCTTGTCAAATCAGTACGCGAAGAAGGGCGACCATGTTCTGGACCCCGGACATTTTCGAGTCGGTCGCCACGGGGCCCCCGTTATTCGTAATGCCTTGGTTAGTTTTGAATGTGAATTGGATGCCACCCATGAGGGTGGTGACCACTTGATTATTGTCGGTAGGGTCAAGGATATGGTGTCCCGTCCCACCGGTAAGCCTTTGCTGTTCCACTCCGGTAGCTACTGCGAATTACACTGAGTCTCTCGCCGTTCCTATGGATTCGCTCTATACTGCGGCCTTCCTTTTGCAGGTCCCTCACGGGGCAGCGGTAATAACCCAATGAATTTCTGTACTAGCTGCGGCAGTGCCGTGGCACTAAAAATTCCAGACGGTGACGATAGAGAACGTTTCGTCTGTACCGACTGTGAGTCAATCCATTACGTAAACCCCCGAGTTATCGTAGGCTGCCTGCCTGTCTACGAGGGTAAGGTTCTACTTTGTAAGCGAGCAATTGAGCCCAGAATCGGGTATTGGACGCTACCAGCGGGTTTTATGGAAAACGGTGAAACCACCCCCCAGGGTGCTGCCAGAGAAACCTGGGAAGAAGCCAGAGCCAGAGTAAGCCAGCTCGAGTTGTATCGTATTTTCGATGTGCCTTACATCAGTCAGGTCTACATGTTTTATCGCTGTGCCTTGGATGATGGCGAGTTCGGTGTAGGACCAGAGAGCCTGGAAAGCGGGCTATATACAGAGGACGAAATACCCTGGGACGACATTGCGTTCCCGGTGGTCAAGGAAGCTCTGCAAGAATATTTTGATGACGCCAGGTCCGGCCATTATCCGGTTAGGGTGTCGGCTATTGAATACCGACATCGCAGAACAGAAAACAAGGAGTAAACAGTGGCATTTCCCAAGATCGGCAATTTAGCCCCAGCATTCACCCTGCTGGACCAGGACGGCAACAAAGTCAGCCTGAAGCAATATCGGGGTGAAAAAAATGTGGTGCTGTATTTTTACCCGAAAGCCATGACGCCGGGCTGTACCGTGCAGGCCTGCGGGATTCGCGACAGTAAAAAGGAGCTGGGCAAGCTTGATGCCGTCGTTCTGGGAGTGAGTCCTGATCCAGTTGCCAGGCTGGGGCGCTTCATTGATAAACAGGAACTGAACTTCACCCTGCTTGCGGATGAGGATCATGCCATTACCGACAAGTACGGCGCATGGGGGCTGAAGAAGTTCATGGGTCGTGAATTTATGGGCGTTCTGCGCACGACTTTCGTCATTGGCAAAGACGGCAGACTTAAACACATCATGGACAAAGTGAAAACCAAGAGTCACCACGATGATGTAATTAATCTGATCAAGGAACTTGGGCTGCACAAGTCCTGAAACAATGCTGACATACCCCCACGAGGATGTGCCCGCTCCCGGCGAGTTGCAGCAGGTAGCCGAAGGCGTCTATTGGCTGCGCATGCCTCTGCCGCTTGCGCTGGATCACATTAACCTCTATCTGCTGGAGGACGATGACGGCTGGTGGATTGTAGACACCGGCATGGCCGTCGGCCCTACCGAGGAACTATGGGAACAGGTGTTTGAAAAACACCTCAAGGGCAAACCGGTGAAGGCAGTAGTCGCAACTCACTGGCATCCCGACCACACCGGGCTTGCGGGGTGGCTCTGTGATCGTTGGCGCGTGCCATTTTATATTACCCAGGCTGAATACCTGACAGGTTTGGTCTACACAAGATCGGAACCTGAACATTTTACCTGGACCAATGAGCAGCACCAGATTCGCTCGGGCCGTGGACAAAAGGGCGCGGAAGCTGCCCGTAAAAGTATGGGTGGCATCAGGCGCATCACCAAACCTATGCCAACCTCTTATCGCCGCCTGGAAGAGGGTAGTCGCCTGACCATCAATGGGCAGCGCTGGCGTGTTGTTGTAGGACAAGGTCATTCACCCGAACACGCCTGCCTTTTCAGTGAATCTCTGAATGTCTTGATATCGGGTGATCAGGTAATTCCGCGTATCACCTCCAATATCAGCGTCAGCGGTGATGAGCCAGAGGGCAATCCGCTCAAAGCCTGGATGGCCTCGTTAGAGCGCTTTCAGGAAATTTTGCCAGAAGACGCGCTGGTACTGCCGGCGCACAACGTACCGTTTTATGGGCTACATCACCGCTTGCGGTACCTCGAGGAGCACCATGAGGAACATCTAATCGCCCTTGAAGAGGCCTGCCTTGGCAAGCCGTCAACTGCGATGGAGCTATTGCCGGTCTTGTTCCGCCGTGAGTTAGACGAGCAGCATGTGGGTCTGGCGTTAGGGGAGTGTATCGCCCACCTCAATTATCTATTTCACCGGGGGCAGCTTGAACGCCTGGTGGACGCGGAGGGGAGCTACCGTTATCAGTCTGTAGACGAGACTCTGGCCATGCGCTTGCGTAAGCGCAAACATCAAGCGGAAAGCACCACGCCAATACAGGTTTAGTTATACAAAACAATAAGATAAGGCTATCACCTCTAGTGCTTTAGGCCTGCTTTCTAGCAGTGTCTGGCGTAATAAGTGACCATATAATGCGACCTGGACTGCTACTTGAGAGCAGCGCTGTATAGGCTAGACTATGCGCTATTAGTAAGTAGTGCCGGGTGCGTAACCCGATAATAATCAAACAGAGGTAGCAAGCATGGGTGGATGTCCACACTTTGACCTGACTGATCCGCAAACCTACCAGGGTGGCATGCCACGGGACGTGTTCCGTTACCTGCGGCAAGAAGAGCCCGTTTACTGGCATGAGGATCCCGCTCAGGGGGTCGGATTCTGGGTGATAAGCCTGCAAAAGGACCTGGATTACGTTTCCAAGAATCCAGCCCTGTTTTCATCAGCCGCGCGCAGTTGTTTACTCAACGAGATGGAAGGGGACCAGCTGGCTATGGTCCAGACGCAGCTAATCAATATGGACCCTCCCCAGCATTTGAAATACCGACGCCTGATTCGGGCGGCGTTTACACCTCGAATGGTGGATACCTATGAGGAACGCTTTCGAGAAGTGGCCAGGGAGCTGGTTGAAAAAGCGGTCGACGCAGGCAAGTGCGAGTTCGTCCATGACATCGCGGTGGACCTGCCTCTTATTGCTATCTGCGAGTTAATGGGCGTGCCACTGGAGAAGCGCCAACGTTTGTTCGAGTTGACTAATATTATGTTGGGTATGGATGACCCGGAGCTATCGACGTCGCAGGAAGATGGCATCAACGCGGCAATGGAAATGTTTATGATGGCGATGGAGCTGGCTGAAGATCATCGGGCTAGTCCAAAAAATGATGTGGTCAATATCCTGCTAACGGGCTCGGTTGAAGACGAGCCTCTGTCCGATGATGACTTTTGCAATTTTTTCCTGATGCTCATTGTCGCCGGTAACGAAACAACCCGGACTATCACCAGTCACGGAATGCGTCTGCTGATGGAGCACCCCGACCAGTACCAGGCATTGGTCGATGACCCGGCGCTGATCGTCGATGCTATTGAAGAGATTTTACGCTTTAACCCTGCGGTTATTGCGTTCAGGCGAACGGCAACGCAAGACCTTGAAATTGGCAGCCAGCAAATTCGTAAGGGAGACAAGATTCAGATGTACTACGGCTCTGCCTGTGCAGACGAGTCGGTATTTGCTGATCCGGATGTTTTTGACATTACCCGCAACCGGCGCGAGGATGTTCGGAATGAACACAGAGCTTTCGGCATAGGCCAGCATTTTTGTATTGGTTCTCACCTGGCCAGGCTGGAGTTGAAGATAATCTTTGAAGAAATCACCCGGCTTATTCGCAACCCACGACTAGATGGCGATATCAGCTGGCTGCACTCAAACTTTATCAGTGGTATTAAAGCCATGCCCATCAGTTTCGATGTGGCACAAGCTTAACGGTGTAGGAGTCTCAAAAGCATGAGCGACGACTGTATTTTTTGCCAGATTCTTGCGGATAAGGCACCCAGCCATCAGGTGCACGAAACCCGATATACGCGGACATTCCTGGATGTTTTTCCGGCTGCCCCGGGGCATTGCCTGATTGTTACCAAGGAACATTTCACCGATATTTTTGAGGCAACACCAGACGCGATTGGTATGGTGGGTCATGTGTCCACTTTGATAGCGCATACGCTCAGGGAAGAATTGCAGTGCGAGGGTGTGGGCATATTTCAGCTTAATGGAGCGGCAGCGGGGCAAACGGTGTTTCACTACCATATGCACGTCATCCCTAGAAACCCAGGTGACGACCTGAGTATTCATTCGCGTATTCCCGGGGACCCTGACGAGTTGCAGGCGATGGCGGAGCGACTCAGCAAGCGCGCATATTCCATGCGGATTGAAGACTGAGGTGTTGTTGTTCTTACGACCACTGCCGCGACTAATCTGGCCAAGGTGTAGTTAGCTATGGATTATGTTTCTGTTGCCGAAGCAATCGAGGCACCAGGTCTGCGCCTGGTGCTGTCGGCTGGTGTGCCCGGACCCTGGGGTGAATCAGTCAAAGCGCTTCTGGCCTACAAGAATATGGATTATCTGGCTGTGTATCAGCGAGGTGGTGGCGAGAATGCAGAGTTACTGGCCTGGACAGGCCAAACATCCGCACCTGTGTTGATCAGCGATAAGCTGCCAGCAGCCTGTCATTGGTTGGACTTGCTGATGTTAGTTGAACGTTTGAATCCCGAGCCAGCCCTTTTGCCGGAGGATCCAGCATTGCGAGCAAGTGCCATTGGTTTTTGCGCACTGATAGCCGGAGCTGATGGATTTGGCTGGTATCGCCGACTTATCATGCTGGAACCGATGATGAAACTTGATCCTGTGCCCGACATGACCGTGCGATTGGCGCATAAATATGGCTACTCGCAACAGGCACTGGCCAGTGCTGCCGGTAAAATGCGCGAAATTTGCACAGTATTAGATGCTCATTTGACAGCTCAGAGGGGCGACTACTTCTTTGGTGACAGCCCCAGCGCGGTTGATTTTTACTGGGCTAATTTTGCCGGTATGATCAAACCCTTACCGGCCGCACTCAACCCTATGCCTGAGTGGTTTCGGCCTGTATACACTACCAAAGACCCGGAACTGCTGGCATGTCTGACGCCGCATCTGGAAGCTCATCGGGATATGATGTACCAAAGGCACATTGCAACCCCACTGGATTTTTAGGAGACCCTATGCTTTCCCAGCAGGAAATTTCTGATCGATTCGAGATACAGGATCTGGTTTTTCACTATGCGGACCTGGTTGACCGCAAGGAGCTTGAGGCCCTGCGTGATTCTGTGTTCACCGAGGATGCGCACATAGACTACAGTGCCATGGGCGGTAGCGTTGGCAATGTGAATGAAACGCTCGAGTTTCTCAAGGCATCGCTCACCGATGAATTGTTTCCCGCAAGTCAGCATCTCAATGCCAATGTACAAGTGAGGCTGGAAGGTGATAAAGCGACTGGCAGGGTGATGTGTTTTAACCCAATGGTCATGGCCATTCCCGGTGGCGAAAAACAGACCATGTTCCTGGGTCTGTGGTACGTGGATGAATATCGTCGAACGGATGTCGGCTGGCGTATTAGTCGGCGGGCGGAAGAGAAGAGCTGGGTGTTCAACACCCCCGATTTCATGGATCTATAGCCAATGCCAACGCGATTGTTTACCCGGGCCTTAGTCACTGTCCTGGGTTTACTGCTCTGTCTTAGCGCAGCAGCTCAGGAGTTGGAGCCCCGCAGCTTCAATAACATTCCCATTGGACTGACGTTCCTCGCCGTCGTGGCAGTTCGCTCTGACGGGGAACTCTCGCCCCCTGGCTCATCGCCTTTGCAAGAGGCTGAACTGACTATTGATACCCTTGGCGTTGGTTTGTCCCACTCATTCGCGCTTGTTGGGGATTCAGCAAAAGTGGATGTAGTGGCCGGTCGAAGTTGCTACGAAGGGTGGGGGATATTGCAGGGTGAATACGTGGAAGGGCGCCGCTGTGAAAATATTGACCCTAAGTTGAAGCTGACCTGGAATTTCTATGGTGCACCGGCCCTCAAGCTGGAGGAGATTGGAAGCTGGGATCAGGGGGTAGTGGTCGGTGCTGCGGTGGCAGTCAGTGCACCCTTGGGAGATTACGACTCGGATCACCTGATAAATGCAGGTTCAAACCGCTGGTGGGTTAAGCCCACTCTGGGTATGTCTCAGCGCCTGGGTAAGTGGCAATGGGAGTTAAAAGCGGGCGCAACTTTTTTTGAAGATAACGACGATTTTTATAGCGGTACGCAGATGGAACAAGATCCAATCTACGCAACCAGCGCCCACTTGATGTATAACTTCAGTCGCGGCTGGCTGTCACTGGACGCTAACTACTTCGCCGGTGGTCGCACCACTGTTGATGGTTTGCGCAAGGATGACAGGCAAAGTAATTCCCGCTGGGGTTTAACCTGGACCAGGCCTATAACCAAAAAGCAACTGATAAAACTTAATGTCAGTACCGGAGTGATTACCCGGATAGGTAATGACTTTGACAGCGTTGGCCTGGGCTGGGTTTATCGGTTTTAGCGTCTAATCGTCTTCTGTCCAGGACTCGGGCAAATAGTCCAGATCTAGTTTTCGTACTGCATTACGCAGATGCTCTTCCAGTAACGCCAGATCAGCCGCGCCAATGACACTGTCGTAGTGCGCACGCACCTCGTCCATCACCTCAAGGCAATCCTGCGCCAGTTGAATACCGCGTTCGGTTAAATGGATCTCTTTGGCGCGTTTGTCCGAACTGTCAATAGCCCGATTGATGTACCCCATGCGCTCGAGCTCTTTCAGCATCTTTCCCATTGCCTGCTGGGTAACTTGAGCGCGTTCGGCAAGCTCTGTCACTCTGACCGAGCCCATGCCCAGGTTAGCGAAAACCTGACTGTGGGCGGGCCGAATCTCAGGATAACCCCTCCCGGCGAGTTTCTTCCAGATACGCCGTTCGTAGTCACCAGAAAACTCCCGCAACAGGCGAGGCAGGTTGTTGGATAAACGATAGGCGATTTTGCGATTGGTTGCGGCAGTTGATTTTTTCATGCGATGCTTTCCGGGAACTCTGAGCTACCCCCTTCCTTAGGGATTAAATTATTATATTGCCGACCTTACACCCTTCTGTTAGTCCTTGTTAGCCTAGTGGGTTCAAAAGTCTGGTGCGACATGGAAATTTGAACCGCGCCAAGGGCTTCCTGTACACTGCGGGGTTTTATCGAAGAGGGTATCGGCCTTGGCCAGAGTGATCACAGTTAACACCAACGGCATTCGCGCAGCAGCCCGCAAAGGTTTTTTCGACTGGTTGCCGAAACAAAATGCAGATGTCATTTGCATTCAGGAAACTAAAGCGCAGGTCGATCAACTCGGTGACCCTGTGTTTCATCCTGAGGGCTATCACTGCTACTACAATGACGCGATTAAAAAGGGTTACAGCGGTACTGCAATATACAGTCGGGTCAAACCGCGTAAAGTCACCACGTCTCTGGGCTGGGACCCGGCTGATTCGGAGGGGCGCTATGTGCAGGCCGATTATGATGGACTGAGTGTGATATCGCTGTATATGCCTTCCGGCTCCAGTTCTGAGGAGGTGTTGCAGAAGAAGCTTCGATTCATGGATATCTTCATGGAGCACTTGAAGACCCTGCGGCGAAAGCGTCGAGAATTTATCATCTGCGCCGATTGGAACACCTGCCACAAGGAAATCGATCTGCGCAACTGGCGTAGTAATCGGAAAAACTCCGGTTTTCTTCCTGAAGAACGTGCCTGGCTTGACCAGTTGTACGATGAGGTTGGGTATATCGATTCATTCCGGGTAGTTAACCAGGAGCCGGATCAGTACACCTGGTGGTCTAATCGTGGTCAGGCCTGGGCGAAAAACGTGGGATGGCGTTTGGACTACCAGATTATTACCCCACGCCTGCGCGACAAGGTGCTTGCAGCGGATATCTACACCGATGAGCGTTTCTCCGATCATGCGCCTCAAATCATGGACTACGATCTGGACATTCTCCCCTAGGCTCGAATTGCCCGGTGAGGCGAAAACCTGTACATTGACGGCGATTTTCACGCCCCTCAAGGGCATAGCCACAAGGTGTTTTATATGAGTTTGTTTATTGCCAGCGCACACGCCCAGGAGGCGGCCGGTCAGGCGTCTCAGGGTGGAGAGTTGTTCCAGATCGGCTTCCTGGTGTTGCTGTTCGTCCTGTTCTATTTCATCGCCATTCGTCCGCAACGCAAGCGCCAGAAAGAGCACACCCAAATGGTATCGGCCTTGAACAAGGGCGACGAAGTGGTGACCAGTTCAGGTATTCTTGGCAAAGTAACTGGCCTGGATGAGAACTATATGGTGCTGAATGTCGCCAATAATGTTGAGATGAAATTTCAGCGGGTACACCTTCACGCCGTGCTTCCAAAAGGCACTCTGAAGTCCATCGGTTAAGCTGCCGTGCCAGGTACCTCTTTGCACTATCCGCGCAAAATAGACCTGGCTCGCACACCAACCCCTCTACAGTATCTTGAACGTGCCACTGCCCGCTGGGGCGGTGGCCATCGTCTGTGGATAAAGCGCGACGATCTCACCGGCTGCACTCTCAGTGGTAACAAGGTACGCAAGCTAGAGTACATAACCGCCTACGCTATTGACCATGGCTACGACACGCTGATTACCTGTGGTGGTATTCAGTCCAACCACTGTCGGGCCACGGCTTTTGCCGGTGCCCAGTTGGGAATGCCGGTCCATTTGATTTTACGTGGTCAGGCCGATGGCCAACCCGACGGCAATCTGCTACTGGATCACCTGGCAGGTGCTCAGGTCAGTACCTATCCGGTGCGAGAGTATGTGGAGGGCTTGAGTCAGCTTTTCGATCACTGGCAATCACACTACGCGAGCCTCGGGCAAAAAGCTCTTGCGGTGCCGACTGGCGGCAGTGATGGTGTTGGCGTCTGGGGTTATATCGATGCGGCAGCTGAATTGGGCTCGGACCTGCAACAGGCGGGAATTGAGCAGGCGCATGTTGTCTGTGCCTCTGGGTCCGGCGGCACCCAGGCTGGACTGACACTGGGAGCGGCGTTACACCAGTTGCCCGTTTCGGTTTGGGGTGTCAATGTCTGTGACGATGAGCAGTACTTTCTCAATAAAATCGCCGCTGATGTAGCCGACTGGCGACATCGCTTTCCCGGCGCGCCACCAGTGGACCTGAAGCCTCGGGTTCTGGATGGCTACGTCGGTGAAGGCTATGGCAGGGCGAGCCCTGAAGTTTTTGATCTGATAGCACAGCTGAGCCGACTCGAGGGTGTTTTGCTAGATCCCGTGTACACTGGCAAAGCCTTTTTCGGTCTGGTCGCTGAGATAGCCGCTGGGCGTTTTGCAGGCTGCAGGGATATCGTATTCGTCCATACCGGTGGAGTTTTTGGCGTGTTTCCCCAAAGTGCTGGGTTCAGCTGGTAAGATTTCCCCTATTCCGACAAGAGCAATATCAGGGATGACTAGATGACAGAGATAATCACGACGATTAATGGCTGGGCCTGGGGCCCGGTGATGTTGGCTCTGCTGTTGGGTACGGGTTTGTACCTGAGCCTGGGCTTGCGTTTCATGACGGTACGGAAGATTCCCACAGCCCTGCGGCTGCTGTTGCAAGGCCGCAAAGGTCACGGAGCGGGCGATATTTCGCCCTTTAGTGCGTTGATGACCTCCTTGTCTGCAACCATTGGTACCGGCAATATTGCTGGCGTCGCCACGGCAGTTGCCCTGGGTGGCCCCGGCGCGCTGTTCTGGATGTGGATTACCGCCCTGGTGGGTATGGCCACCAAGTATGCCGAGGCCGTCTGTGCGGTGACCTATCGTGAGCAGGATGCGCAGGGCAACTTTAGTGGTGGACCGATGTATTACATTCGCAATGGTCTGCACAAGCGCTGGCATTGGCTGGCGTATGCATTTGCCCTGTTCGGTTCCCTGGCGGGATTTGGAATCGCCAATACAGTTCAGTCCAATTCGGTGTCACAGGCCTTGAACGACGCCTTTACAGTGCCGCCCATCGTCACCGGCCTGGTGCTGATGGTATTGGTTGGAGCTGTAGTGCTAGGCGGCATCAAGCGAATAGCCACGGTGGCCAGCTACCTGGTGCCTGCAATGGCCTTGAGCTATATTTTGCTGAGTCTGGTGGTTATCCTGATGAATGCGTCAGCGGTGCCCGCTGCATTGATGACGATTGTTGAAAGCGCCATGAGCGGCTCTGCAGCAGCAGGAGGATTTGCCGGCGCTAGCGTCTGGGCCGCTCTTCGTTTCGGCGTGGCCCGTGGCATTTTCTCTAACGAGGCGGGGTTGGGCAGTGCGCCTATCGCCCATGCCGCGGCAAAGACAGACCAACCGGTACAGCAGGGCATGATTGCCATGCTCGGCACCTTCATTGATACCCTGGTCGTATGCACAATGACCGGGCTGGTCATTGTTATCATGGACGTAATTCCCAGCGGCGTCAGTGGCGCCAGCTTGACGTCTATGGCTTTCGGTCAGGCGATACCGGGTGGTGAGTATATTGTCACCCTTGGGCTCTGCCTGTTTGCCTTTACCACCATGATTGGCTGGTCTTTTTACGGTGAGCGTTGCGTGGTGTTCCTGGTAGGGACGCGAGGCGTGCTGCCTTTTCGCATTCTCTGGGTGCTGGCGATTCCCGTGGGGACCGTCGTTCAGCTAGAGATGGTTTGGTTGATCGCCGATACACTGAATGCATTCATGGCGATTCCCAACTTGATCGCCCTGTTATTGTTGGGGCCTCTGGTGTTCAAGGTTTCCCGCGAGTACTTTGCTAATCGCCAAAGCGATGATAGATAACGGCCTGGTCTTGTTTCGTATCAAGGGTTTGACGGTCTTATTGTGATTCCATAGCTTCTTTAACTGTGCCTCGCTGTGTCGGGGCTTTTTTTGAGGATCAGACAGTGACAATAATTCTCTCCAGCGTTGAGGAATGCGTTGACGATATAGTGGCGGCAGTCGGCCCGGATATCCGTGTCGGGGCCCCCCTGGGGCTGGGTAAGCCGGTACAATTAATCAATGCCCTGTATCACCGGGTGGCTGCAGACCCGTCTCTTTCACTGCACATTTTCACCGCTCTTTGCCTGGAAGTCCCTAAGCCCGGCAGTCATATTGAGGCAGGTCTTGCCGGTCCGATCATGGAACGGATGTTCGGAGACTACGAAGAACTGGCGTTCCTGGCGCCTTTCAAGCGCGGCGATATGCCGAAGAATGTGCAGCTCAGTGAACTGTACTTCAAAGCGGGCTCTATGAAGAACAACGCCACCGCACAGCAGAACTACATCTCCAGTAATTACACGCATATCGCCAGGGATATGCTGGCTGCCGGCGTTAATGTCATGCTGCAAATGGTCGCAGCCAAGGGGGAGGGTGAAGATCTGCGCCTCAGCTTTTCCTGCAACCCGGATGTTTCCCCGGAAGTGCTGCAACTGACAGCTGATCTTGAGCGCCGGGTTTATTTTGCTGCCCAGGTTCACGGTGACTTGCCGTTTATGGAGCACGACGCAGAGATTGCCCCGGACTGCTTCGACTGGATTGTGTCTAATCCTGAGTACAACAAGACCTTGTTTGCCGTGCCGAATGCAGCGGTACCATTGCGAGACTATGCGACCGCCCTGCATGCCAGCACCTTGATTGAAGACGGAGGTACGCTGCAGATCGGCATTGGCTCTCTTGGAGACGCAGTTGCTCACGCCTGTATCGTTCGCCAACGCGATAACGATACTTACCGCAAACTGGTCGCCGATATTAGTAACGAGAGTGTTTCACCCGAATTGGATCTTGGTCCCTTCGATCAAGGCATGTATGTTTCTACCGAAATGTTCGTCAACGGCATGATGCACCTGATTGAGCAAGGCGTGGTCAAACGCAAGGTTTTCGACGACCTGAGGCTACAGCAAGGTCTCAACAGCGGCCGCATCTCGCAAACTGTAGATGCCAGTCTGTGGGCTTACGGTCGGCACAGCGGGCTTATTCCCCAGACGCTGACCGAGCGATCACTGGTAGAGCTGGTCAGTTGGGGGATTCTTCCCCAGAGACTGCAATTGTTGGCGGAGGGTCTTGGCCTGGATGATGCCATTTTGAGCAACGACCTGGACGATCCAGCGACGGAACAAGCCCTGTTGCAGGCGACTGCCGGCAATTGTTTACGCCATGGTCGAATTCTCCATGGCGGCTTTTTCCTGGGCCCGCGAGACTTTTATCAAAAGCTATACGAGCTCGATGCAGCAGGGCATGAAAAAATTTGCATGACAGGTGTTCAGCGCACTAATCAGCTACTGCTGGACTACCCCCTTTATTGCGCACAACGGCGTAAGGCGCGGTTTATCAATACCGGCATGATTGCCTCGCTTAACGGCGCTGTGGCTTCAGATGCGCTGGAGGATGGCACTGTCATAAGCGGCGTGGGAGGCCAGTACAATTTTGTAGCGATGGCCCACGACCTTCCGGGGGCTCGCTCGGTGCTTTGCATCAGGGCCACTCGGGGTGAGGGCAAGCAACTGCAGTCCAACATAGTGCCGTTCTATGGTTATACCACCATACCGAAACACCTCAGGGATGTGATTGTGACCGAATACGGTGTGGCGGACCTAAGAGGGCAATCCGACGCCGAGGTTATCAAACGAATGATCAATATTGCCGACTCTCGGTTCCAGGCGCAGTTGCTGGAGTACGCCAAGAATCACGGTAAGTTGCCTAGAGATTACAGTGTGCCTTTCAGTGCGCGCAATAATACGCCTGAAAAGCTGCAAGCTGTGATCAAGCCGAAGATGCTGGACGGGGTGCTTCCTGATTATCCTTTTGGAACGGAGCTAACCAGTGACGAGTTGGCCCTGGCCGCCAGTTTGCGTCGCATCAAGGCGCTTAGCGAAGAGCCTGCCCAATTTATCAGTTCCACATTCAAAGCATTGCTACATCACAGCGATGAGGATGCAGCAAGACCCTTCCTTGAGAGACTGCATCTGGATCATCCTGAGACCACCAAGGACTTTTTGATCAAGCAATTGCTGTTGCTGGAGTTGGAAGAGCGGGGGATGCTCAAGGTCAGTTAAGGTCGCTGGCGGGCCAGCCCACAACTGGGTATGCTTTAGTGATGCCTGAAAAAATAGATGACAAGCTGGTAATAGCCATTTCCTCGCGGGCTCTGTTCAACCTGGATGAAAGCCACCAGGTTTATCAGAGCGATGGCTTGGCGGCTTATTCCGAGTACCAGGTGGCGCGAGAGGATGAGCCACTGGAGCCCGGGGAGGCGTTTCCGCTGGTGCACAAGCTGCTGCGACTGAACGAGCTGCTGGGCGGTGACCAACAGGTAGAGGTAGTGTTGCTGTCGCGCAATAGCGCAGACACCGGGCTGAGGGTTTTTAATTCTATCGAGCATTACAACCTGTCTATCAGTAGAGCGGCCTTTTGCGGTGGTGAGAGCCCCTGGCGCTATATTAACGCCTTTGGTTGCCAGTTATTTCTTTCCAACGAGGCAGATGATGTACGCAGCGCACTGGATTGCGGTGTCGCTGCCGCGACTTTGATGTCCGGAGCAAAGCAGGGCACCGGCAACGATCAACTGCGCTTTGCCTTTGACGGGGACGCGGTGTTGTTTTCTGACGAGGCCGAACGCGTCTACAAAAGTGAGGGGCTGGAGGCATTTACGGCCAGCGAGAAAGCCGCCGCGCACCAACCCCTGGCGGGGGGGCCATTCAAGCCCTTTCTCTCAGCCCTGCATCGATTACAGCAGGCTTTCCCAGTGACCGAGGCGCCGATACGCACCGCCCTGGTAACGGCGCGGTCGGCACCGGCACATGAGCGGGTCATTCGTACCCTGCGGGCCTGGAATATACGGATTGACGAGTCGATTTTTCTCGGCGGACTGAACAAGACTGATTTTCTGCGAGCCTATCAGGCGGATGTGTTTTTCGACGACCAGCAGGCGCACTGCGAATCGGCCAGTCCCCATATTGCAACCGGCCATGTACCCCACGGCGTGGCCAATAACTGAGTGCCGGCAGCGTAAATCGGTTATTCCTTTTTTATTTGGCAAAATCTCCGTTTAATGTCTATTCTTCATAAGCCCCCTGTCATCTGGCCTGGGTTTTGTGGAGAGAAGGATGAAGCTGCAACAGCTGCGTTATATCTGGGAAGTGGCCCACCACGACCTCAACGTATCAGCGACGGCACAAAGCCTGTATACCTCGCAACCGGGTATCAGCAAACAGATTCGCCTGCTTGAGGATGAGCTTGGCGTTGAAGTGTTTTCCCGCAGTGGTAAGCATCTTACCCATGTAACACCGGCGGGAGAGGCAATTCTGGAAGCGGCTGGCGAGGTCCTGCGCAAGGTCGAAAGCATCAAACAGGTTGCCCAGGAATACTCCAATGAGAAGAAGGGTAGCCTCTCCATAGCAACTACGCATACGCAGGCACGCTATGCGCTGCCTGCGACCATACGGACATTCATTGAACGTTACCCCGATGTCTCTTTGCATATGCACCAGGGTACGCCCATGCAGATATCCGAGATGGCGGCTGATGGCACGGTGGACTTTGCTATTGCCACAGAAGCCCTGGAGTTGTTCTCCGATCTGATCATGATGCCGTGCTACCGCTGGAACCGCTGTATTTTGGTGCCGCGAGACCACCCCTTGACCCAGGTGTCGACACTTAGCCTGGAGGACGTGGCGGCACATCCCATTGTGACCTACGTGTTCGGCTTTACCGGGCGCTCCAAACTGGATGAGGCCTTTGTTGAAAAAGGCCTGACGCCGCGAGTTGTCTTCACCGCCGCTGACGCTGACGTGATCAAGACGTATGTTCGTCTTGGTCTGGGCATCGGCATTGTTGCTGCCATGGCCCATGATCCGGAAACAGATTCGGACCTGGTAGCCCTGGACGCCAGCCACCTGTTTGCCAGTAGCGTGACACGCATAGGTTGCAGGCGTGGCACTTTCCTGCGGGGCTACATGTACGAGTTCATTGAGGACTTTGCACCCCACCTGTCCCGGGATCTGGTGCAAGAGGCCTTCGGCAGGCACACCAAAGCGGAACTGGAAGAGCTGTTTTCTGATCTGGATCTGCCGGTCTACTGATTTTTCCCGCTGGGGCTTGTGCACACAGGCTCAAAGACTTAGATTGTTGCGCTGATTTTTATGCCCTGTGGGAGAGTATTACGTGGAATTGGCTTGTCTTGATCTGGAAGGTGTCCTGGTCCCTGAAATCTGGATCGCATTTGCGGAAAAAACCGGGATCCAAGAGCTACGCGCGACTACCCGAGATATTCCCGACTACAATGTGCTGATGAAACAGCGCCTTGGTATTCTCGATCAACACGGACTCAAAATAGACGATATCCAGGAGGTGATCGCTACGCTTGAGCCACTTCCTGGCGCCATCGATTTCGTCAACTGGCTGCGCGAACGCTTTCAGGTCATTATCCTGTCCGACACATTCTATGATTTTTCACAGCCCCTGATGCGTCAGCTGGGTTGGCCAACGCTGCTCTGTCACCGCCTGGTAACAGATGAGTCGGGTAGGGTGGTTGACTACAAACTGCGCCAGGAAGACCCCAAAAGGGCGTCTGTGAAAGCCCTGCATACACTCAATTACAGAGTTATTGCAGCCGGCGATTCTTATAATGACACCACGATGTTAGGTGAAGCAGATGTGGGTATTCTGATCCATGCACCGCAGAACGTGATCGAGGAGTTTCCGCAGTTTCAATCTGTGGCTTCCCTGGCCGAGTTAAAACAGGCATTCGTGGATGCCTCTGTGAGGGAACTGGCGCTTTAGATCCTGTGGGGCACTTTAGCGAGATGCTGTACATTTCGAACGGCGTCTAGCACAGGACCCCATGCGCCGCACCTCCGCTAAGGCCCTTGCCAGCCTCAAAATTTTTCCTGCCCCATCGATTCCAGAACAGATAAAAATTTCCCTACCTTGTCGAACGTTTCCTGGTACTCCTGTCGCCACTGGGAATCGGCGACAATACCGCCGCCTCCCCAACAACGAACTTCGCCTTCAGTGCAAAGCAAGCTTCGGATAGCGATGTTGCTATCCATGCGGCCATCCGCGCTGATGTACATCACACTGCCGCAGTAAATCTCGCGCGCGTGGGGTTCCAGTTCTCCAATGATCTGCATGGCCCTGCGTTTGGGAGCGCCGGTGATAGAACCACCGGGAAAACTGTCCCTCAATAGTTCGTAGGCTGTACGGTCAGGTGATAGCTCGCCGCTGATAGTGCTTACCAGATGGTGCACGGTTGGGAAACTTTGCACTTCAAACAATGCATCCACGTGAATGCTGCCTGGAATACAGTTGCGCCCCAGGTCATTGCGCAACAAGTCTACGATCATCAGGTTTTCCGCACGATCTTTGGTTGAGCGCTGCAATTCGTCTGCAGCGAGTTTGTCTGCAGCGGTGTCGCGATAACGCGGCCTGGTACCTTTGATGGGGGCAGTTTGTACGTGATGCCCATGAAGAGACAAGAAGCGTTCAGGTGACAGACTCATCACCACGTCATCATTGTCCAGTTTCAGGTAGGCAGAGAAGGGCGCAGCGGCGGTTGCTCGCAGCTGTCGGTAGGCGCTCCAAGGGTCTCCGCTGAAGGCCGCGATGAAGCGTTGGGCCAGATTGACCTGGTAGCAATCACCGGCGTGAATATAGCTCTGAATTTTTTCGAAGGCGAGTCTGTATTCGACTTCAGAAAAATTGGACCGAAACTTCTCTTGTAAGTGAAATGCATCCTGGCGCGGTTGCTTATGTGAACGCAGCCGGGCCAGCACATCATTGCGCTGTGCTGAACAAACTGAAGGCTGAGCCACCAGTACCGAGCGCTGCAGCAGGTGATCCTGCACCACCGCCCAACCGTAAGCACCCAGATGGCTGCCCGAGTTGGTTGTTGCTGCGGGGACTGCAGTTACCTGGTTGAGTGGATTTCCACTGTCGTATCCAATGACGCCTAGCAGTCCACCGCAAAAAGGGATGTCCTGGGAAGCGGGTTGCACCGCACCGTAGCGTTCGCGATGAAAGATGGAGAGTTCGCGGAAGTAGTTGCGCCAATCCTGCTCGCTGGCACATGGGCCTGGTTGCTCAGGTGAGGGTGCTGGTTGCGCGCACAAAATATCGTAGCGTCCCCTGCTACTGTGGGGATAGCTTGAGTCCAGGAAGGCGGCGCCAGGCAGTTCACGGAGTGCCTCAAACAGCTCGCTACTGTCGGGCGAGTACGGGATTTCATCGAGGGAAACGGTTTTGTTCATACGCCCCTTGGGCTACTGGCAAATGTTGACACTGACTACAAATAGCCTGCTGAGCGCTGGAGTCTATTTGCTAGGACGCTATTGTAAACCATTGTCCTAAACAGCGCTGAAAATGCGAGTATTTGCAGTGAAAACATAGCTTTACGTGCGCCACTTGATTGACTTTAGTCGCTCTGAGACTTAACGTATCATGCCAAAATTCTGGCAGGTTTGTGACTTTGCGAACCTGGCTGTCCCGTCTTGCCATACGCACCTCGAAGAAGGTGGCGCAAGCTCTCCCTGGCCTCTGGCCGAGTTTGGATCAAGGATTATGACGACAGATAGTAGCAACGAGCTAGTCGCTAGTTTGGACAATCCCTTCGCTGAGAAGGACGAACAGGACTTCGGCGTACCCGGGCAGATTCACTCTGCACCCGGCCTTTACGAAAAAGCGTTAAAGCATGGCTGGGAGCTGCAGCAGCGGCCCTACGAGGCATCAGGCGTTAAGAACACTCAACGTCAACATCAAAAGCACCGTATGACTGTATGGGAGCGTATTGAGTGTCTGGCGGATGAAGAGCCCACAGTGTTGTTCCAGAACTGGGGCCCAAATCTGGATGGCGCTTCCCTGGTGACAGCTCTTATCAAGGTGAACGGTCGCGACGTGGCCATTTATGGCCATGATTTTACTGTCCGTGCCGGGTCCATGGACGCTACCAACGGCAAGAAGTTGGCTCGCTTGTTTGAGCTTGCAGCAAAACGCAAAATCCCACTGGTTGGCATGAATGACTCTGCTGGTGCCTATATTCCAGCGGGTGTCGGTGGACTGGATGGCTACGCGGACGCTTTCACTGCCCTGCGAAAAATATCCGGGGTAGTGCCAAGCATCATGTGTATGTTTGGCTTTAATGCTGGCGGTGGTTCTTATCTGCCCAGGCAGGGTTCATTTTTAATTCAGCCTGATGAAACGTTCTTCGGGCTCACTGGCCCTGGTGTGGTCAAGTCAGTATTGGGTGAAGATGTCACCCCTGATGAGCTGGGTGGTCCGCGAGTTCACAGCCAGAGCGGCGTGACAGACTTTGTCGTGCCTGATGAGGTAGCGGCACTGCTGAAGGTCCGCGAACTTCTCAACTACCTGCCGGCCCATAATGGCGAACTGGCGCCGCACCAGCCGTCTTCTGATCCGATATCCCGCAAAACCTGGGATATCGATATTCTGCTGAAAAAAGCGTTCAACTCGCCTACTGGATTTAATACCCCTCTTGATATCACCATCTTGATTCAACAGTTATGTGATCATGGTGATTTTTTGGAAATTCAGGCAGAGCGTGCGCGTAATACCATCACTGCTCTGGGGCGCATGGGTGGCAACGTGGTCGGCTTCGTTGCTAATAATTCCGCGGTGGCCTCTGGCCAGATTGATATTGATGCGGCCTACAAGAACGCTCGCTTCATCCGTTTTTGTAACCTATACAACATCCCTATTATTTTCCTGGAAGATACCACTGGCTTCCTGCCGGGCCGTGAGCAGGAGAGTCGCGGTATCGTTCAGGCTGGGCGCGCCATGCTGGACGCCATCGTCGACCTGCGCACTCCGCGATTTTTGGTGCTGGTGCGCAATGCCTTTGGTGGCGCCTATGCGTCCTACAATAACTATCCCACAGGGGCTGACTTCGTCGTTGCTCTGCCTACTACGCGAGTTGCGGTGATGGGGCCCGCGGGGGTTGAGTACGTGTACAAGGATGAATTGAAGAAAATTCGCGGCGCGGTAAAAGGAAAACTTCTGCAGGAGACTCAAGCCCAGCAGTCTGCAGGCCTTGACGAAGCTGCGGCAAAAGCCATGGCATCACAGTTGGTAGAAGATTGGGTGAAAGCAGAAGAGCAGCTACTGGCCCAGCGCTATGAACAGGAACTGATGAACCCTAATGAGGCATTGAGCCTGGGTTCTATCTCCCAGATTGTTATGCCGTCCGATTTGCGCCAGCTATTGGCAGAACATATGGATTTCTGCCTGCGGCACTACGAGCCCAGCCCCCTGCAATCGGTGCAGCGTGAATTCCACTAAGCGTTCAGCAACGGCTAGCCAACACAAAATTGAGGAATAATACGTGTCTAACGAACACTATCTGAAAAATTCGCTAATACATCGCGATCGTCGTCTGGGTCGCCGCCATACTTCCTGGGTGACCCAGTTTGACTGCACCCACATGCGCCCCCTGATTATCTGTCGTGGTCCCATTCGCAAGGAGGCTATGGATGTTTTTGAGGAAATGGGCATCAGCCATTACGGAATCTTGCTGTCAGAGAAAGACTCTATCGTTTACCAGGATGCACTGGCACCCGAATTGCGTACCCTGACAGAGCCAGAGCGTGTGCACCGAGTGCCTGATTACACCGGTGCCAATAAGGAAGAAAGAAACCAGCGTATTGCGCAGATCATCAGCATCGCCAAGGACAATGGCTACAATTCCATTTTTGCCGGCTATGGATTTATGGCAGAAGACGAAGCCATGGTGGCTGCTATGGAGGGAGCCGGTCTGAACTTTATAGGCCCTTGTTCTCGAACCGTGCACGACGCTGGCCTAAAAGATGAAGCCAAGCGTACTGCGCTAAAGACCGGAGTTTCTGTGACTCCCGGCATCGACAACGGCACGGCACTCACTCTGCTGAAGAAGCATGCTGATGTGGCCGCTCTCAAAGCGCTAGTGACCGAGCAAGGCCTGAAAGTAGATCAGGCCAAACTGGATAGCGACGAGGTAACGCTTGAAGACAAGGCAGACCTTGTATTGTCTGCTTCCTACAATAAGGGCGTTGACCTTTACACAGTAGATGAACTCTGCGAAACGCTCACCGAAGCAGTGCGCCGCATGGCGACCGACTACCCCCAAAACCGGGTTCGTCTTAAGGCGATATCCGGTGGTGGCGGCAAAGGGCAGCGTATTCTCGGTATCGGCGAATCTGACCGCACCGCAGAAATGGTGCGGGAAATTCTGAACGAAGTGAAAACCACCGGTGTTGGCGACAATAAGAACGTGCTGGTGGAACTCAACATTGAAACTACCCGCCATCAGGAAATTCAGGCCATCGGTAACGGTGTCTGGAGTATGTCTATGGGCGGACGTGATTGCTCTTTGCAGATGCATGAACAGAAACTTTTGGAAGTCTCTGTAACAGTTGAATCTCTGCAAGCTGCGATAGAGCAGTCCGTAGCGGCGGGGCTGGCGGATGAAACCACGGTGCTCAGGCAAGACCTGAAAACACTGCAAGCGATGGAGGACGAAGCGGCCCGTTTCGGCGAGGCCGTTGGCTTGGATTCAGTTTCCACTTTTGAATGTATTGTCGATCGTGACAAGCACTTTTTTATGGAAATGAACACGCGTATCCAGGTTGAACACAGGGTTACCGAACTATGCTATTCGCTGGAGTTCACCAACCCGGATAACACAGACGAGTCCTTTGTTGTCGAGTCTTTGGTGGAAATGATGGTGCTATTGGCGGCCCACGACGTAAAACTGCCCAAACCAAACCGTATCTTGCGTCACAATGACTCGGTGGAAGCGCGGCTCAACGCGACCAACCAGGCTTTACAGCCCAGCGCTGGCGGCGTTATCGAGTTTTGGTCCGACGCAGTAGAAGGCGAAATTCGCGATGATCAGGGTATCAGCCTGCACAATCCGGACACCGATGTGTTCATGAAGTACAGGCTGGCGGGGGCCTATGATTCTAACATTGCCCTGTTGTTGACTGTAGGCGATACGCGTCTGGATACATACGAGCGTATGGCGGAGGCGATTCGCCAAACAACAATGCGCGGCAAAGACCTGGCCACCAACCTGGAGTTCCATTACGGGCTGGTTAATTGGTTTATCGGCCAGAATATCAACGCTCGGCCGACCACTCGATTTATCGTTCCCTATCTGACCGCCGTCGGCGAGCTCAAGCAACAGGCCAATAACCTGGATTTGATTTATGCGTGGCAGCAGTTGTGCGGTGCATCACTGGACGGGCTGGAAGGGGAGTCTGCCAAGACACTTAAAGATACATTGGAAAGAAAGCAGACATTGTTGCTGCGTCCGTTAGAGTCACTGTTGGCGGAGCCTCATATTCTGGCGGGTTGGCTGAGTGTAAACCGTGATAGCTATACCTTGATCGAAGAGAAAATCAGTTGGAACGAGAACCCTATTGAACTGCTGGCAGACACCTATCACTTCCTCAATATGGATTATGTGCCCGGTGCTCCTGCGGCGAACATGATTTGGGACCACGACAATGACATTCTGCAACAGGCGCTGGATTTCTATAACGAGCTGAATAATCGTCTGGAGGCGCAGGACTGGATTGAATTGCAATCGGTGTTAGCTGACTCGCAACCTCCTGAGGGTATCGAGGCGGGGCTATGGCCCTCTGTTCAGGCTTCACATCGTGGTTTCCAGGCTGGAATGAATATGTTGGCTGTGCTGCCCAGTATCGCCGAGACCACCAATTATTACGCTTTGGCTGTTAACAACGATCTGACGATTAATATACCTGAGCGACTAATGGATGAGTCTCTGCAAGAAACAATGGCCAAGATTCTTGTTCCGCCTCCGGTGGCTAAGTCCGATGAAATCCTCGCAGAGAGTGGCGGTATGTTCTACGGGCGCGAAACCCCCGAGCATGAGCTTTATGTGCAAGAAGGCGATCACTTTGAAGCAGGGGATCCATTGTTCATCGTGGAAGTAATGAAAATGTTTAACAAGGTCTACGCACCTTTTTCGGGAACTATTCAAAAGGTGCTGGTGGATGTCGATGGCCTAATCATCAGCAAGGGGCAGCCTATCTTCAAAATCACCCCGGATGAAATAATCGTTGTAGAGTCTCCGGAAAAAATTGCGACCCGTCGGCGGGCCGCTACCAGCAATTTTCTAACGCAACTGGTTTAGGGAGTCGAAGATATGATTACAGCACTGGACCACATCGCGATTGCGGTGCCTGACTTCGAAAAGTCTATCAAGCGTTTCATGGATGACTTCGGCTTGCCATTTGACGGTACTGAAGATGTTGTTGCCGCCAAGACGTCAACAGCTTTTTTTCCTTTACCGCCTACAAATATTGAGCTGGTTCATCCGCTTAATGGCGAGGGCCCTATCGCGGGGTACCTGGAGAAGAAAGGAGGGGGGCTGCATCATCTGTGCTTCCGTTCAGATAATATAGAGGAAGACATGGAAAATTTGAAAGCCAAGGGCTATCAGTTTCTGGGCGATGCTCCCACGCCGGGCGCACATGGATCCAAGGTGATTTTTATACATCCCAAAAGCTGTGACGGTGTGCTCATTGAGATTAATCAGCCAGCCCAGGGGCAGACACATGACTGATGAAATTTACGATAAAAAATCCGCTACGCCAGAGGCGTGGACAGAGCTGGCCACCAAACAAATGCGCGGCAAGCCTCTTGACGCTTTGACCTGGGAAACCCCGGAAGGCATCGACGTGAAGCCTCTTTACACCGCGGCAGATACTGAAAATCTCGAGTTCACCGACACCATGCCCGGTATGTCACCCTATATCCGTGGTCCGCAGGCGACTATGTACGCGGGACGCCCCTGGACAATTCGTCAGTACGCGGGTTTCTCTACTGCCGAAGAGTCCAATGCCTTCTATCGCAAAGCCCTGGCTGCGGGCGGGCAGGGTGTATCTGTTGCTTTCGATTTGGCGACACACCGTGGTTATGATTCTGATCATCCTCGTGTGACCGGTGATGTGGGAAAAGCCGGGGTCGCGATCGACTCGGTAGAGGATATGAAGGTTCTCTTTAACGAGATACCGCTGGATAAAGTCTCGGTTTCGATGACCATGAACGGTGCTGTACTGCCTGTATTGGCAGGTTACATTGTAGCCGCAGAAGAGCAGGGCGTTAGCCAGGACCAGCTCGCAGGGACTATCCAGAATGACATCCTTAAAGAGTTCATGGTGCGTAACACCTATATTTATCCACCCGCGCCCAGCATGAAAATTATTGGCGATATTATTGCCTACTGTTCCGCCAATATGCCGCGTTTCAATACCATTTCGATTTCCGGTTATCATATCCAGGAAGCGGGAGCGAACGCGGCGCTGGAGCTTGCCTATACCTTGGCTGACGGTAAGGAATACATTCGCACGGCCCTGGCCGCTGGCCTTGGCATAGATGACTTTGCACCGCGGCTGTCGTTTTTTTGGGGCATTGGCATGAATTTCTATATGGAAATAGCCAAAATGCGCGCGGCGCGGTTGCTGTGGACTCGCATAGTCAGTGAGTTCAACCCCGAAAACCCGAAGAGCTCAATGCTGCGCACTCACAGCCAGACCTCTGGTTGGTCGCTCACTGAGCAGGACCCCTACAACAATGTGGTGCGCACAACAATTGAAGCAATGGCGGCCGTGTTCGGCGGCACTCAGTCCTTGCACACCAATGCGCTGGACGAAGCGATCGCGCTGCCCACAGAGTTTTCGTCCCGTATTGCTCGCAACACTCAGCTCATCATCCAGGAAGAGTCTGGCATCACCAATGTAGTCGATCCATGGGGCGGCTCCTATATGATGGAAAGCCTTACCCAGGACATGGCTGACAAGGCCTGGGAGTTGATTGAAGAAATCGAGGAAGCCGGGGGCATGGCCAAGGCCATCGAGACCGGCATGCCCAAGCTTCGTATTGAAGAGGCCGCCGCTCGTAAGCAAGCGCGTATCGACCGCGGCGATGACGTCATTGTCGGCGTGAACAAGTACACCCTCGACGAAGAGGAAGAGGTGGATGTACTGCAGATCGATAATCAGGCAGTACGCGAGTCCCAGTTGGCCCGCCTGGCATCAGTTCGTGAGGCGCGCGATGAGGCTGCAGTTGAGTCTATACTGGAAGATATCTATCAGAGCGCGGTGAGTGGGCAGGGTAATTTGTTGGAGCTGGCTGTTGAAGCGACTCGCCGTCGCGCCACCGTAGGGGAGATTTCTTTTGCTATGGAACGTGAATTCGGTCGCTTTAGTGCCCAGGCCCAGACAGTTTCTGGTGTCTATGGCAGTGCTTTTCAGAATGACGAGAACTGGCAGGGTATCAGCAAAGATATCGATGGCTTTGTCGAACAGCATGGCCGTCGACCCAGAATGTTAGTGTGCAAGATGGGCCAGGATGGCCACGATCGTGGGGCCAAGGTAATTGCCACCGCGTTTGCCGATGTGGGCTTTGATATTGATTTGTCTCCCATGTTTTCCACGCCTGAAGAGGTGGCGCGTCAGGCAATAGAGAACGACGTCCATGTGGTGGGTGCGTCTTCGCTAGCGGCAGGACACAAAACGCTGGTGCCGGAACTGGTTGCGGCATTGCGCAAGCAAGGTGCTGACGAGATCGTGGTTATCGCAGGCGGTGTTATTCCGAAACAGGATTATGATTACCTGTACACAGCAGGTGTAAAATGCATCTTTGGTCCGGGCACACCCATTCCGGTCTGTGCACGAGAAGTCCTGGACGCCGTAAATGAAGCACAGACGTAATGGCCTGTCGCTGTCCCCGCACAAGCGGGGTTCCCGCGATTGGACTGCGGTGACCTGACGTGCATACGTTTGACTTAGACCATCTCCTTTCCGGCAACCGTCGAGCACTCGCCAAGGCGATTACGCTTGTGGAGAGCAAGTTAGCGAGCCATCGACAGCAAGCCCAAGAGATTCTCGAGCAAGTGTTGCCGCACTCCGGCAACAGCATCCGTATCGGTATTACCGGTGTTCCAGGTGTAGGCAAGTCCACATTCATCGAAGCTTTTGGCCTCTACCTGATCGAGCAGGGAAAGCGTGTGGCGGTTTTAGCGGTGGACCCCAGTTCGCCTATCGCCGGTGGCTCCATTCTTGGTGATAAAACCCGTATGGAAGAGCTTTCACGTCGGGAAGAGGCCTATATTCGCCCTTCACCCTCGGAGGGAACTTTGGGTGGTGTTGCTCAAAAGACGCGAGAGACGATGTTACTGTGCGAGGCGGCGGGCTACGACGTGATCCTGGTTGAGACCGTTGGCGTTGGCCAAAGTGAATACCAGGTAGCCGGCATGGTGGACTTTTTCATGGTGTTAATGCTGCCCGGCGGCGGCGACGAGTTGCAGGGAATAAAGAAAGGCATCATGGAGTTGGCGGATGCATTGGTCATCAACAAGGCAGACGGCGACAGCGAGAGACTTGCCAGTTTGGCTCGCCAGCAGTACACCAGTGCCATGAACTTGTTACGTCACACCAGTTTCTGGACACCCAGAGTGATGACCTGTTCTGCCCTAAAAAACATCAATATCGATTCTGTCTGGGGCATGATAGTGGATTATTACTTCATGGCCATCGATAAAAACGCATTTCATGACAAGCGGTCACAGCAAAATCGAGACTGGATGCACCAGTTGGTTAATGAAATGTTGATGCTAAAACTCAGCCAGAATTCTGAAGTAAAACGGATGTTACCGGCTCTGGAGCAGGGTGTGGAAGATCAAGAAATCACTGCCTTTGCCGCTGCCAGGCGTATCATTAATCAACTTTAGTCTATCTGTATGAGCGCCAGATGCGCCAGTATCAATTTGCAGCTTGAGCTGCGGTGCTGTGTTGGCCAGTAGCTGCAAAACACGATAGTCTCGGCACAGTATCTCATTTCGTTCGGGCTAAGCCATGCGTTTCTACCCTTTGGAAAAGCTGATCAATCTGCATGATGACTACACTGGACTGTTCAAAATAGACCATTTGCAGTTGCTTTTGCTCCAGCGCCACGGACAACTCTTTCTGCTGGAAGCAAATTGCCCGCATCGAGCGCATCCTCTGGACACGGCGACCGTTAGCAACGGCATTATTGAGTGCTCCCTGCATCAGTACCAGTTTTCCCTGGACGACGGACGGCTTCTACAGCATTCAGAAGAACCCTGCCGTGGGCTCAAAATTTGGGACATCGTTTACCAAGGTGTCGATGTCGGAGTGATGTTGGGACGCGAGTTCGATCGCTAATTTGCTACACTTGCTTTTTTCTGGTTAACAGGAGTAATTCGACGATGAACTGGATGATTTATCTCTCTGGAGAAATTCACACTGACTGGCGCGAGCAAATCAAGGCCGGCTGCGAAGCGCGAGGCCTCCCGGTGTCTTTCTGCTCGGCGGTTACAGACCATGCTGCAAGTGATGCGGCGGGGGATCAACTCGGAGAAGAGCAGGTAGGCTTCTGGCGCGATCATAAATCGGCCAAAGTAAACGCAATCCGCATCAAGAGCCTGGTTGAAAACTGTGATATTGCAGTCGTGCGCTTTGGTGATAAGTATAAACAGTGGAATGCAGCCTTCGATGCGGGTATGTGTGCAGCCCTTGGTAAACCCTACATTAGCTTGCATGACGACAGCATTATTCATCCACTGAAGGAAGTCGACGCATCCGCCATGGCCTGGGCCCAAACGGTCAACCAGGTCGTAGACACACTTGCTTATGTGACTAAGGCGGACTGAGTTTTGTTCAGTTATCCATCATCGCCACTGTTAAGTGAGCGCCTGTTTATTCGAGAGCTGCGTCACTCAGACCTTGAGGACCTGCTAGTTGTACATTCAGTTGATGCGGTCAATCGCTACCTTCCGTACACCACCTGGAAAAACAGCGCCGATGCAGAAGCCTGGTGGGAAAAGTTGCAAGAAAGAATGTTAGACGGTAATGCGATGCAGTTCGTGATATGTGATCGGGCTCAGGACAAAGCGATAGGAGGGTGCATCCTGTTTGGCTACGCAAAGGAGCATCAGCGAGCAGAACTGGGCTATGCTATCGGCCAGAGCTACTGGGGCAAGGGCTATGCCCGGGAAGCCATGCAACGTTTTCTTCGCTATGCCTTCGAAGACATCGGCCTGCGCCGGATTGACGCCAAGGTTGATTCTCGCAATGAGGCATCCAGCGGGCTGCTACTGAGGCTGGGCTTTACTTCTGAGGGTTGTCTCCGACAGTGGATCAAGGAGGAGGATTCGCTAATCGATATGAGGCTGTTTGGCCTGCTTAGCCATGAGTGGCAAATTACACACTAAGCGTGCGCAATTCAGGGTCTTGTGTGGCGTAACGCCATAATTCATCAAATAGTTCCAAATGCTTCTGCGCAGAGGCGCGCGAGTCTGGTTCATAGAATCCGTCGTGGTCAGAGCTTCCGGACTTATGCAGTACGCCATCTCTGTCGCGAACAACGACCGTTTGGCCTTTCCAGTCGGGATGGTCATTGAGTCGCCGTATCTGCACCAGGCTGGGCATTCTCCGAGCAAGCTCCAGCAAGCGATGGCCACGGCCAACGACTCCACGGGTGTCCGCTATCAGTATCCGAACCTCAGACTGCCTGGCGCTCCTTGCCAGGGCAGAAAGAGTGCTCGCTAGCGCCTGGGTGTCGAAAACGGCGTGATCCAGCCTCGGGCTAAGAATGCAAACATAGCGGGATGCGCTAGTGCAGAGGTCCACGACCAGCTCATCAAACGGGTGGGGGTACTCGATCCCTTTGGGAAATTCATTGTCAGGCATTTTGTTGGTTCGATGACAAGATCAGTGTCTAGTCTAGCAGTTTAGCCTGCTTGCGTAATGCCGCATTCACCGGCCTGGTAGCGGTCACTTTAGTCTTCGAAACTACAGCTTTTCAGCTTTTTGGATTGCCCCAGACTACCGATGAGGGTGCGTATTAAGGTATAGTTTGCGCTGCAAAATGGCTTACGAGCCTGCCGGTTCCTACACATCGCATTCGTTCTCTAGAGGTAGCCATGTCAAGTAACAATAGCACGATCTACTACACCCTTACCGATGAAGCCCCTTCGCTTGCAACCTGTTCCCTTTTACCGATAGTGCGCACCTTTACCGCAGCAGCCGGTATCACTGTCAAGATCACTGATATTTCTCTGGCTGGTCGAATTCTGGCAAGTTTCCCCGACTACCTGCAAGAAGAGCAGCGGGTAGTGGATGGCCTCGCCTTTCTTGGAGAGCTCACCCAGGATCCTGCGGCCAACATTATCAAGCTACCGAATATCAGCGCCTCTGTCCCGCAGCTGAAGGATTGTATTGCTGAACTGCAGGCCGAGGGCTATGTACTGCCTGACTATCCTGAGAACCCGCAGAGCGAGGAGGAACATGATGTTCTTGCTCGTTACGAGAAAAACCTTGGCAGTTCGGTGAATCCAGTGTTGCGAGAGGGTAACTCCGATCGCCGAGCCCCTAAAGCGGTTAAAAAATTCGTGCGTAAATTCCCGCATTCAATGGGTCAGTGGAGTATGGCTTCGCGCACTCATGCCGATTACATGCGCGAGGGTGATTTTTATTCTGCAGAACAGTCAGTCACCATGGCCGAGGCTGGCGATGTGCGCATTGAGTTCGTAGCAGCCGACGGCTCAGTGACTGTCCACAAGCAGATTGCCATGCAGGCGGGTGAGGTCATGGATGGTATGCGCATGAGTGCCCGTGCATTACGTGATTTTCTGGAACAGACCATGGACGACGCGAGGGCGTCGGGCGTGATGTGGTCACTCCATGTCAAGGCGACCATGATGAAGGTCTCCCATCCCATTGTTTTTGGTCACGCTGTTACGGTGTTTTATAAGGACCTGTTTGAAAAATATGGCTCTGTGTTTGATGAGTTAGGTGTAAACCCCAATAACGGATTGAGCAGTGTCTACGAAAAAATTGAGTCACTGCCTCGCTCCAAGCGAGAGGAAATTCTTGAGGATATACACGCTTGTTACGAGGGCAGGCCAGAGCTGGCGATGGTAGATTCTGTCAAAGGCATTACCAATCTTCACGTCCCCAGTGATGTCATCGTTGATGCCTCTATGCCTGCTATGATTCGCAACGGCGGCAAAATGTGGGGCCCCGATGGCAAGGCCAAGGACTGCAAGGCAGTAATGCCTGAAAGTACTTATTCAACGATTTATCAAGAGATGATCAACTTTTGTAAGACCAACGGTGCCTTCGACCCAACCATTTGTGGCACGGTGCCCAATGTGGGTCTGATGGCCAAGAAAGCTGAAGAGTATGGCTCCCACGATAAAACCTTTGAGGTTGATGCTCCCGGCACTATGCGAGTGGTCGATGCCAACGGCAATGTACTGATGCAGCATGAAGTGGAGCCTGGTGATATATGGCGAGCCTGTCAGACCAAGGATGAGGCCATCCGCGACTGGGTAAAGCTGGCAGTCACACGGTCCCGACAATCGGATACCCCGGTGATTTTCTGGTTGGATCGCAATCGTGCGCACGATATTGAGCTGATCAAGAAGGTCAATGAGTACCTCAAGGAGCATGATACGCAGGGTCTTGATATCCGTATTATGACCTACGTTGAGGCCATTCGACGCAGTATGGAACGTATGATACGGGGCAGCGACACGATCTCTGCTACGGGCAACGTGCTCCGTGATTACCTGACCGACCTGTTTCCGATTATGGAATTGGGTACCTCCGCCAAAATGTTGTCTATTGTGCCAATGCTCAAGGGCGGCGGTATGTACGAAACAGGTGCTGGTGGTTCCGCGCCCAAGCATGTGCAACAGCTGCAGGAAGAGAATCACCTGCGCTGGGATTCACTGGGCGAGTTTTTGGCCCTTGCGGTCTCTCTGGAAGACATGGGGATCAAGCATGGCAACGCCCAGGCGGCGCTGCTGGCCAAGACACTGGACGAGGCTACCGGCAAGCTGCTGGAGAACAACAAGTCACCTTCACGGAAGGTGGGAGAGTTAGATAATCGCGGTAGCCACTTCTATCTGGGTTTGTATTGGGCGCAGTCCTTGGCCGCACAGTCGGAGGACACAGCGCTGGCTGAGCGCTTCGCGTTGTTGGCCCAGAAACTCAGTGACGGCGAAGCGGCTATTGTGGCCGAGTTGGAGAAAACGCAGGGTCAGCCACTGGAAGAGGAGGGCTATGGTTACTATCACGCGGATCGAGCAGCGATAAAACGTATCATGCGACCCAGCACTACGCTAAACGCTATCCTGCAAGAAGCTAACAGCTAAGGCCGATCAAGGCGCGTTATCAAATGGCAGCTTGCCTTGAGTAAGCTGCTATTTTTTTAGGGTAGGTGAACGCAGCCTGACTCTAGCAAAAAATCCAGCCAGGCAGCCGTGGCAGGGCTTGCCAAGGCGGATGTCAGCTGGTGGGTTTCCAGTTGCCAGTTTTCACAAAGGGCGATTTGCGCGGATAAGATACTGTCGGGGAATACGCGGCTATCGCCATTGGCAAAAACTGCTACGCCGTCGGCTTCACGCTGCCAGGCCAGCTTTGCAGAGGCGTTAAGTACCAGTTTGCTGGGGCCATCTTGTAACGCCATGCGTGCTTCGGCCAGCTCGTCATCATCCGGAAATTGGTCGTAACGTGATTCTGTGGCCAATTCTCCGAACCAGTGACTACCGTTAGCCTGATCCAGTGCTGCTTGAATCTGTGCGTTTACTCGCTCCAGATCACGGGGCCGGATTTCTCCTGCTCTAGTGGCGGGTTCAAGCCTGGCATCGCTGAAGAAGAGGTCCGGTTCTAGCTGATCAAGCAATGCATCAGTGAAACGCGACACCATCTCGTTTACACGTGGTGCACGAAAGCCAATGGAGAAAGTAGTGCACTCGCCCTGGGCAACTCCCCAGTGGGCAATCCCAGGCGGTATGTACAAAACGTCCCCCGGCCCCAGCAGATATTCAGCCTCTGTTTCAAACTGGCGCAGTATTTTCAGCTCGTCATGAGGCAGCAGTGGGCTATCGGGGCCGCAAAATTGTCCAGTTTTCCACAGTCGTTGACCTTCTCCCTGTAACAGGAAAACATCGTAGTTGTCGTAGTGCGGGCCGACGCTGCCGCCGTCGCTGGCATAGCTGACCATGATATCGTCAATGCGCCACTGGGGAATAAAGTCGGCCAGTTTACGCAACTCGGCAACCTCGGGAATGTAGTGGTCTACAGCCTGTACTAGCAATGTCCAAGGGTGTTGGCGATGGTAGTCGGCATCGGCAAACGGGCCGTGCGACAACAGCCAGTTACCGTCGCAATGCTCAACAATACGAGACTCCACATCTTCTTCGAAAGCCAGCCCGGCAAGTTCGTCACTTGTCAGGGGAGGCGTGAAGTTGGCAATTGCACTGCGGATCAGCAGCGGTTTTTGTTGCCAGTAGCGTGCCAGGAATAGCTCCCGATCGACATTCAATTCCCATTCCATTAACGTTTAACCTATGTCTCTGGCCTGGCTTATAGCATTACCAATATAGTTGCCCGGTGTCATTGCCAGTAAGTCTTGCTTGGCCTGGTCGGGGATATCCAACTTGCTCACAAAGTCTTGAATCACAGCTTTACTCATATCCTGGCCGCGGGTTAACTCTTTGAGCTTCTCGTAGGGCTTGTCAATGCCGTAACGGCGCATCACTGTCTGAATAGGTTCCGCCAGGACTTCCCAGCTGGCATCTAAATCTGCTGCCAAACGCTGTTCGTTGAGCTGTAACTTGCTAATACCTTTGAGGCAGGACTGGTAAGCAATCAGGCTATAGCCTGCGCCTACACCCATGTTGCGCAACACGGTGGAGTCGGTGAGATCTCGCTGCCAGCGACTGATGGGTAATTTGGTAGCCAGGTGAGCCAACAATGCATTGGCCAGACCGAGGTTACCCTCGGAGTTCTCGAAATCGATAGGATTGACCTTGTGCGGCATAGTCGAGGATCCCACTTCACCTGCGATAGTGCGCTGTTTGAAATAGCCCTGGGAAATATATCCCCACACATCACGGTTAAAATCGATCAGGATTGTGTTGAAGCGGGCAATGGCATCGAACAATTCCGCCATATAGTCGTGCGGCTCAATCTGGGTGGTGTAAGGGTTCCAGGTAAGACCCAGGGAGGCGACAAACGTATCTGCAGTGCTCTGCCAGTCAACAGCAGGATAGGCGCTAAGATGAGCATTATAGTTACCCACAGCGCCATTGATCTTACCCAGATACTCTACCTGGTCGATCAGTTTCAACTGCCGGCGTAGTCGCGCCACCACGTTGGCAAATTCCTTGCCCATAGTGGAAGGGCTGGCTGTCTGTCCGTGGGTGCGAGACAGCATCGGGACTTCAGCTGCACTGTGCGCGACAGCAACCAGTGCATCTACCACCTTGTGCATTTGCGGCAACAGCACAGTGTCTACTCCGTCGCGCAGCATCAAGGCATGTGACAGGTTGTTAATATCTTCAGAGGTACAGGCAAAGTGCACAAACTCTGAGACGGCCTCGAGTTCAGCGTTACCGGCAAATCGCTCTTTGATAAAGTATTCCACAGCCTTCACATCGTGATTGGTGGTCGCTTCAATGTCCTTAATACGCCTGGCATCCACCTCAGCGAAGTTGTCGACGATATCCTCCAGCGTCTTGTTGGCAGAAGGTGACAGCGCGGGCACTTCTGGAATGCCTTCATGAGCGGCGAGACATTGCAGCCAGCGAACTTCCACCAGCACGCGGCGCTTGATCAGGCCAAATTCGCTGAACACGTCGCGTAGGTCAGCGGTTTTGCTGCCGTAGCGGCCGTCGATGGGGGAAACTGCGGTGAGTGCTGAGAGGTCCATGAATGACTCCGGAGGTTGGCGAAGGGGGCGAATTTTACACCACGGGAAGGTCCCGGGACAGGTGCTGGCTGGTTTGGAGAATACGTTTGCGCTCGAACAAAAGGCGCCATCTGCGGCCACCCAACTGGCGCCACAAGAAAGCCGAGCGTATGCCTGCCAGCAGTAGGGCGCGGATGATATCCGCATTAACCTTGTCCTGCAGGTGCTGGGCACTACCTGAGACCTTAATGCGGAAGCGCATTTTGCTCAGGGTGTCCTGGTAGATGCCTGACACACTGTGACAGACATCGTTCACATGGCCCGCAAAATGTTCTGCCTTGAAACTGGTGTGCTCAAGTCTGGAATGGACGACAGACATCATTTCATTACTGGCAGCGAACTTGCGCTCTAGGTAAAGCATGTTGAGCACGTAGCGCACAATCTCCCGGTTCTCATCGGCCTGGCGACTGGCCAACATAGCGCTCAAATTATTGAGGCCCAGTTTTACACCAGCAAGGCCGCCGAAAATTGCGGCGACATTATCGGGCTCGAATTCGAACAAACTGTGGATGGACGGCTCGAGAAACTCTGCGGGGTAACTTCCCGTACGTGATATCTGGTCTACCAGACGAGCCGCCTGGGCGACGCCAGCCAGGGCGATGGTCTGCTGTTCCAATACTGAATATTGTCTGCTCATTCAGGCCGCCTGCTCAATAACGCCACCACCCAGGCAAACGTCGCCTTGGTAGAAAACAACCGACTGCCCAGGCGTTACTGCGCGCTGCGGTTGCTCGAACTGCACCCGATAGCCGTCTCCATCTGGTTTGATGGTGCAGTTTTGATCTGCCTGTCGATAGCGAACCTTGGCATGACACTGCGCTGGTAAGCCGGGTGGCTCGCCTGCAACCCAGTAGACGTCACCGGTAGTCAAGGTGCTCTTGAACAGAGCGGGATGATTGTTGCCCTGGGCGACCAGCAGGACATTGTTGTGCAGATCCTTCTCCACTACGTACCAGGGTGCGTCTGTATGATTGGCCAAGCCACCAATGCCAAGACCTTGACGCTGGCCAATCGTGTGGTACATCAAACCCTGATGCTGGCCCAGGCGTTCTCCGTCCAAGCTGTGTATTTCACCGGGCTGAGCAGGTAGATACTGTTGCAGGAAATCGGTGAAACGGCGTTCGCCGATAAAGCAGATGCCGGTGGAATCCTTTTTCTTGGCTGTCGCCAGCTCGTATTGCTCGGCTAGCCGTCGTACCTCGGGCTTCTCGATCTCGCCCACCGGAAATAGCGTTCTGGACAGCTCCTGGTGACCGACTGCGTGCAGGAAGTAACTCTGGTCTTTGTTTGGGTCAAGACCTTTGAGCAGCGTGGTCTTACCGGCTGACTCGGCTCTACGTGTATAATGGCCTGTGGCGATCAAGTCTGCGCCCAGCGTTAACGCATAGTCCAGAAATGCCTTGAACTTGATTTCGCGATTGCACAGGATGTCAGGGTTGGGCGTGCGTCCGGCTCGATATTCATCCAGGAAGTGCTCGAACACATTGTCCCAGTATTCTGCAGCGAAATTGGCGCCGTGAAGCTTGATGTCCAGTTTGTCAGCGACTGCCTGGGCGTCTGCGAAGTCCTCTTTGGCAGTGCAGTATTCAGTGCCATCGTCTTCTTCCCAGTTCTTCATGAACAGGCCCTCCACAGCATAGCCCTGCTCCTTCAGTAGAAGGGCAGAAACAGAGGAGTCGACACCGCCGGACATGCCGACGATGACTTTTTTCGATGCGTTAAAGCTCATCCGTATATGAGTTCCAGGGGGCTGTTGAGTCCCTTGCGGTATTGCTCTATGGCAGCCAGTACCAGCGGGCTGCGCATTCTAGCAGAGTTGGCCATAATTTCCTCGTAGCTCAACCAGTGCACAGCAGTAATATCGGGGTCGATCACTGCATTTTCAAGTGGTTTAACGGCGTCACCCAGGAAAGTCGTACGGTAATAGACGACGCCATTTCCGGCCTCATAGAGCGCCATACCCAGTAGGCCTGTCAAACGCACCTCCCAGCCAGTTTCCTCGCGTGTTTCGCGCAACGCCGCCTCGGTGATGCTCTCACCGGGCTCAAGGTGTCCGGCTGGTTGGTTGAACACGACTTCGCCGCTGGTTTTATCTCTTTCTTCTACCATCAGGTAGTGCTCGTTGCGGACCACAACCGAAGCGACAGTGACATGGGGAGGCCATTGCGTCATTTGCTATCTCCTTGTGTGCTTTTGAGGCCGCTTATGAGGCCGTTGTTGTTGCACCGCGGGCGCGTAAACTTCCTCAGTGCGATAAGCGCCTGGCGCCAGTCCATCCAGCGCCCAGTCTCCGATGCGCTGGCGCACAAGCCTGAGGGTAGGGTAACCAATCGCGGCAGTCATGCGCCGAACCTGACGGTTGCGCCCCTCGCGAATGGATAGCTCCAGCCAGCTATCCGCCACTGACTTGCGCTCCCTGACCGGGGGGATTCTTGGCCACAGCTTTGGGGTGTCAATTTTACGGGCCCGGGCGGGCAGGGTGGGGCCGTCCTTGAGGTCGAGGCCGTTGCGCAGTGCTTGAATCGCTTTTTCGTCAATATTGCCCTCTACCTGTACCAGGTAGGTTTTCCACTGTTTGTGGCTGGGGTTGGCGATTTGCTGCTGCAGTTGGCCGTTGTCAGTTAACAACAGCAGTCCTTCTGAGTCGTAATCCAGGCGCCCGGCGGCCCTGAATTTTGGGGCGCTGAGAAAATCCGCCAGGGTTTTGCGCCCCTCGGTGTCGCTGAACTGGCTCAATACCTGAAAGGGCTTGTTCAATAGAATGATCTTGGCCATGTTTGAACGCTCTCCTGGACCTGGCTTTGCGGTTGTTTGTAACAAGAATTTTCCAGCACTGATCTGACCAGCCATTCGACAGGAGAACTGCCCAGCGCATGCTATACTTTTAACCATCCCGGTCGGGGTGTCTACCAGGCCTCCCGTCTATCCCGAGAACCCAGAAGCAATGGAGTAAAGACATGGGCTACAAGCATATTCAGGTTCCCACTGAAGGTGACAAAATCACCGTCAATGACGATAACAGCCTGAACGTCCCAGACAATCCTATCATTCCTTTCATCGAAGGTGACGGTATCGGCATCGATATCAGTCCCGTCATGATCGATGTGGTTAATGCCGCAGTAAACAAGGCCTACGGTGGCGACAAGAAAATCTCCTGGATGGAAATTTTTACCGGAGAGAAGGCAGCTGAGCTCTACGATGGGGACTGGTTCCCTGAAGAAACGCTGGATGCTATCAAAGGCTACGCCGTGGCTATTAAGGGCCCCCTGACTACGCCCGTGGGTGGAGGCTTTCGCTCCCTGAATGTTGCCCTGCGCCAGGAGCTGGACCTTTATACTTGCCTGCGCCCTGTTCGTTGGTTCGAGGGTGTGCCTTCGCCAGTTAAGGATCCCGGCGCCTGCAACATGGTGATATTCCGCGAGAACTCGGAAGACATTTACGCCGGCATCGAATATCAAGCGGGCACTGAAGAAGCGCAAAAGGTTGTGGATTTCATTATCAATGAAATGGGCGCCACTAAAATTCGTTTCCCGCAGAACGTCGGTATTGGGATTAAGCCAGTCTCTGAAGAGGGTACCAAGCGCCTGGTGCGTAAAGCTATTCAGTATGCGATCGATCAGGACCTGCCTTCAGTTACACTGGTCCACAAGGGCAATATCATGAAGTTCACTGAAGGCGCCTTCCGTGACTGGGGTTACGAACTTGCCCAGCAGGAGTTTGGCGGTGAACTGCTGGACGGGGGCCCATGGGTCTCCATGAAGAACCCTAACAACGGTAAGGAAATCATCATCAAGGATGTCATTGCCGATGCCATGCTGCAGCAGATCCTGACCCGGCCAAAAGATTACAGTGTGGTTGCCACTCTTAATCTCAACGGCGACTACCTGTCGGATGCACTGGCAGCCCAGGTAGGCGGTATTGGCATCGCTCCTGGCGCTAACCTGTCAGATACTATTGCCTTGTTCGAGGCCACCCACGGCACCGCTCCCAAGTACGCAGGTCAGGATAAGGTAAACCCGGGCTCTTTAATCCTGTCTGCAGAAATGATGCTGCGTCACATAGGCTGGAACGAGGCTGCTGACCTGATCATTGATGGTATGAACGGTGCCATCCAGGCGGGGACGGTCACCTACGACTTTGAGCGTCAGATGGAAGGGGCGACGCTACTGAGCTGCTCTGAGTTTGGCAAGGCTATCGTAAAATCCATGTAAGCTTTTGCTGATTTGGCCTAACAAGGGCCTCTGGGATACCAGAGGCCCTTTTCTTTGGTCCTGCAAAAGCCGAGGCTTTGTCCAGATTGCGGCCCCTTGAAAACCCGCGTATTGTATCCATATACAGTACCTTACAAGCACAGAATTAAGAGTGGTAACGTGGATTACATCCATAACGACAACAACTTGCGTATGAGTAAAGAAGAGCAGGAATCCGATGGCGGTGTGGCGTTGCAGGAGAGCAAGCCTAAGCTCAAGAAGCCGCCTCTGTTTAAAGTGGTGCTGCTCAATGACGACTACACGCCGATGGAGTTTGTTGTCGAAATACTGGAAACATTTTTTCGGATGAACAGGGAACAGGCTACGCACGTCATGTTGACTGTACACACACAAGGTAAGGGGGTGTGCGGGATTTTTACCCGTGATATCGCCGAGACAAAGGCGGCACAGGTGAACCAATACGCCAAAGAATGTGAACATCCGTTGCTGTGTGAAATAGAGGCATCAGAGGGCTAAGGCCCAGGAGTGGTATATGCTGAGTAACGACTTGGAACAGTCCTTGAACGACGCATTTCGCGGCGCCAGGGCAAAGCGGCACGAGTTTATGACCGTAGAGCACTTGTTGCTGGCCCTGCTGGAAAATAACGATGCTATCCGAGTGCTAAAGGCTTGCGGTGCAGATATAGGGGGATTGCGTGGAGACCTGGTTGAGTTTGTCGATGCCACTACACCACTGATCCCGGAAGAAGAGGAGGATCGCGACACCCAGCCCACCCTGGGCTTCCAACGAGTGCTACAGCGCGCTGTGTTTCATGTGCAATCTTCGGGCAAGAGCGAGGTTACCGGTGCAAATGTGCTGGTGGCTATTTTCAGTGAGTCCGAGAGTCAGGCGGTATTTTTCCTCAAGACCCAGAATATTGCTCGACTGGACGTGGTCAATTATATGACCCACGGAATTTCCAAGGTGGCGGGTGAGAGTGAACCCAGTGAGCCTGATCACCCCGTTGACAACGAAGGTGGTGAACAGGGTGAAGGCGAGAGTAACCCGCTGGACAGTTATTCTACCAACCTCAATAAAGAGGCCGCAGAGGGCAATATTGACCCATTGATTGGTCGTGGACCTGAAGTCGAGCGAGTGGCGCAGATTCTTGCCCGCCGTCGCAAGAACAACCCTCTACTGGTGGGTGAGTCCGGTGTAGGCAAGACCGCAATTATCGAGGGTCTTGCCAAGAAAATTGTCGATGGTGATGTGCCCGACATTCTCAAGGATGCAGTGGTCTATTCCCTGGATCTGGGAGCATTGCTTGCGGGCACAAAGTATCGCGGCGACTTTGAGAAGCGCTTCAAGGGTTTATTGGGCGAGCTTAAGAAGCGCGAGCACGCCATACTATTCATTGATGAAGTACATACGATTATTGGCGCCGGTGCCGCGTCTGGTGGCGTAATGGACGCCAGTAACCTGCTTAAGCCATTGCTGAGCTCCGGTAAACTGCGCTGTGTAGGTTCCACTACGTTCCAGGAATATCGCGGAATATTCGATAAAGACAAGGCACTCAGTCGTCGCTTTCAGAAAATTGATGTGCTGGAACCCAGTCCGGATGATGCCTACAAAATTCTCAAGGGGCTCAAGTCCCGCTTTGAAGAGCACCATGGACTGCGCTATACCGATAAGGCCCTGAGGGTCGCGACAGATCTTTCTGCTCGTTACATCACCGACCGTTTCCTGCCCGACAAGGCAATTGACGTGATCGATGAGGCCGGCGCCTATCAGCAGTTGGTTGCCCCTTCGAAGCGCAAAAAAGTGATTGGCGTAGGGGACATAGAAACGGTGATAGCCAAGATTGCCCGTATCCCCCCAAAGACTGTCAGTTCTGACGACAAGGAAACGCTTAAAAAACTTGAGCAGAACCTGCAGATGGTAGTATTTGGGCAGAGTAAAGCCATCAGTAGCCTGGCCACGTCGATAAAGCTGGCACGAGCGGGCTTGAAGTCTGGAGACAAACCTATTGGTTCGTTCCTGCTGGCTGGGCCCACGGGTGTTGGCAAGACAGAGGTGACTCGGCAGCTCGCCATGCAATTGGGTCTGGAGTTGATTCGCTTCGATATGTCCGAATACATGGAGCGGCACACGGTTTCACGTCTAATTGGCGCACCGCCGGGATACGTAGGTTTCGACCAGGGTGGCCTGCTCACCGATGCTGTGACCAAACACCCCCACGCAGTGATACTGCTGGACGAGATAGAGAAGGCGCATCCGGAGGTATTCAACCTGCTGTTGCAAGTGATGGACCACGGCACGCTGACGGACAACAACGGGCGCAAGGCAGATTTTCGCAATGTGATCCTAGTTATGACGACCAATGCCGGGGCCGAAAGCATCAGTCGGCGCTCGATTGGCTTTACCAGTCAGGATCACAGCACCGACGGGTTGGAAGCCATCAACCGGATGTTTACTCCCGAATTCCGTAACCGACTGGACAGCATCGTACAGTTTGAACCTCTGGGTGAAGACGTGATCTTCACTGTTGTAGACAAGTTCCTCACCGAATTACAGGGTCAGTTAGACGAGAAGCGTGTAACCATCGACGTGGATGAAGATGCACGGCTTTGGCTGGTGGAGAAAGGCTATGACAAGCATATGGGTGCCAGGCCTATGGAACGGGTGATTCAGGAATACATCAAGAAGCCGCTGGCGGAGATGGTCTTGTTCGGAGATCTGGCACAATCAGGCGGCACCGCTCTGGTTCGACTCAATAAGGCCGAAGACAAGCTGGACGTGCTGATGGAAGAAGAAGAGTTGGCGCTGGAGGAGAGCTAGCAACAGCTCGATATACTGCGGTAGCCCATGAATGGGCCACCGCAATTGCCGATAGGCGTGTGTTTAACGCTCGCGGTAAGTAATACGGCCCTTGGTCAGGTCATAAGGAGTTAGTTCAACGCGAACCTTGTCTCCTGTCAGAATACGAATGTAGTTTTTACGCATTTTGCCTGAGATGTGCGCAGTTACAACGTGGCCATTCTCCAGCTGTACGCGAAACGTGGTGTTAGGCAGGGTGTCGATCACCTCGCCTTCCATTTCAATTTGGTCTTCCTTTGCCATGTAGCGGCAGTCCTCAGTGTAAAAACAGGGGCGCATTTTGCCTGAAACATCCACCCGTTTCTACTTTAATTCACGGTAATTCTGGTGCCGGTACAAAGCCTGCTGCCTGACCTTAGGTGAGAGCAATCACAGGAGGGTGGTCCAGCGACCCTTTATATAGAGTTCCAGCGGCCGGTACTCTGACTTGTAAGCCATTTTGCGGCAATTTTTGATCCAGTAACCAAGGTAAAGATATTCCAGACCCAACTCCCTGGACTTCTCGATTTGCCACAAAATTGCATAGCGACCCAGGCTTCGTTTGTCAGCTGCCGGGTCGAAAAAGGTGTAAATGGCCGACAGACCATCGAGCAATTCATCGACTACGGAAATGGCGATGAGCCGGCCGTCTTCATAGAAACGGTAATAACGGGTGCACTCCCAGGCGTTGTCCAGAAAGGACAAATACTGCTCACGATCAGGGGGATACATGTCACCGTCAGCGTGACGCTGCTCGATATACCGTCGGTAGAGCTCGAACGCCGACTCGTCGCGAATGTCGTCAGTCATCTCAATGTCAAGATCGCGGTTGCGGGTTGAGGTGCGCCTCTGGGTGCGATTAGGCAGGAAACCGTCTACCGGAATACGGGCGGGGATGCAGGCTTCGCAGCCATTGCAGTGGGGGCGATAAAGGTGGTTGCCGCTGCGGCGAAACCCGAGCACTGAAAGATTGCTGTACAGGGCTTGGTCTACTTCCTGCCGGGGATCCACAAACAGGGTGGTGGCTTCCCGGTCGTCCAGGTAGCTACAGCTGTGGGGGTAGGTCGTATAGACCTTTAGGTCCCGCATGGAAGAGGTCACAACAATTCTCCGCAAGTTGCCGGCAATCGCCAGATCCCGGGATCGTGGCCGATGTCCACAGTTTGGGCAAGCAGCCGCTCGAAGTCCAGTCTACTCATATTGTCAGCCCCCAGCGAATTGAGATGTTCACTTTCTACCTGGCAATCGATTAACCCGAAGCCGCCTCTGTTAAGAATATCGAGCAGCGCCACCAGGGCAACCTTAGAGGCATTACTGACCGTGCTGAACATGGACTCCCCAAAATATGCTCGACCCAGGGCGATGCCATAGAGGCCTCCCACGAGTTCTCCGTCTGCGTCCAGGACTTCCACCGAGTGGGCGTGACCAATGTGGTGCAGGTCGCAGTAAGCCGCGAGCATATCGTCCCCAATCCACGAACCCAGGCCATCAGCTCGAAGCTCTGCACATTTGCGCATGACCGCTTCAAACCGCTGGTCAACGGCGAGTTGGAAGCGATTCTTGCGCAGTGTTTTAAGCAGTGATCGAGAGATGTGAAGTTTATCCGGTAACAGCACCGAGCGCGGGTCAGGGCTCCACCAGAGAACCGGCTGCGGCTGCTCATACCAGGGAAAGATACCTCGACGATAGGCTGCTAGCAGTCGGGCAGGGGTGAGGTCACCACCAACTGCGAGCAGGCCGTTGGGGTAATCCAGTGCTTCACTGGTCGGGGGGAAGGAATCCCCCGTATGGAGTTGGCGAATGGGGCGCATGTCAGTTATTGAACCAGAAACGCCGGTGATGCGTCACTATTGTCTGTTGCTGTCACCCCCGCGCTTGGCGGGGATGACAAATTGAGTGTCTAGAGATTGTCCAGATACTTCTCGGCGTCCAGTGCCGCCATACAGCCAAAGCCCGCGGACGTGACAGCCTGACGGTAAACATGATCACCAACATCACCGGCGGCAAATACGCCTGGAGAGCTGGTGCTGGTGGCGTTGCCTTCCAGTCCGCTCTTGATCGTGATGTAGCCATCTTTCATGTCCAGTTGACCGGCAAAGATGTCGGTATTGGGTTTGTGGCCAATGGCAATAAACACCCCCGCCAGGTCGATATCGCTGGTGCTGCCATCCTTTACGCTCTTGACGCGCATTCCGGTCACACCGCTGTCATCTCCCAGCACCTCGTCCAGTGTGTGGTCCCACATGATGGTCACCTTGCCCTCTTTTTCACGCGCGAACAGGCGGTCCTGCAGCACTTTTTCAGAGCGAAGGGCATCGCGACGGTGCACCACCGTTACGTGTTCTGCGATATTGGCCAGGTAGAGCGCCTCCTCTACAGCGGTGTTACCGCCGCCAATGACAGCCACTTTCTGGTTGCGGTAGAAAAAACCATCGCAGGTGGCGCAGGCGCTCACGCCTTTACCCATGAAGGCTTCCTCGGACGGCAGACCAAGGTATTGCGCAGAGGCCCCGGTGGCGATAATCATTGAATCGCAGGTATATGAGCTAGTGCCCTTGAGCGTCATTGGACGCGCGTTTACATCGACTTCATCGATGTGATCGAAAACGATTTCGGTGTCGAAGCGCTCAACATGCTCTTGCATGTTCTGCATGAGTTCTGGTCCCTGTAGCTCAGCGTGGCCACCGGGCCAGTTTTCAACCTCGGTGGTAGTGGTGAGCTGTCCACCTTGCTGCATTCCGGTGATGACAACCGGCGTCAGGTTGGCGCGGGCTGCGTAGACTGCCGCCGTATAACCGGCAGGGCCACTGCCGAGGATGATCAGGGGTATATGGCGTACTTCACTCATCGATTGGACTTCCTTGGTAAATTCAGGGGCGCTAGCGCCGCGAAAACGGGTAAACTGTACCCATAAGTTGGGGACGGACTATGGTACTTTAAAGGTGCAAATCGGACAAAGGTTCGGTAATTTCTAAAAAGAAGCCATAAGTCTTTGAAAAAAATACAGAATAACGCCACAATTGGCTCTCGCTATGAACGCTATAGCAGCCCATTAGTTGGGGACAGTGGGGAAGGACAATAACAGCCGTGCCAGACACAACCAATACCGAATCATTCATGGGTCCAAGACTGCGTGAAGGCGCCTTTATCGGCGTTAGCGCTGTTTGCCTGTACCTGTTGCTGGCGCTATTTACATACAGCCCACAAGACCCAGGGTGGTCTGCGAGTGGTTCCGGGGGTGGCATTGCCAACCTTGGGGGCCCCACCGGCGCTTGGCTGGCGGACGTATTTTTCTCCCTTGTAGGTTACGCCGCCTACCTGTTCCCGATACTGCTGGCCTATCGAGCGGTCATCATTCTGATTGAACGCAAGCAGGATAAAGGATTCGACTGGCTGACGTTTGGCATTCGGGTGCTCGGCTTAGTGCTGGTGATGATTGCGGGCACAGCGCTTACGGCGATGAATGACACGGGTAATTCGCCGTTGCCACAGGGTGCGGGCGGCATTCTTGGTCAGGCGATAGGCGGCTCCTTTACCATGGCTTTTAGTGCTGTCGGCAGCAGACTGATCCTGCTGGCGGTGTTCCTGTTCGGCATGACCATATTCACTGATTTGAGTTGGCTCAAGCTGATGGACAAGCTGGGTTCCTGGGCGATCACGTATTTTGAAAAGTCCCGAGCCTGGGTCTCCAAAACAGTGGAAGATTTAAGCGAAAAAAGGAAGCGGGATAAGGCAGTTGAAGCGCGCAAGGTGGTGATTGAACAGCACGTTGAAAAAGAGAAAAAGCGCAAACCACCCAAGATAAAACCACTCAAGCCCAGGGCAGAGAAATCGGAGCGGGTGGAAAAAGAAAAACAACAGCCTCTGTTCGAAGCACAATCGACCGGAGAAATGCCGCATCTGGATTTGTTGGATACCGAGATCAAAGACCCCAGCAGGGGTTACTCCAAAGAAGCTTTAGAGGCATTGTCGAAGCTGCTGGAGCTTAAACTGGCAGACTTTGGCATCACTGCAGAGGTTGTGGCAGTTTACCCCGGGCCGGTGATCACCCGGTTTGAAATACAGCCTGCTGCGGGGGTTAAAGTTTCTCGTATTTCCAATCTAGCCAAAGACCTTGCGCGCTCCCTGGCAGTGATTTCTGTGCGGGTAGTAGAAGTGATCCCGGGTAAGTCTGTGGTGGGGATCGAGATTCCTAATGAAGATAGAGAAATTGTTAACTTCCGGGAAGTGCTGGCCTCCAAGGCCTTTGATCAGTCGAAATCGCCCCTGACCCTGGCTCTGGGTCACGATATATCCGGTCAGCCCGTTTGTGCTGACCTTGCCAAGATGCCGCACTTGTTGGTAGCCGGCACCACCGGCTCCGGTAAGTCGGTAGGCGTGAACGCCATGCTGTTGAGTCTGCTATACAAGTCTGGTCCAGAAGACGTGCGGATGATACTGGTAGACCCCAAGATGTTGGAGCTTTCTGTCTATGACGGCATACCACATTTGTTGACGCCGGTTATTACTGATATGAAGGATGCCGCTAACGGCCTGCGTTGGTGCGTTGCAGAAATGGAGCGTCGTTACAAACTGATGGCTGCGCTGGGCGTGCGTAACCTAGGGGGCTACAACCGCAAAGTGCTGGATGCAGAAAAAGCGGGCGCTCCCATTGCTGACCCGCTCTGGACACCCGATCCAATCTTCGCTGAGACCGACGAGGAACAAATCGCCCCCAGCCTCATAAAACTGCCCGCAATTGTGGTGGTGATCGACGAATTCGCCGACATGATTATGATTGTGGGCAAGATGGTAGAGCAATTGATCGCACGTATTGCCCAGAAAGCGAGGGCGGCGGGGATTCATTTGATTCTTGCTACCCAGCGCCCGTCTGTGGACGTGATTACCGGCTTGATCAAGGCCAACGTGCCCACCCGTATAGCGTTCCAGGTATCGTCCAGGGTGGACTCGCGCACGATTCTGGATCAAGGCGGGGCGGAACAGTTGTTGGGACATGGTGACATGCTGTATCTGCCACCAGGGTCAGGGGTGCCCAATCGTGTTCATGGAGCATTCTGTTCTGATGAAGAAGTTCACCGTGTTGTTGCCGACTGGAAGGTTCGCGGTAAGCCCTTGTATATTGATGGGCTGCTTGACGAAGGCGGCCAGACCCCCGTCACAGCAGGGGAACTAAAAGCCAGTTCTTCTGACCAAGATGAAGACAGCGATGTGCTTTATGATGAGGCGGTGCATTACGTTACCCAGAGCCGCAGAGCGTCGATTTCAAGCGTGCAGCGTAAACTGCGCATTGGTTACAACCGGGCCGCGCGCCTGATTGAGTCTATGGAAGCAGCCGGAGTGGTTACCGAGATGGGCACTAATGGCCAGCGTGAAGTACTCGCACCTCCACCGCCACAACAAGACTGAATAATAGATCATGAAAATGTATTTCCTGCTAGGCGCACTGGGCTTATGCCTGGTCGCTGGTATCGCCAGATCCGATGATGCTGCTACGGAGCAATTAATCCAGCAGTTGCAGTCTCTTGCGCAGTTGCAGGGTAATTTTCAGCAAACCCAATATGCGGGAGTGGCTGAGAAACCCTCTACAATTTCCAGTGGCAGTTTTAAATTGCTCAGGCCTGTTTACTTTGCCTGGGAAATCAACAGCCCGGATAGCCAACTGATCGTAGCCGACGGGGTGCATCTGTGGCACCACGATAGGGACCTGGAAACAGTCACCAGGCGATCTGTCGAAGGGCGTGAAGAATTGTCACCACTGCAGGTGCTGGCCGGCGATACCGCAGTATTGCGTGAACGATTCGCTGTTACGCAGGTAGGTAATGGCCGTTTCCAGTTGCTGCCGCTAGAAGGTAATCCGGGGTTCCGTGAGCTCACGCTTGTTTTCGCTGACAATCAGATCAGCGGCATGGAAATAGTCGATGAGCTAAATCAACGACTGTTTATTGAGTTGACGGACCTGGATGCTGACTCGGTCCTCACCCCTGCTGACTTTGAGTTTTCTCCTCCGGAAGGGGCCGACCTGTTTTACCATGACCAGTGATTTGTTCTCCGGTGCCAGTGGCGCCGGGCAGAACAGCGGTTACCAGCCCCTTGCTGCGCGTCTGCGCCCGGCAAATCTCGATAGTTATGCTGGCCAGGCCCATATTCTCGCGCCTGGCAAGCCGCTGCGTGAGGCAATAGAGCGAAGACAATTACATTCCATGATCTTCTGGGGTCCTCCTGGCGTGGGGAAGACGACTCTCGCGCGCATTGCGGCGGAGACAGCTGACGCGCATTTTTTGCAAATATCAGCGGTGCTGTCCGGTGTGAAGGAAATTCGTGAGGCCATTGCTCAGGCGCGCCAGCACAAGGCTACCGGGAGAGATACGGTCTTGTTTGTCGATGAGGTCCATAGGTTCAATAAATCTCAGCAGGATGCTTTCCTGCCCTATGTGGAAGACGGTACGGTAATTTTCGTTGGCGCGACCACAGAAAACCCCTCTTTTGAGCTCAATAACGCACTGCTTTCACGCACCCGTGTCTACAAATTGCGATCACTTGAGGCAGATGAGCTAATGGGTGTATTGCAGCGCGGTATGGAAGAACTGGGCACCGGTGCGCAGGCATCCCCGCACTGCCTGGAGATGATCGCCGGACATGCCGATGGTGATGCTCGTCGCTCCCTTAATTTGCTGGAGCTGGCAGCAGACCTGGCCGAAGACGGGGAGATTACCGAGGCAACGCTGGAAGAGGTGCTCCAAGCATCCCTGCGTCGTTTCGACAAAGGGGGCGACCTGTTCTATGACCAGATCAGCGCACTACACAAAGCTGTGCGCGGCAGCTCCCCCGACGGTGCACTTTATTGGTTCTGCCGCATGCTGGATGGAGGCTGCGATCCGCTTTACATTGCGCGGCGCGTGGTGCGCATGGCCAGCGAAGACATTGGCAATGCTGATCCTCGTGGTCTGACTATTTCTTTGGATGCCTGGCAGGTGCAGGAGCGCCTGGGCAGTCCGGAAGGAGAGTTGGCCATAGCCCAGGCAATTATCTACCTGGCTTGTGCCGCCAAAAGCAACGCCGTTTACAATGCCTATAACACCGCCAGGGCGGAGATAGGCGAGGGCGATAGTCTGGAGGTTCCACTGCACTTGCGCAATGCTCCTACCAGCCTGATGAAGGACATGGACCACGGCGCCGAGTATCGCTATGCCCATGATGAAGAGGGCGGATATGCAGCCGGGGAGAGCTATTTACCCGAGTCCCTGCAAGCCAGCCAGTACTATCACCCGGTGGATCGTGGCCTGGAGAAGAAAATTCAGGAAAAATTGCAGTACCTGCGCGAACGAGACAAAACCAGTACAATACGCCGTTACGACTGAACCACTTCCGAATACGATGAAATACCTATTGTTTATAGCCCTAGGCGGCGCCTCCGGGGCCGTCTCGCGTTACCTGCTCTCGAGTTGGGCGCATGCCCTATGGGAAGGAAAGTGGCCTGTGGGCACGCTGCTGGTCAACATGCTTGGATCATTCCTGATTGGTGTGGTTTTCGTACTAATCGAGAGACAGGTGATACATCCGGATTGGCGTAGCGTGTTAATGGTCGGCTTCCTTGGCGCTTTTACCACCTTTTCTACGTTTTCACTGGAAAGCATCGCACTATTTGAGAATGGACATACAGCCCATGCCCTTGGGTATATGGCAACCAGCGCAGTTGTTTGCGTGCTCATGACAGGGCTTTCAATTCAATTGACTCGCGCTCTAATCTAGAGCGCATTCACTACTTAGACTCTCCAGATACAGGAATATTCAGGACATGTTGGATATCAAGGCCGTCAGGCAGGATCCCGAAGCCGTTGCCCAGGCGTTAAGCAAGCGTGGCTTCAGCTTTGACATAGAGCAATTCAAGGCACTGGATGCGCGTCGCAAGCAAGCGGACGTGGATAGCCAGAGTTTGCTGGCGGAGCGCAAAGCCGCTTCCAAACAGATCGGCACTCTGGTTGGCCAGGGTATGAGCGTGGACGATGCCAAGGCCCAGGTAAACGAGACCCTGGAGAAAATAGCCGCACAGATCGACGATCTCACCGGCGACGCCAAGGCAGTGCAACTGCAATTGGAAGACCTGATGTTGTCTGTCCCCAATATTCCGGCTGACGAAGTGCCACTTGGAAAAAGTGAAGAAGACAATCAGGAAGTTGCCCGCTGGGGCGAACCCAGGGCCTACGATTTCGAGGTGAAAGATCATGTCGCCCTGGGGGAAGACCTGGGACAGATGGACTTTGAAACAGCGGGTAAAATCACTGGGTCTCGCTTCAACGTGATGTATGGCAATCTTGCCAGACTGCATCGAGCGTTGATTCAGTTCATGCTCAATCAGCATACGGGTGAGCACGGTTACAGTGAGATATACGTCCCTTATATCGTCAACAGCGAATCATTGCGCGGCACCGGTCAGCTACCAAAGTTTGCCGAAGACCTGTTTAAGTTGGAAGGAGATCAGGATTACTACTTGATTCCCACCGCCGAAGTGCCGGTAACCAATGTGGCACGGGACCGAATTTTCGAAGACGCGGAGCTTGGGGAGGAGGGCGTCAAGTTCGCTTGCCATACTCCCTGTTTCCGCAGCGAAGCGGGCAGCTATGGTCGGGACACCAGGGGCATCATTCGTCAACATCAGTTTGAGAAAGTAGAGCTGGTGCAACTGGTGCGCCCCTCGCAGTCTGATGAGGCGCTGGAAGCGCTTACCGGTCATGCTGAAAAAATCCTGCAATTGCTGGAGCTTCCTTATCGCAAGGTAATTCTGTGTGGCGGCGATATCGGCTTTTCTGCCCGTAAAACCTATGACCTGGAGGTATGGCTGCCAGCTCAGGACACCTACCGGGAGATTTCCTCTTGTAGTAGCTTCGGCGACTATCAGGCCCGCCGCATGCAGGCACGTTGGCGTAACCCTGAAACAGGCAAGCCGGAGTTGTTGCACACTCTGAACGGTTCCGGGTTGGCGGTTGGTCGGACTCTGGTAGCCATTATGGAGAACTACCAGCGTGCAGATGGCAGCATCGAAGTGCCTCAGGCTTTACGTCCCTACATGGGCGGTATCGAAGTTCTGAGCCGCTAATATGCAGTACTTGCCTGTCTGCCTGCAGTTGCGCAATTCACCTGTGGTGTTGGTTGGGGCGGGCACCGTGGCCACACGCAAAGCACGCTTGTTACTCAGGGCCGGTGCAAGTCTTAATGTGGTAGCACCAGACATTACACCTGAGCTCGAGCAGTTGCTGGCTGAACATGGCGGCAACTGGCAGCGCAGCCAGTATCGGGAGACAGATTTGCATGGCCGCATGCTGGTAGTGGCCGCAACGCCGCATCGCGAGGTCAACGAACAGATTCACGCTGACGCGATGGCGCTGAATTTGCCGGTCAATGTGGTCGACGCACCTGCTCTGTGTACCTTCATTTTTCCCTCTATTGTGGATCGAGATCCGCTGATTATCGCCATCAGCAGCTCTGGCAGGAGTCCGGTACTGGCCCGTCAGCTGCGACGTAAGATTGATGCCATGGTGCCCGCGGCCTACGGTCGATTGGCTGAGTTTGCAGGCCGCTTCCGACAGCACGTTAAAGACGCTATTCCAGCGGAAACCCCAAGGCGTCTGTTTTGGGAACAGGTGATGGAGGGCACGGTAGCCGAGCAGGTCATGGGTGGGAGCGAAAGTCGTGCCGAGGAACTGTTGCACGAAATGCTGCAGGATGTGGACGGACTTCATATCGGAGAGGTCTACCTGATTGGTGCTGGCCCGGGCGATCCTGATCTGATGACGTTCAAGGCAGCTCGGCTGCTGCAAACGGCAGACGTGGTGCTGTATGACCGACTCGTGTCTGAACCCATTCTGGAGATGGCTCGTCGGGATGCTGAACGTATTTACGTCGGCAAAAGGCGTGATGACCACGCGGTACCGCAGGGTGAAATCAATCAGTTGTTGGTAGATTTGGCCAAGCAGGGCAAACGCGTGGCTCGACTCAAGGGTGGAGATCCTTTTATTTTTGGTCGCGGTGGCGAAGAAATCGAATTACTGGCTCAGCACCAGGTGCCATTCCAGGTCGTGCCTGGCATTACCGCTGCTAGTGGCGCTGGCTGTTACGCAGGAATACCGCTTACTCACCGTGACCACGCCCAGTCTGTGCGTTTTGTCGCAGGCCACCTCAAAGGAGGCAGCAGCAACCTGGATTGGCCGTCCTTCAAGTCAGAGACCGAGACACTGGTGTTTTACATGGGGCTGGTTGGACTGCCAGTTATTTGTGAACAGTTGCAGGTCTATGGACGCAGCGCTGATACGCCAATCGCACTGGTTGAGCGCGCGACCTCCCAAGAACAGCGGGTGCTGACCGGAACGTTGGAAACTATGGTCGACGTCGTCGAGAAAGAGCAACCACGTGCGCCGACATTGATCATCGTCGGCAGCGTAGTGAATTTACATAAAGAGTTGGCATGGTTTGGAGATAGCTGACGCAAGTCAAAGTCACTCAAGGATTGCGTCGTTCTCGGACCAGTACAGGTCCAGATAGCGGTTGAACAGCCCAGCCAGTCCTGTCGGACTGCCCAGGCGGTTTACTTAGTCCTTATCGGAGACATTTGCTGCATAGCGCTGCTGTTTCAGCACCAGAGCATCAACCAACACATTGCCCGCTTCGGTAAGCAGAACGTCCGGAGCGTCATCTTCCTCAGACTCTGCGTCCACTTCCTCGACGGCTGTGTCATCCTCATTTGCTGCATCTGCCACTTCTTCGCCGGCGTCTGTTGCAGTTTCATCATCTTCTGCGGCGGCATCGGAGGCCTCGTCAGTTTCTTCTTCATCCTCGTCCAAAGACGCAAGAGGTTCTTCACCCTTGGCAACCCGACGCTTGTTTACAATCGTCAGCGCCTTGTCTTCTTGGGTCTCGCGCAGGGCGACCCGTTTTTCTTCATGTAGGGGCAGTCGCTCCAGTTTGCGAGTTTCCGTTGCCATTGCTATCTGGTCTTCCAGGTAGACAAAATCGGGGTTGCTGTGGCTGCGTTCCTCGAACAAATCGGTAATATGGGGCAGCACAGTGCTTAAATCATTGTAGCGACGATGCCGCACAGAGTTGATCTGATCCCAGTTGAGGGCATGGTCCAGAGAACTTTCGCCGATCTCTTCGGTGTCGAACAGAGAGGGAAATGCCAGATCAGGTACTACACCACGGTGCTGGGTGCTGTCGCCAGAAATGCGGTAGAACTTACTCTCGGTGATTTTCAGCTGTCCCTCGGTGAGAGGGGACAATGTTTGCACCGTACCTTTGCCGAAGGACCGATCGCCAACAATAATGCCGCGCTCATAGTCTTGTATGGCGCCGGCAAAAATTTCAGATGCCGAAGCGCTCAGGCGGTTAATCAATACCACCAGTGGGCCCTCGTAATAGTCGCTTTTCAAACGTTTACCATCACGCCATACCCGGCGGGAAGAGTGCCGGATCTGTACAGTCGGGCCATACTCGATAAACAGGCCGGTGAGCTCGTTAGCCTCTTGCAAGGAGCCGCCACCGTTATTACGCAAATCAACGACCAGCCCGTCTACGCCTTCTTCTTGCAATTCCTGCAGCAACTTCTTCACGTCACGAGTTGTGCTCTTGTAGTCTTTGTCGCCGCGACGCATAGCCTCAAAATCGATGTAAAAAGCGGGGATATCAATAACGCCCACTTTAAGGGTTTCGTCTCCATTGGGAATTTCCAGCACCTTCTTTTGTGCTGACTGCTCCTCCAGCTTCACTTTGTTGCGCACGATAGTCACGGTCTTACGCTCATCACTAGACTTGGACTTGGCCGGGATCACCTGTAAGCGCACGGTGGAATCTTTAGGGCCGCGGATAAGTTGTACTACCTCGTCAAGGCGCCAGCCAATGACATCTTCAATCTCGCCTTCATCGCCTTGGCCTACACCGACAATTTTGTCTGAGGGCTGCAGGTCGCCTTGTTTGTCCGCGGGCCCCTTGGGTACCAGGCGTGCAACTTTGGTGTACTCGTCTTCGGCCTGCAGCACTGCGCCTATACCTTCCAGGGACAGGCTCATGTTGATATTGAAATTTTCCGAACGACGGGGCGAGAAGTAATTAGTGTGTGGGTCGTACAACTCAGTTAGCGCATTGGCGTAAATCTGGAATACGTCCTGATTGTTGTATTGCTCGACGCGCTTTAACTGGTTCGTGTAGCGACGCCCCAGCGTCTCCGGGATTTCCTCAGCGGGCTTATCAGCCAGGCGTAAACCAAGTGCCTGGTTTTTCAGATGCTTACGCCAGCGCTCGTCTAACTCTGCTTGCTCAATAGCCCAGGTTCGCTTATCTGTGTCCAGTTCGTAGTACTCGTCCACTGTAAAGTCCATGGCCGCAACCACGTCTACCAGGTTCTTGTTGACAGACTCCAGTCGGGTGCGCAGACGTTCCTGGAAACGGTTGAATATGGCGAATCCTGCGTCAAGGTTACCCTCTGGCAGTTGATCGTCCATCACCGTCCGGTATTGCTGAAATTCTTCCACATCGGCTGCGGTGAAAAACATTTTGCTGCCGTCCAGGCTGTCGATGTACGCATCTAGATGTTGGGCAGATAGCTCATCTGTATATTTCTGCTTGGAATAGTGACGTTCTTCAAGCTGCTCGATCAGCTCAACGACAGTTTCTCGTTGGGTGTCCGAATACTCAATCACGGCCGAGGCGGGCAGGGCAATACAGCCAATAAGCAGGCCAGCGGACAGGGTTTGGCCAAAGGCCTTAAGGTAAGGAAAAGTGCTCAAAATTATATCTACCACTACGTTATTGAAGGCAATCGCTAAGTGTACCCCTGCCAGCCGATGGTTCAAGCTAGCATTGGGCTTTTTCATCTGAGTGGCTTCAGGCATAAAAGTTCACCAGGACACAAGAATAGGCTGAATTTGGTCCTAAAGTTGGGCTTTTACGCCATTCGGGGTCTAAACTTGGGATATGACTCGCTGGCTTTTCCCCGCCCTTAGCCTTTTGCTTGGATCTGGCATCTGGCTCTCACCTGTGCCCCAGGGGCTATCTGTAGAGGCCTGGCACCTGTTTGCGATCTTCGCAGCGGCCATCTTTGCAGTGGTCAGCGGCGCTGCGTCAGTATTTCTGGCCGCTATCGTCGCCCTGCCAGTTGCAGTGCTCAGCGGCACTATTGAGGCCGAGCGGGCTTATAGTGGTTTTAGTGCCGGTTTCATTCTACTGATCGTTGTCGCGTTCCTGGTCGGCAAAGGCGTGGTCAATTCAGGGCTTGGGGGCCGTATCGGCTTGCTACTGGTGCGCAGCTTTGGCAAATCTTCCCTGGGGCTCGCCTACAGCATGGTGGCCACGGATGCCCTGATTGCCCCCGCATTTCCTAGCAACACCGCACGTTCAGGTGTGCTGTTTCCCATTGTTTATTCGTTGGCCCAGAGCAACGGTTCCGAGCCATGGGAGGACTCACGCCACGATTTGGGCGCTTACCTGATGATGTGTTCAATGGCGGGACTGGGCTTGTCTTCAGCCTTGTGGCTGACCGCTATGGCTGCCAATCCCGTTGGCGTGGCTCTTCTGGCCCAAAGGGGAGTGAGTTTGGACTTTGGCAGCTGGTTTTTGGCGTCCAGTGTTCCCACCCTCTGCGCCATGCTTTTTATGCCATGGATGCTATCGAAAGTTTTCCCACCGGGCCGCCTCTACACGCCAGACGCACCAGGCCGTGCCGCCGCCAGCCTGGCTGAATTGGGATCATTGAATCGTAAGGAGTGGATTACCCTGGCCACATTTTTGGGCATGGTATTAGGCTGGGCGCTATCTGCTCCATTGTCTTTAGACCCAACCGCCATTGCCTTCGTGGGGCTGGCAGCCTTAATGATAGGCGGGGTGTTTACTCTGGATGACATCAAGTCGTCTGGCGATGCACTGGAGACTCTGATCTGGTTCGCCATACTTTACACGCTCAGTACCGAACTGGATCGTATGGGCTTCATGCTATTTATTGGCGATATCATGGGGCATTGGGTGGATGGACTTAGCTGGCCGCTAACCTACGTTCTTCTAATGCTCATCTACACTCTGATTCACTATCTATTTGTTAGCCAGAGCGCCCATCTTTTGGCCTTGTTCGGAGTTTTCCTTGGTATCTCCCAACCGGATGTACCGCTGCACCTCATGGGCATGATGTTAATGATGGCAACTAATTTTTTCTCCGTGATGACGCCTCAGGCTTCCAGCGCTAACGTAATATTTGCCGGTAGCGGCTATCTGACAGGACGGGAGATCTACAAATACGGCGGGCTGGTGACTGCCACCTGCATGCTCATTTATCTCGTGATCGGCACACCGTGGATTCTGTTTGTGCTCGGTTAGATCGGTTCAATTCGGTTTTGTTGTACTTGCAGTAAGTGTTCTAATAGCGCTTTGACAATGGACACGAGATTTACATGAGCAAAACCCACCAATTCGCTGCGCTAGGCCTGTGCTGGCTACTGCTTTTTGTCGCTACTGCCTGCTCTGTACCAGAGGAAAAGCCGAAGACTGAACTCGCCAGCACGCCATGGAATAAGGGTGCGATGGTCACCGCCGCCAACCCTCATGCGGTGGCAGCTGGCATGGAAATGTTGCGACGCGGTGGCCATGCGGTGGATGCAGCAATTGCCGCTCATGCTGTTTTGGGCCTTGTCGAACCACAGAGCTCCGGCATTGGCGGTGGCGCCTTTATGCTGGTTTACCAGCGCGATTCGGATAGTTTGTTGTTCCATGATGGCAGGGAGGTCGCGCCATCTGGAGCAACGGTCGATATGTTTATGCACGATGGCGAGGTTATGGGCTTTATCGAGGCCTGGCAAAGCGGCCTGGCAATAGGCGTACCAGGTGCCATCGCCTTGTATGAGGATACGCATGGAAAATACGGCAAGCTTTCATGGGCAGAGCTGTTCGCTCCGGCTATCAAGCTTGCCACCGATGGCTTTGAGGTATCGCCCAGATTAGCGGGTTTTCTGCCGAGAATAGGTGAAATGGGGAGGCTGGACGAAAACCCTGGAGCAGCCGAATATTTCTACCCCAATGGGCAACCGTTACAAGCGGGACATTTGCTCAAAAATCCAGAGTACGCGGCCACCCTGGGCAAAATTGCATTAGAGGGCAAGACTGCTTTTTATTCTGGACAGATCGCTGCCGCAATTGCAGCAGCAGCTCAAGCTGAGCCCAATCCTGGCACTCTCAGTATTGAAGATATCGGTAATTATCAAACGCAGGAGCGTTCCGCAGTCTGTGGCCCCTTTCGCGACATTCGCATCTGTGGAACAGCACCGCCATCTTCGGGTGCCACCCAGATTATGATGATGGGTATCTACGAGCAACTTTCCCAGGGCATGACTAAACGAGAAGACAAAATAGCAGCTTTTGTCGACGCTCAACGCATGACCTACGCAGACAGAGATCATTTTTTTGCCGACCCCGATGTTGTCGACATACCACTGGATATACTGCTTAGCCCAGCTTATTTAAAGCATCGAGCGGCTATGCCTCCTGCTCCGGGTGAACTTCCCCTGCACGGGGATCCAATCAGCTTCGCTGGCGCAAAGGACACTGTGTCCCATTGGGCTAGCGACACTACCGAAGAAGTGCCGGGCACCTCACATCTTTCCATTGTGGACGGCCAGGGCAATGCGGTGTCTATGACCGCTACGGTTGAAGCCCCCTTCGGTTCATCTCGCTGGGTTGCAGGTTTTTTGCTAAATAACCAATTGACGGATTTTGCGCGGGAATACAGTGCAAAGGACGCGCCCCAGGCCAATGCGATTGCACCGGGCAAACGCCCGCGCTCATCCATGTCGCCGACCATGGTATTTAAAGACGATGGAGAGTTGCTGATGGTCACTGGCTCACCTGGCGGCAATAATATTCCTGCCTATGTTTTTAAATCAATTGCCGGGGTGTTCGACTGGGGTATGACGCCCAGTCAGGCCGTGACATTTCCCAATGTAATTGCCAGAGGAAAAGACGTCAGGGTCGAAGTTAACGTGCCGCCAGGTCAGGCAATTGCCGACGACTTAAAAGCAAGGGGGTACAGTGTTCAGGAGCGCAACGGAGAGAATTCCGGGCTGCACGTGATTCTGGTGGATGGTGACTCATTGACCGGCGCTGCCGACCCCCGCAGAGAGGGGACAGTGGAGTCTTTGCCCGCAGCAGCCGACTCCCACTCCCTTTAGCGCGCGAACAAGGTAACGGCGTTCGTTTACTACCATTAGCCCGTTTCCGAGATGTTTTCCTGGTCTTGCCGGAACAGATCTGCCAGTTGTTCCCTGCTGTGGAGGTTGTGGGCGACATAGTCATCCATACCCTCGCTTTGGCGGGGCGCCTGCGCAAGCATCTGAGCGTCATGACGATCGAACAAGGTGACCAGGCTGGACGACTCCACCTGGCTGAAACCAATCCCCTGTAGAATCATTTCAGCTGCTTCCAGACTGCCGCCTCGCAGTTCACGCACAATTGCCTCTACCCCAAGAGCCTGATAAAGCTCAACACTAAACCGGTTGTGGGCCCGGATGACTAACTTCACATCCGGGTAGTGCTGACGCACTAACTGTGCAATTTTCAGGGCTTGCTCTTCGTTGTCCAGGGCGACCAACAATGTTCGCGCATGCTCAATGCCCGCAATTTTCAGCATGTCCAGACGACTGGCGTCACCGTAGAATATTTTGCTGCCAAACTGGTTCACAAACTCGATATGTTCTGCGTCATTGTCCATCGCGGTAAAAGCAATGTTATTCGCTGCGAGGATTCTTCCGGTCATCTGGCCGAAGCGGCCGAAACCGGCGATGATAACTTCGGGTTCATCAGAGTCTCTGGCAGTGTCATAGACCTTGGGGCAGTTGGCTGTGCTGAAAAACTGGCTGTGCAGGATGACCAAAGGAGCAGTGAGGGCCATGGACATACCAACGATAAGCGTGACCTGGTCTGCCAGTACTGTCTCGACCAAGCCATTACCTGCGGCATGTGCCATGACAACAAAAGCGAACTCGCCACCCTGGGACAACATCAGGCCAATGCGCATTGCATCTCTGGATGACTGCTTGGCGAGCCTCAGCAAGCCCCAGATGACCAGCGTCTTGATTGTTACCAGTAGCAGGGCCGCGCCGATAATCAGCAGTGGCATATCAATCAGTAATACAAGGTCCAGGTTCATGCCTATGGAGATAAAAAACAGGCCTAGCAATAGTCCCTTAAAGGGCTCGACCTCCATTTCAAGTTGATGCCTGAAACTCGAATTGGCGAGCAGTACACCAGCGATAAATGCACCCATTCCCATAGAGAGACCGGCTGACTCCATACCCAGCGCAGTTGCTAACACGATTAACAACGCCGAAGCCGTCATGACTTCTGCGCTGCCGTATTTTGACATGATGCGAAGAAACGGATTAATCAGATATTTACCGGCGATCAACACCGCTAGAACAGCTCCCACACCCACGTACAGCGGTGGTCCTTCTGCTGCCGAGGAAATCGCCATAGCGTCCACGAACAGCAGAATGGGGATCACCGCCAGATCCTGCATCAGCAAAATACCGAAGCCCTGTTGCCCCGGTGGCGTGTTCAATATTCGGTGTTCGTTCATGAGCTGAATAGCGAACGCGGTAGAGGAGAGCGCCACCGCAAGTGCTATGACTAATGAACTGCTCCAGTTTTCATTGATGGCAAACACTACGGCAAAAATAATGAGCGTGCAGATGGCCAGTTGACCGCCGCCGGTAAACGTAATGGCGGTCTTCATGCGCCAGAGCTTTTCCGGCTCCAGCTCTATGCCAATCAGAAACAACAGCAGTACGACACCAAGCTCCGCCATGTGCAATATGGTTACTGGGTCATTAACCAGATTCAGCAAAGACGGCCCGATGACTGCACCTGCAACCAGGTAGCCCAGAATTGCGCCCAGCTTCAAGCGCTTGAAAATGGGCACAGCAATAACCGCTGCTCCCAAGAATATCAATGTGGAACCGAGTGCGCTCATTGCAGTGGATACTCTGTTGTAAAAGGTGAATAGATAGTGAGGCTACTGCGCCGCAAGCAGTGCTTGAACTTCTTCAGTAAGCGCCGGGAGCACCTCCACAGCTTGCAGGTTTTCTTCCAACTGCTGTACCCGCGAAGCGCCCAATATGACAGTCGATACATTCTTATTGAGCAAGCACCATGCGATCGCCAGTTTGGGAAGCGTGGTTCCTAGCTCCTGTGCTATTGGTAACAGCTTTGCAACTGTTTGCATGCGCTCTTTTCCGCGCTCGGATTCCACCATATGCTCCCTGAGCCACTCATAACCGGGCAGTGATGCTCGACTATCCTTGGGAACACCATCGAGGTATTTCCCGGTAAGCGCTCCGGACGCCAGCGGCGACCAAATCGTTGTGCCCAGACCGTACTGTTCGTAAAGGGGTGCGTATTCCACCTCAAAGCGTTCTCTGTCCAGGAGATTGTATTGCGGTTGCTCCATAGTGGGCGGCGTGAGGTGATTATCCTTGGCAAATTCATAGGCCTCAGTGATTTCTTCTGCCGACCATTCTGACGTCCCCCAGTACAGGACCTTGCCCTGGGCGATGAGGTTATGCATTGCCCAGACTGTTTCGCCAATGGGCGTATGCGGATCGGCACGGTGGCAGAAATACAGATCCAGATAGTCCACTTGCAGGCGCTGCAGCGCCTGATGGCAGGCTTCTGTAACGTGCTTTCTACTCAACCCTTGCTGGGTAGGAGTAGGGGAGCTGTGGCAGCCGAAATACACTTTGGATGAGACACAATAGCTGTCGCGTGAACGCGATAAACTCTTAAGTGCTTTACCCATGACGATTTCTGATTGCCCAGCCTCATAGCCCTCGGCGTTGTCAAAAAAGTTGATGCCAGCATCAAAGCAGGTGCCGAACATCTGTTCCGCCAATTTATGGTCCACCTGTTTGTTGAACGTCACCCAGGAGCCGAATGACAGTTCAGAGACCCTGAGGCCTGAAGCGCCCAATTTACGATATTCCATGCTTTATCCTATAGAGGGTTGTGAAGAGCAATCGGAGTTGTTCACTGTACTACAGCAACCGTAAGGGGCGATAACCTGGGTCATTCAAATGGCGCCGCCATCAACGCGAATGTTTTGCCCGTTAACGAAGCCGGCACGCTTACTGCACAAAAATGCCACCACATCCGCTATTTCCTCGCGCTCGGCAATTCGCCCGCAGGGATTGGGGAAGTCGCGCTCTACAATCAACTTCTGGACCTCAGCCCAATCTTCACTGCGGCCCAGTTTACTGGCCAGTCGTGTATAGCCAGCCACAATTTGCTCGGTACGTATCAAACCAGGGGACACGGTGTTTACCGTAATGCCAGTACTGGCCAGTTCCTGGGCCAGACTCTCGCCCATCGTTACGAGGGCGCTTTTGGCGGCGTAGTAGGCGGGTCGTGCGGCTGACGGTTTGAATGTTCCGGCTGTGCCCAGGTTTACAATTCGGCCCCAGCCGCTTTGCTTCATGCCGGCAATCAGGCCCTGTGACATACGCATGGCAGAGAGTATGTTGACCTGGAACAGCTCCAGCCATTTGGCGGTATCGGCATCTGCCCAGCGATGGTTGTCTGTGGTGCCGTAATTGTTAATCAGAATATCGACCTGGCAGTCCAGTGTAGATAGCTGCTCAAGTACCAGCGCCGAACCGTTTTCTGTGGTGATGTCACCAACAACGGCAAATGGTTGGTCCGGAGCCGTTTCATTGCCGTGATAAATGACCTGCGCACCTTCCCTGGCCAGCACTTGCGCAATCACTTCACCGGTGCGGCGATCACTGCCTGTTACAAATGCCGTTTTGCCTGTTAACTCCAAGTCCAATTGGTTTTCCCCTGAATCTCAAGTGTGCTAAAAAATGATCGATAAGCGTAGAGGGCTTCACGTTAAATAGTAAGCCTAACTGGAGGTTTCAGGGAGAATTTCAATGCTAGGTGCTGTTGCTCGGATCAATGTTCGCATTCAGCCGAAAGATATTGGTGGGGTCGTAGCGTTTCTTGATGCCCAATAGTCGTGCGTAATTACCCTGGTAATTTTTACTGATCATTGGGGCGTTGTCGTCATCTGCCTCGTTGACATAAAACCCATGCGTAAATGGCTGTAACTGGCGCCAGGTCGACTTGATTGCGCTCACATGTTCGTCTGGGGACTCAGTAGGTGCCCAACTCATCGTTACCAGCATATTGTGTTGGGCGTAGCGATGGGCAAAGGCAGTAGCATCAGTCGCTACACGGCTTATGGCGCCTCCTGCCTGCTGAAAGAGCAGGGTGCTGCGCCGCCGCGGATGTGGTCGCATCACGTCTACCAGCGTATCAATTAGTTGGGGAGTAATTTCTGACGTAAACCCCCCTTTCAAATAGGTGGCCGCTACACGCGGGGCGTTGCTGTCGCCACTGCGCTGCAGGGCGACGTAGTCTACTGGTTTGATTTCGCCGGCAATCGGCTTGCCCAGCTTCTTGACTGCGCCCATCGCCTGATCGGCCCGGCTAGGGTCACCGCTGTAACAAAAAGCCAGAATAACCACTGCCGGTTTACCTGGTGATGGGTACGCTGCGATGAGGTCCGTAGCCAATTCATCCGGTGCCTGCAGCGTAAACTCAGCGTAAAAATCCAGGACATCGCGCAAACGCTCTATCGGGTAGACGAAGTTGCCAGCTAACACCCTGCGACTCATTGGGTGCAATTGGAATTCAAACCCGGTCACCACGCCAAAATTGCCACCCGCTCCGCGTGCACCCCAGTAAAGGTCTGCGTTTTGCTCAGCCGTAGCATGGCGCAACTTACCGTCAGCGCTGACGATGTCCAGTGCGCTCACATTATCCAGCGCCAGCCCGTAGCGCCTTGCAAGCCGTCCAAAACCTCCCCCCGTGGTCAGTCCGCCAACGCCGGTATGCGATACGCTCCCGGCCACTGTAACCAGGTTGTGGGACATGGTTTCGTGGTCCATAGCGCCCAACAGACTGCCCCCGGACACATAGGCTTTCTGGCTTGAAGGGTTTACTCTCACATGGCGGAACAATGACAGATCAATCATCATCCCTCCATTGCAGGTAGATTGCCCCGAGTAGCTGTGTCCGCCGCATTTCACTGCTGCAATGATGTTGTTTTCCCGTGCAAAATCTATCGCCAGCCCAACATCCGCCGCGCCACTGGGTTGAACTATCAGTGCCGGATGTTTATCGATACTGGCGTTGCGAACCAGACGCGCTGTGTCATACACGGGGTTACCCGGCAGTAGTAAGTTTCCACGCAGGCCATCAGCCAAGCTTTGTACCTGGCTGCGTCCTAGCGTTAGCTCCTTGCCACTGCCAGAGATTGCTTCCAGGTCCCGGTCGATGTCGAGCATTGTGGCGGCAAGGTGAGGGGAGTGGGGTAGTAGCGCTAGAGCGGCAGTCATGCCGGCGGCAGATTGGCAAAACAGACGACGTTTCATAAGACATCCTGAAGCTTTGTTTTCAGTGAAGTCTAGTCGAAGGAGATGCTTACGCCAGCGTAGGTCGCCGAGCCAGATCAGTCATCAGTAGTCAGGCAAAAACGAAAGAGCTGAGAGCAGCAGTTTTGTGTGTAACAATACTTGCAGCTCATAGTTAACTTTCTGCGGATATTCCCATGCTTAAGTCACTGACGGTACCACTGCTTTTTTTCGTCCTGTTATCAACTGCCTGCACCACATCCACACTACAGATAGATCAAGCAGCGACTTATATTCCCACTGCGTCATCGCAAGCAGCTGAGCAGGCCGATCATTTTTGGTGGCAGTTCCGCTTTAAGTTACAGTGGCCTGACGGTGAACCACCAGCGTTTTCCAATCACCTCTTGATCGCCGACCAAATTATCGCTCCGACACTCGTCGAATACGGAGACAATGTCGGTCTGTGGCGCCTTCATCGCCGTGCTGGCCGTGATCAGACAGGACACCAGCTGAGCCTGATTTTCTACGCTAATGAAGCAACGGCAAACGCTGTTGCAGCGTCGATGGACGCTAAACCGCTAACCCAATGGCTGCGCAACCAAGACATGATTGAGGCGACACGCTTTAGCCGCCGCACCGGCGAGGAACTGGCACGCATGGAGGACACCAGCGACGGGGAATGGCCTATGGAGATACAACGTTCTTGGCCCTATTTCATCATGGGAGTGAGCCAGACCTGGTTGGCGATGGTGCAAGAGTTGAGCGGCAATGACCCATTGTCGGGCGAAGTTGACTACAACGCCTTTGTTGCGCACTACCAGACAGTTGATAACAAGCTAACCACCCAGTGGCGCGACTTTGGCCAACACGCCTATCTACACCACCTGAGCGCGGTTTTTGGCTATCAGCCGCTAAAGTTACGTAATACAGAACTGAGGTCTTTCTGAACGCCACATTGTGTGAATTACTTATTTTTTGATTGACGCTACGGGCCGCACCATTGGAATCTAATGTACATCAAGCCGCAGTCTGGTGGTTTAACGATAACCGCACATCCGAGCGTAGCGAGCGCTGTGGCTGCCTTATTGGTGGAGCCCACTGGACGAGAATCCCCGGAATCTGGAAATTACGCCAAGTGGTTTATCTTTAGGTGACGTGCTGCTGATCCGCAGGAAACGCGAATACAACTCAACGCGTCCGGTAATAGTTCATGGGCAGATCACTATTATTCCAGGTGTCTTCTTGGAGGTGAAAGCGGACGCTTTCTGCCCCTAGTCGGCTCTGGATCTCTAATGTCTACTTTCGTCTGTTAAGTGGCCCCTGAGGTCCCTCATGTAGGGATTTCGCCCCAGGAAGCCAAGCCTTTGCAGGCCTGCAAGATACATAGCGCTTGCAACTTATTACTCTATTTGGAATTGAGGTAGGCGTGGAGTGCTCAGTGCGCCAACATCATGGCATTGAACGCCAAATAGTCCGCTTTCACCTGCGATCTCAAGCGGTCGATGCAACACAGGCATTAAATCTAGCCCACCTGGGCCAAATTAGGCTCCAAAAGGTCCGCTTTCGCCTACCAGCGCATCTGGGTCTATGCTTTCTCAAACTGAATTATTTGGAGGATTTGAGATGAGCGAGTATGAACTTTTGGATCTGATAGCAAGCGGAACGGCTCAGATGGCTGACATGTTTACGCTGTATTTGACAGTGTTGTCCGCTTATCTACTGGTGGCATACATCGTAGGCGGAAAGCTTTCGACCACGCAGAATGTCGGTCTGTCCTTGTTATTCCTGTTTGCGACCCTTGGGCAAGGCATAGGTATTTATCAGAACGGCGTACACATCGGTGAGTTGCTGGCACGAAAAGAGGAGTTGTCGCCATTGACTCCCTATGAGTCACAGTATGTTGCAAACACTAATACCTGGGTTATAGCAATGGTTGTAGGCATTTTGGTGTCCGTGGCCTTTATGTGGCAGATCCGAAGGTCCCCAGCGGGATGACCGCCTAGAGGTGAAAGCGGAAGTTTTCAGCGTTTACATTCCCCGGGCCAATAAGGTCGGCTTTCGCCTAACAGCGGACATCGGGTTATCATCTTTGGAAGTCTATAAACTGCATTGAGAAATGGACATGGATATCGATCGATTAGCCAGTATTGGTGAGCTTCTTGGAGGCATTGGCGTCATATTGTCTTTGCTGTATCTGGCATTTCAGCTACGAGATCAATCCCGCGGGCTACGATCAGAGAGTTATGGGAGATCGCTGGATAGGTTAGCGCGGATGCAGGAACGATTAGCCGAAGACGATGACTTCTCACAAACCTTTAGCAAGGGCTTGATCGATCCTGAAGGTTTATCAGTAGAGGAACGTATTAGGTTCACCTGGAGCCTTACTGAGATGTTTGGGGATTTCGAGTATATGCAGCACCAGCACATGCAAGGGGACATGCCGGAACAGATATGGCTTCGCTGGCACGAGACTATTAAGTTTTGGCTAACGTTTCCAGGCATACGTGGTTGGTGGTATGGCAAACCCTCGCCATTCAGCACTGATTTCAGTTTGTTCGTGGAGGACTGTATCAGAGATGGCTATCAGCCCGAACGCCCCGGTGCATGGCAGTATTGGATGCTTAATGGGACAGCGGAACTTGAGGAGCGAAAAGATGATAGCTGACGACCTCTTCGAGGTGAAAGCGGAAGTTTTCACCGTTTACATTGCCCAGGGCCATAAGGTCGGCTTTCGCCTATGAGCGGACTTTCAGACTTTGCCGAAATCCTGTTTCTCAAGCACGGCCATACACTGAAGACGACATCCTCAAAGCGGAGGTGAGGCTGACGGAATGTCAGCCCCGACCTCTTACTTACTCTAGGGCGCAGGAATAAAGAAGGCCACCCACCAAAATGCGGGGTTCCCTATTGGCGTCTTAATCTGATCGGGCATGATGCTGGGGTCAAGCCATCCGTGCGGCGCAACCGCGACGTGAACTTCTGCTCCACGCGGATTTTGGAGTGGAGCATGAGCTGCGCCCCCAAACGGCGTTTCACCGGTAGATACATGTCCCACCATCTGGAGATTACCTCCACCGGAAACGTGTCCTGCAATATTATACACGCCACCTTGAGCATCGGTGGCGGCACCTATGTCGTCACCGTTGCACGGATCTGAGCATAGGTCAGGATGGTTAAACACAAATGCCCAACCGGTATAGACTTCCGGATGGCCTGGCACAGCGCCGAGTGGATAGTCGTACGAACCGGGCACAGGAGTTGGCATACCGAGCGAAATCGTGATCCCGTTACTGCCACGCATAAGAGTTGCGCCGTTCGCTGAGACCACCGGTCCGACACCACCTTGACCACCCACATCAACGGTTTCCCTTGTTGCGCCACGCTGGCCGTATGCACCCATACTCAAAAGCCCAAGCATTACAAACACACTGACTAACATTTTCATGAGATTACTCTCCCCTCCTCAAAAACATCCGAGGAAAAATTTCTAAATGATTTGATGGGGCTTGTTTACCACCCCAGAGGCTAGGAAGTATAGGCAAAATTTGGCTTCTCGCTATATCGATTGGCAGTAACCGACAACCCCATAGTTTCGATGGGGTCTATACGTTGACTGGCTCGGCAAATGTCGCTTGTGTGGTGCGGATTATTCGGCTCAGTTCACCACAGCCAAGGTCTGAACAATCGCACTGACTGTTCGCGTAGCTAACGTCCTGAATGAGGTGAAAGCGGAAGTTTTCACCGTCTACATTCCCCAGGGCAATAAGGTCGGCTTTCGACTAATAGCGGACTTAGGTCTATTCTTGTCAAACCTTTAGCGTAAAGGAGTGACAAAGGTGAACTGGGAAGCTATCGGCGCAGTTGGAGAGGTTTTGGGAGCATTAGCAGTCGTTCTAACGCTCGTCTATTTGGCAATACAAATACGTCAAAATACGGCTAGCACTCGTGCATCTACATACTCTGATACGACCGATGGATGGCACAACTACATGCAGTCCCAATCAACGGCCGACATCGACCTGTTAATTTGTTTGGCCACAACTCCATCTAAATTAACACTCGCCGAATTTTATCGCGGCTACTATGTCTGCCGCGTAATTTTTCGGCGAATGGAGAATGACTATTTTCAATTCAAAGCGGGTACATTCGATTCGGAAACTTGGGATGCTTACGTGAATTCTTTTAGAGAAGACACCTTCAAGAATCCGGCGGTGAGAGTTATGTGGAAATTGCAGGCCACTCATCTAAATCCAGCATTTTACGAATATATGCAACCACAAATCGAAGATGCGTCAAAGTCAAGACGACTAGATATTAGGGCTGAGTTCGAGCGATTGCTCGCAAACGAACGCGGTCAATCTAATATGACAATCAATGACGCGTAATTGGGCGATGAGACTGAACATTTTTGCCCGTCCTTTGGTGAAGGGGGGGGGAATGGTCGAAATATCAGTCATAGAATGTCGGCTACGAGGTGAAAGCCGACCTTTACCGCTTGAGCCTCTCTCGGGGGCTCTAATGGCGGCTTTCGCCTATTTCCTGCCGCTAGCACCAATTTTTCTGACGGGTAAAAACTGACCAATTACTGATCCTACATATCGGGTTTATTGCTCAAGCTGGATAATCTGTGATAACGTTTCGGTGCCGTTTACAGGCACAAGATCGTTCTCAGTGTAAAAACCGAAAGGTCTCTTCAGTTTAACAAATCGATAAAAAAATATTTCCCAGGTGATGCCCCGCTAATGCAAAAGGAATCAAATAAATGAAATACCTAGTCCCTCTACTTCTTATATTTTCGCTAGTCAGTCCACACGTGAACTCTAAGGAAAAATCGATCGCTATCACCGATGAAACATCCGTGTTTATGCCGATGGCGACAAATCGTAGCGTGGACTTTTTTGTCGAAAAAGTGGACGGAAAGAAAACCAAGTTCGGTCGGTTCGACTCAGTTGTAGTAGATGCAGGAACACGGACACTAGACATTCGACTGGAATACGCTCCAGCTAAGGGGAGTTCCTTGTTGTTTGGCTCCTTAGGCAACCTGCTCCTCAGAGCAACGACAAACAAATCTTTCCATACCTCCATGACGATAGACGTAGTAGGAGGCAAGGATTACCAACTGATAGCCGTAGCTGACGGTGACAAGCTCGAAATAATAGTGGATAACCACACTGACGATGAAATTATTATGTCGCAACAATTCCTACTGAAGGGCGGAAAGTTCGAGAAAATGTTCTAGCAAAGTTCGCTCTATCGCGTACTGGAGAGATAGTTGTCAATGATCGGTCCGATACCACCGAGTGTTCTTAGAGCTACCACTCTGCGAAAACGGTCAATAGCTGCTTCTGCCTCCATAGCAGACATCGAAGGCGGCCCTAATAACTACCAAAAATGGTCCGCTTTGAGGTGTGATCTCAACCGGTCGATGCAACACTTCCATCCAGTAGCCCTGTGGGGTTATCGAACACCAGGGGTTGGCGGGGCCACTCGACAGGGTCAGCATCGGTCCAACCAGGTTGTCTGGACCCTTATCCTGATTAACCGGGGTTGTTGAAAAGAGACTGGTTAACAAGGAGTCTACTGCACGAGTCGGGGGGCATGATGCTCGAGTTTCTAAACCATGGCATTTTTCAGGCGTCAATTGTCACGGCTATCCCTTTGATTTATTTACAGATGCTCCATATTAGGTGTTCTTGACGAAGTGTTGCGTTGACCGGTTGAGATCGCACCTAATACCGGACATCAGGTTATCCTTGTTAGAGGAATCTAATAGGGGAAACATGGATGAAACTACCAACCTACCAATTCGTTGCGCAAATGGCGGCAGCGTTCGCAGTGGTGGCTTCGCTGGGGCTTGTGGCTTATGAGCTCAAACTTTCGCGCGATATAGCGAAAGCAGATGTTTATCAGCAGAATGTGGTGATGGACCAAAACGTGGTATTGCAGCTGTTTGACGCCGAGGCTTTTAGGGACGCAGCACGGAAGCGCGATCTCGGAGAGGACCTATCAAAGAAAGAATTGAATCTCTTTGTTAAGAGGGCAGATATTTCCATGTTGAACGCAGAAAACGTACTTTATCAACACAAGTTAGGCTTGCTCGATAAGGAAGATTGGGCGGTTTGGACACACGCCATGGAGTGGATGTTAACAACACCCTGCTATCGCGAATTCTTTGAGAAGCAACGAGATGGTTATCGAAAAGAATTTGCAGTTGAAATAGACAAGCTCTATGCAAAGCTACCCGAAATTGATTGCCCCTCCATATACACTGAATGACCGCTATGAGGTGAAAGCGCAAGTTTTCACAGATAACATCTAGTCTGGAAAGGGTCAGCTTTCGCCTACTTTGAGACATTTCGACTGTGGTATGTTGAATGTCCGTTTTCGCGCCTCAGGTCCACTCATCCACACAGCACTCCTCCTGCAAAAAACCGATCAAAGAGTCCAGCCGCTCGTATTCGGCAACACAAAACAGAGTTCGTCCTTCTCTGCGTTGAGTGATTAGACCCGCCGACTCCAAGCCTTTCAGATGGTGTGAGAGGGTTGATCCAGGTATACCCAGTTCATCCTGAACGTCGCCAACAGCAGTGCCCTTACTGCCGGATTTAACAAGCTGTTTGTAGACTGCAAGCCGCGTGGGGTGCCCTAGTTCTTTGAGTGCTTTGGCTGCTTGATCAATGTTCATATTTCTACCTTCGAGTGATATATTTCGATATTACCAGAAATATATTGACATGTCAGGATGCTCGCATTATATTTCGATCATTCTGGAAATGTAGAGGTAAGGGGCAGTGAATATCACTTATGAAATGGTGCTCGAGAGCCTGGAAATGTTTGCCTTTCTGGCTGTTGAGTTAACAGTGCTGTTTCTATTGATTAGCTACATCGTGGGCGTACTGCAAGAGTACATACCGCCCTCTAAAATACAGTCGATACTCAGTGGAAAGAACGGTAAAGGTTACGTTGTCGCAGGATTGTTGGGAGCAATCACTCCTTTTTGTTCATGCTCAACAATCCCGTTCCTGAAAGGCTTGTTACGGGCCAAAGCTGGGTTTGGCACAATGATGGTATTTCTCTTCGCCAGCCCTTTATTAAACCCAATAATTATCGGCTTGTTTGCTGTAACGTTTGGATTGGGAGTGACAGTGTTCTATTTTGCGATGGCGATGGGCGTTTCTGTGATCGCTGGGTACAGCTTGGAGAAGCTCGGGTTTGAGCGCTTCATCAAAGCTGAGGCGTATGTGGTACCCAATGCGGCGGGCTGTGATAGTGGAGGCGGCAACGCGAAAGAGACGGTCAACAAGTGGAAATCTATTTGGCAGATAACTTGGGTTGATTTTAAAAAAGTCCTGCCCTATTTGATGGGAGGTATTGCGCTAGGCTCTATGATCTATGGCTTTATGCCGACCGAGTTTGTGTCTGCAATGGCCAGTGAAGACAACCCATTAGCGGTGCCCATTGCAGCACTCATCGGTATACCGTTGTACATTCGAGCTGAAGCGGTGATTCCACTGAGTGCCGCCTTAGCAGCCAAAGGGATGAGTTTGGGCGCAGTAATGGCCCTGATCATTGGTAGTGCTGGAGCCAGCCTCACTGAGGTAATTCTGCTGAAGTCCATCTTCAAGAATCAGATGATTGCAGCGTTTCTCGCAGTGATTATCGGGATGGCAGTAGGCGCTGGTTATCTTTACGGATATATATTTTAAAAAGATATTGAACGATGTCCGCACACTATAGCGGACGTCGATAACAGCCCCATTCGCTACCGAAAATAGTCGCTTTTGAGGTGAAAGCGGAAGTTTTCACCGTTTACATTCCCCAGGGCCATAAGGTCGGCTTTCGCCTAATAGCAGACCCTGTTATCACTCAGTTGTGGGGCACTTAGCTGGCATTATTAATCGACCTTGGCCATTCTATGGCCAACCGATGTCCGTGTTTTTTGTGACTTTTCAATAACCAGTATGCTAGCGTAGGGGCATATTTAAATTGTGCCTACATGGAGGTAAGCAATGCGTCGTATTATCCTTCTATTAACTCTCTGCGCTCTTATTTCAGCCTGCAAAATCTTGTTAGAGGTACCTGAAGGAGGCAAGGTCAGCTCAGCCTCTGGAGCCTATGATTGCCCTGAAGAGTCAGCGTGCTTGATAGGCGTGGTGGACTTCTTCTTTGATGAGACCTTTACCGCATTACCAGCGGAGGGTTACGTATTCCATGAGTGGAAAAAGAGGGAACGAGGCTTTTTCGGAGGTGAGACCACTCCATCGGTGAGAGTTTTTACCAGCGCTTTAGAGGGTATCCCAGCCCTTTCCGTATTTCTGAAAACCAATGATGTGTTCTACCTAGAGCCATCGTTTCAGAGAGCAGACTTTACACCTATGGATACTGACGAATCCCTGCCAAGTGGGATTAGTTTTAGTCAGACAACTAAAGAAGCATGGAGGATTGTAGATTTCAGACTGCCGAGGCTGTATCACGTACCAGGGGTCGATAGGATTGATCTCTATACATATGCGTCACCCGATAGCCAAGATCTTGGCTCTGTTATAGATTCCATACCACTAGACAATATCTTGGATAAGTATTATCAGGATTATAACAATGATGAAACATGTCGGCTTGGTATGAGACTTGTTGCAGTAGATTATGAGCGCGGAGAGTATGCCTTTCACTGCGCGCGGTATAGCCATGGCCACTTTTACTTTGTTACCAATAATACCGGGGGAATTATTTGGTCTATAGACGTGGATTCGCCGGGTTTAGGGGCTGTCAGTATGGCTAATGGTTTTATCTACTTTGTTAGATATGACCCTGGCTTGGATCCTGTCAATCTCTATACCAATGCAGATTATAAGAATGATGGGGCACCATCCGTATTTTACAACCCCGTTCTTGAGAGCGATGCTGATAGAGACTATGTTGGATCGTATTCTGGTAATGGCTTTTTTGCTGGAATCAACTCCATATCTGAAGATAAGTCTCTACTAACGGTTCACCACGGTCAGTCGGTTGTCAAGACACAGCCAAGCAGTGGAAGCTTATACCGTAGTGATACAATTAATAGTAAAGTAACTTATGACGTGGTCGATAATACTGGAACCGCAATAAACGTTATCTCAGAAAATGGAGTAATAAATTTCTTGGAACGTCAGTATGATCTCGATATTCGAGGCCTATACAATCCCATCCCTTCGTACCCCGCTGTTCGAGTTAGTTCTGCTGGCGACGTTAAACTTTTGTATGAAGAGTGGGATGGCGACGTATATGAATTGACGGTTGCGCTCAATAGTCTTGACGAGTTGGAACAGCTCGCTAGAAAAAATGACTCAGAACGGCCGGCCACCTCTTTTAATTCAACCTCTGGTGCTGATCGCACACAGTATTACCCTCCCTCTGATTTACCTGGCGATGGCGATGGCGATGGCGATGGCGATGGCGATGGCGGCGTTACAAAACGTGAACTATGCAATTGCAACCCCAGCTGTGCTCCGAGTGTCCAAAACCAAATGGATGCTTTTGTTAGGAACGCAGGCGCACTTTTTTCACAATATCTTCGTTGCGTGAATGGGGAAGTGTTCAAAGATAAGAATGGCAATGAATTTGGCCCATTCACAATTGCTGAATGTAATTTCGGAACCTCCTCGAGTAGAGGCGTTTATCAAGACTATGAACTGGCTTGCCGAGTGGCTGAAGATTTTAACAAAGATTATCAGTGCTCCGGCTGTAGTTCCCAATAGAAATATCCGTGGGCAGAGGTGATTATGACCGTCCGCTTTGAGGTGCGATCTCAACCGGTCGACGCAACACACTACTATCCTTAGTCAAAAATAGGAGTGTTGCAATATGGCTCATCGTAG
>JBALVN010000004.1:0-573236 GCA_036961455.1 Halioglobus sp. | reverse complement strand
CTTGTTGTATCTGAATAGTTGTGACCAACTATCCCAACAAGTGCCCACACATCTGTCTTCGTCTATCTTGTTAAGCAACACTCAAACCGCCGGGGTTTTGAGTTTTCGGTGGGGGGCTCCCCCTAACCGAGGATGCGCATTATACGGATCGTTTCCCGCCCCGCAAGGGCTTTTGGAAAATAATTTCAGGTTTTTCACATGGCCCCGAAAGGCGCTTGTTTTTCAACCAGAAACTGGGCCTAAAACCCTACCCGCTCAGCACATCTGAGCGGCGCGGACTATACACGGGGATTCGCCAAACAAGCAACATGAAAAGCAACAAACTATAGACAATAGGTTCGCTAAGGTCGGAACCCGCCTGTCATAACAAGTATAAGCAGGCGAGCATGGCTGCTGGACACACAGCGCGGTGAAGCAGGATGGCCGTTGACCACTGTCTGGGCAGGTGCATAATCGACTCAGCGGGTCAGTCCACGGTTTGCCCGGGACACCTAGTCGGTTGCGGCCTTTCTACGCTTCACAATCAGCATTACGGGCCCGGAGATGGCGTAGCAAAGAGAGGCTATCAGGAGCACAAGCGGTGGATCCAGCGTTACCAGACCAAATACCAGCACCACAAGAATCATCACTACAAACGGTACGCGACCATGGAAGTCGATACCTTTAAAGCTGTAGTAGGGGAAATTAGCGATCATGAGAATGCCGCTGATGGCAGTGAGACCCGCTAGAACGATAATCAGCTCGTGAGGCAGGTCAGCCCCGACCCAGCCCAGGTCGCTGCATACCCAGACCGCACTGACTATCAGGCAGGCGGCAGATGGACTGGCCAGCCCGGTAAAGAAGTTCTTGTCTGCTGTATCTATCTGGGTATTGAAGCGCGCCAGGCGCAGCGCGGCGCAAGCGACATAGATAAAGGCCGCGCTCCAGCCGACTTTACCCAGGTCCCCCAGGGCAAAACTGAACATCACCAGCGCTGGTGCAACGCCAAACGAGACCATATCCGCCAGGCTGTCGTATTCAGCGCCGAATTTACTTTGTGTATTGGTCATGCGCGCAACGCGCCCATCCAGTCCGTCCAGGAGCAACGCGGCCAAAACCGCAATCGACGCACTTTCAAAGTCACCACGCATGGCGGCAATCACGGCGTAAAACCCTGCGAACAGGCCACCAGTGGTAAACAGATTGGGCAGCAGATAGATGCCCTGGCGGCGCACGGATTCGCCGTTCTCTGACACCTCCTCTTCATGCTCATCCACCAGAATTTCCAATGGCGCAGAGACACCGGACGTACCGCTACGCTCTTTTTCCTGGGATTCGTTCTGATCCTGATTTTCCATTTGCGTCATTCCGGCAACTCGATGAGGGTGAAGTGTATCAAAGGCGAGCCACGTAGGTCTGCCTGGCGACATCCCATAGTGAACGCACCAAAGGACTGGTCAGGCGCTGCCTAAGTCCGACAAGACCTATTGACAGCGATGGCAGGCCCTGCTCCAGCGCAATGCTCTCTACGCCGCCGCCCAGACCACTGGATTCAATCACCAGCTGGGGTGCTATGCCAACCCCTAGACCCAGGCTCACCATCGCTACAATTGCCTCGTGACCCGCCACCTGGGCATAAATACGCGGACGAATGCCCTGCTCGCGCAGCCAGTCATCGAGCAGCTCCTTGGTTGTACCCCGCTCGGGGACGATCAACGGCAGTGACTCCCAGTCGATACCAAGTCCGGCCTGTTGCTCTAACACCCGCTCTCGCACCTGACAGTTCGAAGCGGGCATACAGAATTGCAGCGGCGAGTCCAGCAGCGGCAGGAAGTCCAGGCGCGCAGGCAACTGCAGCGGGCGAATGGTCACCGCCAGATCATCTTGCCCATCTATTACTCTGCCCACACCATCTGCCTGGTCACCGGTATGCATCATAATGTCCACCGCAGGGTGGGTGGTGCGAAAGCCCGCCAGAATTGGCGCTAGCAGCGTGTGGCTGGCCGTCACCGAGCAGTACAGACTGACTTCGCCAGCGAGCTCTCCCTCGCTGTCCAGCTTACGTTGCAACTGCTGCCAGTCTGCCAGGGAACGTCTGGCGAACTCGCGAAACTCGCGCCCAGCCTGGGTCAGGGACATGCTGCGTCGATCTCTATCAAAAAGTGGCTGACCCACCTCATCTTCCATGCGAGCGACCGCGCGACTCACCGCCGACACACTCATGTGGAGGTTTTCCGCGGTGCGGCTGAAGTTCAGTGTCTCCGCGACCGAGAGAAAAACCGAAAGAGCCCGGGTATCCATTGCCACCTTCTTTGCGTTTATCGCAAAACAGTATCGCCTATTTAGCGTTTTACGCAAGAAAGGATTTGCCGTATCGTCGCCACCTCAAATTGAGATGTGAGTGCCGCTCCACAGCGCGGCTTTAAAGTCGCCCTGGCGTTGCGCCCACATTGACCTCTTACTACCCATCACAGGAGAATTCCCATGGGACAAAATTACTTCAACACTCTGCCGCTGCGCCTGCAGCTGGAAGAACTGGGCAAATGCCGCTTTATGGACCGCTCTGAGTTCGCCAGTGGCTGCGACTACCTGAAAGGCAAGAAGATCGTCATCGTCGGTTGCGGCGCCCAGGGTCTGAATCAGGGTCTGAACCTGCGTGACTCTGGCCTGGATGTGTCCTACACACTGCGCGAAGCTGCCATTATTGAGCAGCGCCAGTCCTGGAAGAACGCCACCGAAAATGGCTTCACCGTGGGCACCTACGAAGAACTGATCCCCACCGCCGACGTGGTGATGAACCTGACACCCGACAAGCAGCACTCACCCGTAGTTGCGGCCATCATGCCGCTGATGAAGGAAGGCGCCTGCCTGGACTACGCCCACGGCTTCAACCTGGTCGAAGAAGGCATGCAAATCCGCAAAGACATCACCGTGGTGATGACCTGCCCCAAGTGCCCCGGCACCGAAGTTCGCGAAGAATACAAACGCGGCTTTGGCGTACCCACACTGATTGCTGTACACCGTGAGAACGACCCCAAGGGCGAAGGCATGGACATTGCCAAGGCTTTGGCCTCTGGCACCGGTGGTGATCGGGCTGGCGTACTGGAGTCCTCCCCTATTGCGGAAGTGAAGTCCGACCTGATGGGCGAGCAGACGATTCTCTGCGGCATGCTGCAAACCGGTGCCATTCTGTCCTTCGACAAAATGGTAGAAAAAGGCATTGAGCCAGGTTACGCCTCCAAGCTAATTCAGTTCGGCTGGGAAACAGTAACTGAAGGCCTGAAATACGGCGGCATCACCAACATGATGGATCGTCTGTCCAATCCGGCCAAGGTGCGCGCCTACCACCTGGCAGAGGAACTCAAAGACATCATGCGTCCGCTGTACGAGAAGCATCAGGATGACATTATGTCGGGCGAGTTCTCTCGCACCATGATGGCCGACTGGGCCAACGACGACGCCAACCTGCTGAAGTGGCGCGCCGCCACCGCTGAGACGGCGTTCGAAAAGGCTGGCAACACCGACGCGGACATTCCCGAGCAGGAATTTTACGACCACGGCATTTTGCTGGTCGCCATGGTTAAAGCAGGCGTAGAACTGGCCTTCGATACTATGGTCGCTGCCGGTATTAAAGATGAGTCGGCCTACTACGAGTCACTGCACGAGACGCCGTTAATCGCCAACACCATCGCACGCAAAAAACTGTACGAGATGAATGTGGTGATTTCAGATACTGCAGAATACGGTTGTTACCTGTTCGATCACGCCTGTCGTCCGCTGCTGGCGGACTTCATGACTAAGATCGACACCGACGTTATCGGTAAAGGTATAGGCGGCGGTAACGGCGTTGATAACGCAGAATTAATTGCGGTTAACCGTGAGATTCGCAATCACCCAGTTGAAGTGATCGGTGCTGAGTTGCGCGGTTACATGACAGCAATGAAGCGTATTGTGTAAGCGCTATTGCCAGACATGAAAAAGGGGCCTGAGGGCCCCTTTTTTATTGCGCAAAATTGCACGCTAACGTGCAAAAGCCGTTACAGACTCAGCACCTTCTCACCGCGGGAAATTCCGGCAACGCCAGAACGAACCACTTCCAGAATATCGACATCGGTCATGGCCGCCACGAAAGAATCCAGTTTGTCGGAAGTGCCGACCAGCTGAATGGTGTAAACGTTGGGGCCTACATCGACAATCTGGCCACGGAAAATGTCCGTGGTGCGCTTCACTTCGTCCCTGGCAATTCCGGTCGCCCGCACCTTGATCAACATCAGGTCGCGCTCTACATGGGCGCCCTCTGTCAGGTCGACAACCTTCACCACGTCCACCAACTTGTTCAGCTGTTTGGTCACCTGTTCAATATGCAGGTCATCGCCGATGGTGGTCAGGGTGAGGCGCGACAGCGTTGGGTCGTCCGTTGGCGCCACGTTTAGCGTTTCAATGTTATAACCGCGCTGGGAGAACAGACCGACCACTCGTGACAGTGCACCCGGCTCGTTTTCCATGAGCATAGACAATATCCGTCGCATGATCAGGTCCTCTCGTTCTTGGAAAGCCACATGTCTTTCATGGAGCCGTTGGGAGCAATGTGCATCGGATACACGTGTTCCATTCGGTCGATGAGGACATCTACAAACACTGTGCGGTCCTTCATGGCGAAGGCCTCTGCCATGGCATCATCCAGATCTTCCAGCTTCTCTACCTGGATACCCACATGACCATAAGCCTCCATCAACTTGACAAAATCAGGCAGTGAATCGGCATAGGTCACCTGGGAGTAGCGACTCTCGTACTGCATGTCCTGCCACTGCTTCACCATGCCCAGATAGTTGTTGCGCAGGTTGATAATTTTGACCGGCGTCTTGTAGTGGGTAGCGGTAGACAGCTCCTGAATATTCATCTGGATACTGCCTTCGCCTGTGACACACGCCACATCTGCATCCGGGAAGGCCAGCTTCACGCCAATTGCCGCAGGCAAACCGAAGCCCATGGTGCCCAGACCGCCAGAGTTAATCCAGCGACGGGGTTTATCAAAAGGATAATATTGGGCCGCGAACATCTGGTGCTGGCCCACATCGGAGGTGACGTAGGCGTTGCCGTTGGTTGTTCGATACAGACTATCAATCACCTGCTGCGGCATGATCATATCGCTTTCGCGATAACGTCGACCGGTGAGCAAGCCATGGGAGGCCCGCCACTCGTCAATCTGCTGCCACCAGCGCTCTAGCGCGCCAGCATCAGGCAGGTCTGCATCTTTTTCCCTGATCTGCTCGATCTGCGTCAGCATCTCGGTAAGCACGGACTTTACCGGCCCCACGATGGGTATATCGGCGGTGACTGTCTTGGAAATCGACGTCGGATCAATATCGATGTGAATGATCTTAGCCCCCGGACAGAACTTCTCCACCGTATTGGTCACCCGGTCGTCAAAGCGAACACCTACCGCAAGAATCACATCCGAGTGATGCATGGCCATATTGGCTTCATAAAAGCCGTGCATGCCGAGCATTCCCACAAACTGGCGATCAGTGCCCGGGTAGCAACCCAGGCCCATCAGGGTATTGGTAACCGGGTAGTTGAGCTCCCGCGCAAGACGTGTCAGTAGTTCAGTGCCCTCCCCCAGTATTACACCGCCACCGGCATAGATAATCGGGCGCTTGGCGGACAGCAGCATGCGCGCTGCTTTCTTGATCTGTCCGGTGTGGCCACGTTGAGCCGGCGAGTAAGAACGTAACTTCACTGATTCAGGGTAGTTGTACTCGAACTTTTCGTCCGGACGGGTAATGTCCTTGGGAATATCGATAACCACAGGGCCTGGTCGGCCTGTAGCCGCAATATGAAAAGCCTTCTTGATGATGCCAGGAATCTCCTCGGCCTTTCTCACCATAAAGCTGTGCTTCACGATGGGGCGGGAAATGCCGATCATGTCGGTTTCCTGAAAGGCATCCTCGCCAATGAGGTGGCTTTGCACCTGGCCTGCGAATACCACCATGGGAATGGAGTCCATGTAGGCGGTGGCAATACCGGTAATCGCGTTAGTCGCACCGGGACCTGAGGTCACCAGCACCACGCCGGGCTTGCCAGTTGCACGGGCATAGGCATCCGCAGCATGGGTAGCGGCCTGCTCGTGGCGCACCAATACGTGGGGGACCTTACAATCTTTGAACAGGGCATCATATATATGTAGTACCGCGCCGCCGGGATAACCAAAAACGTATTCAACGCCTTCATCTTCCAGGGCACGGGCGATCATTTCACCGCCGGATAACAATTCCACAACAACTCTCCAATAAGCAGACCAGCGTGTAACCCTCGCCGGTGCGTATCATTTTTCGTGTGGACGGTGCGAGAACGAATACCTGGAACCGGTATTCGACTGGCCACGCCACCCCCTTTGTCGAGCTCGATACACTTCGCAATCCGCCCCACGGAGGGACGCTCCATCAGGGAAAAATCGATCACAAACTGTGTATCGTCGCCCTGCGAGGTAGCGCAGTGTCTGGCCCTCAACCAGGCCAGTGCGGCGCAGGTTGAATATGGGACTCACAAACAGCTGGGTTGAATAATCGGATCAATCCAGTAGTCCAGTGGCCGAGGGTACTCGACGTTAGACGTTGCCATATGAGAGACGCGTGTATTGTTGTAGTCGAGCCGGAAAAAGTCAATGAATGTGGTATGAACTAATTCACGTTTCCAGCCATGAGACGTTGCGAAGCGCCAGCAGGTCGGGTAGTTTTGTAGTGAATACAACAGGTTGCGGTAGCTCACAGTGAAAATTTTGACTCAATCAAACCTCCAATGTCTAACTTTTGCAGCACTGCTGGGTCTGGTAGTTGCCATGCCTGCTAGCGCAGGGGTGGTTTATCGCTGGCTGGACGAGCAGGGAAGCACTGTTGTTAGCGACAGACAGCCGCCAAACGGCGTGGACTTCGAGACCATCTCCACAAGCTCCGGTAGAACAATGATAGTGCCGCCGCCAGAGACTGCGGCCACAGAAGAACCCGAACAACCCGCACCTGACGCCAAACCCCAGGCTGCACCACAAAGCAAGCCGCCCAGCGATGTCTATACTCCTAAAAAAGATCCCAAGCTTTGCGCACAGGCCAGGAGCAACATGCCCATTCTACGGGACGGCCCTAGAGTCCGCTTCACAGACGAAAAAGGCGTTGTGCGTTTTATGACAGATGAAGAGAGAGCGCTCGAAAAAGAAAGAACAGCCGATGCAATCACGGCCTATTGTGATGACTAAAGAGGAGCAATCAAAAATGACCGATCATCGGCTTTTCAGGCACGCACAAATTGGACTTGCTCTACTTTTGTTGTCGAGTACAACGTTTAGTAGCGCAGAGGGAGACACCCACTACCGTTGGACAAACGAAAGGGGGGGCACCGTTTACAGCGACAGGCCACCTGCTTTTGGTGTGGATTACGAAGTTGTCAGCAGCGGCACTGGTTTGAAACGTATCGTAGACGGCGATGAAGGTGCGGTGCCGCTAGAGGTGAACCCGACGCCAGGCAACGATTTCGATCAGGTAGACACTCGAAACGAATCGGCCACCGAAAAGAACGATGTGCTCTGCGAGAAAGCAAGAATGAACCTCATCGCCCTGGAAGATGCTGACGTGGTTAACATCAGAGACAAAGAAGGCGAAGTTAAAGCCTTATCTCCGGGAGAGCGAGAAATCGCTAAACAAACCGCCGCGGCCCATATTAGCGTTTACTGCCGCTGAACAAAAAACGGCGGATAAAAAATACCCGCCCTCTTTTTAACAGTCCATTTTATTTACTTTACTCACGATCTATATCCTCAGTGAAGAATACTCGCTGAATTGTCGGATCAAGCTCGGGGTCAAGCTCCGTAAACTCAAAACCATCCCAGCCAATAATGCCAGTCCTGACCTCAGAGTCACAACCATCACCTTCACAGTCTTCAGGCGTCCAGCCATCACAGTCCTCGGTGCAACCGGGAGGTATTTCCACAGTCGCGATAATGGGTGGAATGGGAATACCGCCGCCATCGATAGTATTTTCACCAACAGGCAATACGGGAGTAAACAAATCAATCGCATAGGCCCGACCGATTCCTATTGGAGAACCACAAATCTCGTCAGGCTCACCCCCAGGCTGGAAGGTATTGAAAAAAACCTTGCCGGCTCCAACTACCGATGCATTAGCGACTTGTTCACCCCGATTGGGTAAGTCCATCCACCAACCCTGATAGTTACGAAGTTGTACACCATCATTGGTACCGACTTCATACATCTCGTTGGGATCCTCCAAATCAATAATCTCGGTTCTTTCCCAAGTCGATGAACTCTGTCCCGCTAGCCAATCCACATAAGGAACGTCGAGAAAAGCATAGAATCGATTCTGAACATCTGATGTGTAGGGGTAATTAGTATCCAGAGGACGCTCTCTATCTCCAGAACCAATGGTCACCGCAATGTAACCCAGTGTAGGCAAAGGCGACGCGGTCGGTGAATTGTAAAAGCGCCTGGTGTCTTCCGGCATACTTGCTATTTTTTCAATAACCCATTCCGTTGAGCTGGTCCCGGTGCCTTGTTCAACGCGGTCAACCAGTGAATCTGCGGGAATCGTGGTCAGCCCTGCCATATCTGACGTATAGTCTGTAAACCGGATCCGATAGATGCCACCTGCGGCATCTGCCACATAAGCCAGTTCGATGACACCGTCGCTGTCTAAATCTATCGTAGAAATATCTGTAATGACTGGCGCATCAGTATCGAACTTAGCCACCAAATCACCGCTGATTGCATCTAAAACGTATACGCCCTTGCCGGTTGCGCCCGCGCATTCACTCGGATATGACGCCTGATCAATGTCCAGGCAGGCATCATAACCACCGCCAAAAATCAGCAAAGGAGCGGGCTCACCGCCACTAACATAATCTCCTACGAATACACCCTGTGGGGTCGACCAGGTATTACCGAGCTCGCCAAAGTCGGTAGCGTCGGTACAATTACCTTCATCATCGCAACCTTGCTTCCACATGAACTTCGGATCGTTCGGATCCTCCACATCAAATCCATAAACCATTCTGCCGCCACGGCGCATGGTTGGGTAGATGTAGGCGTACTGAAGCTCACCTACACTACTGACGGCGGGGTCATTGGGGTCATCATACTGAACGTGGAAACCAGTAGGGCCATCAAAAAAGTAATCTTTTGGTTCGGCATCTGGTTCGTTCGGGTCAACCAAAGCACCTTCAAAATCGATAACCGGTGCGTCGTCGTGGAGGCGTTGAATTTTTCCATAGTGCTCTGGAGCCAGAAACCCCCAGAGTTCAGAACCACTGGTGGCATCGACTGCCCGAAACAATCCATCATTCGCACCGTAATACAGTACAACCGTATTCTCATCATAACGCACGGTGAGAGGTCTGGAGTGCACTACATCACCGTGCACGCTGGTGCGCATTAAGCTTGAGCTACCATCGCCGTGAGGCACTTCATCAGCACCGCTCGCATCTCCAATAAAGAAGCTATATATAGTACTGCCTAATACCGCTAAATCATTTGGATCTGTAAGTTCATCGGGATCAATTGTGCTTAACAACACCAAATTATTGGGGTCCTCTAGGGTAATCAACTTACGTTGTGAGCCGGTGCTGAGCTTTCTGATTTGCTGGCCAACACCGCCCTTTTCTACAAAAGGCCCGTCTGGCATATCTGAATAAGTTTCATCCGGGTCATTGGGGTCTAGCGATGAACACTGGCTCTCAACCGAAGGCGAGATGCCCAAATTATTCCAATAGCCTGGCGAATCTTCAGTCCAGAAGCTTATTGCACAATCATTTGGAAAACCGGTTTGTGATGAAATAATATCTGTGTAATTAACATCCGCTAATCTAGCCACACCATTAAACAACGCCAGCTGATAGCGCTTTAGGTTTCCATACCAGCGGGGATCCTTACCCTGCTCTGGCCTGAACATTCCGATATAAACCTCATTCTCTACCTGGGTGCGGTTTGTGGCGCTAAGAGGGAGTGTCACAGCGGCGAAGCTTGAGGATTTTGCTATAATTTCGCCAAGGGAAATCTCCAGTGCGTCAAGAATGGCGGACTCACTTTTAGCTTGAAAGTATCTGCCTCCGCCGGCGTTTGCAGCGCTGAACCACACAGAACTCAGCTCAGGCAGTTGCTGCTTATTGAACACATCGACCATGTAAGTGATGACCTTCACTCTCTGGTTAATTTCATCGTCTACGTCATCGCCATCCACATCGGCAAAGTACGTGAATGGTACACCTTCCAGAAAAAGGAATTTGGACCAGTCATCCAGGTTGTAATCAGCTCCTGCACTATCGTCGTTCGTGTTGGTAGGCAGACACTCGGTTTCTACCTCACCGCCGCCGTCAACCGCCCAACGGTAAGGTTTCGGGTTTCCTGAATTGGAGCACCTGTCGCCTGATGTTGCAGTACAAGCACAGGTTTCGCCTCCTGCGAGCGTGCCTGCGCAAATATCTTCATCAACAGAATCAGGGTCATTCACAGCTGCTCCGCAATCGGCAGCTGTTCTATAGCATTCGTTAGTCAACCCCAAATAAGAAGGCGGTGTAATGACCGTTGAACTACAGCTGAACCCAGGCACTGGGAGTGGCGACCCACTTTCTCCCGCTAATGCGTCTGGGGGGCTTACGCCGGCCTCCGAGTAGGCGGCGATCAAAGCAGCTGTATTAGTCGCGTCATCACCCGCTATGCTACCGTTCTTGTTATTGCCGATGTAGATCATATAGGTGTCGGCGCAGATCGCATCAGAATTTAAAGGAGACGCAAATGTATCCCATTGAGACGAGTAAGCGTCGGGATCAGCCAGTGCGCTGGTCAACAATTCCGCGTTTGTTGGATTGACCTTTGAGGGAGTGGCTACTCCCAACTTGCTCTGATCGTCGCCCTTTAGGTAGTTGTAAACGTCATATGGGATATAGCCATACGTGTTCGACGCGTCTCGCATTTCATTGGAATCATTGATGTTATCTTCAATTCTCTTCAATATTACTTTGACGAAATTGTGGTAATAATCTCCCGTCAGTTCCTGCAGATCAATACGCACATACCCACCGTCCCTTGTCGCATTATTGCCTTGTGTCCCATACAACATCAGGCCAACATTGATTTCTCCGATCATAGATTCAAGCGCAGCGCTGACAGCGCGAGCCTCAGACTCTCCCTGTGTTCCGTCAGGCCATTTTTGCCCTTCCCTGCTCCAGTTCGCCGTATTATCAAGAACAAAAATAACGTTCGGAAGTTCAGCGCTACCAGTATTACTTGTGCCTGCAAAAATATCGATATCTTCAGCCGAAGCATTTATCGACAGGACTATTACGCTCAATATTGCCAAACCAAAATTCTTAATCCATGAGATTTTCATAACGCCTCTCCTTGCCCTCTACGTTGTCGTTGTCGTTTTCGGACAAGCTGTATCGATATTGTTAAGTGTCGTCAGTATTGATACACCCTGACGCACGGTCACTTCTGCACCCGTCACCACATCTGTCGCCTTCGCCTCAATTTCCCAAACTGATGCTGCACACATTGAGTAGACACCCGGAGGCAGAAAACAAGTGGCTTGATCAGGAAAATTATAAACATCTAATTCATAGTTTTTACGCGGAATCACAGATATACAGCGGGGCTTTCCAATGATTTCCACTTCAATATCTATGACATCATCACCATTGGAATCGAAGCAAAGAACATTGTTTCTACAAGAACCTTTAAATATAGACTCGGGTAATCTGGTGAATTGGGCATTACTGATCGCTTCCTCAATGGCAGCCACTGCTGCAAACCTCGCCTGCTCTCGACTTTCCATGTTGCCGACTATTTTAAGGTTAGTATTAACTACATTAGAGGCTGTCATTACCATAAGCGTTACAGCCAACAGCATGATCAACGCTATCACTAGTACGACGCCATTTTCCCTGTTATTGAGCCGCATAGCTATCAAGGACCCTCTCTCCTACCCGCAATGTTTCTGGTACTAATCGTGCGTGAGTATAATTGTCTACGATGGCCCTGCTCTGACGCTGCTGTATAGGTCTGCCCTGCAACGCTGTAAGTTCTGTCATCAAACACCTCAGGGCTAGGTTTATGATTGCGGACGATCATAGCCATCCGAACCATTACAACTTCCGCCCATAGCGGGTCCTTTGGGTCAGACACGTTTGAAGCATAGTCGTCAACCTGCCCATCTCCGTCGGTATCAAGGCCGTACTCAAACCTGAGAAACTCCACGTCTTCCACTAATTCGTCTTTCACATATTTATTGCCGATCAACTCAACTCTGACCAGCGTATCCTCATCGCTCACATAATAAATATGATTAAGGAACCGATACTGGGGGGCCAAGTTCACACAATCTCGCTGCAGATGGGTTAAATCCGCAATATTATCGCTTATAAGATATGAATCCCCTGGTACCAAAAAACTGTCTGGATCAAAACAGGCATGCACCTGCATGTGAAAATTCCCGGCCGTGGGGCAACCGGCAGCAGGATCAATCGCGCAACTGCTGGCACGCCTGATAGCAATAAAGTCAGTATCTGGCTTGGGCTTCAGCTTGTCGCCCGGCATTCCCACACAGTCTATGCCATCATCCGTCAGTGCCACCTGCCCTCCTTGAATAGGATAGCCCATCGTGTTTTCCAGCTCATCCCGGGTGTCTGCGCAAATCTCTGGCATAGTTCCACTCGGCCCGAATTCACCACGCTCACCCCAAAAAGCTGAGTTGGTCACATCCGTTTCAATCACACGCATAGCATAGGTTGCGGTTTCCAGCTGACGGCCGAACTGCTCCAATTCATTTCGAGTTAGACTGTTTTGCGTCGCTATCTCAGTGACACCCAGCATGATGATCGCACCAAGCGCCACAGCGATCATGAGCTCTATCAAGCCCAACCCATTTTGCATTTCATGTGACGTTCTAATTTTTGACATTACTACTCATCTTTCAGATCCGCCAATACTGCTTCTAAAATAGCCACACGCCGGAAGGCGTCATCACCGTAATCGCCCTTGCCGCAAAGTGACTTGGGCGCTGCTGTTGCCACCGTGCCCTGCCACGCTACAGTTACACGAATTCTAGTTTCATCAAAATCCGAACCCACGACATTTTCAATACACCCAAGTGCCGAATTTACGCTGCCGGCATTAGTGCCCAACCCAGCTAGCTTGACTCCCTGACCAGCGAGAAGATTGTTCCAATCACAAAGGTCGTACGCGGCTGTGTTTAAGGCATTTGGATCACAGACTATCTGCGTAGTCTGACCGTACTGCACACCCGCCGTGTATTCCCCTAAACGTGCGGCAGGCGCATTAACTTGAATTCGTTTGGCCATCTCCTCTACCAGCATCACAGCTTGTGCTCGCTGATAAGCTTCCAACTGATTCTGCAGTGAGCTCACCTGCATCCCGGCCAGTCCCAACAAACCAATTGCAATAATGACCAAAGTGACAAGTACTTCAATCAGCGTAAAGCCACTATCGTTTTTTTCATCTGATAACTTAAGTGTCATGGGCAAACATCATCCAGGTAACCGGCTAGATCTAGCTTCAGACATTTGGTAACAGAAGACGAACCTGTACCCACCTTAACCCTGAAATCAACTACTTCTTCAGCTCTGCCGTTAGCCTTAAACCCTACCTTGTCGCCTATTATTAGTTCAATAACAACATCAGAGCTTCCAGGCTGGGCATGATTGAGCAAGTCGGGCAGAGCTGGGTCAGGGTTTTCAATAGTCCATCCGCTGTTCCAGTCGTCTGCTGCGGCCGCCTTCACTTCAACAGAACGATTTCGCTTAACTGCTTCCGAGCGGGCTGTCATGAGAGCAATTTTAAGATCCGTCAGCGTCGCCATCGCTCTCTGCTCAACAATAAAGCCACGAAAAGAGGGCACTGCGATCATAGTCAGCGCTGCAAGGATAGCCAACACCATCATCAGCTCAACCAACGTGAAGCCTCGCTCGTTTATCGCTAGTCCTCTAAGGTTTCTTTTGCCCTCCCCTTTCATCACCAAGCCTTCCCATCCCGTAGCTTTTCGCCCGTGTGGTCGATGGTTAGGTCACCGTCTTTTTCTTGATCCGTCCCTATTGCTTCTGCAATGATTGTAAAGCCAGGGGGAGGCGAGTTGGGGTCAATACGGTCAATCGAGATTTTGTAGTTGCTAGCCACCCGATCAGGCACAGTCAGATTCAGGTCATTCGGATCGTTGGCATAGGTGCGTGTATCGTTAAAAAATAGTTGCTGCTTCTGAGCAGCCTTCATTAGGTAAGCTTGGGCCTCACCTCTATTGGCCTTAACCACAAAGCTTTGGTAAGCGGGCAACGCAATCGCCGCCAATACAGCCACGATAGCGACAACCATCATCAACTCAATCAGCGTAAAACCACGCTGCACCTCGGCTTGTTTGCTAGTAAAGCCCATATTCCCCACACCCATTTGCATTACTTAAAGACTAACAGTATGCCGAAACAGAAAAAGAATTCACCGATAAAGGGTTGATAACTGTGGATAAACGGTCGAAAGATACAAAAAAAGGCCCCGAAGGGCCTTAATCATTTGCTGGTGAAGACGGCGGCCTCACCATCAAGGCCTACCGATATGGTCTCGCCGGGTGAGAAATCCCCGCTCAATATGCCCTGAGCCAAGGGGTTTTCCAACTCCTGCTGGATGGCCCGCTTGAGCGGCCTGGCGCCGTAAACAGGATCGAAACCTGCAACGGTGAGGTGATCCATAAAGGCATCTGATATTTCCAGCTTGAGCTCCCGCTCTGCCAGGCGTGACTCCAGCCCGCGCAGCTGGATATCAGCAATGCCGCGTATCTGGCTTTGCAGCAGCGGGTGGAAGACCACCGACTCATCCACCCGGTTAATAAATTCCGGACGGAAGTGGGTGCCGACCACGTCCATTACCGCGGACTTCATCTTCTCGTAGTTATCCTCACTGGCCATTTCCTGAATCAGGTGGGAGCCCAGGTTGGACGTCATCACGATCACAGTATTGCGGAAGTCCACAGTACGACCCTGACCATCCGTCAGGCGGCCGTCCTCGAGCACTTGCAGCAGGATGTTAAAGACATCCGGGTGCGCCTTTTCGACCTCATCCAACAATAGTAAGGAATAAGGACGACGACGCACCGCCTCTGTTAGGTAGCCGCCTTCCTCGTAGCCAACATAGCCAGGAGGCGCACCAATCAGCCGGGCCACGGAGTGCTTCTCCATAAACTCTGACATATCAACCCGTACCATGGCCTGCTCGGAGTCAAACAAAAACTCCGCCAGCGCCTTGCACAGCTCGGTTTTACCCACGCCAGTGGGGCCGAGGAACAGGAATGAACCGTTAGGACGACTAGGGTCCGACAGGCCGGCACGTGAACGGCGCACCGCGTTAGATACCGCGACCACTGCCTCATCCTGGCCCACCACACGGCTGTGCAACTCGTCTTCCATGCGCAGCAGTTTCTCGCGGTCACCTTCCAGCATCTTGGAAATGGGAATACCGGTCCAGCGCGAGACCACCTCAGCGACCTCTTCCTCGGTGACCTTGTTGCGCAGTAGCGTATGTTCAACGGTCTCCGCTGCCTGGACTTCTTCCAGCTGTTTTTCCAATTCAGGGAGCTGGCCATACTGCAGCTCTGACATCTTGGTTAGATCACCAGCACGACGGGCTGTCTCCAGCTCCAGCTTAAGCTGCTCCAGGTCACTCTTAACCTGGGCGCTGCCCTGCAAAGAAGCCTTCTCCGCCTTCCAGATTTCTTCCAGATCAGAGAACTCACGCTCTACCACCTCAATTTGCTCGTCCAGCAGCTTCACCTGCGCCTTGGCTGTCTCGTCTTTCTTGACCGCTTCTCGCTCAATCTTCAGCTGAATCAGCCGGCGTTCGAGCTTGTCCATCGCTTCAGGCTTGGAATCGATCTCCATACGGATACGACTGGCAGCCTCGTCGATCAAATCAATGGCTTTGTCCGGCAGCTGACGGTCGGTAATGTAGCGCTGCGACAGCTTGGCCGCCGCAATGATGGCGCTGTCGGTGATATCCACGCCGTGGTGCACTTCATAGCGCTCTTTCAGGCCACGCAGGATAGCAATGGTGTCTTCCTCGTTAGGTTCTTCAACCAATACTTTCTGGAATCTGCGCTCCAGCGCGGCATCTTTTTCCACGTACTGGCGATACTCGTTCAGCGTGGTCGCACCGACGCAGTGAAGCTCACCGCGCGCCAATGCAGGCTTGAGCATATTACCCGCGTCCATGGAGCCCTCGGCCTTACCGGCGCCTACCATGGTGTGTAGCTCGTCAATAAACAGGATCACCTGACCCTCTTCCTTGGAAAGCTCATTGAGCACTGACTTCAGGCGCTCCTCAAATTCACCACGGAACTTGGAGCCGGCCAGAAGTGATCCCAAATCCAGCGACAAAATACGCTTGTTTTTGAGCCCCTCGGGCACTTCACCATTAATTATGCGCTGGGCAAGGCCTTCGATAATGGCGGTTTTACCCACCCCGGGCTCACCGATCAATACCGGGTTGTTTTTGGTACGGCGCTGCAACACCTGAATGGTGCGACGAATTTCATCGTCACGGCCTATCACCGGGTCCAACTTGCCCTGTTCGGCCCTTTCAGTCAGGTCGATAGTGTACTTTTCCAGCGCCTGGCGAGATTCCTCTGCCTCGGGGTTATTCACCGCCTCACCACCGCGCACCTCATCAATGGCGGTTTTCAGGGCCGCCGGGGTGACGCCACACTGCTTAAGCAGCTCACCCGCCTTGTTTTTGCTTTCCAGCATGGCCAGCAACACCAGTTCGCTGGAAATATAGGTATCACCGCCCTGCTGGGCCAGTTTGTCGGTCACATTGAGAATGCGCCCCAGATCCTGGGACACATGAATATCGCCGCCCGCACCGCTTACGGTGGGCAGCGTATCAATGGCGCCCTGAACTTCCCCACGCAGGGTATTCAGGTCAGCGCCTGCTTTTTGCAGCAAAGGTCTGGCGGAACCGCCCTGCTGCTCTAGCAAAGCACCCAGCAAATGCACCGGTTCAATAAAGTTGTGGTTCTTACCCAGGGCCAGTGACTGGGCGTCAGCCAGCGCGGATTGCAGCTGGTTAGTCAGTTTGTCCATTCTCATCGCTATTCATCTCCTTGGCCCCGGAAAGCGCTCCGAAGTGGCCATATTTAACTCTTAGGGGGTTATATGAGGCCAATTTGAGGATTTTCAAGGTTGTAGTGTGAGTTGGAATTGTAGCAACGAGGGCCGCAGGCTGCCGGACCAAGGCCTGCGCAGGGGGAGTCGGCTTCGGGGTCAGTCTGGACGTGGCATCAGGGATTGATGAGAATCAGCGATACCATCCGCCCGGTCTGGCCATCCCGGCGATAGGAGAAGAATTGCTCCGCTTCGGTATAGGTGCAGCGGCCACCCCCATGGATGCGGTTCACGCCCGCGTTCGCCAGTCTGGCACGGGCCAAATGATAGATATTGGCCATGTAGTGGCCCGGTTGGGCGCTGGGGCTAAAGGCATCTACCGAGGGAGTTGCATCAACAAAGGCTGCTCGAACTTCCGACCCCACCTCAAAGGCCTGCGGGCCAATGGCGGGCCCCATCCAGGCCAGCAGTCTCAAGGGGTCAACATCCATTGCCGCGACGGTCTGTTCCAGCACACCAGCCAGCAAACCGCGCCAACCCGCGTGAGCTGCCGCCACTACCTTGCCATCTTCACTGGCCAATAGTACCGGCAGGCAGTCTGCTGTCATTACCGCGCAGGCCACGCCCGGTTGATCTGTCCAGCAGGCATCCGCCTCGGGATCAGCGCTGCCATCGGCTTTCACAACCGCGGTGCCATGTACCTGCTGCAGCCACTGCACTGTCGATGCTGCCGGCAGGGCTGCCAGTAATTCACTACGATTTAGTTCTACAGTCTTGGGGTCATCGCCCACGTGTTGACCCAGGTTGAAGCTGTCCCAGGGGGCTGCGCTACACCCACCCTGGCGAGTAGTCGACAGAGACGTAATTCCCGGTACATTCCAGCCGGGCTCAAAAAAGCGTGGCATCACTGTTTATCGCCGGATCTTCCGTCTCCAGTATCGTCAGCAAATCCTGCAAATCGTCCGGCAGAGGGCACTCAAAATGCACCTCCTCTCCGGTTTCCGGATGGAACAAGCCCAGGGCGCGGGCATGCAGCGCCTGGCGCGGGAAGCCACGCAGGGCAGTAATCAATTCTTCTGAGGCACCCTTGGGAATACGCGGACGGCCGCCGTAGGTGGGGTCCCCCACCAGAGGATAATGTTTGTGTGCCATATGCACCCTGATCTGATGGGTGCGGCCGGTCTCAAGATTCACTGCAATACGGGTGTGATGACCAAAACGCTTGGTTACCCGGTAGTGGGTAATAGCCGGCTTGCCACCCACCACAACCGCCATCTTCTTGCGCTGCCTGGGGTGGCGACCCATCGGCTCGTCTACGGTACCGCCTCCGGTCATCACCCCTATGCACACGGCCACGTACTCGCGCTTTACCGTTCGCTCCTGCAGCTGCGACACCAGGTCCTGATGCGCCAGCAGGCTCTTGGCCGCCACCATAATACCGGAGGTTTCCATATCCAGGCGGTGAACAATGCCGCCACGGGGCAGTTGTGCCATGTCAGGTGAGTGGGCCAACAAGGCATTGACCAGAGTGCCATCCGGATGACCCGCCCCGGGATGAACCACCAGGCCGGCGGGCTTGTTCAGCACCAGGATGTGTTCATCTTCATAGATAATATCCAGGTCGATGTCCTGGGGCTGCCAGTCAACCGCCTGCTCTGGCTCGGTATCGATGCTCAGCTGGGCACCCTCGAACATTTTATCTCTAGGGCGCTGCTGCTTACCGTCCACCAGCAAGTCACCCTTTTTGATCCAGTCCTGCAGCCGCGAACGCGAGTAATCGGGGAATAGCTTGGCCGCTATTTGGTCGAGACGCTCATTGTCCATCTCTGCTGGAACCTCAGCGCCCAGTTGTATCCTTTCGGTCATCATTTTTCCTGTTTATGCGCTCTGCTGGCTGTGGTTAAATACCGGCCTTAATACAGGTATGCAGTTTAGCACGCCAAATCCCCCAACACTGGTGAGATCATTTTGAAGTACGTCCTGATTTTTCTGCTCAGCCTCGTCATCATTGGCTGTTCCGGCAACGATGAATTACCCGATATTGCCGCTGATACCGGCGAACAACAAATTTACGAGGAAGCCCAGCGCTACCAGCGTTCCAGCAACTGGGACCTGGCGGTACGCAGCCTGCAATTGCTTGAGTCGCGCTACCCGTTTGGCAAATACGCAGAGCAGGCGCAGCTGGAGATCATTTACGCCCACTACAATGGTTACGAGCATGAAGCCGCGGTGGAAGCCGCTGACCGCTTCATTCGCTTGCACCCTGCCCACCCTAACGTGGACTACGCCTATTACATGAAGGGCCTGGCAGCCTTTGCCAGCAACGACGACATGTTTGATCGCTTCCTGCCAACCGATGAGGCCGAACGCGATATCAGCCAGGCCAAGGAGGCTTTTGCCGAGTTTAACCAGCTGGTTTCCCGCTACCCCGATAGCCCTTATGCCCCCGATGCCAGGGCCCGTATGGTGCATTTGCGCAACCTGCTGGCGCGTCACGAGATCCTGGTGGCAAACTACTATTTCCGCCGCGGTGCTTACATGGCCGCAGCCAACAGAGGCCGCTACGTGGTCGAAAACTTCCAGCGCACGCCCGCAGTAGCAGATGGCCTGGCAGTGATGGCCCAGGGCTACATTTTGCTGGGTTTGGATGATCTTGCCACGGATACTATTGAGATCCTGGCAATGAACTACCCGGAACACCCCAACCTCGATAAAAATGGCGAGTTCAAGAGCGTTTATACCCTGGACGGCTTACAACGTAACTGGATCAACAGAGCTACCTTCGGCCTGTTCTTCCCGCCTACTCCACCGCAGTTTGATAACCGACCCAAGCTCTAGACGGGCTAGTCGCCTATGCGTCATCTCGAGGTGACCGGATAACGCCGGTCACGGCCAAAGCCACGCTGGGTAATGCGCACACCCATAGGCGCCTGGCGCCGTTTGTACTCATTGACATCTACCAGGCGCAGCACCCGCTGAACCTGCTCCCGATCAAAACCCACACCAATGGTCGCTTCTGCGCTCATATCCTGATCAATGGAAGGAATTGCCGGGGTCGCTGTTTCCCACAAAACCGCGCTCATAAGCCAGTCCGATTTACTCCATGCCTGATACACTAGGCTAACAGCAGCCAAGAGATTGCAGGCGCAATAGCCACAGTGAACCGACCAGCCATTTTAACCAGGCCCACCGCCTCCACGGGACAGCAGAATCAGGCCTTGTTCCGTATTTACGTGGCCTACCGATCACTGCTCTCGCTAGTACTACTCATCATGCTGGTCAGCCCCAACACCCGGCAGTTAGTGGGTGTGCTTCATCCCACTCTATACGTCTGCGTAGCGCTGATTCACCTGGCGACCAGTATTCCCCTGGTGGGGTCGCTGTCAAAACGACTCAACCAGCGAATGATGTTGGCGGTGTTCATGCTGGACATTGTCAGTATCACACTCATGTCACACGCCAGTGGCGGCGTCATTAGCGGCCTACCTGTGCTGTTGATCATCACGGTGGCAGCCAGCGCGGTATTGATCAGCAATCGCACCCTCGCCACCCTGATTGCTGCACTTTGCGCACTGGCGTTACTGGGAGACACCATCTTGCTGATCTTGGTAGGACAAGAAAAAACGGCCGCCTTATTCCCGGCAGGATTACTGGGCGCGCTGATATTTATTGTCTCCCTGATGGTGCAAGCGGTGGCCCAGCGCCTGGGCCGAGCTGAAGAACTGGCCCGCAACCGGGCCAGCGACCTCTACGACCTGCAGCGCCTCAATGAGCAGATTGTGCAGCACATGGACACCGGCATCTTACTGGTCGACAGAGACGGGGTGGTCCGGGTGATGAACAAGTCCGCTTCTGTACTGTTGGTCCCGGAGCGGCCGGTGATCATGGAACAGGGGCGTCAATTGGCAGATTACTGTCCCGAACTGGCATATCAATTTCAGCACTGGAAGGATACCGGCCAACACAAGGCCAGACCCTTTAAGGTCATGGAAGATTCTCCCCAGGTTATTGCCAACTTTCGCGAACTACAGCCTAGCGCCACCCGGGATACCCTGGTATTCGTTGAGGATTACACACCGGTCACCCAATACGCCCAGTCCTTGAAACTGACCTCTCTTGGGCGCCTCACTGCCAGCATCGCTCACGAAATCCGCAATCCGCTTGGAGCGATCAGTCACGCGGCGCAGCTATTGCAGGAGTCCGGTGACCTGAACTCTGGTGACAAGCGCATGGCAGAGATTATCGACAAGCACTGCGGTCGAGTGAACCAGATTGTTGAAAGCGTCATGCAAATCTCCCGGCGGGAGCCTCCTAAACCCGAGTACATTCAACTGGAAAAATGGCTCACCGCATATGTTAAGAACTTCCTCCAGGGCTTGAACCGTCCGGCCGACATCACCGTAGACTGTCAGTTCAAGGACCTGCTAGTAGAATTTGACCCGGAGAACCTGGAACGGGTAATGACTAACCTGCTGGACAACGCGCTGCGTCACAGCGGCAAGGCAACAGGCAAGGAAAGCGCTCGCGTTGAGGTGGCGCTGGACTTCATTGCCCATCAGGCGATGATCAACGTAGTGGATATGGGTACGGGTGTGCCACTGGCAGACCAACCCAAACTGTTTGAGCCTTTCTATACCACGGTTGCCGAAGGCAGTGGCATGGGTTTGTACCTGTGCAAGGAATTGTGTGAAATCAATAACGCAGGCCTCAGCTACCGCCCCACAGAAAAGGGCGAAAGCTGTTTTAGAATTTCATTGAGCCAACGAGCACTGTAAATGGCAGCACAACGCGTACTCATCGTCGACGATGAACCCGATATCCGCGAACTTTTGGACATCACCCTTAGCAGAATGGGGCTGGAGACTTTTAGCGCGGCAACCCTGGGCGAGGCACAAAGCCTGGTGGCGGAGATTTCTCCGGACCTGTGCCTCACCGACATGAAATTGCCCGATGGCAATGGTATTAGCCTGGTGGAATATATCCAGCTGGAGCATTCCCATATCCCGGTGGCGATGATCACCGCACATGGCAGTGTAGAAACCGCTATTTCAGCTCTTAAGGCCGGAGCTTTTGATTTCATCAGCAAGCCCATCGAACTGGAAACACTGCGCAATCTGGTGAGCAGCGCGCTGCAACTGGGGGACGACACGACAGACCTTAACAAGATCGTAGGCCAGGATCTCATTGGCGATGCCCCCTCCATTCAACTACTGCGCAAGCAAATTACCAAGCTGGCACGCAGTCAGGCGCCTGTCCATATTCGCGGCGAGTCAGGCAGCGGTAAAGAGGTGGTGGCGCGCTTGATTCACAACAATGGGCCGCGAGCGGCAGGCAACTTTGTAGCCGTCAACTGTGGTGCGATCCCGCCGGATCTAATGGAAAGCGAATTGTTCGGGCACATGAAAGGCAGCTTCACCGGGGCGACCGCGGATAAGCCAGGTCTATTCCAGGCCGCCGCCGGCGGCACCCTGTTTTTGGATGAAGTGGCAGACCTACCGTTGGTCATGCAGGTCAAGTTGCTGCGCGCGATACAGGAAAAAGCTGTGCGCCCGGTAGGTGGGAGTGAAGAAATCTCTACAGACATTCGGCTGTTGAGCGCTACCCACAAGGATCTGGGTATCGAGGTTGATGCTGGGCGTTTCCGCAACGATTTATTTTACCGGATCAATGTGATCGACCTGAATGTTCCCAGCCTCCGTGAACGTTCCGAGGACTTGCCGCAACTGGCCAGAGCCATTCTGAAGCGTATTATCACAGAGCAGGGTGAAGAAGAAATAGAGCTGGATGAATCGGCAATTGCGGTGTTAGCCGACTACAGCTTTCCTGGCAACGTACGCGAGCTGGAAAATATTCTGGAACGTTCACTGGCACTTTCAGACGGCGGCTCAATTACCGTAGACGATCTGCAGTTCCCCACGATGACGCCACGCAGTCCCGACACTCGCACTCGAAAATCGGATCAAGGAGGCGCGCAAAGCTGGTCTGTCGAAGAGGCCTACGGCGACCTTGAAGGTTATCTGGATGAAATGGAGAAGCAAATCCTCAGCAAAGCTTTGGAGGAATCCCGGTGGAACAAAACCGCTACTGCGAAATTGCTTGGCATCAGTTTTCGCAGCTTGCGTTATCGCCTGAAAAAGCTGGCACTGGACGAGTAGCGACACCGTTCAGCCCGGACTCGGTAGCGGACAGGTTCCCCAGTCTCTGGCCATTCTGGGACGACCAAACAGATTCATCACCACACTCCAGGATGTTACAGATGGGTCGGCTCTGGAGCAGACCATCAAAGTACGATTGCGCCGGGAGCTGCCATCCGGCCAGTAGGTAATGATTTCCTTGGCATCCCGCGTACCCGCTCGGTTGGTCAGTGAGTATTGAAGGTCCAGCCCAGACGACACCCTTAGCACCTGCTCGGCCGCATCCAATTTCCGGTCACCATCACTGTCCACAAATATCGCCCAACCGCCGGCGAACTCACCTGAGCACACCGGCTGACCTGTGTGCGCCAGTCGAGAGGGGCACATCCTTACGCGACGATTACGTTTGATCGCCTCACTTCTGGTAAAAACAATATCCGTCATCAGCTCTGACACATACTGGCGAACATAAATCCCATGAATGAAACGCTGCATGCCAGGCGCCACTACAGTGACCAGTACACTGATGATTGAGAGCACAATTAACAGCTCGACCAGGGTGAAGCCCAACGAATTTTGAGAGTGAATTCCTTTCACAACATGCCTCCATGTGGTGAAAGTTTTGATCAATCGGCGGGGTTACACCAGCCATCGGCCGGATATGGCGAAGAACTGCCGGAATTGCTGTCTGCGTTAGAGGTTTGTCACCTCAATCCTGAGCTCCTTGGGTAAGGAGAATGTCACGTTTTCGGGCTGACCGGCGACCTCTATCGGTGCATCTGCACCCAACTTGCGCAAGCCATCGATAACTTCCTGCACCAGCACTTCCGGCGCGGAGGCACCTGCGGTAACACCAATGCGACGTTTACCCTGAACCCAACTGGGGTCAATATCCTCGGCGCCGTCCAGCAGATGCGCTTCTGCACCCATACGCTCTGCCAACTCACGTAGCCTATTGGAGTTGGAGGAATTGGGGGAGCCCACCACCAGCATCAGGTCACACTGGCCTGCCAGTTGCTTGACGGCATCCTGACGATTCTGGGTGGCATAGCAGATATCGTTTTTGCGCGGGCCCTCGATTTGCGGAAAGCGCTGCCGCAGGGTGTCGATGACCAGAGCAGTATCGTCCATGGAAAGGGTGGTCTGGGTCACGTAGGAGAGCCTTTCCGGATGAACCACATTCAGGGCAGAGGCCTGCGCCTCATCTTCCACCAGGTAGATTTCGCCACCGGCAGAATGATCGTACTGGCCCATAGTGCCCTCCACTTCCGGGTGACCCACATGACCAATAAGCACACACTCGCGCCCCTCGGAACTGTATTTGGCAACTTCCATATGCACTTTTGTTACCAGCGGGCAGGTGGCATCAAAGACTTTCAACTGCCGCCGATCAGCTTCTTTACGCACCGCCTGAGACACACCGTGAGCGCTGAAGATAACAATGCAATCATCGGGAACCTCTTCCAGTTCATCGACAAAAATCGCCCCACGCTCGCGCAGGTCTTCCACCACAAATTTGTTGTGTACCACCTCGTGGCGTACATAAATCGGAGCGCCGAACACTTCCAGGGCCCGGTTGACAATATCAATGGCCCTGTCCACACCCGCACAAAAGCCGCGAGGATTAGCAAGTTGAATATCCATTAGTGCAACTCCGCCGGCTCCACCCGGTGTATCAATACATCAAACAGTATAGTGCGCCCTGCCAGAGGATGGTTGAAATCCACCGTCACCTCTTTTTCATCGAAAGAGATAATCATACCGGGCAGTTCGCCGCCGGCTGCGTCAGCAAAGGAAAATACCAGGCCTATTTCCAGGTCGATATCATCATCAAACTGCCCCAGTGGCAGACGCTGTAAATTATTCTCATTGGGCTGACCAAAGGCATCCTCCGGTGGCACTTTGAACATTTGCCGCTCACCGGCGGACATGCCGAAAATCCGGCGCTCAAAACCAGGCAACAATGAACCATCGCCAATAGCAAAGTCGACAGCGTCACCGCCAAAATTGGAATCCACCTCGGAACCGTCCTCAAGACTCACAGAGAAATTGAGAAAGACACGAGTACCCTCAGACACGGGAACATTAAAATCAGTCATGTTTGTTCACTATCTCGGTTGAGAAAACTATCCAGCAACATACAGGCGGCACCCACTGTGATCGCTGAGTCGGCGATATTGAAGGCGGGGAAATACCAATGCCGATAGTGTACGGAGATAAAATCGACCACGTAACCCAGGACAACACGGTCCCATACGTTGCCGATGGCACCGCCCAAAATAAGGGCAAGACTCAGGCTCAACAACCAATGTCCACGTGGCGCGATGAATAGCCACACCGCCAATCCGATACTGATCACTACAGCAACGATGGTGAAGAACCAGCGCTGCCAGCCACCAGCATCGCTGAGAAAACTGAATGCAGCGCCAGTGTTGTGCTGCAGGGTCAGATTGAACCAGGAAAACACCTCCACTGGCCGCGCGTAGCCAAGGGATTCGGTCGCTAACGCCTTGGTATACTGATCCAGCAGGATCAGTGCCAGCGCCAGCAAGTACCACCGCCAGGCCTGCACACCGTTACGCAAAGTGGCGTTGCTCGCCTTCACCGTCCACATTCTCTACACAGCGACCGCAAAGTGTGGGATGCGCAGCCACCTGACCAATGTCTTGGCTGCGATGCCAGCAGCGCTCACATTTTTCAGCAGTGGATGCGACAACTTCAAGCTTCAAGCCTTCCACTTCACTTGCTGTCGAAGTTTCCGGGGCAGCAGCCAGAGGCAGAATCTGTGCACCAGACGTAATCAGTACAAAGCGTAGCTCATCGCCCAGAGCTGCAAGCTGGGTGCTCAACTCCTCAGAGGCATACAGAGTGACCTGCGCATCCAGGGATCCACGCAGCTCACCGTCGGCGCGCTTGGTCTCCATTTCCTTGTTTACCGCGTCGCGCACAGCCATCAACTGCTGCCAGTATTTCCGCCCCATGGCGTCATCATCGGCAATTGGCTGCAAGCCTTCATACCACTGCTCCAGAAAAACAGATTCGCCGCGATCACCGGGGAGATTTTCCCAGATTTCCTCAGCGGTAAAGCTGAGAATCGGGGCAATCCAGCGAACCATTGCCTCGCCAATGTGGTACATGGCGCTCTGGGCGCTGCGACGCGCGACAGAATCAGCCTTGGTGGTGTATTGGCGATCCTTGATGACATCCAGGTAGAAGCCGCCCAGGTCACCAGCGCAAAAGTTGTGCAGCTTTTGGTAGATCTGATGGAACTGGTAAGTCTCGTAGTCCGCTGCCAACTCTGCCTGCAAGCTAAGGGCCCTGTCGACCACCCAGCGGTCCAGCGACAACATCTCACTGTAGGGCAGTACATCCGTTACCGGATCAAAGCCATTGAGATTAGACAGCAGGAAGCGTGCGGTATTGCGAATCCGTCTGTAGGAGTCCGCCGTGCGTTTGAAAATTTCATCGGAGCAGGTCAACTCACCACGGTAGTCAGTCGCAGCCACCCACAGGCGCAATATATCAGCGCCCAAATCGTTCATCACCGACTTGGGAGCGATGATGTTACCGATGGATTTGGACATTTTGCGGCCATCGCTATCCACAGTAAATCCGTGAGTCAGCACGCTCTTGTAGGGCGCCGCATTATCTATGGCCACGCCGGTCAGCAAGGAGGACTGAAACCAACCCCTGTGCTGATCGGAGCCTTCCAGGTAAAGGTCAGCAGGCTTTTGCAGATCTTCGCGGCGATCCAGCACACTGACATGGGTCACGCCTGAGTCGAACCAGACATCCAGCGTATCGGTAACCTTGTCATAATTCTCGGCATCGTCGCCCAGCAGTTCGGCCGGTTCCAGGTCGAACCAGGCATCAATACCCTTTGCTTCCATCAACAGCGCAACCTGCTCCATCAGCGCGTCGGTATCCGGGTGTAACTCCCCGCTTTGCTTATGGATGAACAAAGTAATGGGGACACCCCAGGTGCGTTGACGGGAGATACACCAGTCAGGGCGATCATTTAACATGTTTTCGATACGCGCTTGGCCCCACTCGGGTAGCCATTGCACGGTCTGCACCTCTGCCAGCGCCTTATCCAACAGGTCTGCCTGGCGCATGCTGATAAACCACTGGGGCGTGGCGCGAAAAATGATAGGCGATTTATGGCGCCAGCAATGGGGATAGGAATGCTCATACTGCTCATCGTGCAGCAGCACACCTCGCTCGCGCAGCAGCTCAACAATAGCGGCGCTAACCTTCAGTACATGCTGACCGCCAAAGTATTCCGTGTCCGGCAGGTAGACGCCATTACCACCCACGGGGTTGTAGACCTCCAGGCCGTAGGCCTCGCCCACTACGAAGTCATCCTGTCCGTGGGCAGGCGCTGTGTGCACGGCACCCGTACCAGCTTCGGTGGTGACATGATCACCCAGAACCACCGGCACCTGGCGCTCAAGGTAAGGGTGTTGCAGTAATTGCTTGTCCAGGGCAGCACCCTGGCAGCGACCCAGTATTTTGACCTGCTCCAGGCCGAAGCGACGGGCACAGGACTCAGCCAGATCTGCGGCCACCAGCAACGCTCTGCCCTCACCCTCCAGCAACACATACTCCAACTGCGGGTGCAGGCTGACGGCCATACTGGCAGGCAGCGTCCAGGGGGTAGTGGTCCAGATGGGGATAGCGATCTCGCCATCATAACTGCTACCGCAGGCCTTATTGAAGGCAGCGGTATCAACGGCGGCATAGGCCACATCGATCGCATGAGAATGCTTGTCCTGGTATTCCACTTCTGCCTCGGCCAGGGCCGAACCGCAATCCATGCACCAGTGCACTGGTTTGAAACCTTTGTGCAGGTGGCCGTTCGCCACAATACGTCCCAGCGCGCGAACAATATCCGCCTCGGTCTGGAAGTTCATGGTCAGGTAGGGGTTGAACCAGTCGCCAAATACACCCATGCGGATGAAGTCATTGCGCTGGCCATCTACCTGGCGAGCGGCATAGTCTCGACACTTCTGACGAAATTCAGCTGGGGTTACCTTGACGCCGGGCTTACCCACCTTCTTCTCTACATTGAGTTCAATCGGCAGCCCATGGCAGTCCCAACCTGGGACATAGGGCGCATCGAAGCCATCCAGCGAACGGGACTTTACAATAATGTCCTTGAGAATTTTGTTTACCGCGTGCCCCAGGTGCAGGTTACCGTTGGCGTAGGGAGGGCCATCGTGCAGCACAAATTTCGGCCGCCCGGCACTGGCCTGGCGAATCTTGCCGTAGAGGTCCATTTCCTGCCATTGCTTCAGGCGCAGCGGCTCACGCTGGGCCAGGCCAGCTTTCATCGGAAATGCCGTTTTCGGCAGGTTTAAAGTATTTTTGTAGTCGCTCATATCGCTCGTTATGCCTGCCTCTGCTCAAACCAGGCTCGTGTGTTTTTAATGTCTATTGCAATGTTCGTCTTCAGTTCATCGACCGAATCGAACTTCTTTTCGTCCCGCAGTTTATGCCGGAATGTCACCTCAATATGCTGACCGTAGAGTTCTATCTCCCTATCCAGAAGGTGCACCTCCAGATTGGCCTTGATGCTGTCGTCCACTGTGGGACGCACCCCCACATTCGCCACACCACGGGCACTGACCATGCCAGCGCCGCTAACCTCTACCACGTAGACACCCGATAACGGCGCCCGCAGCCTGCACAATTCCAGATTGGCGGTGGGCGTGCCAATGGTCTGCCCCAACTGCCGCCCGTAAATCACTTTGCCGGAAATGCTATAGGGCCGGCCCAGCATCGTTTCTGCTCGATCAAAATCCGCAGACTCCAGCGCCTCGCGGATACGGGTACTGCTCACCCGCTGCCCCTCCCACTCCTGAGTCGGCGTGGGGCCCGCGTCGTAGCCGTGCTTTTGACCCTGTTGCTGGATAAATTGCACATCGCCCTGACGGTCATTGCCAAAGCGAAAATCATCGCCCAACACCACGTAACGCGCACCCAGCCCGGAGACAAAAACGTCCTCAACAAAGCGTTTGGCTGACATCTCCCGCAATTCTTCGTTGAAACGAATGCGTAACAGGCAGTCCACACCAAGATCTGCCATGGACTGAAACTTTTCCCGAAAACTCATAATTCTGGCCGGTGCCTGAACGGGGGAAAAATACTCCCGTGGCAGCGGTTCAAACACGATAACCACACTGGGTAGATCAAGCTGGGTCGCCTTTTCCTTCAGGTGTTGAATCACCGCCTGATGTCCCAGGTGCACGCCGTCAAAGGCCCCTATAGTGGCCACGCAACCGCGGTGTCTGGGCCGCAAATTGTGCAGGCCGCGTATCAGCTCCATGAGAACAAGGTGCCCGGTTAAATCAAACGACCGATTATAGCGAAAGCGTGAGACGGCTGAAACGTGCAATTTGACGGATTGGAGGCAGGTTAAGCCAAAGTGGGGGGCAGACTGGATGATCCGGAGACAGTTGTATCGGGTATTGCCGCGCTATACCGCCCCAGGGGCACGCAAATGACGCATACGCGTCCCTGATACCACGTGAGTGACAAAATAAGCGGCTATACCCGCGGCGCAAACCAGCAAAATCTCCAGCGCTCGTCGCTGCCAGTCCCAGTTCAACCAGGCATCCACGCCCTGACCCATGGCAAAGACCACCACAGACATTGCCCCGGTGGCCGCCATCAGCCGGAAAACATAGAGCCCCCACCCTGGCTGCCAGACAAATACACCCTGCTTTAACAGGCCACGCAACAACAAACCGGCATTGAGCCACGCCGACGCGCTGGTAGCGAGCGCCAATCCGAGGTGACCCACATTGAAATACCACAGCAGGGGCAAAACAAAAGCCAGGTTCATCACCATGTTGGCCGCCATCGCGATAATACCAATTTTCACCGGCGTGGCGGTGTCCTGTCGGGCGTAGTAGCCAGGCGCCAGCACTTTTATCAGCATAAAAGCGATCAGGCCGAGGCTATAGGCCCGCAGACTCAGAGCAGCCATATCTACATCAGAAGGGGTCAAGGCGCCGTACTGGAACAGGGTGATGAGGATGGGCTCGGCCAACAGGATCAAGGCCAGCGCAGCAGGCACACCAATCAGCAGCACCGAACGCATGGCCCAGTCCAGGGTTGAGGCGAATTGATCTTCTCTGGACGCCGCTCGGTGCGCAGACAGGTTAGGCAGTATCACCGTGGCAATAGCAATGCCAAAAACACCCAGAGGCAACTCGGCCAGACGGTCTGAGTAGTAGAGCCAGGACACGCTACCGGTGGGCAAGAATGACGCCAGCACGGTATCCAGCAGCAGGTTGATCTGGCTGACAGAAACCCCGAACAAAGCAGGAATCATCAGTTTGAGAATGCGGCGTACGCCTTCATCTTTTGTGTCGACGACAGGCCGTGGGACCAGATCCAGCCGGTACAGAAACGGCAGCTGGAACAGCAACTGGATTACACCCGCAAAGAACACCCCCCAGGCCAACGCAAATACGGGCTCTTCGAACCAGGGTGAGGCGACAGTGGCGGCGAAGATCATTGAAAGATTTAAAAATACCGGGGTGAAGGCGGGAACAGCGAAGCGCCCGTAACTGTTGAGTATTGCCCCGCAAAAGCCGGTCATGGAGATGAGCAGTAAATAGGGAAAAGTAATGCGAATCATGTCCGCCGTCAGCTGAAACTTTTCCGGCTGGCCAACAAAGCCCGGTGCAAAGATCGCCGCCACCAGAGGAGACGCTGCCACTGTGATCAGCGTCAGGATGAGCAAACTGCCACCGAGAACGCCTGCAACCCGGTCCACCAGGGCCTTGACCGCATCCTGGGCGCCCTGCTCCTTGTAGTCCGCCAACACCGGCACAAAAGCCTGAGAAAATGCGCCCTCTGCAAACAAGCGACGCAGGAAGTTCGGTATCTTGAAGGCAACAAAGAATGCGTCGGCATTGGCGCTGGCACCAATAAACGCGGCGATCACCACATCGCGCACCAAGCCGAGAACCCTGGAGATCATGGTCATGCTGCCCACTAATGCACTGGAGCGCAGCAGACCGGGCTTGGTTTTTTCGGCAGTCTCAGACATGGTCAGGTAGCGAGGGGGTCAGCCCCAGCGCTCCCGCAAGGTATCGATATTATTTTGCAGCCACAGCAGGGAGATCAGCGTGTGACCGTTGGGAATACGGTTCAGGGCAATTAATTCAAAGGCGGTTGCGACCGGCACACAGTGCACGAGGATATTTTCGCCCTCTTCCGCCAAGCCATGAACACCGCCCGCGGTTGCACTGGATACGCGTCCACAGAACAGCCTGACCTGCTCGGTGCAAGCGCCTGCACTGGGCAGCACAGTGGCAATAGGCTCAAGCTCACTGATTTCACAACCAGCTTCCTCCATGGCCTCCCGGTGCGCTACCTGCTCGTCAGTTTCATTCGGCTCCACAATGCCGGCAATCAATTCCAGCATCCAGGGGCTGTCATCCCCGCGCATGGCCCCGGGTCTAAACTGCTCTATCAGCACCAGGCTGTCGGTAGCTGGGTCATAGGGCAGCACGCCAACCGCATCGCCGCGCTCGAACACTTCCCTCACCTGTGGGTCCACCCAACCGCCGCCAAAGGCCCGGTATTGCAGGGTCAACCTGCGGATACTGAAGTAGCCCTGATAGGCAGTCTCTTCTGACAGGATGCGCACATCATCTGCGCCGTAAGTGAGTTCTAAAGCCATCAGAAACGGCCCGCGGTGTACCAGTTCACCTCACGCGAGTGCTGGGCAATCTGTCCCACCACATCCAGGGTCAAGGCAAACAGCGCCATCCTCACCAGCACACCATTGTCGGTCTGGCGGAAGATCGCGAGATTCGGGTTGTCGTTGAGATCATCGTCCAGCTCCCGGGCATTATCACGGGAGTCTCGAGGCAGTGGATGCATGATGACGGTGTTCGGCTCGCAGTTAGCGGTATAAACACTTTGATTCAGGCGGAAGCGCCCTCGATACAAGTCAGCCTCCTCCTGTGAATTGAAGCGCTCTTCCTGAATGCGGGTAGAGTAGACAATATCCACGTGGGCAATACTCTCCTCCAGCGCCTCGGACTCCTCAACCTGCATGCCAGCGCTACGCATCTGCTCGACGATCTCTGCGGGCATACGCAACTCCTCAGGACTGACCAACCTGACTTGCACATCGTTGTACAGACACAATAACTTACACAGGGAGTGCACTGTTCGTCCGTGGCGAAGATCGCCCACCATGGCGATTCGCAGCTTGTCGATGCTGCGCCGCTGCTCGCCCAACTCTTTTTTGATGGTGTACAAATCCAGCAAGGCTTGACTGGGATGCTCGTTGCTGCCGTCTCCACCGTTGAGGACGGGGACCCTGCTGGCCGCGGCAAATTCAGCGACAGAGCCCTGCGCCGGGTGGCGCATAACAATAACGTCGGAATAACCACTGAGGACTCGGGCGGTATCGTACAAAGATTCGCCCTTGGCGATAGCCGTGGATTCAAAGCCGGTGGTTTCGCGCACCTCCCCTCCTAGCAGATTAAAGGCGCTACCAAAGCTGACGCGGGTGCGGGTGCTGGGCTCGAAGAACATATTGCCAAGAATGGCCCCATCCAGGACCTTGGTTAACTTTTGTCGTTGAGCATAAGGTTCCATCTGGTCGGCCACGGAGAAGATACGCTCCACATCGACGCGTTCAAACTGCTGAATTGACAGAATATGGCTTCCGGCGAACTCCACGTTTGATCTCTCCCTGGTCTGCTTGAACTTGCAGAATTATACGGTCAGTACCTGCGGGGGGCCATGTGCTTAATACCGATTCTGGGTTGGAGCCAGAACACCGGGGCCCGAAAAATCGGACCGCACGGCAGGAGGGGGACACGTGACCAGACGGGCAGTCATTAAAGACGCCCGTGGGAGTGGCCAAAAGTCACGTCAAAAGGCTGTCGCTATACTCCAGTAACTGTTCCATCAACTCACACTGGGGCAAACTCAGTTCACCGGACTCCACCAGCGTTTCAATCAACTCCTGGTAGTCCTCCATGCAAATACTGCTGCCCGCGTCAGGCTCAGTCAGTCGCTGGAAACGGAACTCTTCCCACTGCGCCAACTCCTCGGTGGACAGGCTCTGGGGATAATTGCGAGCCCGGTAGCGGAACAACATCTCGGGCAGGCGTGGATCCTCAAAAGGGAAGGTAGACGATGCCAGATCATCCGCAGAGCTCTCGCGTACCTGATCCATCAGCCGTTTGTCGCTCGCGCCAAAAAAGCCGCCGCTGTAGAGCATACGATCCGGGTCGGTAATCTCAGCGAATTTACGACCGCCGTAAACCGCCTGTATTTTTTGCACAAAGCCCTGAGGGTCACGAGCGCGATACTCGCGCAATGCAGCCAGGTGCGCGCGGCACTGCTTGCCGGAAATACCAAGACGCGTAGCCGTTTCTGGATCAGCCATTTTTGCGGTCACCAGTATCGGGCACTTGTTAATATGCACCGACTTAAGCCCCGGACGCTCTACGCCTTCCGGCAACTCGTCTGTGCGGGTGTACAACAGTGCTTGTACTGCCTCCGGAGACTGCTCCATCAACACCGCAGGGTCTGCCATCAAGTCATAGCAGATGACTTCGTTCTTGTTGCTAGGGTGCATTGCCAAAGGCACAATCAACGCTATGTTGTGACGCACTGCGCCAAACATTCCGGACACATGCAGCACCGGCTTCAAGGCATCCAGGTCCAACAGCGAAGACACCGAGCGCTTGTCCCGGTGACTCAGTACATAATCGAAAAGCTTGGGTTGCTTGTCTCTGATCAAACGAGCCATGGCAATGGTGGCATGCACATCTGACAAGGCATCGTGGGCCGCCTCATGGGCAATGCCGTTAGCTGCGGTCAACTCTTCCAGCCTAAAACTGGGCAAGCCGTCTTCTCGCAGCGGCCATTCGATACCCTCGGGGCGCAAAGCAAAGCAGGCCCGAACCATATCGATGATGTCCCAGCGAGAATTACCGTTCTGCCACTCTCGCCCATAGGGGTCATAAAAGTTTCGATAAAGAGTGTAGCGCGTTACTTCGTCGTCGAAACGCAGGGAGTTGTAGCCCACGCCACAAGTCCCTGGGGCCGCCAATTCGGCGTGAATCTGGCGGATAAATTCGGCCTCGGGCAACCCTTCGGCAAGCGCCTTTTGGGGCGTGATACCGGTAATCAGGCAGGCCTGGGGATGGGGCAGGAAATCATTGGCAGGCTGCGAGTAGATCACCAGCGGCTCGCCGATTGGGTTCAGATTGGCATCGGTTCGCAGGCCCGCAAATTGCACTGGGCGATCCCGGGAAGGATCAGTGCCAAAGGTCTCGTAGTCGTGCCAGTAGTAGGTGGTATCAGACAACTTCTATCGCCTGTTCTTCGATTCTGGCCTGCCAGATTTTGGGTCCTATCTCGTGTATGGACGTCCCCTCGGTATCTACCGCGACACTCACAGGCATATCCTTGACCTCGAACTCGTAGATTGCCTCCATGCCCATCTCCGGGAAAGCCACAACCTTGGCGGAGGTAATTGCCTTTGATACCAGATAGGCCGCGCCGCCTACAGCCATGAGATAAACCGCCTTGTGCTTCTTGATTGCTGCCACGCCGGTGGGGCCGCGCTCGGCCTTGCCGATCATGCCCAGCAGACCGGTCTGCTCAAGAATGAAGTCGGTAAACTTGTCCATGCGGGTCGCTGTGGTCGGACCGGCTGGACCCATTACCTCATCGCGAACCGGGTCTACCGGGCCCACGTAATAGATGAAGCGACCTTTCAGGTCTACCTCTGGCGGCAGTCCTTCCCCGGACTCGATCAACTCCTTCATCTTCTTGTGCGCGGCGTCACGACCCGTGAGCATTTTACCCGAGAGCAGCAATGTATCGCCGGGCTTCCATTGCGCAGCTTCTTCACGCGTCACGGTGTCCAGATTCACCCGGCGCACGCTGTCACTCACTTCCCAGGTGATGTCGGGCCAGTCTTCCAGGTTGGGCGGCGTTTGCAGGGCAGGACCAGACCCGTCGAGCACAAAATGGGCGTGACGAGTCGCGGCACAGTTGGGGATCATGCACACCGGTAGGGAAGCCGCGTGCGTTGGGTAGTCGTAGATCTTCACATCCATCACGGTGGTAAGGCCACCCAGGCCCTGGGCGCCAATGCCCAGCTTGTTCACTTTCTCCATGATCTCAAGGCGTAATTCTTCCACCCGATTGGAGGGGCCTCGTTCACGCAGTTCGTGAATATCAATGGGCTCCATCAGCGATTCTTTGGCCATCACCGCGGCTTTTTCGGCGGTGCCACCAATGCCTATACCCAGCATACCCGGAGGGCACCAGCCCGCCCCCATAGTGGGAACAGTTTTCACCACCCAATCGACAATACTGTCCGATGGGTTGAGCATGGCCATTTTGGATTTGTTTTCCGAGCCACCGCCCTTTGCAGCCACCTGCACATCCACGGTGTCTCCGGTTACAACTTCCATGTGGATGACGGCGGGAGTGTTGTCCTTGGTGTTCTTACGAGCACCCGCGGGATCTGCAAGAATTGAGGCTCGCAGCACGTTATCGGGGTTCAAATAAGCCCGGCGAACGCCCTCGTTCACCATATCGGCAACGGACATCTCGGATTCCCACTGCACCTTCATACCAATTTTGAGGAACACGGTGACGATGCCTGTGTCCTGACAAATCGGACGATGGCCCTCGGCACACATGCGCGAGTTAATCAGAATCTGGGCCATGGCATCTTTCGCTGCCGGGTTCTGTTCCTTTTCCCAGGCTTTGTGTACTGCGTCCACGAAGTCCTTGGGATGGTAGTAGGAAATAAATTGCAGCGCGTCGGCGACGCTATCGATGAAATCGTCCTGGCGAATGACGGTCATGGCGGGTTTCCTTCATTGAGGGTGTTAAAACGCGACCAATATTGTACACCGCTGGTAGAGCTGGGAAAGACTGTTTCTAGCCTAGGGGGTGGCCTTAAGGATCCTAATCGCCCCTTCCAGTTCGTTAATACTGGTGTTTACCTGGCGGCGGAAGGCGTCGGTGGCGCGAATACCTTCCTCATTGCTCTTCACCTGGCGATTGATCTTGGCCAGGTCCAGATTGATCCGATTAAGCGTGTCTGCAACCCGTTCAACCTCAGTTTGGTTGGCCTTGGCACTGGTCATCAAACGAGACAGGTCTCCGGATACATTTTTAAGTTTTGCAAGGTCACCCGCGGCACTGTTGGCCTTGGACTGTAGAGATTTCATCGATTTTTCATTACTGGCAATTTTGCTGCTGTGGGCCTTGCTGGCGGCCTCCAGTTTGGCGAAACGCTCCTTCGACTGCTTCCATACATTGTCCCAGAGTTTGCGAACTTCCTTATCCAAATCGCGGATTTTGGCGGCCTGGACTGTGGCATTCTGGCTCATGCCCTCATCAGTATCGGACAGTCTCGCTTCCAGATCACCAATGCGGGCCTCATATGCAGCCATATTATAAGTCGCCTGCTTGAGCTGCTCCTGCAACTGCCAGGCCCAGGCACACGCAATGGCAGCGACTACCAGCGAAATAGTAATAAACAGTCTCGCCAAAATGCCTGACCCGGGTTTCCCTGCGGGTGGCTTGCCTGGGCCGCCGCCCCCGCTCTTGCTGCGTTCGCGCGGAGCACTGGTCGGCGTCTGCACCAGCGTGTACTCACGGTCGCGCGAGGGAACAATCGAGGGAATCTTATCAATATCGTCTTGGGGCATAGGAAAAACTAATATTCAGCAGGAATTGGGCGATTATACATTGGACGTCTGAGAGCCCAAGAGATTCCCATGGGAAAGACAAATAACTCCAATAAAAAGCAGGCATAAAAAAACGGGACCGAAGCCCCGTTTCAGATACCACGCGGTGGTATGTAACTAGCCCTTCAGCTGAGCTGCAACCTCTTCAGCGAAGTCGACTTTCTCGACTTCAATACCTTCTCCCACTTCAAAGCGAGAGAAAGAGGCGACTTCAGCGCCAGCAGCAGAGACCAGCTTGCCAACGCTGACGTCAGGGTCCTTAACGAAGGACTGCTCAAGCAGAGAGTTCTCAGCCAGGAACTTCTTCACCCGACCGCCGATCATCTTCTCAATGATTTCCGGGGGCTTGCCAGACTCTGCAGCCTGAGCGGTGTAGATCTCTTTCTCCTTGGCAACCAGGTCCTCAGGCATGTCAGCCGGCGAAACAACCTGGGGGTTGACCGCAGCCACGTGCATGGCAACGTCCTTGGCCAGATCCTGATCGCCAGCCTTGAGCTCGACCAGAACAGCGATACGGCTGTTGCCGTGAACGTAGGCGCCCACGACACCGGCGTCAGCTGTCACCAACTCGATGCGACGAACACTGATGTTTTCACCGATTTTCTGAACCAGCGCCTCACGTGCAGACTCCAGGTCACCGTCCATCAGGGCGGCGACATCGGTCTGCTTGCCAGCAAATGCTGCTTCGGCAACGCTGTTAACAAAAGCGAGGAAGTTTTCGTCTCGAGCAACAAAGTCTGTCTCGGAGTTAACTTCCAACAGGATGCCATAGCTGCCATCCTCAGCCACACGAGTGATGACTACGCCATCAGCGGCTGTACGGCCAGCCTTCTTGGCCGCCTTCATACCGCTGGACTTGCGCATCTCTTCAATCGCCTTGTCCACATCGCCTTCGGCAGCAGCAAGTGCTTTCTTGCACTCCAGCAGGCCCAGACCGGTGCGGTCACGTAATTCTTTAACCAGTTTTGCTGACATTGATTGTCCTCCTATACAATCCCGGCCCTTAGTTTCCGGGAAGGTGGATCTTGGATATGAAAAACCCGGCCGCCGAAGGCGCCGGGGGAGAGATAAAGATCCCTGCGTTACAGCGTCGCTGTATCGCGGGGAAAGTTACTTACTCAGCTGCAGGTGCAGGTGCAGCAGCTACCGGCTCAGCTTCAGCCGCCTCAGCAGCGACCGGCTCAGCTTCAGCCGCTTCAACGACTGCCGCTTCAACAACTACCTCTTCAGCAGCCTCTGCAGTTTCTTCGACAAATTCGTCGTTAGCTACCGGCAGTTCACCGCCGTCAGCCTTACCAGCCAAACAAGCATCGGCAACGGCAGTGACATACAGCTTGATGGCGCGGATAGCGTCATCATTGCCTGGTATAACGTAGTCAACACCATCAGGGTTTGAGTTGGTATCAACAATACCAATGACGGGAATGCCAAGCTTATTAGCTTCAGTGATCGCGATACGCTCGTGATCAACGTCTACCACGAACAGCGCGTCGGGAAGACCGCCCATGTCCTTGATACCACCGATGGAACGCTCAAGCTTCTCCATGGTGCGAGTACGCATCAGCGCCTCTTTCTTGGTCAGGCGCTCAAATGTGCCGTCAGCTTGCTGTGCTTCCAGTTCACGGTAACGCTTAATGGACTCACGAATGGTTTTGTAGTTGGTGAGCATGCCACCCAACCAGCGGTGGTTGACGTATGGCATACCGGAGCGATCAGCCTGCTCCTTCATGATTTTACCTGCAGCGCGCTTGGTACCTACAAACAAGATCTTGTTCTTGTTGCTAGCCAGGCGTGTCACCAGAGTCAGCGCTTCGTTAAAAGCGGGAACGGTGTGCTCCAGGTTGATGATGTGAATCTTGTTGCGGGCACCAAAGATGTACTGGTCCATCTTGGGATTCCAGTAACGGGTCTGGTGACCAAAGTGAGCGCCTGCTTGCAGCAGATCGCGCATACTTACTTGCGTCATAATAAATACCTTGTATTGGGTTAGGCCTCCACATATCCCTATTCCAAACCCGCGTACCTACTATTTAGTAGTAGGCCACAGGGCACCCTGGAACAGGTGTCGATATGTGTGTGATTTAGTTCTCATTAACCAAGGCATGCGCCACAAGTGGTCTTTCCCCGGAAAAAGAGGCGCGCTTTATACCATATGCCCCCCTGTGGATAAAGCTTTAAATGCCCACAGGGTGGGTAGGTGTTACCCGTATTCCCGACATATAAGGTAGAATGTGCCTCCCGCGAGCGGCCTATGAGCCGAATTTCCGTGGCTTTCCCTAATTAATTCAATGAGTTGGACATGGCAGTAACGATAAAGACAGCGGACGAAATAGAAAAAATGCGGGTGGCAGGCGCCCTCGCCGCCGAAGTACTGGAAATGATCCAGCCCCATGTCCAGGTTGGCGTGACCACTGGCGAGCTGGACCGTATTTGCCACGACTACATCGTCAGTAAAGGGGCTATCCCCGCACCGCTAAACTATAACGGCTTTCCCCGCTCTATCTGCACATCTATCAACGATGTGGTCTGCCACGGAATTCCCTCGGACACAAAGAAACTGAAAAATGGCGACATCGTCAATATTGATGTCACTGTGATCACGCAGCAGTACCACGGTGACACCAGCATCATGGTGGAAGTGGGTGATGTAGCTCCCCATGCCCAGCGTCTGATCCAGGTGACCCAGGAATGCCTCTACAAGGCGCTGGATATCGTTAAGCCCGGCACCACCCTGGGCGACATAGGCGCCATCATTCAGGCTCACGCAGAAAAAAACTACTATTCAGTGGTCCGTGAGTACTGCGGCCACGGTATCGGCAAGGTGTTCCATGAAGATCCACAAGTGCTGCACTACGGTAAAAAAGGTGCCGGGCTGGTGCTCGAAGAAGGCATGACCTTCACCATTGAACCCATGATCAATGCAGGTAAGCGCCAGACTCGCCTCAACCAGAAAGATGGTTGGACCGTGACCACCCGTGATGGCCGACTCTCGGCCCAGTGGGAGCATACTCTGGGCATCACCTCCGATGGTTGCGAGATATTTACCCGCCGCTCCACCGAAAACTTCTAGGAAACTCTGTGAACCCACCCCAGAACTCCCTGCCACGGGACTTGTTCGATACCGAAGCCTTTCTAGCCGGACTGAAAGACGGCCAGGCCCTGGAGGCCTGCAAACAGGCTATCGCTGAAACCACCGAGGTGCTCCATCAACGATTCAGGGATGGCGCTGAGACCGGCCTGTTGTTGCGGCAAAGAGCCGCCTTTATAGACGCCCTTCTCGGCAGCCTCTGGGATCAGCATAACTGGGAATCGGAAGACCTCGCTCTGGTGGCCGTAGGCGGTTATGGCCGCGGCGAACTGCACCCGCACTCAGACGTGGATATCCTCCTGCTACTGGGTGAACGTTGCAGCGGCGCAGAGCGCCAGCTGGAAAGCTTTCTTACCCTGCTCTGGGATATCGGCCTGGATATCGGTCACAGCGTGCGCACTGTTGCTGAGTGTGTAGAAAAAGCCCAGGCAGACATCACCGTGCTCACCAACCTGATGGAAGCTCGAGTCCTGCGTGGCCCAGAACAGCTAATGGGCGAGGTACGCAGGCTCACCGGACCCAAAGAGATGTGGCCCAGCCCGGAGTTTTACCGCGCCAAGCTCGAAGAACAACGTCAGCGACACACCAAATTCGCCGATACCGAATACAACCTGGAGCCTAACGTAAAGAGCTCTCCAGGCGGCCTGCGTGATCTGCAAATCATAGGCTGGATCGCCGAACGTCACTTCGGTGTGGAATCCCTGGACCGACTGACGGCAGAGGAATTCCTCAACCCTGAAGAGATGGACGCCCTCAAACGCGAGCGCGAGTTCATGTGGAAAGTGCGCTATGCCCTGCACATGATAAGTGGCCGAGAAGAGGATCGCCTGCTGTTCGACCACCAGCGCTCCCTGGCTGAGCTATGGGGACTGGAGGACGGCGACAAGTTGGCTGTCGAGCAGTTTATGCAGCTCTACTACCGATCTGCCCAGACATTGAGCATGCTCAACGAGGTGTTGATACAAAACTTTGACCAGGACATTCTTACCTCAGAGGGCGATCACGAGATACTGGAGCTGAACGGCCGCTTCCAGATGCGTAACGGTTATATCGAAGCGCGCAACGACAATGTATTTACGGTGGACTCGTCTGCTATTCTGGAAGTGTTCCTGCTCAGCGCTCGCAACAACGCCATCAATGGCATTGCCGCGCCCACCATCCGCCTGTTGCGCAACAGCCTGGACCTGATCGACGACAACTTCCGCGCCAGCGAAATCAACAAGAAGATGTTTATCGACCTGCTGCGCTCGCCCTACAAACTGACTCGCCAGCTGAAACGCATGGTGCGTTACGGAGTGCTAGGGCGCTACATTCCTGCATTCGGTTGCATTATTGGCCAGATGCAGCACGACATGTTCCACACCTACACCGTGGACGCGCATACCCTGGAAGTGATCGAGAACATGCGCCGCTTCCAGATTCCTGAGTTCGCAGACCGCTTCCCGGTCACCAGCCGGGTCGCCGGTCGACTACCAAAAATCGAGCTGCTCTACCTTGCCGGCCTGTTTCACGACATAGGCAAGGGACGAGGCGGCGATCACTCCGAGTTAGGAGCGGTTGATGCACTGGAATTTTGTGAGTCACACGGCCTAAATAAACGCGACACTAACCTGGTGGTCTGGCTGGTACAAAATCACCTGACAATGTCTGCGATCTCGCAACGTCGCGACATCTCTGATCCGGATGTGATTTTGCAGTTCGCCCAGCATGTTGGCGACGAAGACCATCTGGACTATTTGTTCGCCCTCACCGTGGCAGACATCAATGGCACCAATCCAACATTGTGGAACGCCTGGCGTGGCAGCCTGCTGCGCCAGCTTTACACCGAAACCAAACGAGCCCTGCGCCGAGGTCTTGAGAACCCGGTGGACAAGCAAGTCTGGATCGACGAAACCCGGGACACTGCGATCGACACCCTGGAATACCGCGGCTTTACCATCGAGGAAATCGAGGAGTTGTGGCAGGAGCGTGGTGAGGACTATTTCCTGCGGGAAAAAGCTGAGGATATTGCCTGGCACACAGAAGCCATCGCGGGTCACCACGACAAGAGCATGCCCCTGGTTGCTGTTCGTTCCAGCACTGACTCCAGCGTGGCCAACACCACCCAAATATTTATTCATGCCCATTCCCAGGCGCAGCTTTTCTCGCATATCTGCGCACAACTGGAGCAGTTGGACCTGTCCATCCACGATGCACGTATCTACAATGCCAACGATGGTATGACCCTGGATACATTCTTCGTCCTGGGATCGGACGGTAAATCCATTGCCGAGGACAGCGCTAGGACCAATCACATTAGAGCCCACCTGACCCAGACTCTCAGTGATTTATCCGGCGCCAAAGACACCGTAAGCCGGCGCACACCGCGGGCCCAAAAATCCTTTTCCATCCCGACAGAGACTGTGATGGTCGTCGATGAAGTCAAAAACTACTCCGTGCTGGAGGTATCCACGCCGGATAGACCAGGCTTGCTGGCACGTATCGGCCGAATTTTTGTCGAATACGACATCGAACTGCAGGCGGCAAAGATTCAGACCCTGGGGGAACGGGTGGAAGATGTGTTTTTCATTACCGACAACAAGCAACAGCCAATTACTGACCCAGAACTCTGTAAAAACATTCAACAGGCAATTCGAGACGAACTGGACGAACGGGCCGTCGCCTGATTTGCGGAAGTATTAATGAACCCCGATCTACAAAAGCTACAGCCCTACCCCTTTGAAAAATTGCGCCAGCTGTTCAGCGACCTGCAGCCGCCATCAGACAAGCCCCACATTGCCCTGTCCATTGGCGAGCCCAAACACCCCTCTCCAGCATTCGTCGTGCAAGCTCTGGCCGATAACCTGGACAAGGTCTCCAGCTATCCGTTGACCAAGGGCGTGCCGCAATTGCGCCAATCGATAGCAGCCTGGCTGCAGCGACGTTTCAAACTTCAGGGACTGGATGCTGAAAGTCAGGTACTGCCTGTGAATGGGACCAGGGAGGCTCTGTTCGCCTTTGCCCAGGCGATAGTTGCGCCAGGGTCAGAGGCACTGGTGATATGCCCCAACCCCTTTTATCAGATTTATGAGGGCGCAGCGCTGCTGGCAGGTGGCCAACCACTGTTTGTGGAGTGTTCAGAGGCGACGGGGTTCCTACCCGACTTCGACAGTGTCAGCCAAGAGCAATGGCAGCAATGCCAACTACTGTTCCTTTGCAGTCCGGGCAACCCAACTGGCGCGGTTGTTCCTATGGAGCAATTGCAGCGACTGATCCAACTTGCCCATGAGCATGATTTCATCATCGCTTCGGACGAGTGCTATTCGGAAATTTACTTCGACGAAAATAATCCACCTCCCGGATTACTCCAGGCCTGCGCTGCCCTGGGAGAGCACGATTACCGCAACTGCGTAGTGTTTCATTCGCTGTCCAAGCGCTCCAATCTGCCCGGACTGCGCTCAGGCTTCGTTGCCGGAGATGCGGATGTGCTCGGCAAATTTCTGCTCTACCGCACTTACCACGGCTGCGCCATGCCACCCCATCATCAGTGGGCCAGCGTGGCGGCATGGGACGATGAAGCACACGTCGTACAAAACCGGCTGCTCTATCGGGAGAAATTCCAGGCCGTACTCAAAATATTGTCTGGCCCGCTGGAGGTCAATATGCCCGACGCCGGCTTTTACCTATGGCCGAAAACGCCCATCGCAGAGACTGACTTCGCGCGCGAACTGTTCGGCAATGAACACGTCACTGTTCTTCCCGGTAGTTTCCTTGCCCGCGACGTTGACGGCAAAAACCCGGGCGCAAACCGGGTGCGTATGGCCCTGGTCGCCGAATTGAGCCAGTGCACAGAAGCCGCCGAGCGTATCGTTCACCGACTCAGCAAACTCTAGGATAAACCCGTGCTTAAAGCTGAACGAGTGCAGTACATTCTCCAGCGCTTACAGGAGCTCTATCCTGAAACACCGGTTCCGCTAGATCACACTGACACCTACACCCTGCTAATCGCAGTACTACTCAGCGCTCAATGCACCGACGAACGCGTCAATCAGATCACACCGGCACTGTTCGCCCTGGCAGATAATCCACAGGCTATGGCGCCGCTGGAAGTGGAGCAGATCAGGGCAATCATCAGGCCATGCGGCCTGTCGCCGCAAAAGTCCAAAGCGATAAAGCGACTCAGCGAGATTTTGCTAGAGGAGCACGATGGCGAGGTGCCAGCAGACATGGAGGCCTTGGAGCGCCTTCCGGGTGTGGGGCACAAAACAGCTGGCGTGGTGATGGCGCAGGCCTTTGGCGTACCTGCTTTCCCGGTCGATACACACATTCATCGATTGGCGCAGCGTTGGGGCCTGACTTCCGGTAAGAACGTGGTGCAGACTGAGCGTGACCTGAAGCGACTGTTTGCCCGCGAGCACTGGAACCGCCTGCACCTGCAGATCATTTTTTACGGGCGGGAATTTTGCTCTGCGCGCGGCTGTGATGGTCGGGTATGTGAGATCTGTACCACCTGTTATCCGAACCGCAAGCACCCCAAAAAGACCTTAAAGGCCTAGATCCGACATAAACCTAGTTGGGTTCATAGGGGATTCGTCCCTTCATAAAGAATTCGCGGTTCTCCCGCTTCTTCTCCTCGCTCTTGCGCAACAACACATAAACAGCCCCTGTCCCGCCATGCCGTGGCTGAGCGCTATGAAACGCCTGCACAATATCCAACTCCCGCAACCAGTGATTTGTGCAGCCCTTGAGGATTGAGCTGCGCTCGCGCTCGCCTTTACTCTCGCCCTTGCCGTGAATAATCATCACGCTACGCAGGCCCAGGCGGAAGGCATCATTGATGAACTCGTACAACTCCTTGCGCGCGATGACCGTCGTCATCCGGTGGAGATCGAGGCCGGCGTCCGCTTCATAGCGCCCGAGCCTGAGCTTGCGAAAGACACCATTTTGCACACCGGGACGCTTGTATTCGAGGACATACCAGGGATCCAGTGGCGTAATCGCCAGGCCATCCTCGGTCAGGATATTGCCATCTCTATTTTTGTCTAAGACCGCTGCTTCGCGACGCAAGGCCAGAGATGAATCGCGACTATCCTGGTGCGAGTTCACGCGCACGCGAGTTTCCCGTTTCAGGGGCACCACGTCCGTCATTTCGTCGCCGAACAGACTCTCTTCGTCGTCAGTCATAGATACACTCACTCTTCAGTGGGCTATTATAACGCCCATAGAAAGACTGTAGGCACCCCTACATGGACAACAACAGCACAAACAAGTGCCCACTGTGTGGCGGCGATAACCAGTGTGCCATGGCGGCAGGGAAGCCAGCGCAGACTTGCTGGTGCATGAAAACCGATATTTCAGCTGCTTCAATAGCAGCACTGCCAGAACCGGAACGAGGCGTGCGCTGTATTTGTCCGGCCTGCGGCAGAAGTGAGAGGAAGGAACATTGAAAGGCAATATTGTAGGTGGAGTCGGTTACCTGGTAGATGGCGCAAAGATGCTCAGCCATCCCTCTTTACGTGTATTCGTGCTGGTACCGCTGACCATTAACATTCTGATTTTTGCCACGCTGATCGGCTACGGATTCAGTTACCTGTCTGAATTCATGGACCGCTGGCTGCTGGGCATTCCCGACTGGCTGGGTTTTATCGAGTGGATTCTATGGCCCCTGATCGGCGTTACCTTCAGCCTGATCAGCGGTTATCTGTTCACCGCAATGGCCTTGATCATCGCCTCCCCGTTTAACGGTTTGCTGGCGGAGAAGACGGAGGAACTGGTAACCGGCAAACCCGTCAGTGGCCCGGAAGGCCTGGCCAATGCGTTAATGCTGGTCCCCAGGGGCGTCGTCCGAGAGTTAGCCAAGCTGATGTACTACGTCCCCATGGCGGCCTTTGTGTTACTGATTACCTTCATTCCAGGACTAAACGCCGTGGCGCCGGTTTTATGGTTCCTGTTGGGGGCCTGGATGATGTCCATCCAGTTCGTGGATTATCCAATGGATAACCACCAGCTGAGCTTCGCCGATGTAAAAGAAGCGGTGCGCAGTCGTCGATTGAGCAGCATGGGCTTTGGTGGGGTGGTTGCGCTTTGTACCGGCATTCCCATCGTGAATTTCTTTGTCGTCCCAGCTGCGGTGGTGGGCGCTACGCTACTGTGGTGTAAGGAGCTGGATCAGGCCAGGTGATGTTAAGCTCGCGGGCGCGTTAGTCGCAGCGCTCACTTCATCACCTCACCTCTACTGACCTCAGGACAGCAGGCTTTCCGGCGGATGAGTGCACTCAATCGGCCCACCTAGCAAGGCTTCCAGGTCGGGCAGCAAGAAGGCATCGTCCTCGCTGGCAAAGCTGATAGAAGTACCCGTGGCGCCGGCACGGCCGGTTCGACCAATCCGGTGCACGTAGTCTTCCGGGTCTTCTGGGAGATTGTAGTTCACCACATGGCTAACCCCGTCGACATGAATCCCTCTACCGGCCACATCCGTGGCGACCAGCACGGTAATCTCGCCGCTCTTGAACTGCTCCAGGGTGCGCGTGCGTTTAGCCTGGGGAACCTCTCCAGACAAAATACCGCACTTAACCCCTGCTTTGCGCAGACGTTCATGCAAGCGGCGCACCTGGTCACGACGGTTGGCGAATACAATCACACTGGTACAGTCATCGCTGCGCAGCAGGTTGTTGAGCACCCTGAAACGCTGTTCTGAACTGACCAGATACACCTTCTGATCGACGGTATCGGTGGCAACACTGTCTGGCTCGATCTCAATAGTCACCGGCTCGTAAGTCCACTGCTGGGATAAATTGATAATGTCCTGGGTGAAGGTTGCAGAGAACAGCAGGGTCTGACGATCTTCCCTGCGCGGAGTCGCGCGCACGATACGCTTGACCTGGGGAATGAAGCCCATGTCCAGCATACGGTCGGCCTCATCCAGCACCAGCACTTCCACGTGGTCCAGAAACAGGTCCCGACGACCCATAAAGTCCAGCAGTCTGCCGGGGGTAGCAACAACCAGGTCAATAACGTCGCGTTGCAATCGATTCAATTGCTTTTGGTAGTCCATGCCACCAATCAAGGTAGCGACCTGCAAACCACTGTGCTTGCTCAAATCAGCAGCATCGGCAGCGATTTGCATAACCAGTTCGCGGGTGGGTGCAATCACCAGGGCACGAGGCTCGCCAACAAAGCGTTCGCCCTCAATGGGGTTACACAGCATGTCGTTGAACATGGTAATCAGGAAGGCGGCTGTCTTGCCTGTACCAGTCTGGGCCTTGCCGATGGCATCGTGGCCCTGCAGTGTATGGGGCAGTACCTGCGCTTGAATAGGCGAACAGTACTTAAAGCCCAAGTCGGCAATGCCCTGCATTAATTCATCCCGCAGACCCAGGTCATGGAAACGGGTTTCGCCTTCTTTTACGTCCACCGGGAAATCCTGGAGACTCCAGGGGGCCGCTGCAGCCTTGGGCCTGGGCTCACGCCGGCTGCGCTTGCCACCCTTACCCTGCGGGCTGGCCTCGTGTTGCTGGCCCTTCTCAGAATGGGCTTTGTGTGGCTGCTCTTTACGGGAGGTTTTTTGCGGTGCCGGGGAAGACGGGGCCGCCGCACGAGCCGGCTCTTTCTTGCCGGACAGGCGTCCAACTAAACTCTTGATCAATTCGGTAATTCCTTTGACTGCTCAAAAAACGCGCTAGTCTAGCATTTTTCGATAGTCAGATGTGGATAGATCTGCGAACACCCGCCGCGTCAGCGACGGGCGCAAATCCTGCCTAGCGAGGGTTGGGAAAAAGTCTGGACAGGTAGTAATCCACACTTACATAGCGACCGCCGCCGGTAAACAGCAGCGCTAGCAACATCAGCAGGTAGGTCACTGCAAACTCGATGCCGTTATTCAAAATTACGAAGCCACCTTTCTCCGTCAGCCAGCTGTAGTTACCATGCTCGCGCAGGATATCCTTGGCAGCGCCCAGACGAACGGCGACGTCCTGCGAGCCCGAATCAGCAATGGCAGCCCAACCACTGTCCCAGTGCACAGCAAAAATCGCCACTAGCATGGTGAACATCAGGGGAATCGATATCCAGCGCGTCGCCAGGCCCAGCAGCAACAGCAGGGCACCAATAGCTTCGGTATAGGCCGCCATGTATGCCAACAGTTCTGGCGCCGGCAGTCCAAGGCCCCAGTCCGGGTTACCGAACCATTCGATGGTGCTGTCTATGCTGGCAATTTTCTTGGTGCCAGCCATCCAGAAAATCGGCACCAAATAAAGACGAAGGGCCAAAGGAGCGAGCCCGTCAAGATGCTGGAGGCGCGGAAATATCCAGTTATGTATGGTGTAATACAGCCCAGCGATCGCATTCATCAAACAGTTCCCTACAGGTTCGTTTTCTTTGTGACAGCACTAACCCGCAAAAGGTTTCCTTCGCGGCACTATTTACATCTCGAAATCGGGTATCGCGACCACTTATGAGCACGTGGAACGCCTATCGCGGTGAAGCCCGCGCCATGTTCGCCCTCGCCTGGCCGATTATCATCGCCCAGCTGGCGCAGATGGGCACAGGCGTTGTCGACACTATCATGGCCGGCCGCTACAGCGCGATAGACCTGGCAGCCATCGCCATCGGCTATAACATCTGGCTACCGCTGTTCCTGCTCACGCTGGGTATCATGCTGGCCACTTCGGTGTTGGTGGCCCAGGACTTCGGCGCGGGAAGACTGCAAAACATTCGTGACACGCTGCCCCAGGCGCTCTGGCTGTCTCTCCTGCTGGGGTTAATTGTCGGCCCCGCCTGTTACTTTACCGAGCCCTTGTTAAACCTGCTGAACCTGGACGCCACCACGCAACAGAAGAGTCTGGACTATCTGCAAGCGGTAGCCTGGGGCCTGCCAGCCACCGTTTTGTTCCAGGCCTTGCGCTGCCACACCCAGGGACTGGGCATTCTGCGGCCTTTCGCGGTCGCCAGCGTACTGGGCTTTCTCGCCAATATTCCGCTCAACTATGCGCTCATTTATGGGAAGTGGGGGTTTCCAGAACTGGGGGCCGCCGGCTGTGGTTGGGCCACCACGCTTTCAATGTGGCTGGGAGCACTGCTGATTGCAGGCTACATTGTTACGGAAAAAAGCATCCGCTGCTATTTGCCGCCGCTGCGTTGGGTCAAGCCCGACATGAAGAGAATCAGCGAAATTGTGGTGCTGGGCGTTCCCATTGGCCTCAGTTTTTTCCTGGAAATCGGCGTACTGTCGTTACTGGCACTCATGATTGCTACCATGGGCAACAGCGCGATGGCGGCGCACCAGATCGCCTATAACGTATGGGACGTCATCTACATGCCGCTGATCAGCATGGGCTCGGCCATGGCAACCCGGGTCGGTCATGCCATCGGCAGTGGCAATGAAGAGAACGTCAGGCTCGCAGTGCACACCGGTATCGCTCTCACGCTGCTGGTCGGGCTCGCCTCCACGCTATTGCTGCTGCCCATGCCGGAACTACTGATTAGCGTTTATACCAACGACGCGGAAATTCACAGTATTGCCGTTCGACTGATTCACCTGGCTGCCCTGTTTATCGTTATCGACTCCCTGCAGGTTGGTGCCTCCTATACGCTGCGCGCATTCAAGGACACCCGCTACCCCTTCCTGGTGATGTGCGTCTCCTACTGGGGATTAACCCTGCCGCTGGCATTGTGGCTGGGGATAAAAATGGCAGACAACCCAGCTGACGGTACTGCCGGCATATGGACCTCTCTAATAGCGGGCATTTGCCTGTGTGCAGTGCTGGTGACCTGGCGGCTGGTTCGGACCCTGAACCGGCCATTGCCAGAGATGGCTGCTAAGGCGGTAGGTGAGAGCAATCAGGGCAGTCCGCTCGGCGGCTGATCTTAAGCTTTTGAATCAGCATGTTGCGCAGGTCCATCATCAACAACGCCCCGCGCAGAGGTTCGCCGTAATCGGCTACTAGCTTCAGCGCCTCCATCGCCTGCATCGATCCCAACACACCGACAACCGGCGCCAGCACGCCACTTTCACTGCAGCTCAACGCTGTATGCTCGCCCTCACTGGGATACAGGCAGCGGTAGCATGGGCCACCCCGGTGAGGATCAAACACCGACAACTGGCCTTCGTCGCGCACCGCCGCCGCCGACACCAGTGCAATACCGGCCGCAATACACGCCCGGTTAAGCGCAAACCGGGTGGGATAATTATCACTGGCATCCACCACCAGATCCGCACAAGCGACAAGCTGATCCATTGTGTCTGCTTCCAGGTGCAAGGGGTGTACCTGCACCTCCACTTCTGGATTAAGCCCGGCAATGGTTGCCGCAACTGACTCGGCCTTGTTGCGACCAATGTCGGCATCACTGTGAGCCACCTGACGCTGGAGGTTACTCAGCTCTACCGCATCGCCGTCAGCGAGCACAAGCTTACCCACCCCCGCAGCAGCGAGGTAAAGCGCAGCAGGGCAGCCCAGCCCACCCAGCCCAACCACAAGCACGCGCGATGCGAGCAACCTTTCCTGCCCGCTGATATCGAAATCCGGCATGAGTATCTGCCGGTTGTAACGCAGTAATTGTTCGTCAGTCAGCAAGCCAGCGCCCCCCTGTGATCCGCTCTTGCCCAGCCAGGTCCTCGCGCGTTTCCACCAGACCAAAACCCCGTTCGGTCAGTAGTTTGCGAACCGCGCAAGCCTGCTCGAAGCCATGTTCAAGCAACAACCAGCCATTATCATCGAGGTAGTCAGGCGCCAATTCAACAATATGCGCCAGATCTGCCAGGCCATTATCTGCAGCGACCAGCGCTGAGATAGGTTCAAAGCGCACATCTCCCTGAGACAAATGCTCATCGTCCGCTTCCACGTAGGGCGGGTTACTCACCAGCAATTGAAAGCGGGTTTTTCCTACCGCGGCAAACCAGTCAGATTGCGTAAACTCTACCCGCCGCAAATTATTTTGCTGAGCATTACTGCGCGCCAGCTGCACCGCCTCTTCATTGACATCCAGTCCGCGAACTCGCCAGTCTGGTCGTTCACTGGCCAGTGCCAAAGCGATAGCACCGGTTCCAGTACCCAGATCCAGCGCGGCGGTATTTGCAGGCAGGGATAGTGCGAGCGCCCATTCTACGAGCGTCTCTGTCTCGGGGCGGGGAATGAGCGTACTGGGAGCCACTTGCAAATCCAGTGACCAGAATTCTCGATGTCCGGTGAGGTACGCTATCGGTTCACCCTGGTAGCGTCTTGCAAGCAACTGCTGAAAGTGTTCGAGTGACTCGGCGGGAACCTGCGCCTCCGGCCAGGTGTATAGCCAGCTGCGCGCTTTATCCAGACAGTGGCACAGCAGGATTTCGGCATCCCTTGTTGGGCTATCTCCAGGTAGGTCCCTGGCGCCGCGCAGGAGATCCTGCACACTGGCCATCAACTATCACCCAGCGCCGCCAGCAAGTCCGCCTGGTATTCATGACGTAATGGGCCTACTACCGGCTCAAGTTCTCCTTCCATCACTTCGGCCAACTTGTACAGGGTCAGGTTGATCCTGTGATCTGTGAGACGCCCCTGGGGGAAATTGTAGGTGCGAATACGGTCTGATCTATCGCCGGTCCCCACCAGGTTGCGACGCTGCTCCGCCTGTTCTTCGGCAGCCTTGTCTTCAGCGCTAGTGAGCAGTTTGGCCTGCAACAGAGACATCGCCCGGGCGCGGTTCTTGTGCTGGGAGCGCTCGTCCTGGCACTCCACTACAATGCCAGAGGGCAAGTGAGTCAGGCGCACAGCTGAGTCGGTCTTGTTCACGTGCTGGCCACCGGCACCGGAAGCCCGATAGGTGTCGACGCGCAAGTCAGCCTTGCTGATCTCAACTTCGTCCACTGCCTCCGGTTCCGGCATGATTGCCACAGTGCAGGCAGAGGTATGAATACGACCCTGGGATTCGGTCTCGGGAACACGCTGCACCCGGTGTGCACCGGATTCAAACTTGAGATGAGCATAGACATCGCGCCCCTCAACCCGGCTAATGATTTCCTTGTAACCACCGTGCTCGCCATTGCGCTCAGACAGCACCTCTACCTTCCAGCCCATATTCTCCGCATAGCGGGAATACATACGGAACAAGTCGCCAGAGAAAATAGCGGCCTCATCACCCCCGGTACCGGCGCGTATTTCCAGGAAAACGTTATGGGAGTCGTTGGGGTCGCGAGGCAGGAGCAGGGCTTGTAATTGCGCCTCTAATTCTTCCAGCCGACCGCTGCTGGACAAGATCTCTTCCTGAGCCATCTCCCGCAAGTCAGGATCGGAGTCCTGCAATATTACCCGCGCCTCTTCGATGTCAGTTTTTACCTGACTGTAATCGGCATAACACCTCACGACCGCTTCCAGTTCGGAATACTCGCGCGACAAATCGCGGTACTTATCCTGATCGGAGATAATTTCGCTGTCGCCGAGCAGGGCCGATACTTCCTCGTGCCGGTCAGTGAGTGTTTCCAGCTTGGTCAGCAGAGAGGCTTTCATTGTAATGTGTGTCTCGAGTGGTCCGTGTCGTCTGCGGCAATATCCAGAGATTCTGGAGAGTCGCCATCATCAGCTGACTGCTCGGGCTGGGCGATTCCCAGCAGCTTGCGGGCATTGCGCAGCTGGTCCTCCTGTCCATCGACACTGACTTGTTTCAGGCCCGCAGTGGGAGCGTGAATCAATTTATTGGTTAGGCCGCGGGAAAACTGGTTCAACACTTTTTCTGGGTCTTCCCCACGCGCGATGTTGCGCAGGGCTTTGTCTAACTCCTGCTGACGCAGTTGCTCTGCCATGCCACGGTAGTCCTTGACGGCATCTACTGCGCCCAGGCGCTTCTTTTCCTGAACATAGCCAGCAACACCTTCATCGATAATGACATCGGCCTTACGCGCTTCAGTCTGTCTGCTGCGAAGATTTTGATCCACTATTTCTCGCAGGTCATCAACACTGTAAAGGTACACATCTCGCAGCTCACCTACCTGCGCTTCAATGTCCCGAGGCACGGCAATATCCACCATCAACACAGGCCGGTGCTTGCGAGCTTTGATGGCCTGTTCCACCGCGCCCTTGCCCAAGATGGGCAACTGACTGGCGGTAGAGGTAATGACGATATCGGCTGCCGGCAACTGGTCAGGGATCTCTGCCAAGAGCACCGCCTCGGCACCAAATTTCTGTGCCAATTCCCGGGCACGCCCCAGGGTACGGTTGGCGATCACAATATTGCGAACCCCCGCGTCGATCAGGTGACGGGTAACCAGTTCAATGGTCTCCCCGGCCCCCACAAGCAGGGCATTACATTCAGACAGATCAGAAAAGATATGGCCGGCCAGATCAACGGCGGCATAGGCTACAGAGACGGGGTTCTCACCGATGGCGGTGTCGGTACGCACTTTTTTGGCAATTGAAAACACACGTTGAAACAAACGTCCCAACTCGCTGCCCACCGTGCCAGATTCGGAGGCAACCGCATACGCTGACTTCAGCTGGCCAAAAATCTGTGGCTCGCCCAGCACCATGGAATCAAGCCCCGCGGCCACATGAGCAATATGAGACAAGGCCTGCTCTGCCTCATGGTGGTAAGCAGACTTGCGCAGCTCCTCTGCTGGAAGATGGTGATAATTGGCCATCCAGTCAATGAGCTGGCCAGCTTTGTCCGCCAACACTGAGCGTGCCGGGGCAATGGCATAAATTTCGGTACGATTGCAGGTGGAGAGAATGACCACCTCATCCAGCTGCGCCGCGCTACAACAATCCGCCAGTGCCTCGCTCACCTGTTCCGGAGCAAAGGCCACGCGCTCACGCACCTCGACGGCGGCGGAGTTGTGGTTAATACCCAGGGCGATCAGGTTCATGGCGTGCGGTCAGGCTCCGGTTCGGGGGCCTTTGGCGGCCCCGGCTAAAACCGGCGCACCTTAGCATATCCCGTCAAAATTGGCTGTGATTTTAACAAGTTAGCGGGTAAATAGCCCGCGTCTCCTGCATCGCCGGCAGTGGCATGGGAGCGTTGGGTTTCAACCCTGTGCTGTGTCATCATAGGCGCCCTGATATTCTGGATCGATCGCTGTCAATCACATGCGCCACCTCTTACTAATCGCCATGAGCTCCGCCCTACTCGCGGCCTGCACCTCCACACCGTCGCCTGCACCTGTGGAGGCAGTGGTCGCCCCACCTGAGCCGGAAGTAGTCGAGGCGCCGGAGCGCGCTATTCCTGCGGAAAGTGTTTACCCGCTGCTGGTTGCGGAATTCGCTATTCGCCGTCAGGACTACCAGACCGCCCTGGACCACTATTTAGCGCAGGCCGGCATGCTCGAGGACGCTGGGGTTTCCAGCCACACCACTCACCTTGCACAGTTTGTGCAGGACAGTGAACAGGCCCTGCAGGCGGTGCAGCTGTGGCTGCAAGAAGAGCCCGACAGCCTGGAGGCCAACAACACCGCTGCAACACTGCTGGCAAGGGCAAACCGCCCGGAAGAGGCACTGCCGCACATGAGCTTCGTGGCAAGAGCGGGTAAGCAGGCCAATTTCCCGCTGCTGCTGCAGGGCTTTGATCAGCTTACAGCTGCGCAGCAGTCGCAGTTGGTGCAAGGGCTGAACGAACTGGCAATTGAGTTCCCCGAGGACCCGGCTCTGCTGCTGACGCTGGCCCTGATCAACACCGAATTCAAGCAATACGATCAAGCCCTGACTCGACTGGACACCCTATTTGAGGTAGAGCCCTACCAACACCAGGCGCTGCTGCTGGAAGCCCGTATCCTGGTGCAGACTGAGGCCAAAAAACCATTCGCCCGCATCGAACAGGCGCTGGAAACCAACCCCGAGGATGCGCGCCTGCGTCTGGAGTATGCCCGTCTGCTGACTCGTACTGATATTGAGACGGCGCGGGAACAATTCGAGGTTTTGTCACAGCAGTCGCCCGAAGATGCGGACTTACTGCTATCGCTGGCCCTGATCAGCCGGGAAATTGACGATGACTTGACTGCCAAGGCCTACCTGGAGCAAGTGCTGGAAACGGGAAAGCGCTCCGACGAGGCCTTCTACTACCTGGGTCGTATTGCCGAGGACGAGAAGCAGTTGCAGGAGGCCCTGTCCAATTACATGCAAATTGGTGATAGTCGGCAATACCTGGCAGCGAACCAGCGTATTGGCCAGATCCTGGTTGCTGGAGGCGAGCTGGATGCCAGCCACGCCTGGTTTGAGCAACAGCGGCAACAAGTGCCCACCCGCAGCGAACAACTGTTCGGCATTGAGGCTGAAGTACTGAGCTCTGCTGGCGCACTGGAGGCATCACTGGCGGTTCTTAACGCTGGCATTAGCGCCTATCCGGACTCTGCTTCGCTGCGCTATGCGCGCTCGATGCTGGGCCAGCAACAAAGTGACCTGGCTCTGATGGAAGCAGATCTGCGCGCCATATTGTCACGCGATCCCAATAACGCCACCGCGCTCAACGCCCTGGGCTACACCCTTGCCGACCAGACGGATCGTGTCGATGAGGCCTATGCACTTATCTCACGTGCACTGGCACTGGACCCAGAAGAACCCGCTATTCTCGACAGCATGGGCTGGGTGTTGTTTCGCAAAGGAGAGATGGAGCAGTCCATCAGCTACTTGACCCAGGCCTATGCTGCCTTCCCCGACGCAGAAGTGGCGGCCCACCTTGGCGAGGTGCTTTGGGCGAACGGCGATACCGACAAAGCCCGCCAAATCTGGCAGGGCGCCCTGTTCAAGGCGCCCAACCATCCGGTACTGCGCGCAACACTGCAACGGCTGGGTGTCACCGACCTGAACACCCTGCCGCCATCACTGCCGGGGACTGAAACAGACTAATGCACACCCTTTTCGTCCGTTTTTTTGCTTTGAGTCTACTGGTTTTGGCCGGTTGCGCCGGCCAGCCTCAGCAAGGACCCGGCGAGGAATCCTGGCAGGCCAGGGAAGATCAACTTACTCGCCTGGACCACTGGACGGCCAGCGGCAAGATCGCCCTGCGCACCGCCGAGCAAGCAGAATCAGCCAGCCTCTTGTGGCAGCAAATGGGCGAAGCTACCCATCTGCGATTATCCGGACCCTTGGGCGTCAGCGCTACCACCGTAGACAGTGATGGCCACCAACTGGAGGTTCGTCAGGGCGACGATTACAGTCGCTGGAACCTGGACGACCCCAATTCGGCACAACCGGGAGGCTGGGATCTACCACTGCGTTCCATGCATTACTGGCTCAAGGGCATTCCCGACCCGGATTTGGCCGTGGAGTCATTGCAACTGGATGAGCTAAGCCAGCTACCTCAGCAGCTCCAGCAGCAGGGGTGGACAGTGGAGTACCAGCAATTTTCCAGTTTTGGCAACTACCACTTACCCACCAAGCTGCGGGTTTTTCGCGGCGAGACCCAGGCTCGCATCCTGCTGCGGAACTGGACGGACCTTGCCAGCTCATGAGTGATACCCTCACCCTGCTTTCCCCCGCCAAGCTCAATCTATTCCTGCACATCACCGGCAGACGAGACAATGGCTATCACGAGCTGCAAACCCTTTTCCAGTTGCTGGATTGGGGAGACACCCTGCATTACACCGCTAACGCCAGCGGTGAGATAACACTCAGTGGCTGTGAGTTGAACATCCCGGTAGAGCAAAACCTGATTGTAAGGGCCGCCAAGGCACTGCCCAGGTCCAGCCTCGACCAGGGCGTTCACATTCACCTCGACAAGCATATTCCCGAGGGCGGCGGACTGGGCGGTGGCAGCTCCAACGCTGCCACCACTTTGCTGGCGATGAATCATCTGTGGCAGCTTGGGCTCAGCAACTCGGACCTGCAGGCGCTTGGGACAAAATTAGGGGCGGATGTGCCGGTATTTACTGCTGGTCACAGCGCCTGGGCTGAGGGGATTGGTGATATCCTCACCCCCGTTGAAATACCCGATAGCTGGTACCTTGTGGTCGTGCCAGGCTGCCATGCTTCCACTGCGCAAGTTTTTTCAAATGAGCAATTGACACGGAACACGTCTCCGATCAAAATGGCCGCCTTTTTCGAGGGCAACTCCCGGAACGACTGCCAAGATCTCGTTAGAAACCTCCATCCGGAAGTTGATAACGCATTGAATTGGCTAAATAATTTCGGAGAAGCTAAATTGACCGGCACCGGCGCTTGCGTATTCGCAAGTTTCCCGAATGAACCACTAGCCAGGTCAGCCCTTGGCCAGCTGCCGAGCCCCATGACGGGTTTCGTAGCACAGGGCATGAATAAGTCACCAGTGTTAACTGCACTGGCAGGACCCAAAGTTTGATTGGGGTGTCGCCAAGCGGCAAGGCACCAGGTTTTGATCCTGGCATTCAGAGGTTCGAATCCTCTCACCCCAGCCATATTCAAGGTGCCATGCATCCTATGGTGTATGGCACTATTTTTATGTGCAGTAGTTTTTCATTTTCCACTCCACAAGGAAACGTATCGTGTCCTCGAAAATGATGGTTTTTTCCGGCAACGCCAACCCGGAATTGGCACATAAAGTTGCCAGCCGACTGTATTTAACACTCGGTAAGGCGGATGTGGGTAAATTCAGTGACGGTGAAGTCGCCGTTGAGCTGAATGAAAACGTACGGGGCAAGGACGTATTTGTCGTCCAGTCCACCTGCGCACCCACCAATGACAACCTGATGGAATTGCTGGTAATGATCGACGCCCTGCGTCGCGCGTCAGCACAACGCATTACTGCGGTCGTACCCTACTTCGGTTACGCCCGCCAGGATCGCCGGGTGCGGTCCTCCAGGGTACCCATTACTGCCAAGGTTGTGGCGGACATGATGGACGCCGTGGGAGTGGACAGGGTGCTGACCATGGATCTGCATGCAGAGCAGATTCAGGGCTTCTTTTCCTGCCCGGTAGACAACGTATACGGCTCACCGATATTGAATGACGATATTGTGGCCCAGAATTACGAAAACCTGATGGTGGTATCGCCCGATATCGGCGGCGTCGTCAGGGCCAGAGCAATTGCCAAGCAACTTGACGAGGCAGAACTGGCAATCATCGACAAGCGTCGCCCCAGAGCTAACGAAGCTCAGGTGATGAACCTGATCGGTGAAGTTGAAGGGCGCACCTGCCTGCTGGTGGACGACATGGTCGACACCGCCGGCACCCTGTGCAGTGCTGCAAACGCGCTAAAAGAGCGCGGCGCAGTGGCCGTAATGGCTTACTGTACCCACGCGGTATTGTCTGGCAAGGCCCTGGAAAACATTCGGAACTCCCAGCTGGACCAGCTGGTAGTCACCGATACGATTCCTCTAAGTGACGAGGCGAGAAAGATCGAAAAGATCCGCCAACTCACCACCGCTGATCTGCTGGCCGAGTCCATGCGCAGAGTGGCGAATGAAGAATCTATCAGCGCGCTGTTCCAATAGGGACAGCGTATAACCTACCGCTGCCGCGTCGGTCGCAAGCGTTGCAGCGATTATCAAAGGAGTCTGACTATGTCTGACCAATTTGAAGTACAAGCAGAACTGCGCGAGGACATGGGGAAAGGTGCGAGCCGCCGCCTGCGTCGTCTCGCCGATAAAGTCCCCGCCATCATCTACGGTGGTGAAAAAGATCCCCAGTCCCTGACGCTTGTCCGCAAGGACATAGAAAAGTCACTGGAAAACGAAGCGTTTTACTCCCACGTTCTGGCTGTGAACGTTGGTGGTGAAGTACAAAAAGCGATTCTCAAAGACCTGCAGCGCCACCCCGCCAGAAACAGCGTCATGCACGCTGACTTCCTGCGCGTAGACGACAAGGTAGCGATCAAGGTACACGTACAGATTCACTTCATGAACGAAGACGAGTGCATAGGCGTCAAGATGGAAGGCGGCATGATCCAGCATCAGGCGACTGATATTGAAATTTCCTGTCTGCCCGGCGATATCCCCGAGTACATCGAACTGGATATGCTGAACGTCGTCACTGGCCAAATTGTTCACCTGTCGGAAGTAACACTTCCTGCCGGGGTTACCTCGGTAGCGCTGTCTCTGGGCGAAGACCACGATCTGGCAATTGCCTCCGTAGTCGCACCTAAAGGTGGCAACGAAGAAGACGATCTGGACGGTGCAGTAGTAGCTGATGATGACGCTGCTGAAGAAGGCGAAAGCGAGGACTAACTCCTCGTTTTTGAGGTACCCGCGTTGACAGTTATCAAACTGATTGCTGGACTAGGTAACCCCGGTAGTGAATACCGGGGCACCCGGCATAACGCGGGCGCCGATTTCGTAGAGGAGCTGGCACGTCAGTGCAGCACCTCCTTGCAAGCGGAATCCAAGTTCTTTGGTCTGGCCGGCCGCATTAACTACGCCGGCCATGATCTCCGCCTGATTATTCCCACCACCTTTATGAATCGTTCCGGCAAAGCTGTTGCGGCTATCGCCAGTTTTTACAAAATTGCTCCCGAGGAAATACTCATCGCCCACGATGAGCTGGATATTCCAGCGGGTACCGCAAGGTTCAAACAAGGCGGCGGACACGGAGGCCACAACGGCCTGCGAGATATTGTGCCCGCACTGGGCAACAACAAAAATTTTCACCGCCTGCGTATCGGCATTGATCACCCCGGCCACGCCTCCAAGGTATCCGGCCATGTGCTCAGCCAGCCCTCGCAGGTGGACCGCACGCGTATTGATGCGTGCATCGATGAAGCCATCGCCGCCCTGCCGCTACTATTAGATGGCGACACGACCAAGGCGATGACACGACTACACAGTTTCAGCGCGGCCTAGCCGCCAGCACAGGAAGGACACTCTCATGGGTTTCAAATGCGGTATTGTCGGCCTGCCTAACGTGGGCAAGTCCACCCTGTTCAACGCCCTGACCAAGGCGGGCATTGACGCCGAGAACTTCCCTTTCTGCACTATCGAACCTAACGCAGGCGTCGTACCAATCCCCGACCCACGTCAGGACAAAATATCCGCGATCGTCAAGCCCGAGCGTGAAGTTGCCACTACCATGGACTTCGTCGACATCGCCGGCCTGGTAGCGGGCGCATCCAAAGGCGAGGGCCTGGGCAATCAGTTTCTGGCGAATATTCGCGAGACAGACGCCATCGCCCACGTTGTACGCTGCTTTGAAGATGAAAATGTCATCCACGTGGCCAACAAAATTGACCCGGCATCAGACATCGAGATCATCAACACAGAGCTGGCACTGGCCGACCTTGAGAGCTGCGAGAAGCAACTTCAGAAAGTCGTCCGCACCGCCAAGGGCGGCGACAAAGAATCAATAGCCATGAAGGCTCTGCTGGAAGACAAGCTACTGCCTCAGCTCAACGAAGCAAAGCCGATTCGTGCCCTGGAATTGGACGACAACGAACAAGCCCTGGTTAAAACCCTGTTCCTGCTCACCGTAAAGCCCACCATGTATATCGCCAACGTGGATGAGGAAGGCTTTGACGACAACGCCCATCTCGACGTTGTACGCGCCATTGCGACTGAAGAAAACGCGGTGGTCGTCGTGATCTGCAACAAGTTGGAATCAGAAATTGTCGAGCTCGAAGACGACGAGCGCGCTGAGTTCCTGGCAGACCTGGGCATGGAAGAACCGGGCCTGAACCGGGTGATCCGCGCCGGTTACGAACTGCTAAAACTGCACACTTACTTCACTGCGGGGGTACAGGAAGTGCGCGCCTGGACTGTCAAAGTGGGCGCCACCGCGCCACAAGCGGCCGGCGTTATTCACACCGACTTTGAGAAGGGCTTCATTCGCGCAGAAGTGATCTCCTATGAGGACTTCATCGAGCATGGAGGAGAGCAGGGTGCGAAAGACGCAGGCCGCTGGCGCCTGGAAGGTAAGGATTACGTATTAAAGGACGGCGACGTCATCCACTTCCGTTTTAACGTCTAAGGCAGCCTGGTTCATCCCCACTAGGGGGAAATGGAAGGCGACTAAAACACCCGCTGATAGCTCAGCTGGTAAACATCAAAGTCCTCGTCTGCATCATTCACCGACCCCATCGAGTAACCGAACTTAATAGCTTGTTTACGCGCGATGGGGAACACCACCGTCAGACCAAACTTGGAATCCCGCTGCAAATCATCCAGCCGCCTGCCCCCAATCTCACTCTGCCCTCCCCTGTAGCCGTTAAGGTCAAACGAAGCCCAAAACCCTGGCGAAAATCGGTGCACCAGGTGTAACTCAGCCGATTTAATGGACCCTTGTTTGCGGGTCAAACCCAGGAACTCGTCGTTATCATCAAACACCCAAATACCCAACTCGAATTCCAGTAGCCACTTGGGGTGCAGCACGGTCATATAGCCCAGCTCCGCCTTCGCAGCCCAGCGATTAGAGCCTACGTTTAGCAGTCTGTCTTCGTCATAGCGGCCAGTCGGCGCCACCACTTTTAGGCTGGCCCCAAGAATCGGTTTGGGATTACGCCGCAACTCTGTGAATTCCTGTTTGTTCATTGCAGGCGCTCCAAACAAGTTCACCGCCAGCGTTACAGCCAGATCTCCTGCGCCCTGGTACTCCCGGTCGACCAGCCCCAAATCAAGAAAATTAAACGAGGTTTCTCCCGAGGAGTAGCCCTGCTCGAGAATCAGGTGCCCGGTACGACCCCATAGATCCAGGGTATGGAGATAGCCCACCACACCCGTCACGATCTGGGAATCAACACCGCTAACCGGTAAAGAGGGGTCCGGAACAATATCGCCGTCGGTGTAAACCGCACCCACGGTCAACACCTGGGTACCCTGGGGCGCGGGCCAGTAGGCCCTGGGGGTTAACTCCTGGGCCATTAGGGGTAAACACAGAAGGCCGAATAACAACGATAGGGCACTGTTTTTCATACTGTAATTATGGTCTGCTACTAACTACCAGGGCAACTCGTTCCCCTGGTAGTCATAGAAATGACCGGTTTGCTCCAACTCCAGTCCAGCTATTACCGCCAGCATGCCTGACACGCTGACATCCACAGTGATCGAAGCCCCGGCACCACCCATGCGGGTTTGAACCCAACCCGGGTGCATCACCACCGAGGTCACGCCCTGTTCCTTCAATTCTGCAGCCAGAGATTTATTCAGCATATTGAGCGCGGCTTTACTGGCGCGATAGCCATAGTAGCTTCCCTGGTTGTTCTCGATACTGCCCATAATGCTACTAACATGAACAATGGTTTTTGAATCGCTGGCCAGTACGTTTGGCAATAGCGCCTGCGTTACCCGCATGGGGCCAAGGCTGTTTACATCAAAGGTCATCTTCACACGCTCAAAATCTGTGTCCTGAAGACTGCCGGGGCTCTGACCGCCAGTGCCGGCATTGTTGATCAGTAGATCAATCTTTGTTCCCTTGAGGGCGGCCGCCAATGCTGCCACGCTGGTCGCATCAGTCACGTCCAGTTGCAGTACTGTAGCACCCAGTTTTTTCAGGTCCTCGGCCTGCTCAGGTTTACGAGCGGTGCCAACCACCTCGTGTCCGGCATCGCTGAGCTGGCGCGCCAGCTCTAAACCAATGCCGCGGTTAGCGCCGGTGATTAAAACTGTCATGGACTCCTCCTTGGCCTGGATTGCAGGGCTGAACAGCGACACTATCATCGCCGTGCACATTGCCAGAGACAGATACTTGCGCATGATTAAACTCCTGTAGGGTTAAACGTTTCAACGTCAGTCTAGCAGTTCTTCAGAAATACTTAAGGGTCAGCTTTGCTGGCCGCTGGCAGCATAGAGTGACTCCATGGCCTGAACTACACTGAATGAAATTGCCCAAGAGATAGCGCCATGTCATTTGTGAACGTTGAATACCCCCGCGAGGGAATCTGCCTGGTCACCCTGAATCGTCCTGAGCGAATGAATGCCATGGCCTTCGATGTCATGGTGCCTTTCAAGGAAGCGCTTGAGGAAGTTGGATTTAACAACGATATTCGCGCGGTTGTTATCACCGGCGCTGGCGATGGCTTTTGCGCAGGCGCAGACCTGGAAGATCCCGGCTGGCTGGATATGTTCAACGGACTCACCGTGCCCGGTATCGCGCGCCGCGCCATGCGTGTTCTGGAAGACGTGGTGCGCACGATCAATAACTTGCCCCAACCGGTAATCGGGGCGATCAATGGCGCCGCCATTGGTGGAGGCTTTTGCCTGGCAATGGCAACTGATATCAGAGTTGCTTCAGAAAAGGCCTATTTTCGCCCTGCTGGCATCAACAATGGCCTCACCTCCGCAGAACTCGGGCTGTCCTATCTGTTACCCCGGGCTATTGGCACCAGCCGCGCCTTCGAAATCATGCTTACCGGCCGCGATGTAGATGCGATGGAAGCTGCAAACCTGGGCATCGTCTCGCGCTGCGTTCATCCAGATCAACTACTGGAAGAATGCTACTCCATCGCCGAGCGTATCGCCGGCTTCAGTCAACTTGGGGTAGAGATGAGTAAGCAAATGCTGTGGGCAGGAGTGGACGCGGGCAGCCTTAACACCCACATGAATCACGAGGGGCACGCGCAACTATTTGTGCGGATGACCACCAAGAACTTTGAAGAGGCGATCAGGGCAAGAAAGGAAGAGCGCAAGCCTGACTTCAAAGATTAGCGCAGAGCCAACCCAGAATACGCGCCTAGGCGGTAGCGCTGAACATGGCCCAGCCCGAGACGCCAAAGTAGACGGCAGGGAAAAGCACCCGACACACCTGGTCAATGCGCCGGGCCAGCCGCAATCGGCCGTCCCCGGCCAGTCGCGAAGTGATAACCACCTCCACCAGGGCAGAAAACACCATAATCGTCGAACAGAATAAAAACATATCCATCCGCGTGAGGTAGGGAATATCAGGCAATTTGCTCGCCAGTGCGATGTGATAGGCGATCAGGGTCAGCGCCGCGGTAACCGCCACACTCAACTGACTGCCTGCCTCCTCCGGATCTATCCAGAAAACAACCCAGGACATGGCCACAATCAGAATCAGTGGAATGATGAACTTGATCACGTAATGGTTATAGATGCGTTTGGCATCGAAGCTAAACACGTATCCGCCGCCCACTGATTCGTCGGTGAGGATAATGTCACGAGATTCCTCGGTATAACCGGTAATGGCCCAATCAGCCACGGATAACTCTGATGCGATGAAAGAGGGGTACTCCGGATCCGGCAATAACATGATGTCCTCGCCCAGATCCCCCACCGCAAGCATGGGCAGCTCAAAGGTATGTTGGTCAAAAGGGAAGTCGTGAAGCCGCAAGGGCTGGGAAAAGTCTCCCCACAAACGCTGGCGATAGATCACTTCACCTTCCGGGCTGATATCCACCAGATTGAGCAAGGAAGACCAGGTCCTCTGCTGATTCAGCAGTATGAATCTGGGAGCGAGAATATCGTTTAGCGAGCGGCGGATACTGCTGGGTCCCGGATGCGCCAAAGAAGGGTCTTGCCAGCGAAATTGGGCATAGTAATTAATGGTAAAGCTTTGGTCGGCACTGCTGATGGCGTCTACATCCAAAATAACCACATAGACATAGACCGTTTTCTCAGTATTACCTACTTCTTCACTGGCCAGTGATTTAGCGGAAAACAGCAGCAATGCGCAGAGTATGACCACGAAGTGCGAAGCAATTGATGAGCGAGTAGTCAAAGCCGGAAACCCAAGGTGATTAAAATTTATGCGGCATTATACGCGTGCCGCTAGCAACTACCATCCGCCAGCCCAAATTGAAGCACTCGCTCACACCACAGATCGCCCAGGACTGCTATCGAACGGGTGTAGACGCGTCTATAATGTGCCCCGCATTTACCCCAGAGAAACCGACCGCATGAGCAAATTCAGCCTGCAGCAAATGCTGGCAGACCGGGGTCTGACGCCGGAAGAGCGACGGAACGTACTAGAGGACCTGTTCGTTTTCGGCAAGCAGAACCGCAACCCGTATTTGGTACGAATGAGCATTTTGTTAGTGCTGTCTACCATGATTGCCACCGCAGGGTTGCTGTCTGACTCAGCCGCGGTTGTTATCGGTGCCATGCTGGTCGCACCACTGATGAACCCAGTCATGGCTGCCGCCGGCGCCGTGGTAATGGGGTGGCCAGGAAGATTCTATGGCGCGCTGTGGCTGGTAACTGCCATGGGCCTGGGTGCTTTGTTGCTGTCTTCAGTCATTACTTTTTTGTCTCCTGATCTGGTGTTCATGCCGGAACAGGTGTTGGCCCGCACCCGCCCAACGTTTTACGACCTGCTGATTGCCCTGGCCGCGGGCTCGGCGGGTGCGTACACCATCACCCGCAAGGAAACCAGCGCGATACCGGGCGTGGCCGTGGCCGTGGCCTTGCTACCGCCTCTGGCTTCGGCGGGTATTTTGCTTACCAGTGCAGAATACGAGTTGGCGCTGCGCGCTGTAGTCTTGTTCCTGACCAATCTCATCGCCATGGTATTGGCAGGTGCCCTGACCTTTATGGCGGTGGGCGTTTCGCCAGCGACAGCCAGGAAAGCCACCGCAACCTTCGTGCGTAATCAGCTGTCTCTCTTCCTTGTTCTGACAATCGCCGTTTCTGTGCCGCTTTGGTTTTACAGCGAAAAAATACTCTTCAACGCGCGCTACCGGGCCGCCAAGTCAGAAATTCTACAAAATTGGCTGCAAACAAGTGAACTGGAACTGGTGGACATTGAAATTTTCAAGGAGCGAAAGGAAGTCTATCTTGCATTGGAGGGGCCCTCGCCTCCGGTCTCGCTAGCAGAGCTGTATCAACAGTTGGCCGAGTCGCGCACCGACTGGGCGCAAGGTGACTTTACGATCCACTACAGCTGGACACAAAAAGTTACCGGCGTATGGCCACAGGCTGGAACCTCGATAGGCGAAATTGCGAAGAACGCCCAGAGCAGCCAACAGAAACTGACGTCTGGCGCCTGGTCATGGCAGGCCACACAGTACAACGCAGAATCCTCTGCAAGACCCTCAGGTGAGGACCGTTACACGCTGGTGTTTAACAGTGGCGACAAATTTGAAATCACTGCACCCTGCGGTCGCTGGACCGGAAAATACAGTTTTGGGGGCCGATCACTGGATATTGAAATGAATAAAAACTGGTTTTCCGGCTGCCGCAAGGACTCAGTGTTAGAAGTGTTTTTGGATGACCTCGATCGGGCCCGGGCAGCATTTGTCGACGGTAGCGGCCTGCAAATCACGCTCGCTGGTAGCGAGGGCATCATGTACTTCAAGCAGAACGCGTCAAAGCAATAATCTCTGCTCAGCGACTCAGCAATAGCACATGTGATCAGGTGGAGATTTGGCCCGAGACATTACTGGAAGCGCCAGTTCAACTTACGTCAGGGGGAAGCAAACGATTCCTGCTGCTTTTTCAGCCCTTATTTTGCAGGGCGACCGCTACTTTAGAGCCACTAGTGCGTTCCAACTGCTGGCAGATGTAACGGCCTGCTGCGGCAAGTTTATCCATATCAACACCGTGGTTTATACCCAGGCCGTTGAGCAGGTAGACCACGTCCTCGGTTGCAACATTCCCGGAAGCGCCCTTGGCATAAGGACATCCACCCAGACCCGCCACTGAACTGTCGATCACCGCCACGCCCATTTGCAGTGCCGCATAGATATTTGCCAGGGCCTGACCGTAAGTATCATGAAGATGCACTGCCAACTTGTCGGCAGGCACAACTTCCAATACCGCTTTAAGCATTTCATTGATGCTCGCGGGCGTGCCAACACCAATGGTATCGCCCAGCGAAATTTCGTAACAACCCATCGCCAACAATTGGCCGGCAACCTCGGCAACCTTTGCTGGGTCGATCTGGCCCTCATAGGGACAACCGACAACACAGGAAACATACCCACGCACAGGCAGTTGCGCCGCACGCGCTGCTGACATCAGCTCCTGCGCCCGCAAGAGACTATCGGCAATCGAGCAATTGGTGTTTTTGTGAGTAAAGCTTTCGGAGGCGGCAGTGAACACTGCGACCTCACTGGCAGCTGAAGCCAGCGCTCTCTCAAATCCCTGTAAATTTGGGGTTAAAGCCGAATAGGTCACCCCGGGGATGCGTTTTATCGAAGAAAACACTTCCTCACTGCCGGCCATTTGCGGCACCCATTTTGGATTCACGAAGGAACCGGTTTCAATGCTGGTGAGTCCGGATTCTGCCAGCATTTCTACCAACCGCACTTTGACATCGACCGGAATAGCCTCGCTCTCATTTTGCAGGCCATCTCGCGGGCCCACTTCTACAATGCGCACACTTGCCGGCAACAGGATACTCATGATGCGCTCGCCTCAAAATCGAGCAGCGGTGCGCCGCCATCCACTAGATCACCAGGCTGGTAGTAGAATGCAATCACACGGCCGTCTTCGGGGGCACGAATGGTATGTTCCATCTTCATTGCCTCAATCACCAGCAGAGCATCGCCAGCTTTAACCTCAGCACCGGCCTCTACCAACAGGGTTACCACGGTGCCATTCATCGGAGCCGTTAATCCGCCGCCCACGCCTTCGTCTTCCACATCGCCCAGGTCGGGCTCAACCAGGCGGAAGCTTAAGGCGCTGTCAGCGGTATACAGACTGAAGCTGCCGTCATGCTCTGCCACTGATGCGCGCAGCAGATAGCCATCAAGATTGGCACTGAGCTCACTGCCAGCAAGATTACCCTGGGCCTGCACGGTCTTGCCGTTACAGGTAATGCGGTATCGGGTGTCATCCCTTTTTCCCAGCTGCTCTACGCTAACCGCATATACCTGCTCATGTACGCTTAACTCAAAGCCATGCAGGTGAGGCTCATTCAAACGCCAGGCACCGGGATCGAACCAGGGCGAGTTGGCATCGCCGGAGGCCTCCCGCGCTTGTTGCGCGCCGCGTTCCTGTTCCAACAACAGGTATAGCGCAGCTAACGGCAGCTCCTGTTCCAGCTGGGCGTCGCTATCGTGAAATATTTCGCTGTGATGCTTCTCGATAAACCCTGTGTCCAGGTCTGCCTGGCGGAAGGGCGCACAATTGGCCAGGTTGTAGAGAAAGTCCACATTTGTCGTCATGCCGCTGATGCGATATTCGCGCAAAGCGCGCGTCAGTCGCTGCAGTGCTTTATCGCGATTCTCATCCCAGACAATCAACTTGGCTATCATGGGATCGTAATACACGCTGACTTCATCGCCCTGCAGTACGCCCGTATCCACCCGCACGTTGGCCGAGGTTTCCGGTGGCTGCAAGAATGACAGGGTGCCAGTCACAGGCAGAAAATCATTGTCTGGGTCTTCGGCGTAAATGCGCGCTTCAAAGGCGTGACCATTGAAACTTAGCTCGTCCTGACTGGCCGGCAGCGTCTCTCCTGCGGCTACGCGCAGCTGCCACTCCACCAGATCCTGGCCGGTGATCATCTCTGTTACCGGATGCTCAACCTGCAGGCGGGTGTTCATCTCCATGAAATAGAAGGAGCCGTCGCTGTCGAGCAGGAATTCCACCGTTCCTGCGCCTTCATAGTGAATCGCCTGGGCCGCGCATATCGCGGCGTCGCCCATCGCTGCCCGCAGCTCGGGCGTCATGCCCGGCGCAGGTGCCTCTTCAATGACTTTCTGATGACGCCGTTGCACAGAGCAATCACGCTCGAACAAGTGCACCCCATTACCGTGGCTGTCACAGAAAACCTGTATTTCCACATGGCGAGGCTGAGTCAGGTACTTCTCCACCAACATGCCATCATTGCCGAAGCCGTTCATGGCTTCCCTGCGCGCGGCCGCCAGGGCCTCGTCAAACTCCTCTGAATTCCAGACCTGGCGCATGCCCTTACCGCCGCCACCGGCAACCGCTTTGAGCAACACCGGGTACCCCATGTCATCTGCTGCCTGCTTGAGAACATCGCGGTCTTGATCGTCGCCGTGGTAGCCGGGCACCAGTGGCACACCCGCAGTTTCCATAATGCGTTTGGCCGCAGACTTGGAACCCATAGCCTCAATGGCTGCAACCGGTGGGCCTATAAACACAATATCGTTGGCCTTACAGGCCTCGCAGAAGGCAGCGTTTTCCGAGAGAAACCCATAACCTGGGTGAATCGCCTGCGCGCCGGTCTTCAGCGCTGCTGCTATCACCCGCTCGTACACAAGATAAGACTCCCGCGATGGCGCGGCGCCAATGTGCACAGCCTCATCGGCCATACTGACATGCAGAGCATTTTTATCGGCGTCACTGTAGACAGCAACAGTGCGGATGCCCATAGCACGCGCCGTGCGAATAACGCGGCAGGCAATCTCGCCGCGGTTGGCAATCAGGATCTTGTCGAAATGTTGTGCTGACATTGTCTTACCTGTTTACTGAATCCATTGGGGGCTGCGCTTTTCAAGAAAGGCACTAAGGCCTTCCTGTCCTTCGGCGGAAGCGCGAATATCGGCGATGCGTTCGCAGGTCATCGCAATCAGGGTCTCGTCGATCACCTGACCTGCCACCTCGAACACCAGTTTCTTTGCTGCCGCTACTGCAGCGGGACTATTAGCCAGCAGTTGCTCAACCAGAGCAGCCACCGCAGTATCCAGTGCGTCTTCATCGCTCACCACCTGTGAGACCAACCCCAGACGGAGTGCCTCCTCTGCGGAGAATCTCTCTGCGGTGGTGAAATAACGCCGGCATGCACGCTGCCCCATTGCCGCCACTACATAGGGGCTGATAGTGGCTGGCATCAGGCCAATTTTAACTTCACTGAGACTAAAGGACGCCCGCTCTGTGGCCACCGCCATGTCGCAGCAACTCACCAGGCCCACAGCGCCACCAAGCGCGGCACCCTGAATACGGGCAATGGTTGGTTTGCCCATAAAATTAAGTACGCGTAGCAACTTTGCCAGTGCCTGGGCATCCTGCAAATTTTCTTCATGGCTGTAAGACGCCATGCGCTTCATCCAATTAAGATCGCCGCCGGCGGAAAAATTGCGGCCACTGGACGCCAACACCATCACGCGCACCGCGGGGTTTTTATCCACCGCAACAAACGCTGCTGTTAACTCAGCAATAATCGTATCGTCAAAAGCGTTGTGCTTTGCCGGGTTATCCAACGTGACCGTGGCCACTCCCCGCGTATCAATCGCGGTTGTTACATAGGTTGCGCTCATCAACTGCCGCTCCAATACAGTGGCTTACATTCGGAACACGCCGAACTTGGTCTCTTCTATTTCCTTGTTCAGGCTGGCGGAAATAGCCAGGCCCAATACGTTGCGGGTTTCTGCCGGATCAATCACCCCGTCGTCCCACAAACGGGCAGAGGCATAATAGGGGTGCCCCTGATGTTCGTAGTTATCGATGATAGGTTGTTTGAACGCAGCTTCTTCATCTGGCGACCAACTATCCCCTGCCCGCTCGATTTGATCGCGCTTGATCTGGGACAGAACGCCCGCAGCCTGTTCACCACCCATGACAGAGATACGCGCATTGGGCCACATGAACAGGAAGCGAGGATCGTAGGCGCGACCACACATGCCGTAATTACCGGCACCAAAAGAGCCGCCAATCAGCACGGTGAACTTGGGCACCGCTACGGTTGCCACTGCCGTGACCAACTTGGCGCCGTGCTTGGCTATGCCTTCGTGTTCGTATTGCTTGCCCACCATGAAGCCGGTGATGTTCTGCAAGAAGACCAGCGGAATCTTGCGCTGGCCGCATAGCTCAACAAAGTGCGCGCCTTTTTGCGAGGACTCACCAAACAAGATGCCATTGTTCGCCAAAATGCCCACTGGATAGCCGTGTATGCGGGCAAAGCCACAAACCAAAGTAGTGCCATAAAGCGCTTTGAATTCATCGAACTCAGAGCCGTCAACAATGCGCGCAATCACTTCACGGACATCGTAAGGATGGCGTGCATCTTTGGGGATCAACCCGTAAATTTCGCTGCTGTCATAGGCCGGCTCAACTGTATCGCGCACGTCCAGTTGAACGTTTTTGACCCGGTTCAGTCGCCCAACTGACTGCCGTGCCAGCTCCAAAGCATGGTGATCGTTTTGAGCCAGATGATCTGCGACCCCGGAAATCCTGGTGTGCACATCGCCACCGCCTAATTCTTCGGCAGTCACATCCTCTCCAGTTGCGGCCTTCACCAATGGCGGCCCTCCCAGGAAAACCGTGCCCTGCTCCTTCACGATAATAGACTCATCGGCCATCGCAGGAATGTAGGCACCCCCGGCGGTACAGGATCCCATCACCACGGCAATCTGCGGGATACCCTTGGAGGACATCACTGCCTGATTGAAGAAGATGTGACCGAAGTGATCCCGGTCCGGAAAGATATCGTCCTGGTGCGGCAGGTTGGCACCGCCGGAGTCCACCAGATAAATGCAGGGCAGATTGTTCTCCTGGGCAATAGTCTGTGCGCGCAGGTGCTTTTTCACAGTAATGGGATAATAGGTACCCCCTTTGATGGTCGCGTCATTGGCAACAATGATGCACTCCTGCCCCTGCACGCGGCCGATGCCGGCAATAACGCCGCCGGCATGCACAACATCCTTGCCATACATCTCATGGCCGGCTAATTGTGAAAGCTCCAGGAACGGGGAACCGGGGTCAAGCAGTCCCGCCACCCTGTCTCGGGGCAACAGCTTGCCGCGACTCAAATGTCGGGCACAGGACTTTTCACCGCCGCCCTGCTTCACCGCCTCGAGTTTCGAGCGCAGATCATCAACCAGCTGCTGCATGTGCGTGCAGTTGTCGGTGAAGTCGTCCGTGCGTGTATTCACTTTTGATTTAATGACTGGCATTCCCGGCACTCCTTACTTGGTGTCGTTGAACAGCTCACGGCCGATCAACATACGGCGCACTTCCGAAGTACCCGCGCCGATCTCATATAGCTTGGCATCGCGCAGCAGACGACCCGTGGGATACTCATTGGTATAGCCATTGCCGCCCAGCAGCTGAATCGCATCCAGCGCCATCTGGGTTGCTTTTTCGGCAGTGAACAGAATGACGGCCGCTGCATCCTTGCGACTCCCCTCACCGCGGTCGCAGGCCCTGGCAACGGCGTACAAAAATGCCCGTGACGCACTCAGCGTTGTATACATATCCGCTACCTTGCCCTGAATCAGCTGGAACTCACCAATGGACTGGCCGAACTGTTTGCGATCATGGATGTAGGGAATGATCTGATCCATACAGGACATCATGATGCCAACTGGACCACCGGACAGCACAGTGCGCTCGTAGTCCAGGCCCGACATCAACACTGCCACTCCTTTGCCTTCTGCACCGAGTACGTTCTCGGCCGGAACTTCGCAGTCTTCAAACACCAGCTCGCAAGTGTTTGAACCGCGCATGCCGAGTTTGTCGAGCTTCTGGTGGCGCGAGAATCCGGGATAGTCACGCTCCACCAGAAATGCAGTAATGCCCCGGGAGCCGCCGTCGGGATCGGTTTTGGCATAGATCACATAGGTGTGGGCGTCAGGGCCATTGGTGATCCACATTTTGTTGCCGTTGAGCACGTAGGTGTCGCCACGCTTCTGCGCCTTGAGCTTCATGCTCACCACGTCGGATCCCGCATTGGGCTCAGACATCGCCAGCGCGCCGATATGCTCTCCGGAGCAGAGCTTGGGCAAGTATTTCTGCTTCTGCTGTTCGTTGCCGTTCTTATGGATCTGGTTCACACAGAGGTTGGAATGAGCGCCGTAGGAAAGTCCCACAGAGGCAGAGGCACGAGAAATTTCTTCCATCGCTACCACATGCCCCAGGTAACCAATGTTAGAGCCGCCGTATTCTTCCTTAACGGTCATGCCTAACAAGCCCAGGTCACCAAATTTCTTCCACATATCCATGGGGAATTCATTGTCGGCGTCAATCTGTGCTGCCCTGGGGGCAAGTTCGGCATCACAGAAGCTGCGCACCGCATCGCGCAGCATGTCCAGCTCTTCGCCAAGGTCAAAGTTCAGGGTGGGGTAACTAACAGACATGGAATCCTCCAGGTTACTTGTTCGCCGGTTTATCGGCAGAAATCTTTTTCAGGGCACTGTTGCAGCGGTTGCGTACTTCTCCCAGACCCGCGATCAGCTGATTGATATCTTCAATCTGTGATTCCAGCTGCGCCTGACGCTCATCGACCTTGTTGAGCAAGAATTGATACTGCTCGTAGTTATCCCCTTCCGGATCATACATCTGGATAATTTCACGGCTTTCTTCCAGGGATAGCCCCGCCCGCTTGCCTCGCAAAATTAATTCCAGACAAGCATGGTCCGACTTACCGAAGATACGATGCTGACCGTTGCGGCTGGGGTTTAGCAGGCCCTTTTCTTCATAGAACCTGATCGTCCGGGTGGTTACCTCGAACTCCTTGGCCAATTCAGAAATCGTGTAGGTGTTGAACCCTGCCATTTGCAGCTCCCGAGCAGTGAATGGCGAAGATACCCCACCTTTACGTTAACGTCAACTTGCTTGCTATTGTCTAATTATTGCCGAGATCACCCTTTGGAAATCTAGGCGGGCTGCCGGTAATAAGCTACTTTTAACTGGCATCATCGCGTCACCAATAAAAAAGGTCTCATTGCTCGCATGAAAAAAATGTCACGTTTACTCGCCGCCGTTCTTTCCATCACGTTTATTACACCGGTTTTCGCCGCAACCGATGCCTCTGATGCCTTCAGCCCGGTCACGGTGTACACCGCTCGCAAGGTCATCACCATGGAACCCGGGCTGAGTGACGCCACAGCAGTTGCGGTGGCAGACGGCCGCATCGTGGGGGTCGGCGATCTCTCCTCATTACAGGACTGGATTGACCGACGCGGTGGGTATGTCGATCGTACATTGGAAGACAAAGTCCTGATGCCAGGGTTTATAGACCCTCATGTGCACCCCTCTCTTCCGGCAGTCGTCACCCAGTTCCCCTTTCTCGCCCCGGACGACTGGACGCTACCCACAGGAACGTTTCCCGGCGCTACCACCCCGCAACAGTATGCAGACAGCCTGACACGCCAGGTAGATGCCTATTTCGCCAACCCGCAGCGAGAAAAATCCGTACCGTTTATCAGTTGGGGCTACCACCAGCTGTGGCATGGCAGTATCAACAGAGCGCGTTTAAACGAATTGTTCGGCGACAAACCGGTCATGCTGTGGCACCGCTCCTTTCACGAACTGATCGGCAATGACGCGGCGTTCAAGCTGCTGGGGGTGACGGAGAAGGATTTCGTCGGCATAGCCGAGGCCGACTGGGACGAGGGACACTTCTGGGAGCATGGTGCTATGGCCCTGCTGCCACATATGCCGTTCCTGCTCCGCCCGGATCGATACCGTAAGGGCATGGAAAATTTTATCGACATGATGCATGAAGCTGGCATCACCTCTGCCATGGACATGGGGGTTGGCGTTTTCGGCGATCCGGTCGGTGAAACCAAGTTGATACAGGAAGTCATGACCGACAAAAACGCACCTGCCAGGTTGGTGCTAACACCCATTATTACCGACTTCATGGCCCGGGGCATTGGGCCCGAACAGGCACTGGCTCAGGCGGAGCAGTGGGCACGGGGGAGTAGCGAGCACGTCATCTTCGACCTTCATTTCAAACTGATGATGGACGGCGCAATTTACTCAGGGCTTTCCCAGTTCGCATACCCGGGCTATAAGGACGGCCATGCAGGCCAGTGGATGGCGCCACTGGAGACCACCTACCAATACGCAGAAACATTCTGGAATGCGGGCTATCAATTGCATGCCCACACCAATGGTGATGGCAGCGCAGAAGCGCTTGTCGACATACTGCGCCGACTACAGGCGCAAAAACCTCGGGTAGACCACCGCTTCACGCTGGAGCATTTCGCATATGCCACCGAGGACCAGGTACATCAAATGCATGCGCTGGGTATGAGCATCTCCGCCAACCCCTACTATCAGTACATACTCGCCGACGTCTATGCCGATGAATGGCTGGGCGAGGACCGGGCGCGCAACATGGTACCTCTGGGGGCAGCCAAGAGAGCGGGAATGCGGTTCGGTCTGCACTCAGACTGCCCAATGGCGCCATTGAGCCCGCTAACACTGGCCTGGGCTGCGGTGAACCGCACCACGATCAATGGCAACAGTAACGTGGAAGCACAAAAAATAAGCGTTGATGACGCATTGCGCGCCATTACCATCGACGCAGCCTGGCTGATGCGCATGGAGGATCAAATTGGTTCCATCCGCGCGGGCAAGCGCGCAGATTTTGCAGTGCTGGAGCAGGATCCCTACAAGGTCAAGCCACAGAAACTCAAGGACATTCCGGTCTGGGGTACCGTGTTTGCGGGGCAGTTGCGCCCCACCAATAGCAGCGATCACCATGAATAGTCTCAGAAGTTTGCCAGCAGCAACAAAAACGTCTCTATAATGGGGCCGACTAACAACAATAATGAAGGTGAGATATGAGCGAGATGACTGAAATTGCTAAAGCGGGATCACGAGGTGCAACTGCCTGGGGCATTTGCGTGGTCATACTGGGAATGCTGGCCATGGGGATGCCATTTCTAACCGGCATCGCCATCGCAGTCAGCATTGGTGTCATTCTTTTAGCAACGGGTGTTGCTCAACTGGTCTTCGCCTTTGGCTCTCCTTCATTTGGCAGTGGCGTGATGCGCTTCATGTTTGGACTACTGGCCTGCCTCTGCGGTATTTCAATGATTGGCCAACCTGGGGCAGGTCTTGCCACTATTACCTTGATACTGGCGATCTGGTTTGTAGTCGACGGCATTTGGGCACTGATTCTTGCGTTCCAATGGCGCCCCGAAAAGGGCTGGGGCTGGATGATGTTCAATGGCGCTCTTGGTATTGCTCTCGGGGTAATGGTCTACCGTCAGTTCCCGACTTCCGCAGTTTGGCTGGTTGGCCTGCTGGTGGGCATACGCCTGTTCTTTGCTGGTTGGACCATGATTGCGCTGGGCTCCGCTGTGCGCTCGGTGGCTAAATCCGCAGAGAAAATACAAGGCGCCTGAAGAATCGGCTAAAGATAAGCCCTGCGTCCTATGCCACTTCATGTTTGATCGCGGACAAACCTGGCGATGAAAATCACTGCTGCTGTCCTTGTCGCTCTGCTGTGCGCCCTTATCGTGGGCTGGCTTTATCTGGACGCAGACCCTGCGCGGCCAACGCCCACCACAGCAGCAGATGTGCCAGCATTTATAGGTATCCCGGCCACCGCCAAACCTGTGGCCTACCCCTCCAAGCAAATCCAACATCCTTACCTGGCACCTGCTGGTGTTAACAGCATGCACAACGATGCCGCCCAGAGCGACAGCTACCCATGGGCTGGCCCCTTGGGCAAGAACCCCATCGTCGACACTTTGCAATTTCACCGGTTGCTAGGCAGTTGCGTTGCCCAGACCTTCAACAGCACCGGCCAAATGATTGGCACCTGTGTCACTCCCTTTGGTGTCACCCTGGTCGCCAGAGACCCGGATACGCTTGAGATTCTGGCACGACAAGTTATTACCCGCTGGCTGCCCATAGGCGAGAAGTTCAGTGGCGGTGTGTATTTTCATCTGGATAATCAGGACCGTGTACTACTGGCGACCAACGACATGGCCATTGAGCGGTGGCAGTTGGTGCGCGCAGGGAACACTTTCAACTGGCAGCTGGACCAAAGCATTTCAATTGAGGCAGCGCTAGACCAGGCCGGTCCCCGCCCCCATCGTATTATTGATGTTATGCCAGACTGGCAGGGAAATTACTGGTTCATCACCCGGGCAGGCATTGTCGGGACTATTAGCCCCGGTGGGTCTGATGGCAGTGCAACAGCCCTGGGACAAGGCAGCGAAACCGAGGGCATCGACAACGCGTTGGCGGTCGGCAGAAATGGCGTGTTCGTGGTTTCCAGCCACGCTATGTACAACTTCCAACGCGGCAAAGATGGAACGGTCGTTACCCAGTGGCGCCAGGCTTACGATCGAGGCAGCGCGCCCAAGGAAGGCACAATGGGATTCGGCTCAGGCACCACACCTACATTGGTAGGTGAAGAATTTGTAGCCATTACCGACAACGCCGATGGCCAGGTCAACGTCATGGTGTACGACCAGTTGCAGGGCCGCGAAATTTGCAAGCACGGCATCTTCCCTGCAGATAAAGGCACCACCGAAAACTCTCTGGCGGCAGTAGGAAGGTCCCTGATCGCCGAGAACAACTTTGGCTATTCTGGCCCCAAAAACGTACCAGCATCAGAGCCTGGACTTGCCCGGGTGGACATACTGCCCAATAACAGTGGCTGCATCACCGCATGGGAAAACCTGGCTATCACCTCACCGTCGGCGGTACCCAAGGTGTCAGAAGCCAACGGTCTGGTCTACCTCTATACCCGCGATGAATCAAATCCCACTGATTTGCATGCCTGGTATTTTACCGCAGTAGATTTCCACACCGGTGAGATGATCTACAAAATACTCACCGGCACCGGCTGGTTGTTCAACAACCACTACGGCTCTATATCGATCAGCCCGAATGGCGTGGCCTATGTAGGCATTATGGGCGGTCTGGTGAAAATCATTGATCGCAAGTGAACTGCCGTTAGTCGACCTCCACTGACGCTGCCAGGTCGGGCGGCAGTATAGGATCATTGAGTCCGGTAAGATGCTGGGCTCGGCCCGCGGCATACTCACGTGTCATATCCGGATGGGTAGATACCCAAAAATTACCCGCCGCGACTTGTGGCAGAATACGTTCTGCGGCTTCGCGCGCACTCATTCCATTGTCCTCAAGCATCTGTTCCATTACCTGACGATGGTGCCGGCTGGCGGCATCTTGCGTACCTTCCGAGTCAGCAAATATGCGCGTTTTTACCGGACCGGGAATAATCACCGAAACATCAATTGGGGCATTTTTTACCTGCATCTCCAAACGCAAGCACTCAGTGAATGCGAGCACAGCATGTTTACTCATAATGTAGGAGGTCTGCACAGGCATTACGCCGAAGGCGCCCACCGAAGCGGTACTGGCAATGTAAGCGGGCTTTCCTGCTGCAATCATGCGCGGGGCAAACGCTCGCACACCGTGGACCACACCGTTGATATTAATGCCCAGGGTTTTGTCCCAGGTTTCAGCCGAAATCTCCCAGCTAAAGCCCAGGGTTTCAATCGCCGCATTGTTTACCAGCAATTGCACATCACCAAACGCGGTAAAAGATTTATCGGCAAGATTTTCCAGTTCCTGCGGCTTACTGACGTCGGTTGTTACGGCTAACGCTGAGCCGCCGGCCGCCTCAATCTCCTTGGCCACCCTGGCTATGCGATCGCTGGCAATGTCTGCAAGGACGACTTTCATGCCGACCTCTGCCGCGTATAGCGCCAGCGCTTCACCGATGCCAGATCCGGCACCAGTAACGACGGCTACGCCGCCTCTTAATTTATCCAGCTGAGCTGTCATGTTGTTCTTCCAATGCAACTTGTTCAGGCATGCACAATGAAGCAAATGCTAAATTAACGCCAATCGGGAAACCTTAAAATCGCTATAGTCCTTATGCACTTTTGTCTGTACTTTAATGTGGCGCCCAGTCAGTTGAGAGCCAGGAAATTAAGAATATGGCAAAAGAAAATTTTCGCGTCATCGTTATTGGTGCCGGCATGGCCGGCATACTCGCGGGCGTCAAACTGCAACAGGCCGGCTACTCCGATGTGGTGATATATGAGAAGGCCGACCGTATCGGCGGTACCTGGAGGGAAAACACCTATCCGGGACTGACCTGTGACGTTCCCTCGCATCACTACACCTATACGTTTGCACGCAACCCAGACTGGACCCGCCACCTATCAAGTGGCAACGAGATTCAGGCCTACTTCGAGCGCACCACAGAACAATTCCAGTTAGAACGCCTGATACGCTTTAACACTGAGGTGGTAGAAGCCACTTTCAGTAATGGGCGCTGGCATGTCCAATTGAATGACGGCAGCCGCGACCAGGCCGATGTAATCATCGCCGCAACTGGTGTATTGCACCGCCCTGCTATTCCCCCTATCGAAGGCGTGGATGAATTTCAGGGTGCCCTGTTCCACACTGCTCGTTGGGATCATTCAGTGCCACTGGACGGTAAGCGAGTCGGCGTGATTGGCATGGGCTCAACAGGGGTGCAGATTATCTCTGATCTTTCCGCAAGAGGCATCGACGTCAGCCACTTCGTGCGCAACCCGCAGTGGATAATGCCTGTGGAGAACGGTTATTTTTCTGCAGAGGAAAGGTCGGCTTTTCGCGCAGATCCGCAACTACTCAGCGACTCCATGGATTTTGAAGGCTATGCCGCTGCCGTTGAACGCTATACCGAGGCGCTGATTTCTGCTGACTCCGAGGGTGGCAAAGCGATGGCCCAGGCCTGCCTGGATAACCTGGAGCAGAGCGTAACCGAGGAGGACTTAAAAGAGCAGCTGCGCCCGGACCATCAACCGTTGTGCAAGCGGCTAATATTTTCGCCCGATTACTATCAGGCCATCCAACGAAGCAATGCTCATTTGGTGCGATCTGATATCGATCGGATTGAAGCTACAGGCATTCGTACGCAGGACGGTGTGCTGCACGAACTGGATGTTATCGCCCTGGCCACCGGCTTCAGAACTGATCAGTTCATGCGGCCCATGAAAATCCGCGGACGAAATGGTGCAGAGCTAGAAGCCCTGTGGGCCGAGCGACCGGTGGCTTACCTGGCCATCAGCATGCCCGACTTCCCCAATTTCTTTATGCTCAATGGACCCAATGGGCCGGTGGGTAATTTCTCTCTTATCGATATTGCCGAACACCAGTGGGATTACATTGCGCAACTGCTGGAGCAGCTAAGCAGTGGTCAATGCAGCGAGATCAGTGCCAGTGAACAAGCCATGCATCAATTTGATACCGAACGAGTAGCGGCAGCCAAGAAGACCGTTTGGTACACAGGCGGCTGCCAAAGCTGGTACCTTGATGCAACGGGAGTGCCCGCAAGCTGGCCCTGGAATTACTCTCGATTTGTTGATGAAATGCGTGAACCCCGCTGGCAGGACTTCGACTTGCTCAACCCGATCCCTCACGCCTGATAGGCCATATCCGGGTCAGATTCAGGCTGACGAGCAGCACGCTGAATAAGTCAGCTCATTGCTTTGGCTCAGGGAGCGAGGAAGTGTTGACTTGAACTGCCAATTTCGGGAAAATGCGCGCCTCTTCGGGACGGCCGTCCCATTGCAGATTGTGGCTACGTAGCTCAGCTGGTTAGAGCACAGCATTCATAATGCTGGGGTCGGTGGTTCAAGTCCACCCGTAGCTACCATATTTCTTTTTTAAATCAACTGCTTATAGCCAAATAATAGTTTGGCCACTCTTGCTCGGCTGACGTTTTTCGCTCTGGGCGACCCCTGGGCGACCTTAGACATAACTTGGCGATTACAGAAAAAGGTACTGCCAAGTTAAAAGTCCATGACTGGTAGAATCGGTGGATGAATACCTATAAGCGTCACCGATTTCCGCCCGATATCATTTCCTACGCTATCTGGCTCTACTATCGCTTCAATCTCAGGCGCGTGGTAACAGCCACCGAGATATAGAAGACCTCCTTGCTGAACGGGGCATCACCGTATCCAGAGAAGCCATCCGCCTTTGGTGTATCAAGTTCGGCGCGCTGTATGCCAGGAGACTGAAGCGAAAACATCGAGGTTACGGTGACACCTTCTACATCGATGAAGTCTTCATCAAGATCAACGGCAAACAACATTATCTATGGCGTGCTGTAGACCAAGACGGTGAAGTGGTTGATGTCTATTTGCAGGCAAAACGTGATGGCGCAGCGGCTAAACGATTCTTCAAGAGGCTATTGCGCAGTCATGGAGGCGAACCCCGTAAGATCGTTACTGATAAACTGCGCAGTTATGGCGTAGCTCATAGAGAGTTGATCCCCGAGGCGATCCACAGTACTGAGCAGTATGAAAACAATCGGGCTGAGCAATCGCATGAAGCGACCAGAGTCAGGGAGCGAGGGATGCGGAAGTTCAAGTCTGTCAGACAGGCTCAGAGATTTTTGGGTGCAAATGCTGCAGTTTCCAACCTATTCAATCTCGGTAGGCATCTGGTTCGCGCGGAACATTATCGGAATCTCAGGATAAGTGCGTTCGCAGAATGGAGCTGGGCGGTTACCTAAATGAAGATGGCGACATTTCTAATTTCACAGAAGTTAATTTGTCAGTACCCTAAAAATAGCCTTTAGCTAGCATAAAGCAATTATTATATTGCTTTTAACTTTTAAGCAACTCGTATATTGCTATAATGATACCAGGAAACATATATGTTTCTAAAAAGGGAATTAGATGAGTAAGATACACGAACAGCTAAAGGCACGGCGGAAGGCGCTTGACCTCAAGCAGGAGGACATGGAGCTGCGAGTCGGAATGTCGCGCCAGCAATATCAGCGCCTGGAATCCAAGGGCAACCCACGGCTGGATACGCTGGAGCTGGTCGCCAAGGGCTTGAAGATGGAGCTCATGCTCATACCTCAGGAAAAACTGCGGGATGTAGAGGACTTCTTGGCAGGCAAGAAGAAAATAGGCAGCGGGTTCACAGTGACCGCGATAGGGACGGTAATAGAGCCCTCCCCCGAGGACGACCCCTGGCGCGATCTACTGGAGAATGACGATGACTAAGGGCGATACCGTCAGCGTTCTGGCACTCACCTTACATGGCGCGACGGTCAGCTACCTGGCCGGATATCGGGATGGACGCACTGTACTGACCTTTTCGCCAGAGTTTGCAGCTAATGAAGCACGTCCGACCTTCAGTCTGATAACGCACCCGAACTTCCCCAAAGCGGGCGAGATCATGGCCAAGCCTTGGATTAAACGCCAGAAGCTTCACCCCGTGTTGTCTAATCTACTGCCCGAAGGGGCACTGCGGGATTATCTGGCGCAAGCGCTAAAGACGCATACAGACAACGAATTCGAGCTTTTCGCCTATCTGGGTCAGGACTTACCCGGTGCGCTGATTGCCACCGCCATTGAGCCAGACGCTGTTCCCAAGTACGTCCTTGACGATACTGCCAAGGCAAGTGCGGTCAAAACTCCAGCGCAGGACGAAAAGAAACGCTTTTCACTGGCAGGCGTCCAGATGAAGTTCTCCATGCAAGAGCAGGATGGACGCTACCAGATCCCCGAAACCGGGGCACTGGGCGACTGGATCATCAAAACCCCATCTACCACGCACAAACATGTTCCCCTCAATGAATACACGGCGATGCACCTAGCAGAACTGGCCGGAGTGACCATTCCCGACATCCGGCTGGTAGAGATGGATAAGCTGGAGCAGCTACCCGCAATCAATCTACCCGATGAGCAGTATGCGTTTGCCATTCGACGGTTTGACCGCCACGAAGGCACACGAATCCACATGGAGGATTTTGCCCAGATACTGGTGAAGTACCCGCAGGACAAATACCGCTCCGCCAACTACCAGCAAATCGGCAAAATTCTTTACAACTACGCTGAGGATGGCCTGGGCGATGTGCAGCAACTCGCCCGCCGATTGCTGGTCAATATCCTTCTCGCCAATGGTGATGCTCATCTGAAGAATTGGAGCGTGATTTACCCCGACACCATAACGCCGATACTCTCCCCCGCCTATGACATCGTGACAACTCGTGTCTACATGGGAGAGGAGCGCGAATTCGCTCTAAACCTGGGAAAGGGTAAGGATTGGTATCAGGCATCGATGGAACAATTCGAATATTGGGCAGAGAAAGCCGATATCCCGTGGCGTGCCATCAAACCGCACCTATTGGACACCCTGGAAAAAGCCCGCAGCCTGTGGCCAGAAGCATTGAACGACCTGCCAATGGATGACGCGCACAAGGCCGGATTGAAGGCGCACTGGGGCAATCTGCACCCTGATTTTCAGATAACCGATTCCTAGCCAAAAAATTATGGTATCTGTCAGCGTATGTCTATTCGCCATAGAGTTCTCTAACCATCGAAACATCAGTCTTGGCGGTAGCGACAAATTAACTCCACCAGACTAAAGGAATCTGCCACAGCGTCTCAGGCAACCGCCCTACTCCATTCAGTGAACGCACTTATCCTGAGATCACGGTAATGCTGAACACCCACCATGTGCCTACCCAAATTGAATAAATTATGGACCGCTGCATGCGCGGTCACGAAACTCTGCGCCTGACCGACTGATTTGAGTCGCCGCATCCCCCGCTCTCTTACCCTGGTCGCCTCATGCGATTGCTCAACCCGATTATTCTCATACTGCTTAGTACTATGGATCGTCTCGGGAATTAGTTCCCGGTGAGCGACTCAATAGCTGCGCAATTTGTCGGTCACAATCTTCCTGGTTTCTCCGCCATGTGACCGGAGCAGTCGCCGGTGCTTTCGTTTCAATCTTCTGACGTATATCGCTCCGAACTTGTTGCACCAAAGACGGATTGATTCTCTGAATACAGAGATGCCTCGCTGGGCGGGACGGCGGCACTCCAATAGAAAACCCCGGCAGCAAAATCATTGATGTCAAAAAGCACAGCCGGGAGAAGCACTGTAGCGGTCTGTTTGAGTTACCAGTGGCAGCTTGAAGTTGGAATTCGCCAGAGACAGGCGTTAGGGTCACCTAAAAACCTGGAGATATTCAAAACGCAGGCCAATCAGCCCGCACAACGGTACTAATGTAATGAACCATATCTAGACTTGCTCGGTGGCTAAGGAGTAGCTGGTACTTCGTCCACCGCCGGGGTCTTTCCTGAGTGTGCCACGGTCTATGAGATCGAGAATATCCCGGTAGGCGGTATCCTGGGAGCATTTTGCGAGTTTCGCCCACTTGGAAGTTGTTAGTTTTCCTTCAAATCCATCCAGGACCCGGTTCAGCACTTTGATCTGGCGTTCGTTCAGGGGCTCCTTGGCAAATTGTTCCCAGAACCGCGCCTTGTTCATAACAGCGGCAAGTTTTTCCTGTGCGCCTTCGATAGCCCGGTAGAGGCACTGCAGAAACCAGGTGAGCCAGGGCGTTACGTCGAGTTCACCTTTTTGGGTGCGCTCCAGCAGGGTGTAGTAATCGTTGCGTTCGATGCGGATTCGGGCCGACATACTGTAGAAACGCTGCGCCGATCCGTCCGCGCGCGCCAGTGCCATATCGGCAATGGCGCGTGCCATACGGCCATTGCCATCGTCAGAGGGGTGGATGGTCACAAAATGAAGATGTGCCAGGCCGGCGATCACCAGCGGATCGAGATCGCCAGGGGCCTCGAACCACGCCAGGAAGCTTGCCATCTCATCTGGCAGACGATCTGCTGGAGGGGCTTCGTAATGAACTTTTTGTCGCCCTATCGCGCCCGAGACGACTTGCATGGGACCACCGCTGTCATTGCGCCACTGGCCGACCAGAATTTTGTGCATCCCGCTGCGCCCTGCAGGGAAAAGGGCAGCATGCCAGCCGAAAAGTCGGTCTTCGATGAGGGGAGCCGCGTAGTTGCCGGTCGCGTCCAGCATCATTTCGACAATACCATCGATGTTTCGGTCTGCCGGGACAAGGCCGCCGACGTCCATGCCGAGCTGCCTGGCGATGGAGGAGCGGACCTGCTCTCTTGCCAGCGTCTCGCCCTCAATCTCGCTGGATTTGACGACCTCTTCCGTCAGGGTCTGCAGGTGCGCTTCATCGCGCAGGTCGAACCCCAATCCTTCCATTTTTCCCAGCAGGCGGCCCTGCTCGCGCGAAACCCGGGCGAGCAGTACGACCAGGGCATCGTTATCCCAGGTGAATGTGGGCCAGCTTTTCCTGCTCCAGATATACATTTTATCTCCGCATTATATGCGGATAATATGGTCGCCATTCTCCGCAGAGTCAAGAGTAAAATCCGCTTCGGTTGCGGAGAATAGTCTCATTAATCTCCGCATCGTTGCTGCTAACGGCAATTCTCAATTCACCCCGCAGCCCCTGCGACGGATATCAATGAGTCTTTAATTATACATTAATAGCTATTATGTACTCTTTATTATACATTTTGCCAACAAAGAGCTAGAGTACCTCTGTCGTTACTGCACAATGAGCCACAGGCCAATGGGAAAGAAAATACGCACATACTCCAGTAGAACCTCACAGGCACTGAGGCTTCTAGCTTCATTAATTAAGGCAGCTCGAAAGCGCAAAGGCTGGAGCGAGGCGGAACTCGCTGAGCGCTGCGACACCACAAGGGGGACTGTCCGCAAGGTCGAGCAGGGTAAACCTGGTACGGAGATTGGCCTGTACTTCGAAATCGCCAACCTGCTGGGCATTCCACTACTGGCAGAGGACAGCGGCGAACTCTCTGAGATACAAAAACGGGTAGACCTACAGCTCTCAGTGCTCCCGCAGCGTGTTAGAACAAGCTCAGAGGAAGTATTCGATGACTTCTAAAACGGGGGAAGCTTACGTCTGGATCTGGCTGCCCGGACAAAGGGAACCTGTCGTTGCAGGCAGGCTTAGCCAGGAAAAAGACCAGTTGCTATTCAACTATGGTCAGAGCTACCTACGCAGGGAAGATGCCATCTCCATTTACGAGCCCGAGCTACCCCTGAAAGCGGGGAGGATCGAGCTACTCCCACGCATGGACATGCCCAGCTGCATTCGCGATGGCTCACCGGATGCCTGGGGCCGCAGGGTGATTATCAATCATGTCACCGGCGAAACAGGAGACCGCATCAATCAAACTGAACTGGGCGAACTGGCCTATCTACTACTATCGGGCTCAGATCGTATTGGCGCGCTCGATTTTCAGGGGTCATCGCAGAGCTACCAGTCGCGAGACCCAAGAGCTGCCACTCTGGATGAACTGCAGTCAGCCTCTGAGCGGGTTGATCAAGGAATACCCCTGTCGCCGGAACTGGACCAAGCGATTAACCACGGCTCGAGTATCGGCGGTGCGCGTCCCAAAGCCAACATCACCAGCAAAGGCAGAAAGTTCATCGCCAAGTTTTCCGGCTCCACCGATACCTACAGCGTGGTCAAAGCGGAATACATCGCGATGTCGCTCGCCAGGAATGTTGGCATTAACGTCGCTGAAGTGGAGCTCACACAGGCGCTGGGTAAAGATGTGCTATTGATCGAACGCTTCGATCGCCACCCAACACACACCGGCCCTCGCGACGCTCCAGCCTGGTGTAGAAAGTCGATGGTGTCCGGTTTGACCATTCTTGGCATTCAAGAGATGGAAGCCCGATACGCCGGCTACGAGAAACTGGCAGAGCACATACGCTATCAATTCACCCAGCCTCGCGACACACTTCATGAATTGTATAAGCGGATGGTCTTCAATGTACTGGTGGGCAATACGGACGACCACGCCAGAAACCACGCCGCTTTCTGGGACGGCAAGGAACTGACCCTCACACCCGCATACGATATCTGTCCACAAGGCCGAACCGGTGAAGAAGCCTCTCAGGCGATGAACATCAGCGGCGAAAAAAAATTGAGCCAGCTGGGTAACTGCCTGGCAGCCCGTGCCGCATTTCAGTTAAGTGAGGAACAGGCGGTGGACATCATCGAACACCAGGTGCGAACCATTGCGGAAAAATACCCTGTCGTCTGTGCAGCCGCTCGCCTTTCAGAAGTGGATCAGCGCCTGTTCTGGCGACGACAGTTCCTCAACCCTTTCTGCTTCTACGACCTCGACGAGGACCTAAAGCAACAGCTCACTGCCGATCTATAGCGACAGCCACACCAGTCCTGTATCGTCGATAGAGTCCGGTGGCGATCAGTCATGCGGCAAGGCCGATAATGTTTTAATTTTTTTGAAAAGCCGAAATTTCGGCTTTAAAATTGAGCCCATCGGTAATGGGGAAACTGCGTCCCAATGCACTTTTTCCCGGGGATCAAAAAAACATGCTCAAGGATAGCCCGGAAAAAGGTACATCAAGCGCCGCCATAAGTCATTGTTATAAATAAGAAACTGGCGTAACCGAGGGCATTTCACGACCTGCTCTATTATTTAGCGCCAATTAATATACCCACCTAAGAAAAGTTTTCACAATACCCACTTATTCCAAGTACTTTTCTTTTATATTCATAATGCTGACTATGAGCCGACAGTTCGGGTAATCGAGCTCCGTAGCGCTGACTCAATGGTCGAAGTGGTCTGAATTGCACCCAGTTCGATACCCAGTTCTGCGATCGTCTGCGCGATCGCAGGTGATATACCAGAAATCACCGTTTTACAGCCCATCAGTACGGCGGCCTTGGCAATTTTTATGAGGTGATTGGCCACGGCAGTATCCACAACCGCGACACCACTAATATCAAGCAGCAGAGTATTTGCCCGAGTGTCAGCAATACTGTGTAACGCTTTGTTCATGATATCCAGCGAGCGTTTGGAGTCGACGATTCCCACAATCGGTGCGAACAGCACACCATCCCAGATCTTGGTGACCGGGGTGGACATCTCGAGCATTGCGAGGCTTCTTCGTTGAATTTCGAGGGTTATGTCGGAAGCAAATTTTACAACTTTGAAGGGGCGCCCCTCCATGTCGAAAATGGGGTTATACGACGCCTGCAGCCAAATCTCTGCACCATCCTTACTGATGCGCTTGAATTCATCTGCATCGTACTCACCGCGGGCCAGTCGCTGCCAGAACTGCGAGTACTCTGGAGACTCAGCGTATCCGGGTTCGCAGAACATACGATGGTGTTTGCCCTTGATATCGGCGAGGCTATAGCCAAAAATATTAAGGAAGTTTTCGTTTGCCGTGATCACGGTGCCATCCAGCTCAAATTCAATGACTGCTTGAGCCCTTTCTATCGCGAGGATTTTACCCTCGTATTCCGTGGTTTGCAGGCGTGCCTGCGTGACATCGGTTGCGAACTTCACCACTCTTACCGGCTTTCCATTTTCATCCAGTACGGGGTTATAGGATGCCTGTAACCAGATTTCCCGACCTTCCTTGGTTAGCCTCTTAAACTCGTCGGCATGAAATTCGCCGCGCCCCAACATCGCCCAGAACTCGGTGTAAGCCTCTGACTCAGCATAAGCTGGATCACAAAAAATGCGGTGATGCTGACCTAAAACCTCGTCTGCTGTGTAGCCAAAAATACGCAAGAAGTTTTCATTGGCTGACACTACAATTCCGTCGAGGTCGAACTCGATCAGAGCCTGGACCTTGTCGAGTGCCTGATAAATAGCCAAAAGGTCTCCGGGGGCCATTGTGGCATTCTCGGCTTGCGTCATTTTATATGCTCCGTGAACCTGATAGTGGATTACAATATCATTGTACCGGATAGTTCGCTAAGAGGCCCACATGAGCAACACTGAAGCACAACAGGCCAAAAATCATTCAGCAGCGTCTGCCTTTGCGGATACTCCCGCAATTCCCGTGCAGGTCAGTCGCGGCACCGTCGTCGCCTCCATTCAGGTAGATCTGAATGAACAAGTGGTGGCCAGGCTGCAAGAAGACCTGTTGCAACGCATACACGATTCGAACTCCACGGGGGTTATCCTCGATCTCTCTGCCCTCGAAACACTCGACCTGGAGGAGTTCATGGCATTGCGCCGTATTATTTCGGTGAGTCGAATTATGGGCGCGGAATCAATTCTGGTGGGGCTGAAGCCTGGCGTTGTCTCATCCCTTATGGAAGTGGGGGCCGATGTTGAGGGTCTGCACGCTGCAATCGATCTCGATGCAGCATATTCTGAACTGGAGCCGCACACTCAAGCCGACAGCATACCGATACAGGACTGTGATTCCGTTGAAGAAATGGCATTCTCAGTCGAGCAACCCATCCAGCCAGACCCAGGCACCAAAGGGTCGGACGATGGACACTGAAATTCACCGGCAAATTCGCTCCGAAACAGACGCTAGACATATTGTGCTCGAAACCACGCTTTACTCTCGTGAGCTGGGTTTCGAGGATGCCCCCTGCCAGATGATTTCGACTGCAGTATCTGAGTTAGTGCGCAATATCCTTAAATACGCCGGCAGCGGCAATGTACACCTGCTGCGGGCCAAGAAAATGGGTGGCAAAGGTATCGAAATCCGCGTAACAGACCACGGCCCCGGTATTAACGATTGCGATGCCGCAATGCGTGATCATTACAGTTCGGGCGGAACACTAGGCCTGGGGCTTCCCGCGGTAAAGCGCATGATGGATGATTTTTCGCTGGAATCGACACTCGGTGAGGGCACCCGGGTAACGGTGCGAAAATGGCTGTGAGCTCTGTCGCTTCACTGGATGTAGCGTCTACGATACGACCCTGTCTGGGCGAAAGTGTCAGTGGCGACGCTGTGATCGTCAAGCCAATCGAAGACGGCCTCTTTGTGGCCATTGTCGATGTATTAGGTCACGGGCCTGAGGCCGCCGAACTTGCGGGTGAGATTGAAATCTATCTCACCCAGTATGCCTGCCGCGATGTTTCCGCCCTGATGAAACGCCTACACCAGAGGCTTAAAGGCAGCCGCGGAGCAGCCGTAGGCCTGAGCTTTATTGAAACAGAGGGAAGTTACATTGAGTACACTGGGGTGGGCAATACCGTTATTCGCAGATTTGGTGAAACAGAAACCCGGTTAGTGTCGCAAGACGGTGTTCTGGGGCAGAATATGCGCACACCCAGACCCCAGCGCCTTGATCTGGAAAACGGAGACCTTATCGTACTCTATACCGACGGCGTTAGTGATCGCTTTAGCTCTAAGGACTACCCCGGAGTATTTCTCCATGCGGCCGACATGGTGGCGAAAAATATTGTCCAGCGTTTTGGCAAGGGTCACGACGACGCTGCCTGCATTGCCGTAAGGTATAGCGCATGATTGAGCTGGGCACGATCAACCTGCAACACCCTGGTGCCGTATACGACGCCAGAACCAAAATTCGTGGCCTGGCCAACGCGCTGGGCTATGACGCTATCGACACTACTCGTCTTGCCACTGCGGTTTCCCAGGCATCGAGGGAGCTCTACCGCAATAGCGTCAGTCCTGGCATAACGATTTTTCTGGCAACGGACTTATCACCCCCGCAGCTTATTCTCGATTTCCAGTACCTGGAAGGTCAACCACAACTGAGAAACCTTGAAGGCTTCTTCGACAAGTTTGCAAGGCCCACCGCCGCTGATGGTGTTCATGTACAGCGAGCCCTCAAGTACCTGCCCCGCTGCTCGATTGCGATCACGAAGTCTTTTATTGCCGAGCAACGCGCACGCATCCAGAGTCTCTCGCGCGAAGAGCTAATCGCCGAGATCGAGCAGAAGAATCGGGATCTGGTAAGGCACAGTGCAGAGCTTGAGGACACCGTAGCGCAGCGCACCGAGCAGCTCGAACAGGCCATGCTACAGGCAGATACTGCCAATAAGGCAAAAGGGGACTTTTTGGCCAATATGAGCCACGAAATCCGCACCCCAATGAATGCGATCATCGGCTTAAGTGACCTGTGCCTCAGAACGGATTTGACAGACAAGCAGCAAGACTACCTCGAGAAAGTACACGGTTCAGCGATTGCCTTACTTGGAATCATTAACGATATTCTAGACTTCTCAAAAATTGAGGCGGGCAAGCTGGATCTCGAAGTCCTGCCTTTTTCGATTGATGCTGTACTGGATAACCTGGCCACCCTTGTTCAGGGTAAGGCGCAGGAAAAGGGCTTGGAGCTTCTGTTTAACCGCTCACCGCAAGTTCCTTCAAGGTTGGTGGGCGATTCAATGCGACTCGGCCAGATCCTCGTTAACCTTGCAAATAATGCCGTTAAATTTACTGAAGCCGGCGAGGTTGTGGTGCGTGTGGATCTCGATCGTCGACAAGGCGATGAAGTGACATTGCGTTTTGTCGTCACCGATACCGGTATCGGCATGACAGAAGATCAAATGGCCAAGCTATTCCAATCTTTCTCCCAGGCAGACACCTCCACCACCCGCCGCTATGGCGGCACCGGCCTGGGTCTTGCGATCTCCAAACAACTGGTAGAAATGATGGGCGGGGACATCTGGGTCGAGAGCGAACCGGGCAAAGGCAGTACCTTCGGCTTCAACGCACTCCTTCGAGCCGAACAAGGGGCAGACGAAAAGATGTTCACTCCTGCGCAAGGCTTGCAGGACCTGAAGTGTCTGGTCGTCGATGACAACGAAACATCCCGGGATATTCTCTTCAACTATCTATCTTCCTTTGGATTTTCAGTTGAGGTCGAGTGCTCCGGCGACGCGGTTGCACAGCGACTGGCCCGGGGAGACATGGATTTCGGGCTGATTGTCAGCGACTGGAAAATGCCAGGAATAACAGGACTTGAACTGGCTAGTGCTATTCGAGCCCAGCAAAGTGCGAATGAACAACCCAAAATAATCCTGCTTTCTGCCTGTAACCGGATAGAAATCATGGAACAGCCGGGAGCCGAACACATCGATCGGTATCTGGTAAAACCGGTCAGCCCTTCCCACCTGTTTGATGCAATCATGGATTGCTTCGGGGTGGAGGTTGCTTCTAGCAAAAACCGGATTGCCAAGCAGGGTCACAACGCAAACTCTCTTGCTCCAATTCGCGGCGCGAAAGTGTTACTGGTGGAAGACAACGAGATCAATCAGCAGGTGGCATGCGAATTACTGGAGCAGGCCGGACTGCGGGTAGATGTGGCCAACAATGGCCGCGAGGCGGTAGAACGTATTGCTGCAGCTTATTATGACGTTGTGCTGATGGATATTCAGATGCCGGTGATGGACGGTTATCAAGCTACCAGGCACTTGCGCGAAGATGGGCGCTATGAAGATCTACCTATTCTGGCGATGACCGCAAACGCGACCACAGTCGACCATGAAAAGTCACTCGCTGCGGGTATGAATGCCCATATCAACAAGCCCATTAACCCCGCCGAATTGTTTACCCAGTTGCTGAACTGGATCGCACCCGGTGAAAGGACTGCGCCACCCCGGGTCGCCAACGAAGCTGCTGCCCCGCAAGAAAATTCTGTGGCACTGAGCACGCTTCGCGGCTTCGATACCGAGGCCGGTATTGCCCGTGTTGGTGGTAGCGAAGATTCCTATCGACGTTTACTCGGTAAATTCGCCGTCAATCAGGCCGATTCCGCCACCCAATTGCAGGCAGCAGTTGATCAGGGCGACCAGGAATTAGCAGTGCGCACCGCGCATTCCCTCAAGGGTGCCGCCGGCGCGCTCGGCATTGCCAGCTTACAGGGCATCGCGGGCGAGCTGGAGGGCGCATTACAGAAGGGCCTGGATGAGTTAAATGACATCCTGTATGAAAAACTGTCGACATGCCTGGATGACTCTATCAGCCAAATTACCGGGGTAACTAATACAAGCGCTGCGGGCGCCGAGAATGTCGTCCGGATACAGGATATCGGAGAAGAAGTCCTGGAAAAGCTGGCTGTGTTGCAAGCTCAATTGGAAGACTTTGATTCAGAGGCAGAGGATACGTTGCAAATGCTGGTTAAATATCTTGCTGGTACAGGGGCGAACGCGCTATTCGAACCCATTGTTCGCGCGGTCTCTGCCTATGAGATGGAATCTGCGGCACAACAATTGCTGGCTGTAACCACAAAACTTAAGGCTCAAATCAGTGAGTGAAGAACAACCCAAACCCGTCGTGCTAGCAGTGGACGATACGCCTGAGAACCTCGATGTAGTCAGAGGAATTCTGGTACCCGAATACAAGGTAAAAGCTGTAACCAACGGCGCCGCCGCTCTGAAGGTAGCAGCCAGCCGGCCTCCAGATATCATCCTACTGGATATTATGATGCCGGATATGGATGGCTATGAGGTTTGTCGTCAGCTCAAGGCTAATCCGCTAACGGCGGATATCCCTGTAATTTTCCTGACGGCTAAAGACCAGACCGCCGACGAAGCGGAAGGCTTTGCCCTGGGTGCTGCCGACTACATCCATAAGCCGGTTAACCCACCGATACTTCAGGCTCGGGTAAGAACCCATGTCGCCTTGAAAAAGAGCATGGACGATTTGCAGCAATTGTCCCAGGCCCTGGCGGCCGCGAAAGAGCGAATGGAAATAGAGCTGAATGTGGGCCGCGATATTCAAAAAAGTATGTTGCCAGAGGTGGCGCCCAACTGTCGTGAAGTTACCCTGAGCGCCCGTATGGATGCTGCGCGGGAAGTGGGCGGCGACTTTTACGACTATTTTATGCTCAATGAAGACGAGCTCTGTTTCTGCGTTGCGGATGTGTCCGGTAAAGGCGTGGGTGCTGCTCTTTTCATGGCTATGACCAAACTATTGATCAAGTCACGTGCGATAGATGACCAACTGCCGTCCGAGATTCTGACCCGCGTTAACAGCGACCTGGCCAAAGACAATCCGGAATGTATGTTTGTCACGGTATTCCTGGCCAAGATCAATCTGCGCAATGGCACAGTTGAATACACCAATGCTGGACATAATCCACCGCTTATCAGGCGCGCGTCGGGCGCCGTTGAGGAGGTGCGTGATCAGCACGGGCCGGTATTGGCTATTGAAGAGGACAGGGACTACGGCCAGAGTACCTTGACCCTCAACCCGGATGATGTCTTGCTGGTGTTTACCGATGGCGTGACCGAGGCCATGGATATTGAAGACAATCTCTATTCCGACCAACGTCTACTGGAGGCATTGCAGTCAGTAGATGAGGCCAGTGCCAGTATCGTGCTACAAAAGGTAACTGATTCAGTCGATGAATTTGCACAAGGTGCAGAACAGGCAGATGACATCACCATGATCGCGCTACAGTACAATGGATAAGCCGACCATTTTACGTCTATCACCGATTGATAAAGTTGTTATGGCATGAATGAACTGGAAGTTATCGGAAGCTTTGTCGCCGGCCTGGGGCTGTTCTTCGTTGGCATCAAAACGCTCACCACCCATTTGGCTGAATTGACCGGCAGGCGTTTTCGCAGACTGCTAGACCGCTCTACCAGGCGCCCTCTGCTGGCTGCGCTGGGCGGCGCGGCGCTTGGCGCCACGATGCAAACGGGCAGCGCAATTACATTTATTCTGGTGGGCATGGTAAGCGCCGGGATGATCAGCGTGGAGCGATCTCTGCCAGTGCGCCTGGGCGCCGCTGTAGGGACCTCGGCCATGGTCTTTATTGCCACAATGGATATCAAAATATTCATTCTATTCATTGTGGGCATTGCCGGTATTTCTCTTGCCCAGATTCGTTCACCCAAGCCTTTTCTAGGTGTGTTGTTTGGTGGCGGCGTCATGTTCTTTGGCCTGGATATGGTCGGCGAAAGTGCAGCCTATGTCACCGCTATACCCTGGTTTGAAAAAGCCATCACCGGCGTTAATGGGGCACCGCTGACTGCCTTTTTTATGGCTGGCATTTTGAGTCTGGCGATTCAGTCACCGCAGTCAGTTGCCATTCTGGCCATCGCCATGACAGTAGGCGGTGTACTGGACACCTGGACAACGCTGGTGATTATCTACGGCTGTAACCTGGGGGGCGGACTCAGCACCTACCTAATGGCTACTGGTCTGCGCGGGACTTCACGCCAGATCACCATTTTCCAGGTCTGGTTCAATGTCATCACTGCGGGTTTACTGTTGCTGTTGTTCTTTTTGGAACGCAGCTACGGTGTGCCCCTTGTGCACGCGCTCGTTACCTCTCTGAAGGTAGAAACAGGCCAGCAAATGGCCTTTGTCTACCTGATCTACAATGTCTTGGGCGCAATCATCATGTTCGTTTTTCGTGCACCAATACTCAAAAAAATCGAGCATTGGTGCCCACCTTCGCTGGAAGAAGATATCGGCAAACTCCAGTACCTGCATGATCACGCCATTGATACACCAAACCTCGCACTGGAACTGGCAGAGAAAGAAGAGTTACGCTTTCTCGCCTTCATGCCACAGTATATCGAGCCGTTACGCGATAAGCCGGGCAGCGCCAAGTTAAAAACTCAGGCCCTGGGTCGCGCGCTAAATCAACTGCATAAAGCAATTGAGGAAGCCCTGGGAGATTTGGGCCAACACGTGCGGCCAGAGGACTCAGAGCGGCTGATCAACCTGGTGAATCGCAATCGCGTTCTGGGCTCATTACACGGTTGTATTGAAGCCTTTTGCAGTTCGGTCTCTGACGCACAAAAGAGCACGCATTTGTCGCCACTGGCTATGCTGGTAACCGAGGCTTTCGACGCCACACTGGGCAATGCCATTGAAGCTGCGCAGGACAATGACCTGGAAGACTTGACCCTGGCATGGACCTCGACAGATGATAAGAGCGACAAAATGCGTAATATCCGCCAGCGGTTTCTTATGGGGGACTTCGAGTTGTCTGACAACGAGCGATTGGATTTGATGGCGCTGACCACCGGTCTAGAGCGTGCCATCTGGGTGCTTCATGAGTACCTTGGGGAATTGGTCGTGGCAGATGAGCGTCAAATACATACTTACGGAGCGGGAAATTGAGTCTTAATATTACTACACGCGGCCTCGACGGTGTTCTGGCTATCGATATAGAAGGCAAGCTGGACACCACAACCTCGTCCGGCGCCCTGGAAGTATTGCTGCAACAATTACAGGGCGATCCCCCAAGCGTGCTGATAAACCTCGCTCCGCTAGAGTTTGTCAGCAGTGCCGGCCTTAGAGTGATTTTGCGTGTTGCCAAACGCGTCCGTGCCTACGGCGGTGAGATGAAAGTGACTGGCGCCCAAGGCGTGGTCAAGGAAGTCCTAGAGATATCGGGCTTTGACAGTTTGCTTAGTCTGTATGATGACGAAGACCAGGCCTTGGCGGCTTTCAATTAAGCAAGCTTGCGGCATGTCTGCCGACATTACTGATGCATATTGAAATAGCCAACGCACTGGAAGAGGTCGCCACGGTGGTGGGCACTCTTGAAGTTTTTTGTGACAATGCCAGTCTCGAAAAATCTACAGCGCAAGCCGCTGAACTTGCCCTTGATGAGCTGCTGACCAATATCATTTCCTATGGCTATGTCGATGACAGTCGTCACAAAATCGTGATCGACCTGGAGATCGACAGCCACGCTTTGACGTTGCTGGTATCGGATGATGGCATCGCTTTCAACCCTTTTGAGCATGAGCTGCCTTGCTGCGAGCAATCAGTCGAACAGTTGGAGCCCGGCGGCCATGGTATTCGACTGGTGAAAACCTTGATGGACCAGTGTGCCTATCAGCGCCTGGAGGGGAAAAACATAGTGACCCTGCAAAAACGCCTTAGCCAGCCTGTGACTAGGCGTTAATCAACTTCCTGGTAGCAACCAACTCGTCTCGCAGATGATTCTGCAGAATCGTAAAGGCCTCGTCAGCCAGTAGGCGCTCTTCAACGAGATCCGCAAACGCTTCTCGACGGAGTGCTTCTAGCTCATTCAACTGCTCCTGCAATGCGCTTTGGTCGAGACTATGGCGGTCAGCTGCCAGCGCCTCCACCTGCACCAGATAAGCGTCTACGCGGTTTTTCATACGCCGACGCGACCACTCCCTTATAGCAATGAATATCGAGTAAATTGCCAACAGCACTGTAACGCCCAGGCTCAACGCCTCAGCATATTGCACAAAAAATGGTGGGTCTTCACGACGGTAGTAGGCTGTTGCTCCACGGTGGTAGGGAATTGCCGCGCGAGCGGGGGCGTAGTCTTCCCTGATCTTGCGCGCAACCAGAAGCCCGCTTCCCGCCAAACCCGCAGACTCTGTTCGGTTGGCAAATATAGTGGCGGTGATTTGCTGTACCAGTTCCTCATCCAGATCAGCGCGGGCTACAAGGATCGCCGAAACGCTGATGGTGTGAACAGGCTGTCTTGGTAAACGAGTATAAGTTGACCGAGGAATTGTGGCACTGTTTACGCCTGGGAACACCAGCGCCAGAGCATCGGCCTCATCTCCCACAGCCTCGGTTTGGCCCAGTGAGAGAAAACGAATTTCATCTTTCACTGCCAGGTTCTTTATCAACTGAGAGGGAATGGCCGAGAGCATAAAGGCTGCATCAATCTTGCCTGCACTGAGTTGTGAGGCGGCCTCCTTCGGCGTCAACACCAAATCCTCAGCCGGTTCAATGCTGAAATGTTGCAGTATTCTTGTCGACAGTTCTCGAGTTCCAGACCCGGCGGGGCCGAGGGCTACGCGCTTGCCCTGCAGATCATAAATCGTAGCAATATTGTCTTGAGCTGATTGATTAATCAGTATGTGCAGCACTTCGTCATATAGCGTCGATACCAATCTCGCCCTGTTATTGACTGACGCATCGGCCTGAGCAAAAGCTAAGTCCACGCCGCCGTCGGCCATACCAATCAGGCGTAGATTTTCTTCACTTCCATCAGTAGCAAGAACCTCAACAAATTCAAACAACTCGCTGTGCTGTAACAGGCGCTTTAGCTCTCCGCCCAGTGCATGGTAAGTGCCGGTTTCGGAGCCAGTGGCAATGACTATTTTGCGATAGGCTACATCTGCTGTCACGGTCCGGTACAGATAGATACCGACACTGATCATCACCAGGGCAAGCACAGTTGCCATCACTGCAATCGCTGAGAAGGATGCCCCTACCTTTTGATTCTCTGTTTTTCGCAGCATTCCTAAACCCTTCAAGGTGACATATTTTCTTTAACAAAAGAGAGCAAAGCCAATCTGGCCTATGCATCAGAAGCTCATAGTTGATAATCTACCATACTGCCCAAAACCAGAGAGATCAGGCAGTTCTCCCAGACCAGTTAAGACCCAGATGACCCCTGGCCCGCCTCAGGGGTGGAATGTCGACCCGATGTATGCGAAATTGCGTAACACTCGAACCAAAATAACGATTAGTCGAATCAAAGGGCCTTCCAAGTGAGAAGGCAACACCAGGATGTATATGAGTGCGCCGTCTTCTGCTCCTTCCAAGCTCAACAGTCAGAACCACGAGGAAAGCCTGTCGCGAAGTCTTCTTGTCGATCAGTATCAATCGGTAAGGCATTACTCGGAGCGGCTGTGCAGCCCCCTGCAAACGGAAGACTACGGCCTGCAGGCAATGGATTCGACCAGCCCAGCCAAGTGGCATCTGGCGCATACCACCTGGTTCTTCGAAACCTTTCTGCTCAAGCCCTACGCCTCCGACTATCAGGCATTTCACCCGCAGTTTGAGTACCTGTTCAATTCTTACTACAACGGCGTGGGCAGTCAATTCCCGCGCCACCAGCGCGGGCTGCTGTCGCGCCCCACCGTCGCCGAAATTTACCAATACCGGCAGTATGTCGACGAGGCCTTATGTCGGCTGCTTGAGGCTATGCCGGCGCAATCAGCCGCCGATATCGCGACACGGCTGGAACTAGGGTGCCACCACGAGCAACAGCACCAGGAGCTGTTCCATACGGATCTGAAGTACTGTTGGTTCCAGAATCCAATGTATCCAGCGCTCAGCAGTGAACCACTATCGCCGTCAGCGCCACTAGCGCCGCTCAGCTGGCAGAGCTTCGAGGGGCAGTTGCAGCAAATCGGGCACCAAGCCGAAAATGGCTTCTGCTTTGACAACGAATTGCCCAGGCACAAACAATATGTCGAAGGATTTCGCATTGCCGACCGGCTCGTCAGCAACGGCGAATTTCTGGCCTTTATAGCAGATGGCGGTTATCACCGGTCAGATCTATGGCTGGCAGACGGGTGGGCAGCACTGGCTAGCAAAGCTGCCACGAGCACCCAGGGGCCGGCGCCACTGTACTGGCTGGAGCGAGATGGCCAGTGGTTTGAGTACACGCTACACGGGCTGGTTGAGCTGGATCCAAATCGGCCGGCCTGTCATTTGTCAGCATACGAAGCTGACGCCTTTGCCCGCTGGAAGGGCTGCCGACTGCCTACCGAGTTTGAGTGGGAAGTAGCGGCCGTTGCTGGTGATACTAATGGGGCTCACCTGCCAACGATAGAACACAGCCTGCTGCATCCGCAATATGCCTCCAACACCAAAGCGGACATCACCGGCAGTCTTTGGCAGTGGACCAGCAGCGCCTACTCCCCCTACCCGGGATTCAAGCCAGCTGAGGGTGCGCTGGGCGAATACAATGGCAAATTCATGGCCAATCAATTGGTGCTCCGAGGCGGCAGCGTTGCCACCAGCCCCGGGCACTATCGCCACAGCTACCGTAATTTCTTTTATCCGCAGGACCAATGGCAATTCACTGGCGTTCGCCTGGCCCAGAGCCTTTAGCCCTCTACCCAACCTTTGAGCACATTAATGAGTCAAGCCGCGCCGGAAAAAGAGTCAGTACACAGTAGCCATGAAATCGACCTGATGGCGCTGAACGAGATCCGCATTGGACTCCAAGCGTCGCCAAAATCCATCAGCCCCAAGTACTTCTATGATGAGTATGGCTCACAGCTTTTTGACCAGATCACCCGCTTGCCGGAGTACTACCCCACTCGTACGGAGGTAGCGATCCTCACCCGCTACGCCGACGAGATAGCAAAAATCGCGGGCCGGGGAAAAGTGCTGCTGGAACCCGGTGCCGGCAGTTGCAGCAAGGTTCGTCACTTGTTGAGAGCGCTAAATCCAGCCTGCTACGTGCCCACGGACATTTCACGGGACTACCTGTTTGCAGCGGCTGAAAAACTACAGCAAGAGTTCATGGATATACCCGTATACCCCGCTGCCGGTGACATGCAATCGGAGGTTACCTTGCCACCTGAAATGGAGGGGATCCAACGACTGGTATTCTACCCGGGCTCAACAATTGGCAACTATACACCGGAGCATGCTGCCGAGTTTTTACGGCATATCCGCAATGTAATCGGAGACGATGGTGGTCTGCTGATCGGCGTGGACTTGCAAAAAGACAGTGCAATATTGAACAAGGCTTACAATGATGCAGCCGGCATTACAGCGCAATTCAACTTGAACACCCTGACGCATATCAACGCACTTACAGGCAGCGACTTTGATCTGCGACAGTTTCACCACATTGCCTTCTATAACGACCAGGCAGGCCGCATCGAGATGCATCTCGAGAGTCAAACCGATCAACTGGTTACGCTCCCCGATGCGCACATTTCACTGGCGCAAGGCGAGCGCATTCTTACTGAGTATTCCTACAAGTACAGCCTCGAAGGTTTCTCTGAATTGGCAGCAGAGGCAGGCCTGACGTTGCAACAGTACTGGACTGATGATGAAAACCTTTTCAGCCTGCAATATTACGCTGCCCAGAAACGCTGCTAACAAGTGTAAGCATTCAGACGCACACTCGCTTGGATCGTTAGCGAGTCAACTGTAAGGAGTTTTGTGGTGTCAAAGCATAGAATAAAATTAGAGTTTCCCGGTAGCGACGGTCTCTCCATTGCTGGGCTTCTGGAGATGCCGGGCGACAACCCCCAGGCCTTTGCGCTGTTTGCCCACTGCTTTACCTGCGGCAAAGACGTGGTTGCGGCATCTCGTATTGCTCGTGCTCTGGTTGCCCGTGGCTATGCAGTGTTGCGCTTCGACTTCACCGGTTTGGGCAGCAGTGATGGTGACTTCGCCAACTCCAACTACTCATCCAATGTCGCCGACCTAATCCACGCGGCTGATTACCTGCGCGATCACTACCGGGCACCCGCCCTGTTAATTGGACATAGTCTGGGCGGTGCTGCGGTATTGGCGGCGGCGGAGTCCATCCCCGAAGCAGCAGGTGTGGTCACCATAGGCGCCCCTGCAGACCCTGAACACGTGACCAAACAGTTCGCTTGTGATGTTGATGCTATCGAACGAGAGGGCATTGCCGAAGTAAGCCTGGGCGGGCGACCGTTTACCATCAAGAAACAATTTCTTGATGACCTCGCAACGCACAAGCAGGATGACAAGATTGCGCACTTAAACAAAGCACTACTGGTGATGCATTCGCCCATTGACCTGATGGTGTCCATCAACGAAGCAGAGAAAATATACCGCACCGCCAAACATCCTAAAAGCTTTGTCAGCCTTGACGATGCCGACCACCTGCTGACAAAAGCACATGACTCGGAATACGTCGCGGTCACCATCGCCGCCTGGGCTTCGCGTTATATCACGGGAACTGACCTGGCTACATCACAGACCACTGCCATATCCAAAGGTAATGTTGTGGTGACGGAAAAGAACAAACGCTTCACCCGCAACGTGATATCAGACAGCCATGTATGGCTGGCTGATGAGCCTTCTTCTGCTGGAGGCGACGATCTTGGACCCGATCCCTACGAGCATTTACTGGCTGCGTTGGGCACCTGTACCTCTATGACCATCCGCATGTACGCCAACAGGAAGAAGATCCCGCTCGAGAGCGTGTCTGTGGAGCTGCGCCATAGTCGTGAACACTCAGCTGATTGCCTGGCATGCGAATCTGAACCCAGAAAAATCGAGGTACTGGAAAAATCGGTATCTCTTACCGGAGCACTGTCTGATCAGCAGCGCAGCCGGCTGCTGGAGATTGCAGACAAATGCCCTGTACACCAGACACTGCACAGCGAAATGGAAATCAGGACGATTTCTATCGATTAAATTGCAGTGTTAATTCCACCGTACACCGCAAAATCTGCAACTCCCTGGGTGATTTTCATCCTCTAAAACCTCACTCCCTGGCAGCTAGTAAAAGGGGCCAGCATCTTGACTGTGAATTGAGGCGGGCCCACAGATCAAAATTCCTTGGGTGACTTCCCTGTTAGAGCGCTGCAACCACATCCTGGGGAAGCACAAACCAACGCAGCTGCTCGCCTTTTTCACTGAGCTGCAATGCATATCGACTGCCCACGCGATCCTTCTGGGTTAGCTCCGCTTCAGCCTCATCGCATAAGCCATCCAGGCTTAATGGACCTTGTGTGCTTGCCTGCTTTGGCTGGCCAAGCTCAGCGAACTGCCAGTCATCCAGACTGGCCACCAGGCTGGATGTTTGCCCCTGATAACGCCATACGCCGGTACTGGTATCGAACTGGTAGAACGCAAGCAAGCGCCAGCCATGCTCGGCTACCAGCTCAATGGCGCGCAGTAAGTATTCGAGCTCCTGCTCATCTATAAAGTAATTGAAGTTGAGGCGCACCCAGCCCGGACGCAGAACCATCGCGCCGTTCTGGATTTCGGTCTCGATCGCACGGCTATAATCCATATCCATACCCAACAGGCTGTGACCATAGGGCCCCGCACACGAACAGCCACCGCGCACCTGAATGCCGAACAAATCATTTAGCAGGGAAACGACGAAACCGTAATGCAGGTCTTTCGCCCCATGCTTGAAGCGCAGAGACATAATAGATAGCCTGGGTGCATCAGGGTTTCCTAAAATCTCAATATCAGGACAGCTGTTAAATCGGGTAATCGCCCGTTGAACAAAATTGTGCTCGCGTTTCTCGATCTCTTGCGTGCCCACTTCCTGCTGCAGCTTAAATACCAGACCAGCTCGAATCGATTCTATTATCGCAGGCGTTCCGCCCTCTTCCCGGCGCTCGTGGTCTTCAATGTAAAGGTGATCCTCAGGTGTCACATACATGACTGTGCCGCCACCTACTACCGCCGGTACGCTGTTTTGCAACACGCTCTTCTTGACCACCAGCACCCCTGGTGTACCAGGCCCGCCGACAAATTTGTGAGGCGATATGAAGACCGCGTCAATGGGTGCATCGCCACGCATATCGATGGCCACATAGGGCGCCGCCGCCGCGTAGTCCCAGAATGTCAGAGCGCCGTGTTCTTGCAACAGCCGTGAGACCTCGACAACATTGCTCTTAACACCGGTGACATTGGAACCGGCAGAGAAACTGCCGATGCGCAGTGGGCGATCAGCATAGGCCTTTAACTGCTGCTCAAGTTCAGCCAGATTGATCTGTCCGCAATCGGTAATAGAGATCGACACCACATCGGCGATGGATTCACGCCAGGGCAGTTCGTTGGAATGGTGCTCGTAAGGACCGATGAAGACCACCGGGCGCTGGTTATCGGGAATCTGCGACTCCAGCTGGTATCGATCAGCAAGGTCTCGCGGCAAGCGCAGGTTGAGAATATCGATAATTTTGTTAATGGCGGCAGTCGCGCCGGGCCCACAGAAAATCACCTGGTCCTCAGCAGTGCCATTCACTGCGCTGCGGATCTGCTGCCGCGCCTGCTCCCTCAGAGCCGTGGTCTGCGCGCCAGTGAAAGTCGTTTCAGTATGAGTGTTGGCATACCAGGGCAGCACCTGCTCGCGAATATAGTCTTCAATAAAGCCAAGGCCACGCCCAGACGCCGTGTAATCGGCATACACCAGGGGTTTTTCGCCAAAGGGCGTCAGCAGGGGCTGCCGGGCACCAATCACCGAGTTGCGAATGTTGTCGATTAGCTCATTCATGTTGTTCACGCCTCATTCAATGGCGAAATAATAGGCCAAATTAATGGGAACATTGTCTCTAATTGCGGTGATAAATCCGTAAAATTCGGCACATTTATCCTATTAAATATGATTAAATGGCACGATAACCCAAATAGTAATCGACTGCTGAGCCAAGGCCGCTATGAACACTACCGACCAGACTATTCTGCGTCATATGCAACGCGATGCCACCCTGTCTGTGGCCGACCTCGCGGAGGTTGCCGGTATTTCCAAGTCGGCCTGCTGGCGACGCATTCAGAAGCTGGAGCAGCAAGGGGTTATCCGTAATCGTGTCACCCTGCTGGATCCAGCGGCGGTGGATCTTTCACTCACCGTATTCATCGCAGTGAAAACCAACCAACACAATGAGGCCTGGGCTCGCCAGTTCACCAATGTCACTGAAAACATTCCCGGCGTGCTCGAGGTGTATCGTATGGGCGGTGATGTGGACTACCTGATCAAGGCGGTGGTAAGAGACATGCCTGACTACGACGCTCTCTATCAGGAGCTAATCAAGGCCGATCTTTTCGATGTGAGTGCCAGTTTTGTCATGGAGGCATTAAAGCAGACCACAGAACTGCCACTCTAGGGGCAATGCAACTTCCAGCTACCCCAGTGCCACCCCAGGCCCCGCAAACTGGTCTGTGTCATCACACAAGTCAGAATTGCCGCCACCCCGACCGTCAGCACCAGTGGCATCGCACTGCTCAGGCGAAAGATCAACCAAAGCCCAAGGGGATAGATCAACGCCGTCAATGCCAGAAAAATCCCGATGGTTCTCACAGGATTTTGACGAGAGCTCATGTGCGAACAAAGCTCGCACGCAAACGATATTCAATCTGACTAGTCAGCAATTTCAATCGGCCGCCGGGAGCTTATACTGGTCAAATTTCTCCCGTACTTTAATGATATCGATGTCACGTTCGCCATTAAACCGCTTTATCAGCAGGTCAAGTTTTTTGTAACGAGCATACACCATGCCATTTCGCGTGCCGCCAGAAAACACCGCCTTGGCCGCGACCTCTGCTTTTTCACTGTCTACATAGGCCAGTGGAATAGCGAGCCGTCCAGCGGAAAAATTAAAACTCCCCTTACCTTTCAGGTCCTTCACTACCATAAGCTCAGACACCCACCCTGGAGGGTCACCCTTATTATCAAACAGGGCAACTAAAGGCCTGGTATCACTAACCTTCAGGTCAGCCTTGGCAGACAACTGCAGCGGTTTTTCGAAAACACCTTCGGCCTCGGTCAAATTCAGCACTGCTGACCAGTAATCTCCCTCAAATGTCTCATGCTCGCCATCAACACTCACGTTGTCCAGAATAAGGGTGGTGCCACTAATATCAGCCCTGAATTCTCGCGGCACCCCGCCAGCAATGTTTACGTTTGCTGCAAGGTCACCCTGTAAACTCTGTCCGTCCAGTTTCATGTTGACGCCGCTGCTATCCAGCTCTATAGACCCGCTCATGTCTTGCGCTCCAAGAAAGACATCTGCATCCAGGCTCGCTGTTCCGCCTGCAAACTTGAGAGGCATATCCGCAGGCAAGTATTCATTAAAGACAGACATATCCAGCACCGATGCGTCGTCTATCAGTAAAGTGAACGTATTGTTCTTGCGTCGTTCACGTGCACGCTCATCAGCAAGCAGTTCTTTAAAACTCTTGTCCGAATCAGGCGCTATAAAATTCGAGCCGCGATATTCCAGGTGAAGACTATCACCCTCCAGAAACGGGTTAACCTGCCCCAGACGAGTCACGCTAAGCGAATCATAGCTGATGTCCAGGCCCAGGGGCTTGTCGGCATCCACGGGAGTATGGATTGCGACCACACCTTGGCCGGCAACGTCCACCTCTTGAATGACTACCCCCAGGTTTTCTGCCGTAGCGATAAGATCAGTGCCCGCTCGCATATAGCCTTCGCTCACGGCCAGACGGCCCTTTACCTGCCCTGCCCCGCTAATCACCATGTTGCCCAGGTTCGAAGTGAAAAGATTGATAAAGCCCAAACTACCCACCGCCAGATCGAGCTGGGTATCAAGATAAAGATAGGGCAACATCCGCAGCCCTTTATTCTCTCTGGGCACGTAAGGCGCAAACCCCAACTGTCCCTGCAAAACACCACCCCGATAGAGCTCTGCGTCACTATTGACGTAAGCTGGCCCAAGCTGCAGGTCCAGTTCCCTGGCATCAAGACTGAACGGGCCACCGCGCGTTTCGATACTCAGGTCCACAATAGCCGAGCCAGCGCCACTGCCTTTTATGTTGAATATCCAAAACGTGTGCTGTCCGCTGGCCTGCATATCGCGTAACGAAACTTTCCACGGTCGCTTCTTCTTGCGTGGCGAGGTATCCGCAGCAATAAGCTCCCGGCCTGTGATAGGCGGGAAATGGGCAAGCTTGTTGCTATAGTCCCGGTCGGGCTTGAGCCGAGGTCGCTGCCGATAGTCGACATCCTGAGCCCGAACACCTGACACAGACACACGCTTCAGCACCAGAGGCAGCAAGGAAATGGAGCCCGAGGCGGAGGTCGCATGCAGCTCCCATTGCTGCGAGCGGCTCTGACCGTTAACTGCCACGCCCTGGGCGTGCACACGGAAGGGATACCAACTCCAGGCACTTTCCCACGACACATGGAATTTTTCCGGCCGAATCATGTTCACCAGGTCCTGGGTGACACTCAACTGCAGGGCGAGGTTGATTACCAGCAGGTAAACCAACTCAACGGCAACAATGACCTTTACGACACGTACAGCAATATTCCTGGCGCTGATCAATGTACTTTCCCTCTATATATACTCACCCGTGAACCACAATCGGTCCCCAGCGCCCATGTTGTCACACTGCGCAGCTGTTTTGGAGCCAGCGAGCAAAAATCAGTGCAAGGTAATTAATGCCAACTTTCGGCATAAAATCCAAGTACCGAAAGCGCTAGAATGCGCCGATCAAAACGCTAGACACTACACAAGGAACTTCACATGCTGAACAAATTTATAATCGCCCTGCTAATGGGCAGCACCGCTGCACTGTCCACAGGCTACGCTCAAGCAGATAGCACTGGCCTATTCATTGCTGGCGGCGTCAACTATGCACAGTTTGATAGCAATCTGGATGACGAAATCGACTGGGACGACGATATCGAAGCTTTCTTTGACGACAAGAGTGTCGGCTACAACCTGGGCGGCGGCTATCGTTTCAACAAGTGGTTGGCTGTAGACGCTGCCTACTGGGACCTGGGCGAATTCAAGTCCGACACACTCGATAGCGGCGAAAAGCTGGGCTTCGACACCTCAATCTGGACCGTCGGCGGTATTGTCTCCGCTCCACTGTGGATTCTGGACGTCTATGGACGCGCAGGAGCAGCCATGTGGGACGTTGACTCACGCTATATCGACAATGACGGCACAGATCTCTACTACGGTGCGGGCGTAGCGCTTAACGTCTTCCGCAGCCTGGACATCTACCTCGAATACGTACGCTTCGACGCTGACGACGCAATCGACACCGCTGGCCTCGGACTGCGCTGGACCTTCTAAACCCTATCCAGGGTTTATTGAAAAGACTCGCCGGCCAAAACCGGCGAGTTGCTCCCCTCTTCTTGCTCGACAAACACCTGGCTAGCTCCGCATTGGGCGAGCAGATACCCCCCGTTAGCCTATACTCACCTTAAGCGCACCCAAAAAGGAAGGAACGTGAACCTTAGAAACATGGTTGTTATTGGGGTAATTATTGTTGCGGGCTATTGGTACTACCAAAATATGTATCTCCCCGAACAGGGCACACCACTGGAGCAGCAGTGGCAGCAAAACGCCAAGGTGATAGGAAAGTGCGTGAAACAGGAAACCACCATGGCTGCAGCCGGCGGCATGGTTGGCGTATCCATGAGTCTTGAAGACACCACTGAGTACTGCGCGTCAGAAAATGGCCTTTATCAGGAAGACGGCCAGTGGAAAAAATACTAGTCCTTTTGCAGTCTCAAAGGCGCAGTTTGTCGCTTAGCTTCAGTAGCTGACTTAACTCAGCATTGGCCGCTCGACCTGCCGCAACAGACTGGACCATAGCCAACCGTCCCGGAGGCGTCGTCTCTCTAGCCTGAGATAATTCCCAGCGTAATTGGGCCAACAGCCAAAACTCAGCCGGATACTTACCCTCGGTAGCGCGCTCGAGCAGCAGCGCCATTTTGGGTGTGATACCGCGTTTTCCCTTCACCAGTTCGTTCACAGGCTGAGGTTGATTGAAGCCCAACTGACGGGCGAGCATAGATTGGGACAAATCGCCCGGCGCGAGAATCAAAGGTTCCAGCAAGGAGCCTGGATGCGGAACTGTCTGGAGACTCACGGCGCGGTCTCAGCTTCATTTGCAGTGGATTGCCCCAATAGGGTTTTGTAACCACCAATAAACGAGCCCAGGTCTGTAGCAGAGTGAGGCATCCAAACCACGTTCTGGTTACCGGCCATCTTGTCCAGCGTCTCCATATAGCGCAAACCGATCAGGTAGTCACCAGTGTGAGCACCCAGAGCCTCCTGCACGCGCAACAGCTTGGCCTTTTCGGCATTCGCCAGTAGCTCAATCGCCTGAGCCTGACCTTCTGCCTCACGAATCTGCGCTTCCCTCTCACCTTCTGCCTCGGCAATGCGAGCATCTCGCTCACCCTCGGCGCGCAGCACTGCGGCACTTTTAAAGCCTTCCGCTTCCGTTACCCGCGCCCGGCGCTCACGCTCGGCCTTCATCTGCTGCTCCATAGACGCCAGCACATCCTGCGGAGGAGAAATATCCTGAACCTCGACTCGATTTACTTTAACGCCCCAGGCCTGAGCCGCGCCGTCGATTGTTTCGACCAAACTGGCATTAATCGTCTCCCTGGAGGTTAGCGTGTCGTCCAGGTCCATTTCGCCAATGACGTTACGCAAAGTCGTCTGGGTTAGAGTCTCCAGGGCAATGGGCAAATTGGAAATTTCGTACACCGACTTCTGTGGATGAGTAATCTGGAAGTACACGACAGCATCAACCTGAATACCCACGTTGTCGCGCGTGATTACCGACTGACTTGGAAAGTCATACACCTGTTCGCGCAGATCCAGATTAGTAATATTGGAGACGATGTAATACTTCTGGCCTCCCTCTTTTACAGTGGCACGCCAGGGAATACTGCGTGGCTTATCGACAACGGGAATAATAATATTCAGGCCAGCATCCAGCTGGGTTCGAAACTTGCCCAACCGCTCTATCATTACCGCACTTTGCTCCGGGACAATGCGAATACCTTTAACCACCAGGGTGACAATAAATACCCCGACAGCCGCGATTACGATCATTAGTGCTTCAGTCATAGTCTGTCCTCCGGTTTAACGGTTAATACGCTTGACCACCAATACGGCGGACTTAACGTCTATAATTTCTGCCTCATCGCCTTCCATCAAGTCATCATCCGACTGGACAGACCACACCGTGTCGCGAAAAATCGTCTGCAGAGCGCCTCCCACATCAGGGCTATCACTAATGGTAATGTGCTTGCCAAGCATGGCGTTGACACCGAAAGGGGAAGGTTTATCGTCCATGAAGGTACGCATGGCAAAAGGCCGAATGCCAAAGAAGAACACCAGCGCCGCCACCGAATAGGCGAGCATAGCCCAGCCCAGGCTGTCAGTGGCATAGTGGGCAAAGCCGGCGACAAAGGCGGCAAACCCCAGTCCGGCCAGCACAAAGCCCGGCAGAAATATTTCTACCGTTAGCAAGATCGCCCCAGCAATCAGCCAGAGGTGCCAGAATTCCAGTCCCAGGGACGTCATACACTCACCATGCTTGCATATTACTCATGTAAGCATGATGCAAAACATCAGAAAGAAAGTCAAACCACTGTACTAGCCGTCAGCTCTTGCTGCTATGTGAACCACAAAAGGGAAGGACCCCGCGAGTGCTAAGACTGAAACGACAAGGCGCGGGTATAGATCGACGAATCAACATTGCCACCGCTGAGGACAACGCCAATCTTCTTGCCGCGATTTTGATCGCGCTGCTGCATCAGTGCCGCCAGCGCCGCGGCGCCAGCACCTTCTGCCACATTATGGCTGTCGTCGAAAAACCATCCCATAGCCGCCAGAACTTCAGCGTCAGTGACGGCGACCACCTCGGCGACATTGCCAGACATCAACTCCAGTGCCTGGGCGCTGGGCACCCGCACCGCCATTCCGTCAGCGAAGGTGTTGGCCGACTCAGTGCTGACACAGTGCCCTGCTGCGAGTGACAGCTGGTAACAGCTGGCCTCGGTAGACACCACACCGACAATTTCAGTCTCCAGCCCCAGGGCGTTGCGGGCACTAATCATGCCGCATATTCCGGAACCCAGACCAATGGGCACGTATACCCGCTCAAGCTCGGGTTGGGCGCGCAAGAACTCAAGGCCATAACTGGCCACACCCGCCACCAAATCCGGATGGAACGATGGCATTCGGTGCAGGTTCCGCTCAACTGCCAGAGCCGCTGCGTACTCTACTGACTCGTCAAAATCCTGACCGTGAACCACCAGCTCACAGCCCAAGGCGATCATCGCCCGATTTTTGCCTTCACTGTTGCCTTCCGGGACCACCACAACCGCCTGAATACCGTTACGTGCTGCGGCCAGGGCGACACTTTGTCCGTGGTTTCCTCGCGTTGCGGTCACCACGCCTGGGCATTCGGGATCTCGCTGTCGCAGACGATTGAGATACACCAGGCCACCACGCACTTTGAATGCGCCGGTGGGGTTATGGTTTTCGTGCTTCACCCAAACATCACAATCACATCGAGCACTGAGTAGCGGCCAATTTATTTGCGGCGTTGGAAGTAGCTCTCGGTAGACGATGCTTGCAGCAGCTTCAATATCCGCCAGAGAAATTGCGGCCAACTCAGGAGCCCTGACCCAGTTGTTCAGCTTTTTGCTGATAGTCCTTACACGCCTGGGTTTCTACCTTTTGTTCATCCTGGAAGTCGTCACAGCCAAGCTCAGCCATGCTACGCATACAAGACAACGCGGGATCATGGAGCTGATGGCCGGTAGGAACCTCCTGCACGCCTGAGCGCATTGCATCACACATACTCTGAAACATTGGCTCCATCATCTGGCGCATTTCAGGCGTCATATCCGCGTCAGCAATCTGCGCCATAGAGCAGTACTTTATCTTTTCGCAAAGGTCAGTCGCAGCACTTTCCAAATCATCCGCCCAGGCACTGCCAACAGCCACCATCAGCGAAGCGAAGGTAATGGGTAAAACTCTCCCTAAAATTGACATGATATCTCCTTGGTTATTTCCTGGACGCTGTTGTCAGGATGACCTGAATAAGCGCTAGATCGCTACGCTAGCCAGAGTGAATTGAACCTGATGCGCGCTCAATACTTGACGACATTCACTACAGCAAACCTGCGCCTCGAGTTCCCTTGAACACTGAGTATGCCTGACAATCATCGGGCGACCACTTTGGTTGGGGTCACACCACTTGTCACCCCATCGCAGCAAGGCAACAAACCAAGGGAAAAGGTCACGTCCTTTGTCGGTCAAATGATAGGCACTGCGCGGAGGTCGTTGCTGGTAAGCGACTTGCTCGAACACGCCCTCTGCCACCAAAAAATGCAAACGGTCTGACAGTATATTGGTCGCCACCGGCAACTCACTGTGAAATTCATCAAAACGTTTAAGTCCGTGATAAGACAGTGCAATGACGTTAGCCGTCCAGCGGTCGCCCACCAGATTAATCAGATTTTTATACAGGGCGCGCTCGGACGGGATAGCGGCAGTGGCAATAGACGAACGGCGCCGCACCTTCTTCTCCCGGACATCCCTGGAGGCTCCAGGGCCCGGCTCATAGGCTACGTCGGCGAGTTTCACCTCGCCATTACAATTGGCGCATTCCATTACTGGCTGGAATGGCTTACCACATAACTGATGGGTGAGTTCCACCCGGTCAAGCTCAGGGTTCTGGAACCAGTTGCGCTCCCAGCGCACAGCCATCAGGGCACAGTCATACAGGTCTACAGACTTGCGGGTCAGGTGGTATACCGGGCGCTTGCTGGTAGCACTGGTGTCCCGTCGCAGACAGTCCATCTCCTGCAGCCACTTGAGTCGATTCGACAGGACACCACGAGACACGCCCATCGCAGCCATCATGTCGTTAAAGGTATTAATCCCCCAAAATACTTCCTGGATAATCTGCAGGCACCACTTGTCACCTATCTGATCCAGGGCCCGGTTGATAGAACTGGCCCTGGTGGTCAGCTCACTCATTCAGAACAACCCTTCGATTTGTCCCTGCTCATTGACGTAAATGTTATTTGCAGCAGGCACCCGGGGCAGTCCCGGCATGCGCATAATGTCGCCACAAACGACCACAAGAAACTCGGCCCCTGCGGCCAGCTTCAACTCACGGACCTTCACAGAGTGATTGGATGGGGCACCCATTAACAGCGGGTCGGTGGAGAAACTGTATTGAGTTTTGGCCATGCACACCGGAAAATGCCCATAACCGTCTTCCTGGAACTGCCGAAACTGATCCCTGACTTTCTTATCCGCATGCAAGTCGTCGGCCCCGTAAATATCCCTGGCAACCGTACGCGCCTTCTCCCACAAACTAACGTCGTCATCGTATAAAGTATGGAACTGAGCATTACCACCATCGGCCAATCCCGCTACCGCGTCTGCCAGCTCCGTGGCGCCGGCGCCTCCGTCAGCCCAGTGCGTACAAAGGTGCGCCTCCAGGCCGCGCGCACTCACATAAGCCTTGACGGCCTGCACCTCTGCTTCGGTATCGGTTGTGAAGTGATTGATCGCAACCGTCACCGGCACACCAAAGCGGCCCACATTACGTATGTGCCGACCCAGGTTCTGTAGTCCTTTTTCCAGTGCCGCAACGTCTTCGACCACCAGCTGGTCTTTACTAACGCCGCCGTGCATTTTTAACGCACGAATAGTCGCCACAATCACCACCGCATCGGGACGCAGGCCAGACTTGCGACACTTGATATTAAAAAACTTTTCGGCCCCAAGGTCAGCGCCAAAGCCCGCCTCAGTCACCACGTAGTCCGACAGCTTCAGCGCTGAAGTGGTTGCAATAACTGAATTACAGCCGTGGGCAATGTTGGCAAAAGGACCGCCGTGGATAAATGCCGGGGTATTCTCCAGGCTCTGTACAAGATTGGGGGCCAGTGCGTCGCGTAACAGCGCAGTCATCGCGCCAGAAGCATTGACCTGATCTGCTGTGACGGGCTTAAGTTCACCGCGCGTGTAGCCAATTACGATACGGCCCAGACGCTGCTGCAGGTCTTCGAGATTTTTCGCCAGACAAAAAATAGCCATGACTTCCGATGCCACAGTGATATCAAATCCGCTCTGCATAGGAAATCCGTTCCCCGGACCTCCGCACCCTGTCATGATTTCTCGTAACTGACGATCATTGATATCGACGACCCGCGGCCAGGTAATGCGCCTCAAGTCGATGCGCAGCTCATTGGTCCAATGAATATAGTTGTCGATCATCGCCGAGAGCAAATTGTGCGCAGCGCCAATGGCATGCATGTCGCCAGTAAAATGCAGGTTAATGTCTTCCATAGGCACCACCTGCGCAAAACCACCGCCAGCCGCGCCGCCTTTCATACCAAAACAGGGCCCAAGGCTGGGCTCCCGCAGACAAACCGAAGCGTCTCTGCCCGTGCGTCGCAGAGCATCAGCCAAGCCGATACTAGTGGTCGTTTTACCCTCCCCTGCGGGAGTAGGGCTGATAGCCGTTACCAGAATCAACTTTCCATCAGGCCGATCAGCAATGGAGTCCAAGTACTCCAGCTTCACTTTGGCCTTGCTATGCCCATAGGGCACCAGCGCCTCGTAGGGGATACTCATTTGTTCAGCGACCTCGGAAATTGGCCGCATTGTTGCTTCCCTGGCGATCTCAATATCGGACTTCATAGACATCCTCTTTTTATTTTTTCCGTTTTTACATCTGTCACTGTGAATTTTTTCACAGTTCGGGTTTCATCCATTGACCCGCATCAAGTACAAGCGCAGTATAGCTCGGTGCCTGCGGGTACAAGGGATATTTTTGAACTTTTGCAGCGACCCAAGAATATGGGCGCCTGAAAAAAGTCTTATTTTAAGAGCAACACTCATGACCACTTTGCATCAGACATCAATCAGAAAGCGCGACGGCATGTATACCGTCGCACCTGTGTGTCTGTCGACAGACAAGGTGGTTTGAGGAAGCACTTGAGATAATCAAGATTTAGAAAAGGCCTCCGAGAACACTGATTCCGGAGGCCTTTTTTTATTACCCCAAAAAAGCAAATCCGGTCCAGCGTTCTCCTGCCAGCTAGGGAAGAGAACCGTGAAAAGGTCACTGGAAAACAATATCAAAGCAATTTACCTGCTGGGATTCTTCACCGGATTTCTGGTGGTAGTGCCCGTATTCGTGCCGCTGTTGCAGGGTTACGGCCTGTCCATGAGCCAGGTGTTGCAAACTCAGGCATTGTTCGCACTGACCATTGCGTTGTGCGAGGTGCCCTCAGGCTATGTGGCCGATATGTGGGGCAGACGCAACGCGATTCTGGTCGGCAGCGCACTGAACGCACTGGGGTTTTTCTCACTGTTGTGGGCGGACAGCTTCGTCGACTTTCTGATCTACGAGTTTATCCTCGGCGTGGGCTTCAGCCTGATTTCAGGCGCTGACCTGGCCTTGCTTTACGATACGGAAGTCTACCTGCGCAAGCGCGGTTTGCGCGGCGGCCCCGGTGCCAGTAAATCTCTGAGCCGTCTGATTTCTGTAGAGGCTGCGGCATCTGGCACGGCGGGGATAGCCGCCAGCGTACTGCTGATGTGGTCAATGGATAGCGTGGTTACAGTGCAGGCCTTTACCGGCTTCGCACCCTTCCTGCTGGCATTGTTACTGGTAGAAGCACCGCGCCCGGAGGCCGCAGGCAAGCACCCCGGTGGCCACGGCGACAACGCGCGCAAAATAGTCGCCTTGTTGCTTTTCGGCAAGCCGGTAGTGGCCTGGACCGCTTTTGCCATCACCGTGTTTGGCTTGCTGGCAGTCTATGTGTTCTGGGTTTACCAGAAGTACTGGGAAATGCAGGGCATACCGCTCGAGCACTTCGGCTACATCTGGGCGGCGTTCGCACTTACTGTGAGCTTGTCAGCGCGTTTCAGCGATGCCCTGGAACAACTACTGGGTTATCGAAAGCTACTGGTGGTCATTGCTGTGCTGCCAATTGCAGGACTACTGGGGATGGCATTCGGTGTGGGGTGGACGGGCGTACTGTTTGGTTTTGCCATACAGGTTTCCCGCGGACTATCCATGAGCCTGTTTTACGAGGCACTTAACAACCGGGTACCGGGTGAGTTTCGTGCCACGGTGAACTCTCTGGTAAGTCTGGGCGTGCGCTCTACCTTTATTGTCACCGGACCAATGCTGGGCCTGGCCCTGGATACCCAGGGGATGCAGCCCACTCTGTTAGGGCTGGCAGCGATCTTCACCCCTTTGATGGGCTTGGTACTGGTACCGCTGGTTTTCCGCATTCGTCGGGAGAAAGCTGAAGAAGCGCTGCAGTCTTCGTCACAGCCTGCCGCCGCCTGTTAAGGGCGGCGTTTCTTTCGTTTTTGTGAATCAGGACACATTGCTCGCGAGGCGTTACCTATTTCAGCGTAAAACCCCGAAAGACAACGTTGTCTAGGCAATAACAAAAGAGTAGACTGAATCAGATTGGCACACAAACCAGCCCGCTGACAAGGACAACAAAGCGCTTCATGAACGCAACTATCAAAGATGTGGCAAAACTCGCCGGGGTTTCCTTCAAGACCGTCTCCCGTGTCATTAACCGGGAGCCATCAGTCGGTGAAGAACTGCGCACCCGCGTATGGGCGGCCATTGAAGAACTAAATTACCAGCCGAATCTTTCGGCCAGACAATTGCGGGGGGCTGGCAGCTTTATCGCTTTCATCTACGACAACCCCAATAGCCACTATGTCATCGAGATGCAGCACGGCATTCTTGAAGAGTGCAAACGGCAGGGCTTTGGACTACTGATCCACCCCACCATCGCTGGTGACAGTGATTTCATTAGGGAGATACAGCAATTGGTGAGCAACGGCCACATTGCAGGTTTAGTGCTTACTCCGCCCTTTTCCGAATCAGAAGCACTAATTCAGGCACTAGACGCCATTGATATACGTCACGTTCGTATTCTCTCCGGGGATAAGGGCTGCGATAGCAGCGGCCCCTGTGTCTTGGTAGATGATTACCACGCCGCGTACGACATCACCCGCTACCTTGTCGGCCTCGGCCACAGGCAGGTCGCGTTTTTAGGCGGCGACCCGGAACACGCCTCCAGTGAACAACGACTCCAGGGTTATCGCGCCGCTCTGTCGGATAATGGCATTGCCCAGGACGACAAACTCATCCTGCCGGGTGAGTACAACTTCGACTCAGGGAGTGATCGCACCAGCCAATTACTTGGTATGGCTTCCGCACCCACTGCCATTTTTGCCTGCAACGATGAGATTGCCGCTGGCGCATTATTTGCGGCCAGGATCAAACAGGTGGCTGTGCCCCAGGACTTGTCGATCATAGGTTTCGAAGACAGCCCGTTTTCTCGACAGAGCTGGCCCAAACTCACCACTGCGCACCAGCCCAATAGCGAGATTGCCGGCTCCGCCGCGAAGCTGCTAATCGAGAACATTCGCTCCGCCCGTCTCGGTGAGGAGATCAAGCCCCAGCAACGCGGCTTCAAGCCGGAACTGGTGGTAAGGGATTCAACATGCCCGGCACAGGTATGACTACAGCCGTTTGCGCCCGCCAGTTGTTCGATGGCGAACGCTGGCTGGCTGACCACGCCCTGATACTTAAAGATGACCTGATCCAGGCCGTGTTACCGGCCAAGCTGCTGCCCGCGGACATCACCAAAATAGACCTGGGAAATGGCACCCTGGCCCCCGGCCTGATCGATATACAGGTCAATGGCGGTGGCGATGTAATGCTCAACAACCAACCCACGGCGGATGGAGTTCAGCGCATCGCAGCAGGTCATCGGCGGTTCGGCACTACCGGCCTGCTGCCCACGGTCATCAGTGACACCCGCAACACACAGCAGGCGGCAGCCACCGCAGTAGGCCAGGCCCGTGCGAACGGGTCAGCGGGCGTACTGGGACTGCACATCGAGGGCCCCTTCTTCGACATGCAGCGCCGAGGCACACACAACGCAGACATGATTCGTCCGATGGAAGATGCTGACATACAGTGGCTTACCAAGATCAACGAGTTCCCGGTAGTACTGACACTAGCCCCCGAGCACACCGTCCCTGGGCAGATGCGTCAGCTCGCTGATGCCGGCCTGCTGTTATGCGCGGGCCATACCGACGCCGACTACGACTGTATACAGGCGGCAATCGCGGAGGGCTTGCGGGGGTTTACCCATCTGTTTAACGCCATGAAACCACTGACCTCGCGCGAGCCCGGTACCGTGGGCGCAGCACTGGAAAGCCCAGACACCTGGGCAGGTATCATCGTTGACGGTCACCACGTGCACCCGGCAACGATACGATTAGCACTGCGCACCAAGGCCCCCGGGAAACTATTACTGGTGAGTGATGCCATGTCCACCGTAGGCGGCAAGCAGGACAGTTTTGAAATCTACGGAGAGCGCATAGCCCAGCGGGACGGCCGTCTTGTTAATGCCGAAGGCAATCTGGCGGGAAGCGCTATTGCGCTGATTGACGCGGTACGCATCGGCCACGAGCAGGTTGGCATCGAACTGGGCGAATGCTTGCGCATGGCGTCGCTTTACCCGGCACAATTTCTTAAGCTGGAACACCAACTCGGACGCCTGCAAGAGGGGTTTCGCGCTGACATGATGTGTTTTACCAGCAACTATGCCGTCACCGATACATGGGTCGCCGGCGAACACCAGCGCCATGCTGAGCAATAGACAGGAACAACCATGAAAGTCGTCATTCTCGAAAACGCCGATGCAGTGGCCCACTACGGTGCCAATATTTTTCGCGACCAGCTACAAAAGAAGCCACAATCGGTATTTGGCTTCGCCACCGGCTCAACACCATTGAGTCTCTACAGGGAGCTGATCCAGAGCAATCGCAGTGGGGACATTTCCTTCTCCGGCGTCAGCAGTTTCAACCTGGACGAGTATATGGACCTGCCGGCGGAACACCCTCAGAGCTACCGGCACTTCATGAACCGCGAGTTTTTCGATCATATCGATATCGATCCGAACAACACCCGGGTACCGCCCGGTGATGCCGAGAACCCGTTGCAGGCCTGTGCCGAATACGAGGAGGCTATTCACGCAGCGGGGGGCATTGACATTCAGTTGCTGGGTATTGGTCGCAATGGCCACATTGGTTTTAACGAGCCCACCTCTTGCCTGACATCGCGCACCCGCGTTAAGACACTGACCCGGGAAACCATTGAGGATAATGCACGCTTCTTCAACGCTAACGAATTTCAGCCACAACTCTCTATCACCATGGGTATTGGCACGATCATGGAGTCCAGACTGGTTGTACTGCTGGCCACAGGCAAGAGCAAAGCCGGTGCCATCAAAGACATGGTGGAAGGACCGGTATCAGCCTGGTGCCCGGCATCGGCCCTGCAGATGCATCCAGCCACTGTGGTGATTGTCGATGAAGACGCTGCCAGCGACCTCACCAACCCGGGTTTCTTTAAGCATATTGAACAACAGAATCAGGCCTTGTTGGCCCGCTTGCAAGACGTCAGCTAGGCCTGTTCCTGAGCGTATCTACCGAGGGTGAAACTGACAGCACCCTCATCCGGCTGACCTCGTGGGGCGACGACTTTGGCGATCACTTGCGGGCGCATCCAGGGCATGATTTTTGGCGACAGGCCACCGAGCATACAGAACTCTTCGACGCCGCTGGCCAGCAGTCGCTCCGCGAGATCTGACAAATAGTCAGCCCCCTCCCGAACAATTCCCAGGGCCACCGGGTCATCAGCAGTAGCGGCCGTCAATACTAGCGGCGCCAGCGCGCCATAATCTCGCTGCGTTGCTCTGGCCATTGCCCCGATAATATCCAGACCTTTAACGCCCAGATGCTTTTCTACCGCCTCCACCAGTGATGTTGCTGGTCCAAGGTCGTCTGCGGCAAGCAGCAGGGCTTTCATTGCTTCCAGCCCCAGCCAGGCGCCACTGCCTTTGTCACCGAAAGGAAAACCGTGCGCACCAAAACTTGTACCAACACCCGCCACCGAGCTGTAACCGACCGAACCGGTCCCAGCGACAATCACCGCACCATCAGCGCCGCCGTGGGCCCCAAGACAAGCGATATGAATGTCGGTGGCAAGGTAGAGCTGGGCGAAAGGATGCGCCCACTGGCTCATCAGCTGATGAAAACGGGGAATATTAACCCCGGCCAGACCAGCACCCGCAACCAGGCTACCCATGGCCGAGTCGTCCATCCCCGCCTCACTGAGCGCACGATGCGCCGCCTCGACAATGGAGTCACAGGCCAGCTCAAGGTTTTGGAAGGGATTGGCCGGCCCGGCAATACCCTCGCCAAGGAGTTCGCCAGCTGCGTTGACTAGCCGCGCCTTGCACTTACTGCCACCGCCATCCACACCCAGAAAGAAATTTTCGCTGCTCATTACCCCGGACCCTGTCGCTCGTCGGTTCTTGTCATTGTATTTTGATTGTATTTGTGACAACGTTGTCAGCAGTACATTACGAGTCCGTGACAACGTTGTCAATGAATACTTCAGCTAGACCCAATGCCTTATCACTGCGCCTGTCCCAGCGACAGAGTGGAGAACAAACGCTGCTCGTTCTAGCCCTGGAAAACACGCTGGCAGAGCCGCTCGACGCATGGGCACTACACCTTGACCTGCCACGCCCAGCGAGCGCAGAAGGCAACACCCGGCAGCTATCCAGAATAGGCAGTCATCTGGAAATAGCGCCAACCGAGACCGGGCCCCTCATGCCAGGCGCCCTTTGCGAACTGCATCTGGTCATCGACCCACCACTACAGCGCTTGTCGGACTTACCCACCGCTTCCTACCTGACCTTCGGCGAACGCATTTTCGAGGTGGAACTGGTTGCACACAATCTGCCTGCCAGCAGCAGCCCCAGACCAGCACTTGCAAAAGCCCCAGCGCCTGCCTGCCCGATTATCCCCACACCCGCAAAGTGCCAGTTATCAGCGGGCACTTTTGAGTGGGAGCAGCAGGCCTGTTGGCAGCTGACTGCAGAGGCAGAGCCCGCTATAGAATGGCTGCACCACATGCTGGGAACCGCAAAAAATCAGTCGCACACTGGCAACTTAAAGACTGAAATAGACACTTCGCTGGCCCGGGAGCAATACCAGATCAACGTTACCAGCGAAGGCCTGGTCATACGTGCTAGCGAGGCTGCAGGTTTCACCCGCGCTGCTGCGTCGCTGGTACAACTGGCCGAGCCAAACAGCTCAGGCGCTCTGCATCTGCCCTGCCTGGCAATCGATGACAGTCCGCTACACGATTACCGTGGCCTGATGCTGGATTGCGCTAGACACTTTCACCCTGTGGCCGTCATTCTCGACCTACTGGACTGGATGGCGCTATACAAGCTGAATCACTTTCACTGGCACCTGACGGATGACGAAGCCTGGCGCCTGGAGATTCTGGCATTCCCTGAACTCACCGACACTGGCGCCTGGCGTGGCCAGCGCGAGCAATTGCCACCACAACTGGGCAGCGGCCACCGCCGCTATGGTGGCTATTACAGCCAGGCAGACGTGAAGGTCGTGCTGGCGGCAGCCAGCCTGCGCAACATTACTGTTATTCCCGAGATCGATATTCCTGGCCACAGCAGGGCCGCTATACAGTCGCTGCCCCAATTACTGCAAGAACCCGCAGACGCATCACAGTACCTGTCTGTGCAGTTCTTTGACGACAACGTGCTGAACCCAGGCCTTGCAGGCACCTACCATTTTTTGGATACAGTGCTAGCAGAGGTTTGTGAACTTTTTCCCGGCTCATTAGTGCACATGGGTGCGGACGAGGTCCCCAAGGGGGTCTGGCAAAACTCTCCCGCTTGTCGATTACTGATGGAACGCGAGGCTTATACACAAGCACTGGACCTGCAAGGGCATCTACTACGCCATGTACAGAATTTCCTCTCAGCCCGCGGTCGCACGCTGGTGGGCTGGGAAGAAGCAGCACACGGTGAAAAGCTAAAGCACTGCGCGCTTATCTGCGCGTGGACCGGCAACGACGCGGTTGCAGCAACAGCGGCGGCTGGTTATCCAGTCATCAGTTGTCCCGCACCCTGGGCCTATCTCGACCTGGCCTGGGATAACTCCCCGGAAGAACCTGGCCTTTACTGGGCTGGCACAGCAGACCTCAAGGCTTGTTACACGCAGCCGCCTTTCCCGGAAAATTTTGAAGGTGAGCCTGTCGGCGTACAGGCCAACCTCTGGAGTGAGCTTCTGTGCAGCCAGTCTCGCATCGAGTACATGATGTTTCCCAGAGTTTTTGCCACCGCTGAATGGGGCTGGAGCAATAACGCGGGATCAGACTGGGGCAATTTCCGCGCGCGCGCCGCACATCATTTGGGGTGGCTCGCTAACCGCGGTGTGCACGGCCGGATGCTAAGCGAACTCGATTAATCAGTCACCTGATCGATTCTGCCCATGCCGCGCACCATCACTACCAGGCCGACAATAGAGACTATCAGCAAGCCCAAGCCGATGACGGTTTGCAAGCGCAGCAGATACCCTATTCCGAACATACCCGCATAAATGGACACCCCACCGAGCACGAAGTACCACAGCGACAGACCAAAACTTCGCTCTGGCGCGTGGCCCTTCGAATAGTCTTTCCAAAAACCCATGGGCCGAGTTTTAGCGACGAACTCTCGCAAGCGTTCATCATCCACTGGCGCAGTAAGCAGAGTAGCCGCTACAGCAGCCACAGCAGAAACCAGTGATATCCAGCAAATCACATGGATGGGATGACTCGCCATAAAGGGCGGGAATATCGATACCTGTCCCGGCGGAAACAGCCCCTGTTGGCCGGCGACATAATTGATCAACGCAAGACTGAAACCGACCAGCATACCGACAATTTCAGTCCAGGCGTTGGCCCGCCACCACAGCCATCGCATCAGATGGGGCAACCCCAGTCCGGCCATCATGCCGCCATAGAGCTCCCACATGGAGCCGATATTGTCGATCGTGCTGGCAATGGTGACAGCCATCAGGGCTATCCCCACCGTAGCCAGTCGGCCGACGTGCGTCAGCTGTTTTTCGCTGGCGTCTGGTTTGATAAACCGAAGGTAAAAATCATTGGTGAGATAGGACGCGCCCCAATTAATATGCGTAGACACAGTCGACATAAAGGCCGCCATCAGGGATGCGAGCATCAAACCCATCAGGCCAGCGGGCAACAGCTCCTTGACCAGCGCAGGATAACCTCGCTCGCGATCCTCACGAAAAACCATAACCCGCTCAGCGGCATCATGTGCATCGTTTACTGGCGTCAGCCCATCTTGTTCCAGACTGCCCTCGCCGCGAACCAGCAGCGCATACTCTGGCACTTCACAGTTGTAACGATTGTCCAGGCACTGCTGCATTTGCACAGTACACACCTGCTCGTTGTGCAGGCATTCAGTAAACTGACGCGCCGCGAGATCAACATCTGCCCGGGGAAAAATCACCAGCGCAGCAACACCGGCTATCGCCCATGGCCAAGAGCGCAACATAAAATTGGCAACGCTGTACCACAGCGCACCCTTTTCTGCCTCACCGCCATCGCTGGCCGTGTAAAGGCGCTGGGCCATAAAGCCCGAGCCATCCACAGTGCCACTACTCCACCACATAACGCCCAGGGTGAGGACAAATGCTGAAAAAGGAATGCCTAAAGAGCCAATCACACCGTCGCCAAAGTCGGGGACGAATGCGGCCACCCGATCATGGGTAAGATAGGCCTTGCCCGCCAGGTCAGTGGCGGATCCATCGGAGGGATATAGCTCCGCCAAACCTTGCCACATTGCCTCCAGGCCACCCAGATGGGAAACCGCCAGGACTGTCAGCAGAATCGACATACCCATGGCCAGAACGAACTGCACCAGGTCAGTGATGATTACCGCACGCATGCCACCCAGTGAGGAATAGGTCAGGGTCACAATAAGCAGCACTGCAATGGTGAGCGTGTTATCAAAACTACCGAACAGCAGCGCATCTGGATAAACTGATGATAGCGCGCTATACACACTGCTACCCAACAGCCACTGCCAGTCCATAAACGCCTCGGAGATTTTGGACATACCGGCAAAAACCCAGCCGAGAATAATACAGTTGACGAGCGTGGCGCTTATAAATGCTTTTACTGAGCGCAAGATTGCCGCGGCAGGTCCCCCATAACGCAGCTCAGCCAACTCCACGTCTGTCACCACACCCGAGGTACGCCACTTGCGGGCAAAAAATACCGTCATCGCGACGGAGCCCAATACGCCACCCCACCAGAACCAGTTGCCAGCAATGCCGTACTCGGCAATCCAACCGGTGATAGCCAACGGCGTGTCAGAGGCAAAGGTGGTGGCCACAATGGAGGTCCCCAACAACCACCACTTCATCTTCCGACCGGCGGTAAAGAAGCCTTCTATCCCGCCATCGCTAGCCTGGTCTTTTACCAGAAAGCCCACCAGTAATGAAAAGGCGAGCAGCGCTGCGATAACCAGCCAATCGATTGGCGCCAGTACTGTTCCTTCCATTACTGATGTTCCTTTTTAGGCCCTTATACAGACTCATAAAAAAAGGGCCGATACGCAAGTTATTCCCTCACATATCGACCCTCAAAGGGATCAGAGATAGCTCCTCACCCGTTTGCTATGGGCGTCACCGCAACGCCCGACACACAACTCTAGAAGTGGTAGTTAACACCAATCACGTAGCGAGCACCGTTGTCGTACAGGCGTGCGCTGCGTCCTTCATCGATATGATACAGCTCAAGTTCTTCACCGGTGATGTTGATGCCTTCAAAGACGATGTCCCAGTTGTCGTAGACACTGAAGGTTACGTTGGCATCCATTTGGCCGTAGTCGTCAACATACATCTCTGAACCGAACTCGGAGATGCCGTCGTACCACTCGGTACGGTAGTTGTAGGACAGTCTAGCGCTAAGCCAATCGTTCTCATAGAAGCCGCTCAGGTTTGCCATGTGCTCGGAGGTGCCGCGCACCAGGCCCGAACCCGGGTTGTTAACCGCATCGCGCTCGTCCTTGCTATCCGCATCGGTATAGGTGTAGTTCGCAATTACACCAAAGTTGCCAAAGTTCTGCTGGTAGCTGACTTCCAAACCCTGGACCTCAGCACCCCGGCCATTGACTGGCTGGATAAACAAAACATCAACGAACTCGTTCTGCTTCTCGTCAAAACGCTTCTCAGTAGAAGTGCTAGAGATAATCGAGTCGCTGATGTCCTTGTTGAAGTAAGTGAACGCCAGCAACGCTGCATCCGCGAAATACCACTCATATGCAAGATCGAACTGGTTAGCAGTTTCAGGATCGAGCTCCGGGTTACCACGGGTACCGGTGCGAGTGTCGGTGTTAGCCGATTCCTGATTCGCTATCTTCACATAATCGGGACGCGCCATGACTTTTGCAGCCGCAAAACGCACCATCATGTCCTCGTTCAGGTCGAAGGCCAGATTCATATTGGGCAGAACCTCGGTGTAATCGTGGTCAATAGTTTCCTGACGCACGTTGAACTCTCCTCGTGGATCAAGCGCGTCAACCAGAAGCTGATAACCACCAATTTGGTCAATGCTCGCAGCCAACCAGTCGCCATCCCAGTTGTAGCCGGTAGATTCGACATCAGTCTGCACAACACGCAGTCCGAAGTTTCCGCGGAAGCCTTCGCTTTCAAATTCTGCCTGGGCGTAGGCTGCCATGATTTCCTCGTTCACACTCCAGGTATCTGGCAGGAACAGGATGTTCGCGGCATTCTCATACGCTTCAGCCGGGAAGATAACAGACGCCGCCTTGCTCATATTCATCAGCGGGTAAGGTGCGCCTGATTCATTGCGCGCATAATCGGCCAGCGTGCCCGCGTCCAGGTTGCCGTACAACCAACGGTTCCAGCCTGAGGTATCAGAGCCGCCGCCATATTCTGTGGCATCATCCGAATGCATATCGTCAGTCAACCAATGGAAGCGAGTTCCGTCCTGATGCTGACCCTTATCGTGATCGCGGTAGTTAAGGCCCGTCTTGATGCCGTTAAACACGCCCATATCGACGGGAATATCAAAATCCGCTGATGCGTAAGTTTCTTCATCATCCATGATGCGCTGGTTTTCCATCATCCAGCCCAAGCCACGGGTAACCAACTGCGCATCACTTTCAACCTGGCCTTCATAGAAAGGCGTGTGGCTTAAGCCATTGAAAGAAGAGCCATCCAGGAATCTATCAAAACCATACTGACGGTCGCTCGATGTGCCACCTTCGGCCTCAGTCTGACCAACGCGCAGGTCCATGGACCAGGCCTCAAAATTGTGGCTGTACTGAAGATCAAGAGACTCGGTCTCACTGAAGGAAACGCGATCAATGACGTAGTATTCAGAATAGTTATCGTCAACTTCACCGGCCACCACACCACTGCCGACGCGGCTTGATGTCGCTGGGTCGATGGTGCCACCGCCCGCCTGGCCATTGAACCACTCGTAACGGTTGTAGTTGGTGTTGTCGGCATCCAGTTGCGAGTTCAGGTATGTCAGGGTGAATTCACCAGCGTCAGTGGGGCGCCACTGGCCAGTAAACAAACCCGTTTCACGTTCGCGCTCTTGTTGGAAATAGGCGTCACCGATGGCACGTGGTGTCCACAGTGGGCTGGCGCCGAAGTCCTGGAATTCAAAGCCCAGTACCTCTGTGCCTTCGCGCAGCAGCGTGCGGTCCTGTTTGGTCAGAGAGACATTGAAACCCAGGGTCTCAGCATCGTTCTTCCAGGAGTACAGGGCTGAAACATTGGGGTCCCACTCTTCTGATGTTTCGGAGTACATGCCTTGAACCTGAACCACGCCACTATTGGCATCCATGTCCAGTGGACGACGGGTGCGCAGCATGACGGTGCCACCCAAAGAACCTTCCTGAATATCAGCTTGAGGCGACTTGTACACTTCCAGGCCAGAAACGATTGTGGATGGCAGCAACGTATAGTTAAAAGCACGAGAGGGGTTGTCCAGCACAAACCAGTCAGCGGACGCGACAGCTGCGCCATTGAGCAAAGTACGGTTCTGATCGGGCGATGTACCACGAACGGCTATTTTTTCACCCTCACCAAATCCCCGTGTTACAGAAACACCGGTAATACGCGCCAGTGAGTCAGCCACGTTCTTGTCGGGGAACTTACCTATATCCTCAGCACTGATGGCGTCGACCACAGAGCTGGCGAAGCGTTTAGTTTCGAGTGATTCCTGCAGGCTGCCACGGATACCCGTAACAATAACTTCCTCCAGAACTGCGGGTTCATCGGTCTGGGCCTGGGCCTGTATCGAACCAACGGCACCGGTCAGAGCCAGCACGGCCAATGAACTATGCAGGAACGTCGTTCTGCTCCCAGTGAGTTTGCGAATGCTTGATTTGATGGTGTTCACGGTAATCCCTCTCGGCGGTCTCATTGTTATTCAATCGCTGTCGCTTTTAAGACAACGTTGTCGCAGCTACACTAAAACTCCGTGACAACGTTGTCAACGATTTTTTTCGCCTCCGCCGCCCGGGTTAGTCGCTATGGAGTTTGAGTTCCTTTACCAACACACATAAGCATCTGACTCTATTGATAAAGTTAATTGACCAAAGCGGTAAATCAGGCAATCCTGTCAGCAACAAAAATGACAGTTGGGTAAAGCTCATGGAACAACTCTCCGGCCAGGACGCCATGTTTCTCCACTCGGAGATCGACGGCCTCCCCCAGCACATTGGCGGCGTTAGCATCTACGATCAGTCCACTGCTCCCGACGGCAAGGTGCGTTTCAAACAGATCCTGAACATGCTGGAACGCAGACTGCACCTGTCACCGATATTCCGTCGCAAACTTGCCTTTGTGCCCGGTGGCCTGGGTCGCCCTTACTGGGTTGAAGACGCAGATTTTGACCTTGAGTACCACGTGCGTCACATCGCCCTGCCAAAGCCCGGCGACTGGCGACAGCTGTGCATTCTGGCAGCGCGCATTCACTCCATTCCCCTGCGCCGTGACAAGCCTATGTGGGAGATGTACGTCATTGAGGGTTTGAACAATGTAGAGGGCTACCCTCCCGGGTGTTTTGCCCTGCTATTAAAAGTGCACCATTGTGCGATGGACGGTGCCACTGGCACCCAGTTCATGAACATCGTTCACGACATGACCCCGGAAACCATAGACCCGGGTGATCCGCCACCGTGGATAGTCGAGCGCCCCTCGAAAACCCGGATGCTAGGCAGGGCCTACCTGGACGCCTGGCGCAAACCAGGACAGGCGCTGGACTTCATCAAAGAATCAGTTCCCGCGCTTAAGCGCATAAGAGAGGGACGCAAAAGCGGCAACATTAGACTTCTTGAAGGCAAACAAGCCACTCGCTTCCAGGGCAAAATCTCTCGCCACCGAGTGGTAGGTGCCCGCAAGTTTGACTTTGAAGAGGTGCGCGATATCAAAAACTCCAGCCCCGGAGCCACCGTCAACGACACCATGTTGGCGATCGTCTCGGGCGCTATGCGCAAGTATCTGCAGGACAAGGACGAACTCCCGGAAGAAACCCTGGTAACAGGCTGCCCTATCGATGTTCGCTCCGCAGAGGAAAAAGCAGCTGGCGGCAACATGGTCGGCTTTATGAATGTCGGGCTGCGCTCCGATATTGAAGACCCTGCCGAGCGCCTGGCCGCGATTCACGAAGAATCCCAATCAGCCAAAGCCTATGCTGAAGCACTGGGTCCGCGTTTCGCCGTTGACCTGACCGATGTTTTACCGGGTAATGTCCTGTCCCTGGCGGTGCGAACAGCCTCTGCCACAGGTCTGGCGGAGGCAAGTGTGGTGTTCAACACTCTCGTCACCAACGTGCCCGGCGCACCCTTTCAGCTGTACATGTGCGGCGCTGCGCTGGTGGACTCCATTAGCCTGGGGCCGTTGCTACCGAACATGGGCTTGTTCCAGATCGTCTACAGCTCCGTGCAGAACAAAAAGGGAACCATCACCCTGTCGTTCACCGCATGCCGGGATATGATGCCCGACCCCTCGTTTTACGCAGAGTGCCTGCAGGCTTCGTTTGATGAACTCTATGCAGCAACGGTTGGCTGAGGGTCGTTAACTAGAGAAACTGCGTGATCAGCCGGTTAACGTTCACTCTGGCCTTGAGCCGGCTGGCGAGTAGAAACATCCCCCCCAGCTTGCGATGGAAATACACCGCTTCGGTGGGGGGTGCCTGCCAGAAGTCACTAAAGGCCGTCACCTCTTCAGCCCTTGCTGACATGCGCCCGGACATATCTGAAGCGGCGAAATCGTAGGGCTCATCCAATTGCAAGGGCTCCAGCGCCATCAGGAACAACTCCAACACTAACTCACGGTACTCGCTGTCTTCGTCACCCATGGCATAGCCGACTCGCTCTGCAGCAGCTACCAGGCGCGCACTATTGCCAGCTATCGCTGCCTTGACGAGGCTGCGATAGCCATTGACAAAACTGGCCTTGAAGCGCCGGGTAGCCCCGAAGTCCAGCAAGATAATTTTTCCGCTGGTGGGGTTGTACTGGTAGTTGGCAAAATTGGGATCGGTTTGCACCATGCGCAGCTCGAACAACTCGCGAAACATCAGCTCCACCAGCGCGGTCATCACATGGTCCCGCTCCTCCTGCGGCAAGTCGGCAATAGACTCTATGGGGTGGCCACTGACATAGGTCATTGCCAGTACAGTTTTGCGGGTAAGCTCCGGTAATAGTTCAGGCACTACAAAGCGGTCATCGTCGGCAAGTAAACCGCCGAAGGCGCTCAGAAACTCAGCCTCTTTATTGTAATCCGCTTCGTCCTGCAACTGAGCCTTGGCATCTTCGAGCAAAGGCTGGATATTGAGTTCCGCTGGCAGCAGTCCCGAGATTTTTAGCAGGGAAGCAATGTTATCGATGTCTGCATCTATGCTCCCGGCCACCCCCGGGTATTGCACCTTAAGCACTATTTCCCTGCCATCCGGTGACAGTGCCCGGTGCACCTGGCCGATCGAGGCCGCCGCCAGGGGTTTATGCTGAAAGCCATAGAGCTGGTCTTCCCAGTCAGCGCCATAGGCATCGGTCATCACCTGATCCAACTGCCCAGGTGGCATGTAGCGCGCATCGGAGCGCAGCCGCGCCAGTATATCGGCGAGTTCACGCGGTAGAAAATCACCGCTATCCATGGACAGTATCTGCCCTACTTTCATCGCCGCACCACGCATAGTGGCCAGTTGGTCCGCTACCCTGCGCGCATTGGCGGGGGTAAGCAGCATATCTCGCGCTTTGGGTCGCTTACCGGCTCGTAATTGCCGCGTACCCTCGGCGAGCATGCCACCGGCGACACCACCGGCCATGCGAGCGACCCTGGCAAACCGGCCTGCCCGGGAGGTCGGTACAGCCTTGTGGTTGTCTTCGGGCTTATCTCGCTTTGCCAAATTGCTCTCTCTCCTGCCAGGCGGCCACATGGGCCTCTATCATGTCGCAGGCATTGAACTGGGCGTCAAGCACTGCAATAAAGTTAAATACGCCAGTTAGCTTGCGGGCGATCAGTGCGAAGTCACGCGAAGGTGGAGTAAAGTGCCTGCTAGCGGCAGATACGGCGGCTTGCTTGCCCGCGCGTCTCATCAGTCGCGAACTGGCCCAGCAATATTGGCCATCCGCATTCAGGTACTCCTTGGGAAGTTTTTCCGCTGGCCGCAGTGGCTCCAGCAGGTGCAGGCAGAAGTCGGCAAACATTTGTTTACCCTCTTCGCTGACATCTGGCTGCAGGCAACCCAGGCCCATGAGCCCATCGACAATACGCGGCACATCTTCTTGCTGACTGGCGGCAATGGTCTCGCGCAGGTGATAGAGGAAATCATCGGAGCAATCGAGCACCGAGCCAAAGTCCAATAAATTGAGCTCGTCGTTGGCCTCTTTCTTACGCCTGTCGTCCAGGCACAGCAGGTAGTTACCAAAATTGGGGTCGGTTTGTAGCAAGCCCCAATCGTAAAGCTCATAAAAGAACAGCTCCAGCATTGCCTTGCCAAGTGCATTTCGACGCTGTTGGGACAGGCCGGTCACATTGGGACTAATCACCGAGTAGCCCTCGATAAACTCCATTGCCAGGACATCGTAGGTGCAGTACTGGCGGTGAAGATTCGGCACATGGTAATGCACGCCCTCTGGCTTCAAACCAGACACCAGCTCCGCCATCTCCTCGGTCAGTCTCGCTTCACGGTGGTAGTCGATCTCGTTATGCAGGTGTGAGCGCAGCGATTGCATCCAGCTATCCAGATCCCGCCCAGACTTCACCCATCTTGCCAGCACCAGCATTTTCACCACTGCATCGAAATCACTATCGATCATGGCAGCGAGACCGGGATACTGCACTTTGATGCAGATCCACTCGCCAGTGGCGCGGATTTTAGCCAGGTGCACCTGAGCCAGTGATGCTGCAGCGATTGCCTCGGGGTCAATTTCCAGCTCGTCAAAGCGCTCCCCCAGGGAGTCGCGTACGAAGGATTCCAGCGCGTCCCAGTGCAGTGGTTCGGTCTTATCTGAGAGATCGCGTAATGCCTCTACCAACACCGGGGGAAGAAAGTGTTCGCCAAACAGCGCCAGCATTTGCCCGATTTTGACGTAAGTACCTTTCAGCCTGCCCAGTTCAGCAGCGAAACGCTGAGCTTCCCGTCTGGCGAACTCAGATTGCGGATCGTCTTCGCTACGCCCCATCACCCGGGACACAGCGGAGTCTACTGCCAGGGCACCCCCGGCGCGCAGACCGGCCATGGACACAGACAGACTGCGCCCCAGGGCCTTGGTAGGAAATGTAGTTTTGGTCATCTTGGCCACGTATTACCTCTACAACTGTGGACCGATATTCAGCCTGGCGCTAGCTGCGCTCAGGCATTTGCAAAGACTCACCCTGCGCGTCGGCGCGGACATAGCCGGACCGCTCAGTGAGACGCTCCATATACGCCAGTGTCTGCGGCTTGATGCGATCGTCCAGTTTCAAAGCGCGGGCGAAGATCAAGGCATAGCAGACCGCGATATCGGCAACAGTAAAGCGGTTATCTACCAGGTAATCGTGGTTCTCCAGGTGCGCATCCAGGCGCCTTAGCCTGGCGATAAACCACTTGGCATAATCATCCGCAACTCCCTGTTTTTCCGGCGTTGGCTCCAGGTAGTAATAGCGCATGGAGATCGTCTGGGGGAACGTCAGGGTGGCATCCGCATGGTGCAGCCAGTTCAGATACGCACCGTACTCGGGGTGATCCGACGGCAGGCCGAAGTCATACTGCTGATAGCGATCCACCAGGTACTGGCAGATGGCAGAGGACTCGGTCATGTGCACATCGCCATCGACGAAGTAAGGCACAGTGCCCAGGGAATTCACATCGAGGTACTCCCGCTGAAACACTCTTGGTGGGAACGGCAGAATTTCAAGGTCGTAGTCCAGACCCATTTCTTCCAGGGCCCACAGTGGCCGCAGCGAACGCGAGCCGGCGCAATGCCAAAGCTTCATGTGAAGTCTCCACTCAAGAAAAGTCATTATTATGGGGTGCGGATCTTACGGAGTGGATCGCCGCTAGTACAGTGCGACAGGTCAATATTTTCGCAGTGTCGCGTGATTGTCTGGCTATTCGGTATAACGACAAGACCAGGCTTTAAAAGCCCAATCCTGCCACTAATGTCTTTTTACAGTCACTTTTTCAGCTATCAACTGGCTCAGACAACCCCAATTTGACGATGACTGGCGTGATCACATTTATTCAATCTCGCCGGTCTCCAGTCGCTTGGCATGGATCCCTTCAAGCTTGTACATGTCCTGCTGAAGCTCGAAGAAACCGTGCCAGTGAGCGTAGTCAGGGGCACCCATCATGGCGCCCTGGCGCGCCCGGCGACCTTCGTGGTGCCACAAATGGTAGAACACTATCTGGAACTCATCCGTCCAGGGGTTCTCCTTCAACAGTCCCTTTTCTTTGAGCTCATCCAGCATCGCCTGCGCAGGCTCATAGTAGGCTTCGTTGTATAACATGACGGCCTTATCGCCCTGCTTGAAGAAGCCATCGGTATGGGTACTGCTGTGGCAGTTACTGCACACCTTTTTCATCTTCACCCGTCCGGCCGGGCCATCGCCCAACAGCGGACTCATGACATCATCTGAGCCACGGACATTGGACTTCTTGGCCCACAAATTCCAGTACAGACGCTCACTGATATTGTGAGTGACGCTGAGCTCACCAATGCCGCTCATATGACAGGTGGCGCAGGTGGGACCGCGATAATCGCCGGGCTCCCAGGTATCGGGGGCTGAGTCCATGGTCCACTCATCACCTTCGGTATTGAAGATATGACCATGCTTGGAGTTGTTGAATATTTCGATATTCGGATGGTCCGGGCCCAGGTGGCAGGAGGCACAGGCATTGGGGTTACGGGCTTCAGCAATAGAAAACTTGTGCCGGCTGTGACAGGCCGTGCAGCTGCCGGTGCTGCCGTCGGGATAAATGTTGCCCATACCATTGTTCGGCCAGGTCTCCGGGGTGGGGAGATTGTTCTCGTCCAGCTTGATCTCGGTACCGTGGCACTGCATGCAACCGGTCTCGCCGGGTGCACCGGAAAGTTCTGGATGGTTGCGCCCTTCGTGAACAATCTGCAGTGCATGCAGATTGTCCTTGGGAATAATCTGGTGATAGGCGCGGAAGTGGCCAGAGGCATCAAACTGTTTCTTGGCATCCACGTGGCAGCGGCCGCATACCGCTGGCGACACCAGTGGCGATACAAACACCGGCGTATCGTCTACATTCGCGTGACGCGCGGCGTGAGGCGCATCCTCTGGCACTGCGTGACAATCTATACAGGAGATGCCGGCATGCGCGTGACGACTGTCCGCCCAGTCGGCCACCTGGCCGGGGGTCACCTGCTGGTGGCAGGTAATACAGGCCTTGCCCTCAGTAGTAAGACCCCGTTCGACCTTCAGCGTTTTGACCGGGGCGATACTAAGCGCAGTGTCAGCCAGTGACAGGGCGGAAACCCCCAACATTGCCACAGACAGGGCGATCTGGATAAAGCGCTTCATTTCTCATCTCCTTGAGTTTTCTGCCATCCCTTAGCTTCCAGGTGATAGCCCAGCCGGTTGTGGCCCACATGCTTGTGGCACTCCACACAATTGTATTCGTCGGGCTCCTTGAAATAGCGGCGGTGGGAACGAAATGCTTTTCGGTTGCCCTCGCTCGCAGTTTCCAGGTATTTATGGCACTCAAGACAGCCTGAATCGTAAACAAATTCCTCACGACGTTCCCGAATGGCGTGCCAGTCAATTTCGTGCGGTTCCTTCAGCAACTCCATAAGCGGGTCTTTAATACCGTGCTTGGCCTTGACCAGGAAGTAGTGCAGTGAATTATCATGTGGCAAGTGGCAATCGTTGCAGGCCGCTCGCACACCCCGTGGGTTATTACCCCCGTGCACATCCTCCCGGTAGGCCAGGGCAATTGGCTCATAGGCATGACAGCTGGTACAGAACTCATAGTCGGAAGTTGCGTGGAATGCGGTATCCATAACCGCCCAGCTGGCAACAACAGCAATTCCAAGGCCGGCGAGGATCAGTGCGATGCGTAACAATTTCACGTCCGGTATTTCCCCATTGGCTCCGGTTATGCCTCTGCATCCCGGTAAAAAACACGTATTTATTATAAGGAGATATTAGCAGAGGTTTTATACTCTGCCATTAGACCAAAGCAGAATCTGGCAAAAATTCGCGAATACGCAAACAAATGCGGTAATCTTGTGCAGCTGTCACTCACCCGTTACGGGAATCACTCCCAGCAATGATCGATGTCAAAATGTGGGGCCGGGCCCTGGACCAAATGCCGAAGCTCACCCAGAGCGAGTGGCAAACCCTGGACCCCGTTGCCAAATGGCTAATCGCCTGCCGCGCCTCTGTGCTGTTCATGACCTTTACCGCCTCTGCCCTGGGCGGCTTGATGGCATGGCGAGCAGACGCCTTTCATTGGGACCTATGGCTGGCGACAGTTGTGGGCCTCATGTTCGCCCACGCCACCAACAACCTGCTCAACGACTACACCGATTCCCGTCGCGGGATCGACAAGGACAATTACTACCGCAACCAATACGGCGTTCACGTACTCGAAGATGGCTTAATGAGTGAGCGCCAATTCTGGCGTTATGTTGGCGTTACCGCGAGTGTCGCCCTGATTCTCGGTGGTTGGCTCATCTACCAGCGCAGCGGTCTCACGCTTGATCTAATGTTGGCGGGCGCTTTTTTTGTTCTGTTCTATACCTGGCCACTGAAATACTACGGCCTGGGAGAACCGGCTGTGCTGCTGGTGTGGGGACCACTGATGGTTGGGGGCAGTTACTATGTGCTCGCCGGCGACTGGAATTGGGACGTCACCTGGCTGAGCCTGGTATTCGCCCTGGGCCCCACCACGGTCTTGTTCGGCAAGCACACCGACAAACTGGAGGCCGACAAGAGCAAGGGCGTTAACACCTTGCCCGTGATCCTCGGGGAGAAGCTCGCTCGTCACTGTGTATTGGCAATGATCGTTGCCCAGTACCTGTTATGTCTGGGCCTGGTGCTGGCCGGAAGCTTTAGCTGGCCACTACTGCTGGTGCTAATCGGCCTGCCCGCACTGCGACCGCTGTTCAGGACCTATTCACAGGCCAAGCCAGAACACGCTCCACAAGAGTATCCACAGGGGATTTGGCCGCTGTGGTTCTCAGCCTATGCCTTTCGCCATACCCGCCAATTTACCTCGTTGTTCCTGCTGGGAGTCATCCTCGACACATTAATCCGTTGAGCGACTGGCTTTTATAATGCGACTGTTTCAGAATACCCTAATATAACTAAGGGATTAGGGGACACAATGGGGAACAGGAAAACCCTGGGAGTACTGGCCGCCGGGATTGTACTCGGGATCGCAGGCCTGCTGGCCTTTGACGTCACTATGCACGCCACCAGTACGGACAAATTCTGCACCAGCTGCCACGAAATGCAGATTCCTGCAGCCCAGTTACAAAAGACCAGCCACTTCAGTAACTCAAGCGGTGTCAGCGCTGGATGCTCAGACTGCCATTTGCCGCAGGAGTTCTTTCCCAAAATGGTGCGCAAAGTTGAGGCTGCCCGGGAGGTCTGGGGAACCATTACCGGCATCATCGATACCCCGGAAAAATACATCGCCCACGCGCCGGCTATGAAAGCCCGAGAAATCGCTCGCCTCAAGGCCAACGACTCCCAGGAATGCCGCAACTGCCACGACGCGCAGCGCATGCTCTCTGTTATCCAGACATCCAAGGCCCAGCGTTTCCACCGCGCCCTGGCCAGCAATCGCAAAACCTGTATCGACTGCCACGCGGGTATCGCCCACCCCGATAATTCCGGCTGACCGTTTAGCTGTGCCATCTTCATTGCAGACAAGGAACCAGTTGATGCGAGCGACTTTGATAGCGGGCTTCACCGCAATGCTCCTGGGGCTTGGCGCCGGCGCATTTGCTGCCGATGAGTCCGGTTCCCAGCAGTGTCTTGAGTGCCATGACTACGGTGAAGATTCGCCTGTGCATCTGGTGCTGGCCGGGGCGCACGGCACCGCGTTGGAGGCCGACGACAATCGGCGTGGCTGCCTGGAGTGTCACGGTGACAGTGGCGACCACATGCGAGCCCCCAGACGTAATTCACCAGATGTCAGCTTCGGCCCCCGCTGGAGTTCCACTGCAGGAGACCAGGACAAGCAGTGCCTTAACTGCCACGAAGAAAACACTGCCATTAACTGGCGGCATGCGCTGCACATGCACAACAACCTGACCTGTATCACCTGCCACGACATCCACACCAGCGAAGACAAAGTTCAGATCGCCGAAAAACAGGCAGAGGTTTGCGAGACCTGCCACAAAGTGCAAAAGCAGGGCATTCACGGCATGGAGCGCCGCAAAAAGCGCAACCCGCCCTGCACTGAATGCCATAACCCCCACAACCACGAGGATGCTCAAGCGCAGATGCTGAGCAACCGCTCCTCTGGTTGCCTGCACTGCCACGACCTGGCGCGCATGGCCGAAAGCGATCGGGTCAGCCCCAAGGCCAAGAGCTATCACAAGGTGATGACCAATCCAGAGCGCACCTGTCTGGACTGTCACGAAGGCGTGGCTCATGCGCCTGCTGACAGCGCTCCCCCCATGCACCCGCAGCCAGTGCCCAGTCGCGAGGTCACCCTGTTTTATCCCGGCATGACAGACAGCGACTGGCTGTTGCACTTACACCCAGGCTCACAGCCTTTGCGCCAGGGCGCTGGTTGCCAGCAGTGCCACCGTGGAGATGAAGCCGACATGGGCAGCAAACTGGCGCACGGCAGCATGCTGCCGGCATCCCGGGACATTCAGCTGGCCTTTGCACTGATCGACGACCGGCTGCAAGTAACAGTCAGCTGGAACCTGGATTCAGCGGACGAGGCGCTGGCGATCATGTGGGCGGGCCACAATAACGATGCGCTGGCTCGTGGCGGCTGCTTTGCCGCTTGTCACAACGACATGTCCGGAATGAGCCGCGACCGCGGTCAGGTTAAAGACAAGTACCTGGCGATTTCACGTCAACAACAGGCTCAGGTCGGGCAACCCGCCCTCTTACGCAGCTCCGATGAGCTGGCGCTGATGCGCGAGGAACAGAAATTCGCCGAGATCTGGCGCCTGAACCTCGAGTCTGGCGAACTTGAAACAGCAGTTTTGCTGGCGGACACACCCTGGGAAAGCTCAAATTTGATCGAGATCAAGTCTTCCTCAGAGGGCAGCACCCGGAAGGTGGTATTCGCCAGACGGCTGGACAATACTGAAACTGGGTTGAGTTTTCTTCCCGGGCAAAGGTACACCCTGGGCATAGCGCTAAGTGGTGAGAATAACCGGGAAGGAAAGCACTGGGTATCGCTACCCATGACCCTGAGTTTCGGTGGTAACGACACAGATTTTACAGCCGAGTGACATAACAAATGATAACAATACGCGTTCAAGCCGCCCTGATTTTTTGCTGCATACTGCTGGCAGGTTCAATATCGGCTGAAGAAGGCCCTGGTTGCCTGGACTGCCATACCGCAGATGCAGACTCCCCGGTACACGCCGTATTCAATTCCGCTCACGGTAATCTCCAGGGTGGCGGCGCGGCAGTTTGTACAACCTGCCACGGCCCCTCTGAAGATCACGATCGTCGCGGTCGCCGCAATCCACCGGACGTGAGCTTCGGCCCGCAGTGGCCCTCTGACAGCGCCGAACAGAACGCCAGCTGTTTGAACTGCCACGAAAAAACCGGGGGCAAAATGCTGTGGCTTGGCAGCGAACACGAACAGGAAAACCTGGTCTGCGCTGACTGTCACAATTCCCACGCCCAAAGTGACCCCGCGATGAATCAACAGGCGGCCGGCGAACAGTGCTTGAGCTGTCACAGCCGCCAGCGCGCCGAAATGCGCCTGCCTTCCCGGCACCCCATCGCCGAAGGAAAAACCGCCTGCACCGATTGCCATAACCCGCATGGCAGCGCCACTGATGCGGACCTTCACCAGGTGACACTGAACGACAATTGCTACAGCTGCCATCAAGAAAAGCGTGGCCCGATGCTGTGGGAGCACGAACCGGTGACTGAAGACTGCTCCACTTGTCACACCCCCCACGGCTCGGTAAATGATCGACTACTGACCGCGCGCGGCCCGACGCTATGTCAAGGCTGTCACTCCGCCGCCTTCCATCCCAGTGTGCCCTATGGCGGTGAAGGTCTGCCCAGCGGTAGCAGCAACCAAAACCTGATTGGCAAGAACTGCCTGAACTGTCACTCACAGGTACACGGATCAAACCACCCGTCGGGAGCGCGGCTGACACGATGAAGCAACGCACGCAGATACCGTTTCAACTCACCGCGATCAGCGCCATGGTGTTGATGGCTAGCGGTGCTGTAGCGCAAACAGAGGATGAACCCAAAGCCGAGGGCCCTTACACCCCGCTGCTGATGGAGACCCGACCGCTCAATACTCGCTGGCAAACCGACTACGCTGGCGGCGTGCAGCTAGGGGCGGGCTACACCTCCGATGACAACTTCATGTTTGGCCAATACAACGGCCTGCACGAGAGTGGTACCACCGTGATTGGCAATCTGCGTTGGCAAGACTTCAGCAGCAGCGACAGCTACTGGCGCGCCTCGGTATCCGATCTGGGACTGGATACCCGTGAAGGCGAGTTGATCTGGGGCCGCAGCGACAAGTTGCGTATTCAGGTAGGTTTTGATTCGCAAATCCAGGTCCGCAACAATTCTGGCGAAACGCCCTTTGGCGGCTCAGACAGCGCATTGCGCCTGCCTGACAACTGGGAGGCAGGGTCCACCACCGCCACCTTCGGCCAATTGGACGCGAGCCTTCACCAGTTTGACCGTGAGCTGGAAAGAGACACTCTTTTTGCCGGTGTAGAGGCAAAGCTAAGCGATAACTGGCGCATAGACAGCAGCCTGTCGTACGAGGAGAAGCAAGGCACCAGCGATATTGCCGGCGCCATGTATGTAGACGCGTCTGCAGGTGACTCTGCGTTTTTACCGATGCCTGTAGACTACCGTAGCACCGAGTTTGACCTGGGGCTGATATACGGCAATGGCAGGCTGAATATGGAAGGCCGCCTGGACTACTCGGACTTTGAAAACAAGGACGATATCCTGCTCTGGCAAAACCCCTACCGCTCCCGCTACCCCGACAGTTCCGGCGGTATGGGACTGGCGCCGGACAACGATCAATTGCGGGGACGCATCACTGGCCAGTACATCATTACGCCCACTGCCCGTTTCCAGTTTGACGGCAGCTATGCCGTTGCCAACCAGGACCAGGATTATCTCAGCTACAGCGTCAACCCGGCGGCCTCGATCACAGAGCCACTGCCACGCGACTCCTTTGATGGCGAAGCGCAGACAGGCACACTCAACGCCAAGCTGTGGCTCAGGCCACTGAGAAAACTTGATGTGGAGGTTTTTTACAAAGGGCGCGAACGAGATTACGACAATCCCCGGGACGGCTATCGCTATATTCGCGGCGATGGCAGTCGCCAACCTCGCGAAGCACTGACCACATACAACACCTCGCACCACTTCCTTTCCAAGACCATGGGGATTGAAGCCACTTACCGCATGCCCAAACGCAGCCGGCTCCAGGTTGAGTACGCCTATGAAAATGTGGAGCGAGAGAATGCGGCGGTAGAGGAAACCGAGGAAGACCGAATTACCGTGGGCTACCGTATTCAACCGGTCCACAACTTCACTACTCGCCTGGAACTCCTTTACGGCAACCGCCAAGCGAGCACCTACAACTGGGACCAGCGCTACTACGCCCTGCTGGATGTAGAACTGATTAACGCCACGCCGGATAATCAGCGTTACATCAACCACCCCCAGTTGAGTCAGTACTACATGTCCAACCGCGAACAGGAACGGGGGAAACTGGATATCAGTTGGCTACCCGCTGACAACTGGAACCTCAATTTCAATCTGTTAGTGCAGAATGACGATTACGACAAGACCTACACTGGCCTCAGATACTCGTACTGGGAGCGCTACCACTTCAGCGCCAGCTACAACCCTACATCCAGCGTATCGGCCACCTTGTACGGCGGCTTCGATCAGTTTGAATCCGAGCAAATGGGCCGCAGCTTCCGCGGCGGTGCTGAAAAAGATGCCTTCGCAATTTATACGCCAGTACCCCAGGCGAGCGACCCCGATCGCGACTGGCGCACTGACTCAACTGATGAAAGCGTTACTGTCGGCGCCAACCTTCACTGGCAACCTGCAGACACCATCGAGCTGGAAGCGGATTACAGTTTCGTCGATACCCGCAGCGATCAAGAATTCAAAAGCTACGGCGCCGCAGATGTGAATCCCGAGGATCTGCCTACCGTGGAGACCACAATGCACCACTTTGTGGCCAGCGGCACCTGGCATATACGAGAAGACCTGTCGTTAAAGATGGATTACCAGTACTACCGTTACAGTTCTGATGACTGGGCTCTGCAGGGTGTGCAGGCAGATACCATCGACAAGGTACTGACATTCGGGGCGAGAAACCCCAACGAACAAATTCATTACGTGGGTGTGTCGGCGATATATCGCTGGCAATAGCACCAACCATGCCCTGAGGGGCGGGAGAGAGGAACCATGGGAACACTTACACGCAACTGGTTAATGGCGGCAACGCTAGGCCTTCTGGTCGCCTGTGGTGGCGGTGGCGGCGGCGATCGCGCAGCCGGCGTCGAGCCAGGACCTCCCCCCAGCGGCGGCGATGTAACGCCCCCTCCACCGATAATTCCCGAGCCCAATCCTGCTCCCTACGCTGAGCAGGAAGTGTTGCTGGCAACCATTACTGATGTAAGTCTGAACGGAAGCAATCAGGCCGTGGTTGATTTCCAGCTCACCAATGACCAGGGCACCGCCATTCTCGATCTGGAAGTGGCAGACGTGCGCTTCACCATTGCCAAACTGCAAGGCAGTGAGCTGGGCAACCTTACCGGTAGCTGGCAGTCCTACATCAACCAAATCGAAACCGCTGGCAGTGTGGGCCCGGGCACGCAGGACAAGCTGCAAGCTACCTACGAGCGCAACGAAGAGGGGCTGGCCAACAATAACGACGGTACCTACACCTACACATACGCGACCGACATCAGCAACCTGCCCGCCGACATTCTGGCCCAGGCAGAACAAGAAGACCTGAATCTGGACTATGAGCCCGATCGCACCCACCGTGTTGCCATTCAGTTCGATGGCGCGCCGGGCAAGGCCAATCCCTTTTATGACTGGGTACCGGCCACTGGCGCTACCAGCGGCATTTTCGCTATGGATATCGCCGCGACCGCCAACTGCAATAGCTGTCACGACCCGCTGGCCATCCACGGTGGCGGCCGTCGTGAGATTCAGTATTGCGTGACCTGCCACAACAGCGGTTCCACCGATGCCAACAGCGCTAACACTGTGGACATGAAAGTTATGATCCACAAGATCCACGCCGGGGCCAACCTACCCACCGTGCAGGCAGGTGGCGAGTACGCCATCTGGGGCTTCCGCGACAGCAAACATGACTACTCCATGCTGCACTATCCCCAGGACATCAGGAACTGCGTTAACTGCCACGTGGGCACCGGCACAGTTGGTGATCGCGATGACCTGGTGCTAACCGCACAGGGCGACAACTGGGCTGAATACGCCTCCGCTGCTGCCTGTGGCAGCTGCCACGACGGTGAAGGCGCCCAAGGACACATCAATAGTAAGGAAGATACTGAATGCGCCAGCTGTCACTCTACAGGTGGCTATGCCGGCAGCATCGCCGACAGCCACGTTAATCTGGTTACCGAGGCGAGCAAAAGCTTCGCCGCCCAGATCCTGGACGTAAGCAACTCCATGCCTGGGGAGAACCCGGTGGTCACATTCAAGATCAGTAACCCGCTGACCGGAGAAGACTACGACATCAAGAATGATCCGGTATTTGAGCCCTTTGGTGTCCGCATCGGCACTGCCTGGGATACTGATGACTACACCAACGCAGGTAATGGGGGCGACAACGCCAGCAACGCTCAAACAGACGCCATACTCGGTTCTGTCGACAACGGCGACGGCAGTTACTCCGTCACCATGCCAGTGGCTATCCCCGACGGAAGTGAAGCACCGGGCATTGCGGCCACGGGCAGTGGCGCCGCCACTATCGAAGGCCACCCGGTAATGGATGTAGACGGCGACGGTGAGAATGAAAATATCCCCATGACCAATGCTCACGCCTTCTTCTCCATCGACGAAGCAGACGGTGGCGCGGTAACCAGACGTACTTCTGTAGAGCTGACCAGCTGCAACAGCTGCCACGCTACACTGTCATTGCACGGCAGTAATCGCACAGACGATATCGACGGCTGCGTGACCTGTCACAATCCAAGAAATACTGACAAGCGGGTACGCGAAGTGGCGATGGATCCACCCACCGACGGCAAGGACGAAGAGTCTCTCGACTTCAAGACCATGGTCCATGGTATACACGCGGCGGCAATGCGTGAGAACGCTCTGGAGATTGTCGGATTCCGCGGCTTCAGCACCCACCGTTACAACGAGGACGCGGTTCACTATCCGGGCGACCTCAGCAACTGCACCAGCTGCCATACTGATGACGGCTATACCCTGCCACTGGCAGACGGGGTGCTTGGAACAACCGTGGATACGGGTGAAGACCGTGCCGACCCATCTGACGACACTGTGACTACGCCGACTGCGGCTGTGTGTTCCAGCTGTCACGACGATCAGGTGGCCATGTCTCACATGAGCTCCAACGGAGGCAACTTCGCTACCACTCAGGCGGCAATAGACAGCGGCGAGGTGGTTGAAGAGTGTTCGGTATGTCACGGCTCTGGACGCAATGCCGATGTCTCCGAGGTGCATAACCCGCACTAGCTTGTCCATGAAATGTACAGGAGCTCGCCAGATGAGCTCCTGTAATTTTACTAAAATTCAATCCAATACTTGGCCCTGCGCGCAGACCTAAGTATATTGCCTCCCCATGAAATACATCGGCAGCGAAAACTTTGACCACGACCAGCCAGCCCGGGTTGGCGTGCTCGTCACTAACCTCGGAACCCCTGAAGCGCCGTCTAAAAAGGCCCTGCGCACCTATTTAAAGCAATTTCTTGCTGACCCCCGAGTGGTAGAGGTGCCCAGGTTACTGTGGTGGTTCATTCTTAACGGGGTCATCCTTAACCTGCGACCGTCCCGATCTGCCAAAGCGTACGCCACAATCTGGACTGATGAGGGCTCACCACTGATGGTACACACTCAGCAGCAGGCGCATGACCTCAGACGCTCTCTTGAAGGTATCTATGGGGATGACGTGATTGTAGAGTTTGCCATGCGCTATGGCTCACCCTCCATAGACGGCGCGCTTCAATCAATGTTCGAACGTGGTGTCCGCAAACTATTGGTGTTACCGCTTTATCCCCAATATTCAGGGCCAACCACTGGTTCGACCTTCGACGCCATAGCCGCGGATTTCACCCGCCGGCGCTGGCTTCCGCAGCTACGTTTCGTCAGTCACTACTGTGATCATCCTGGTTATATTGCCGCATTGGCCGCCAGTATTCAGGCTTACAAAGCCGAACACGGGGAAGCTGAAAAAATCATTTTTTCTTACCACGGGGAGCCCAGAAGTTACCTGGACAAGGGCGACCCTTATCACTGCCAGTGTATGAAAACGACGCGCCTGGTGGCTGAGATACTGGGGCTGGCGGCAGACGATTACATGACCTGTTTCCAGTCCCGCTTCGGCAGAGAAGAATGGTTAAAGCCTTATACCGACGAAACCCTGAAGGAACTGGCCGCTCAAGGCATAAAATCCGTACAGGTGATCTGTCCGGGGTTTAGCGCGGACTGTCTGGAGACGATAGAAGAGATCGGCATTGAGAACCGTGACTACTTCCTCAACGCCGGGGGAGAAAACTTCAACTACATTCCTTGCTTGAACGACAACCCTGAGCACATAGAGGCATTAACCCAGCTCGCCGTGGAAAACCTGCGTGGTTGGCTGGAAAGAGCCCACTAGACTATTTTTCCAGCAGGGTGGCGATAATCGCTTTCAACTGATCTTCACTAAACTCGGCGTTATCCGCATGGCGTTTGATACTGGTATCTGATGCGGTCGCCAAGATCTCCTCAGCGCTCATGCCTTCCCAATCTTCAGCCGGCTCATGACAATCCAGGCAGATTTCCTCATCAGCGGCCAGGGCCGGCAAACTGATTACGGTTGCAGCAACCAGAGCAAATAATACTCGTTTCATTTTTCTGTCCTTGTGGTTTGAAGGGTCTTATAAGCTAATATATAGCACAGTGCTGGACACCGCTCTACCCCAAATTTTGCATCGACGGACACTCAAAGGAATCGCAATTGTGAAAAGCTTTATACGCGCAGCCGTAATGATTTGCGCCGCTCTGGCGAATTTTTCAGCGCTGGCACAACCAGCCGATAATGCGCTGCTAATCGACACCCGCTCGCCGGCCGAATACCAGGGCGGGCATATTGAAGGCGCGGTACTAATCCCCTATGACGCAATAGAGTCGGGCATTGTCAAACTGTCGCCGGCAAAAGATGCGCCAATTTACCTGTACTGCGGCAGCGGCGGCCGGGCGGAGATCGCCCGTAAAAGACTGGAGCATCGCGGGTACACTCAGGTCACTAATCTTGGTGGTATGGCCCAAGCGGAAGCATTTCTGGGCAAGGGCGCAGCGCAGCCCTAGATCCAGCGGCGCACCTGCTGACAATAGGCCGGGAAATCGATGGGGAATAACTCTCGCAACATCTGCTCTTCGGGTCCAATAAAACGGAACTGGATGATCACTACAAAGACTACGGGTACCGCGAACGTCGTCGCCGCCCCTACGATGACCGCACAGCCCAGCAATACCAGAGCCATACCTAAATACATGGGATTACGACTGAACCTGTAGACTCCAGTGGTCACTAGCGCACGCACGTCGCGAAAGGGAATCAGGTCGGTATCGGCCTGCTTAAACAGCCCGCCCGCCACCACCAGCATGGCCAGTCCCGCCAGCAGTATGACGCTTCCTGCGATCTGCCCGGCAAGGCTGGTAAATCTAGTCCCCGGAAAGAGTTCGTTAAGGGCGAACTGAGCGATTATGCCCAATGCCAACCACATGGGCGGATAAATCACTCGCTTAACTCTGGCCACTAACGACTCCCTAACCGTGATGAATAGCTGCGGGCTCAAATGCCCCAATGCCATAGGCAATGACTATGCCCAGCAGAAATGCCAAGGTCAATTTACCCCGGTCGTGACTATGGAAATGCACTTCCGGCAACAGGTCTGACAAGGCAATACATATAAATGCGCCGGCAGAGAATGCCAGTGACGCCGCAATGATAGCGTCCCGCGCCGGCGCTATCAGATCAACACCAAAGAAAAACAGCAGCGCCCCCAGTGGGCACATGAAGGCGAACAATAGATTGGTAGTAGCTCTGGCCCCCCTGTCCCAACCACCGGCTTCCATAATGGTGGTGATAGACATCGCGTCTAATGGCTTGTGCAAGAGAATGGCCAGAAACACACCAAAGCCCGCCAGGGCAGCAGCGCTACCTTCGGCGCTCTCGCCCAGCATGACAGCCCCAAGGGCAACACCATCGATCAGGGTGTGCAAGGCCAGCCCCAGGGCGATGCCAACCCAGCTGAGGCTATGAGCCGCAGGCTGAGGTTCGTGGGCATGGTCGTGATGTTCGCCCTCTTCGTGGCTGAAATCATGCTGATGGAAATGGAACATTCGTAACAGCAATAACATTGTGATCAGCCCGATCATCAACCACCACACCGAGTTGTCCACTGCATTGGCCTGACCGGACACGGCTATGCTGTGCGGCAACAGGTGGTAGAAAGCCACCCCCAGCATCAGGCCTGACACCAGGCTCATCACCAGCTGGGTTCGGGTATGAGTCATACGCACCCAATTGGGCAGCAGGCCGCCTATCAGGGAGAAACAGGCGATCGCGACGCAATAGGCGATTAAGGTGAGCGTGGGTGACGCAGACATGAACAGATGTGGCCCTAGGGATTAAGCGTGCGATTATTCCATACTCGGTACGCACTAGCCTAGCAAAGCCTGCGCTTGATGAGCGTTTTGGTCAGTATCGACTGGCGTGAAGTGTCATTGACTGCCAGACTAATGACCATTAGTTTAATCACACTCATAGCGATAATTCGGAGCCTAGCATGTCACTTTACGAGCCTATCGAATCCAACGATTCACGTCGGCATCTGCAATTGCGCAGCCCAGTCACCCTGGAGCCCATTGGTGAACTGATCTGTGCCAACGAGGAAGATGTGGCAGCGGCCATTAGCAAGGCGCGGCTAGCGCAACCTGCCTGGGCCGCCACCAGCATGAAAGAGCGGGCTGCCATCGTTGAGCGCGCCCTGAAGATATTGCTGGAGCGCCAGGACGAAGTGATCGATACCGTGGTCAAAGAAACTGGCAAAGCGCGTACCGATGCGATGAGCATGGAGGTGTTCTCGGTAGCGGATCAACTATGCTACTACGCCAAGAACGCTGGCAAATTCCTGGCACCGCGCAAGCGCAAGGCACACGGCCTGCTCGGTCTGATGAAACAGATCCGTATTGTCTACAAGCCGCTGGGTGTGGTCGGGTTGATTACACCCTGGAACGGGCCCTTCGTTCTGGTCATGAACCAGGCGTGCCAGGCTGTCATGGCCGGCAATACGGTCGTCGCCAAAGGCTCCGAGGTCACCCCTTTTTCAGCCAAACTAGCCGAAGATATTTTCCGCGAGGCCGGCCTCCCCGATGGCGTACTGCAGGTGTTACTGGGCGACGGCGAAACCGGTGCAGCCATCGTTAGTGGCGGCGTGGACAAGGTGTCCTTTACTGGCAGTGTCGCCACCGGCAAAAAAGTAGCGGTCGCCTCCGCTGAGCAATTGATTCCCTGCACCCTGGAGCTGGGTGGTAACGACGCCATGATCGTTTGCGCCGATGCCGACCTCGATAGAGCCGCCGACGGCGCGTGGGTGGGCTCTTGCATGAACACCGGTCACTATTGCTGCGGCACCGAGCGGATTTACGTGGTGAAGGAAGTCTATGAGGAATTTTTAAACCTCATACTGGAAAAAGGTAAATCACTGCGCCAGGGCCCAGAGCACGGCTGGGAGGAGGATGTTGGCGCAGTGTTCTGGGATCGGCAAATGACTATCATCGAAGCCCACGTGGAGGACGCCCGAGCCAAAGGCGCCAACATCCTGATGGGCGGTCGCCGTAACCCGAATCTGCCCGGCCTCTATTATGAGCCTACGGTCATCACCGAGGTGAATAACAGCATGGATATCATGATTCTGGAAACATTCGGCCCCATACTCTGTATCCAACAGGTGGATTCCGAAGAGGAAGCCCTACGCCTGGCCAATGACTCCGAGTTCGGACTCAACGGCAACGTCTGGACCAAGGACAAGGACAAGGGATATCAGCTTGCTATGGCAATAGACACCGGAGCATGCTCGGTAAACGATATGGCTGTGAGCTACGGCATACCCGCCGCGCCCTTTGGCGGCAAGAAAAATTCAGGCCTGGGCCAGGTGAATGGTAAGAAGGGCCTGCGGGGCTACTGTCACGAAATGCCCATTGTTATCGACCGCTTTGGCGGCAAAATGCAAAACGGCTATCCCTATAGTGCGAAAAGCGCTGAGGGCATGAAGAAACTAATGGATTTCCTGTGGATCAAGACACCCATCGGCAAATGGCTGAGCTGACAGCTTTCCCGGCTGCTGGGCCAACAGCTGGTTCTCAAAAAAGCGAGAACCCAACTATTAGTGCCAGCAGCAACCACTCCAGAAACGGAGGGGATTGAAACTCACACCAGCACCATATTATCTCGATGGACCAGCTCCACGTCTCCCGCATAGCCAAGAATTCCTTCAATCCCGGCGGAAGCTGAGCCCATAATGCGACGGGTTTCATCGGCTGAATAATTGACCAGGCCACGCGCAATCTCCCGACCCTCGCTGTCCCGACAGGAGATCATGTCGCCGCGGGCAAAGCTGCCATGCACGCCGCGCACGCCCACCGGCAATAGACTGCGACCTGACTCACGCAAGACCCGAACGGCGCCTTCGTCCAATTGCACGCTTCCCTGTATCTGCACCATGCTCGCCAGCCACTGTTTGCGAGCATTTTGGGGCTGCTTGCCAGTGCGTAGCCAGGTACCGACATTGTCACCGCCTGCTACCTTTGCCACCACGTCATCCAAGCGACCACTGGCAATCACTGTCTCCGTACCTGAGCGCGCGGCCAAACGCGCCGCCCGCAGTTTAGTGACCATCCCGCCGCGCCCCAGTGCGCCGCCCTCACCCGCCATAGCGTCAAGTTCCGGCGCGTTAACATCAGACGATTCCACCAACTTGGCGTCCGGGTTCTGTCTCGGGTCCTGCTCATATAACCCTTGCTGGTCGGTGAGCAAGAGCAGTGCATCGGCGTCGATCAAGTTAGCCACCAGGGCCCCAAGTGTATCGTTGTCGCCGAAGCGGATTTCGTCGGTAACCACGGTATCGTTTTCATTGATTACCGGGACGACACCCAAGCCCAGCAACGTGTTTAACGTTCCGCGAGCATTGAGATAGCGATCTCTGGCGATCACATCATCGTGGCCCAGCAAAACCTGGGCGGAAACAATACCGTGGCCCTTGAAGGCATTTTCATAGCTCTGCACCAGCACCGACTGGCCAACGGCGGCAGCGGCCTGCAGCTCGTGTAACAGCTGTGGCCGCGATGTCATACCCAGGCGCACGATGCCAGCGGCAACTGCACCGCTGGACACCAGTACTACCTCACAGCCCGCTTCACGCAGTCGCGACAACTGGGCCACCAGGTCATTAATAATATTTTCGTTCAATCCGCGCCCGTCATCAGTGAGCAATGCGCTACCCACCTTGACTACCCAGCGACGGCTGCTGGCTAATTCCGATCGATCAGTCATTTCAGGGCACGTACTCTACGTCGACGTCGTACTCATCGTCGTCCCAGTCGTCATCATCTTCTTCAGTCTCTACCTCAGGGCCACGCCTGTGCTGGGCACGCAGTTCGGCAATACGCTGCCTGGCTTCCTCCTGCATGCGGTGCTGCAGCTCTACATCTGCCTGTGCCAACTCAGGGTCTGCCGCCTCGCGCTCTCGCAGCTCTTCCAGGTGCACCATCAGGTCACCACAGAGTCTGTCGGTGCCTTCTCCCTTAATGGCGGAAATTTCATAAACCGGACCCTGCCAATCCAGTGCCGCAAGAACAGCCACTTTACGCTCAGCAAAGGTGTCAGCATCGATAAGGTCGGTCTTGTTGAGCACTAACCAACGCTCTCGCTCTGCCAATGTTGCACTAAAGCGTCCCAGCTCACCGGCAATCGCGACCGCTGAATCGGCAGGCTCTACCCCGTCGAACGGCGCCATATCGACAATATGCAGCAAGATACGATTGCGAGTCAGGTGTTTGAGGAAACGAATACCCAGGCCAGCCCCTTCGGAAGCACCTTCGATCAGACCCGGAATATCGGCAATGACAAAACTGCGATGGGCTTCGACTTTGACCACACCCAGGTTGGGCACCAAGGTGGTAAATGGGTAGTCTGCCACCTTGGGTTTGGCTGAAGACACGGCACGAATCAGGGTAGACTTGCCAGCATTAGGCAAACCCAGAAGGCCAACATCTGCCAGCACTTTAAGCTCGAGCTTGAGAGCCCGAACCTCACCCTCGCTGCCCGGTGTAGTCTGGCGAGGTGCGCGGTTGGTACTGGATTTAAAACGGGTATTACCCAGGCCGTGAAAACCACCCTGGGCGACCTTCAACTGCTGCCCGTCCGCCTGAATGTCACCCAGCGTTTCGCCAGTGTCCTCATCCAGCACGGTGGTGCCAATCGGCACTCTCAAAATCAGGTCTTCGCCCTTCTTGCCGGTACAGTTTTTACCGCTGCCGCCCTCGCCAATATCAGCGCGATAGCTGCGCACGAAACGGTAGTCCACCATAGTGTTAAGGTTAAAGTCGCCCTCAAGGAAGATACTACCGCCATCGCCCCCGTCGCCGCCATCGGGGCCGCCCCTGGCGATATACTTTTCTCGCCTGAAGCTGAGAGACCCATTGCCTCCCTTGCCCGCGTATACGGTAATGCTTGCTTCGTCTACGAATTTCATCTTTATCTGCCTTTGGGCGTTGTCGTTACGAGTTCGGTGACGGTGCCCACCGAGAAAGAGTATACAAAAAAAAGCCCCGTCAATTGACGAGGCTTTTTGGTACTAGTCGCGAGAAGTGCGATCAGGCGCTCACCACCTGAACGAACTTGCGGCTCTTGGGCCCGCGAACAATGAACTCAACTTTGCCGTCCGCTTTAGCGAACAGGGTGTGGTCCTTGCCTATGCCTACGTTGTCACCTGCGTGGAACCTGGTACCACGCTGACGCACGAGGATATTACCTGCCAGAACTGCCTCGCCGCCGAAGCGCTTCACACCAAGACGCTTACTCTGCGAGTCGCGTCCGTTATTAGTACTACCACCAGCTTTTTTATGAGCCATTCTTCAAACCCTCCTTTACGCAGAAATACCGGTTATTTTCACTTCGGTGAACCACTGGCGATGACCAGTTTCTTTCCGATAATGCTTACGGCGATTGAATTTAATGATCTTGATCTTCTTGTGGCGACCGTGGGCGACCACTTCTGCGGTTACCTTGGAGCCATCAACAACGGGCTTGCCGATTTTAACGCTTTCACCGGTACCAACCAAAAGTACCTTGTCAAATTCGATGGTCTCGCCGGTAGCGGCTTCGATTTTTTCCAGTTTGAGGGTTTCGCCCTCAATCACGCGGTGTTGCTTACCACCGGCTTCAATTACTGCGTACATGTTTTACTCCGTTTAATTAGCCTGCTCGCTTTAATAAAAAACCCTTTAAAATCAAGGGGGCAGAGCCAGGCACAAACAGTTCATTTAAATTCGTCTACCTCCTGCAAGTACAGCAGCAGGGGTGAGAGGGCGGCGATTTTACTCAAAACCACCCTCACCGGCAAGGATTATTTTCACCTAAAAACAATAGCTTGCGTGAATTTTGGCGACAGCAGATTGGCTTCCAAACCTTGACAGCGCGCAGGGGCTACCCATAGCATGCCGGGGCACTTCACTACTGTTTCTTCTATGCAAATTATACGTTCCGCCGTCGCTGCCGAGTTCGAGCAGGTTAACCAGCTTATTATCGATCAACTTCACTCCGATGTGGACATGGTGGAAAATGTTGGTCACTACATTGTGGATGCAGGCGGCAAGCGCCTGCGGCCACTGTTAGTGCTACTCACCGCCGCCGCCCTGGGCCGCTGTGAACCCCCTCAGATAAAATTCGCCGCAGTTATCGAGTTCATCCACACCGCCACCCTGTTACACGACGATGTGGTCGACATCTCCAGCCTGAGACGCGGCCGCCCTACCGCCAATGCGGAATTCGGCAATGCCCCTTCTGTACTGGTGGGCGATTTTCTCTATACCCGTGCCTTCCAGTTGATGGTGCAGCTGGCCGATATGGACATTCTGCGCCATATGGCTGATACCACCAATACCATCGCTGAGGGCGAGGTATTGCAGTTGGTGCGAGCCGGCAACGCCGATACCACCGAGCAACAGTACCTGGACGTAATCACCCGTAAAACCGCCATCTTGTTTGCTGCCGGTTGCTACGGTGCGGCCACACTTTGTGGCGAGGGCGATACCATTCGCCAAAGTATGCACAGTTTTGGCCTCAACCTGGGCATCGCCTTCCAGATGGTCGACGACATTCTCGATTACGAGGGTGATCCGGCCGCCATGGGCAAGAACGTGGGTGACGACCTTACCGAAGGCAAACCCACCCTGCCCCTGATCTACACCCTGGAGCATGGCAGCGCGGCAGAACAAGCCCTGGTGCGCAAAGCGATTACGCAGAAGACCTCGCAGGATATTGATCAAGTTCTCGCGGCAGTGCAACGCTGCGGCGCCCTGGACTATACCCGGCAACAGGCGCGCAATTATCACGACCTGGCTCTGGCAGAACTCAAGGCACTGCCCGACACCCCAGCAAGAGCATCCCTGGAAGCCGTCACGGCTCTGTCAATCAATCGGGATCACTGATTCACAGGCCTGGCGATTGCGCCGATAGTCTGCTGTCCATATACTTGCAACGTGCCCTTCAGGCACCCCACCGCCGACGCCAACAATAAAAAATACAACGCGCCGGTAATAATTTATTCACCGCAGTTATCGGAAGGATACCGGCAATGCCTGCCACTCCTGTGTTATCACAACTGCCCTCTTACGAGGTTACCAAAGCAAAAGCCCAATCGTTGAGCGGCGCTTCGGTCGTCCAGATGTTGGAGCAAGACCCCGCCCGCGCAACAGACTTCACCCTTGGCGCAGCGGGTTTGCAACTGGATTTCAGCAAGCAGCTGTTAGACCGGGAGGCAACGCAATCGTTGCTACAACTGGCTCATGAAGCCAACTTGCCTGCTGCCATTGCCCAATTGTTCGACGGTACCGAGCTTAACAACACCGAGAAACGCCCCGCCCTGCATACATTGTTGCGTGCAAGCGAGGGAGGTGTTCTCAACGAGAAATTCGCCGAGGTTGCCGCGGCCCGCGCCTCCATGCAGCACTGGGCTAATCAACTCAATAATGCTGAGCACCGTGGGTTCTCCGGCGCAATAATTACCGATGTCGTCAATATAGGCATTGGCGGCTCCGATTTAGGCCCGCGTTTGGTAACAGAAGCTTTGCGCCCTTATCAGGGCAACGTGGCCTGCCACTATGTGGCAAATATAGATCCAGCCGACATACAAAACACCCTGCTTGAGCTACAGGCGGAAACAACCCTGTTCATCGTTTGCTCGAAGTCCTTCCGCACCGAGGAGACATTGACCAATAGTCTGGTGGCCCGGGAGTGGATGAAGAATTCAGGCGCCCTGGATGCTGACCTGGACAAGCACTTTCTGGCGATCACCAGCAATTTGGAAGCCGCCGCCGAGTTCGGCATATCCCCGCAGAACTGTCTGCCCATGTGGGACTGGGTAGGGGGCCGTTATTCGGTGTGGTCGGCGATTGGCTTGTCCTGTGCCATCGCTGTTGGCTGGGAAAACTTCGAAGACTTTCTGGCCGGGGCGGCCAGGATGGACGATCACTTCCGATCCGCACCTTTGTCTGAAAACTTGCCAGCGATGATGAGCTTGCTGGAGATCTGGTACGTCAACTTTTTCGGCGCCCAAAACCATGTGATCCTGCCCTACGACAACAGCTTGCAGAAGCTCCCTGACTTCCTGCAGCAACTCACCATGGAAAGTAACGGCAAGCAGGTGAGCAAAGACGGAGCGCTTTTGGACTACAACACCGGCCCTGTTCTGTGGGGGTCTGCCGGTACCATGGGTCAGCATTCTTTTCACCAATTGCTGCACCAGGGCACACAGCTGTGCCCGACTGACTTTATCCTGCCACTGACAACCCACACAGGTATGGCCGAGCAACATCGCCGCCTGGTGGCTAACTGCCTGGCACAGAGCCGCACCATGACGGTCGGGCGCAGCGAAGTCGAAGCCAAAGCTTCTTTGCTGGAGCGCGGGATGGATGAAGCTTCAGCGAGCGACCTGGCGCCACACCTGGCCATGCCAGGAAACAGACCCAACAGTGTGATCACCATGGCTGCCCTAACCCCGGCGACCCTGGGCGCACTACTTGCGCTTTATGAGCACCGGACGTTTTGCAGTGGGGCGCTTTGGGGAATTAACTCCTTTGACCAGTGGGGCGTGGAACTGGGCAAAGAAATTGGGGTACAAGTTTTTGGCTTGATGTCAGGTGAGGCTTTGTCGGGTCCGATGGATGCTGCCACTGAACGCTTGATTCAGGAATGGCGAGCCGAGCAGTAGATTTTTTTGGCTAAACGGCTAGGAGCCGGCAGGGCCTGACAAAACGGCCACTCGCTCCACCGCGTTTTCGGGCCGCTGCGGAACTCGACCACTTTTCGCTTTGCGAAAAGTTGGGACTCAAACAGTCCTCGCGAAAAGCCTCCCGAAAACACGGTTACGCTAAAAGCGGTGGCCTGATTGTTTTGTCAGGCCCTGCCGACCCCTAGCCTCCTTTCGTTTGTTCTACCAGATCTTCTGAGACACCTGGAGGCACCAGATCACTCAGGCTTCTATCAAAGCTAATAGCTCTGCTGTTTTGGCTTCCATCAGCGCAGCATCGCCCTTGCTCTCAACATTGAGTCTGACCACTGGCTCAGTATTAGACATCCGCAGGTTAAAGCGCCAATCACCACAATCAACGCTAATGCCGTCAGTGTGGTCAAGTTCGCCCTGATCGCCATAGGTCGCCTCTGCTCTGGCGAGCACTGCCGCGGCATCATCGACACTGCGATTAATTTCACCGGAGCAAGGATAGGCGGCCATACGTTCCGAAACCATGCTGGAAAGGGGTTTGCCAGCATCAGAGATCAGTGCGGTCACTAACAACCAGGGAATCATGCCGCTATCGCAATAAGCGAAATCGCGAAAATAGTGGTGAGCACTCATTTCTCCACCGTAGGCTGCGTTCTCAGTACGCATTCGTTCCTTGATAAAGGCGTGACCACACTTTGTCAGCACCGGCACACCGCCGGCATTTTCAACTATCTCCACTGTGTTCCAGGTCAGTCTGGGGTCGTGAACGATACGGGCGCCCGCTTCGCGCTTGAGAAAGGCCGCTGCCAACAGCCCGACCACGTAGTAGCCTTCAATAAACTCTCCGCTTTCGTCAAAAAAGAAACAGCGATCAAAATCCCCGTCCCAACCAATACCCAGATCGGCACCGTGCTCGCGCACAGCCGCAATGGCCGCCTCGCGGTTCTCCGGCAGCAAAGGGTTAGGCACACCATTGGGGAAGTTGCCGTCGGGCTCATGATGAAGCTTGATAAATTCGAAGGGCAAGTGTGGCTCAAGCAAATCGACCACTCTGCCGGCACCGCCATTACCAGCGTCGACCACGATTTTCAGGGGCTTCAGCGACGCCACATCTACGTATGACAACAAGTGCTGGATGTACGCCTCATCGGTATTCAATGAGTGATGCGTACCACGCACTTCCGCCGGGCTGAATTGGTCCTGCTCCGCCAGAGCGCGAATTTCTTTCAGACCGCTATCAGCAGAGATCGGGCGCGATTCCTCGCGTACGAACTTCATGCCGTTGTAGTCCTTGGGATTGTGACTGGCAGTAACGGCGATGCCGCCATCCATATCGACATGGGAGGTAGCAAAGTAAATTTCCTCGGTGCCGCATAGGCCAATGTCGTAGACATCGACTCCCTGCTCCATTAGACCCTCGCTAACGGCGGCCTTGATAGACTCACTGGACAGTCGAATATCGTGACCGACAACCACTTTTTTGGGCTTAATCACTTGAACGTAAGCACGGCCGATACGGCGGGCAACGTCCTCATTCAACTGGTCCGGCACCCGGCCGCGCACATCGTAGGCCTTAAAACAGGTAATTTCCTTCACAGTACCGCTCCCTAGTCCTTCTCGTAATAGTTTTCGTAAACGTGGTTGGTGGCCTCTACAAAGCCAGGAACGCTGCCACAATCGAAGCGCTTGCCCTTGAATTTATACGCCATCACGCACCCCTGTTTGGCTTGCGCCTGCAGTGCGTCTGTCAATTGAATCTCGCCATTGGCACCAGGCTCTGTCGCTTCAAGGTGCTCGAATATGTCAGGGGTTAGAATATAGCGACCAATAATCGCCAGATTGGAAGGCGCGTCTTTCGGATCAGGCTTCTCTACCATGTCATCCACCCGGTAAATACCATCCTTGAGACTCTCGCCTGCGATCACACCATATTTGTGCACATCTTCCATAGGCACTTCCTGGATAGCGACAATGGAGCAGCGGAACTGTTTATAGAGTTCAGCCATCTGTGACAACACGCCCACACCTTCAGCGTTCAGGCAAAGGTCATCGGAAAGCAACACACCGAAAGGCTCGTTGCCCACCAGTGAACGACCGGTGAGAATCGCGTGTCCAAGACCCTTCATCTCACGCTGGCGAACCATAGTGAAGACACCTTTGTCCAAGACACCACGAATGCTTTTCAGGTAGGCCTCTTTGCCGCTACCAGAGATTTGGTGCTCCAACTCATAGCTGATATCAAAATGGTCAGCGATGGACCGTTTGCCCCGGCCAGTGACGAAAGCACAGGTGGTCATGCCAGCCTCAATGGCCTCCTCTACGCCATACTGAACCAGCGGCTTATTGACGATGGGCAGCATTTCTTTAGGCATGCTCTTGGTAGCAGGAAGAAAGCGGGTACCATACCCCGCCACAGGGAACAGGCATTTTTTAATCATCTGGGTCTCCTAAAGGGGGGGGGTTAGCTCTTACGGCCGTATTGGTCATCAAATCGCACGATATCGTCCTCGCCCAGATAGGTACCAGACTGCACCTCGATCAGCTCCAGGGGGATGCGCCCCGGGTTGGCGAGTCGGTGTTTATTGCCAAGGGGAATATAAGTCGATTCATCCTCGCCCAGCATGAAGACCTTATCTTCGCAGGTTACTTCCGCAGTACCGCTCACCACAATCCAGTGCTCCGCACGATGATGGTGCATTTGCAGTGACAGGCGCTCGCCCGGATCAACAATAATTCTTTTCACCTGGAAGCGATCTGAGGTCACCAAGGATTCATATGAACCCCAGGGACGATAGACCCGCCGGTGCAACGATACCTCGGGGCGCTTTTGCGCCTTGAGACGATTTACGATGCGTTTGACGTCCTGCACTTTGTTACGATCGGCCACCAAAACTGCGTCAGCTGTTTCCACCACCACCAGGCCATCGACACCGGTTGCCGCGACGAGCCGTGAGTCACTGTAAAAATAACTGTCACTGCAGTTATCAAGAATAACGTCACCGCGACTGGCATTGCCGTCAGAATCTCTTTCCGACACATCCCACAATGCAGACCAGGCGCCCACATCACTCCAACCACAGTCCAGGGAAACAACCCCACCAAGATCAGTATTTTCCATCACTGCGTAATCAATACTGTCGGCAGGACAGCTGTCAAAGATGGCAGGCTCAGGTCGAATAAAGTCCATATCACGATTTGCCGCATCCATCGCCTCGCGGCAACACTTCAGAATTTCAGGGGCGTGAGCCGCCAACTCGTCGAGATAGGCAGCAGCGCCCAGCAGAAACATGCCGCTATTCCACAGGTAGCTTCCGCTCTCCAGGTAAGCTGCGGCAGTATCGGCATCTGGCTTCTCGACGAAACGCTCCAGATCATAGAGATCGTCGCCCTGCTTATCGCCACACTTGATGTAGCCGTAACCTGTCTCAGGGCTGGTGGGCACTACACCGAACGTCATCAAGCGACCTTGCTGCGCCATGGGCACAGCCTTACCCACTGCTGCCACAAAAGCTTCGACATCCTGGATTACATGGTCAGCGGGCAGGACCAGCAACAAGGCATCCGGATCCTCCGCCAACGCGTGCAGGGCAGCTAAAGCAACCGCGGGTGCCGTGTTGCGCCCCGTCGGCTCCAATATCAAGGCATTGGCTTGCAGATCTACCTGGCGCAGCTGTTCAGCCACCATAAAACGGTGCTCTTCGTTGCACACCACCACCGGTGCCGATTCATCCAGCCCGGTAGTGCGTTTGAGCGTTTCCTGCAGCATGGAAAGCTCTCCGGCCAAAGGCTGAAACTGCTTGGGATGGGCCTCACGTGAAACAGGCCATAACCGGCTGCCGACGCCGCCGGAAAGAAGTACGGGAATTAACATCTGGATCCTTGGGAAATCAGGTTCGCTTAACGCTCACTAGTAGGGTTAAGCGCAGCATTGAAAATAGGCTATAACTGCCATTCATCTTATCTGACACAGCCACTGTTGACTAGTGAACCGGCGCCCGATATCCACTGATAGCGCTGGACTTGTCAGTCCCAGCCATTAAAATGGTCACGCTTAATACACCCTCTTCCGGCACATGCCGATACGATGGAAAAACCATGACAGGACAAAGCACATTCACCAAGGACGAGTTGGTGGCATGTGGCCACGGAAAACTTTTTGGCGAAGGCAACGCCCGCCTCCCCGTGGACAACATGCTCATGCTCGACCGCATCACCCACATTAGCTCCGAGGGTGGGGCTTATGGTAAGGGAGAGATCGTTGCCGAACTCGACATCAACCCGGATCTCTGGTTTTTCGACTGCCACTTTCCCTCAGACCCAGTGATGCCTGGTTGCCTTGGTCTGGACGCCATGTGGCAACTGGTTGGATTTTTTCTGGGCTGGCGTGAAAACCCTGGCCGCGGACGCGCCCTGGGCTGCGGCGAGGTGAAGTTCACCGGCCAGATATTGCCCACCGCCAAGAAAGTGGTCTATAACATCAATATCAAGCGCGTTATCGAACGCAAGCTGGTCATGGGTATCGCCGATGGCAGCTTGTCGGTTGATGGCCGGGAAATCTATACAGCAGCCGATCTGCGGGTCGGCCTGTTCCAGTCCACGGAGTCTTTCTGAACCAATGAGCAGACGAGTAGTAGTCACCGGCCTGGGGATTGTTTCCTGCCTGGGCAACGATGCGGAAGCTGTTACCAAATCCCTTTACGAAGGGAAATCCGGCATAAGTACCCGCCAGGAGCATATCGACATGGGTATGCGCTCCCACATAGCGGGCAGCCCGGATATCGACACCGCTTCACTAATCGATCGCAAGCAACGTCGCTTTATGGGCGACGCTGCGGCCTACGCCTATATCTCCATGCAGCAGGCCATTGTCGATTCGGGGCTTGAAGATAGCGATGTTTCGAATGTGCGTACCGGGATCATCGCCGGTTCTGGCGGCGCCTCCTCTGCCAGCCAGACCGAAGCGGCGGATATTCTGCGAGATCGCGGACTGCGCCGAGTCGGGCCCTACCGGGTTACCCAGACTATGGGCAGTACCGTGTCTGCCTGCCTGGCCACACCGTTCAAGATCAAGGGCGTGAACTATTCCATCTCCTCAGCTTGCTCAACCAGTGCGCACTGCATTGGCAACGCCATGGAGCAGATCCAGCTAGACAAGCAGGACATTGTGTTCGCCGGTGGCGGCGAAGAGCTGCACTGGACGCTATCGAGCCTGTTCGATGCTATGGGCGCCCTGTCCACCAAGTACAACGACACTCCCGAACGCGCTTCTCGCGCCTACGATGCGGACCGCGATGGCTTCGTGATCGCCGGCGGCGGTGGCATGCTGGTGTTAGAGGAACTGGAACATGCTAAAGCCAGAGGCGCAAAGATATACGCAGAACTGGTGGGCTATGGCGCTACCTCAGATGGCTACGACATGGTCGCCCCCTCAGGCGAGGGCGCTGTGCGTTGCATGCAGCAGGCACTGGCTACCGTAGACGGCCCGGTGGATTATATCAACGCTCACGGCACCTCCACTCCCGCCGGCGATATTCAGGAACTGAAAGCGGTGAAGGAGGTTTACGCAGGCAGTGACCAGATTCCCGTGGTCGGCTCTACCAAGTCCCTGTCCGGTCACTCACTGGGAGCCGCCGGAGTACAGGAAGCAATTTACTCCCTGCTGATGCAGCAAAATGACTTTATTGCAGCTTCCGCTAACATCGAAAATCTGGACCCGGAGGCCGATGGCCTGCCCATTGCCCGCGAGAGAATCGACAATGCCAATCTGCAGCGCGTGATGTCCAACAGCTTCGGCTTTGGCGGCACCAACGCTTCACTGGTCTTCCAGAAGCTCGCTGACTGATTCATCGGTGGGAGTTCCCGTTGGGGGCTCCCACACAGTCATCTCAGGCCAGCAAATCCAGTAGCAGCACTTTCACTTCGTCTCCTTCCTTTACAACCACCCCCGGTGGGATCACCGCCAGGGCGTCACTATGGCTGACGGAGCTCAGCACCCCTGAGCTCTGGTTAGCAAAGCGCTTTGCTACCAAACCCTTGCTGCCAGACTCCAGGGACACCCGCAGGTGATCCTGACGCGTTCCCGGCTTTGACACGTTAAAGCCCGCTTTAACAGTCATTTCTGGAATGCTGCACTCGCTGGCACCCTGCAACTTGAGCAGAAAGGGCCGCGCGACCAGGCAAAAAGTCGCAAAGACCGACGTGGGATTACCCGGCAAGCCTACAAAAGGTGTATCTCCTATAGCGCCGAACGCCAGAGGTTTGCCCGGTTTTATCGCCAGCTTCCACAAATCGAGCCGGCCAAGACGCTCCACCTGTGCTTTCACATGGTCTTCCTCACCGACAGAGACGCCGCCTGTCGTAATCACACAATCAGCTGATTCAGCCGCCTGCAACAGCGCATCTGCGGTGGCTTGCGGGTCATCAGGGACAATGCCGCCATCCACAAATTCTACGCCCAACCTGGCGAGTAGGCCGGCGACAGTAAATCGATTGGAGTTGTAAAGCTGCCCGCCACGCAAATCAGCGGAGCCAGGCTCAACCAGTTCATCACCGGTAGACAGCACCGCCACTTTTAACGGCCGGTATACTTTCACCGCGGCGATACCCACTGAGGCCAAAAGTCCCAGGTCCTGGGGCCGCAGCCGCCGACCGGCGGACAACACCAGCGCCCCCGCAGTAATGTCTTGCCCGCGGAGGCGAATGTTCTGAGCTGGCTCTGCAGTGCCCTGTAAAGTGAGCACCCCGTCTTCCACGCTACAGTTTTCCTGCATAACGACCGCATCGGCTCCAGGAGGCACCGGCGCACCGGTAAAGATTCGCGCCGCAGTTCCAGGCTGCAATGGCTCGCCTACAGAGCCCGCTGCAATGCGCTGGCTGATCGGTAATGGTCCAGGCAGATCCTCGCAGCGCAGGGCGTAGCCATCCATTGCGCTGTTGTCATCCATAGGCACATCAATGCCAGAGACAACGTCTTCGCCCAGCACCGCCCCCAGGGCGTCCAGCAGGTGTCGCTGTTCAGTTTTCACCGGGGGAATAGCAGTGGCGAGGATTCGTTCCAACGCCTCCTGCAGGGGCATCAAAGCGCTCAAGCGTGTTGTTCCCGGACTTTAACCACGCCAACAAAATTACAGGGGCGGTGGGTGCTGTCCAATTGCTCGCGAATGACACCTGTCCAGGCGGTTTTACACGCGCCGGTAGATCCAGGTACGCAGAAAATCACAGTGTTGTTAGCAAAGCCTGCCAACGCTCGCGACTGTATTGTGGAAGAGCCTATTTCCTGATGGGAGATGGCCCGAAATAGCTCTCCGAAACCATCGATAGCCTTATCGAACAAAGGTCGCACCGCTTCGGGCGTAGAATCACGCCCCGAAAAGCCGGTGCCTCCGGTAATTAGCACCGCATCGATATCCGGGTCCGCTATCCAGGCAGAGAGCACGGCGCGAATCCGGTAGATGTCATCGATCACAATAAGCTTGTCACCCTGGCGATGACCTGCCGTCTCCAGGGCGCCAACGAGATAGTGGCCGGAGGTGTCATCTGCCTCGGTACGAGTGTCTGAAACAGTAAGCACCGCCACTGTCAGGGATTGGGGGATGTCGTCGGTGGCCTTGGCCATTGGGTGCTCCTCAGGATTGTTGCTGGAAGTATTTTTTCACCTGGTCGGCAATGGCATTGCGCCAGGGCTGCTGTTTGATCGCAAACGTGTTGCGAATTTTACGGCACTCCAGGGAGCGATTGAGACTGGGGGCATCGGGCGCCAATGGTTCCAGTTCTACGGCTGTGGAGCTGAACTCGGTAAACTGCGAAGCGGAGGCCAGGATAGCCTCGGCAAACTCGTAATGGGTAGCAGTCTCGGCACTACAGTAGTGGTACACGCCCCAAAGCTCTGCCCCTGTACTTACCTGGTCAAGCAGTGCTGAAATTACTCGAGCACCGTCTTCTGAAGCCACCGGGCAACCGCGCAAATTGTTATCCAATATCAGTTTTTCACCGCGAACCATTTCCCCCAGCATACGCGTCACCAGGTTGGCGCCGTCGCTGGCAAAAACCGGACCCAGACGCAAAATCAGGTGTCTTTGGCAGTAATCCCGCACTACCTGTTCAGCTTCACCCAATAGTGCACCGACATCGCTATCGTTGTCTGGAAGGTCATCCTCGTTGTACATCCGGTCCAGCTTGCCGGTAAACACCCGGGAGCTGGAAATGAACAAATAACAGGCGCTGTCGCGTTGACAGGACTTCGCCACCCACTGGCAGCGTTTGAGATCCAGGTCGACAATTTCCTGACCACCATCGGCTACGGCTTCCACACGAATATCGACTACCGCATCGACCTCTGCCCGGCGCACAGCTTTTTTAGCCTGGCGTTCACTCTTCCAGCGCGAGGCTGAGCGGGTCAGGCACACGAGATCGTGGCGCCCCAGATCCTCCAGGAAATCTGTAAGTGCCCGCCCTAACGGACTGTCTGAACCGAGAATAAGTACGCGCACGCGCTAGTATCTGCAATCGTCAAAGAAGAGAGAACGGTATCACAATTGTGCAGCAACCGGCGCCACGGTGACCTAAAAATTGGGGATAAACACCGGGCGACAGAAAAGCCGCCCGGTTAACGTTTAAGGAACGAAGCTGCCCGGCTTCTGCCGCTGGGGGAAGTCTTCAAAGGTCGCCTTGAATTTCGCTACCTTCATCATGGCTGGTGCCATCAGGAACATGTGCTCTGCCCACCACTGGGCATAGCCTGCACCTTCGTGATCCATACGCTCAAAAGGATCCATACGCAAATTGAATATCTTGGGCGCACGCAGTTCTGTGTAGGGGTTAGTCCAAACCCAGATCCCATGCGCTTCCTGCTCTCGGAACAGCATTTTGTAATCGCCGTCGCGGATGGCCACGATATCACCTGTGTCTGAACTGTAGATAAATTCGCGGCGAGGCCCCTTATCTGTCTGGCCCGTAAAATAAGGCAGGAAATCGTAGCCGTCCAGGTGCACGTTATAGCGCTTGTCGCCTGCTCGTTTGCCCTTTTTGAGCTCTTCCACCACGTTGTCGTCTCCTGCAGCAGACAACAGAGTAGGCATCCAGTCCATCATGGCGATAATTTCGTTAGAAACCTGACCCGCCTCTATTTGCGCAGGCCAACGCACCATCATCGGCACCCGGTAGCCGCCTTCCCAGCTACTGTTTTTCTCACCGCGGTAGGGGGTATAGCCACCGTCCGGCCACAGGGCGAGCTCGGCGCCATTATCCGTGGCGTACATAACAATGGTATTTTCTGCAACACCCAGTTCGTCCAGTTTAGCCAGCAACTGACCAACGTGACCGTCGTGCTCAGCCATGCCGTCTGCGTACAGCCCCTGTCCGGTAACACCCTGTGATTCTTCCTTCAGCCGAGTCCAGACGTGCATACGGGTAGAGTTGAACCAGACGAAGAAGGGTTTGCCAGCGGAGTGCGACTTGTCTATAAACTTCAGCGCTTCTGCCAGAAATTCCTCGTCGGCAGTTTCCATTCGCTTACGAGTCAGTGGCCCGGTGTCCTCCACCCTGCCATCAGCATAACTGTGTATAACACCTCGTGGACCAAACAGTTTCTTGAACTCGGGGTCCTTGGGGTAGTCAGGATGCTCTGGTTCCTCTTCAGCGTTCAGGTGATAGAGATTGCCAAAAAACTCGTCGAAACCGTGATTGGTTGGCAGGTGATCATCGCGGTCGCCGAGGTGATTCTTGCCAAACTGCCCGGTGGCATAGCCCAGTGGCTTGAGCAGAGCAGCGATTGTAGGATCCTTCACAGAGAGGCCTTCCTCTGCGCCTGGCAGGCCTACTTTGGTCAACCCGGTACGCATTGGATGCTGCCCGGTGATAAACCCGGCTCTACCAGCCGTGCAGCTCTGATCACCATAGGCATCAGTGAAGATGATGCCGTCTGCGGCGATCTTATCGATATTGGGCGTTTTGTATCCCATGCGCCCCATGTTGTAGGCGCTGATGTTATAGGGACCAATATCGTCCCCCCAGATAATCAGGATATTGGGTTTATCCTGCGCCATGGCAGTTGCCGGCAACAGCAACGCCAGCAGGGTGCCTGCGACACGAGTGAGATTTCGGGACATTGGATTTTTCCTCGTCATGTAATTACACAAAGCCTGCTATAGGTATAGCACACAAAATAGCGTTCACGGCTGAAGCCGGTAAGGCCGCCGAAAGGCGGCCTCAGGTGATTCTCAGAATGGAATATCGTCGTCGAAGTCGTTGAAGTCCTGGGCGGGAGCTGCCTGAGGTGCCGCTTGGGGTGCGCTCTGAGGAGCACTCTGCGGAGCAGGGGCTGCGCCGCCCTGAGCCGGTGCCGATGACTGGCCATAATTGCCACCGCCAGTCGCTTCGCCGCCCTGACCGGTGCCACGACTATCCAGCATCTGTAATTCATTGACCACAACTTCGGTGGTATAGCGGTCCTGACCAGATTGGTCTGTCCATTTACGTGTTTGCAAGGCGCCTTCAACAAAGACCTTGGAGCCCTTTTTCAGGTATTCGCCGGCAATCTGCCCCAGGCGATAATTACCGCGGTCACGAAATACAACCCGGTGCCATTCAGTGCGCTCTTTCTGCTCACCGGTTTGCTTGTCACGCCAGGTCTCAGAAGTCGCGATGCTGGCATTGGTGACGGCAGCACCGTCGGGGAAAAAGCGAGTTTCAGGGTCATTACCCAGATTGCCTATCAGGATGACCTTATTGACGCCGCGTGTAGCCATAGAAACTCCTCGTTCCGGGATGGAAATGCTTATTTTAATGAACTAGGAACTATAACAATCCCGCTGTTTAATTGCGACAACACCTGCCGCCAAATTCCATCCAATTGAGCCGGCCGGCGTCAGGTCAACAGCTTGTCCAGCCAGCCACTCGCCGTTTGAATCGGCCGCCGCTGCCAGGCAGGACCCTGCCGGCGATAAACCCCCTCCTCCAGGACGCGAGTAATATCCGTGGCTTTATATCCTAACCAGCGCAGGGGCTCGGGCTCCCAACTGCGCAGGGCAAACTCCAAACTACCGCTGTGTGCCCAGGGTGCGGTGACCAGTTCGCTGTCGCGGACCAACACCTGATCGGCCAGGGTACGCCCCATCAGATTGGACGCTCCAACTCCTTCCCCGAAGTAGCCACCGGCAGTGCCGACTCCCGTGGCGGGGTCATAAACCGAGTGCGGAAAACCGCTGCGGGGAGCGCCAAGCGTGCCGCCCCAGCGGTGGCTTATGGATATACCCTGCAGCTGCGGAAAGCAATCCAATAGCAGCTTGTGAATGTCGCCGAAAGCGGGGTCCCGCGGGCTAAACTGACTACAGGGCTTACCACCAAAGCGATAACTACCGCGGGCACCGAATACCATGCGATTGTCTGCGCTGCGCTGACCATAGGTGGTCAGCGGGCTAGCATCACAAAACACTTCCCGCTGTGCTAAACCTATCTCTGCCCAGAGGTCATCGCTGAGCGGTTCAGTAGCGATGATACGGCTCTGCAGCGCCAGCACCTTGCGCTGGGTAATCGTTACTCCGGCACTGTAACCCTCCAGCGCCAGTATACGGTGCGAGGCTTTGACTCGCCCGCCGGCGGTAACCATTTCCCCCGGGGCCAAACCAGTCACCGGCGTTTGCTCATAGATGCGAACCCCGAGGTCGCGCAGGGTTTGCGCCAACCCCAGCACGAGTCGCGCTGGCTGGATGCGTGCTATGTGAGGCGTGTATATGCCGCCTGCCGGTGCGCGAATGCGCAACCGGCTCGCCAGTTCACCGGCATCAAGCCACTGGTAGTCCTGCTCTGTCAGCCCAACTGCTCGATACTCAGCCAGAATGTCTCGCTGAATCCGCTCTTGCTCAGGATAGCGTGCAGCGGCAAAAATTCCGCCACCGCGCTGATAATCGCAGTCAATGCCATGCCGCTGCAGCACCGCCTCAACTTCCGGCAGAATACTGTGAATCTGCATTTTGGCCAGTTCTCGCTGCTCGCCATCCAGGGCAGCAAGCAGCCGCGTCTGTCCCTCTATAGTGGCCATCATCCAGCCGCCATTGCGCCCAGATGCGCCAAAGCCACAGCTGTGGGCTTCCAGTACGCAAACGTCCAGGTCGGGCGCCAACGTCTTCAGGTAATAGGCTGTCCACAGGCCGGTGTAACCGCCGCCGGCAATGGCCACGTCTGCCTTAATATCCTGATCCAGCGATTGTGGCACCGGCATCGCCGCCGCCTGCTCCATCCACAAGCTGATCTCGCTGGCCGGGGGCACTGCTACTCCCCTACCGCCGAGGCCGGAGCCGTTGCAGTAACCATTGCGTTAGCCGGCAGAAACATAAGCAGCCAAACACCCGCCAAGCCAAGACAGCAGATAAGCAGAGGCAACGGACCGCCATTCTTGAGCAGTATTCCACCCAACGTACCACCGGCGAAAGCGCCGAGAAATTGACAGGTAGAGTAAACACCCAGAGCGGTGCCCTTACCACCGGCGAACACCATCTTGCTGACCAGAGAAGGCAAGGTCGCCTCCAGGTAGTTAAAGCCGACGAAAAACAGCCACATACCCAGATATAAAAACAGGGGTGCTGTGGAGGACAAGATGACCGCCATGGCAACAATCAACAACGCTATCGCCAGTAAAAACATACCGTGCAAGCGGCCTTTACGCTCAGCCAGGATCATCATCGGCACCATGCCGGCAATAGACAGCACCAGGGCGGGCAGATAGACAAGCCAGTGGCTGTCACGATCCAGACCCGCGACCTCAAGCAGATGTCCCGGCACCACCAAAAAAAGCGCCATAAGAATAAAATGCAGCGTGAACACGGCAAAATTCAAGCGCAGTAAACCGGGATCCCGGAGACTACGTGAGAACAAGCCACGTCGTGCGCCCACCTCAGCGTGGATCTGCCCGGTCTCCGGCGTAGGCACCATCAACAGCACAATTGCGATACCACCCAGCGCCAACACCAGCGTAAACCAGAACACTGCGCCCAGCCCTCCTGCGGAGGCAATCACAGGACCCAACACCAGCGCCACGGCAAAAGACATGCCGATACTCATTCCGACAATCGCCATGGCCTTGGTGCGCTGCTCTTCCCGGGTCAGGTCCGCTACCAGGGCCATGACCGTGCTGGCAATTGCGCCTGCGCCCTGCAGAGCACGGCCCAGGATCACGCCGTCAATGCTGTCTGCCATGGCTGCAACCACACTGCCCAGGGCAAACACCAACAGGCCACCCACGATCACCGGCTTGCGGCCTATCTTGTCTGAAAGCCACCCCAAAGGAATCTGCAGTAGGGCCTGCGACAAGCCGTACACGCCAAGCGCCAGCCCGATGGTGACCGGATCAGCACCCGGAAGATCCAGTCCGTACAGAGCAAGCAACGGCAAGACCATAAAAAGGCCAAGCATGCGAAAGCAATACAACAGGGCAAGGGAGCTGACAGCGCGCCGCTCCAGTGGCGTCATGGGGTGTTCGGTAATCACTGGGAAAAATATCTCGAAGTTTGCAAAACATGATAACAGCATAATCGTCAGGCCACACTCCATGCCAGGGTCTTGCGCCCGCAAAATCTACCGGTATTCATTCACTCGACAAGTCCGTTTCTCTTTGCATGGCGTAACACTGAAGGCATATACTTTCCGGCTCTGATTTTTCTGCGGTATTCATTAACAATGGCCACAATCCAAGTTCGCGGTGCGCGCACGCACAACCTCAAGAACATCGACCTGGACATCCCCCGTGACCAGTTGGTAGTGATCACTGGTCTATCCGGGTCTGGCAAGTCATCGCTGGCTTTCGATACGCTCTACGCCGAGGGTCAGCGACGCTACGTGGAGTCGTTGTCCACCTATGCGAGGCAGTTTCTGTCGATGATGGAAAAGCCGGACATGGACCATATCGAGGGCCTGTCGCCGGCGATCTCCATCGAGCAAAAATCCACCTCGCACAACCCTCGCTCCACCGTTGGCACCATTACTGAGATTTATGACTACCTCAGACTGCTTTTCGCCAGAGTAGGCGACCCGCGCTGCCCCGATCACGGACTGAACCTACAGGCCCAAACAGTCAGCCAAATGGTGGATTCAGTACTGGCATTCCCCGAAGGCAGCAAGCTAATGCTACTGGCGCCCGTGGTGCGTGATCGCAAAGGGGAGCATTTGCATGTATTCGAGGAATTGCGCGCCGGCGGCTTTGTTCGCGCCCGCATCGACGGCATCGTTACCGATCTGGATGACGTCCCAGATTTGGACAAAAAGAAAAAGCACCGCATTGAGGTGGTGGTAGACCGCTTCAAGGTGCGCGATGACCTGGGGCTGCGTCTGGCCGAGTCATTTGAAACCGCACTTGGCCTCACTGAGGGCCTGGCCTCTATTTCCTGGATGGACGGTGACGGGGAGGAGACCTCATTCTCCGCCAGGTTCGCCTGCCCTGAGTGCGGCCACAGCATCGATGAGCTGGAACCACGCCTGTTCTCTTTCAACAACCCTGCTGGTGCCTGCGGTGGTTGCGACGGACTGGGTGTGAAGCAGTACTTCGACGCTGAGCGTATTGTATTGCACCCTGAAGCCAGTCTGGCCGAGGGGGCCATTCGCGGCTGGGACAAACGCAACGTTTACTACTTCCATATGCTCACATCACTGGCTGAGCATTACGGTTTTGATATCGATGCACCCTTCGAAAGCCTGGACAAGAAGCACCAGAAAGTTATCTTGCAAGGCAGCGGCAAACAAGAAATCGCTTTCTCCTACATCAACGACCGCGGCGATGTGTTCAAGCGAACCCATCCGTTCGAGGGGATTATCCCCAACATGGACAGACGCTACCGGGACACAGACTCCCAGTCCGTACGCGAAGACCTGGCCAAATTTCTCGCCACTCAACCCTGCCCCGACTGCAGCGGCACGCGCTTGCGCAGAGACGCGCGCAATGTGTTTGTCGACGAGCGCACACTTCCCGCTATCACCGATATGTCTGTAGGCGATGCCGAGATCTACTTCAACGAACTGCAGCTGGAGGGCCGCAAGGGCGAGATCGCAGACAAGATTCTTAAGGAGCTACGCGCCCGCTATCGCTTCCTGGTGGATGTTGGCCTTAACTACCTGACCCTTAACCGCAGCGCGGAAACACTTTCAGGTGGCGAGGCCCAACGGATTCGCCTCGCCTCACAGATCGGGGCTGGTCTGGTGGGCGTAATGTACATCCTCGACGAACCCTCGATCGGCCTGCACCAAAGAGACAATGAGCGACTGTTGGCCACCCTCACCCACTTGCGTGATTTAGGCAACACAGTGATTGTGGTGGAACATGACGAGGACGCAATACGGTCTGCCGATCATATTATCGATATAGGCCCCGGGGCCGGCGTGCGAGGCGGTGAAGTCGTTGCTGAAGGCACATTCAAGGATATTATCGGCAATAAAAATTCGCTCACCGGTGACTATTTATCCGGACGCAAAAGAATTGAAGTGCCCTCCAAGCGCACCAAACCCAATGCAAAAAAACAACTGGTGCTGTCCGGTGCCTCGGGCAACAACCTGCAACAGGTCACACTGGAAATACCAGTGGGGCTACTCACCTGTGTTACCGGCGTCTCGGGCTCTGGGAAATCCACTCTGATCAACGGAACGCTCTACCCGCTGGCCGCAACCGAACTCAACGGTGCAACCACCCTGACCCCGGCACCACATGATGCGGTAGAGGGAATGAACCACATCGACAAGTGTATCGACATCGACCAGAGCCCCATCGGGAGGACACCTCGCTCCAACCCAGCGACCTATACGGGCATCTTCACTCCGGCTCGAGAACTATTCGCCGGCACCCAGGAGGCTCGCTCCCGGGGCTACAAACCCGGACGCTTCAGCTTCAACGTAAAGGGAGGTCGCTGCGAGGCCTGTCAGGGCGACGGAGTAACCAAGGTTGAAATGCACTTCCTCCCGGATATCTATGTGCCCTGCGACGTGTGCAAGGGTAAGCGCTACAACCGGGAGACACTGGAGATACGTTACAAGGGCAAGAACATCCACGAAGTCCTGGATATGACCGTGGAAGATGCGTTGGAGTTTTTCGAACCGGTTCCAAGTATCGCCCGTAAACTACAGACCTTAATGGATGTGGGACTCTCATACATCCGTCTGGGCCAGGCAGCGACTACCCTGTCAGGCGGCGAAGCCCAGCGGGTAAAATTATCGCGGGAGCTATCCAAGCGCGATACTGGCAAGACCCTGTATATCCTTGATGAACCTACCACCGGACTGCACTTTGAAGACATCAAGCAGCTACTGGAAGTACTGCATCGGCTTAGAGATCACGGCAACACCATGGTGATCATTGAGCACAACCTGGACGTTATCAAAACCGCAGACTGGGTTGTAGACCTGGGACCGGAGGGCGGCTCTGGCGGCGGAAAAATAATTGCCACCGGCACTCCGGAAGACGTTGCCAAGACCAAAGGCTCCTTCACTGGAAAATTCCTTGGGCCCATGCTCAAGAAGAACTCAGCGAAGAAGGCAGCCTGAGCCGATTACAGACTTCACCCGCCGAGGGCTTACAATAACCCTCACGCTGGTCGATAACGCCTGAGAGGCTTTGCCATAAGCTTTTAAGAGAAGCCAGCCGTCATCACTATGGCTGGTACCAAATTGGTGAGGTGTAGGCTCGCTCCTGGGTCTTGAGTGGCACGCTATCATCTACCGGTGCCTGCAGCCGAATCCTGTCGTAAGCAGTCCAGCGTGGTGTGGGGATCTCAATGACGCGGGCGTAATAGAACGCATGTTGCGCAGGATCAAAATCCGGGTCGCGCCATACCGTCGCCAACTGCGCTGCACCAATATCATTGGTCCACGTGGGCACGCTCAGGTCTACAGTATCCCCCACCGCAGGCAGCTTGCCATTCTTATCAGGCGATCTCTGCCCGGCCCAAACCACGTCGTGAACTTTTTCCTGAGCACGCCCCTGCTTGCCTACCCAGCCCTTAACAATCTGAATACGATCCAGGTTCGCGCCTTCAGGATCGCGGACCGCCCAAACCAGAAAGCTCGCTACCTGTCCCTTGCCTGCAGGCGGCAAGTCGCTACCCATGGGCACACCCTTTTGATATCCCATGCGCGCCAGTTCTCGGCCGCGTAAATCATCGTCATCGAACGAATAACCACCGAAGAAGCGAACTCTAATTCGAGGACCAGTCGTTGCATAAGCTTCGCGTCGCTCCAGGGCATCGAATACTGCGCCCCGGGTATTCTCCGTCGCCCACACCGCAGTCGGCCCCGGAGAAGCGTACTGCCACCCTTTATAGGAAATACCCAGTTCCTTATTACCCTTGGCGACTTTCATGGCTCGCTCAGGCGACGGCTCCATCCAGGTGAAAGCACCAAAAAAATTGTCATCGAAACTGGTAGAAAGCCCCGTATGAATGTCAGAACCACCCACAAAGCCCAACTTAAATGGATTTATTGCACCGCCCGCAGCAAGGCCGATGCCATTTTTCAGCGTCTGCCTGACGTACTCCGTCTCCATCATCTGCGGTGTCTTCTTCTGGGTCATATCAAGATTCGCCCAGTCCCAGCGCTCGTAATCAGCGAACTCATCGTCTGGTGACAACAAAGGATGAGTCTCACTGTCGCCCTTGGTCTGACCAATTTCCACCAGGCGCTCCCAGCGGGCACGTGTGGCCAGATACTTCTCATCAAACGCCGCGCCCTGCTCAAAGTCATTTTGCAAGGCAAACATCATCCCGTTGGACAAATTGGGATTGTGGGGGATAGCCAGCACATCACCGCCGGTGGTCTGCTCGTATTTTTCCAGCCATTTCCAAAGATCGCGTGGGTCTGGACTTCCTGTTGGGGGCGTCATTGTAAAGGGCAACATTTGCAGGGCTCGCTCGGGGCCATCTCTGAACAGAACGTTTCGGTGGAGGTTGTTTCCCTTAACCAAGGAGGTCCATTCGTAAGCAATCAATGTGGTGAATTCCCCCGGTCGATTAAACTCCTCAGCTGCCGCCACCAGGTCATGCCAGGTTGCTTTATAGCCGGGATTGCCCGGCTGGTAATTGAGCGCATCAGATAACTCACCCTGGCTAAAGAGTCGAATCAACTCAATCGAAGCCGCCTTGGCTCTATCACCACCAGCTGTGAATTCCTCGTGAAAGTACTTGCCCTGTTTATCCGCGAGCATCTCGGGAGCACCACGCATGATATCGGTGAACGCTCCCATACCGTCGGTATGCTCGGTCAGGGCGAAAAAGTCGAACGGCCGCGCCAATCGAACCGGTTGGCCAGTATTAGAATTAAGTTGCTCGCCAGCAGCAAAGCGGTAGACATCGCGCGGCATCAGCCTCGTGCCACCACCTCCTGCATCTGCAGACAGTGCCGAATGCACATGCGTCTCACCGAATAGCAATTGCGTAGGAAACTCCCTATTAGCATAGGGCGAGTAGTCATTGGCATGACTGACAAGAGGACTACAGGACAGCAGAGCCGCAACTGTGAAACGAAACAGGTAAACCATTTTAGTATCCATTAACACTGCCTTGTTTGATGAATGTCTTAGGATTTTGATCTCAGAATTTGAAGACCACTTTGAGAAACAGCGTGTCGCCCTCGGGCCTGCGCTCTACTCCTGATTCGTGCAGCCACTTGAATTCAGCCACAGTGTCTGTGCCCGCTACCTGACCCGTCCAGGACACTACCGGGCCGATACCAAGCGCCTTCGCCTTGAAGTCACCAAAGCTGGCTCCGGAACCGCTATCTCCAGTCACCTGCTCATACCAAAAGCCGGTCAACCCAGCTCCAGCCAGACCACTCCAAAGGGGAAAATGTTGCGCTGCGGTCAGCTCCAGCGCTCCCCTATCTCCACCGGAGGACGCCAAAGCCCAGTCAAGCCCAAAGCCAGGCTCGGCTCGCCCTCACAGTCAGTCAATCAGCCAGCGCTATCGGCCCGTAGACTCATCGAGACCATCACGCAACATGCCTGCCCAGCGCTTAAGGGCACGATCTGAATCTGCTTTATTGGTCACTCCGTTGGTCCACTGCAGACGCCCGGTATCCATGCCCTTGCGACGATCCCTGGCTGTTGCTACCACCTGCCCGGTAGTGCCATCAACCAGCTCCAGCGCAAGCGTCATCTCACCAGCTGAGGTTGTATAGGATCGGTTCATGCTGGAACTCATCGTATCCGGGGCATTAATATCCAGATTCACAATCGATGGGCGGACAATAAGCACCGCCTCGCCATCATCAAATTGGTCGGTAACATCATAGGGCGGGGCCGCCTGCAGCGCCTCGAGAAAATGGCGGTCACAGGCCTGGCCCAGGGCATCCTTGATACTATCTACATCTTTCTGGGTGACACGGTTAGAGAGGTCCAAACGGCTGCTGTTTTGATCCCTCAGCCAGTTTTTTCGAAACGCCACCTCACAAGTAGCAATACCAAAACTCTTATAGGATGACAGGTCTGCACCCGGCAAAAGATAGACCTCCTGAAACTTGGTACTCTCTTGCAGAACCAGGCCATCCTGCGTTACCGGCTCAGGTTTGGTCGACGCGCAAGCGCCCAGGAAGAGTATACCCACTAAAATTAATGCTTTTGGTACATTCAAGTTCATCATCAGGACTCAGCTAATTCTGTAATAGAGTTCGAATTCTAGTCTAGAATACTGAAAAGTCGCCATGATTTTTCATTGCTATATTTTGGACAGCTTTGAACGGAGAGGAAGTTTGAATAGAAAAAATCTGTCGAGCATATCCCTGTTGACGGGTCTGCTGATGAGCGGCATTGCTACGGCCACTATGGATGAGAGCCCCGAAAGAAACCTGTACTACGGCGAAACCCACATGCACACCGCCTACTCCCTGGATGCATTCATAGGCGGCACCCACCAGACCCCAGATGACGCTTATCGCGCCGCAAGGGGTGAAACAGTCATCGTCAATGGTATGCCACACCAGATTCGGCGTCCTCTGGACTTTGCCGCCGTTACAGACCATGCGGAGTACATCGGCGAAATGTATTCGGCGCTGAATAAAGATGCCCCTGGCCACAATAACCCTCTGATACAGGAGTTGTTGAAGCTATCAGATATTAAAGAGCGAGAGCAGTGGTTTTACAAATACGTCATCAGCAACAACCGGGGAGATACCCCCGGACACACTGAGTTCTTCGCGGGCGAAAGCACTGTCACCAGCGCATGGCAGATCGCAGTTGCAGCCGCCGAAAAACACAACAAGCCTGGTGAATTCACCAGTTTCATCGCTTATGAATGGAGCGCTGCCCCCAAAGGCGGCAACCTACATCGAAACGTTATATTCCGGGGTAGCGATGTGCCGGAAAGACCCATGAGTTACATCGACCTCAATCATGAGGAGGAACTGTGGCAGTGGCTGGCGGGGTTGGAACAGGGCGATATTCGCGGCATGGCGATCCCTCATAACTCTAACGCCAGTAAGGGCATGATGTTTCCGGATAACTATTCCAGCGGCAAGCCAATAGATCTTGAGTATGCCCAGATACGTGAGCATTTTGAGCGGGCCATTGAAATGATGCAGGTAAAAGGTAACTCGGAGGTTCATCGCAAGTTCTGGGCCGCTGACGAGTTCGCAGACTTTGAAAACGCTGATTCAATGGCTCAATTTAGCGATCGCAAAGCAGAAAAGCGCAATTTCGTGCGCAGCGGCGTGGTCAAGGGTTTGGCGCTTGAACAATCCCTGGGAGTTAACCCCTTCAAGCTGGGCTTCGTGGGTGGCACAGACAATCACAACGGCATGATGAGCGACGTCGACGAAGACAACTTTGTCGGCGCTCACGGCCCCGAAGACGGTTCAGTCAAAGCTCGCCGCGAGGGACAAGTCACTAGCTGGCTTAACAGCAGGGACCTCAGCATAGGGTCCATTACTGGCGTTTGGGCTACCAGTAATACACGCGGCGCTATCTGGGACTCCATTTACAATAGAGAAACCTTCGCCACCTCTGGCCCCCGTATAGCCGTGAGATTCTTTGGCGGCTGGGATTACGACAGCTCAATTTTGGCCAAGCACGATACAGTGGCGCTAAGCTACGCTAGGGGCGTTCCGATGGGCGGTGACCTAAACAGGCCCACTGGCAATCAGTCGCCTCAGTTCGTTGTAATGGCGAGTAAGGACGCATTGGGTGCCAACCTTGACCGCGTCCAAATTATCAAGGGATGGGTCGATGCATCAGGACGACTAAGGGATAAAGTGTTCGATGCAGTGTGGTCAGGCGAAAGGCGGCCCGGGAAGGACGGCAAACTGCCGGCGATCGGCTCCACCGTAGATCTAACCACTGCAACCTACAGAAATGACATAGGCGCAGCCCAATTGTCCGCGGTATGGCAAGACCCTGAATTTGACCCGGAAACACCTGCCCTTTACTACGTCAGAGTGATAGAGATTCCGACTCCTAGGTGGAGCACTTACGATGCGGTGAGAGCCGGGTTGCCCTTACTGGAGGATGTGCCAGCCGCCATTCAGGAGCGCGCATGGTCTTCACCAATCTGGTACAAGCCCTAGCGGGCACAAAAAAGCCGGGACTATGCCCGGCTTTTTGACTAACAGTCACTCGGACCAGGGATTAATCCTGATCTTCGTAATCTTCGATCTGAGGGCGGTCCACCAGCTCTACGTAGGCCATTGGAGCCTTATCACCGGTTCGATAGCCGCACTTCATGATACGGATGTAGCCACCGGGACGTTCCTGGTAGCGTGGACCCAGCTCAGTGAACAATTTGCCTACGGCTTCCTTGCTGCGAGTACGGTCGAAGGCCAGACGGCGGTTTGCAACGCTATCTTTCTTCGCCAGGGTAATCAGGGGCTCCGCGTATCCACGCAGCTCCTTGGCCTTGGGCAGGGTGGTCTTGATCAACTCGTGCTCAACCAGTGAGTTAGTCATGTTACGAAACATGGCCTTACGGTGAGAACTGTTGCGGTTCAGTTGACGTCCACTGTGACGATGACGCATTTTTCCAATCCTATTTTACTGTGCTATCTCAGCACTGCTGTCAGGTGACCGGGGAGCCTTAAGCGCTCAGTACCCGGTCGTCGTTTTTGAGGCTGGCAGGTGGCCAATTGTCCAGGCGCATGCCCAGGGACAAACCACGAGAAGCCAATACATCCTTGATTTCGGTGAGAGACTTCTTACCCAGGTTAGGGGTCTTCAGCAACTCAACCTCAGTGCGCTGCACCAGGTCTCCGATGTAGTAAATGTTCTCTGCCTTGAGGCAGTTAGCGGAGCGGACAGTCAGTTCCAGATCGTCTACAGGACGCAGCAGAATCGGATCTACCTCATCCTCTTCCTCAACAGACTCAGACTCAGATTCGCTCTCCAGGTCAACAAACACGGCCAACTGCTGCTGCAGAATGGTCGCGGCGCGACGAATAGCTTCTTCGGGGTCGATCGTACCGTTGGTTTCCAGATCGAGTACCAGTTTGTCCAGATCAGTACGCTGTTCTACACGTGCAGCTTCAACGACATAGGACACACGGTGCACTGGAGAAAAAGTAGCATCCAACTGCAGCCGACCGATAGAGCGTGTTTCCTCTTCTGGATTCTCGCGAGAATCAGCGGGTGAGTAACCGCGGCCACGGGCCACTGTCAGCTTCATGCTAATTTCAGAAGCGCCGTTCAGGTGACAGATTACGTGCTCCGGATTGCGGATCTCGATGTCGTGATCAACCTGGATGTCAGCAGCTGTGACTGAACCCGAACCTTTCTTAGTCAAGGTCAACTCGGCTTCTTCTTTGCCGTTCATCACCAGGGCAACGCCCTTGAGGTTCAGCAAAATTTCGATCACGTCTTCCTGAACGCCTTCGATTGCACTGTACTCGTGCAACACACCATCTATCTCAACTTCGGTGATGGCACAACCAGGCATGGAAGACAGCAAGATACGACGCAAGGCATTACCCAGAGTGTGACCAAAGCCACGCTCCAGGGGTTCCAGGGTTACCTGGGCGCGCGTGCTGTTCTTTTCATCAACATTGATTACACGCGGGGTCAAAAATTCGTTCACTGCACTCTGCATACGGGGCACCTTTTTTAGGTTAGTCCTTCAGTGGATTACTTGGAGTAAAGTTCGACGATCAGGTTCTCGTTGATCTCGGAAGAGAGATCCTGACGGTCGGGAACAGACTTGAAGGTACCTTCGAGTTTGTCCGCGTTTACTTCGATCCACTCAGGCTCGCCACGCTGGGCAGCCAGGGCCAGTGCAGACTGAACACGCAGCTGCTTCTTGGCCTTTTCACGCAGGGCAACAACGTCGCCTGCTTTCACCTGGTAAGACGCGATGTTCACAACCTGACCGTTAACCATGATCGCCTTATGAGCGACAAGCTGACGAGATTCAGAACGCGTAGAGCCGAAGCCCATGCGGTAAACAACATTATCCAGACGAGATTCCAACAGTTGCAGCAGGTTTTCACCGGTAGCACCCTTCAATCGGGCAGCTTCCTTGTAGTAATTGCGGAACTGCTTTTCCAGTACGCCGTAGATACGACGGACTTTCTGCTTCTCACGCAGCTGCACACCATAGTCAGACAGGCGGCCACGACGGGCGCCATGCTGGCCTGGAATTGTTTCTGCTTTACACTTGCTTTCAAGTGAACGTACGCCGCTTTTCAGGAACAGGTCAGTTCCTTCACGACGGGAGAGCTTGCACTTGGGTCCAATATATCGAGCCATGTCAAATAATCCTGTGAGCGCTTGTCGTGATGCTTAGACGCGACGTTTCTTGGGAGGACGACAGCCGTTATGTGGTATCGGCGTTACGTCCGTGATGTTGCTGATCTTGTAGCCACAGGAATTCAGCGCGCGAACGGCAGATTCACGACCCGGTCCCGGGCCCTTAACCTGCACATCGAGATTCTTCAGACCATATTCCTTGGCGGCTTCTCCAGCGCGTTCGGCTGCAACCTGGGCTGCAAACGGCGTGCTCTTACGAGAACCGCGGAAACCGGAGCCACCCGCAGTGGCCCAGCTCAGGGTATTACCCTGGCGATCGGTAATGGTAACAATGGTGTTGTTGAAAGACGCGTGTACGTGGGCGATTCCGTCCACTACGGTCTTCGTGATTTTCTTACGAGTGCTTTTGGCACCTGGCTTAGCCATATTGTAGTTCCTACTTTAATATCAACACTGCACTCAGGTGCAGCTACACTAAAAAGGATTCGCTGAGGGGTGACGCTAGGTCTGTCCTTACTTGCGAATCGGTTTACGCGGTCCTTTACGGGTGCGCGCATTGGTTTTGGTGCGTTGACCGCGAAGCGGCAAGCCACGACGGTGACGCAGACCGCGGTTGCAACCCAGGTCCATCAAACGTTTGATGTTCATGGACACTTCACGACGAAGGTCACCTTCAACCATCATGTCTGCGACTTTGCCACGCAGGGCATCCATCTGCTCTGAAGAAAGCTCACCAATTCTGGTGCTTTCCGTGACACCGGTGGCGGCGCACAGCTGCTTAGCAGTTGTGCGACCTACACCGAAGATGTATGTCAATGAGATAACAGCGTGCTTGTTATCTGGTATGTTGACGCCGGCAATACGAGCCATCCAACTTTCTCCAAGAATAATCTTTCGCTTTACTATGCAATTCCCGCAAACCTCTGATTTGACTCAGATTTACTGATTTCTCAATCAGGTCGACGCGAAAGGCGCAGCATTCTAGCGATATCGTTACAAAAAATCAACCGTGCCGGGAATTAACCCTGACGCTGTTTGTGCCGCGGATCTGTGTTGCAGATCACCCGCACGACGCCTTTACGGCGCACAACTTTACAGTTGCGGCAGATTGTCTTTACTGATGCACGTACTTTCATCGTTACTTCTCCGTTTTAGCAGCGGGGCGCTTAGCGAACGCGTCCGGCACCACCATAGTTCTTCAGGTTGGCCTTTTTCATCACCGAGTCGTACTGGTGTGACATCAAGTGACTCTGCACCTGGGCCATAAAATCCATCACCACAACAACCACGATTAGCAGTGAGGTGCCGCCCAGATAAAAAGGCACATTCCACATCACTACCAAAAACTGGGGCATCAGACACACCAGCGCAATATAGGCTGATCCGAATACCGTCAGCCGGGTCAGCACGCCATCAATATAATTGGCAGTCTGTTGTCCCGGGCGAATACCGGGCACAAAGGCTCCGGAACGCTTCAAGTTGTCAGCTACTTCTACCGGGTTAAACATCAACGCCGTATAAAAGAAGCAGAAAAACACTACAAACACTGTGAACAGCAATATATTCAACGGCTGGCCAGGGCCAATGGCTACTGCCAAATCCTGCAGCCAGTCGGCTCCACCTGAGCTTGAGCCAAACCACGTTGCGATCGACGCCGGGAACAGCAGTATGCTGCTCGCGAAAATCGCGGGTATTACGCCCGCCATGTTCACTTTAAGGGGCAGATGCGAGCTCTGCGCCTGGTACATCTTGCGACCTTGCTGCCGTTTGGCATAATTCACCGTGATGCGACGCTGGCCGCGCTCGATGAACACAATCATGTAGATCACTGCAATGGCTAGCGCCAGGATGAACATCAGCACCAGGATATTAAGTTCTCCCTGACGCGCCTGCTCAAGCGACTGACCAATCGCGGCGGGTAATCCCGCGACGATGCCGGCGAAGATCAACAGGGAGATCCCATTGCCCACACCTTTCTCAGTAATCTGTTCACCCAGCCACATCATGAAGACTGCACCGGTCACCAGGGAAGTTATGGCAATCACATAAAACAGCAGTGATGTGTCGTAACTCATGCCTTGGTTGGCCATGCCCACAGTCATACCTGTGGCCTGGATAATAGCCAGCACTACCGTAAGGTAGCGCGTGTACTGGCTAATCTTGCGCCGGCCTGACTCACCCTCTTTCTTCAATGCCTCTAACTGCGGCGTCACCGCCGACATCAACTGCATAATAATCGATGCAGAAATATAGGGCATGATTCCCAGAGCCAGGATACTCATCCGCTCCAGAGCGCCACCGGAGAACATATTCGCCAAGCCCAGGATAGTTCCCTGGTTCTGGTTGAACAGTGCCGCCAGTTGATTGGGGTCGATTCCCGGTACAGGGATGTGCGTCCCTATCCGATAAACAATAATTGCCAGTAAAACGTAGCGAAGGCGAGCAAAAAGCTCGCCCATACCTGCCTTGTTTACTGAGGGCAGCTGTCCTTGGGCCATTTATTCCTCGATCTTTCCGCCGGCTTTCTCAATTGCTTCGCGGGCACCTTTGGTAACCGCGAGGCCTTTGACAGTCAGCGCCTTGCCCAGCTCTCCGGAAAGGAAAACACGGGCGCGAACAACGCTATCTTTGACCAGATCAGCCGCTTTAAGCGTCTCAAGGTCAACCACATCACCGTCGATAGCGTTCAGCTCAGACAGACGAACCTGCGCAGTAGTGCGAGCAATACGAGACGTAAAGCCGTACTTGGGCAAGCGCTTCTGCAAAGGCATCTGACCACCTTCGAAGCCGACGCGAACAGAACCGCCGGAGCGGGACTTCTGTCCCTTGTGACCGCGACCAGCAGTCTTACCAACGCCTGAACCAATACCACGGCCCACACGCTTGTTGTCTTTCTTAGAACCCGGAGCGGGGCTCAGGGTATTCAGTCTCATTACATCTGACATGATTTAATCCTCCACCCGTACCAGATAGTGTACTTTGTTGATCATGCCGCGAATGGAAGGTGTGTCTTCCACTTCTACGGTATGACCAATCCGACGCAGGCCGAGGCCAGCAACACACGCCCTATGATTAGGCAGGCGGCCGGTTACACTCTTGACCTGGGTAACTTTGATCATTGCTTTTGCCATGACGATTCGCTCAATACTTAGTTCAAAATTTCTTCGACAGACATGCCGCGCTTGGCAGCAACGTCTTCGGGTGCACACATATCGCGCAGGCCATTGAAAGTCGCACGCACCACGTTCACCGGATTGGTGGAGCCGTAGCACTTGGCCAATACGTTGTGGACGCCAGCGATTTCCAGCACAGCTCGCATCGCACCACCGGCAATAACACCGGTACCTTCAGATGCAGGCTGCATGTAAACCTTGGATGCGCCGTGGGAGGCCTTCACAGGATACTGGATAGTACCGTTATTCAGGTCTACCTGGATCATGTTGCGACGAGCCGCTTCCATAGCCTTCTGGATAGCAACAGGCACTTCACGAGCCTTGCCGCGTCCGAAGCCTACTTTGCCTTTGCCGTCTCCGACCACTGTCAGTGCGGTGAAGCCGAAAATACGGCCACCTTTAACCACTTTAGCTACACGGTTGACCTGTACCAGCTTTTCCTGGAGATCACCTTCGGTCTGCTGCTTTCTTTGCTCTTTAAAAGCCATATCTACTTACCTTAGAATTCCAGTCCACTTTCACGAGCTGCGTCGGCTAGTGCCTTAACGCGTCCGTGGTACTTGTAACCTCCGCGGTCGAAGGCAACCTTAGCTACTCCAGCAGCCTTGGCACGCTCAGCGACCAGCTTGCCAACTGCTGCAGCTGCATCAATATTGCCAGTGGCGCCTTTGCGCAGATCTGTGTCCAAGGTAGAAGCACTAGCCAGTACCTTGTCGCCCTCAGGCGCAATGATCTGGGCGTAGATGTGCCGAGGACTACGGTGTACGCTCAGACGGTTAACGCCTAGGGTACGCATACGGGCGCGAGCGCGACGTGCGCGGCGCAGCCTTGAATCATTCTTTGCACTCATGTCAACTCACCTACTTCTTCTTGGCTTCTTTACGACGAACATGCTCGTCCGCGTAACGAATACCCTTACCCTTGTATGGCTCCGGCGGACGGAAGCTGCGAATTTCGGCAGCTGCCTGGCCTACGGCCTGCTTGTCGATACCCTTAACCACGATTTCAGTCTGGCTTGGCGTTTCCGCAGAAACGCCTTCAGGCAGTGCATAATCAACTGGATGGGAAAGACCTACGGTCAGGTTGACACTTTTGCCGGAAGCTTTGGCACGATAACCAACACCGTTGAGTACCAACTTCTTCTCCCAGCCTTCGCTGACGCCCTTGACCATATTATTTACCAGTGCTCGAGTTGTCCCGGCCATGGCCTTGAACTTGTCGGACTCGTATAAAAAGGTCAAGACGTTGTCATCCTGGTTAATCTGTATGCCGTCAACTACTGACAACTCCAGCGTACCTTTGCTGCCTTTGACAGTGACGTCGGCGCCATTAAGTTTGACCTCAACACCACTGGGCAGTTGTACCGGATTATTTGCGACTCTAGACATTTTGAATGCTCTTCAAATCAATTTAATTAGAAAACAGTGCAGAGCACTTCGCCGCCAACACCGGCAGCACGCGCTGCGCGATCAGTCATCACACCCTTGGAGGTGGAAACAATCGCTACACCAAGACCGCCGCGAACGGAGGGCAGCTCACCTTTGGCTGCGTAGTTGCGCAGACCTGGGCGGCTAATACGGTCAATCTCAGCGATAACCGGATTGCCCTGGTAGTATTTCAGTTCGATAGCCAAGCGGGGCTTGCCACTATCATTCGATGCGTTGAAGTCAGCGATATAGCCTTCTTCCTTCAGCACGTTAGCAACCGCAGTTTTCAGCTTGGAGCCAGGCATTTCTACACCAGTCTTACCAGCCATCTGTGCGTTGCGAATTCGGGTCAGCATATCTGCCATCGGATCTTGCATACTCATTTCAATATCTCTCCGTTACCAGCTAGCTTTAACCAGGCCAGGCACATCGCCGCGCATAGCCGCTTCACGCAGCTTGTTACGACACAGGCCAAACTTACGATACACCCCGTGTGGACGGCCGGTAATCTGACAGCGACGACGCTGGCGGACCGGGCTTGCATCACGAGGCAGCTTCTGTAGAGCAATCTGCGCATCCCACTTCTCTTCGTCAGAAGCATTAACGTCAGCGATCATCGCCTTCAGGGCAGTACGCTTTTCTGCGTACTTAGCTACCATGCGCGTACGCTTGTTTTCACGCGCAATCATAGATTTCTTAGCCATGTGTAAAGCCTCTTAACCTTTCAGGGGGAAGTTGAAAGCGCGCAATAGAGCACGACCTTCATCATCCGTACGAGCAGTGGTTGTGATAGTAATATCCATACCGCGCAGGGCGTCCACCTTGTCGTAGTCTATTTCAGGGAAGATGATCTGCTCGGTCACGCCCATCGCGAAGTTGCCGCGTCCGTCAAATGACTTGGGGCTGATGCCACGGAAGTCACGTATACGGGGTATAGCGATACTGATCAGACGTTCCAGGAACTCATACATACGCTCGGAACGCAGAGTTACCTTGCAACCAATCGGCCAGCCTTCTCGAACCTTAAAGCCCGCAATAGATTTGCGTGCCTTGGTTATAACGACTTTCTGACCGGAGATCTTCTCCATATCGGCGACGGCAGCCTCGAGGACTTTCTTGTCGCCGAGCGCTTCACCTACACCCATGTTCAGGGTGATTTTGGTGATGCGGGGCACTTCCATCACATTTTCCAGACCCAGCGTTTCTTTCAGCTGAGGAGCGATTTCGCTCGTGTATTTTTCTTTCAAAGTTGCCATGTCTATTACCTGTTAACCCGACCGGCTTAGCCGACAGCCTCGCCACTGGATTTAAAGATACGAACCTTAGTGTCGCCTTCGACTTTGAAGCCCACACGATCGGCCTTGCCTGTTCCTGGATTAAAAATGGCAACATTCGAAACTTGAATGGCCGCTTCTTTCTCCACGATACCGCCAGCAACACCCGCTTGGGGGTTGGGCTTGGTGTGCTTCTTCATCATGTTGATACCAGAAACGATCAATTTGTCGTTGTCCAGTACTCGGCGAACTTTACCGCGCTTACCCTTGTCCTTACCGGCCAGGATAATCACTTCGTCATCGCGTTTGATCTTCAACATTTCTTTTCCTCTCCTCGGCCTTAGATAACTTCAGGGGCCAGAGAAATAATCTTCATAAATTTCTCACCACGCAGTTCGCGAGTTACCGGGCCGAAAATACGGGTACCGATAGGTGCGTCCTGTGCGTTCAACAGTACTGCCGCGTTGTCGTCAAACTTGATCAGGGAACCGTCGCCTCGGCGAACACCCTTCTTTGTCCGAACTACAACAGCAGTCATCACCTGGCCTTTTTTGACCTTGCCGCGGGGGATGGCTTCTTTCACGGTTACCTTGATCAAATCCCCTACGCGCGCATAGCGACGCTTGGAACCGCCAAGTACCTTGATGCACATCACACGACGGGCGCCGCTGTTATCTGCGACTTCCAAATACGACTGTGTCTGAATCATCTCTTACTCCAAACTGCGACCAATTAGGCCGCAAAACTAACCACAACCCGTGAGGGTCTTATACCTGAGCGGCGCTCTCTACTACTTCAACCAAGTTCCAGGTTTTGCTCTTGGAAATTGGGCGAGTCTCAGCAACGGTAACAGTGTCGCCGATGCCACACTGATTGCTCTCGTCGTGTGCATGGATCTTGGATGAACGAGTAATGTACTTGCCATATACCGGGTGCTTGACCCGACGCTCGACCAGTACAGTAATGGTCTTGTCCATCTTGTTACTGACAACCCGACCGGTTGTCGTACGTGTTCGCTTTTCTGCAGCTGACATGCTTAGTTACCTGCCTTATCAGTAAGTACAGTCTTCACGCGTGCAATGTCACGCTGGTTCTGCTTAAGCAGGTGAGACTGCCCGAGCTGACCAGTAGACTTCTGCATGCGCAGTTTGAACTGCTCCTCACGCAGGGTGAGCAGCTGCTTGTTGAGGTCCTCAGCGGACTTATCATGCAATTCGCTTGCTTTCATCACATCACCGACCGTTTAACAAATGTTGTAGCAACAGGGATCTTGGCAGCAGCGAGCTCAAACGCCTCGCGTGCCATTTCCTCGGATACACCCTGTACTTCATAAAGCACTTTGCCAGGCTGAACCAGGGCAACCCAGTATTCAACGTTACCTTTACCTTTACCCTGGCGAACTTCCAGCGGCTTGCCTGTAATTGGCTTGTCCGGGAAGACTCGAATCCAGATCTTTCCGCCACGCTTAATGTGACGTGTCATGGCGCGACGAGCCGCTTCAATCTGGCGCGCAGTAATGCGGCCGCGACCTGTCGCTTTCAAACCGTATTCACCAAAACTCACTTTACTGCCGCGATGGGCTAGACCGCGGTTACGGCCTTTATGAGTCTTGCGAAACTTTGTACGCTTTGGTTGAAGCATCTGCGTAACCCTTAATTAGTTGCTTTCTTCTTGGGAGCCTCAGCAGCCTCATCGCTACCGATCACCTCACCTTTGAAAATCCATACTTTTACGCCGATGATGCCGTAAGTGGTGCGGGCTTCATAAGCAGCGTAATCGATGTCTGCACGCAGAGTGTGCAGCGGCACTCGGCCCTCGCGGTACCATTCGGAGCGCGCAATCTCAGCTCCTCCGAGGCGGCCACCGACCTGAATTTTGATACCTTCAGCTCCCTGGCGCATGGCGTTCTGCACGACACGCTTCATGGCACGACGGAACATCACTCGACGCTCCAACTGCTGCGCTACGTTTTGAGCTACCAGTTTCGCATCGAGGTCCGGCTTACGGATCTCTTCGATGTTTATGTGGACAGGTACACCCATTTTTTGGGTCAGTAGCTTGCGCAGTGCGTCAACGTCTTCACCTTTCTTACCGATCACGATACCGGGACGGGCAGTGTGAATGGTGATGCGCGCTGTTTGCGCGGGACGCTCGATTACAACACGGCTCACAGAAGCGTGATCCAGTGCCTTCTCGATATAGGCGCGCACTTCCAAGTCAGTAATCAACTGCTTGGTATAGTTTTTGCTGTCGGCGTACCAGATAGAGTTATGTTCTTTAACAATACCTAAGCGGATGCCGATAGGATGTACTTTCTGACCCATGTGTTGGTCTCCTTAGCCTTCGCCGTCTGCAACTTTCACAGTAATGTGACAGCTACGCTTTAAAATTCTGTCTGCACGACCCTTGGCACGGGGGCGCAGGCGCTTCATTGTCATGCCTTCATCAACAAAGACAGTGGAAACTTTGAGCTCATCCACGTCTGCGCCTTCGTTGTTCTCGGCATTGGCAATCGCAGAGTCAAGAACCTTCTTGACTATGTGAGCAGCCTTTTTGGTGCTGAACTCCAGCAGGGTCAGCGCCTCTTCTACAGGCTTGCCGCGGACCTGGTCAGCGACCAGACGGGCTTTTTGCGCAGAGATCCGCGCGCCTTTCAGTCTTGCTGCAACTTCCATTTCCTAAACCTCTTTACGGAGCGCTTAGCGCTTCGCCTTTTTGTCTACAATGTGGCCCTTGAATGTGCGAGTTAACGCAAATTCACCCAGCTTGTGGCCAACCATATCTTCGTTGATCAGTACGGGTACGTGCTGACGACCGTTGTGAACAGCAATTGTCAGACCAACCATATCCGGAGACACCATCGAACGGCGCGACCAGGTCTTGATGGGACGACGATCGTTGCTCTCAATCGCGGTTTCAACTTTCTTCATCAGGTGAAGGTCAATAAAAGGACCTTTCTTTAGTGAACGCGGCACAATCTCTCCCTCTAATCTCTAGTCAAACGACCGTTATTTCTTACCACGACGACGCACGATAAACTTATCAGTACGCTTGTTCTTACGAGTCTTGTATCCCTTGGTTGGAGTACCCCAGGGGCTGACAGGATGACGGCCACCAGAGGTTTTGCCTTCACCACCACCATGGGGGTGATCAACCGGGTTCATAGCAACACCACGAACAGTCGGACGAACACCGCGCCAGCGCGCAGCGCCGGCCTTACCTAGTTTACGCAGACTGTGCTCGGAGTTTGAAACCTCTCCCAGCGTTGCCCGGCAATCTGACAACACTTTGCGCATCTCGCCGGAGCGAAGACGCAATGTTGCATATTGACCTTCTCGCGCAACCAACTGAACAGAAGCACCAGCGGCACGTGCAATCTGAGCACCCTTACCGGGCTTCAGCTCTATTCCGTGAACCACGGAGCCCACTGGAATGTTACGCAGTGGCAAGCAATTGCCTGTCTTGATCGGTGCACCTGCACCGGACTGCAGCACGTCACCGGCCTTCACACCCTTGGGTGCAATTATGTAGCGGCGCTCACCATCGGCGAACAGCAGCAACGCGATGTGCGCAGTGCGGTTAGGATCGTACTCAATGCGCTCAACTGTGGAAGGAATTCCATCCTTGATGCGCTTAAAGTCGATCAACCGGTAGTGCTGCTTGTGACCACCACCAATATGACGTGTGGTGATACGACCATTGTTGTTACGGCCACCGTTACGGCTCTGCTTTTCAAGCAAAGGCTTGTACGGTGCACCTTTGTGAAGATCCTCACTGACAACGCGGACGACGTGACGACGACCGGGTGAAGTGGGCTTACTCTTCAAAATTGCCATTGCGATCCGACTCCTTACTCGACGGACGCAAAGTCGATGTCTTGACCCTGCTCCAATCGTACATATGCTTTTTTCCAGGTCGGCTTGGAGCTATAACCGAAACGGTTGCGCTTCACCTTGCCTTTCACCTTAAGGGTGCAGACATTGTCGACCTTAACCTTAAACAGTTGCTCAACGGCCTTTTTGATTTCCGGCTTGGTTGCATCAACAGCAACCTTAAAAACAAACTGATTGTTTTCGTCAGCAACAATGGCCGCTTTTTCGGAAACGTGCGGGCCTACCAGCACTTGAAATACGCGCTCCTGGTTCATCCCAGCATCTCCTCGAACTTCTTGACCGCATCAACAGTCACGATTACTTTTTCGTGAGCGATCAGGCTAACAGGGTCAACACCATCTACATCGCGAACATCAATCTTATGCAGGTTGCGTGACGCCAGATAGAGGTTCACATTTACCTCTGCAGATACAATCAGAGCGTTATCGACACCGTAGCCGCCCAACTGCTCAACCAATAATTTGGTCTTGGGCTCTTCCAGGTCCAGGCTCTCTACCACTACCAGACGATCCTGGCGAGCAAGCTCAGACATGATGGTGCGCAGCGCTGCGCGATACATCTTGCGATTCACTTTCTGGGAGTGATCCTGCGGCTGTGCCGCGAAGGTCACACCACCGGAGCGCCAGATGGGAGAACGAATAGTTCCCGCACGCGCACGACCGGTTCCCTTTTGACGCCATGGCTTCTTACCGCCACCCGAAACCGCAGCGCGGTTCTTCTGGGCGCGAGTGCCCTGACGTGCACCTGCCATAAAGGCAGTGACGACCTGGTGAACCAGGTCTTCGTTGTATTCTTTAGCGAATGTAACATCAGATACGGAAACTTTTCCCGCCTCTGCATTACCCGCTTTAACTACATTCAATTCCACGCTAGAGACCTCCTAACCTTATGCCTTGGCAGTGGGACGTACGACGACGTCACCACCCGGAGCACCAGGTACAGCACCCTTGATGAGCAGCAGATTGCGCTCGGCATCTACACGAATAACTTCCAGACCCTGAGTAGTTACCTGTTCGGCACCCATATGGCCTGACATCTTCTTGCCCTTGAACACACGGCCCGGTGTTTGACACTGGCCGATAGAACCATTGGACCGGTGAGAGATGGAGTTGCCGTGTGTGGCGTCCTGCATGGTGAAGTTCCAGCGCTTAATACCGCCCTGGAAACCCTTACCCTTGGACTTACCGGTCACATCCACAATCTGGCCGACTTCGAAGCGCTCTACAGTCAGCTCAGAGCCAACCTCGGGGGCTTCGTCCGCTGTTTCCAGACGGAACTCAGACAGCTTGCTACCCGCTTCGACACCCGCCTTCGCGAAGTGTCCAGCTTCTGATTTACTCACTTTGGAGGCCTTACGGTTTCCCGTAGTAACCTGAATTGCTCTATAACCGTCGGTTTCGAGCTCTTTGATCTGAGTAACGCGGTTTGGAGATATCTCCACTACGGTCACTGGGATTGATACGCCGTCTTCGGTAAAAACACGAGTCATACCGGACTTACGGCCGACTAAGCCAATAGCCATTTTGCTAACCTCTCAGTGTACGGGGCTCTATACCCTCTATGGCCGCCCAATCGCTCTAGGAGTAATTGGACATTACACACCCGGGATTAATACCCCGAGCAGGTCTTGCTACAAATTGTAGTTAACCAAGACTAATCTGTACTTCTACACCTGCTGCCAGGTCTAGTTTCATCAGGGCGTCTACAGTCTTTTCTGTAGGCTCCACGATGTCTAACAGACGCTTGTGCGTACGAATTTCGTACTGGTCACGTGCGTCCTTATTAACGTGCGGTGATACCAGCACGGTATACTTTTCCTTCCGCGTGGGAAGGGGGATAGGGCCTTTGACCTGAGCACCGGTACGGCGCGCAGTTTCCACAATTTCCTGAGTCGACATGTCGATCAGCTTGTGGTCAAAAGCCTTAAGGCGAATACGAATACGTTGATTCTGCACCTAACCTAACTCCAATCAAATAAAAAACCAGAGGTCCGCACGGGAACCCCCTGAAAAATGGAACGCGAATTCTAATGATCGGCCCCTACCCTGTCAACCCGCGCCGGGGTTTATTTTCAGGTAATGTGACAATGTCTGAAAGGCCTCGCGAAGGGCGGCGACTATACGCCCGATCGAGGGCCATTGCTACCCTTATCCGGCGCCCAACCAAATTAGCGACTGGGTCACAGCGGCACCCCGGTTTCTCTTACTCTGGAGTAGCTAATGTATAGATAGAGGATGGAGCACCTGTAGACTGACACTAGCACTTGCGAACAGGGCCGCCGATAGGACTTAGAGTTTATGCAAGCAGGCCCTGCACTGGGCTGGGCCCGGTGCTGTTAGTGATCAATCAGCGCAATTGACACAGTACCTTGCTTCGGGGATAGCATCCAGGCGACCCTCACCGATAGGGTTGCCACACTTTTCGCACTCGCCATAAGTACCGTCTGCGATCTTGTCCAGAGCTACCTGAATAGCGTGCAGTGATTGACGCGTTTCATTGCCAATTGCATCGACCACCTCATCGTTTTCCCGCTCCTGCGCTTGCTCGGCTGAATCCCCCGAATGCTCCTGGGTCACATCTCTTTTGATACTGGTGAGCCGCGACTGCATGGCAGCAAGGCGCTGTTCCAGCTCAGTTTTCAGTTCGTTGATAGCCATAGCGTCAATCAGCCCGCTGTGAGCATGCGATAAAGCTCATCCTTCAGGTGCACCCTGCGAACCTTGGCCTCTTCCTCGATGTGGGTTGCGACAGGCGTTACCTCATCTTCCATCTTCTCAATATCGCGAGTCAGCTCGTGATAGACCTCGAACAGACGACGAAAGTGCGCGTCTTGCATCTTCAGTTCGTGAATACGGTCACTGAGCTCAGGGAAGTCGTGGTGCAGGTCATGGTGTTCTACTGACATTGATAATCCTTAATTCATGTTTGTTTGATGACGCAGTCAAAGACTACCGGCCTGAGCGCGCGTAGCCATGATCCATATCAGTATAGCGAGTTCAGGCCAGGATAATCCAGACTTGCAAAAAGTGCCCGCAAGCCAAATTATAGACAGAACAATCTCGGGAGAAAGACGTGGCACACCAAGAAAGCACCCACTCTGTATTTATGGGTTACCTACTGTGGATATTCGGCTTTATCGGCGCCCATCGCTTCTACTATGGCAAGCAGATCTCCGGGGTGATCTGGTTTTTCACCCTGGGCCTATTTTTCGTCGGCTGGATCATTGACCTGTTCCTCATTCCCGCTATGTCTCGAGAGGCAGATCGGCGCTTTGTTCCGGGTCCGGCCGACTATGACCTCAGCTGGATCCTACTGACGTTCCTGGGCTGGCTAGGCATTCACCGCCTATATATGGGCAAGTGGCTTACCGGCATCATCTATATGTTCAGCGCCGGCCTGTTCGGTCTGGGTATTCTATGGGACTTCCTGACCCTTAACGAGCAGCTGTCCGAGGTCAACAGCGACCATTGAAGGGGCGCTAGTGCTCGCGGGTAGCGCGGAAGTCAATGTCCGGCCAGCGCTCTTCCATCAGCGCCAGATTGACCCGGGTAGGGGCCAGATACGTCAGATGCCCTCCCCCATCCACAGATAGGTGCTCAGCAGCTTTCTTACGAAACTCCTCCAGCTTGCGAGGATCGTCACAGTGTACCCAGCGTGCGGTATACACATTCACCGGCTCATACAGGGCCTCAACCTTGTATTCATCTTTGAGACGATAAGCAACCACGTCAAACTGCAGTTGACCAACTGCACCCACAATCAGATCCGAGGACATAATGGGCGAAAACACCTGAGTCGAGCCCTCCTCTGACAGTTGCTGAAGACCTTTCTGTAACTGCTTGGCCTTCATCGGGTCCGCCAGGCGGATACGCCGGAACAATTCCGGCGCGAAGTGGGGAATACCAGTGAACTGCAGCTCCTCTCCCTCACTGAAGGTATCGCCTATCTGGATCGTACCGTGGTTGTGCAAGCCAATAATGTCACCGGACACCGCCTCTTCCACCAATAGCCGCTCGCCGGCTTTGAATGTGACCGCATCGGCTATTTTCACATCCTTACCTGTACGCACATGGCGCATCTTCATGCCTTTGCTATAGCGCCCTGAACACACCCGCATAAATGCGATGCGGTCGCGGTGCCGAGGGTCCATATTGGCCTGGATTTTGAACACAAAACCAGAAAACGTAGCCTCATCAGATGCCACGTCCCGCTTGGCAGTCTCTCGCCCCAAAGGCGGCGGCGCCCACTTGACAAAATCATCGAGCATTTCACGAACACCAAAGTTGCCCAGAGCGGTGCCAAAGAACACAGGACTCAGTTTGCCTGCCAGGTATTGTTCAAGGTCAAACTCATGACTGGCACCGCGCACCAATTCCACTTCCTCCAGGAAGTCGTCGTAATCCTCTCCCAACAACTGCCTAGCCTCAGGACTTTCAATCCCCTGAATGCGCACGTCATCAGACAATACTGAACCTTGGCCGGCGGTATAACGATGAATAGTGTCGGTATAGAGGTTATAGACGCCCTTAAAGAACTGCCCCATCCCTATAGGCCAGTTGATAGGCGCGCCCTTTATGTTTAGCACCTCTTCAATTTCATCCAACAACTCGATCGGATCACGAATATCCCGGTCCATCTTGTTGACGAAGCTAAAGATGGGGGTATCGCGCAAGCGACAGACATTCATCAGCTTGATCGTCCGAGCCTCTACGCCCTTGGCGCCGTCAATCACCATCAGCGCAGAATCAACCGCAGTGAGTGTGCGGTATGTGTCTTCTGAAAAGTCCTCGTGTCCGGGGGTGTCCAGCAGATTGACCGTGCGTTCACGATAGGGAAACTGCATGACCGATGAGGTCACCGATATCCCTCGCTCCTGCTCCATACTCATCCAGTCAGACGTGGCATGGGGACCCTTTTTGCCCTTCACCGACCCTGCTACCTGAATAGCCTGCCCCAGCAGCAGCAGTTTCTCGGTAATGGTTGTCTTACCCGCGTCCGGATGCGAAATGATCGCGAAGGTACGGCGCGAAGTAATGGCGTTACCAAGATCTGACATTAAGAGGTTCCGGTAAAAAAGCGCGGATTATACGCTTATCGGCCTGATCCCGAAATGGCGGCTGCGGCATCTTGTCCCTCCACGCGACAAGCGGTTGGTCGTATAATGACAACGTGAACAAGACTCCCGACATCGAACATTCCCCCTCTTTGCAAAATCTGCGCAGCCTGTTACTCATCCGCAGCATGGCACTACTGGGACAGATCGGCGTGCTTTGCTATGTATTGCTTGAGAACCTCACCACCGAGGGTTTACTGGGCATAACCACTAGCCTGACGGCGCTTGCAGGCCTGACTATTGCCAGCCTGTGGCGCTGCAGCCAGCCCTGGCCCGTATCAGACGCTGAATTCCTGGCTCAATTGCTACTGGACGTTCTGATCTGGACGGCTCTGATGTACTTCACAGGAGGCGCCAACAACCCCTTTGTGTCCTATTACATTGTGCCACTGGTCATTGCCGCAGCAGTCTTACCCTGGCGCTATACCTGGCTGGTAACCGGCGCCTCACTGGGTGCATACAGCCTGCTGTTGTATTTCTATCGACCTTTCCCGTTATTCACCCCACACGCCGCCATGGGCCATGATACTGGCACCAACATCCACATCCTCGGCATGTGGTTCAATTTTCTTTTCAGTGCCGGTCTCATCACCTATTTCGTGGTTCGCATGGCAGCCCAGCTGCGCCTCCAGGAGGGCCGCGCGGTGGCTCAACGGGAACAACGTCTTCGTTCAGACCAGATTATGGCGGTGGCGAGCCTCGCTGCCGGCACAGCTCATGAACTTGGCACCCCCCTCTCCACGATGACCGTACTGGTTGACGAAATGCTGGCTGATGACAGCCTGTCGGATCAGGCTCGTCAGGATTGCCTGCTACTGCAGCAGCAAATAGGCCAATGCCGCAGCACCCTGAGCGACCTGGCTCGCACAGCTGAGCTGAATACCGGCAATGAAACCAGCACCACTGCGCTGCATACGTTTGTTAGCCAAGCCGTAGAGCGCTGGGCGGTAAGGCGCCCTGGGGTTAGTTATCAGGTAAAAACACCGAACACCGGCAACAGCCCTTACGTTGTGCAGGACTCCACCCTTAGCCAGGCTTTCGAAAACCTGCTCAACAACGGTGCCGACGCAGGTTCGCAGAAGCTGGAGATACGCTATCAGTGGGATTCGCGCGAGGCCAAAATTGAAATTCGCGATTGGGGAAAAGGCATCAAGCCCGAGCTACTTGAGAACATAGGCAAACCCATCATTCGCGCCAGTCGTTCGGGACTTGGCATCGGATTGCTGCTGAGCCACGCGACCGTAGAACGCTATGGCGGTCGAATCGAGCTGCGCAACGCTGCAGATCAAGGCGCGATCGCCACCCTGTTCCTACCTTTGAAGGAGAATAACTGTGACTGACAGTATCCTGCTGGTAGATGATGACGACACTTTCACCAGCGTGATGAGACGCGGGTTTGAGCGCCGAGGCTTCACCGTTCGAAGCTGTAACAGCGCAATGGAGGCCGTGGCCATTTGCACCGAATATCGGCCCAGCCATATATTACTGGACCTCAACATGCCCGAGGTATCAGGCCTGGTTGCCCTGCCACAGCTGATGCAGGCATCACCGGGAGCGAAACTGGTGGTTCTCACTGGCTACTCAAGTATTGCAACCGCCGTGGAGGCCACCAAAGCTGGTGCCACGGACTACCTGTGCAAGCCGGCAAGTATAGACGAGGTACTGAGCGCATTTGCGGGACCTGACCCAGACACAGAGGTGGGCATTCCCAGCGATCCGATGTCGGTGGAGCGCCTGGAATGGGAACACATTCAAAAAGTACTCAACGACAATGGCGGCAACATCTCGGCGACAGCGCGAGCACTTGCGATGCACAGGAGAACGTTGCAGCGTAAGTTACAAAAGAGGCCCGTAAGGCGTTAGGCTAGCGCTTCTTCGAGAATTTCCAGGATTCGATCTCCGATCAATTCCATATTCAGCCTGGCATCCGGCAGCAACTGCGCCATAGAAACAACCTGCAATCCTTGGTAGCCGCAGGGGTTAATCCTCTGAAACGGCTCCAGGTCCATGTCCACATTGATTGCCAGGCCGTGGTAAGAACAGCCTCTGCGCACCCGCAAACCCAGCGATGCGACCTTGTCACCATCGACATAGACGCCCGGTGCCTTGGGCTGGGGCGCCGCTTCGATGCCATACTCGGCCAGCAGTCGAACAATGCTTTGCTCGATCAGAGTCACCAGAGCTCGCACCCCAAGGCCACGGCGTTTGAGATCGATCATCAGGTACACAACCCATTGCCCGGGGCCGTGATAGGTGACTTGGCCGCCTCTATCGACCTGGATAACAGGAATATCGCCGGGGGCCAGCACATGCTCTGCCTTGCCCGCCTGGCCCTGGGTGAATACCCGGGGGTGTTGTAGCAGCCAGAGTTGATCAGGCGTATCGGCGTTACGTTGGTCGGTTAATTCACGCATGGCGTCCAGCACTGGCTGGTAGTCAGCCAATCCGAGCTTCCGCACAAGCACGCTCACTAGATGACCATTTTTACATGGCCAGTGGCAAGGAGATCCTGGTGCAAGGCTTCCAGCTGCTCTTTACCTGTGGCGGTAATAGTGATGGTAAGGGAAGTGAAGGTGCCTTTAGCGCTGTCATTAACCGTAATGGTCTGCTGATCAAAACCCGGCGCATGGCGTTCGAAGACTTCCAGGATAATGCCGCGAAACCCCTCGCTGGTGCGACCCAGCACCTTAATCGGGTACTCGCAGGGAAACTCTATCTTTGGTGGCTCCGGTTGGGTCATTTCACAAGCCCCCTTTAGGTGGTGCTAAACAGGCTGGCGAACCACATCAGTACCATATCCCAGATACGAGCAAAGAAGCCGCCGGGTTCAACTGCTTCGAGCGCAACTACCGGACCACGAAAGACCGTCTCCCCATCCAGGGTCATGATGACAGTACCCAATTCATCACCCACGGCTACCGGCGCCTCAATATTCTGGTTCAATTCCACATTGGTGGCCAGGTGCTTCTGCTTGCCTCGGGGCAGGGTCAGCACTGTTTCTTCAATAAGGCCCACGGGCACATAGTCCACCTGGCCCTTCCAGATACGCGGTTTGTCTAACTCCTGGCCAGCCGCAAACAATGTGCTGGTTTCAAAGAAACGAAAGCCGTAATTTAACAGACTGCGAGTCTCGTTCTTTCGCGCTCTGGTTGAGCTGGTGCCCATTACCACTGAAATCAGCCGCATGCCACGTCGCTCCGCAGAGGCAACAAGGCAGTATCCAGCCTCCTGGGTATGGCCTGTTTTTAAGCCATCCACCGTTGGGTCTTCAGCCAGCAGGCTATTGCGGTTGTACTGTTTAATGTTGTTATAGGTGAACTCACGTTCTTTATAGATCGCGTACTGCTCAGGGTGTTCATTGATCATCGCCTTGGCCAGGGTTGCCAGGTCACGGGCCGTAGTGACGTGGTCCGGATGAGGCAGACCATGAGAGTTAACATAGTAAGTGTCTACCATGCCTAATTTTTCCGCATGGGTGTTCATCATTTCCGCAAAAACCGCTTCGCTGCCCGCCAGGTGCTCTGCCACCGCCACGGTGGCGTCATTACCCGACGAAATGACAATACCCCGTTGCAAATCTTCAATAGAGACATCCTTGCCCGGCTCAATCCACATCAATGAAGAGCCAGCGAATTTGGGATTCTGCGACCAGGCGTTCTCGCTGATGGTGACCATATCCGACATCGCCACCCTGCCTTCATCAATCTCAGTCGCCAGCACATAGCTGGTCATCATTTTGGTAAGGCTTGCCGGTGGTAACGGCATATCCGCATCTTTTTCAGCCAGCACAGCGCCGCTATTGGCATCCACCAGCAGGTAGGCCTTGGCGGCAATCTGCGGTGGTGAGGGCACAATAGTAGCGGCCTGAGCGCCAAAAGTGGAAAACGCCAGGAGCAGAGCCAGGGTAATTCGAATCATAGGGATGGGACCGTGGGAGTGTTGCCGAATTCGCTGGGAATGGTAACGCATGCGCCAGCCAACAGGAAGCTGAAGCCCAGAGCTTTGAGGTTTTCAGGGTAAATATTGCGGTTGCTCAGGGCAGTGGCTGTCCTTCAGCGTAACCACCGTCACGTAATTGCTGCTGTACCACTGCCAGCTGCTCAGGATCGGTCATCGGCCCGACTCGCACCCGGTAGAGCAGTTTGCCGCCTGCATCCACCTCGCTGATAAATACCGGCACCTGCAGCAAGGCCTGCAAATCAGTTTGCAACGTCTGAGCTGAGCCCTCGGCACCAAAGGCCCCTAGCTGCAGAAAACGGTAGTGGGTGCCCGGTGCATCGCGGCGGTCATCCACACCGGCAATGTCTAGCACCTCGACCTGCACTCGGGCTGTGCCCTTGTGCATATAATCCAGCTTAACCGCCGCCGCGTAGGACAGGTCAATCAGCCTGTCGCCGTGGAAAGGGCCACGATCGTTTACCCGTACCACCACGCTGCGGCCATTATCCAGGTTAGTGACCCGGGCATAGCTGGGGATTGGCAACGTTTTGTGGGCCGCCGATGCTGCGTAGATATCGAATATTTCGCCGTTGGAAGTTTCATGTCCATGAAACTTGCTGCCGTACCACGAGGCTGTGCCCTGCTCCTGGTAATTGCGATAATCCTTTAGGATCTGGTAGGTGGAGCCGCTAACGGTATAAGGGCTCTTGTTACCCACTGCCAGTATGGGGTCCGCCCTCGGCACAGCATCGGCCACATCATCGGGACCAATATGCTTCAGTGGCGCCGCGTCCTGAGACTGGGTGTAACGGGTGGCCTGATACTCATCGCCCGCTTTGCCTGACGGCTCGGATGTCTCTTTTTGTTCCTGGGACGAGCAGGCAAGCACTAACAGTGATGCTGCAAACCCCAGAAACAGCGGTCGCAGCATTACTGCGCGATCCCCGCAGCAATGCGCTGGCTCAACTGATATACGCTCATCGCATACATCGCACTGTGATTATAGCGGGTGATCACGTAGAAATTGTGCAGTCCCAACCAGTACTCCATACTGTCAGCCAGCTCAAATTCGATACCGATCGCCTCTGCTGCAGGGTCCACCTCTGCCTGCGGTTCCAAACCGGCGGCGGCAAATTCAGCCACGGTGAACCTCGGCTTCAAGTTGCGACCGCGGCTCATCATCTCTTCAGGTAGGTCGGCCGTGGGCTCTGCAGGCACGATAACCTGACCATCTTCCGTCCAGCCATGGGCCTTGAAGTAATTAGCGACACTGCCGATAGCATCGACCGGGTTGTTCCAGATATCCGCCTTGTCATCGCCGTCGAAATCAATCGCATAGCTGCGATAACTGCTGGGCATAAACTGCCCGTAACCCATGGCACCGGCGTAGGAACCTTTCAACTCCAGCGGATCCATGCCCTGGTCCCGTGTCAGGATAAGGTAGTGCTTCAATTCCTTGGTGAAGAATTCCGAACGCCGGGGATAATCAAATGCGAGGGTGGAAAGCGCGTCAATCACCCGGTAGCTGCCGGCGATACGACCATAGTAGGTCTCCACCCCAATGATAGCGACAATGATTTCAGCGGGCACCCCGGTTTCTTTTTCCGCCCTTTTAAGGGTCTCCATATGCTCCTGGTAAAACTCCAGGCCCTGCTTTTCACGCTTGTCATTCAAGAATATTTCGCGGTACTCATACCAGGCCTTGGTCTTCTCCGCCGGGCGAGACATGGCTGTGAGGATAGATTCCTGACGACTGGCTTCAGTAAAGATCGCAGTCAGCTCCATGCGATCAAAGCCCTCTTCACTGACCAACTCATCCATCACCGCGAGGGCAGCCGGATTGGCAGCGTAATTAACTTCCTGAGCGCAGGACAGGGTTGACCAGAGGCAGCAGGAGGCAACCAGTGAAACCTTGAAAAACTTATGCATAAAGAGGACTCATATTATGTATTGGAGAAACAAACTCAGTGAACGACCATTCGTTTTTCAGTACTCACAGCCATCAGTATGCCAAATCCAGCCATGAGGGTAACTACCGATGTGCCGCCAGCGCTTACCAGCGGCAAGGGAACGCCAACGACGGGTAACAATCCAGCGACCATCCCCATGTTAACAAAGATGTAGACAAAAAATGTCAGGGTCAAGCTGCCAGCCATCATCCGACCAAAACTGGTCTGTGCCTGGACACCAATCCAGAAACCACGCAACAGAATCAACACGTAGAGCGCTAACAAGAATAGAACCCCGCGCAACCCATACTCCTCCGCCAGCACAGCGATAATAAAATCGGTATGGCTCTCGGGCAGGAAATCCAGCTGTGACTGGGTGCCACCCATCCAGCCCTTGCCCTGCCAGCCGCCGGAGCCAATGGCGGTCTTGGACTGAATGATATTCCAGCCCGCACCCAGCTTGTCACTCTCAGGGTTGAGCATCGTGAGAATACGCTGCTTCTGGTAATCCTTGAGCACAAACACCCAGGCCGGCCAGGCAGAGGCCACTGCCAATACCATGGCCCCAACAATATAGCGCCAACCAATACCAGCCATGAACAGCACAAACAAACCGCTGGCGGCAATTAACAAAGAAGTTCCCAGGTCCGGCTGCTGCAAAATCAGGCCCGCGGGTATGGTCACCAGCATCAAGGAGACCAGTATGTATTTGAATTTTGGCGGCAAAGTGCGATCTGACAAATACCAGGCCACTGCCATGGGAACCACTAACTTCATGATCTCCGAGGGCTGAAAGCGGAAACCGCCTATCTGCAACCAGCGCTGAGCGCCCTTGGCACCCACCCCGAAAAACATCACCGCCACCAGCGTCGCTACGCCGGCAAGATAAAGCCACGGAGACCAGCGGGTATAGCGCTGCAAACCTACCTGGGCACCCAAAATCATAATAACGTAACCCACTGCGAAGTAGCGCCCCTGACGCACCACCGCACCCATGTTCTGGCCAGAAGCGCTGTAGAGAACAAACAGTCCGTAGATGGTCAACGCCAGTAACAGCAAGAGCAGGGGGACATCGATATGCATGCGCGACGCCGCACTGGGCTGGCGGGCCAGATCAGCGCTGCCCTGATGGGGCATTTGACGAACATAATCCCCCATCAGGCGGGGCCTTTGTAGTCGCTGCTGCCAAATAGCCAGGTGTCAATAACACGCCGGGCAATCGGAGTAGCGGCGGAACTACCGCCACCATTTTCGACAATAATCGCCACTGCAATCGTAGGCGCTTCTGCGGGGGCAAAAGCAATGAACAGACCATGATGGCGATGGCGCTCGCTCACCTCTTCTTCTTTGTAAACTGCATTCTGGGCAATACCAATGACCTGTGCAGTACCCGTTTTCCCCGCCATCTGGTACTGGATGCCCTTGGCGAGATACTTGGCGGTGCCTCTTTTGCCATGCACTACTTCAAGCATGCCTTTATGGACTGAATCCCAGTTCTCCGGGTTGGCCTGAATCGGCTCCAGCTCAGGTACCAGCAACGGCACGCCATTTAGCTCCCGCAGCAGCCTGGGGGTGCGCCGCTGACCTTTGCTGGCGAGAACGCTGGTGGCCACCGCCAGCTGCAAGGGCGTGGTCAACATATAGCCCTGGCCAATACTGGCGCTGATGGTTTCGCCGGGATACCAAGTCTGGCCCAGCGCATCGCGCTTCCAGGCCTTGGAGGGCAACACCCCACGGCGCTCATTGGTTGTATCCACACCCGTGCGGTCGCCCAGGCCATAGGGCGCCAGATACTCAGCCATGCGATCAATAGTGAGACGCCGGCCCAGGTCGTAAAAATAGGTGTCACAGGATTCTGCAATAGCCATGTTCAGATTCACCTCTGGAGCATGGCCGGTTCCGCGAATCCGCAGTATCCAGTCGCGATAACGGTGGGAATCTCCTGGCAACCGATACCAGCCCGGGTCTGGCACCGTGGACTCAGGTGTCACTAAGCCCGACTCCAGGCCCGCCATACCCATCATGGGTTTTATCGTGGAGCCGGGCGGATAAGAGCCCTGTATTGCACGATTAAACAGCGGGACATCCAGCGAGTCGCGCAGAGCGGAGTATTCGATTGAACTGATGCCATTAACGAACAGGTTGGTATCGAAGCCCGGCGTGGAGACCAGTGCCAGGATACCGCCGGTTAGGGGGTCGATGGCGACAACGGCACCACGACGATCTCCCAGCGCCTCAAACGCCGCCCTCTGCACCTCAATATCCAGATGCAGGGTCAGGTCTGCACCTGGGCTGGGCGAGTGACGCTCCAATACCCTTAGCACCCGGCCATGAGCATTGGTCTCGACATTCTGGTAGCCAACCGCTCCGTGCAATATGTCTTCGTAGTACTTTTCCACGCCCACCTTGCCCACATGGAAGGTACCCCGGTACTCGGTTTCGTCGAGCTCAAATGCCTCGCGCTCATTAATGCGCCCTACATACCCCAGAGCGTGAGAAAAGAGCTCGCCGTGAGGATAGTGTCGCAGCAGCTGCGCATCCACTACTACGCCCGGAAGGCGATAGCGATTTACCGCCAGCACCGCCTGCTCTTCCTCGGTCAGGCGAAAACGCAAAGGCACCGCTTCGTAGGGCCGGCGGCGCTTAAGCCGCTCTGCGAATTTCTCCAAATGGGAGTCAGAGATGGGGACCAGTTGCTGCAACTCCCGCAGCGTGACCTCCAGGTCAGGAACGCGCTCCTTGATCACCGAAAGGCTGAAACTGGGGCGGTTATCCGCCAGCAACACACCGTTACGATCGTAGATTAGCCCGCGCTTTGGGGGCAACGGCTGCAATTTCACCCGGTTGCTGTCTGATGCGGTCCGATAAATCTCATACTCAGTCACCTGCAGACTGTAATACCGAGCCAAAATGATGCCGAGCAAGCCCAGAACAATGAGAATGGCCGTTACGGTTCGCGCGCTGTAAATACGGGACTCTCGGTGAGGATCCTTCAGGGCGATGTGTTGTGGCATGTAACCGCTTGGCCTGGAGTTGGTATGAGGGAAAAACTACTCGCGATGATACGGGTGATTGACGGTAATTGTCCAAGCCCGATATAGCTGTTCGGCCAATAAAATGCGCACCAGAGGGTGGGGCAGAGTCAACTCAGACAGCGACCAGCGCCGCTCAGCCCGATCAAGGCAAGCGCCAGACAAGCCGTCTGGGCCGCCAATAAGCAAGCTGTAGTTATCTCCGGACATCTGCCAGTCGCCAAGCTGCTCAGCAAGTTTCTCAGTAGAGAGTGATTTACCGCGCACATCCAGAGCAATGACTCGATCGCCAGCCGGGATAGCCTTCAGAATCTGCTCGCCCTCTTTCTCTTTCAACTGCTGTGGGTTAGTGCTTTTGCCTCTGGGCGCTAGCGGAAGCTCCTTCCACTGTACCTTTAGCTCCCTAGGCATGCGTATGCTGTATTCGTCCACCCCCTGGCTGACCCAGGGGGGCATTTTGGTGCCGACGGTAACGATGCTAATCCGCATCAGTCGCCGTAGGATTGGGGTGCTCCGCCCACAGGCGCTCCAGATCGTAAAAATCACGGGTGGCCGGCAGCATAACGTGGACGACGACATCGCCAAAGTCCACCAACACCCACTCGCCGGCATCTTCACCTTCCACACCCAGGGCGCGATGGCCCTGCTTCTTCGCTTCCATGCAGACATTGCCTGCCAAAGATTTAACGTGCCGATTGGAGGTTCCACTGGCAACCACCAGATAGTCCATCACATCGGTAAGCCCGGTGACGTCCAGGGTGACAGTATTAACCGCTTTCATGTCGTCCAGAGTCTGGACGACCAATTCTCTTAGTTGCTCAGCTTGCATGGTGCTGGTGGCTAATCATAGATGTGCCATTCCTCATTGGTAAAGTTGCCTCGTTTCAATATAGTCCAATACCGGCTCAGGCAGCAGGTAACGAACAGATCTGCCAGACTGCAGCAGGTCGCGTATTTCAGTGGATGAGATTGCCAGTGGGCGAAGCTCCTCCACCAGGACGCTGCCGCAAGCGTGCGTGCGCAGTATCCCGTGGTCCTGTGTGCGGTGATTTGCCAACCAGTCAGCCACCACGCCATCCTCTGGAAAGTGCCATCCTGGCCGGGCAATGACCACAACATGGGCCAACTCCAGCAATTCTTCCCAACGATGCCAGCTGTGTAGCTTCAGCAGGGCGTCACAGCCGATAACCATACAGAGACTGTAACCAGCGCCCAATTCTGCGCGCAACTCCTGCAGGCTGACAATAGTATAAGAGGCACCACCCCTGCCCAGCTCGCGAGTATCACAGCGCAGCTGAGGTTCATCCTTTACCGCCAACTCAACCATATCAGCACGCTGTTGCGCGCCACAGCTGGGGGCCTCTCGGTGAGGGGGCACCGCGCAGGGCATAAGGCGCAGGTGATCCAGCCCCAAACGTTCTGTTAGCTCCAGAGCTGAGCGCAGATGACCGTAATGTACCGGGTTGAAGGTACCGCCAAAGACCCCGACCGGGGTTAAGGCCTTAATCAAGTGCGAACCTGCCCCTCGCCCAGCACCACGTACTTCACTGAGGTGAGCCCTTCCAGGCCAACGGGGCCGCGCGCGTGGAGCTTGTCGGTGGAAATACCGATTTCCGCACCCAGGCCGTATTCAAAGCCGTCAGCGAAACGGGTCGACGCATTTACCATCACTGAACTGGAGTCTACTTCCCGCAAAAAGCGCATGGCACGGCCATGGTCACAGGTGACAATACTCTCGGTATGCGCGGAACTGTAGGTGTGGATATGATCCATGGCCTGCTCCAGCCCATCCACCACTCGCACCGCGAGAATTGGCCCCAGGTACTCTTCGTACCAATCAGCTTCCGTGGCAGCAATCGCCTCGGGCAGGATGGCCAGTGTGCGCTCGCAACCTCGCAGTTCGACCCCAGCGGCGCTATAGGCCTTAGCCAACCGCGGCAGCATAGACTGGGCCATGGCAGTATGCACGAGCAGCGTTTCCAGAGTGTTGCAAGTACCGTAACGCTGGGTTTTGGCATTGATCGCGATGGCCTCGGCCATGTCTTCATCAGCGCCATCGTCAATGTAGACGTGACAGGTCCCATCCAGGTGCTTGATTACCGGCACCTTTGCTTCACTACTAATACGTTCAATCAGGCCCTTGCCGCCACGAGGGACGATAACGTCCACATACTCAGGCATGGTAATAAGCTGCCCAACTGCAGCACGATCCCGTGTTTCGACCACCTGGATAGCGGCAGCTGGTAAGCCTGCTTTCTCAAGGCCCTGACTGAGACAGCGAGCAATTGCCATATTGGAATCCAGGGACTCACTACCGCCCCTCAAAATGGTGGCATTACCTGACTTCAGGCACAGGCTGGCGGCTTCCACAGTCACATTGGGTCGTGACTCATAAATAATACCTATGACGCCCAGGGGCACACGCATGCGGCCTACCTGAATGCCACTGGGCATAGTGTTCATATCAAAGATGCTGCCCACCGGATCAGGCAGAGTCGCTACCTGGGTAAGGCCTTCAAGCATAGTATCGATACGCGCCGGGGTCAGCTCCAGGCGGTCCATCAACGGAGCGTCCAGGCCATTAGCGGCACCCCGCTCCAAATCAGCCGTATTGGCGGCAGCCAGTTCAACCCTGGCACTATCGAGCGCATCGCGGGCAGCCAGCAGGGCGTTGTTGCGAGCACTGGTCGCCGAGGCCGCGACCTCTCGCGAAGCGGCTCTGGCCTGACGGCCCAGCTCAACCATGTACTGCTCTACTTCCATTACCCCAGTTCTCTGTTTGCTGAAAAAGCGCGATTATACCCGATAAAAAAAACGCGGGCCGTGGCCCGCGCTTGGTCTTAATTACGAGCCGCTGATCAAAGGCCTTCAGCGTTCTCCGACAAGTAGGCGGCAACGCCATCGGGCGACGCGTCCATACCCTTGTCACCCTTGTTCCAACCAGCAGGGCATACTTCGCCATGCTCATCGTGGAACTGCAGGGCCTCTACCAGGCGAATCAATTCATCAACGTTGCGACCCAGGGGCAAGTCATTGACCAGCTGGGAGCGCACCAGGCCTTCCTTGTCGATCAGGAATGCACCGCGAAAAGCAACACCACCATCTGCTTCTACATCGTAGGAGCGACAAATGTCATGAGCCACGTCCGCTGCCATGGTGTAAGTCACTGCGCCGATACCACCGTCGTTGATATCAGTATTACGCCAGGCGTTGTGGGTGAACTGGGAGTCGATGGAAACGGCAACCACCTCCACACCCAACTCGCGGAATTTGTCCATCCGGTGATCGAGCGCGATCAGCTCGGAGGGACATACAAAAGTGAAGTCCAGTGGGTAGAAAAAAACCAGACCGTACTTACCGGCCATAGCCTCAGAACGCTTGTAGGAATCGACGATCTCACCGGTACCCAGTACCGCTGCTACATCAAAATCAGGTGCAGGTTTGCCAACTAATACGCCCATTTGGTCTTACTCCATCTATAGGGTCACAAATACCGCGGGACACGCGCCCCACAGGTCGGAGGAGCATGATACACAGGCTGAGTGACAGCGCCAATTTGATTATGGCCATCGGGTATATAGTTTTTAACTATTCTGGATCGAAAATGGCTTGCAGGCAGAACCACTGTGACCCACAACCAGGTACGAATGTTGTTGACAATCATTATCATTAGCATTAACTTGGCACTTCGTTAAGCCAAAAACATCAAACCATGTACGTTTGTCTCTGCAAGGGTATTACCGACACCCAAATTCGCGCCGCCGTTCAGGAGGGCGCCAGTTCTCTTCGCGAGGTGCATGCCTCTCTCGGAGTGGCCAGCCAGTGCGGTAAATGCGGCATCATGGCCAGGGAGATCGTTCGCGAATCCCTCAGCGATCTCGCCGAGGCGCAGGAACAGCTGTTTTACGCTGTTTCCTGAGCAGTCCTGGGCGCTTTACTCGGCAGGTTGAGCCGCTGCAGCTTCCTTAACCAAGGTCTGCAATTCACCAGACTCCGCCATTTCGGTAACGATGTCACAGCCGCCAACCAACTCTCCACCGACCCACAACTGCGGAAAGGTAGGCCAGTTTGCGTATTTGGGCAGGTTAGCGCGGACCTCCGGGTTGGAGAGTATGTCTACATAGGCGAACCGTTCGCCGCACTGCATCAGCGCCTGCACTGTGCGAGCAGAAAATCCGCACTGTGGCTGGTTGGGGGAGCCCTTCATATATAGAAGAATCGTATTACTCTCAATCTGCTCTTTGATAGTGTCTAAAATTTCCATGCCTAATCCTGTCTCACGTTGGGGTCGCCGCCCCGGTCTCAAGGCCGCGCATTCTACCCTATTCTGACAGCAAAATATCCACGAGGTTTGCAGGTGATTTACAAGCGCTTGGCTGCGGTCTATAGTGCTCGATTCAGAGGCAGCTCCAGCTGCCTTTTTGCGTTTCTATGGAGGATCAAAAATGTCGGCGCTGATGCCCACGTACGCCAGACTACCGGTCAGTTTCAGCCACGGGGAGGGTGTTTACCTCTTCGACACTGAAGGCCGACGATACCTGGACGGGCTCTCTGGCATTGCAGTCAACGGTCTGGGTCACGCCCACCCGGGGGTGACCGCCGCTATCCGCGATCAGGCCGGCAAGCTGGTACACACGTCCAATCTGTATGGCATTGGCCCCCAGGAGCAGCTGGCTGAACGACTGGCAAAGGCATCCGGCATGGAAAAATGCTTTTTCGGCAACTCCGGCGCCGAAGCCAACGAGGCGGCCATCAAGATCGCCCGTCTGCACGGCCACAACCGGGGCGTGGAAAAGCCCACAATAATCGTTCTCGAGAGTGCTTTTCACGGACGCACCCTTGCCACACTGAGCGCCACCGGAAACCGCAAGATTCAGGCAGGCTTCGAGCCATTGGTAAGCGGTTTTGTGCGAGCACCGCGCAATGACATCGAGGCCATCCGCCAGATCGCCGCCAACAACCCCGACGTGGTGGCATTTCTCGCTGAACCCATCCAGGGGGAAGGCGGTATCCATGAATTGGACCAACAGTACCTGCAGGCCGTGCGCAAAATCTGTGATGAGCAGGGTTGGTTGCTCATGCTGGACGAGGTACAAACCGGCAATGGCCGCACTGGTACCTGGTTTGCGTATCAGGGTATGGGCTTCATGCCCGATGTAGTGACCACCGCAAAGGGTCTGGGCAATGGCGTTCCCATCGGGGCCTGCCTTGCTAGAGGTGAAGCAGCCCATGTATTCAGCGCGGGCCATCATGGTTCCACCTATGGCGGCAACCCCCTTGTTTGCGCCGCCGCCCTGGCTGTCATGGATGCTATTGAAGGGGAACAACTTCTGGCGCATGTGACCCGCATGGGCGCTGTTATCCGCGAGGTAATAGAACGCGAAGTCGGTTCATCTGGCCGCCTGGTAGAAATACGCGGCAGAGGCCTGATGCTAGGCGTCCAGCTTGACCGGGACTGCCCCGAGCTGGTGCAGCGAGCACTGGACAATGGTCTGTTAATTAACGTCACCTCAGGCAATACGGTGCGCTTACTGCCGCCGCTTATCATTACTGAAGCCCAGGCCACCGAGCTGGCCGAGGGCGTCGCCAACCTTATCCTGGAGCTCTAGGCTCCCATCACACTATATAAGGCAGATAGACATGGCTGATACCAGGCATTTTCTGACCCTGTTGGATTTTAGTCCCGCCGAGCTCAAGGCAATGATCGAGCGGGCCATTGAATTGAAACAAGAGCGCAAAGCGGGCAAGGACCAGAGACGTTTTCCTGGCCAGGTACTGGGCATGATTTTCGCCAAGTCCTCCACCCGCACACGCGTCTCCTTTGAAGCGGGCATGGCCCACCTGGGCGGACACGCAATGTTCCTCTCACCCACCGATACCCAGCTGGGACGGGGTGAGCCTATCGAGGACAGCGCGAGGGTGATCTCGTCCATGGTCGACATCGTCATGATTCGAACGTTCGGCCATGACATCGTGCAAAGATTTGCCGCTGAATCCTCGGTGCCTGTGATCAACGCCCTCACCGACGACTACCATCCCTGCCAGTTACTGGCGGATATGCAGACTTACACCGAGCATCGCGGCAGCATCGCTGGCAAAGTTGTGACCTGGGTAGGCGATGGCAACAATATGGCCCAGAGCTACATCAACGCAGCGCGCCAGTTCGACTTCGAACTGCGTATCGCCTGCCCCAAGGGCTATGAGCCCAACCAGGCACTACTGGACGCCAACCGGGATAGAGTGAGTATTGTGCGCGACCCTGCAGCAGCTGCGGAGGGCGCGGACCTGTTGGCCACCGACGTCTGGGCGTCTATGGGCCAGGAGCAGGAGCAACAAACCAGGCAGACGGCTTTCGCAGACTACCAGCTCAACGACGAGCTGATGAGCAGAGCTGCGTCCGACGCCCTCTATATGCACTGTTTGCCCGCCCATCGGGGCGAAGAAATCAGCGCGGCACTGATGGATGCGCCAGATACAGTCATTTGGAACGAGGCTGAGAATCGCCTGCACGCCCAGAAGGCCCTGATGGAAACTCTGTTATTGGCAAACAGTTAATGCCTCAGGCACAGTCCGAGTTCGCGAACTGTGCACTACCCCACCTCCCGCCAGCAGAGTCTGGCGACCACCCTCTTGTCTGGGCAATAGCCGAATACTATATACACGCCTAATTACATAAAAATTTATTCGTTAATCGCATCCCAAAAGCGCTTTGCTGCACCGTCGTTGGGCTGGACTGTAAGTGGGCGCAGACCTACCCACCTATCAACAAGTTATCCACAGAATAAACCCAGCCTGATGCCTTGCAAACCGCCATCCTCCGCATTATCTTGTATGCATGCCAGCGGCAAACCCCAACATGTAGGGTATTGATCGGCGAGAAAATAACCAGATCACACTAGGTTGTAACGCCATTGTTACTCAATTACACATTTTTGGGGGCCACAGAAACGGCCCGCTGAACGAGATCAGGAGAGCGCATCGAAGGCCACCCTAGACCAGGGGTTCGGCCGGAGCCAACTGGCTCGATGTGTGGAATACAGGGGAAATCACCGCCACCCGGCGGCACAGCACTTTTATGTGTTCTGCTTTCTTCCCTATTCCCGGGCCAACCCCGACCTGAGCGCATAGCAGCAAGCTGTAAGTGGTACCCAAAAAAATAAGGCGAGAAGCCAGAACAATTCGGAGCAAGTATGCAAACAGAGACCAATCCCAGCGGCGCCAGCGCCGGAACATCCCCTGTGGGCCAGGATACAAGCCTGGTCTCAGGCGGAATCGCAGCCACCGCGCCGGGGCAATTGCGCGTTATCAAACGCAACGGCACCGTAGTACCTTTTGAAGGCAGTAAAATTTCCGTCGCCATCACCAAGGCCTTTCTGGCCGTGGAAGGTGGCACCGCCGCAGCGTCCAGCCGTATTCATGAAACTGTCGCCAAGCTGACCGAGCAGGTCGCCGCCACTTTCCAACGACGCATGCCATCCGGCGGCACCATCCACATCGAAGACGTCCAGGACCAGGTTGAACTGTCTCTGATGCGTTCAGGCGAGCACAAAATTGCCCGCGACTATGTCATTTATCGCGAAGAGCAGTCCCGTAAGCGTGCCGCCAAAGCGTCCCTGTCGCAGGAAACCCAGGATGCCGCCAACGGCATTACCGTGGTCCAGCCCGACGGTAGTCGAGCGCCTTTGAACCTCGAACGCCTGCACACGGTTGTCAGCGAGGCCTGTTTCGATCTCAAAGACGTATCCGAATCTAACATCCTCGATGAAGCCCTCAGAAATCTCTACGACGGCGTGACCGCAGAGGAACTCGCAACCTCATTGGTCATAACCGCGCGCACCATGATTGAGCAAGACCCTAACTATTCTTACGTTGCCGCGCGCTTACTGTGCGACAACCTGCGCGCTGAAGCGCTGTCCTTTTTGGACGTGACCAACAACGCTACCCAGGCGGACATGTCACATCTGTACGCCAAGGCACTGCCTGCCTATATCGCCCGCGGTATCGAGTTGGAGCTACTGGCGCCTGATTTGGCCACCTATGACCTGGAAAAGCTGGGCCGCGCACTAATGCCGGAGCGTGACCTGCAATTCACGTATCTGGGGCTGCAAACACTGTACGACCGCTACTTTATTCACTCTGATGAAACCCGTTTCGAGCTGCCGCAGATCTTCTTCATGCGCGTGTCCATGGGCTTGGCTGCCCAGGAGTCCAACCGGGACGACCGCGCCATCGAGTTCTACCAATTGCTCTCGTCCTTCGATTACATGAGCTCCACCCCAACTTTGTTCAATGCCGGCACCCTGCGCCCGCAACTGTCCTCCTGCTACCTGACTACGATACCCGATGATCTCCACGGTATTTATGGCGCCATCCAGGACAACGCCATGCTGTCCAAATTTGCCGGTGGTCTGGGCAACGACTGGACTCAGGTACGTGCATTAGGCGCCTACATCAAAGGCACCAACGGCAAGAGTCAGGGTATTGTGCCCTTCCTCAAGGTGGTCAATGACACCGCGGTGGCGGTCAACCAGGGCGGCAAACGCAAGGGCGCGGTCTGCGCCTATCTGGAGACCTGGCACCTGGACGTCGAGGAATTCGTGGAGCTGCGCAAAAATACGGGTGACGATCGCCGCCGCACCCACGACATGAATACTGCCAACTGGATCCCCGATCTGTTCATGAAACGGGTATTCAACGCCCAAGACTGGACTCTGTTTTCTCCCAACGATGTGCCCGACCTGCATGACCTTTACGGCCTGGCGTTTGAAGAACGCTACGCTGAGTATGAAGCTATGGCTGCTGCCGGCGACATCAAACTGTTCAAGACCGTGAAAGCGGAAAACCTGTGGCGCAAAATGTTGGGCATGTTGTTCGAGACAGGGCACCCCTGGATGACCTTCAAGGACCCCTGTAACCTGCGCTCGCCACAGCAACACATCGGTGTGGTGCACTCTTCCAACCTGTGCACTGAAATCACCCTCAACACCAATAAGGATGAGATCGCCGTGTGTAATCTGGGCAGTGTCAATCTGCCCCAGCACATCGATGAAAATGGCCTCAACCTGGAGAAATTACGCAAGACAGTGCGCACCGCCGTGCGCATGCTCGATAACGTCATTGACATCAATTACTACTCGGTAGCGCAGGCGAAGAATTCCAACATGCTGCACCGTCCGGTAGGTCTGGGACTGATGGGTTTCCAGGACGCCCTTTACAAGCAGCACCTTGCCTATGGCTCAGATCAGGCGGTAGCCTTTGCCGACAATTCCATGGAGGCCATCAGCTATTACGCGATCGAGGCATCCAGCGAGCTGGCGGCTGAACGCGGCGCCTATGCCACCTATCAGGGCTCTCTGTGGAGCCAGGGTATTTTCCCCATCGACTCCCTGCAGCGCCTGATTGATGAGCGCGGAGCTGCTTACATCCAGGTGGACCAGAGTGAGTCCATGGACTGGCCGACTCTGCGCACACAGGTACTGCAACATGGCATGCGCAACTCCAATGTCATGGCCATCGCGCCCACCGCCACCATTGCCAACATCACCGGTGTTTCCCAATCCATCGAACCGACTTACCAAAATCTCTATGTGAAATCCAACCTCTCGGGCGAGTTCACCGTGGTCAATCCTTACCTGGTAAGAGACCTGAAGGAGCGCGGTCTCTGGGACGGGGTTATGGTTAACGACCTCAAGTACTACGACGGCTCGGTACAAGCCATTGATCGCGTACCCGCCGAGATCAAAGCCATTTACTCCACCGCTTTTGAAGTTGAACCGCGCTGGCTGGTAGACGCAGCCAGTCGCAGACAAAAGTGGATTGACCAGGCCCAATCGCTGAACCTGTACATCAATAACGCCAACGGTAAAAAGCTCGACATCACCTACCGTATGGCCTGGTACAGCGGCCTGAAAACCACCTATTACCTGCGCTCACTGGCAGCAACTGGCACCGAGAAATCAACCATCGATACCGGTACGTTGAATGCGGTGTCCAACGAAGCGGCCGCACCAGCTCCGGTGCCCGAGGCCTGCTCACTGGACGACCCGGATTGCGAGGCCTGCCAGTAGGTAAGGTAAGGAAAGCAGAAATGAACTGGACAACAACACAGATCACAGCCAGGGGACAATACTAGATGTTAAGTTGGGACGACTACCACCGAGAAGACAACGCGACTGCAGCGGCAGCGCCAATACCGGCCGCTCCCCAGCCGCTGGTAGCAGAAATGCAGATACCACCAGGGGCCGCGACAACAGCAAAACCGGAGCCTGTTCTGGAGGCGAGCACTGCACCTGCAGCAGAGCCTGAAACTATTGCTGATCCGGTGGCCCGCGCCGCTGCCGCTGTGCAAGCTATCGATGTGGCAGCTGGCCTGGAAGAACTTGAGATGGGTGCGCAACGGGTCTCAGTGGATGAAAAGGCAATGATTAATTGCCGTGCAGACCTCAACCAGCTGGTGCCCTTCAAGTACGACTGGGCCTGGCAGAAATACCTGGACGGCTGCGCCAACCACTGGATGCCCCAGGAAATCAACATGACCGCGGACGTCGCTACCTGGAAAAGTGCCGATGGCCTGTCCGAAGATGAACGCCGCATTATTATGCGCTCCCTGGGCTACTTCTCCACTGCGGACTCTCTGGTGGCAAATAATTTAGTGCTGGCGCTCTACCGTCTGATTACCAACCCGGAGTGCCGGCAGTACCTACTGCGCCAGGCCTTCGAGGAGGCGATTCACACTCACGCCTACCAATACTGCATTGAGTCATTGGGCATGGATGAGGGCGAGGTGTTCAATATGTACCGGGAAGTACCCTCCGTCGCCGCCAAGGCATCCTGGAGCCTGAGCCACACCCACAGCCTGTCTGATCCCACCTTCAATACTGGCACCCAGGAGACCGACCAGGAATTGCTGCGTAATCTGATCGGCTTCTATGCGGTCACCGAAGGCATATTTTTCTACTGCGGATTCACCCAAATTCTGTCCATGGGCCGCCGCAACAAGATGACGGGCGTCGCCGAACAGTTCCAGTACATCCTGCGTGATGAGTCCATGCACCTGAACTTCGGTATCGACGTAATCAATCAGATCAAGCTGGAAAATCCGAATCTATGGACGCAGGACTTCCAGCAGGAAGTTATCCAGATGATTCTTGAAGGCACAGAAATTGAAATTCAATACGCCAGGGACACCATGCCCCGCGGTGTGCTGGGAATGAACGCAGCGATGATGGAAGAGTACCTCCGCTTTATCGCCAACCGCCGTCTGTCGCAGTTAGGGCTTCCTGAACAGTTCCCCAATGCGCAGAACCCATTCCCCTGGATGAGCGAAATCATGGACCTGCGCAAAGAGAAAAACTTCTTTGAGACGCGGGTGATTGAGTACCAGACGGGCGGCGCCCTGAACTGGGAGTAGGGACCGATGTATCGGTCTGAGTGAGAGCAAGACCAACCGGCTGCCCCTGCAATCCAGGGGCAGCTGAATGGCACCAATATCGGCAGGTTCAATAACAGCGGTTACTTTTGAGGAACCACGAATGTCTGACAACAAGCCCACGGAGACCGAGACCATCTTGATGGCCCTGGACCAGATCAGCCAGACCATCGATGTGATGACCAGTGTGGTCAACCGGCTGCGTAACTACGTGCAGGAACATGATATTACGGCCGGAGACAACAGCGCCGAAGCTACAGCTGAATTACAGGCTGACCGAATAATCCACTGATATTTCAGGCGGATCTCGTATCAGGCAACTGCCTGAGACAAGCTCGCCGCTCTCAAAAAAGTGCCCCATGGAAGTCATTATCATCGCCGCTGTCGTTATCGTCGCTATCGCGGCCCATGTGCTGCTGTTTCACTGGGTCAAGTTCAAGATAGATGAGGGCGTAATCCTGCAGTTTTTGCGCACCACCACTGACGACAACAGCACAGGCCGCCAGCCAACGCACACAATCATAACCAGCACCCAGCTACCCCCTGCTCGAGTCGCCTTCATCTGCAGGAAAAGCCGCGAGATCAAAGCTGACCCTGGCAGTGATAACAGCTGGTACGCCACCCGGAAGTAATCATGTTTACAGCCTTTGATCACATTTTAATCGACGTACCTGATATGGCATCTGCCAGGCGGGACTTCAGCATTTTTCTTGGCCCCGCTAACTCCGACGATACTGTCGAGCTGGGGAACGTCAACATCAGACTGCAACAAACACCTGGCTTAGCTGCGCCGCGTATTACAGGACTTGCTTTGCTGGACGAGAGCCTCCCAGCGGGTAACATCGAGATACTGGATGGCGGCCACAGGAAGGTTCCGCTATATCGCGCCAATCTTCGCAGTAACAGTTACCGTGAAGACAAGTCCAGTGAGACCGGCGTCTACGGGGTAGACCATGTGGTACTGCAAACAGGCGATGCGCAGGCGTGCATCGATCTGTTTCGCGACCAGCTGGGCCTGCGCCTGGCCCTGGACCAGGAAGTCCCCGAGTGGGGCGGCCGCATGCTGTTTTTTCGCCTGGGCAAAATGACTCTGGAAATCATTCAAAACCTGAAGAAGCCACCGACAGCAGACTTCTTCTGGGGCGTGACCTATCTGTGTCACGATATCGACCAGACCATCGCCAGCCTTGATGCGCGGGATATAACCCACTCGCCGATTCGCGAGGGACGCAAGCCCGGCACCCGGGTCAGCACCGTCAAAAGCCATAACCTGGGCCTGCCCACCCTGCTGATTGGGCAGCAACGTTCTTTACATCAACCTGTCACCAAATAGCGACTAACATCCATCAGGAATCATCCATGAGTACGATTGAATTCACCCAAGAGGAAAAAGACATCCTCGGTCAGCAACTCAAAGACTATGTGGCCAAGGAGCTGGACCATGAAATCGGGCAGTTCGAGAGCGAATTTTTGCTCGACTTCATCTCCGAGAAGATCGGACCTTACTACTACAACAAGGGCCTGTCAGACGCCGGCAGTGTCATTACCGCCAAATTCGAAGACATCAACGATGCGCTCTATCAAATAGAGGCGCCGGTAGAGCACGCCCGATAACGAGCAACCGCTCAGGGCGCTCGCAACTGCACCCGGAACAGGATCATTGCTGTCAGCGCCAGCACCTCAGCGCTGGATTCGAATATTTCCTCGAATACTTGCCCGGTAACATTATGAAAAATCGGTATCTGATCTACCGCCTGCGACAGAAAAAACACACCGGCCCAGGCCAGTGCGAACAAAGCCCAGGGCAAACGGGCCTTTAGGGCGGCGATAAACACCGGCTTTTGTGTCTTGAGGTAGCGATACATCACCACCAGAAACAAGATCACAATGGTCGCCAGGAACAACTTGGTGCCAAGAGAAATCTGGTCGTGCAAGAAGAATCGTTTGAACTGGGTAGCCTTGGCGTGTTCTGACACCTTGTAATGGTAGTCTGCCTCGCGCAGGGCGTAGAACATCAACAGGTAACTGAGCTGAATGTAAGCGGTACGACGCTTGCCATCGAGCAATGCAAACAGGCAGGCCAGGCCAAAGGCCATAAAGATTGCCGTCTGCCCTACCAGCTGAACTGGACCGCTGTCCTCAATAAGCACCTTCAGGTAAACCGGGTCGTCCACACTCATTAGCACCAAAATCGCAGCAATCATTGCGATCAATAGTGTGGCGAACATAGCGACGGTCACTGCAGGACCTGGGTAAGGCGTCTGCGCAGTAGGAGTGGTTTCAAGCAAGGTCAATGTCCTCAACAACGGGATGTTACAAGATAGCCAAATTTTCTACTGCGATCAGCCAACAGTCCTGTTAAATAGTCACAGCTGTACTAATCTTGACACCAGCAACTGACACGGCGCCCCTCAAAGGCCCGAGCACCAGTAATGTAGGAGCAGTTTGGCATAATCCCGGATAATCTAGAAGGGCATGACCGCAATCATGGTCACCAGCCGGTGACGAGCGTATATTTCTCGACAACATAGACCGACATAAGGAGATTGGAGTGAGCACAATTATCAACGGCGTCGATTACGGCCCCCTTTTTCAATTGCTGGGCAACTGGCGCGGCGAGAAAGGCCTGGACGTCGCACCCGAGCCCGATGGTGAGGATAAGCACGCCTATTACGACGAGATCGAGATCACCCCTTCTGGGGCTGCCGAGAATGCTGAAGAACAAAACCTGGTGTCGGTGAAGTACCATCAGCTCGTGCGCAAGCGCAGCAACGGTAAGATATTTCATGACCAGATTGGTCACTGGATTTATGAGCCGGCCACTGGAATGGTCGTCCACTCCTTATCGATTCCCCGCGCCGTTTGCCTTCTGGCCGGCGGTCAGCTCGAGCACAATGGCGACGAGACCGTATTTGACGTCAAGGCCACTGCCGGCAGTGACAGTTTTGGCATCGTCCAGACCCCATTCATGCTGGAAAAGGCAAAGACCACCGCCTTTCGCATGACGCTGAAAGTCTCGGGGGATCAGATGACCTATGAAGAGACCACCTCACTGGATATCTACGGCAGACAGTTCGAGCACACTGATGGCAATACGCTGCAACGAGTCATTTACAGCTAAGCCCTAATGACTCCGTGACACCTCGGTTTGCCGGGGCGTCACGAAACAAAGTCTAGGCTAGACCGCCTAATGTAATCGCTGTAAACTTCAACCCCGGGCACGGCCAGCATGGTTCATCGTTATGGTAGTCATTACCTCCACTGATGGCCCCCGACACGGACATTGGCTACACTCTCTGCCCGCAATACTCCCCACCAACCTGAGATAGGACAACGACATGATCTACCAGAGTGACCAACTCACGATCAATCGCCTTGAAGGCGATATCGCCGAGCTTAACTTCGACCTACGGGGCGAATCAGTCAACAAATTCGACAACGCAACTGTCTCCAGCCTTACCGCTGGTCTTGATGCGCTGGAAGCCCAGAGCGGCATCAAGGGCCTGTTGGTCACCAGTGGCAAGCCTGTTTTTGTCGTCGGTGCCGACATCACTGAATTTACCAGCCTGTTCGGTTCCAGCAAGGAAGACATCAAGCCCTTCACCGGCAGCAACAACAAGAACTTTAATCGCATCGCCAGCCTACCCTACCCCAGTGCTGTCGCCATCAATGGCTTCGCCATGGGCGGCGGCCTGGAAGTGTGCCTGGCCTGCGACTTTCGGGTAATGAGCACCGCTGCCAAGATCGGCCTGCCAGAAACCAAACTGGGCATCCTTCCCGGTTGGGGTGGCACAGTGCGCCTACCGCGTATCATCGGAGTAGACGAAGCGGTCATGTGGATGGCCACTGGCGCAGACAAACGCCCGGACGATGCCTTGAAGGCCGGCGCCGTAGATGCCGTAGTAGGACCCGAGCAACTGCGCGCTGTGACCATGACCACCCTGCAGGGCGCAATTGATGGCGAACTGGATTACGCAGAACGCCGGGCTCGAAAACACGGGCCCCTGCCCCTGAACGACACTGAAGCAATGATGACGTTCTTCACCGTTAAATCCATGGTGGCACAACAGGCCGGCAAGAATTATCCCGCACCAGTAAAAGTGGTAGACGTCATTGAAAAGGCCCGCAGCATGAGCCTTGATGATGCACTGGACGTTGAAGCCGAAGGCTTTGCAGAACTGGCCACCACGCCAGTCGCTTCTGCTCTGGTCGGTGTGTTTCTCAACGATCAGCTACTGGGCAAAAAAGCCAAAGGCTGGGAAAAGCAGGCCGACAAGAAAATCGAGCGCGCGGCAGTACTGGGCGCTGGCATCATGGGTGGCGGCATCGCCTACCAGAGCGCTCTGAAAGGCACGCCCATCAAGATGAAGGATATCAACCAGGACGGCTTGGACCTGGGCCTCAATGAGGCCAATAAACTGCTGGCCAAGCGAGTCAATCGCGGGCGCATGACGGCTGATCAAATGGGCGCCATCCTCAACAGCATCGATCCAACCCTGACTTACGCCGGCTTTGAAGACGTAGATATTGTGGTAGAAGCGGTTGTCGAGAACGAGAAGGTCAAGGGCATGGTCCTGGCCGAGGCCGAGAAGCACATCGATAAGGATGCCGTATTGGCCTCCAATACGTCTACCATATCGATCACCCGCCTGGCTGAAAAACTGGAACGTCCAGAGAACTTTTGCGGCATGCACTTCTTCAACCCGGTGCACGCCATGCCGCTGGTGGAAGTGATACGCGGAGAGAAAACCTCAGACAACGCCATCGCGCGCACCGTGGCCTATGCCAATAAAATGGGCAAAAAGGCAGTGGTAGTCAACGACTGTCCAGGATTCCTGGTCAACCGCGTGCTGTTCCCCTACTTCGGTGGCTTTAATGCACTGCTGCGCGACGGCGCCGACTTCACGGCCGTAGACAAGGTCATGGAGCGCTGGGGCTGGCCCATGGGCCCTGCCTACCTGATGGACGTGGTCGGCATTGATACCGGCGTACACGCCGCTCAGGTGATGGCCGAGGGTTTCCCGGATCGCATGCAGCCTGATTTCAAGAGTGCTACCGAGGTGCTTTTTGAGAACAACCGTTACGGACAGAAAAACGGCAAGGGTATGTACGAGTACGTGAACGACAAGCGCGGCAAGCCGCAAAAAGTCGTCAATGAGGAAGTCTACGAACTGATTGCACCTGTCTGCGGCGAACGCACTGAGTTTGAGCGCGAAGACATCGTCGCCCGCATGATGCTGCCCATGGCTATCGAGATGGCACGTTGTGTCGAAGAAGGCATTGTTGGCTCACCTGCTGAAGCAGATCTTGCGCTACTTTACGGCGTGGGCTTCCCTCCCTTCCGTGGTGGAATTTTCCGCTGGATGGATACTGTAGGAATGGCGCACATCGCCGAGGCTTCAGAAAAGTTCGCTCACCTGGGCAAGGCCTACGAGTTGACAGAAAACATGAAAACAATGCTCGCCAATGGCGAGACTTACTACTGAGTTACGGGCCATATTAAGGAGAAATTCTGTGAGTTTGAATCCAAGAGATGCAGTGATTGTAGATTACGCCCGCTCAGCCATGGGGCGTTCCAAGAACGGTTGTTTCCGCAACGTACGGGCTGATGATCTGTCAGCGGAAGTCATCAAAGGCCTACTGGGTCGTAACGAGGCACTTAATCCTGCCGAAATTGACGACCTCATTTGGGGCTGCGTGATCCAGCGCGGCGAACAGGGCATGAACCTGGCGCGCATGATCGTGCTCAATGCCGAGCTACCCCACACCATTCCCGCGCAGACAGTGAATCGTCTTTGTGGCTCGTCCATGAGCGCGCTGCAAACTGCAGCGGCCAATATCATGGCCGGTGTGGGCGACGTTTACCTGGTAGGCGGCGTCGAGCACCTGGGCCACCTGCCCATGATGGACTCGGCAAATATCGACCCCAATCCACGTATGGGCCGCTCCGTGGCCAAGGCCGCAGGCATGATGGGCATGACCGCAGAAATGCTGGCCCTGATGCACGGCATCAGTCGTGAGGATCAGGATAAGCTGGCGCTGCGCTCCCATCAGCTGGCGCACAAGGCCACCCTGGACGGTAAGTTTGAACGGGAAATTATCCCCATTAACGGTCACGATCAAAGTGGTGCGCTGGTGTCTGTTCGCACCGATGAGACTATTCGTCCTGAAACCACCCTGGAAGGCCTGGCCCAGCTCAAGCCCTCTTTCAACCCACAAGGCGGTACTGTAACGCCTGGACAGTCCTCACAAATTTCAGACGGTGCTTCAGCCATGCTGATGATGTCTGCCGAGAAAGCCCAGGCCCTGGGTCTGAAGCCGATCGCGAAAGTCAAAGGTATGGCGCTGGCCGGTGTTGATCCCTCCATTATGGGTTACGGCCCCGTGCCCTCCACCCAGAAAGCCTTGAAGAAACTCGGCCTGACTATCGAAGACATCGATATGGTAGAGCTGAACGAGGCCTTCGCTGCGCAAGCACTGCCTGTGCTGAAAGACTTGGGCCTGCTGGAGCAGATGGAAGCGAAAGTGAATGTCCACGGCGGAGCGATCGCTCTGGGTCACCCTTTTGGCTGCTCCGGCACCCGCATCACCGGCTCCTTGCTGAACGTAATGGAAGACAGGGACCTGACGCTGGGCATCGCCACTATGTGTATCGGTCTGGGACAGGGTATTACTACGGTGGTAGAACGCATTTAACGTCGCTTCACCACTCAATCTAAAAGCCCGCTTTTAAGCGGGCTTTTTTATGTCTAACGCTGACCTTAGCAACCAACATGGACCTGGACCTGTGTACCCTCAGTCAGCTGCCTCTTCTTCTCCAGACAGTAGTTCATCCATCCTCTCCAGTGATACTTTGAGCTCATCTATGGCAAGCCCGGTACCGCGAAAAAACTCATCTGCCATAGGCGCTATGCCGCAGCGATCAGGCAGCGGCTGCTGCTCTTCAAGCATACTGTAGAGGGTTGGAATAAAAATGAATTGCAGCCACTGCGGCAAGGTCAGGGTATCCACACAGAAAGGCTCAGTTGATAACAGCGCCTGGCTAGACGGAGGTATCTTGTCCCACATGCCAAGCTGGCGAAGCTGGGCTTCAATATCGATCAGTACTTCAGCGATGGTCGTCTGCATTGGCAACTAACTGTTCCATTTGAGTGGCGGCAGTTTAACTTGATTGGCACCGCTGCATTTTACCTGCATTATTCAGACGCTGCCGCTGCTATTATTGCTTAAGCTTCACAATCAGGTGCAATAAAAAATCACTCCCGCTAATACCCAGCTGGCTAATGAAAATCAATATGCGACCTCTACTGATAACTCTGCTTCTTTGCCTGGCGGCACTAGCCGGATGCTCTGGCAAGGATAAGCCAGAACAGATAACACTTTTTTGCGCCCGCCTGCACGAAGTCAATGCCGGGGACATTGATACCAGTAAACTCAAAGAGCTGGAGGGACACGCGCGCATCATCGAGGCCCTTCTGGAGGTCTCACCTGCGAGCCTGGAAGAGGACCTTCAGCGGATCTACCAGACAATCGATGACTGGGCCGCAGCAATCAACGGCGAGCGCGCCATGATAGACACCTTCAGGCAGCTCAGTGCACCTGGACTGGTGGGGAGCGAAGGCAGGGTCACCGACTTCGCCGCGGCCAATTGCAATATCGATCTTGCGGCCCCTCAATGGGTTGAAGCACTTGGCGAAGAGCAACCGTTGATCTGCCCAGGGTGGCCTCGCGCCGGCACCCCCCTCACCTTCAACTACTTCCCCAATTTGCCTGACATCGCCGGCTCCAACTACTTTTCCAACACCTTTCTGATATCGCGCTGGGCCTACATGCTCGGATTCGATAACTTGCGTGGAGCTTTTGTTGTTGAGCCCGGCGGTAAAGCTGTGTTTCAGGGGCAATATCCTCGCACGCGATATTTTGCCTACCACCCAAATGATATGGACCTGAACAATCTGGATACGCTAAGAGATGCAGAACTGCGTCCAGATCCTGGTAGCACCAATCCCTTCGTGAATTCTGAATCCGCAGATGGGCCAAACTCTTACACCGCAACTTTGCAGTTTTCACCGCCCCCTATCAATCCAAAAGCCAACACCAGCTATGTGGGCCAGAGCGTGAACGGAGAAGCGAACCGCTTCGTCATGAATTTGCTGCGCCTGTACCATTTAGACAAAGGCAACGAACCTGGCTCAGGCGGCGTACCTTTACCCGCAGTCAGCATCTATAATTCTGCCGGTGAACTCACTCAACACTTTCCAGAATGTGACCTGTTCGCAAGAGGACCCGAGGCTGTTACTTCCCAGCGGCGCTTCCCCGCCCTGCCAGTACTTGATCACCGCGCCCGTGCAATACCTCGCTGGAGCACCTCTTCGAATTTTGACGCGCCGTCAGACACACTTGCCAACGCCGATGTGCAATATCTGTCCACAGTCTATAGCTCAAGGTTCGGTGAACTTCTTGTTGTCCGTGGAAAATACCTGAGCGCGCCAGACACCCGCAATGGGCAGAGTCCTGCCCTGAAAAAGCAGGTGCGTCTCTATAATCTATGTAACTATAATTTTTGGAACGGCAGCGCTATCACCTGTTTGCTGGAAAATGAACTACTCAGGGATGAGCAAGGCTATTACACACTGGTTATCGCAAGCAGTTCCAATAAGCCCAAAAAACTGAAGTCGAACTCCGCAACCTGGCTGGACTGGGGACCCTATCTCGATGGCCAATTGTCCTATCGATTCGTTTACAGAGAGAATCCTTTGGTGCGGGCAATCGCCGCAGGGTTGGATGGAAAAGCGATAGCCCCTGAAATGACTGAATACGTTCCAAGGGCAACGCATTGCCAACGGTCTGTTTTCGAGCAAGGCGGATGGCAGGCCTGCTTTGACGCGGGTGGCTAGCCGCGATAGTCTGCTTGGCCAATGCGGGTGTAGTTCAATGGCAGAACGGCAGCTTCCCAAGCTGCACATGGGAGTTCGATTCTCCTCACCCGCTCCAATCTCTCCCTCAGAAAACCAGGCACCGCGTTTGAGTTGATCTCGCTGCGTGCAGCCAGCAGAAAAACCTAGCCCAGCTCCAGCTTGAACGGCGGCAGTGAATCGAGAATGGCCCGACCGTAGCGTTTGGTCATTATCCGTTGATCCAACAAGGTAACGCGCCCGGTATCTGTTTCCGTTCGCAGCAAACGACCAGAGGCCTGAACCAATCTCAGCGCCGCATCGGGCACACTGATTTCCATAAAAGGATTGCGCCCCTGGGACTCCACCCACTCTGCCAGGGCTGCTTCCAGCGGACTATCAGGTACAGCAAAAGGGATTTTGGCGATAACAACATGCCGGCAATAATCGCCAGGCAGATCTACGCCTTCGGCAAAACTAGCAAGGCCGAAAATAACGCTGCCATTGCCCTCATCGATCCGCTCCCGGTGCCTGCGCAGAATCTCCTGCTTGCTGTAATCACCCTGCATCAGCAGGCGCTCCGCCATAACCCCGGCTACGCCCTCGTAAACATCCAGCATTTGGCGCCGGGAAGAGAACAACACCAGTGCGCCTTCGGCAGGATCCAACAGATCTGGCAGGCAATCGATGATAGCTGCTGTATGGGCCTGGGCATCCCCGGGCTCACAGCCCAAAGTAGGCACTGCAAATACCGCATTGGCGTAATCAAAAGGACTGACCACTTGCTTGTAGTTGGCGTCACGGGGGCAGCCCGAGTGAAGAATAAATCGCTCAAAAGAATTCAGGGCCGTAATCGTCGCCGAGGTGATAATGACGCCCGCTGCCCGCCTCCACAGGTTCTCGTCGAGAATGTCCTCGGCAAGCACCGGGCTGCAACGCAGGTCAAAACCATACTGGCCACCGCCGGTTAACATGGTAATCCAGCGCGCTATGGGTGGGGTTGCCCGCTCACTCCCTTGCGCGTAAGCCTCCCATAGGGCCAGCGCTCCTTCAGCACGTCCCAGCATGCCGCCCAGATTAATATGCCAGGTTTCGATCTCACTCTTGTCTAACCCCGAAAAATCGTCGTCCAGAGCATCTTCCAGAACCGCCTCCATTCGTCCCAGAGCACTGGCCAGTGACTGGAACTGGCTAGCCAGAGTTACCGACAGCGACTGCAGCTTCGGGGGAACAACCCCGTGCTCAAATCTCAGCTGGGGATCATCCCTGCCGCCTTCAATATCGACATCCTCAAATAGCTGGGCCACAAGCTGCTCCGCTGTTTGCAAGCTGTTAATGGCCTCATCAATATCGCCAGGCAGCTTTTTCAGCAGTCGCTCCAGCGAGTCCAGCGAACCTAACAGCGGTGCACCCTGGGCCAGAGCCTTCTTGGAGTCTTGCAGCCAGGCAACTGTGGTATGCAGGCGGCAGAAGCTGGAGAAGTGCGAAAGCGCTTTATCCGGAAGATGATGGCCCTCGTCGAAGATGTAAATACTGTCTTCCGGGTCTGAGAGGATGGCGCCGCCCCCCAGTGCCAGATCAGCCAGGGTCAGATCGTGGTTGGTGACAATAATGTCTGCATTTTGCAGTTCGTCCCTGGCCTTAAAAAAACTGCACTGGGAAATATTGGGGCAACGCCTGCCGGTGCACTGGGCGTGATCCGTAGTCACCGGGTACCAGACTTCCTCAGCGATAGTATCGGGCCAGTTGTCACGGTCGCCATCCCACTGACCGCGTCCCAAAGCATCGATCATACCGTTGTAAACAGGTGTGGCCTCAGCTGCAGAGGGCGCGCCGACCTCCTCTGGATAAAGCGCGAGCATCCCTGTCTCACCTTGACCTTCTGCCAGCAATCGATCCAGCTTGGATAGGCAAACATAGCGCCGGCGCCCTTTGGCCAGGGCGTAGGTGAACTCCAGCCCACTGTGATGTTTGATATCCGGCAAGTCTTTATGGATGAACTGTTCCTGCAAGGCGATCGTGGCAGTGGCCACTATCAGGCGCTTGCCCAGGGCCTGGGCCATGGGGATAGCAGTCACCGCATAGGCGATAGTTTTGCCAGTGCCGGTACCGGCTTCGATCACACAGACTGCGGGTTCTTTGGCAGGGCCCTGTCCGGGCCCGGGAATGCGACCGAGGGTGTTGGCGATCTCGGCGATCATCTGCCGCTGACCCCAGCGAGGCGTCAGCTGCTTACTTTCCATCAGCGCGGTATAGACGTCGCGTATGGTGTCCTTGAGTTCGTCAGTCAGCAAGGTAGGTCAGTCAGCCGCCTGGTCCATTTTGCTCATCACCGCATTGGCATAGATTGCCAGTGCATAAGGACGATGAGCCTCCGGCAGCGCCTGGATGCGCTGCTCAAACTCGTCCCGATTGCAGTCACCTTCCTCGAGATACAAATTGTCCGGCTTGGGGGCGTGCTCGCCATAAAGCATATCGTAGGCGTACAAATTGGTGGGATGCAGACAATACTGATCGATGATTTGCCGGTCGATCTCGGCTGCCGCTTCCGTGGCGTTGGCAAAGTTGCTACCCAGCGGCTCGCCAAAAGACACATGCACCCGACCCTTACTGCCGGAAATACCCTGACCGATAGAGGCCACATCTTCCTGCTCACCCTTTTCATAAATGCCGGTGCTGGCAAGTTCATTCAACTCATTGGCCTTGCGGGCGTCACAGGGGTCCAATTCGTAGGATATCGCCACTGGCACGATACCCAAGCTGGCTATGTGCTCACCAAAGGTCTGCGTGGCCTTATCACGACTCATTCCCAGCATTTTAATGACCACAGGCTCAGTACGATCCACTCCATCCTTGGCGCGACCCTCGCGCTGGGCAATCCAAATAGGGGTATTTTCCTCGAGTAGGGAGTGTTGAACATAGTTGGCAAGATTCTTCGAAGCTGCCAACAGCTCCCTGGGCCCGCTCACTGAGCGCTTGACGATAAAGCTTTTATTGAGCCGCATCAGGTCAGAGACCCAGGGCTTGGTTAACAAATTGTCACCGATGGCGATGCGCGCGGTCTCATGCCCGCCCTGATGCAGGGCATAGTTGGTAAATGCAGGATCCATGGCGATGTCGCGATGATTACTCATGAACAGGTAGGCACGCTTTGCATCAAGCTGATCCAGCCCGGAAACGCTGAAGCCGCCGCTTGTACTTTTGATCATACCTTCCAGGTAAGTCTTTATGACCATTTGCATGCCGTGTACATCGTTCACACCGCGCAATTGCTTACCAAGACCCCTGCGTAGAAGCCAACGAGCGAGCCACGGAGCGTTAGCCGCCAACCGCGGCAGTCTGAACTTTGCCAGAGAGTCCAGCAGTTCAGCATTGCGCAACAGTCGAGCCAGCACATCCGTCACCTCACCATCACGGTAGGGGCGAATATCGACAAAGGGGTCAGTCAAACAAAATACCTTGGGAGGGAAAGCGCCACACCTTACCCAAATTCGCCTCACTAGTCATTAACAGCAAGGCCGAAACACCCGCAGGCGCTGACTTGTTGTAACCTTTCTGCTACTCTGCGCCGGCATTTTAAAACCCAAGACTTTCGGAGGATTTATGGACGCCGGTTCCGCCACCTTTCTCACCTACGGCGCAGCAATACTGCTGACCAGCTGGATACTATTATTGATCACTGCCTGGAAGGAGGACTACTCCTGGGGACTGTGCACACTGTTCCTTCCTCCCTTGTCCTACCTTTACGCGCTGACCCGCCTGGACAAGGCAGGCGAAGCCATCCTGGTGGCTGCAGTGGGCTGGATTTTCATCTTTTTGGCTATTTAGCGCGCCCTGACGTTACCGGAGAAGTATTAACGCTTGTTAATGTTTCTCCTTAACTCAAATCAGGGTTACTATTTTTACCTTTAATTTCAATTAGTTAAAGGGAGTAAATTTTCCAGTCATATAAAGCGTTACCGTAATTCCCAGTTAATTACGAATTCGTAACATCCGATCTAGACTTCCTGCGCGTATACTCATCACACCTCAACAGGGCACTACCCCTAACAGAGGTCCATAGTGAAACTTAAGGAATTTGTGATGAACTTCATCAAGATCGCGGCATTTGCCGCTATGGCAACCATTTCTGCCACCAGCTTTGCCGCCAAGCCCACCAGCATCGTATTCGAGGCCAACGGAGAAACCGCTGAAGGCACCGACTATTCGACTTACATGGTGAAGTGTTCCAACGGCAAGAAGGCAGAATTAACTGCCTGGGACAGCCGTAAGAAGTGGTGTGTTGGTGACGACAGCAGCGAACAATGTGAAAAGAAGCAGATCAAAGCTGCAAAGGCTGCCTGTAAAGCCGCCTAATCTGTCCCGGACCGCGGTGCAGGCACCGCGGCTGCCCTCTCAGTCCAGATAACGCGCCTTGAGCTCTGCCAGCTCCGCGGCACCGACACCCAAAGCCTCGTTCAGGTAGCGCTCCACTGAGCCATAGTTCTGATCGATACTGGTCAGCGCTCGGGCCAGATACTCTTCATGCACCTCAAGCATTGGGCGCACTGATGCGGCGTCAACGTGCTCCATCCCGTATTTGCGCTGCAGACGCACCATTTCACTTTCGGGATTAAAGAATCGGGCGGTCAGCATATAATCCTGCATTACCACGTCTGCGGGCACCCCCAGACCTAACAACACCAGCGCAGCAGCGAACCCGGTGCGATCCTTGCCGGCTGCACAGTGCACCAGGAAACGTGCATCTTGCAGCTCCAGGATCTCTCGAAACATACGAGCATAAGTCTCTGACTGACCTTCGGCGAAATCACGGTTGATCTCCACCATGAAATCGAACATAGCCTGACGCTCAAAGTCCAGCTGGCCGCCGCCCTGCTTCTGCGCCTCCTCAAAAAAGCGCGAGTTACTCCCTGGAATAATTGGCAGGCTGGCGATCTTGGGTCTGCGCCCAGACGGCAGGCGACTGGGGTCGCTGGCCTGCTCCTCCTCCCGACGAAAGTCACACACCAGGTCCAGTTCAAGACTGGCCAGTAGCTCAATATCGCGGTCACTCAATGTGGACAATTGGCCCGAGCGGAACAGATAGCCCCACTTAACCTGCCTATTGTCTAGCGTTTCATAGCCACCGAAGTCTCGGAAGTTGGGTGTGCCCTGCATACCCAGCTTGCGCTCAGTCGCCAGAACTTCATTGCCGTGCTGGTCACGCAAGCGGAAAAAGTGACGATTACCCTGGGGCAAACCACTGACCCGTGCGCCGGGGGCCTCCTCGTGATGAACGACCACGCCGTCGCCCACAGGCTCTACGGTGACCTGGGTATCAGGATGACTGGCCTGCCACTCAAGATGGTAATCGCCATCAGCGTCGCGCCAGATATGAACTGCATCGGAAATCAACATGAAAAAATCTCTGAAAAGGGAAGTGCTAGCCTAGCCCCCTATTATGACGGGGAATCAATCCGGCTTGTAGGCAAAGACCGCTTTTAGCAAGGTGTTGATGAGTGCCAGTTGCTTGTCCAGCGCCTCTTCCCCGAAGGGGTCCTGACCCAGCAGGTCACGGTACATAGGCGCCATGGTGACGTAGGACATAACCAGGTTATTAAAAGCCATCACCGCCCAGGGTTGCAGACCCATACGCGTCAGCTGGCCAAAGTAGTCCCCTTCCAGCTCAGTCGACTCGGGAGAGCGAAACATGGGGCTGAATAAGCGCTCAATAATCTCATTAGTGTGGGGGCCACCTGAGAGGGCAGCGTGCTGCAGCAGGCGCGCCAGATTGGGGTTTGCATGATGCTGTCGAACGATGGCCTCCAGCCACTCCAGCACACGCTCCTGACTCAACACACTGGATTCCTGCATCTCTAGCAGGGGACGACTAAACTCCACCAGTAGACGCTCCAGCACAGCCTCATAGAGCGCTTCTTTATTGCGGAAATGGTTGTAAAGGCTGGGAGATCGAATACCCACTCTATCCGCCACATCACCCAGGGAGGTGGCGCTATAGCCCTTCTGGGCAAACAAATCCTCCGCTGCATCAAGAATTCTGTCGGCAGTAGAAAGCCTGCTGCTATTGACTGACACTTCACTTACCATTTCTTAAAGGGGGTCCTGACCAGCCTGTGGCGACAATAACGACTAATAGCCATTAGTATACCCTCAGGAAGCCCGCCATGACACAAGACGGGAGCGATTCCACCCCAGAACCCCCAGGTAGCGTTCCGGCCGGAAGCCAATCTCGGGTCGGCATTATGTCCGGGCACCCTGAATCTGGTTGACAAGCGAGGGGTGAATGTGAATAATCGCGCCTCTTGAATTTTTGACCCTCTAGAGGACTAATACAGTGGCCAATTCCCCACAAGCAAAGAAGCGCGCTCGCCAAGGTGAAAAGCGTCGCACTCACAACGCCAGCCTGCGTTCGCTGGTACGTACCAACATTAAGAAAGTCATTGCCGCCATCGGCACTGGCGATGCTGAGCAGGCCAAGGCTGCCTACTCTGCAGCGGTACCTGTTATTGACCGTATGGCAGACAAGGGCATCATCCACAAGAATAAGGCTGCTCGCCACAAGAGCCGCTTGAACACGCAGGTTAAAGCACTCTCTGCGTAGTTATCTGCTGACACGAAAAAGCCGGCTTATAGCCGGCTTTTTTTTGCTTTCAATTTGCCCGCGAAGACCGCAATCAAGCAGCAGAGCTATCGGCCTCCATCTTTTCATGCGCCTTGGCAAACTCCCCTAGCATGCTCTGCTCATAGGATTGGGCTTCTTCTGTATCCAAAGGTCGCTCCAGCGCTGCCCAGTCGATGTCCCCATCTGTGGCCAGATTTTCGTAGTCCAATATACCCAGCTCCTCAAACTTCGGCCTGATAGCATCAGTCATCAGCCCAATGCGCTTGAGATTGGGCACCACACGCTGGAACAACAGATTGCGGAAAGTCGCCATGACAAAGCCATCAAGCACTCGCTTGCGGGCATCTTCCACATCCCAGCCGAAGTAAGCGAATACATCTGTCGCCACTAGCCGCTCCCGGCTAACCACACAGGCCTCGTAAGCAAACAGAGCGCGTGCTTCTTTTTCTTCCTGCGACAGCGTTACCACAAACTCCTCCAGGTAATTCACCCCGAAGGTTACATGTCGGGCCTCGTCGCGAGTCACCAGATAGACCACATCCTTGAGCACAGGATCGGGGGTGGTTTCACGAGTGGTATTGAAGGCTGATAAAGCAAGCCCTTCGATAACGATCTGCATGCCGATGAACTTCATATCCCAGCGCGCGTCGGTCAGAATTTTGTCGAGAATACTCTTCAGGTGAGTATTGACGGGGTACATCATGCCCAGACGCTGCTGCAGATACTTGTTAAACACCTCCACGTGCCTTGCCTCGTCAAAGGTTTGTGAACCGGCATAGAGCTTGGCGTTCAGAGTAGGCGCACAGGAGCACAACTGCGAAGCCACCAACAAAGCACCCTGCTCGCCGTGCAGAAATTGTGACAGGCTCCAGGCGTTCATGTGCAGCCAGAATTCCTCCTTGCGCTCTTCAGACAGGGCCATATAGGGAGGGTAATCGGTGAGATTCATCATCTCCGCCTGGGCGCCGCTGTCCAATTCTGGAAAGGGACGATCCCAATCGATATCCATTTCCGGATCCCAGTTGAGCTGCTTGCCCAGGTCATACAACTTCTTGATCCTGTCGTCCTGTATTGCATAGTCCCAGTTATAGGAACCCGTTAGAGGCGTCTGAAAAATCTCGGCAATATGGTCCACATCACCGTCGGTCAACAGCTCTTCCAAATCAGGGTTCTCGCAGGGCCTAGCGGCGCCGGCAAACTTCTGAATCTTACGCGGAGCGCTTTCTGTAAACTCAACTTTCATCTCTATCACCCACTTTTATCGTTTCTATCAGCTCACTATGGGCGATGAAATTCGACTCAACAAGGTAAAGTATTGTCATTTTCCAGTCATATGTGGCCAAATGCACCCATGCCAACATCCACCACTCCAGCACAGTATGTCCTCATCCTGATCGATCTTGCCGAACAGGCGGGATGCGATCGCCTGCAACTACTTCAAGGCACATCTTTAACTAGTGCGGGAATCGACTCTATCGGCGCCCGGGTTGAAGACAGGGACTTCAACCAACTGGCCCGCAACGCGCTGGAGCTCACCGGCAATGCCGCCCTGGGCATGCATCTGGGCTTGCGCCTCAACCTCGGCGCTCATGCGGTGCTGGGTCAAGCATTCATGACTTGCAGGAATTTGGGCGAAGCCCTGGAGCTGTTCCTCAAATACCATCACCTGCTGTCCTCCAACCTGGAGCTGGAGTTCGAGGACAACGGCAGTCAATGCAGCCTCACATCGCTGGAGCCGCCCTTCGAGCTACCTCAGCACTTCGCTCAGGAGGTTCTCTTCGCTGCCATGCTCAATACCGTTCGCGGGCTGCTCAATATGCCCGATCTGCAAGTACAAGTGGAACTCCCCTACCAGGAGCCGGAACATGGCGAGCTTTACAGGCAGGTGTTCGGCCCACAAGTCTACTTCGAGGCTGACCAAGGTCGCATACTGTTTCCCTCCAGCCTGATGCGTTCGTCACTTCCCGCGTCCAACCCTGCGCTACGGGCACTATACGAGCAGGAGTGCGCGCGTCTTTTGGCTGACCTGCAAGAGGAAGACTCAATCTCCCTGCAAACCCTGCGCCTGTTGCGCAAGCTTGAAGGCCAGTATCCACAGATGCCGCAAATTGCCCGCATGCTGAACTTCAGTTCGCGAACCTACCGACGGCGACTCCAGCTGGAAGAGCAGTCTTTCCAGGATTTACTGGACCGGGTACGTGCGGAGCACGCCACTCACTACCTGAAAAATAGCCGGCTGCCCCTGTCCAGCATCGCTTATCTGCTGGGTTTTAATGATGCCTCCAATTTCCGCCGGGCCTACCAGAAATGGACGGGGTGCTCACCGAGCGAGGCACGAAATGGGCACTAAAGCGCTATCGGTACACCTGGGTCGAGAGGCTGCCCGCCGCATAGCACGCCGCGGTTGGGACCCGGAGCTGTTCAGCCTGTTACTGGGGGCCTCAGGCGGACCCAAGTGGTTCATTCTCGGCCAGCTGGATCGTTTCCTGTTTGGCGACTACCTACAACGTAGCAACAAACCGCTGGCAACTCTGGGCTCATCCATCGGTTCCTGGCGTCACGCCTGCTTGACCCAGGCAGACCCCGCTGCGGCAGTAGGCAGAATGGAGAAGGGCTACCTCTACCAGCAGTATGAGAAAAAAAATCCAAGTGCAGATGAAATCAGTGACGTCAGCAAAGGCATCTTGCTATCACTGCTTGGGGCAAATGGTCGCTCTGCCATCATTGAACACGCGCGCATCACCAGCCATATTGTCACCGCCAGAGGCAAGGGCCCCTCAGGCTCGCGCTCCTCGGCCCTGCTGGCCACCGGGATGGGCATAGCGGCGCTGGGCAACACGGTCAGTCGCCGCCTGTTACGGCATCATTTCCAGCGGGTGGTATTCCACAGTGGCGCCACCCATAACCCGGGGCTATCCCTGCATGACTTCGATACGATCTACTGCCCACTGCAGGAAAACAACGTTCTGGAAGCCCTGCATGCCAGCGGCGCTATACCTTTCGTGCTCACCGGTGAAAGGGATATTTCAGGGGCCCCTCCTGGCCAGTACTGGGACGGTGGCATCATTGATTACCATTTCGACCTGCAACAGCACCGGGGTGAAGGACTGATTCTCTACCCCCACTTTAGTGCTGGCATCGTCCCGGGCTGGTTCGACAAATTCTTGCCCTGGCGCCAGACTGCCATCGATGATGCAGACAAGCTGGTCCTACTGTGTCCCAGCGAAGAATTCATCGCGACCCTGCCCTACGGCAAGATCCCGGATCGCAATGATTTCAGCAAGATGGAGCCGCAAGAGCGTATTCACTATTGGGAACAGGTCGTGCACGCCAGCGCGGCAATGGCAGAAGAATTCGCGGCGTTGGTAGAACATAGCAACCCCCTGGCAGGCGTCACCGTACATCCCTGAGTATCAGCTGACGTGCTCGTCCAGAAAACGCTGCACTTCACGACGTAAAGTACCCTCAAACATTGAAGTCAGCAGTCCCAGTTTGACGGAAACGTCAATCAGACCGTCGTGGAAGGACATCTCGCCATCCACCCCTGCGCCCTTGATTTTCACCCTGTCTCCGTCCCAACGGGAGCGCAGCCCATGCTCCTTGGTAAGACTCTGCGCGAGTTCCTCTGCGGCTTCACGCACTTCGTCCTTGGACATGGTATAGGGTTTGGTTATTCTGAATCCGGCCACGGGCACACCTCTATTTTTTTAAAAGTATAGTGCAAGCACGAAGCTGAGGGCACGCCCATCGAGCAGAATTTCAAGCCGTCGCGCTAAATACCCCGGCGCTCAGACTGTAGGAGCGACCACAGCACTCCTGGGCTTGCATAGCCGAGAGAACAGATGGGTCTTCGCAGTAGGCCACCGAGCGCGTACCGTCGGCCAAATCGAATACGGCAACCGCACGCCAGGGCTCTGTCCCCTGGTAAAGGATTGTATAACCAGCAACCACCGCCTGGCCCTCAAAATCGGCAATCAGTTCGCGGATATCGCTGGCCTGCCGCACCTTTTCGGTGACATCGTCAAACACCCAGCCATCAGGGTTGGGCTCAGTAGACCACAGGGCCACACCTTGCTTGGTCAGCATTCCGCTGACCGTAGTCACCAGGCCCACTTCGCCCGGTTGCTCCCTAAGCAGCTGTGCCATGCGCACCATTGCCTGAAAAACAAAGTTGTTTACTGGCCCACCACCAAAAGTCATGGCACCAGTGACACTGAGATCACCCTCGCCACTCATGCCAAATTCATGCAGTTGTGACCGCACGGCAAATGGAAAGCAGGAGTAGAGCTCGCGCAGACGGACATCCTCAAAACTGACCCCGGCCCTGTTCATGGCAGTCTCGCCGGCAATGCGAAATCCCGGGCAACCGCCCAGCTCTCCGCGACTGGACACCACAGACATGAAATTGGATTCAGCGAACGCCCGAGGGAATACCCAGCGGCTAGAGTCGATACCCAATTGTCTCGCTACGGCCACGCTACACAAAACCAATCCGGCTCCCTGATCAACATTCCACTGGCTGTTGTGCAGCTTTGTATACGGGAAAGCCAGCATGCGGTTACCCGCGGAGGCCTCGCGAATAAATTCAGCAGCCACAGGTTCCTGGGACCAGGCGTCGGGATTGCTCGCCGCAATTTCACTGAAGCGCTGGTACATATCCCCCATTTGTTCACGATGCTGCTGGGGCGACAATCCCTGTTGGTAACGTAATGCGCTGTCCATGATTGCGTAGTAACCAACCGGCATACCCAGACCTGTGGCGGACTCCAACTGAGACCAAAGCTCCTCCTCTGGTACTAGTTTGACATCGGGCTGTGCGTCTTGCTGAACGGTCTCCGAGGCCTGCTCTCCAGCCTTGGACGCACACAATGCGCGGTACTTGGCCTCCGCCCCGGTCACCAGAACCACCTCCAGCTCTCCACTGGCAATACGCTGGCAGGCGCGGGTCAGCAAGCTTTGCTGAGAAACCCCAAACTCTGCAAACACTGTATTGGCGTTCTGAGCGCCCAAGGCATCCTTCAACAACCGCCCAGGATCACTGTAGGCCCACATCCCCCGGGGAACGAGAATTTCTCCCGCTCGGGACAACAACTCCAGGCTGCCCGCATCTGCCGCAGCGTCGCGCAACACGCGCTCCATAATGGCAACAGGCTCCAGCGCCTCATGAAAGTCATTGTTGTGCTGCTGAAAGGCGGCAACGCCCACCAGCACCGGCGTATTGTCATCCATATCAGTCCTTAATGAAGGTGTTGGCATACCACTGCAGCATGCCTATCTTCTCTTCCAGGGATTTATCGGCTTCCATTTCATAAACATTGCGGAAACCGATAATCACATCGGTGACCCCAATCTGCTCCAGCTCCTGGATGCCTGTTTCAGTAAAGGCATTCTGCCCGGTCGTAAAGATACGAAAGGGTTTGCCCTGGGTGCCATATTCCTCGCGCAACTGCTTAATACGCACCAGGTAGCTTTGCAGCTGTTCCATGTCCGCACCAGCGCACATCCAACCATCACCTAATCTGGCCGCCCGTTTCAGTGCTGGCTCAGCATGACCGCCGATCAACAGGGGAGTGGGCTCAGAGGGAGACGGACACATCTTGTTGGCCGGCATTTGCAGCATTTCGCCTTCATGACCGAAGAACTCACCGGTCTCCAGCCCGCGCAAAATGGCGATCTGCTCATCGAAGCGCTTACCACGCTTCGCCCAGGGCACACCGCAGACTGCAAAGTCTTCTTCCCAGGGACTGATGCCAATGCCAAAGTCGAAGCGATTCCCAGAAAGCAGCTGGATGCCCTGGACCTGCTTGGCCACAACAGCCGCCTGACGGACTGCCAGTTTATAGACAAACGTGGAGAATCGAATGCGCTGCGTCACCGCCGCCATGGCTGATACCGCAATCAAGGATTCCACAAAAGGAACCGTCTCGAGGAATTCCCGCGAACCATCTTTGTTATAGGGATATTTGGAGCTGGCCTCCTCGGGATAGCAGATACTATCGGGTATCGCCAAACCGTCAAAACCGGCGTCCTCTGCTGCTTTGGCCATGGGTAGGTAGTGGCTCGGATCACACATACCGACCTGTAAGCTGAATCTCATGTTAATTCTCCTGTTATTATCGCTGAACCCATACTCTAGCGTCTGTTGTCCGGACGGTCTGCAAGACCTTGAATTTTCAGGGCACCGGCCTCAAATACTGAACCCTGACCTCTTTCAAGCTTCTTCAACGCACACAGCGCAAGACATTCGGGGCCGGACACCGACATCGCCACTGGAACGACCAAGATGACCGACAACAACGGCCCAAGCAGAGACCGAACCCAGCGCTTTCTCTTTGAGGAGGCCGATATCCGCGGCGAAATCGTGCAGCTTGATAAGAGTTATCGCGACATTATCGCTATTCACCAATACGCCCCCGGTGTCAGCCGCTTGATGGGCGAGTTCATGGCGGCAGCGGTATTGCTGGCCACCACCCTCAAATTCGAAGGCAAACTGGTGCTACAGGCCCGTTCCGAGGGCCAGGTTCCCCTGCTGATGGTGGAATGCGATAGCGAACTAAGGTTGCGCGCTATCACTAGAGGCGCCCAGGAAGCCACATCCGATCGTTTTGACCAATTACTGACAGGTGGCCAGCTGGCCATTACCATCGACCCCACCAATGGCAAGCGCTACCAGGGCATTGCGCTACTGACACAAAGCTCTCTCGCGCACAGCCTTGACGACTATTTCAAGCAATCAGAACAGCTCAAAACCCAGTTCTGGCTTGCCTCCAATGGCGAATCAGCGGCAGGTATGTTGCTTCAGCAGCTGCCCGCGCAGTTGGTGCAAGACGGCGCAGAACGAAGCGCCCAATGGCAACACGTAAGCACTCTGGCAAGTACGCTCAAAGACGCTGAATTACTCAGCGTTTCAGCCCCGGAATTGGCCCACCGTCTCTACCATGAGGACCCAATGCGCCTGTTTGATACCAAGGACGTGCGTTTCCAGTGCAGCTGCTCCCGCGAGCGCACCTTCAACGCCTTGAATTCATTACCAAAAGAGGAAGTTCGGGAGCTACTGGAGGAACTGGGCAGTATCACCATGGACTGTGAATTCTGCAACGAGCAGTACCGCTACCTTGAACATGACCTCAAAGACATTTTGCAACCTGATGAACCAGATACCCTGCATTAGTATTCTTTATAGCGAGAATAAAACAATTCATACCGCAGACGTTTCGCAATGGTTGCTGATTCTGACATAATTGGCGCCCCAAAATCGCCGCATTAGCTGCCAGCGCCGGGCGTTCCGGCTAGAGAACAGGACAAACAATGACCGCAACCGCACCGATCGCCCAGGAATACGTAGACCTGGCGCCCTCTCAACTGATCGAAGAAGCCCTCACACGGGGCGAAGCCACGCTGACTGATTCTGGTGCCTTGCTGGTAACTACCGGCAAACGCACTGGCCGCTCTCCCGCTGACCGCTTTACCGTCAAGGAACCCAGCACCGAGGATTCCATCGACTGGGGTAGCGTTAACCGTCCTTTCGATCCGGACAAGTTCGATGCCCTCTGGGATCGGGTAGAGGCCTATCTGGCCGAAAGAGACCGTTTTGTCTCTCACCTGCATGTAGGGGCGCACTCAGACCACTACATTCCGGTCAAAGCAACCACCGAAACTGCCTGGCAGAACCTGTTTGGACGCAACATGTTTATTCGTCCTGACAACTACAATGCCGGGCGCAAGGAAGAATGGAACATTCTTAACGTTGCCAGCTTCGAGTGCGATCCGGCACGCGATGGCACCAACTCCGAAGGCGTCGTAATCGTCAACTTCGCCCAACGCAAAGTCCTGCTGGCAGGCATGCGTTACGCCGGAGAAATGAAAAAATCTATGTTCGCGGTGCAAAACTTCCTGCTCCCGGAAAAAGACGTCATGCCCATGCATTGCTCCGCCAACGTCAATGAAGACGGCGAGACCACACTGTTCTTCGGCCTGTCGGGCACTGGCAAGACCACTCTGTCCGCAGATCCGGACATGTACCTGATCGGCGACGACGAACACGGCTGGGCCAAAGGTTCGGTATTCAACCTGGAAGGTGGCTGCTACGCCAAGACCATCAACCTGTCGCAAAAGAACGAGCCCATTATCTGGGACGCAATTCGCTTTGGCGCGATCGTCGAAAATGTTGTGGTGGATGAAAAGCGTCACGCAGACTACGACGACACCTCGCTCAGCGAAAACGGCCGTTGCTGCTATCCCCTGGAACATGTCCAAAAGCGCACTGAAACCAATGCGGGTGGCGAACCCAAATGCGTAATATTCCTCACCTGCGACGTCACCGGGGTTCTGCCGCCGGTATCCGTTCTAAGCAAGGAAGCCGCTGCATTCCACTTCCTGTCAGGCTACACCGCTCGTGTTGGCTCCACCGAAGTAGGCGCAGAGGCCGGCATTCACCCAACCTTCTCAACCTGTTTCGGCGCACCCTTTATGCCCCGTCCTGCAGGTGACTACGCTGAACTGCTGATGAAGCGAGTGGAAGACTTCGACTCACAGGTGTACCTGGTCAATACCGGCTGGACCGGAGGCTCTGGTGCTTCCGACGGCACTGGCTCGCGCTTCCCAATTCCGGTCACCCGAGCGATTGTCCACGCCTGCCAAAGTGGCGCCTTGCTGGGTGCCAGCACCGAACATTTGGATGCTCTGAACCTGGACTTCCCCACTGAAATACCCGGTGTCGACGCCAAATACGTCAACCCCAGGGCTTCCTGGGGAGACACAAACGCTTACGATGAGCAAGCAGCCAAACTGGCTACCCTGTTCGCCGAGAACATCAAAAACTTCGATGTCTCTGACGCTATCGTTGCGGCCGGCCCCAAAGCGGACTGAACCTCTCCTGCACGCAGTTAACAGGGGCCCACCAGGGTCCCTTTTCGTTTCTAAGCCTTCTTCTAGTACCTGTCCAAGAAAACGCCGGGATTAGTATGTTTATTCTAATTTTGTGACGTAGTCTGTGTTCATTGGCGGGACACACCGCCGCATCTTGAAACTTTAGGAGTGAAACCATGGCTGAGCAAATTAGCATTGATGAAGCTGTAGCAACTGTAAAGAAGGCCGCCAAGAAGGCTGCCCCCAAGAGCAAGGCAACTGCCAAGAGTAAGGCCACTGCCAAGAAAGCTCCCGCCAAGCGTAAGCCTGCTGCCAAGCGCAAGCCTGCTGCCAAGAAGACTGCCAAGAAAGCCACTCCTGATTTCGCTGCCAAGGCGAAGGAAAACGGCCGCAATGCATTCCTGGCTAGCCTAGGCTTCTACGGCAAGGCTTTCGACCAGGTACAGGACCAGTTCAACAGCCTGCAAGACCAGCTGGAAGAGCGTCGTGAGAAAACTGAGAAAGCTTACAAAGAGCTGGTCAAGCGCGGCGAGAAAGTCGAAAAGAAAGCCAAAAAGGCTGTCGACGAAATCGAACTGCCCAAGTTTGAGCTGGAAAGCCTGACTGATCGCAAGAAGCTGGACAAGCAGCTGGACAAAGCCAAGGCGCGCTTTGAAGAGTTGAAAGAGTCCGTAGGCTTCAAAGCCGCTGCTTAATTAACGCAGCGGTCCCATCCAGGACCACTTATCCCTGTACGTCAGGGGTTTTTTAGGGGCTACTTTGTAGCCCCTTTTTTTATGAATAAGATGTACTGCCCCTCCTTGACGGCACAGCATCACAGGCATTCATCGTTGTTGCCCGCCTCGCAAACCTGACACCGTTCTGATTTAATCACCTCCCACCCAAAATCCACTGGAGGGTAGAACAATGAGCGACGACAAAAGCAAAGTCACCGACAAAGCGAGTGAAATTGCCAAGAATATCTGGCTGGCAGGTGTTGGCGCCTATGGCCGGGCCGTTGACGAGGCCCAGAGCAACCTGAAGAAAGCAACGCCAACACCCCCGAAGCTATTTCGAGACCTGGTAAAGGCGGGCTCGGCCCTGGAGGAGGAAGCGACCGAAGTGCGAGCGGCGGCGCTGAGCTCGGTGGAAGAGCGCATCTCGCAGGTGCGGGAAAACTTTCACATGCAGCGTCTGGCCCGTATCGAAGACCTGGAAGGCCTGCACAATAAAGTTGATAAGCTAACGCGCAAAGTGGATGCCCTCACCCGACTGCTAAAGGACCAGGAAGCACCGAAAAAGACAGTGGCTAAGAAAAAGGCGGTGACCAAGGCCGCGCCCCCGAAGAAAGCTGCAGCCAAAGCTCGCAGCACTGCGCGCAAAAAGAAGGCCTGATTGCCCTAGATGAAAACCCGGGACCGTATTCTTTACACTAGCCTACAGCTGTTCAATGAGGAAGGCGAAGAGCAGACAACGACCATTGATATCGCCAACGAGATGGATATCAGTCCGGGCAATCTTTACTACCATTTCAAAGGTAAGGACCAGATCATTGCTGAGCTGTTCCACCAGTACGAAATCGCTCTGTCCGGCACCCTGACAGCGCCGATTGAACGCCCCCTGAGCAGTCAGGGGAACGTGGAGGAAAACTGGTACTACCTCTATGTTGTTCTGGAGGAGATGTACCAGTATCGTTTCCTCTACCACAATCTGGATAATATCCTGCAGCGCTACCCGGATATCCGCCGGCACTTCAAGCGCCTGCTCCAGCTCAAACGTGCCACCCTTTATGCAATCTGTCAGACACTCATGCAGCAGTCGGTTATCGACACAGGTGAGCAACAGCTTCTGGGGCTGGTGGACAACATGACCTTGAGTCTCACCTTCTGGCTCAGCTATGACCAGTTACTACACGGCAAGCGCGAGCCCTCAGTCTCTATTCATCAGGGGGTACTGCAGCTATTGACGATGGTCGCCCCCTACCTCGGCGACGAGCAGCTGGCTTTCTATCGTGACTGCGAGGCCATTTACGCTAGCATGCTCGATGAAGCGGACTAGGATTTCCCCAGCAGTATCACGTCGGCACCAAACCTCTCCAGCCGGGCACCATTGCTCGCTGCCCACCAATGCCAGGTATGCTCGCTGAAAAAGCACACATGGGTAGGGTCACTTTTGTAGTGCCAGTTAGCAAAGGCAGCAGCGTCGCGCACCAGCTTGGTCATAATTCCCAGATAGCCCCCGGATTCCACCAGGCGCCACAGGTGAGCCAGTTCCTGGCCAGGGTTGTGCAGGTGCTCAACGACTTCCGTTGCTGTAATGAACTGGTATGACCGTTGAAGCAGCGCCGACTGAGGATGGTAGAACACATCAAACAGTTCCATCTGGCAGCCTGCCTCACTCAGCATGGCTGCCAGTGCTGGGCCTGGGCCACATCCGAAGTCCAGACCTCGCGCTCCCGCAGGTATACGCTCCAGCAATGGATCTGCCAGACGCGATAGAAAGCGCCGGTATCCGGGGTCATTTACCTCGTTGCGGTGTAGGTCGTATTCTGCCTTTTCCTGCGCTGGATCCAGGTAAAAGCCCGAGGGGACAAAAACCAGGCTGCAGTGATCGCAACGCCTGTACTCGCGCCGCTGGTCAGTATGAAACAGGCTTGATTGTTGTACCTCACAAAGCGGACAGTGCATCTGCCGATTCATCTGCTATATTCCCTGTTCACTTTCGGACTCAACAACGAGGAAATTCCTATGACCATACAGGTCGGTGATTCAATTCCACAATCCACACTTAAGACCATGGGCGCCGAAGGCCCCCAGGACCTCACTACTGCCGACATTTTTGCCGGTAAAAAAGTACTGCTTTTTGCAGTGCCCGGGGCTTTCACACCCGGCTGCTCCATCACCCACATGCCCGGCTACGTGGTTAATGCTGACAAAATCAAGGCCGCCGGGGTAGACACTATCGCCTGTATGGCGGTTAACGATGTCTTCGTCATGGGCGCCTGGGGCCAAGCGCAAAACGCCGAAGAGATTCTAATGTTGGCAGATGGTATGGGCGAATTCACCGCTGCTCTGGATTTGGAACTGGACGGCAGTGCCTTCGGACTGGGCACTCGCTCGCAACGCTTTGCATTGATCGCCGAAGACGGTGTGGTCACCCACCTAAATGTGGAACCCGGTCCTGGTGTGGATGTCAGCTCCGCCGATACCATGATGGCACTGCTGTAAGCTACTGACTGGCGGAGCCGACTTGTGCGGCTCCCGCCAGTCGTTTTCTATCTTCATCCGTGGCCGGATTCCCGGTCTCGTAAAAATGCTTCATCCCCGCTGCCACCTGCACCAACTGTTTGCGCATTGCCGGCAGTATCACTGCACCACCCAACAATCTTCCCACACCTCCCCAGGGCATGGTGATGCGCAGGCTCAGGTCAATGCGCGTCTGCTGCTGACCTTGTTCACCAAGCCTATAAACAAATTCAGCCAATCTGAAGGGCGGCATAGGCTTACTGCCTTTGTGCAGTTTGATGGTAAAGCCCTCCCCTTCGCGCCACTCGACGATCGTCTCTTCCAGGTACTTGTTACCGGTATAGACACGCCTGTGCGCACCGACACCACTTTGTAATTCAGACACAATTTCTGTTCGGGTCAGCTTAGGAACGTAATTATGCGCCAGGGAAAAGTCCTGTAACTGCTGCCAGGCGCGGGCCAATGGCAGATCGACCAACACCGTCACTGAGGCCTCCTGGGTCTGCATATCAGTCATCTTTGCTCGCCAACAGAAGACTTCCCGCCAGCACGGAAAATAGACAATAGGCCAGGAAGTAGTAGAAGCCAACCTCCAGTTGCGCATCCATCGTCAGCATATCGCCCATTTGTCCCGACGCGCTGCCGGCCATATAGGCCACCAGTAAACCCATCACAAAAACATCAGCCATGGACCACTTACTAAGTCTGGCATTAAGCCACCACAGTGGCGATCGCCACTCAGCCTTCGGTATAGCAAGCGCAACAGCCTGCAAACACAGTTTGAACAGGGGAATGACCACACTGAACAAAACAATCAGCAATGCCACTGGTAAATTGCCGGTACTAGACAACTCTTGCACTGTCCCCCAGATCGAGCGCGTCGTTTCATACGCTGTTATTTGACCCTCAAGCTGATCGAAACCGAGAAAGCTGGAGAACATGGTGAGCATTTGTCGGGTCTGGGGATCGGCATCCTCCCCCGCAATCATGTCGATACCCAGCTCGGCCACCATGGATTTCTCCAGAGTGCCAGTCAGGGTCAGCACTGGTTGGGTAATACCCGGATAGAGCAATCCCATCGAAATCACGATCAGCAACAGGGCCAACAAACGACGTTGCAGGGACATGCGAATTTCTCCTCAGCTAAAGGGCGGAATCATACCCCATTCCCCAATTCAAGTGAGCTGCAGATAACAGATCAGGCTGATAACGGCTGCACCCAGAAAATTCAGGACAACGCCCTCACGAGCCATGCGCGCAACACTGAACAGTCCACTACCGTACACCACCGAATTGGGCGCTGTGGCCACCGGCAGCATGAAAGCACAACTGGCGCTCATGGCCGCAGGCACCATCAGTACCTCCGGAGCAATACCTGCTGTCAGGGCCGCAGCGGCGAGCACTGGCATCAGCAGCGTCGTACTGGCCGTATTGGAGGTGGTCTCGGTCATGAAGGTCACCACCAACGCAATCAGCAAAATAAGGATATATACTGGCAGCGCGGCGAGACCAGCAAACATTCCGCCAAGCAGCTCACTCAAACCAGAACTCACAAAACCCTTGGCCAGGCAGATGCCCCCGCCAAATAGCAACAGTACTCCCCAGGGAATGGTTACCGCCCGCTCCCAGCTAAGCAGCCGCTCACCTTTGCCATTGGGCAATAAAAACATGAGGACCACCGCCAACAAAGCCACCGAGGCGTCATTTGCCTGAGGCAGGTCCAGCCAGGTTTTCCAGCCTCCAAAGGGTTCGCTACGGGTTATCCAGGCCAGTGCGGTAAGGCCAAACACCAGCATGACTCGCTTCTCCTCGGTACGCCACGCTCCGACCTGTGGCAGGGTCACTGAAAGCGCCCCACGGATATTGCGAGTCAGAATGAAGGCCATTGCCGGCACCATTACCACTACCACCGGCACTGCCCACATCATCCAGGTGGTAAAACTGATCGACTGACCTGTTGTCTCCTCATAGACCTGCATGAAAATAAGATTAGGCGGCGTACCTATGGGTGTACCGACCCCGCCCACGCTAGCGGCATAGGCCACTCCCAACAGCAGCGGCGCTGACAGCTTTTCCCTATCGGGCGATGCCTCCAGCACGGCAATCACCACAGGCAACAACATCAGGGTCGTCGCGGTGTTGGATATCCACATACTCAGCACCGCAGCTGCGGCCATGAAACCCATTACCAGCCGCAGGCCATTGTGAGAACCGAACAGGCTCACCATTCCCAGGGCAATTCGCCGGTGAGCACCCGTGTGTTCCATCGCCTGAGACAGAAGAAAACCACCGAGCAACAGCAAAATCAAAGGAGAACCGTAGGCCTGACCCGCTTGGGCGGGTGTAATCACGCCCAATAATGGCAGCACGGCCAGAGGTAACAGGGAAGTGACCGGGATAGGTATGGGCTCCAACACCCACCAAACAATACACAGCACCGCTACAAAGCCCACCACAGCGATATCACCGCTGTGCCCTGCCGCAGTGAGGCCCCATGCGGTGACGCCGGCCAGCCCCAGGCCAGCCCAGATTGCCCAGTCACGCATCGCCAGCAGCCCCAGGTGACCCATCCAAAGCCCGGTCTGCGACCGCCGATAGTTGCGGCGTATCCATGCTAAATCCCCAATGAAATATTGTTATTTTGCTTGTTTTTAGCCCAAACGGGCAGGTGTTTTTTGTCGCGTATCAATATCGAATCCTGTCCCATCAACCGGCCGCTGTAAAGCCCTGCCGCTAGCTTCCTCCGACCTCAGCGCATACACTGGCGGGATGAATAATGCCCTGCCAGATACCCTGATCGACCAGTTCCAGAGACGGGTCACCTACCTTCGCCTGTCAGTTACCGACCGCTGTGATTTTCGCTGCGTCTACTGCATGGCCGAAGACATGGAGTTCGTTCCCAAAGCGGAGGTGCTGTCGCTGGAGGAGCTGTACCAGGTAGCCCGTGCTTTCACCGAAATGGGAGTAGGCAAGATCCGCCTGACCGGCGGGGAACCCCTGATTCGTAATAACATCATGTCACTGGTCGATCGCGTGGGGCAATTACCGGGACTTGAACAGCTGGCTATCACCACCAACGGTTCGCAACTACAACGCCTGGCCCCCGACTTACTCGCTGGCGGCGTGAAGCGGGTCAACATCAGCCTGGACAGCCTCAACCCACGCAAATTTCGCCACCTCACCCGCCATGGCAACCTTGATCAGGTGATTGCCGGCATTGACGCAGCTGTCGCTGCAGGTTTTAGCGGAATCAAACTCAATGCGGTTATTCTCAAGGGGCGCAACGAGGGCGAAGTGGTTGAACTGGTGGAATTCGCCCGGCGCCGAGGTGTCGACATCGTGTTCATCGAAGAGATGCCGCTAGGCCTGATCGATGACCACGACCGCGCACTCACCTACTGCAGCAGCGATGACCTGCGCGCAATACTCGCCCCCCACTACCAGCTTCATCCCGAGGGCGACCCTCAGGGAGCCAGCGGGCCAGCCCGTTTTTACAGCATGCAGGACAGTTCCACACGGGTCGGATTTATCTCACCCCACAGTGATAATTTCTGTCATCTGTGCAACCGGGTCAGGGTCACTGTGGAAGGACGCCTATTGCTGTGTCTGGGAAACGAACACTCCGTAGACCTGAGAGAAATTCTGCGCGCGCCCGATTACAACCTCGAGAAACTCAAGTGGGCCATTGTCGAGGCCATGGACATTAAGCCCGAACGCCACTACTTCGATAACAGTGAAGAACCCCAGATTCTACGTTTTATGAACACCACCGGGGGTTAGTACCCGCCGTCGATTCCCTGACGTACAATGTCGCACTACCAAAAAGGAACCGACCCAACGTGCACACTCTGGATTTCCCCCAGCTCGCCTCGGTAGAGGCTATCAAGGAAGGCTTTGAGTCCTTCGGCTACATCTGTTCCGACAAGATCGCCACAGCGGTCTTCCTCGCCTTTCAGCTGCGCAAGCCGGTGTTGGTGGAAGGACCGCCAGGGGTTGGCAAGACCGAGCTGGCCAAGACCACATCACAACTACTGGATACACCGCTCATTCGCCTGCAGTGTTACGAGGGCCTGGACGAAGCCAAAGCATTGTACGAGTGGAAGTATGGCAAGCAGCTACTGTACACACAGGTGCTCAAGGAGAAGCTCGGTGACCTCCTGCAGGGTGCGCATACTCTGGCTGAATCAGTTGAGCGCTTGCACCAGTTCGGCGACATTTTTTACTCTGAGGAATTCCTGGAACCGCGGCCGCTGCTAAAGGCGATGCAACAGGAACGAGGCGCCATCCTGCTGATCGACGAGGTAGACAAGTCTGACTACGAATTTGAATCGCTGCTACTGGAAATTCTCTCGGACTATCAGATTTCCATACCGGAGATCGGCACCGTCAAGGCGCGCACCACTCCCATGGTGTTTCTCACCAGTAATAATACCCGTGACCTCTCCGATGCTCTGAAGCGCCGTTGTCTTCATCTGTACATCCCCTTCCCCACCGTGGAATTGGAGGAACGTATTGTGCGCAGCCGTGTGCCTGACATAGATGAACAGCTGCGCCACCAGCTGGTGGCGTTCGTACACTCTCTGCGCCAACTTGACCTGAAAAAACTTCCCGCCATCTCGGAGACCATCGACTGGGCCAGAAGCCTACTGCTGTTACATGCAGATAAGCTGGATGAGGAGTTGGTACGCAGCACTCTCAACGTACTGCTGAAGTTCGAAGATGACATTGAAGCCACCGACCGCGAGTTACGCCAGCTGGTGCGCGAGACAGTCGGAGACTAGAAATGCCAGACAGCCTGGTCAGCTTTATCCAGGTCCTGCGGACTCACGATGTGCGTATCTCTCCCGCTGAAACCCTGGACGCCATGCATGTAGCGACAACGCTTGGCTACAGCGATCGCACGCTGTTGCGAGATGGCTTAGGCATGACCCTGGCGAAAACACCGGAGGAAGAGACCATCTTCCTGCAGTGCTTCGACCGCTTTTTCGACCGTAAGCTCTCTGATTTTTCCCAAGAGCAGCAGGAGTCGACTCCCGACGCTGATGAGCAAGATTCTTCGGTTTCTGACGATAACGGACGGGATGAGGCGGGCGAGGAAGATGCACAATCGTCGCTGGATGAAGCTGCGGAAAGTGACGCGCAACTGCAAGAGCTGATGCAGTCGGACCTGATGCAGGCGTTGCTCAACAACGATCGCAACGCACTCAGCCTGGCCATGAGCCGCGCCGGAGAAGGCGCTGGCCTGCAGCAAATTCAAATGTTCACCCAGAAAGGCCAGTTCACTCGCAAGATCCTTGATGCCATGGGCGAAGAGCAGATCCGCGAGGCAGTGATCGCACTGGAGCGCGCCGACAGTCCCGCCCTGCCGCAACTACAGCGTTACCGTGACATACTGCGGGAACAGGTAAGGGACTACGTGGAAGGCCAGTACCTCTTGCATGCCGAGGGCAAGACCCAACAGTTCATGGAGGACGTACTCAGTAAAACCCGGCTGAGTAATATAGAACACACCTACTTGCACCGAGTGCACGACCTGGTGCGAAAAATGGCCAAAAAGCTGGCTGCTCGCCACGCCCGTAAACGCCGGCAGTACCGCCGTGGCCAGCTGAACATGCCGCGCACCATGCGAGCGGGAATCGCCAACGACGGCCTGATGTTCGATGTTTACTGGCGGCGGACCCGAAAAGAAAAACCACAGATACTGGCGATTTGTGACGTCAGTGGCTCGGTTGCCGCCTATGCCAAATTCCTACTGTTGTTCCTGTACAGCCTGCAGGATGTATTACCAAGAGTGCGCAGTTTTGCTTTTTCCAGCAACCTGGGAGAAGTCAGTGAACTTTTCGAGCAATATCCGGTGGAAAAGGCCATTGAACTGGTAAACTGGAAGTACGGCGGCGCCACTGATTATGGCACCGCGTTGACAGATTTCGCCAATCTGGCACTGGAAGACATTAACAGCAATACGACGGTGATCATGCTCGGTGACGCGCGCAATAATAAAGGAGATCCCAAGCTGGAGATCATGCAGAGTATTTACCAGCGTTCGCGCCAGGTTATCTGGCTCAACCCGGAATCACGTCGTGCCTGGGGTACAGGCGATTCCGATATGCACCGCTATCAAAGCGCCTGTCATTTTGCGGCCGAATGCAATAATCTAAAGCAATTGGAACGCATCATAGACCAGCTACTCAAAAGCACCCGATAAGACTATGGCTTACTACTGCAAAGATTGCAGCTACCGCGGCAGAACGAGTGGTCAGGGTGGACAGTGCGCCGCCTGCGGTTCGTTTAATGTATCGGCGGGTCGTGTGCAGCCTGAACAGCGCAAAGCGCCATCACGGTGGCACAAAATTGCCTTGGTCTCCTCGTGGACGCTGCTAATCGTACTCATTGCCTGGAAGCTGATCCGCTGAAATTATCAAAGGAACAATTCCCGCTTCCCGTCTCTCTGCAATCGCTAGTGCTAGAGGGTTTTGCTGATCCCGCCTTTTCTGCACAGGGTGGGCAAGCGATGCCCAGAGATGAGTTGATTGGCTATATTCGTGCCAGTGACAAATACGAATTGAATCCGCTTGAGTCTGTATTGGTACAGACCGATCTTATCGGCGATCCGGCCCTGCCCACACCCCAAGACAGTGCTGCTTTGGCCTGGGTCGGTGCAGCTTACAAGCACTGGGAAAAACACTACCCGCTAGACGATGCCCTGGCCAGTCCGCTGCGGCGCCTTAAACCGGTGCTGGCGTTAATGGCGCTGGCAGACCCCCAATTTTATACACCGGGAATTCACCCACTGCATCAGGCACTGGACGCACTGCAGCATGCAGCCGTCGGTTGGCAGGAAGGGCTGGGGCGCGCAGGTGAGCCCATACAGAAGCTGTTTGAACAGACAGTGAATGACGCTCAGGCAAGCCTGGAAGAAAACGGTTCGGGGCTGATAGCCGTATTGCGCGCAACAACCGAGTCGGCCCTGCGTCTGCAAACCCGCCAGCAACGGATGAGCAAGCGTGCAGCTGACGTGGAGCGCGGCCAACTGCGCAGCGCCAGAGCCAAAATCAATGCAGCCGATGCAATCAACGAAGAAATCGCCCGCTTCCCTATTCCAGCGGACATCGGCAGCTTTCTTACCGGCCCCTGGTATGAAAGTGCGCAGTTGGTGCTACTCAAATTCGGGGACAATTCAGACCAATGGAAGGCGTTCAGGAACACCAGCACCGCACTTATCAACTCCCTGCAACCCAAGGACGGAGATAACGTAGGCCTGGAGAAAGTGTCTGACATCAACAAAGGACTGAAACAATGGTTGCTCAGCCTGCAACACGACGAACAGGCGTCAGAGCAAGCCATTAGCAGCATTGAATACGTCCATCTGCGAGTCGCTCGCGGCGAAGATATCGAACGCTCTAACACAAGCCCCATCCCTGTATCCGACAAGGCAAAAAACGCCGAGGAACAGCCCATAGCGCTCGATGGCATCGCAACAGGACAATGGTTTCAGGTCGAGGCCCGCAAAGGCGGCACACTTCGCATACAGTTGGCGATGATGCAGGAAGACGAGCAGCGACTGTTGTTTTGCAATCATGCCGGAGTCAAGGTGCAGTCGCTGGACTACGCCAGTTTTGCCCAATTACTGGAAGAGCAAAAAGCAATACCGCTGTCCTGCGATGCCAGTTTCAGTCGCGCGCTGGCCACGGTCGTAGGCATAGACAGCCAGGAAGCACTGGCCCAATTAACCGGCGAACCGGTAACAGCCGATAGCAAAGAGCTGGAGATAGATTTAGGACCCGACGGGGAAATTCCCCCGCTCAAGATCCAGAGCGAGGAACCGACGCAGCCAGACCTGCCAGATTCAGGTGTACCCGAACTCCCCATGGGCACCTGGTTGGGGTTTCACGATGTAGATCCGCCTCTGCTGGCCAAGCTCGCATTGCATGACAAAGTACGCCGTTTGTTCATATTCGTTAATCGTCAGGGAATCGAGCAACGCCGCCTGGAAGAGAACGAGTATCTAGCATTGCTTCAGGATGGGCAGGTTGACATTTTGGAGACAAAGATGAATTTCCGCGAGCAGGTTGAACGCGCTCGCGAGCGTATGAAACGACACCAGACATAAGGAGAATACTGGTGGACCTGGAAAGAGAAAATTTGCGATTGCCGGTTGAGAGCCGGGTTTTCATCGAACTGGAAGCGCCAGTTGCAGGCAGCACCAGCGCTGGAAATATCGCTATGTGCAAAACGCTGGATGTATCTGCCCAAGGTATGCAGGTATCTCTGGACCACGAACTGGCAGAGCAGGCCTACCTACAAATTGGCGTGGAACCGCCCCACCAGGACGAATCTGCCGACACCTTTTTCCTGGCGGTGCAAGTTCGCTGGTGCCGCCCCGGTGACAGCGACGACCAACCCTGGCTGGCTGGGCTCGCCCTGTTACAAGCCGAGCACTCGGATATTGACCGCTGGATAGAACTTATTTCCGAACTGCAATAATCTCGATCAGAATAGCCGCTCTTCTTCATCCTCAAGAATCTCCAAACTCAGATCCATGCCACTGCCAAAGGCAGGCGGTGGTGAAAGCGGTTTCTCTATAACCTCCGGCCTCTCAACCCGGGCCTTCTCTTGCGGCTGGGCAACTGGCTTAGATGCCAGCGGCCCTGAGGGCGGCACCACATCACCGTCTTCGGTAGCAAACTTGATCTTGAGGCGCACATTATTGGGGGCATCTGCATTGCGCAAGGCCTCGTCCTCGGTGATTAGACCCTCCATATACAGCTCAAACAAAGCTGTATCAAAAGTCTTCATGCCGACATCTTCGGACTTTTGCATCACTTCTTTAATGCCGTCTATCTGACCGCGCAGAATCAAATCTGTCACCCTGGGAGTGCCCAACAACACCTCGATAGCAGCGCAGCGCTTGCCATCCACAGTCTGCACGAGCCGCTGCGACACAAATGCCTGCAAGTTCATCGACAAATCCATCAGTAGCTGCTGCTTACGCTCTTCCGGGAAAAAGTTAATGATACGGTCCAGTGCCTGATTAGCATTGTTCGCATGCAGCGTGGAAATACAAAGGTGGCCGGTTTCAGCAAAAGCGATTGCGTGCTCCATGGTCTCCCGGTCACGAATTTCTCCGATCAAGATTACATCCGGTGCCTGGCGGAGGGTGTTTTTCAGGGCGTTGTGCCAACTGCGGGTATCCACCCCCACTTCCCGCTGATTGATAATCGATTTCTTGTGGCTATGCACGTACTCCACCGGGTCTTCGATGGTGACAATATGGCCACTGCTGTTGGCATTACGGTAGTCAATCAGGGCCGCCAGCGATGTCGACTTACCAGAGCCGGTTGCCCCTACGAACAGCACCAGGCCGCGCTTGCGCATCATCACCTCAGGCAAAATCTCAGGCAGCCGCAGGTCCTGCCACTTGGGAATATCGGCAACAATGTTTCGGCAAACCATAGCCACTTCATTGCGCTGCACAAAAATATTCACCCGGAAGCGTCCGAAGCCGGCGATGGACGTTGCCAGGTTCATTTCCAGCTCCTGCTCAAACTCCGCCTGCTGAGTAGTGTCCATCACCTCGTAGGCAATCTCCTTAATCTCCCCTGGGCGCAGGATCTCACTGTCGATAGGCCGCAACTCGCCTTCAAATTTGGCGCAAGGCGGCGCGCCAGTGCTGAGATAAAGGTCAGAACCACTTTCGGTTGCCAGGTACTTGAGCCATTCGGTAATTCTCACCGCGATTTCCCCTTATAGTCTTATCGTCCGTGCACACTGCGGGCCACTTGCATTGAGCGGTCTCAATAGGCCAATACTCTAGCAGCTTGCGAATAGCTCTCCTATAGCCCAGGTTGGACAATCACACTTTCGAGGCCTACGATACGGCCGTATAGTGAAATAGCAACGGAGAATGGCGGTGAAAGAGGAACGTCCAACACCCCTGGTTGAAGACCTGGAAGGCACCCGTAAGAAGCTGGAGAGCTGGTTCAGCGCAAGACGCAGCACCGCAATCACCCTCTCCGACCTGGATATTCCCGAAGGTACGGGCATGTCCAATGTCACTCTATTGTTTGATATTCACTGGCAAGAAGATGGACAGGGCAAATCCCAGTCCTGCGTCGGTCGCCTGCAGCCGGAAATTGAGCGTCCGGTGTTTCCCAGTTATGACCTCAGCGAGCAGTACCATGTAATGGAAGCGGTGGGTCACCACAGTGATGTCCCAGTGCCCACGCTGCTCGGACTAGAGACGGACACTGCGCTGCTAGGGGTGCAGTTTTACATAATGGAATATACCGCTGGCCGCATCCCTTCCGACATGCCGCCCTACAACATGGATGGCTGGATGATGCACGAGGCCAGCGAATCACAGCGAGAAGCCATGTGGCGAGCGGCTGTCGATGCCATGGCGAATTATCATCAGCTGGACTACAAAGAACTGGGGTTTGGCCACCTTACCCCGGTGGGCAAGACGCCGCTGCAACAACAGCTGGCCTACTGGCAGGAATATCACGACTGGGCCATGGAGGGCACTCACCACGAAATTGGCGCCGCAGCCCTTGAATGGCTACTGGCCAACCAACCCATTAACGAACCCACTGTGCTGTGCTGGGGTGACGCCCGCATCGGCAATATTATTTTCAAAGAGTCACTGGATGGGATAGCGGCGATACTGGATTGGGAAATGGCAGTACTGGGCAACCCGGTGCAGGATATTGCCTGGTTCAACTTCATCGACTCCGCATTTGCGGAGGGTCTGGGCATGCCCAGACTGCCCGGGCTGCCCTCCTACGAAGACACTGTCGCGCAGTGGCAAGCCGCTTCCGGGTTCTCCGCAACTGACTATGACTACTACATAGTGTTCGCGGCCATGCGTTACGGTTTGCTTCTTTCGCGCATCATGCTCGCCACCGATCAAGCAGATCAAGTACAGGAGAACTTCGCCAGCCTGCTGCTGAAAAAACATCTGGAGAGGGTTGGGGCCTTGTAAGGTACAGAGCTACCCAGATCAGCGTCGAGAATTTGCCCTGCAACCCGAGCCCATTCATTAGATATCTATTCGCCCAGCGTAAAAACGAAGCAACAGTGGCCTGCTAAACATAACCGATCGCACTTGCAAAAAAGTGACATCGGGGATGCCGTCAATCTCTAACCAGTGAGTTGAGACAACCCTTCTGGCCATGTGGACGACCGCAGCGCAGTACTTCGCTGTATCAAAATCGACACACCTGTTTCTCGCATGCAACACACTCTCCATCATTAAACTCACCAGAAACTGATAATTCCTCACAAGTTCAAGCGCTTATGCTATCTGGCACGTTCCATGCTACCAAAGGACGGGAAAGCGTTATCTCACTCAGGAGATATCGACAAGGACTCTACTCTCGAAAATAACTATCTGGAGTGGGTTTTTTCAAGTTCCGGCTAAAGGAGAAAGCTAATGAACCCCCTCAGTAGAGCAAGGACAATGATCTTCAAATGCTGTCTCGGCATTGCGAGCATCGCACTAATTGGTGCTGGTGTATTTGAAGTTCCACAAGCATCAGCCCAAACCTGCATGCAGGATGTCTATCGTGCCCATGGAAAAAAGCAGAACCTAAATTGCACCGCGAATGACGTAACACTGTCCTCTGTGAGCAATATTTGTATCACCAACCCATTGTTTATCGACGGTGACAATGATGGCTGTCAAGATCCAGACCAGACGACGGGAAAGCTTACCTGTATCGCTGGGCAGCCCTTTACCTTCAAGGCGGACTATGCCATGCCACTGACTGCCCAGGCACGCTACGATCTCGGCCTGTATATAGCGTCTGATTCGGGCGGCAATGATGGTGCACTGACAGGGAATTGCGCAAACAACGTACTGACAAACGCTAACGCGGAGACATTCGATGACCTGGATGGGGATGTATGCGGCGATATTGATCAGAACCCCAACCCACAAATCTTCGAGCAAACTATTACCGCAGTCTGTAACGGAAGTGGCGACGGTGGCCAGGTAGTGCTGGATTACTGCACAAGTTGGCGCCAACCCGGCGCGAATGAAAGCTGTGATGATACTGTATTCACCTCCGCCGCAAGCTGGGATGCCTACCCAGGTGCGCCTTCGAAATGTAATTGTGGGGAGGTGGCTATTGATGTCTTCTCGGAAACCGCCACCATCGAAGTGACGAAAACCGCCATCACTCCCAACGTGCTGGAAACTGGCGGCAACGTCACCTATGGTGTTGCAGTAAAAAATCTGGCTGCAGTCTCCAATGTAACGTTGGATACATTTATGGACACAGATTTAGATCCGTTGAACCCCCCTGAATACGCGAACTACGGCGACATCACCTACGCTCACGATGATATAGCATCCACCACCTGCGATGGCGATGGCGATGGCAATAGCACACCAATAGTGATCGCGGCCGGTGCCACCTACACGTGTCAGTTCACAGTCCTGATGGGGCCGGGAGATGCAGGCGATACAGTTGATGACCAGGTGCAAGCTTGTGGCACCGACAACTTCGGCCACACAAACTTATGCGATGACGATCCGGCCCAGGTAACCTATACGGATGTCTCAACAAAACCATCACTTACAAAGACCCCTCTTGCCGAGATCGCTTACAAGGTTGATGTGCAATACGGGGTGGCGGTAATGAATAAATCCACTGTGGACACCTTGGTTCTAGACAGCCTAAGTGACGACAAGTTTGGTGATATCACTTCCGTCCACGCCGCGGGCGGCGGCTTTGCGGAAGTTTTAAGCACGAATTGCGCTACCGGAGGAACCATCGCAGCGGGAGGAAACTACAACTGCAAGTTCACGGGGCGAATCACTGCGGAAGGACCGCATACAAACAAGGTAACCGCCGGCGCGACTGATGACGACCAAGTGACATACGGAGCACCTGAACTGCAAGACACCGCCAATGTAAACATCAGTGTGACATTTCCTTAAGCAGCTCGTCCCACTATAAACTCAGCCGGGCGGCGCCTCTCACGAGGCCCGCCCATTCGAGGCAACCAGAACGAACGTCCTACTCGACTTGAAAGTTAGTCGTAACACTCCCCGAAATATCACCACCATTGACAACAGAGGCTGCCTGATAGATTCCGACTGGATCTCTCCGTTTGATTCGCAATGTGTAAGTGAGCATTCCTGAACCATTGGTAACCCCACTACTCCTCACTTCAGATCCGTTTGCCTTCGTGATGCTGAAGGAGACAGGAATACCCGCGATAGGCCAGCCTCCGGAAGTTACTGTAGTCGTGAGGTAGGCTGTCTGACCCCGTGTATACAGGACCTGATCACTCGCAAGGTCCAATAAGTACTCATTTACTGGAGCCGTACCGAATTCAACGTTCACCGCCGCTTGGGCGTCGGTGACCCACTCTGTGGTAATGATCACACCTGCAACCGGATCTTCGAAGCTCTGTCCAACTTCGAGAGCCGGATCAATCCATTCCAGATATATCGAATCGCCACTACCAGGCGTCATGTCCAATAGAAGACTGCTGCTCCTCTGCGATTCAGTGCCTTGGAGGACGGACACTCCATTGAGCACATTAGTATTAGCTGCGAACCCACTGTCAAAGCCAACTGCTTGGCGTGCGTGGACATAGTACCAACTACGCACCCCTGTGCTCGGGTCAACCGATTTTAGAATTTTTAATGCTTTCGGTCCCGAACCTGGGCCTCCCGCATAACTTTCAAGCGAGTAGGTACCTGTAGACTCTATCGTCTCGATCGATGGCGAGGACGGTGTATTCAGCCAACCTAGCAGCTCCTTTTGAAAAGGATTGAAATGGGCAAACGAAGAAGAGCCCATCATGTCCAGGGTGTCACCGTACTGATACTGGGTGCAGCTTGAACCCAGAGTAGTGTCACCACAATCCAGAGACTGTGAGTGGTAAAGGCCAAATGAATGCCCTAGCTCATGAGCCGTTACTCCCAGTTTCAGTTTACCCGTTATCCAGGTAGTCGTCGGGTTTCCACCGACGCTGGAAAGGCCCCACCAGCCACAGGGTATCTGAGGAAAAGCATAAATTCGGTGAGAATATGCATCTATATCTACACCGGTAGCAGCGGCAGCTTTCTCGGCCTCCAATGCGATAGCGCTCCTGTCACAAACGGCTGAGCTTACAGGAATAGTGTGCCACCCAACTACATCACCTGACAGCCAGGTCTGCTGACCTGAGCTCTCGAGGAAATAATCACTTGTCGTACCAAGTATCAAATCTTCCGCGAACTCACGTGTATACGGCTCGCTTGGAAAATCCTGAAAATTGACGAGAATAACCAGAGTTCTTCGCTCCCCAAGCGCACTCGAAGTCGGGGTCGGAGTGCCACCGTTGTTGCCGCCGCCCTTCCCGCCTTTCGCTGCCAAGGTCAAAACACTTCCATCCGAATGCAGTGCCATGGCGCCGCCTTTTTGTTCACGATCTGGAACCAATACTCCGGTGACTGTTACCGGCAAGCCGCTCAAAAGACCGGTGGGTGCAACCTCAAAGTGCAATGAAACCGGTCCCAAATCATTCTCTCTCAAAAAATGTTTTAACCGCCCTTGACCGCCCTCATAGTCTTCATAGAGCACCTCTAGCGTACCAGGAAGACTGACCTTCGATTCAATATGCGCCTGTACCTCGACAGGCATCCGAGCTCGAACCGAAGCAGGCACCGCAGCGCCAAGCACCAGCTCTGGATTGTTCTCGATTTGACTCAACAGAAGATTGCGCCGTTCAATAGCGGCCCCGAGCAGTTCTTGCAAGGCCACATTTCGAGAATTGGCGCTCGATGCCTGATATGCCTGATTCAAGCCAAACAGGGATTGGGTTAGCTTCTCTGCGCGTTGAGTCACTTCAAACTTATCGTTTGCACCTGACGTAGGCCAGCTCAGAAACAACAGCGACAACATACCAAAAAGGCAAATGGATAGTCGGAGCGGCCTGATTTTTCCAGAGATTGTGGCAATCTCACGATTTTGTATTGCTGCAAAAAACATCTAAGAACCTCGCCATGTAAATACATGGAGAGATCCCATCGCACACACGCGTGGAAATCAGTCACTCGCAAAAGTACCAGCTAGTTGCTGACACCACATGCCCCTTGTCTAACGCCCCTCGATTATTCTCGGTTTGTAGGTCTCGGGAAGAGATCTCTCCGTTTTTATTATCAGAATGATGACTCAATATTTTTTGAATTCTACACTCTGAACCATCAGAACCCGGACTTATCTGCCGCTTGGTTCCGGTGGCCACTCGCTAACGTCTGGTGCGACTTCTTGTCAGCTCAGATTACTACCAGCGCGCCCAGGTAATGGGCAGCATCTTCCTTGTGTGCGGCGATTGTTGCTTTTGTTGGCGCCATCACACGTGTGGCCCGAAGACATATAGAGCCTAACAAATAAGCAACCTTAGGTCTTATATCGAAATCTTATTAGTCTTAAAAACAAGGGGTTATAGAAAAATACGCAGCCTTAATCGATTCATGGAAATTAAGGCTGAATGAGGATCTAGTTGGAAGAATTTTTCAATCCTAAAGAAAGTGTTTCAAAATGGTTACAGTCAAGCCATCGCCCAATCTACTCTACGACGGCCCCGTGGCCTACTGCGATGATCGTGCTCCAAACTTAGGCAAACGGAGGTAGCATTCCCCAGAGAAACTCGTCGATTATGTCCCGGATCCCGCCGATCCTGGTAGCGCACATACTTACAGTTGCAACGTTCAGCCGTGCATTCGGGCAGCGGGAGCGTCGGCGCCTCACTGACCAAAAAACGTTGCTGTGCAAGCTGAATAACTGCCTCACAGCTCCCCGGCATGGCGGACACGGTAACTGCACGATACGTACTCACATGAGGAGTCCACGGCCCTGCTTTTTTGTTCAGTTTTTGAACGCGCGCGGAGTTCATCTTCCAAGACCTTACGCCGCGAACAGCTAGCACAATAACCAGCAACAGAATCGAGAAGGCCACAGCCGACGTAATTAGAGTGTCCATAAATCACCTTTATCACCCGATTCGCGACAAATCTGTTCACACATGTAACAGTTTTGACAAATCTATTTGTCTCCGCCTCCAAATCTCAAACCTGAACCCCAAGTTTCTCTATCATTCGGTACAGCGTGGTTCTGGATATACCCAGATCCCGAGCGGTCTTCGACACATTCTTTTGATTTCGTCTCAGTGCCGCCTCGATTGCCCGCCGGTCAGAGTCGGACCGCGACAACTCCAGCGTTGCCAATCCACCGCCACCACTTGAGCGCTTCAAACCCAGATCAATACTGGAAATGTAGTTGCCGTCAGTCATCGCAACCGCACTGCGCACTCGGTTTATAAGCTCCCTGACATTGCCTGGCCAGTCGTGACTGCGCATTGCAGAAAGCGCCTGGCGATCAAAGCCCCTTATATGAGGAACACCAACCTCGTCACGGTATTTTTCCAGGAAGTAATCAGCCAGCAAATCGATATCAGTGTCGCGTTCACGCAGGGATGGCATGTTCAGTTCCAAAACGTTGAGTCGATAGTAGAGGTCTTCCCTGAATCGACCCTGTGACACGGCCTCATGCAAGTCGTCATGGGTAGCCGCTATAACCCGCACATCCACAACCACCCGCCCATTTCCTCCCAGGCGTTCCACCCCGCTATCTTCCAGGAAGCGCAGCAAATTAACCTGCTGCTCCAACGGCATATCGCTAATTTCATCAAGGAATAACACGCCGCCATTAGCAGATTCGAAACGGCCCAGGCGTCGTTGCCCCGCTCCAGTAAAAGCGCCTTTTTCGTGTCCGAATAATTCGGCCTGCACCAGGCCTGAAGGCAATGCCGCGCAATTGATGGCAACAAAAGGCATGGTGGATCGTGTCGATAGGCGATGAATGGCATTTGCGGCGACTTCCTTTCCAGTACCGCTCTCACCGGTAATGAGCACCGGTGCATTTGATTTGGCGATCTTGCGAGTCATACGATACAGCCGACGCATTGATGCGCTATCGCCCACCATACCCAGGAAGGTACTGGGCGCTTCCCGATGTTCCAGGCTGCGGTGTCGAATTCGCGACAGCCCCGCGGCGTGCCCAAGGGCCTCCTCAATGCGTTTCGTGTCGTAGGGCGGAGTGAAGAAGTCGGTACAGTGGGTTGCAATGAGGCTGCATACCTCATCGTTCATAGCGTGGCGATCGGTGAGCAATGCAAGCCACACCATTTCTGTGAGAGTCGATGTCAGTTCGTAGGCATCAGACAGTTCGGCCAGAGTGAGATTACTGCCGAGAAACAATAGCCCAACAGGGACCACATGATTCTCGGCTATCCGAGAGGCTGCGGTGATGTCTTCAGCGAGCAGAACCCGCCAACTGGATGCTTCCAGTTCTCTGGCCAGGTTGTTACCGACAGTCCCGGTGTTCCAGTAACAGAGAAGATTTTTCTCTGCGGGAAGTCCCGAGACCGGGTCGGAGCAACCGGGAGTCCAGTGATTACGCTGGTTTCCCGTATCCATGTCGCCTCCTCATCCTTGTCATGCATTGCGCACAACCGGCATTGGCCCCGTCTTGCCGGTTTGAAGAACCGCGCAGAGCAGACATGGAGACAATAAGCGTAGCACCAAATGAAGAAAGTGCCAGCTGAAGCAGGGGCGAAATTCATTCAACCCCAGATGCTTTTTATTTCAAGTTGCCGCTATGTTTACAGCCATGAACAGCCTTTTACCTCGCCCTCAATGCAGTGCCTTATCCCGTCGATGCTCCTGGAACACGTACTCGAATACCTCACGAAAGTTGCGCGCAAAATGCACATTGATACCCTCTCGCAGGTAATCGGGTAATTCCTCGAAATCCTTACGATTGGCGTGCGGCAGAATCAGCTCCATAATCTTACTGCGGCGGGCGGCGATCACTTTCTCGCGAATACCCCCAACCGGCAATACCTGGCCAGTCAGGGTCAGCTCTCCTGTCATCGCCAACGGTCGCTTGATGCGTTCCTTGCGTGCCAGCGACACCAGCGCAGTGGCCATGGTGACACCCGCGCTCGGGCCGTCTTTTGGCGTGGCACCTTCGGGCACGTGTAAATGCACCATGCTCATGTCAAAGAAATCCCGATCACAGCCGTAATCTTTAAGATGTCCAATGACATAGCTGTAGGCGATCTCTGCGGACTCACGCATGACCTCACCCAGGCGCCCAGTGAGTTTGAAGCCACGATTAAGCGTGTGGATCTGTGACGACTCAATAGCCAACGTCGCACCGCCCATGGAGGTCCACGCCAACCCTGTAGCAACACCAAGGCCACGCAGGGGTTTATCTGGACTGAAGGGCGGCCTGCCCAGCAAATCGTCAATGTCCTTCTTGACCACCCGCATTTTTTCATCACCTGTATCGAGCATGCGCACGATGGACTTGCGCATTATGCGAGCAATCTGTTTTTCCAATGAGCGAACCCCCGCCTCGCGGCAGTAGGAATCGATGACGTATTTAAGACCCGCATCGTTAACTTTAAGTTGGTCATCGCTCAATCCATGGCGACCCAATTGTTTTGGCCACAGATGCTTGCGGGCGATTGAGAGCTTTTCCTCTGCCACGTAACCAGACAGACGTGTCACTTCCATCCGGTCCAACAGTGGACCGGGGATCGTATCGAGCTGGTTGGCGGTACAGATAAACAGAACCTTGGATAGATCCACCCGCAGGTCCAGATAGTGGTCCAGGAAATCGCTGTTTTGTTCAGGGTCCAATACCTCCAGCAGAGCAGATGCAGGGTCACCCTGGAAGGAGGCGCCAATTTTGTCTATCTCGTCCAGCATGATCACCGGGTTGGAAACCTGAACCTCCTTCAGGGCCTGGACGAACTTGCCCGGCATCGCACCAATATAGGTACGGCGATGCCCCTTTATTTCAGCCTCGTCGCGCATGCCGCCTAAACTGAAGCGATAGAACTCTCGCCCCAATGCGTCTGCCACGGAACGACCTATGCTGGTTTTACCTACGCCGGGCGGGCCAACCAGCAGCAAAATCGAACCTGATATTTCACCCTTGAAAGAGCCCACCGCGAGAAACTCAAGAATGCGCTCTTTTACGTCTTCCAACCCTTCATGATGGGCGTTGAGCACTTTGCGCGCGTTCTTGAGATCAAGATTGTCTTTTGAATGTACGCCCCAGGGGACTGACGTGGCCCAGTCCAGGTAGTTACGGGTAACCCCGTACTCCGGAGAGCCGGTCTCCAGTACAGAGAGTTTGTGCATCTCCTCCTGGATACGCTTGGCTACTGCCTCAGGCAGATCCATGCCGGCAATGCGTTCCTCGAACATCTCCGCATCTGAAGTGCGGTCGTCCTTGGAAATACCCAGTTCTTTCTGGATGATTTTCAGCTGTTCACGAAGAAAAAATTCTCGCTGCTGGTCAGATACCTTTTCATTCACCTGACTGGTGATCTGTCCCTGCAACTCCGCTACCTCACGCTCTTTCCGCAGCAAGGTCAGCACCTTCTCCATACGTGGTAGCAATGGCAGGGTATCGAGTATTTCCTGCAGCTGTTCGCCTGAAGCGGTGGTCAGGGCAGCAGAAAAATCAGCCAGCAAACTGGGCTGAGTGGGGCTAAAGTTAGACAGATACTGCTTAAGTTCCTCGCTGTAAAGCGGGTTCAAGGGCAGCAACTCCTTGATCTCCTTGATCAGTGCCATGGCGTAGGCCTTGATCTCGTCGGACTCCTTGTCACCCTGGCTGGGCGGATATTCCACCTGGGCCAAATAAGGCGGCTTGTCACTCAACCAACGCACTATGCGGAAACGGCGCACGCCCTGGGCGAGATACTGGCCCTCCTGGTCAGTCGCCACCGGCGGTCGATGCAGACGCACCGCACAACCAATTTTCGGAAACTGACGGGTGTCCAACTGGACGCTATCGCTCTTGGGAACATAAGAGATACCAATAAGACTGCTACCTGACTCACTCACGCCCTTGAGCGTCTCAGCCCACTCTTGGGGGTTAATTCCCACAGGCTGCACCTGTCCCGGGAAAAAAGGGCGATTGGGGACCGGCATCAGGTATAGGGTATCCGGCAGCACGTCCTCGGCAACCGCAGGTGCGCTAACGTTTTCCTGCGGCTCCAGTATTTCTGCCTCTACCACGTCATCTTGCTCGTCCATGCCATGCCCTTCATTCGTCTTAGTCATCCACTGTATATGCGGTTGCAGCGTCGTTTTTCAAGCGTAATACTGCCATCTCAGGTGCTCTGGCCAGCGCTCGCCGCTATACTCGCACCCCGGTAACATTACAGTTTAGACCACCGGAGGAACCCACCGTGCACATAGCGCAATTGTCGCCAGAGGACCTGGACTCTGCACAGAAATCCCTCGAATCACAGTACACGACACTGGCTGAGGCCAAGCTCTCGCTGGACCTGACCCGCGGCAAACCCGGCAGCGAGCAGCTTGACCTTGCCGATTCGCTAGACGGCATACTGCAGGGTCGCTATCTGGCCGAAGACGGCACCGATGTGCGCAATTATGGTGGTCTGGATGGGTTGCCCGAGGCCAAACGCCTGTTCAGCACCATGCTGGATGTCTCTGCTGCCGAGGTTCTGATCGGCGGCAACTCCAGCCTCACCCTCATGTACACCGTGATCGACTTTGCCCTTACAGTCGGCCTGAGCGGATCGGCATCTGCCTGGGGCAACGCTGAAGAAGTGAAGTTCCTGTGCCCCGTGCCCGGCTACGACCGCCACTTCGCCATTTGCGAACACCTGGGAATTGAAATGATTCCAGTGCCCCTGCTGGACAGCGGACCGGACATGGACATGGTGGAAAAGTTGGTGGCGGCAGACGACAGCATCAAGGGCATTTGGTGTGTACCCCGCTTTTCCAACCCTACCGGCTGTGTTTATAGCGCAGCAACATTGGAACGCCTGGCAAAACTGGGCAAGATCGCTGGCGATCACTTCATCGTCATGTATGACAACGCCTATGCGGTTCATAACATTGACAAGGATGCACCAAGGCTTGCCAGCATCAGCGCTTTGTGCGATATGCACGGCACTGGAAACTCGGTGTTCCAGTTTGGCTCAACCTCTAAAATCACTTTTGCGGGCGCCGGGGTAGCCTTTCTCGCCAGCAGCGCTCAAAATTTAACGGCGCTCAAGGACCACCTCGGTTTTCAGGGCATAGGCCCGGACAAAGTGAACCAGTTGCGACACGTGAAGCTGCTGCAGGACGCCGATGGCATCGCGGCGCACATGGAAAATCACGCCGCCCTGCTCAGGCCCAGATTCGAAGCGGTACTGGCAACTCTGGACAGGGAACTTGCCGGCACTGGCATGGGGGAGTGGACAAGCCCTAAAGGCGGCTACTTCATTTCCTTCAACACAAGACCTGGGCTGGCCCATGAAGTTGTGCGACTGGCATCAGGCATTGGCGTAGCACTGACGCCTGCAGGTGCGACCTTTCCCTATGGGGATGATCCAGAAAATTCAAATATTCGATTAGCGCCCACCTATCCTTCGCTGGCGGATGTGCAGGCTACGGCCGAAGCCTTTGTGATTTGCGTAAAGCTTGCTTCAGTTCGACAGGCCAGGGGGCCTAGGTAGCTTCAGCCTGATGGCCCAGCATCGAGGAATCGATGCTCAACCGGGGCTCGCTAAGGTGGTTTACTCTTCGGTGGTCATCTGCGGGGGGATACCCGCAAGAGGGAAGCTGGACACGTTGCCACCTTCAGTGGACTTCACGTCAGATATCTTGACCGAGCCTTCCTTGTCTACCTCGTCAATACGGATAATCGCCTGCAGGGGGATGTAGCTGCGGGTGACACCATTAAACTCGTTCTTGAGCTTTTCCTCACTGGGGTCAACCAATATCTTGGAGCGCTCACCAAAGACGAACTCCTCCACCTCGATAAAGCCCCACATATCGCTCTGGTAGATCTGCCTGGCAAACACTTCAAAGACCTGGTTGCCGTTCTGGAAAATCACTTTGTAGACGGGTTGAGCTGGCATGGTTTCCTCGTGCGGTGGTGGATAGATCATCCCCTGAGAGCCACCGGATTTCAGGGGGCGGCAATATTACCACCATCTACGGGAATTGCCAGTCCGAAAGCCGCGCCAGCGCTAGGTTTCGAGCGGGCAACTCTGTATAATCCTCTGCCCTTTTCATGACGAACAAGCCTGCAACCAAAATGTGCAGGACCCGAGGAACAGTGAGCAAGAAACTCTACATCAAGACCCACGGCTGTCAGATGAACGAATACGACTCTTCTCGTATGCGTGACCTGCTGGAAGAAAGCCACGATCTGGTTCCCACCGAGGACCCGGAGGAAGCCGATGTAATCCTGCTAAACACCTGTTCTATAAGGGAAAAGGCACAAGAGAAGGTATTCCACCAGTTGGGCCGTTGGAAGCACCTGAAGAAGAAGAACCCAAACCTCATCATCGGTGTGGGCGGCTGCGTGGCCAGCCAGGAAGGCGCAGAGATTGGCAAGCGGGCGCCTTATGTTGACCTCGTCTTTGGCCCCCAGACCCTGCACCGTCTGCCCGAGATGATCGAGCAGCGCGGCCCTGCCGGCACCTTGATTGTGGATGTCAGCTTCCCGGAAATAGAAAAATTCGACAGGCTTCCTGAACCGAAAGTGGACGGCCCGACTGCATTTGTCTCTATCATGGAAGGCTGCTCCAAGTACTGCACGTTCTGTGTGGTGCCTTATACCCGCGGTGAGGAGGTCTCTCGACCACTGGACGATGTCATCGCTGAGGTTGCTCACCTGGCTGAAAAAGGGGTGAAAGAGGTCAACCTGCTCGGACAGAATGTAAACGCCTACCGCGGTGACAGTCACGACGGCGAGATCGTCGATTTCGCCGAGCTGTTGCACTTCGTAGACAAAATTCCGGGCATTGAGCGTATCCGCTATACCACCTCTCACCCTGTAGAATTTTCTGATGCTCTGATCGACGCCTACGCGGATATTCCAAAACTGGTGGACCACCTGCACCTGCCGGTGCAAAGCGGTTCCGACAAGATCCTGACGGCAATGAAGCGCGGGCATACAGCGCTGGAATACAAGTCCAAGATCCGTCGCCTGCGTAAAATTCGCCCGGACATCAGCATATCCTCAGACTTCATTATTGGCTTTCCGGGTGAAACCGAGAAAGACTTTGCAGACACCATGAAGTTGATCGAAGAGATTGGCTTCGATATGTCCTTTAGCTTTATTTACAGCGCCCGCCCTGGCACCCCTGCTTCGGACCTGCCCGACGAAACACCGGAAGAGACCAAGAAGCAACGCCTGCAAATTCTCCAGGCGCGCATTAACCAACATGCCCAGGAAATCAGTCGACGCATGGTAGGCAGTACCCAGACCATTCTGATAACCGGCGTCTCCAAGAAAGACCCCGGTCAACTGCAAGGTCGCACCGAGAACAATCGGGCGGTGAACTTTTCCTGTGCTGACCATAAACTGATCGGCGAATTCGCCCGGGTGGAGATTATTGAAGCCCTGCCGAATTCGTTGCGCGGTGTATTGCAGAGCGTTTGACGCCTGCCAATTCCCGTATATCCTTTAAGTTAACAACGCTACCCAAGGTGGACCACAGACCAATTTGAACATCCAAGCAGATCCGTCGAGTCCGGCCCCCCAGCCGCCTACGCAACAGAATCTCACCCTGGAACCCAATGACGGTCGTCATCTGGCCATGCTTTGCGGCCAGCTGGATGGTCATTTACACCAGATCGAACAGCGATTAAGCATCCAGATCAGCAACCGCGGCAATCAGTTTCTGCTCAGTGGTCCAGCAGTCAATGTGGCGTCCGGGCGGCAGCTGTTAATCCATCTTTATGCTGAGATTTGTCAGGGTGTGGGCCTGAGCCCGGAATCCCTGCACCTGCAACTACAGCAGGCAGGGTTGGAGCATCTGGCAGAAGCCGCCCAGGGTGATGAGCCCGTGGAAGCAATCCAGGTTATTCGCACCAAGCGCTCCTCCATCAAGCCTCGTGGCAAAAACCAGCAGGCTTACGTGCGCACTATCAAGCACAGTGATATTAATTTTGGTATTGGCCCAGCCGGCACTGGCAAGACCTATCTGGCTGTAGCATGTGCCGTGGAAGCGTTGTTAGAAGAGCAGGTTAGGCGCATTCTGCTGGTACGCCCAGCGGTGGAAGCCGGTGAAAAACTGGGTTTTCTCCCCGGTGACCTGAGCCAGAAGATCGATCCTTACCTGCGACCACTCTACGACGCCCTTTACGAAATGCTGGGCTTCGAGACGGTCACCAAATACATCGAACGCAACGTTATCGAAGTTGCCCCGCTCGCCTTTATGCGCGGGCGCACGTTGAATAATGCCTTCATCATTCTCGATGAGGCCCAGAACACGACCCGTGAACAAATGAAGATGTTCCTCACCCGAATAGGCTTCGGTTCCACCGCAGTGATTACTGGCGACGCCACCCAGGTCGACCTGCCCCGGGGCGTCCAGTCGGGTCTCAACCATGCCAGCAGCGTTCTCGATGGCGTTGACGGTCTTGGCTTCACCTATTTTGCCAACAAGGACGTAGTGCGCCACCCACTGGTGCAGCGTATTGTAGAGGCCTACGACGCCCACGAAGACAGAGCCGTTCCTCTGGACAAGAACAATCCGTGAACCTGCAGATCGACATCCAGTGCGCCAGCGGCGAGTCGGTTCCCGACGAGGACGAGTTACGAAGCTGGATTAACGCCGCCCTGTCTGGCCGCCGCAGTGCTGACACAGAGGTCAGTATTCGTCTGGTCGATATCGATGAGATGACGACCCTCAACGGAAATTTTCGCGGCAAGTCGGGCCCTACCAACGTACTGTCTTTTCCCTCAGACCTTCCCCAGGAACTGGAACTCCCGCTGCTGGGGGATATTGTCATCTGCGCGCCTGTAGTGCGCGATGAAGCACTGGCCCAGCACAAACCCCTGCAGGCCCACTGGGCCCATATGACGGTTCACGGCACCCTGCACCTGCTCGGCTACGACCATATCGAGGAGGCCGAAGCTGTGACCATGGAGTCTCTGGAAACTGAAATCCTAGCCTCTCTCAACTACCCTTGTCCCTATGGGGACGAAACACCCAAGGAGCATGCGGACGCATGAACGACGAACACTCAGGCAGCGATTCAGGCGACAAGTCCTGGCTGGAGAAAATCGGGCAGCTGTTTTCCAACGCGCCGGACAACCAGAGCGAACTGCTGGGCGTGCTGGCAGTAGCCACAGAAAACGAGGTGATCGACGAGGACGCACGCAGCATCATGGAAGGCGCCATGCAGGTGGCCGACATGCAAGCTCGCGACATTATGATCCCGCGGGCACAAATGGTTGTGATCAAGGCGGAGTGCTCCCTGGAGAAAATTCTGCCGCAGATCACCAGCTCTGCCCACTCGCGTTACCCTGTCATCAGCGAGAGTCCAGACGACATACTGGGTATTTTGTTGGCCAAAGACCTGCTTCCCCAAATTCTTAACAATGACCACAGCAAATTCAAGATTGAGTCGCTCTTACGCCCCACCGTTGTTGTGCCCGAAAGCAAGCGCCTGAACGTACTGCTGCGAGAATTCCGTGAGAATCGCAACCATATGGCAATTGTCATCGATGAATACGGCGGTGTGGCTGGCCTGGTGACTATCGAGGATGTACTGGAGGAAATCGTCGGCGAAATCGAGGACGAAACAGATGCCGAGGCAGACCGTTTCATTCGCAAGATTTCTGACGACGATTTTTTCATTAAAGCACTGACCCCCATTGACGACTTCAACGACTACTTCGAGACTGAATTTTCCGATGATGAATTCGACACCATCGGCGGTCTGGTCATGCAGGCCCTGGGACACATGCCCACCCGCAACGAAGTAGCGGTTATCGATAAATACGAGTTTAAGGTCATCAACGCGGACCAGCGCAAGATTCACAGTCTGCGCATGCGCCCCCTGAACGACTAAGCGGTCCCGTTGATGTCCGAGCACGAATCCAGGTTGTCGCCTCTGCAAGTCCTGGTAGTGACACCGCTTGCAGGGGCTCTGGTCACCCTGTCACTGGCACCCTTTGATATTTGGCCTGCCGGCATACTCAGCTGCGCCCTGCTCGCCTGGTTACTGAGCACCTGCGAACCTCGTCAGGCTTTTTGGCGTGGCTGGTTGTATGGACTGGGCCTATTTGGCAGCGGCGTTTCCTGGGTTTACGTCAGCATTCACGTACACGGCAATGCCCCGATACCACTGGCTTCGCTTCTGACCCTGTTGTTCTGCGCTGGCCTTGCCATCTTCCACGGGATGTTCGCATGGCTATACGTAAAGCACCTGCGCAAGCTCCCCGGCGGCATGCTGATGGGATTCCCCATGCTCTGGGTACTGTTTGAATGGCTGCGCAGCTGGATACTCACTGGTTTTCCATGGCTGATATTGGGCTACGCGCACGTTGATACCCCGATTGCCGGCTGGGCACCGATACTCGGGGTGTTTGGTTTGTCTTTTATTTGCGCTCTCAGCGGCACTTGCCTGTTCCTTGCCTGGCGCAACCGGCAGCCCATTGCCATCGCAACTTACGGAGTCATTATTGTCACTTTGTGGGTGGGTGGCGGTGTACTCAAGCCCATTCAGTGGGTGGCACGGGCCAGCGAGCAGCCCCTTACCACAGCCATCTACCAGCCGAATGTACCGCAGGAGCACAAATGGAATCGCAACTACTACTACCCCATTCTCAAACAGCTGGAGACCAATAGCGCTGCCCTTATGGGTCACGACATCCTGGTCTGGCCAGAAGCAGCCATCCCCAACTACTACCAGAATGCCAGAGACTTTCTGGATCCGATTGCCGCCCAGGCGGCCATGACCCAGACCACCTTGATCACTGGCATTCCCTACCGCCCCGAAGGGACGATGCGATACCACAACAGCATTATGGCCCTGGGTGCCGGCAAGGGGGTTTACCTCAAGCAGCGCCTGGTGCCTTTTGGCGAATACGTGCCGCTGGAAGGCATGTTGCGCGGCCTGATCGCCTTCTTCGACTTACCCATGTCTGCCTTCAGCGCAGGCCCACCGGATCAAGCGCCACTGCAGGCCGGGGCATACCGGGTGGCGCCGTATATTTGCTATGAAATCGTCTACCCTGATCTGGTGGCGCAAGGCGCCCGCAATGCCGATCTGCTGATTACAATCAGTAATGACAGCTGGTTTGGCAACTCCATAGGCCCGCTGCAACACCTGCAAATGGCACAGATGCGGGCCCTGGAGAACGGCCGCTACCTGATCCGCGGCACCAATAACGGGGTCTCCGCCATCATCAATCACCGGGGCCAGATCGTCGCCGCCACCGATCAGTTTGTGGAAACCAGCCTCAGTGGTGAAGTGGAAACCATGCTGGGCAACACCCCCTTCGGCAGTTTCGGCTCAGCGCCAGTCATAATCGGCTGTGGCATTGGTCTGGGCCTGATGTACCTCATGTACCTGGGTTTCTGGCGCGATAACGACTAGCCCTGCGGGCAACGAAAGGACGGTGATGTTGGCGTTGATTCGCCTCAACCGGGTGAAAAATCTGACCCCTACGCGCATCGCAGCCCCCGCCAATAGCTGGTAGAATTCGCGCTTCTTTTTTACTCCCCCTACAGGACACAATCAGGCCCGTGATCGAGCAACAATACGACCCTAAAACCCTCGAGCAAATTGCCCGGGACCACTGGCTGACAAACAACAGTTTTGCCGTGAAACAGGACGATAGCCGGGAGAAGTTCTACTGTCTGGCGATGTTCCCCTACCCCAGTGGCAAACTGCATATGGGTCACGTGCGCAACTACACCATCGCCGACGTGATCGCCCGCTACCAGCGCATGCAGGGCAAAAATGTATTGCAACCCATGGGCTGGGATGCCTTTGGCCTGCCCGCTGAAAATGCCGCTATCAAGAACAACGTGCCACCGGCTAGCTGGACCGCGCAAAACATTGACTACATGCGCGAGCAGCTTCGCCAGCTGGGCTTCGCCTACGACTGGGACCGTGAAATCGCTACCTGTGATCCCGATTACTACCGTTGGGAACAATGGTTTTTTACCCGTTTGTTTGAAAAAGGCCTGGCCTACAAGAAAGAGGCTGAGGTGAACTGGTGTGAAACCGACCAGACAGTATTGGCTAATGAGCAAGTGGTTAACGGCTGTTGCTGGCGCTGCGACAACCCGGTGGAACGCCGCAAAATCGACCAGTGGTTTATCAAAATCACTGACTACGCCGAGCAGCTGCTGACCGACCTGGACAAGCTGGACCAATGGCCCGAGCAAGTGATCACCATGCAGCGCAACTGGATAGGCCGCTCCGAAGGTGTGGAGCTGGACTTTGACTTCCAGGGCGAGGCATTGACGGTTTACACCACTCGTCCGGACACCCTGATGGGCGCCACCTACCTGGCCGTGGCACCGCAACACCCGGTGGCTATAGCCGCTGCAGCAAACAATCCTGAGCTGGCAGCCTTCGTTGAATCCCAGTCCAACATCAAAGTAGCCGAAGCGGAAATGGCCACCATGGAAAAGCTGGGTATGGCCACAGGCCTGTCTGCTACCCACCCGCTGACCGGCGAGCAAATACCGATCTGGGTCGCCAACTTCGTATTGATGAGCTACGGCTCTGGTGCGGTTATGTCTGTGCCCGCCCACGACGAGCGCGACCACGCCTTCGCCCTCAAGTACCAGCTGCCGATCGTGCAAGTTGTCGACAAAGCCGGCGAGGAATTCAGCTACGATGCCAGCACCTGGCAGGACTGGTATACCGACAAAGCTGATACGCTCACCATTAACTCCAGCGCGTTTGACGGCCTGGGCTATCAGGCCACCTTTGACGCCATAGCCGACAAACTGGAAAGCCTGGGCAAGGGCAAGCGCACCGTCAATTACCGTCTGCGCGACTGGGGTGTATCCCGCCAGCGTTACTGGGGCGCTCCCATCCCCATCATTAACTGTGACAGCTGCGGCGCCGTTGCTGTGCCAGCAAAAGACCTCCCGGTAGTCCTGCCCACTGATGTGGAGTTTGAGGGCGTGGGTTCACCTCTCAAGAAAATGCCCGAATTTTATGAGACCAGCTGCCCCAACTGCGGCGGTGACGCTATCCGTGAGACTGACACCTTCGACACTTTTATGGAGTCGTCCTGGTACTACGCCCGCTACGGTTGCGCCAACAACGATCAAGTCATGCTGGACGGCGAGGCCGATTACTGGACGCCAGTTGACCAGTACGTGGGCGGTATTGAACACGCCATTCTCCACCTGCTGTATTCCCGCTTCTACCACAAGTTGCTGCGCGACGAGGGCCTGGTGACGTCTGACGAACCTTTCATTCGCCTGCTCACCCAGGGCATGGTGCTAAAGGACGGGACCAAGATGTCCAAGTCCAAAGGCAATACGGTCGACCCGCAATCGTTAATTGACCAGTATGGCGCTGACACCGTACGCCTGTTCTCCATGTTTGCGGCGCCGCCGGAACAGTCACTGGAGTGGTCCGACTCTGGCGTGGAAGGGGCTAACCGTTTCCTCAAGCGCTTGTGGAAACTGGTCAGCAATCACCTGGCAGCAGACCCAGCCCCGGCTCTGGACACAACGGCACTGAGCGAGCAGCAAAAAAATACCCGCCGCAAGACACACGAAACCATTGGCAAGGTGAGCGACGACTATGGCCGACGCCAGACCTTCAACACTGCCATCGCCGCGATCATGGAACTTTGCAACGAGCTGGGAAAGCTGGACGACTCTGAGCAAAGTCGGGCAGTAATGGACGAGGCATTGCGCGCCGTTGTCTTGATGCTGAATCCAATCACGCCCCATGTCAGTCACGCTCTTTGGCCCGCTTTAGGCGGTGAGGATGATGTACTCAACGCGCCCTGGCCAATGGTTGATGAAGATGCACTCACCCGCGACAGTATCGAAATAGTGGTGCAGGTAAACGGTAAAGTCCGGGCCAAGATGGAAGTTGCCGTCAACGCCGACAAAGAGGCCGTTGAAGCAGATGCCCTGGCACAGGACAACGTGCAGCGCTTCCTGGAGGGAGTGACCGTACGCAAGGTTATTGTAGTGCCCGGTAAATTGGTTAATATTGTTGCTAACTGATCCCTCACGGAAATACTCCATGCAGCAGCGCCTGGTTCAACTGTCTCTCCTACTGGCTGCCACCGCGCTACTCTCTGCCTGTGGCTTCCAGCTGCGCGGCACCGGGGGCGTTGCCGTCTCTGATGAGTGGCGCTCCATGTACCTGGTAACCAGCAACCCCAACAGCGAGTTCAGCCGGGAAATTAAAGTCCGCTTTGCCGCCAACGGTGTGGAGTGGGAGGAGGATAAGAGCGCGGCTAATTACAGCGTTTATCTGGGCGGGGAACGTTTCAGCCAGCGCAATTTGTCGCTAAATTCCGAGGCCCGGGCTGCTGAATTTGAGCTCACCATGCTCTCCACCTTCTCGGTGAAGGACAATACTGGGCAGATGATGATCGACAACACCACCATGTCGGTAGTCAAGCAGATGGAAAATGACCCGCGTAATGTGGTCGGCAAGGCCGAGGAGATCCGCATTCTCAAAGGTGAGATGCGCAGCGAACTGGCGCAGAACATTATGCGTCGCATCGCCTTCTTTGCCGCCGCACAGGAGCAGGAGCCCTAATGCGCGTCTATCCGGAGAAACTTGCCGGACAGCTGCAACAACAACTACTGCCCGTATACCTGATCAGTGGTGACGAAACACTACTGGTGCAGGAAAGTTGTGATCAGGTGCGTAAAGCAGCACGCAACGCCGGCTGCACCGAGCGGGAAGTGATCGACGTGAGCGCCCCGGGCTTCAAATGGGACGAAATTCTCGGCAGTGCTTCTGCCATGTCCTTGTTCGCCGATCGCAAACTGGTGGAACTGCGTGTTCCCTCAGGCAAACCCGGGGCCGAGGGCAGTAAAGCCCTGGTGGAGTACCTCAACATCAGCGCCGGCAGCGAAGATATTTTGCTGATCATCGCCGGCAAAATCGATAAGCAGTCCACCAACAGTAAATGGTACAAAGCACTGGATAGCGCCGGTGCCACCATTCAGATTTGGCCGGTGGATGCCAAAGACCTGCCGCGCTGGTTGCAACAACGCGTCAGCACTGCAGGAATGTCTATCGACAACGATGCGCTTCACCTGCTGTGCGACCGGGTTGAAGGCAACCTGCTGGCGGCAGTACAGGAAGTGGAAAAGCTCAAGCTATTGGCAACCGGTGACCAAATCACTGCGGAAACAGTCACCGCCGCTGTTTCCAACAACGCTCGCTACAATCTCTTTGACATGACCGACAACGCCCTCAAGGGCAACGCCGCTGGCAGCCTGAAAATGCTCCACGGTTTGCGTGGGGAAGGTACCGAACCCACTGTTGCCCTATGGGCGTTACTGCGAGAGATTCGCACGCTGAATCAGGCACAGAAGGCAGTGGATACCGGGCAAAACCCTCAGCAGGCATTGAGTGCGCTAAGGGTGTGGAAAAACCGCATGAGTTTGATGCAGGGCGCGCTCGGCCGGCATAGCCGCCAGTCCCTTTCCCACCTGCTGGAGCAGGCCTTACAAGTTGACGGCAGCATTAAGGGATTCGCCAGGGGCAAGCCCTGGGACAACCTGGAATCACTTATTCTGGATCTGGCCGCTGGCCGCTAATCACCGCTATACAAAAGCTAGTGACCACCGGGCTTGGCAAACACCTGCACGAAGCGATCGGTTTTACCACGGATCGCATCGTCGAATACGTGAAGACTGTGGTCATCTTCGCTGTTGCGTAGTACTTCTGTGCCGCCTACATAGATCAGCCCCGCCGACTCAATATCCTCTTGCGCTACTGATGCCTCGATGCGGTGCAGGCTTTGCACTGCAGAAATACCGGTACCCTCGGCCGCCTGATGATCGACTATCAGGAAACGACCACCGGGCTTGAGCGCTGTGACTATTTGCGCCATGAAATTTTGCCTGTCGATAGGTGGCCAGCCCTCTTCTGTGTAATACAGATCGTGATAGGACATGATAATAATGGCCGCATCCAGGTTGTTCTCTCCGAGATCAAGATCTGCCGGCTCCCGGTCATGACGCACCACACCGGGCACATCACGCCCTTCGAAGCGCGCTTTCATATCCTGGGCCACATAGCCCAGATAGGCCTGGTTATTGTGTAGCAGTACCACACCATCCGGGCCCACTACCCGGGCCATGATTTCACTGTAATAACCACTGCCACCAAAAATATCGGCCACCCGGTCTCCCGAAGCAATATCCAACAGGGCGATAATGTCCTGGGGATGATCACGCTGGTCACGCTCCAGGTCTTTGGCCAATCGCCCCGAGTTGCCCAAGGCCTCCTCTACTGTGCCGGCCTTAGTCGGCAGGGCCAGTACTGTCAGCGCCAAACAGGCGGTGATTACTTTCAACATTGAATCGTCCTCGGTGTTTATTCCAAGCCCAGAGTCTGGGGCCCATTGGACAGACTCGCAAGCGCCTGGCTAGCCATCTGCACCTGTCGCCTCAATAGACAGGTATTCCCGGAGTGTTAATTTTACCGCTTGCAAAGCCCACCTCTCACAACTACTGTATATAACAACAGTGTATAAATATACAGCAAAGAGGGCACGGCCATGAATGAGGCACTACAGCAGGTTATTAACCGCAACGACACCTGGCAGGGACACCTGGCAGGCCAGATTCTTTCCGCCAATGGCGACCAACACCCGGATGAGGACAGCCTGTCCACCGGTTACAGCACGCTGGATGCCCAGCTGCGTAGCGGTGGTTGGCCACTGGGCAACACTGTAGAGATGCTCAGCGACGGCTGTGGCCTGGGCTCCATGGGCCTGTTCCTGCCCGCCATGGAAAAGCTAAGCGCCGAAGGCCGCTGGCAGGTCTTTATCGCCCCACCCTTCACGCCCTACGCCCCATTGCTCAAGGCAAGAGGCATAGATACCGAACAAATCCTGCTGGTGCACCCCAAGAGTCGAGAAGATCTGCTGTGGGCCACGGAACAGGCCCTGCGCAGCACTACCAGCAGCGCCGTATTCAGTTGGCTGGGTGCCGATGAATACAGTTACGGCGAACTGCGCAAGCTACAACTTGCCGCCGCCAGCGGCGACAGCCTTTCAGTACTGTTCCGCCCCCATGAAGCGGCGCGTAACCACGCTCCAGCCGGCCTGCGCCTGCAAATGAGTGAGTACCGCAAGGTGCATGTTCTCAAGCAGCGTGGCGGCAATCAGTACATGGATGTGGCCCTGCCTCCGTCGGAAGACGTGCCTGAGCAACCTCAACTGTGGGAAGTACCCAGCTGGCAAAAAAGCCCCCGGGTACAGCCGGCGTTTTCATTTGCCTGAACAAAGGCGGGGCATGACAGATATCAAGCATCTGTAGCCCCGGCTCTGCTAGACTCCGCGCTGCACAATTAATCGCAAAGAGATCGGAGCCAACCATGCAAGACTTTCCCCACCACTACCTCGTGTCCGCCAACGCTGAAGCGCAGGGCAATATCGCATTAAAAAGTGACGATATGCCGCAAATTGTCTCTGCACCACCTGCCGAATTTGGCGGCCCCGGAGACCAGTGGTCACCTGAACATTTGCTGGTTGCATCAGTAGCCGATTGCTTCATTCTCACTTTCCGCGCCATCGCCCGCGCATCAAAACTGGAGTGGGTTTCCCTGGAAGCCAAAGCTGAAGGCGTATTGGACAAAGTGGAAAGAACTCCGCAATTCACCGCTTTCACCGTCAACGCCACCCTCACCATTCCCGCCGGAACCGATGAAACAAAAGCCCGCCGCCTGCTGGACAAAGCCGAAAGCGCCTGCCTGATCACCAACTCTATGAAGGCTCCTTGCCATCTGGAAGCTGATATAGTCGCCGCCGCCTGAACTGGGGCGGTAACGTGGCCCGGAGAGTGATGTGGACGAGTGGTTAACAGAATACGGCGTCACTCTGGGCGTTGGCGCGCTTATCCTGTTCATGATTTTTATTGTCTGGGACCTGGCCAAGCGCAGCAATGCCGGTAGGTTCGGCACCCTGATTCTTTACATTGGCCTGGCCATGGGTATCTTCGGTTTCCTGATTAAGTTCGTGATCACTTACCTGCTGGAAAGCGCCGGCGGAATATAGTGAGCAATATCAAACTCACCCTTGGCGACATTACTACCGCCAACGTCGACGCCATCGTTAACGCCGCCAACGAAATAATGTTGGGCGGCGGTGGTGTTGATGGCGCCATTCATCGGGCAGCTGGCCCTGCGCTGCTGGCGCAGTGTCGCGAAGTGCCAGCGGTGAACGGCATTCGCTGCCCCACTGGCGAGGCCCGTATTACTGGCGCCGGCGACCTACCCGCACGTTACGTAATTCATACGGTGGGGCCTGTCTACAGCCAGGTCGATAAGCCGGCAGAACTGCTCGCCTGCGCCTACCGCAGTAGCCTGCAACTGGCGCTCGCCAATGACTGCCAATCGATTGCATTTCCGGCTATCTCTTGCGGTGTTTTTGGTTATCCGCTGGAAGATGCGGCGCACATTGCGTTCGCCACCTGTTCAAGTAATCAGTTTGCCTCACTCGACATCAGCTTCTACTTATTTGGTGACAGAATTTTCAAACTCTGGAACCAGGTACAGCTGTCGCTATAGAACCTGGCTCACGCGGTCATTAATCATCAAATTGGTTCAGTCGCTGGCCAATCGCTCCACCTCCTCTTAATCTCATTACCCGGGCAGCAAGGAAGCCGCCTGAGAATCACTACAAGGAGGTAGTGTCGATGAAATCTGGACTCGCTTGCAGCCTGGCATTGCTCGCTCCAACTCTGGCCCTGGGGCAATCATCTTCACCGGAAGAGCTGGGTCAAAACGGTGTTGTCACCGCCGCTGAAATCATTATTGCGCCTGATACTGAACTGCTTGTCATTGAACAAGCTGCAAGCACTCGGCAGGTGACTGGCACCAACAGCAGCATCCAACCCCTGGCCGGCGAGCATTCATATTCGGCTGGAGAACGGAACTACTCGGCGAGGATCAGCTTTGCTGAATTTCCGGATGAAACACCCATTAGCGATCAATACCGTGACAGGGGCATCATTTTTGGCGGCTCAACACCTACCACCACCACCGACATCGCAATAGCGACACCACCTGTGCTGGCGGGAACTCCGTTATTCCAAGGTGATATTACTGGCCGCTTTGTCATCCCTGGCACAGATCAGCCCGCCCCGGTCTACCAGTTCACCTGGGACATAGGACATTTCGATTCCGTCGGCTCGGTAGAAATGGCCTTCTTCGGGCCACAGGGGCAGCTACTCTACTCCTCCCGTAACGAGGGCACAGGAAGCTACCGGTACGCCGCCAGGGGCGGAAACATTGGTATTGCCAGTTGGCGCATGCATGTCGTCAGTGACGAACCCGGCGGATTCGGCATCGATAATGTATTTTTTTCTATCCCCGGCAAAGATGACCTGGGCAGAGAAATGGGGCTCACAGATTGCTTGCTGGGCAATCCGGTAAACCCGGCCGCTGGCAACAAAGTTCAGCAGGAGCAAGACTACCTTGGACACAGGCCCTTCCCGCTAGCAGCGATCAGGACGTACAACTCCATCAGTGGCCAGTGGACATTCTTTCCCAGTATCCGCCATCTCAGCGGCACAATTGAAGCGCAGGTAACACGCCCTGACGGCAAGGTCATCAGCTTTACCGGCGGCATGGGGATGCCCGACTGGCGCAACTCCAGTACCGATGTGACAGAAGAATTGAGCAGCGAAATCGATGGCTTTGGCAACATCATCGGCTGGCGTGTTAAGACACTCGATGACCAAATAGAGAACTACGATGCCAATGGGCGCCTGACCAGTGTTAGCCAACGATCGGGCCTGCACCACAGCTATAGCTACGACCTCTACGAGATTCTTGTACAGCATAGCCTTGGCGGCGACATTCGCTACATGCTGGACACTGCCGGGCGGATAACCGGCTTTACTGATCCGGCAGGCCAACATTACAGCTACACCTACAATGCAGATGAAATGCTGGTCACAGCGAGCTACCCGGCAAGCGCTGGCGGACGCACTTATCACTACGAGAATGTTGACAGTCCCGATCTACTCACCGGAATCAGCGACTCCAATGGCGACCGCTTCGCCAGCTGGACTTACGACAGCGCCCGCCGGGCGATCGTATCGGAGCACAATAACGGTGCCAACAGAGTCAGTTTCGATTACAGCTATCTGAACGGGCCTGGCACTAGCCGCACCACAGCCACCAATGCACTGGGCAAGCAAACAAGCTATCACTACACCAAGGTCAATGGGATACAGCGTGTATTCCGCGTAGAAGGACATCCCAGCGAAAACTGTATAGCCGCAAACCAACAATATACGTTTGATAGCCGGGCATTCATCCGTTCAAAGACAGACTGGAACGGTAACGTCACTGATTATGTCAGGGATAGTAAAGGAAGAGAGCTGGTTCGGCGGGAGGCTGTTGGCACCGCGCTGGAAAGGACAACCAATACAGACTGGCACTCTCTTTTTAATCTGCCAGTGCGCATCATCGAGCAGGGCCGAGAGACGCAATACAACTACGACATCAGAGGAAACCTCAAGAGCATGCAGGTGATGGATACCGGCAACCCCTGACATACACAAAAAAACACTTCCCCTAACTGGATCACGAAGCAAGGAACGCATCATGAACCAAAGATCAGTAAGCATTTACGCCCTGGCTGGTGCAGCCATCCTTATGGGCACTTCATACGAAGCTAATTCGGAAACTCGAAACTGGATTTTTGAATACAACAGTAACGGACAAGTCACTCTTGCCGATGGCCCGCGAACAGATGTTGATGACTACAACACCTACGCCTATGACAACAAGGGCAATCGAATCTCTGCAACCAATGCACTTGGCCACGTCACCAGAATGACTAGTCACAATAACAGAGGGCAGCCTGGGAGAATTACCGACCCCGACGGCGTGGAAATCAGAATCAACTACCACCCTCGGGGCTGGTTGCTGTCTCGTACAGTGGTGAGCCCAACAGGTGACAGCGCCGCCAACGCCACTACCTACTATAGCTACGACGACGAGGGACAATTACTCAGCACACAACTACCCGATGGTAGTTTGCAATACAACGAATACGATAGCGCCCATCGTCTGGTGGCAATTAGCAACGGCCTGGGAGAACGCATCGATTTCACCCTGGACGCGGCTGGAAACCGAGTCACCGAGAATACGTGGAACGCGTCCAGCGCAATGCTTCGAAGCATTACTAAAAACCACGATGAGCTAAACAGACTGATACAGATCACCGGTGGCGCAGGACAGGTCACCTCTTTTAGCTATGACCGCAACGGTAACCAGAGTTCAGAGACGGACGGCAACGGCAATACAACCGTGCATTCTAATGACGCCCATAATCGCAAGTCTGGAAGTAGTGCGGCCTATAGTCACAACATCTCTTACGCACACGACGAACGCGGCAACCTGATCAATGTAATAGATCCTCGTGGGCTTGAGACGCGCTACACCTATAACGCCTTTGACGAAATACTAACTACTGCTAGCCCTGATACGGGATTCAGCTACTTCAACCATGACCCTGCGGGAAACCGGATCAGCAGATCTGACGCAAACGGCGTAACAGCAAGCCTCACCTATGACGCCCTGAACCGTCCGATTACCGCAACCTATCCAGACTCAAACGTCGATGTTGCATACGGCTATGATTCAGGTAGTTTCGGCAAGGGACGACTCACCTCCAGGGTCGACAGTTCGGGCACCACTTCACTGGGCTACGACCACCGCGGTAACCTGACCTACCAGGGACTCGATACCGGCACTCTTCAAATCGATGTGTCTTATCAATATGACCTGGCCGATAAGCTCACACACATCACCTACCCCAGCGGGCGCACGGTGATTTACCACTACGACAGTATTGGCAGGCCAAGCGGCGTGGAAACAACGGGGACAGAAGGCAGCAGGACAGTTGCGTCCAACCTGGAGTATTTGTCCTACGGTCCAGTCAGCGCCCTGACATATGGCAACGGTATTCAAATGAACGCCAGTTTCGACTTGAGCTACCGTCTTACGTCCTTAGCCCATGGCAGTGCGCGAAGCGCCAACTACGCCTATGACGCAGCGGACAACATCCTTAGTATCAATGACAATTACAACTCCGCCTTCAGCCAGACATTGGCCTATGACGCCCTCAACCGATTGGGAGCAGCATCAGGCAATTACGGCAACTTATCCTATCGCTATGACGCCAATGGCAACAGGCTTAGCTATACAAGTAGTGCCGGCACAGATGACTACACCTACGACTCAATCAGCAATCGATTACAAAGTACCGACCAGTGGGATTACCAATACGACAGCAACGGCAACCTCATCGAAAAAATCAATCGGAACAGCCCTGATGGTGATGCCTATCTGTATCAATACGACAGCCGAAATCGTCTAACGCAAGTGAGTAGACGTAATACATCAGGCGGCCAACAAATCGATACCGTGCTGGCCAACTATGCCTACAACGCTCTGGGACAACGTGCGCGAAAAAACTCCGAGAGCGCAGCTCGTTACTATATCTATAATCGAGCAGGGAAATTACTGGCCGAGATGAACGAAGAGGGTATTGCCCTACGGGAGTACATCTACTTCAACAACAAGCCTATCGCGGTAGCCCAGGCAAACCTGACCCAGCAGCCCAGCGAAGTCGGCCCGGAAACTATCATTGATGACACCAGTCCGGCCACGAGTAGCAACGGCACCTGGAATCAAGTGCGCAAAAAAGGCGCTTATGGTGACTACTACCACAGATCCGAAAACGCCGGCGGCGCATATCGCTGGAACCTTCGCGATATCAACACCACTGAGTACGAAGTCTATGCGTGGTGGCCCAAAACCAAGAAGAACAATAAGGCTGCCCAGTACCGCATTAGCCACAATGGCCGGAGCAGCTTAAGCATTCAAAACCAGAGCGCAGGCGGAAAGAAATGGGCATACCTGGGCACGTACGATTTCAGTGGCGACGGGAACGACTACATTGAGCTGGCAGATGACGGCGGCAAGACTGCCGCAGATGGTATCCGCCTGGTTGAGATACTGCCTCCTCCGCCTCCAGTTATTAGCATAGAGCTCTACTATATCCACCCCGACCACCTCGGCACCCCGCAGGCCCTAACCGACCAGTCTCAAAACGTCGTCTGGAACGCCAACTACAAACCGTTTGGAGATGCCCAGGTTAATGTCGCCAGCATAACCAGTAACCTGCGTTTCCCCGGGCAGTACTATGACGATGAGTCGGGGCTGCATCAGAATTACTTTAGGGATTATGATCCCGAACTAGGCAGATACATCCAAAGTGATCCAATTGGATTATCTGGAGGCGTTAATACGTACAGTTACGCATCACAAAACCCTATCGGCTACTACGACCCCGATGGACTAGAAGTATTTGTTCATTCGAGGCCTGTAAGGGGACTTGGACCCGCCGGCTCACATACATTTACAACAATCACATTAACAAGTGGTGAAGCCACAACCGTAAGTAGCCACAGCAAAAACGGCTACAACGTCATCTCCATCAATCACCCATCCGACACCAGCGCTGGAGCAAAAACTACTGACTCAGTACTAGTTCCAGTACCGGAGGGAATGACATCAACACAGTTTGATTATGCAGTATTGAATCAAGCAAAAATAATGCTGAATCAACCACCCCTTAAGTACAAACTATTCCCCAATGTATATGGAAACTTTCCTGAACCGCAAAGCGAAGGAAACTGCCACACCACAACATCAAACTTAATAAGAGGTGCTGGAGGCTTAGTGCCCATCAGTTACAATCCCCGTGGATTCAACCCTGGATTACATTGATATGAGTTTTTTAAAAAATCGGGCAGCATTCTTACTATTCATCACGGCTGCCTCTATGGTGGAGAGCTATCTGTATCTGATGTATTTTGCCGACACGGTATCCAACATGACCAATCACATTACAAGCGTTGCTATAGTTCCTACTGTAATTGGCGCAACAACTGGCTTCATTGGCGCGTACTACATAGCAGCAAAAAATGGTTGTAGCATCAGAAGCTTTCTCTACTACCCTCTAATATGCGGGATAGCCTCGCTTTCGTTAATCGGATACGCTGTCCTGATGATGACATTGGACTAACAATGTCACTTCGAAGGCGCTTCTCATATAGCCTGTCTAGGTTAGAGAATAGCCGCGCTATGGCTTGTACCGTAGCCCCATAAAAGGAAACTCTAAATTCAATCGCGCCAATGAAAAAATACTTTGCTCTCATATTTTTAGCACTCTCATCAGTGCAGGTTCAGTCTTCCGAAATCAACAAATGTGAAGTGAACGGAAAGGTCGTCTATACCGACCAGCCATGCACGAAGAGCGCCACCGGAGTAGTTAATCTAAAACCTATCAATACCATCCCTACCACAACGCCGACTCTGTCTATATCGACCGTACCTGACAATCAAAATGCAGAGCCTTACAATAGCAAACGCTGGTATGTTGATCGTGATGGTTATTATCAAGCCTTAAGAGTTAGTAGAAAATGGCAGGCGCCTATCTTTATCTATGCATATGTTGACTGGTGCAAATTTTGTAGGAAATTCGAAGCTCAGTTACTACCCACTCCAGAGGCGCAGAAAACGCTTTCATCTTATGTAAAAGTCAGGATTAACCCGGAGCACAGCGCTGAAGACGAGGCATTGTTCAATCAATGGGATGGCACTGGATATCCTACCTTATTCATAAAGAATACGGCGTCGTCTCCACCGCGAAATCAGGGCAGCCCATTTCTGCGAGATGGGCTAATGTCTCCAGAAAAGTTTTCTCAACGCTTCCAGAATAGCATCAGTGTCCAGATAACTCCTATAGACTGAAAGTTCACCCCGAACCTGTCGAACCCATGAAACTACTCGGAACCTACACCTCAATTATTGAGGCCAATCACGTCGCCAATAGCCTTCGGGAAATGGGAATTCTCTGCAAAGTTTCGGATATCAATTCTTATAACTATTGGGCGATTACCGGGGTGACGGATGTGCGTGTATGGGTAATTCTGGATTCACAGTGGGATGATGCCCAGGCACTGCTTGCTGATGGCGACCACGTGCCTGCTAATCCACTGCCTGCAGAGGACATCGCTTATCTGGAGGCCAGCCAGCCGCTTCACTTTCAATACATCATGTACGCCTCAACTGGCCTGCTTGCGGTTATAGCACTGATATTGTTCTTCATTGTCAGTCGTTAGGCATAAACGCTTACCCGCACCCCACCTGCTCGATCAAGCGACATGTCCTTTCCCCCTATCTAGACATTTTCCCTTGATTCACTAATACTGTATATATGTACAGTATTAGTGAACCTAAACTGGGGTATTTGCCCCCTGCAAATATGCAGCTGATGGCGCGAGAAACCTCGTGAGCCTGTGGCTGTGCCTGCGTTTTCACCAGCTGCCGCTGCAATGCCTTAACCGTTCTGAAACCCAGGCGGCCGTGGTGTTGGCCAAACAGCGGGTGCTGCGGTGCAATGACTATGCCGCTGGGCTGGGTATTCGCGAGGGCATGGGCACAGCCACGGTTCGTGGCCTGCTGGAAGATGAGCCAGTGCAATTGCTGGAGCGTGATACCGCTGCCGAAGCTCGCTGCCTGCAGCAGCTATGCTGTTGGGCCTACAGCATTACGCCCAGCCTCCATACCCACGGGGAAGACTGCCTGCAACTGGAGGTCGGTAGCTGCCTGGCGCTGTTTCATGGGATAGATACGCTGCTGGCAGAAGTTGTCCGTGGCATTGCCGGCCGAGGCTTTCAGGTTGAGTACGGGCTGGCCCCCACACCAGGGGCGGCCTGGCTGCTGTCCTTCAGTGAAGATGACCAGGCCAGTGACTACCAGCGCCCGCTACAGGAACGCCTTGCCCCCCTGCCCCTTGACCTACTCACGGCTTTCACCAAAACAGTGGATTCCCTGCGTCGAGCTGGCCTGCATACCCTGGGTGACATTCTCTGCCTGCCGCCTGCAGCACTGGGGCGGCGCTGCGGCGCTGAATTTACCGGGTATCTGCAGCAGGTATTGGGCCAGCTCGAAGATATACACCCGGATTACCACCCACCGGCAACCTTCAATGATGAGTACTGGTTTGGCTACGAAGTTCACGGCAACGAGGAATTAATGCCTGCCATACAGTTGCTGTTGCAGTCCTTGTGCAGCTTTTTACGTAACACCCAGTTACAAACTGCTGAAATTCTCTGGCAACTGGTGGGAATAGACCACTCCTTGCGAGACGTCTGCGTGCGCAGCACTTCCAGTCACAGTGATTGGGAAAACTGGTACCAACTCACCCGCATTCGTCTGGAGCGCCTGGAGCTTAAGGTCGGAGTAGAAGGCCTGGGGCTGGTTTGCAAAACGCTGAACAGCGGGCAACTGCAAAGTATCGATTTGTTCAGTCCTCGTAAGCAGCGCGAACCCCTGGCCAGTCTGCTCGACCGGCTACGCAATCGACTGGGCTTACAGGCGGTAAAGAAAATCGGCAGCCGCGACGAACACCTACCGGAATTTGCCGTGCATATCTGTAGCGACAGGCCCGCCAATGACAGCACTAGCGAACTGTGCGCGCAGCGACCCTTCTGGTTGATGCAGGCCCCCCGGGACTTACCAGAAAAGAAAAACGGACTTTACTGGCAAGGGGGGCTTGAACTGGTTTACGGCCCCGAGCGTATAGAAGATAACTGGTGGCAAAATGCGGTCAGTCGCGACTATTACATCGCCAGGGGGCAAGCCGGGCAACACTACTGGGTTTTTCGTGATCGTCTGGCCCGTCGCTGGTACATACATGGCATCTTCGCGTAAGCAAAGGCGCCGTCGAATCCCGTCAAGCCGCGGTATATTTGGACCTATTATTAGAGTGCCTATTCTAATTTCATGGAGGAGAATGGGGTCATAGATGAAAAAAGGAACTATGCAATGGAACTGAGCAAATTTCTGGTGGTTCACGACCCCACACAAGATGAACAGCCAGCCCTGGAACGCGCCGCCCTGGTCGCCAAAAAGCTGGGCGCAAGCCTACATTTATTCGGCTGCATTCACGGGGATGTCTCCGGCGCCGATAAAGAGTCCAAAGCGGTAAAACAGCGCCTACAGGACCACCAACAAATACTGGAAGCGGCCGTTGCCCCCATTGCCGCCACGGGCGTAGCCGTGAGCACCGAAGCCGAGTGGGACAAAGACTGGTATCACGCGGTAGTTCGCGCAGCTGCCCGCAACCACGCAGACCTCGTGTACAAGTCATCGTTCAAACACAGTGCCAGCCAACGCAGACTAACCTCCACCTCAGACTGGACCCTGATTCGGGAATGCCTGAGCCCGGTTCTGTTGATCAAGCAAGCGGAAAGACCAGCGGTGCCGGTCATTCTGGCAGCCATAGACATCAGCGTAAGAACTGAGTCCTACGAGAAGCTCAACGAGCACATTCTGGAGTTAGGCCGGAAATTGGTAGCAAGCGATATCGCCGAAATCCATGTGGTGAATGCTTTCCCCGACTTTCGGATCACCCCGGATCCGCAGAAGCTGATTAAGGTCACAGGCCTGGACAAAAGTCAGATTCACATAATGATGGGCGCACCAGACAGGGTTATTGTAGAAACCGCCAAAAGACTCAACGCCAATATGGTCGTGGTAGGCAACTCCCACCGCTCAGGCCTGGCTGCCATGATGCACGGCAACACAGCCGAAAAGATTCTCGATAAGCTGGACTGCAACGTGCTGGCTATGCCCTAAAGGCTGCTGACTATGACCCCGGTTCTATCAGCGGCTTTTTGGGGCTTCCTCTCAGGCGGAGCCCTGGTGCTAGGCGCTGCTATCGGGTTTTTCTTTTCGATCCCCAACCGCATTACCGCTGCCGTGATGGCCTTTGGCAGTGGTGTGCTGATATCCGCTTTATCGTTCGAACTGATGCAAGAGGCTTTTGAGATCGCCGGGCTGGGCGCCACCGCGACAGGCTTTCTGTTAGGCGCGGTTATCTATGCCGCGGCGAACCGTTTACTGGCAACGCAAGGTGCAAAGCACCGCAAGCGCTCTGGCGACCAGCAACCCAGTGAGGAGGAAGACAGCGGCAGCGGCGTCGCCATTGCATTGGGCGCATTGCTAGACGGCATACCCGAATCAATCGCTATCGGTCTGAGCATATTGCACGGCGGCGCGGTCAGTATCGCTACGGTGGCCGCTATTTTCCTGTCTAACCTGCCCGAGGGCATGTCCAGCTCTGTGGGTATGCGCAAATCCGGGCGTTCTGCAGCCTATGTGTTTGGCGTATGGATCTCCATTGCCGTGGCCTGTGGTCTTTCGTCCCTGGCAGGCTATGTCATCTTCGACAGTTTTTCTCCGGCAGTTGTCGCTGCAACAACGGCTATCGCTGCTGGTGCTATGCTGACCATGATCGTTGACACAATGATTCCCGAGGCCTTCGCAGAGACACATGACTGGACAGGATTGATCGTTGTGCTGGGATTCCTGACCTCTTTTTCATTGACCGAACTGGCGGGCTGACGAGCATTCAAACTATTTAGCCCGCAAAAAAATAAGCATTTTACGAGTAGCAATCACTATGGCCGGCGAAAGCAACCTGAACACATTATTGGCATCTATGTCTCCGACTCTGATGCCCGGAGAATACGTATTTTGTAGTTTTGTCGGCGCCAAGTATGGCAGCGGCCAGGAACTGGAGCCTGTTGCGGCCTGCATGGAAAAGGAGGGACTCACTCTGGTTATCCCCAGAGTCAATGCCGATCAAAACGGCTTAAGCTACGAGTCTGTGTTCAGAGGGATAACACTGAGGGTGCATTCCAGTCTGGAGGCCGTCGGATTAACCGCCGCATTTGCCACCAAATTGAGCCAGCATGGCATTAGCGCGAATGTCATCGCGGGATATTTTCATGACCATATTTTTGTGCGCAGTGATCATGCAGATAAAGCCATGGCCGCGCTCAATGAGCTTGCCTGATAGTAAGTGCACACGTTGAATCAATTCAACGGTGTTTGATGGCGGGAAGCGAGAATTTCCGCCCCGCCGCGTTGGTCACTTTTCAGTTCAAACCTGAGATCAGGGCGAGAGTAGAACGCCTCTGGTTTGTGGCCCGCTAGCTCAAAAAGGACTTGGCAGCCCCCATTAGTCCACCCAAACCGCCCGCTGCGTCCAGCAAGCTGCCACCAGAACTGGCCTGGTCCATCATTTGCGGGAGCACATCCGCCAAACCTGCTGCAGCCGTGCCCGTGTCGGTACCCAAAGACGAGGCGAAATCTGACACCTTGCTGTCTCCCAGTAAGCCCAGAAGACTATCTGCCGATATTGCGCCATTGCCGCCATCACCAAGCCATGAGCTGACAATGCTTCCCAGCTCTCCGCTAGACGCCATTTTACCGGCCAATCCCGCAAGATCGATACCGCCCTGACCATCTCCTAACAAACCCGAAAGCGCTGTTTCAACAGTGCTGCTATCGAGCTGTAAGCCCAGTTTGTCGGACAGTAACTGGGCCCCGATTTTAACTATGTCCATAGTGCTTTTCCTATCTTCAACGGATGATTGATGTCGTCCACTAAGAATAGACCATCTTGCAAAAAAACCATCGCCAAAAACCAGAACAAAGCAGGCAGACTTTGCTGCATTTTTATCAACGTCCAGCAAATGAAGGTAAAACCCTGGATTCAGTAAGGAATAATAAATATCTAATCGCTATCAGCCTGACACAATAGAGCGTATAGTCGGGGACTTGTCCCACCCTGTATCGAGCCTACTGGCCAACACGCCTCTATCCTCCTTATTGCGGCCCTATTTACTTGCTAGTAAATAGAGTCGACTCATAGCACCTACTGTTTGCGCCTCTCATTGTTAATGAAGGCAGCCAGCGATTTAGCGTAACTCTGCTCTATTGGGCAGCGAGGTGCTGTGCGCGATTTATCTGCAACGCGATTTAAGTACGCCTTCGATTCGTTGTGACTACTTTCAGGATCACCATGGCCAATAGCAAAGAAGAATCTCAGGAAGACCAACCGGCGATCATTTCCTATGCAAAAGATCTGCCTAACTTGTGCTCACTGGCAGGCCTTGCCTGCACGTTAGCAGCGATATATTTCAGTATTGTTGGCGTTTACCAAGCGGCCATGATTGGCATGATCTGGGCGGTTGCTTTTGACTGGGCAGACGGACTGGTCGCCAGAAAAATGAAAAACCGCACTGGCAGCGATAGAACCTTTGGCGGGCAACTCGATCTGGTCATCGACATAGTGAGCTATGGCGTCGCTCCGGCAATTCTTGTGCTTAGCTATGGCAAGTTCGATCCCATATTTCTGCCTATCGCTTTCCTTATGCTCGCTGCCAGCGCCATACGCCTAAGTTACTTCAGTACATTCGGCCTGTCTGACGACTCAAAGTACACAGGGCTCGCGCTGGACAACAACAATATCGCTCTGGTCTTTATTTTCCTTTTTGAAAGCGCATTTCCCGCCGGAGTATTTTCAGCACTGCTATATGCCAGCGCTGTCGCGCTTGCCGCCCTAAACGTTTCACAAATCAAAACGCCAAAACTCTCTGGCAGCCCACGCAATGTTTATCTCCTTGCGTTTTACACTCTTGGAATTACGGCCATCTATGCCTGGAAGCTTAGCTAGAAGGCAGGGGCAGAGCCAAAGTAATGGCTCTGAATAAAATCTACTCAATGAGGTGAACATCACATGATTGTCTATACCGTAGGAACATTCGACTTATTACACGTGGGGCACCTTGCCTTACTGGAATACTGCAAATCCTTAGGCGGTCTTCTGGCCGTTGGCGTTGCTTCCGACCGTGTTGTGAATTCTTACAAGCCTAATGTGCCTGTAATTCCTCTTGAGGAGCGAATGGAAATGCTAAAGGCATTACGCTGCGTTGACATTGTGCGTTCCTACGATGAGCTTGAATACGTCTCCGGCTGCAAAGAAGTAAAAGCAGACATTTTTGTCATCGGTGAAGACTGGGGAAACAAGCCCCATAATCTGGCAGTAGAGTCTTATTTGAGATCAGAAGGGAAAAAAATTAATCAAGTGCTTTACAACCCACGCACCTCTTCAACAAGAATAAAGCAAAACGTCATGGCGCAATCTTATGACGCAAGAGAATTCAAACTGACTGCCGCATAGCGAATAGGCATCAGAAATTATACGAGCCACTCCAATTTTTCATAAAGGCAACTGATCGATTGGAAGTGGCCACCACTTAGGCCTTCTTTACAAACTGCGACTTGAGCTTCATCGGCCCAATGCCATCCACCTTACAATCGATGTCATGATCACCCTCCACCAGGCGGATATTTTTGACCTTGGTGCCGACCTTTACTACTGCAGACGAACCTTTCACTTTTAGATCTTTGATTACCGTAACGGTATCGCCATCAGCAAGGGGATTACCATTGGCATCGGTAACGACTGCTTCAGCGATTTCTTCTGCGCTACCGTCTTGCGGCCACTCATGGCCACACTCAGGGCAGACAAATTGGCCCCTGTCCTCGTAGGCATAGGGTGAGGAGCATTCAGGGCACTGCGGTAGTTCACTCATGAAATTGTCTCTTGGTTTCCTGGCTATTTCTAGTGATCGGGAATCAGCCGTTTACCCATACTGACCACTGCATCCTCACCGTAGCCGATGCTATTGTAAAAATCGATGATCGTTTCGTTAGTGCGACGAATTTGCAAATTCAGCTTCGGACAGCCCCGCGCAAGCAACATTTTTTCAATAGCGCGCATAAGCACGGTGCCATAACTTTTACGTTGATGCTGGGGACTCACCGCAAGATAGTTAACCCATCCCCGGTGTCCGTCATAGCCTCCCATTACAGACGCCACCACTTCACCGGCCTCCACACCCACCAGAAAAAGATCTCTTCCCACTTCGAGTTTGCGGGCAATATCTCTGCCGGGGTCATTATGGGCGACTACGAGCCCACACTCCTGCCACAGTGCTATAACAGCCTCTTCGTCAGACTCCAGATAAGCTCGAATATCCATTCAGTAATGCACCGCTAGCCAGATGGTGGTCTCTTTAGCCGAAGTCCACTCCACCCGATGTTTTTCGTGAGCAGCAATATTAACGTAATCTCCCTCGCCGAGGGTAATAGAAGGCTTATCCGGATAAGAAATTAACGCCTCGCCGCGCAACACCATTACCCATTCTGGCCTCTGCTGGTCATGCCATCCAGTAGCAGGCGAACTGTGACCTTTAGAAACAATCCGCTCGATACGCAGATGCTCACCTTCTACCAGACAATCGAATAGCTCTTGCGGCAGGTCATCGGGGATGTCAGAAAAAATATTACTCAATGTCGATAATCCATCGCCGAACCAATCGCCGGCTCCAGATACTGCCCAATCTCAGACATAAATTACCTTAGCTCCCAGCGATAGTAACGACATCCGCCATTTCGGAATCGCTTCTCCAGCTCCCTGCGCGTGCGTTTCCAGGCGTCCATCTGCGCACCACTACCGCCCTCGCCACGCAGCCGATCGTAGTTCTCTATCTTATCCTTCAACTGGCGACATTCTTTGAGTGTTGCATCCTGGGCACTTACAGTTGGGCCAGAAAAAACCACCAACACAGCAAACCCATAACAGATCAATTTAGCCATGACACACACCTCCTTGTGTATGCCTTGAGTCTAGTGCTTTCTGGGCGCCAAGCTAACGATCAGTTGTGTCCAATAATAATCATGAAAAACCACTCAGGCCAGGTCGCCTTTAACTACACGTGTTGTAGAGGCTGGAAAACGCTCGAGCTTTTCCACAGGGCGGATGGGTCTCGGTACAAATCCGCCACCACAGTTGGGACATACTCCTTTGAATACTGTCTCTACGCAGGATGCACAGAAGGTACATTCAAAGCTACAGATCCTAGCCTGGGCAGAGTCAGCCGGAAGATCCCTGTCACAACACTCACAATTGGGTCTCAACTCCAGCATAGCTACTGCGGTTCCGCCTTCTTTCTGGCAACGATAAAAACAGCCTGGTCGCCTTCGGGCTGCCAACTCTTTTCGAGCTCGAATCCTGCTTGATCAAGCCCCTGCTTCAACTCAGCCACGGTAAACGCTTGCACCGCCGGCAACATCGGCACCACCTTCATGACCGGGGGCAACATACGCATTATAAAACTCATATCACCAATACAGGCTGTACTACTTACCAGCAACCCCCCAGGCTTTAACAGCTGGTTGAGCTTCACCAGCGCTTCCCGCCAATCGGGTAACAAGTGCAAAATACTCAGGGCGAGCACCGCGTCCATGGACCCCCTGTCAACGTCCAGTTCTTCAACAGCGGCACACTGGAAGCTGATATTTTCAATACCTTCAGCTTCAGCCTTCTCTTTGGCAATCTCCAACATTTTTTCAGAAATATCCGTCGCCAGTATGTGCCTGACGTGAGGTGCGTGGACAATAGCGGTAGATCCTGTCCCACAGCCGATTTCCAATAACGCCATATCAGCATCAAGGTAACCACGCGTCATCTCCAGCTTTCTCTGATAGGAAGCCTCATCAGCCACAGGCTGTCGCGCATAACGCGCAGCCATTCGATCCCAGAATTTTGCTGGTCTTGCCATTAATACTCTCCGTCGTTCATTTTTGGTTCAAGTCGCCGCAGCACAGCGTATAACCTCGATCAGCATTTGCACACCAATCACCGCCAGTATTTACACTATGGAGGAAGAAACAACCTTAATAGCACGCCAAAAGTGACAACAGGCGAGTCGAATCGAATTTCACACAATAGACTCGGCTAACTCCCGGGTTAAAACTGCGGCTGCAATCTCTTTACAACCGGACGTGTTCTGACCGGCCCACAGGGGCGAAAACTCACCACTGCCGTGACTTTCAGCAATTTTTCGCAGTGGTGCTATAGCGGCAGCTGCACGCGGAAACGCTGGAGCATCGGCACTGATGGGGCCTAGCTCCCTGATGATTCTATTGACGATACTGCGTGCCGGGCGACCAGTGAAAACGTTGGTAATGGCAGTCTCACCAGCGGCGTCACTTTTAAGCGCCTTGCGGTGCACTTCACTGGTCGCTGCCTCAGGGCAAAGTAAATAGGCCGTTCCAACCTGAGCCCCCGAGGCACCCAACAGCATAACAGCGGCTACACCTGCGGCATCTGTTATGCCACCGGCTGCTATCACGGGAATATTGATGGCCTCTACCACCTGTGGCACCAGGCAAAGCGTGCCTACCTGAGTGGCGATATTATCCGACAAGAACATTGCTCGATGACCGCCCGCCTCAAGTCCCTGGGCAATGACAGCGTCAGCGCCATTCGCTTCCAGCCATATGGCTTCATCTACAGTTGTAGCCGACGAAAGCACCTTACTTCCCCAGCTGCGCACTCGCTCAAGCAACCGAGGTGACGGCAGGCCAAAATGAAAACTCACTACCGGAGGCTTATATTCAGCAAGCAGGTCTGCGATTTCGCTATCGAAGGGCTTTCGCCCTACACCGGAGAAATCCTCGGCAGATAAACCAAGTTCCTTATAATAAGGTGCCAGTGACGTCTGCCAGGCCGCGTCTTGCAGCGCATCAGCTTGAGCCTGTTGATGGCAGAAAAAATTGACGTTAAAAGGCCTGTCGGTTTGCTCACCAATAGTCGCCAGTTCTTTTTTTATAGCTTGTGGCGACAGCATGGCACAGGGAAGCGACCCCAACCCACCTGCATTGGACACAGCAATGGCAAGCTCGCTACCTTGCACACCCGCCATAGGCGCCTGAATAATAGGAATTGCCACGCCGAGTAACTCTTGAAGATTCATAGGCACGCCTTAATGACTCAACCTTTCTTCAACCAGGAAGAGCAGTTATGAAACAGAAAAATGTAAGCAGTCATCGACCTTACCAAGACTCCTTTAACTCAAACTGAACGCTAATGCTGCGAGCTATACTCCCGCACAATCTTAGCCACCTGAACGGTATAGTTTTCATACCACTTACTTCGCCCCTTGGTCTGCGCAGAAAGGCACGTCAGGTTTTTCTTCCACCACATTAACCATTTTTATCAACTATATTGGTTGGCTTACCGTCCAGGCTCAATTGATTCTTCTCCTGCCAGTACGCCTTTACCCCATCCTCACCTTTGTTTGAAGCCCAGTCCCGCAATTGCTCTCTGTCTTGTTGATAATCGAAAAACGGTACCGCCATCCCGCATGAGGTTTGAACCATCTCGATTTTCAGATCAAATATCTGCCTGGCGCCTGGCATGTGTTCAAACTGAGAGATCAGCTGGGCCCATTGCGGATCATTCATATGCACCACCTGCGCCTGACCGTAAATGCGCAGTATCATTGGGTTACCGTCGAATGCGACAAACATTAACGTCATTCTGGACTGCTGCTGAACATGAGCAGAGGTTTCATTGCCACTACCGGTCACGTTCAACCAGATAATTCGCTTGCTATCGAGCACCCTCAAGGAGTCCATACCCTTGGGTGATATATTGACCTTGCTATCCTGGGCAGCGGTACCCACAAAGAATATCTTTTGCTGCTCGACAAAACTGACAAGCTTGTCTGAAATTTCAGTGTATTGCTGGCCCAACTGAATTCTCCGTATTAGCGTTTAGCGATTGTTCAAAAAAATCCGGAAAACCGGCCATTGAGCACAAGGAGCCATTGCCTCGCCCTGCTCTTGCATCGTCAGGGTGAATACTACGCCGAAGGTATTTGTGTACAAGTGGAGAGCGAGAATTATACTGCCAACTCCAACCAATCCTTAGTCGAGACCTGTCTATTGCCGTCTGCTACAAAAAGAGCGCTAATCTGCCTCGCAGCAGCCTGCTTTTTCTGCGGATGCAGCGATGGAGGCAGCCCGCAAGCAACTGCGAAAATCAGCGCTTTGAACGCTATCGAGATTACCCAAGATCGGGAGTGGCGCAGCTACCTTGGTGACACTGCCAGCAACCAGTTCAGCCCACTTACCCAGATCACCCCGCGCAATGTGGCTCAGCTCACCGAGGCCTGGCGCTACGACCCTGGCAATACTGGACTCATGCCAACTAACCCATTAATCGTAAAGGGAGTGCTCTACGGTCTGGATGGCCACAAAAATCTTTTTGCTCTGAATGCGGCCACCGGTGAAGAGTTGTGGGTTTACCCATTCGACCGCAAGGCAACCGCCAAGGGTGCTGGTCGAGGACTGGTCTACTGGGAAAGCCAGATAACCAATGGTGATCAAGCCCAGTACATACTGGTAGGCCAGGAGCACCGGCTTTACGCCATTGATGCGGTGTCCGGAAAACTGATTGAAAGTTTTGGTGACAATGGCAGCGTAGATCTGCGCCTGGGCCTTGATCGCAAGCCGCAGAGCACCAACGTATCGGCCAATACGCCGGGCACACTTTACCAAGACACCCTTATAATGGGCTTCGCGACCAGCGAGGATTACTCGGCATCACCGGGATACATTCGAGCGTACCATTTGCCTGGTGGAGAGCTGCAATGGACGTTCCGAACGATACCTGCGGCCGGAGAATTCGGCGCGACTACCTGGCCGCAAGACAATATGGAAAAGCGCGGCGGCGCCAACGCCTGGGCCGGGCTGACAGTCGACGAGGAACGGGGCATTGTATTTGTGCCCACAGGATCAGCCGGCTACGATTTCTACGGGGCCAATCGCGCTGGCGACAATCTGTTCGCCAACTGCCTGATCGCGCTGAACGCCAATACCGGCGAGAGATTATGGCACTACCAGATCGTTAGGCACGACCTGTGGGACCGGGATCTCCCCTCTCCTCCTAATCTGGTGACAATACACCGCAATGGTAAGGACATCCCTGCGGTTGCTCAGTCGACCAAGTCAGGTCATGTATTTGTCTTCCATCGGGAGACCGGGGAACCGCTATTCCCAATTGATGAAGTGCCGGTTGCGGGTACAGGAGCTCCGGGCGAGCACCTACCCGCCAGTCAGCCGATTCCCAAGGCGCCCCCTGCCTTCGTCAACCTGAACTTTGAGCTGACCGAACTGGACACAGCAGCCGCGGAGACAGTAGCGCCACAAATCAAAGGCATGACGATCAATCAGCACTATGCCGCCTCCAACACACGCGGCGTGGTGCTCAAGCCTGGCCTGGACGGCGGTGCCGAATGGGGAGGTCAGGCCTATGACTCCGAAACAGGCCTGCTTTATGTTAATGCCAACGAAGCCCCCTGGTATTTGACGATGGTACCAGTGGAAACGGGAACCACTGGCGACAACTCTCCAGAGACGGGCTATCGACTTTTCTGCGCCCATTGCCATGGCGCTGACAGGCTCGGCATGGGCGATGCAGTGCCGTCCCTGAAGAACGTTCACCTGAATTACTGGCCCTGGGAAATCTGGGATATCGTCCGCAATGGCCGCGGCCGTATGCCAGGTTTCAGTCACCAGCCCTGGTACTACTCGCTCGGTGCGATCCTTTATTTGTATCAGGCAGGTGATGATGTTTCGTCTCCCCAGGAGCAGCCCTCCCCCGACAATCCGGCCTATGGAGCAAAGTTCCAGAAGTTACGTGATGGCAACAATCTACCCGGTTCCAAACCACCCTGGGGCAGCCTCAATGCGGTTGACCTCAATAGCGGTACGATCCGCTGGCGGATTCCCCTGGGTGATTACCCCCAGGCCAAGATGCTAGGTTTTTCAGGATACGGGGCCGAAAATTATGGCGGCCCCGTCGTTACTGCGGGCGGACTACTGTTCATTGCGGCCACTCCCGATAATATGCTCAGAGCCTTCGACAAATTGACCGGAAAGCTGCTGTGGGAAGATGCCCTGCCCGCTGCAGGCTTTGCCACCCCGGCAGTTTACGAGGCAATGGAGCGGGAGTTTATTGTGATCGCGGCCGGTGGCGGAAAATTAGACCAGAACGCCGGTTCCAGCTATATTGCTTATGCATTGCCATTGGCAGCACATAAATAATACTAAAATAATCGGGGACGATACCATGAAGATATCCACGTTCATCACAGCCAACCTGACTTGCCTGGCAGTGCTAACGGTCTGTAACGCAAACGCAGGCGGATTGTGGCTCAATCAATATGGCGACTTTGCCAGCGGCATGTCTAGCGCCGGCGCATCAGCAGGCGGCGACGAGGCCGCCACCATCATCCACAACCCTGCAAGCGGCACCGGCATTGAAGGCAGTCAGCTATTCGCATCTGTTGGAGCGATCATTCCCACAATGGAGTTCGATCTGGAATACACCAACCCCATCAATGGCGATGACGACGGCGGTTCCGCGGGGTTAGATGCCCCCCTTGCGAGCATGGCTTACGTCCACGACTTGAATTCAGAAAAATGGAGCCTTGGCATATACACCGCTGGCTTGGCGGGTGCTGGCCTGGAATACAACCGGGAATGGGCAGGCCGTTTCCAGAACACCAAGGTTGAACTCCTTCTGCTTACCGTAGCACCGACTGTTGGCTATCAGCTCACCGATTCATTTTCTGTGGGGCTTGCCGCGCAATACTACTACGGCAGTCTGGATTTCGAACTCGGCCTGCCGACCCGCCCCAACCGGGCGCCTGGCAAAGCAACCCTGGATGGCACCGATTCGGGCTTTTCCTATGCGCTGGGCGCCGTATGGGCGCTTTCTGATACCACTAGTATCGGCCTGAACTACCAGAGTGAGGTGGCGCTGGACTTCGATGGCAAGTTAAAGCTGGAGAACAATATTGAGAGCATTAGCGCGACCTCCAACACCGAACTCAACATGGCCCAGTTCGTCCGCCTCGGCTTACACCACGAGCTCAACGATCAATGGGCCCTTGGCCTGACTCTAGGCTGGGATGACTGGAGCACAATGAAAGATGTATTTGTCTCACTACCAGAAGTGGAAGCGGGCCTTGCTAGAAACTGGGAGGATACTTATCACTACGCTGCCGGATTTCAGTATGCGGCTAATCGCGATTGGGATATTACCGCCGGCATTGCCTACGATACCAACCCTGTGGACGCCGAAGACCGTACCGCAGATATGCCCATCGACAGGCAAATTCGCTACACCGGCGGCGCCCGCTATCAGCTAAGTGAAAGTCTTACTTTGGGTGGCTACCTGAACTATACCGATTTGGGTAGCGCGAAGATTCGCACGGGGCAATGGGGTGGTGAGTACGACAAGAATGAGGTGCTCGAATTTTCCTTGTACTTGAACTGGCTCATCTGAGCCAGTCCGAGAAAGCCTATTCTTGCCATCGCCCGCTTCTACTCCAGAACAACTCGAGCATTTACTGGCTGCGGGCCTCGTGCGTCATCGCCAATGAGCGACTGATATTCCCGCTGCTGCTCAATCGCAATGGGTACAGGTTGTTTAAGTACAAACCAGCGCACTCCCTCTGAACAAGGTGGCGTAGTTAAAGAGCCATTGTAGCGATAATAGGACTTATCCATCTTCGTAATAGGCGTTCCCTGCAGTGGACCCTCGAAGGGCACAGGTTTATTCAGCTCCTTCGGTATATTCGATTGAAAATCCAGTAGGCCGGGACTTGATGGACCTTCTTCATGCAATATACCCACTACCGCCAGCTCACCAGCCGCGTTGCGATGTACGTAATGCGTCTCCATTGGGAACAACTTGCCATTGATACGGTGTTCGCTAGGCGTATGCAGGTGCAGTTGTAGCAATTCAAAGCTTTCTCCACCCACCCGCATGAAGCTACCGGGAGCTACATTGGCCTGGGCAGTATGGCCGTTGTTCACCAGCTCCAGAGTACTGCTGCGATAGTCGATTTCCAGCGCAGGCAGATCGGCATCTACCGTTGCAACAATATCAATCGGTGACTGATTAAGGCCCACCCTGCATTGGACGAACTCCGGGGCAAGATCGCCCCAATGTTCAGGGCCATTATCACCTTCATAAGACCAATCGGCAGCAACGCTTACATTGGCGAAAAACATGATCGTCATCGTAATAGCGAGGTACATTTTCATTACTTCATTCCACTTAGCTTGTCTCATAGATTCTCTTCCACAGGGCAGGTATCAGGGAAGCGCCTCTGGCTTACACCTAGAACCGAAAGTTCAGAAAAATTGTCGGGCCCTTGAAATCCATATTGAATTCGTTTTCTCTATTGGATGATTTTTCATGGGCAAGATCTATATTCACGTACTGGTATCCCGCAGTCAGCGACCAGTTTTCGCTAAAGCCATAACCTATTCGCGGGTGTATATATGTGAAGCTACCATCGTAGTCCTCGTAGTTTGCGCTCAGCCAGCCCATTGCTACCGCGAGTCCCCACTTGTCACTGAGTGCGTAAAAGGCCTGTGCCCTCAAATTCGGTAGCGGAGCTAAAATCTCACTGGAACCTTTCGCTCGCTTTGCCTCCTTATCAGCCACAAATGCCCCACCGGTAATCGAGGCATCCAGGTCAATAGCGTGAATACCGCCGCCTAGAAATATCTCAGCCCTGTCGGTACTGTAGACGTTATACATGACGTCAAGAATATAGGTATTGATCTGTATATTGGTGTCCAGCGAAGCACCGGCCTGGAACTCCTTGCCATCGAAGTTGAAGTCTCTGTCGATTGAACGATTTCCGTCCTGATCAAACTGATAGGCCAGAGCTACCAGCATCCACTTCGGCTTAAAACGCCAGCGCCCCTCAAGAGCCCAGCTCCAATCCTCGGGCTTCATACCCAGGTCATCCAGATCCACGGAAACTTCCGGGAGATTGGCGGAAGATGCGCGCAATTCTGCATTTGCAGTCTGATAGGCCGCGCCAATACCAATTGAACTCTTTGACTTAAAGTAACCAACTGGCTCTGAAGCAGATACCGATGATGCTAAAAGCAACACCGTAAAAGAACAACATAGTGCCAGCGAGAACTTTGTTCCGGTTTTCATCAATTTACCCGGTAATTCAGCGAATATGGATAAACGATAACACATTTGAAATAACCGCCTGCCTCAAAATTGATGCCTGGTCTGACTTGATAACTCAGGGATTGAAGGGAAGAAGACTGAATATTTCAAACAGCATCTGTGCTCCAACCTGGGCCGTATTGGTCGTGGGGTCATACTGCGGTGCGACCTCAACAACGTCGCCACCGACAATATTAAGGCCGGCCAGTGAGCGAATAATCATCTGCACCTGCAGTGGTGTCAGGCCACCCACTTCAGGTGTACCTGTGCCGGGTGTATAGGCCGGATCAATACCATCCACATCAACCGTGACGTATACCGGCCTGTCTCCCAGCACCTCCCGGGCCCGGGCAATGACCGCGTCAACGCCCATGCGCTCAACATCTTCGGCATGTAAGAGCGTCATCCCACTGTCGTAGGCAAATTCGGTACTCATCTCTACTGAGCCGCGTATGCCGATCTGAATACAGTGATCAGGATCCAGCACTCCAGCCAGTACAGCCTGACGAAAGGGGCCACCGTGGTGAAACTTTTCTCCCTCGTAGGGGCCGCCGGTGTCAGAGTGAGCATCTATGTGCAGCATTGCTAGAGGTTCGTCAGCACCCAGTGCTTTCATTATGGGGAAGGTAATGCTGTGATCACCGCCCACAGACAGTGGAATAACACCCGCTTCTTTTACGCCTTGATAATACTCGTAGATGTCCTCGTGACTCTTTTCCAGTGAGAACCGGGAGCGCATAGGCACATCACCGACATCTGCCGCGTTAAGCACAGCAGAGGGTATCTCTTTCAGGTAATGATTAAACGGCCCTATGCGTTCCACAGTGCGCAGAGCACGAGGCCCGAAACGAGCACCGCTGCGATTGGTCACGCCGAGGTCCATGGGAACACCAATGAATGCTACATCCAGCCCCTCGTAGCTTTCTTGATGGGGCAACATCAAGAACGTAGGAATACCCGCGTAAGGTTTGGTTTTACTGTGCGGCCTACCGGACATCTTCTCGGCGATATGCTGGAAATCATCAGTGATGTATTCCGAGCCGTCCCTGCCTTCATAGGCTTTGCGAAGGCGCTCCAGTTTCTCATGGTCCATGTTGAATGACCCTCTCCAATTCAAATCTCTAAGGCGCCTGACGGTGCGAGGAAACTGCAATACCGTGGCAATCTATAACAGTATTGGGGTGAATAACAGCAAACACACTGTGCACCAACCTCTTTAGGTTATGGCTGATGTTTTGCCAAATCAACATAATGGAAAGAAACCTGTACTATTGGCCTGACTTTTCCCCGAATACTGGGGAACCAACCGGCTCCGGAGAAGAATTTGAACAACACAGCTCCTGTGCAACACCGTCGCACCATGGGTGTACGCGACATGACGCTGTTCACAGTGTCTGCCATTTTGTTACTGGACACTCTTGCTGCCTCTGCCTCAATTGGCGTCTCCAGCATATTCTGGTGGGGCCTGATGGGAATTGTATTTTTCATACCCTATGGCCTGATCAGCGCTGAGCTCGGCACTACCTATCCCGAGCAGGGCGGCATTTACAGCTGGATTCGTGATGCCTTTGGCCCACGCTGGGCCACAAGAGCCACATGGTTGTACTGGCTTAACACAGTACTTTGGAACGCCTCTATCTTCATTTTGTTTACTGGCGTTTTTTCGCAAATGTTCTTTCCCGACATGTCGATGTCTACACAACTGATCATAGCGATAGCGCTCAACTGGCTGGTGATTGTAATCACCTGCATGTCGCTCAACATAGGCAAATGGGTTCCCAATGTGGGCGCGACCCTGAAAACAATTACCTTTATAGCCATTATTATCGGTGGTGTGGTTTACGCGCTGCAGCCTGACGTAGTACTGGCAAATGACTTCAGCTGGGAGGCATTCAGGCCGGAATGGGGCAGCGGCACGCAATACGTGTCCACAATCATTTACGGCATGCTTGGATTCGAGTTGATGTCCTCAGCAAGCGAGGAGATGAAGAATCCCGAGCGAGATATTCCCCGCTCAATCCTGAGCTCGGGAATTGTTATTTTCCTGTGCTACGTGCTCGGCACCTTCGCCATTCTGGCCGTTATCCCTGCCAGCGAAATCAACCTGGTAGAGGGTTTGGTGGATACACTGCAAAAGCTATTCGGCGATTCGCAACTGGGGGTAGCCGCAGCCACAGTGCTGGGCGTCTTTGCGTTGTTCACTTTCATTTCAAATGCCACCACCTGGGCCATGGGTTGTAACCGTGCCGCGGCGGAATCGGCCATCGACGGAGAGCTCCCTAATGTGTTCGCCAAGGAGCATCCAAAGTATGGCACACCCATAGGTGCCAGCATTCTCATGGGCGTGGTGTCCACGGTTTTACTTCTCATCTATGGTGCCATCGCAGGGACTAACGAAGATCTATTCTGGCTGCTGTTCGCTGCCAGTGCGGTGTTGTTCATGTTGCCCTATATTGCTGTGGTGTCAGCGTTTTATCGCGCGCGAATGACCGACGCTGACCGACCACGGCCTTTCCGGGTTCCTGGTGGTAATCGTGTGGCCCTGGTGATCTCAGTTGTTTGTATTTCCCTGCTAGTTGTGACAATTTTTCTGTTTATGTATGTCCCGGGAAGCGGGTTTGACTGGCCGGTTGTTATTGGCTCAATGTCCTGCATCTTACTTGGGGAGGTTGCCATTCGTTACGCCGAACATGAAAAGCGCACGCCGGCTTCCGACGCGCACCACCGACAGTAGGCGCTAGAGGACCAGCACAGAACCGGTCTGCCCGGTCGCTTCCGCCTGACTGCGATAGGCCTCTACAATATGGTTACGCTTTAGTTTCATTGTTGGGGTCAACAAGCCGTTTTCAATTGTCCACTCAGGCGTAACAATGATTTGTCCGATACGCTCATAGGGTGGTACTTCCGCATTGATATCATCCAGAAGCGCCTGCAGTTGTGTCACCAGGGCATCAGTCTCCAGGTCTTGCCCGGTTTCGGACAGGGTGACCAGGGCTGCTGGTTGGTCCAGGCCATGGCCATAGACACAAAACTGGGCCAGGTGCTCACAGCGGCCAAACAGGTTCTCCAGTCGGGTGGGTACTATAAATTTACCCTTGGTAGTTTTGAAAACCTCCGAAATTCGACCCGTGATCCACAGGTTGCCGTCCTCATCGAAACGACCCGAATCTCCAGTACAGTACCAGCCGTCATCAAAGACCTCTTCGGTCTTCTCCGGATTCAGGTAGTAGCCCTTCATCAAGCCCTTGCTCTTGAACTGCACCTCCCCCACATCCGACACCCGAACCTCGATCGTAGAATCCATGGGCTGACCCACACAACCAGAGATGGGTTGGTCATTTTTTTTCCAGCACATGCCGTGGACAAAATTTTCGGTCATGCCGTAGGCGTCGCGCAACGCGATGCCCATACTTAAAAACCAGTCCTGCACATCGCGTGGTGTAGGCGCCGATCCTGTAACGATAATGCGCCCTTCAGCCAGACCAAGAGCCCGCGCCACTTCCTGCTTTTGCGCATCGCTGAGATTCGCCTGTTGCTCTGCGGTGAACTTGGCATCAATGCCCTCTTTGAACTTGATCCACAGACGAGGCACAGCAAAAAAGAATGTGGGCTGTACCGAGCGAATCTCATCGCCGAAGGTCTCCTGTCCTTCGGAAAAAGAAATGGGTGTGTTTGAGTAGAGCCCTGTGTACTCAACCAAAACGCGCTCCGCCGCATGAGCCATAGGCAAGAAGGAGAACAACCGACTATTGGGTTCATTGAGTCGGAAGGATTCTACGAGACTGGGAACCACGTGTCCTGGAGTCTCGTGTATATGCATCACGCCCTTGGGGTCACCAGTTGTGCCCGAGGTATACACCAGGGTCATCAGGCTCTGGGGGTCAGGTCGCGGCGATTCCGCAAGCGCCGGGAACTGCTCCAGGATCTCTTCAATCGAGGTATCGGTATCGCACTGACAACCCAGCATGGCCACGGCCTCCATCCCGTCTGTCATTGCTTCACCCATGCGCGCATGCACATCAAAAGCGCCAACAAAAACCAGCATCGCCTCGCTGTGCTCGAATACATAGCGAGCTGAACCAGCATCCTGACCGGGGTAAATCGGCACGCTCACGTGCCCCGCCATCATTATGGCGAGGTCAACGATGGGCCAGTCCTTACTGTTGCTCGACCAGATGGCAATACGACTGCCCGCTGGATAGTTTTTGTCCTGCAGGAAGCTGGCTATCCGCCTGACCTGATCCGCCACCTCTGACCAGCTGTATTCTCGCCATTCGAGGGATTTCGGCTGACGCAGGAATACCTTGTCAGGCGTTTCCTGTTCCCAGCGGTAGAACATATCCAAGGGGGTTTGTACTTTATTTGTCATTTGCATGCCCTCTATAGATAAGCGAGGCACCAGCGCCCCACTGAGTAACTGCGTTAAGCAACTCCTGTACTGGAGCATCCAGTACAGTCACATCATCCATGTGCACTACATGTAGTTGGCCCAGGGTGGCCGCGGGAACACTGGGAACAAATACCACAACGCGGCCGTCGGGCAGCTCTTCCACTATCAGTGCGTATTGCCGGCTGTTGCTACCATAAAGCGCTACTTCAGCAGGCTTGAGCTTGAGCACTTCCTCATTACTGCCAACAATCTGCATGAGCAGGTTGCGCAGCATACCCACAACCGGCAGATATTTTTCCAGCAGTCGGTCGTAGCGTGTTTCCACCGCACTGCCAACACTGGTGCGCAACACCAAACCAATGAAAAAGCACAGCAGTATCACCGCGACCAAGGCACCCAGGCCGATTATCAAGCCATCTACAAATTCACTGAAGGGAAGATCCAGGCCCGAAGTTCTAGCGAGCTCCACCAAGATATCGTAGGCGAAGAAAAACACCCCGCCCAGAAGCGCCACCGGGATTAATAAAAGCACGCCGGCGATGGTTGTCGACATCACAAAAGGTAGAAGCTTTTTATCCGACATTTTCACCCGTGCCAAGACCTGAACGACATGCGGTTGTCAGGCGGCTAATTACTTCCAGACCTGCTGGGCAGATTTGCTGCAGTTAGCGGCAACGACTCTAGCCCCTGACTTGGGTGGATTGCCCTCGGGCTGCAGGCACTTCTTGGCCTGATTGGCCAGACGGCGACTGGAATCATGCGTCCACTTCTGCGCCTTGGCATTACCGCAAGCCTGCAAGTGTGCCCCGCCCACGCATTTTCCATTGGCAGCGACCAGACGGCTACTGCCATCCATCGACCACTTTTGATTCTTATTGCTGCTGCATTTGGCCAACACAATGGCGCTTCCACTAAAATCCAGGCACTGACCATTGGAAGCTTTATACGCCCTGGCGCCCTGTGCTTCATCTACTATCGCATGCCCTTCCTTCTGCATGGATTTCAAGGCATCGGTGTTGAAATCCACAGCCTGAACTGGCGCGATGCAAGCCAAAACGACCGCTGAAAATGCAATAATACGTTTCATCGATTTGTTCCTTTAACTACTATGGGAATAGGTTATTGCAACTTAGCTTCTAATGGAGCAAGAGGCAACCGCCCGATTAATACAATCGCCAACGAAATTGAGAGCGACTTTGTCGAAAGCCCTAAAGCTGGTTTTGGCCACCCTGGCACTACTTCTGCTACTGATTGCAGGAGGGCTGACTGCCATCTGGACATTGGTCAACTCCGAGTCCGGCTCGGCATTTGTGGCCGGACAATTACGCCACAGTATGGGTGACACACTGAACTGGGAAAGCATCCAGGGTCCGCTGACCGGGCCACTACAATTGACCGGTGTGTCAGTTTCCCAACCAGGCAGCAAACTGCTCATAGGCCGGATACGCATTAATTGGCAGCCCACTGCCCTGCTACAGGGCAAACTGCTAATAAGCTCGTTTGCAGTCGATAACATCGACATTGTCCTCACTATGGATGACACCAGCACAAGTACCGAGCCCTTCAGCCCTGCCAGCCTGCGCCTCCCCGTTGACGTTCTGCTGTCAGGCGTTCGCCTTGCCAATGTGCAAATCACCCAGGGGACACAGCCCTCGCTGGTCATAGACTCACTTCAGCTTGACGCCAAGCTGCAGGGCCACCAACTGGCGCTTGAGCGCCTGGAGGTGCACGCGCCCCAGGGCAAGCTCACTGTTAGCGGCACAGCATCCCTGGAAGATGATATGCCTGTGGATGTGCATACCAATTGGACATTGGCCGATCTGGAAAGTGCCCCTCTTGAAGGGGAACTGCACCTACAGGGCAACGTCTTGTGGAGCGAGGCCATCGGCTTCGCACTGGACTACGACCTGTCAGTGCAGGGACTGGCGCAGCTGGAAGCCGGTCTACCTGACGAGGATCGCATTAGCGGCCAAGCCACTGGCAGCTTCTCTGGCGACAGCATAGAGCTGGGTCAGTTGAGCCTGGAGGCAGAAAATCACGCCATGGGGCTTGCCCTGCAAGGGCTGGTGTCCGGACTGGAAGGCGATACGCTGATCCTCGATACACAGGTAGAATGGCGCAACCTACACTGGCCCCTGGATGCAGAAACACCTGACTTCACCAGCGCCGCAGGTAGCCTGCAGGTCAAAGGCCCGCTTGACGGCTATCAACTTGAACTCGCTGCGGGCCTGGACGGCGCAGACATTCCTTCCGGGCAATGGCAGGCCAATGGCAGCGGCGACTTACAGCAGTTCAAGTTAGCCGGCATGAATGCCCAGATTCTTGGCGGTGAACTGTCTGCCACGGGTGCGGTGACCTGGGACCCGACTCCCGCCTGGCAACTGCGCATAGAAGGATCTGAGCTGGACCCCGCACAAATCGCCCCCGAACTAGCTGGAAAATTGTCGTTAGCCCTCAATACCTCAGGCCAAATGGATGCGGATCGTGGCTTACTGGCCCAGGTGAATATCGAGCAGTTAAGTGGACAATTGTTGGACTACCCGCTGCAGCTGTCTGCCGCAGGCGAAGTGGTAGGCGAATCCCTAAAGCTGGGCAATTTCACCCTTAGCAGCGGGCAGAATCACCTCAAGGCCAGAGGCGAACTTTCTGCCACTGCGCTCGCCCTGACCTGGGAGCTGCGCGCGCTATCCCCGGGTGAGCTGCTAGCAGGCGCAGCTGGCGCAATTACCGGAACCGGGACAATCGAAGGCAGCACCGAGGCGCCCCTCATCAGCGCCAGGATCAAGGGCACTGCATTGGCACTGGACACGCTCTCGACCTCCAGTCTTGACCTGAACCTGAGGGCGGGCACAGGCGCGGATGACGTCCTGATGCTAGAGATGCAAACAGGTCCGTTGATGGATGGCGTTGAAACCCTCGCCGACTCACTGATGCTAAAAGCACAGGGCAGCAACAGTAAGCATAGCGCGCAACTGGTTCTAATCGCAGGAGAGCAAGAGCTGCAAACCCGTTTACAAGGCGGCCTCACCGCCGCGCTGGACGGCTGGAATGGCAGTTTGATAGCACTGCAGGCTTCCACTGAACAGTTTGGCCAATGGGCACTGGCAAAGCCCGCGCCGCTGTCGCTTAGCGCTGCTGCAGCGAGCCTGGGCAACAGCTGCCTGCATAGCGAAAGCAGCCCTGGCAAAATATGCGTGGCTGGCAACTGGAGCGCCAGTGCAAACAGTGACGTCGCCTTGACCCTGCAGCAAATTCCATTGGAACTGTTGCACGCTAGCGTTACCGGTGACATCCAGGGCAAGTTCAACGCAAGTCTGGCTGCTAGCGGCGCACTGCTGGCCTCAGGCGCGGTAGACGTCAGCCCGGGGCAGTTCATTGTAGATCTGGATCAGGGGTCAAAACAGCTGGCCCATAATGGGGGTTCGCTTGCACTTAACATCGATGACAAAGGGCTCGCTGCGCAGCTACACTTTGCGCCTCCAGAAAATGGCACGCTGGACGCAAGCGTGAATTTGCCTGCCCTCAACAGCATCCCCTTGAACGACCACCAGCCACTCACAGGCCGTTTACAGGCTGCACTGCCTGATCTGGCTGGCATTGCCGCCTGGGTACCGGACATTGCAACAGCCACAGGGCGGATGAAGGCCGACCTGACGCTCGCAGGCACGCTGGAGCAGCCACGGATACTGGGGGAGCTCGAATTACTTGACGGATCAGCCGACATTCCCGTGGCAGGCCTGCAACTGCAACAACTTGAGTTGCGGATGCACAGCAAGCCTTCACAACCGGACCAACTGCAAGTCTCGGGTGGCGTTGTGTCTGGCCCCGGAAAGATGACACTGACTGGGCTAATCGATGTAACCAAGGCCAGTGCAGCGCTGCTATTACAGGGCGATCGTTTCGAGGTCTATAACACCCGCGATGCCAGGGTTGCACTGTCCCCAGACATGCAGATCAACTGGCAGAATGAGACCCTGACCCTGCGCGGAGAATTAGTGATTCCCGAAGCGGAAATAACCCCCAAGCTGGAACTCAGCCCGGCAATGATCAGCCAGGATGACCAGGAGGTAAGCACACCGGGCCAGGTGGTCGCGCCCTCTGCGGACGTGGTGATTATCAACGGCAAATTCGATGACAGCACCTCGGATACACTGAGCGCCCCGTTTCGCATCGATAACCAGACTACACTGATGCTTGGAGACGCTGTCAACGTGAACGCGTTAGGTTTCGTTGGCCGGATTACCGGGGCTGTGCTCTTTACCAATACGCCAGAACAAACCGAGCTAATCCCACTGGCCAAAGGCCAGTTCTCTGTGGAGGACGGCACCTTCCGCTCTTTCGGCCAGGACCTGGATATTCAAACCGGCCAGCTACTGTTTAACAACGTGCCAGCGACCGAGCCTAAAATAAATCTTCGCGCTGTTCGCTGGATAGACAACGACCCCCAGGTATCGGCCGCGGGCATTACGCTTACTGGTCCCATTACCACACCCACGATGGAACTGTTCTCTCGCCCTATGCTGGAGGCCAGTGAGGTGCAGGCCTACCTCCTTACCGGGCGATCGACCAGTGACAGGAACAACGTGCTCAGCGTTGGCACCTATGTCAGTCCCCGTATTTACGTTGGCTACGGCTATAACACGCTTGAAAAAACCAGCGAATTCAATTCTGTATTCGATATCACACCGCGCTACGGCGCAGGTATTAACGTCGGTGAAGCAGACAACAACCTGAATATGACTTTTACCTATGAACGCTAGAGTCGCCAATACATTGCGTTTCACGGCGATCTATCTGGCACTATTGGGCGGCCTGGCGCTGCCTGCTCACACACTGGCGGCAGAGCAACTGCAGGTAAGCATAGTAGGCTTGGAAGCTGAGGCCCTGGACAATGCCAGGGCGTCTATGGATGTCGTTCGTCGCAGCAATGACGCAGATCTTACCGGCGACAAGATTGCCAGCATGCACGCCAGCGCCGAACGGCAAATACGCCGGGCGCTACAACCCTTCGGTTACTATCGGCCCAGTATCAAAGCAGACTTGAAGCCTCCCGAAACACCAGGGTATAGCTGGCAAGCCAGCTATACCGTTGATCCCGGCGAGCCAATACCAGTGGCCAAGCTGGACCTGAACTTCGTCGGCCCCGGTGCCCAGAGCACAGACCTGCTCGCAATGAAAGATGCGCTGTTACTGCTCAATGACACCACCCTGGACCATCGCCATTATGAAACCGCAAAACGCGAATTGCTCAGTGGTAGCCGAGAAAAAGGCTACCTGGACGCAGAGTTCCTCGAGAACCGCGTAGAAGTGGACCTGGAGCGCTATAGCGCAGAGATTACGCTGTTGGTAGAAACCGGGCCCAAGTATGTTCTGGGCGCCATTGAACTCCAACAGGATAAGTTTTCGTCCGACTACCTGGCGCGCTATTTGATCCTCCTGCCGGGTGATACCTTCAGGCACTCTCAACTTGCCAGGCAGCGCAACCTGCTCAGTGCCAGCGGGCATTTCAGCGAAGTTATCATTGAGCCGGGTGAACCTACCCAAGGCGAGAACCCGCAGGTCCCTGTGGTGATCAGCATGGAGCCGTTCCCTGCCAATCGCTATCGAGGCCGCGCTGGCTGGGGCACTGATACCGGCTTTGGGGTAGGACTGGACTGGACCCGCCGCTATCTGGGCAAGCGTGGTCATCACTTTAACGTTGGCGGCGCCTTTGCCGAGGAACGGGAGAGGCTGGCAGGTGATATCACTTACACCATCCCCCTCGATCCATTGAGGGGTGAAGCCTTTGAACTGGGTTTACGCCACGAGAGTAAAGACCTTAACTACGAAGACGTGGATCTCGACGAGGGCGGCGACACCCGAATCGCGACCAACCTGGCTAGCCTGCGGTGGCGCCTACCTGCCTCCAATTATGGCGATTTTGGACTGCAGTCCAGTGCGGGGATCAGCTTTGTTGGTGAAAGCTACGACATCTTCCAGGTGTTGTTTGGCAACCTTCCCGGGAGCGCCCAGGATGCGATTATAGAAAGCATAGGCGCAGAGGCCTACGAAACCCTGGCGCCCGAATTTGAAGCGGTGGTTCCAGGGCTAAGTTTTAAACTACGGCGCTCTGATGACCCTCTCTACATTCGCCGGGGCGATTACCTGAATCTGGAACTGCTGGGCACCAACGAGGATATTGGCTCCAACATCAGCTTTTGGCAGGCACGTTTTTCTTCATGGAACATCTGGCCCGTTGCCGAAAAAGGACGTTTTTTGGTGCGCTCGAATCTGGGCTATACCGACGCAGAGAGTCGCTCGACGCTGGGCGTAAATTTCAATCAAATGCCAGAGTACTACGAGTTTCGAGCAGGCGGTGCACGCAGCGTGCGCGGCTATGGCTGGGAGACCTTGTTCCCCAGCGACGCCATTACTGGCGGCAAACACCTGATCGTTGCCAGCCTGGAGTATGAACACGAAATTATTCCCGACTGGAGCGTCGCTGCCTTCCTCGACGGCGGTAATGCCTTCAACAGATTTGACGATTTCGAGGAAAAACTGGGCACAGGTATTGGCGTGCGCTGGCGATCACCGGTGGGGCTTGCGCGCATAGACCTGGGGTTCCCTCTGGATGACGCAGACGATGCATTTCAGATCTACATCACCGTCGGCCCCGAGTTTTAGCCCTGCGTTAAGATGACAATCTTCAGCCGTATCAACTTGCTGGCGTAGGCTGGTGCTACTATGATTGCTAGATACCCACTGTCTCTTCAAGAGGAAGAACCCATGCTAACAAGAACGCTACAAACCTGGCTTGCAGTGATGCTGCTAGGTATATCAGCGGTCAGCCTTGCCGCCCCCATCAGTCCGGCAGACTACCAGCAGGTAGTCGACGATGCCTACGCCAAATTCAAAGATGAAAAAGGCGGCGCCAACGCCGATTACATTCCAATTCTCGCCACCGTGCCCAGTGAAATGTTCGGTGTAGTCATTATCACCCGCGAAGGTGACATTTACTCTGCGGGTGAACTCGACTATGAGTTCTCAATTCAGTCTGTATCCAAGCCTTTTACTGCCTCACTGGTTATGCAAAAACAGGGTCCTCGTGCCCTGCGTGAAAAAATTGGTGTGGAGCCAACAGGCATGGCTTTCAACTCCAAAATGGCGCTGGAGGTCTACGAGAGTCGTTCGGTTAATCCACTGGTGAATGCCGGGGCAATTGCCGCCGTCAGCATGCTCGAGGCTTCTTCAGAGAAAGATCGCTGGGAACAAGTGTTGTCCAATATTGAGGACTACACCGCCCGCGACTTGAAAGTACTGGAAGAAGTGTATGACTCAGAATACGAAACAGCCTGGGGCAATCGCGCTATCGCCAACCTGCTGTTCAACTACGGCCGCTTGTACGCCGAACCCGAAGAATCACTGCGTGTTTACACCCGTCAGTGTTCCATAGGCATCAACACCGTAGATCTGGCAATGATGGGGGCCACGCTTGCCAATGAGGGGGTTAACCCCAAGACAGGCAAGCGTGTTCTGGACAGCGAGCACGTACCCGAGTTACTGGCCATCATGGCCACCGCCGGGTTTTATGACGAATCAGGTGAGTGGATGTACAGAGCCGGACTACCTGCAAAAACAGGTGTCGGCGGCGGCATAGTTGCGGTAGTTCCGGGTAAGTTTGCCATTGCCACTTTCTCTCCGCCGCTCAACCCAGCAGGTAATAGTGTTCGTGGCCTAAAGGCCATCGGCTACATTTCCGCGAAGTTAGGCGTCGGTCTTTACGGGCCCAATACAGTCGAATAACTACAACTGGCCTTCTATCGGCAGCAGCCGATAGAAGCCAACCTGAAAGCGACGCCACCAGCTGGCCTGCGGTTCTTTATACACAACCTGGTGGTCATCGCCATGGTGGTAAGTCCAGCGCAGCTTGCCCTTTTCATCCAGGTCTACCCGCCAGGTCATACGTTCAAGCTCTTGCAAAATCACCTCCCTTAGCTCTGATCCTGCCTCCGGGGACTCGATGAATATACCCATTTCGGTATTGATTTTTATCGACCTTGGGTCAAAGTTCAGTGAGCCGATAAAGATACTCTCACCATCAATAATCGTTGCCTTGGAGTGTAAGGTGACTGCCTCGGGTGAATGGCCCCACATGTTTTCGCCAGACACAGCATCCACACGAATCTCATAAAACTCAGCCCCGGCTTGCAGCAGGCGTTTGCGATAGCGGGCATATCCCGAGTGCACCGCGATATGATTGGTTGATGCCAGGGAGTTGGTCACCACGATCACTCGAGTCCCCTTTGCCAGCAAGCTTTCCATAAACTGGGCACCGCTATCCTGGGGAATGTAATAGGGTGAGATGATAAGAATCTCATCGCGTGCGTTGGCAAAGCGACGCGCCATCTCATAAATCAGCACCTGCTCTTCCTGGTCGCCGATAGCGGTTTGCAGCTTGTCCGGTCTATCGGTAACCAGGGTGGCGTCCGCGACCAAAAACTCAACTTCTCCCGCCCTCAACTCCTGCAGTAGAACGCTATTTAAAGCAGTGCTATAAAGTCCGTCACCCTGAGTAGACACCGCCTTGTTTATATACTCTCGCCACTCGTCCAACTCGGTCGGCTCAATGTTCAAACCGAATGCTTCCATCGGCACTGCAAGCTCACTGTTCCAGAAAATATCGAAGCTCGCGCTGACCTCTTCGACAATACTACCCACCATCATCACTTCGTAGTCGTCGAACTGCACATCCTGCTTTATCTCAAAATACTCTTCACCAATATTACGTCCACCCACGATGCTAAAGCTGGCGTCGACTGTGAGTGACTTGTTATGCATACGTCGATTCGTGCGTTTGAAATCCGCCAGATAGCCTACATATTTTAGACCCTGACGAGAAAGGGGATTGAACAGACGAACCTCTATATTAGGGTGAGAAACAAGAAGGCTTAAGGGCTCATCAACATCGGGTGAAAAAATATCATCGATTAAAAGGCGTACACGCACTCCCCTATCAGCTGCCGCCAGCAGACCAGAGGTAAACAAGGCTCCCGCGCGGTCCTTTTTGAGAATGAAGTACTGGGCATCGATACTGCTTTGAGCCAGTTCAAGCATACGCAGGCGCAGGCCAAGCGCATCGCCACCCTGAGGCAGGCCAATGAACCCACCCTTGTTCTCATGTTCGCGCTGCCACTCCAGAGCAAATGCGCCCAGCTCAGTGTCGCCAGATACAGGCAGTGCCTGGCTTGGCTCCCGGGGATAATCAAAAGGAACACTGGCACAGGCAACCAACAGCAGCGAACAAAAACCGATAAGGCCAATGCGTAGTAACGAATCACGAGCTGCTGAGTTAATTCGCATTGGGTTTATCCAGTGTGGATGAGCGTGTCGACTATTTTGCTGTCGCTGGCATCGGCCGTCAATCACCGTCAGTAGCCACGTTTGGGGTCAATCACATAAGCCAGGGTTAGACCGTCTCGCCATCGACGCAGGTTATCCAGAAATATCTTGATCACGTCTTGAGGGACACTCACCGCTGCAACGTGCGGCGTAATTGAAACCTGCGGGTGTTGCCACATCCAGTGGTCCGCTGGCAGTGGCTCAACATTAAAGACGTCCAGCACTGCACTGGCCTCTTTGTGGGTATCCAGCCAGACTCTTAGTGCTTCCTCGCAAAGAGCATCCCCTCTTCCAAGATTGAAAACCGTGGCATCTGCAGGTAGAGCTTGCAGCAACGGGCCATCGATAATCCCCCTGGTGTGCTCAGTGCTAGGCAATGTATTGATCAATACGTTTGCCTGCGCGACGACTGTGGCCAGCTCACTTACAGCAACTACACGATCAAAATCTTGCGCTGGCTGACCATGGCGGGAAACCCCAAGAGTCTTCATGCCAAAGGCCTTGGCAACACCTGCAATGTGGCTACCGATCGTGCCGACACCAAGAACCAACATGGATTGGTCCACCAGCGAACCAGGTGCACTGGGAGACCAGAGCTCTTTGCTTTGCTGCTCGCTGAAACTTGACAAGGCACGCGTTTTTTGCAGCAAAAACGCGAATACATACTCAGCCATCTGAGGGCCGAAGATATCTTTAACACCAGTGACAACTGTGTTGCTGGACTGAACTGCGGGCACTAATCCATCGATGCCCGCCCATGTCGATTGGATCCACGACACATTATGCCCACGCTGCAGGTAACTGGCAGCCAGGTTTGGTTGTGCGAGGAGTACGTCATACTCGCCGGAGTATGCATCGGGGTCACTACCGGCATCCGCCACTATATCGGCTGCCGACAACAACTGCTGGTACTGGCGATAGTCTTCATCAAGCACCAGGATTTTCATAGGATACGAGCTGCGCTCTTTTTCATCAGCATCTGGAAAGTAAAAGCCGCAAATCCATCAACTTGCGGCATCGTTCTCCTGCTTGTGAATACGGAAGAAAATCGCGTAGAGTGTCGGCACGATGGTCAGGGTGAGCAGGGAAGCAAAACCCAGACCCGCCATAATCGTCACTGACATGTTCACAAAAAACACATCGGACAATAGCGGTATCAGGCCGAGTATGGTGGTAGCCGCAGCCAACATAACCGGGCGCATTCGAGTTACACATGAGTCGAGAACTGCCTCATATGGGTCTTTATCTTCTTCGATTTGCTGGTCGATTTCCTCTATCAGTACAATAGCATTCTTGATCAGCAAACCTACAAGTGACAGCGCCCCCAGTAGCGACATGAAGTCAAAGGCGCCGCCGGTAGCCAACAATCCAGCGGTGATGCCTACAATCGCCAGCGGTACCGTCAACCAGATGATCGTCGGCTGGCGCAATTTACCAAACAAAAAGATACTGGTCAGAATCATCAACATGAAGCCCACTGGCAGCGACTGACCCAGCCCCGCCTGCGCATTGACCGAATCTTCGTATTCACCGCCCCACTCCAGCTTGTAGCCTGCGGGTAATTCCATGGCCTCAATCTGTGGTCTCAATCGTTCGAACAATTCTGTCGCCAGACCCCCTTCGGGATTACACGAGGCGATAATGGTCTGGATGCGGTCGCGACCCCGGATCACCGCGTTTTCCATGCCCGTCTCGTAGTGCGTGACAATCTGTGATGCGGGCACCGAACGCCCAAGAACAGGACTCCAGATCTGAATATCCCTGACGTTATTAATGTCTCCACGCTCATCCTCGGGAGCACGCAGTTCAATGGGCAACAAACGAATTCCGTCACGGTAAACACCCACGGTCGCACCTTCAAACGCGTAACGAAGAGCGCCACCCAGGCCCTCCCTGTCAACACCCAGCTGCCGGCCAACCTGCTCATTAAAGACAGGTGACGCTACCTTCACCGGTGATCGCCAGTCATCGCGGATATCAATGGCAAAACCGTCGTCGCGCATCAGCTGCTGTACTTGCTCTGATAGCTCTCGTAATACCTGGGCATTCGGACCAGAGAAGCGTGCTTCGATCTTGGCGTCCCGACCAGGGCCTATCCGCAACGCCTTGATGATGGGGTCTGTCCAGGGCATTTCCTCACGCATAAATTCCTCGGTCGCTTCCCACACTGCGGGTATTTGCTCGCGAGTCTCGGTGCGCACAATAATTTGGGAATACACCGGCGCGGGTTCCCGGGAGTCATACACCAGGGTAAAGCGCTGATGCGGTCCGCCAATCACCGAAGCCGTGCTTAGAACGCCGGGCTGCTCGCGAATAAATTCGCTCACCCGCAGGGTGTCGTCACGTGTGGTGCGAATGTCAGCACCCTCAGGTTCCCAAACATCCACGAAGAACAGCGGTGTATTTGAATCAGGGAAAAAGCCACCAGCAACATTGCCGAAGCCAATAACAGCTGCAACAAATAGACCAACCACGCCAGAAACGGTCACCCAGCGGTGATCAATTGCCTTCGCGACCAAGCCCCGGTATAGCTGGAAAGCCTTACCACCGTACGGGTCTTTATTGGCCGCCTGCGGATCGGGCTTAAGCAATAGAGCGCAGAGCAAGGGCGTTGTGCTGATTGCTGTTATCCAGCTTAGAGACAGGGATATCAAGATCACGTAAAACAATGAGCTGGCAAATTCGCCGGTATTATCAGGCGACATACCAATGGCAGAAAAAGCCAAAATACCAATAACAGTACCACCCAGAAGCGCCCAGATGGTCTTGCCCACGGCTTCTCTGGCGGCCTCAACTGGCGACATACCGCCGTTCATCCGCACCAGCATACCTTCGGCCACTACAATGGCGTTATCCACCAGCATACCCAAGGCGATGACCAATGCTCCCAGAGAAATCCGCTGTAGCTCGATGCCGTAAATGTTCATGATAAACAGAGTGCCGGCGACCGTAATAATCAAGACAGCGCCGATAACAAGGCCTGTGCGCAAGCCCATAAATATCAGCAGCACAAAAATAACAATGGCCACCGCCTGAGCAACACTCACCAGGAAGCCGCTTACCGAAGCATCCACTTCTTTGGGCTGGTCATAAACCGAGGTTAACTTCATACCGACAGGTATTGTGGGCAGTAGGTTTTGTAACCTGTTATCAATTCGGTCGCCCACCGCCACCACGTTTTCACCGGCCACCATGGAGATACCCAGACTCAATCCAGGCTCACCGTTAACATAATAAATTTTACGGGGTACGGTTTCGTAAGAACGGGATATTGTGGCTATATCCGAGAGTCGAATCAGCCTGCGTTCACTGGAGCTGATTAACAGGTCGCCCATTGCCAGCACCGATTGGAATGCACCGGTGGGACTAAAACGCAGGTAATCGTCACCCACCTGCACATTACCCGCATCGACCACCACATTCTGCGAGCCCAGTACGCCGGCTATTTCGCCCAGTGAGATGCCCAGTTCGGCCAACTGGCTACGCGAAATATCAAGGTAAACAACTTCCTTCTGCTCGCCGTCAATGACAACTTTGCGAACGCCGTCGATCAGCACCAGCTGCTTCTTGATAGCATCGGCAGTGTCGTACAGATCACGCCAGGAATAGCCTTCGCCATGCAGCATCACGTAGGCACCATAAACATCACCGAAGTCATCGAGGACGATGGGGGCGCTTGCGCCAGGCGGCAGTTGTGGACTGACGTCAGCGATCTTACGCCGCAGCTCATCAAAGATATTGGGTAGGTCCTTGGCCTGATACTCGTCTTTGAATTCAATCAGAATATCCGAAAGCCCAGGGCGGGATACCGACATCTTGATACGCTTGACCTGCGGCAGGAGCTGGATGGCATCCTCCAGGTGATAGGTCAGCTCGTCCTGCACCTCCTGAGCCGTCGCACCCGGGTAAGGTGTGAGAATTTTTGCCATCTTGATGGTGAATGGCGGATCCTCCAACTTACCAATCGTCTGGAAGGCCATGATGCCGCCGCCCACCATAATGACCACGAGTAACCAGGAAATGACTGGATTGCGAACTGAGTATTCACCGATATTCATCTGCGATGTCCTTGTATCAGTCGGCGCTTAAAGAGGGTCGTCGGCACGAGGTTCGGCCTGTTCGCTTATCTTCATCCGGGTCACGCGCATACCCTCTGCCAGGTATGGCGCACCAACAGAAACAATTTCTTCGCCTCCTTCCAGACCAGAGAGCACTTGTATGGAGCGGCCAGACATACGGCCGATTTCAACAGGCCGCGATGACACAGTCATAGCGCCTGGATCCAGAACCCAGATCCGGGGTTCTAGTGCGCTATCTGCCTGCACAGCCCGCGCCGGCACCCATTTCACCGCGTCCTTATCAACCACCGCCGTGAGGTCCATCACCACGTTGGCGGTCATACCCGGTAGCACATTGAAATCACTGGGCGCGTCCATGGTGAATGTCGCTTTGAAGGTCTGGGTCTGGTCATCAGCCTTGGTCGCCAATTCCTTCGGCCGCAGGAGAAACTTGCGATCACTCCGGCCTTCGAACTGAGCATATGCGCGCACCGTCCCTGCAGTTTCGCTACTACCGATATTGCCCTCATCCCGCACGCCGCCTCGAACGCTGCGCACTACCGATTCGGGGAGATCGAAAATAACATCTAACTCAGTGATGTTTTGTAACCAGATGACCGTTTGCCGAGCCAGCACCTCTTCAAAATTTTCCACGTTGCGCGTGGCAATTCTGCCTTTGAAAGGCGCCATCAAAACAGTGTAATCAAGATCCTGCTGCGCAGCAGTCAGGGCCGCACTGGCAGTACGATAATTTGCTTCCATTCGGTCGTAATCAAGGCGCGAGATATTACCGTCTACAATCAGCTCTTTACCGCGAGAGAAATTGGACTCCGCATTGTCAAAATTGGCCTGGCGATCCTCCAGCACAATTGCGTAATCTGTGGGGTCCAGCCTTGCCAACACCTGTCCTTCTTCAACCAGGTCACCCTCTTTGATCAGCAGTTGCTGCAACTGGCCAGACACACGAAAAGCAAGCTCCGCACGCTGGGTAGCATCCACACGCCCCGGGAAAGTACGAATCGCTTCATTGGTACCCCCGCCCACTGTGAACAGTTTCACCGGACGTGAAGCGGGAGGCGGTATTTCACGCTCTTCGCGGCCACAACCACTGAGCAAACTGACGGCAATACCGATAAGTGTGAGCGCTACAGGAAAAATTCTGCCCGACATAGCTAAAAACCCCGAATGTAAGAATTGCGTAGCAACGAATTACGCACTTTATTGATGGTAGACGATAATGCCAGATTTACCGCGACTGGCCCAATGTCATAATTCAACGATATCATTCAGCCGTCTGAGCCGCTGTGCTGCAGACAGCACTACTTTGCTGATTAACCACGATACTGGTGGCAATCGACCAAAACGCCAAGCATTTTCACAAAACAACACATTTGATCAGAATATCACGTCTGCGAACGTAACAAGGTGAACTCAAGGCTCAGCTCACAGGTTTCGAGGCAAGCCTCTCCGATACACTGGAAATCAGGGTACAATCAATCCGACAACAAAAAGCCACAGGCGGACACGGCATGCGCCCACACTCTATGCAGATGACTACATTCACCGGCCGCGAGCCAATATCAACCCGGTCTCTCTCGGGTATACGATCATTCACCTTACTTGCGGTTTTTTCCCTGCTCGCCGCCTGTAGCTCGCTGCCCACCGACTTTGAGAAGAACCCAAGCTACACCCTTGCAGACACAAGCCAGAGTCAGTTGGACTCAGAACTGCAACTTCTATTGGGGCAAAACCCCGGCAAGTCAGGATTTCGCACCCTTGAGCAAGGTGAGGAGGCATTTGTCGCCCGCATACGGATGATCCAAGACGCCAACAAGTCGATAGATGTGCAGTATTACATCTGGCACGACGACCTTACCGGTCGCTCCATGCACAACCTGTTGCTTGCTGCTGCAGATCGCGGCGTGCGCGTACGCATGCTGCTGGATGATATGGACACTGTTGGCAAGGACCACACACTGCGTCTCATCGATGCCCACCCAAATATCGAAATCAGACTGTTCAACCCCTTTGCCAATCGAGAGAAACGGCTGCGGGACTTTATCGGCGACACCAAGCGCGTCAACCGCCGAATGCATAACAAGACCATCACCAGCGATAATATCGTCACCATTTTCGGCGGTAGAAATATCGGTGATGAGTATTTTGCAGCCGCAGAAGACGTGGGCTTTGGCGACATGGACGCCCTGGCTGTAGGCCCCATCGCCGGCGAAGTTTCGGCTCAGTTCGATCTGTATTGGAACAGCAAATGGGCCTACCCAATCGACGCCTTCGCCTGGGACAGCACGATCAGTGAGCAGGAGTTCAAAGCGTTTCGCGCCACCTCCGATACCTACGTTGAGCAGGCTCGTCAGTCAAAATACGGCGACGTAGTCCGTCAGTACGATATTGCCACCATGGAGAGCATCACCGAACTGGAGTTCGTCTGGTCAAAATGGTTACTTGCCTATGACCAGCCCAGCAAAGTCGAGGCCAAGAAAGTAACCGCTGAGACTCACCTGGCCCCCAAAATCAAGATGGGTATGGACAAGACACAGAAGGACCTGATCATTGTCTCGCCCTACTTCGTGCCCGGTGAGGAGTTTACCCAGTACCTGATCGGCATGGTTGAGCGCGGTGTGAGAGTACGTATCCTGACCAACTCTCTACAGGCCAATGACGTCTCCCTGGTCCACGCCGGCTACATGCGCTACCGGAAGGATCTGGTCACAGGCGGCGTAGAACTCTACGAGTTCAAGGCCGACGCCAACAAGGTAGTGCGACAAAGAAATAAGGGAATGAAGAAGGAGAAAAAAGAGAAAAGTCGCATTGGTGCCTCCAAGGCCAGCTTGCACGCAAAATTCTTCGGATTTGACGAAACCTACCTGTTTATCGGCTCCTTCAACCTCGACGCTCGCTCGGTCGCGCTCAATTCCGAACTGGGCGCTTACTATGCTAGCCCAGAAGAGGCTAAGGCGCTGTCTGAAAACTTCGATGACGCCGCGCTCGAGATTGCCTATCGCCTGAGTCTGGACGAGGACGGCGACCTACAGTGGCTGACCAGAAAAGACGGAGAAGAGATCGTCTTTTTCAAAGAACCTGACACCACCTGGTGGAAGCGATTCAGCACGGGATTCCTGTCAATAATCGTTCCCGAGTCACAACTTTAAACAAAACGGGCACTGACAGCGATCTATTGGGGACGACGCAGCAGCAATCTCGCCCCTAGCACTGACGTAAGCACCAGGCAGGACAGCCCGAGGATACCAAGTACATTGTCCAGCGCTCGGTATCCAGTCCAACGCAGATAATGCACATTGTAAAGTTGATCAATAATGGCCCGGTCGGTGCCATGCTGCTCTAGCGTCATCGTATTCCAGTTCAACCTGAGCAGCACGCCGGTGGCAGTCACGTAGCCATCAGAACTTGCTCGAACATCCTGACCGTAGCGCGCCTGATTTACACTGATCGCGTCTTGCAGCAGCCTGACAATGTCTGCCTCTGCGGGCTCGGGCCTCAATACTAGCGATTGCGGATCGTACTGCCGCCAACCACTGTCGTTTCTGGCGAGCAAATGGCTGCCCAATACCGAGCGGGCCAACCGCACCTCTAACCACTGCTCCTTCACCCGTGCCGGGGCTGACACTTCAAGCGGATAGAATTTTGGTTGCAACGCGGCATAGGCATCACCATAGCCAGGTTTGGTCAAAAAAATGGCACCGGTAATGCACCAACCCAATAGCGGCAGCAGCAAAAGTGCCCCCAGCCACTTATGCACTCGGCTTAGCACGTCAGTTGACTCTGCGTAAAAGCTATACCGTCAGCAAACCCAAGATCGTAGGTGTCCTGCAGCCCTTGGGGATTGGCGTAGCACAATCCCTGGGCAACCGGGCAGGACTTAAAAATTGTAGCGAGCCTGCAATGCCAGCGTACGCGGACGACTCAGACTACCAATGGTCGCGGCCCCCACTGGCAGGTCCCCTTGGCCACCAAAGAAAGGAAAGTCAAAGCCGAAGGAGCTCTCCTCATCCAGCAGGTTACGACCCACCAGGGCCAGCTCCCAGGTATTGACGGCACTTGCCAGGGCGAGGCGCATATCCAACAGGGTGAGCGCATCATCCAGATCGCGTTCGCCTGCCTGCATGTATTGCTCATCGCGATAATTAACGACGGCGCCGATACGCCAGACCAGATCGCCCTGCAAAGGTATTTCATAGAGGGCATTGAGCGATGCAGACCACTCTGGCGCATAGGGCAATTGCATTCCGCTGTCTTGCTCGGTCGCGTCAGCATAGGTGGCAGTTGCCCCGAGGGTTAGGCGCTGACTTACCAGCCACCGGCTTTCAAACTCAAGGCCCTGGGATTCAGCCGGCACGGTAAACACTTCAAAACCAGTACCGACAAAGGTAGCAACTTGAAAGTTTTCAATCTCGGTGTAAAACAAGGCAGCGTTTAAAAACGCGGCTCCTCCGGCTAAGCTCATCTTGACTCCCAACTCGGTGGTTTCGGCCTCCTCAGTCTCAAATTCCGCTTCATCGGGGGTGGCAACCTCGGTAGAAAAGCCACCGCTCTTGCTACCGGTGGCCCAGGACACAAAGAACATTGTGTCATCGCTAAAATCGTATTGAACATTCACCGAACCGTCGAGGTTGTCTTCACTTCGATCCAGCGGTGTGGCAGGCACTTCCGGCGCGAGCACGTCAGACACTATGTCAGCAAGAACACCACCGGAACGAAGCCGGACCCTCTCCCAAACAGCATCCTTACTTTCATCTGTGTAGCGCAAGCCCAAGGTAGCGCGCCAGCGATCACTGATGGACACGGTGCTCTGGCCAAACAGGGACCACACTGTGGTTTCCTGATCGTAGTACCTCACCGAAGTGCTATCGAGAGGAAATGGCCCCGCGGTGTAAGGTGGCGGAAAACGTGTATCAGTGAGTCCGGAAAATCCCATTTCGCCATCGAGATAAAACAGCCCGACCACATACTCAATGCGGCGATCTGTCGGGGAGGCAACACGGAACTCCTGGCTAATTTGTTCATAGTCGCTAGTAAAAGCTGTTGAGAGATAGTCCACAGACATAAAATCAGTATCTACAACGCGCTCGTTTTCATACTCCGACCAGCCGGTCAGCGAGGTGAACTGATAGTCTCCAAAACTGTGCTCATAGTGAATAATGGCGCGCTGAGACTCCTGCTCATCCTCGGCATCACCACTACGACCCACGCTGGTGTCAGCGTTCTTGCTCTGATCGATACCAATGTCTGCATCTGGATCCATGCCCGCCAGAAAACCCAGTTCATCGTTATCCGGTTGAAAAGTATCGCCGAGAATTTCCAGGTCGTCATACTGATAACTGAGCAGAAGTCTGCCATTATCGGTCACACTCCACTCGCCACCGATCCGCAGGGTGCTCTGCTCCCTGTGGGGGACTTCGTTACCTGTGCTGTCATTGCTAACATAGCCCTTCTCGGACACGTCGTTAAATGCAATGCGGTAATTGCCCAGATCCGTCGGTATATCCAGCGCGCCCGTCAGGTAAGTACTGTCAAACTCAAATTCGTAGTCGCCTTGTAAATAGCCACCCAGTTCATCTCCCGGACGACGGGACACAACACTAACCGCACCAACGCTGGTGTTCTTGCCCAGCAAAGTCGTCTGGGTACCCTTGATCACTTCCACGCGCTCGATGTCAAAAAGTGACGCCTGGAACTCACGGATCCGGCCGGCCCATACGCCATCGATAAACAGCCCCACCGATTGATCCAGACTTTCACCCGCCGACCCAGTGCCCAGCCCACGTATTGCGACCTGGGCGAGATTCTGTGGAGTGTGCTGAATCGTCAAGCCAGGAACCGAATCTGCCAGGTCATTGGTATTGCGAATGCGAAAGCCATCCAATACATCCCCGGTGACCACGTTGATGGTAATGGGAATATCCTGGACGTTCTCAACCCGCTTCTGGGCAGTCACCAGAACCTCTTCCAGTAGCGCCCTCTCGGCCCGAGCACCGTTTGCCACCAATACCAACAGAGTAACTGCGGGCAAAAATTTCATTGCCCGCGAGAAAAGCTGGCTCATCCGGCCGTCCTTTGAAATGTGTTGCGCGGCTCAGAAAGAGCCGCTGGGTATGACTAGTAAGCGCTTATCCGCACTTCGAATCACCGCAGTTCAGGCAGGTCATGCAGCCATCCAACATAATGGATGCCTTCACCGAACACTTCTTACAAAGCTCTGCACTGGTGGGAAATTCGCCACCGGCACCGTCGTCGCCGGTCTTGGCGGTGTATTCTGTTTTCTTCTCATCCAGGATTTTTTTCTGGTGCTCGGTTAGCTCAGCAGGAGCCAGCAAACCAATGTTCTGCAGGTGGTCCTCGATGGCCCAGCCAATTTCTGCTACCAGCGATGGCATGAAGCGACCACCCGACTTGAAATAACCGCCCTGGGGATCGAACACCGCCTTCAGCTCCTCCACCAGGAAGGTGCAATCGCCGCCCTTGCGGAACACCGCGGAGATAACCCGGGTCAGGGCCACAATCCACTGGAAGTGATCCATGTTCTTGGAGTTGATGAAAATTTCAAAGGGTCTACGCAACTCGTGGTTAGTACCTGGATTGAGAATAATATCGTTAATAGTCAGGTAGAGGGCGTGATCAGACAAAGGTGTCTTGATTTTGTAGGTGGCGCCTTCCAGTTGCTCTGGACGCGACACCTTCTCGTGCATTTGCACGATATTGCTCTCGATTTCCTGTTGTTTTTGTTCTTCGGTCTTCACCTGGAAGCCGACGATTTTCTTGTCGATTTTTTTACTCATGTTTCCTTTACCTTAAACAGAACTACCGCAAGTTAAAACTTGCCGTAGTAGCCTTCTTTTAGTGCGTCGAACAGGTTAGCTGCAGTGTGCATCTCCCCGTCGTACTCAATTTCTTCGTTACCCTTAAACTCCACCGTAGAACCATCTTCAAGAGTGAACTGGTAGTTAGTATTTTCCAGGTCTGCCTCTTTTACCAGCACGCCCTGGAAGGCCTCCGGATTGAAACGGAAGGTGGTGCAGCCCTTGAGGCCCTGGCTAGCAGCATAGAGATAGGTATCCTTGAAATCCTCGTAGGGGAAATCGGTGGGCACGTTAATCGTCTTGGATATTGATGAGTCCACCCATTTCTGGGCAGCTGCTTGCACGTCCACATGCTGCCGGGGCGTGACCTCATCGGCAGAAATCAAGTAATCCGGCAGCTTCTTGCTTTCATCACTGGTCAGCGGCATCGCTTCACTGTTGACCAACTCGCGATAAGCCAGCAGTTCATATGAAAAGACATCGACCTTCTCTTTCGATTTTTTGCCCTCGCGGATCACGTTGCGGCTGTAATGGTGCGCGAAACTGGGCTCGATACCGTTGCTGGCATTGTTAGCCAGAGACAGTGAAATAGTGCCGGTGGGTGCGATAGAAGAGTGGTGGGTGAAGCGAACACCCTCCTGGATAATGGAGTTCACCAGCTCAGGCTCTTCCTGCGCCAGCGCCTGCATATAGCGGCTGTACTTAGCGTGCAGAACCTTACCAGCGAGCTTGTCACCGACCTTGATGCCATCGGCTGCCATTTCCGGACGACGGCGCAACATATCGCCGGTCACGTCAAACTCCTCATCCATGATAGGCGCGGCGCCTTTTTCTCTAGCCAGATCCAGACCGACCTTCCAGCCGGAGACCGCCATCTGTTTGCTCACTTCCTCAGTAAACGTCAGGGAATCTTCCTCGCCGTACTTCATCTGCAGCATGGCCATCGTCGAACCCAGACCCAGGAAACCCATACCATGGCGGCGCTTACTGGTGATTTCCTTGCGCTGCTGCTCCAGAGGCAGGCCATTGATCTCTACTACGTTATCCAGCATGCGAGTGAACACTGCGACCACTTCCCGATATTCCTCCCAATCGAAACAGGCATTTTCGGTGAAGGGCTCACGGACAAAACGGGTCAGGTTAACACTGCCCAGCAAACAGGAACCGTAGGGTGGCAGCGGCTGCTCACCGCAAGGGTTAGTGGCACGCACATTCTCACAGAACCAGTTGTTGTTCTTCTCGTTCACCTCATCGATAAGAATAAAGCCGGGCTCGGCATAGTCGTAGGTGGAGCTCATGATGGCGTTCCACAGCTTGATCGCCCGGATACGCTGATAGACTCGGCAGGCCACCTGACCGTGCTCGTTGGTGACATACCCATCGGTCACCGGGAATGAGCGCCAGACGATCTCCTGATCAGGGTCCAGCTCAAGGTTAGCGAATTCCTTGGGGGTCACCGGGAATGAAAGTGGCCACTCGCCATCATCCTTCACCGCATTGATAAAGTCTTCGGTGATCAGCAGTGACAGATTGAACTGACGCAAGCGCCCGTCTTCCCGCTTGGCTTTCACAAAATCAAACACATCCGGATGGTGTACATCGAAGGTCGCCATCTGGGCACCTCGACGACCACCGGCGGATGACACCGTAAAACACATCTTGTCGAAGATATCCATGAAGGACATAGGGCCGGAAGTGTACGCACCCGCCCCGGAGACAAATGCGCCCTTGGGGCGCAGCGTCGAAAATTCGTAGCCTATACCGCAACCCGCCTTCAGCGTCAGGCCTGCTTCCAGGTTCTTCTGCAGAATACCTTCCATGGAATCAGTGATGCTGCCGGAGACTGTGCAGTTGATAGTCGAGGTCGCCGGTTTGTGTTCCTGAGCGCCGGCGTTGGACACAATTCTTCCTGCCGGAATAGCGCCTCGCTTAAGTGCCCAGATGAAGCGCTGCTCCCACTCCTGACGTACGGCCTCGTCTTCCACCTCTGCCAGCGCGTGCGCGACACGTGCGTAGGTGCCATCAATGTCTTTGTCGACAGCGTTCCCCTGGCCGTCTTTTAATCGATATTTTTTATCCCAGATGTCCAGGGAAGCTCCCTGAAATTCGATGGTATTGCTATTGCCGCGGACGGCAGTGCCCTGCTTGGCTACTGATTCCAATGATTGCCCCTTGAGGTCAGAATATGCGCCCGAAAAACGGACGCGAAGCTTGTTGTTAGAAGCGCTATTTAAACCTATATATCGGTATCTCGGCAACGGGCTCCACTACATATTGTGAAAATAACCGTTCTATGTTCAAAAAATGACCAATTCAAATAGCCGAAATTAGAGCAAAAACAATCCAAGAATCCCGAAGCCCAGTAGCGAAACCCCGCCAGCGAGCAGCGCGTAGGGTAATTGAGTACTCACATGCTGCAGATGTTCAGTGCCCGACGCCAGAGACGACACAATTGTCGTATCTGAGATGGGTGAACTGTGATCACCGAAAATACCGCCAGACAGCACCGCCGCGACCAGCAAAGTAGGGTCTGTACCCAGGGCCGTGGCCACTGGCACGGCAATGGGCAACATAATGGAGAAAGTACCCCAACTGGAGCCAACCGCGAAGGCAATGAAGCCCGAGGTCAGGAACAGACACGCGGGCAGCAACCAGGCAGGTAAGGTCTCCCCCACCAAACTGGCTACATAGTCGCCGGTCCCCAGTGCCTTGGACACCCCGCCCAGCGCCAGCGCCAACAGCAACACAGTGGCTATCGGTAACATGCCGCCTGCCCCTTCCATCCAGGTGCTGGTGAGACGTTCCAGGTTCATGCTGCGCTGGGACAGGACCAGCACAGACACCACCGTTAAGGCCAGTAGGCTAGCCCACAGCACACTGGTGGAGCCGGAGCCAGCGAACAGGTCACCGTTGCCGGTAATCAACAAAAATACTGGCATGGCCGTTACCAGACACACCACCGGCAGCAACATATTCCAGGCATTGGGCGGCGCTGAATCTTGGAGAATTGTGGCTTCGCGTTGCACAGCCCTGGACTCCCCTGCTGCCGCCCGCCGCTCTGCCTCCACCATGGGCCCAATATTAAAATTACGAGCAACGGTGAATGCCGCCAGCAATACCGCGGTAATGGCGTAGAGGTTCATGGGGATTGAAGACAGCAATACCTTCAACGGGTCCTCCACTCCCAGACCGTCGAGCAGGCCGAGGTTAAACGCGCCCCAGGCATTAAGCGGAATCAGCATGCAGATGGGAGCGGAGGTGGAATCGATAAGGTAGGCAAGCTTTTCCCGCGACACCTTGAAGCGGTCAAACAGGGGCCGCGACACAGTACCCGCTACCAGCACTGTAATATTGGATTCAATGAATATAATAATGCCGATAAACCAGGCCATCCACTGGGCGCGCTTAGCGTTATCAACCCACTTGCGTTGCTCCAGGAAGCGAATGAAACCGGTGACCCCACCCGAACGTTCAAGGGTAAGGATGAAGGCGCCGATCACCAGGGTAAAGACAATGACCCGGGCATCCCCGGGACTCGCCAGCACCGCCACAGCCGCATCGATGGCATTGGCAAGTGAGCCAAGCACACCCTCCCCTTCGAGCAGGAAGTACCCTAACCATATGCCGGTAAACAAGGCCAGGTAGACCTGGCGGGTTAACAGCGCCAGGCCGATGGCTATCAACGGTGGCAGTAACACGGTCCAATTGGGGTCTGTCATGTCAGCCCTGGGTCCAGCAGGGTGAGCGTCCCCTTGTCCCCGTCGAGACTGGCCAGCGCTCCCACAGGGATCACCGCCTGATCCTCCACGTGCCCAATCATCAGGCCGCGAATAACCGGCACCTCCAGATCAGCAGTCCGTTCGCGCAGTACCTGCTCCATGGAAAAGGTATTTTTAGTCGTTTGAACCTCAGTGAATTTGCCAAAAGCAATGCCAGCCACCTGGTCTAAAACCCCTGCAAGTTTCAACTGGGTGAGCATACGGTCGACCCGATAGGGCGCTTCGTGCACATCTTCCAGAAACAGGATACGGCCGCCGAAATCAGGCTGATACGGCGTGCCCATCAAATGACAGACCAGCGATAGGTTGCCACCAATCAGAGGGCCCTGGGCCACACCACCACGCATCAGGGTGATGCGATTGTCTTTTTCCACCCGGCCCGGAGCGGGATCGTCAAACGCGGGGGGCGCCGCTAGCGTTTGTCCTTTGTTCGCCGACATCAAAGTACGCTTGAACTGATCGTAGCTGTAGTCGCTAAAGTTGTCCCCTGCGATCGGACCATGGAAGGTCACCATCCCTGTGCGCTGGTGAATAGCACAATGAAGCGCGGTGATATCACTGTATCCCATCAACACCTTTGGATTTGCGGCAATAGACTCATAGTCCAGCAGCGGCAGTAATCGGGACGAACCATAGCCGCCACGGAGGCAAAAAATAGCATCTACCTGGCGATCGGCGAACATAGCATTGAGGTCATCAGCGCGCTGCTGATCGGTACCAGCCAGATACTGGTTGCGTTGATAAAGATGCTTGGCTGGCTTTACCTGAAAACCCAGGGAGGTCACCACATCACGAGCGAAAGCGATGTCTTCATCTTCAGGGACATTGCTGGCCGGGCTTACCAGGCCGATAGTCATGCCCTTGCGCAGACGACGGGGACGAATAATGGGTCGTGCTTCAACAGCAGCGGCACCGGCCACGCCCGCCACCAGCGGCATGACTGCCATTGTTTTGATCAGGCTACGCCGATCCATTTATCACTCCCTCTTTTGTTGCTACTTTAGCAGGCTGGCCACGGTCAGAGAAACTCCAGGCCCTGTACGGAGGTGATGCCCAGACCTGGAGTCTGATTGAGCTCGACTCTGGCGCCGGCAAACAAAGTGCCACCCGAGATTGGGTTTTCTCGGCACAACATGGGTGCATCCAGGTCCACTCGATTGATAACCGCTGACCTGGCGGCTGCAACATGGGCCGCGGCACTGACACCAATTGAGCTCTCAAGCATGCAGCCCATCATGCAATTAATTCCGGCTTCTGCTGCAGTATCGACGATAGCCAGTGCGCCGCTAATGCCGCCGCTCTTAACCAATTTAATGTTAAGTATATCGGCCGCTTCTGCGTGAATCAGTGCAAGCGCATCGCGCGAACTGAATACGCTTTCGTCGGCCATCACCGGGACATTCACCGCCGCCCTCACCAGAGCAAGTCCTGTAAGGTCGGCAGCTGGTACCGGCTGCTCAAGCAGGTCCACGGCAATACCGCTGGCGCTCAGGCCGTTTATGACTGCAATCGCCTGAGCACTGGTCCAGGCCTGATTGGCATCCAGGTAGATTTTTGCCTGCCCGCCGATAGCGGCGGCAACTCGCTGGACTCTTTGAATATCCTTATCAGGGGTGTCACCGACCTTCAGTTTCAGCGACGTAAACCCTCGCTGCACGGCTGCCAGCGCACTGGCGGCCATCGCCTCGGGTTCTGCAACACTGATCGTTATGCCTGTCTCCAACTGCGAGACCCCACCCCCGAGAAACTCAGACAGAGGAACGCCTGCTGCCTGAGCGGCCAGGTCAAAAAGGGCAACCTCCACAGCGGAGTTAGCATTGACGTTGTCAGTAACCCGTTGCTCAAGGAGTGCGAGCAAAGAGCCCAGGCCATCAAAAGACTGGCCCAATATCCAGGGTAGAAGCTCACTCTGCAGCGCTGCAATAATACTGCGGTGGTCCTGACCGGTAATTGCCATGGTAGCCGGGGCACTGCCATAGCCAACCCTGCCACAATCAGACTCCAGCAGCAGTACCACATCTGCCACTTCATACACTTGCCGTAGTGAGGTCCTGAAAGGCTCGCGCAAGGGTACCCGCAGCATGGCCAGTCGATACGCGCTGATTCTCAACGGGCTTCCTGCAGCGCAATGTGTTTGATGGCATAAATATTTTCCAGGAAACCCTTGCCGTTCTCAGCCAGCAAAGGCGTCAACGGTGTAACAGCGACCCCGGACAAGGTCCCCGTATAACGCTCACCTGCCTCGGTCAAATACTCCAGCACCGTTTTATCATGAATGACATAGGGCTCTCCTGCGACCTCGCCCAGATACATCACCACGTGACCGGGCACATAAATCAGATCGCCGGCGCGCAGGCCTGGCAAAGCGGCTCTGACGGCGGGCACATCCGGCGCGTTGAAGCGCAAGGTAGGCGCATACTTGCCACTGGCCTGCTGCCCCGTATTGCGCGGCATCAGCAGACCAAATGACTTGTATACCTCGCCAATAAAGCCGGTGCAGTCACGGGCGTTGTAATCGTGCCCCCAGCCATAGCGCTCGCCCAGAAATTTGAATGACTGCCGCAACAGCACGTCTTCGGTATAGGGCAGGTAACCCACACTGACATCACGCGAGCGCGCAATGAGCGCGGGGGCAAACGCCAGTGCACCACCGCGTGTCCGCACAGGCATTTTGACAATGTAGCTGGTGTAGGGGTTCTGCCCATTGATCTCGAAACCAGCCGACACTGGATTGACCAGTGGCAGTGAAACGCCCATCTCCAGGGCGCGCTCAGAAACACGTGGTTCTTCGGGGCTGTAATTAGTCAATACGCGATCGCCGGTCATCACCAGACGCGGCTGTGCGTGGAACCAGGACTCGACCTGTTGCCTGGAACCCAGCGCCACAGCGTCGCTTCGCACCCAGGCCGCGTAGTGATAATTGACCGCGAACAGCCACTGCCCGTCGGCACTGCGGTGCAAAATTGCCAGGCGCTCACCGGGAAACAACGCTGTTTCCTGAAACCGATCCAGGTGCTGATCATCCGGCATTTTCAATATTCTTGCCGCAGTGGGATAGCTGCGCATGGCCGCACGCTTGACCACCAGTGCCCAGCGCACATGAGTGCTGGAGCCCACTGCAGCTCGATTCGTCGCAGCTCGCAGTCTTGCGTAGTCAGCCTCACTGACCCGCTGTCCAGAACTAGCGTGATAGCGCGCCGCAGAGGCAGGTTTACTCACCCTATCGATTAGCGCCAGTAGCGGGTCCCTGGCCAGCTGATCAGGAAATGTATCCAGATCATGCATATTGGCGTCGACGCTAAACGCCTGCCTGTTGAATGCCGCCACCTGGGCCTGGGTCATCCGCAAGCCTGAGGTTTCAAGGCGCTGCGTCCAGTACGACGGCTTGAGCATTGCCTCTTCAAGGCCAGGTACATTGGTGACAAAAGGATAGGGCTGTGGTGACTGCGCAAAGGCCGGACAAGCACAAAAAACACATACAGAAATCCATACGGAGATTCGCCTCATGGGCTTACACCCCCTAACCACATCAGTATTCTCCCCACCAACAGCCCACCAGCAGTACCCACAACATAACCCAGCAATGCCATCAACACGCCTACAGGCACCAGCTGACGAGAATAGGCTGCCGCTAGAATCGGGGCTGAAGCAACGCCGCCGATATTGGCCAGAGAGGCGATTCCGCATGTAAACAGGTCTAGTCGCAACAAACGCGCCGCCACCAGCATAAAGCTTGCGTGCACCAACAGAATCACCAGCCCGGCGAGCAGATACAGGGGCGCACTGGCAAGGTCAGCAAACGAGGTGCGCGAAGCAATAGTGGCGACCATCACATACAGCAGCGCGTTGGCCAGGGTTTCACTGCCCGCCAGACGCGCCAACGGCGTGTAGGCCAGCAGCAGACCCATGGCAGTGACCGCCAAAATACGCACCACGCTGACGCTGAAGAAACCTTCTGTTCCAAGCCACTGACCGATCTGGTCCGCGCCAATAGCGCCCATCAGCCCAATACCGAACAACAGCAACAATTGAGATTCGCGCAACTGGCCCTGCGCTTCTGGGACATCTACATCACTGCCCAAACTGACAGTGTCGGCCCGGGTCCAGGCATTAAAAGTAGCGGCAAAGGGCACCAGCGCCAGCAGCAGCATTAACCACAGGGAGTAATCGATGGAATCAACCAACAGTGCATAACCCAGATCTGCATCCGGCACCGCCAGTGCCGTTTGCACCGCTACCATATTGGCGGTACCGCCCATCCAACTTCCCGCCAATGTAGCAAACACCCCCCAGGAATCATTGCCCAGCAGGCCACGGAAAATCAGAAACGCCGTCAGGCAACCGACAATAATGCCTACCGCGGCCACCACAAAGGCTGCCAACAGCCTGGGACCCAGCCTAAACAACTCCCCCAGTCGGCACTGCAGCAACAGCAACAAAATCATAGCCGGCACCAGCAGGCGCTTGATTTCGGTATAGGCCAGAGACTGGGCTTCGTTGATTGCCCATAGGCCGCTGCCGGCGAGCAGCATGGCAGCCAGATAGGTGAGCACGATCGGTGGCAGCCAGCGGAAAAGGGACCAGTCGGATCGGTTTTGACCCAGCCAGAGCAGCACTCCCGCAAGCAGAGTCAGGGATACCAGATATCCCGCGACGCTGCTAATCACATTGCTCTCCCCCTCAAATTCTTATGCCTCTAGCATGCGGCATCCGCGCCCAATTCTCAATCCGGGGGCTGTCAAATCAGTGTTTGGTCTACACTTGTTTTACTGCATTGACGGAGCATTGATTATGACAGGCATTCCACTTGACACCTGGGCGTCTCTGGCAGAAATCATAGGCGCCGGTAGCATTGTCACCGGTCTCATCGTAGGTCTATTCCAGATCCGCCAGTTTCGCATCCAGCAGCGAGATGCGGTCGCCATCAATCTGGCCCAGACGTTCTATAGCCCAGACCTCGCCAGAGCCCTGAGTCTGATGCAAAAAGTACCTGATGGTATTTCCCTGGACGAGCTGCGGCAAAAAGGTGATGAATACGAGCAAGCCGCTATCACTGTGGTTACCTCCTTCGAAACCATGGGCCTGCTGGTGCACGAGGGCATTGCCCCCATGCAACTGGTCATGGATTTAGTCGGCGGCATTGTCTCTACCATGAGCCGCAAGCTGGCCCGCTGGCAGGCAGACCTGCGCGAGGAGCAACAGCAACCCTCCTGGGGGGAGTGGTTCGAGTGGCTGGGAGATCAAGCGAGAAAATCCAAAGACGAAGAGCCCCCTGCGCATGTGCGCTACCGGACCTAAGCCCGCGAGCCGCGGGCGCCTGAGCATTACGACAATATTACGCGTTCGTATCCATGGCCGATTTCACATCTGTACAATACTGAACATATACAGCGGGTAAAGCCGAGGCTACCCTAGACAAATCCCCCGCAGCGACTGCAATTGGCTGCTACAAGCATATGGACACGAGCCGTGAAACTGTCAGTTTTTGGTGAGAAATTTGCAGGCCACTCCGGCATCGTCGAGCTAATGGATGACCTGGGCACCGCGCTCAATGAGAATCCGGACATGATATTCATGGGCGGTGGCAACCCAGGCCGCCTCCCGCAGATGGAGGCTATTTTCCAACAACGTCTGGAAAGCATCATGGCGGACCCGGCCCAGCGCCACAGTCTGTTCGGTATTTACCAGTCTCCTCAGGGCGACCGCGAGTTTCGCCAGCAACTGGCAGCATTTCTTCGCAAGCAGTATGGCTGGCAAGTTACAGAAGAAAACATCGCCATCAGCAATGGCAGCCAATCGGCATTCTTTGTGTTATTCAATATGCTGGCGGGGGCAATGCCCGATGGCAGCCAACGCAACATACACCTGCCTCTGGCCCCCGAGTATATTGGCTACGCAGACGCAGGGCTCAGCGAGAATTTCTTCACCGCCACTCGACCCAGCATCGAACTTTTGGATGACCACCTGTTCAAGTACCACGTGGATTTTTCGCAACTGGAGCTGGACGACAGCAGCGCCGCGCTCTGCGTCTCTCGACCGACCAACCCCACCGGCAATGTACTGACCGATGATGAAATCAGTCACCTGGACGACATAGCCAAGTCTATGGATATTCCGCTGATTATCGACGGTGCCTATGGGCTGCCCTTTCCCAACATCCTGTTTGAACAGGCAAGTCCACACTGGAATGACAACACGGTCCTGGCGTTGAGTCTGTCCAAGCTCGGTCTGCCCGGTGTGCGCACGGGCATCCTGGTAGCCAATGAGCAGCTTATTCAGGCGTACACTAACGCCAACACTATCGTCAGCCTGGCCTGCGGCAATCTGGGTCCAGCACTGGCGCGGGCATTGTTCGACAGCGGTGAAATACTCTCCCTCAGCCGGGACTATGTAAGACCCTTTTATCGCGATCGATCACAGCAAGCGGTGGCCTGGTTCCGTGAAGCGATGGGTGACCTGCCCTGGCACGTGCACAAACCAGAGGGGGCTATCTTCCTCTGGCTATGGTTTAAAGATCTGCCCATCAGCAGCCAGGAACTTTACCAGCGACTCAAGCAGCGCGGTGTGCTGATTGTTCCCGGGCACAATTTCTTTGTTGGCATGGAAGAGGGTTGGGCCCATCGGGATGAGTGCATCCGGGTGTCCTACGCCCAGGACAGTAGCATCGTCAAAGAAGGCATCGGCATCATCGCCCAGGAAGTAGAGCGAGCTTACAACGCAATGTAAAAGCGCAACTCCATAGAACCTGTTCTATTATTAACGGTCGAAGCCATAGCATTGTCCCCGCATACAAGGATTACTCATGTCCCGCATTCTGCTATTTATCATCGCCATTCCCCTGGTAGCTGTCATTGCCGCCGCTGTTTTAATTCCACTGCTGCTGGACGAAGAAACGATCCTGCAACTGGCTACCGATGAAGTACGCAAACAAACAGGGGCAAGTTTGACTGTGGAGGGAGGGGCAGACTTCAGCATATTCCCTACCCTGGGACTGGCCCTGGAACAGGTTTCGCTGGAGATGCCAGGTGAGCAACAGCCCAGCCTGCAGGCGAGGTCACTGGAAATAGGCGTGCAATTCATGCCGCTGCTGTCGAAGGAAGTCGCTATCGACACCATTGACCTGGATGGCGTGGTGATCAAGATGATCACTGAACCTGCCCCCGCGCCGATAGATACCAGCGAGCTCAGCGATGAACAACTGCTTGAGTTTTACGCCAAACGCCAGGCTGCCATCGATGAAGCAGGCAAGGCCGCGGCCGCCGAGACTGCGATAGCAGTACCGCTGGCCCTGGAAGTGGCCCAGCTGAGCATTACTGACTCACGTCTGGAAATGAGCGAAGCAGGCGGCGACACCAGTATTATTGAAATTGATAGCCTCAAGGCTACAGGCCTCAATCTGGATGGCCGCTCAATTCCACTGCAGGCGACAATTCGCCTGCCAGGGGATGAGCCACTGGAGGTCGTCCTCAAAGGCTCAGTGATCGTCAGTCAAGAGACCCAGTTACTGGGAATTGAAGAAATGGAAATTAATCTCACAGGCGCCCTGGCGGAGCCTGTCGTGGTCACCACTTCAGGCGAAGTCGACATCAATCGGCAAGTCGCCGACCTGAATCTGGTGGCTGATATCGGTGATACCCGGGCGGAGGGCCAACTGCGTTACGCCGCTTTTGAAAGCCCACAAATAGACACCCAATTACGCCTTAATCTGTTCACCCCCGCCTTACTGGCATTGGCAGGCCCGGAAGCTGCCGCTGCAGAGTCTGAACAAGCGGCGGAGCCAGGCAATGCCGAAGACACTCCCCTGCCGCTGGACGCGCTGCGGCTAATGGACACTCGCGCCGACTTAACCATAGACAAGGTGATCTGGGGTGCCCATACGGTCAATAAATTGAAAGCCAAAATGCGGGTTATCAATGGCGCCGCCACCTTCCCGCGCATCACCGGGAAAATTCACGGTGGCCAATTGGATATGAAAGCCAGTCTCAATGCCAAACACAGCACAGCCAAGGTCAACACCCAGGGGAGCCTCAGCGGCGTAGACATCGCCCGGGCGCTGAAGGCATCAGAGGTTGACCCTGTATTGAGCGGCAAGGCCAATCTCAGCTGGAAACTGCGCGGTCAGGGCAACACCAGCAATGCTATTACGCAAACACTCAAGGGCCCTATAGATCTGCAGACAGAGCAGGCTGTGCTTAAAGACATGGCGGTAGAGAAGATGCTTTGTGAGGCCGTGGCACTGGTCAACCAGGAAACCCTGAAGTCCAGCTTCCCTACCAGCAGTGCCTTCGAGGAGTTGTCGATCAAGATCAGTCTCGGCCAGGGCAAAGCCAGACTGCAGCCACTCAAGGCGAAGTTTCCCGATGTCCGTCTTCTGGGCCAGGGCAGCGTAGACATTGCCAGTATGGATTTCAACACGACCTTTGCTGCCAAGTTGTCGCCGGGCCTGGCCAAGCTGGATCCAGCCTGCCGAGTGAACGACAGCATTACTGCCATTGAGTGGCCGGTGAACTGCAAAGGCAACGTCACTGGCGAACCAGCGGACTGGTGCTCTGTGGATAGTGCTGCAATCATTCAGGATTTGGCCGGCAATGAACTCAAGCGCAAGGCGCAAAAAGAAGTCGAGGAAAAATACGGTGAGCAAGCTGGCGGCCTGCTCAAAGGTCTGCTGGGCGACTAGTTTTGCGACTTACGTGAAGATTGCGGCACTGCCTCGAAACGAACAATGAACCGCGATAAAAGCGAAAAAGTTTAACTGGATCAATACTTCGCGGCACGCGCACTGCTATGCTTTGGCTTAAACATTGCCAAGGCTAGCAGTGACCTCCACGCTCAAAAAACTTCTCTCAGCTATGCTCGGCAGCATGCGCGACCTGCTGCCGATCATACTGGTGATCGTCTTCTTCCAGTTCTTTGTGCTGCAGCAACCCCTGCCCAACGTGGGGCAAATACTGCTGGGGGTGCTGTTCGTAGTACTGGGACTGACCTTTTTTATCCACGGACTGGAACAAGGCCTGTTTCCCATAGGCGAATCCATGGCCACCGCCTTTGCCCGCAAAGGTAGCCTGCCCTGGCTAATCGCTTTTGCCTTCTCTCTGGGATTCGGCACCACCGTGGCGGAGCCTGCATTGATAGCAGTAGCGGCAGAAGCTGCCACGGTGGCGGCCGAAGGCGGCATGATCAAAGCCAGTGAAGCGGCCAAGCATTCCTATGCCAGCGGCCTACGCTACACAGTTGCCTTTTCTGTAGGCCTGGCAATCGTGATCGGAGTGATAAGGATAATCAAGGGCTGGCCGGTACAGTGGTTTATCATCGGCGGCTACGTGGTGGTGGTTATCATGACCATGTTCGCACCGCCGGAAATCATTGGAATTGCCTATGACTCCGGTGGCGTTACCACCTCCACCATTACCGTACCACTGGTGACTGCCCTCGGGGTTGGCCTGGCCTCCTCTATCCGCGGCCGCAACCCGATGATAGACGGTTTTGGTCTGATCGCCTTCGCCTCCCTGACCCCCATGATTTTCGTTATGGCCTACGGGATGTTGATCTAATGGATATCTTGTGGGCAATCTGGACGACAATTCTGGGCACGGTAAAAGACGTGCTGCCGATTGCGGCTATTATTTTCGGCTTCCAGTTTGCTGTGCTGCGGCAAAAGCCCGCCAATCTGAGTGAGATACTGTTTGGCTTCGTTTGGGTACTACTAGGCCTGTCCCTGTTCCTGCTGGGGCTGGAGCTGTGCCTGTTTCCGTTGGGAAGGCTGATGGCCGAGCAACTGACAGACCCTGCATTTATTCAAACAGCGCTTGAAGCAGGTGAAACCGCAGCGGACATAGAATGGCGCGACTACTACTGGGTCTATATCTTCGCTTTTTGCATCGGCTTCAGCACCACTATCGCCGAACCCTCGCTAATCGCTGTGGCGATCAAGGCTAACGATGTCTCCGGCGGCGCCATCGGGGTCTGGGGCCTGCGTTTAGCCGTCGCCCTGGGGGTGGCCATAGGCATCTCACTGGGCTGTTATCGCATTGTGGTTGGCCATCCGATTCACTGGTACATCATCACCGGATACGTGTTCGTTGTAATACAGACAGCAGTAGCACCGAAAATGATCATCCCCCTGGCCTATGATTCCGGGGGTGTCACTACATCAACCGTCACCGTGCCACTGGTCGCGGCTCTGGGGCTGGGGCTGTCAGAGACTGTGCCTGGCCGAAACCCTTTAATCGATGGCTTTGGCCTGATCGCCTTTGCCAGTCTGTTCCCCATACTCTCGGTAATGGCCTACGCTCAACTCTCAGAGTTGCGCACCAAGCTTGCCATGAAGCGGAAGGAAAAACAGCGCGCCAGCGCCTGAGGAGAAACTTATGCATTTCAAGATGATTATCGTATTTGTCGAGGACGACAAGACCGACGAGGTAATGGACGCGGCCCGCAAGGCCGGTGCCACCGGGGCGACGGTCATTCACAACGCGCGAGGCGAAGGTCTGAACGTCAGTAAGACATTTTTCGGCCTGACCCTGGAAACGCAACGGGATGTGGTGTTGTTCCTGGTGGAGCAGCATCTGGCCAGGCACATCCTCGAAGAAATAAACACTGCCGGGGAACTGGATGCAAAACCGGGCACCGGTATCGCCTTCCAGTTGGACGTTGAAGATGCCGTTGGCATCATGCATCAGGCAAAGGAAATATCTCAGGACGTAGAGGAATTGTTGTAATGGAAAAGAAAACAATTAAGGCCAGGGAAGTGATGTATAAAAAGCACCTTGAGCTGGATGGCATGGCCACTGTCAGCCAGGCATTGCTGTTGATGAAAGACGAAAAGGCCGACGTGGTTATCGTCAAGAAACGCAATGAACACGACGCCTTTGGCATTGTACTGCTATCCGATATTGCGAAGAAAGTACTGGCCAAAGACCGGGCGCCGGACCGGGTCAACATTTACGAGATAATGTCCAAGCCGGTGATCCCCATAGATCCGGATATGGACGTGCGTTACGCCGCGCGCATGTTCAACCGCTTCGGACTGTCCAGAGCACCAGTGATCGAAAACGGTCAAGTCATCGGCATAGTCAGCTACAACGAACTGGTTTTTAACGGCCTTTGTGAACTGATCGACTAAGTTCGCAGCACCACCTACTCAGGCATATGTGGGTCGTCGTCTTCTTCCAGATGATGATTCTCATCTGGGGGCAACTTACCCAGCATCTTCACCAGTTGGGCTGCGTGGGAAGCCTCTTCGGCTGAAAACTGCGCCGCCAGCCGCCGAGTTTCCTCATCGGTACTGGAATCGGCAAATGAACGATAGAATTTCTCCGCTGCGCGCTCATTGCCCAGTGCCAGCAGCATGGCCTGGCGCAGACTCATACGGTAGTGCACCGCTTCGTAACTGGCGGTTTCAGGGGATTCTTCTTCCGGCCAGTCAAACTCCCAGGCCTTGAGATCCGGTAGCGCCTTACCCTCGGCAATTTCCGCAACCTCCTTCAGGTGCAGGCGTGACTCTTCCGCCATACGGCCGAAGAACTCCGCAACCTCGGTATTGTGATGTCCAGTCATGGCCTCCGCCAGCTCCAGATAGCGCTCTCGGGCCTCCGATTCCAATTCCACGGAGTGGGCGAGAAAGTCGCCTAGCTGCTGATTACTCATAATCTGAATCCCTCGGTAATGTCCGCTGATTGTAGCTCGACTTGCTCGGGAGGCCAGACACTGCGCGCCGCATTGTAGAGCACACCTGTCTGAAATCCGTTCTCATGGAGAAACATCCTGGCCGCCTCATCCGCATCAGCCAACGCAGGCTCATCGCGCTCATTGACCACTGCTTTCCAATCCGTCTGCTCCGGACAGAAGGTGATGCACTGGGATAGCACATGCACAAAACTGAAACCCGGATGCTCTATTGCCTCGGCAATAAGTCTGGCCATTTGATTAGGGTTGCCCGAGTACCCGCGCGCAATCCATGGCGCCCCAGACGCAAGGGCCAAGGCTGCCGGCTTGAATGGCCGCACACCCGGGCCGTGAGGCGTCAGCTTGCTATGATCCCAATCCGCCGCCGTGGTGGGCGATGCCTGCCCCTTGGTCATACCGTAAACCTCATTATCCATAGCAATATAGGTCATGTTCACGTTGCGACGGCAGGCGTGGATAAAGTGGTTACCGCCAATCGAGAACCCATCGCCGTCCCCACCCAGGGCAATCACGGTCAGGTCCGGCCGGGCGACCTTCAACCCCTGTGCTATTGCCAGTCCGCGCCCATGAACACCATGAAAACCATAGCTGTCCACGTAGGCAGGCAGGCGTGAAGAGCAGCCAATACCGGACACCAGCACCGTATCGTCCTTGTCGATACCCAGACCCGCGAACGCCTTGGTGATTGCGTTAAGTACCGAGAAGTGACCGCAGCCAGGGCACCAGATGGGCTTGACTGCTGACTTATAGTCCTTCGGCTTTGCGCTGGCGATCTGATTCATGACCTGCTCTCCTGTATCACCGCCGCAGCGATGGCCTTTCCACTGAGCGGCAGTGGTCCCGCTCTGGAATATCTGTGCAAGGGCTGACTAAAGTCCATCATCCCCCGCAGGTAATGAAATAGCTGACCGCCATGATTCTGTTCAATCACAAAAGCGCTATCACAGCCATCTAGCGCTGCCTGAAGTTTCTGCTGTTGTAGTGGTGCGATCAGCCGCAGGGATATTGTGCGCGCCGCAATTCCCTGCTCCGCCAGAAGCTCCGCCGCCTCCGCTATCGCCGCTGAGGCTGAGCCAAAACCCACCAGCGCCACTTCTCCCTCGCCCTCAATGCGCGCCCAGGCATCGCCATAGTCATGCTCTGTCAGTTTGCGTGAGCGCTTGGCCAATTGCAGTTGATGGTCGTCATCGCGAGCCGAGGGCGTGCCCTTCTCATTATGCTCAAGGCCGTCTGCAGTAAAGCGCTGATCCGCATCCCCAGGTGCCGCGAGAGTCGATACACCCGAATCGGTAAGGCGATAGCGCAGGTAATCGTTGTCGTTAGCTTGCTCAGCCACAACCAGTGGGTCACAACGTTCTGGCTCACTGACCACGGCGGTGGATTGGCCAATAAACTGATCCGAAAGGACAATGGCAGCCGTTTGCAGCCCCTGGGCCAGATGCACAGCCCAGGCACTGGTATAAACACAATCGGCGATATCCAGAGGCGCCAACACCAGGTGGGGGGCGTCCCCGTGCAAGCCGTGCAAGGCAATGTTCAGGTCGCTTTGCTCGGACTTGGTGGGAATGCCGGTGGAAGGCCCGCCCCGCATCACATTGAGAATGGTGATCGGGGTTTCGCTGGCCACCGCCAGACCAATACTCTCGGTCATCAAAGCAAGGCCAGGTCCCGAAGTGGCGGTAAATGACGGCACGCCACCAAAGGCCGCCCCGATGATCATATTAATGGCAGCGAGTTCGTCTTCCGCCTGCACCAGATTGCCACCCAGTGCCTCCAGTCCGCCCGCCATCCATTCGAGCACATCAGAGGCTGGAGTAATGGGGTAGGCCGCCACAAAACGGATGCCGGCTTCAAGTGCCCCTAAGCCTGCCGCCTGATTACCGCTAAGATACCAGCCACCTTTAGTGCCGCAGTCAGGTACTGACACCTCGCAACTCAGGGTCTGGGCGACGCCGGACTGAATACAGGCGCCTGCCGCCTCACGATAAGACTCAGGTTTGTTAATGAGCTTCTGTCGCGCCAGTTGTTCCAGGCTATCAGCGGTGAGGCCCAACAATTGCCCCAGCAAGCCGAGCGCGAACATGTTGACCCGACCATCTGCATGCGTCGCTGCAGCGAGCTTTGACATTGGCAGGCGGATCAGGCGCGGCTCTACCGCCATCACTTCTGCCGGGATGTCACCTGCATCCTCACAAATGACCACGGCACCCGGTGACAGGCATATTTCATCGCCAAAACGAGCAAAGTTGTTCCAATCAAACGCCAGTAATACGTTGTACTCGCTGGCAGCGGTATAGCGCTCAGTTTCGGTCAGTTTTAGTAATGCAGCGGATTCGCCGCCCCGGATCTGTGGGCCGAACGCCTTACGCAGCAAGCCTCTGCCGCCTTCGCGGGCCCAGGCCTGCAATAATAACTCGCCGACAGATATGACACCGGCGCCTCCGGCGCCGGTGATCGCAATAGAAAGCTCTTTTGGGGCCATGCTCGCTCACTCAACTGTTGAGCTTCTAGCATAGCGGCAACCCTCTCAACTGCTAGCGCAAATCCATTGAAGCTTGTCCTGCCTCAATAAATTAGCCTGGTTGCACCCCCATTTCGGTCAGGCTGCGCGCAGAGCACGGCCCAGAGTCTGCTTGCCCAGGGCCTCGCCGTATTGGCCATCCGCCCACACCGGTGCACCGTTGATGAACGTATAGGTCACCACGCCATCGGATCGGCTCACCATTTGCTGATGCTCGAACAACTCTCGGTAAATCAATTTGCGTCCGCTAAGATCGTCCCAATTGCGCAGCGCTTCCGGGTCGATCATGGTGATATCCGCCTGATCACCGAGCTCCAAGGTACCCACATCAAGACCGAAAAACGCTGCAGGTTCACTGGTGAGACGCTTGACGATAGTGGCCACGGTCTGCAGCGAATCCTGCTGGGCAAGTTTCAGCGAATTCAGATTGGTATCAAAGAAAGCCATGTTGGTGATATGCGCCCCAGAGTCATTGAACCCAGGCATGGTGTGCTTGTGCAGCAGTAATTCCAAAGTAGCTTTATTGCCCACGTTGGCCACGTCTACCCAGTAGCGGAAACCCTTGTCGTACTCGCGCATCATGTGCAGCATGAAGTCTGCATCATCGAGGATTGGTCGGGGGAATTTGTCGAACGCATCTCGTTCGGCATCGGACCTGACCTGGTCCGCCTGACCGCGCTGGTAGCGTTCCAGGCGATCGTAGACCTGCTGAAAGGTCTCACCGTCCCATTCCACAACCGGGGCACCATCGAATGTCATGATGGCAAAGTCCCGTGGAACAACGACATCTGGCATGCCCATCTTGGCCTTGATGCTGGCAATGTCCTTGTCGCCGCGGCCGTGATGCCAGTCGTCGCGGAACTGCTGGATGAATTCAGGATCATTGAGCAGCGCCTTGCGGCCTTCTACATCGTCGTATTCTTTGGCGATCAGCTTGCAGGTGGAGTCCAGTTCTTCAAACAGCGGACTGACAATACCGTCGGACCAAATTCTGAAAGTTGTGCCCAGGGCCTGGAAGTGCATATTGCCCTTGAACAACTTGCTGTTCATCATTGCTGCGAAGCCAAGGAAAGCCTTCACGGCTTTCGGGGCCAGGGCAAACTCGATGGCTGACAGTGCCGAGGTCTTCAGCGTTTTGCCAAACAACCTGCCACTGGTGAGTGTGAAGTAGAGGAAGGCCTTGAGGCGATTTTCAAGAATAGGCGTGGTCTGCCAGACCCTGTCCTTACCACGGACAATACGCAGCAATCTCTTCAGTTCACCGAAGCTGGCAAATTGTGTCGGGATTCGCTTGTCGGTATGTGGATCGTTAGACAAGTAATGGAATGGCAGGCCGTCGGTACTCATGCCGAGATAGCCCTGGTCCATGGCGGTATTCAGCAGGCTCTCCATGCGCTGCATTTCCGCCTCGGTAGGTTCCCGGGAAATACTCTGGTCCAGCCCCATTGCCTCCACCCGCAACATGGAGTGAGGCAGAAACACCCCGACATTGGGCCCCAGGGGGATCTTGTCGAAGTGATCCATGTACTCGCCGGTGTTTTGCCAGGTCACTGCTTCAACACATTTGCGCAGTACCGATTTGGGGATGTTTTCCACCCGGGTAAAGCAATCCACAATAGGATCCTGCTCACCCTCTTTCTGGCTACCAAAGCAAGTCCCCAGACTGCAATTGCCCACCAGCACTGTGGTGGTGCCATGGCGCACAACCTCTGGCAGGCCTGGCTCCAGGTCTACCTCCAGATCCAGGTGGGTATGAATATCAAGCAGCCCAGGCATCAACCACTGCCCTTGCCCGTCGATCACCTCGGCGGCCATAGAGCGCGGTAAAAACATACCCTTGGCTGCCACACGACCGTCCTTGATGGCAATATCCATCTCACGGGGTTTTTCGCCAGTGCCATCAAATATCAAGGCGTTCTGGATTAGGGTGTCCCAGGTCTTTCTGGACATGTACGATCTCCTGATTTTTCGGTACCCGATTGGGCTATCATGCTTGCACACACGTATATAGCAGATCAGCCTGCAACAGGATAGTTCAAAACCATGGGTCCCATTCCATTCGACAACAGTTTCGCCCGTCTTCCCGAGACGCTTTACACCCGTCTGGCACCCACCGCAGTGGCGGCGCCGGGTGCAATAAGGGTGAACCGAGCTTTGGCCACAGAGTTGGGCATAGACGCTGATTGGCTGCAATCAGACGAAGGCGTGGCCACAATTGCGGGCAACTACGTTCCAGCAGGTGCAGAGCCGCTTGCCGCAGTTTACGCTGGCCACCAGTTCGGCAGCTACAACCCGCAGCTGGGTGATGGCCGCGCCCTGTTACTGGGCGAAGTGGTCAGCGCCAGCGGTCACCGCTATGACATACAGCTGAAGGGCTCAGGCCCTACTCCCTATTCCCGGGGCGGTGACGGCCGCTCGCCACTGGGGCCAGTGCTACGAGAGTACGTTGTCAGTGAGGCCATGCATGCCCTGGGTGTCCCCACGACCCGCGCGCTGGCTGCCGTGACTACCGGCGAGCAAGTCACCAGAGACCAGTTTTTGCCGGGTGCCGTTTTGGCCCGTGTAGCCTCCAGCCATATCCGTATTGGCAGTTTCCAATTTTTCTCCGCACAAAAAGACCTGAATTCCCTGCAAGCGCTGACCGATTACTGCCTGCAGCGGCACTACCCGGAGCGAGCCGATGCCGAAAACCCTGCTCTGGCACTGCTGCAGGCAGTCATAAGCGCTCAAGCGACGCTCATTCCGCGCTGGCAATTGCTCGGTTTCATTCACGGTGTGATGAACACCGACAACATGTTGATCTGCGGCGAAACCGTTGATTACGGACCCTGCGCTTTTATGGATGAGTTCGATCCGGCCAAAGTGTTCAGCTCCATCGATCAGGGCGGCCGCTACGCCTATCGCAATCAACCCGGTATCGCCCACTGGAACCTGGCGGTGTTGGCCCAGGCACTGATGCCGCTACTGCATGACGACCAGGACAAAGCCGTGGAGCTGGCTCAGGGCGCTGTGGACGAATTTGCGCCGCTGTTTGAAGCCGCTCACCTACGGGGACTGGCAGACAAACTGGGGCTGGACGAAATACGATCTGACGACAAACCATTGGTAGACGAACTGTTTGAGCTGATGGCCGCGGAGAAAGTCGATTTCACCCTGTGCTTCCGCCGCCTTTATGACCACGCCTGCAATCCGGAACACTCGGTAGGCGAGCTGTTTGAATTTCCCGATGCCTTTATACCCTGGCTGTCCCAATGGCGGCAGCGACTAGAAGCTGACCAGCTGACCGCAGAGACCCGTGCAGAGCGCATGGCTTCGGCAAACCCTGTTTTCATCCCGCGCAACCATTTGGTGGAAGAAGCGATTCGTGCTGGTGAGGACGAGGCGGATTTTGCGCCTTTCATCAAGCTCCTTGAGCGCCTTGCCCAGCCTGGCCAGTACTCACCCGAGGACGCACGCTATGCCAGCCCGCCATCACCGGAAAAAGAAGTGAAGCGTACTTTTTGTGGGACTTGACTTAGTCTGCTAGAACGATGCTCTGGCCTGTCACCATAGAATTCTAGCCGGCATCTCCCCCAACTCAGGGTCCTCGAGCTTATTGTCATGACGGCCGACCCGATATCTTCGCGGGATGGCTCAAGAACCCTTATAATCCCCAACCTGTATCAACACCCAACCGAGTCCAGCATCTTGAGCACAGAATTCTTTGGCAAGACCCTCTCCGGCCCCTTCACCATGCCTTCCGGCATTGTCAGCACCGCGGTGCCGATTATTCAGTACATCTTTGACCACATGCCCGAAGTGGGGGTGGTGACCACCAAGAGTATCGGTCTGGAGCCGCGCGCGGGTTACCGTGAACCAGTGTTAAGCCAATATGCCCCCGGCTGCTTCGTCAATGCAGTCGGACTGACCAACCCCGGTGCACACAAGTCCGCCGAGATAATGGCCCAGCTGCGAGTGCCTGAGGATCGTTTCCTGCTGACCTCCATTTTTGGCGGCAGTATCGCCGAATTTGTCGAGGTGGCAAAGATCCTGGCACCGGTATCAGATGGCCTGGAACTGAACCTGTCCTGCCCCCACGCCAAGGGCTATGGCATGGCCATGGGCCAGGACCCTGACATGGTCAGGGAAATCGTCGCGGCAGTAAAAGCGGTGGTCGATATTCCGGTGATCCCCAAGCTCACCCCCAACACCCCCGATATTTCAGTGATTACCAGGGCAGCAGAAGCCGGTGGCGCCGATGGTTTCTGTGCGATTAACACTGTGGGGCCGGGTTATACCTCTGCCCACGGCCATCCGGTGTTGACCAATGGAGCAGGTGGCATGTCTGGCAAGGGCGTTCTGCCCATAGGCCTCAAGTGCGTCAAGGAAATGGCCGAGGTCAGCGATTTACCCATCATTGGCTGCGGCGGCGTCTCCAGTGCCGATGACGTGCGCGCCTTTTTCAATGCCGGTGCCACCATTGTCGGTGTGGGTTCAGCGCTCATCGGCATGACCACCGATGATATCAGCGACTATTTCAAAACCCTGGCTGCAGACCTTGAGCGTGACCAGAATCGGGCCGAATCCCATATCCGCTATGACGTGGATATGAATTTTGCCCCTGTCACCCTGATGGAAAACAAGAAAGTCTGTGACGACATCACCATCCTCACTTTCGATCGCAAGATCAACGTGCAGGCGGGGGAGTTTATTTTCCTGTGGGTACCCGGAGTTGGCGAGAAGCCCTTCTCTGCTCTCACCGATGACCCATTCTCACTGGTGGTCATCGACGTAGGCCATTTCACCCACGCCTTGATGGACTTGCCCGCAGGCACCGAATGTTATGTGCGCGGCCCGCACGGTATTCCGGTCGACCCGCCAGAGGGATCCCGGGTTATGGCAGTGGCAGGCGGAACTGGTCTGGCAGCGGTGTATCAGGTGGCCAGGGATTTCGGCAATGCGGAAGTGTTTGCCGGTGCACGCACCGCAGAACGTCTGTACTTTCTGGAAGAGTGCCAGCAGATCGCCGAGGTCCACGTGGCCACGGACGATGGCAGCGCTGGCTACAAGGGCGTGGTCACTGAGCTATTGCGCGAACGACTGCAAAACATGTCAGAGGAAGAGCGCGACGCCCTGGTGTTCTACAATTGCGGCCCCTCCCCCATGGTTCACGCCGCTGTGGCAGTACAACGCGAGTTCTGCAGGGATGAGCAAATTTTCAGTGCAATTGACTATCTGACCAAGTGTGGTGTGGGCATTTGTGGTGCGTGTGCGGCGCCCGATGGACGCAGGCTGTGCGTAGACGGCCCCTTCCTCTCGGCCTCCTGATCACGGCCTGAACCTAAGCTCCGCGGGAGTTACTCACCCAGCAGTGCCTGCTGCTCCCTGACCTTGTCAATCGAGCAGGTAATCACTGCTACATTCTGGTAGCCCATTTTTGTCAATTGCTCCGCCGCCAGGGTAGCGCGACCTCCGGTAGCGCAATGCAGGTAGATCGGATGACCCTCGTCAGCAATAACCTCGCCGATTTTCATCTCCAACACGCCACGGGGAATATTGAGGGAATGCGGAGCAGTGAGATGCTCCACCTCCACCATCTCGCGCACATCAACAATAGTGCCGTTGTTGCCACGAATTTCATCCATGGCAGTTGCCGTGTCCACACAGCGCAGCTGCCCACGTGCCTCAGCTACAAGTTCCGGTACAGTTTTTAACATTTACAGTCTCTCTCCTTCAGCTTGTGCGTGCAGCTGCGGTCATTGCCCGGCAGCCCATTGCACTTGCATTTTATCGCGCCCGTTGACGACCCGACCATGTCCTGAATCAATGCGCCATACACATATGGCTCACATGGCGATGATCGGTCCCGCAGCACCCACCAAGTACCCGGATATGAGGCATACGCTGTTGCAGCGCCAGCACCAGTTGTCCCAGCTCTGCAGGATCACCGTCCTCCAGCGCCTCAACGTTATCCAGTTCCTCATGGCTCAACCGCGAGGCGTTGACCCGCAATCCACCAAGGCGCTGCAGCCAGGGCTCGCCCGCCATCAATGCCTGGCTGAAGTGGTCTGGATGCGCACAGTTGATCATGTAATAGACCGGTGCGCTGTCCGTCGCCGCATCGACGCAGGCGATGGCATCCTTGAGCGACGTGCCGTCTGGAAGGCAGCCATTAGTCTCTGTGGTAAATGAGATCACCACCGGCAGCTCCACATCCGCACAGGCCATCACAATGCCTATGGCTTCTTCCGGGTAGTTGAGCGTCAAGGCGGATGTCATATCCGCGCCCGCTGCAGCAAAACTGGTCACCTGGGACAGGTGGTAGTCCCTGGCCTGCTGCGCACTCATCGCATGGTCCACCACATAGCCGTCCCCTTTGGGGCCCACGCAGCCGCTGACCAGATGCGCTGCCGCCGCGCCGCCGCACTTTGCTCGTAGAGACGACAAAAATTCAATGGCCTGCTGGTTGATGCTGTCCAGTGCATCCGCGTCATAACCCATGATGTCACCCCAGACCGCGTGGGCCCGCCAGGTTGGACTTTCAAAGACAAAACCACACCCTGCCCTATTGGCAATATCCACAAAGCCCAGGAAATACGCCTCCAGTGCCTCGCGACCCGACTCACTCTGCAGCAGCGGAAAAGAAGCGAAGTGCGGGAGATCTATGCCTTGTAAGAAGATCAGCGCAGTCTCCAAGCCCCCATCAGTGAGATAGGGCCGCTGGGCCAGCTTGTTGATGATTATCTGGTTTCTGTTCATGTTGCTTATCCTCGACGCACACTGGAGCCTCGCGCCTGGCGGTATCGACCGGCATCAGCCCACCAGTAGCAGTAAGCAGTCTAGAACATCTGGCACAAAGCTGCGCAGGGCCTTGATTGGAACTTCCACCGCACTGACCGGTAAAGTAACATGCCTTCTCAAGCAGCAATCAGCACCAACCACAGGAGTCGCCCGCACCATGCCTAAAGGTGTCTATCACGCCCCGTGGGAAAAGTCCTTTGACAGGATTTTGACCCCGCTCGATGAATTCATCCATCGCCAGACCACCTCCGGCGTGTTGCTGATGATTTGCGCGGTCGTTGCGCTGGTGATTGCCAACAGCCCACTGAGTGAAAGTTACGAGCACTTCCTGCACGAACAAGTGGCGATCAGCTTCGGCAGTAAGTCCTTCTCGCTGTCCATACACCACTGGATTAATGAAGCCCTGATGGCATTGTTCTTCTTCATCATGGGCCTGGAATTGAAGCGCGAACTAATGGTAGGGGAGCTGTCGACTCCCAGTCAGGCCTTGTTACCGATCATGGCAGCCATCGGCGGTATGCTGATTCCCGCCCTGGGATACTTCATCTTCAATACCAGCGGGCCAGATGCCAAGGGCTGGGGCATACCCATGGCCACTGATATTGCCTTCGCGATTGGCGCGCTCAGCCTGCTGGGCCCCCGCATACCCAAAACGCTGATTACATTTCTCATCGCCCTGGCAATCGTCGACGACCTGGGCGCGGTAGCGGTTATCGCCCTGTTCTACACCGAATCCATTGATACCACGGCACTGTTCTACGCAGCAGTACTGACCTTCGTGCTGCTGTCTTTCAACCTGGGCGGCGTGCGCAGACCACTGCCCTATGCGGCAGTCGGGATTTTGTTGTGGACGGCAATGCTAGCCAGCGGCATTCACGCCACTATTGCCGGCATCATCGTTGCATTCGTCATCCCGATTCGACCAAAGTTCGAACCCAAAACCTTCATCAAGCGAGTCGAAGACACCAGCCGCAAAATGCATGCCTCTATTAGTGAAAATGCAGACATCATTCACAACAACAGCTTCCGCGCTCTGGTTATGTCCCTGGGAGACGGGGTAAACCTGGTACAGGCGCCTGCCCAGCGGCTGGAACATTCCCTGCACCTGCCGGTTGCCTACCTGGTGATCCCTATTTTCGCTCTGGCCAATGCCGGCATTCCCGTGGACTTCGCCGAATTTGGTGAGGCGCTCTCCAGCCCTATCACCCTCGGCGTGCTGTGTGGTTTGTTGCTGGGTAAACCACTGGGTATTGCCGGATTTACCTGGGTGACGGTAAAGATGGGTATGGCCAAATTGCCCGAGGGGCTGAATATGCAGCATATCCTCGGCGTAGGCCTGCTCGGCGGTATCGGTTTCACCATGTCAATTTTCATCGCCGACCTGGGCTTTGTAGGCAAGCCAGAGGAACTACTAGCTGCCAAAACCGGCATTCTACTGGCCTCAGCCATTGCCGGTTTCGCCGGCTTCTTCTGGCTCAAGGCCAATACCAGCAAGCCCTAGTCTCAATTCTGGCAGGCCCGTTCGCGTTCTATCGCGGCGGGCCAGCTAGCACTTCAACCATTTAGACAGCCTTTTCTTACCGTCTTGTAATCCACTTACCCCGGTCAGCGAGTATCATAGGTAGCTGACACAAAAAGGTACTCAAGTTTGCAAAAAACGGACATTCAATTCGAGCTCAATGGACAGCCGCAACAGCTGTCCATCGAGGACGACACCCCGTTGTTATGGGTGCTACGTGACGTACTGAACATGAACGGCACCAAGTTCGGCTGCGGCATGGGTCTGTGTGGTGCCTGCACCGTTCATATGGACGGCGTTCCTATGCGCAGCTGCTCGCTACCCATCAGCGTTGTACAGGGCAAAGCCATCACCACCATCGAGGGTCTGGCCAGCAATGGCGATCATCCACTGCAGCAGGCCTGGGTGGCGGAAAACGTGCCGCAGTGTGGTTACTGCCAATCCGGGCAAATTATGTCTGCCGCGGCTCTGCTGGCGGCAAACCCCAGTCCATCTGATGAGGACATCAGCAACGCCATGTCCGGCAATATTTGCCGCTGCGGCACCTATGGGCGAATTCGCAAGGCCATCAAACGCGCTGCAGGTAACGTCGAAACCTGGGAACCGACCTCGGTGGAGGACATTACATGAGTCTTTCCCGACGCGCGTTTATTCGTAATCTGTCCGTGGCCGGTGGCGGCCTCACCCTTGGATTCAGCCTCTCTTCAGCCGGCGCTGCCGACACTGACAGTGTTTTGGAGCCCAATGCTTTCTTGCGCATTACCTCTGGGGGCGACGTATTCGTCCAGATCCATAAAGTAGAAATGGGCCAGGGCAGTGTCACCGGTCTGGTCACATTAGTCGCCGAGGAGCTGGAGGTCGACCCCACCCTGGTTCACTACGAAATGGCTGGCGTTAACAAAGCATTCACCGACCCCGAGTATCGCCTGCAGATAACCGGCGGCAGTAACGCAATAAGAGTGAACTACGAGCCAATGCGCAAGGCGGGCGCTGCAGCACGATCCATGCTACTGGAAGCGGCAAGTCAAAGTAGTGGCATTGGTACCGATAAGCTCTACTGCGACAACGGTGTAGTGCACAGTAAAGACGGCAGCATCGCCCTCCCCTACGGCGAGCTTGCGGCAGCGGCAAGCAAGCTCAAAGTCCCTCGCAAACCAACACTTAAAGCCGCAGCAGATTTTCGCTTAATCGGCAAGCAAAATGCCAGGCTGGACAATCAGCCCAAGGTAGACGGTACTGCCAACTTCGGCATAGACGCCCCGATTGCCGATACTCTGGTTGCCGTGGTCGTGAGGCCGCCCGTGGCCAGCGGCCCGGTGACCAGTTTTGACGATAGCAAAGCAAAAGCCATGGCGGGCGTGCACTCGGTGATTGCCATCGACGAGGGCATCGCCGTTGTGGCCGAGAACTATTGGCGTGCTCGCAAAGCGGCAGATGCCGTCGACATACAGTGGCAGGCCAGCAGTTCCGAGCTCATTGACAGCACGGCAATAGACAGCGCTCTGACTGCCGCTCTTGACGGTGACAAGTTCGCCAATATTCGCAAAGATGGCAATGCACCAAAAGGTGAAGCCCATCAACTGATAGAAGCCCGGTACAGCGTGCCGTTTCTTGCGCACGCCACTATGGAACCCATGAATGCCACGGTAGATCCCACCACCATGGAAGTCTGGGTAGGCTCACAGTCGCCAGACCTGGCGCAAAAATTCGCCGCCATTGGCCTGGGAGTAGACGCCGATGACATCACGATTCATAACCAGTTTCTGGGAGGTGGTTTTGGCCGCCGTTCCGCCCCTGACCATGTGCTGGAGGCAGCGCAGATAGCCCGAGCTTTAGGCAAGCGGGTGAAATTGGTCTGGAGCCGCGAAGATGACACCCGTCACGACTTCTACCGGCCGGCAATGAAATCCCGGCTCGCGGCCCGCCTCGACGCTCAGGGAAAAGTAGAAAGCTGGCAACATCGTTTGGCCGGACCCAGCCTGATACAGTCCTTCGCCAAGGAGATGTCACCCGCCATGATTCCCGGTTGGGTCCCTGGCTTTGTAGTCGATTTTGGCACCGGTATGGCTGCCAAGAAAGACTCAGCATCTGTAGAGGGAGCTGAGGAGGTCCCCTATGACTTCGGCCATATTGACGTTGGCTTTCGCAATGTGGAAACACCCGTGCGACTAGGCTACTGGCGTTCGGTAGGGCATAGCCACACCGCCTTTGTGGTGGAGAGTTTCGTTGACGAATTGGCTCACGCCGCCGGCGAAGATCCTCTGGCTTTTCGTCGACGTTATCTACCCCAAGACAGCCGCCACCGCCAGGTACTGGACGAGGTTGCCAAGATCAGCAATTGGGGCCAGGCGCCGGCGGGACATTTTCAGGGGATTGCGGTGCATGAGTCGTTTCACTCCGTGGTGGCAGAAGTGGTGGAGATTTCCATCCAGGCAGGCCAGCCAAAACTGGAAAGAGCCTACTGTGCAATCCATTGTGGCCAGGTGGTGAATCCCGATATCGTGCGCCAACAAATGGAGGGTGGCGTGCTATTCGGCCTGACCGCAGCGCTAAAAAGCGAAATCACCTTCAAAGACGGTGCGGTACAACAAAGCAATTTTCACGACTACCCGATGCTGAGGATGAACGAAGCACCGGATGTAGAAGTGGCAATTATTGACAGTGATGGCCCTCCCACTGGAGTGGGCGAACCGGCAACACCGCCTGCACCCGCGGCGCTGGGCAATGCTATCTTTGCCGCAACAGGTAAGCGCCTGCGCAATTTGCCGTTCAAGCTGTCCTGAATCAGGCGTTCAAATGCTGGGATAGATCCCCGGATAAGCGCGGAATAATCTGCCGGCTGGCGAAATGCCAGCCGTTCTTGTCCCAGTCGAATTCATCAACGTAGCGCCCCGCCATCACGGGTTGCAGGGACAGCGACTCCGTGGCCTGCAGTACGGTAAAGTAGGAACGCGCGAAGCCCCGATCACCCTTCAGCTCTACCTGCACATTGCTGGTAATGTGATGGCTCAAGGGCGTGCCATCTGCATGAATAGTCGTAAAGGCACTGTAAACGCCGATGATGGCATCGGCGCCCTCAGCATGCACCTCGCCCTCGGGACCAATGAAACGGGCCCGAGACAAGAGTTCGCCGATGGCCGAAATGTCCCCGGCGTCTATCAGCTCGGCATACCGGTAGATCAGGTTTTCTATTTCACGCTCGGGTGACATGGCGAATCCTCTGCATAAGACATAGGCCAAATACTAAGCTGTCACACCAGTATTTGTATACCTGATGAGCCAAGCGGCGGGCCGATAAGCATAAATACGCACAAACCGGCGTTCCCACCTCCCTGCGTCTCCACTTACAATAGCCGCAATACCCTCCAGCCGTTGATACACCATGAACAATGCCCTGCATTGCACTTTCATTACCCTGAGCCTGCTAATACTCGCAGGCTGTGGCACAGTCACCCGCAATGCTCTGCCCATCGAGGAGTATGTCGATGCAACGTTTCTGGATCGACACGACCTCCGCTACTGGGGGGATAGCTCTAGACATGAAAATAGTGGCTACTCTCTGGTCGACTATAGTGAGGAAGAGTTCAAGACGCGCTACGCCGGTGTTGCCAGCCAGGAACATAGCTACCTTGCGGTATCTGGTGGCGGCGCAAATGGCGCCTATGGCGCAGGGGCCCTGGTGGGTTGGTCTGCGACTGGAACCCGGCCAGAATTCACCATCGTCACTGGCGTCAGCACCGGAGCACTTATTGCACCCTTCGCATTCCTGGGACCCGACTACGATGACACCTTAAAACAGATCTATACCACTCTAGGCACAGAAAAGGTCTTCAGCATCAGGAGTGTATTCAAGATACTGGGCAGCGATGGCCTGGTGGATACAACGCCTTTTTCAGCGACACTCAAAGAATACGTCAACGACGACATAATCAAAAAAATTGCCACCGAGTACCGCAAAGGCAGGCTACTGCTAATCGCCACCACCAACCTGGATGCGGGACGCCCGGTCATCTGGAACATTGGTCGCATTGCAGACTCCGGGCACCCGAATGCGCCGCAAATGATCAGGGACATATTGCGAGCTTCAGCCTCCATTCCCGGTGCGTTCCCTCCCGTTTACCTGCCAGTAGAAGCCAATGGCAAGAGTTACGATGAAATGCATGTAGATGGCGGCGCTTCTGCGCAGATGTTCCTCTATCCCAGCAGTCTGGACTGGGTCGATGTTATGGAGGCATTGGATGTTAAAGGCACCCCTCAGGCCTACCTGATCCGGAACTCGCGGGTGCACCCACAATACGACCCTGTTTCACCGCGATTATCGAAAATTGCTGCACGCACCATTGATTCCCTGATTCGCACTCAAGGCGTCGGAGACGCCTACCGAATCTACGCCCTTGCCGATCGCGATGGGGTGGATGTCAGCCTTACCTGGATTCCCAAAGATGCAGTGGAGGATATCAGCGACGAGCCCTTTGACCCAGATTACATGATCAAGCTTTTCGAATACGGTTACCAGCGGGCGCTGGACGGCAAACTCTGGACCAAACTGGATATCGACCAGCACTGACCTAGCTTTTGATGGCCCGAGCCCGCTCTTGCCGAAAGTTACGCACATCGCCTCGAGCCACCGCATCCATAAACGCCTTCACATCACGCTTGATTTCCGGCGCGTAGAAGTAAAGGCCCAGAATATTGGGCACCGATATCAGAAAGACCATGGCGTCGGAGAAATCCAGCACAGCCTCCAACTGAATCATGCACCCGAGCGCCAGAAAACTGCAGAAAATCAGTTTGAAAATATTTTCACTAAGCGGATGTTCACTAAACAGATAGGTCCAGGCTTTCAGCCCGTAGTAAGACCAGGCAATAGAGGTAGAGAAAGCAAACAATAAAGCCGCCACCGCAAGTGGATACGGCGCCCAGCTAAAGTGATGCTCAAAGGCAGCTGACGTCAGCGCAATACCTTCCAGGCCCTGGTCCATAAGACCTGCTGGATAGGCGGTGACCACAATCACCAGCGAACTGAGCGTACAGATCACAATAGTGTCTATAAACGGTTCTAGCAGTGACACCAGTCCCTCTGAAGCGGGGTGGTCTGTCTGCACCGCAGAGTGCGCAATAGACGCAGACCCCAAACCGGCCTCATTGGAAAACAGCGCACGCTGAAAGCCAACAATAATCGCGCCAACCATGCCGCCTGTGACACTTTCAAGACTGAATGCGCTGCCAATGATCAGGCCTATCGCCGCGGGAATATGCTGCGCACTCATAGCGATAATGACTAGCGCTGAAAACATATACAACATCGCCATAAAGGGCACTATTTTGCCTGCCACTGCTGCAATAGAGCGAATCCCGCCGAGAATCACCACACCCACTAAAGCGGCAATAGCCAAACCGAACAGCCAGCCCTTGTCCGCGAAAAAAGAAGCTTCACCGCCGGTGATCGTCACAAACTGCACATAGGCTTGATTGGACTGGAACATATTGCCAATGCCCAAACAACCGATCACCAGCGACAGCGCATAGAATTTGCCAAGCCCTTTGCCAAGCAGCGGAAAACCGCGTTTTACCAGGTAATGCTCCAGGTAGTACATGGGGCCACCCGATACCGACCCGTCCGGATTATACTTGCGGTACTTCACCCCCAGGGTGCATTCCACCAACTTGGTGGACATAGAAACAAAACCCGCGGCGATCAGCCAAAATGCTGCGCCGGGACCGCCAATTGCAATTGCAACTGCCACACCGCCAATATTGCCGATACCCACAGTGCCGGAAATAGCGGTAGCAACGGCCTTAAAATGGGAGATTTCGCCGGGCGCTTGCGGATCGTGGTAATCGCCCCTCACCAGACGCAGCGCAAGCCCAAAGCCGCGAATGTTAATAAAACCCAGGTATAGGGTGAAAAAAGTGGCTGCCACTGCCAACCACAGTACGATCCAGGGAATTTCGTAGCCAAACATAGGCAGTTTGTAGAACACGAAAGAGGACAGCCAGGCAGCGAACGGGCGCACAATAGACTCCACCGTCTCGTCTATTCCGCCGGCGACTGCGGAACGACTCAGCACAGCTCCGACTGCCAGTACCAGAACGCCTGGCAATCTTCCTACAACACCCATAACAGTTCCCATTTTTCTTAGCATCAGTGCAGCCTAACCCAAGGCGTAGAAAATATCCCGGATCAAGCATTTACTACTGAAAATGGCCGCTAAGGCACTTGGGGCCAGAGTTCCGCAATGAGACATTCATGGCCAGTTGAATACAAAAGAAGGATTGAACATGAGCAATGCGATTGAAATCACTATCAGTAACCACGTTGCGCATCTGCAGCTGAATCGGCCCGAGGCGCACAATGCGATCGACGGCCCGGTCATGAATGGCCTGCTGGATTTCGCTCGCAAGATGATGGACCCCGGCGAAGTACGGGTGATCGTCATTTCAGGCAAGGGCAAAAGTTTTTGCGCCGGTCTGGATATGAGCTCCTTCGCCGAGATGGCAGGTGGCGATCTCAATTCCGAGCGCGAGGACGTGGCAGAGGCAATGGCAGATTTGAGCCCAGCCGGCGCTAATCGCGCACAGCAAATCGGCTGGCTGTGGCAGGAAGTTCCAGTGCCCGTTATTGCCGCCATTCATGGGGTCTCGCTCGGTGGCGGCCTCAACCTCGCACTGGGTGCAGATATTCGACTAGTGCATCCGCAAGCGTCCCTGGGTCTGGTGGAAATCACCTGGGGCCTACTGCCGGATATGTCAGCCACCCAATCTCTGCGGCGCCTTACTTCGCTGGACAGAGCCAAGGAACTGGCCATGACCGGTCGCCGTTTCAGTGGCGAGCAGGCTCTTGAATATGGATTGGCCACCGAGATAACGACCACTCCAATCGAGGATGCCCTGGCGCTGGCCGAACAAATCGTCAACCGTAATCCGGACGCAGTTCGGGCGATAAAACAGGTGCTCAATCAATCTGCACTGATCGGTGTCGCCCAGGGACTGCAGCAGGAAGCGGCTGCCAGCCAGGGCATTCTCGGTTCTACTAACCAGGTGGAGGCAATTTCAGCTAAATTTGAAGGCCGCTCTCCCAACTTCAGCGATCCGGCATAGCAAGCGCGGCTAAAAGGCGACCAGCCGGATCACAGCTCAAGCGTGGAGGGATGAAACATTTCCCTGAAATCAGCTCGCCGTTTCACCAGGCCCTGCTCGTGGACGTAGCGCATCACCGCATTCAGCTCCTTCTCATTGGCCTTAATACCATAAGGCCAGTAATCATCACCCATCAATTTCCGCGTCTCCTCATACTCCTGGGTGACCCAGGGCAGAGACACTTTCAATGAGGTGGTGGTTTCCAGATCCGCATAGGCCAGTTTCTTGGCCTGGGTATACATGTCGTAAACGGCACGGGGCAATTGAGGGTTCGCTTCGATTGCATTGGTGCGAACACCAACAACATGCATGATAGGAAACATACCTGTCTTGCGGAAATAGGCCTGCTCCGTTTGCTTGACGTCGGGAAACAAACGTTTTATCCGCGGATCCCTGTCCAGGAATGCACTAGGACTGATGGCTGTAACCAATGCGTCGCATTGCCCGCTAAGCAGCAACTCTGACTCATCGACCCCTGGCGGGCCCTGGCGCAAGGGAAAACCTTCAGGAAAGAAGTAAGGCGATTTACCGCCTGACTCAAAAGCGCTCCAGCCACTGCCGGTAAGCTCGCCAGCGTCAGAGGATTTTGTGGTTTCTATCCACTCCATGTCATCGGCCTCAACCCCGTACTCATCTTTGAGGAATCCGCGAATCCAGGTGTTAGCGCTCATGCCATAGCCCGGCGTGCCCACCTTTTTACCTATCAGGTCTTGGGGGGACTCAATGCCAGAATCAGAACGCACAAAGACATTACGGTGACGAAACACCCTGGAGATAAATACCGGGATCAAGGTGTAGTCGCGAAATCCGTCGTTGATGAATCTATTCACGTAGGGAATAAGACCCAGCTCGCTCACCTCATAAGGCTTATCATCGCCAAAGGCCAAATCATTGACGGCATAGATATCCTGGTAATCGAAACTGACTTCTGCCCCCTCTATCCCAACGCGGCCGTCCATGATGCCGCGAACGCGATCGTAGTCGTACCCGGCAACCTTGATCTCGGCGCCGCGTGGCTTTGCATCTGTTGCCGCGGACGCCAGGCCGCCGGCAATAGGCATACCGCCAGCAACGACAGCAGCAGACTTGATTAACGAACGACGCGTAGTCGAGGCCATAGCTAACTCCAAATATAGTCAGGTGAAAAAAAGGCCGCGCAATTTATCAGCGGCCCATGCAGCTCAACGTCGGCTACTGCCAGGACTCAAATATGCGAATAGTCTCTTCGCTCTCAGGACGCAGGTTGTCGATACCTTCATAGGGCTTGCCCTTGCCCAGCTTGTTGTGGGGATATTTGCCAATCGTCATGAAGTGACGTTTGGCCATATCCTGAAAACTGGCACCGGTCCATAGCGAGTGGCCTATGAGAGGATGCTCCTCGCGGGGATCACGATAGATGTTAAAGACGCCTGCGGCAGCGGCCGGCATCCCAGGAGCGGCCATGTGCATCTTCCACTCCTGCTTAACGATCGCCCTCAATATCTCGTTTTGATAAACGTACACATAGTCGCGACGTCCCTGACCCTCTCCATTCAACAGCAGGGGTGTCTGATCAAAACCATCTATCACCCTATCGTGAGGAATATACTTTTCCGCCTGAGCCACACGCGCGAAGGTAGTGAACAGGTCTGAAGCGTGAACGATATCGCCAGCCGTGCTGCCCGCTTCAATCGCTCCCGGCCAACGAGCGTAGGCATCCACGCGAACACCACCCTCGGTGAAATCGGTTTTGCCGCCGCGATAAATCAGCTGGCTAAGCCCGGAAGTCCCCTCGTAGTGATACATCAGGCCATTGTCAGCCATGAATACCACCAGGGTGTTGTCGGCAATACCAAGGCGGTCTACCTCATCAACAATGTCACCAAACCAGGCATCAATGGTTTCTAACTTCTCCGCCATGAAACCACCGTTAAGCGACTGGGCCTGTTCGGGATGAACAAAATTCAGCGGGTACAAAGGCCAGTATTGCAGGAAAAAAGGTTCGTCCTTGCCGGCTAGTTCCGTTAGCTGTTCCATTGTCTGGCGCTGATAGCGCTCATTCATGCGCTCGTAGTGTGCCTGAGTCCAGGTCTCTCCTGCTTGCAGATCAATTTCGCGTGCATTGCCGCCGGCACGTGCCTCAACCCCGGTTACCAATCCACTGGGTTTAAACTGTCGGTCAACTGCCAGTGCACCCGACTGGGTACCCTCATACCAACCGAGCAGGTTGTTCGCCCGCGCCGATTCCGGTGACATCAGCGCTAGCTGTACCTGCTGGTGTAGCGGAAACGCTGCGAAATCAAAACCCTGGTTGTGAGGATATGCCTCTTCGATATCGCCCTGATGCCATTTGCCAATGTGGGCCGTGTTGTAGCCTGCCTTGGACAAAACCTCTGCAATAGTGACCTCATTAGCCCCCAGACCTTCTCCCACCAAAGCGACTTTCACCTCTTTGATACCAGTGCGAATGGGCAGACGGCCTGTCAGGGTTGCTGCCCTGGTAGGCGTGCAAGACGGTTCGGTGTACATACGATTGAGTGCCATGCCCTGACGAGCAAAATCGTTGATGCGCGGCGTCTTGATACCCATCACATCGTTCAAAGCCGGTTTGCCCATCTGGCCGAAGCTGACATCATCGATGAGGACAAACAAAATATTAGGACGCTTGCCGCCATTTTTCTCTCGCAGGTCGGCGAGTTTAGCGTCGATCTCCTGGTTTTCCTTGGCCCATGCTTCTTTGTGCTGAGCCTCGACGAAATAGTACTCACCGTCGTGAACAATAGGTTTGGCAGCCAGCACCGGTAGCGCCAACACTCCGAGCAAGCCGCTGGCCAGCATCAAGGGTTTGCGCAACCACAGGGGTTTACTTTTATTCATTCTCAGACTCCTGATTGAACTTGCTCGTATTGTTTTGACTTTTTGACGTAACAACGACTGCGCACCACCATTGATAGAGTGCAGTGTGTGAAAGATGTCATTGTACAAAAAAACTCGTTCTTCACCAACGTCCGTACACGTCAGATTGGAGCAGTCGCCATCCACACCTCAAGTAGAAGATCGTCAGCGCTAAGTCTGCGGAAGATACAAAAAAGCCGCGGTGTAAACGCGGCTCTTCAGTTATCGGACCAGCTTGCCCCCTACACTCCAACCTCAAAATAGTATCTGTGGGTCAGACCGCAGGCGCGTATCTGGCTAAGGCTTTTTCTTCGCAGCAGCGCCACCCCTGGCTCGCATCTGCAACATTTGTTGCATCTGCTGCATCATGCGATCGATGGTGAAGCTGGCAGTGGCCTGGCGCGGAGGAAACTCGCGGAAAGTCATCAACCACTGCCCCACAGCTTGCTGGGTGGGAACGAACAACCAGAGTTGATCAGCAAAAAAGCGGGTGTAAAGACCGGAGTCCAATGAAGTCTCATACGGATCAGAGCGCAGGTGCACCATTCTCGGGAAATTGAGAGACTCACGAGGGCCGGCCCAGCCCTGCTCGGCTATAGCGAAATGAATTTTCCAGTCATTCCAGCGCATGGCATTGAAGTTGGCGTTGTCATCGAAGTAGTAAACAACCTCGCGCTTGCCCGGGCCCTTACCAGTAAGCACATCAGTTTGGTCATAGCCGTCCAGGTGGACCTTATAGGTGCGATCACCCGCACGGTGGCCCTTCTTCAGTTTGGCGGCAATACCAGGCTCACCCGCCGCAGCCATCAAGGTAGGCATCCAGTCCTGATGCGAAAATATGTCGTTGATGACCGTGCCGGATTTGACCATACCCGGCCAGCGAATCATCGCCGGCACGCGGAAGCCACCTTCCCAGGTGGAGCCCTTTTCCCCTCGGAAGGGCTCTGAGCCACCATCAGGGTAGGTACCGGTCTGGGAGCCGTTGTCGGTACTGTAAACAACAATGGTGTTATCGGCGATACCCAGGTCATCCAGTTTGGACAGTAGCTGACCCACGTAGTGGTCGTGCTCTGCCAGGCCGTCGGCATACAATCCATAGCCAGTCTTCCCCTCCCACTCCGGAGACAAACGGGTCCAGACATGCATGCGAGTGGCGTTGTACCAAACAAAGAAGGGCTTATCATCTTTGTGGGCCTTGTCGATGAACTTCAGCGCCGCATCGGTAAATTCTTTGTCGGCTGTTTCCATGCGCTTGCGCGTAAGCGGCCCGGTGTCTTCTATTTTTCCGTCAGCGTAGGAGTGAACGACACCTCGAGGCGCAAAGCGTTTGTGAAATGCGGGGTCTTTCGGATAAAAATACGTCTCTGGCTCTTCTTCAGCATTGAGATGATAGAGATTGCCGAAGAACTCATCAAAGCCATGATTACTCGGCAGAAACTTGTCCTTATCACCCAGGTGGTTCTTGCCAAACTGGCCGGTTGCATAACCATGGGGCTTAAGCAGTTCAGCGATTGTGGGGTCTTCCGCCTGCAAGCCGATATCCGCGCCGGGTAACCCTACTTTTAACAGACCGGTCCGCAGCGGGTGCTGACCTGTAATGAAGGCAGAACGTCCCGCGGTACAACTTTGCTCGCCGTAGTAGTCAGTAAACATGGCGCCTTCATTGGCTATACGATCAATGTTCGGCGTGCGGCTGCCCAGCATGCCACGGTGGTAAACACTGAGATTTGACCAACCTATATCATCGCCCCAAATAACCAATATGTTGGGCTTATCAGCCGCTGACACCGATGCCGCGAATAGCGATATCGCGGCCACGGCCGCTAAACGGCCAAGGCAGTTTGTTAATCGTTTCATCATCTTCACCTCTTAGTACTGTTGTGTTGCTTATCGTGAGCGAACATCAGCTCTTTCATAATTGCGTTTGTAACACCGTATATCTACAGCTAAGGCTTGTCGACAACCTTCAGGCTTACCTGAAATTCACCAAAGACCGGGAATCGCCTTAAGCCACTATCTTGGCCAATAGGGTTTCCAGTTCTTCGTAGCGTAAAAAACGCGGCACCGGGTACTGCTTGTTCTCGGCAAAGCTGTCCTGGGCAAGCTGCGGTATGTCTGACGTTTGCAGCGCCGCCAATGTAGGTTCAATCGATAGCGTCGCCAGCAGCGAACGTACCTCTGCAACAAACTGCTCTGCCAGGGATCTGGCATCGTTCCCTGCAGCCGTCAGGCCAATCAGTCTGGCCAACTCCGCCAAGGGCTCAGCATTTGATGCCACGTAGCTGTCCAATACGTGAGGCAGTACCACAGCATTTGCCAGCCCGTGGGGCGTGCCGTAAAGGGCACCGAACTGATGAGCGATGGCGTGCACAGTGCCTACACTGGCGCTATTGATCGACTGCCCGGCGTAATAGGATGCCAGCGCAAGTGCCTCGCGGGCCTCGAGGTCACTGCCATCGCGGTAAGCCCGGGGCAGGTATTCAAAAAGCAGCTTTGTCGCGGTACCCGACAAGCCCTTTACTCGCTCATCGGCCCAGCGACCAATATAGGTCTCAATCGCATGGGTGAGTGCATCAGCACCGGTAGCGGCCGTCACCCCCTGAGGCATACCGATCATCAACAGCGGGTCAAGAGAAACCCCCTGGGGGATTAGTTTCATATCCGCCAAAAAACCCTTTCGGTGCGTTTCGGAATCGGAAATCACTGCTGCAAAGGTCGCCTCAGAGCCGGTACCGGAAGTCGTGGGAATTGCGAACAAGGGCAACAGGGGGACTTTAATTTTCAGTAAGCCCACCAGGTCCTGCACTCGACCATTGGTAGCACTGGCAGCTATGCCCTTGGCAGCATCAATGGATGAGCCACCGCCGAGCGCAAGCACAGCATCGCAATTATTTGCCTGCAGCACAGCCAGGCCCTGTTCTACAATATCGCTAGTAGGATCGGGCTGAACACCACTGAACAGGAACACCGTGACGCCCGCCTCCTCCAGCTTAAGACTTATGTCCTGGGCCATACCTAGATCCGCCAAAATTTGATCTGTCACCAACAGCACGCGGCGATAACCCAACCGACCGATATGCCCCGCCAGTTGTCCAGAGCTGCCCGCACCGGCAAACAATACCTGGCTGGGTATGGTCAGGAATTTCTGCACCAGGCCAAGCAGCAGTAAGAAGCATTTGTGACTGAGTAAATGTATCAGCGCCATGGTAAAGACTAACTCCGGTAGTATTTCCGCACCGCAAAGGTGCCGCTTTCAAGGTTGATGGACGCAAGTATTCTGTCCCATCTGCCTCTGCAGTTTAATGACTTGAAGTACCCATATTTATAGCCCAAACTGACAGATGCACCACTACTGTCTATCTATCTGTTTCATAAGGGTTTATTTCTGACGCATGGAGATTTCCACGGTCCCTGCCACCTTTGTCAGGGCACTACTTGAGGCGGCCGAGCGCAAGGGCTGCAGGCGAACAGAACTGCTGAGCAGCCTGAATATTGGCGAGGACATGCTGGAGGGCGACCGGGCCAGAGTTCCCTCTACCACCTATTCGCAACTGACCGATCTTATTGCGACTCAACTGGGCGACGAATATTGCGGTCTGGTCGACCAGCCCGCGAAACCCGGCACCTTCGCCATGATGTGCTATGCCTGTATCCACTGCCCCACCCTGGGAAAATTTTTACAGCGAACAACCGAATTTCACACCATCAGCACCGACAACTCACGCGTTGAGCTAAAGATCCAGGGCAAACTGGCGCACTATGTTTACACACCCCTGGCAGGCACCGTGGATCCACAGCATTTGCTAACCATGTCACTGCTGGCTATCGCCCACCGCCTGGCTAGTTGGGTGATAGGGCAAAACCTTCCCCTGACCAGCGTGAGCCTGACGCATCCCCGTCCTGAACATGCCGCCGCCTACAACATGCTGTATCGCTGCCCGGTAAAGTTCGACCAGGCGGAAAACAGCATTAGCTTCAGTGCCAGTTACCTGGAGTTTCCGGTAAAGCAAAACGAGCAATCGCTGCAACAATTTCTCAGTAGGCCCGGCGCTCGAATGCTGGCCAGCTCCGATTCTCATGACAGTCACGTAGCCCGGGTCACCGCTCTGATCATAGGGTCGGTGGACCAGGATTTCCCCGATTTTGACTGGATTGCAATCCAGCTTCACACCACAACAGGTACCCTGCGCCGCCGCCTGCGTGACGAGGGGACTTCTTATCAGCAACTCAAGGACGATGTGCGTCGCGACACTGCCATATTCAATCTTAACAAGGGTGTGATGAGTATCGAGGACGTTGCTGCCAGTGTCGGCTTCGCCGAGCCAACCTCCTTTTTTCGAGCATTCAAGCGCTGGACCGGTGTAACGCCCCGGGCCTATATCCGTAAAGGAAAGTAGCCCTGGGAGAGAGGTTTTCAGTCGCTTTTTTGCATGAATTTCGCGATCCGCTCCTGCACGTCATTACAAGCGCCGGGACTGTTGGTGTATTCAAAATCCAGCCCTTCGTGCAAACGAAGCCCATCGGTAGATTCTATAATTTGCTTGCACACGCGATGACTATGGGCGGAATTCTTCACTACACTTGCTGCGTAGGATTGGGTCTCTTGCTCAAGTTCACCATCGGCGAAAACACGGTCGACCAGACCAATCTGCAAGGCCTCAGCCGCCCCCACCAGACGGGAACTGAACATCATATCCTTGGCGCGAGCTGCGCCGACTCTGCGAGGTAGTCGCTGGGTCATTCCCCAGACCGGACTAAGTCCCCATTGACTATGGGTGTCCGCAAGCCGGGTTTTGGCATCGACAAAGATGAGATCACAGGCCAGTGCCAACTCTAAGGCGCCGGTAAAACAATAGCCATGCACCTGGGCGATTGTGGGAATAGGCAAGCTAGCGAGAGACTCCAGCACCGTGGCTTCGAACTCGGAGTGCTCTGCCTCGCCGCCAGCTTCGATGTCTTTAAGGTCATGCCCGGAGGAGAATGCGCGTCCTTCGCCTTTGATAATGACGCAACCGATTTCGTCCTCGGCTTGTGACAAACGCTCAATACTTGCCTGCAGTTCAGCAAACAGAGCGTGATTCAGAGCATTCATAACCTCGGGACGGTTCAGGCTCAAGGTACAGATGCGTCCCTCGATCGAGGTATTCAAAAAATTACTCACAAGATTCTCCTGATAATTCAATCGTGCAGCAGGCACTAGAGTTGATATTGCCGGGTAGCGAGATCTCGCATGATCTCCTCGGAACCGCCGCCGATGGCGTTAACGCGCACTTCGCGGTAGATACGCTCCACCCGATTGCCGCGCATATACCCAATTCCACCCAGAATCTGCATCGCCTCCCGGGCACAAAATTCCATGGTTTGGCTGCACTGCACTTTAAGCAAAGCGATGTCACCGAAATTGGCAGTGCCATCGACAATCTCGCGACTGCAATGCGCAATATAGGCCTGGCAGGCATTGATGCGCTGCTTCATCTCAGCAATTTTGTGGCGGATAACCTGATGGTCAGCCAGCCGCTTACCAAAGGTATACCTTTCCTGCGCCCAGGTCACCGCATCCTCCAGGCAAACCCGCGCACTGGCTTCCATCATCACGCACATGGCCATGCGCTCACTGTTGAAGTTTTTGGCAATCACCAGAAAGCCATGGCCTTCTTCTGCCAGCAGATTACCCACAGGCACCTTAACGTTATCAAAGTACAGAGTTGCTGTGTCGCTGCACCACCAGCCCTGTTTCCGGTCCAGCGATGTTCGGCTCACGCCTTCCAGATGGGCGGGAATGACCAGCACCGAGACCCCGCCTGCGCCCTCGGCGCCAGTGCGCACGCCGGTTGTAAACCAGTGCGCACCCATGCCACCGGAGATAAATGTCTTACTGCCATTGACGATATAGTAGTCGCCTTCACGACGAGCGGTAGTCTGTAATCTGGCAACATCTGAACCGCCAGACGGCTCGGTAATTGCCAGGGCAATACGTTTTTCGCCTGCCAACACCGGTGGAATGATCTCCTGCTTGAGCGCATCACTACCAAAATCAACAATCGGCGGAAGTCCAATACCGTGAGACAACAAGGTGCTCGGCAAGCCGCCCAGGCTGGTTCTGGAAATCTCCTCGCTGACGATATTACGATGGTAGAGATCGATTCCCTGTTCGGTACCGCCGTAACGCTCGGGGTAACCCAAACCGAGAAGGCCGAATTCAGCGGCTTTGCCCCAGAGCTCATCTGGCAGGTAACCCTGCTCATCCCACTCGTCAACATGCGGTGTGATTTCTCTGTCGATAAACCGGCGTAATTGCTCTCGCCAGGCCTCATGTTCTTCCGTCAAGTGTGGGTTGTGCAGTCTGGCGCTGTCAAAATCCAAGGGCATTGCGAATTCTCTCTGGCATTGGGAATGAGGGCATTAGAGCGCTCGCTCCTTACCGGCAGTTTTGAGTGATTATCAGTGTTCCTCAGAAGCATCATTGGCACAATGCCTCGAGCAATCAATTAAAATTCCCCAAAGCTGCAATATCCCTTCAAACGGCCAGCAGCGGCGACAATATCACAGCAGGGCTCCCCGTGATTTACGGTTGAAGTGGGCCCAACAAAGGCTTTGTCATTGGCTTAAACGATAGCGGTGAACACGTTCTGGCTAACGTCGCGGCTGGTTCTTCCTCACTTGAGCGCATGACTAAACAAGACGTAGTTGGGCAGCGCGGGAGCGTTCGCGTGGCAGGTAGCCTCAACCTCTTCGAGTTCTAAACGGTCAGTAAAAGTGTTCATTGCGGTCACTACCTGCAGCCGGCCGGTCGATTAGCATGCTCGCGATTACTCACCGTCGGCAATATCAGCTGTGCACCGAAGAGGCCACATAATGAAAACTCAAACTTCTGCGTTCAAGCAAAAGATCATACCAAGTACCCTGGCGTCGCTGCTGGGCGCCGCCCTGTTATTCCAGGGATCGACAGCATGGGCACAAGGCCTAATGCTAGAAGAAGTCATCGTTACCGCCCAAAAGCGCGCCCAAAGCCTGCAGGACGTACCTATTTCCGTCGCAGCAATGAGCGGCGAAAAGATCAGTGACAGCGGGATTACCTCGCTGGAGGAACTTACACTTTACATACCTAACGTGAGCATTAATTCCGGTGCGAGCACACCCAACCTTTTTATCCGTGGTATCGGTTCCGGCACCAACGCCGGCTTTGAACAATCGGTAGGCATGTACATCGATGGCGTTTATGCAGGACGCGGGCCTTTGGCAGCGGTGCCCACTACTATGGATCTGGAGCGTGTTGAGATCCTCAAAGGGCCACAGGGCATTTTGTTCGGCAAGAACACCATCGCTGGCGCGGTTAATATCACTACGGCAAAGCCCAGCGATGAGTTCGAAGGCGTAATCGAGGCGCTGTATGAGCCTGATCATAACGAGCAACAGTACAATCTGGTGCTGTCCGGGCCGCTCACAGACACCCTCGCGGGTCGCATAGCAGTGCGCTACGACTCAATGGAAGGCTGGTGGGACAACACCATCAACGGCGCCCAGGGCCCAGATGCCGAAAACACCTATATCCGTGGCAGCCTGCGCTGGGACGCCGCAGATACAGTGGAGGTCCATGCCAAATATGAATCGGGCGACTTTGATCGAGGCGATCGTGCCACAGTCGTTTATCAGTCGGACTTTGAAGGACAGCAAAACTTTGCCGGTACCGTACCAATTCCGATTACTTCCGATAGAGAAAAAGGCGCCACGGATAAAGAAGACTACAACAACAACGAAACAGACGTTTTCGCTCTTACCGTAAACTGGGACCTGCCCTTTGCAACCTTTACCTCCATTTCCGCCTATTCTGGCTATGACATGGAGATGGGCCAGAACAGTGATGCGACAGCAACGCCATCGATCAATCGCACACTGTGGGAAGAATACGAGCAACTCAGCCAGGAGCTGCGCCTGGTGTCTCCAGGGGGCGAAACCATAGACTGGATCGCCGGCGCTTACTACCAGACCTCTGAACTGGATATCTCCAAACGCAACGATGCGCTGGACTTTGCACTCTCCGGCCCTTCGGGCGTGAGAGGACAACTGGTGCAAACCAAACCGCCCCTTATCGGCACCTTCGAACAGGAATCTGACAGTTGGGCCATTTTCGCCCAGGGCACCTGGAACGCTACCGACGTCTGGCGCTTCACTGGCGGTGTTCGCTACAACGAAGAGACCAAGGATCTGGACAAGATAACAGAGCAGGATATGCTGGGCATTCGTGTCGGCCCATCGATATTCCTGGCCAACCCGCTGAACGGACAGTTAATTTCCGACCTTAGGGCCCATGAATTCACTGATCTTAGTCGTGATGAGGACAAGTGGACTTTCTCGCTTAACACCCAGTGGGACGCAACCGACAACGCCATGCTGTACGCTAGCGTCAGCACCGGTTTCAAGGGCGGCGGCTACGATGAATCCTACAGCAATGAAGGCGAAGTCATACGTCTGGGCAACCCAGTAACCGGTGAACCCACTGGCGAGACCGTCCCCGGCGCTGATCCGTCGGTACTCGAATACGAAGACGAAGAGGTGCTGGCCTACGAGTTGGGCGCCAAGATGAGTCTTGCCGATGGTGCCGCCGAACTCAACCTGGCCCTGTTTCGCATGGAGTACGACAACTTGCAAACCAGCTCACTGGTGGGCGACGTGTATCGTGTAGGTAACGCTGGTGAAGCCATTAGCCAGGGCGTGGAACTGGATGGCCGCTGGCTGCTTACCGAACGCCTGACAGTGGGCGGCTCAATTGCCTATTTAGACGCAACCTACGAGGACTTCACCGGGGCCACTTGCACTACTCCACAGTCGGTGGATCCAGCCAACAATCCAGGTTGTTTGAATGACGATGGCAGCAACATTACAGCTCCGCTGGCAGTAGGCGGACAGGACCTGAGCGGTGAGACCCTGCTGTACTCTCCAGAATGGGCGGGAAACCTGAACGCACAGTATATTTTCCCCATTGGCTCCTCGATGGAACTGCTGACCACAGTCGACCTTAACTACAGCGACGAGTTCTACTCAGCATTGGATCTTGATCCGAGTACCACGCACGATTCTTATACTCAAGTGAATGCTCGTATCGCGCTGGCCAGCATCGAAGATACCTGGTCGGTAGCGCTTGTCGGCAAAAACCTGACCGACGAAGAAACCTACGTCTGGAAAAATGACGTGCCAGTCACCAATTCCAACAGCTATTTTGCGATTCCCGAGCGGCCGCGGTCTATTGCTATTCAGGCGCGATATCGTTTCTAGCGTCCAGTAATGGCATGATCAAAAAAGGCCTGCTCTTCCGAGCAGGCCTTTTTTTATTTGGTGAAATGAGAGCAGCTGCAAGGTCGCGGGTACGTCGGTCACAAGCCACCAAGACACTGAGGTTTTCGCAATGACAAAACTACATCAGTAACCGGCTGCCATATCCACCACGTTGAGCATTGGCTCTCCGGCCACATAGCGCCGCAAATTCTCCACCGCGATGACCGCGCTACGCTGCAGGCTATCGCTGCCAGCCGCAGAAGAATGCGGCGTGATGATAACGTTGTCCATCTGCCACAGCGGGCTGTCCGCCGGCAGCGGTTCTGGATCCGTCACATCCAGTCCAGCTCCATAGAGCTGGCCCGACTCCAATGCCGCTAACAGCGCAGCTGTAACTGTACTTTTGCCCCTGCCAACACTCACAAACAGCGCGCCATGTTTGACCGCCGCGAAAAACGTTTCATCAAATAGACCCTGAGTCTTGGCAGTCAGTGGCAGTGCATTCACTACCACATCCGCCTGCGCCGCCAACTTCAGCAGTTCGTCGGAAAGCCCCACGTAGCTGACATAGTCAGGCCCAGTGCGAGACGAATGACGAGTAGCAATCACTTTCATGCCCAGGCCATGGGCGCGCCAGGCGACCTGGGTGCCTATGCCACCCAGTCCCACAACCAACAAGGTTTTGCCTTTGAGCTCACCAAATTTTATTTGCTGACGAAGACCGTTATCCCACACAGCTGCATTTTGTGCCCGCTGGTAAGCCGGGAGCCCCCTGGCCAGCGACATAATCATGGCGATACTGTGCTCGGCGATCGCCGGCCCGGACAGCCGCTTGCCATTGGTGAAGGTTCTATTGGTGACCTGCTCAGATGTCAGGCTGGCACAGTCATCCATTCCTACAAAGTAGCTATGCAGCCACACCAGCTCAGTTGCCGCCGCGACGGATGCCGGACGACAAAGGCCTATTAATGCATCCACACCTTCGAGCAGCTTGGCGTCCGGGACAAGTGAGCCAGAGTCATCAATCACCAGCTCAACATTACCCGCGGCCTGCAGCAGTTGATCCGCATAATCTGGAACAATTGCCTGCAGAAACGGGGGAGCAGTAACCAGCACTTTGGCAGGCCTCCAACCCTCTGCCCTGGGAATGGGAGCGCTGGCGGTGCGCAGACCCAGCTCTTTAATAATATGGAGGGCTTCTGGTGAAGCCCCCGATGCTGACATTACAGGTGAGGCAGACAAGGCCAGGAGGCAGGCAATCATGAGAGATGCTCTACTTATCATTTGTAACTCCGGAGCATGGTTAAAGTTCAATGAGGTCTAGGTGGAAAAAGTCTCTGCCGTCACATCAGCAATCGCTGTTGGAACTTCAGTTCTGACTTTCATCGCCCCACTTACGATAGCACCTTAGAAGCAGATAGTAATAAATCGGCGTCATCAGTAACCAGGGTAGCTGCGTCTGAAGTTGCACGCTCCTGCCATCCAGGATCACCACCGAGGGGTTGTACCATGGCCCCGTCGGCATCAGTGGAGCCCATGATAACCGAAGGCCCTCAGCCAATTGTTGCTGATACACATACAACTCTACGAACAGGTTTTGGGCGATAAACCAGATTAAAAGTATTGCGAATGCTCCCCAGCGCCAAGCTTTGAAAGCAACGTTTGTCCTACCATAGGCAAGCCAGACCAGGAATATGCCGGTCAATCCCACCGCTGCGGCGTCACCCAGTGAGTTCAAAATCCAGTTAATGTGCATGGGAATAAACTCGTTCATCACTTGCGGCCTGCGGCTGGCGACATCCAGACCATCTACCAGGCCGTAACTAATCCACAGCTCCCAACCGACTGCACACAGAATAAAAGAACCGACATACGTGGCCATCAACCAGCGCGGGAGTTTCCCCGCAAAGTACAGCAGGGTAATGACTATCGCCGGCAGCAGCGACGCCATGTAAAGCACGGTAACGGTAAACCGCTGAGATTCATTTAGGTCCATACGCACTCGCTATTATGACTTGGGTTACAGCCCATTAAAAACTGGCTTTGAGATCCAGGAAGTAACTGCGTGGTGGCAAAATTCTGGCACCATAGGCTCCCCGTGTGAACGGCAGATCAACCGTACCGGTCATGACATTTTCATCCGTCAAGTTGGTTCCCCGCAAGCCCACCTGCCAACCACCAGCAATCGTTCCCAGCGCAATTCTGGCATTGAACATTGTGTAGGCATCTTGCTGGGTATTGGCGTCCAGGTCGATATCGGCAAAGTAACTATCGCTGTAAATAAGATCAAGGTTTGCCGTCCACTCATAGCTGTCCAGCCAGGGGCGCCTATAGCTGAGGCTGCCACTGGCATTCCACTGGGGCGCTCTTGCCAGTTTTTTACCGGACAGGTCCTGTGAACAATCGGCTCCCTGGGCATCCAATTGATCGACTGTACAGGGGGCGTCGAGATATTCGTCGTAGCTGGCGTCTATGTAGCCAAGCGAGCCGGTAAGCGTCAGCGCATCAGATAACAACCAATTCGCATCAATTTCTGCTCCCTGGCTCGTTGCCTGAGCCGCATTGCTGACACTAAACCCCGAGCCATTAAATATGCTGACCTGGAGATCATCAAAGTCGGTATAAAAAATGGCAGCTGACAACCAGGCAGCACCTGCAAAGAAACTCCCTTTGACTCCAGCTTCATAGGTAGTCGCCTCTTCCGGCGAAAACTGATTATTGTCATCGCCCTGATAAAAGTCTTCGGCCGAAAAACCTCCGGACTTATAGCCATCTGCGATGCGTAGGTAACTGTGCCAGCTATCATCAATCTCGTAGCCCACCGTAAACATGGGCGAGGTATTGCGATCATCTATATCAGCATCAATGCTATAGGACTCCCCGGTGCCCAGAGTGGCACCGCAATCCTGCGGTGCAACGGGCACAAAGAAAACGCAGTCCGCATAGCTGTGTTGTATTTGTGCCTGTTTCTCTTCTCGAGAATAGCGCAGGCCTGCCGTCAGCGACCACTTGGACGTCACAAACCAGGTGGCCTGCCCATAAAGCGCAGCACTGGTGTAGTCCTGCTCAAAGTGCTTAATATCCACGGCGCTTACGGGGAGACCGAAGCCACCAAAATCAGCATCCAGCTCGGAATCGATATCCAGCTGAGTATCCAACCAAAAAACACCCACCACAGACGTGAAATTATCTGCAGGCTGAGACAACCACTGCAGTTCCTGGCTGAACTGATCGTAGGCTTCAGTGCTCTGCCTTGCCAGCAGATCGACGGGAGAGAAGTCCGCATCGAACAACTGATCATCGTCATAACTGCCAAAAGCGCTCAGTGATTTCAGCTGATGGTTACCGAAATCATAATCGACAATAAAACTGTGTAATCTCGAAGTCAGCTCAAAGTCAGTGTCCTCATCGTGCGCCACTTTGCCGTCATCGATCTCAAATTCAATGCCTGGAATGAGAGATTCATACACAGGAATGGCATCTGCGGAAATTGGCCCAAGGGCAATCTGAATATCATCCTGGGCACGTCCCAGAAAACTCTCTGACCCATAACCCATATTGGATTGCGCATTCTCACCGCTACTGGCGAATTTCAATGACAGTGCATCACTGGGCTGCCAATCCAGCTTGACTCGCCAGACATCTTTTTCAACATCGCCCATGTACCTGCCCGCTTGCCCCAGGCTGTCAGCGAGGTTCCTCAGAAAGCCGTCCTGCTCTCGATGCCCAAGACTGACGCGAAACGCCAGCGTGTCAGTTATTGGACCTGACATACTCCCATTGATACTGCGGTAGTTATCGCTGCCTCCGGTGAGCTGGATGTCACCTTCAAACTCATCCGTGCTAGCTGGCTTGGTGATGATATTGAGCGCACCGGCAATCGTGTTATTACCAAATAAAGTGCCCTGCGGCCCGCGCAGAATTTCTACGCGCTGAATATCGTTCAAGTCACTGGAATTAGAGGCCGTACGGCCAGAGTAGATACCGTCCACGTAACGACCAACGGATTGTTCAAACCCTCGATTGGCACCACCCGAAAAACCCCGTATCGAGATCACACTGAACCCGAGTACTTGCTCGGTAATCGTGACGTTAGGGGCGAATTGCGCCACATCGGCAATGGATATGAGATTTCTGTCAGCAATGAAGTCCTCGCTCAGCACCGAGATCGAAATAGGGACTTCCGACAGACCCTGCTCCCGCTTCTGCGCCGTCACAATGACCTCCTCAAGCGCAGTGGATTGCTGGGCAGAAGCACTTTGTAGTGGCCAGAAAAAGCACGACAACAAAAGCATCTTGAAGATGCAGCGAGCTCGTATCAAGTTTTGCATTGATGAATGCCAGTATTTATTATTTTACGATTAGCGCCCAGTGTAGAGGATCAAAAAAGTACACGCTACGCTAGTGATGAATTTACTGCGGACCACCGCAACCAGAGAAACCAGTTAGCGCGGATAGATTGCATAGAGTTCTACCCTGGGCGGACATAAAGATGGCTCTCGGCCCCCGCCCAAGCGATGCTATGCTTGGGCCTGTCCCATCTCGAATACGCCCATGTAACCCAGGAGATCGAAATGTCATTAATGATTATTGCCGCACTCGCACTGACCCTGTTCCAGCTTTGGCTACTGCCTGCAAGCCTTAGCTTGAAGCATATAGACTACTTGCTTTCCAGCAGGGATAACCCGCCGCCACAGTCCCAGTTGCAAGAGCGCACAGCGCGTGCCGGGGCTAATCTTCAGGAAAGTCTGCCGGCCTTTCTTGCCCTGTGCCTGCTGGCGACTTATCAACAAGCAGACCTTACCCAGACTGCAACCGTATGGCTGGCATTACGAGTCGCCTATATCCCCTGCTATATGTTTGGTATTTCCCAACTTCGAACGTTGACATGGCTGGGGTCTCTTGGCTGTTTGATTTACATGGCGTACAGCCTGGTCTAGCGCGGACACTACTACCAAACAAAAAAGCCCCCGCGATGCGGAGGCTTGTTTGTTTGGTAGGACTACCCAGATGAATCATTACACCCTATGGGCTGTAATGACCCTGCGGGCTTCACGGCTGCGCCGCTCGTTGCAAATTGCTGCGCTATTTGTCGAACGGCCAGTTCTCATCGATAGATACCGCTGCCAAACAAAAAAGCCCCCGCGATGCGGAGGCTTGTTTGTTTGGTAGGACTACCCAGATGAATCATTACACCCTATGGGCTGTAATGACCCTGCGGGCTTCACGGCTGCGCCGCTCGTTGCAAATTACTGGCGCAATTTGTCGAACGGCCAGTTCTCATCGATAGATACCGCTGCCAAGCAAAAAAGCCCCCGCGATGCGGAGGCTTGTTTGTTTGGTAGGACTACCCAGATTCGAACTGGGGACCTCTACCATGTCAAGGTAGCGCTCTAACCAACTGAGCTATAGTCCTAAAGAGGGCGGGCATTATAAGGCTAGTCCGGCTTTTGCTCAACACCCGAATTCAAACGCCAAATATGCACTGTTTCAGTGATCTTTTTTACCAGTCCTACCGTGGTGGCTGGGACATTGATACCCCGTATACATGGCGTAAAGTGCTCTACAACCCGCAGCAAATGAACTCGTCACCCCGCCACACAAGTGGAATTGACGGTAATGGGGTAAGGACTACGAAATATGAATATAGAGTTAACCAGCGAACTGAATGCGCTACAGCAGGAAGTACGGCACTACATGAAAGGCATCATGACCCCCGAACTACTGGAGGAAATGAAAAACGAGGACTTTAAGGAAGGCGGCGGCCCGGAATTTCGTAAGCAATACGCCAAAATGGGTGCCGATGGCTGGATTGGCCTAAGCTGGTCCAAGGATTTGGGCGGCAAGGAGCTTTCCCACCTTGAGCAGTACATCTTCACTGATGAGGTAATACGCTCAGGTTTTGCCTACCCCTTTCTGACCACCGAGGCGGTAGCACCGGTTATCGCTGCCAATGCCAATCAAGACGTTCAGGATGAAGTCGTCGGCGGAGTGAAGCGCGGCGAGGTAACCATCGCCATCGGCTACTCGGAGCCCAACGCTGGCACCGATCTGGCGAGCCTTCGCACCAAGGCTGAGCGCGATGGCAACGACTGGGTGATCAATGGCCAGAAGATGTGGACCAGCAATGCTCACTACGCTGACTATGTCTGGCTTGCGGCCAGAACAGACCCCGATGCCGACAAAAAGCACAAGGGACTGACCATGTTCCTGGTGCCTACCAGTAGTGAAGGATATTCCTGCACCCCCGTTCGCACGCTGGGCGTGCGCACCAACGCCACGTTCTACGAGAATGTGCGGATTCCAGACAAGTACCGGGTGGGTGAAATAAACGGCGGTTGGAAGCTGATCACCAGTCAGTTGAACGTGGAACGGCTATCACTGTTCACCCATGGCCAGGTAGATTCACTTTATCAAGGGGTCGCCACATGGGCAGCTGCAACTGACGCAACTGCTGATAGCAAAGTGATTGAGCAACCCTGGGTACAGCAGAACCTTGCCAAAGTGAAAACCGGACTGGAGGCACTCAAAATCATGTGCTGGAAGCAGGCCTGGTCCATGGACCAGGGTCCACTGGATATGGCCAATGCCTCCACTGCCAAGGTGTATGGCAGTGAATTTTTCGTTGAGCTCTACCGTCTGCTGCTCGAGGTTATGGGGACCGCCAGTAGTATCGACTCAGAATCGCCCGGTGCCGTGCTCCAAGGTAAAATAGAATTCCGCTGGCGAGTGGGCTCCATTCTCACGTTCGGCGGCGGCACCAACGAAGTGCAGCGCGACATTATTGCCATGGCGGGGCTGTGGATGCCCCGCACACGCTAAGAGGAAAGAACAGTGGATTTTACCGTATCAGAAGAACTCTCCAGTGTGCAGCAACTGGCGCAGCAGATTCTCAACGACTTTACTGCAGCCGACCAACTCAAGGCCATAGAGGAAAATGAGGAAGCGCGTTTTGACGCCGGGCTCTGGCAGGCACTGGCCAAAGCCGGCCTGCTGGGACTTGATATAGAAGAGAATCAGGGTGGCACTGACCTGGGTTTCTATGCACTTACCAGTTTATGCGAAGAGGTAGGCCGCACGGTGGCACCAATACCAGTAGTACCGGTACTGGTGAGCGCGGCAGGCACGCTGCGCCGCTTCGGCAACGACAAACAGAAAGAGCAATGGCTGAGCGGAATCGCCAACGGCAACCATCAGGTGACGGCAGCGTTGGAAGAGTACGGTAATGACAACCCTGCTGCACCCCGCACCAGCGCTCAGGCAATGGAAGGGGGGTATTCCATCAGCGGCACCAAGATTTGCGTCAGTCAGGGCAGTTCCGCAAAACGTATTCTGCTTTCAGCCAGGCTGGGCGATGAGTTACTGGTTGCCCTAATCGACCCTCAAGCTGCCGGCGTAAGCCTCAATCCACAGTTAGTCACCAGCGGGGAAGTGCGTCACGAGTTGGTTATGGAAGGCGTTCAAGTACCCGACGAAGACATCGTGGCCAGAGGCGGCAAGGCTCTGGATGCTATGCAGTGGGCACAACAGGCGACTCGCACAGCGTTGTGCGCGATGACCGTGGGCATCAGTGACAAAATGATGCGTATGACAGGCTCATACACTACCGAAAGAGAGCAATTTGGCCGCCCTATCGCCACCTTCCAGGCCGTCAGCCACCGGGTGGCGGACTGCTATATCGACGTAGAGTGCCTGCGCCTGGTTACCCAACAGGCGGCCTCGCTGATCGACCAGGGCAGACCTGCCCAGGAAGCTGTGCTCATCGCTAAAATCTGGTGCGGTGACACTGCTCACAGAGTTAGCCAGGCCGCTCAACACTGCCACGGTGGCACCGGTGTTGATCGTGACTACCCTCTGTTCCGCTACTGCCTGGAGGCCCGGCAGATTGAACTAAGCCTGGGTAACAGCGCCCAGTTGACCGGCGAATTGGGGCAGAGGATTGCACAGGAGTACCTGGCCTCTGCCTGACAGGGTTGCTAGCGCAGAAACTTGCTGGGAAAGTAACTGAGGCAATCCCACAGCACATCCTGAGCTGCTTTATCCTTCCCCGCGTGACGCAACAGCTCTATCTCGAGTTGGCAGGCGTTCTTTTGCCAGGGAATCTGCGTCCTGACTTCCTGCGCTGAAACCAGGGCTTGTGCTGTATTACCGGAGCGACGGGCAACCATGGCTCTGCTCAGCTCCCTGATGGGTGAAGGCTCGGCGAAGTTGGGTGCCTCTGGAAGTTCCACGCTCTTGCGGGCTGCCACCCAGGACACCGCATCCTGGTAAAGCGCTCGCCACCGGCCCGTCGCAAGTAAGTCCTGCAACATTTGCTGACCTCCCCTGCGCTCATAAGGCCAGAGCACAAAATCAGCGCCACTGCTTTCAATAGCGTCTATCCAGCCCGGCTTACCGCTCAGCACGCCAACGTAATGAAAATAGGTCTGGGCGTCATACACCGTGTCTGCACGCCCATCGATGAAGACTTTCAAATCACCATCTGTTCGCCAGTGGATGTAACCTCCCCAGTTATAAAGTGCGTAGACATTGCCTGTGAACTCGTTGGCCTGCATGAAACTGATCACATCCTCAGGATAACTGTACTCGGCAGTGAGGTAGTGGAAGGCCGGCGCAGACTGCAACGGATAGGGAACAAGGCGCAAGCAAGCGAATAAAAGAGCCGTAATCGCCAGTGCGTACTGCAGCACTCGCACCCTTACTTGCCCAAACAGCAGGGCCAACAGCGGCGCGAGCATCAGCGCCAGGGAAATGGCGTAAATTGGAATAAAACGTCGGGATGTTAGCGCCATCGCCAGGGTAAGCGCGGTCAGCACCATACCCTCCCAGGGCACACCTGCTGCCCTGCGAACACCGGGAATGGCATAGAGCAGTGCTAAAAATGGCGCCCACATAAAGTAGAAAAATAGCGGTGAGCGTATCCCGCCGGGACGGAAGGGATTATGCCATTCGCCCAACTCTCGATAGGGGGAGCTGGAATCAAAGGCGTAGACCAAAGGGTAGAGGAACGTCTTGAAACCAGAAGGGTTGATGGCACTGGCCGTCACGCAAATCAAACCGGTTATCAGGGCAATTCGAAATGCATCCAGAGTGAATTTCCGCCAGGGGAATATCAGAATCCCCAGGGCCATCAGCCCAAAGAAAAAGCCACCGTGCAAGTTCACCCAGACGAGAAACAGCAGCGCCAATAGCCATCTAACTGGCTCGCGTCCCAGCAACAGGTAGATCAACAGGCAAAAGAAAAGCAGGGTATAAAGATGAGGCCTGACATCAATAAAAGGCGCGGCAATGACCGCTGCAATACTCGCGCTGATTAGCGCAGCAAAGGCGTTACCGGTTTCCCGATACAGAGACGCCTGTAGCAACGCGAAGGTTGCAACAACAACCAACCACTTCCAGTAGACGATACTGGTCAAGCCAAATGCCGACACCCAGCCATAGTAGATAAGGTCCGACAACCACTCATGATTGAGCCAATCGCCGCCAGGTGTGCTGTAGGACCAGTCATCTACCATCCAGGGAGTACCGGTCTGCAGCAGTTCGCGACCGGCGGCAAGATGCCACCACATATCTGATCCAGCCATTTCCGTATAGCCAAACGATAGAAACAGAAGCGCGCCTGCGGCGAGCAAGATCGGATTTAACAGGTTAGTTTTCCTGTCTGTGGACGATGCCAAAATTTCAGTTTTCGACATCAACAGGATGCGCAGTCGCTGGATGATAGCCTTTGAGAACGTATAGGGACCGGCCCTTACTTTCCTGGTAGGTTCTAGCCAGATACTCGCCAATGATGCCCAGGCAGATCAGCTGCACGCCCCCGAGAAACAGTACGATGATTATCAGCGAGGGATAACCGGGCACCGGATTGCCGAACAACAGTGTTCGCACCAGCAAAAAGATCCCGTAAACGAAGGACGCTGATGAAGTGAGCAGCCCCAGGTAGGTTGCAATTTTCAGTGGCGCTGCTGAAAACGAAGTAATGCCTTCAAGCGCGAAATTCCACAGGCGCCAATAGCTCCACTTGGAGTCACCTGCTGCTCTAGGCTCGCGATCATAGCTCACTGCTTTTTGCGGAAAACCAATCCAGGCGTAGAGTCCCTTCATATAACGGTGGCTTTCGGGCTGAGCATTCAAAGTATCCACCGCCCTGCGACTTAACAGACGAAAATCGCCAGCGTTCTGCGGAATTTCTACATCGCTAAGCGCACTCATCACCCGGTAGAAACCGCTGGCCGTGTGCCGTTTTAGAGCGGAATCTCCGCGCCGCTCCGCGCGCAAACCATAGACCACATCGTAGCCTTGCTGCCATTGTTCAATAAACCTGGGGATGACTTCTGGCGGGTCTTGCAAATCCGCATCAATGACAATAACGGCATCGCCGCTGGCGTGATCCAGGCCGGCAGAGAGCGCTACTTCCTTGCCGAAATTGCGGCTGAGTTCCAAAACAGAGACATTGGGGTCAGTCTCGCGCAGGCGACCCAGCAGAGACAAACAATCATCATCACTGCCATCGTCGACGTACAGTACCTGATAAGGATATCCGCTTGCTTGCATCACCGCGCTCAAACGCCGGTGAAAGTGTTCCAGTACCTGAGTTTCGTTATAGACCGGCACCACCACCGTCAACAACTGCGCCATTGCATTGCCTTCCATCAAAATCTGAACACCCACACATTAGCCAGAATAAAGTTCCACGATACCACCACAGCCATGGCTAGCAACTGAGTCAACAGATAATGCCAGCCCAGCAGCTGCACACCCAGAGTCATGATGACAGCATTTAGCGTAAAGCCGCAGGCTACCATCACCAGGTAGCGCAGCAATGTGCGTCCGTGTGGCGGTGACTGATAATCAGCCCCACCCGCAAACGTCCAGCCATAGTGCGAAAAGTAATTGAAAATTACTGCAATCACAAAACCAACACTGCTGGCGACGATACTGCTCCAGGCAAGTTGAGTCACGCCAATGTACAGCACACCATAATGAATTAGCGCTGTGAGCACACCCACAAGCGCAAAGCGCAACGAGACGCCGACCATGGTGGGCTTATTTGACGACACGGAACACCCTCAGGTCACCCACAAACAGTTGGAAATTTCCATACCACTGGCGATGCAGCAGCAGCTCAGGCATAAAATGCTGAAGTTTGAACGCCTCGGCAGGCTCAAGCAAAGGGTGTTCGCCGGACAAAGCCTGACGATAAAAAGCCGCGTATGTGGGAGTCGTTTTCACAAGCTTATCCAGATCACCGACACGCGGTCCGTTAAGCTCATTAGCAAATGCGGTGTCATACCAGTTTTCACTCAATACCAGAAAGTCTGCCTGTTTTAGTGACTCCCCGTCACCGGCGGCATACTCAGGACGAAACAGCGCAGCTCTCACCCCGGGCGGAGGGCTGACATAAAAGCTGGTAAATACGGTGGCGTGCGCATGCTGCTGATACCAGGGTCGCATTAGCAGTCGTGGGTCGCGGTGATAGTCCGAGACCATATCCCACCCCAGCAGTGCCGGCCAGGCCAGGAACAGGGCAATAAACCATGGTCGACGGCCCCAACTCGTGCTGTGCAAGCCCACTGCAGCCAGCAGGCAAGCAGCGGGAATCAACGGTAAGTAATGGCGGTAGTAAGTCACTGGCGCCAGGAAAGCCATAAACAATAGAAAAGCCAACACAGGAAGCAAGCACACCCACAAACGGGAGTTGCGGCTGCCCCTGAGCAGAGAGCGCACACCCATTGGCATAAAAATGCAGGCCGGGATACCAATTCCCAACAACAGCACCGCCGGAATATTGACGATATTTCGTAGCCATTTATTATCACCAATCGCGGCGTAACCACTTCCAAATCGCCCCCCTGCCCCACTGCTGGTATAGGCACTGATCAAATCTACCTGGGTGAGCGCCCATAACAGCAGCGGCAGCAGTATCCACACCACTCGCATGGTCCAGTTGACTCGCTGCCAGGGAACAATCAACGCATAAACAATAAGCAGTGGGCTTAGGCCAGCACGCGGGAAGCTGGTGTTCGTCAAAGCAGCCAGCCATAGCGAAACTGCAAGCACTAACAGTAATAGTCGCCTCCCCGAAAAGCCGTCACTCATTACTTTCCACCATGCAAGCGGAATCAATGCAAGATAGGCGAAGACTGCGAAGACCCAGTACTTGGTCCACACGGCAAACAACGCAAATAGTGGGCTAATGACCAACCCCTTGTTGTTCTTTCGCCGCAATGACCAAACCATCAAACCAATAAACAGGTAGATAAAAAATGAAGATGCTGCGTCTACAGTGCCACTGTGCGACTGACTGATATGGAATCCCGACACGGCCAGCAACCCACCCGCAGTCCAGCCCACCGCAGGTGCGCCAGGCATCAACTGCAGGCCCAACCAGGCAACGAGCAATACGGTGAGTGAACCCAATACCGCCGAATAGGTTCTCGCTACCAGAATATGTGCCCGGCTATGGCAATAGGCCTTCACCGCCCTTTCATCGCCGCTGATGCCTTGAGCTGGGCCCAGGCCGATCATGGAAGCTATGCCTATCGTCTGTCGGCCGATAAAGGTGGAGTAAGAAAAGCCATCCAGGGCAGCCCGGCAAGACCCGCCCTCGTCAAAATTGATCAAGGTGAAGCTATCCGGGTGATCCCAGCCCCACCCAAGGGTCTGAGCCGAGTAAAGACGCGGCAACAGGGCGAGCAGAAACAGGGCCGCAATGATCAAGCCCAGACGGTAATTTATGGTATCTGCAGTAACACCCATCTACGTTCGAAATTTCCCGCTACCCAATAGCCTTCAGTATCCGGCGGCAGCGCCTATTAATAAAGAACCAAACCCACAAAACGGCACAATCGCAACACCGTAGGCAAACTCCGCACCGCCCGAGGACAGGACAGCCATAGAATTACGCTACAATAACCGCGCCTGTTCATTACGGAAATACACCATTGCCCGCCGTTAACCCTCCCAAAATCATTGTTGTTGGCGCCCGCTCCGCACGCCAGGGCACAGGACCATTTGTCGCCGCTGGCCTGGCGGAAGCTGGAGCGCACATTAGCGGAATCATTGGCACCAGCGATGAGAGCGTATCGGCAGCTCTGGCTGGCCTCAAAAATGATTGGGGCATCCAGACCGAGGGGTTCACCGATCTTGCCGTCGCCCTTGCACAGCTCCAACCCGACGCCGTCGCCATTTGTTCGCCCTGGCGCTTTCATGCTGAACAATTGGATCAGGTTGCCAAGGCTGGCTGCCACTGTCTGGTTGAAAAACCACTGGCATGGCCTGCCAGCCAAGAACGGGTAGATCAGCTGGTGAGCAAGTTTGAAGACCACAACCTGCTGCTGCACCTGGTAGGTCAATGGCCCACCACGCTCTCCGCATTCTGCGCCTTACACGGAGACCTACCCGACAAAATAGACCGTTTCAGCATGCGGCTAAGCCCTATTTCCATCGGTGAAGACATGATTACCGACGCCGCGCCCCACTTTATCAGCATGCTGCAGTCCCTGGCCGGGCCTGGCGACTGTCTGTCCTGCACTATAGAAATCGATTCAGGAAACGAGAAGCTGGCGTTAGCTTGCAACTACCAACACGGCAGCGGTTGCATCTCGGCCCGCTTATTGCTTGAGACCTGCTCCGAACGGCCGCGCCCCGCCTGGTACGAAATAAACAGTATGCGAGCGGACCGTCAGGTCACACTGCCGGAATATAGCCAGGCAATGGTCAGCGACGACAAACGAGCAGCGGTGGCTGACCCTATGCGTCAGGTGACAGCTCATTTTCTGGCGCAAGTCACAGCAGGTGCCAGCAGCAACGGCACATTGTTGCGCAGCGCCCACCGCAACCTGCTACAACTGGCCGCCGCCTGGCGCTAGCACTGACGCCCCAGTCCCCGTAGAATTGCGGCTTGATTACACGAAGAATCGCAGATTGCGCCCCGAGGTGTCTCTTGAACAACAATATCCCCCTGACCGACGTCGACGCTCCAGTCCAGGAGCCCGAAGATCAACTTGAGCTGGCAAGCATTCACGACTTTGCCACCAAACTGGTGCAGCCGGGGGCTAAAGAGGCCCTGGAGCATTATGTTCACTGGCAGGTTGCCATGCGCAATGCCACCGATGCCGATGCGATCGATCTGGACCCGGGCAAGGTACCGGATTTTGCGCCTATTTCGATCAACCTGGATCTGACCACCGCCTGTAATTTTGCCTGCGACCACTGCGTAGACCTGGACATACTGAACACAGGCATCCGTTTCGACCACGACAAGCTACTGGAATCCTTGCAGGTCATGGCCGAGCGCGGCATGAAATCAGTAATTGTCATCGGTGGCGGCGAACCCACCCTGTACCCCAAGTTTGAAGAAATCATCCGCTTCATGAAGGGGTTGGGATTGCAGATAGCCATTGTCTCCAACGGCACCGGCAATGAGAAGATCGCCAAGGTCGCCGACTGCATGGAAAAATCCGACTGGGTTCGCCTGTCGCTGGATTCCGGCACCGATGCCACTTTTCAACCCATGCATAATCCACGCAAGGACTTCACTCTGGAAGGCATTTGCGCCAAGGTTCCGCTGATCAAGGATGCCAATCCGGACGTAACCGTGGGCTTTTCCTACATCGTCACCTGGCGTGGCGCCGAGATCAATGACGCTGAGATCGTCGAAAACCTGGAAGAAATCGCTATGGCCACAAAGCTGGCCAAGGACAACCGCTTCGATTACATCAGCTTCAAACCATTCCTCACCCGTGACGAGGTGAACAATGCCGAAGTCATCGATATCAAAGCAAAGTCGGGGCTGGAAGACATTATCAGCCGCATTCAGGCACAGATTGAGGAGGCGGTAACGCTGGCTGACGATAACTTCCGCGTACACCAGTCCACCGGTCTCAAAGCCATGCTCCAGCGCCAGACCCAGTCTCTGGCCAAACAACCGCAACAGTGCCATATGCAGTTTTTCCGTCAGGTGCTGTCACCGCTTGGACTCTACAACTGTCCGGTATACCGCAATCAGGATCACGGCCGACTGGGTGACAAGAATGCCAATGCGGGCGTTGAATCCTACGATGCAACCCGCAGCGCCACTGCAGACTTGGTGAAAAACTTCAACGCCACGGTCACCTGCGAGAAGGTCACCTGTCTTTACAACGACGTGAACTGGTTAATCGAAAAGCTGATCGCCAACCCTGATGAGCTTGGCAAGTTGAAGTGGGATGACTCAGCAGAGCCCGATTACTTCCTCTAAGGAATGCTCGAAAACCTGACCGCCGGCTAAAGTGTGGCGGTCAGTTGTTCTTCACAAGCAGCAACAACCATATCCACCGTCACCCGGGTCATACAGACCTGCTCCTCCAAAGGACAGACCTTTTTGTGACAAGGCCCACAGGGGACGTCCACTTTAACGATGGTCTCATCACCATGGGCGGTATCTGTCCACTTTTGCTCTGTTGGTCCGAACACGGTTACCCGGGGGGTATCAAAGGCACGGCCAAAATGTCTGGGGCCGGTATCATTACCCAATAGCAGGTCGGCATCGGCGATCAACGACTTGAGCTCTCCCAGGGTCAGACAGGGCGCGGTAAGCAGAAAACAGGGCTGTTCCATAGTGTCTCGAATCGCCTCGGCCAAAGGCTCCTCCCCCGGTCCAGGGCTGATCACTATCGCAGCGTTATATTTGCGCACTAAGTGGTCGGCCACAGCGGCAAAGCGCTGGGGAGACCAGCACTTGGAAGCGCCAAAATTGGCTCCCGGGCAAAGCACCACCAGCGGTTGCTCGGGTCTCACCCCCTCCGCGCGCAACCTGCTTCCCACAGCAGTATCTGCCTCGTCAGTGAGAAACAAGCTCAGACCATCACCGGGATGTTCCATACCCAGGCTGTCGGCTAATACCGCGAAGTAATCACACAACGGCAATGGTTCGTAGCCGCCGCTAACCCTGTTGGGCACCGCAATCCGCTCGGTCAGCAACAGGCCGCGACCATCACGGTTAAAACCTACCCGTTGTTTTGCCCCTGAGCGAAAGCAGAGCCAGGCGCTGCGCAGCGAATTGGGCAACATTACCGCCAGGTCGAATTGCTGTTCCTTGAGTCGCGCCAGCAATTGCCGTTGCTGCTGTTTTGCGTCTGCCGTTTTCTTGCGCGGCGCCCAAAACTCAACATGTTCCACCCAAGGGCTGCCTTCAAGTAGCGGGTAGAGGTGGCGATTCATTAGCACGGTGATCTGCGCACGCTCAAAGCGCTTGAATAGCGCACGTATAAAGGGGGTAGCCATCACCACATCGCCCACCCAGGTCGGCAGGACAAGGAGCACCCGGCCAGGCTCTTCGCTAAACTGAACGTTATGCATACTGACGGCAGCAATCCTCAGGGACAAAGGCCCTGAGTATATATTCCGCCGCCATTCCCCGCTACACTGCGCAAGCTAAGACAACGCGGACCAAACCCCTGTTTTATGGACAGTTTCGAGAAAATATTTGGCAATCCCCACGACCTGCTACCCATACTTGAAGAGCGCCGAGCGCGCGGAGAAACCATCGTCTTCGGTAACGGCTGCTTCGACCTGCTACATGTAGGCCACGTGCGTTACATGGAAGCGGCCAAGTCCCTGGGTGACGTACTGGTGATCGCGGTGAATACTGAGGCGTCCATAGACACCAATGACAACCGGGAGCCCTCTATCAATCCCTGTGAAGAGCGCATGGAAGTGATTGCTGCCCTGGAAGCGGTTGACTATGTGGTGCCACTGAACGCCGCCATCCCGATTCCGCTAATTGAACTCTATAGGCCTCACATTCAAGCCAAGGGTACCGATTACACGCTGAGCAAAATGCCAGAGCGTTTTGCCGTAGAAGCAGGTGGCGGACGCATCGAGTTTGTTGGCGACGAAAAAACACACAGCTCCTCGGCACTGCGCCAGGCGCTTCGCGAGCGCGGCGAAATTTAATTCTAATCAGCTACACCCACAAGGAAATCAACATGCTACGAGCTACTTCCACCCTCGCCATCGCCGGGCTGGCTTTGGCTGGCACTCTCAATACGGCTATGGCAGCGCCCAACCCCGCACTGGTCCACGCAGTGGAGTCTCGCAGCGAGGAGTACCGCGCCCGTGATGCTGCCAGACACCCCATAGAAACCCTGACGTTCTTCCAGATAGAGCCAGGGATGACCGTGGCCGAAGGCCTTCCCGGAGGCGGCTGGTACAGCAACATTTTGGCCAACTATCTGGGCGGCGATGGCACGCTGATCGGTTTAAATTACGCTGACAGGGTTTGGGCCCTGTTTCCCAACCAGACCGATGAGTGGCGCAAAGAACGCCGAGAGGCGACCGGAAAGTTTACTGGCATGGTGACCGGTTTCACCGACAACGGCATCAATGCCCCGGGGCACGCCTTTAATACCTTGCCAGCGGAAATATTTGGCGGCGTTGACCGGGTGCTGATGATACGCGCCCTACACAACCTGAACCGCTTTGAAGCTAACGCCGGCACCCTCAGCCAGACTCTGGCGAACATACGCGGCATGCTCAAGGATGACGGCCTGGTCGGTGTCGTTCAGCATCGCCTGCCGGAGTCAGCCCCCACAGAGGGCTCCGATGGCAGTCGTGGCTACCTCAAGCAATCCGATGTTGTGTCAGCATTTAATGCGGCGGGCTTCGAACTGGCAGCCCAGAGCGATATCAACGCCAACCCCAAGGACAAGCCCGGAGCGAGTGACATCGTGTGGCGCCTGCCTCCCTCGCTAAGCGGCAGCAAGGACGACCCTGCAAAAAAGGCAGCCATGGAGGCCATAGGCGAATCAGACCGCATGACCCTATTGTTCCGCAAAGCCAAGTAGTTCTGAGTCTTTTACTAAAGGAGCCCGATTCCAGGGTTCCTTTTTTATCGCCAGCGATATAACCACTGGTTATCAATAGAAATAATAAAATATCATAACGGAATTTCTTGCCCTGCTCTATTGCCCACCTATACTGGATATGCAGGCAACGTATCGGGCATCACGCATGGGGTGAGCCGCGATTAAGGAATGTTTCCTGCATTTCGGGGCAGCGCGTGGACATTAGTCAGAGATGGCCACAGCCAGAGGGAAGTGATCCGGTAGCGGGCCGGAACAGATACAGCCTGGGCAGCATTAAACGTTTTACCCCCAAACGCCGTTGAGACCCTAATCTCAACGGCGTTTTTTTATGTCCACCCGGGGAAAACCCTACGTTTTCAACAGCAATGCGCTATGCTTGCGAAACCAAGCAAGGAATCCCCAATGGCCAGCATTCAACAATTGCTGCAGGACATCGATGCGTCACCCAGTGGCCCAAAGATTACCGCAGTGTTCGACTTCGACGGCACCATAATCGCCGGTTACTCAGCCACTGTATTCATCCGCGAGCAGCTCCGTCGCGGCGACGTTTCACCGCGTGAATTCCTCGAAATCATGGGCGCCATGACCAACTTCGGTATGGGCAATCTGGGGTTCTCCGGGATGATGGCTGTCAACGCCCAGTTCATGCGCGGCATTGAGGAGGAGACGTACTATGAAGTGGGCGAACAGCTCTATACCAAGCAGATAGCCCGCCGCATTTACCCTGAATCCCGCTCTCTGGTCGACGCCCACCTGGCAAAGGGACACACGGTTGCCATCATCTCTTCTGCCACGCCTTACCAGGTAGCGCCGGCAGCAGAGGATCTGGGCATAGCTCATGTCCTGTGCACGCACCTGGAAGTTGCCGACGGCAAGTTCACCGGTGCCGTGGTAAGCCCAACCTGTTTCGGGCAGGGCAAAGTTGACGCCGCCGAAACGCTGGCAGCGGAAGTCAACGGCAACCTGGACCACAGCTTCTTTTACTCCGACAGTACCGACGACCAACTACTGTTAGAGCGAGTCGGTAATCCAATAGCGCTAAATCCCAGCGAAAAGCTGGAACGCCTGGCCCGCAGAAACCAATGGCCGGTTGCCAGTTTCGGCAGCCGTGGCCGACCCAGCCTGGGTCAGTTTGTACGTTCAGTCGCCGCCACGAGTAGCCTGGTGACCAGTTTCGCCGCTGGCCTGCCGATTTATGCGCTCACCGGCTCCCGCCGGGATTCGGTTAACTTCTCCTTCTCTTTGTTCGCCGACACAGCCAGTGCCCTGATCGGACTTGACCTGAATGTTAAAGGGGAAGAGAACCTGTGGTCTCACCGGCCCTGTGTCTTTGTTTTCAATCACCAGAGCAAGGCAGATGTGGTGATCATCGCCAGACTGCTAAGGCGTGATATCGCCGGCATTGGCAAGAAGGAAATAAAACGCGAACAGCCGCTGATCGGCCGGGTAATGGAATTTGGTGGCGTTGTTTTTATCGATAGAGCCAACGCCAAGAATGCCATTGAGTCCATCGCACCATTGGTCGAAACCATGCGCAACGACGGCAAGTCGGTCGTCCTTGCCCCGGAAGGCACCCGCACGGTTTCACCCACTCTGGCCCCTTTTAAAAAGGGTGCTTTTCACATCGCCATGCAGGCAGGGGTACCCATAGTACCCATTGTTATTCGCAATGCCGGCGACGTAGCACCCAAAGGTGACTTTGTATTTCGTCAGGCAACCGTGGATGTAGAAGTCCTGCCGGCCGTGGACACCAGCACATGGTCAGTCAAAACCATTGATCAGCATGTGACCGAGGTTAGGAACATGTTCGCTCGCAGCCTGGGCCAGCCGGAACAGGAACTGCCAGCAGGCACCCAGAAAAAGGTCAGTCGCAGCAAGATGCCCGCGAAAAAGAAAGCGCCGGTGCGTAAAAAGGCGGCTGCAAAAGACGCACCGACCAAGCGCAAAAAGCCAGCGGCAAAAAAGACAGCGCCAGCCCGCAAAAAGGCGGCCATAAAAGACGCACCGATCAAGCGTAAAAAGCCAGCGGTGAAAAAGAAAGCGCCGGCCAAGGCAAAGGCCAAACCAAAGGCCAAACCAAAGGCCAAACCAAAATCCGCCAAGTGACCCAAGTGTAAGGAGCCGGTTTGAATCTGGTAGACGTCTACAATAAAAACAACCCGTGGCCAAAGCGGGACGCCCAGCAAGTACTTTTCATTCTTGATGTGCGCAACAGCACCGAAGAGTCTGTACTGCGCGGCTGGGTCCAGCACTTTGTCGATCAAGAGAACAAGTCTTTTGAAGCACCCCAGGTCTGCATTGACCTCAAAGACGAGCGCACTGGTTTCGACAGCGGGCAACTGGTCATGTCGCTGGCATTGCCAGCTGACACCATCATTGCCCCGCTGCGCGTGGTGTGGACACCCGCCGAAAACGACACGATCACGCTAGGACGCCTGCGTCACCTGATCACCGGTGACCCGCGCAAACCCTCCAATCGGCGTGGCAAACGTATTACTGAACAGTATCCCGAGCGGGTCCATCTGGTAGCCGGCAAGCCCGACACCATGGCCAATTTACGCCAGCGTTTCGAGGCTAATAACACGGTCACAGATGACTCTGCCCAAGAGGATTTTGCCAATTTTGTTGCCCGCCAGGCAGCAGTCGTATTGGACATCAGCGAACGCCATGTAAAAGGCGGCCGCTACAAGGTACCGCGCCATGTCGCTGCATCCATCATGTCTAACAGCAACTACAACGAAGAAGTCCAGCAACTGGCGGATGAGCAGGGCAAATCTAAAGCCGAGCTAATGAAAGAGGCGGCAGGCTATATGAAGGAGATGGTGTCTACACCCTCCTCTTTCTGGCTGGATGTCTATGCGCGCTTCAACACCTTCTGCCTGGGCCTGGGCTATGAAGAAGATATCGTCTATGACAAGGCCTCAGTGGAGAAGATGCGCCAGGTGGTGCGCAACAACCCTTCTATGCTGCTGTGGACTCACAAAACCTATCTGGATGGCATGGTCGTTCCCAAGGTCATGTATGACAACGACTTCCCCATGCCCCATATGTTCGGCGGCGCCAATCTTAACTTCCCTGGCCTGGGTCACCTGTTGCACAGGGCCGGGGCCATTTTCATCAAACGCAGTTTTCAGGACAACGAGTTATACAAGCTCACCCTGCGTTACTACATCGGCTATCTGATGGAGAAGCGTTTCCCGATGAACTGGGCCTTCGAGGGCACCCGCTCTCGCACCGGGAAGTTAATGCCACCCCGCTATGGTTTATTGAAATATGTACTGGAGGCTTGCCACGCCACGGGAGCGGAGAATATTCATATCATTCCCATCTCCATCAGCTATGACATTATTCGCGATGTCGAAGAGTATGCAACCGAGCAAACTGGACGCGGCAAGGGCGCAGAATCACTCAAGTGGTTTATCGGCTATGTCCGCAGTCTGGCTCGCCCCATGGGCAAGGTCTATATGGATATCGGCGAGCCGGTGGTACTGCCCAGAGCGCCAGAACCGGGTGACAAACTGGCACTGTCCAAGATTGCTTTTGAGGTCGCCGTCGAGGCCAATGAAGTTACCCCCATCACCTTCCCTTCCCTGGTCACTATGAGTTTGTTGGGCGCTGCGCCCAAGGCCTTGACAGAGGATGAGGTGATCGATGACCTGCGTGCACTGCTAGCCTGGGCAGAGAGTCGTAAACTGCGCATTTCCGACGACTTCAACCGCAGCTTTGCCGACCAAATGAAGGGTCTGCTGGGGATCATGATCGATGACAATATTGTGACCCGCTACGACGAGGGTCCCGAAGTTGTCTACGGTATTGGTCTGGACCAACACCCGGTGGCAAGTTACTACCGCAACACGGTCATCCATTTTTTCGTCAATAAAGCCATTATTGAGCTGGCTTTGCTCAGAGCCAGCGAACAGACCGAAGCCAATGCGCTGGAGTTTTTCTGGAAGGAGGTTGATGATCTGCGGGACCTATTCAAGTTCGAATTTTTCTATGCGCCTACAGACGACTTCCATCAGCAGATTCGCGATGAGATGAATCGCTACAGCCAGGACTGGGAGGAATTACTAGGCCGCGGTGCCGCGGGCTTTACCGCAATGTTGCAAAATATGACGCCACTGGTCGCCCATGTCACCCTGCTGAGTTTCACCGAGGCCTACTCGGTAGTCGCTTCCATGCTGGCACGCAAGGACGCTCACGAATCGCTGGAGCAGGCTGAATGCATAAGCCAAGCACTGACCTACGGACGTCAGGCTTACCTGCAGCGACGCATTTCCAGCGAGTCCTCTATTGGCAAATTGTTGTTCAAAAATGGCTACAAAATGCTGCAAAGCAGAAACCTGACTGAAGGCGGGGCAGAGTCGCTGAAAGAAGATCGACTGGAGCTGGCACGAGAGTTGCGTGAACTACTGCGCCGCATCGACGTAATACGAGCAGTAGGCGTTGCCAATCGCAACGCCTCTACCTGAGAAAGAGAAATGAAGAAACTGAATATCGCTGTACTGGGTGGCGGCTCCTGGGGCACCACTGTCGCCTCATTGGTCGCTCGCAATACCGACGTTACCCTGTGGGCGCGTAATCCCGATACCGTCGAGGAAATCAACACCAGACGCAGCAACGAACGCTACCTGCCGGGCGCCATACTCCCGGATCGCCTGCGCGCCACCCATGATGTAGGCGAAGCTGTTCGCGAAGCGGACGTAGTCGTTATGGGAATTCCGTCACAGAACTTTCGCGCCGTGCTGGAAGACGTCAAGCAGCACATTCGCGCCTGGGTGCCAGTGATTAGCCTGACCAAGGGCCTGGAGCTGAAAACCCGTATGCGTATGACCGAGATCATCCAGGAGGTCTTGCCAGGACACCCGGTGGGCGTACTGACCGGGCCCAACCTCGCCAGGGAAATCATGGCCGGCCAGGCAGCCGCCGGGGTCATCGCCATGGAAGATGAGATCATCGTTCGCGAGCTGCAAAACGTGTTCAAAAGCGGCCTGTTTCGTGTGTATACCAATACCGACGTAGTGGGCTGTGAATTGGGAGGCGTATTAAAAAACATTATCGCGATTGCCGTAGGCATGGGCGATGGCCAGGGCGCTGGTGATAATACCCGCGCGGCGCTGATCACCCGGGGCCTGTCAGAAGTCACCCGTCTCGGCGTCGCCATGGGTGGCCGCCCGGAGACTTTCGCTGGCCTTGCCGGTATGGGGGATATGATCGCAACCTGCACCAGTCCCCAGAGCCGCAACCGGCACGTCGGTATCGAGCTGGGCAAAGGTCGCAATATGGAGGAGATCATTAAGGAGATGACCATGGTAGCCGAGGGCGCCAAAAGCGCTCCGGCGGTGATGGCGCTGGCCCGGGAGTACAACGTAGAGATGCCTATCGCGTCTGATGTATCGCGCGTGCTGGCGGGGGATGCAACAGCCAGCAGGGCTTTTAGGGGTCTACTAAGGGTTATCGCGGGAGCGGAATCCGAACCCGGTTGAGTCTGGCCAATTTTCGCTCACTGAGGCAGAATAGGCCACAATGTCAGTCCCGCAAAGGCGGGAGTCCGGTGACTGGGGCAAAAGGTCACCGGAACCTCGTTTACACGGGGGCGACAATAAAAACACACGCTTAACGCGGGACAAAAGACCATGGGTATCGCAAAGACATTTTTTGTCGCAGCGGCGTTTCTCGCAGCGACCACCAGTGCCGTCGCCGGCACCTCTAAATTCACCGATCTGCCTGGCAATCCGGGACTCAAGTCTGCATCCGCCATCGTGCTCGATAACGCCGGCAGCGTTATTTATGGCAAGGATGTAGATACAGTCCGCCCTATTGCCTCCATTACCAAACTGATGACCGCCATGGTCATACTGGACTCTGGTATCCCACTAGACGAAAAAATCACGATCACCAAGCAAGACCGGGATCTCATCCGCCTCACCGGTTCACGCCTGGAGTACGGCGCCACCCTCAGTCGCAAAGAGATGATCCTGCTCGCCTTGATGTCCTCGGAAAATCGGGCCGCCACCGCACTGGGCCGAACCTACCCCGGCGGGATGGATAACTTCCTGACCCATATGAACCGCAAGGCCAGGGCCCTGGGGATGACCAATTCACACTTTGCGGACCCGGCAGGCTTGAAGGCCGAGAATGTCTCCACCGCCGCGGACCTGGCGAGAATGATCACCGCCGCCGATGAATACGAGTTAATTACGACGGCCACGACCACCACCAGGATGGATGTTTATCCCTACAAGGGTCGCGGTAACCTGACCTACGGCAACACCAACCGGTTGCTGAAAAACGCCAGCTGGGATATTGAGCTCAGTAAAACCGGCTATATCAACGAGGCGGGGCGCTGCCTGGTAATGCAGGCCAATATCGAGGGCGAAGATGTCTCCATTGTACTGCTCAACTCCTTTGGCAAGCTGACACCCTTCGGTGATTCCAATCGTCTGCGCCAGTGGATGCTGGCCAATAGCTAACCACAAATATTAAGCCGGACTGACATGCCCTACTTTCGTATAACTGCCGGCCTGATGGCCCTAGCACTTGCCGGCCAGACCCAGGCAGAAACCGCCGACCAGGAAAAATTCCCCCCTCTGGTGCAAGCTTTTTTTGGTAGCCTGATGCTCGACGACCAGAGTGGCAACTGGGATGACCTGGATGGCGAAGACATTGACGTGAGCTTCCCTTCGGCCTTGCCCAGCGGCGGCATCGAAGCGGAATACACCTACTACGTGAACGATCTGCTCAAATTGGGGCTTAACTCCGGCGGTAGCATTGGCTGGAAAAACAGTGACACCCGAATATCCGGCACCATTGGCGGCGACAGCGGCGCCAATATCCGCTTTGAATTAGACAACTCTTTGTTCCTGGGTGAACTGCACCTGGGGGGGTTCCTGCGCGGCTACATTGGCCCCAACGTTTCAGTCTACGCTGCCGCAGGTCCAATGATCATGTACGGTCAGCATCGGGTAGAGAACGAGGACATCGTCAGTCCCGCCGATGATTACGAAATCACCATTGATGACGACAAAGCATCCAGCTTCGCTTTCGGCTTCTACGGCCGCACAGGGATAGATTTCCAGTACAGCCCAGGCCAGAGCATTGGCCTGGGTGTGCGCTACATGGCGGCTGAAATGGATTTTGATGACACCGTGGGCAGCCTGGATCTACGCGGCCCACAGTTTGTCCTCACCTATAGTGCGTCCCTCTAAAACCTGGCGCATCGCCGTGTTTCCCAGGCGCCTCTAATCGCCTACACTTCAATCATGAAAGCAAAGCTGATATTCGCCACCGCATTAGTCGCCAGCCTGTCATTTATCGGCGGCTGCGACTACGCCAGCACAAATCTGCGGATGATGGTTGCTGACTACGGGCAATTCGCGCCCGACGAATTGCAGGCCGTTATCGAGGAACGCTCCAACATCACTTTTGAATTGGCAGACGTACCAGCAACCAGATCACCATTAGACGCCCTGGTCGCCAATGAGGCAGATCTCGCGCTGGTAGAAAACAACATCGATTTTGTCCGCGGTGTGCGGGTGATACTCCCGGTCTATCAGAGCGTATTGCACATTGCCATGCGCGACAGTTATGAACCCATAGACCTGGAAAAAACCCTCAAAGGAGCTGATTTTTACGTGGCTAATCGCTCCGCGGCCGGCGCCTCGTTCGTGAAACTGGTCACCCACAGGGACGGTCTCGAGCCCAGTGACTATCAAGTTTCCTCTGAATTCCAGCCAGAGATAACCGATATCATCATTTATTTTGGCCCCATCAACCCGACCAATACAAGCTGGTTTCTAGACGGATTCAGCCTGGTGTCGCTGGACGACCAACTCAACCCCCAACGTAAATTTTACGAAGAGGGAATCGGCTATAACGCACCGGGAATGAAGCCAATAAAAATACCTGCCCTCACCTATGAACTCCCCGGCAATGAAGAGGCACTGCTCACCGTGTCGGTAGACGCACTGCTGGTCACCCGCAAAGACATATCCGAGTCTGCCATTTACAAACTCACCAAAACCTTTATCGAACAAAAGCCACGCTTAGCTGCAATAGCCCCCCACCTATTCTCGGGCATCAACGAGTCTTTCGATCCATTGGATTTGAGTTTTCCATTACATCCCGGGGCGCGCAGCTACTTGCAGCGCGACGATCCAGGGTTTCTCGAACGCTATGCGGAAACCATCAATATGCTGGTTTACGTGACCTTCTTACTGATCTCTGCCTTCCTGGGTTTCGCCCGTTGGCGCGAACGCATGAAGAAAGATCGCGTAGACGTGTTTTATGAGCGCGTGATGGAGGTCAGAGATGACATGAAAGACAGCAGCGACGAGTTCCGGCTGGACATTCTCAACAAAATTGAGCGCGAAGCTTTTGACTCCTTAATCAGAGAAAAGCTCGCCGCTAATGAGAGCTTCCGCATTTTTACTGATCTTCTGGCTACGACACGGGGAGAGATTACAAAGGGGAAAAGTTAGCGCACTGCTGCTTGGCAGCAATATATTTTAAGCGCGGGCGAGAAAATGCGGGGCCGAACCAGACGGCCAAGCCCCTATTTCATTACCAGTAGAAGCTGAGGCCTATGATAGGACCCTGCTGATCAGCGTCGAAGGCGTAGCCGTCAGCTGACTTTCTACCGTTATCGTAATCCGTATCCAGGTAACGATAGCCTGCGAAGAAAGAGCCCCAATCGCGGTAGCGATAATCCAGGAACGCTATCCCGTGCAGCGAAGTGTTGTCGCTGTCACCGTAGCCGACATCACCGCGCATTCTCCAGCTCCAGCGATCGGTAACATGGAACGTATAGCGTAAGCCGGCGACGCCCTGCCACCATTCATCACCACCCTTAACTTTACTGGGCAGAGGAACAAGTCCCGGGCCACTGCTGCTGATCTTTACATCGAGATCCTGATCCATATGACGCACTGCACCTAGCAGTTCCCATTGAGAATCCCCAGAGTCGGCGAAGGTCCACAGTGCACCCGCTTCCCACATGACATCTGAGAACTCGACATCAGCCTGAATTTCAACAGGGCCGGCCATTACAACCGTTGTGGGGTCTAGCACTGCGTCGTTATATTCACCATAGAGCGTCAGATTGCCCTTTTTGGCCTCAAAATGAAAAGCTAGCGCCGAGTCCAGGTTATCGAGGATCTCGTCCTTAAAATCCAGATCCAGTGGAGCCTCCTTACCACCGATGGCACTGCTACCCTCGATGTTTTTAGCCCACAAGTACATAGGGGCAATAGAAAACTGCCACTGGTCCTCACTGGCAGCAGCCACGGGTCCTGCTGCCGCAGATAGCACCATGCTCGCGCAAATTCCGCCGCAAACTCTACGATAATGACTCATTGCACAACTCCTTGTTGTATTTATGAACACAGAATATGAGATACCCGTCTCCGGGGGCATCAAAAAAACGAAAAATCTACTCTTATAATTGACGAAACAATTATAGTCACTACTATATAAAAGTAGCAGTAAACGCCAGCAAGGTAAATTCGAGCGGGTTACACAGTTTCCTCGAAGCAGGCGGCCTATACCCTCAGGTTGCAGCCCTTCGAGCAGGAACGGTATGCGAATACACACAGTTACAGGGAAGATTACTATGAGAATGAGCAAGCAGACCATGATTACCAGGTGCCTGACGTTACTGGGGGCAACCGCCATCAGCTGCGGGGCAAGCGCTGCAAAACCGATTGCCCATGATGCCGAGTACTACATTCTCGAAAAGCAGAACGCCCAGGCCTGGGCGGAACAAGACAAAACCGTGAACGCCAAACTCGCAGAGTCCCGCAAGAACAACGGCAACAAGCCACCCAACATCGTTTATATCCTTATTGACGATATCGGCTTCGGTGACCTGGGCAGCAAGACCCTGAATATGATTCGCGGCTACGAGACCCCCGCCATCAACAAGGTGGCCAAAGAAGGGATGCGCATGGCCCGCATGTACACAGAGCCTTCGTGCACTCCAACCCGGGTAGCGTTCATGACTGGCCGACAACCTCACCGAAACGGCATGGGCAATACCGCGGTGGATATCTCAGGCTTTGGTCTGGCCGATAAAGAGGTAACGCTGGCAGAAATTCTTTCTGAGAACGGCTACAACACTGCCCACATCGGCAAATGGCACATGGGCGATATTAAAGAAGCCTGGCCCAATTTCCAGGGCTTTGATTACGCCGCCTTTCCCATCCACCAACAGGGTCAACTGACCATTTATCACGATGACGCGGCCAATGAAGAAGTTTCGATAGGCATCGGCGACAACAACTACGACAACCGCTACACCATGGATCGCTGGTTACGCACCGACGCCTCTTCCATGGCGCTGGGCGTTGAGGGCGTGCGCAACAAACCGGTTCGCGAGGTAGGCATAGAAGCGGGCGAACGCTGGACTGAGAAAAAATACATGGAAATGAACTATCGCTACCAGGACCAGGCGATGGAACATTTGCGCAAACTGGCGAAACAGGACGAGCCTTTCTTCCTGAATTACTGGCCTCTTTATCCACTGACGGGTCCGCGTACCGCCTACGACGAGTACACCACCCCCAACGGCGGTAACTACGTCGAGAAAATGAAACTGGTCGACCAGTGGATTGGCGACATGATGGCTGAGATGGAGACACTCGGCATTGCCGATAACACCATCGTTATCATCATGGGGGACAACGGTCATTTCACCAAGTACTCACCCCAATCTGGCTATACGCCCATGGTGTTCCGCGGCGGTAAGGGCTATACCACTGAAGGCGGTGTCCGTGTAGATGCATTTGTACGCTGGCCAGGCATGGTCGAGGCGGACAGCGTGGTGGGCGATATCGTTCACGTCTCTGACCTGTTCACAACCCTGGCCAGAGTTGCCGGCGCTAGCGATGACATCCCCAGGGACCGGATCATCGATGGCATAGACCAGACCTCTTTGTGGCTTGAGGGTGACACCCAGGGCCGTCGCGATTATGCGTTCCTATACAACATCAACAAACTCGAAGCGGTCATCAAAGAGCAATACAAACTGGCGATACCGGGGGGCAATATTGAGAATGCCATTCTCGCTGACTTCTACGACCTGTTCCGCGATACTCGCGAGGAATGGCCTGTCTCTACAGAGATTGGAGCCTGGGGTGGCGCCAAGTTTGTACGCATGATCCAGCGCCACATGGCAAGGAAGCAGAAGTACCCTAGCGAGGGCCCAGCCACGGGTATGCCCTACGACGGTATTACCAACCTACGCCCAGAGACCAAGGCTGCTGTCCAGGAATTCCTGTTCATGATGCAGACCCCGAAGACCTGACGCGCTAAAGAAAAAAAGCACAGCAAATCAAAGAAAGGCCGCTACAGCGGCCTTTCTTTTGCTGCAGGAATATAATGATTCGATATTTTGCGATTTTTGGGATGGCCTTACCACTACTGTCCGGTTCAACGGCAGTGGTCGCCGCACAGGCGCAAAAAGATGGCGATGAAATCACTGAGAAGGCATTGCGCATTGTGCCACTGGTGACCAGCACCCCGCTGACTGGCACAGGCGTGGGACTATCGACATCCTATCTGTACCGACTCGATGATAAGTCTTCCAAGTCCCAACTACAGGTAGGCGGCCAGTATTCGAACACCGACAGCGTCACTTTATTTGTTCGCAACAATGCGTTTTTCAAAAACAACAGCATCATTTCCAATACCGCCATACTTCCGGGAAAAACCAACAGTGAGTTTGACGATACCGATGGCGAGGAGGTGCGCTATAAAATTGAGTCCATCCTGGTTTCTCAGAAGTTGTTATTCCAATTGAAGGACAGCTTTTATGCCGGCGGCAGGCTATTTTACAAAAACTCTGAATACTCGCCTAACAACGAGGCCGGAAGAGACTTCCTGTTTGAAAACGGTATTGTCGATCAGGAAAATGGCGGCCTGGGCGGCTCACTGTCGTGGGACTCCAGGGACAACAAGTATTTCCCAAGAAACGCCTACTGGGTGGATATGGATGTAGATGCAGTACCCACCTGGCTGGGCGCTGACGATGACTACGGCAGGTTCACGGTAAATGCGCGTTACTATGGCCCGGCCCTACGTGAGAACGATGTCTGGGCACACCAGTTATTCGGTCAGTATGCCAGTGACAAGACACCCGACGGTGATCTACCCACCCTGTCAGGAAAGAGCATCCTGCGCGGCTTCCCCGCGGGCCAGTTTCGAGCGCGCTATATGACCGGGGGGCAAACTGAATACCGCTATTTGCTGGAGGAAACTGCCTTCAAGTTCACCGCCTTCGCAGGTGTTGCCCAACTACAGGGCGGCTCATATGGTGATGGCGGCCGGGAGCGAGACGATGACGGCACGTATTGGGCCGGTGGCATTGGTTTGCGCTATGCCATTCAACGCCGCACGGGCGTAGACCTGCGACTGGACCTGGTCACAACCAGTGAAAACGAGGAATCTGTGTACCTGACGCTGAACCAGGCGTTCTAACGCCCGATTCGCATCATCGCGTTTAATCTCGGCTCGCCATAAAATCATTGAGGGTCTGTCGGTAGTTGTCCAGCCAGCGATCCAGTGTGGGCACCAGGTCTTCAAATACCAGTTCGTCACCACTTTTCTTGTCGGTTGTGCCAACACCTCGGGTGACAATAGCCATCAGCTGTTCTCCGGTGACGCTGTCGGTGGCCTCGCCTTCGAACATCACATCGATGTAAGTATTGAGGTTACCGGTGGCCGCCTTGGCACCCCTGAACACAGCGCTCACCGGAACCAGGTTGTGAACTTTCAGAGACTCGGTCGATTTTTCGACACCGGTAATCGCCAGAGAAAGCTTTGCAACTTTTGGCCCCGGCTCGGTTGCCAGCACGCCCTCCTCCTCAAACATTCGGTTTACCCCATCGCGCAGGTAATCTGCCACCCTGTTGGCCATTTCACTATTGGGCTCCATGTTCTCGCCATAGATAGCGACATCGACTAGCCTGACTTTTTCGTATTGGCCACGCTTGTCGTCATTGGAGAATAGAAAGGCATTCCTTTCCTGGTCAAAGACCAGGTGTTCGTAGCTTTCCATCCAGCCGGAAAAGTCCTTTTTCTTGACCTTTTGGGCCAGCGCAGCCGGTGTGGACAGAACCAAAATTGAAGCCAGCAGAGATACCAGTGCGAGACGTGACATAGTTCTTCCTTTCGGTTTCGAGTAACAGGGGCCACACAAGCGCAGGCCACAGCATTAACTTATAAGCAGATATTAAAGCATCGTCAACCCGTGGTTACCAAAGACACTCAGCTAGCTGTTCTAGATCAATACTGGCAAGGCAATTGAATCGACGTGACCCACGAGAAAAGCAAAGATTCCGACTCTTCTGATATTGCGCAGTGCGGCCCCAGTATTTTTCTCAGCTATGGGTTCTAAACAAGAGCGTCGGTAGCAACCGACAGGCTATAATTCAGCCATGGTCGACTTCTCTCACCGATTACTCAAATCGCTACTGCGGGCCAGCTTCGCGCTGCTATTGCTTATCCTGCTACTAGTCATCGGGATCTTTTCCTGGCTTAAGTATGACAACAACAACCTGAAGCTCGCTCTGGAAACAGGGCTTTCAGAGTGGCTACAGCGAGAACTGGTTATTGGCGAGCTACTGGACGTGCGCCTGGGCACAGACAGTTTCCTGGTGGCCAAAAATGTACAGCTTGCCAACCCATTCTGGGCAGATAAGCCGTATTTCGTCAGCGCCGGGCGTCTCGTTTTGGACATCAACCTGCCTTCGCTGTGGCAAGAGGGGCCAATACTACTCAATCACATTGAACTCGAAAATACCGAGTTGAATTTACAGGCAAACGCAGACCAGCAGGCAACATGGCTGTTCTGGCCCGATTCTTCTTCGGAGCCGACAAATGCCGACACCCCCTTCCCCGTGATCATCACCAGTGGCGAACTGATGATGGCTAGCGTGGGTTATCAGGACCCTGACCAGAACATAGAGATAGATCTTCAGCAACTGCACATCGACCAGCAGGCCGGCGACGACATGATAGGCCTCAAACTGGACGGTGCCGTCAACGGCCGCCCTTTGACTGCCAGAGGCCGCGCGGGACCAGCGCGCGCATTGTTTAGCGGGCACGATTTAAAAATGGACCTGGCCATGTCTATCGACAAGCTGGAGCTTGAGGCCGTAGGCGAGGTGGCCGACTTCACCAACCTGAAGGGTCTGGCGCTGCAAGTGCGGGCAAGCTCGCCTCGCAGCCGCCACTTGCTGGACTTACTCGGCATGCACGAGGTACAAGATGGACCGCTGCAGTTCGCAGCGAACCTGCAACCGGGCGACCCCGGACTAAACATCGACGCCGTGGGAAAGCTCGGCGAGTTCGACCTGGAAATCAAAGGCAGTATCGACAGGCCGTTAGAAATTGACGGCATTGACGCGAATTTCACAGTAGACGGTCCATCGCTAATGGAGTCTGGCGCAATGCTGGAAGTACCGGGGCTTCCAGACGTGCCCTACCTGCTCTCAGGCCTCGTCAAGCGCAATGGCACCAGTTTCGAACTCATCAATGGCGAGCTAATCGCCGGCAATAGTGAGCTACGCATCTCAGGTCGACTACCCACTTTCCCGAAAATTGACGACTGGCAAGTCCGCATTGATGGCAGTGGCATTAATCTGGCCCTTCTGGGTCCGGCTCTTGGATTGGAAGGCATCAAGGACACTGCCTATCACCTTAGCGGCCAGTTACAGCCTTCCGAGAATGGGGTAGAGCTGATCGATGTCACGCTGCACAGCAATGGTTCCCAGCTATCTTTGAACGGCGTGGTAGGGGACGGCCCGAGCTACCACAATTCCCATTTAAAAGTTGAACTTGCGGGAGAAAATATCTCCGATATGGGCCCCTGGCTGGGGCTGGAAAAAATGCCCAGCCAGAAATTCACCCTCAGTGCGCAGACTCGCTTTGACGCCGATGGCTGGACCTTGAGCGACGGCCGGCTCCTATCCGCCGACCTCCAGTTGGGGCTGGACGCAAGCGTCGATAGCCTGATCAATACATCCAGGATTGAAGGCGATATACATCTGGCTACCAATGACCCTATAGCCACGTTGCGCGCATATGGCGTCGACAGCGATCTCGAATTAGCGCTGCCTCTAAGCTTTAGTGGCAAGATCAGCGGTACGCCTGAATCAGCGCAACTCACCGATGGAAGCATCACCCTTGGACAGCACACCGGTTCAATTGCAGGCAATCTAGGGGACTTTCAGGACTTAGACAAATACGCCCTTGCGCTTGCGCTGTCGGGGCCAGATATTTTACAGCTGTATCCAATTGAGCAAACTGTGTTCCAGCAACCCCTGCAATACGATGCCGCTGCCAATTTAAATTTTGACGGTTCTGCCCTGAACCTGTCCAACCTGACTCTGCAATTTCCGGGTCAGCAACTGTCGATTCGAGGGGAGTTGAAGGCGAATACCTCTGCTCCATTTCAGTTGATAGGAAAAATTCACGCCGAGGGTCAGAGCCTTCATCGATTCCAATCCATGTTTAGCGATAACCCGCTGCTAATGGACATTCCTTTCCAGTTCACTGCCAGCCTGGAGGCGACCGCCGATGAGGTTCAGATCGCACCCTTCACCATCCTTGCAGGCCAAAGCGATCTTGGCGGCAGTCTGGGTATTTTACTCAAACGCAGGCCAAAAGTTCAGGCGACTCTGAGATCCGAGAAAATTTATCTTCCTCTCCTTGTACCGAGTCTCGAACAACTACAACAGGACCCGCCGAGCATAGAGGAGGATGAGGAATTTGACATTCAGGGTTACACAGCAGAACTGACAAAAAATGAACTACGTGAACGCCTGATTCCCAACACCACTCTGAATATGGACCTGCTGCGTCAGTTTGATGGTGAGCTGACATACGCCATCGATAAGATGTTCCTTGCGGAGGAAGATGCCGCTACCGCCCTACAGATTGGCTTGGCCCTGGACAACGGAGTGCTCAAGAGTGATCGGTTCGAATGGGACGGAACGTTCTCCAAAGGCAATGCCAGCACAACTATCGATGTCTCGGGCGATACCTACAAGACCAAGCTGTTGTTAGAAGGAGAGCGCATACCGTTCCTATGGCTGTTGGCAGGCGAACCTGATAATGATGGAGACTCACTGTACAAGGCTCGCCTGGAGGGCCAGGGCAATACTCCGCGGCAGTTGGCCGCCAGTCTGAACGGCGCCATGCTATTCAGGGACGAGGGTGGCCGCCTGGACAACTACGATATGGGGTTGTTGTTGGGAGACCTGCTCGGCGAAATTATCGACCGACTTAACCCCACCACAGAGTCTAGCCAACACAGCGAGATTGCCTGCACTGCTGGTGCCGTTATCGTCCACGACGGCCTGGTAGAGGTAGTACCCGGACTAATCATGCGCAGCGACAAGCTCGACTTCGTTTCCGCGGGCAGTATCAACCTGAACACCGAAATCGTGGATTTAGCCTTTAGTACCCGCTCGCGCAAGGGTTTAGGATTAAGCGCCGGCCGCACTCTGACCAACTACATTAAACTGGGAGGTACACTGACCAACCCCCGGCTGGCACTGGACGCCAAGGGGGCTGTGGTTTCCAGCACTGCGGCAATCGCCACCGCCGGCTTGTCTATTCTGGCTGAAAGCATGTGGGACCGCTGGGTATTGACCACAGGCGACCCCTGCAAGCGGCTGATCAAGCAAGCCCGCGAAGATAAAAAAAGAAATTATGAATCCTTGTGGCTACCTACAGGGAACCCCAGCTGACACCCGCGAAGAGACCAAGAGACTGGCGCAACTGGACTCTCCAGATAAATCAGCCTGCAAAGCTAAGGTGCAGTGAGGTAACCCAGCCAGGCATTGATGCGAATCGCGACCTTACTGATCACGTGAACCGGCTTGCCCTTGTGCGTGTAGATAGCAACTGATCCCCCTGCACCCTGAGGCATTTCCTTGGCAAATTTCTCGTCATCAAGCTCCACAATCACCGCCCAACGATCCGTTACTGGAGCACCGGTGAGCGTGGGAAGCTGACCACTGGCAGCAAGTTGCGACTGACCACCAAGCGCGGAAACCCGAATAACGCTGCCTGAGAATGTTTGGCCAGGAAAACTACTAAACACCACGTCCGCTGCATCCCCAATGGCGATATGACGAATCGAGCTCTGACTAAAACTGGATAAAATCAAATTCCTCTCGCGAGAAACAAACGCCATAGGAGAGGCCATGGGCATTGTCGTTACTATGCTCCCGGGACGCAGTTGCAGATTCGCCACATAACCTTCGGAGGGTGCGACCACGGTAGCTTCTTTTAACTGCCACTTCGCGTTATCAAGTTGCGCCATGGAAGAATCGATAGCCGCAGCTGCAGCGTCTCTGTTGGCGGTCCAGGTGTCCACATCTATCTGGGCTGCAGACTGAACCTTCAGCAACTGCTGAGCGCGTTCAACGTTGGCCTCTGCAAGACGCATCTCCGCCTCATACTGCCTCACCTGTGCCTCTAGCTGTCGTATGCTGATTTCGAAGGGCTCAGGATCAATCTGGAACAAGGTATCGCCAGCTTGCACTGTCATATATGGCTTAACAGGAACCGCAACCACTTCACCCCGCACCTCTGGCACTATGGGGATTATGTAACGGAACATCCGCGCGTCAGAGCTCATGGGCGAGAAGGTGTACCACATAAAAATGATCGCACCGATCATCACTACGCCTACGCCAGCAAAAGCGCTGATATTGCCCACCGTCTTTTTCAGCAAACCCAGTTTTTCAAAAATGACAAAATACAGGCCGCCATAGCAAATTGAGATGAACGCAATCATGAGCCGGTCTCCATTTGCTGTAATTTCTGTTCGAGTTCGCTAACCCGCTGTTCTAGCGCCAGGGACGAAAAAACGGGTTTGGTCTTGGCCCAGACCAGGGCAATAAACCAGCCAAGGCCTAGTGTCAACAGACCCACCCAGGCCAGAATACTAATGGCCTCTGCCTGCGGATGATCTGCAGCTCGCGCCATATTACCGGGGATATTGCCAATAAGTACGATCAGCCAGATCGACACCGCAACCAGCACCATCAATACGATTAGCGCAAATATTTCTAACATTGTTCGCCTCCCTGGATTTGACCGTTAGTTTTCGGCTACCAGCACAACATAACCTCTAAAAGCCTCAGGTGACAACACCCCTAAAGCAGTTTACTTGACCAGGGGTGTGCAGACTGAAACACTTGTCCGCGAACTTTACGGAGCCTTGCCATGATCAATCGACCCTACCACCGGGCAGAGATCCTGTACGTCTTTAGAACACTTCCCAACCAATGAGCGCTACCAATACCTCAGCGCTGCAGAGGCTACTGGGCAGGGCCTGCGACATAGAACCCACGGAAGTGCGCGCTACGCTGGCGTCCTTTACCCTGGTGTTAGTACTCATGGGGTCCTATTACATTCTGCGCCCGGTGCGGGATGCTATGGCCAGCGACTGGACCGATGCCGAAGTCAGCTGGCTATGGACCTTCACCTTTTTCTTCAGTGCTATTGCGGTATCTCTGTACGGCGCAGCGGTGACCCGTATCAACGTGCGCAGGCTCGTACCAGGTGTCTATGGTTTTTTTGCCTTGAGTTTTGTGCTGTTTTACATAGGCACTCAGGTCTTTCATGACCGCACGCTGGTGGATAAAAGCTTTTACGTCTGGGTAAGCGTGTTCAGCCTGTTTCATATCTCCGTGTTCTGGAGCTTTATGGCAGACACTTTCAGCCAGCCTCAGTCCACCCGATTATTTGCCTTCATTGGCGCTGGTGCCAGTGTCGGCGCCATTGTCGGTCCGGCGTTGGCAACTCTGCTCGCCGGCCAGGGCAACACCGACCCACTATTACTGATCGCCAGCGTTACCATCGTCGCCACCCTGCCACTGATCGTCTGGGTGCAAAGACTCAAGCTCAGCGACCTGGGTAACACAGCTATCGCGGCCGGACAAAAGGATTTTGATTACATAGGCGGCAACCCACTGGCGGGCTTCGCTGAGTTCCTGAAAAGTCCCTACCTACTGGGCATAGGCTTGTTCATCTTCCTCTACACCTCTATCGGTTCTTTCGTTTATTTCGAGCTAAAGAACCTGATGGCTGACTACAGTCGCGCAGAGCGCACCCAGATCTGGGCCAGCATGGACCTAGGCGTCAACATTCTGACCCTGGGCATTGCGATGTTTGCCACTGGCAGGATGGCCAGCCGGATGGGGCTGTCCTTCACCCTGGCCAGCGTGCCTATGGTGATTGCGCTGGGGATGCTAATGCTGATGGCAGCCCCTGCTGTGGCCACCGTCATCGCCCTGCAGGTAGTGCGCAGAGCAGGCAACTACGCGATCTCAAGACCCGCCCGAGAGATGCTGTTCACTGCAGTCGACCGGGAAACCCGCTTCAAGGCCAAACCGGTGATTGACATTGTCGTCTACCGCGGCGGCGATATGCTCAATGCCTGGGGCTTTACGGCGCTTACCCAGGGGCTGGGTCTGGGAATCGCCGCAACCGCCGGCGTGGGTGCGGGCATTGCCGTGCTCTGGGCCATCACCGGTATTGCCCTGGGGCGTTCATTCCAAAAGAGAGCTAGTCAGGATTCCCTGCCACCCACTCAATCGCATTGAGTACCAGGCTTCTGGCGTTATCGTTTTGCCAGTTTTTATGGAAGTGACCACCGGTATAACCAAAACCACGACCCTCCGCGGGCCGCTCATACACCCAGGCTGTTACCTGGGATGCGCCATCTGCAACTAACTTGCGCACTGCATCGTTACCGCTGTGAGGGCCATTTCTGCGCTCCATCGTAGACGCTGGGGCGACGGCGCTGAGTATATCGGTCACCCCCTGCGGGGTGAAGCGCATATTAAAATACCACTCATCCAACATGCTGAAGGGAGCCACGCCCTGCGTAATCGGATGCTGCCCCAGCGAGTTGAAATTTGCTGTCCAGTGGGGGTTAACCGACCTACCGGTCTCGAAGTAACCCCCTATGGCGTTAAGCATGGCTTGCGCAGAATCGGATCCTTTGGGTACTTCCACACAGTAATGAAGCGCCACTATGCCAACGCCCTGATCTACCAGGCGATTGAATCTACCCAGATGATCATTGATCAGGTGCCCCTTGCCACCATCGCAATACATCACCACGGCGTCCGCATTATCAAAAACAGATTCATCTTCAGGCCAGCCGCCGTAGACGTTCACTGTCTCATAGCCCGGCTGCCGCGCCCGCAACGCAGCTGACAATAGCGCCGAGCCGGCTTTGTGCTCATGGGCTCCCGAACCGTGACTGTCGCGCCCCGCCAGAAACACGACTTTGCCGAGTGTCGATTCGGCTGCAGGGTGTCTCTGCACTGTGACTTCGCGCACACCGCAGCCACTAATTATCGCCAACACCAGCACCAGGGCGACAGGGGGGAGTACCGTGTTCATTTGCTGGAGCCTCCAGAAGACGAGATTGTAAATTCAAGTGTAAGCCTATTTTAGACAAGGTTTAAGATGGCAGGATCACGGGAAGGTATATCCGCGGCTCCTGGAACTACTGGAAAACGGCAGTAACTTCCTCATTGGCACTGAATAAGTAGCCGTTCAGTTGAATTATTGAGCCATAGGCAACTGAAAAGGGTTTCCGGCACCCGAAAGCGTTCCCCCTCCGCCAGCCGTGGCTATACTGCGTTGTCCTGAGAACAACAAAAGGTGAGATCATGGCAACTGCTACAGAATACGGCCTTGGCCCTAACGAATTCCCCCGCGGCTGGTTCATTGTCGCGGAGAGCACGGAGCTGGACGCAGGCCCCATGGCAGTGCGTTTCTGGGGACGCGACCTGGCGCTGTATCGCGGAGAGAGCGGCAAAGCCATCATGCTGGACGCCTACTGCGCCCACATGGGCACCCATCTGACCGCCAGTACCAGTGCCATGATCGTCAAGAACGGCGAACAGATAGAGGGCAACTCAATACGCTGCCCCTATCACGGCTGGCGTTACAACGAGTTCGGCGACGTTGACGACATCCCCTATCACGACGGCCCCTGCCCCAAATCCGCCTCGATTCGCTCCTACCCGGTGGTGGATAACATGGGCTGCATCATGGCCTGGTTTGATCCCGATGGCCGCGAGCCAGACTACGATGCCCCCTTCTTGAAGGAATGGGACGATCCACAGTGGGTAAACTGGAAACTGGATCACCTGGGCGTTCTGGGCATTCATTCCCAGGAAATCCTCGATAACATGGCAGATTGCCGCCACCTGGGTCCCACCCACGGTGCGCCCAGTGAATACTTTGAAAACGAAATTGTTGACGAGGTATACGTGCAACGCCAGGGCGGGGAGATGCAGCTGTATGATACCTATCTGTACACCACCACCTGGTACACCGGCCCCGGGATTTTACTGTCCAAGCAGGTATGGGCAGACACCGTGGTTTACGAGTTGATTGCCAATACCCCGGTTGAAGATGGCCAAACCCAGTGCTGGCACGGCTGCATTTACAAAGGCAGTACCAACCCGGCAACAGCTGAAGATGCAGAGGCTGCACTTGGCATCCAGGCTGGCGCGCTGGAGGCTTTCGGTGCCGACTTCAACGTCTGGGCCAACAAACGCCCGGCACTGAAGATCATGCAGATGAAAACCGACGGTCCATTCCGCACAGGGCGAAAATGGTATTCACAGTTCTTCGCCACACCCGAAGATGCAGCCAAAATTCGCGAAGAAGTCAATGGTACCCACCCGACCGTGGGTATGATCAGCCCGGCAGAGGCCAACCACAATATTGACGACGGCTTGCCGATCTAGGCGCAAGCAATACAGCGCGCCGCAATGGCGCGCCACTTCGCCTCACGGAGTAAGTAACAGCTCACTATCGGTATTATCGGTAATCGCCTGATCTGAAAACCACCAGTAACGCTTTTCGTCGTTCAGCCAGGCGTCCAGGAAATTCTTGTTCCAGGGATCAAACCAGCGCTCACTGGCACCACCCGGATAATGCGCCTCGACTTTTTCATCGTCGGACAAGTCCATCACTAGCCGCATGGAATCAATGCTACGAGCCTCGTAGCCTTCACCAAATAAATACATGCCACGGCGCAACGTCTCTGATGAGCCTTGCAAGCGATGCGTGCCCCCGCCTATCCAGTTTGCCGCTTTCTGGCCGGGAATAAACGGGTGAAAAAAGGTGACAGTGTGCACCTCGCCCCAGTGCCAATTAGCAGGATCGGCGCCAAACTGGCTACTGATTTCGGCCAGCGCCAAACGACCAGCACGCAGCAGCAGGTCATCTCGCGTCTCTTGCTTGTCGGTGCGGTTATCGTCGAACCAACTGCTGTCGTCCTGCCCATACAAGTAGAAGAAGCGCTCTTTCCAATAGTACTGGTTATTCAGGTAGTCCTTGAGCAGCTCTGCGTCCATATCATCAGCAAACGTTTCGCTGACCAGGTTGCGCAGTACCGACTGGAAAACCAGCGGTGCCGCTGCATCTTTTTCATCCAGGAAATTCCAACCCTGCAACACGTCGGCCAACTGAGACAAGGCGGCATCCTGGCTGAACAGCTCGATTAGATCCGGCACCATGGCTTGTGCCAGCATGTTCTTGATATCGGTAGTGGCCGCCCAGTGATCATCTGCGCTGATTTTCTGTTTGCCCATCAACTCCATCAGACGACGATAGCGCCAGGCATCCGCGAAGTGGGTTGAATACACGTGCGGGTAATCGGCATCGGTAACCCGATGATTCGCAGATCCCACCCAATTCTTGGCAGGGTTATGCTGCAGCGGCATTTCTTCAGGTGGAATACGTTGCACCCAGTTATCTTGGCCATTCACCACCAGCGGGACCAGGCCATCGCCACGGCTGCGCAGGGGAATTGCGCCAGATCCCAGGCGGGCAACGTTGCCATCCACATCCGCAACAATATAGTTGAGCGGTGTGGATATTTTGCCGATGGCCACCAGAGCCTCATCCACTGAGCGCGCCAACATGAGCTCGCGGTTGCCACTGTCCGGGCCCGCATACTCCGGTACCGACCAGCGCAGGGACAATACATTGCCATCACCAATGGACATGCCGTGGTCGGAGATGACCGCGCCGCGATTGGTCTCGCGTATGGTCATGGTTTCTACCCGATACCCTCCTTCGGCTTCCCGGTCGGAAATCTTCAGCTTTTCTATGCGCACCGTGAATGGTATAGAGCGATCGCCCTCGAGGTAACTGTCTTCATCGGCGGGATCAACGACTTCCACATAGATATCTGCCATGTCGCCATAGCCGTTCGTGGCGCCCCAGGCAATGCTATCGTTCCGGCCAAGACCAAAACCTGGCCCACCGGGCGTGGCACCGCCAACAACACGCAGCTGGGGTGTAATCAGTGCCATGGGGTACCAGAATCCCGGCAGATGACGCGCATCCAGATGTGGGTCGCTCTGCAAGATAGGCGCGCCTCCGGCTGACTTAACAGAGTTGGTGGCCCAGGCATTGCTGCCCATCGCATAGCGGGCATCGTAATCACTGAACAGGCTGTCGTCATAGCTCAGCCCAATATCTGCTAGCGCTGCGACCGCAGCATCTGCACTGAAATCGAGCTCGGTACGAGGATCGTCCGGGTTGATGGTGATCGGGTACAGCTGCCCCGCTCGCTCCGCCCCCAACTGGTCGTAGAGTTTCAAGGTGAGAAGCTCTTGCTTCCAGTTAACCGTACTGCTCCACACCCGAAACTGCTGAATCGCGATCATGTCACTCAGGGTCCAGGGCTTCACCTCATGCCCCATCAGGCCCAGCATCAGCGGAAACTCGTCCTTGCGGGTGTTGATGTAGTCATTGACCCCGTTCAGGTAACGCTGCAGATAATTGCGCTCTTCATCGCTGATACGTTGGGCGTAGTCGCTGGCAAAGCCACTGATATCGACGAGGCGAATAATGCGGTCATTACTCAAGCCTCGCTCACCAATAAACTCAGCCAGGCGACCGTGGGCCAGATACTTGTAGAGTTCCAGCTGGAACAGCCGGTCCTGGGCATGCAAGAAACCCTGGGCAGTGAGCGCGTCGTCCAGGGAGCCGGCATAGACATAAGGCACACCATCATCGCCACGCAACACCCGAACCTCTGCGCCCAGGGACGGCACATCAATGACCCCCTCACGCTGGGGTGCATCCAGACGCGGCAGGTAAATAATGACCAGTACGACCAACAAGAGCAGCACCACAAGGATATTTCTCATCACCGCTTCTTCCTTTTACTCTTTAGGAGAATTAATTATAGATCGCTGGAGAATACTCCAAAAAGGAGTATAGTCAATTGCTATGACCGCACTACCCAAACTCAGTCCAACTTCTTATGCCCTTCTAGGCCTGCTGGCCCGCGAGCGGGCTTCGGCTTACGATTTGAATACGGTGATGCAGACCAGCCTGATACGGGTTTTCTGGCCCCGGGCAGAAAGCCATGTGTACTCGGAGCCGAAAAAACTGCTCGCCCACGGGTTGGTCAGCGAAGCCAAGGAGAAAACGGGGGGCCGCTCGCGCACGGTTTACGCCATCACCGCAGCCGGCCGCACTGCTCTGGCCAATTGGTTGTTACAGGAAGATAGCGCGGAACACCGCAGCCAGGCGGAGTTCATGCTCAAATTGATCCTCGCAGACGGCGGCAGCGCAGCCGACGCTCACACCACCGCCCAACGCGCGCTGGACACCTGCCGCTCGGAAATAGAGGTGGCGATCGCAGGTATTGAAGCCCTTCTGGATAACGCCGGAACAGCTCGCCCGGGCATGCCCTGGAACGGCATTGCGATTAACCTGATGGCAGACATTCTCGCGGCACGCTTCCGCTGGAGCCAGTACGCCACCGAGGCGACCGCACAGGTGGCCGATGACCAGACCGACAGTGAGCGACGGGGACAAGGCGTGCAGGCTTACCGCCGTGCACTGGACACTTTGCGCGCACTGCAGGAAACTCCCAGCCATTAAGGTGGTCAAAATTCCCAGAGATTTTATCCACCCGGCCTGCTCTAGAGGCTAAAATCCACGTTCTCGCTAACGGACAGACACCACCAATGAAACGACTACTACTGACACTCCTGGCCCTTTCATTAATGTCGGCCTGCACCACCAGCCCCACGGGTCGCTCCCAGCTAATGCTGGTATCCCCTGAGTCGGCCATTGTGGAGTCCAAGAAAGCCTATCTCAGCACAGTGAGCGAACTGGACAAGGAAAATAAGCTGGTCGACGACCCCAAGATGATGGACCGGGTGGCCACTATCACCGGACGTCTGGTGACGGTAGCAAAGCAGAAGTACCCGCAGTCGGCAGACTGGGAATGGAGCGTCGCCATCATTGACGACCCCGAGACCGTCAACGCCTGGTGTATGGCTGGCGGCCGCATGGCGGTTTATACCGGCCTGTTCAACAAGCTGAATCTCACCAATGATGAGTTCGCCCAAATCATGGGCCACGAGATTTCCCACGCCCTTGCCAATCACACTGCAGAGCGTATGTCCCGCGCCATGGCGACCTCCTTAGGCGTTGTAGCGATTGGCATTGCCGCAGACAACCATGGCGCTGCGCTGCTGGGAGCAGCGGCAGCGGCAAAGGTTGCCCTGGAGTTACCCAACAGTCGAACCGCAGAGCTGGAAGCTGACAATATTGGTATGCGCCTGGCGACTCAGGCAGGCTACGAACCGGATGCAGCCGTTACCCTCTGGCAAAAAATGGCCAAGGCCGGTGGCTCAGCTCCACCGGAATTTCTCAGCACCCACCCCGCCCCCGGTAATCGCGAAGCGCAGCTTGCGGCTATGATCCCTGAAATGCGCAGCCTGAATCCGGATGGCCACATGGCGGCAGTAGCACCGGTGGAAATCGTGCGCTAAGGACCACGCTCGCTCGCAGTCTTAATCCGGTCACTCCCGCGCAAACGGGTGTGACCCGCTCAGCACTGCATCCGTTTGCTCTGAACGATTCTAAAGCGGCTGGCAACGAAGGCCAGGTCTGCAAGGCAGGCATTACCCGCTGGGTTGAGACCAGTAACATGGTAGTCAGAGTAGGCCGCAGCAAAGTTGATGGGCATACCCGTCAGGTTACAGGCCACCGAGGCGCCGGCGTCGTGGTAAGCCGCTTCAGCGCGATCCAGAAAATCTGCATCCGTGGAGTACACGTGCGAGGTAATGGCGCCGCACTCGCGAGCATTGGTAGTCGCATCTTGCAGGCAATCCTCAATCGTCTCGCTCTTGATAATGAAAGACACAGGGCCAAAGATCTCGTCGCGATAAATTTCCCGGGCTGCTTCAGTAAGCTCTAGAATTAATGGTGATGCGGTGCGCGCACGCGGAAAGTCCTGGTAGTGAAGAGGCGCAGAGTCCCTTAGCAAACGGCCGTACTGATCAGCCAAACCGCGGTAGCGCTCCAGGGTTGCAACTATGCTTTCATCGACCAGGGTCCCGCACAGTACCTGGGGATTCTCCAGATGCTTTTCCACTGCTGCAACAATCGCGGCAGCCACCTGATCAAAACTCACATGCTCGGTGCCGGCGACAATACCGACGGCGGGTATATGAATGTTTTGCACACTGGTGCACATCTGCGCCGACGCCTGACACAATGAGTGGGCGATGGCCGAAGCCATGGCGGCAAGGTCAGCGCAGGATTCAATGACCACGGAGTTGCAGCCCGCAGTCTCGGTATACACCAACTTATCCGTGCAGTTGCGCTCAATCCAGCGGCCAAAGCCTGGGCTGCCGGTGAAATCGACAATGGCAGTCATTGGGTGTTCAAGCAGCGCCATGGTAGCTGGCTCCTCGCGAGTGTCTGCCACCATGGTCACCAAATTAGGATCAAAGCCTGCCTCCGCAAGCACCTTACGAGCAACGGTTGTCAGTAAAGCCACGGGTAAAATGGCCGCTGGATGAGGCTTGAGCACAACCGGGTTGCCGGTGGCCAGGCTGGCACATAGCGCGGGGTAACCGTTCCACAAGGGGAAGGTGGCACAACAGACCACCACACCAACACCGCGCGGCATAATGCGATAGGTTTTGTGTAACCTGGCGGCACCGCTCTTGCCGAACTGGCGCTCCCACTCAGCCGTTTGGGGCACGTCAGCCATGGCCTTGTGAGCGAATGCCAGCGCCTCCAGACCACGATCCAGGGCATTAGCGCCACTGCCGGCGAAGGCCATGATGTAGCTCTGGCCAGAGGTATGCATGGTGGCATGCGCATTTTCAAAAAGTTGCCCGGCGCAGCGGTCGAGAATTTCCAGACAAACGCCTATGCGAGTTTGCGCTGTGGCATCGCGCCAGGTGGGCATACCCTGGGCAACAGCCCGATAGAGTACCTCCACATCTACCTTGGGATAAGTGATGCCCAGCGGTTGACCTGTGTAGGGAGAAATTTCGGCACCGGTGCGGCCAATCTCACCCGACTGTTCCAGCGGATAGTCTCTGCCCAGCATGGATTCGAAATTAGCCTTGCCAGCGGCAGGTTTTTCCTGACCCCATATTTTCCTGCTGGGGCTTTCGGGGTAGGCTGTCCAGGAATAGCGCTTACTGCAGGCGTCTATCGCCTTATCCAGCGTCTGCCGATGTTTAGCGAACAATGCAGACATCAAGCCTCCCGATAAAGGTCTTCGCCCCTGGCCCAGTTCGCGTGAAAACCAAAGGGCACTCGGTGGGGTAATTGCACCCTGCAGACCGGACCTTGTTCGATGTCCTGGGCATCGAACACCAAACACTCGGACTTCCAGCTATTGCTGTCGGTCACCATGGTGACCACATAGCCATCGTCCTCGACACTGTCACGGTTGGCACCCGGCTTGGAGGCAAAAGTGGCTTCGCTGCCAAATACACCCTGACCATAGTCCCACTGCCAGGACTTGCCTGTGTCGTTGTCGTATTTCACCAGGCCGGTGAATCGCAATGTATGGCCGCCCTCGTGCAGCAGCGGAATGCGCTGGTGATAGGAGTACTTGCTCTTCACGCCATGAAAAATTGGGTTGGACTTGTTGAATTCCGTATTAAGCAGGTCAGTATCACCCTCCCTTACCTCGCCGGTACGCAGATTGAAGCGCCAGCGGTAAGCGTTGGCTTCAAGGCGCATATAGGCCAGCATGTGGCCAAGCTCACCTTCCCCGGGTTGCGCATCAGGCATGGGGTTAAGAGAACGACAGCCATCCATCACCACCCAATCACCCTCTTCCCAGCAATTGGTCACGTGCAGAATGTAGCAGGGCTGGCACTCAAACCACCGTATCTCGTCACTTTGGCCGCGACGGGGAATGATGCCAAAACGCGTGGGTATGTCCTGATGAAAGGTCAGCACTCGCCGCTTATGGCGACGCAACACTTCCATATCGTGGAAAAACGGCAGGTCATGAAGGACGGCGTAATGAGTTGTAAAGCCAATGTCATGAGGCAGACGCGGCCCGGGGAGCTCTATAGGCACCTCATGCTGCAGTTGCCCGCTAGCATCGGCAACACCAAAGGTCATGTAAGGTAGTTCATCGCCATAATCAAAAAAAATCAGCTCACCCGTATTCCAATCCACCTTGGAGTGCGCCGACAGTCGCAGTTGATCACGGCCCGCCAAATGATAGTGGCGCTTGGTATCCAGGGTTTTGCTGTCCAGTCGATAGGGATGGCCTGCGTTATACCATAGGGTCATGATATCGCCGTTGTACCAGAACACATCCGTATTGGAGGTGTCCTTGATGCCAAATTCTGAAACGCTGTAATCGAAAGGGCCCATCACTCCGGGCGACACCGACCCACCATCCCTGGCTTCCTGTTCGAAGGCCGCTGTCTGAACCCAGCGGTTGCGATAACTCACCTTGCCATCTTTGAAGTACACACCATGCACCATGCCATCGCCGTCAAAGGGGTGGTGGCGGTTCTTCGATTCAAATACCGGGTTCGGGCCATTGCGGAAGTAAGCGCCCACCAGATCAGCGGGCAACTCACCCACCACCTCAAGATTGGCAGCGGCGATTTCTTCGGCGTTCGGTGCGTACGCGCCATGCAGGTAGGGGTTATCCAGATTGTAGATCCACTGCGGGGCGTCCTCGAAATGAGTCACACCGCCCAGGCAACGCTCCACCTGCGGAAATTCCTTAAACTTAGGTGCCAGACTCATAGCTATTCTCCGATGTACGGACGGTGCTGTCTTTTTATTAAATGCGCCTTAATTATAATCTTTAGGTTCTTTTATGCAATTAGTAACTTACGCTGCGATATAAGCATTTTCGGTCATGAATCCAGAAAATGTCACCTCAGGGACAGCCAATCGCAGAGCGTCCTAGCGCTCTATGAGCAATGCACTGCCCGCCCCTCCAGCGCCGCTTGCGGCGACGATGCCGCGGGCCTGATCCCGGCGCTCCAGCTCATCCAGCAGCACCCCGGCCATAATGGCTCCGGTAGCCCCCATGGGATGACCCAGTGCTATGACGCCACCATTCACATTGAGCTTGTCTTCACTAATGCCCAGATCTTGCTGGCACTTGACCACAGTTGCAGCGAAGGCCTCATGCAGCTCAAACAAATCCACATCTTTCGCAGCAAGGCCCTGCTGCTGCATCAACTTTTCGGTGGCGGCCACACAGCCGGTGAGTACTTGCAACGGATCAGCATTGGCAGTGGCGGCGGCTACAATTTTGGCGCGCGGGGCGATACCCAAGGCCTCGCCCAGAGATGCATCCCCTAACAACAGCAAGGATGCTGCGTCGGCCATGGCGGGTGAATTACCCGCGGTGTGGATATGCTCAATTTCAGTGACACCGGGATTGGCAGACAGCTGCAAGGCATCCACGCCTTTGGCACCAATGCCGGCGAATGCCGGCGGCAGCTCAGCCAGTGCTTCGATAGTGGCATCGCCACGAATGCATTCATCTTCACTAACGGTGACGTCCTTCAGCGGGTTGTACACCGGCACAATAGACTTGAAGTAACCCTTTTCCCGAGCGTGGTGCGCACGCTGCTGGCTGCGCACCGCGATAGCATCTGCCTGCTCCCGGCTGACACCGTTAAGTGTTGCGATCAGATCTGCACCGCTGCCCATCATCAGCATCTGGCACTGAGCGGCGAAGGCAGGATCCACAAAGACCTTGGCTTGATCCGACAGCATGGGCACCCGCGACATCATCTCTACACCGCCCGCGACAATGACATCTTCCTGCCCAGCCGCGATTTTCAACATACCGATGCTGATCGCATCGATACTGGAAGAACAAAATCGATTAACCGTCATTCCGCCAACACTACTGGGCCACCCGGCATACGCTGTGGACGTCTTGGCTATATTTGCGGCTTGCTCGGCGTGCTGGGTGACACAGCCCAGCAGCACATCACCAACCATTGCCGGGTCCAACCCGGTTCGCTCCACCAGGCTACTGTACAAACTCTTGAGCAAATCATGCGGCAGCAAATCATGCAGCCCTCCACTTTCCTTGGCTTTCGTCCGGGGAGAGCGAATCGCATCGTAAATAAAAACCTCTCTCATGCGCCCACGCCTACGACAAAACTGGCACATGTCGTGGTGCTGCCTCCAACATTGAAGGTGATCATGTTTTCCGCCTTGTTCAATTGATAGGCACCGGCGCGGCCAGTCACCTGTCTTGCGCAGTCCAAAACCATACGAACGCCTGTGGCTCCCACCGGGTGCCCCAGTCCGATCAAACCGCCGCTGGGGTTAACCGGGAAATTGCCGTCTCGTGCAATCCTGCCTTCCTCCACCGCCTTCCAGCTTTCACCGGGTGCTGTTAGCCCAGCATGATCGATCGCCATGTATTCCGTCATGGTGAAGCAGTCATGAGTCTCCAGACCATCCAGTTGCGCTACCTCGGCGAAACCAGCGCGCTGGACCGCCTCTTGCATACACTGCGCCGCATGGGGAAACACCAGCGGTGCATCGGCGCTGATCTCCAGTTTTCGCGACAATAAAATAGGCGCCGAGCGGTGGCCCCAGCCCTTGATGCGGGGAAGGTCCTGCAGAAAAACCCCTTGCTTTGCAGCATATTGTTTAGCTTTGGCTTCACTGGCGAGAATCACACAGGCCGCGCCATCAGTAATCTGGCCGCAGTCCTGTTTGCGCACTGCCCCCTCTATCACCGGGTTGAGTTCATCGTCACAACTAAAGGCGCCGTCAGGAAACTGCCAGTTGCGTGTCTGCGCCCTGGGGTTGAGCTTGCCGTTGCCGAAATTAATCTCGGCAATACTATTGAGGTGCTCGGCCTTAATTCCATAGCGACGGTCATACTCTTGTGTCAGGCGATCAAACATGTGCGGCCAGGGAAAATCGCAGTCCTGCGGCGTCGCTTCTTGCCCGTTCCAGGCAGCGGCACCCAGATATTCGGCGCCGGTTTTACCATCGACATTGCGCATCAACTCCAGACCCACGACACAGGCCACCTCATAGTGTCCCGCTTCGATATCACGCATCGCCGACATGATCGCTATCGAGCCAGACGCGCAGGCCGCCTCGTGGCGAGAGCTCGGCAATGCCGCCAGCTCCGGGTAAACCTGACCAAAGAAACCACCGAGCAGTCCCTGCCGCGCAAACAACTCGCCGACGAAGTTACCCACGTGTCCCACTTCGATCTCGGCGGGCTCTATACCAGCGTTGTCCACCGCTTCGCGCAGTGACTCTTCAAACATCTCATAGATGCCATTGCCCTCACGAGCCCAGTTACGGGCAAAATCTGTCTGGCTGCCCCCGAGAATATAAATATCTTTGTTCATTTCCTTACTCCTCAATTCCTGCAACCGCATCCTGCAATGAGAAACGCTGCACCTTACCCAATGGGTTGCGGGGCAGCCGTTCCATCAATTCGATTCGCTCTGGTAACTTGAATTTGGCAAAGCCCTGGGCCAGCAAGTATTGCTGCACCTCTTCCAGGGACGGCACATCGACATCGGGCTGCAACACCAGCACCGCACAAATTTTTTCGCCCAGGCGTTCATCCGCATAGGCGCATACAGCGGCCTCAATCACAGCCGGGTGGTGTTCAAGCGCCACGTCCAGTTCAGCGGGTGATATCTTCATACCGCCGCGATTAATGATGTCCTTACAGCGCCCAACAATACGGTAGTAACTGCCACCCTCGCCGCAGATCTCCACCAGGTCACCACTGCGAAAATAACCATCAGCGGAAAAGACATCCTCGTTATCTGATGCGAAGTAGCCATCGAAAACAGTCGCACCGCTAATCAGTAATTCACCGCGTTCGCCCGGTGCCACAAGTTCCTCGCCAGTGACAGGGTCAGCCACTTTAGTAACAATCAGTGCACTGGGGCCTGGACGGCGGAACATACTGGCTCGCACTTGCGCCTCCGGCGCATCCTCAGGCGTGGCAAACAGGGAAATACCTTCATTGGAGCCGTAGAAATTTACAATCTCCTTGCCGTAGTCGCGACCGAACGTCTCGATCATGGACGGCGCCAACGGCGCAGACCCGGAACCTATGCGGCGCAGGGCACTAAAATCAAATTGCTTCCACATTTCAGGCGCCTTAGCCAACTGGTTTAACAAAGCCGGGGGCGCAATAGTGAAGGTGATTTTTTCATCCTGCATCTGCTGTAAAAACAGCGGTGGGTCCAGAGGATGGTGGAGCACAATGGTGGCGCCCAGGATAGCGGCCGGAAACAGGAAGCCTCCCAGGGCCGCCATGTTAACCAGAGGAAACGGATTCAGCAGGATATCGTCGCCCACCATGCTGCCCGCATTGGCGCTGCATTGCCCAGATGCCATCCACATATTATGGGATCGAGGGACACCCTTGGGAGTGCCTGTGGTTCCCGAGGTCCAACAAATGCTCAGGATACGATCGGCATCATCATCGGCAAACCTTGCTGAAGATGGCGGCACAGAAGTATCAATATGCAGATCGCAGCCAAACTCCAGCACCGCAATCTCTGGCAGTGCCTGGCGTGCGGCATTGGCCAGCTTGTTCTTTCCCAGGCGCGGCATGCTGATCATGGTTTTGGCCTGTAATGCACCGGTCAACATTTGCAGCTCGTGGCTGCCGTATTGCACTGGCACCGGGGAGACAATGGCCCCCAGTCTGGACAGTGCGTAATACACCACCAACAGTTCCACAACGTTCGGAAGCTGCACCACAATTGTCTCGTTTTGCACTACACCCAGCGCTCGCAACTGCAGTGCCAGATTAGTGCTCGCCGCTTGCAACTCCACCCAGTTCAGACTGAGCGGTTCATCACCGGTTAGCGCGGAACGATTGGGCTGATCCTTGACCGCCAGAGCGTCCGGCTTATTATGCGCGTGCTCTGCCAGCAGCGAGTGTAGCGTTGCAGAGCCCCACTGACCGCTCGCTGTCAGCTGACTGATCCTGTCTTTTGTAGACGTCTTCATGGTGACGAAACCGTGCTATATTAATGCTTTTATAAAGAGACCTATTGTAGAATAGAATCCCACTGCCTTCCAGCGCAGCAGCAGGCCACCCTCATGAAATTCAGTGTCGTCACCCCCCTTTGGCAAGACCGTCCCGCCGCTGAAAATATGGCGATTGCAAAGCTGGCCGATAGACTTGGCTATGAGGAACTGTGGGTTGGCGAAATGGCAACCTATGATGCCTTCGCATTCGCCACCGCGGTCGGCCTGCAAACCAAGCAAATTCAACTCACCATAGGACCACTATCAGTCTCTGTGCGCACACCAATGACCCTGGCAATGGGCGCCGCCTCTGTGGCAGACCTCACCGGCAGAAAAACCGCGCTGGCGCTTGGAGCCTCCAGCGTTGTCGTAGTTGAACAATGGCATGGCCAGGAGCGCACACGCACCGCGACTCACCTGGATGAAAGCGCGCAAATTCTGCGTACCCTTACTCAAGGCGACAAAGCAGATTTCACTGGCGACCTGGCAAGCTGCAAGGGTTACCGGCTTCGGCTTGATGCCACTGACACAGAGATCACTATAGCTGCCTTTGGGCCAGCGGCAGTAAGAACAGCTGGCCGACGCGCTGACCGAATGGTGCTTAATATGGTAACGCCAGCCAGTCTGGCCGCACTGCGCTCCGGGCTTGCCAACGCCGCCGAAAAAGCATCCAGGCCAACACCCGGCGTCGCGGTATGGCTACCTTGCGCAGTCAATCCACAACGAGCAACCATAGACCAGCTCAAGCGCGGCATAGTGGGCTACCTGGCCGCGCCCGGCTACAGTGAAATGATGATAGAAGCCGGCTTCGAAGAACTGGTGGCCTATGCCCGCACCCGCCCCCACCCCCGCGACCTGTTAGCGGCCATGCCCGATGAGCTTATCAGCGCTATCGGCCTTATTGGCGATCAAACAGCAATTGAGCAACGCATCGATCAATACCGTCAGGCCGGCGCCGATGAGATATGCCTGGTACCCGCCACCGAGGGTGACAAGCTGGGTCAAAAAACTCTCGAATTCATGCGTTCACAGTTTTGCTAGGGCCCTTTCTGACTACCCCTTTGGAGTAATCGTTTAACACGTCCTTTTCAGTAAGATAGGCCCACTTCGCAGACGGCGGCAACGCCAACAATGCCTGTCCAAGCACATAACAAGAGGGCTCGATCATGTTAGTAGGCGTACCAACAGAAATAAAAACCCTGGAATTTCGTGTTGGCCTGACCACAGGCTCAACAGAAGAACTGGTGCACCACGGTCACCAGGTCATTGTGCAGTCTGGTGCCGGCGAAGGCATTGGCCTCTCCGATGACATGTATCGCGCCGCGGGCGCCGAAATAGTCGGCACTGCACAAGAGATATTTGAGCGCGCCGACATGATCGTCAAGGTCAAAGAGCCGCAACCCAATGAATGTAAAATGCTGCGAGAAGGCCAGGTGTTGTTTACCTATCTGCACCTTGCACCAGACCCTGAACAAACCAAGCTGCTGAAAGATTCTGGCTGCATTGCCATCGCCTATGAAACCGTCACCGATGATCGCGGCCACCTGCCCCTGCTTTCACCCATGAGCGAAGTCGCCGGCCGCATGTCCATACAAGCTGGCGCTCACGCACTGGAAAAACACAAGGGCGGCTCCGGCATGCTGCTGGGCGGCGTCCCTGGCGTTGAGGCGGCTCGTGTTGTGGTGATCGGCGGTGGCGTAGTGGGCACCAATGCCATTCGCATGGCCATGGGTATGGAAGCGCACGTCACCGTACTGGATCGCTCACTGGATCGCCTGAAGGAACTGGATTTCCAGTTCGGCTGCATGCTCAACACCATCTATTCCACCCGCGAAGCGCTGTGGAAACATGTGACGGCAGCAGACCTGGTGATTGGCGCGGTACTGGTGCCAGGCGCCGCTGCGCCGAAACTGGTAACCCGAGAAATGCTGAAGGCCATGCGCCCCGGCTCCGTTGTTGTCGACGTCGCCATCGACCAGGGCGGTTGTTTCGAAACCAGCCGCGCGACCACTCACTCAGACCCCACCTATGTTGTAGAAGGCGTGGTGCACTACTGCGTGGCCAATATGCCCGGCGGCGTGGCGCGCACATCAACCTTCGCCCTGAACAACGCAACGCTGCCGTTCACCCTGGATCTGGCAGACAAGGGCTACAAGCAGGCTCTGACAGACGATGCGCACTTGCGCCACGGACTGAACGTTCACTGTGGCGACATTACCTACAAGGCAGTGGCCGATCTTTTGGGTTATGACTACGTGCCAGCGGAGAAAATTCTGGGGCTTTGACAACCTACCCAGAACCGCTAGTCTGGGTGCATGACGAAACATGCAGCCATTGGCTGCAACCATAATGAAATCCACTGTGAGAAATTCTAATGAAAATCAAAAGCCTGATTTTGACAGCACTACTGGCGTTCACACTACCTGCTATCAGTTTTGCCGACAAACCTGAATGGGCCGGCGAAGGCGGCAAGCCCAGCGAGCGCGAAAAGCAAGAGCATAAAGAGGACATGACCTCCAAGCACGAAGATAAGAAAGACAAAAACAAGAAGAACAAGGACAAAAACAAAAACAAAAAACACGACCAGGACAAAGACTGGGACGACATTGAAGACGATGCCCGCGACAAGGTCGCCGATGAAGTAGATCGTAAAATCCGCGGCAACTAGCGCTACAAAATTTCCTTATCGTGCTGCCCCAACGTGGGCGGCGCACTGCGATACTCCACTGGCGTGCGCGACAGCTTGATAGGATTACCCACCAGCTGCAACTGGGCATTGAGTGGATGCGGCACGTTTACCTGCATACCGCGGGCCTGAATCTGCGGTTCCGCAAAAACGTCTTGCACGGTATTGATCGGTCCCGCCGGTACATTGGCGGCCTCCAGCATAGTAATCCACTCGGCCTTGTCACGGTTCAGCATTTTTGCCTGTAACAGCGGCACCAGGGCATCGCGATTGTGCACACGATCCCTGTTAGTCACAAAGCGCGGATCATCCGCCAACTCAGCAGCAGCAATCACTTCGCAATAGCGACGAAACTGTCCATCGTTGCCTACCGCCACAATCAGGTAACCGTCTTTGGCCACAAAACTCTGGTAGGGAACAATATTGGGATGCGCATTACCAAGGCGCGCAGGGTTCTGACCACCCACCAGATAGTTGGTGGCCTGGTTGGCGAGCGTGGCGGCGGTTACATCCAGCAAGGCAAGATCAACGTGCTGCCCCAGGCCAGATTGCGCTCGCTCTGCCAGCGCTGCCTGAATACCGATCACCGCATAAAGACCGGTCATGATATCCGTAAGTGCAACGCCCACTTTTTGCGGCCCGGCGCCGGGATCACCGTCGGCGGCGCCGGTAACACTCATCAGTCCGCCCATGGCCTGCACCAGGAAGTCATAACCCGGACGATTGGCCAGAGGACCATCCTGGCCAAAGCCGGTGATTGAACAATACACCAGCCCCGGATTGAGCTGCGACAAACTGGTGTAATCCAGGCCGTATTTGGCGGCGCCACCGACCTTGAAGTTCTCGATGACCACGTCACAGTCGGCCGCCATTTCGCGCAATTTTTGCTGACCTGCTGGCGTTCGTATATCGATGCACACGGACCGCTTGTTGCGGTTGGCACACATAAAATAGGCCGACTCCTCGGTGGCTTTACCCTGTTCGTCCGCCATATAAGGCGGGCCCCATTGGCGGGTATCGTCGCCACCTTCAGGGTTTTCTACCTTGATCACCTCGGCACCCAAGTCACCAAGCACCTGGCTAGCCCAGGGCCCGGCGAGGATGCGAGACAGGTCCAGCACCTTAATGTGGGAAAGCGCGCCCATTAAAAGGCCGGGATATCAGTCTGGGTGCGCCCCAGAATCAGCGCATGCACGTCATGGGTACCCTCGTAGGTGTTGACCACCTCCAGGTTCACCATGTGCCGCATGACCGGATATTCATCCGAAATCCCATTGGCGCCTAGCATGTCGCGGGCCGTGCGGGCGATGGCAAGCGACTTACCGCATGAGTTGCGCTTGATTAACGAGATGAGTTCCGGCGCAATGTCGCCTGCGTCCATCAACTGTCCCGCTCGCAGGCAGCCCTGCAGCGCCAGCGCGATCTCGGTCTGCATATCAGCCAGTTTCAACTGCACCAGCTGTTTGGAAGCCAGCGGCACGCCAAACTGCTTGCGATCCATGGTGTAGTCGCGAGCCGTGTGCCAGCAGGTTTCTGCCGCACCCAGTGCGCCCCAGGCGATGCCATAGCGCGCATTATTGAGACAACCGAAGGGACCTTTCAGGCCCTGCACATTGGGCAGCAGATTTTCCTCGGGTACAAACACCTCGTCCATGACAATTTCACCGGTGACCGAGGCGCGCAGGGCCAGCTTGCCTTCGATCTTGGGAGCGGACAGTCCGTCCATGCCTTTTTCCAGAATAAAACCGCGGATCTTGCCGTCGTCGGTCTTGGCCCAGACCACGAACACATCGGCAAAGGGGCTGTTGGTAATCCACATCTTGGCGCCGCTGAGGCTGTAGCCGCCATCCACGCTGCGGGCACGGGTGACCATGCTACCGGGGTCGGAGCCATGATCAGGCTCAGTAAGCCCGAAGCAGCCAATCCACTCACCTGTGGCAAGCTTAGGCAGGTATTTCTCGCGCTGGGCTTCGTTGCCATAAGCGTAGATGGGATACATCACCAGTGACGACTGCACACTCATCATGGAGCGGTAGCCTGAATCCACCCGCTCTACTTCACGGGCGGCCAGGCCATAGGAAATGTAGTCCACTCCCGAGCAGCCATAACCGTCGATGGTAGAGCCCAGCAGGCCCATCTCCCCCATTTCCCGGAAGATAGAAAGGTCCGTTTCTTCGGCCCGGAAGGCATCCCTGACTCGCGGCAGCAACTTGTCCTGGGCATACTGCCTGGCGCTCTGCTGCACCATGCGCTGCTCATCGGTGAGCTGCTGGTCCAGCAGGAACGGGTCCTGCCAGTTAAGTTTCTGCCATTTCTTACCGGCCATGGGGCTTGCTCCGCGTTGGATGATGATTGTGGGGCACGATAGCAAAGGCCAAAGCATATATAAAATATATATAATTTATGATATCTATATACTTTATATATATTAAATTAAAATCCTCTTTCCCCCAAAGAGACGCGGGAATGGCGAAGCTGGAGTGAGCTGAAGGCGAGGCATGAAGAGCATAGACCTGCGAAAACTTGAGATCTTTAGCGCTGTTGCAGGGGCAGGAAGCTTTAGCGCGGCCGCCCAACAGCTGCACATGGCGCAACCGGCGGTCAGTATTGCTGTGCGCAAACTCGAAGAATCCCTGGGCGTCACCTTGTTTGATCGCAGTGGCCGCAGTATTGCGCTCACCTCAGAGGGCCGGCAGTTACTTGGCCGGGCCCAATCCATATTACAGCAGGTACAGGATCTGGCTCAGTCTGCCGGCGATCTGTCAGGGCTTTTGCGCGGCGAATTGAGTATCTCCTGCCCCTCCATGCTGGCCACCTATTTTCTGCCCGACCTGCTCAGCGGCTTTCTGGCTGAGCACGCGGGCCTCACAGCCTCGGTGACACAGGCAGGCACCACCCAAATAGAAGAAATGCTGCTGCGTGACGACATAGAGCTGGGCGTCACCAAAGCCAGCGGCCATGCAGAGCTGGAGCGCCTGCCACTGGTCATCGAGCAGATGGTGGTGTGTGTTGCCGAAGACCACCCCTGGGCGCGGCGACGCTATTTGACCATTACCGAGCTGCAGTCGGTTGCCATGGTGGTGTATGAAAGTGGTTACTTCATTCGTGCACAGCTGGACCAATTGTGCCAGGCGGCCTCCGTGGAGCCAGACCTGCGCATGCAAAGTAACTTCCTGCCTTTACTGGTGCGCATGGTAAAACAGGGACTGGGCGTCACCGTGGGCCTGGGTACCATGGCTCAACAGGAGCCCGGCATCGTCGGCATCCCCCTGTCGCCGAAAGTAGAAGTCCCCATGGCTCTGGCCAAAAGAAAGGGGCGAACGATATCCCGCGCTAATCAGGCGTTTTTGGATTGGGTCGCTTTGCAGTTATGATAGTGGCTTTCCAGTAGCGCAATGTGCCCCCAATGCCCGCACTCAAAATCTTCAGCAGTCATCTGGCCAACCTGGTCCCCGCGACAGGCAGTGCAGAGTTTCCCGCAATGCTGGTCGCAATGTTGCGCGATCTGGTACCTGTGGATGACGCCAGCATCATCGTCTACCCAAATACCGACCTTCCAGTTGTGGAATACTTCGAGATCAACGACGATTCCGGCAAATCCACTCTGGATGTATTCGTCAAAGGCGCGTTCCTGCTAGACCCTTACTACCTGGCAGCCACAGCCAGCCAGCAATTTGGCGTATTTCGCCTGCGCGAGCTATCCCCCACCGGTTTCAAGGACAGTGAATACTACAAAGCCTGGTACCGAAATTGCGGCTACCAGGACGAGTGCGGCTTTGTCATTCCCACGTCCGGCGAGGGTTTCGTCAACATTGCACTAGGCAAAACCGCGGCCCGCGCCAGTTTTAGCAAGCGCGACCGCACTGTATTGGCCGACGTTTACCCCACCGTTGAGGCTCTATGCCAACAGCACTGGGCTCAAACAAGCAACGAGGACAGCGGCGTCAACATCCGCGCGCAACTGCACAGCGCCCTGGAGTCCTTCGGTTCCAGCCTGCTCACCGAGCGAGAAACCCAGGTCATTAACCTGGTGCTCCACGGACACAGCACCAAAACCGTGGCAGAAAAGCTCTCAATTTCGATGGAAACGGTAAAGCTGCACCGCAAGCATGCCTACGCAAAACTGGAGGTTTCCTCCCAGGCCGAGCTGTTCTACCTGTTTCTGGACTCAGTGATGAGCGCCAGAAACTATGAAGGTGGCGACACCCTGGTGGCCTACATGCAGCCGCCGCCCAAGAACTGAGCACACCCATGAGTAAATCGATTTCCCCAGAGACCGCAACAGAGCTGCAGGATTTGATCCAGCGTGGTTTTCAGGCCCTTTCCAGCGGCCGAGTTGAAGAGGCAGGAGAGTGCTGCCAAAAAGCCCTGAAAATACAGCCTGATCTGGTACAAGGGCACTTCCTGGTGGGCCTGGTGGCACTTGAAGCCAAGGACAGGGCCACCGCATTTCGCGCCTTCAGATCGGTAGTCAAACTGGACAGGGATCACGCTCCCGCCTGGGCCCACCTCGCCCGAATGCATATGTCCGAGGGCCAGGTCATCAAGGCTGATGCCGCCCTGCGCGAAACCCAGCGGATAAAGCCAACTGATCCTATAGTGCTCGACCTGATTGGTATGACCTTGTCTCAGATGGGCGAGCACGATGTGGCCAAGGCTTTTTTTGCCCGCGCCAATACCACGCAACCCAATCACCTGCCCTACATGCTCAACCTCGCCAACAACCTGGTCCATCATGGCGAAACAGAGACGGCTGACTTCGTGTTCCGTGACGTCATCAGCATTCAGCCAGACTCTCCCCAGGCACATTGGGGACTTGCCAGCTCTACCAAAGCAACAGATACAAAGCATATAGACGAGATGCAGGCTCTGGCGAAGCGCCACACCAGGAACCCCAGAGGCCTTGCTTTTTACCTGTACGCGATCGGCAAGGAGTATGAAGACCTGAAAGAGTGGGATAGCGCTTTTGAGGCTTTTAGCGCCGGCGCCGCTGCCCGTCGAGAGACTGTCGAGTACGACGAGGCGGCAGAAGTCGCCATGTTCGACCACCTGGAACAAGCCTACACCCGGGAATGGTTCGATACGCTGCCCGAAGGCAACCCAGACCCCTCACCCATCTTTGTACTGGGCCAACCACGCACTGGCACTACCCTGATTGAACGCATCATCACCGCCCACTCACAAGTACACTCTGCTGGCGAACTGCAGCAATTTAGCCTGGCCTTGCGCCGCCTCACTCAGTATCGCAATCCAAAGCGCTTCACCCGGGAATTATTCGAGCTTGCGCAGCAACTGCAACCGGCCGATATTGGAGGTAGGTATTTACAGACCTCTGGCCGCATGCGCGGCAGCAGCCCGCGTTTCGTCGACAAGCTGCCACAAAACTACCTGATGATCCCGCTAATCTTGGCGGCACTGCCCAACGCCAGGATCGTACACCTGGTCCGCGATCCCATGGACGCCTGCTTCGCCAGCTTCAAGCAGTTGTTTGCAGATGCCTATCTACACTCTTACCAACAGGATGAGATGGCCAGGCATCACGCCCGCTACTTACAGCTCATGGACATCTGGCGCGAACGCTTCCCCGGCCGTTTTTTCGATATTCGCTACGAGGATACCGCGCGGGACCTGGAACCCAATGCCCGCGCACTAATCAACTACCTGGACCTGCCCTGGGAAGACGCCTGCCTGGATTTCCACCAACAAGAGGGAGCGGTATCCACCGCTAGCGCGGTGCAAGTGCGAGAGCCTGCCCACACCCGCTCCATAGGACGCTGGCGCAACTACCAAGCCCAGTTACAGCAAATGCAAACCGAGCTGGAAAAAGCCGGCGTGGCCACCCACTAGACGCCACTGGGGTTTTCTACCCCATAGGGGTATATTATTCCCACTAAGGTTTGGCTAGTTTACGAGCACCTAACTATACAAGTGGAAGTACCATCTGTGCATTCTGCAAACATAACAAAATGCCGCCCGTAAGCGCCGTACTAATTCTGAAACTAAAGTGGGGACACCATGACTCTCAGTAATAGAAGCCACCCGCGTGGCAGCACACCCAAAAAGAACCGTATGGCCAAAGCCGTTTCGGCCGCTGTACTGACAACCGCAATTTCTGCACCCGTCTTCTCCCAGAGTCTGGAAGAAGTGATCGTAACCGCCACCAAACGCAGTGAATCAGTGCAGGACGTACCTCTGGCGATTACCGCTCTGTCGGGTGACTTCATCAATAAGGTGAATCTGGACGATGTCAAAGACCTGGTGTCTTTCACTCCCGGCGTTACCGGTAACAGCCAGGACAGTTTTATCGATGCGATCAGCGTGCGTGGTATTCGCACCCAGGACTTCGGCGTTGGCGGCGATCCTTCATCGGCATTTTTCAAAAATGACCTCTATGAAGGCCGCAACGGCTCAGCGGTCACCAGTCTGTATGACATAGACCGGGCAGAAATTCTGCGTGGCCCACAGGGCTTCCTGTATGGCCGCAGCTCTGTTGGCGGTGCATTCAGCGTGCACACCACACGCGCAGAAGTAGGCGGCACCAATTCCGGGTTCATTAATGTTGATGTCGCGGAGCGCAACCGCGTCGCGCTAGATGGCGCTATCAACCTGCCAATGACCGATAACCTGGCCATGCGTCTTGCCGGTTACTATTCCACCGAGGATGGCTTCGCCAAGAACTACTACCCTGGTTCCGACGACCTGATTGAGCATGACAAGTGGGCCCTGCGCTGGTCTACCAGCTACGAGAACGACCGCCTGGGCATTTACACCACGGTTGAGTATGAAGAGCGTGAGCAATCTGGCTCCGTCTATCGCGCCATCGATAAGGGCGATATCTGGGAAGCCTTCTCCTCAAACATCACTGACGACACAACCTTGCGCGGCAGCGATGAAGAAATTGATTCTGACCAGTCCGGCGGTGACAACGATGACGCCGACATCCTGACCCTGGGTATGCGCATCGACTATGAGTTCGATTTTGCCACCCTGACATCCAACACCGGCTATAAGGATCACGACTACTTTTACCGTGAGGACTATGACGGCACTCCGCTCAACATCAACAACTACGGACAGGATCAGGAAGGCGACTACTTCCAGCAGGAACTGCGCCTGACCTCTAATGGCGATGGAGCCCTGAGCTGGTACGCAGGTGCTTCTTACTACAAGGAAGAAATCGAAACCATCTTCAGCTCAGTGGGCGAGGAAGACCTATTCTGCCAGTATTATGGTAACTACTATTACTCTGACTACGCAGGCTACCAGTTTTCTGGCTGTGAGCAGCTGTACTCATACTACGGCTACGACTTTACTGCACAGCCAGACGGCTTGCTCAGTGAGCCTGGCACCATTAAGGGCGAGTACGATGGCTGGGCAACCTACCTGAACCTCGACTACTACATTACCGATAATTTTGACGTTGAAATCGGCGTGCGCTACACCGAAGACACCAAGGACTTCTCGACCTCGGTTCCTACCCCTGAAAGCGACCTCGGCGCTTACTGGTTCTGGGGATTCTCCACCAGCGACTACCTGCAGGACGAACAGTCCTGGGATGACACTACCTGGCGCGCCCTGGCCAAGTATCGCCCTAGCGATGACTCGATGATATTTGCCAGCTATACCCAGGGCTTCAAGTCCGGTGGTTTTGGTAGTTTCTCTATCGTTGATCGCAATGGCGTTGCGCCAGAGTTTGGCACCACTGACATCGCCCCGGGTGATGGCTACAAGCCAGACACCTTCGACCCGGAAACCGTCGATTCCTACGAGATCGGCTACAAGGACTCCCTGTTCGACGGCAGAGCCAACCTGGACCTGACAGCCTTTTACTACGAGTACCAGGATCTACAGATTCTCTACTTCGATGGCGGCGCGTCCTTGGTAGACAACGTCGGTGAAGTCGAAGCCTGGGGCGTAGAGGGGTCTATCACCAGTGCATTGGGTGACTACTTCACACTGTATGTTTCTGCCGGTTACCTGGATTCAGAGGCCAACGAACTGGAACTTGTTTGCGGCGGCACCAGTGACTGCGAAGGCAGCCCCTTGTTTTGGGCGCCTGAATGGTCAGCGGCGATGATGCTGGATGCCTACTTCCCGGTTAACGGTGGCGCGTTCACTGGCAGCCTTGAGGCATACTACGAAGGTGAACGCGGCGGCGGCTGGACGGCAACCCCGGAAAACTACATCGATGCTTACACCGATGTGGCGCTGCGTGCGGGTTACGAGTCGGACAATGGCTGGTACGTGCAAGCCTATGTCGAAAACCTGACCGATGAGTTCACCTGGGACGGCCAGAACACCAACGGCGAGATCCTGCCTTCTCACTTCTTCGGACCCAAGCGTCCGCGTACCTTTGGTGTGCGAGTGGGAATGGACTGGGAATAGGTTAACCCAGCAGGAATGCTAATAAGCCCGCGGCTAACACCGCGGGCTTTTTTTTGGTCATTACTCCTACGCGCAAGAAACCATCATGCGCCCTAACTGATCAGTATAAATCCTACCGCGCTTATCCCCGCGCCCAGCAGTGCATAGGGCAGCTGCGACAGCGCGTGCTCATAGGACGGACAGCCACTGCCTTGCGCCGCAAGCACTGTAGAGTCGCTATAGAAGCAGGCCATGCTGCCAAAGCCACTGGCAGAGAACAATGCCCCCGCCATCAGCGGAATGCTAACGCCCAACTCCTGGGCCAATGGGAACACCACGGGGATGGCAATCGCGAACACGCCCCAGTTTGATCCGGTTGTGAAGGACACAAAGGCCATGGTAATGAAGACCAGCACGGGCAGCATCTTGGCGGTCATGTAAGGCGACACGCTGCTTATCACATACTCGGTAAAGCCCAGGGCGTTGTTGGCTTCGATGAAGGTGAATACAGCCACCAGGATGCACAACACCGGCAGCATGGTGCGCAGTCCATCCATTACGGTGTCGAACATTTCGTATAGCGTCAGGGTGCGAGTCGCAAGGTACTGCACCATGGTGATCAGAATGCCTGCAATCACCCCGATCAACAGGTCGATATCTGAAATTACGGTAAAAAACACTAGGGCAAAAATGGGAACGAAGAACAGCGACGCGCCGCCTCTGCTCTCACCCTCTGCGTGGTAAGGCTCTTCCATTTCAATATCGGTGGATGTGCCCGGAGGTGCAAGCTCTCCGGTGGACTCAGCCCTTGCCTCTGCCGTCTTCATGGTGCCCCACAACGGGATAACCCCCATGATGACCAGAGGCACGATTGCGAGCGCCGCGAAGGGATAGAACATATAGGGAATGGACTGTATAAACAGGTTAATACCCTCCCCCGTCTCGGCAACGCCGTTCTTCTCCAGCAGGCCGGCAAAGTAAACGCCCCAGGTAGAAATAGGAATAATCAAACAAGTAGGGGCCGCAGTGGAGTCCACCACATAGGACAGCATTTCTCGGGAGGTTTTGTACTTGTCCGTCACCTTTTTCATGGAAGAGGAGACGGTAAGAGCGTTTAAGTAATCGTCCAGGAATATGACCATACCCAGCGCCCAGGTCCACATCAGGCTGCCGCGCTTGCTGCTCACGCGCTTGCTCACCAGGTCGCCAAAGGCACGGGCACCGCCGGCGCGCACCAGCAGCGCAATAAAACTGCCATACAGGCCACACACCATTAACACCCAACCGGTATTTTCGTCCTGCATCACCGTGAGCACGGCTTCAGAAAGCGAGCCCACAAAACCGATTCCATCGGCTATCAGAAAGGCAACAATGGCGCCTGCCGTCACGGCGGCAATCGTTCGATGAGTCACTATGGCCACTGTCAGAACAACAATGACCGGTATCAGGCTAATCGCCCCATATTCTTCCATGAAAAGCTCCCCAAAGAATGTTGCTGTGAGCACGACTGACGCGTACTTCATGGATGAGTGTAGCACTGCTCGGTAGCGGTTTTTAACCAATAGAGGGGTATTTCACGCGACATCCACAGTGCTTTGTCTATAATTCAGCACAACTACTCACGAGTTGTCGTTATGCGATTGACCCCCTTACTACTCATTGCATTACTGGCACCAGCCCTTGCCGCCAATGCTCAACCCAATTTGGACGACATCCGCGACCAGCTGAAAAATAGCGTCCGCAATAGCGACGTTGGCGCCGGCTACGCGCAAATGCTCAACTTCTTCGCTGAACCTGATATCAGCGCGTCGAGACTCAGTGCGGACGATGTCGACTACGACATCTTCAAAATCCCACTGCAGTTTGAAATTCCACTAGCAGATAGCGACTGGCAAATTGCCTTGAGAGGAACCCTGAGCCACGCCCGGGCGGATTCGGATTCGGAGCTACCACCCTTCGGGACCGTGGCTTCGGAGTGGCAGGCAGACAGTGGCCAACTTGGCGCGGGACTGATTATGCCCTTCAGTACTCACTGGTCCGCTTTCGTCGCAGCAGAATTTGGTATCAGTCGACTGCAGAACGAGGCGGACTACCTCGACGAGTTCGGCCAGGACCTACTGCCAGCAATTGCAGACGGGATCATCTTCAATTGGGATACCAACGCAAGAATTAGCGGCATTACTGGCGGCCTGGGCTACACCACCAAACTTGCAGACAAGTATGATCTGAATATTAACGGCCGCTACACCTTCAGCCATATCGCCAGCTATTCAGAATCCAGGGACCTGCCCTCTTTCAGTGAAAACACTGGCACTTTTTCACTAAAGGCAGACCTGATACATCCCTATGGCGTATCCATTGCCGAGCTACCGGTATTTGGCAAGGTCCATTTGGGCGGCACCGCTTTTACCGGCAATAACAGGAATGCACTGGGCTTTACCCATTTCTATGAAGTGGGTTACTCCGTTGGGCTGGACATTTCGCAACTGGGATACAAAGTAAAATCCCTCAGCGTCGGTTACCAGTGGAACCAGGGTAGCGACGTAGACGGCTATTCGGTGCTGTTGAGCTGGGAGTTAATGTAGCTGCGCCCAGCCCCGCCAACCTCGACTTACAAACAGGCATCGTACTCCAACGGTGTCACCTGGGCGTCAAAGGTATCCATCTCCTGTTGCTTGAGAATAGCAAAGACCTTCTGGAATTCGGCGCCGAAATAACTGGCAATGTGTTCCGACTCCTCAAAACGCTCTAACGCTATCGGCCAGTAACGCGGCAGACTCGCCGGCACCTGATCATAAGCATTGCCTTCAAGGGGCTGCGGCGGCTGCAGTTTGTTTTCGATGCCGTGCAGCATACCCGCAAGAATTCCGGCCATCACCAAATAGGGATTTGCATCGGCGCCGGCTACCCGGTGCTCTATACGCGTGGCGACATGGGCATCTGCGGGCACCCTTACCGATACCGTGCGATTTTCATAACCCCAGGTGGGCGCCAGCGGTGCGTGAGTACCGCGGCGGAAACGACGATAGGAATTCAGGTTGGGCGCAAACAGCAACATGGTATCGGCCATCATATCGAGACAGCCGGCAATTGCCTGACGCAGCAAGTCAGTGCCGGCTCCAGTGCCATCATCGAACACGTTGTTGCCATCTTTATCAACAAGACTGCAGTGCACGTGCATGCCATTACCCGCGATCTCGCCAAAAGGCTTGGCCATAAAGGTCGCAATCAGGCCGTGCTTTTTCGCCACCCCACGGATCACGCGTTGCAACATCATCGCCTGATCAGCAGCCACTAAAGCGTCGTTGGTATGATAGAGATTAATCTCGTACTGTGACGGCGCGGATTCCTTGATCAGCGTGTCTATAGGCAGACCCTGGACGGTGCAGGCGTCACGGATCTCATGCATAAGCTCGGCCTCATCCTCCATAAGATCGATGCCGTAAGTCTGGCCGGCGCCCAGAGCGCCTCCGATGCGATCCTGCTGAGTGTGAACGGGTCGGCCAACACCATCCTCCTCCGGAAACAGTAAATGGAACTCCATTTCACTGGCCACAACCGGCGTCAGGCCCAATGCCTTGAAGCGATCCATCAGCCCCTGCAGCAGATAACGTGGATCGTATGAGCAGGCAGAGCCGTCCACATTGTTCATGGACATCAACACCTGTCCCGTAGGTCGCTGTAGCCACGGCACGAAAACCAGCGTGCGCTCATCAGGCGCACACCAGCCATCGCCGTCGCCGCTGTCGAACACCCATTCCTCTGCGTCCCTGCCCCACACATCGAATGCGAGGGTACTCAGCGGCATTTTCATGCCGCCATCCATGACCTTGTGAATTTTATCCCGGGTCACCCACTTGCCGCGCAACCCGCCGCTGAGGTCCATCAGCATGACCTCGAAGATCTCAATATCCGGGTGTTGATCCAGAAAGGACTGTAGTTTGTCATTATTGTCGGGCATTAATGTTTCCTTTACCCAGCAGTAAAACACCACCTTTGGGGTAATTTCTTAAGCCAATCACTATGCCACACTATTTAACAATGACGCGCAATCTCAAGCCATACCACTTCAGGGTATAGCAAACGCGCCACTGACAAAGCGTTCCAACAGGGAGAGCAAACAATGAACATGCAAGCCAACACCGGCAACCTGAAGCAGCTTGACCAGTCACACTATCTGCATCCTTTTACTGACTTCAAGGATTACGCCACCAACGGCGGCCGGATTGTTTCCCGCGCGGAACACATCTACATCTATGACAGCACCGGCCACAAAATGCTCGATGGCATGTCTGGCCTGTGGTGTTGCAACCTGGGCTACAGCCAGCAGGCCATTATCGACGCGGTCACTGAGCAAATGCAGAAGCTGCCGTACTACAACAGCTTCTTCCAGTGTGCCAATGAGCCTGCTATCGAACTGGCCAAGGCCCTGGTAGATGTGACCGAGGAGCGCTTCAATCATGTGTTCTTCACCAACTCCGGCTCCGAGGCCAACGACACCAACCTGCGCTTGGTCAGCCGTTATTACCAGATCCAGGGCCGGCCTGAAAAGAAGCACATTATCAGCCGCAACAATGCCTACCACGGCTCTACTATTGCAGCGGCCTCTCTGGGCGGTATGAGCGGCATGCACGAGCAGACAAACGGCCTGGATTACATCCACCACATTGACCAGCCGCACTGGTTTGCCGTTGGCCCCGATGAAGACCCTAACGAATTTGGCGTTCGCGTGGCCCGCCAGCTGGAACAGAAAATTGATGAACTGGGCGAGGAAAACGTAGCGGCATTTATTGCCGAACCGGTACAGGGCGCAGGCGGAGTGATTATTCCCCCGGATTCTTACTGGCCCGAAGTACAGCGTATCTGTGACGAGCGCGACATTCTGTTGATTGCCGACGAGGTGATTTGCGGATTCGGTCGCACTGGTAAATGGTTTGGCTCCGAGACCTATGGCATCAAGCCGGACCTGATGACCTTTGCCAAGGCAGTCACCAATGGCTACCAACCTCTGGGCGGCGTAATGGTGAGCGACAAGATTACCGATGTGCTGCTTGCCAGCGATGGCGAATTCACTCACGGCCTAACCTACTCAGGTCACCCTGCCGCTGCCGCTGCCGGCGTAGCAACGCTTAAAATACTCAAAGAAGGCAACGTCATTGCCGACGCTGCTGCGAATCTTGCCCCCCACTTCCAGGCCCGTCTGCAGGAACTGGTAGGCCACCCGGTGGTTGGTCAGGTACGTGGGCGCGGTATGTTCGCTGCGATAGAACTGGTTAAGGACAAGAGTTCCAGGGAAAAGTTAGCGCCAGAATCAGCCGGCGCAGTGTTTTGTCGCAACACCGCTAACAACCTTGGCCTGATGGTTCGCCAGACAGGAGACGCCATGATTACTGCACCACCACTGGTGTCCAGCAAGAGTGAAATTGATGCACTGGTCGACATGCTGGTTCAATCACTGGATGCGACTGCCAAACACTACGGCGTTTAATTTCAAACGACGACATAAAAAAGCCCAGCTATGAGCTGGGCTTTTTTTCGCCTGGCAGATCAGTGCCTGAGTGCCGTTCAGACACCCATAAGCATCAACCTATCTGTGATTGCAGGTAATTCTGCAGGCCCACCTTGGCGATCAGCCCCAGCTGCTTTTCCAACCACCAGGTGTGATCAACCTCGGTGTCTTCGAGCAATTTCTCCAGCACTTCCCGACTGTGATAATCCTGCTCTTGCTCACATACCTTGATCGCATCTTTCAAGGCTTTGTCGACTGCCAGCTCCACGTTGAGATCGCCCTGCAGCATTTCGGGAACAGTCTTGCCTACTTGCAACGGCGGCCGGGTCACCATATCTGGCGTCCCCTCCAGGAAGAGTATGCGCTCGATAAGCGCAGCGGCGTGCCCCTTCTCGTCGTCAAATTCGTGATCAATGCGCTCATACAACTTTTGTAAACCCCAGTCGTCGTACATCCGCGAATGGATAAAATACTGATCCATGGCTGCCAGCTCCCAGGCCAGTAAACCGTTGAGTTGCTCAATAACCTTGTCACTGCCTTTCATAATAGCTTCCTCCGGCTTAACACGGGATCAAATCTGCCCCTGGAGATAGTTCTCCAGGCCGGTGTTTTCGATCAGGTATTGCTGGGTTTCAATCCAGTCCACGTGGTCTTCTTCATATTCGAGAATATCTTCAAGAACATCACGACTGACAAAGTCCTGGGCTTTCTCGCAAGCGGCGATTGCCCCCCTCAGCAATACCAGCTGCGCCATTTGCAAGTCCATGTCGCACTGCAGCATTTCCACCGTATGCTCGCCAATGCGCACTTTTTCCAGTTGCTGCACATTGGGCAGACCTTCCAGGAACAGAATGCGTTCGATCAGGTCGTCTGCCTGCTTCATGTCTTTAATTGATTTTTTGTAGTTCCTCTCATTCAGCGCTTCCAGACCCCAATTGCGGAACATACGAGCGTGCAGAAAGTACTGGTTGATCGAGGTGAGCTCCAAGGTCAGAACACGATTGAGATAGCCGATTATGGCTCCATCACCTTTCATTGAGATCTACTCCTGACTGCGCCTGCCCGAGGCCCGGTGGCTTGCGATGAAGTATAGAGGAAACCTGTATAAGCGCTACCGTGGTGCAAAATGTTACTTTTGGTGCATTATATCGCCCCGCTTTAGCGCACGAAATACTATTTAATACATATATAACAATAACTTACAGCAATAAACACACAAAAAACAAATTGCATTCTATTTTCAATATGTGAAGATATGTAACGCTCGTGTTACCGCGAGTCCATAGTGAACTTACATTATCAAGGGGATTTCCCATGAAAGCATTTTTAGCAATACCAGCGATGTTCATCGCCATCAACGCCGCCGCGCAGTGCCCTGCGGAGCGGCCCAGCACCAAACCTGAGCTGGAAGTCAGTTACTCGTCAACAAAGACCGAGTTATTTGCAGCCCAGACACAGGCACAGGCTTACGTAGACAGTGTTGTTAGTTTCCTCAACTGCCAGGATCGTCGACTGTCACCGCTTGAGTTCAACTTCTATGTGGTAGCCGCCGAGGATATGGCAGCACAGTACAATGAGGTGCTGCGCGCTTATAGACAAAACAAGGAAGCGCTTGCCATTAACTGAAGCCGGGCCCGCCCTCTTGCAGCGGGGGCGGAGTCATCAACCAGGTTTTATTCTTCACGGTGCGCTGTCAGACTTACCTGACTCAACAGCAGTCTTGGCTTCTGTGGCGATACGGCCCACCGTCTCGATCGCCTCATCCATAGTGAAATGGCCTTTGTCCTTATATTCATCAAACAAGTTGATATAACGATCTGAGCGACGGCCAACTACCATTAAGCGCACATATAAGCTCTCCTCAACCGTGGGCTTACGCATGCCATCGATCAAGAAAACCGCGATGCTAAGGGGGCTCATCATCAAATCACGCACGGCGTCGGCGCCCAGCTTGAGTTGAAACACGACGAGGTGCTTCAATGCGCGGCCAAAAGTAACCTGAGCTTTTGAATCGTCTGGTTCGCTAAAGAACATAGTGATCTCTCTTAATGAGCGCCTTCACGGCACAATACCAACCACTGCTCCAGTGCAGTGGCATGAAACTTCTCTCGGTGCATTATCAGGTTGAGCTGGCGGGTGAAGTCACGATGGGGCACCTTGAGCGGCACCAGGGACCCGCGTTCAAAGGCCTCCTTTAGACTGATTTTCGACAAACAGCCCACGCCCAACCCTGCCTCCACCGCACGCTTGATGGCCTCGGTGTGTTGTAGCTCCAAGGAGATGTTGAGGTCTGCCAGAATACCATGCATGGCGCGATCGAACGTCTGGCGTGTACCGGAGCCCTGCTCCCTGACGATCCACTGCTGCTGCAGCAATTGGCCGTCTGTCACGCGGCTGCGACCCGCCAGTGGATGCCCTGGCGCCGCAAACACCTGCAGCTCATCCTCACGCCAATGGATAGTCTCCAGTTGCGGATGATTGAGCTCGCCTTCAATCATACCCAGGTCCAACTCAAAATCCGCTACCTGTTTGGCAATGGTTTGCGTGTTGGCCACCTGCAAGGACACATCCGCCCGCGGAAAACGTGCACGAAAGGCAGCGATCATCGGCACCGCCAGGTAGTTGCCTATGGTCAGCGTGGCTCCGATGCGCAATGAACCGGCACCTTCTGCGCCGCCCAGCGCGTCTTCAAAAGATTGCGCTTGGGCCAGCAACTTCTCAGCCTGGGGCCTAAGCTGGCGCCCAAGCTCACTCAACTGTATGCGCTTGCCCACCCGGTCAAACAATTGCACATCAAACTGCTGCTCCAGCTCTTTCAGTGAGCCGCTGGCTGCGGACTGAGACATCGCCAGCGCTTCAGCCGCCCGACTCACATTCTCGTGACGGGCGGTGGCGAGGAATACCTGAAGCTGGCGCAGGGTGTATCTCATATCTGTTTTACCGATTACGTATATCGAATATATCTGTTTTACGAATATATAACCAGCACGTATCTTGAGCTCACTGGATCTCCGCTCTCACGGGGACGACATTGGAACAGGAATTGGAAAATGGTATCTCTGCTACGTGAACAAGTGACGGAAGTACACCACTGGACAGACCGTCTGTTCAGCTTCAAGACCACAAGAGACCAGGGCTTTCGTTTCAAGAACGGCTACTTCACCATGATTGGCATTGAGCATGAGGGTAAACCCTTAATGCGTGCCTACAGCCTCGCCAGTGCCAACCACGAGGACGAACTGGAGTTCTTCAGCATCAAAGTGGCCGATGGTCCTTTGACCTCCAAGCTGCAGAACATCCAGCCTGGCGACGAACTGCTGGTCAACAGCAAGGCCACCGGTACCCTGGTGTCAGACAATCTGTTGCCCGGTAAAAACCTGTACCTGATTGCAACGGGCACCGGCCTGGCGCCCTTCCTCAGCATTATTCGCGACCCCGAGATCTACGAGACCTACGACAAGATCATTCTCACCCACGGTTGCCGCGAAGTCGAAGAGCTGGCCTACCAGGAATTAATCACCGAGCACCTGCCCAAACATGAGTACCTGGGTGACGAGGTGCGCGACAAGCTGATTTACTACCCAACCGTGACCCGAGAAAAGTATGTCAACAATGGTCGCCTGACCGATCTGCTGCGCATCGGCAAACTGGAAAAAGACATCGGCCTGCCGGCGATCAATCCACAGGATGACCGCTTCATGATCTGCGGCAGCCCCAGCATGCTCAAAGACATAGGCAAGTTATTGGACAGCCGCGGATTCCGGGAGACCAGAAACGGCGAAATTGGGGAGTACGTGATTGAACGCGCTTTCGTAGAAAGCTGAAGAGACTGAAAGAAGGGTCGCTCAGGGCGACCCTTTAACACTACTGCCCCGATAGCGCCTCGCTAAACACACTATTGAGTCGGTAATTAATCACTCTCAAGGCGAGCCTCTTGGGCACTTCCTGACGATCCGCCAGCGCTAACAGGTCATTGAAGGAAAGATTGATCTGTCCATTGCTGTCTTCCCAGATCAAAAACTTCTGACAAAAACCATCCAGACCTAGCGTCACTGCATCGGCCATGGCCTTGCCGCCGGGACCCGGACCACCGAACAGAATCATATGCGAATGGGGAAGGTCGATTCCCAAGGACTTGGCATTCGCCTGAAAATCAACCGAGCCAAAGCGCACTGTGTCACCTTGTGAATCAATCGCTGCATTGACTCGCGCCAGGGTTTCGGCAAAGTCATAGGGGCTGTTGATGGTAATGATGCCATCCGGTTGCATGCTGTCGTCGGCAAAAGCCGTCAGGTTCTTGCGGTCAATATCGCCAATGGCCGCTGACATCGCCCCGTCATATGCCGCGCGCAGATTCGCGGTCTGCACGGCATCCAACTGATAGCGCGAGACCAGATAGTCAAAGGAGTTATAGCTGACAGAGCTGCCCGCTCCAGGCGCACTTTCATAGGCCAGCGCGCGCAGCGGCAAATCCAGTGCCAGCAGAGGGCTGATGGCGATCAGCTCAGATTCCAACTGCGGTTCGGAGAAAATCAGCACTCGCGCAGGCGGCATCGTCGAGCCGACTTCACTTCCCAAACGCGAGTGGTCTATGTCTATCACTTCAGTCAATGAATCTGCTGCCGAAACATTGGCTTTCATGGTGGTAACCAGCGCGTCGCTGCCGGCATAGCGCTCGGGGCCAATGGGCTCATCAGCGCCACAGGCCAACAATAAAGCTGTCAATGAAGTGACAAGTAACGGTGTTAGAAGTCGCATTTTAATCCCTCCGGTCAAATTTCAATTGTGGAAAATACAACGGCACCTGCAGCATCTCAACACTATTGCCTATGCGCTGGCCCGCCAACACGTGAACTAGGGCGAAGGCTCACTCTCAGCGGCAAGCGGAAAGTAGTCATAGCGCTGTGTTCCTACGCTCGCTTCCAGCAACAGTCCACCACGTACCTGTACGAACATGGCAACATCCGGATGATAACCAGGCGTGATTGCTTTGCCGACTGTCGCAACCGAAGCATTGGCCTGGCCGGTGAATTCGAAGCGACCTCGCTTGAACTGGTCCAGAGACTCCTCGCTGCGAAAGAACAGAATTTTACGATCCGTCTGAACACCCAGATTAGCGCCAACAAACACCTCTATCATCAGCGCCCTGCCACTCACCCGGCCATCCTCGAACAACCAACCATTACCGAATGCGCCACCAAAGCCGGTGCCGGCTCGCCAGTTACCGGGAAATACAGCATAGGCCAGCGCGTCACTGAAGAATGGCGTGAGCTCTTCAAACTCACGAAAAGAAGTGATTGCCTGCTCAACTGACTCCGCCCGTTCATCGTCGTAAACCACCGGCTCCATTGCACAGCCCATGCTCAACGCAACCCATAACAGCAGACAAGTTTGCTTGAGAAACCTCATCGTTTGCACTCCAGGTGCCCGGTCAGCACATCAGAGCCACCAGACACGTTGCCGAGAATATCAACCCGGCCAAATATTCCCGAGCGGTGCACTATCGTCAGCCCGCTGTAGCAGTTTTGCCACCAGCCCCGATCGCCGAAGAAGTTGCGCAGTGGAAAGTCGACTGTTGCCTCAAGGTAGTTAAGGAAATGGCTGGTGTTTTTGCCCCGGCTCTCCTGCTTGGCTTGCTCTACCGCAGGGACCTTATCGGCATAGGAAAAGCCGTAGCCAAATCCATAGCGGAACACTTCGCGATTACTCCAGGGGGAGTAACCTGTGCCCATCACCATGATATAAGGATTGATCTCCCAGAAATCTTCCTGGTAGTCGTTCTCCAGTCTTCGATTCACCGACACCCGGCCCCAGACATCCAGGCGCTTGCCATCCAGAGCGAGCTTACTGAGCGTTAGCCCGGCGAGATACGTTTCTACACTGTCGTTCTGTTTTACCGCACCGCGATGCACTTTATGAAAAGTATGCTCGGCGGTGTAACCAGCATTGGCCCGCCAACTCCACTCTCCGGACCGCTCTTTATCGCGGCGACCGGACTGTTGCTCGTCCAGTAAATTGCCGAAGACGTAGGCCACTCCCACCATCGCCGTCACCAATTGATCGTCGCCGACCAATGGGCTATCGCTAACTTCCTGGTCAAGTCCATCGACAGCCAGGTTAGCAAACAGGCGCATCCGCTTTGACACACGGTAGGTCGTGTTGACGCCCGCGCGCCAGCGAGTAGAGGCACCCGGATGGTAGACTGGCAGATCCTGCCTGGACTCCGCATCAGACACCCCGTAATAATAATCGGTAAGGGCTTCATCCCAATGCACATAGCTGGCAAAGGGGGAAATCGTCCACTTGCTAGCAACCCAGTTATAGCGATAAGTGAGGTCCAGCTCCTCGCCGTTGTGCCTGTCCAGAGTGTCCTGCAGCCAGGTAAGCGACAGGCTACCCCAGTCGCCCTTAAAACTGCCGCGCAGGCCACCGTCCAGGCTTTGCTCACGCTCTTCGACCCCGTCGAAAAACTCATCGCGCTCCGGTTCAAGACGATCAAAGCGATACGCTAAAAGCGCATCGACACTGAAACTATCGGTATTGAAAAGGTGAATGCCCGCAGTGCTACCGTGAGCAAACAAATAGCGCCCTTCGTAGTAGTAAAAAGGCAGGACATCAGAGTTCTCATCGGTTTCGATGGAGCTGATATCACCAATGCCCTTGTAGGGACTGTCACCCCAGCGCCAGCCAAACCCCAAACCGAGGGTACCCTCGGGCACGCCTGCAGTGGCTATTTCGGTAACCGGATTGGTGGCCAGTACAAGATTGGGCATAGTCCACAGTAGAAAAAGTGTGCTGAAAACAAATGCCGTGCGGTGTCTAAAAAAAGATCGACACCAATTATTGCTCGAAATCAAACTACCCCCAACTTACGGCGTGAAGTGACTGGCGTCCCGCCATGAATCACCTAGACTGTCATTTGTATCCTAACATTGGTAATGCATCGTGATAGCAACTATGAAGAAAATCATCCCCAGTATTGCCGCCGCCCTGCTGGTTGCATCTCCTGCATTCGCCCAGGCCCCCGCGCCCGATAAACAGACTTTGGAAGACGCCTGGCCTGCGCAAGTCGAGTTTTCGCCCTATGCGGGACGTAACTTTCCCGGCGAAGTTTACTGGGGCGATACCCACCTGCATACACAGATGTCATTTGACGCCGGCGCTTTTGGTGCCCGTCTGTCTCCCAGCGATGCCTACAGGTTCGCCAGAGGCGAAGAACTCACATCGTCTGGAGGGCTAAAAGTAAGGCTGTCACGGCCACTGGATTTTTTGGTGGTAGCCGACCACTCCGACAACATGGGCTTCTTCCCGACCCTGATGGGGGGCGAACCCTCCTATTTGGCCAACCCTACCGGTAAGCGCTGGTATGACATGATTCGGTCCGGCGGCAGCACCGCCGTAGACGCCGCAATAGAAATCATTGGCGCTTTTTCGGACGGCAGTTTCCCCATGGAAATTGCTTCCACTCCTGGCACGCCCACTTACCGGTCCGCCTGGGATATAGCGATCGATGCGGCCGAGAAGGCCAATACACCTGGTGATTTCACTGCCTTCATCGGCTACGAATGGACCTCAAATGAAAACGGCGCCAACTTGCACCGGGTGGTGATGTATCGCGACGGCGGCGAAACAGCCAGCCGCAGCCTACCCTACACAACGCTTCCGCCTCTGGGCAGTCCTGACCCTGTGGATCTGTGGCAAGAACTGCAGCGAGTCACTGACACCACCGGTGCCAACCTGCTGGCCATTGCCCACAACGGCAATCTCAGTAACGGCATCATGTTTCCGTTAGTGGATTCTTTCAGCGGTAAAAAGATCAACAAGGAATATGCCGAAACTCGAATGAAATGGGAGCCGCTCTATGAGATCACCCAGATCAAGGGCGACGGAGAAACCCATCCCTTCCTCTCCCCCAACGACGAATTCGCCGACTACGAGACCTGGGACAAGGGTAACCTGACCCTCACCGAAGCCAAGACCGATGACATGCTGCAGTATGAGTACGGACGTTCGGGCTTAAAGCTGGGCTTGCAGGCAGCGGAAAAAATTGGCATCAACCCCTATCAGGTGGGCTTCATCGGCTCCACCGACAGTCACACCGGCCTGGCCACTGCCGCCGAGGAAAACTTCTTCGGTAAGCACGCTGGAACAGAACCCAGTGCAGAACGCATGACCCACCCAGTGGGCTGCTTTGGCGAGATGTGTATCTTTGGCTGGGAGCAGGCTGCCAGTGGTCTGGCAGCAGTGTGGGCAACCGAAAATACCCGCGGCGCTCTATTTGACGCCATGAAACGCAGGGAAACCTATGCCACCACCGGACCGCGCATGCTGGTTCGCTTCTTTGGCGGCTGGGACTTCAACCAGGGCGATACGCGGTCGCGAACCCCGGGGCAAACTGGCTATAACAAGGGCGTCCCCATGGGCAGCGAACTCAAGGGAGCCAAAGGCAAAGCGCCCAACTTCCTGGTCGCAGCGCGCAAGGACCCCTACAGCGGCAACCTCGATCGCATTCAGATCGTCAAAGGCTGGGTAGACAAAAAGGGCAAGCCGCAGGAGAAAGTTTACGATGCAGTCTGGTCAGGTGATCGCAAGCCTGGCAGCGATGGCAAACTCCCCCCGGTGGGCAACACGGTTGATGTGGCCAACGCCACCTGGACCAACACCATTGGCGACCCGGAACTGATTACCGCGTGGCAGGATCCAGACTTCGACCCAAAACAGCGAGCGTTCTACTACGCCAGAGTGCTGGAGATTCCAACACCGCGCTGGACAGCCTACGAAAAAGCCCGTTTCCCCGGTGCCGAGGTGCCCAAGGGAACCGCCATGGTGCAGCAAGAGCGGGCATACACCTCCGCTATCTGGTACACCCCCTGATAGACAAAATGATATTCCAAGGAGTCAGCACATGTCCGACGATAGACAGGTACTCAACAAGGCCAATATGGGCATTACTGATGGCTTGCCTCTGCAGGCATCAGCGGGCGGAATAGAAGAGCTGCGCGGGGACATCCAGCGCCTGATGGACATAGAGGCCATCAAACAGCTCAAGCACGCCTACTTCCGCTGCATAGACACGGCCAACATGGATGAGCTGGCGACCCTGTTCCACGACGATGTTGTGGTGGACTTCAAGGGCGGTGATTATCACTGGCAGCTCAATGGCAAAGCGGAGTACCTGAGTAACATCGGCACGTCTTTCAGCAAGCAGTCCATTGGCCAGCACCACGGCCATCATCCAGAGATCCAGGTACTGTCCGCGACCGAAGCCACCGGCATCTGGTACCTGGAGGACAAGTTCTGGGTGCTTAACCACAAGTACTACACCACAGGCTCGCTGTTGTATTGGGATCGCTACGTGAAAGAAAATGGCAAGTGGTTGATCAGCGAAACCCGCTATGAGCGTTTGTACGAATTTAATGAGGCGCTGGCAGAAGAGCCAAAGCCCAGTTCACACTACCTGGGCGTGCACGGCACAGACCCCCAGTTCTAGTTGAGGCCAGCATGACGGCTTAATTAACCAGGCTAAGCCCTTTGTGGCTGCCTATCATAACTTTGTTTCGGCCGCCTTCCTTGCCGTGGTAAAGCGCGGTATCAGCCCTGGCAATACAGGTGTCCAGCGACTCACCCCGGCGAAAGACTGCGACGCCAAAGGTCATGGTGATGCTCAGTCGCTGGTCGTTAAACTCGAACAGGTTATCGGCAATTGCCTCACGTAACTTCTCGCCCAGAATCGCCGCGCCCTGTGTGTCAGTCTCTGGCAGCAGTATAATGAATTCCTCTCCTCCCCAGCGCGCTACGCGGTCCACATCGCGGGTGCGCTCTTCCATGATAGAGGCTACGCGCTTGAGCACGTGATCGCCGCAGGCATGCCCATGTCGATCGTTGAAACTTTTGAACTTGTCCACGTCTGCCAGCACCAGGGAGAAGCTCTTACCCGAACGGAACATGCGTCGAATTTCAGCGTCGGCCTCCTCCGTAAAACCACGTCTGTTGAGTAGCCCGGTGAGGTGGTCCACTCTCGCAGCTTCTGCCAATTGAATATTCGCTTTCCTGAGCTCAGCAGTGCGCTCGGCAACCTCGAATTCCAGTTTCGAATACATGGTGGTAAAGCGGTTGGCCATGGAGATTGCCATTGAAATTAAAATGGCAACAAATCCCAGTGGGGCAAGCCTGGCAGTCTCCAGGTGAGCAATGTCGATCAGCAGGTCATTGACTGCAGTGGCCAGGAAGATAACAGTACCCAGCAAGACAGTCCTGGCCTCGGGGTTTCCCGCTCTGGCCTCACGAAAAATCACCCAGGGCGCCAGCGCAATAATGGGCAATGTCCACAGTTGCCAGAGGCTGAGGGTGTAGTAGTGAATGGCATGCCCGGGCACAGCGATAACAATCAAGGATGCGCAGACAAAACTGACTTGGTAGGCCCTGAGCCATCGATTGATGGGCAGCTGCAGCAACGACCATATCATTTGGATTCCCAGTGCTGGAAAAACATAGATGGCGCCCAACTCGATTTTTTTCATGGTCACGAAGGGGATATCAAACATGTACTTCCATTGGGTCAGCATCAGTCCGTACAAAGAGATGTTGACTGCCAACAGGCCAAACCAGAGGAATGTATCGAGCTTGCGATTTCGCCCGTAGAGGTAAAGGTGGTAGCAGCCAAAGGCGAAGATCAGCGCACAAAACAACAGACCAGGCACCTCGCTCACCATTCCTTTGAGTACCAGGTTCCGATATTCGCCCAGCTTATACACACCGGATACCGGGCCAGCGTTCCAGGCCTCCACCATGGCCGCGTCGCCGCCCCATACGCGTATCGCCAGCACCAGGGTGCCATCCTCATTGACAGCGGAGGCAGGGATAGACAATACCCGCTCGCGGTCGTAGGTAACCTCACTCAAAGGTGGCATGCTGCCAACCCCGCCAACCAGTTCGCCGCCAGCATAGAGCTCGTAGGCGCTGAGCACCTTGCCCATGCGCACCGCCAGCTGTGACAACTCACTTTCTTGCAGCAGCGCGGGGTCCAGCTGCAGTCTCAGACGATACCAGGCCATCTGCCCGGCCTCAGGATAACCGCCTCTGGGCCAGAGCTCAGGCACACCCATGGTGCCCCAGCCGCTATCATCCAACTCGGCGCTAGCCCAGGATAGTTCGTCGCCAGGTTGGAAGCGCCACTGGCCGCGCAGAGACAGTCCATCCCTGAGATTATCAGCAGTCACATAGGGCAGTTCGCCAGACACCGATTTGGCCTGCGCCAGTGAACCCGAAACAACAAGGCAAAGCAGTGCCAGGGCGGTGAAGACCGCGCGGTACCGTTGGCTTGTGGTTTTCTTATGGGGCATTGGTTATCGAGATCACCCTTATGAGTAGAGGGTGATTATAGAGGGGCTGCAGCCACAATAGCTCGCAGGTCGCCCAAAGCTTGAATCAGGTCACAGAAAAAAGCGCAATCAGAGCCAACCCTTGGCGCGATAGTAGATAAAACCCACGTATTCCTTGATCGCAGCGGTGGTTCGTCCAAGGTCATCTGCCGTCGGCAGCCAGCGCGGCACCAGGGGCTTGCCCACCAAACGCTGGAAGTCAGTGGGTGCGGGAATCACTTCGAACCCCTGGCGCTCGAACAGCGGCACCGCGCGGCCCATATGGTAGGCAGAAGTGACCAGCAGTATCTTGTTCACCTCCCTGCCCTGCAGAATCACCGCCGAATAGCGTGCATTTTGTTGGGTATCCAGACTCTGTCGCTCCAGCAACAGTGCGGTGTTGGGCAGCCCCATTAGCTGCAGATAGTCGCGCAATTGCTCCGCCTCGGGACGGCTGCCGGTGGTCGAACCACCGGACAACAGCACCAGGGGGGCTTTGTTGGCTTTATACAGCGCTACTGCGTGCGTGAGCCGGTCGGCAGCGCTATTGAGGTCAGCCATGCTACTCCAGTGGGTGTCCCCCCGGGTGGCACCGCCCAACACCACTATTGCTTCAGCTTTGGGCATGACCGACATGGCCTTGGGCCTAAAGTCATCTTCCAGCGTGGCCATCAGGTAGTCAGCAACAATGGCGGTTGAGCAGGCGTAGAGCCAGGCGATGGCCAGGACCAGCAGTGATACCGACAGGCGACGCCAGCGGATCAACAGCAGCGAAAACAACGCCAGTAATAGCGCCAGGCTAAGGGGATAGACAAGCAACGACAACAATTTGGTCAGGGCAAAAGAGATGGTCTTACTCCTGTATACTCACGCGGACTCTGCACAATACTAAGCCATAAAGGAACTACACCATGCAATACGTTGCCATTGTTACCATTTTACTCCTGATTCAATACATGGCCTATATGATGCTCTGCGGCTTTGCCCGCGGCAAAGATACCGTAGTGGCGCCGGCTACCAGTGGCGATGAAAATTTCGAACGAGCCTTTCGAGTGCAGATGAATACGCTGGAGCAGTTGATGGTGACGCTGCCCAGCCTGTGGCTCTGTGCCTATTTCTTCAGCCCGCTGTGGGCCGCAGGATTGGGCGTTGTGTTTATGATTGGGCGGCTGCTCTATCGGCAGGCTTATATGAAAGACCCGGCCAGCAGAGGCACAGGCATGATGATTGGCTTTGTCGCTAATGCAGGGCTAATGGCTCTTTCACTGTGGGGGGCAATCGGGCAAATCTAGGCTAACTGCGCTAGTTCTCATAGCCCTGCGGATTCCCCTCCTGCCAGCGCCAGGCATCTGTGCACATCTGCTGCAGACTGCGGCTGGCTCGCCAGCCCAGTAGAGACTCCGCCAAGGCAGGGTCTGCCCAGCACTCGGCGATATCCCCGGCCCTGCGATCCACAATTTCGTAGGGAATGTCCCTGCCACTGGCCTGCTCAAACGCGCGCACCATGTCCAGCACCGAGACACCATTGCCGGTACCCAGGTTGAGGGTGAGCACACCATTATTTTTCAACACATAGTTGAGCGCTGCCACATGACCTTCTGCCAGATCGACCACGTGAATGTAATCGCGTACGCCGGTACCGTCAGGTGTCGGGTAGTCGTCGCCAAACACCGCAAGCTTGTCCCGTCTGCCCACCGCCACCTGGGCAACAAAGGGCATCAGGTTATTCGGCCAGCCCTGGGGGTCTTCACCAATGCGTCCACTACTGTGCGCACCCACGGGGTTGAAATAACGCAAGCGGCCGATGCTCCAGCCTGGGTGTGCATGACCCCAGTCTGCGAGGATCTCCTCTACCATCAACTTGGAGCGGCCATAGGGATTGGTCGCAGAGGTAGGGAAGTCTTCCTTGATAGGCACCGAGGCCGGATCTCCATAGACCGTGGCTGATGAGGAGAAAATAAACTGGGTAATACCGGCCCGCTCCATAGCAGCGAGCAGCACCAGGGTGCCGTTAACGTTGTTGTCGTAGTAGTCCAACGGCTTTTCTACCGACTCGCCCACCGCCTTAAGCCCTGCAAAATGCATGACCGCGTCGATGGAGTGGTCTGCAAAGAGCTGATCGAGACAGGCTGAATCGCGGATATCGCCCTGTACCAGCGCAACACTTTTTCCGGTAATTTCTTCTACGCGGGACACAGCCGCGGCACTGGCGTTACACAGGTTGTCCAACACAACGACGCAGAAGCCCGCCTGCAACAGAGCAACGCTGGCATGTGTGCCGATATAGCCAGCACCGCCGGTGACCAGGATCGTTTGGGACATAGGAAACTCAGGGGGTATTGGAAAGGGGTAATTGTAACCCGCCGGACTTCAAGCTGGCTAACCCCACCCGTTCAAGATCCCCAGCAATCAGTTATACATAATCACTTCAGCCAGTGTCTGACGGGCATAGCTCGGATTCAGCCTGGCCTTGAGATCTCTTTCCATAGCATAGAAGCATGGCAGTAGCAGCAGCGTGGCGAAGCTGGCGATCATCACGCCCCAGAACATGGCCATGATCATGGGTGTGATCAACTCATTGGCGCCGCCTATTTCGTAGGCTGCCGGAAATAGCCCTGCACAGGTGGTAACGGTGGTGATGACCACCGGGCGCAGACGCACACTGGCGCACTCAACAATCTGTCGGTCATGCAACAAGGTGTCGCCGCGTTTGCTGTGCAGCTTTTTCTCCGCGTTAAATCGGTCAAGCATGACCAGCGCATCATTGACGATGACGCCTATCAAACCCGCGATACCAATGATGCCCGCAAACGACAACACCATGCCCTGCATCACGAAGGCAACCAGCACACCAATGATGCCCAGGGGAATCAGGAACAACACCATTACCGGCTGCAAAAAGGAATCAAACAGCAGAACCAGAATGAAGAAAATACCGATCATCGACAGCAGCAGAGCTTTACCCACTTCTCCGACTTGCTCTTTTTCCGACACGAATTCGCCGCCCTGATAATAGGTTACCGAAGGAAAGGCCTCGGTCATCTCGGGGGAGTCGATAAACCCACGCACGCGGTGGTTGATTTCCAGCATACTGATTTTGGTGCGATCAACTTTGGCGAATACCGTCGTTCCCCTGTCGCCCAGGTAGTGACGCACTGTGCCTTCACCGGAACGTTGTTCAAATTCCACCAAAGAGCGCAACAGTATATTTTCACCGCGCTTGTTGGTGACTGCCAGGGAATACAACGAGGCAGGGTCACGCACATCCACACCGTCCAATTGCATGCGGTAGATAATGGTGTCTTCAATGGTATCGAAGGTATCGACCACCTTGCCGTTAAACGCCACCTTCACCGCTGAGGACACCTCACCCACCGTCAGCTCGTAGCGGGCCAGCGCGTCATAATCGAGCTTCAGTGAGATGACCGGCTTGCCGGGCACATAGTCGCTCCAAACTTCTTTCACCCCGTCCTGCTGACGCACAAATTCCATCAACCGGTCGGCTGCCACAAAACGTGATTCGGTATTGCCGATCACAGTGGTTTCCAGCGCCTGCCCCATGTTGATACTGGCACCGGCCAGACGCACCTGAATCAGGTTAAACCCTTCGCGATCGGCGTACATTTCCACCAGCTCATCGCGAAGCTCCATGGAGTTGATGCCACGGACCTGGGCCGGACGCAGGTAAATCGTAATAATGCCCCAGCCCGAATCCAGCCCCTCAGTCACGCTGGAGCGATCGGCGTCATGGTGGCCAACGGTTGAGACAATTTCCCGTAAATCCTCAGCGGGAATCAGTTCGCGCAGCTCCTGCTCCAATACGCCCACTTTTTTCTCCATCAATGACAGCGGTGTGCCAATAGGCCCTTCCAGCTTGATGAAAATCACATCTGTATTGGTTTCCGGGGTGGAAACAAAAATGATCGTGCGGGTGGTAATCATCGCCGCCGCCACGCAAGCCGCCAAGGCTAAAGCGGTAAAGATATATCGATGGGGCATGATCTTCATCATCAGGCTCTCATAGGCGTCTTCTACCTTTTCAAACCACGGTCTGGTCAACTTACCTGAGCCACAGCTTTCCAGGGTGTGGGCAATGTGTGCGGGCAACATAAACTTACATTCGATCAGCGACATCACCAGCACCAGTATCGCCATCACCGGAATAATAAAAAACACTTTGCCCTGCACCCCGCCTAGAAAGGCGGCAGGTGCCAACGCCACCATGGTGGTGATCGCGCTGGTAAACACCGGCAGCATGACTTTTTCGGTGCCCAGCACCGCAGCCTCCACCGGCTTATGGCCATACTCATGGTGGCGGAAGATACTTTCCGCGGTGACTACCGCATCGTCCACCAGTATGCCCAGCATCAGAATAAGCGCCGCCATGCTCAGCAGATTGACCGAGATATCCAGGATGGGCATAACGGTAAACACCATCATGATAGACACCGGCACGCCCAGGGCCACCCAGATGGTTAACCTGAAGCGGAAGAAACACATCAACACCAAAACCACCAGAATGATGCCAACGATAGCGTTGCTGATCAGCACGTCCAACATGGCCTGGGTGGCTTTGGTGCTGTCGTTCACCAGGATCAATTCCACATCAGCGGGCAGCAACTTGTTTTTGTTGGCCAGGTAGTCCTTGACCCGATTGGCCGTGCCCAGGCGGTCCGCATGTTCGCCAGCCTTCACCATCAGGCTAATCACATTGCGACCGCGTACAGAGGAGCGCATGACCGGGTCGGCAAAGTCAAAGTGCACCCGGGCAATATCTTTCACCCGCACAAAATCGCCGGGTTCGCCCTCGTAAACGATGACGTTTTCTACGTCTTTGGGATGATCGAACTTGCCGATGGTAAGAATATCCTGCTCACCGGCGGCAGATTCAACCGAGCCGCCAGAGGCGCGGACATTGCGTGAATTAATCGCCTGCATCACCTGGTCGTGACTAATGCCTAACTGTCGCAACTTGACGTCGTCGAGCAGAATTTTGACCTCCCGGTCGCGGTAGCCCTCGCGACTGACCGCGGCAACGCCGTCAACACCACGCACCTCCAAACGCACCTGGCGGGAGATCTCCCGCAGGGTTTGTTCGGGCACGGACCCCACTACCAGTATCGATACCACCGGAGAATTCTTGTTGTTGTCTGGCCGGTTCACCACCGGGTTGGAGCGCAGGTCTGCCGGCAGGCTACCCCTGGCGCGATCGATGGCGTTGTAAACCTCGGTCTCCACCTCGCCGTAGCGCTCGATGGAGTCGTTTTTAAAGCCCATGACCATAATGGTGGACTGGCCTTCGATGCTGTTGGACACCACTTTTTCTACACCGTCCAGATGCAGGAATTCCCGTTCCAGCGGCGTGGTAATGGATAACTCGATGTCCTCGGCGCTGGCGCCGGGCTTATTGGTGGTAACCGATATAATGCCGCTGTCGACCGGGGGAAAGGTGTTGTAGCGCACACTGCTCAAGCCCATGATACCGGTGAGCACAAACAGCAGCATGGCAATGTTTACCAGCAGCGGGCGACGAATAAAAAACTCCAGGAGGTTTTTCATATCAGCCCTCCGGGGTATCTATGCGCTGCACTGCCTGCCCGTCGGATACCAGCCGCAGGTTACTGACGATAACCTCATCACCGGCGTTTAGCCCACTGAACACCGGCACTGTGTCTGCATTACCGACCCCCAGGGCGGGCTGAACAGCTTCTGCTATACCGTCCACCAGCCGATAAACGATCAGCCTGCGATTCCTGTCTATTAACGCCTGACGCGGCACGGCTAACGTGCCCTGCTGCTCGGCACCGCGAAACTCCACCATGGCGGACATACCATCGCGCAGCAGATTCGCACCGTCTTCTATCAGCAACCCCACTTCGAAGTTGCCAGTGTTTTCCTGAGCGGAACTTGCCACTTGATCCACCACCGCGGCAAACGACATACCCGGCACCCCGGGGGACACCACCGTGGCGGTCATGCCCACGCTGACAAAATTGACATCCTTTTGGGACACGTAGGTTTCCACCCACAATGCATCCATCACCCGAATCATGCCCAGGTGACTGGCGGGCGACACCGTTTGGCCCGGCTCAACATCACGGTGGGTGACCACACCGTTAACAGGGCTGATCACCTCGGCGTCGGCCAGTTCCTCGCGGGCAATATCGTAGGCAGAACTGGCCCTGCGTAAGTTTGCCTGACTGGATTTGAATTGCGCGTCGCTGGCCAGGAAGGCCTGTTCGGAAATAACACCGGTTTCGAAAATTGAGCGATTCCGCTCGTGTGTGCTTTTGGCTTGCTGGTGGGCGGCACGCGCCTCCTCGACCCCGGCGCGTGAGCCATCGAGACGCAACTTGAGTTTGCGATCATCGAGGCGCAATAAAACGTCGCCGGCTTTCACTGCCTGCCCCTCCCGGAACAGCACCTCTTCCACACTGGCGCTGACTTCAACGCCAATGTCGTATTCTTGGGCGGGGCGCACCAGGCCAAAGCTCTTGAAGCTGTGAGTCCAGCTACCCGGTTGCACTATTGTGGTTCTGACAGACACGGCTTTGTGCTCCACCGGCAACATCACTGTTTCCGTTTCCGAGCAGGCCTGCAACACGAGCAAGCACAACAAAGGGCAAATCCGGGTACATCTCATTAATGCTCTACTCCGTCAGAACATGGTGGGATTTTGTTGGCTTAACAACCAACTCATATCTAGGCCAACTAAAACTAGTCCTAACTACAGAAAAGTCCAATCTGATGCACTCGTCTTTGAGATTCAAACTGCCGTTCTTATAATATGGCCAGCAACTTCCTGACCCTGTCCATCAGGCTGATATGCTTGAGGTCGGTCAATTCCCCTGCATCCAGAAACACCCCATCGCAGGAATGGCACACATCGAGGATGACCCGTGCCTTCTCGCTATCTTCTAGCCTTTCCATGATGGTGCAGCATCGGGGGCACTGAGTGTCTTGCATGTCGTTATGGCGCGCACCAACGGACTTGCTGCCAGTATCCAGAATTTTATCTACCAGAGTGTCGTCGCGCATTAGCCCCAGGGAGGCCAGATCACTATAAAGGCCAACACAGCCGATGCAGCGCTGAACTTCGATATCAGCGTTGTATTTTATCGCCTCCATGGCACAGCCACACTTGGGGCATTTCATTTGAGTATCCATCTCGTATTTCCCTGACAGTCATTTCGGTTACACAGGTATATTTGCACCCTCTGTACCATCGCCCAGCAAAGCATGGCAGATTTACAGCTTTTGTCTAATTAGGGTAGTCCGCATCTGGCCAAGTTTCTCTCTGCCAGCTGACCTAAAAGCCGGTAGTATGGTGCCCACCAAGTTAAGCTGACTAGCCTCAATCCGTTGCGAATGCCGCCAGGGAGCGCACCAATACACCATGCATTTTGTCGTTATTGCAGTCATGTCATTTGTCATTGCCCGACTGAGCGCCAGCATTGGGGTGCGGCTGGGTCTGGTTGACCACCCTGATGCTCGCAAACGCCATTCAGGTGTAATAGCCCTCACCGGCGGTATCTTTATTTTCCTGACGATACTGCTGGGTGAGCTGACTCTGGGCATAAAGCCGTATACAAGCCAAATGATGGTGATCGCAACGGCCATATTTTTAGTTGGGGTATTTGATGACTTTCGGCATATTCACGCCGGGCTGCGTCTGCTGATTCAGTACGGCGCCGGCGTGCTGCTCGCCACTTACGGTGGTATCGCCATTGACAACGTGGGCAACTTATTGGCCTTTGGTGATATCCACCTGCTATTGCTCACCATCCCACTCACTGCTCTCTCGGTGGCTGGGCTATCCAACGCTTACAACATGATAGATGGTATAGACGGGTTGGCGGCATCTACTATCGCCCTTCCACTGCTAGCCCTGTACTTGCTCGCGCTGGGCAGCAACCACCCCGAAGCTGAGTTTTTGCTGCTAATGATGATACCGCTGGGCGTCTTCCTTATATTCAACCTGGGCCCAAACAACCGACTCATCCCCAAGGTATTTTTGGGTGACGGTGGCAGTATTACCCTGGGCTTTCTGGTGACAGCATCGCTGGTGTACTTCTCACAGGGTGAAGATGCGATTATCAAGCCCGTTACCGCATTGTGGCTGGTCACCGTGCCACTGATGGACATGCTGGCTACCATGCTGCGCCGCTATCGTGCGGGTCGTAAGATGATGGAAGCGGATCGCTCCCACCTGCACCACACCCTGATGGACATTGGACTGTCGCCGCGCCAGACGCTGCTGGCCTTAGTCGCCTATGCCATCGTGGGCATCGCGGCTGGCCTTGCACTGGAGGCCTTACCCGCCTATGCAAGCCTGGCGGCGTACTTCCTGCTCTTCGGCCTGCATTGTTACTTCGTGATACGCGCCAAGGGGTGGATGAAGGATCCCTCTACCGAGTCATGCTAGTCGCTGAACCGGGTTAAGCTCATCGGCCCAGTAACCTTGCCAACCAGCTTCGAGGAAGGCCTTCTTTCGGGGGATGAGCCATAGAGCTCAAACCGTGGGGCATGGGCTCTTTATCTGGCTCGAGGTCTGCGATCACCGCTTCAGGACGGCCCTGCACCAGACGCTGGGCTTCCTCAATACCCACGATTGCAGCAGCCGCATCACGCGCCTGAGCCAGCACCGGCGCTCGCCTGTCCAGGTTGTGGCCGTCTGAAGCCAGCAGGTGAACAAGCCCGTCTTCCAGGAATCGCTGCGAATACTTCTGCGCCAGCGGGCCGAAGTTGCCGAGCAAGCTGCCGCCAGTGAGTTGTATCCAGGCCCCATTGCGCGCGGCCTGCACGAGGACCTCATAATCCTGCTCGATATACGTGAGGCGCTCTGGGTGGGTAATAATTGGAATATAGCCATTCAAGACCGCCGCGTGGGCAAGATCAGCAAGGCGCGGAAGACTGGTGTGATGAGGTGGCTCAAACAGGAAATAGCGGCTGCCGTGAAGCGTTGGCAAAACACCCGACCGCAGCCCCGCGACAAGCTCTGGCACCACCTGGATGTCAGCGCCTGCAGTGATTTTCAAGGGAATGCCAGCGGCCTCTAACTGCTCCTGAAATTGCGCAACAGCGGCCCTAATTCCCTCAGCGGTATTCTCAAACCAGCCAGGGTAGATATGGGGAGTACAGGCAGTGAGCGTGATACCGTCGGCAACAGCCATCTCTGCCATCCTGAGTGACACATCAATGTCTCTGGCTCCGTCGTCAATACCGGGGAGCATATGGCAGTGGAGGTCTATCATAGGTGCTTCAGTATCTCGCTTGAGCATACGGACCGGAGGGGTTCATAAATCTGCTTATCAATAAAATTACGGCGCAGTCCACACCAGGATGGTTTGCAGCACAGGGATAGCTAGAGCAACCAATATCATTCCCAGTAGCACATTGACCCGGGCGAAGCGGACGTCCATCTGCGCAAAACGCGCGTCCACTGCGGCAAAGCGCCTATCCATTTTCGCCTCTATCCTCGTTTCAAACTCGTTGAAACGTGAGTCCAGGTAGTCCTTAGTCACCAGGGCATCGAAATTATGGAGAAACATAGCTGTCATGGCTTTTGCGTGCACCTCTGCCTGTTCGCGGGGAACCCCCGACGCTTCCAGCTGATGGGTGTATTCCAGTGGATCAAATGCAATCGCTGCCATGGTACTCGCCCGCTCAATTTTTAACCAGCGTAGAGAATGTCCCTAAATATGGGAACATCAAAACTGATCGCGAAAGTCAGTGGAGAAACCTGAGACTGCGGAACGGTAGCGATTCTCGTCGATGGAAACTTTTACCTGCGGCGACATTACTCTCATTTCAGTGCACACAGGGTGGGCAAACTCTGCTACTACTGGTGACCTGCGGGGGATGCGCGTGGTGCTGGGCCTGGCACTGGAAGCCGTTCCCGAATACTTGAGCCTGGCCTGCTACTTCTTATTGTTTATGATCCATTGGCCTTCGTGATCAAACTCGACAGAGCTTTGACGGGCCGTTTGCGAAGGCTCAGATCAGCTTAGAAAATTGCTTATTACCGGGATCACCACACAGGCAATGGTAATGCCCTGCATCCAGTAGAGCAGATTGAATCGCCCGTCCATGCGCTCAAGCCGTAAGTCGACCTCAGCAAAACGCTTATCTATCCCCGACTCCATATTGGCAAAGCGCTTATCCATCGTCGCCCCTATCTTTGTTTCAAACTCGTTAAAGCGCGAATCGAGATAGTCCTTCGTCACCAGGGCATCAAAGTTATGGAGAAACATGGCGGTCATGGCTTTTGCGTGTACCTCTGCCTGTTCACGGGGAACACCCGACGCTTCCAGCTGATGGGTATATTCCAGCGGATCAAATGCTACAGCAGCCATGTTACACCTCCGGTTTGCTCATACCAACTGTAGTAAATGCAGCGCTTCGAGCGAAGATCAAATTCGACCATCTTTTTAGGTGCTAGCAGTGATCCGGGGTCAGGTCTGGAAACAAAGTACCTATTCCAATTGCACCATATCAAGCCACTGCATTGACCTCCTCTACCCTTGCGTAGTTACCCGCACAGCGCCAGGGAGGCAAAATGACCGACGAGCTTGATCAGCTTTTTTTGCGCTTTGACGGGGCTTTTGCGGCCAACGGCAATACCGGCCTGCGCCTGCTGGAACAGTGCGAACCGCTGCCTAAAATCAAATAACGCAGAGCCTGGCAGATTATGCAGCTGGAGGAGTGAGGGCAGGCGCTGTTCGCTATTGACAGCAAACCCTTTGTATATACAGTCAGTATATACATCGATATGGGAGCAAATGATGCCAACTGGATCCATTGCTAGATTCGGTGAGCAAGCTGTGATGCTAGAGTGATTATTGGGTGTCAGGCTGCGGCTTTCTTCTTCGCGGGAACCTTTCTGGTACGGGTCTTGTTTCGAGTGGGCTTCTTTTCGAAGATTTCACCCCGAATCACTTTCAGCGCTGTTGTATAAAGAAAGTGGCTGCGGTTCTCTCCCTGCCTGGCGATATATTCGTCAATCTCTCGTAGTGCGAATACGGGAACGGAGATATTGACGCGCTCCTTTGCCGTATTCAGTTTCCTGGTGTCGATATCGATAAATGCCCATGAGCCACCCTTAAATTCTTCACCCTTCAACTCCTCTGGATCGGATGGCTCAGGAATGCCGGTATCTTCCCCTTCAAACAAGGCTTCTGCTGCCACCTGAACTGCTGCGGGTAAATCTTGCAAGCGATCTGCTGCCGCGAAGCAACCCTCGAAGTCAGGCACTATCGCGCCGTAGGCGCTACCTTTATCATGATGTACATAGACTGGATATAACATTTAGTCCTCTACTTTAGCCCTGCCTGCTTCAATATTGCTTGTGCCGTGCCCTTGGGAAGATCCTTCTTGGGGTGAGGCACAATGACCACCTTGCCCGTCTCGGGATTTTTGAACTTGTGATGGCTTCCCCGCGCACTTTCAAGTACCCAGCCGGCTTTTCGAAGTTGCTTCACAATATTTGTACTATTCCTGTGTGTATAATACACACAGGTAGTGGGGGACTTTAAAGGGTAAATTCGATCAAATCAAGCCACTGGGGCTGTGTGTTGTGGTACTGGCGCTCATGCACAGTACTCGACACCCGGCCCATTGGCAGAGCCGAAACTAGGTGCCATCCTGCATGTGCATAGCTCGTCAAATGCACATACATTGTTTATCAGACTTGGGGATTACCCGGCTATCACATACGTGGAATCTATCAGCTGACGTTTTGTAAACCAAAGTATTCCTTCGTCGTGCTGAAGCGCGATAAGGGGCCTTATCGGGCCTCAAAATAAATAACCCGAGCGGTACACTTTGCGGCGACAAGCACGATCTTGATCCCGCCAAACTAGATTGCGTGCAATCCTAACTGCAACACCGCCTTGTCTGAATACAACTAAATGATATAGTCGCTCCATCCTAATCAAACGTGCTTGGCTTGCCTAAAAACTACTGCCCAAATGACCTACGCTAAAAACAAGGGACGCTTCGACCTGATTAATTACCGTGCACCGGTATTCAGGGTTGCAATGGCAATTCTAAACAATTCCCCAGTATCAGAAATTGATATTACGGGCATTATTCGCCTGCAAGGCGTTGATAGGTTCGCGACGTTTTTAAACCAGAATGGGCTGGGCTGCCTGTTTTATAAACACCTCTCCGAGCAAGCCAGCCAGATCGCCGAGCTTCAAGCGACCCGAGAAAAACTGCGCACCGTTGCGCTTACAGGCGCTGCTAAATATCTATCGCAGAAGCGGACACTGAAGAAAATACATGATGTTTTAGAAGCCGCCGGTATCAAATATGCGGTTTTCAAGGGAGCTCATGTAAGAGAAAGTGCATATGAACAACCCTGGCTGCGTACTGCAGCCGATATAGATGTTTTAGTCTCAAATGAAGACCAATCTGCGGCGATCGTGGCATTAAGTAATTCGGGGATGGAATATCATCACAACCCTGAAGTATTCAGCCACGAAGTCACACTTACTAACTCGGATACTTCAGTCGACCTACACTGGCACATCATGCGACCAGGACGGACACGCATAGATATGACAGATCATCTGCTAGAAAACACGGAACTCACTCATGGCTACCGGGGCATGAACCCTACGGCAACCCTGTTTGTGCTACTAACCCACCCAGCGATAAACAAATATGTTTGTTCACCGGATGCGTCGCTAATCAAACTGGTTGATTTAAGTCTTTGGATGAAACACCCGGATGTAGACCAGGACCAACTGCTGACGTTAATAAATGACGCCGGACTTAGAACCGCTGCGTGGAGCACATTGTTTCTGCTTCAACTCCTGAGCAACGAGCGAGACAACAAGGAACTGGTTGAGGAATTCCAACCAGGCTTTCTACAGCGGAAATATATCCAGTTTTGGATTTCCAGAGACCTGCCAACCCTGCTTTACAATCACCGATTCCTGATGCGCACCGCATTCAGCTTGTCACTACATGACAATCTGTCGGATATGATAAGAGCAGTTGCGCAGCTGATAGGCTACAAATTGGTATCAAATCGTTAGCTTTCGTAGACTGAACTAGGAACTTAATCCAGCAACGCAGCGTACTGCGCAGCCACTATTTCCCATCGGTACCGCCGCGCAGCTATTTCGGCCATCTGACCTCCAATATCTGAAAGCGTCGATTCATTAAGGTCTTTCAACATCTCCGCTAACTCACCGGAGCTAGAAAAATAGCGGGCGCTATTCTCCGTCGTTTCTCTATTGTAATCAATATCAAAGGCATAGACAGGCAGCCCCAATGACATAGCCTCAACAAGAGACGGGTTTGTACCACCGGCACTGTGACCGTGCAAATAAAGCCAACAGTTGGAGCGAAGCTGATCTAAATCGCACTGATCGTATATCGGATCCAAAAGGTGTATGCCCTCTACCGAGGAATAGGCAGCGCGAAGCGTCCTGCCATACTCACTAGAGCCCCAGTTACCCGCGATCACTAGCGGCAACACAGAACTTTGACTAGCTGCCTCGAGTATCATATGCAAATTATTTTCCGGCTCGATACGGCATACGCTCAAGGCATATTTCTGCTTGAGAAAGGGATACCGAGTATGGGTGCCGTAGTTAATGGCAATGTTTGAAGCCTGATCTCCACCATAAGCGATCAAAGTGCTCGGCTTTGAATATTCGCTTAAGACATAATCCTGTATGACTTTATTATCGGTGACAATAGAGTCAGCGGAACCAACCGCCAATTTTTCTGACAGCTTCAAAAACCACTTCGCGAAAGAACTCCACTTCTCTCGCTTCCACTCCAGGCCATCTATGTTAACCACAAACTTTCTGCGGCTAATCAGCTTAAGAAACGGCAAAACGACACAGCCCGAAACACCCAGTATCAGTATTGTATCTGCGTATCGCAGCGCACTAAGTATTGAAACCACATCATACAAAATACTCTGTACGCCATTAGCCCGTAGCGGCACATACCGCAGTTGCGCGCCGTTGTACATTTCTGGTGTGCCTTCGCAACCTTTACTACTACAGTACACTGTAAGTTCGTATCGCTGAGCGAGATGAAGGGTTAAATAGTTTGCGAGCGTCTCGAAACCGCCATATTTCGCAGGCAGGCCAACCGTACCAATAATGGCAACTTTCTTAGTCACCTATCACTTCCCGCAACTGGCTTTCAAACTGTTGTGGCGTGAAATCAGCGGCGCGCATTTTTGCATTTCGGGAAAGCCGTAGAACCTTTGCTTCATCATCAGCAAGCTCAACAATCAACTCGGAAATTCTTTCCACTTCATAGGATGACACCAAATAACCCTCCACACCATCGGAAACAATCTCCGCCGGGCCGCCCACTGGCGGGGCAATAACAGGCACACCAAAGGCCATAGCCTCCAGCAGTGTCAGACCAAAAGTCTCCACCCACTCATCAGGTCGAGACAAATTGAGCACCAAACTACTCCTTTCGTAGTAAGGGGCCGTATCAGACGTACGTGGATGAATGGCTACATTGGAAGGAACGGGTTGGCCTGAAAAATAGCGGCTAATTGCGTTTCCATCTTCATTACAGACTAACTCGAATCGTATATCGGGCCGTTTGTGCAAACTACTCGCCAAGGCCAAAAATTCAGGAATACCCTTGTAGTCCCGAAGCGACGCCAGCATTAGTATCGTAAAAAAACCTTCTCGATTTTGTTGGTAGCAACTGGTTTCCGCACGAGCAAGAAACGCTGTATCCAGGGCATTACAAATTGTATGAGACGGGACAGTACCAATGGGCAGGCAATTGCGATGAAAATCTGACACATATATAAGGTCACTCGCAGAGCAACGCGCTACAGCCACCAGAAACCATCGAAGTGGAGCTGGGCTAATAGAAACCTCATGCAAGTGATATACTACTCGTCGCCCGGTTATTCGACCATACAAAGCGGCACCGAAGGGTAGCAAGGTATTAACGTAAACTGTCGCGTTTCGACTGATGCCTTTGGTGAGAAGCAGCCTCACAAAAAGGCAAAACTGACTGAAGAAATAAGTAATCATCGTTAAGAGCCGAAATGGTGTGTGCCGGTACCAGTATCGAGTGACCTTTATGTCTACATCACTTAAGCAACCCGCACCATCGCTTCCCACAAACAAACGTGAACCTTCTCCAGAATTCGATAGAGAAGAGATGACAGCAGATAGTACTTTTGGGCTACCTGAACGGTCATTGAGTAAGTGGCAGAATACGATCACTGTTGCTTGCTGACCGCTTTTGAGTGACGGTCCCGCACGATGCGGTCGACAATCGCGGCGGCCGCCTTTTCAGCGACTCCGTTGTTGTCAATCGCTATTAGCCAGCCTCGTCGGGTGAGATCGCCGTAGCGCTGGTTAAGCTGGACGATCCGTTTCATCGTCAGCTCCTGCTTGCGGCGGTAGATCTCCTCGGGATCCACATTGATGAAGAAGGCGTAACGCGGCAGTGGCAGGAGACGCCCCATGAAACGTAATAAGGGCATTGGCAGCAAAATTCGACTGCGCAACGAATCTGCGATCATGTCGTAATAGTAGCGGTCGAACAGCATGACCTGACGCCGCTTGAGCACCGGTCGCACGGTCCGGAAATAGCCCCCAATGTAATCCAGCCAATAATAACCCAGACGCGCCACCGAACCGGCGAGCCCCGAAGGCTTTGCCCGGTGCGGCTGGTCGTAGTTCTCGTCCACCGTTTCGATCGTGCGGGCCTTCTTGGCCACTTCGGCGATACGGGGCAGTATGCTAGGGCGAAAATGTGCATAGTGGACAGCGTTATCGCCATAGATCGCACCAAGCTGGGTAATGACCATATCGATCACCGTAGTCTTACCCGATCCGTCTGGTCCGCTGACCGACAGGAAGACTCCATGCGGGCGCAGCCAGTCGCGCACCCGGAAGGCAACAAAGCGCAGGCTGCGGGGATAGGCCGCGACACCCTGCGCGGTCCATAGCCGAATCAGCGCCCGGCGGCGCTCGGAGCCCGAGAGAACGAGAGTCGAGCCCCTACCGTCGGCTAGCTGCGACATCAGAGTCGTGGCACGTTCCTCGGGCAGGAAGCGTGCAAGGCTGCGGGTCAGCGCCACGCTCTCGGACTGCGCTATGGTGGCGAACTCTGCTTCATACTTTGCATGCAGCGGGTGCCCGACCAGCAGATGGAAGATCCACTTGTCGAGCAGCAGGACGAGGTCGGACACCACTGCCACTCCGTTATGGTCCCGTGTGCCGCGCAGCATTTCTTCTGCCGAGAGGAACTCGATGCCGTAGACTTCGCTACGCACGAAGAAATCGATTTTTATCTGCAGCAGAGTTCCATCGGGATCGCGTCCCACGAGGGCGAACTGGGTCAGGCGCTCATCGGTAAAGTAGTTCCCGTAGCGCAGCCCCATAGCACGAGTGAGGCCGATGACCACGCTGCATGCGGCAACGAGATCGTCCGGATGCACTACGATGTCGATATCGCGGGCTCCTACGCTTTGCGGCAGGCTCTCGTAGTTGCGCAGAACACCGTAGCGTACCTTCTTTTCCCAGAAGCCACTGAACAGCTGTTTAAGCACATCCGCTTCAAAGGCTGCCTGAGTTCGAGTAATTGCGTCTTTTATCGGTTCACCCTCTGTGTAGCGATTTTCTGGCGGATCAGTTTTGGCGACATCACCCCGCTCAGGACGAGGTACCAGGCGAACTTAGCGAAATTGCGAAGAGCGTAGGCGAACCCAGCTTTCTTATAGAAACCCGCGGCCTTATCCGAACGCCAGTCGGCAAAACGCTCGTAGGCCCCGCGCGAGGCGATGAACTCAGCCAGGCTGCGTTCGGTACCGCCCGCGCGCCGATGTCTCAGGCAATCCTTTACCCAGCGCATTTTGAGTTGCATGTAGGCGAGGTTCTGAGTTGACAGCGAGTCGAGCGGCTTTCGGTAGCGCAGCAAGCTCTCGGGCAGGGTCAGGAAGTAGCGGCCCTCCGCACCCAGATCGGACATACGACACCAAAGGTCGAGGTCCTCAGAGAAATCCTCATACCGGATGCGCTCAGCGCTGGGCATGACGGCCTGGCGATAACCGCCCATCACCAACGCATCGGCCTTGTGAAAGAGGGTTACTGGTGCCATGAACAATAGCTTGGCCTCTCTGTAGATCCGTTCGAAGGCGGCGCGGCTTTCGGGGCCGACTCGCTGGATCCCTAGATCCTTTCCTTCCTCTACGAAATAGGTGCTGTAGCAGCCTACCCCAATCAGGTCAGGGTCGCCGATCAGGGTCTCGTATAGGCGGGTCAAGAGCGCCGGTTCCGCTATGTCATCGGCGTCGACAAACATCACTAGGTCGGCGCAGGCCTCCTCCAGCCCGCGTTGGCGGGTGAACGCTGTGCCACGATTGCCATGGTTCTCAAGCACGCGGATGCGCTGGTCACGTGTGGCGCAATCGTGCAGCACTGCCACGGTACTATCTTTCGAGCCATCATCGATAGCCACAATCTCGAAATCGCTGAAGGTCTGCGCGCGCAGGCTTTCGAGCGTGCGGGGCACGGTTTGGGCCGCATTGTAGCAGCAGACGATGATGGAGACCGAGGGCGAGGTCATGCGGGTAACTTCGTGGCCTTTTTCGTAAGCAGGCGTGTCTTGAGGAAATGGTAACTCGGGCGTTCCACCAGCAAGAAGAACAGCACGGCCATGGACGCCACCGCCCTCAGAATCTGGATGTCGTCGATATGCTTTCTCAAAGGTCTTCTTTCAGAATGGATGCGGAGTCGCTCGCCCCGGCGGACAGAACATCGCGGTAAGATTGTTCGACCCGGCGCGAGAGGACGTCGTAGGAATACTGCTCAAGAGCCATTCGCCGCGAGGCGCGGCCAAGCGCCTGTCGTCTGTCCTCATCGTCGGCCAGGTTTGCAAGGGCGCGGGCAAGCCCGGCAGAGGGGGTCTCTGTCTCGGACAGGGGGACGGTAATCCCTGCCTCTTGGCCCACGGCGCGGCCCGTGGCGTCGCCCTCGATGCAAATGATCGGCAGGCCGGTCAGCATGGCTTGGAGCACGATGGTCGCCAGACCATGGTGGAAGGTCGGGTAGAGAAAGACGTCGCCCTTGTAGAGTTCATCTATCAGTCGCTCCATAGGCACCTTGCCAAGAAAGCGCACCTGCCGCCCATTCGGGTGCGCCTGGATGGCGGCCTCCATCTCGGCGCGTAGGGGGCCGTCGCCCACCACCACCAGATCGGCCTCCGCTCCTGTCTCAAAAAAGGCCAGCGCAGCCTCCAGCGCCATGCGCGCACCCTTCCAGTCCTTCAACTCGCCGGCATAGACCAGGTGTAGGCAGTCCCCACGGACAAGGTCAGTCTTGGGCCGGGCAAGGCTGGGCAGGTCGGCGATGCCGGTCTGAGTGAAGGGCCGCAGCCGGTCTGCATAGCGGCGCGGCATGGTCTCCGGCGTGTGGCTGAGCACGATACTCGCGCGCGCGCCCGTGAAACGAGTGAACGGTTCCAGAGTACGCAGACACCAACGCATGCTGATCCGCACCGCCTCTTTTAATCGCGATTTCGCCGCCAAGTGACGCAGAATTACCGGGTGGGTATTCTCGCTCCCCACCGGCCCCCAGACGAGGGGGCCGGAGCACAGTGCCAACCCCGAGGGCATCCAGTCCATCCCACCAATCAGGTGGTGCAGAACGTCAGCGGGCTCATCGCGCAGCATTCGCCGCGCCCGAAATGCTACGCCTATCTGCCAGAGGTAATAATAGATCAAGAAGAATCGATTCCCCTTCTTGTAGAAACGGAAGATCCACGGCAGATCAAAGTACTCGAAGGTCAGGCGGTCTGGTTTCTGTGTCTCGGAAAAGCTCGCCGCATGGACGGCGCGCAGGTTGGCTCGTGTGATCACCCGAACCTCGTGATGCTCGGCCAGTGCGTTAACCATGCGCCAGCCGATCTCACCCTCGCTCCCACGACCGGTTTCGCAGGCATAAGCAGAAATAAGGATATTCATAAAGCCGCCCTAGTTACTGCTGCCTTATCGGGGCCACTTGCTGCACTAGTCATTTGAATGAGAATCAGTCCATACCAAAAAACCTGTGTGTTCCATGCCGAACTAGAGAAGAATAGGATCCAAAATACAATAAGTGGGGCAGTCTTCGGGGTCAAAAAAAGGAACACGAAAATCCAGAGAAAAACTAGAATACCTAAAGCACCATATACCACAGGAAAACCAGCTAAAAACCCCGCAGCGACCGTGTCACCAAAACCTGGTAATCGGTATTGAAAAAATCGTGCAAGCCCATCGCCACTATAACCAATCCAAAAGCCGACCTCGCTAGGCACACTCTCTTTCAGGTAGATCACTGCAGGAACCACGCGCGAAGCACCGCTGGAGTCCGCTGAGATTAGCGCATCGGTGTCCAGATCGCCGATGGTAGATAAAATCGCAGCTGCGCGATTCACAGGCTCATAATCAACGAGCAATACAATAGGCCAAAAAATGACAATAAGAGCAGCAAATATCATAGACCACACAAGGGATCGCGATAGAATAAATACCACTGCGATTGCAGACGCAGCCAGAGCGCTACCGCTCAAAAGCATTGTAATTAGAAAAGCTCCCGTCAGCGCTAAATTCGATTTGGAAAAATGGAAAAGTCGCTCTATCCGAAGCGGTTCACGCAATAGCATCAGATAGGCCAACATAGTCATACCAACCACACGGCCCAACTGCGATGGCTCAAACGCTAGAGAGTTATAGCTCCATAGGCCTTTGCTCGCAATTAGGTTGGGGATAGGCAAAGATGTAAAAGACGCTACCATTTGAATTATTGATAGAGTCGCGAATGCGTAAACTATTACTCGCGCCCATTTTTGAAGAAAACCGCGCTTATCCGGGACACGCTCAAAAAGAGTCGCGACTGCAAAATAGCCTGAGGCATAAACTAGGGTAAGCCCTACTGACCATAGGTCTCTATCACCACCGATGAAGAGCGCTTGTAACCCCATGAAAAAGAGGCATAGCATGCCTGCAAGAACCTGCCGCGTAACTTTTAGGCGCAGACTCAGGAATAGCAGACCGCCCAGCATGCCGGCAAAAATTACGAGATAGTTCCGAAAATCAGAATCGATGAAAGGCGCAAGCACTACGGCGTAACACACCATAATAAAAAGCAGCAAGTGATGCGCAGTGATGACAAGACGACGGTTGCTGCCCCCCCAGCGAGCGAGGCGAGAGCTAGTATTTGAACGATGGGAAAATTCCATCAAAGTTTCTTAATCATAGCGTTTCAACAGGCGTTCGAGATAAGGAAAAGAGAGATCTATGTAGCTCCCCAAGCATGATAGGAGACTTACAAGTCCCCCAGTCCAAACAGCACTATGCCTTATCATTATGGTTACGGGGACGCACTCTGCTTAGCAATCCGCCTCAGGCAATCTTGAGCCTGAACTAATCGAAGCATCATCCACCTCGCCAAGCACAGCATAGCCTGTGACAGAGTGCTGTGTTTACCATAACTTGCATGAAAGTAACGACGACTATCGGACCAGGCTCTGAAGCGGAGAAACTGGGCGCCCTTGGCGTCGCTTCGATGAGCATGCAGCGCCTCGATCCTCGGCTCCATCATCATGTGCCAACCTTGCGAGCGGACCTGCATCATAAGAATCGACTCCTCACAATAGAGAAAGACAGATTGGTCAAAATAGCCTATTAGCTTTAAGAAATCAGTGCGAATCAGAAAGCACGAACCGGTGACTTTTTCTATTTTGAAGGGCATTTCGGGCAGCTGCGGGGCAGGCTTGCTGCGGCGAAGGAGCCCGGTGGCAATCATCTTCACTGGCCAGAGCAGCTCCTCAAAAAGGCTTGGCTCAGACATCGGGTTCTCCTGGTCGCCAGAAAGGTTGCGCACCGCAGAGCAGGCCAATGCGGTCCTTTCATCTGCAGCGATCAGCGCGGCCAAGGTCGCAACATAGTCGGGGTCCGAAAGACGCACATCGGGATTCAAAATTAGTACAGCCTCGCATCCAATCGCGCTGGCCATCCGTGCACCGATGTTGTTGCCCGCAGAATAGCCGCCATTGACTGCATTGCGCAGGAAGATTGCAGGAACCTCCTGCAAATCCTCTGCGCAGGCCTCATCTACGAACAACACTCGGCCGTCTTGAAAGGAGGTAGTGAAATGCGCCTCCATCGCGGCGAGGTCCTCGCAGCGGGAAGCGTTGTCGACCACGATTATCCGCAGGTCAACGCCTCGCTGGGCGAGCAGGCCAGATAGACACTTGGGCAGATCCTCCGTGCTGTTGTAGGTTAGGACGACTGCCCCTACACACCGGAGCCTTGAGGTCATAACGAAGCTTCCTGTTCCGCTAGCAGCCGGTCGATCATCGCGGCCCGCTCCAACCTGCTGGCCCAGGCAGCGAGTGGGCTCTGCGCTTCTTCGAGGCGGCCAAGATAGAAGACCGCGTGGCAGGCCAAAGACATCAATAGAGCACGCGTTGCCTGTACCCTGTCACCGTCGAAATGCGCCGCTGCCAATGCCTGTGTCAGCGCGGGCAGGGAGCTCAGCTGCTTGGTGGGCGGCGTTATGGCGAGGTGGAAATGGACAAGATCGAAGCCTACAGGCCAAGCTGCATCGGCATACTCCCAGTCAAAGACGTAAAGCTGCCCGTCCTGCAAAAAGGTATTCCATGGGGTGAAATCACCATGTGAGAGGCAAACCGGAATCGCTTCGGCTTTTGGGCGCAGTGCGACATCGACTCGAGCAAGGCGCGCCATCCATTCCGGGCCGGCTAAGGGAGCGAGCTTTGCAGACCGGTGTTTTAGCGCATCAAGTGTTTCCACCGCGCCGATGCAGCCCGTGCGGACACGTAATTCGCTGAGAAATGCTAGGTGCTCCACTCCCGGCACCAACGGAGCGGCATGGGCAGAGGATTTTAGGCTGTCCGTGACCAACAGTGTCATTTCATCATCGTCGCGGGTGGCCAACACAGTAGGCACATCCGCCGTGGTCAGGCCAAGCTCGGCCACCCGGGCTAAAATCTCGGCCTCCTTGCGCAGGTAAGGACGCACATGTGACGCGCGTGACATTTTGGCATATCCCAAGATCGCGCCGCCGGCATCCATCACCTGCAGGGCACTCTTGCGATGCGGGCCGCCTGTGCCGGTGAAGTAAGCCACATGCACCGCCTTACCACCGAAAGCCCCGGCGAGATCTGGCAGCCCCGAAAGCCGCATTTGTGCGCACCCCAACAACCGGTGTGGGCCGAAGCGCGCTAGCCCGTTCGCCACTATCTTGGCGATGCTAGCTGCCTTCGTGACCGGCTGTAGCATCTCCAGTCCAGCTGCCGCGGCACACCGGTCTTCCAACGGCAACAGCCACCAGCGCGGGTTCGACCGCCCTGCAATCACCGCGTACCGAAGGCCGCCCGACGCTACGGGGGTCACGCCGAGCATCGCCATGTCGGCAATAAAGTCGCCAAAGGGCTGTGCGTCCCTGATATCGTCGGGTAGGGGCCTCATTCATTCTCCGGAGGGCATGCAGTTATTGCTCCGATAACCGCAGGCCAGGGTGGTGCCAGGCCGAACTCCCGCTCGAGAAAGGCCGCCTGCCGTTGGGCGAAATGATTGAAGTCGTGGCGCAGTGTCTCGGGCATCTCAGTCTTCTCTTTCGCTGGTCGTATATTCAGCATCTCGGTCCAGAACACAATAGTCGGGCGCAAGCGACGTGGCACGAATGCGCGTAGCACCCGCCTGACGAGGTTGTCTTCTTTCGTCAGCCGGCCAAGCGCCTTAAAGCGGATATCTCCCGACTGGTGCACACGTACACCGACGTTTTCAGGAATCACCTTGTCGATACCCAGGAAGCTGCAAACCTGCCGAATCACCACCTCCGGGCGCTTGTCCAGATCTTCTTGGAACAGGATCAGTATGTTATCGCGGCCATAGAGCTGCATATATTCCATTAGTACACGCTCGTAGTCGCCGAACTGAAAGTAACGAGTGGACTCCGGCGCCTCAGTGTCGGTCTCGTCGGTGTCCAGCGCAGCGGCAAAAGCCTCTTCGGGGGAGCGGCTTTCCTGCCCGCGGCGGCGCGTCATAAGATAATGCGACCAAGCTCGATCGATGGGCTCTCGCAGGATGGCAATGATTTTCGCTTTGGGCAGCGCGTTATGCACGCGACGGGCAATCTCGGTGGAATACATGTACTGGGGCGAGACTTCACCGGCCAGCCGGCCCGGTGGGCAGGTAGCAAAGAACTCCTGAGCGTACCAGTCCAGGCCCTTAGGATAGAGCATTGGGCTGGAGAAGAACTGCACCTCCTTGCGCGCAGGCAGGAACAGCTGGGGATGCTTCGAGAGCATAGCGAAAAGCGAAGTGGTGCCGCTCTTTTGGGCCCCTATGACTAGGAAATCAGGGAGTTTCATGGCTAGCTCTCCACCACCTGATCGTCGTCGGACTGCGGCTGCCAATGCTCCGGGCGGGCACGCCGTCGACGGTAGCACCGCTACCGACAGCGGCACCTTCCGTCTGTGACCGAAGATGAATAGTAGAGTGTTTCGGCAATGGCGAAAACAAGATTGTGGTACTTGATTTTTGAGCGCTAATCACGAAAAAAACAGGTCTCTTCAATTGTCAGTTCCCTGGTTCTCAAAAGGTTTTCTTGTTTTTATAACCCGAGCGGGAACTCCACCTACCACCGAATATGACGGGACATCCCTCGTGACCACAGCACCTGCAGAAATAATGCTCCCCCGCCCGATGGAAACACCTTTTAAGATCGCCGCACCATGCCCAATCCAGACGTCATCCTCTATAACCACAGCTGCGGCTGTTATACCTTGCTTATTCATAGGAGTATCTAATCGTTCGTAATTATGGTCTGTATCTCGAATGGTGACGGCCTGGGCAATCATCACATCACTTCCGATGGAAATCAGCTCGTTCACACCAAACACACAAAAATCACCGCAAAAAGTGTTTTTACCAAAAGATAGTGTTCCCGCCCCTTGGACTACAGTGTAATTCCCTATCGTATTGCTACCAGACAAAGTGAACTGGAGACGGCTACTTGCATTTCCCCTTGGCCTAATCACAACCCCCTTACCCATTACCACATGCTTGCTTGCTGAGATGTGCTTCCCATAGATCGTAAGCATAATTAGTAGTCGTGCTTTTGCACGAACTCTTTGTAATATCTGATTTATCGCGAAAATCATAGAATTCCTGGCCTAATTTTTAGTAGGCGAACGAGCGAGAACGCGGCAACTACTTTTACAGCGACAATGCCACCCGTTACGGCTAACGCAGCTCCCATTTGCTGATATTCGGGAACCAGAAATATTGCCAAAAGAAGAGTCACGGCTAACGATGCAACATAGCTTACCAACGTTAATTTTTCATGCCCGCTCATTGATAGCAGAAGCCCAACTGGACCCAATGCCACATTGATAAGTTGACCAAAAACTAGAATAACCAAGGGTGGGTAGCTAGGCTCAACGTAAACCTCGCCGAAGGCAAAACCGATAAGCGGTCGACCAAATACCAGTAACACCGCGCCAATGGGTAACGCGAGCATGAACGCGCCACGGGATGATTGACGCGACAAGCGCTGGAGGCGCTCAGTGTCACCCTCTTGCCAAGCGCGGACTATATAGGGTGAAATCACCATATTTACAAGAGCCAAAGACAGGCCCACAAATTGCGCGCCCCGTTCAGCGACCCGAAGGGCCGCTACCGCCTCGTCGGTCCCAAGCGTACCGAGAAGCACAATACCAACCTGTGTATTAAATGTCCCCACAAGACTGATAAGGGTGAATGGCAACAGCGCAAGAAGCCAGGTGCGATTATGATATTCTAAGACCTGCCCACTCGCACCGACGGGACGTATCCGATAAAACAACACGCTGGCCACGAAAATAGTCACTGCAGCTACCCCGACCTGGGCCCACAAGGCATTAGCTGCGGTTAGCGTACCCAATGCGGCAAGCATTCCCACCGAGCCTAACAATAGTACTGGCTGGATGGCCTGAGTGGGTAGTTCAGCCAGTGCCGGAAACCCCAAACCCTTTATGGTGCCGTTGCGCACGGCGTTAAGTCCCTGTAGCGGCACCAGCAGCACCACGATACCCAGCAGTGCCCATTTGCCTGTTTGCGGTATCAAGCCAGCAACCGGCCCGACCAACCAATACCCAATTAGGACTACAGCAGCAACCACAAGAACCCAGCCGTGCGCTGCGCGCACAGCCCCTCTGTAAAGCGCCCACTCACCACCTTGCGAAAAAACCGCGACTTCACGTGTCAGCAATTGCGGTAATCCCCCAGCGGCCGGCAGAGCTAATAGGGCGAGCAGAGACATTACAAAGGCGTATTGACCGAAAGCTGCTGGCCCCAGGTTGCGCGCCAGTAGTATGCTTGTCAGTAGGCCAACAGGTATGGAAAGCATATACATACCCCCAACACCTAAAAAACTCCTAATTAGTTTGTGTTGGAGATTCAAGATTTGATAAACCGGGAACGCACTTTATCGGCCAAGGGTTTTAACTGCTCCGTCATATAGTTGGTGACGATCACATCACTCATGGGAGGAAATGATCCAGCTCGATTACTTCGGTGTGCTGGGCCAGCAATACGGCATTGGCCAGGCCAAAGTAGCCGACACCAACAACAGCACTCTTCATTGTTGTTTCTTTAACATCCGATAAGAACGCTTATCGCCCAAGAGCAAGCGTTCTGCGTCCCAGGATTCATAAAATGAGGGTCTGCGAAATTTTCTCTTACTAAATTGGGCACTCAAGCAGCTGCTTTAAGCGTCGCCTTGCTTTTTCCTGTTAGCTGCAATATCTCGCAATGAGCCTGATACATACTTGTGAATGATGCTGGATACCAGTGTTTGATAGGGTATGCCTTCCTCAGATGCCCTCGACTGAACCGCAATAAGGTCTCTATTCGATATCCGAATGTTGATTCGTTTATCCTTCTTAAAGGTATTGGTAGCCGCAGCCTCAAGTTCTTTCCTTCGAGCATCTGTCAATGTGGATTCATAATCTCCCGACTCGACAGACTCAAGGAGTTCTTTTTCCTCTTTCGAGAGTCTTAACTTGCTCATTCGCCATCTCCCAGGTAAAGCTTGGTAAATTTTCTACTAGGTATCACGGTTTTTAAAAATATTTCGTCATCAGTTTCGACATATGGCACCAAGTAAGCGTAGTGGTCCATCTCGACAATGAATATTTTCTGATGGGGATAGACCAATAGATTGGGATGGCAAATATCATCTAAAAGCCCCCCATTCTCAATATGAAAGATCGCCTCTTCAAAGGATCTGCCCCGCTCTACAATAAGCTGATGATTCTTTTCCGAGTTCCAATTGAAAACTTTCATAAGATAGAGGTTAACACCGATGTGTGCCTTTTGTCATCACCAGTCAGCCTGGCCCTGCACCTCTTCCAACCTCTCCGCGAGCCAGACTTTAATTATGGATTGACGGGTAACGCCCGATATTGATATCACGCCAGAAAACATAGACATCTCAATCAAACTTCAGTCTTGCGGGGGATCACTAGTACGGGCTATGCCGCTTCCAGAAGAAATTCAACCTTCACTGCTTCATAGGGAAACTCAACCAGGCCCTGTTCGTTCTTTTGCACAAGGCCAGCGGCCAGCAAGGCAGTGACGTCGCGATGAACGGCTTTCACATCACGCTCTACACGCCTGGAAACTTCCCTTATCGATACCGGACCTGCCCCGCACATTGCTTTGAGGATATCCCATCGCTTCGCAGTCAGTACTTTCCATAGCAAGTCGGGCGATGTAAAGCTGATGCGAGCATTCCTGTGTTGTTTACCAGAGGTCCATGCATCAAGAAATTGGTGTCCGACCTGGTCTGGAGTTTGCACATCAAGAATCAGGGTTTTCATCGTTCCACCTCTCTATATCACCGAGAAAGTCAGCAATGAGTTTCTCTGGCGTTGAAAACAAGTATGCTTGCTCCCTCTCTCCCACGTGGCAGTGGTCTCCCTTTCCAGCCTCGTTGTCGTACCGCAAGACGCAACGCCGATCGACGACATAGGCCAGGCGATACTTAAAAGTGTGGGCAGATGCCTTGGCTGACTTTGGCAGCTCCCATAACACCAGTTCTGCGAAGCGGCTCTCACCATAAATTATGCGTTGCCTTAGCAGCTCTCTAGCCTTCATGTTGGACATAATGACAACACCCTAAAGTGTTGTCAACAACTCCAACACTTCACTATTCACACCGCTTGCCATGCTCGCAGGTACTTTATGACCGTTGATTCCGCCTGCCAGCCACCGCGCAACATGATCTTTTCAAGGCTTTCACCGTCTTCGAGAAGGTCCAGTGCCGCGCCGACCCGGAACGAATGCCCCGTTAATTTCCCTTCCAATTCCAACCCTGCCAGACCCTGCAGCGCCTGCAGCCTTCGGTTCAAACTGCTTGGCGCCAGGCTGGCCCCGATATCACCCTCCCTGGAGATACGGCGTAGCAAGTAACCACTACCGCCGGAGCGCTCGGACCACGCTTCGATCAACGCCAGTAGATCCCCTGATATGGCGATCAGCTTGCCCTGGCCCAACTGGTCGGTTTTAGAGAAGCGCAGACGCAGTGCTGCTCGACCATTGGTTAACCTTTCGATGTCATCAAATCTGAAACGGCAAAGCTCGGAGCGCCGGCGCATGGTTTCGTAGCCTAATCGCAGCATCAGCGCGTCCCTCAGGCCCCGATCATCCGCTCTACAGACTGCTAACAAAGCTGCTAGCACATCGCGCGTTAAAGGTATTGCCTGCTTCTGCGCTCGACCCTTCTGGCGGTACATGCTTTTCATGGCCAACACGACGGCTGAGGTTTTGGTGATATCCGCCCGATCGCTGAGGCGATAAATCGTGCCAAGGCCAGCAACGGCTCGCTCAATACTGCCACTGGATGAAGTGGGCATTCTCCACTTTATGTAGGCGGCCAGGTCTTCTGGCTTGGCATCAAGGGGGTCTATGCCCTCTTCGCAACTCCATCGACTGAATCGATTAAAATCTGCGCGGTATGCCCTGATGGTATTTTCTGCAAAAGCACCTTCGAATTGTACAAATAAGTCGTCAATCATGATGAGCCCATCCTTGGGTTTACCTCACCATGTGACCTTAGATTAGATACAAAATCACACCATGTTTTGAGCGTATTTGACGAAAAACTACTTCGGCTTCTAGCTCAGTTTGCTGGAGATCAGTCGATTAAGGCTTACACCCGACTCAGCGGCCTGCAGCGCCAGCATGCGACGCACATCAGGCGGCATCTATCAACGTGAGTTGCTAGCCAAACCCTGCACTTCTTCCAGCCTCTCCGCAAGCCAGACTTTAATTATAGATTGACGGGTAACGCCAAGCCGACCAGCCTCACGATCCAATGATTCAATCATCCAGGTTGGGAAGTCTACATTCACCCGTCGCTGGTCCTGTTGTGAGCGCCGCGCTTTACTTAGATCTAGTTCGGCGCTGATATCCTCACCAGTATCGAATTTTTTGTCGAAGCTTTTAGCCTTCATAGTAAAACACCTCTTCATTCCGAGAACGGCGTACTGAGATAATTCTGACCTTGGAATCTCGATAAGTAATCACTGCTGACCAGTGCTTGCCTTGCTCACTCTCATGCGGCATCTAACGGTCGAATTCGCGCAACTTCTTGCTTAATCGTTTCAGCAGCCTGCCAGAGATCTAAAGCACGTTGCGCGTTTAGCCAAAATTCCGGGGAGTTGCCAAACAGGCGCCCAAGCCTCAGCGCCATCTCTGGGCTTACCGCACGACGCTCGCGCAATAGCTCATTCACCGATTGACGAGAAACACCCAAGGCCTCAGCCAAGCCAGACACTGATAGATCGTAATCGGGCAGAAAGTCCTCCCGGAGCATCTCTCCAGGGTGGGTAGGCTTTCGCTTCATCTGCATAGTATTTTGAATCGCCATTTTAACTCCTCACCTCAATGGTAATCGCAAACTTCAACGTCATAAGCGTCACCATCCCTAAAACTGAAACAGATGCGAATGTAATGCGTAACGTGACACGTGTCAATTTCTATGGCTTGCTCGCCTAGCATCGCGGTTTCCCTTCCTTGGATAAGGCTAACGATCCACTTTAGAGGGCCGCCGCCATATCGCTGAATTGCGGGACATGGCACCGCGCTTTAACCCATGTCACGCGAACGCGAGATAGCTGATCTTCGCGCTTAAGCATTTTGAGAGCGCTATTCGGCTCACTGCCTAAGCTTGAGCCCAATTTCCGAGCCAGACACCTGATAATGGGCTTTGTCGCGTGTTTACCGGAAGAACAATACTAACGCCTATCTTTCATTTAGCGGCTGGCGCTCTCAGGCTCTAGTTCAGATTGCAGCTGCTCGATCTCTTCCCGCAGACCCTCGTATTCTTCAATCTTGCGCTGCAAGTAGGCGGCGGTAATCCTGGCCTTGGCATTCACCCCCTTCGGGGTCAAGAGGTAGAGATAGGCGGCCTTGTTATGGGAATTCTTGAAGTTCTGGGCCTTGATGTGGCCTTTTTCTATCAAGGATCTAATGCAATAATTCACTTTACCCAAGCTCACACCCAGGTCCTCGGCGATCTCGCGCTGGGAGGCCTGGGGTTTTTGCCCGAGGAGCTTGCGTAATTTGTAGTGGGACTCTTGATTCATTGTTTTGGCATGCTACCGCCCTACCCTATCAGCGTCGGGCATGAAGAGCGTTGCTTTTTGACTGATGCGTTCAATCAATGAACGTGCTATTTCATTAGATACAGAATTCGACGCCAATTCAAGAGAAGAGGCGCAGGCACTCCGGAATGCCGGATCACGAAATGCCTGACCTCCACTTGGGTGCGTGTCGGCGATGGCTCGAAGACACAGCTTAGGGGACGTTTATGTTATCCAGACCTACTATGACCTGGTTGCGACGACCCAGAAGCTCTATCAATAGCAGGGCGCGTTGCTCTGGCTTATCCATTTGGTAAACGGCCTGAAGACCGGCGAAAGGCCCCTCCAAAATCTCTACTTCATCACCCAGTCTGTGTGGGCTTCTGGTGTCTTCATGCAGATGGGTTTGCTGATTTTCAGCTTGTTTCAGATAGCCTATGACCTCATCCGGCACCGGGCGCAGCAGCTGACCAAAGCGCACCAGGCCGGTCACACCCAGGGTAGAGCGAATAGGCGCCAGGCTTTGCTCATCGGCATCAACCCGAATGAACAGATAGCGTGGGAATAAGGGGGCGATCACTTCCCGCCACTGGTTGCGACGGCGCTTCTTCAAACGAAGTCTGGGTAGGTAAGTACTGTAGTTTTGCCGCAGCAGGTTCTCCTCAGCGAGGGCTTCCTGGCGCGGCTTGGTTTGAATGGTGTACCAGAGTTGAGGCATAGGGGATGGCGGCAGCGACGCTAGCTGCTTTGGTCAGACGCGTAGTAATCGTCGCACTGGTAACTCTTATTGAAGTACTTACCCGATGCCTGAGCCTTATAGTGGTTGAGCACTACACCGGTGAGGGGCTCGTTACTGCCGACAATGCTGCTGATGCCACGAACAACCAATGTCGTGGGCGTCGCGTTAGCTTTCACCACATAAATGATCGAGTCGGCGTAAGAGGCAATCACCAGGCCATCACTCACCGGCTGAACCGGGGCCGAATCAATAATGATCCGATCAAAACGATCGCGCAGTGCCAACAGGGCGTCCTTGAAGCGCAGTGAACCCAGCATTTCCAGCGGATTGGGGGGAATCAAACCTGCGGGCATCACATGGACTCCCAATTTTTCTACAAACTCGATGCAGTCATCTAGCTCCGCCGTGCCCGCCACATAATGAGATAGCCCCTGGTGATTCGGGCTCAGGCCGCATTTACCAGCCAGGCTTGGTCTGCGCAGGTCGGCACCCACAACCAGCACGTTCTCCATCTGGCCCATGGTAGACCCCAGGTTGAGAGCCAAGGTGGACTTACCCTCGCCGGGAAGGGTGGAGGTCACCACTATAAGCTTGCCCTCGCCATCCAGGTCACTGAGCATAAGGCCGGTACGCAGGGTGCGAATGGCCTCGGCATAATGACTGCGATTGTCTTCCCACACGTGCTCGAAGAATCCATCGTCCCCCTTGCCTTGCACTGGCAGGGTGCCCAGCAAAGGCGCATGCAGCTTGTCCTGCACGTCCTCCGGGTTCTTGATACTGTTATCCAGCATATCCAGCAAAACGGCAACGCCACAGCCGAGCATAATACTGAGCACAAAGGCCAGGGTGATGCTCAAACGCTTGTTGGGCTTAACTGGCGCAGTAGGCACCAGCGCCCTGTCCAATATACGCGCGTGGGGCTTTTCAAAACCGCCGGTTTCGCTCACGGTTTTCAGCCGGGTGAAAAACACATCGTACAGTTCACGGCTGGTATCCACTTCGCGCTGCAGTTCTTTAAGCCGGAATTCCACCCGGTTGAAGTCCTGAATTTCGGTTTTGCGTGCTTCCCAGGTGACTTGCAACTGCGTTTCGTTGCGCAGAGCTACCTCGTACTCTCGGTTGATGCCCGACACCACCTTGCGAACCTCCGCGGCGAGATCATCATTGGCGGCGACCAGGTCAGAGCGAGCAGCGATCATCTTGGGGTGTTTGCGGCCGTAGCGCTTGCCTAATTCTGACACCTTGCGCTCGGCGGAAGACTGGTCACGCTTGATGTCCCGGATAACCTGGTGCTGCAGTACCGCGGGAATTGTCATTAACTCGGCGGTACTGGCGTTGGAGAGTCCGGCCACATCTTCTTTAATATTCTGCGCCTCGATGCGTGACTTGCGGGATTCTTCCAGGCGATTGGAGAGGCTTTGCAGTTCATTGCCGCCCAGATTGGTTTGCCCTTCCACCTGAACCAAGCCTTCCTGCTCTCGGAAGTCCTGCAAGGCCAGCTCAGCCTCATGCAAGTTTTGTTGCAGGTCGGCCATCCGAGAGGACAACCAATCGGTGGCTTGCATGGTGCCGGACAAACGCACCTCCAGGTCGGTGTTAATGAATTCCTGCGCCATGGCATTGACGATAGCGGCCGCCAGTTGCGGGTCAGTAAATTCATAGGTCAGGTAAGCCAGGTAGCTGTATTCCACCGGCTGCACATCCAGGCCACCAGCAATGGCGTCGGTCACCGCCTGAATCAACTGCTCTTCCTTTTGCTCTTCAGTGAGCTGAACGGGTGGCGCTTGCTCACGGGCCGGTAGCAGTGATTTCAGGCTGAAGCCAAAGCCGCCGGCTTCTTCCTCCGATTCTTCAGGCAAAAACTCAGAATGCTTGTGCAACTCCAACTTTCGCACCACCCTCTCGGCCAATGCCCGACTCTTGAGGATTTCGAACTGGGTCTGGTAGTAGTCGTAATCGCGGTAACCCATGGAGTACATCTGCTCCACATTGACCACGTTGGTGTCCTGAGACTCCAGCACGATGGAGGCGGCGGCACGATAAACGGGCTGTACCGTGTAGACCCAGAGACCGGCAAACAGAGTAATGACCAGGGCTAGGCCTAAGATCGACCATTTGTACCTGAGGACGGCGTGGAGCAACCGGCCCAGGTCGATAAAGTCGTCGTCCATTTGAGCGTCAGATCGCTGCATCCCCAATGTTGCGGGCATTCCAGCGGAGGTCTCCATCCTGCCTAATCTGCTCATTAGAAGAAGGTATCCTCTACGGTGAAGATATCGCCGGGCTGAACTTTGTAATCCAGGCCAACCTCTTGCTCCTTGCGGTTGGGGTCACCGTCGGAAATAACCAGCACCTGCTTCTTATTGGCCCGCTCGGTAAAACCTCCCGCCAGCGAGATGGCTTTACGCAGAGTCAGACCTGGCTGGAAGTCCACACCACCCGGGCGCTTAACCTCACCGTTCACAAAGAAGGGCCGGTATTTAACGATACTCACCGATATACGCGGGTCGATCAGGTAATCAGGCTGCAGACCATCAATCAAGGATTGCTGCAGCTGTGCCGGTGTTTTGCCAGTGACTTTGAGCTCACCCAGAAACGGATAGGCAATACGACCATTCTGTCCGATGAGCAAATTATCAAACGTAAGATCTGCTTCGCCATAGACGTAAATGCGAATGGAGTCACCGGAATTAAGTGTGTATGCGGATTCCTGTGCATGGGCAACCAAAGAGCCGAGCGCCAGCATCAAAAAAGCTGCAATGTATGCCAAACGGATTGTCACGCAATAAGTGCCTTATAGAGTGGGCGGCAGCAGGGCATCAAATCGGTACTGCGCCTGCGCCAGCAGGGGTGCACCGCCGGATGTTCTTGATGCGTACTCTATCATTTCTATCCAGCCCTGTCGGTAGGCGGGCCGCGCGCGCAGAGCCAGGTGCTGCCGCTGTGTTGCTTGCCGGTTGAACTCAAGCCGCTGGCTAATATCGGTGGTAAAAAAGCCCTGCCAGGAGAGCCAATAGGCCTGCCGGGCGAGGTAGTCAGCATGCTCGGGGCGATGGCCCAGCAGCAAATCCAGCGTGGCCCCTGTTCGCTCAATAGTGCGCTGTGTGGGTGTGTAGTCTTCCCTGCCCCAGAATGAGAGCTCGGTATCTACGCTAGTGTATGCAAGGTCGAAATACACATGCCTGGCGCCGCCGCCCAAAAACAAGAGCGCCAGCAGCAATAGGGGTATAACTAAAAGAAATCTGCGTAATGAATGGCTATAACCCATAGGTCATGTACCGCCCGTATTAGAGGCTGAACTTGGCTTCCACAAAGATTTTGTTGCGGTCAAAGTCGTAAAAGTCGATGTCTGAATTACGGTCTTCATAACGGTAGCCCACGCCAAGATCCAGCCAGCGGCGCATAGCATAGTTATACGCCGCCTCAACTGAGTACACATCATCCTGGCGATCAGACCCTGAATAATCCTCGTTGCCGAACAGCGCCGACAACCGCGTACTGGACCTGTCGTTCCAGTTGTGGTCCCAGTCTAACCGGGTGGCCTGAGTATTGACCGAATCGCCTATCCCGTTAGTTTCCTGGGAGAAGCGCCTGGATTCAAGATGGAAAACCGAATAGGTACGTGGCTTGTAGTAGGCATCCACTTCCCAGGAAAAACCGTCGTCGTCCTCTCGCCTTGCTGACTCATAGGTTCTGTCAAAGGAACCCAGCTTCACACTGCCAGACGTTTTGGCCGTTGGCTCCCAGCTGATACCGAGGAAGTAATTGTACTCGTCGCTGTCGAAACTGCCGCCGCGCCTAAAAGGGTCTACCAGGTCGTAGCTAATTTCCTGGTAACGTATTTCAGCAAGAATGTCGGTCTTACTAGCAACCTTCCAGTAGAAGGTGCCTTCAACACCGTACTGATCATAGTCACGAAACTGGGTGTCCTCGCGGAAGTTCTGGTATTCGGTATCGCGGTATTTGGCTGACAGCTGTACCCGTCCTTTGGAGCTCTGGTTACCGATAGTGTAATCCGTGCCCGCAGTGGTGCGCTCGAATTCGACTGGCTCATCGATGTTGTCAGCAACGCCTTCAGATAAACCTGTACCGCGCTCTTCGTGGCCATCGAGAAACTCGCCATACACGTTCCAGGCGTTCTTGGCATTGAACTCCTGATAGATGTCGATGTTGAACTGGTGGTCGGTAAAGTCGTCATCGGCGCTATCGAAATAGCGGAAATCTTCAAGCGTGTAGGCAAAGGAGTAGGTACTGGGGCCATTTTCCAGCCAGGCCTGCACGCGTGGCTTGATGATACTCAAGCCCGTTTCTTTCTCGTCGTCCGGGGTACGGAAGAGGTTGTCCACATATTCCAGGCGCGTGTCTACAGTAGGCGTCACGTACAGCGGACCCCAAACCAGATTGGCTGGTTCGACGGCCCACGTTTTAACACACACTAAAGCGATAGCAAGCACCAACAAGGCACCAGACAAATTGTTGTTCTTCTTCACCAGTCAGACCCTATCTGCATCGCGGATTTATACAGCTAAGTGGTTAATAGTTGAGCATTTTGGACATTATAGAGTGAAACTATTATCGATACACCCCTCAGTTGGTAAGTGAAATAAGCTTTCGGCTCGTTACTGTGACGGAGGTCACATATCACCTGATAATGCTTACCTTACGTCGCGCCGGCGTATCCAGATTAGCCGGCGCCAGCAAAGCTGCACTATTTACGACCCCGGTGGGACCCCTGAGTTTCCTCGCCCGGGAAGAGAACCCGCAATGAATGCGAGCGCCAGCAGGGAGGTAAAGGTCAGCGCGTTGGCCGGCACCTGTAAATTGAAATCTGCCAGGGAGTGCATAGCTGCCCAGAACACGGCCATGCAAACACAAAATGCAGTTCCCCGGTACAGGGCGGTATGGCGCCTTTTCAGCACACGGGAAGACGCGAGCAGGGCAAGTAGCGCGACCGCTATCAATACGCCTGTAGCAGGAATGCCCAACTCTGCGGCGAACTCCAGATAATCGTTGTGCGCATGGTTGTAATAGCCCACCAGATCAGCGGGGTGGAAATTGGGGAAAATGCCGTAGTAGGAACCCCCACCCGAGCCTGTGATAGGAAATTTTTCAATATAATCAATGGTGTAGGTGTTTGACCAGACTCGCCCTTCAGTGTCGGGGTTGGTCTGCGCCAGGCGCTCCACTACCTTATCCAAGCCGAACCAACGTCCCAGTATCAATACATCCACCAGCACCAGGCTACCCAGAAACGCGACAATGCGGGGCGAGAACCCCTTGCTGGTGTAAACCAGCAGAGCGCCGGCCAATCCCAGGGAAGTGAAAAACGCCACATTACCCATGCGCGAGCGGGTGAGCACCAGCGCGATTACCATCAACGCGAGGTATATGCGCAGGCGAATTTTAGGGCTGAGTAGCAGCTCAAGCCACTGCTGGATGCGCTCCTTCCAGCTGCTCGCCTGCTGCGGCACTAACTGCGACAGCAACAGGCCTATACCCGCAGACAGGCACATCACCAAATAGCCCGCCAGATGATTACGGTTGATGAAGGTCCCTGTGGCTACCCCCTGCCCAGCGTATTTTTCAACGAAAAAGCCAATTTCCATACCACTGAGTACCATAAAGGCGCCATAAACTGCCTGGAATGTGCCGCTGAACACCAATATCTGCAGCATCAGCCGCAAACGGTGATGGCTATTGACCAGTGCCAGGGTGAGAAAAAAGCCGGCAGTGAACGTGCAACCGCGAAGCAGGTAGTAGCGTGTGGCTGCGCCGTCCAAAGACAGTGGCAACCACCCCTCCTTGATATGCCAGGCAAACGCTTGAGGAGATAGTCCCGCCACCAGGGCACGTGGCAAGGGTATTAGCTGTATCAGCACCCAGAACTGAACAATACAGAGCAGCAGGAGTGGCACACGCGCCGCCTGCCAGGTGGACTTGTCCACACTGACTTTGCCAAACGCAAACAGCAGAAGCCAGGCAGCAAAAACAAGAGTAATCAAAATCGCCAGCAGGCCGCCCCCCCAGATTCGATTCGACGCAAAAGGCAGAGGCGCCCAGATCAGGATGGCCATGTAGGTGGCAAATAGGGTGGGTTCTATTCTATTTAGCATTTAAAGGGAGATGCCTGAAGAAACCTGAGCAAAGTATAAACACAGGCGTGGCTGGCAATATTTGAAGGCTCATAATCGACTCAGGAGAACAAAAAAAGGCAGCCTCAAGGCTGCCTTTCAATCGCATAACTGTGCTCAGGACGCCGGGCTGACCGGTGGTCGCGGACCGATAGGCGGGCGAAGGCCATCAATGCTGTTACCCTGAGGGTTGTAGGCACCACCGCCAGTTGGGATATCGCCATCGTGATGGATGTAGGGCTGGTCCATAAGTTTGACGTACTCAGCCATAGCCACTTCAACCACCTGACCAACCTGCGGATCACCATCCGAAGCTGCCTGAACCGCGCTGGCTACGGACTCTGCTTCTACGAGGCTATCTGCGGCCGCAATACCAGCACTGACAAACACTTCACTGCTACTGTCATCGCAGGCATCCATTGCCACTACTGTGGCATCCTCCAGCGACATCCCGGACGGCTCGGCCATGAGCATTTCGATAATGGCACCTGGGCTCTTACCCTCATCCAATGCAGTGCATACGGCTTCAGCCGCCGGATCTTGGGCCACTGCAAGGCTGATTGGCATCAGCGCCAGCAACAAGGCCAGTAGCGAATTTTTTAGCAATATTTTCATGGAGTACTCCCGTCGGGCATTGTTGCCCAATTTTCCGCCTTCTCAATAACGCACACCCTAGGATTTTTAGTGTGGCGTGTCAATTTGGCGGTGGCGCGCTCATTGCCAGGTATAGCTAGAGATAACTCGATATTGATCACTTCCACTTTCGCCACTGACGATGGAATCTCCACACCGCAACCAGGCGTGGGCACCAAATGCGTCTTCATTTTCACTTCCCCCGGCGGAGGGGCTTACGCCAATCAGGATTTGCCCCGGTATCTGCTGTTCGGCCATGAGGTGCTGCACAACGAGGACTTGCACCAGGCAGCGGCTGCGCCAGGGAGTAACGCGGGATGCTGCCGCAACAAGATAGCCCATGGTATGGGCCTGAAAAAGCGCTTCATGGCTGACTTCAACCACTTTCTGAGCCGACTCAGAATGGTTCATATCTGCGGTCAATCGAGCCAAAGGTCGTCTCGCCAAGGCAAGTTGATAGCACCCTGTCAGATACCATGAGCGCACTAGAAGCGCTTTCTGTCGACGGGGGAGTTGCCAGAGTTTTCGTAATCGATGCATGGATGCTACTAGCGCGGGCGAGGCTCTGTGTGTAATGTTGATTAGTCTAACAAAGACTCAGTGTATAATCACAGGCCCTAAACGCCCACGATGACCTTCTCGTCACTTCTATCTTATTTAACGCCCCATCGGCGCGTTCTACTTGCGGTAATATTACTCATGCTGGCTGGTAGCGCAGCATCTCTGGCGCAGCCGTGGTTGGCTGGACAGCTGACCAGCACGCTGCTGGAGGAACCTGATACCTGGGGGGCGAGCTACATTCTCACTTTTTGGCTGGGGCTGCTCATAACTCGCAGTGGCCTGGACTTTGTCAGCCAATACTACATTGGTAGCACCGGCGAGTCGCTGACAGCCAATTTGCGCTCGAGACTGTTCCAGCACCTGCAGGCTCTACCTATTGGCTACTACCAGGATCGGCGCAGAGGGGACGTACTCGCCATGTTGAGCAACGACGCCGACCACATAAGCGACTTCGTGACTCATACACTTGTCCAGCTTTTGCCTCTGCTGTTGACCTTCGTCGGTGCCTTCATAGCCATGTTTTGGCTAGACCCTGTGATCGCGTTACTCGCAATGGTCTTGCTCCCGGTATATTTCCTGGTTATGAAAGTGGTGGGGCGTCGCATTCGGCCACTGTCGAAGGCCTGGATAGACGCATACAGCAATCTGGTGAGTTTTTTGGAAGAGCACCTCGCAATGCTAGGCGCTGTGAAATCTTTCGTGCGCGAACCGATTGAGGCGAAGCTCTTCGAAACTAAAAATTCGCACCTGCTCAGCCTGTCAAAACAGCAGCTGCTCATCCAGTCGCTGCTCTCTCCAGCCGTTGGGCTACTGGCCGGACTGGGTCTATTACTTCTTCTATCGCTGGGTACTGATCGCGTGGCGAATGGCCAGCTGAGCCCAGGCGAGCTGGTGACGCTGTTGCTTTACGCCATGCTAATGAGCCAACCACTCCGAGGTCTAGCCAACGTATATGGTCAAATACAGCAAACCCGAGGTGCCGCGGAGCGCATTCTCGAGTTCCTGGGGCAACAGCCAGAGACCACTGATAATGGCCTCCCTGATCTAATGAGGACGAAGGGCGATATCCGCTTCGAAAACATCGACTTCACATATCCAGGTGGCAAGCCGGTCTTCTGTGGTTTTGACCTGCATATTCGCGCCGGGGAAACAGTGGCGCTCACTGGTTCGAACGGAGCCGGGAAAACGACTCTCTCGTTTCTGCTGATGCGCATGGCAGAACCAGAACAAGGGCGAATCCTGATTGATGGCGTGGATATCAGCAAAGTAAACCTGGCTAGCCTGCGCCGACAGATTGGTGTGGTGGCACAGCATACCTTGCTGTTGAACGCGACTGTGGCGGAAAACATTGCATACGGTTTGCCGCTAGTAGATCAAACAGGTATTGAATCGGCTGCACGAAAAGCAGGTGCTCATGAATTTATTTTAGACCTGCCCCAAGGTTATAAAACCCTAATTGGAGACCAGGGCATGAAATTATCTGGGGGGCAGAGGCAAAGAATCTCTCTGGCTCGGACGTTGCTGACTGACCCGTTAATCTTGATATTCGATGAGGCGACATCGATGCTTGATCACTTCGGAGAGGCCTGGTTTATCGGGGAGTGCCGTAAATCACTTAAGGAAAAGACGGTAATTATTATCACCCACCGGCCCGCCAGCTTGGCTTTAGCCGAGCGATCAATCAGTCTGGAACCAACGGGCGAAGAACAGGACCCAAGCATAGAGGTCACTCTTTGAATATTGCTGACCACGATCCCATCATACAACTCGACCAGACGGGTACCTGCATTATCCCCAAGGAATCGAGCATCAACTACCTCCGTCACCACTTCAGCCAACACCACTGGTTTAGATTACCAGCCCTCCTAAATGATGCTTTGCTTAACCGCATACTAGATGGCCTGGTAAAGGGTGATTTTTTTCAACGCAAACACTCAGGCTTAGCAAAAAACAGCGAATACGTTCTCAAGCATTGCGCTCCTGTCGCCATACTCGATCTCGTGTTTAACAACCAGGACTTGCTGTCTCTGGTAAAACAGGTCACCGGGCACACTGATCTGTCCGCTTCCACAGGACGCGTATACCAATTGGACCCTTCACAGGGACATAGTGATGCTTGGCATGACGATGATTCAGACGGTAGACGCGTTGCATACAGCCTTAACCTCAGCACATCACCCTACCAGGGTGGCGCTCTCTGGTTACGCGAAGCCCAGAAAAAACAATCCATTCAAGAGATCACTAATGAAATTACGGGGAATGTCCTGTTTTTTTGCATCAACTCCTCCCTGGAGCACCGCGTAGCGCCCCTGAACGGGTCGACCCCAAAAACCGCCTACGCGGGGTGGTTCCACGTTGAACAGTCCTTCAAAGACCGCTTTGCGAACCCCTGATTCGCACTTGGAGCTCGGCCATTCATGTTTCGTGGATAACCACAAAAAGACCCGACTGGTCATAACGGTGCATGAGATAACGAGTTGCTGGCAATTGGAGAAAGTAATGGCGCCTTATGGGATCAGTCCAGACTTCAATATCATCCACTGGGCACTGGAACGCATTTACGGTGAATGAAGTGAACTGGGATGAGCCACCGGGCCCATATTTACAAAATCCATGTTAGCAAATCGCTGCGCGATATCAGCCAATTGGTCATAACCGGTCGAGTAACTTAGCTCCACAACAGGAGTATCACCCAGCAAACAGCGCGTTCGCGCGAAGTGCTCTACCACCTTGGGTCTGTCGTCGAACGAAAGGAAAAAACTATTCCGTAAAACACTGACAAGCGCCTCACTGCCGGACAAGGGTTTCAGGTTCAAGTCTATTCCGTCACCTCTGCTCAAAAGAAAAACCGCACATAAAGGCTGCGCACTTTCACAATAAGCCATGCTCCCACCAGCAGCGACTTGATATTTCTCGCTATATTCCGCTCCTTGCTGCGCACTCACGCCGCGCAAGCCAAGCGCGTCCAGAGAGTCTTCCCATAATCGCACACCCGGAAATGCCGGTTGTACCTGCGTTGACACATTACCGGGGAGAAGTGTCACCGCATCATCACTCAGTAAAGGAAACCCCACCCCAGCCAAGAAACTAGCCACTGTAGATTTCCCTGTACCAGAAGGCGCCAAAAAGACCAACGCGCCATCAGGCGAAGCAACAGCACTCCCATGCAACACCAGACGACCCTGGGCACTGGAGAGAAGTGGCTGTATTTGATTATTAAAAATATACTCAACCGTCGTATCACTAATGCTTGGCACAGGTACGGCAGAAACCTTTTGATTTGACGGCCACAACGTAAAGTCCACAAGACCTGGATGACGTATCAGATAGGCTTCCGATAGACGATAAAAAAGCACTTCCCTTCTACCGGCATCACCCTGCCAACAATAGAACGGATTTACATTAACCGGTAGCTGCTCAGATGCCGGGAGAATATGCATCAGTCGACATCAGGTATTGTTTCATCAGAAAAGGCTATTTCGGCCAAAAGGAAAGCGTGCAATACAATTCGCGGCTGGTAATGCTCAATTCTACCTCGGACGTTTGGTCTTAAACCCGTCATTTGCATGATTGCCGCTACCTTGTGTCACGAAAGAAACAGGGCCCAAATGGTGCAATGAGGGCGTCTGGTAAAAACGACGCGACCCACATGTTTTTTTAGCATCATTTTCAGATGTCGGCTTCGTAGCACTCATGAGATTCCCCTCAATAAATTTTCCATATGGTAGCCTAGTCTTTTCTCGTTTGCATTACGTCGTAGACGGTAATCAATGCCCAAAGAAGCCAAATATCGACGGCATCGGCACTTTCCTCTGCCACACTCAAAAGGCGACGCACCACCTTTGGTTGTACTCCACGCAACTCGCCCCGCTGCAACAAATCTGTAAGTGTAGATACTAGTTCGGGGACCACCTCATCGTAGGTACAGCTAAACTCAGCTTTTCCTTCCCTCTCCAGAACAAGTGGGGGCAATACTTCCGTCAAGCTTCTCCGATGCAGAGGCCTGTCTAAGTTGGCGCCGTATAAGAGACGCTTGGGCGCGCTGATGGAGAATTGAACCATAGCTGGGGTCCAGTAAGGGCGCCGCACCTCCAGCCCCTGCTCGGCCGCCAACTGCTCCATACATTCGTGGGCAAAAACCTTGTAAGGATCATTAAGGCTATTCCATTCATTTAACTGACCTTTCCACCTCAGCCTAGCGCTGGGTAAGCCAATGTCCTCCTCGGTCCTTCTGCTGAGCCATTTCTGGCCCTGACTATCAAGCCAAGATAGGGGTAGCGGCGTAGCCCTACGCCCGTCGCGAAAGTTTCTTAAGAGTGCTCGAAGTCTGGCCGGCAGTAGCGGTAAAACGCCACCGCGAAGCAAGTCCCAAAAAGCTCTCGACCATCCCCCCGCCTTAGCATCAAGGCTTAGCAAATACTGCAAGTCTCGAAAATTTGCACAGCCAATTGCCTCTTGATAAGCACCGGCCCCTGTTCCCAACCAGTCATCCCCCCCAGTTCCATTTAACAAAACACGCCGCCCATCATGCTGAGCGGCTTCGAACAGCCCCATAGACATCGCCCCATTAGGAGCGCCCGGGTCCTCTCTTCGACAGCTGGCGCGATCGCGATACCAGGATAGCGGGGGAAAACTCGGGGGAACCTCCGTGACCCGGTGACCGGAAAACCTTGCCACAGCACGAGCGTAGGTAATTTCATCGGCATCTGCATAACCGTTAAAGTTCATCGTATACCCTTGAACATGCCGCGCTGGGAGAACTCCAGAATCAGACAAAGCACAACCAACGGCAAATATCGCCGAAGAATCGAGCCCGCCACTTACGTCGCAAGCAATCGCATTAGAGCTGCGACAGGAACGTCGCACAACGTCGTACAGAAGTTCTCGGTAATGCAACACGTAGTCTTCATCTTGTGGATAATAGAGACTTGCGGAAAAATCTGGCTGCCAGTAGCGACGAATGGATATATTGCCGGACTCCACGGTCAATAGGTGCGCGCCAGGCAAGCGTGAAACCCCTTCCCAGAACGTCACCCGGTTGGACCCCCAGTCCTGGGTCAGATGCTCAGCTACATGAGCATAATCGGGTTCAGGATTGCACCACGGTAACGCAAGTAGCGCAGTAATCTCCGAAGCAAAAGAAAAAACTCCATGGTGATGCGTGTAGTAAAAAGGTTTGGCTGACATGTTATCTCGAGCGCAGATTAGTCTTTGCCTGGAGCCGTCCCAGATGGCAAAGGCGAAATCTCCGTCCAATTGCTCTGCACAGCTTTCTCCCCAATGGATATAGGCGGCCAACAGCAGTTCAGCATCGGTTTCATCCCGCGGTGCAACCCCAGCAGCGCGGAGCGTCCTCCGCAATTCCTGCCAGTTGCGCAACCAACCGTCCATAATCAAACTAACCTGAAGCTCAGGAGCCACAACCGGCTGACACTCGGCGAATGACTCCTTTGTCGTATGCAGCATGGCCGTCCCCAATCCAACGGCACCTTCGCTCCAAAGGTTCGTTCCATCGGGGCCTCGATGCTGCATGCCAGCCAACATTTCATTCAGCCATTGAATCTGCACAAGATTGCCGCCGAGGTTTAGAATGCCCGCTATAGCGCTAATGAAAACCTCCGAATCGAAATGTGGTAAAACATGTAGTTGAGTCGCCTTGAAAACCTGATGACATCTGCGACTCTCTCACCCTTACATGGTTTGCGCTTTAATGTTAACGCTTTGCAAGAATGTCTAAGAGACGCTCCTTGCCAAAAAATCCGGTTGCGTTATATCACGTAATATCGAGAGGCGACAGAAATTATAACCCTGTAATAGGTCAAGTCTATACGTGGAGCTTCCCCGCAGAATTTCGACAACATCTGACTTAGCTGCCCAAAAATCGCATCCTTAACTTCATTACCTCTAGCCGGAAATCAGCCCGTGACACACCCTCAAAATCGAGCCCAAAGTCGCCCCAAATAATGTCCCCTCTCTCGGCGACTGAAAAGAAAGCATCTATAATGGCGACATTGGCAGAAGACTATTCTGGAGGCATTGTATCTGATCACACAACTGGGTATTCGGGGGTATTAGGGGTGCAGCTATAAATATTGATCCCAAAAAAAACGGCAACACCAAGGGCCCGATAAGCCCACTTATCAGGCGCAGCAATCTCTCGTAAACCCTGCGTTAAAGCAACTGAACACACCAAGGGTCAGGTCTAACAGCGTAGCATTGAGCTTTGACCTGAAACTGGTCGTATTCGACGTGAGACACATGCCCGGTGCTCACTAGCATGCAAGAGGTCAATACTCCTCACGGCTAGACCCAAAATGGCGCGTCCAATGAGAGTTGCCATGCAATAAATCTAGGGTACCATCCTGATGGACCTCACCTCCCAAAGACTACAAGACAAAGCCAGAGTTACCACCAAAAGCTATAACAAACACTACAGATATAACCAAAGCTCATCTCGCAGTGGTTTTTCCCAAAACAGACGCTCTGATCCCTGCATTTTCCCAGTATGAACTGGCTTGGCATTCGCATTTGAACTAGGGTGTTCTCAAGAGCAATTCAAATTTTTGGTACAGAATATGTCCATTAAAAATAACGCTCAAAGATTGGCCGTCGGTATTTTGGTTTTCATCGTCGGATTCTCCCTTGCTGGAACAGCGTCTGCAGCGCCCTCTGAACAAGCCGCCAAAGCATTCGATCACTGGACAAACGAGAGGCGCGCAGCCGCAATTCCGCGCGACTTTGTCATTGACCCACGGGGGCTGGGCTACCTGCGCAAGCCTGGTGGAAAACTCCAGCCCTATGGGCACTCGGTGGCAGCGCTTGCCCAGGATATGGAACAGCGAGGCAAACCCACCAATACGGATAAAACAGACCCCGTTATTGGGACACTGAATCCTGCATCGGGCCAGACGATAGGCGATGCGCATACATTTACAGCAGAAATTTCTGACAGCGGAAGTGACATCAAGTCGGTCAACTTCGTGATCGACTATCCTTCTGGCCTAACCCAATCCTTTGCGGCCAGCGCTGGACCCGAAAATCTCTACAGTGTGCCGTTCAGCGGCTTTACCAATGGCGCCTGGAACTGGCAGGTCATCGCAAAAGACAATGGGGCCAAAGGTGGCAATACTGCATCCACAGACCTGACCCCATTCACCGTCTCAACCGATGCAGTTGAACCACCCCCACCTCCTCCTCCCGGTGACGCAGTGACAAATGCACCCTGGCCCTACGATCAGCAAGATATCCAGTGGGCGGCAGGCCGAATTTACTTCGAGATGCCCAACAACCGACGCTTGAAGCGCTGGAGTGGCTATGTGTGCTCGGGCACGGTGGTGGCCGATACGAAAGGTGGCCGCAGTGTCCTCTTCACCGCTGCCCACTGTGTTTACGACGATGCCAACGGAGCCTTTGCCCGCAATGTTATTTTTATTCCCAATCAGGATGGCACCAGCGGCAGCGGCACTGACCGAAATTGCAGCAACGACCCTATAGGCTGTTGGTATGCCGATTTTGGTGTGGTCGATGAGATGTGGACCCAGTCTGTGTTCCCAAACAATATTCCGTATGACTATGCTTATTATGTCGTCGGAAACTCTTCGGATTCACACGATCCGGGTCAAAACTACGAAAGCGAACCTACTCTGGATGCCGCAGTAACTCCTATGAATGTGAGTTTCGCAGCGCCGGCCCCAACCGCTCGCACCTATGCCCTGGGCTACTCCTATAGCGAGGATCCCAATTTTATGTACTGCGCCGAAGACCTGAGCACCGAAGGTAGCTATAACGATTGGTGGCTAGCAAACTGCGGCTTGTCCGGGGGATCGTCTGGCGGCCCCTGGGTTCAATCTCCAGACGATAGTTTGGACGGAAAATCGGTATTCTCGGTTAACAGCTGGGGCTACACTGACCAACCAGGCATGGCCGGCCCTGTGCTATATGGCACTTCTGCGAGCTGCTTGTTTGAGCATGCGCAAACATCGGGCTTGGGCAATGCCGGGGTTATCGTATCTGTTTTGGATTGCAGCGAGCCCTGACCAAAGATGATGGCTGCGCGGTCATCTCAGCAGGGAGATAGAAAAATTAATCATGCGATGGGGCTTTTTCGCTACAAAAGCCTGAACCCAGTCAGGGATTACAGCCAGAATGAGACAATAACCGATCCCTCCCAGAACAAAAGCCCTGCTAATTGTCCTTCTATTGGCCAACTGTCATCATTAGCATGACATAACAGCCAAAAAGTATCGATATGCGTCGAACTACCATTGCGCTTAGCGCCCTGCTATACCTGAGCCTAGTCCAACAAACACAGGCGGCTGCCTGTCTGGAAAACTCGTCTCCAGGCAAGATCTGTACCGCCAATGATTTCGAAACAGTATCGGAAGAACTGGTCACTGGTCCGGCAAGCTGTGTAGACGGTGAGATCATTCCCGGCGACGTGGTCATCCGCATCGGACTGCTCGGCAATCGCACCAGCACCTATGATATTGGCTTCTTTATCGGTGATGCTGATAACTCCCCCATCAACGGTGAGAGCTGCACCTTCGACTCGCTAGATCGCATTGAGCCGGGCGACGGCGCCTTCAACGGACTGAGTGGCAATGGCCCCTACCGCAATCTGGATAGTAACTCCTGTGGTGACGCCGACAAAGATGATGGGGCCATCTACAAAGATATAACCCTGAATAACGTCCTGTGCCAGGACAGCAATAACGATGGTAATCTGGATGTGGCGTATGCGATCACCTGGAAACAAAACACAGGCGCCTGTGACGATCCCACCAATCCAGACAACTTCGGCCTTGCCACCACCAGTAAATGCATTAACAACATTGGCGACATCGGGGAAATCCCTGTGTTGCCACCTAATCCTGACATACCATCAATCCGCGTCGAGAAAATCGCAGAGCCTCTGGTCATCAGCCCCGGGGAAAGTGTCGATTACACCATCAATGTCGTCAATGATGGGCCGGTACTAGTCACCCTGGACTCTTTGGTGGATGACCGGTTTGGCGACCTGGACGGGCAAGGCTCCTGCCAAGTGCCCCAGAAAATAGCACCGGAGCAAATCTATACCTGTAGCTTCAATGCCGCCCCTACCGGCGGCGTGGGTAGCCTGCACATCAATATTGTGACGGGCAGTGGCACTGGCGACGGGCAGCCTGTAACTGACGACGGCCGGGCCATCGTTGATATTGTAGACCCGGCCGAGGGTGCCATTGGTTATCTGGTTTGGAACGATCTCGACGCAGACGGCATCAAGCAGGAAAACGAGCAGGGGATCGAAGGCGCGACGGTATTCCTATATGAGGAGCGTATTCCCAGCCCTGTGCAAACTACCACCACGAATGAGGATGGAGCCTACGCTTTTCGGGGACTCACCGGTGGCATTTACCTGGTGCTAGTGGAGGAGGCGGAGCCAGGGCCCCTTAGTAATCTTGTGCGCACCACTGCGGCCAATCCCATTAACGTAAGCCTGGCTCCCGGTGAAGTATTCACCTTTGCGAATTTCGGTTATGTTCGAGCAGAGATCCAGGTGGCAAAAACGCCTGATCCGCAAGTAGTGTTTGCGCCTGGCGGCCCAGTTAATTACACAGTGGAAGTAAAAAACTCCGGCGTAGTAGCGGTTGAGCTTACCGATCTGGCTGACGACAAGTTCGGCAATCTGTTCGACGAAGGCGATTGTATCGCCCCAGCCACGCCACTGGAGCCGGGTGATGTGTACAGTTGCCTGTTTACCCAACAGATCAACGGCGCTGCCGGTGATACGCACACCAATACCGTGCAAGCCGCGGCACAAGACCAGGTTGAAGGCTATCAGGTCTACGGCGCAGACGACGCTAAGGTAGCCATATTGGATCCTGCCAATGGCTCCATAGGCGATTTGGTCTGGTTGGACATTAATGCCAACGGCCAGCTCGATGAAGGTGAAGGCGGCCTGGATGATGTCACGCTGGAGCTGTCTTTCGATTCCAACAACGACGGTAGTTACGAAACCGTTATCAGCACTGACACGACAGTCAATAGTGGCCAGTATGGGTTTATTGGGCTCTCTGCCGGCAGCTATCGAGTAACCGTTACAGACAGTAATAAAATTTTACAGGACCGGTTTTTGACCACGCCGCCGGAACCGAGGGACATCATCCTGTCGGTGGGGGCGGTCGATAACACGGCAGATTTTGGTTATGCAAACATTCCAAAACCAAAAATACGGGTAGTGAAAATACCCTCAGACTTTATCGTTGAATCCCCCTCGGCAGACGTCACCTACAACATCTTTGTGTTTAATATCGGAGATACCGTGGTCACCATCGATCAACTGATCGACAGCCGTTTTGGCGAGCTGGACGGCAAAGGCACCTGCGTAGTGGGCGAACGACTAACCCAGCGCCAGGTTTATCGCTGTCGATTTACCGAAACCATTACTGGCGAGCCTCGCGATATTCACCGCAATCGGGTGACCGCCATCGCCTCGGATGCCATAGACAATATCGCCTTTGACTCGGGGCCCGCAGCAGTATTGTTCATAGCGCCAGACGATGCCGCTATCGGTGACCAGGTATGGGAAGACCTCAACGCTGATGGCGTATTCGACGCGGGAGAGCCCGGCCTGGGCAACGTTTCCATAGATCTTTACAGCGGCGATGTACTGGAGGGGAGCACTACCACTGACGCTTCCGGGAAGTATGTGTTTTCCGGGCTCGCGGCTGGTAACTTCCAGGTGAGAGTGACCGATACCGCCAATGTACTGGCCGGTAGGGTCCTCACCGGTGGCACAGAGCCGGTTGATGTCAGCCTTGCCGTCAGCGAAATCTATGCCGATGCCGATTTTGGCTATGCCTCTGCGGCTATAGAAGTGGTTAAACAGGGTAACCGGGTCGTTCTGCTGGAACCTGACGGCAACGTGACGTATACCATTACCACCCGCAATATTGGCTACCTGAATGTAACCCTAACCAGTCTGCTCGATGACCGCTTTGGCGATCTGGCCGGGCAGGGGTCCTGTAGCTTGCCAGTTGCCATACCTGCACGCAGCTCTGTTGCATGTGAATTCACCCGGGCTATTTCCGGCGCTCAGGGCGATACCCATACCAATACAGTCACCGCCGGTGCCGTGGATGGCGAGAATAATCCGCTGGAGGCCCGAGACTACTTCACTGTGACCTTCGTGGGCATCAATTTCGGCGCCAGCGGTTATCTGGTGTGGGATGACGAGAACGGCAACGGCCTGCGGGAAAGCTCCGAGCCAGGCATAGCCGGAGTGAGCCTGAACCTCGAGCTGGATGAAGACAATAACGGCAGTTTCGAGCGACTTGCTGCTTCGGCTGTCACCAGTGCCAACGGTTACTACGCTTTTATTCCTGTGCCTACAGGCAATTGGCGCATCAGAGTGACAGACAGCTATGGTGTACTAGAAGGCAAAACGCTTACGGGGGGCACTAATCCCAACAGTTTCAGCCTGGATGCAGGGCAGATCTACAGAGACGCCAATTTTGGCTACTTCTACGATGACGGTGTTCCGCCTATAGACCCACCCCCGATAGACCCGCCTGAGGTTACTGTTGAGGATATACCCACTACCCCTTCCTGGGTTCTGTGGTGCCTGATACTCGGGGCATTGGGGCTGGGGCTCTATGAACACAGACGAAGGGAAAGAATCACTCGCTAATGAAAAGCCTCTGATTCAGATCATCGCCAGGTCTTCAGTCCTGCGCCCCCGCCGATGACGGCGGTTGGACTGGTCGGAGTAATCAAAAAAATCCTTAGCCATTTGGGACAGTCCCCGGCGGTCCTTCCTGCCGGTTCGGCGATCGTCGTGGTGGGTATAAACACACTCACAGCGTGAGGCCGTGCAGCCTGAGACGGGCAGCGTTGGGGCTTCTGTATGCAGAAAACGCTTGTCCTGTAGGCTCTTGATAGCCGAACAGGCGCCGCGGCAGGAAACTGCTCTATATCGGCCATTGCCCGCTGATTTTGTCACTTTGTGGTGTGATTTAACCTCATACCGAGGCATATAACGGGCTTTTGGCTTGCGCTTATGGGCGAAGAGCCTGAGGAAAAGCAGGATGCCAGCGGCGAGGCCACCAGCAAGCAGAAATGTTTCGAACATGGGAATCCGTCCCCCTGGACTACATGGTTTACCTGAGATGGTCTAATTCTAGACCCTAGACATCAATTCTGGCCAGTAATATTAGCTGAGTGGTCGCTAGCTAGGCTGTGGACGGTTTTGACGTGGTATTCACCCTGGTAAAACGTGACACTCGGAGTCATGGAGGGCACTGGTATGGCCGCTGTCACATTTGATACACTAAAATTCGCCCGCCGCTTAAAAGAGGTAGGCGTTCCCGAAGCGCAGGCGGAAGTGATGGCAGAAGCGTTTGTTCACAACATGGATGCCCTGGTAACCAAAGATTACCTGGATGAATGCCTGGATGCGCGTTTTGCAGCCCAGGACCTGAGGCTGGAAAAACGCTTCACTGGCATCGACGTTCAGTTTTCAGATTTACGCGGGGAATTTCGTGGCGAGTTAAAACTACAGCGCTGGATACTGGGTGCCATTGCGGCCAGCACAGTTATTCCAGCTCTGGTGAAATTAATGAGCCTGTAGGAGCCGTCTCTGGCGTCCTACAGACTTCAGGGCATCAGCCCTCGAACGGGTGTCGCAAAACAATAGTCTCTACCCGATCCGGCCCGGTAGAGATGATATCAATGGGCGCACCCACCACTTCCTCGATCTTGTTGATGTAATCCCTGGCCGCCTGGGGCAGCTGCTCCAGCGATTGTGTTCCCAATGTGGATTCACTCCACCCGGGCACTTGTTCATAGACAGGGAACAGACCTTCGTAGTCATCTGAATCGACAGGGTTGGGCACCGGCTTGCCGTCTTTGCAAACGTAGCCAACGCAGATCTGGATGGACTCAAGCCCGTCCAACACGTCCAGTTTGGTCAGGCAAATGCCACTCACCGAATTGATGTTCACCGCATTGCGCAGGGCCACAGCATCAAACCAGCCACAACGACGGGGACGGCCGGTGGTGGCGCCGAATTCGTGGCCTTTTTCCGCCAGGTGGGCGCCGGTCTCATCGAACAACTCGGTAGGGAACGGGCCTGAGCCGACGCGTGTTGTGTAAGCCTTGGTGATGCCCAGAACATAATCCAGGTACAAGGGGCCAAAACCGGAGCCGGTGGCAGTGCCGCCAGCGGTGGTGTTGGAGCTCGTCACATAGGGGTAAGTGCCGTGGTCTATATCCAGCAAAGCGCCCTGGGCCCCTTCAAACATAATATTGGCATTGGTCTTACGGCACTCATGGAGCATGGCGGTCACATCGGCGATCATCGGCTTGATCTGCTCGCCCATGAGCAAAGTATCTTGCAGCACTTTGTCGTAGTCCAGAGGCTCGGTACGGTAGTAATGCTCCAGCGCAAAGTTGTGGTACTCCATCACTTCCTTGAGCTTGCGCGCGAAGCGTTCCTTATCCTGCAGATCACCCAGGCGCAGGCCGCGCCGAGCAACCTTGTCCTCATAGGCCGGGCCAATGCCACGGCCTGTGGTACCGATTTTTTCACTGCCGCGCTTGGCTTCACGCGCCTGGTCCAGGGCCACGTGGTAAGGCAGGATCAACGGGCACGCGGGGGAGATTTTAAGGCGCTCACGCACTGGCACGCCCCTGGCTTCCAGCTCGGCCATTTCTTTGAGCAAAGCCTCAGGAGAAAGCACCACACCGTTGCCGATCAGGCACTGCACGTGTTCACGCAAAATACCGGAAGGAATCAGGTGGAGTACGGTTTTTTCACCGTCGATCACCAGCGTGTGACCAGCGTTGTGGCCACCCTGAAAGCGCACCACGGCACTGGCCTGATCGGTGAGAAGGTCGACGATTTTTCCCTTACCCTCATCACCCCATTGGGTGCCAAGGACGACTACATTTTTACTCATGTTTGCTGCTCTGTTTGCTCTAACTGGTTGCGTTGCCGCGGTGTTAACTGTTTCGTCACCCCCGCCTAAGCGGGGCTAACAACATACAATTTCGATCTATAACTCTTGTACTTGCCACACACTGTCCATCTCCACCAACGCCCGGTCACAACGAGAATCGTGTTCCGACGACAGGCTGTTAATCACAATCGCACCCTCTGCACGCAACTGCCGCACTGCCGCTAACAGATCGGGGTCATCGCTATCAGGCATACTGATTGCGCCCTGCATTGTCGCAGTAGCTGGCAGCAGCCCAATCAGTGACTTCAAATCTGTGGCAAAACCCGTCGCCGGTCGAGAGCGACCAAAGACTTCACCCACGCCGTTATAACGGCCACCGTTCGCCAGTGCCTGGCCATGGCCTGGGACATAGGCTGCGAACACAATTCCGGTGTGATAGTGATAGCCGCGCAACTCCGCGAGGTCGAAATAAATAGGCAAGTCCGGACGCTGGCGGCGGATATCTGTTGCTACATCCTGCAGGGCATCGACCGCGGCGAGTGCTTCAGGCGCGCGATCGGCAAACAATTCGCGAGCGGCGGCCAGCACTTCATCATCTCCGTGCAAATCGACAAGGCCGATAATCAGGGTAGCAATATTCTCGGGGACATCGTCCAGCGCTAGCAGCAGGTCTGGCACCGACTTACGCTGCAGACAGTCAAAAATAGCCGCCTCTTTGTCATCATCCAGTTCTGCCGCCGCTAGCACCGCTTCATACACACCCACATGCCCCAGGTCCAACGTGTATGCCGCATCCAGTTTGGCGGCGTCCAGGGTTGCCAGCATCAGGCGGATGACTTCTACATCGGCGGCAAGGCTGTCGTCGCCGTAGAGCTCGGCACCCAATTGGATTGGCGAGCGTGAGGCCATCAATGATTTGGGACGGGTGTGCAAAGTAGAGCCTGCATAGCAGAGTCGGGATACGCCTTCAGCTGCGAGGCTGTGGGCATCAATTCGGGCAACCTGGGGGGTAATGTCGGCGCGAACGCCCATACTGCGTCCAGAGAGCTGGTCGGTCAGCTTAAAGGTGAGCAGATCCAGATCCTGGCCCAGGCCACTGAGCAGAGAATCGGTAAACTCCACCAGCGGTGGAATGACGAGTTCATAGCCCCAGCTGCGAAACATATCCAGCAGCGTGCGGCGCAGCTGTTCTACTGTGGCGGCCTGTGCGGGGAGGACTTCCTCAATCCCGTCGGGCAGTTGCCAGCGATCAACCGATGTCATGTAGAGCCTTCAATTCACCAAATAAAGCAAAACAACCCCGAACAGCATACTGCCAAGGCCGATCTTGCGGATTACACGGTCATCCATCTGTGCCACCAATGCCAGCAGATTGCGCCAGTGATTGGGGCTGATAAACGGTATCGCGCCTTCAATGATAAAAACCAGTGCCAGGGCCACCGGGAGCACGTGCCAAAAATCCACAATCTGCCCTCAGAGTTAGCCAGACACAAAAAAACCGTGGGCCCGGCGCTTGTGGCTCAAACGACGAATCCCACGGTTGCGGGATGCTATCACATCAGTAAGGCTTAGTACCGGAGTTTTTTCCGCTCGCGGCCCTGAAAAAGACACTGGGTCCCCGCTTTCGCGGGGACCACAAACAGCAGCGTGCTTACTTGCCGCCTTTGGGGTCTTTCAGATAGCGGAAGAACTCGCTGTCTGGCTGCACCAACAAAATGTCACCCTGGCCCTGGAACGACTCCTGGTAGGCCTTGAGACTGCGGGTAAAGGAGTAGAACTCCGGGTCCTGGTTGAAGGCATCCGCATAAATGCGCGTAGCATCAGCGTCACCTGAACCGCGGATGTATTCCGCATCACGATAAGCGTTGGCCTGAATCACCGTCACTTCACGGTCAGCAGCAGCCTGAATACCCTCGGCCAGTTCCTGACCCTGGGAACGGTGCTCACGCGCCTCTTTCTCTCGCTCCGCGTTCATTCTGCGGTACACCGACTCAGATACATCTGGCGGCAGGTCGATCTGCTTAACCCGCACATCTACCAACTCCACACCCAACTCAGTTAGCGCCACATCGTTGAGCAGTTCTGACAAATCAATCATCAACTGGTCGCGTTCACCGGAAACCACTTCCTGAATGGTGCGTATAGCCACCTGGTTGCGCAGGCCATCGTTAATACGCTGGGCCAACAGACCCATAGCCCTGGCTTCTTCTCCGTTAGTTGCGGTGTAGAACTTGGTGGTGTCTTTGACCCGGAACTTGGCGTAGGAATCCACAATCAGGGCTTTTTGCTCCTGGGTGAAAAAACGCTCTGGCTGGGAATCGACGGTCAGCACTCGGCCGTCAAACTTGCGTACATTATTAACGAAAGGAACCTTCCAGTGCAGTCCAGGCTGGATATCAGTGTTTACCACCTCACCAAACTTGAGCAACACGCCACGCTCTGTTTCTTTCATCACGTAAAGTGAATTGCTGCCAATAAGCACTGCCAGGGCAACGATGATCACGATTGTCATATTACGGCCGGACATAATTAGCGACCTCCCCTGCGAGTGGTACTGGAAGACGCTGCATCGCTGCGCAGCTGCTCGGTAACGGCGTTGGTGATTTCACGCAGTGTATTGCTATCTATATTAGCAACGCGGGTGCTGCGGCTCTGGCTTTGTTCGGCCAGCTTATCCAGAGGCAAGTACATCATGTTATTGCCCCCTTCAACGTCCACCATCACCTTACTGGTGTTGCTGTATACACCCTCCAGAGCATCAAAGTAGAGGCGCTCTCGTGTCACTTGTGGTGACTTCTGATACTCGGTCAGCAGTTTGTTGAAGCGATCCGCCTCACCCTCGGCGTTGGCGATCACCTGCTCCCTGTAGGCGTTAGCCTCCTCAAGCTGGCGCTGGGCGCCACCGCGGGCTTCAGGAACGACTGCGTTGGCATAAGCCTGAGCTTCGTTCTTCACGCGCTCTTCGTCCTCGCGCGCCTTGATCACATCATCAAACGCTTCTTGCACCTGAGTGGGCGGCTTGGACTCATCCACGTTAACTTTGCTCACCAGAATGCCTGTCTGATACAAATCCAGGTATTCCTGCAGGCGATCATCAACATCGAAACCGATCTGGGCTCGACCTTCAGTCAACACCAGGTCCATGGAGTTACCACCCACCACATGACGCAGGGCACTTTGCGCCGCGTGTTGCAGGGAGCGCTCGGGATCGCGCACTTGCAGCACGAATTTCTTGGGATCGTTGATCACATACTGCACTGACAAGCGCACCTCAACGATGTTCTCATCCTGGGTCAGCATGATCTCGCGCAGGCTGGCTGAGCGCACCTTGGTCGTATTGACCTTGATGACCTCATCGACCAGCGGCGGATTCCACTGCAAACCAGGCTGCACTGTGTCCAGGTACTTACCAAAACGCAGCACCACGGCCCGCTCCTGCTGGTCAATCTGGTAGAAGCCCATTAGGCCCCAAACCACCAGGGCGCCCAAAGCCAGCACGCCAAACAGAGCGCCGGAGAACACTGCCCCGCCACCGCTGCTGCCGCCTGAGCCTGAAGAACCACCGAAAATACCGCCTAGCTTTTCCTGCAGCTTTTTCAATGCTTCGTCTAAATCAGGCGGTCCTTGATCTCCGCCACCCCAGGGATCTTTCGATCCCTTGTTATTACCACCACCGGGTTCATTCCAGGCCATAACCAATTCCTGTTTCCAAAATTATGAGAGTGTTTTCAAAGTCGTGAGAGTCTATCAAATTTTTGCTTGTTACTGTCATTCTGCTGTCTTCACTTAAGCTGAATTCTTATTTGTCATCCCGCCGTGCGAAATGACAATCATAGCTGGGGTCACATTGGCCTTCAAAACAGAGGCTCCGGACCTTTTTTCATCAATCTGTTCCAGTCAGCCCTGGGCAGGCGCACCTGCAAGTGAGCGACGCCGTCATCTGAGTACTTTTCTGACTCCACAGCGCCCAAACGATACAGCGCCGCGCGCAAACTGCCCTGATCCGGGGCTATGTCCAGCTCTTCGTCTACCATGTCCTGGCCCACCAACTCGCTGATCGCCTGTAACAGCAGGTCTACTCCGGCACCAGTGGCGGCGCTCAGCCATACGCGTTCTGGCAGGCCATCGGCATTACGTTCTATACGCGGCGCCTGCTCCAGTAGATCCAGCTTGTTGTAGACCTCCAGGCGCGGTATTTCATCGGCCTTGATTTCCTGCAGCACCTCATGCACCTGGTAAATATTGTCATCTCGCTCATCGCTGGCGGCATCTATGACGTGCAGCAACAGGTCCGCGTTGAGAGTTTCTTCCAGAGTTGCCTTGAAAGCCTCTACCAGCTTATGCGGCAAATGGGCGATAAAGCCCACAGTATCGGCCAGTATCACCGGACCTACGTTTTCCAGCTCCAGGCGGCGCAGGGTCGGGTCCAGGGTAGCGAATAACTTATCCGCCGCGTACACATCGGATTCGGTAATGTAATTAAACAGGGTCGACTTGCCCGCGTTGGTATAGCCCACCAGGGAGACAGTGGGGATTTCCTGGCGCCGACGCGAACGCCGGCCCTGGTCCCTCTGCTTGCGGACCTTCTCCAGTCTAGCGGTAATGGACTTGACGCGAACACGCAACAGACGGCGGTCGGTTTCTAACTGGGTTTCACCCGGACCACGCAGGCCGATACCGCCTTTTTGACGTTCCAGGTGAGTCCAGCCTCGCACCAGGCGAGTCGCCACATACTGCAGCTGGGCCAGCTCAACCTGTAATTTGCCCTCGTGAGTGCGGGCGCGCTGGGCAAAAATAGCCAGAATCAGGCCGGTGCGGTCCAGCACCCGACACTCCAGCTCTTTTTCCAGGTTACGTTCCTGGCTGGGGCTGAGAACATGGTTAAACATCACCACCTCAGCCTCCTGCAAATTCACTTCGTCGCGAATCTCTTCCAGCTTGCCGGAGCCGACAAAGGTGCGCGGATGCGGGGCCACACGGTGCCCCATAACGTAGGCAGCCGGGTCTCCCCCTGCTGAAAGCACGAGTTCCTCGAATTCGCGGGGATCTTCCCGCTCGGACTCACTGTCGAGATTCAGGTGAACGAGCACAGCACGTTCACCGGATTCGGGCCGGTCAAAAAACAAGACTACCTCTGATGTGGGAACCAAAGCGACCGCAGAGGCGGCCGCCGGAAGTTCTCTTAACTTTCACCTTCCTCTTCCGGTGGGTGCTGCATAGGCAGGCGCACCACTCGGCTGGGAACAACGGTGGAAATTGCATGTTTATAGACCATCTGGCTGACGGTGTTCTTCAATAACACGACAAACTGGTCGAAGGACTCAATCTGTCCCTGCAGCTTAATGCCGTTAACCAGATAAATGGAAACTGGTACGCGTTCCTTACGCAGAATGTTCAAGTAAGGGTCTTGTAGCGTGTGCCCCTTTGACATGGCTATCTCTCCTGGCAGGCTCAATTGGAGCCGAAAAAAATCAAAAATTGGCCTTCTTCTCTACATCACCCCTGCATTCGCTCCCCTGGAAGCGCAGCGTGTTGAGTTGCGGGCCTTCGTTACCGCTGGACGCATTATAGTGCATCCCGCCAATCCTACATGGGGTCATGACCCAAATAGTTCAAGGCTGCGCGAATAGGCGACAGGCCTTTAAGGTCATGTTCGGCGTCGACAGATTCCCGCTTGCGCAGCAATGACGGCGATTCCAGGCTCCCATGCAAGGGATTCGACAACAAGAATTCTGCAACGTTCCCGGCCTGATCGGTGTATATCCATGCCAGATCGGACCACTTTCGCAACCAGGTCAGTTGCCGCTTGGCCAACTGCCTGGTGGCGGCCACCCCCCTTTCGGCGGCCTGCTCCAAAGAGCACTGGCCGTCCAGGTACTGCCAAAGTTGTCGATAACCGACGGCACGAATGGCTGGCAAATCCTGATTTAGGTCGCCACGCTGGTACAGGTGGCGAACCTCATCGAGAAAGCCCGCCTGCAGCATCTGCTCAAAACGCAGGGCTATGCGTTGATGCAACACCGCCCGGTCCACAGGGCAAATAGCCAACTGGTGGATATTGAAGCGCTCGAACGGGTCCTGACCACCACCGGATTCGAGGTGCCACTGGGTCATCGTGCGGCCACTGGCCCGATAGACCTCCAGGGCCCGGGTCAGGCGCTGGGAGTGGTTGGGGTGGATTCGGGCGGCGGACTCGGCATCCACCTGGGCCAACTGATCGTGGATGTGAGGCCAGCCGAGTTCAGCTGCCTGCTGCTCAATAACAGCACGTATTTCGGGGTCGGCCGAAGGCATATCAGCCATAGGCTGCAGAAAAGCCTTGAAGTAAAGCATGCTGCCACCCACCAGCAGCGGGATTTTGCCCCGGGCGGTGACCTCATCTACCAGGCGATTGGCATCCGCAGCAAAATCTGCCGCCGAGTATGGCTGGGCAGGGTCGCGGATATCGACCAGATGGTGGGGGTAATCAGGCTTGGCGCTACCTATATCAAGACCGCGGTAAACCAATGCAGAGTCCACACTGACCAGCTCGCAATCGAGCTCGCCGGCAAGTTCGATTGCCAGGTCGGTCTTGCCCGAAGCAGTGGGGCCCATCAGGCAAATCAGTGCCGGTTTTATGGCCCGGTTAGCGGCCACGGAGGAACAGCTTGTCCAATTCATCCAGGCCCAGTTGAGTCCAGGTGGGCCTGCCATGGTTGCACTGGCCGGAGCGCTCGGTTGCTTCCATATCGCGCAACAGGGCGTTCATCTCTGGAATAGTCAGACGACGATTGGCCCGCACTGAACCGTGGCAGGCCATAGTGGAAAGAATTTCGTCCATGTGCGCTTCAATGCGTTCGGAACTGCCGAATTCGATCAGGTCGGCGAGCACATCCCGCAGTAATTGCTCTACATCAGAATCGCGCAGGGCTACCGGAATCTCGCGAATCACCAGAGACTCCTCCCCCGCCACGTCTACCGACAGACCCAGCCGCTGGAACAGCTCACTGCTCTGGCTCGCCACTTGCACTTCGCGCTGGCTAACCGCCACCGGCTGCGGCACCAACAAAGGCTGACTGCGGATGCCCTCCTCGTCCCGGGAAATCTTCAGGCGCTCATAGGTAATGCGCTCGTGGGCAGCGTGCATGTCTACCAGCACCAGGCCAGCCGCATTTTCCGCCAAAATATAAACGCCTTTGAGCTGAGCCAGCGCGTAGCCCAGCGGCGGCACATCTTCCTGATGGGCCTGCTCGGGCAACTGGGAATGCAACTGTTGATAGGCCGCCATCTGCGCACTGCCTTGCGCGCCTGCGTTGGCCCCAAAGCCAAAACGCGGCGCAAAACCACCTCCTAGCTGACCCTGGCCAGGCGCTGGAGCTTCTGCCACTGCCGAGGCCTGCCCTGCGCCCCAGGCCAAACCGCCCTGGGCTGAAATTTCACCGGTTTCAGTATTGATGGCCATGCCGTCGCCAGTACTGATCATGTTCTGGGGCAGCTGGTCCTTGGGCCTGACATCGGCCAGGGCGCGATGCAGACTGGAAAAGATAAAGTTGTGCACGCTACGGCCATCGCGAAAACGCACCTCGTGCTTGGTAGGGTGCACGTTCACATCCACCTGAGCGTGATCGACCTCCAGGTAAAGCACGAAGGCGGGGTGACGGCCATGGTAAAGCACATCCCGGTAGGCCTGCTTCACCGCGTGGGCAATGAGCTTATCGCGAATGACCCTGCCATTGACGAAGAAGTACTGCAGGTCCGACTGGCTGCGGGAAAACGTAGGCAGACCTACCCAGCCCCACAATTTCAGGTTGCTGGCCGCGTTTTCGATATAGATGGCCTGCTCCATAAACGCCGGGCCACACACCGTCGCCACCCGTCGCTGCTGCTCCACCTGTCCAGTGCCGGCTTTGAGCTGGTGAATACCGCGACCATTATGGCGCAGACTAAAAGCCACATCGAAGCGAGAGAGCGCCAGGCGCTTGACCACTTCTTCCAGGTGATTGAATTCGGTTTTTTCAGTGCGCATAAACTTGCGCCGGGCTGGCGTATTAAAGAACAGGTCCCGAACTTCCACGGTGGTTCCCTGAGGATGAGGTGCAGGCTTGATTATCACCTCCATCTCTCGACCTTCACAGGCTGCCGAACAGCCTTCGCTGCCCTCTTCAGAATCATTACTGGTGAGCGTTAACCGGGAAACGGAGCCAATACTGGCCAGCGCCTCGCCACGAAAACCCAGGCTGTCTACCGCCTCCAGATCTTCCAGTGAGGTGATCTTGCTGGTGGCATGGCGGGCCATGGCCAAAGGAAGATCATCAGGACCAATGCCGGAGCCATTGTCACGCACACGGATCAGCTTAACGCCGCCGGACTCAACATCGACGTCAATCCGGGTGGCACCCGCATCCAGGCTGTTTTCCAGCACTTCCTTGACCACAGATGCAGGGCGTTCGACCACTTCGCCGGCGGCAATCTGGTTGGCCAAACGAGTGGAAAGACGGTGAATTTTGGACATATAACCTGATCACTCCCGCGATGCGGGGTTTCAGCGACTCACGTCGCAGGAATTGTTAGTTTTTGCCCTACCCGAATTGTCGAGCCGCTAATGCCATTGGACACCTTTAGACTGGACAAGGACACATTGAAACGCTGGGCAATAGCGGACAGTGTATCACCGCGGGCGATGGTGTATTGGGTGCCACCCTGGGCTTTGTTCCAGGCCACCAGCGTACCCGAAGGCGGGTGCGCCACCAGGTAGCTCTTGATCCCCGCGTGAATCGCTCTCGCCATTTTCTTCTGGTAACTGCTGGTAGATAGCCTTTTCGCCTCGGTGGGGTTGGAGATAAACCCGGTCTCCACCAGGATGGAGGGAATATCCGGAGACTTCAGTACGGCAAAACCCGCCTGCTCCACGTTTTTCTTGTGCAGCCGCGCCACATTATCAACATTACGCAGCACCTGGGCCCCCACCTGCAGACTCGCATCCAGGGTAGATGTCATCGACAGGTCTGCCAGCACGCCGGCCAGCATGTCGTCTTTGTCTGAAAGGCTGACACCACCCACCAGGTCAGCGGCGTTCTCGCGTTGCGCCAGGTAACGGGCTGCGGTGCTGGTGGCCCCCCGGGTAGAAAGTGCGTAAACCGAAGCGCCATTGGCCTCTTTGCGATCAAAAGCATCCGCATGAATGGAGACGAACAAATCTGCCTGGCGCTTACGGGCCAGATCACGGCGGCCCTTCAAGCTGACATAGTAGTCCCCGGAACGAATCAGAGTGGGTGAAAATCCGGCATCGGCCCGAAACAAAGAGTTCAATTCCCGAGCAATCGCCAGCACTACGTCCTTCTCCCGACGTTTACCAGGACCCAGAGCACCAGGATCCTCACCGCCGTGGCCGGCATCGATGGCGATAATAATGTTGCGCTTACTATCCTGCTTCACTGTTTTCCTGACCGCTGGTTTAGTAGCAGCGGCAGTGGTGTCATACAGGTCGACAACCAGGCGGTCACCCGCACTCTGGTTGGCCTTCAACGAGAAGCTGCGCGGATCCACCGAGGCACTCATATCCATGACAATGCGCAGGTCATCGCCCTCGCGCACGGCCGAACGCACCTGGCGAATCGGTGTGTCTGTCAGCTTAAGGTCGGATAGGTTGGTTTTTAGCCGAGTGTTTTCCACATCGAGAACGATGCGAGTGGGATTTTGCAGCACAAAAATTTTGTGTTCAGCCGGCCCGGTGAGATCAAACACCACGCGGGTGTGATCCGGCGCGCGCCAAAGACGCACCTCGTGCACATCCCCCGCATACACGGTGGATGCCGCCAGCAAACCCAGGATCGCCCCGACCCACGCCCTGCTCATCTCACTCCCACGCTTTATGCGTTTATTATTCATACAACCGGTCAGGCGTTGACTTGTAAACGTTGCAACACCGCTTGTCCCCTGGCGTTACTGGCGCTCAACACAAGCCTGCGCCCCGAGCCTTGGTGCTCTATGGTAATCACTAAGTCCGCCGGGGGCAAAACACCCAGGCCCCGGGCAGGCCACTCCACCAGGCATATTGAGTCGCTTGTGAAATAATCACGGATTCCCATGAATTCCAGCTCCTCCGGATCACCCAGACGATATAGATCAAAATGATAAAGGTTTAGTTCCCCAAGCTCATAGGGTTCGACCAGGGTATAGGTAGGGCTTTTAACTGCACCCAGGTGCCCATAGCCCTGGACAATACCGCGGCTGAGGGTCGTCTTACCCATGCCGAGGTCGCCCTCTAAATGAACCACTGTCCCGGGCTGCAGTGCTTTGGCCAGGCATCCACCCAGGGACACCATTGCCTCTTCGCCGTCGACCTGCAGCTCGACCTCGCTCAACCCAGCAACTCCCGCAGCCAGGGAATAAGGTCCGTTGCAACCAGTCCATGCATGCCTTCTTCTGCTGCAATGTCACCGGCTGCCCCGTGCAGACAAACACCAAGGGCCGCCGCCTCAAATGGGCCCATACCCTGCGCCAGTAACGACCCGATAACGCCGCTAAGCACATCGCCCATACCACCACTTGCCATACCCGGATTGCCGTAGTCACTCAGTAACAGCTGATCGCCGCTGGCAATCAGGCTGCCATTGCCCTTGAGCACCGCAACGGCGCCCGTTTGCCGCTGCAAGGCACGAACCGCGGCAAACCTGTCTGCCTGCACCTCAGCGCTGGAACAGGACAGCAAGCTGCCCGCCTCACCAGGGTGAGGTGTAATAATCATACCGGGGTGCGCTGCAACTTTACCCGCCGCCAGCATGTTCAGGCCATCGGCATCGAGCACCATGGGCTTGCCGCTGGCGACCGCGGCCTGCAGTAAGTATTCAGACCAGGCAGACTGACCCAGGCCGGGGCCCACAACCAATACATCAGCCGACTCTATTAGCGGCTTTAATTCATCTCCGGATTCCACCCCCAATGGCATGACCTCCGGGGTGCGAGCCACCAAAGCTGCAACGTGCTCGGGACGGGTAGCAACTTTGACCAGACCGGCGCCACAGCGCAGGGCAGCCTCTGCCGCCAGTGCGGCTGCTCCAGCCATGCCGTAGTCTCCGCCGATGACCAATACCGTGCCGTACATGCCCTTATGGGCAGTCGCAGGTCGCGGCCGCTGAGCTTCCAACAGCGTTGCCAATTCCAGCCGCTGGCAATCTGCCGGCACTTGCTGATAGACCTGCGCCGGGACATTCAGGTCGGCAAATTCAAGTTCACCTGTATGGTCCATGGCCTCCATGGTGAACAGGCCACGCTTGAGGCCAATAAACGTCATCGTCAGATCAGCATGCACCGCCAAACCCAGCACTCGGCCAGTATCAGAGCAAAGACCCGATGGAATATCCACGGCGAGCACGGCAGTGCCGGCTGCATTGATTTCTTCGATCGCCTCGCGATAATCACCGCGTACCTCACCCCCTAGACCGGTGCCCAGCAGTGCATCTACTACCACGCCCAGCGCAAGCACAACCGAGCCTTCAAAAGGCTGGACGTCTACGCCATTGGCCACAGCCTGGTTGCGCGCCAGCAGCGCATCGCCGCTGATTTTCTCCGGCTCACCGACCTGCAGAACGACAGTTTTGATACCACGCTTGTGAGCAAGATCGGCAATCAGGAAGCCGTCTCCGCCGTTATTACCAGTGCCACAAAGCACCTGGATGAGTTCCGGGTCCGGCCATGTATTAATCAGGCAGTCAAAAGCAGCATTTGCTGCCCGGGACATCAGGGTAATACCCGGGATGTTGTGCTCATCAATGGCACAGCGGTCCAACGCGCGCGTCTGCTGGGCGGTGTACAATGCTTCGAATTGATTCAGGTCCACTCATTCTCCTTTGTCATGCTCATTTTCGCGAGAATGACGATGTACTGTAGTACGTGGAATTATACGCAGATGTCTTCACCAGGTGGTTCACAAATTGTATTGCCGGAGCCCGAAGCGCTACTGGCAGATATTCGCCTCTGGGCTAACGAGCTGGGTTTTCAGCAAGTGGGTGTCAGCGACGTTAACCTGGGCGAACACGAGGCCTATCTGCAAAAGTGGCTGGACGCAGGCTACCACGGCAGCATGGACTACATGGCGCGCCACGGCAGCAAGCGATCGCGGCCGGCAGAACTGGTGCCGGAGACTTGCCGGGTGATTTCACTGCGCATGGATTATCTGGCGGACGATCAAGCCAAAGACGTGCTTGCCTCATCGGAAAAAGCCTATATTTCCCGCTACACCCTTGGCCGCGACTACCACAAGCTGATTCGTAAACGCCTGGCGCAACTGGCTAAGCGCATCGAAGCGGAGACAGGCGGCGGCCAATTTCGAGCCTTCGTGGACAGTGCGCCGGTGCTGGAACGGGCCATCGCTGAAAGGGCGGGGCTGGGCTGGATTGCCAAAAACACAATGCTGATCAACCCCGACGCGGGTTCCTGGTTCTTCCTGGGGGAAATCTACACCGACTTACCTCTGCCCGAGACACAAGCACAGGAGTCCAAGCACTGCGGCACCTGCACGGCCTGCCTGGATCTGTGTCCCACAGACGCCTTCGTCGGGGCATATGAGCTGGATGCCAGGCGCTGTATTTCCTACCTCACCATCGAGCATCACGGCAGTATAGATCTCGAACTGCGACCATTAATGGGCAACCGGGTGTTCGGCTGCGACGACTGTCAGTTGGTATGTCCGTGGACAAAGTTCGCCCAGGAAACGGCAGAATCTGATTTTCAGGCGCGTCACGGACTGGCGGATGCGGAGTTGGTAGAGTTATTCCTGTGGGATGAGCAGACTTTCCTGACCCGAACGGAAGGCTCGGCGATCAGGCGGATTGGCTATGAACGCTGGCTGCGAAATTTGGCGGTGGGACTGGGCAATGGACCCGCATCGCATGCAGCAATAGCCGCGCTCAAGACCCGCTTGGCGTTTCCGTCAGAGTTGGTACAAGAGCACGTGGAATGGGCGTTGGCCAGACTAACCGCTTAGCCCCTCAGGTCAGCCCTGCATCCGCAAAAAATGCTCTCGGTAGTAACGCATCTCATCGATTGATTCGCGAATATCGTCCAACGCCAGGTGGGTGGCTGTCTTGGTAAAGCCTGCTTCCAATTCCGGGCGCCAGCGCTGCATCAATATTTTTAGCGTACTGACATCCAGATTGCGGTAGTGAAAGAACGTTTCCAGCTCAGGCAGGTGCCGGGCCATAAAACGCCTGTCCTGACAGATAGTATTACCACACATGGGGGACGCCCCCCTGGGCACCCATTGCTCCAGAAAAGCCATAGTCTCGACGGCGGCACGACTGCCGTCATACTCACTGGCCCTTACCCTGGCCACGAGGCCGGAGCGGTTGTGATGCGTGGTGTTCCACTCATCCATGGCATTCAAACGGTCATCGCTGGCATGAATGGCAATGACAGGCCCTTCCGCCAATGTATTGAGGTCGCTATCGGTAATAATGGTGGCGATTTCGATCACTACATCGTCGTCCGGCTCCAGCCCGGTCATCTCCAAATCAACCCAGATCAGATTGCTTGCGCTGTGCATAATTGGCTTCTCTTATTCTCTGCTGTTCGCACAGTGTAACAAATTGCCTCGACAGGCCTAAGCGCTGGCCCAATAATGGTGCATGTCTAAACGCAAACTCAGTCGCCAGCAAGCCTGGCGCGTGGAAAAAATTCAGGAGGAGCGCGCCAAGCGTGCCGCCCGCCAGACCGAAGCTGCAGAAAATGCACTAACCGGGGGGGAACTGGGTCCTGAGCGTGAAGGCCTGGTCATCGCCCACTACGGCACTCAGGTTGCGGTGGAATCCGAACCCGGGGTCAGCCAGCGCTGCCATATGCGCGCCAATATTGAGGGCCTGGTCACTGGTGATCGCGTGGTCTGGTGCGAAGGAGACCCTACCGGGGTAGTCGTCGCCCAGCTGGATCGCAGCAGCGTGCTGTCCCGACCCGACCCCTACGGCAAACTGAAGGCAGTGGCGGCCAATATCGACCAGATATTTATCGTCATTGCGCCCTACCCGGAGCCCCACGCCAAGTTGGTGGATCGCTATCTGGTGGCTTCTGAGGTTGTTGGCATAGAGCCGGTCATCCTGGTTAACAAAACCGATTTGCTCGATAAGGACGCTGATCTGCGCGCCAATATGGAGGCGCTGATGGCCATCTACCCCACCCTGGACTACCGGGTGCTGTGCACCTCCATCACCCAAGGCGGACTGGAAGACTTGCACGCCGCCCTGCGCGAGCGCACCAGTGTGTTCGTGGGTCAGTCTGGCGTTGGCAAGTCATCGTTGGTGAATGTACTGCTACCCGAGGCCGATATGCGAGTGGGCGCGCTGTCTGAGAACACTCTCAAGGGCACCCATACCACCACCACCGCGCAATTGTTTCATCTGGATTGCGGCGGCAGCCTGATCGACTCACCCGGCATCCGCGAGTTCGGCCTGTGGCATATGAGCAAGGAAGAAGTAGAACAGGGGTTCAGGGAGTTTCGCCCGCACCTGGGCTACTGTAAATTCCGCGACTGTCAGCACAGCAAGGAACCCGGTTGCGCAGTGCTGGCGGCGCTGGATTCCGGTGAAATATCGCCGTCACGACTGGACAGCTACCGACACATCATTGCCTCGCTGGAAGAAGACTAGGGACGAGAAGCCAGAGTTTCCCCCAGACGTGTGGGCGTGGTAGCTCGGTAACGCTGGTCCCAGTTAATGGCGCCCTGGGGAAATAGCAAAATAACGGTCGAGCCCAGCTTAAAGCGTCCCATCTCCTCACCCTTGCCCAGCGTCACTGCCTCCGGCAGATCCTTGAAATCCACTGATGTGGGTGTTTTCGGCGGTGGCGCCACCTGCCCGCCCCAGACAGTTTCGATACCGGCTACCACCATCGCACCCACCAGGATCATGGCCATCGGGCCGACCTCAGTCTCGAAATAGCAAACCAATCGTTCATTGCGAGCAAACAGGCGCTCAACGTTCTCGGCAGTAACGCCATTGACCGAGTACAAGTCGCCGGGGACATAGGTCGTAGCCAGCAGCTTACCCGCCAGCGGCATATGCACCCGATGGTAGTCCCTGGGCGACAAATAAATAGTGGCGAAGCTACCACCGGCAAATTGCGAGGCCCACTCAGGGTCACCACCGAGCAACTCGTAACAGCTGTAGTCCTGGCCCTTGGCCTGAAAGATTCGGCCACCAACAATATCGCCCAACTGACTGACTGCACCGTCTGCAGGGCATACCACATCCGCAGCGGCGAGCGGTCTCGCCCCGTCTTGCAACGGCCGGGTAAAAAAAGCATTGAAGTTGGAGTACTTGCGGTGATCAGGCTCCACGGCCTCACTCATATCGACTTTGAAGTGGCTGACAAACAGGCCAATCACCCAGTCCTTCAACCAAACGGGGTGTTCAAGATCCGCCAGCCAGCCGGTGCAACGAGAGAGCAGGTGCTGGGGTACGATGTGCTGCAAAAAGATGAAAATTTTATCCATGAGGGGTAGTGTATATCCTATCTGGAGAAACGAAATAATAATCTGACGTGAAGATTTGGCTTGCACCTCTCCTGCTACTGCCCGTATTGGCAATGGCTCAGGAAGAGAAACTGACGGAAATCCCGGTTGCTCCCATCGAGGACGAGCAATGGATTGAAACCGAAGAACCCCCACTCAACTGGGTTGACTCCAGCCAATCAGTTGCCGCCGAACAGGCTCATGCCGTAGTGGAGTGGATGGACGAATTCTTCGGCGACCCCAGCTACGACCTGGAAAAAGCCGAGTCTTTCTTGCGCCTGGAACTCGAAAATGACTGGGAGCAGAACGAGGGCAATGACTTTGGTGTGCGACTGCGCGGCAAGATACAGCTGCCCAGAATCAGCAAACGGGTCGACCTGATATTCAGCGAGGAAGAAACTGACGCCACAGGTCGTGAAGAAAGAGAAGACCTGGACAGTATATCGCTGCAGCTCAAAGTGCGCGAAGGCGATCGCTCCCGATTCGATGCCACCATGGGGTTCTCATCCGGCCACCTCAAGCCCGGCGTTCGCTATCGCAACGAGGGCGACCTGGATTTCGGCCGCAGCTACCGCTACATACAGCGCCTGCAATACGAGGACGGGGAGAATCTGTTTACTGTCGGTCAGGTGGACCTGTTCCAGGCTTTCAACGAGCGCGACGTACTGCGCTGGAGTAGTCGCTTCAAGTATGGCGATCACTCCGAGGGTGTAGAGTGGCGCACTCGATTGTCGCTGTTCCAACGCTTCGGCCAGGGTACAAAAAGGCCACTGGCGCTGAACCATTTCGCCTCTATTCGCGGTGAAACAGACCCCACTTCCTTTATTAAAAACTATCGCCTGGGCACCCTCTGGCGCCGTCAGGTTTACCGGGACTTCTTGTTCGTGGAACTTGAACCGGCAATGAACTACCGTCGAGCGGATTACGAGGACACGCGCGAACTTAGCTGGAGCTTCGTGATTCGGCTGGAAATTGCGCTGTCCAGGGACCTTTCCCGGCTAGGAAGAAAGGATCGTGCCAGAGAGGACAGCTCGGAACAGGAGTAGATTGAAAACCACTCGTCATCCCCGCGAATGCAGGGATGACGGAGCAACTATACAATGAAGTGCAGGGCAGCTTTGTGCTGCCTGCTTGACTTAAACGCTACAAATTCTCCTCTGCAAACGCAGCCAACCTTGAACGCACAATACCATTCACATGCATGATGCCCGCATGGGGATAAGGCTTGCTCTTCTCCACCAGGTACGTCAGCCCGGAGGTCAGCGGACTGATGTACTTGTTGTCGATCTGCGCCAGGTTACCCAGCACCACGATCTTGGAGTCGGCACCCACCCGGCTTATAACCGATTTGAGCTGGAACTGGGTCAGGCCCTGGGCTTCGTCAATAATGATATAGGCATTGTTGAAAGAACGACCGCGCATGAAGTTGAGTGACTTGAACTGGATATTCGCCCGCTCTTTTACATAGTCGATGCTGCCGTGGCAGGACTCGTCGGTACCGTGCAGGATTTCCAGGTTATCGTCGAAGGCGGCCAGCCAGGGCGCCATCTTTTCTTCCTCAGTACCGGGCAGAAAACCAATCTCCTCGGCAATCGGCGGTGTGGACCTTGCCACGATCAGCTTGGAATACTTGTTCTGCTCCAAAATGGCGTGCAAGCCATAAGCAAGCGCCATCAGGGTTTTACCGGAACCGGCAGGGCCCGTCAGCACGGTCATATCAACGCTGTCATCGTCCAGCAGTGACATGGCCATAGCCTGCTCCAGATTGCGCGGTGCCATACCCCAGAAACGCTTGTGCATCAGGTTATCGCGACTGTCGCAGCGCAGGTAAACGAATTCATTATCCACACGCTTCACGAAGGCCATAAAGTCCTGATCGTCATACAGGAACTGGTTGGGATAGGCGTTGGGCAAGGACTTGCGCGGCAACCTATGCAGGGTGCAATCACCTTCGCGCAGGGTATCCACCTCGCTGATAGTGGACCAGAAGTCGCCCTCTATATGTTCATAGCCCTTGGCCAACAGGTCAATGTCATCGAGCACCCGGTCACGGCGATAGTCTTCAACATGCACCAGGCCGGAGCCCTTGGCCTTAATGCGCATATTGATATCTTTGGTCACCAGGCAGACGAATTCATTGGGGTTTTCGGCCTGCAGACGCAGGGCAACGTTGATGATGCGGTTATCGTTGGCCTGATCCTGGTTTCCGTCCAGATAGGGCACATCGGTATTCTCGGCCAGCAGCTGATCGGGGAAAATCGCCAGGGTGCCGGGCATCATGCCTTCCAGTGTTGAACCGGGCACCTCCACTCCCTCCTGTATCTCCTTGGGCGAGGCGGAATCCACCACTTTGTCGATCATCTGGATGGCAATTCGCGCCTCGCGGCTTACGGTTTTATCTCGACGGTCCTTGATGTGGTCCAGCTCTTCAAGAACGGTCATAGGTATTACCACCCGGTGTTGCTTGAAGGCGGCGACGGCTGTCGGGTCGTGCAGCAGAACATTGGTGTCCAAAACATAAGTTTTTTTGACAACGGGTTTGAGGGTGGCTGATTTTTCTACGCGCAGGGCGGAGCCTGAATCCATAATGCATTCCTCACAGATGTTTCACAAAAGTTGGGTTTGGGGTCTTGGGGAATGAGGCGATTGGCGCGGCGTAACAGCCAAGCCAGGCCCGGTATTGCCTGTTGTAGGTATTCCGAGGTTGCCACCGACTTCTTTGTTCGGTGAATGTTTTGCTGGGAGGGGTGTTGGGGGCTGACTGCAGCGAAGAGCGTAAAAGGCCGGAGCGCGTTGGGCTCGAGGGCAGCGCGGGTGCGCTTGATGTATGACGCGTAAAGGCCAATCGTCACTAACTGGCCTGCGTCCGGAAATTTTTCAAATTTCGCTTCCCGACGGGGTTGTTACAGTAGCGTTGAATTCATTATCAAACCCCTTCGGCAGGGCTGTCAATGGGAATTAGCAATAGACGACAAATTACATGTCTCTAAGCGAGATCGGCCACCGCGAGCACTCTGGTGATAGGGAATAAGGAATACGCGAGAACTCCCTGACATGAGGGCGGAATTCCGCTACGATAGCGGGCTCGTTTGACAGTAATAGTAAGAACCCCCCGCAATGCTCAATCAGGACTCTCTCGCCCAGCTCAAAGGCCTCAAGACACAATTGGAGGCCGAGAAAGAGCGCGCCGAGGCGGTAATCAAAGGCACCCAAGCCCGTTACGGTTTTGCCGTGCTTGATGATGGCCGGGAAATTTTCATACCCCCCGATGAAATGCTCAAAGTCTTTCCTGATGACCGGGTAGCTGTCTGCATTCGTCCGACCAAAGACAACAAGACCATTGCTGACATCGAAAAGCTCATCGACAGCCCCCTGGGGGACTTCACCGGCCGCTGCGTGCGCAAAGGCAAGGCTATTTTTGTTGAGCCCGACCTGCCCCAACTGAGCCGCTGGTTATTCATTCCTCCCCACGCCCGCAATGGCGTCAAAGAAGGGGACTACGTGCGCTGCGCGATTCTTCGCCACCCCATCCGCGACGGCAAGCCCCAGGCAAAAATTCTCGGTGTCGTTGGCGACGAAGAGACCCCAGGAATCGAGAATCTCTACTCCATGGCCAAGTATCGCCTATCAGTGGATTGGAGCGCCGCCAGCCGCAAGGACCTGGAAAAGCAACTGGCCGAATGCAAACCACTGGAGACCGAGCGTCGACGGGACATGACTGATCTGGAATTCATCACCATAGATGCAGCCAAAACCCAGGACATCGATGACGCCCTCTACGCCCAGATAGCCGATGGTGGCTGGACCCTGTTCGTTGCCATTGCCGATCCCACTTCCTATATTCCTGATGACTCCGACCTGCACCGGGATGTCGCGGCCAGAGGTACCTCCGTGTACTTCCATGGGGACGTACTGCCCATGCTGCCAGAAGAGCTGTCCCAGGATACCTGTGCTCTGTCTGAGGGCGTCGACCGCCCAGCGCTGGTGTGCAAAATATCGATCAAAGACAACGGCGAAGTGGCTGAATACGAATTTATGGAGGCCACCGTGCGCTCCCGGGGCAAGTTGTCCTATTACGCGGTGGACAAGTACCTGAACGGCCAGGGTCAGGAACTGATGATGCACGCCTCCCCCCTGGAATCTTTATACCAGGTGTACCGTGCCCTGCGCGCGCACCGCGCGGAACACCATCTGGTGATGGAAGACCGCCAGGAATACCGCTGGGTGATGGGCGACGACAAGCAAATTGACCACATCGAGCCCTTCGAGAAAATGCTCTCACAGAGGCTGGTGGAAGAGTGCATGATCGCCACTAACCGTTGCGCTGCACGTTTCCTTAGCCAGCGCGACGCCAGCGGCCCCTATGTGACCCACCCTGGCTTTCGCAGCGACCGCCTGGATGAGACCCGGAAGTTCCTCGACATGCACGCCGCGCAAACAGCCGAGCAGGATCCACAAACCGTAGATGGCTACCGCAATATCATGCGTGCGCTTTCGACCCCAAAACAGGATTTACCACTGCGCACCATGGTCAACCGCTTGCTCACCCGGGCAGAGCTGACCATTAAGCCTGCCCCCCATATGGGCATGGCTCTGGAGCACTACACCAACTGCACCTCACCACTGCGCAAGTACGTGGATTTTCTGGTACACCTGCAAATCAAAGCAGCGCTGCACGGCGACGAAGCCAAGCTGGTAGACGACAAACTACTGAAGGACCTGTCGGTGCGCATTGCGACTGCCCGCGGAGCAACACTGGAGGCCGAACGCTGGTTGGCGAGCAAACACCTGGGCCGCATGAGTAAACAGCGTGAAGGCATGACCTTCAAGGCCAAGGTAACTCACGTCAACAGCAGTGGCTTCAACGTACGCCTGGATGACAATGGTCTCTTTGGCTGGGTAGATCTGCGCAAGGACCCGGAGAAGTTCAGCTACGACAAATGGACAGCCAGTCTTACCAGCACAACTCGCCGTTTCCAACTGGAACAGCCAGTTGAATTACGCTTCACCGGCGTTGATCGTGACAATCAGTACCAGGCCAGTTTTGAGTTGGTAGAAGGATGCGGGCAGAAGCCGCCAAAGGAAGAGAAAAAGCCCGCCGCTGAATAGGGCGGTCGATTAATGTACCCGACGATTGAGCGCGGTGGCGTGGCTATTGGCAATAATGGCGGTTTCCGCCACCAGGGGCGCGCCCAGGGTCAGTTGATCCTGCACTGTGCTCACCAGCTTGATCATTTCACCCACACCCAAGGCTCTCAAATAAGCCCCCATATCCCGGTGTGAATCAAACACTACGTTGTGATCGACATTTCGAAATGCCTGGATGATCAAAAGCTCCCGGTTACTATAGAGGCTTTCTTCACCAAAAATAAGCTTGGTGAACGTATCAACAATGGCCATCTCGCCAACCTGGCTGGCTTCTGTATTTATCTGTGCGCGCTTCATTTCCCTACCTCGGTGCGCCGGCATCCTTGTCAGTGCTCAAGCGTCTTTCTTATGGGGTTTGTTTTTAGTATGGCTCACTGCCGGCATCCCACTGATTAAATAATAGGCAATATTTCACACTTTTGCTCAAAGATTGAGCAAATTTCCCCTTTTGGGTCAAGCGCTTGATTAGTTTACAGACGAGAGGACCGGCGCGAGAAGGCAGGTATGCCTCTCCGAGACCGCCAAAAAGCGGCATCCTTGCCAGGCTTGGGCTCGGCCGTCCATGGCCTCGCACATCCCGGCGAGGCATACCTGCCTACCCACACCTGATTTTTGGAGCCCGACCATTAAAAAGGATTGAGCACGCACAATGCTCATGAGCAAAGGGTCCGAATTTTTCCCTACGAGGACGTCTGAGGCCATGGACGGCGCTTTTGCGGTCCTTGCAGGGGGATATTCGCACCCTGAAGCAGAGCCCAAAGTTTGGGCCCTGTAATAGTTAGAAGTCGGCGTGCCCAGGCGTTCGGGGAAACGGAATCGCATCCCGGACATTCTCCATGCCGGTCACGTAATTAAGCAGACGCTCAAAGCCGAGACCAAAACCTGCGTGGGGAACCGTGCCGTAGCGACGCAGGTCGCGGTACCACCAGAGTTCCTCGCGCAAATGCTCGTCCATGCGGGCATCGAGTACATCCAGCCGTTCTTCACGCTGACTACCGCCGATGATTTCACCGATTCCAGGGGCCAGCACATCCATGGCAGCGACTGTTTTCTCGTCATCATTGAGGCGCATGTAGAAGGCCTTGATGTCCTTGGGGTAATTCATCACCACCACCGGGCGACCCACATGCTCCTCAGCCAGGAAGCGCTCGTGCTCAGAAGACATGTCGACGCCCCACTCCACCGGAAATTCGAATTTTTTGCCTGATTTTTTGAGGATATCGATCGCTTCGGAGTAATCCATACGCTCGAAATTATTGTCAATGACCGCACGCAGACGATCGATAACAGTTTTGTCGATACGCTGTTGGAAGAACGCCATGTCGTCCTCACGCTCTTCGAGTATTCGGGTGAACACATGTTTGAGCAGGGCTTCGGCCAGGTCGGCGTCGTCGTTGAGGTCGGCAAATGCGATCTCCGGCTCCACCATCCAGAATTCTGCCAGGTGACGACTGGTGTTGGAGTTCTCCGCCCGGAAGGTGGGACCAAAGGTATACACCTTACTCATCGCCAGGCAGTAGGATTCCACTTCCAACTGCCCCGATACGGTGAGGAAAGATTCGCCGGCAAAAAAGTCTTCCTCAAAATTGACGCCGCCTTTGCTATCGCGTGGCAGGTTGGCCAGGTCCAGGGTACTGACCCGAAACAATTCCCCAGCCCCCTCGCAGTCACTACCGGTGACGATAGGCGTGTTAATCCAGTTGAAGCCATTGTCATGAAAGTAGTTATGAATGGCATTGGCCAGGGTGGTGCGTACCCGGGTAATTGCACCAAAAGTATTGGTACGCGGTCGCAGGTGAGCCTGGGTACGCAGGTACTCGAAGGTGTGGCGCTTCTTGGCGATGGGGTAAGACTCAGCGTCATCTACCCAGCCTACGACCTCGACCTCAGACGCATGTATCTCAACACTCTGCCCCTTGCCCTGGGACTCAACCAACTCACCGCTAACCACAACGGCACAGCCAGTGGAGAGCTTGAGTACGTCGGATTCGTAGTTGTCCAGATCGCTGGGAACCACCGCCTGGATAGCGTCAAAGGCAGTACCGTCATGCACCGCAAGGAAGGATATGCCCGCCTTGGAATCTCGCTTGCTGCGCAGCCAACCCTTGACGGTAACCTGAGAGCCGACGGCGACTTCGCCCTTGAGAGCGGCGACGACGGTTGTAAATTCAGACATGGTGATTTCTCCGCTGTAGATGGCGCGGAGGATACCCCAATGCCGGTGTTGCGTCATTCATATGAGAGGTGACCTACCTCAAAATATCAGAGTTCGAAACGCTCGCCGACCATCTCTTGCGACAGCTGCCAGAGCTTGTTTGCGACGTCTGCATCGACTGCGTAAGCCTCTATTCCGCCCTCGCCATCAGGCGTTGCCGGTTGCGCAATATGGCAGTCCTCCAGGTAAATTCCACCGCGCCCGTCCAGATCTGCCGAGGTCGCCGCCCAGATGCTGGTAGCGGAACCCTGTGGCACCGTTTTGAACCCAATACTTTCGATATCGCGCCCATTGAGAATAGCCTCCATATCCGACTGATCCATATGCCGGCTCAACTCGGTCATGATCATCCCGGGGTGGACTGCAAAAGAGCGAACCTCCTTATCCTGCAGGCGGTTATCCAAACCCACCGCGAACAGGGCATTAGCAGTTTTCGACTGACCGTAGGCCTGCCACTTATCATAGTCACGCTGCAGATAGTTAGGGTCGCTCACATCCAAAGGACTGAAGCGGTGGCCGGCAGAACTCAGGTTAATCACTCTTGCCGGGGCACCGGCCACTAGAGCCGGGGCCAACAGGCAGGTCATCAGAAAGTGCCCAAGGTGATTGGTGCCAAACTGCATCTCAAACCCCTGGACGGTGCGCTGCAGCGGACAGGCCATCACCCCGGCGTTATTAATCAGCAGCTGTATGGTGGGGCACTTGGCCAGAATGTCAGCGGCACCGGCTCGCACGCTGTCCAGATCTGCCAAATCCAGTAGCGCGGTACCCAGCTGCGCCCCTGGCACTGCTTCTCGCACCTGCGCTACCGCGACCTCAAGTTTGGCCGCGTCGCGCGCCACCATCATGACCGCAGCGCCAGCGCTGGCCAGAGTGCGTGCCGTCTCCACCCCCAAACCCGAGGAAGCACCAGTAACCACTGCCTGCTTACCACTCAGGTCGATACCCTGGATCACCTGTTCTGTGGTCGTACTGAATCCTAACTCACTCATTGATTTTTCCTCGTATGCGTTGGCGCCTATTGTGGCGCCAGGGCTTTGCCGCTTTAATGGTCTCAGGGGCCAATGGCCATTGAATTTGGGACACAGCATCCACCATGAATGCACAACAGATCAAGCAGTTTGAGAAAGGGGATTACATGAGTTTTGCCACCCTGAAAAAATCCGGCGATTACGTAGCAACGCCCGTATGGTTCGCGCCTCTGGATGGCAGCTACTACATTTTCTCCGCCGGAAATGCCGGCAAGGTGAAACGACTGCGCAATTTTACTGATGCCAGCATTGCCAGCTGCACCGCAACCGGCAAGGTCACCGGAGAGCAGTTCGAGGCAGATGGCTATCTGCTGGAGACGGAGGCAGACGAAGCGACTGCCCTACAAGCACTGCACCGCAAATACGGCATCAAAATGAAGCTCACTGATTTTTTCTCCGGCCTGACCGGCAAAAAAAACAAACGCACCTACATCAAGGTCGTCCCACGCTAGCTAAGCGGCTCACTGAATCGCCAACATTGAGCGGTTGATCTTCTCGTACTCTGCCCGGTAGACCTGCTGCTCTTTGAACAAGTTGGCGTTATTCATGGCTTTTTCCAGGTAACGCAGGGCTGCCTTGGGCTGACCCAGTTCCCGATAGATAATGGCCAGGGAAAACTGCAAGCCTGCATCTGAGGGCTCCAGAGACAGAGCATCCTCGTAGTGACCACGGGCCACTCGCCAGTCCCCCTCCTCCGCTGACTGGTCACCCAGCCACGCGTGGTAGTAGGGGTTGGTGTCACGATAGCGGTCTACTTTGGACTGCCAGTATTGGTGCTCTTGCTCCCTGCCGAGCAGGTCGTACAGCACCATCAGGTTATTCATTGCCGAACGGTCGAAGGAATCCAGCTCCAAAGCCTGCAAATATGCGGTTTCTGCAGCCTGATGTTGATCTGCCCTGCGGTAAACCACCCCTAGATTCACCCACAGATGAGACATATGCGGACTCAGTTGCAGGGCGCGTATGGCGTGTAGCCAGGCCACATCCAGCTCCTCACGAGACAGCGCCTCCATAGCGATGTTGCTGTGGTAAAGCGCTTGTGCGTCCTCGTCCCTGATTTCTTGGGAACCGGTGATATCCCGCGCCGGAAGTGGGTCCAGGTCGACCATATAACGGTCCCGTGGCGAGAGATGAACCACCACATTGACATGCAAGCGCACCGCTACCCGTTCGCCCATGCGGGTCCAGCTTGGTCGCACATCCACCCACTGGTACTGGGCATTCAATCCCGCCTCACGTGCGAGGGCTATAAACAGGTTGGCATAGGACAGGCAGTTGGCTGACTGACTGTGAAAAGCATCACTGGCCGTGCCCTCTGCAAAGGGGTCGTATTCAAGGCCGAGGGTGGCAGTTCCGCTTACCGCACGGTGCAGGGTTTCCAGACGTTGCCGACGGGAGCTGACGCTGACGGTATACCGGTCGACAAAGTCTCGCATCTCATCGTCCAGTGCTAACAGATCCGGGGTGGGCACACGCACCGCTACCTGGTCGATTGTCAGCATTTGATCCTGGTACTGCAGAGGGGGCAGATGAGACAAACGCGTGAAGGACTGGGGCGAGTTTGCGCAGCCAGAGAGCAAAACCAGTAACAGGGAGCAAAAGGCTAATCCACGCCCCCGGATGGGGACGGTGCTGCCAGTATTTCTGACTGCCCGATGGTGCACCATTTGAAGCCTCCGCCTTGAGTATAGCGCAGTTTGATCCAGGTCAATGCAATCACGGCCTTCCAGCGGCAGTCTAATAGTTGTGAGAAATGTTTCTGTCTAATGCTAAAAAAGGGAGCACGAACATGACCCAACATCTTCTCGAAGAAGACACGATTGCTGACACTCAGGCCATGCGTCGGCTATTCTCAGTCATTGGCGGGTTTGCTGTAGCGACCGCCATCATGGCGCTCGCGGTAGGAGTCATCATGGGCTAACGCCCAAGAACTATCAGGCAGCAGTATGCAAACCGCACTCGCGGCCGTCGTGTACCTTGGTAGGATCGAAGTAGTGCCTGCAGGAAGGCAGTTCATACTGCTCCATGTAGGCTTCCACATCGTCTTCTGACCAGTTGAAGATTGGGGCTACCTTGACGATGCCCCGATTGTCTAAAGACACGATGTCCAGAGACTTGCGGTGTTCGGTTTCCTCTTTGCGGATACCGGTTAACCAGATTTCCGGCTTGAACGCCTCCAGCGCGCGAGCAAAAGGCTCCAACTTTACCTGGTGGGTAAAATCCTGGTGCCGTTCTTCCTCATCCACCGTCGGCACTCCACCCATGATGGCATTGCGTCGCTCGGAGGTCATCTGCGGGGAGTAGACGTGAATATCCAGTTCCAGATCACGGATCAAGCGTTCAGCCACCACATAAGTATCTCGCAGGTTGTAACCGGTATCGACCCAGATGGTTGGCACGCGCTTATCCACCTCGCTCACCAGGTGCAACATAACCGCCGCGTTTTTACCCATACTGGTGGTGGCAATCGTCTTGGCCTGCAGACTCAGCGCCCAACGCACGATATCACCGGCGCTGGCATCGCGCAGTGAGGCGTTAACGCTTTCCAGGTCGAAATCCAACACGGATACTGATCTCATAATAGTCACGGGGCAGAACTTTAAAGAATCAAAACGCGGTTTACAAATAACCGAAGCTTATATGGATATGCCGCAGGGGGAGACCTCTGCAAAAGTTACTGTGTCGAACGCTTGCCGGGTATGACGCCGACTCAGGCAGCGGCCCTGGAGAGCGTCTTTTCCAGTTCTGCGTGCAGATCCAGAAACTGGCCGGTGAGCTTGTGGCTGGGGGCCATATCGATCAACGGACGATTCTCCCGATGGGATTCTTTCATTTTTATCGAGGTGTTGAGGTAGGTATCGAATATCGGATAGCCCTCTTGTTCCAACTCGGCGACCAACTCCCCCGGCAACCGCGCCTGGGAATTGAACTGGTTGATCACAATTCCCTCCACCTCCAGATCCGGATTGTGGTCCTCCTGCAGCTCGGCAAGATTATCCATCAATGAGTACAGGCTCTGCCGGGCAAAACTGTCGCAGTCGAATGGCACCAGCACTGAATCTGCCGCGATCAAGGCAGACTTGGAGTAGAAGTTGAAATTGGGGGGCGTGTCGATATAAATGCGATCGTACTCACCCTCCAGTTTTTCCAGCGCGTCACGCAACTTGAATATCTTGTAGCGGGATTCCAGTTCTTTTTCCATATCGGAGAGCACCGGGCTGGAGGGCATCAGGTACAGGTTTTCGTAGGGGGTCTCCCACACGAAGGAGTCGGGGTTCTTCTGCATGCGTCTTGAACCCACGGTCTGTTTGAACAGTCCCGCCACACCCTGGGCTTCCGCAGGGAAGGCCTCGGCATCGATTTCGCCGACCAGGTAGTGGGTGGTATTACCTTGCACGTCCAGGTCGATGACCAGTGTGCGGTAGCCCATGGTTGCGCCTATGGCTGCCAGGTTACAGGTGATGCTGGTCTTGCCGACCCCGCCTTTTTGATTAAATACGACACGTTTCATGGCTTCGGAGACCGCTGTGGTGGTGACTTGAAGGGGTTGTTGTCAGTGTAATCAATAGGGGATTTCAATGTAAGCGTGGAACGTAAATTTTTGCCTTCATTGCGCAAAACCCAATCAATCAGCCGGCCCAAACCCGTTGGTAAAGTTCCACTATCTCCGAAGCGTCTGGAACCCGAGGATTATTCCCAGGTGAGCCCGACGCCAATGCCTGCTCCGCCATCAACGCCAGCGAATCCTTCCAGACAGCTTCATCGATACCAAATTCCCCCGGCGTAGGCACCGCAAGATCGGCATTCAAGCGCCGTAAGCCGGCCGTCAATTTACCGACAGCCAGCGCATCAGAATCCTCATCCTGGGCAAGCCCCATCACCCTCGCCGCGGCCGCATAGCGCTCAGGCGCAGACTCCACCGACCAGGCCGTCACCTCTGGCAGTAACATTGCATTACTGAGCCCATGGGGCACATGGAACAACCCACCAATCGGTCGACTCATACCGTGAATCAAGGTCACTGACGCATTGGAAAAGGCGATTCCGCCCTGGGTAGCCGCCAGCATCATCGCCTCCCGTGCAATCCGGTTGTCTGGTTCGGCACAGGCGGTGCGAATATTCCGGTAAATCGCGCTCATGGCAGTGAGGGCAATGCCATCGGTAAATGGGTTGGCCTTGCGGCTGACGTAGGCCTCCAGAGCGTGACAAAGGCTGTCGATACCGGTGTCGGCGGTGAGTCGATAGGGCATGGTCAGGGTCAACTCGAAATCCACCAGTGCGGCTACCGGCATAAACCCCAGGCCCATGCAGAGCATTTTCTCGTTGCTTTGGGAATCGGTGATAACCGCCGCCCGGGTTGCCTCGGAACCGGTGCCAGCGGTAGTGGGGATGGCAATCACCGGCAAGCCGGAATCAATCTGGTGAGGCACTTTGTAATCGCGCATAGGACCGTTGCGATCGGCCATGACTGCCACGGCTTTGGCGGTGTCGATGGAACTGCCGCCGCCCAAAGCCACCAGACAATCGTAGTCGCCTGCGGCCAGCGCTGTTAGGCCTTCATCAACACTATCGGTGGTGGGATCAGGCACGCAATCGGCGAACAACCCATGGCCAATACCCGCAGCGCTGAGCCCGTCGACCACCCGCTCTACATAGCCACACTGCAGCATGAAGGGGTCGGTGATCAGCAGCGGTCGCGACAAGCGCAGCTGCTCCAGAGTGGCGGGCAGTTCATCGCTGGCGCCGCCACCTACCCGCAAGATACGGGGAAGGTTGATATTGGCCGGCATAGTCAGTCTCCCGCTCCCTAGTCCTTGATCTCAATTAGGTGGATTTCAAACACCAGAGCCGTATTGGGAGGAATGGAATCTCCTGCACCCTGCTCGCCATAGGCCAGCTTCGGAGGGCAGGCAATGCGCCACTTGTCACCCACTGACATCAATTGCAAAGCCTCGGTCCAGCCGGGGATTACCTGGTTGACTCCAAACTCGGCAGGATCGCCACGCTCCACAGAGCTGTCAAAAACCCCGCCATCGACAAATGTGCCATGGTAATGGGTCACTACCGTGGAGGTGAGCCCAGGCTTTTCGCCACTGCCAGTCTCGAGTACTTCGTACTGCAGGCCGCTGTCGGTGACATTGACCTCTTCACGTTCGGCGTTGGCCTTCATAAATTGCTCCGCCAGCGCCTGGCGCTTGCTACCGAGCTCAGCTGCCACCGCCTGCTGCTTATCCTGGATGACCTTGTAACTGGGGTTCAACTCGGCATCGCTAAGCTGACCCTGTTGGTGCTCGTACCAATGGCGGATACCGCCGATAACCGCATCCAGGTCAAGACCATCGAAGGAATTGCGGCGCAGTTGATCGCCAAATTGCAGACCGAAACCGTAGCTGACTTTTTGTTCGTCGGTGGTCAATTCCACCTCGGGGAGTAATGACATGATAATTTTCCACTATGCTGATGGTAAAAGACGCGCACCTTAGCACATTCACCCCCCTGCGGAGGAGAGCCCAATGAACGATGAAATCGACGACATCCATGAATTCTGGTTCGCCACTTTGGATGAGCAGGGCATGTGTCCACCCGAGCAGTATGCCCTCTGGTTCAAGTCTGGCCCGGAGACCGATCAACTGTGCAGCGAGCGCTTCGGCCATCTGGTCGAGGCGGCCATAGACGGCGACTTGCAGTCGTGGGAGTCCAGCGACGCAGGGCTGGTTGCCCTGATCATTCTGCTGGACCAGTTTCCCCGTAATATCTATCGCGGCACGCCCAGAGCTTTCGCCGGCGACAGCCGCGCCCTGGCCCTGGCCCAACACTGTATCGCTCACGGTCATCACCAGCGACTGCCCGCCATCCACCAGGTGTTTCTTTACCTGCCACTGGAGCACAGTGAGGATCTGGAAGTGCAGGAAGAATGTGCAGAGCTTTTTCGACAACTGACTGAAATAACAGGACTGGAGGCTATGGCAGGCTACGCCCGCTACGCAGATGCACACCGAGAAGTCATCGCCCGTTTCGGGCGCTTCCCTCATCGCAATGCGATTTTGGGCCGCGAGTCGACGCCCCTGGAACTGGAGTACCTGGAAAAAAATGGCGGCTTTTAAGGCGCTGGCTATTCACTTTTTAGCGAAGCGAGACGCGGCCCTGAATCAGCCATCGCTTTGGGATACTGACCAGAAGTCGTAGCGGCCCTCTGTCATCTCGGCCTGCCACACATCGAAGCGGCCGCTCTCCAGATCCGCATAAGCCTGTTCTATGGAGTCATTAACCTGCGGGTAGGCGACCGCCTCCCAGGGGCATTCCGCGCGAGAAAAAAAGCCGCAATCCAGAGATTCCGGACCTGGGAGACAGTACTGCGTATCCACCCTGGCGCGAAAGGCCATGTAGACCTGATTAATAAACGTGATGGTGCCCGTCATGTAGAGTTGCAGCTGATCAGGGGGCAGCAGAATACCGGACTCTTCGTGCAGTTCCCGCGCTGCTGCCTCAGCGAGAGTCTCTCCGCGCTCCATAAAACCACCGGGAATAGCCCACGACCCCCGCTGTGGCTCGATGGCTCGCTGAACCCAGAGCAACTTATCCTCGCTGGCCACAAAGCAGGTCACGACCACCATGGGATAGTCGTAGTCCAGTTGACCGCAGCCGGTGCAGCGCCAGTGATTGCGCGATTCACCGCCCACCCTATGGCGCTCAAGTGAGGCCCCGCACTCGGGACAGTACTTGTGTTCCTTCACTGCTAAACTCCCGGCCTGATTAAAAAAAACCATAGCACTTTGCCCCGGCAAAAGCATTGGCGCTATGCTTGCACCCCAACAACAGCCACGGGCAAGCCAAAATGACAGACCAAACGCCACGCGTGCAGCTACTGCTGACCGGCAACGAAATCATGAGCGGCGATACCGTGGACTCCAACTCAGCCATGATTGCCAAACGGCTGGACGAGTTGGCTATTGGTATCTACCGCAAGGTTACCGTCGGAGATGACCCGGCCCTGCTCAAGCAGGAGCTGGCAGCCATGACCACCAACGCCGACCTGGTTATCGTCAACGGCGGTCTGGGGCCCACAGTGGATGACCTGACTGCTGAAATTCTCGCTGCCGTGGCGAACGTCCCACTGGAGCAACACCCGCAGGCGGTAGCGCATCTGGAGCAGTGGTGCGGCGCACGTAATCTGGCGCTGAACGCTGCCAACATGAAGCAGGCCATGCTCCCCTCGGGCTGCCAGATTGTAGACAACCCTATCGGCAGCGCCGTAGGCTTCCAGATGACTATCAATGACTGTGTTGTTGTTTGCACGCCCGGTGTCCCCAGTGAACTTGCCGTCATGCTCAACATTATTGTTGCCGACCTCGCCGAGGAGCGCGCTCAGCCGGTAGAGCGCGATATCCTGCGCCTGCAGACGTTTGGCCTGGGAGAGTCGTCCGCACAGCAGATTATTTCCGACAACATTCCCAATTGGCCTGCAGAAGTCGAGCTGGGATTTCGCGCTGGCGCCCCGCAGATGGAGATCAAACTAAGCGTCAACAACAGCAGTGCCCTGCCAGCCCGGCAGCAGTGTCGGGAGCAAATTGAGGACTTGTTCGGTGACCATATTATCGGCGAGGGAGATACTTTGTTAGCAGAGCGGGTGCTGGACTTGCTGCGCCAGCGCGGCGAAACCCTGACCACCGCCGAATCCTGCACCGGCGGCCTGATCGCTTCCATGCTCACTCGTATAGCCGGCTCCTCCGATGGCTTTCACGCGGGTTTTGTCACTTATGCCGACGACATCAAGCACTCCGTGCTGGGCGTGCCCAGTGCAGAGCTGAAAGCTCACGGCGCCGTGAGTGAAGAGGTGGTCCGGGCTATGGCCCTGGGGGCTCTGGAAAGGTCAGGTGCCGATCACGCCATCGCTGTATCGGGTATTGCTGGTCCTGGCGGGGGCAGCGAAGACAAACCGGTAGGGACTGTTTGGCTGGCCTGGGGTAGCCGCGAGCAGCTGCGCACTAGCTGCCTGTGCTGGCCCGTAGAACGCGGTCTGTTCCAAACTATGATTGCCGCTGCAGGGCTGGACATGATCCGTCGCGGCCTGCTGGGTATCGACGAGGAGCCACGCTACTTTCGCCAGCGCAAGGCCCGCTAGTCGCCCCTAGGCTTCAAGGGGCGGATTGTCCTCGGTAGGCGCTGTACGATGCCACACCAGGGAGTGAAAGCGCGTCACCTCCCCCGCCTTGTCCTTGCCACTTAGCACCAGAGTCAGGCCATCCAGCTCGGCATGGCGCAATTGCTCGCTGCCTGGAAAATTCGGATTGAGGCTGTGGGTGACATAGTGGATGACATCGCCTTCCTGCACCTGATAGCGGCCAGCGTAATGAAAATATGAGCTAAAAGCCTCGCCCTTGTCGGCATCAGGTATCTTGCGATAGTTCACATTGTCTGGAAACAACGCCCTATCGTTACGGGCGATACAGGCGCTCATCCAGCCATCGCCAGAGTAAACCAGCAGACCCTGGGGGTCCTCCCCGTAGGGGTAGCTGAGGTCATCGCGGTCAGAGTAGCCGACGGTCCAGGATTCCAGGCGCCAGGCGCCCAACAGGTCTTGCTTGCTGATCATGTAACGTTCCTGTGTTGCATTCAGGGTTGTAACTGCTCTATTTTCCAGTCGGCGTCAGGCTGACGTGAATAGAGAAAACGATCGTGCAGGCGGTGCTCGCCTCCCTGCCAAAATTCTATACGCTGGGGGATCACCCGGTAACCACCCCAAAAATCCGGCATCGGAATTTCACCCTTACCAAACTTTTCCTTCAGCACTTGAACCTGCTTTTCCAACATGGCGCGGGCGGACACCGGACGGCTCTGCCTCGATGCCCATGCGGCAATCTGGCTCTCTCGTGGGCGCGTCAGGAAATAACTGGCGGACTCCGCAATGCTCATTTTTTCAACCTGACCACCGACAATGACCTGCCTGTCCAGCTCATTCCAGGGGAACAAAAGGGAGACTGATGGATTGCGGGCGATTGCCTGGGCTTTGTTGCTACCGTAATTGGTGTAGAACACGAAACCGCCGTGCGACATCCCTTTAAGCAGCACGATACGCTGCCAGGGGTGGCCCTGGGCATCGATGGTGGCGAGCACCATAGCGGTTGGGTCTTCCAGCCCGGCCCGCACCGACTGCTCCAGCCATTGCTCAAACTGCTGCAACGGACAGGCGTCCAGCATATCGCGGTTCAATCCACCGGCGGTGTACTCACGCCTGTATTCCTCGTAATGCACTGTTAATCCCTGCTACGCTGCGCAGCCAAGTCGTGGGAGCCCAATAGTAGCGGCAGCAGCCGGCTCAGGCAAAAAGGAAAGAGATGCAATCACCTGAAATATTTGATGCCGAGCAACAACACAGCGAGTTATTGGCGGACATTCTGGCAGACTCCTTCAGTGCAGACCCGGTAATGAACTGGATCATCCCCGAACCCGGCCTGTATAAGGATTTCTTCCGTCTGCTAGTGCGAGATATTTTTCTGCCCCGTGGCGTCCAACACCTGGACAGCAGTGAACGGGCAGCGGGCCTCTGGTTGCCGCCCGGAGGCGTGTTCGACGTTCCTCCGAGTTTTTCCCTGCTGGGCCTGGTAACCAAACTGCTGTTGCGCAAGGGACCCATGCCACTGTTGCGTATTCCGCAACAGGGCAAGATATTCGATCGCCATCTCCCCTCCGACCCCCACTACCACCTGGTGTTCGTGGGCTGCCGCAAGACCGCCCAGGGACAAGGCCTGGGCTCGGCAATGCTCAAGCAGGGCACGCGTATTTGCGACGAGCAACATATGCCTGCCTACCTGGAGAGCTCCAATGAGCTGAACGTGCCGCTTTACCAGCGCCACGGCTTCGATGTGATCGCCGAGGAATCGCTCCCCGGCGGTGGCCCCACTGTGTGGTTTATGTGGCGTAAAGCGCGCTAGACAAGCGCTTTTAGTTGGGTGGGAACTCAGCAAAGACCGCCGTTGCCGCTTCCCGTCGCGCCTCTGCAAGCGTTGCCGCGTCTTCTGGCTGAGAACTCAGGCGAGACTCGATGATAGAACGCCAAACCGACTTGTTGCGCATGGGGTCGATCATATCGACGATAAATGTGCCCTGGGTGTATTGGCGCACGCTCACGTCGGAGACAGAGGGGCCACAGCCCCAGCAATTGTAGTAACTCATGCTGTTGTAGGTTCGCACATCTGTACGCTCCTCGGTAACAAGGTGCCAAATCATATAAAGATCTGCCTCGGCGTTATCGCCGACGATTTCAAACCCCTTGCGCTGCAGTTCGTCTGCCAGCGCCTGATCAATCCTGGCCTCCTGCATATCACTAATATGCAGGCTGGAGAGATCTTTTCGATCCACGGGCTGTATAGAAATCTTGCGAATCCCGGTGAAATCAAAACTGGAGTCGTGATCCATCGTGGCTTCCAGCGGCGTCGCACAGGCAGTAACCAGGCTGAGCAGGAGAATAGTGAATACAGCCTGAAAGGCGCGTGAGTACATATGAGAATCCTCTTGGTTAATGCCTATTATGGGATTGATCTGCTCAGGTTTCAATCAGCCGTGCTCGGGTAGACCGGCGCCCTGCGAGCGACAGCGGGAATCTCGGGGAAAGGAAAGAAGTCACGCCAATCCTCTTCCAGGCATTCACCCAGTGAGATGCCAAACGCTTCTCTGAAATAGCGATCCATATCCTGATCCAGGGATTCTTCGCTGGCCGCACCGGTCAATACCGCCGCCTCAGCCAATCCCTCTGCCCGCAGGCGACGCCCCGGGGGCAAATCCTCACCTCTGGCCAAAGCCGCGAACATGCCTTGCCAGCGGCTGTGTAGCTCTTGCAATAGTGGTTGCATTGCGCCCCCCAGTGATTAGACCAGTTGCAAGTATGCTCGTTGGCGAGCGCCAGTAACAGTCTTGCCAGCAACCAGCGTAGCTGCTGTCGGTGAGCCCGGAGAACTGCTGGCCGTCAATTTACGTACTTTTCCGTATGAGGGATGGAGCGTATATACTTTCCCCCCATTAATTAATAAACGCACTACCGCCGGAGCACTGCAAATCACCCGTACGAGAGCAATCATGAGCACAGCGTTAATCAATATCGTTTGGTCGTGCACCTTGCTGCTTGTTACAGCGGCAGGCGGCACTGCTGCATGGGCGCAGGATGATCAATCGGCTCAGGACAGTCAGGTACCTGCTAATGTGCCGGCTGAGCCCACCCTCGAACGCCCCAACACCAGCGGAAACCAATACCGAACGGCAATTGCAGCTTTGGAATCCACCCAGGGCGCCTACTCACCCCAGTTAACGGAATCTCTTTTGAGTCTGGGTGTCGCTCTGCAGCAAAGCGGCGACCATTCGGGCGCAATCAAGGCATTCAAACGAGGCGTGCACCTGGCCAGAATTAATGATGGCCTCTACAGTGCCCAGCAGATCCCCATGTTGCAGGGGGAAGTTGGCAGTCACATGGCACTGGGACAGTACGCAGAAGCCGATGAAAGGCAGCTCTATCTCTATCGTGTACAAATGCGCAGCATGGAAGGGGGTCTTAGCCGCGCCCAGGCATTCATGCAGCAAGCCCAATGGCAATATAACGCCTACCGACTGGCGCTTGATGGCCAGGGCTATGCCCGCCTGATGAGCATGTGGGATCTGTACCGCCTGGCCCTCAATGATATCGTCGACCGACAGGGTGCAACCTCTGTGCTGCTGATGGAACCACTGGAAGGCATGCTGCTGTCGCAGTACCTGACGGCAAACTACGATGTACAAGATATCAACGGCGGTGCTGAAAACTTCTCGCTGCAACAGCAACTCAACCGTTTCAATGCTTACCGAGCCCAGAGTTACCAGAAAGGCCAGGCGATCATTCAGGCTATTTACGACATTGAAGTCGCCAATCACGGCATTAACAGCAAAGAAACGGTCAATGCCCGAGTCATGCTGGGAGACTGGACGCTATGGTTCGGTGAACGCGAAACAGCGATGAATGCCTATGGACAAGCGCTGGCGGAACTTGTGGCCCGTGATGATGCCGAAACAGAGATAGACGCCATTTTTGGCGCTCCTGTAGAATTGCCCAACCTTGACGGCGCCCGGCACCTGCCGCCAACAGCGCCCCCGGAGCGGGCCAACCTGTTGCTGGAGTTCGGCGTTAATCAACAGGGCAAGGTTTACGACCTGGAGCGGCTGGACGAAAACGAGCTAAACAAAGCGAAGGCTAACAACCTGATGCGCACCCTGCGCAGGACTCAATTCCGGCCCAGGCTGGCGATGGGTGAGCCACAAGATACAGAGAAAGTGACAAGGGCCTATGAAATCGAGCAGCAGTAGTATCACCGGTTCGGCCAGGCTAGTACTGCCCGTCGCCCTGGCCGGCGTCTGCCTGCTATTGGCCGGATGCCCCAGCGCCAGTAATCCGACCACGCCTCAGCCACCCAGCACGCCCAGTAGCAGCCCACCCAGCAGCAGCTCTGCTCCCCAGTCGCCCTCAAGCAGCTCATCTTCATCCAGCAGCTCGTCAAGCTCAAGTAGCAGCAGCTCAGCCCAGGCCAGTGGTAGCTCCTCACCATCGTCCAGCCAGAGCAGCGCCTCTCAATCAGGTCAGCCCAGCTCGCCAGACAGCAGCGCTGGAGACAGCCCCGGTGAGTTCCCCGAGGGAGAATTCCCCTCCGACCCAGGAGGCAGTGAAGGTGCTCAGGCAGCTGATGAGTCTGCACAGGGAGCGGGTGGTGAAGACGGTGCCAGTGGCGGTGAAGTCGCCGGCGAAGGCCGCAGCGGCAGCGCCGAACCAAGCTTCGAGGACGCTGGCAGCGGTGCTGACGGCGAACCAGGCTTTGAACCCTCGGACTCAGGTGGTTTGCCCGACATGAGCGACGAACCCAGCTTCGAAGAAGTCATGGCTGGCATGGAAGGTGCCATGGGCGAGCAGCCTGGTGGCTCGGCAGGCGACGGACCATCCAGTCCGGGACAATCCAGTCGGGGACAATCCAGTCCGGGACAATCCGGCCAGGGTCAATCAGGATCAGGGCAACCCGGGTCAGGACAAGCGGGCTCTGGTCAGCCCGGCGGGCCCAATGGCCAGGGTGGAAGTGGCAACTATCCAGCGGGCTCCGGCGGTATGGGCAACGGCACAGGGCCACTGACTCCAGCGGAGCAGGTGGCTATACTGGACGCACGTTTGGAGCGTGGCACCGGCGAGTTCGACGCCATGATTCTGGAAGAACAAGCGATCCAGCGCGAAGCAGCACGCAACAGTACAGCACAGCAGCCCCCTGTGAGCGCCGGCAGTTCAGGTAGCGGCGGTCAGGGCAACAGCGAATACGGGACCGGCGGTGGCGTCGCCAGCAGCAGCGCTGGTGGCGGCATTGGCGGTGCTTCTGCCGGTGGCGGGCAAATGCCCAAAAACACCGCCAAGTACCCTCCTCCTGGCGACATTCCCTCAGGCGATGGCGATGATGTAGTCGCACGCCAGCTGCGTGAGGCTGCCATGCGTGAACCCGATCCTGCGGTGCGCGAAAAACTGTGGGACGAGTACCGCAAGTACAAGGGCATTGATAAGTGAGACCAGCACGACACAAGTTATTAACCACCGCTTTGCTATTAGGTGCGCTGGCACTATTGTCCGGCTGCGTAAGCCAAACGATAAAGAGCACCTCTGTGCCGGCAATTGACTCCAGCTCAGAGGTCATTCCAGAGGGTCAGCTGCTGGATGTTGGCATCGTCATTTTTGACCCGGGCCTGGATGACTACGATGAAGACGAACGCGTGTACGCTGAGGTTCGCAAAGCCGAGGCCCGTTTTATGCCTAACTTGTTGTCCCAAGCCATGCAAGAAAGTGGCGCCTGGGGCGCAGTGCGAGTGGTACCTGATCCGGAGCGGATATCCGACCTGATCGTCACCGGAAAAATCATTCACTCCGATGGTGAGTCGCTGGAAATAGACATTCACGCACAAGATTCTCGTGGCTATGAGTGGCTGGACAAAAGCTACAAGGGCAAGGCCAGTGCCTACGCCTACAGAAGTTCAACACGCAGCAGTTATGATCCTTTCCAGGCGGTTTACAATACTATCGCCAATGATTTACTCAAAGCCCACAGCAAGCTCAGGCCCGAAGACCGGGAAAACGTGCGCTTAACCACAGAGCTACTGTTCGCCCAAAGCTTTTCCCCAGATAGCTTCGATGGCTATCTGGCGAAGAACCGCAGCGGTGTCTATTTGGTCATGCGCTTGCCCGCAGAAGGCGACCCTATGCTGGAGCGAATCGACACCATTCGCGAGCGCGACAACATATACGTAGACACCATGCAGGAACACTACAACTCCTTCGGTATCGAAATGATTGGGCCCTATCAACAATGGCGCAAATTGAGCTATGAAGAGGCTGTAGCACAGCAGGAACTGGAAGCAGAAGCGCGGCGCCGGCTCATTGTAGGCGCCGTGGCAGTTGCTGCCGGCATTGCCGGTATGGGCAGTAGCGACAGTTCCAGCCGGGCCGCGGGCAATGTTGCTGTCATCGGCGGTGGCTACTTACTCAAGAGCGGGCTGGAAAAGCGCAATGAAGCCCAAATTCATGTGCAGGCTCTGGAGGAGCTGGGCATGTCACTGGAGGCCGAGATCACTCCCCAGGTCATTGACCTGGAAGATCGCTCGATCACGCTCAGCGGAAATGTAGAAGAACAGTACGCCCAATGGCGCGAACTACTGGCTGACATTTATGCTACCGAAATTGGCTCACTGGAAGGTCTGGAGGATTCCCCCTCTACCCCTGATACACTTTAGGCCTCGCAACAAAGCCTCAACGCATTAAAAGGTCCACGCAGTAGATGTCTTCCCACAATGAGCAACTGGAGCCAACGCCCTTTGAGCTCGCCCCACAATCCGCACCCGAGCAGATCAACACCAAAACGCCTCCGGGGTGGGTGCTGCCGGCCCTGGGCGGTCTTGCCGTGCTGGCCTTACTGGTCGTCTTCTGGCTACCAGAGCAGGTCAGCGAACCTGATGCTGCAGCACAAGCAGCAAGCCCAGACCCTGCAACTGCTGTAAAAACGCAGGCAAAGCCCAGCGACCAACCTGCCGTTTCAGAGGCGTCGCCCTTCTCTGATGCCCAGGCCGCGAAGTTGCGCAAAGAGGCCAAGGATGTGTTGCAGCAGTTGCTGGATTTGCAGTTTTCCCTGGAAGAGCGGGGCGCAAGCCAATGGGCAACAACTGCCTATGCCGACGCCGTGGCAACCGCCGCTACCGGCGATGACCTCTATCGCCAACGGCAGTATGTGGAGGCAAAAGAAAAATACCAGCAAGGCCTGGTTCAATTCCAGCTCATCAACGACAGCATTCCCTCAGTCGTTGACGAACAGTTGGCATTGGCGCTCGATGGTATCGAAGAAGGCATACCCGAACAGGTATACAGCGCGCTAGAACTGGCCACGCTGATTGAACCTGAAAATGCCACCCTGCCTCAGTTGCAGCAGCGTGCCGCAGTAATGGAACCGCTGATCACGCTAATGGCGCAGGCCACTCAAGCCGAAGCGGGCAGCGATTTGGCAACTGCCAAAAGCAAGCTCGAACAGGCGGTGGAACTGGACCCGTTGCACCAGCGCGCGGCCGCTGAGCTGCAGCGGGTTAGCGACTCACTGGTGGATCAGCAATTCAACGACGCCATGAGTGACGGTTATACGGACCTGGATGACAGCAGCTACAGCAGCGCCAGAGAACACTTTAACCGTGCAGCCAAACTACGCCCTGGCTCGACTGAAGCGAGCAGTGCACTGCAGGAAGTCAGCACGGCCCAGCAGGCCAACCGGTTAACCAGCCTGAAGCGGCAGGGCAACAGCCGGGAGCAATCCGAGCAATGGCAGCAGGCAGTGGACGCCTACCAAAGCGCACTGGATATGGACTCCAGTCTGTTGTTTGCGGTTGATGGCCTGAAACGCAGCGAGTCCCGGGCGCGACTGGACAAGCAATTTCGCGCCGCCATGCTGCAGCCTGACCGACTCTCTGATGTCGCAGTGGCTGAAGCCACCCAAAAGCTTTTAAAGTATGCAAAAACCATCACGCCTCAGGGACCTGTGCTTACAGAGCAGGTCGCAACTCTGCAAGTACTGCTGGAACAGGCCAATACATTGGTGCCTGTGACCCTGCGCTCGGATGGGGAAACGGAAGTCATTATTTACAAGGTCGCCCGGCTGGGTAAGTTCGAGCAACGACAATTGACCCTGCGCCCGGGCACCTACCAGCTGCGTGGCAGCCGCGTGGGCTACCGGGATGTGCTGCAAAAATTCACCATCAACCATGACAGTGCTGCGCCTGCCCTTGATATCACCTGCTCGGAGCGCATCCTGTGAGTCACGCCAGCAAAGAGGATTTACCCAGTCCAATAGAACCCAGTGCCTTTGAGCCGCTGGGCAGTGACGCCGAGGAAAAAAAGACCAGGATTCACCCACTGCGCTGGGCACTGGGCGCCACTGCGGTGGTATTTATCGTGGTGATGGGCTTCCTGCTCACCGCCCGCTCCCTGCAGATCATTGTTACAACCGAGTCAACGGCTGAAGTTGAGATCAGCGGCATCGCCCTGCCCTTTGGCGAGCGCTACCTGCTGCGCCCCGGTGATTACATAGTGTCTGCACAGGCCCCGGGTTATCACCCTTTCGAGACCACTGTGACTGTCACCAATGGCGACAGCCAGAGTGCAACCCTGGTGCTGCAGCCTCTGCCCGGACTGGTGTCTATCGAATCCCAGCCTGCCGGGGCCAGGGTGTTAGTTGACGAGCAGTACCTGGGTGATACGCCCCTGGCCGACCTTGCTTTGGAGGCGGGCGAGCGGCATATCAAACTGGAAGCAGACCGCTATCAGCAGCAGGAGCAAGTTTTCGAAGTCACAGGCAGACAATTGCAGCAGCAGTTGTCGGTGCAGCTGCAACCAGCCTGGGCCGAGGTCAGCCTTGGTAGCGAGCCGGCGGGTGCAGAAATTTTGCTGGACGGCGAAGTTGCAGGGATCACACCGGCAGTGCTGGAAATACTGCAAGGTGAGCATCAGCTGATACTGCAGCGACCCGCCTTTGCCAGCTGGCAACAGGACCTGGATATCACCGCGGGAAAACCACAGGATCTGGGCACTATTGAACTACAGCCAGCGGCCGGCCTGCTGCAGCTTGCCAGTAGTCCCGGCGGTGCCAACGTGACCCTGGATGGTGAGTTCCAGGGCCAGACTCCGTTGGAACTGGAAATCACTCCCGGGCGCGCCCACCGCCTGGCGGTATTCAAACCCGGTTATCGTCGTCATAGCGAGACCGTACAATTGGAGGCGGCAGCTACTGACAGTCGCACGATAAGACTCAAAGCGCAGCTTGGCGAAGTGAAATTTCGGATAACTCCTGCGCAAGCCGTGCTGAGTATCAACGGCAAACCCCAAGGCAAAGGCAGCCAGGTGCTGTCGCTGCCAGCGGTAGCGCACCGGGTGGAAATCGCCTTGGCGGGCTACTCCCCGGTGAAACAAACAGTGACACCTCGCCCGGGACTACAACAATTAGTTGAAGTTAGCCTGCAAACTGAGGCCCAGGCCCGGGCCACCAGAATTAAGCCAGAGATCACCACCGCATTAGGCCAGACCCTGTTGCTATTCAACCCAGGCGACTCAGCGACCGCCAACTTCAGCATGGGCGCCTCCCGCCGGGAACCCGGTAGACGCGCCAATGAGGTATTACACCCGGTTGCCCTCAACCGCAGCTTCTATATGCAAACCACAGAAGTCACCAATGCCCAATTCCGCCTGTTTAATCCTGCTCATGATTCCGGCCAGATCGAAGGCAACAGCCTCAACCGGGATCATCAGCCAGTCGTTCAGGTGAGTTGGCAACAGGCTGCCGCTTTCTGTAACTGGTTGAGCAAGCGAGAGGGGCTTCCGGCCTTTTATCGTGAGACCAACGGCATCATTACCGGTTACAACCCATCGAATACCGGCTACCGCCTGCCTTCAGAAACGGAGTGGGCCTGGTCAGCTCGCAGCAGCGACAGCAGTCTGTTGAAATTCCCCTGGGGAGACAATTTCCCACCCACAGCTGCGGTGGAAAACTATGCGGATAACACTTCTGCCTATGTGACAGGCCGGGTGCTCAGCGGCTACAAGGATGGCCATGTGGTCAGTGCTCCGGCGGCGTCTTTTTCGGCCAGCAACAAAGGCCTTTACGATCTGGGCGGTAACGTCGCGGAATGGGTGCATGATGTTTACGCCATTCCCTCCGCCAACGGCTCCTTGCAAACCGACCCGCTGGGCGCCCAGTCCGGTGATAACTACGTGATTCGCGGGGCGAGCTGGTCTCACAGCCGCATCGCCGAGTTGCGCCTGTCCTACCGGGATTATGGGCAAGCGGGGCGCGATGACGTAGGATTCAGAATTGCGCGGTACGCGGAGTAAGATCATGAACAAGCTACTGATACTGCTGCTGGTACTCTGGGGCACGCCCGCCTGGGCTCAGCCTGAGGGCGAAGAACAGCCCGCTGTCGAAGAAGCAGAAACCGAACCGGAGCCGGCGGCAACTCGTCCGGCGACCGATCCTTTTGATTACGAATCCTCGGAACAGATTTCAGAAGACCTGTCGGTCTCGTTCCCCGTGGATATATAGGACCCGCTCATGAAGCAAAGGATGTCATCCGAATTCATTTACCAGTTGTTCGCCTTGTTGATAGCGGTGATTGTGGTTCACGCTGTCTACGTTGGCGCAATCCGCCCGGCAGCTGACACCCAGATTCGCCAGGAAATGGAACTGCAGGCCTCCGGCGACGACTACGTACCGGAGCGCAGTTTCGTGGTGGTTATCCGCGACTTTGAGCAGGAAGCCTGTTTCATCCTGCTGATCTGGGCCCTGGCCATCATGGGCTATAAAGGCAAACGTGCTATCGACGAGCAGGGACTGCTGGACCGCCGCCTGCTGGACATTCCAGAGGGCACCAGCGTGCTGCCAGAAGATGCCCGGGAATACAGTCGCTCGCTGGAGGCCCTGCCAGACACGGAACAGGACTACCTGCTGCCCCGCACATTGCTGACAGCACTGCAGCGCTTCGCCACCACCGGCAGCATCCAGGCAGTATCAGACACTATCAAAGAAAGCTGTGACATCGAGGCCGACCGACTGGACTCTGAGCTGTCTATGGTGCGCTACATCGCCTGGGCTATTCCGTCCATTGGCTTTATCGGCACAGTGCGCGGCATTGGTGAAGCGCTGGGGCAGGCCTATAAAGCAGTCGAAGGTGACATTTCCGGGGTAACGGTAAGCCTGGGTGTGGCCTTTAACAGCACCTTCGTCGCCCTGGTGCTTTCCATCGTCATCATGTTCTGCCTGCACCAGTTGCAGTTGTCCCAGGAACGATTGGTCCTGGACTGCCAACGCTACGCAGATAAACGCCTGCTGCGCCATCTGGTATCCTCATGACAGTTGCGCTGCTCGATATCAACGACTGCATTCTGCAACTGTGGGGTGCGGGGCCGGTGCAACAAAGCCCCGGCTACACGTTGCTGGAAGGCAAGGAGTATCGCTTCGGCAACGACGCCAGGGGCAGTGCCCGTCTGCGCCCCCGCGACATTAACAATCGCTACTGGTGGCAGCTCAGTGTTGAACCCCTGCAGCCGGCGCTGGGCCCTGCGCGTCACACCGCCGATTTGGTGCATGCGCACCTACTGCAACTGCATCGCGAGGCCGGCCAGCCGCAGGAAATGTTGCTGGCCTGTTCCGGCAGCATGCAGCGGGAACAGCTGAGCCTGTTACTGGGTATTGTTCAGCAGTGCCCCTTCGAAGTCGTGGGCCTGGTCAACCGCAGCGCGCTGCTTGGCAGCTTACACGGCGGCCCAGGAAGGTTGTTTCACCTGGAACTGCAACTACACCAGGCCCTGATTACAGAGCTGGCCCAGAGCGGCGAGGAAATAGTGGTGCAACGCAGCGTGCCACTGCCCGGCTGCGGCCTGCTGCAATTGCAGGAGCGCCTGGTCGAAGTGGTCGCTAGCGCATTCATCAGGCAGACTCGCTACGATCCTCGGCGCAAAGCACAAACAGAGCAGCAACTCTACGATGCCCTGCCCAAGGCCCTGCAGTCGCTGGCCAACAGCCCCGAAACCAATATCGAGGTCAACGGCTACCGCGCCAGGGTAGCCGCTACAGACATGGTCACCGCCGGGCAACGGCTGTTTACTGCGGCAGCGGAGGCCATGGGTAGTATGTCCCCTGCCGACAGACTGATCGCGGACCCATTGGTAGCACTGCTTCCAGGCATGCGCGACAAGTTCCCTGAAGCCACAATTGCCGGTGGCGACGAGCTCTGGCAGGCCATGCAGCAACAGACTGAACAACTGCTCAATCGCAGCGGTCCACTCAGCTTTGTCACCGCCCTGCCCTGCCTGGCGACTGACAATAACGGTCCGATTGAGCCCGCCACCCTGGAACCCATGCCTGTGGCGATCAGCCACCCCACCCATCTACTGACAGGCGCTACCGCCAAACCGCTGGTAAGCGGCATGACACTTGCGCCTGGGCTGGAAGTGACCCAGGGGCAACAGGGCTGGCAACTGCAGGGCAGCGCTAGCGTAAACGGCACGCAAAACCAGGGGGACGAGGCCCTGGGCGTGGGCGATGTCATCGGCACCGCTGACGGGGCAGAGATACAACTGATAGAAGTCCTCGACTAGGTATGGGTCGCCGCAAGCGCAGCTTTACCACTTTTAACCTCAGCTTTCTGGACATTATGTCCTGTGGCTTCGGAGCGGTGGTGCTGGTGTTCCTGATCATAGATCACTCTATGGAAACCCAGTTTCAGGACCTGAACCAAGACCTGCTCTCTGAGGTCAATATGCTGGAAGAAGAAGTCCTTGAAGGCAAAGAGGGCCTGGTTGCACTGCGCAACACGCTCTCTGAGATGGACATGGAAACGGTAGAAGCACAGGGACGAGCCACCCGCATCACCGAGGAGCTTGACGAATACGAAGCGCTAATCGAGTCCCTGCGGGCCGAAGGCTATACCGAAGATGAGGCCATTGAGAAATTAAAGGCGGAAATTCGTTCGCTGGAACAAGAGGTGGAGAAGCTGAAGGAAGCCGCCCCCGAAGACGGCGGAAAAAGCGCCCGCACTTTTATCGGCGAGGGCAACCGTCAGTATCTTACCGGGCTCAATCTGGGCGGGCGCAATATTGCCATCCTGCTTGACGTCTCATCCAGTATGCTCGCGGACCGGCTGGTCAACATTATCCGCCTGCGTAATATGGGTGAGAATGTGCAGCGCCGGGCAGACAAATGGAGTCGCACCCTGAACACCGTCGACTGGCTTACCGCACAACTGCCGGTGAACGCCGATTACCAGATCATCACCTTCAACACCGAAGCCTCGGCGCTGTTACCACAAACGGATGGCAAATGGCTGGAAGTCGCAGACCAGTCGCAACTTGAAACAGTATCCAAGGAGCTGCGTAAAATTGTTCCGGCTGGTGGTACCAGCCTGGAGAACGCATTTATTGCCATGCAGAAGCTATCACCCTCGCCAGACAACATATTCCTCATTACCGACGGGCTGCCCACCCAGGGTACCAGCCCGCCGAACAGCACCAAGGTGAGCGGACGGGAGCGCCAGAAGCTCTACCGCCAAGCCATTCGTCAACTGCCCAGCGGCGTGCCAGTGAATATCATTCTGGCGCCCCTGGAAGGCGACCCTATGGCGGCTTCCGAGTTCTGGCAACTGGCGCAAGTCAGCCAGGGCTCACTCCTGAGCCCCTCCAAGGACTGGCCCTGATGGCTCGCCGGCGCACTGCGGAAGAATTCTCCCTGTCGTTCCTCGACGTGATCTGCTGTGGCTTCGGCGCAGTTATCCTGTTGTTGATGATTACCAAAACCGTACAGCCGCAGATCATCGAGGCCTCCACCGTCAACCTGAAAGGCAAGCTGGCGGACCTGCAGGAGCAGATCTATGACATTCGGGGTGAGTCGGTAGTATTGAACCGCGACCTCAACGCCAAACACGAACAGTTGTCTGAGTATCAGGAACGCATCGCTATTTTGCAGGGACTGCTTGCCAGTTCCCGTTCCCAATACGACAGCATCCAGGTGGAGACCAACAGCAACGATGTGATTACCGAGCAACTGGCCATTGCCCGCCAGCAGCTCTCAGAGGAAATGAAGCGACTGCTGGGCAGCCAGTATCAGTCAAAGAACAACCTGATCGGCGGTATTCCGGTAGACAGCGAATACATCATTTTCATCATCGATACCTCGGGTTCCATGTACTCCTATGCATGGGAGCGCATGATCCAGGAGATACAGTCCACGCTGGCCATTTATCCGGAAGTAAAGGGCATACAGGTAATGAACGATATGGGGCAGTACATGTTCAGCCGCTATCGAGGCCAATGGATTCCCGACACCCCCGGCAGGCGTAATGTCATTATGCAGAATCTGCGCAACTGGAATGTGTTCAGTAATTCCAGCCCCGTTGAGGGAATAACCGCGGCCATTCGCACCTTCTACGATCCAAGTAAAAAAATAAGCTTGTACGTATTCGGGGACGAATTCACTGGCGAGTCGATCTCCCAGGTGGTTGATACTGTTGATCGTATCAACCGCGCAGACGCCCAGGGCAATCGACTGGTGCGCATCCATGGGGTCGGTTTTCCCGTACAATTTATTCGTGCTCCACACTTGCAGACGACAGGCATTCGCTTCGCTACACTGATGCGTGAGCTGGCATACCGTAATGGAGGTACCTTTGTTGCGCTTAATGACTTCCGCCCCTGAGACACGCGCCCTGGCTATGGGCGTATTGCTGCTGATGCTGGCGGCTTGTGGCCCCACCACGGTAAAGGTTGAGGGCAATTTTCCCGACCCGCTGATGGAGCCCGTGCCCCTGACTATGGGCGTGTGGTACCCGGAGGAGTTCGCCAATCATGAGTTCTTTGACGAGGCCAAAACCCGCGCTGAATCGGGTTGGATCGTCAACACCGGCGACGCTCAGGTCGCTATGTGGGACAAGTTACTTGGTGGCATGTTTACCGAAATGGTGCACATGAAAGGCGCCCCCTCTGCCAACCAGATGAATCCAGTGGTTAACGCTGTGTTGATTCCCCACGTGGACGAACTGCAATACGCCATACCACAGCACACCAACATCAAGGTGTATGAAATCTGGATGCGCTACCGCTTCGAATTAGTAACTACATCCGGGGACCCCATCGCCGAGTGGACTATGGCCGCCTACGGTAAGACACCCACCGCTTTTTTGCGCAGTGACGAGGCAGCTGTAAATCTGGCTGCGGTAATGGCCCTACGGGATGCAGGCGCTAACTTTGCGACCAGCTTCACCCGCGTGCCCGAAGTGGCTGCATGGATGGACGGGGGACTGCCGGCGCTTGCGAGACCGGCAGCGGAAGCGGAGCTGGACTCTACTGGGGCGCTATCTGATGAGCCAGAAGGGGTAGAACCGTGAGAACTGCATTCCTCCTGTTCATCGCTCTTCTGGGCTCAGGCTGCGTCACGTCCACTGTCGACGAGATGGTTTTTAACGAACCCCTCGCTGGCATTGGTGACTCCACCGTCGTTATCCTCGGGCGCCGTCACGCCAGTGACTATGAAACCGAGCCCGACTTCATTGAGTGCGTGGGTGATCATATTGCGGACAGAGACAAAACCATTGCCGTGATCAACGAAATCGACTTTATCAATTCGCTGTATCCCTGGTTCGAACCGCGCACCGCCCCCCTGCATCCTGAAGATATTAACCGGCTGCTGGAGCAGGAGCCTGTGGCGCAGCGCATGCGCGAGCTCAAAACCGAGTATATGATCTGGATTGACGGCGTCACCATTCGCTCCGATTCCGCCGGCTCCATGACCTGTGGTATCGGCCCGGGTGGCGCCGGCTGCTTTGGCTTCGGCACCTGGAGTAACGACTCCAACTACGAGGCGGTCATCTGGGACTTTACCGACCAGGCTGAGGTAGGCCGGGTAAGTACCAGTGCCAGTGGCCAGTCCTACATGCCAGCAGTGATAATACCCATACCCATCATCGCCCCTGTACAGGGCACCGCCTGCGACGGCCTAGGTGAGCAGTTGCTGGAATTTCTCTCCAGCGAGTTCTGAGTATGCGCCTATCTGCCTTGTTACTAATCCTCACCCTGTCCTTACAGGCCAGCCTCAGCCTGGGAGCTAATAAGGGAGAGGAAGAGCACCAAAAAATCATCGACTCAGGACAGGTGTACGATGACCCGGAACTGCAGGCATACATCAACCGCATTGGCCAGAATCTGGTGGCTAACTCCGATGATCCGAAAGGAAAGTTTACCTTTACGGTGCTAGATACCGGCGTCATCAACGCCTTCGCTGCACCCAACGGATACATTTACGTCAGTCGCGGCCTGCTGCCGTTCCTCGATTCAGAGGAAGAGTTGGCGGGCGTGATCGGACACGAGATTGGTCACGTCACTGGCAATCATCATGGACGACGAAGCCGGACCAATATCACCAGTAAGATCGTCGCTACCACAGCTTACATCCTGACTGGCAGCGGAGACCTTGCAGATGCCTCAACCATGTACGGCGCCGAACTCATCAGTGGCTTTGGCCGGGATATGGAGCTAGAAGCCGATGGCCTCGGTGCCGAGTACATGTATAAAACCGGCTACGATCCCCAGGCATTACTGGAAGTGATCGGTGTACTCAAAGACCAGGAACAGTTCCAGCGGCTAAGGGCCAAAGCCAGCGGCAAACCCGCCGGCACGTATCACGGCCTTTACGCTTCCCACCCGCGCAACGACAAGCGCCTGCAAACGGTAATAGGTAAAGCAGGTGAACTGGATCTGGATGAATACGTTGAAAGCCCCGAACAGCCAGGCGAGTTCCGTCGCCACATAGAGGGTTTGGTGTGGGGCGAGAGCGTGCAGGGTACGCGGGACGAGAATCGCTATTATCACAATAAGCTTGCTTTCACCTTCGAGCACCCGGTTGGCTGGACCGTAACATCAGGCGGCAAAGCTGTGGTTGCAAGCGCCCCCGACGGCACAGCCTCGCTGACAATTACCCTGCGCAGGAAAGACAGCAGTGCGTCACCCGAGTCCGTACTCAAGAGCAGTGCCTCTGGCGACTTGTCCAAGGGCGTGGAGCTGGACCAAGCGGGATTGAAAGGTTATTCAGCGGTCGCCAGCAGTGCCGGCACCTCCAAACGCCTGGCAGTGATCGATTACAACTACACCTATTTGCTTCAGGGGGAGTCCAGCAACTTGGAAATTAACGACCCCGTGTTACTCGAGATCATTGCAAGCTTTCGCCCCACTCATCCCAAGGAAAAGCAGGCTGGCACTGCGCGCTATGTGCACTACGTTCAAGTTCCAAGAGGAGCCACGTTCGCCAGCATAGCGTCCAGCATCCGTATCCCCTATGCGGAGGAGCAGCTGCGCTTACTCAATGGAATGTATCCTCGGGGAGAGCCCAGAACCGGTGACTGGATTAAAGTGATTCGATAGTTCAACCTAGGCACCACCTACCCTGGAGCAAGCCCAATTCCAATGCGAAAGCTGCTGCGAAACCCATTGGCAACAGTCACTCTAGTGCTGACCATGCTGGTCAGCTCCTACATTTTTTATGCACTGAACTCCGGCATCACCATCACCAACGATGGCAGTCACTTTGCGCTTTTCGATGCCCTGGTGACCACGGGCAATCCTGAGCTAAAACACGTCAAGCAGTTTGCCTTCAACGACAGCGCGCTCTATGAGGGAAAGTATTATGCCGACCGGAATCCTGGATTGGCATTGCTGAGCTATGCCTTTTACCAGGGTGTCAGGCCTTTGGAAACATGGATGCATCCATTAAATTTGGATCCAAAGATGGCCCGTCGTTACCGTCCAGAACAAGAATCCCGCGTTAAAATCGTTATGCTGGTGCCAGTACTATCCGGCTCGCTTTTACTGCTGGGCATGATTGCCCTGGGTGTAAACCAGGGCAATGCCCTGGCCACTGCGGTCATTGCTGCTGTCACTCTGATGGCCGGCACAGTGCTAATGCGGTACTCGACACTACTGTATTCCCATGTAACTGCCGCAGCCTTGCTCATCTGGGGGCTGCTGCTGATTTTCAGGTTTCGCACGCATGGACGCTCACTGGATGTTATTACAGGCACTTTTTTACTGTCTCTGGCAGTACTTGTTGAGCACCTGTTAATCCTTGCGTTCATACCCGTATTTACTTACCTGCTGCTGTATTGTCGCAGCCGACTGCTAAGCCCAAAGACATTGGCGATGACAATAACAGCGGGGCTTTTGCCCATGCTCGCGTTAATGGTTTACAACTGGGTGTGCTTCGAGTCACCGTTTTCTCTAGCGCACTTCCATCACTCTACAGATACAGCCAATCACCAGTTAGGCTCGCTTTTTAAATTTGAAAACCAGGGTAAAGTGCTGCAGAACCTTTTCTTCGGAGCTCCTAAAGAAGAAGTGGGCAGGCAGGACCTGACAGGCCTGATCAGCGCGTCGCCATTTCTGATAATTATCCTGCTACCTTTGATCAACCGTTTACTGAAAAAAGAATGGCCAAAAGCTGAAATTGTGACTCTGGCTTCTGTGATAGCGCTAATCGTGCTGGGAGCATCGAGCTTCCACTCACCTTATGGCGGTTGGGACCGTGATTATCGCTATTTTGTGGTGATAGTGCCGCTGTTCGCGCCTTTTGTTGCCCAGGCGCTGACACTAATGTTTAAGCCCGCAGAGAATACGATCATCAGGGTTGCGCAGTGGCTTTTGCTAGTTATCTTTTCGTATCTCGCGTGGCTATCAATCAGCTTTCATTTCCAACATATTCGCCATGCGATGCAGGTGCAGTATGAAACTCCCTGGATCAACCTGCAGGCCGCGCTGGTTAACGTGAGTCTGTTCTGGCTTTACTTGGCAGCGCTGACATCTATGCTGGTAGTGCTTGTAAAGGCAACGCGGCGCCCGACAAAAAACAAGCTCTAACGCTGTTGCACCAGTACCCACGGTGGCGCGACCACCGCCCACAATTTCTGATTGGCCTCGTACCAGGCGAGTGCCTGTTCATCGTGCACCGGGGCTATTTGCTTATCCGCTATCCACTGCTGGAACTGTTCTGCATTATCCAGGCCCAGTTGCACCGCAACCTCCACCAGACTCAACTCGGAACCCACCGTTATGACGCTACCGTGGGCATAGTAGGTCTGCAGATCGTGCCAGTTAATTTTCGCTGTCTGGGTGTGATATTCACTGCGCAACAGGGTTTCTCGATCTTCTGGCATATCAGCCATAACGGGAGTCCGATACAAATGGATTACTGCGGCGTTCTTCGCCGAAGGTGGATGTTGGGCCGTGTCCGGGGATAAAGGTAATATCATCACCCAGGGGGAAAAGCTTTTCGCGAATACTGGAGACCAAATCCTCATGGTTACCCATAGGAAAGTCGGTGCGCCCAATAGAGCCCTGAAATAAAACATCTCCAACCCAGGCGACATTCTGGGGTTGATAGACGAACACCACGTGACCCGGGGTATGCCCTGGACAGTGCAGCACCTGAAGCGTTTGCTCTCCCACTGTTACGGTGTCACCATCTTCCAGCCAGCGGTCTGGCACAAATGCATCAGCGTGAGGAAAGCCCGACATTTGGCACCACTCGGGCAATTTCTCTAACCAGAAGGTATCCGCTTTTTCCGGGCCCTCTATGGTAATGCTCAATTGTTGACGCAACACGTCCGCTGCAGCGCAATGATCCATATGGGCATGCGTAAGTATAATTTTTTCAACGCTAGCCCCCATCTTCGTCACTGCTTCCAAAATACGCTCGACGTCCCCGCCGGGGTCAACGATAGCCGCCTTGCCGCTGGATTCACACTTAATGATGGAACAATTCTGCTGGTAGGGGGTCACCGGAACAATGGTGCACTGAATGGACATTGCTAAATTCTACTTCGAACTATCGGGCGGAAAATAATACCACAGCCCGACTCAGGGCTGTGGCCTTGGACATCAGCTGGTGGGCAACACACCCGCATTGTCATCGTCGCGATGCTGATCGGCATTGGGGTCATCAAAGACATACTGATCGAACTGATTTTCACTTTTAGCGACGATAATTGAAACCGTAGCATCGCCAGTCACGTTAACGGCTGTGCGTACCATGTCGAGAAGGCGGTCGACACCGATAATAAGCGCGATTCCCTCTACTGGTAGCCCAGCCTGCTCCAACACCAGTGCCAACGTAATAAGGCCAACACCAGGCACTGCCGCGGTACCAATCGAAGCCAGGGTGGCGGTCAAGATCACGGTAATGAAGTCAGCCGTGGAAAGGTCCACTCCGTAGACCTGGGCAATAAAGACAGTTGCCACTCCTTGCATGATGGCGGTGCCATCCATATTGATGGTCGCACCCAGCGGCACGGTAAAGCCAGCAACAGAGTTGTGAACACCCATTCGTTTTTCGACCGTACGAAGGGTAATAGGCAAGGTAGCGCCGGATGAGGCGGTGCTGAATGCAAAAGCCCAAATGGGGCGCATTTTTCGCAACAACATGGCTGGAGAAAGCCCAGCTAGCGCCCTCAACATAAAGCTGTAAACGCCCAGTGCATGTAATAACAGAACGCCAAGAACAGTGAAAAAGTAGGCCGCCAGATCGAGGATTGCCCCTATGCCCATGCTGGCAAAGAGCTTGGATAACAGTGCAAATACGCCGTAGGGCGCTAGCGTCATCAGTATTTCCACCATCTTCATGATGACCGCGTCTACGTCGCGGAAGAAGCTGGCAATTCGACGGCCCGGTTCACCAGCGTGAGAGATTCCATAGCCGAACAACAGGGCAAAGACAATGATCTGTAGCATCTTGCCATCGGCCATCGCCTTGACCGGATTCGAAGGGAAGATATCAACCAACACATCGGTAAGAGGCGGTGGCACCTTGGCTTGAAAGTTTGCTGCTCCGTCCATGACAACGCCGGATCCCGGGCTGATCAACACAGCAAAAAACAGTGCCAGGCTGATCGCGATGGCGGTGGTGGACATGTAGAACGCCAGGGTTTTGACTGCTATTGGCCCCATCCTGGCGCTATCACCAAGGGAAGAGGCACCGCAAATCAGGGAGACCAGCACCAGTGGAACCACCAGCAGCTTCAGCGAAGCAACAAAAATACGCCCCACCACATCGAACAGACCCTGGACCAGGTAGACATCCACCAGCGACTTTAGCCCGTCAGTGACCCCTGTAGAGTGCACCAACAAATTGATGATGGAACCGGTGACGATACCCGCCACCATGGCAATCAATATACGATTGGTGAGGCTCACTCAGGGCACTCCCCGTTCAAGTAACCGCTAACGGTATCATCGGCACAAGCATTACAAGCCGATGCGTATTGTTTTTTGCCACCACCAGTGAGATCAGCACACACCGGCGCGTACTCCATCGTACAAACCTGAGGTCGCGGCTCAGTACACTGAGCGACCAGGGTAGGAGTGGGCTGCGTTTCGCAAGCTGTGACAAACAATAAGACAAGCGCACCCAAGGCAATACGCATGGATAAAACTCCAGTATATTTACAAATCCTGCAAATCCTAACACTGTTGGCGATGCAGCGCAGCAGTCGTCGCTTGTCAGGCATTGCAACAGTGCCTCAACCAACAAACGCAGCCGCTCAAGTCGTCGGCAGTTCTTTGGGGAAAAGGCTTTGTTCCAAAGAGGCGCAGCCACTTTCGATCGCTGACCAATTTTGCACTTCCAGCAGCAGGCGAACATAGCCCGCCGTAGGCAGGTTTTCTAATTGTCGGCAGACTGCCAGTTCGTTGATCAATTCCGTCAGAGCGGGATTGTGCCCAATCAGAAAAAGGCTGTAGTCGCGGTCATCCTGGGCGGCGATCCAGGCAAGCAAACCCTGGCCATCGAAGGTATAGAGATCCTCTTCAGTTCGATGCTGGCAGTCGGCTAGGGAGGGCCATCCCTTGCAGAGCCCCTCCAGGGTCAGCTGGGCTCGCTGAGCCGGGCTTACCGCAATACTTTGCGCCGGCATCTGCAGGGCCAGCGCCCTGCCCATTCTAGGCGCATCGCGCCTGCCCCGTTTGTTCAGCCCACGCTCCCTGTCGGTCAGATCTGGTTGGTCCCAAGCGGACTTGGCGTGCCTCAACAAGTGCAGTGTTCTCACGATTTAAAACCTCAATCTTGCGTTTGCCTTACAACATAGCTAGAGTCATCTACGTTGTAAGTGGTAACTGTACCTGGTCGATTTACTTCCCCAAGCGGTTAGTAGTATGGGCAAGTGACCTCCATCAATGCCGTATGGCGAATGTGGAGTAACTGTGCTGAGACGTAAAACAGTAGCACCATTTTTCCGACAGATCGCGCTCCGCGACCTGCCAAGGGCCCCCTTTGTGCCCGATTTTTATACAATCACCCCCCGCTGCCTCGATCGCATATCCCTTGTCCTGGGAAATGCCGCCGCATCCGGGAGGCCTATCGCTTGAGTTCTGCCGACACCAGCCTCCTGCCCTTTGTGGTCTACTTCATCGCCGTTCTGCTGCTGGTGGCGACCATGCTCGGCCTGTCTTACGTGCTAGGGCAACGCAGAGCTAATAAAGCGACCAACATGCCCTTCGAGTCGGGCGTACTGTCAGTCGGGTCATCGCAAATCCAGATGTCGGTTGAGTTTTACCTGGTGGCCATTTTCTTTGTCATCTTCGATCTGGAAACCGTTTTTATCTTTGCCTGGGCCATCGCATTCTTCGAATTGGGCTGGCAGGGCTTTCTCGCCATTACTGCATTTATCTTTATCCTCGGCGTCGCACTGATTTACGAGTTGAGCACCGGCGCGTTGGATTGGGGAATCAAAGGCGGCAAAGGCCGCCATCCAGAGGAGCTGAACTGATGGAGTGGAACCTGAGCAAGCCCGAGGACGTCATTGCCAGTTCGCCCGGCGGGAGCGTAGAGGAACAAATCAAACGCAACGTGTTCTTCGCCAATCTCGAAGACCTGATTGCCTGGGGTCGGGCACATTCCCTGTGGCCCTTCAACTTCGGCCTCTCCTGCTGCTACGTTGAGATGGCGACCTCCTTCACTAGTCGTCACGATATCGCTCGTTTTGGCTCAGAGGTCATTCGCGCCACACCACGCCAGGCCGACCTCATGGTTATTTCAGGCACCGTATTTCGCAAAATGGCACCGGTGGTGCAGCACCTCTATGACCAACTACTGGAACCGCGGTGGATTATCTCCATGGGTTCCTGCGCAAATTCCGGCGGTATGTACGACATTTACAGCGTCGTCCAGGGGGTAGACAAGTTCATCCCGGTAGATGTGTACGTGCCCGGTTGTCCGCCCAGGCCTGAGGCACTGATGCAGGGATTGATGATGTTGCAGGACTCCATCGAGCAAGAACGTAGACCACTGAGCTGGGTCGCGGGTGACCAACGGGTGATTAAACCGCAAATGCCCTCGAACAGGGATAGATTGCAGAAAGAGAGAAATCTGGCCACTGAACTAAGGAGTCCAGATAGCGTATAGGAAAAACAAAGTCCTCTGCGCACAGGCAGGGGCGACAACTGTCGATAACAGAATAAGAGACACTATAAAACGTGCTAGAAGCTCAGCCTAAAACTGACAGCAACACCACCGTGGACGGCCTGTTCGCTCGCTTCGGTGCGCAGTCGTTTAGCGCTCAGCCGACAGCAGATAACACGCCCACTTTGTGGGTAGAACGAAGCAAACTGCTGGAAGTACTGGGCCACCTGCGCAAAGACTTTCCCATGCTGCTGGATCTGTTTGGTATCGACGAACGACTGCGAGAACATCGTCCCGAAGCTGCCCTGGACTTTACCGTGGTCTACCACCTACTCAGCCTCAAGGCCCGCGAGGAGGTGAGGATAAAAGTAGGCGTAAGTGTCGATGATGCCTCGGTGCCATCCGCCCACCTGATCTGGCCCAACGCCAACTGGTACGAACGCGAAGCCTGGGACATGTACGGGGTCGAGTTCTCCGGGCACCCCAATTTGCGCCGCATATTATTGCCGCCTACCTGGGAAGGGCATGCTCTGCGCAAAGATCACCCTGCCCGTGCAACGGAGATGGAGCCGTTCAGCATGGACGAGGAGAGACAGGCTGCAGAGCAGGAAGCACTGCTGTTCAAACCCGAAGAATGGGGCATGGCCCGGGCCACCGAAGACACAGAGTTCATGTTTCTCAACCTGGGCCCTAACCACCCATCGGTCCACGGGGTATTCCGCATAGTGTTACAGCTGGACGGCGAGGTCATTGTCGACGCCGTACCTGACATCGGTTATCACCACCGCGGGGCCGAGAAGATGGCCGAGCGCCAAACCTGGCACTCCTTCATCCCCTATACCGACCGCATTGATTACCTGGGCGGCGTGATGAACAACATGGCCTACGTGATGGCTGTGGAACAACTCGCTGGTATTGAGGTGCCACCGCGGGCCAAGGTAATCCGCATCATGCTGGCGGAGTTGTTCCGCATCTCAAGTCACCTGGTGTTCTATGGCACATTTGCCCAGGACGTGGGGCAGATGTCGCCGGTGTTCTACATGTTCGCCGATCGGGAGCGCCTGTTCGGCATTATCGAAGCGATTACCGGCGGACGCATGCATCCCGCCTGGTTCCGAATTGGCGGCGTGGCCCAGGACCTCCCTGAAGGCTGGGACAAACTGGTCCGGGAGTTTATCGACAGCATGCCCGCGCGCATGGATCACTACCAGATCATGACCATGGATAACAGTATTCTCAAGCAGCGCACCGTGGGCATCGGTGATTACACGACCGAAGATGCCCTGGCGTGGGGAATCACCGGCCCCTCTCTGCGAGCCACCGGCATGGACTTTGACCTGCGTCGTGATCGGCCCTATGGCGGCTACGACCAGTTTGAGTTTGAAGTGCCGGTAGGTAATCGAGGCGATTCCTACGATCGGGCGATGGTTAGGGTCGAGGAAATCCGCCAGAGCTTGCGCATCGTTCGCCAGTGCCTGGATAACATGCCTGCAGGCCCCTACAAGAGCGACCACAAACTGACCACACCGCCACCGAAAGAGCGAACGCTGCAGGATATCGAGACCCTGATCCACCACTTCCTGTCCATGAGCTGGGGTCCGGTCATGCCAGTGGGTGAATCCTCCTTCCCCATTGAAGCCACCAAGGGCATTAACAACTATCACCTGGTCAGCGACGGAGGCACTACCTCATACCGCACTCGCATCCGAACCCCCTCCTTTCCGGCGCTACAACAAATTCCGGAGTACAGCAGGGGACTGCTAATTCCTGACTTGATTGCCATCATCGCCAGTATCGATTTTGTGATGGCGGACGTGGACAGGTGAAGATATGAGCGAAGCGAACGCCATGAACAGGATACCCGCACTCAGCCAGCAAGAGTTGCAGGCGATCGATGCGGAGATCACCCACGTTCCCTACAGGGACGCGGTTGCCATCGATGCACTGAAAATTGTTCAAGCGCACCGGGGTTGGGTGTCTGATGAAAGTCTGCAAGCCATCGCCGCGCACCTGCACATGTCTGCCGATGAGCTGGACGGTATTGCAACCTTCTACAACCTGATCTTCCGCCGGCCGGTGGGCGATAAGGTCATCCTGCTTTGTAATAGCATCACTTGCTGGATCAAGGGCTGCGACAAGTTACAGCAGCGCATTACAGATGAACTGGGAATAGAGTTGGGAGAAACTACCGCTGACAATCGTTACACCCTGCTGCCGGTGACCTGTTTAGGGGCCTGCGACAAGGCCCCGGTAATGATGGTGGATGAGGATCTACACGAGGACCTTAGCGTAGACAGTGTCATCAGAATTCTGGGAGGCAGCACCGAACCATGAGCCTCTCTAATCCCCTGACCCGCAATGTGCGTGACGACCGCAGCCCAACCGACTTGGCCACCTATGAAGCCAATGGTGGCTACCAGGGTTTACGCGCCGCAGTAGAGCGCTCCCCTGAAGACTGCCTGCAAATACTCAAGGACTCCAACTTGCGCGGTCGCGGTGGCGCTGGTTTTCCCACCGGGATGAAATGGAGTTTCGTACCCATGGGTGAAAAATGCAGCCCGGGACACAAGTACCTGATCTGCAACGCTGATGAAATGGAACCAGGCACCTTTAAGGACCGCCTGCTGATGGAGTGCGATCCCCACCAGCTGATCGAAGGCATGATTGTCTCGGCTTACACATTGCAGGCGGACGTCGCCTACATATTTATTCGCGGCGAATACCACCAGGCGACACATTTGTTACGCGAGGCGATAACCGCCTGTCATGACAAAGGCTACCTGGGTGACAACATACTAGGCACGGGCTACAAGCTGGAAATGCACGTTCACAGCAGCGCCGGGCGTTACATTTGCGGCGAGGAAACTGCACTCATCAGCGCCCTGGAAGGCAAACGCGCGAATCCTCGAGCCAAGCCTCCCTTTCCACAGGTCAGTGGCCTGTGGGGCCGGCCAACCATCGTCAACAACGTGGAAACGCTTTGCAACGTGCACCATATCATCGAGCGTGGCGCGCACTGGTTCCAATCATTGGGGCTTACCGAGGATGCCGGTACCAAAATGTACGGTGTCAGCGGCAGAGTCAAAAAACCCGGTTGCTGGGAACTCCCTATGGGCACACCGGTACGCCAAATTATCGAGGAATATGCGGGCGGCATGGAGGATGGCTACAGCCTCAAAGGCTTCCTCCCCGGCGGCGGCTCCACCGACTTTTTGACCCTGGAACACATGGACCTTGCCATGGATTACGACACCATTGGCAAGGCGGGTTCCCGCATGGGCACCGGCACCATGATCATACTCGATGATAAAACCTGTCCGGTGGGTTTCGTCAAAAACCTGATGGAGTTTTTTGCCCGTGAGTCCTGTGGCTTCTGCACACCTTGTCGCGACGGTCTGCCCTGGTCGGCCCAGGTTCTGGATGACATTCAAAACGGTCGCGGCCAGCAAGAGGATATGGAAACCCTGGCACGGCAGGTGAAATACATCGGCGCTATGGGCAACACCCATTGCGCCCTGGCACCGGGTGCGATGGAGCCATTGCAAAGCGCAATGAAATACTTCCCCGAGGCATTTGAACAGCACCTCAGCGGCAACTGCCCCCACTGCGACGAGAGGCCTCACTAATGCCCATCATTCGCATAGACGGCGTTGAGCACGAGGTTGAGGCCGGGAAGAATCTGCTGGAAAGCTGCCTGTCGATAGGATTGGACCTACCCTACTTTTGCTGGCACCCGGCCATGGGTTCCATCGGCGCCTGCAGGCAGTGTGCGGTAGTGCAATACCTTACCGATGAAGATGAACAGTCTGGTCGTGGAAGAATCGTCATGGGCTGCATGACGCCAGTGACAGACGGCGCCATATTTTCGCTGGACGGCGACCGTGCTCGAGGCTTCCGCGAATCTATCGTTGAATCGCTAATGCTCAACCACCCACACGACTGTCCGGTGTGTGCGGAGGGTGGCGAGTGTCACTTGCAGGACATGACGGTCATGGTCGGCCATCGGGACAGGCACTACCGGGGTCGCAAGAACACCCACCGCAATCAATATCTGGGTCCTCTGCTCAACCATGAGATGAATCGCTGCATCACCTGCTACCGCTGCACTCGCTATTACCAGGACTACGCTGGAGGCACCGACCTGGCGGCGATGGCCTCTCATGATCACGTCTACTTCGGGCGCCATCAGGAGGGCGTGTTGCAGAGCGAATTCGCCGGCAACCTGGTAGAGGTTTGCCCGACTGGAGTATTCACCGACAAGACTCTGGTCAGCGACTACACCCGTAAATGGGACCTGCAGTCGGCACCGTCTGTATGCACAGGCTGCGCGGTGGGCTGCAATACCCTGCCCGGTGAGCGCTACGGCCGGCTAAAACGTGTACACAATCGCTTCAATGTCGAGGTCAATGGCTACTTCCTTTGCGACCGCGGTCGCTTCGGCGCCGGCTTCGTTAACAATAGCCAGAGACTGGAATACCCGGGCCTGCGCGGTGAAGATGGACTCTACAACGCCCTTGATCACCATGATGCCCTGCAGTTCATGACGCAAGCTTGCAAAGGCCTGCGAGTAGCCGGCATCGGTTCTCCAAGAGCTTCGGTTGAAGCCAACTATCTGCTGCGGAGCCTGGTAAGTGAGGCGCACTTCTGCCCCGGGTTCAGTGACGTTGATCACAAGCTGGTGAAGCTTGCCCTGCAGCTTCAGCAAGATAGCGCTGCGGTCACGCCGGATATCCGCAGCATGGAATCGGCAGACGCGATACTCATCCTCGGCGAAGATCTTACCAATACTGCGCCGCGCCTGGCCCTGGCCTTGCGCCAAAGTGTGCGCAACAAAGCGTTTGAAATGGCAGCTGACATGCGCCTGGAACCCTGGCAGGACGCTGCTGTTCGCAACCTGGCTCAAAACCAGCGCAGCCCCATGTTTATTGCCGCCTGCGGTACGACACGGCTGGAAGACGTAGCCGAGTCCAACATCAATCTGGCGCCTCAGGACATTGCACGCTTAGGGATCGCGATTGCCGCAGTTATAGCGGGCAAATCAATCGAGGGCTTTGATCCTGAAACCCAAACCCAGGCCAAAAAAATCGCCGCGGCGCTGCAAGGTGCCAAGCGACCACTCATTGTTTCCGGGACCAGCTGTGGCAATGAAGATGTCATGCAAGCCGCTGCCGATGTCGCCAATGCCCTGTGTCAGTCAGGGCAGCAAGCCATGCTCACTCTGACCGTCCCCGAGGCCAACAGCTTGGGACAGGCAATGCTGGTGGGGAACAATAGCCCTTGTCTGGGTGAACTGGCCAGTCGCTCCTCCAACGGCGAATACGACGTACTGGTGGTGCTGGAAAACGATTTGTATCACCGGGCCCCAGAAGCGGAAGTCAATCGCCTGTTAGCTGGAGCAGGCACAGTAATCGTTCTGGACGGGCTGGATAACCGCACAACGTCGGCCGCAACGCTCGTTCTACCCGCCGCCAGCTTTGCTGAGACAGAAGGCACGCTGGTCAGCCTGGAAGGCCGAGCTCAGCGGCACTACCCTGTGTTCTTGCCCAAGGGCGAACGTCGTCCCGCATGGGTCTGGTTACTGGCCTGTAGTAAAGAATTGGGAATTGCCTCAGTGACTGAACTGCATCAATTCGACGACGTCACCCGGGCCTGCGCAGCCAGTGTTCCAAACCTGGCCGGAATCACCGGAGCAGCACCAGACCATCACTTTCGTAACGTTGGGGTAAAAATTCCGCGCCAACCTCACCGTTACTCCGGGCGCACCGCCATGCGCGCCGACATCTCGGTGCACGAACCGAAACAACCTGTTGATGACGAATCGCCACTGGCCTTCACCATGGAAGGCCTGAACAGTTCACAACCGGGGTCGTTACTGCCTTTTGTGTGGGCACCAGGCTGGAATTCAAATCAGGCACTGCACCGCTTCCAGTCAGAGGTCGGCGGGGCATTGCGCGGCGGCACCGCTGGTATGCGCCTGTTGGCTCCAGGCCAAGCACGAGCAGCAGAAACAGGCATCACACCCGCAGCATTCACTCCAGCACAGGGGCAATGGCAGTTGGTACCTCGCCATCGCATATTCGGCTCAGAAGAATTAAGCGCGTTAAGTCCAGGCATCAGTGAACTTACCGAGGACGGCTACCTGGAGATACGCGGTGATGATGCCGAGGCGCTGGGCGTTGGCGATGGCGATGGCTTGAGCCTGGGCGGCGGACTGGCGACTCTGGAAGTTAGAATCAACGACAGCATTCCCGTTGGATGCGCTGGCTACGCCGCTGGACACACTGGCACCAACAACCTGGCAGCGGGCGACAATGTCAGCCTGCAGAAGGCACAGGACTGGCAACGCAGCAAGCCCCAGTTGATCGGCAGCGACCGCAACGCCGGACCTGGAGGTGGCAATGTCTGAGTTGGGCACCATCAGTTTCGGCCTGCTGATAATCGCGGCGGCAGTAGGAGGGGCGGCTGTACTCACCTGGTTTGAGCGCCGCCTGCTGGGTATTTGGCAGGATCGCTACGGCCCCAATCGTTTGGGACCTTTTGGCATCTTTCAGGTGGCCGCGGATATGCTCAAGCTATTGACCAAGGATGACTGGGTCCCACCTTTCGCCGACCGACTGGTGTTTGTGTTTGCGCCCACAGCGATTGTTGTTGCCATGCTACTGGGCTTTGCTGTGGTGCCATTCGGCCCCGAATTGTATGTTCTGGATATCAACATCGGTCTGTTGTTTTTCCTGGGGATGACCTCGCTGGCCGTGTACAGCGTGCTACTGGGTGGGCTTGCCTCAAACAACAAGTACGCGCTGCTTGGCGGCCTTCGCTCAGCTGCACAGATGGTGAGCTACGAAGTATTCATGGGCTTATCGTTGATGGGTGTGGTCATGCTCACCGGCAGTTTCTCCCTGCGCGCCATTGTCGAAGCACAGCAGGACATGTGGTATTGCGTTCCGCAAGTTCTGGGCCTGTTCACTTTTATGATTGCCGGTATTGCCGAGAGCCATCGCCTGCCCTTTGATCTGCCTGAGGCGGAACACGAACTGACCGCTGGCTTCCACACAGAATACGGCGGCATGAAATTCGCCATGTTCATGCTTGGAGAGTACCTGGGGCTAATCCTGATCTCCTGCATGATTACTACGTTATTTTTCGGCGGTTGGCTGGGACCGGTCCTGCCGCCGGTAGTCTGGTTCTGCATTAAGGTCTTCGTCCTGATCTGTTTTTTCGTATTGCTACGTGCGGCAATTCCTCGCCCGCGTTACGACCAGTTAATGTCGCTGGGTTGGAAAGTTATGTTGCCTCTGACCTTATTCAATCTACTACTGACCGGCGCCATTGCGCTGTGGATGGAGGGCTGATGGCATGTTTAAGGCACTGATCAGCCAGCTACGAACGATTTGGACCATTTTGCAGCACAGCTTTACGCCGGCAGAGACCGTGCAGTACCCGGAGCAAAAGCCGTATCTCGCTCCACGCTACCGAGGACGCATAGTACTGACCAAAGATCCGGATGGTGAAGAGCGCTGTGTGGCCTGCAATCTTTGCGCGGTCGCCTGCCCGGTAGATTGCATCGCCTTGCAGCAAGGCGTGAAAGAGGATGGCCGCTGGTATCCGGAGTTTTTCCGCATCAATTTCTCCCGCTGCATTATGTGCGGTATGTGTGAGGAGGCCTGCCCGACCAACGCCATCCAACTCACCCCCGACTTCGAAATGTGCGAATACAACCGTACTAATATGGTTTACGAAAAGGAGCACTTGCAGATAGAAGGTACCGGTAAGTACCACGACTATAACTTCTATCGGGTAGCAGGACTGGCAGTAGCCGGCAAAGATAAGGGTCAGGCTCAAAATGAGGCCCAGCCCATTGATGTGAAGAGTCTGCTGCCATGATAGCCACTCTGTTCTATATAGCCGCATTTATCGCCCTGCTAGCAACCATCGCCGCCCTGACCCGCGCCAACGCCACCCACGCGCTGATCTACCTCATCGTCTCTTTGCTGGCGGTGGCCGTCATGTTTTTCCTGATGGGCGCGCCCTTTGCCGCTGCTCTGGAGGTGGTTATCTACGCTGGCGCCATCATGGTGCTATTTGTGTTCGTCATCATGATGCTCAACCTTGGGGACGCCGGTGAAGCACGCGAGCATGAATGGCTCGCAGGGCGTAGTTGGTTTGTGCCCGGTTGCATGGCCGCCTTGTTACTTCTGGAAATGTTGCTGGTATTGGGCAACGCCAAGGGTGTTACCAGTGGCACAGCCGTCTCCCCCAAAGCAGTCGGCATGACACTTTTTGGCCCCTATCTGCTCGCGGTGGAAATCGCCTCCATGTTACTGCTGTCCGCCCTGGTCGGCGCCTATCACCTGGGCCGTCGTTTCATCGTGCGCCGGAGGGAGAACTAATGGATGGCCTGATGGTGCCAATGGAGCACGCTCTGGTGATTGCGGGCCTGCTATTTACCTGTGGCTTGTTTGGCCTGATGCTGCGCCGCAATATCATCTTTATGTTGATGTCACTGGAAGTCATGCTCAACGCCGCCGGCCTGGCATTTGTCACGGCAGGAGCGCACTGGGGACAGGCAGACGGCCAGGTTATTTTCATGCTTATTCTGACGGTAGCAGCAGCCGAAGTCGCTGTAGGCCTTGGCCTGGTGCTACAAATACAGCGGCGCTTTAAGAGCCTGGACATGGACCAGGCCAACAGGTTGCGAGGGTAAGATGAATACGATTGCCCTCATTCCCTTGTTCCCATTGCTCAGCGCGGCACTGTTGATCATCAGCACCGGCCGCATGCCACGGCACCTCGCAGCCATTATGGGTGCAGGCAGCGTGGGACTATCCGCAATATGCGTAGCCATGCTCGCCAACAGCTTCCTCGCTGACGGCCAGGTGCGGGAGCTTACCCTATGGACCTGGATGTCCATCGGCGACTTCACACCCAGGATAGCGTTTTACATCGATGGCCTGACCATCGTCATGATGTCCGTCATTACCGGTGTGGGGTTTCTCATCCATCTCTACTCCATCGAATTCATGTGGGACGATGAATCCATCTGTCGCTACTTCGCCTACATGAATCTGTTTGTCGCAGCCATGTTGCTACTGGTCATGGCAGACAACCTGCTGTTGCTGTACCTCGGTTGGGAGGGCGTAGGTGTCTGCTCCTATCTGCTGGTAGGCTTCTGGTACCGCGACCCGGCAAACGGCGCAGCCGCGCGCAAAGCCTTTATCGTTACCCGGGTGGGCGATACCGCCATGGCTCTGGGTCTTTTCCTGCTACTGACACAGTTAGGCACACTCGACATCCAACCGATGATGGCCGCGGCTAATAGTCAGTGGCAAGTGGGCGACACCTTGCCGGTACTGGCCACTGCGTTACTGTTAGGTGGCGCTGTAGGTAAATCCGCACAGCTTCCTCTGCACACCTGGCTACCGGATGCGATGGCAGGCCCTACTCCAGTCAGCGCCCTGATTCACGCCGCCACAATGGTTACCGCTGGTGTCTACCTGATCGCTCGCACCTACGGTCTGTTCCTACTGGCACCGCCAACAATGCTAGCTGTCGCCTGGATTGGACTGGCGACATTGTTGCTGGCGGGCTTCACGGCTCTGGCGCAGAACGACATCAAACGCATACTCGCCTATTCCACTATCAGCCAGATTGGCTATATGTTTCTGGCCCTAGGCGTGGGGGCATTCGCCTCTGGCATATTCCACTTGATGACACACGCATTCTTCAAAGCACTACTATTTCTAGCTGCTGGTGCGGTTATTCATTGTTTACATCACGAACACAATATTTTCCGCATGGGGGGCCTGCGCACACGCTTACCCGTGGTGTTCGCCAGCTTCCTGATTGGCTCCGCCGCGCTTGCCGCTCTGCCCTTCACCTCGGGCTTTTACAGCAAAGATGCCATTTTACTGTCTGCCTGGGCGGTAGAGGATATCGGACCCTGGCTGTGGGCAGGCGGTCTACTCGGTGCTCTGCTCACCAGCATCTATAGTTTCCGTCTGGTGTTCATCGTATTTTTCGGTGAGGCACAAACCGAGCCAGACAGGCAGCCAGGCTGGAAAATGGCCACGCCGTTAATACTGTTGTGCGTGCTGTCACTGGTTGGTGGTTGGTTTGCACTGCCGCTCGCCGGGGTGTTTCCGCCAGCGGATGAACACAGGGTGAGTCATGCCGTTGAATGGATCAGCATAGGTACGCCGCTGCTGGGCCTGTTGTTGGCCTACCTGATGTTCCTCGGTGGCCAGTTGTCTGTGGACAAGTTACTCGCATCCTCAAGCGCCCGCGCCTTACGCGACTTCTGGTTCAGCGGCTGGCGGATGGACCAACTCTACGATGCATTGTGGGTCACACCCTATAAAAAGATCTCCCACGTGCTGCGCGATGAGCCGGTAGACGCGATCTACAACGGTATCGTCGCAGCGAACCAATGGGGGCATCGTCGCCTGCTGGCTCTACAGAACGGAGAATTACGCTGGTACGCGACGACCATGGCGCTGGGGCTGATACTGTTGCTGGCCGTCATGTTGAGGAATGCATCATGATGCTGGAGTTGATCCTGTTACTACTGGTCGGCGGAGCAGTCGCTTGGCAGAGCGAGCGAATCAACCCCAACCTGCCTCGCTGGGTAGCGATGGCCACCGTATGCCTGGGCTTGATATTACTGATGTCTGCGGTCGCAGACATTCCCTCGGAAAAATTCAGTATTACCGCCGACCCAACGGACGCCCAGAGCTGGCTGCTATACAGCCGTCATGAATGGATTCCTCGCTTCGGTATCAGCCTGGAATTTGGTATGGATGGGCTGAGCCTGCTGATGCTCCTTCTCACCCTGGGCCTGGGTGCTGTTGCCATCATCTCCTCCTGGGACGAGATCGAATTCAAGCCGGGCTTGTTCCAGGCCAACCTGGTCTGGACTCTGGCAGGGGTGGTTGGCGTATTCCTGTCTCTGGACCTGTTCCTGTTTTTCCTCTTTTGGGAAGTGATGCTAATCCCCATGTACCTGTTAATTGCTATTTGGGGGCATGAGAACCGCGGCTATGCTGCAATGAAGTTTTTCATTTTCACCCAGGTGTCTGGATTGCTCATGCTGCTGTCCATAGTAGTGCTGGCGATACAGGCAGCCGATGACGGCAATATCAGTTTCAGCTACGGTGAGCTGCTTGGCAGCGCACCGGGTGGAACAGCGGGCATGCTCACCATGCTGGGCTTCTTCGTCGCCTTCACCGTGAAGTTACCCGGCTTTCCTTTCCACACCTGGCTGCCCGACGCGCACACTCAAGCACCCACCGCAGGCAGTGTGCTACTGGCGGGCATACTACTGAAAACCGGCGCCTACGGTTTGCTACGCTTCTGTATACCTCTGTTCCCTGAGGCATCCATGCAATTCGCCCCGGTGGCGATGACACTGGGCGTCATTGGGATTATCTACGGGGCGATCCTCGCCTTCGCCCAGACTGACTTTAAAAGGCTGGTGGCCTATTCCAGCGTCAGCCACATGGGATTTGTACTGCTGGGTCTGTACGCCTGGAACAGCCTGGCCTTGCAAGGAGCAATCATGCAGATGGTCGCGCACGGGGTAAGCACTGCCGCCCTGTTCATGATGGCCGGCGCACTGCAACACCGCCTCCATACCCGCGACATGAACCGCATGGGCGGCCTCTGGCATCAGGCCCCGCGAATGGGCGCCTGTGCCATGTTCTTTGCAGTTGCCTCATTAGGACTGCCGGGACTGGGCAACTTTGTTGCCGAGTTTCTGGTCCTTGCGGGACTCTTCGCAGTTGCCCCCTGGATGGCAGCTGCCGCCGCCATTGGCTTGATTACCGCCGCTGTCTACTCACTGTGGATGATGCAACAGACGTTCCAGGGCAAACCAAACGATGAGCATAAAATGCAGGACTTCGGGGCCAGGGAGATGTCCGCCATGGTGGTCATGATAATTGCCCTACTTTGGCTGGGCTTGTATCCGCAGCCGGTATTTGATCTCACTGAACCGGTACTGGAAGGTCTGCAGCCGCTGGTTGCTGATCTGCCTTCGACCATTGCCGCTACTATCGCCGGAGGCACGCCGTGACAGCGAACGAGTTTGTCGCCATAGCGCCGCTTCTGGTAATGGCCCTGGGGGCCACACTGGTCATGCTGCAGATAGCCTTCCTGCGCAGTGTGAGGTTGACCGGCATAGTGGCGATAGTGTCGCTGTTACTAGCCAGCGCCTCCTGTTACTACGCGATGACCGTAACACCGTTACAAGTCGGCGCACTTTTACACGCCGACGCCTACGGCTTGTTATTTTGCACCCTGTTTACACTTGCCGGCGCCGTCACTTGCGGCCTCTCTCTGGATTACATCCAACATCATGGAGACGAACCCGAGGAATACTTTCTGCTACTGATTCTTGCCACGCTAGGCGCCTGCATTTTGGCCTATGCGGTACACCTGGCATCACTTTTACTAGGTCTGGAATTGCTATCCGTGTCTTTGTACGCACTTATCGCCTACCCCAATCGGTCGGCACTGCCGCTGGAGGCAGCGACCAAATACCTGGTACTGTCAGGCGCGGCCTCGGCCACACTGCTGTTTGGATTTGCCCTGTTGTATGCCGCCACGGGCACACTCAGTTTCAGTGAATTGGGCGTTGAGCTGGGCAGGAGCGATATGGGGACAGCGCTGCTCATGGCCGGAGGCGCGATGATCCTGACCGGGCTAGCTTTCAAATTATCGGTGGTACCGTTCCATCTGTGGACACCCGATGTTTACGACGGCGCACCGGCACCTGTCAGCGGCTTTCTCGCCTCAGTCGGCAAGGCCGCAGTGTTCGTAGTCCTGTTAAGGTTGTTCCTTGACGCCGATCTATTCCGCTATGAAATGCTGGTGAAACTGACCGGGCTAATGGCTATCCTGAGTATGCTGGCAGGTAACTTACTGGCTCTATTGCAGACCAATGTAAAACGCATGCTGGCCTATTCCTCTATCGCCCACGTTGGCTATTTACTTATTGTACTCATGATATGCCTGGACCTGGGCAACAGGGGTATCGCTCTGGAAGCCGCAGTTTTCTATCTGATCGCCTACACAGCCACCACACTGGCCGCTTTCGGCTTGCTCACCTTGATTAACGAAAGCCAGGTAGAACGGGAGCAGGTGCAGTTACAGCACGTTAGCGGCCTGTTCTGGCGCCAACCTCTGCTAGCAGGGCTGATGCTGGTGGCAATGCTGTCGCTGGCAGGAATTCCATTAACTGCTGGCTTCATCGGTAAATTTTATCTATTCAGCGCTGCGGCCAGCGGCGGAAACTGGGCCCTGTTAGCGGCGCTGATCGCAGGGAGCGCCATCGGTATCTACTATTATCTGCGGGTCGTTTTTTATATGACAAGAGGCGCCGATGAACACAGGCACACTGTGGATCTTGCGCCCAACTGGTCGGGCAAAGTTCTGTCCTGCCTGCTTATCGCCAGCATATTGTTGCTGGGAATCATGCCTCAGTCTCTGATGGCATATTTAGGGTCTATACTCTAGTTAGTTACTGGGGTTCGGCCACACCAAGGAGGTGTTTATGCTTCATTCCGTTAATCTTCGCGACTATATGTTGCCACATCCGGTGAGAGTTAAAGCGGATTCCAACATGCTCGAAGCCATGCAGATCATTATCGATAACAAGATATCGGGTCTTTGTGTGGTCGACGATGCTGACAATCTGGTGGGTATTCTCTCGGAACTGGACTGCCTGCGGGCAGTGCTAAGTGCGACATACAACAAGACCAGTGTTGGCCCCGTACGCGAGTATATGGCGTCTGACAATCTGGTCGTTGCCCACCCGGACGAGGATATCGTAGACATCGCCCAGGATATGCTAACCAAGAACAAGCGCAGGCGACCTGTGGTGGAGAACGGCAAGTTGATAGGCCAGATTACCTGCCGGCAGTTACTCACCGCGGTCAAAAAATTCCGCCAGTAAGGGCCTGAGCCAGGCATTTCGAGCCCCCGGCTGCTCCGCAGTCGTGGCTGGCACAAAAATAGCTGAATTTCCATATCGTATTAGCGCTTCGCCTGCCGCATAATAACGGCCCACGTAGCAAGTCCACCAGTCATTCGCACAAGACACCTACTCCATGACAAAATCAATTTCCCAACGCATCGCGGAAGAACTTGCCGTGCGCGAAGCCCAGGTAAACGCAGCTATTGGACTTCTCGACGGCGGCGCGACCGTACCGTTTATCTCCCGCTACCGTAAAGAAGTCACCGGTGAGCTCGACGATAGTCAAATGCGCATGCTCGAAGAACGCCTTCACTACCTGCGTGAGATGGAAGACAGGCGCAGCACGATTTTGTCCAGCATCGATGAGCAGGGAAAGCTGACCCCTGAATTGAAAAAATCGCTGTTGGAGGCGGACACCAAGAACCGATTGGAAGACCTGTACCTGCCTTATAAGCAAAAGCGCCGCACCAAAGCGCAAATCGCACGTGAGGCGGGGCTTGAGCCCCTGGCAGACTCACTTTTGGATAACCCCGAGCAAGTTCCGGAAACTCTTGCTGAACAGTATCTGAATGCGGAGGCCGGCATCAACGACAGCAAGGCTGCCCTGGACGGCGCTCGCCAGATTTTGATGGAGCGTTTTGCCGAAGATGCCGACCTGCTCGCCAAGCTTCGCCAATTTCTTAGCGATAATGTGCAACTGGCTTCCAGACTAATCGCTGGCAAGGAGGCCGAAGGTGCCAAGTTTCGCGACTACTTTGAGCACACCGAACCGCTGGCCAAAACACCCTCCCACCGTGCCCTGGCCATGTTTCGGGGACGCAACGAGGGCATCCTTAACATCCACTTGCTGATGCACGCCGAAGAAAAGCCCACTGATGCCCATCCCTGTGAGGCCATGGTCGCCGAACACTGGGCTATTGTAGACAAAGAGCGCGCCGCCGACCGGTGGCTACGTGAAGCCGTTCGCTGGACCTGGCGAGTGAAGCTGCTTACCCATCTGCAAACCGATCTGCTAGGCCAGCTGCGCGAGCGTGCCGAAGCCGGCGCCATAGAAGTATTCGCCCACAACCTGCAAGACTTGCTACTGGCAGCACCAGCGGGACAGAAAGCTACCATAGGCCTGGATCCGGGCCTGCGTACCGGGGTAAAAGTCGCTGTTATCGACGGCAATGGCAAGGTACTGGACCACGGTGCTATCTTCCCCAACCCACCACAGAAGCGCACTCACGAAGCTGAAGCCACGCTGCTGCACATGATTCGTCAGCACAAGGTTGAATTGATTGCCATCGGCAATGGCACTGCGGGCCGCGAAACCGACAAATTCGTTGGTGATCTGTTCAACGCCAATCCCGATCTCAACTGCCGTAAAGTCATGGTGAACGAGGCTGGCGCCTCAATTTACTCTGCCTCCGAATTCGCCTCACAAGAATTTCCGGACCTGGATGTGACTATCCGTGGCGCGATCTCTATCGCCCGTCGATTGCAGGACCCGCTAGCGGAACTGGTTAAAATCGAGCCCAAATCTATCGGCGTGGGCCAGTACCAGCACGATGTCAGCCAAGTACAATTGGCACGCCAGTTGAATTCGGTGGTGGAAGATTGCGTGAACGCGGTAGGTGTAGATGTAAACACAGCATCGGTGCCTCTGTTGGCACGGGTATCAGGACTTAACCAGAGTATCGCCACCAACATCGTCAACCTGCGAGACGCCCAAGGCAGTTTCCCCGATCGCAAGGCACTGCTGAAGGTGAGCCGTTTTGGCGAAAAGACTTTCGAACAGGCAGCTGGTTTCTTACGTGTCAGCGATGGCGACAATCCATTGGACGCCTCGGCGGTTCACCCTGAGTCCTATGGCGTGGTAGAACAGATCGCCGCCCACCGGCACAAGGAGGTCCGCAGCATCATTGGAGACAGCAGTTTCCTACGTGCACTCAATGCCGCTGACTACATCAGCGACGCGGTTGGCCTGCCCACGGTGCAGGACATCATCTCTGAGCTGGACAAACCGGGACGCGATCCTCGTCCGGAGTTCAAAATGGCTGAATTCCAGGATGGCGTGGAGAAGCTATCCGACCTTCGTCCAGACATGGTACTGGAAGGTACGGTGACCAACGTCACTAACTTTGGGGCGTTCGTTGACATAGGCGTGCATCAGGATGGACTGGTGCACATTTCGGCGCTGGCAGAAAAATTCGTCAAAGACCCGCGTGAAGTCGTCAAAGCCGGCGACGTCGTCAAAGTCAAAGTGATGGAAGTGGACGAATCACGAAAGCGTATTGCCCTGTCCATGCGCATGTCCGACAAGGCCGGCGAAGAGGCTGAAAAACGAGGGGGCGGCCAACGCAAAAGTAACGACAACAATCGTCGCCCCGCAAAACCGCGACAAGAAAAACCTGCCGTAAATAACGCTTTCGCTGCGGCTTTTGCCAATGCGAAGCAGCGTAAGTAAGCGGCATTTAGGGGCGCAGGGCTTGCGCGCCTGCTTTTCTTCCAGCCGGGCTGTTTGATACGACGGAAACGCCTATAGGCATTCCCGGCGATAGTAATCGAGCAGGATCTCGGCAGCCTCATCAGCGCTATCGACAATCTCCACAATATCCAGGTCGTCATCGCTGATGAAGCCCTGCGCCTGCACCTGCTCCAGCAACCATCGGTATAGCCCATTCCAGTACTCCCGGCCAACCAACACAATAGGCCGTCGCGTGTGCTTGCCCGTTTGCACCAGGGTTAACAACTCGAACAGTTCATCGACAGTACCGAAGCCGCCCGGGAAGATTGCAAAACCGATCGCATAGCGAATCAGTAAAAATTTGCGGGTAAAGAAATAGCGAAAATCCAGATCGATATCCAGGTAGCGATTGGCTAACTGCTCGTGGGGTAATTCGATGTTCAAGCCTACTGATGATCCAGGCTCGCCATCGGCGCCCAGATTAGCCGCTTCCATCACCCCGGGGCCGCCACCGGTAATCACCGTGATCCCCTCCCGTGACAAACATCGCGCCAGATCGCGGGAAGCCCGGTACTCCCAGGCATCCGGTAGCGAGCGCGCACTGCCAAAAATACTCACCGCCGCACCTATGTCAGCCAGGCTGGTTATGCCTTCGCGCAGCTCATCCCCTATTCGGGCGATACGATCCTGCTCCTGCTGGCTAAGCCCGATGCTGTCTGCGTTTGTTTCTTCTTTCATGCCACATATTCTTGTATTGAATTAATAGGCTATATTATGACAGTAGTCGACGCAGGTCTGCTGCCTATATTCAGGTTCGCGCAACGCAGCAAAACCTGGAAGAAAACAACCAAATATCCGAACCTGAATGAGAGAATGCCATGGAACAGCTTACCGAACTGGATAACGCTTTCATCCAGATGGAGCGCAACAGCACTCCAATGCATATTTCACCGGTCATCTTCTACGATCAGTCGGATGTTGCTAAAGGCAAGGTTCGGTTCAAGGACATCCTCGAGGTATTCAAACGCAATCTGCACAAGTCGAAGGTTTTTCGCCGCAAACTTGCTGGTGGTGCGTTAGGTTTTGATACTCCCTATTGGATCGAGGACCCGGATTTCGACCTGGAATTCCATGTACGCCACATCGCATTGCCCCAACCAGGGGACTGGCGGCAGCTCTGCATTCTGTTGGCGAGACTGCATGCTCGCGGTCTGGATATGAAGCGGCCTCTGTGGGAGGCTTACGTGATCGAAGGTCTCAACACTGTCGAAGGCTTACCCCAGAACAGCTTCGCGATCATGCTGAAAGTCCACCATTCCGCGATCGATGGCGTATCAGGCGCAGAAATCATTACTGCCCTCCACAGCCTGAATCCTGAGGATCCACTGCCGGAGATCCAAAGTGAATGGCAAAGCGAGCCCAACCCACCCATGAGTAAAGTTTTAGGACAGGCTTACATCAACAATCTAAAGCGTCCCCTGCGCCTCGCCAGCGCCGTCGGACAGCTGGTACCCAATATTAGAAAGGCCAATCTGCTTAGCGCTGAGCGTAGCCAGGAGACCCAAGAAGCCTCCCGAGACAAGACCCGCTTTAACGCGCGGGTAGGGACAAACCGGGTTACCGACACGCTAATCATGGAGCTGGCACGCATAAAAAAAATTCGCCAGTCTGTTCCAGGGGCAACGATCAATGACGTTATCGTCGCTACTGTCAGTGGTGCCATGCGCAAGTATCTGGATGCTCACGGTGAGCTACCCGATCACAGCCTGAGTTGCGCGGCGCCGGTCAGCGTCCGCTCTGAGCGCAATAGTGAATCCAAGGGCAATCAGGTTGGCGTAATGACCATTGAAATGGCGACTGACATTTCCAACCCGGTCGAGCGCCTGCAGGCAGTCATGCTTCACTCAAGAAACTCCAAGGAGACATCCCAGGTTGTCGGTACCGGAGTCATGATGGATGTGACCAGCGGACTGTGGCCTCAATTTGCTAAACTGACGATGCGCGCTGCCACGCTGGTAGCTGATCGCGACGACATCCCTATGCCGATACACACAGTAATATCCAATGTACCCGGCCCCCAGTTCCCCCTCTACCTGGCAGGAGCAAGAGTCCACATGCTGATGGGACTTGGCCCACTGGTAGACCTCTCCGGTTTATTTCATGCGGTGATCAGTGGCATGGGCCTTATCACCATCAATTTCCTCAGTTGCAGAGAAATGATGCCTGACCCGGATTTTTACAAGCAGTGCCTGGAGGAGTCTTATTCTGAATTGGAAGCGGCCACCTTCCTGAAAGCCAAAAAGCCCAGGCGCAAGACCAGCAAGAAGTGATTACTCCCAACCAAGGGCGCTTGCATCGAGTGAGATTGCAGGTGGACCATCACGGCTATGGCGTTGCTGTAGCCAGGGCGATACCTGCTCGAGTAACTGGTCGGTACCGTATAAAAGTGGCAAGGAAACCAGCAGAGAATCCCCGACGCCATTGAGCAGCACCAGGTGCTCTGGCCGCCTAGGCGTTGACTTTATGTTAAGACCATCCCAATCAATGTCTATGTCGTGGCGTTGTTGCCACGCCAACTCCGTCGCCAGTATCTCCACTTCCTGCATCAACTGCTGACACAGTTGCCGTTGTAGCCTCAAATTCCCAGCGGCTTTGAAACTGACCTGTAATTGGAGGTGGCTACAGATCGGCCCATGCTCACTAAACTCCCATCCTGCAACAACAAGCGCAGCTGACATTGGAATGGCACTTTGTTTGCCTGCTACTGATGTCAGTTCGCGACAGGGGTTGCCAGCACAAAAAAGGTTGAGCACCGATTGCTCATACACAAGCTGCTGGGTGTGCCTCGGATGGGCTAGCATTATCGTTCGCCCAGCAACTCTTACGGCGGCCACCTCGCGGGGGTTCAGTTGCAACTCCACCGGCAATCCAAAGTCGATGTCATCCATAACCAATGCTAGTTGACTGGCGAACTGCTCGACAGCCCTGGACCAGGCATAAAGCTTGGCTGGCGCTTCGGCTGACTCCGACTCCTTGCGAGCCAGGTCGGCTTCGGCCAGATACACCTCGTTCAGTTCCAGTAGTGCGGCAACTGCAAATCGGCCTTTGAGTTCCGCCTCGGAGCCCTGCAATGCCAATAGCGTTCGCTGGTAGCGTGAGTCCTCAGCTACAGCACTGCCCGTCAACAGAGCAAGACCCAAAAGCAGACAGCCAAGCGACGCGGAAAGGCTCACCTGGCAACGGCTAGCCAAATACGTAAAACGCCAGCTTATTACCATCCGGATCGCGGACATAAGCACCATAAAACATATCAGGGATGCGCTGCCCGGGCTCGCCGTCGCAGGTGGCACCCAGGGCAATCGCTTTGTGGTAGAGGTCGTCTGCCTTCTCCTTACTAGGAGCTGTAATCGCAACCATGTTGCCATTACCTGGCTGCGGATCACTTTCGTTATAAGGAACGCATACAGACAGCATGGGGGCGCCCATACTTGTGCCAATGAAAGCAATACGATCCATATCCATGAGCAGACTTGCACCCAAATCTGACAAAAGTTCTGTATAGAATGCTTTCGCTTTTTCCATATCGGTTACACCGATAGTTGTATATCCAATCATTAGGTTTCCCTCGGGGGGTTGTAGTAGCGGCCGAACAGGCTAACGCAATGGAAGTGCGTTGGACAGAGTGAAGTTGGATTGCCGCATGCGAATCTTCTTTCGAAAAGCAACCAGGTTGGCAGCTCTTGCAATTAGGCCATGTCTATAGGGAATCAATGATTCCCGTTCCCCCACAAGGAAAAACCCCACCCGGCTACCCGGATGGGGTTTTCTTTTTTAGATGCCTGGCAATGACCTACTCTCACATGGGGAAACCCCACACTACCATCGGCGATACAACGTTTCACTTCTGAGTTCGGTATGGGGTCAGGTGGTTCCATTGCTCTATTGTCGCCAGGCAAACTGGCTTGGACGCTTTAAGTCTTACGTGCTACTGCACTGCATTTGCATTCCAAATAAGGCGGTAAATCAAGCTGTCTTGCTCTTTTTGTGTTGGGTTACAACACTGGACTCAATCACAACATCCGCTGTCTTCTTGCCCTACAAGGATGTAGGGCCATCGGAATCGTATGGAACAAGATTCCGATGCTCTCTGCACACTCTCGTGCACAAATAACTTGGATTATATGGTCAAGCCTCACGGGCAATTAGTACTGGTTAGCTCAACGCCTCACAGCGCTTCCACACCCAGCCTATCAACGAGGTAGTCTTCCTCGGCCCTTCAGGACCCTCAAGGGGTCAGGGAGAACTTATCTTGGGAGGGGCTTCGC
>JBALVN010000003.1:0-584112 GCA_036961455.1 Halioglobus sp. | reverse complement strand
CCTACGCGTTACTCACCCGTCCGCCGCTGTACTCGCACCGAAGTGCTTTCTCGCTCGACTTGCATGTGTTAGGCCTGCCGCCAGCGTTCAATCTGAGCCATGATCAAACTCTTCAGTTTAATCTTTAACCTCTGCATTCCCCTGTTACAGGTCGCGCAAGAGGAGATGGTTACGCGAATACCTCGCTTTACCATCCAAAATCATCAGCTCAGATACAGTTTCGAAAATCAAAAATTACAAGAATTTATGAGTCACTTGTTGTATCTGAATAGTTGTGACCAACTATCCCAACAAGTGCCCACACATCTGTCTTCGTCTATCTTGTTAAGCAGCACTCAAACCGCCAGGGTTTGAGTTTTGCGCTGAGATGGTCCCTCAAGCGCGGAGGCGTATTATACAGCCAGGCCTCTTGTTAGCAACAAAATAATTTAATTATTTTGTGCTGTTCTGGCTTCGAAGATTTTCCACTTTTGCCACCTAAGCTATTGAAAGCTTTTAGGTTTTCAGGTGAATCCCAGCAGCGCTTTTGGCGCGGCCCTCTTCGAAGGGAGGCGAACTATACGCAGCAGCTATTGGCAGCGCAAGCGCTTTCTAGGAATAATCTGCAAATGCCAATTTTTGCCACTTCGGGCGCTTAATTATCGAGCAAAACCTGCCGTAAATTGGGAGCGAAACTGGTAAATGCCCACCAGGATCAGCACCCAACAGTTCGCTCGCGGTACTTGCCCGCTAGTCTATTTCGAAAAGGTGATACTTCTTTTTCCCCAGCTTCACAAGATAGTAACGATCGTAGAGCGCTTGAGCAGGATCAAAGCACGCCGCAACACTGGCATTGTCGTCCCAACCTAGCGCACGATTGTTAATTGTTACGGCGCTGCGCCCAAGAGCATCCTTTACCTGCTTGCCAGAAGCGGCCATTCCCGCTTCGGTCAGCAACTGGGTCAAGGTTTCAGGGAATTCACTCCTGGCAACAGAGCTGGCAGGCAAGCCATCCTGACGCAGTTGAGCCAGGTCACTCTCAGCCAATGCATCAATTGAGCCACTAAACAGGGACTCGGTAATACGCTCGGCCGCCGCCAGCCCATCTGCGCCGTGGACCAGGCATGTAACTTCCCGCGCCAATATGGCCTGCGCCTCTGGACGCCCCTGGCGCTGCGCATCAGCGCGCTCAATTGCATCTATTTCAGCGACTTCCAGGAAAGTGAAGTATTTAAGGAAGCTATAGACATCGCTATCAGCGCAATTCAACCAGAACTGGTAGAAGGCATAGGGTGATGTTTTGCTCGCATCCAGCCAGATAGTGCCAGATTCAGTCTTACCGAACTTGCTGCCATCCGCCTTGGTGATAAGAGGCATAGTCAGGCCAAACACCTGGCTGCCGTGCATACGTCGGGTAAGATCGATACCGCCAGTGATATTGCCCCATTGATCAGAGCCGCCCAACTGTAACGTACAGTCGTGGCGCTTATTTAGCTCAGCAAAATCAAAAGACTGCAAAATCATGTAGGTGAACTCGGTAAAGCTGATACCACTGCCCTCACGCTCGAGCCGCTGCTTAACCGACTCTTTCTGGATCATCGAATTGATCGAGAAATGCTTACCGACATCCCGCAGGAAGCTCAGCAAGTCCATATCGGCGGTCCAATCGAGGTTATTAACCACCTCTGCAGATGCTTCGCCAGCCTCAAAATCGATAAACCGGGACACCTGAGTCCTGAGCTTGTCCACCCAGGACGCAACCACGTCCGGCGTATTGAGCTGTCGTTCCTGGGCCTTGAAGCTGGGATCACCAATCAATCCAGTGGCACCGCCCACCAGAGCCAACGGCTTGTGCCCCGCCAACTGGAACCGGCGCAACATCAGCAATGGCACAAGAGAGCCTATATGCAGGCTATCGGCAGTGGGGTCAAAGCCGCAATAGAGGGTGCGCGAGCCGCCATCCAACCAGGCGGGAAGGTCATCCTCACCTGCGATCTGGAATATCAATCCGCGTGCGCGGAGATCTTCTAGTAATGCGCTACTCATGGGCTGGTCTCGTACTTTCGGCTAGATTGGTCAAAAAAGGGGCGCCAACGATACAACACCGCTTCCCAATTGCAAGCTTCTGGTACTTCTACCTATGGAACTGCTTGATTATTTTATATACTGGCACATCTATAAAACGGGAAGTACTGACGGGACATGCGAGCAGCGAACAAACCGCGGGGGGCCACCGCGATTCGCGCAGAACAATCACCGCTAGCCAACATCCGCCTGCCGCAGCTGAAATTGAAGCGCGGGCACATTGTGGCTGCTGCGGCGGTATTGGGCTGCATAGCGATCGCCCTGGGCCTGAGCCCCAGCGAGAATACCGAACAGACGCCCCAGCCCACGCTGGAAGATACGTCATTTACGCCCGTGGCCGAGACCAAACCGGATATTCCCGCGGCAGACACATTTGCCCTGAAGACCATCACACCTCCTGAGCAGCTCTGGAACGAGCAAGTCGTGCGCAGCGGCGACAACCTGTCTTTGATCTTTAAACGAGCCGGCTTCAATGACCGGTACGTGCACCGCGTAGTCACCGAATCCCAGGACGGCAAAGGACTCGCCCGCATCTATCCCGGCCAAACTATCGCCTTCCAGGGAAACGAATCCGGTGAGCTGGTGGCAATAAGCCACATAAAGAACAAGCTTGAGACCGTAAGTTATCGTCTCGAAGAGAGCGGCTTCGTTAGCGAGGCACTCACCCGTGAGCCAGAGACCCGACAATCCGATGCTACCGGCATAATCACCTCTTCCTTGTTCATGGCGGGCCAAAAAGCGGGATTGTCACATACCACTATAATGGACATGGCCAACATTTTTGGTGGAGTGATCGATTTCGTCGGTGACCCGCGCAAAGGCGACACCATGCACCTGCTGTTCGAAGAGCTCTACCTCGACGGCAAAAAGTTCGACGACGGGGAAATTATCGCCGCTTCCTATAACAATCAAGGCAAGACATACACCGCCTATCGCTATATCGATAGCAGTGGGGAATCCGGCTACTTCAACGCCGACGGTGTAAGCATGCGCAAGGCGTTCCTGCTGGCACCCGTTGACTTCACCCGCATTAGCTCTAATTTCAATCCCCGCCGAATCCACCCCATATACAAGACCGCTCGCCCTCACCGGGGCACTGATTACGCGGCATCCACGGGCACGCCAGTCTACGCAGCCGGTGATGGCCGAGTAGTGAAAGCGGGCTACAGCAAGGCTAATGGCAACTACGTATTCATTCAGCACGGTGAGCAATTCGTAACCAAGTACCTGCACCTGCATAAGCGTAAGGTAAAACAAGGAGCACGGGTGTCTCAAAGCCAAGTCATAGGCACCGTGGGCTCGACCGGCGCCGCCACTGGCCCTCATCTGCACTACGAGTTCTTGATGAACGGGGTCCACCGCAATCCCCGCACCATTCACAAGAGCCTGCCCAAAGCCAAATCACTTGCCAGCACCGAGATGCCCAGGTTCCGCCAGGCTATCGCCAGCACTTCCGCGCAACTGGCGGCGCTACAGCAAAAAACGGATACCCGGCTGGCGCTGGCAAAGTCCGAAGGGGATAAAGGCTAGCTTTTGCCTGACAACGGACTCTTCATTGGCCTGATGTCAGGTACCAGCGTAGACGGACTGGACTGCGCCCTCGTCCAAATCAGCGACGACGATGTGACGCTTCTACACACCCTGCAACAGGGCATTCCCACCGAAATCCGCGAGCAGGTAGCCACTCTCAGCCACAGTGGCCCGGGCGAGATAGAGCGGATGGGTGTGCTGGACAGGGAACTGGGTGCCCTCTTTGCCAGGGCGAGCATGGCGCTGCTTGAGAGCGCCGGAAAAACACCTGCTCAAATCACCGCCATCGGCTGCCACGGCCAGACCATCAGACACCGGCCGCCTTCCGGGGGCCACAGCAACCAGCAGAGTTTTACCTTACAGATTGGCGACCCCAATACCATTGCCGAGACGACAGGCATATCGACAGTAGCCGATTTTCGCCGTAGAGATATGGCGGCAGGAGGCGAAGGGGCACCGCTGGCACCCGCATTCCACAGTGGCGCTTTCGCCCGAGAAGGCGTAAATCGGGTGGTCGTGAACATTGGAGGCATTGCCAACGCCAGTTTGTTGCAAGGCAAGAATTTGATCGCCGGCTTTGATACGGGCCCCGGTAACACCTTGCTAGATCACTGGATTGAGCGACAACAGCGCCTGCCCTACGACAGGAATGGCCAGTGGGCTGCAGGCGGTAAAGTTGAACACGCCTTGCTGGATAAACTGCTCAATCACCCTTATCTGGCCCTGACCGGCCCTCGCAGCACCGGCAAAGAAGCATTCAACCTGCCCTGGCTCTACGACTTGCTAACCTCATTACCCGCCATTGCCCCGCAAGATGTTCAGGCAACCCTGGTGGAATTCACTGCAAGAACCATCGCCGATGCAATTGCCCAATCGGGGCTTGAGGTAAGTGAGGCTTATGTCTGTGGAGGTGGCGCCCACAACCGCTATCTGATGGAGCGTTTGTCTGCGACTCTTGCGGGAGTAACCCTGGGAACAACTGCGGAGCTGGGAATAGACCCAGACTGGGTAGAAGCCGCCACTTTCGCCTGGCTGGCCTGGCGCACACTTGCAAGCCTGCCGGGAAACGCGCCCGCTGTTACCGGCGCTAGCCACGAGAGGATTCTGGGCGCTATTTACCCGGGCAACCCCTAAAAGAAGATGTACCCCTCATCCTCAACCAACCGGGAGACCTCGGTTGGCCCATAGGAAACCACACCAACAAAAGGCTGCAAGTCCTCTTCAGCAACCCCGTTGCTCCCCAGCCATGAGCGACAGGCTTTGATCTCAAGCACACCCAGAGCGGTAAGGCTTGCAGCCTGGTTAACTACTGCCTGGCTTTGGGCATAATTGGGGCGTAACAGGGATCGCAGTACCGGGCCGTGGAGCACTAACACCACGGCTCCCTGCTCCTGCGTAACCTTACCTTCCAGAAATAGCTTACCGGCGCGGGTCAAAAGCTCACTCAGGTCAGCCTCAGTTTCCAGCTCGATATCTGCCACATAGCGTGGCGCGCTGGCCAACGAGGGCTCCTGACCGAAAGCGGAACAAGCAAACACAACCCCCAGGAGAAACACGTATCGCTGGAGAGCATGCATGGACTCAGGCTAGCCTAGATCGAAAAGGAGGCGCCGCAGCCACAGGTAGTGGTAGCGTTGGGGTTACTGACAATAAAGCGCGAGCCCTCTAGCCCTTCGGTGTAGTCCACCTCGGACCCCACCAGGTACTGGAAACTCATGGGATCAACCAGCAAGGTGACACCACCTTCCTCGATCGCGGTGTCGTCCTCGGCTACTTCTTCATCAAAGCTGAAGCCGTACTGGAAGCCGGAGCAGCCGCCGCCGGTGATGTACACCCGCAGCTTCAGTGACTTGTTTTCCTCTTCCGACACCAGATCTTGCACCTTGCGCACGGCGTTGGCGGACAAATTAATGCTGGATGGATTGAAAGATGCTGCTACAGACATGGTTTTGCTCGGGGCCAGAATGCTGGCCTTCAACTGTTTGTGGACACGCCATTATGGTAAATCCGACTAATTTGGTCAACTTTTAGCTGAGGCAACCTTGCCCGGCTCAGATTGCTTCCCTGAACTGGCCTCAGTCACCTCCACCAGCGGGTCCGGCGTTTTCTCCCGGCCATTCTGGGTGACAGCAATATGCGTCAGGCTGCCATTGACCTCAGAGCCCGCTGCCATCTCCAATAAGGTGTAGTGAACGTTGCCCTGAACACGGCCCTTGGCGGCCAGTTCCAGGTGCTTACTGGAGTAGACGTCACCCTCCACAAAGCCATTGATAACCACCGATGGCGCTCGTATCTCGCCCTGCACCCGGCCCTTATCAATAATACGAACCAGTGCATCTTTGCCTTCCTCAGCAAAAATATTGCCCTGCACTACCCCTTCAATGTCCAGGCTGCCACTAAAATGGACATCGCCTACGACCGTTGTGTCCCTGGCAACCAGCGTGGTATTCCCGCCTGCGCCAAAACCTGATTTCCTACTTCCCAACATCGGTAAATTTCTCCTTTACCTCCCAGGGATATTCCTCCCTGACCTCCATCTTGCGCGGTGTTGTAGCGGTGGCCACTAGACTCACGCTCCTGGGCTCAAAGCCCTCTGGCAAACTCAAGGCGCCAGCAATCGACTGAAAATAGCGAAATCTGAGTGTCACCACAGGACCTTCCAGGTCATCGCTGAGCTCTGCCAGAGAATAGCTTACCTGTTGATCATTGAGCACACCAATGACCTCTGCAGATAACTCACCTTTTAATTGCGAATGCTTGCGAGCCTCCTGCTGAGCCACAATTCGAAAGGAATACTGACCCGGTTCATCCAGCGCTACCAGCTCTAGCGGGCGCAGGCTCAGACCCTGGGCAATCTCCACGGGTGCCATCAGGCTGCGATAAAACTGCAGCCCCTCTTCCAGAGAAGCGATTTGCTCCTTCTGGTCGGCGATCTCCCTGCGCACCATTTCCAGGGCCTGCTGACCCATCTGGTTCTGAGTACTCTGCACCTCCAATTCAGCTTCCAACTGCGTAACCCGCTGCTGTAAGCCAGGGATTTGCGCCTTCATTGCCCGGTAAAGTTCTGGGTTGAGCCCCATACCGCTATAAGCTGCGCGCTCGCCCAGATAGAAAGCAGCCACCAGCAAGCCCAGCAGAACGAGCACCACCAACAGCAAGCGCTGCCGCCACAGGCGGCGCACTTCCTGGCTACTGAGATGTCGTTTGCGAGTAAAAGGCATCAGTGGCGGATCAGGGCAGCAAGCCGACTTGCTTCAGGCCCATATCTTCTGGCAGGCCCAACATAATATTCATATTCTGCACCGCCTGGCCGGAGGCACCTTTCACCAGGTTATCAATGGCGGCCATAACAACAACCGTGTCTCGGTCCTGGGGAATTTGCAGTGAAATCTGGCAGCGATTAGCGCCCTTAACCGTGCGGGTCTGGGGGAACATGCCCGCAGGCAAAACGTCCACAAACGGCTCATCCGCGTACCACTGCTCATAGAGCGCTTGCAGATCGACCCCTGTGTCCACCAACCGCGCAAACAAGGTGGAGTGAATGCCACGGATTATGGGCAATAAATGAGGTACGAAGGTTAGCTGCACCGGGGATCCGGCCACATCCCCAAGCCCCTGCTCAATTTCTGGTAAATGCCTGTGCCCTGCAACTGCATAGGCCTTGAAGCTATCGGCAACCTCAGGAAGCAAGTTGTCCACCTTGGCCTGGCGGCCGGCGCCACTGACACCAGATGCAGCGCTGGCGATCAAATGCTGAGTATCAACCAGCCCACGGCCCAACAGCGGGATAAGACCCAACTGCACCGACGTGGGATAACAGCCCGGGCAAGCGACCAGGCTGGCGCCGGTAATTTGCTCTCGATTCACCTCAGGCAAACCATAAACTGCCTGCTCCAGAATATCGGGGCTGGCATGGGGCTCGCCGTACCAGCGAGACCAAAGCTCAGCGTCACGAATGCGGTAGTCTGCGGACAGATCTATCACCCGTGCGCCCGCCTGCAGCAATTCGGGCACCAGGTTCATGGCGACATTATGGGGCGTAGCAAAAAAGACGATATCGCAGGCGGCAAGTTGGGCGACGTCGGGCTCGCTGAACGCGATGTCGTAATGGCCTCGAAGGTTGGGATAGAGGTCATCCACCCGGCGGCCACTTTCAGCGCGTGAGGTGATTACCACAACTTGCGCCTCTTCATGCAGCGCCAGCAAACGCAGGAGCTCAACGCCGGTGTATCCAGTGCCCCCGACAATTCCAACCTTGATCATAGTTATACCTGTCAATCTGTTCACCCGAAAACGCCACGGGCGATGAACCGCGTAGTATAAAAGCAATACAGCTGCAAATAACTGGTAATATTGGCTTTTTAAACAAGCGGCTCCTCTACGTGCAGAAGCTGATCGACCACTATAGAAGACTCCTGACCAACTACGATTCAGTACTGGCCTACTCACTGCTGGGTGTCATCGGGGGCGTGGCCTCCGGGCTGGTCATACTCGGTTTTGAACAAACTATCGTCTATATGGCCGCGCTTTGGGGCGTTGGCAATGGCGGCGAAGACTTTGAATCCCTGCCTCCGTTGTTCCGTTTCGCGCTCCCAGCGATCGGGGCACTGCTACTGGGTATCGGTTACCATTTCCTGCGCAGTGAAGACCGCGAGGTCGGCATTGTTCACGTGTTAAGTCGCATGCACTCCCATTACGGTGCTTTGCCAGCACGCAATGCGGTACTGCAGTTCATCGGCGGCGCTTTTGCCCTGGCCTCAGGCCAGTCGGGTGGCCGCGAAGGCCCCGGTGTTCACCTGGGCGGAGCGGTCAATAGCCTGCTGGGCCAACGCCTGGGCTTACCCAATAACAGCCTGCGGGTGCTAATCGCCTGCGGTACCGCTGGCGGTATCGCCGCGGCGTTTAACACACCGCTGGCCGGGGTGATTTTTGCGATGGAGGTGATCGTTGCGGAATACACTGTGGTCGGCTTTATTCCAGTCATGCTCGCTGCGGTCTCTGCTTCGGCCGTCAGCCGAACCTTTGCAGCCGGCGGTGCCGTCTTCAGTATCCCCAGTTTGGAATTGGCCTCTCTTTGGGAAATTCCCTACATCATTCTCCTTGGATTCTGTTGCGGCCTTGCGGTGGTGGCCTTTGTGCAAATCAGCAAACATACCGCGCGCTTGTCTCACCAAAATGTCATTTTGCGTTTCACCGCTGCAGGCCTGATCACTGGCACTCTCGCCCTGTTCGTGCCGCAAATCATGGGTATCGGTTACGATACTCTGCGCCTGGCCCTGCACGGCGAGGTTGCCCTATTAGCCCTGATCATTATCGCTGGCGCAAAAATAGTTGCTACGTCCATAACCGTTGGCGCGGGAATGCCGGTAGGTATTATCGGCCCTAACCTGTTAATTGGCGCATGCCTGGGCGGCGCCATGGGCATCATTGGCAATCAATTCATGCCCGACCTGGCTTCGGACCCCACGCTGTATATTCTCATCGGTATGGGTTCTGCCATGGGCGCCATCATGAACGCTCCGCTGGCGGCCATACTGGCTGTTCTTGAGCTCACCCACTCCATGAGTATCAGCATGCCGGCGATGCTGGCAATTGTTGCGGCCACACTGACCAGCACGGGATTATTTCGTCAGCGCTCCCTGCACCAGACAATTTTGCAGCAGCTACTGCGCGCAGTTCCAAACGACCCACTAAACCAATTGCTACACCGCACACATGTAGGCTCAATCATGGATTCACGGGTAGTGCGGGTTCCCGCCTTGCTTACGCTGGAAGACCGGGAGCCACTGCTGGAATTCAATCCAACCTGGTGCCTGGTGGGGCGCGAGGGGGCCGACCTCTACCTGGTTCAGGGAGAAGAACTGCTCGGTTGGCTGGCGCAATATACTGACACGCAGGAAGTCGATATCACCGAAGCCGACATTCGCCGCTGGACCATCACAGACGTACCCATGCAGGCTAGCCTGCGCCAGGCAATGGACAGCATAGGCAAGCAGACAGTAGAAGCCGTTTGTGTATACGAGCGCAGCCGTTCAGCCAGCCAGCCCATTCTGCACGGGGTAGTTACCCGGGAAGGCATCGAAAAATTCTCCCTGGCCCGGCTCTAACAACAAAGGAAAATTTATGCTCTGGCTAAAAGCACTGCACATTATTTTCGTGGTCTGCTGGTTCGCCGGTTTGTTCTACCTGCCGCGAATTTTTGTTAACTATGCAGCAACCGATAATCCGGATACTAAAGCGACTCTCGCCCAAATGGCACACCGGCTCTACCGCTTTATCACCCCGTTTATGTACATCCTGGCCGCACTGGGCATAGGCCTGATTGCGCTGAACCCTGACTACTATCTGCAGGCAAAATGGCTGTGGCTCAAGTTAGGGGGAATGGCGTTCCTTGTGGTCTATCACTTCCAATGTGGCAGCTATGTCAAAGCCATGCTCGCAAGCCAGGATGATCACAGCCACACGTTCTACCGCTTCTTCAACGAGGTGCCGGTGCTGTTCCTGTTTGCAATGGTTCTATTGGCAGTATTGAAGCCGTTCTAAGGGCGCTGGATATTCTCTCTCCAAGGCCCGATAATTCGCCCCCTAGCCCCGACAAGGGCAACCGACACCAGCCAGAGCACCCAAGCATATGAGCACCTCGCAGGAACTATTCGAACGCGCACGCAAACACATTCCCGGCGGTGTTAACTCCCCGGTGCGCGCCTTCAAGGCAGTGGGCGGCACTCCTGTCTTTATCGATCGCAGCGATGGCGCTTACGTCTACGACACGCAAGACAAGCGCTACATTGACTACGTACTGTCCTGGGGTCCTATGCTGATGGGACACAACCACCCCGCGGTGCGCGAGGCGGTGGTTCGACAAAGCGAAAAAGGGCTGAGCTTCGGCGCTCCCACAGAGCTGGAAATTCAACTGGCGGACCGTATTTGCGACATCATGCCGGGCATGGACATGGTGCGAATGGTCAATTCTGGCACCGAGGCCACCATGAGCGCAATCCGTCTGGCCAGGGGCTATACCGGGCGCGACACCATCGTTAAATTTGAAGGCTGCTACCACGGCCACTCCGACTCCCTGCTGGTAAAAGCTGGCTCGGGAGCACTCACCTTAGGGGTGCCCAGTTCGCCCGGTGTACCCGCGGCCCTCGCTGACCATACGATGACATTAACGTATAACGACCCGGACGGTGTGCGTGAGGCCTTTGCCCAACACGGCGAAAACATAGCCTGCATCATCGTAGAACCGGTAGCCGGCAATATGAATTGTATTCCGCCAGCACCCGGTTTCCTGGAGGCCCTGCGGGAAGTGTGCAACGAAAGCGGCGCAGTCTTGATTCTGGATGAAGTCATGACAGGATTTCGCTTCGGCCTGCAAGGTGCGCAGGGGCACTACGGCATTGAGGCCGACCTGACCACACTAGGCAAAGTTATCGGCGGTGGCATGCCGGTAGGGGCGTTTGGCGGCAAGCGCGAGATCATGGAACAAATTGCGCCCCTGGGGCCGGTTTATCAGGCGGGCACCCTGTCGGGCAATCCGATTGCCATGGCAGCGGGGCTCGCCACCCTGGAAATCATATCTGCCGAGGGCTTTTACGAACCTGTGTTTCAGCGCACCAAACAATTGTGCGCGGGACTGCGCCAGGCCGCCGACGAAACCGGGGTGCCATTTACCACTAATTGCGCCGGCACCATGTTCGGTGGCTTCTTTACCGACGCAAAAGAAATTTCGAACTACGCCCAGGTAATGGCTTGTGACACTGAGCGATTCAACCAATTTTTCCACCTGATGCTGAAAGCAGGCGTTTATCTGGCACCCGCTTCCTATGAGGCAGGATTTCTCTCCAGCGCTCATACTGACGCGGACATAGAGGCCACTGTGGCTGCTGCACGCGCCGCTTTTGCCGCATTGTAATCGAGGACAGCTCATGACCTTCAGCTCACAACGAGGCCCCTTCCCCGGCACACGCATGCGCCGACTCAGGGCCAATGAGTTCTCACGACGTCTGGTGAGCGAAAATCTGCTCACTCCGGCTGACCTGATTTTTCCTGTCTTCGTATTGGAAGGTGAGGGCCAGCGCGAGGCGATTCCCTCCATGCCCGGCATTGAGCGTCTCAGCATAGATCTACTGGTTAAACAGGCCAGGGAGATAGTGTCGCTGGGCATTCCTGCCATTGCCTTGTTCCCGGTGGTCGGCGCTGAGAAAAAAAGCCTGATGGCTGAAGAAGCTTATAACGCCGATGGCCTCGTCCAGCGGGCCGTTAGATCGCTCAAAGACACAGTCCCTGAATTAGGGGTCATGACCGACGTTGCCCTGGATCCTTTCACTACCCATGGACAAGACGGCATCATTGATGACAGCAGCTATGTTCTCAACGATGTGACCACACAAGTGTTGGTTAAACAGGCCCTGTCTCATGCCCAGGCGGGCGCCGACGTGATCGCGCCATCGGACATGATGGACGGCCGCATAGGCGCAGTGCGCCAGGCCCTGGAAGGAGCCTCTTTCCCCAATACCCTGATCATGTCCTACGCCGCCAAATACGCCTCCAGCTACTACGGCCCGTTCCGCGATGCAGTCGGCAGCGCCAGCAACATAAAAGGAAGCAACAAATTCAGTTACCAAATGGATCCTGCCAACGCCGACGAAGCCCTGCACGAATGTGCATTGGACCTCGCAGAGGGCGCCGACATGATTATGGTCAAACCGGGCATGCCTTATCTGGATATTGTCCGGCGAGTGAAGGATGAACTCAAGGCGCCCACCTTCGCTTATCAGGTGAGTGGTGAATATGCCATGCATCAGGCCGCTTTCGAGAAGGGCTGGCTGCAACGGGACGCGGTGATGCTGGAATCACTACTGGCCTTCAAGCGGGCCGGTTGTGACGGCATCCTGACATACTTTGCCATCGAGGCTGCCAAAGCCCTACAGTAACGTCATGCTACGTCGCCTCCTGCCCTGCCTATCGCTGCTGGTTTTCAGCAATTTCAGCCTCGCCGAGTGCGAGTGCCTGTGGCAGGGTTCTTTCACCGATGTGCAAGCAAACACCGATCTGGTTGTTGCCGGTGAAGTTTCCAGCCGTAAAGGCAACTCAATTGACTTGACGATTTCGCGCAACCTGCGCGGCGCAAGCAGCACCGAACAAGTGCGCATCTGGCTCAAAACCGCCGATTACTGTCGTCCCGAGCCCGATTTGTTTCCCCTGAGTTCAACCTGGGTCATGGCATTGGATCGTATTGAAAAAAGCGTACCCGGGGGTTTTAACCCCGGCACTCCCAACGTGAGCTTTGGCAGGGTTGGCGATTACCAGCTCTCCAGCTGCGGCGGCTACTGGCTACAGCTCGCTGATCAGCACGTCACTGGCGCCCTGATTGAATCACCACGCTGGGTTTACGACCCCAAAATGACGCCGGTGCTATTGGAACTGCTGGCAGCTTTCGTCGCGGGAGAAGTGGGTGTGTCCGCACTGGAAGAGGCGAGCGGTGAAGACCCGGCCCTGCGCGAACTCAGGCTCAACACTCGCGCCTTCATGCGCGGCGACGAGCAATGAGACTTACCTCACAAACTGGGAGAATGTCCGATTAAAGCCGGTTTTTGGCCATGCCTTGGTGTATAAACGAGGAAATGCACGAATAACTAAAAAAAACCTATGACTAACGTGCTGCACTATATGACCCGCATCAGGGACTGGTGGATCGCACTCTGCACCGGCCAGGATCCCCTGCGTCCGCTGGACGAGGAACACTACCGCCAGCGTATTCTCGCTATCACCAGTTTTTTCTGGCTGCTGACGGTGATAGCGGTCACCGTTATTACTCCGCTTATCATCGAGCTATCCCCGGAAGGGCGCCTTGCCGCGACCACCTTGTTCGTCATTACCGGGTTCAGCGTTCTGGCCAGCATTCTGATACTGCGTTACTTGAACAATCGTATCGCGGCCCTGCACATGTTGCTGCTGGTTTACACCGGCGCATTTGCCATTGCCTGTGCTTACTTTGGCGGCACCCGCTCACCGACCTATGCCCTGCTGATTCTGGCACCGGTGATGGCTGCAATCGTAGGCGGCACCGGAGCCGGGGTATTTTGGACTTCTCTGGTGCTGCTCATCTGGTCAGTCATACTCGGACTGGAGCGCCTTGGCATGCAGTTCCAGCAAATCATCGTCCCACAAAATTACAACCTGGCCATTACCATTGCCTACGCTGCTATGGGGCTCGCTGTCGTCAGCATCATCATGGTGTACGCAGAAATGAACAAACACCTACGGGAGGCATTACAAAGTGCAAACAGCGAACTGGACTACCTCTCCTCCCACGATGATCTCACCGGACTTTACAACCGCCGCTTCTACGAAAAACGCATGGCCCGCTCTCTGGAGCGGGCGCAGACCACAGGTAACACTATTGGCCTGTTGATGTTCGACCTCGATGACTTCAAGGAGATCAACGACACTCATGGGCACGGGATGGGGGATGCATTGCTGATCAAGCTGGGAGAACGACTGCGCAATCAAGTCAGGGACATAGACCTCATCGCACGCCTGGGCGGAGACGAGTTCGTGGTGCTGATGGAAAATATGCGCTCATCGGAAGACCTGCCGCAAATAGCCGCCAAACTGGTGGCATCGGTGGAACAACCGGTCAAAGTGCGAAACCAGGTGCTGGCGCTAAGCGTCAGCTGCGGCGTCGCTCTCTACCCCCAGGACGGAACGAGTCGCGAAGAACTGGAAGAGAAAGCCGACAAGGCCATGTACCGGGCAAAGCAACAAGGCAGTTCCGTGGTCTCGTCCACAGTGTTGCACTAACTGCGGCGCCAGCGCGGGCGCAAGGGGTTGTCACTGCCCTCAACCAGATCCATCAACTCATCCAGCATCATCAGCGACAGACCCCAGATACGACGCTCGCCAAACATATAACAGGGCATGGGGATCTTGATGCCTTTGTACTCCCAGTTCATCTTCTCCCGGTTGTCCGTATCTAACAGGAATTCCAGGGGCACCCAGATAACCTCGGCCACTTCATAGTTAGGGGTAAACTCGACCTCCCGTTCCAGGTGAAATACAAAGGGGCTGACCGCCATGCCCAGGGCACTTTTGCGGGGTCTGGCATTGAGATCCGTCAGTCGGCCGAGGCAACGATCCTGGGGTCCCAGGGTCAGACCGACTTCCTCCTCGGTTTCACGCACTGCCACCGAATAACCATTGGCATCGGTTTTATCCATACGCCCGCCGGGGAAGGCCATATGGCCGGACCAGGGATCACCTTCCCTTTCTGCCCGTTTGATCATTAGAATGTTTAATTCGCCTTGCCTGATCTGCAGAATCATCGCCACCGCTGATCGCTTCATCAGCGGTCGTAGCAGGGGCTTTTTCGGGTTGTACGCCACCAGGCGCGTTTCAATCAGCTGTAACAGGGAAACCGACAACAGTGTTCATCCATAGCAATTTAGAGGATTAAGCCAGCCCCTTGCCTGAGTTACAAGCGACAACCGGCCGGCACCTGACAATGACACAGCCCCCATTACTAAGTCTGCACGATGTGCAGTTAGCCTATCGTGCCCTGCCAGTGCTTAGACATATCAACTGGCAAATTCACCGCGGCGAGCAATGGGCCTGCCTGGGTCCCAACGGAGCAGGCAAGACCAGCCTGGCTAATATTATCAGCGGACAAGCCAGCCACTATTCCGGTGAGTATCAGGTGTCAACAATTATGGCGCAGCAGGGGGTGGCCTATGTCTGCTTTGAGCAGGCCAAAGCCCTCTGTGAGCGAGACCGAAAACTGGACGACTCCGAAACCCGTGCAGACGCTGCCGACCCCGGCACGCTGGTGAAGCAGGTTATTCTGGGCAGGTATCCGGCCGACGAGCGTTTCCACCACTGGGTAAAGCGGCTAGGTATCGATCACATCCTGGACCGCGGCCTGCGTTGTATCTCCACCGGCGAGATGCGCAAAACCCTGCTAATCAAGGCCATACTGAGCGAACCCGCCCTGCTGATCCTGGATTCACCGCTGGAAGGTCTGGATGCGTCATCCCAGCTGGAATTGACCGGCATTATCGATGAACTGCTGCGCTCCGATCACAACGTGCTGATGCTGTGCAGGCAGGAAGAGGACTTGCCTACTGGCATAAGCCATCTGCTGGTACTGGACGATGGCGAAATACTCGCCTGCGGTGAGCGCCAGGCGATTCTGGCGCAAGCCAAAGTGCAGACACTATTGCACCCACCAATGCCTTCCCTGGGCCAGCTGCCACCCCCGACACCGCGAGAGTATGTGCTGCCTGATAATTGCCCACTGCTGGACCTGAAAGCGGTCAACGTAAACTATGGCGAGCTACAGGTGCTGCAAAACGTACACTGGATATTTGAACGCCGCCAGCACTGCTATGTCTCCGGTCCCAATGGCTGTGGCAAAAGCACCCTGCTTAGCCTGGTGACGGGCGATAATCACAAGGCCTATGGTCAGGACATCACCTTGTTCGGTATCCGCCGGGGCTCCGGCGAAAGCATCTGGGACATCAAGCAGAAGTACGGCCAGCTGGACAACCAGCTGCATCTGAATTTCGTTCGTGGCATGAAGTCACTGGAGGTCGTGCTATCCGGCTTCTTTGACAGTATCGGTCTTTACGATGACTGGGGTGACGAACAGCGGGCCGCCTCACAGCAGTGGCTAGCCGCGCTAGGCCTTGGCTACATTGAGAGGGAAGGCTTCGACACGCTTTCTTTTGGTTTGCAGCGCATGGTCCTGCTGGCACGGGCCATGGTGAAGTCACCGGCAATCCTGTTACTGGACGAGCCGACTCTGGGGCTGGATGGCTATCATCGACGTTTGATGCTGCGTGCCATCGATCATATCGCTGCCAATACCGACACCCAGGTGATTTTCGTCAGCCACTCTGCGGGCGACGTGCCGAACTGCATTAACCAGCACCTGCGTTTCGAACCGGGTGAGTGCGGGTTTGAAGTCGTCTGTGAGAATGTCTAGCGGGTGTAAGACCTGAGCGCATCGCACTGGCGACTGCTTGAGCAATACAGCAAACCGCGCTCGGCAGTGGCCTGCGCCTGGGTCATATTCCCCGCTGCAGCATGGGTTTGGGCCAGGCCCAGATATATCTCTGCATTATCCGGATCAATACGCTGGGCTCGCTCCAAATACGCCAGTGACTGATCATACTCGCCATCATCTCTAGCCATGTCGGCCTTGGCCAGCAGCCCACTGTGGGCACTGGTCTCGTTGGTGCGAGTGGAAGGCGCCGGCTCAGCAATGGGCGGCGCGGTAGTGACGGGCTCAGTGACCTCCGGCTCTGCTGTCTCAATCTTCGGCAGGGAATAGGGGTTACTGCCACAAGCGCTCAGCAGGAGTACCAACGCAAGCCATAATAAGGGCGATCTGGAACGGACAAACGGCACTGGAAACTCCGGGTGGGACAAGGAGCAAGCAGTGTAACTCAACCGCCTCATTCAAACCGATGCTGCACAAGCAGAAAATTTATCCGACCCAGATCAACTAACGATCATTTTTTGCTCACTTTTGCCACAGAGCTGCCAAAATGGAGGTATCAGGGATAGCCGGGGAAAGGTTATGCGAGCAGCAATAGCGCTGCGCTGGTGGCCGCTGGGTTTGTTGCTTCTGGTGGCCTGCAGCTCACCAATCAAGACTACGCCCATCGGCGAGGACGTCCCCCCGGATGACGCCCTCATAGCCCTGGAGGCTTTTCGCGGCGACGGCCGCTACTTCCTCCGGTACCGCCATGAGGGCGATTATTTTTATGCGGCGGGCGACTTGAAAGGTCGCGAATTTTTGAACAAAACCACCGATGGTGGCTACGAAGCCGCCGAAGTCACCGCACTTATCCCCGAACCCGCCGACGATTGGGACAGTTTGCGCAAGCAACTGACGCCCATACCCATACTCGGGCTAGATGCCTGGGCCAGATTTCGGGGGCAGATTTTCAAGGGCTTCATGCCAACCCATAAAGACAGCGGCGTGAGCGTCAGCTTCGAGCGAGGCGACTATTTTTTCTTCTACGATCGCGCCGGTCGCTTCCGTGCCCGCCGATTAATCGACAAGCCCGCCTGGTACGAAGTTGTCGGCAACATCGATCTCGAAAAGTACTACCATCGCTGGCAACCGATGCTGCTGGAATTTCTGGCGCAAGAGGGGCTGGACAGCGAGGAAGTGTTATTCAATACAGGGGACCTTGAAGCCGGCGCCATTCCCTTTATCTATATCAATACACGCAGGCAACTTATCGTCCTTATCCGCTATGACGACTTGCCTGAAAGCATGCAAGACCAGATACCCGCCGCCCACTGGCTGCAGTCACTGTGGCACTTTATTGGCAGTCATACCTACAGTGTTCCCATGCGCCCCTTCACCTCCGCCCAGTCGCTACTTGCCCTAATGGCCGACACTGCGGGCCAACCTGGGCGATCAGTCACCAGCGCCGTTCCCCAGCAGGCCGTCATTCCACCCCTTAGCGATGGTCCACCCATGGATCTTGTGGCCTGGGAGACGCAACTGGACCAGCGCCTTGGGCGACAGTCCAGTCGCGGTACCGTGGACTTCCTGGTAGATGGGGACAGCTTTTTCCCCCGCTTCATCGACAGCGTCACCTCTGCCCAGTCCTCGGTTGATATACGCGCCTACATTTTTGACAACGACGACGTGGCATTGACCATCGCCGAGTTACTCAAACGTCGGTCCCTGGAGGGCATTGACACCCGCGTGCTGTTTGACGGCCTTGGCACTATCATCGCCGGCGGCGAACAGTCCGCATCGCTGCCGGAGCATCACCAGAGCCCCGTTTCCATTAACAGTTACCTGAAGCAAGGCTCAAACATCGATGTGCGAGCCGTCAAAAACACCTGGCTGATGGGCGACCATGTAAAAACCATGGTCATCGATGAACGCGTGGCATTCCTGGGGGGTATGAACATAGGCCGTGAATACCGCTACGACTGGCACGACCTGATGATGGAAGTCAGCGGTCCGGTGGTGGATGAAATCAATCGGGAATTCAGTGCCGCCTGGGCCAAGGCGGGCTGGTTCGGAGATTTCGGCGCCATGCTCGCGCGTGACCCGAAACCGGTGAACAACTGGTCCAGCGGCTATCCCCTGCGCCTGATTCATACCCGGCCGGGGCAGCAGGAGATTTTCAACCTGCAGCGTGAGGCCATGCGCCAGGCCCGCGACTATATCTACATTGAAAACGCTTACTTCACTGATGACCAGTTGCTGCGTGAACTCATAGATGCCCGACGCCGGGGTGTCGACGTACGGGTTATCATTCCCCTGGAGACAGACCGTGGCCTGATTACCCGCAATATCGCCACCGCCGCCAACCAGATGCTGGAGCACGGCATTCGCGTGTATATTTACCCGGGGTTTACCCACGTCAAGGCAGCGATCTTCGATGGCTGGGCCTGTGTAGGTAGCGCCAATTTTGATCGCCTGAGTTTAAAAATAAACCGTGAAATCAACCTGGCGACCTCGGAACCAGAAGCGGTGCAGGAATTGCTCGATGAATTATTCTTACCGGATTTCGAACGCTCACCTGAACTCACCGAGCCATTCCCTCAGGCCTGGGCTGACCAGTTGATCGAAATGGTGGGGGACTACGTTTTTTGATCAGTCCCCAAACAAAGACTGGAACCAATCCTTGATACCACTCTTCTTTGGCGAACAATTGGTTTTCTTGCGGGGTTCTGAGCCCTCGATAAAGGGCATGCTCTGGGCATTGGGGCAGCCCTTGCCAGTAAGATAACCACTGCTACTGTCGATGGTCCCCACCTGCATACCCTCGGGCATGTTGTAGTCCAGAGAACGTTTGCTCGATTTGGCCATGAAATGCGACCAAAGCTTTAGCGCGCCACTGCTGCCGGTTAGGCCAGTGCCGCCATTATCGTCTCGACCTACCCAACTGACTGTCAACAAATCACCTGAGAAGCCGGCAAACCAGGAGTCCCTGCCCTCGTTGGTGGTGCCGGTCTTACCCGCTACCGTCATACCTTGGGGTAGGTAGCGATAGGCGCCGCGCCCGGTTCCCTTTTGCATCACTTCCAGCATGGCGTATTGCAGCAGGTAGACCGCCTGCAAACTTACCGTGCGGTCATACTCCAGTGGGTAGCGCCGCAGCGGCTCGCCGTGGGCGTCAACAATATCGCGGATGCTGCGCAGGGGTGTTCTGTAACCACCTGAGGCAATGGTCTGGTACATCGCCGCCATATCCATGGGCGAGTACTCTCCGGCGCCCAGAGTCACTGAAGGCACAGCGGGAATATGATGTTCGATACCCAGGCGATGCAGCATATCCACCACGTTGTCGATCCCAAGGTCCATACCCAGGCGGGCTGTGGCCAGGTTGTAGGATTTGGCCAGGGCCTGGTAGAGCAATACATCGCCATGGGCCATACGATCAAAATTGCGAGGCTGCCAGGGCGGGCCCTCGCGTTGGGGCACGCTCAGCTCAGAATCGGAAATCACACTGGCCAGAGAATAACGATTGGGTTGCTCCAGAGCCGTTAAGAAAACCGCAGGTTTGAGCAATGAGCCCGCTGGCCTGCGCGCATCCAGGGCGCGGTTAAATCCGGCATAGCTGACTTTGCGACCCCCTACCAGCGCCGCCACCTCACCGCTGTCAAAGCGGGTGACCACCGAGGCACTTTGCAAGTCGCCTCCCTGGTCTAACTGATTCATCACCGCTGAGGTGCTCTGCTCAAGTTGACGCTGTAATAGAGGGTCAAATGCGGTAAAGATGCTCAGCCCCAGGGTAGTGAGATCTTCCTCCCGGTATTCCAGCCGAAGCTGGCGGCGCACCAGGTCCAGGTAAGCCGGGAAAGTATCGCGAATTCGCGGCGCACTGTTGAGCCCCAGAGGCATCGCCCTGGCCACCATGGCGTGCTCCTCGGAAATCACCCCCTGCTCAGCCATTAGCCCAAGCACCACGTTACGCCGCTGCGTTGCCCGCTCGGGGTTGCGCTGCGGATTATAAAGCGATGGACCCTTTATCATTCCCACCAACAGCGCCTGCTGATGCAGCCCCAACTGATCCAGGGGCGTATCAAAGTAGTGTCGCGCCGCCAAGGCAAAACCATGGATCGCCCGGGGACCCTCCTGGCCGAGATAGACCTCGTTAATATAGCTCTCGAGAATCTGGTCCTTCTCGTAATGCAGCTCCAGCAGTATCGCCATCAGTACTTCGTTAAGCTTGCGTACGATAGTGCGCTCGGGCGTCAGGTAGTAGTTCTTCACCAACTGCTGGGTAATGGTGCTGCCGCCGGCAACCACACGACCAGACACCAGGTTGCTATAGGCGGCCCTGGCGATGCCGGTGATGGAGAAGCCCCAGTGCTGATAAAAGCGCTGATCCTCTACCGCAAGCAAACCCTGCCATACAGCTTCGGGGGTGTCCTCCAGGCGCACCAGCACCCGGTCCTCACCGTGAGAGGGATAAATCCCGCCAATCTGCGCCGGGTCCAGACGCATCAGGTCCACGCCCCGGCCTTTCTCGCTGATGGACTGCACTTTGGTTGCGCCAAGCTCGACAATCACCTGTCTTGCAGGTTCTCGCTCTCCCGGGAAATCAAAGCCTCGCGTGTAGATTTCAAAGCGCCCGCGATTACGCGCCACCTGCCCCGGATTCCGGGTATGCGTCACCTTGCGATACCCCAGCACCTCCAGCTCATAGGCGACCTCATCGGGGCTCAGCTCAGCGCCAGAGTAGAGCTCCAGCGGTCTGGCAAATACCTTGGCAGGCAGCTCCCACATCTTGTCGGCAAAGGTCGTGGTAATACGGGCATCGAGATAGATCATGTACCCGGCGCCGATGACCAGCAGTACCACAAAAAACTTGAACAATAGGTGATGGGTTTTTCTCATAGCGGGCGAGTTTAACGTAATTCCCGGTCAATTTTCCCCATGGCGGGTTACTTTTACCCATGGAAGGCCACTTTTCCCCTGGGTGAAACAGAAGCAAACATTCTGTTTGCGTCCCGCGCCTGAAGGTCGGCCAGGGCAGCTCTTAGTGCCTCGCCGGGGACGCTACAAGCACATCCCTGTGCGCTCGACTTCGGCCATCCATGGCCTCAGACGCCCCTGCGAGACACTAACCGCAACCCTTTCCTTAAAGTGGCAAATCAAATAGCTTTAAACCTGGCCCTGAATCAGGATAATACCCCGCTGATCTATTACAGGACCAAGGACATGAAAAAGTACGTGGCATACGGCATCGGCGCAGCGCTGGTGGATACCGAAATCAAGGTACAGGACAGTGAGTTGGCCGAGATGAACGTCGACAAGGGCATGATGACCCTGGTGGACGCAGACCGGCAAGCCGAACTGCTGGGTCACCTGGAAGGCCATATGGTTAAGGCCAGCCATGCCAGCGGCGGCAGCGCCGGCAACTCAATGATTGCCACTGCGCAATTCGGCGGCCCCACTTTCATGTCCTGTAAAGTTGCCAATGACTCCGACGGCGACATCTACATTGCCGACATGGAAGCCGCTGGCGTTGACCACTGTCTTACCGGTGAGCGCGAAGCAGGCACTACCGGCAAATGCCTTGTGCTTATCTCTCCCGACGCCGAGCGCAGCATGAACACCAACCTTTCAATCAGCGAAACACTGTCTGCGGAGCAACTGGTGCCCGGCGCCATCACTCAATCTGAGTACCTGTACATCGAAGGCTATTTGGTGACCTCACCCACGGGCCGGGCAGCCGCAATCAAGGCCCGAGAGATCGCCGAGGAAGCAGGCATCAAGACTGCCATCAGTTTTTCTGACCCGGGCATGGTGGAGTTTTTCCGCGAGGGCATGCAAGAAATGGTAGGTAAGCGAGTCAACCTGGTGTTCTGCAACGAAGCCGAAGCCATGGGCTGGGGTCAAACAGACAACCTGGAAGTGGCCATAGAAAAGCTAAAACTGGTTGCCGACACGTTTGTGATCACCCTTGGGGGCGACGGCGCTGTGACCTTTGATGGCGAAGCGCTGGCGGAAATTCCACCGCACAAGGTACAGGCTGTAGACAGCAACGGCGCCGGCGACATGTTTGCCGGAGCCTTCCTTTACGCCATCACCCGGGGCGAAGACTTCCCCACTGCTGGCCGCTTTGCCAGCCTGGCAGCGGGCAAAATTGTTGCCAATTATGGACCTCGTCTACCGGCGGCAGAATACCCCGCCCTGCGCGCGGAGTTCTTTGGCGATTAACAGCGAAAGACCCCGTCATCCCCGCACAACGGGGGTGACGGCGGCCTTGCAGTAGGCTGCAGCCATCAACGCCAAGCGCTCAAAACAAACCAATCTGCTTATCCACCAGACCACGAAAAGACATCCCCAGAAACCCCAGAATGCCATCGGCCACAGGCTCCAGTTGGCGCTCAACATAGTGTTCGTAGTCCAGCGGCGCCACTGAACCCTCAGCAGGTTCAGCACCCGCGGTGGTAATCACATACTCCACCCAACTTCCTCGCGTGGGTGGGCGCAGGCCACGCGCCTCGTATAGTCGAGCCGACTGCACATGGGGTGGTATATTACGTTCATACTCATCCAACTTACGGCGCAGGCGCTTGCGGTACACCAGCTCCGAATCCCGCTGCCCCGCGCGCAGCTGGGCAGTCACCTGCTTGATGTAGTCTTCGAACGGCTCGCCGTAAAATATCCGGCGATACAATTCCTCCTGAAAATCACGGGCCAGGCGCGTCCAGTCTGTGCGCACATTCTCCAATCCCTTGAAGATCAGCTGATCCCCATCCTTGGCTGACACCACTCCGGCATAGCGTTTCTTGCTGCCCTTGTCGGAGCCGCGCACAGTGGGCATCAGGAAGCGCTTGTAGTGCGTTTCAAACTCCAGTTCCAGCGCACTTTCCAGCCCGAACTCGGTGGCTATTTCGTCTCGCCACCAGCCGTTAAGGTCTCGCTGAAGTGTCTCTCCCGCACTGAGCGCGGCTTCATCCGAACCGGCTTCGTGAATCCAGACAAACACAGAATCGGTATCTCCGTAGATAACCCGGTGCCCGGCCTCCTCTATAAAGTCTCGCGTGCGCTGCAATATCTGGTGACCACGAAGGGTGATAGAACTGGCGAGCCTGGTGTCAAAAAAACGACAACCTGGCGAACCCAGCACACCGTAAAAACTATTCATGATGATCTTTATGGCCTGGGACAGGGGAGCGTCTCCCACTCGCTTGGCCTCATCGCGTTGCTGCCATAGCTGCTGGATAAGCTGGGGCAGGATATGTCCGTCGCGGGCAAAGCGGGCTTGCAGAAAACCCGGCACGGTGGACGCCTCATCCAGTGCTGCAGAAACACCCAGGGCCAGTCCCAAGGGGTCGATTCCAAAGGTGCGAATGATACTGGGATACAGGCTCTTGAAATCCAGCACCAGCACATGCTCGTAAATGCCCGGGGTTGACTCCAGTACCCAGCCACCGGGGCTGGCGGTGTGGTCCCGGCTGGCATTGGGTGCCACATAGCCGGCGCGGTGCAGTCTTGGCAGATAAAGGTTATCGAATGAGGCGACAGAGCCCCCCATACGATCCATGTTAAGCCCGGTCATCGCCGTTCGGGCCACCGCAAAGTCCATCATCGAGGTGGTCTGGAAGATCCTTGAGACCAGCTCGCAGTCTTTCAGGTTATAAGCGGCCAGTGAGGTTTTATCTTCGCGAAACTGACGGCCGATTTCCTCGCCCCGGTCAGAGCCATGGATCAACTTGCCCTCTCCCAGCAACTCATGCGCGACATTGTTCAGTGCAAAGCTCTCGAAGTTGTAAAAGGCCGCTCGCAGCATATCGATGCCGTCGAGGACTACTCGGCCCGGGCATTGCACTGCCCTGCGCTCGCCCTCATCGTCTAGCTTGCGCCAATGGGCTGGCCGGCGATCTCGACCCAGCAACAGTCTGCGACCCAGCTGATCCGCCACCCTCTGCAGATACCAGCAATCAAAGTTAATCACGTTCCAGCCAATCAGTACATCGGGATCGTAGGCCGCCAACCAGTCAAGAAAGTCCTGCAGCAGCGCCTCCTGGCTGGCACAAGTCTGCACGTAGTCTTGCTCGGCACCCTCGCCCAGCATGAACACTTTGCGAGTCTGCTCATCGCCGCATACACCGTGCACCGCTATCGAAAATAGCTGCACATCCGTCATGGCAGTTTCGATGTCAAAGGAAACCACCTTCAGTCGTGGCTGATAGTCGGCACTGCGAATCGCCGGATTTTCGAGACGCAAGTAGCCGCCACGCTGCACGGGGGTGCCACGTATTTCGGCGCCACCGGTAACGAAGCGTTCAATCAGGAAACGATCTGCCGGGTTAACATCTGCTTCCAGCGGCTCAAAGCCGGCTTCCTGCAAACGGTCTGCCAAGCGTCTGGATTGGCGATAGCTGCGGCAATACACACCCACCACCGGTTCCAAAGCAAAGCTGCGCAAACTCAATGGTCTGACATCTACACCAGGTTCGGGGTCAATTAAATTCTTCGCTCGCTCTGATTCACAGGCTGCCAGAAAGAAAACACTTTCTTCTGCCTGCAGCAGAGCACACAGTGGCCCCTGATCTGTGGCAAACCAGTATTCGAGTTCAATACCCCCGGGGGCATCACGCCAATTGCGCGTCAGCAAAAAACCGGTAAATGTCTGTGTAGTCAAAGCTACTCTCTTGTCATTACCCACCGGTGGAGCTTAAGCTATGCTCCCCCGACCAGGGTATTATTCAAAAGGTATTCGCATGAACAAGCCTGTTATCAAACTCGACCCTCTCTACCGGTTACTGCGCAACGAGGATATCAAGAGCTTCAACGAGCAGCGAGACACGCTAGATAGCAGCGAGCTGAAAAGTGGCGACTACCGCGGGCGAGACCTGCGCAACATGAATGCCGATGGTCTGGACTTCAGTAATTCCTACTTTCGTAACGCAGACCTCAGCGGCATCGATTTTCGCAACACCAACCTGGAAGGTGCCAGTCTGCTGGACGCCAAGCTCTCGGGCACTTATTTCCCCAAAGAGCTTTCGGCCACAGAGATTCGGCTGTCCCTGAATACCGGCACCCGATTGCGCTATTTCCAGGACTGATTCTCAGCCCTGCAGCAACAGGTCGCGCAGATCAATAATCGCCGCATTGGCACGGCTGATGTAAGACGCCATCACCAGTGAATGGTTTGCCACCAGACCAAAGCCAGTCCCGTTAAGAATCATTGGGCTCCACAGAGTCTCCTGCGACGCTTCTAATTCCCGGATAATCTGCTGCAGGCTGACGCGGGCATTTTTCTGCTCTAACACATCGGCAAAATCCACCTCCAGCCCCTTGAGGAAGTGAACCAAGGCCCAGGTCGTACCGCGAGCCTCATAGAATACGTCGTCAACTTCCAGCCACGGCGTTTTGACTTCCATTTCTTTGGGAGCAGCAGTCGATTGACTGGCGCCAGCGTCTCCAGCCAAATCGGTGTTTATGCGGCGCTGGCCCACGCTGGCTGATAGCCGCTGGGACAGGGAACCCAGGCGAGTATTAACCGTGGAAAGCCAGTAGCGAAGATTGTCGGCACGGGCATAAAACTGGGCTTCTGCCTGACCGGAGTCAGACAGACGGCGGTAGTAACTGCGGGTGTATTCCTGTGCCTTTCTGTATTCGGCTTCCGAAGAGGGCAGTATCCAGCTGTCGGAGTCGAAGTGATAACGGGGCTCAGCCATTGCCAGGTCTTTATCTTCTGTAGATTGCGACTGCGACCGGCTGAACACTTCGCGCATGGCTCGGGACAGGTCTCGCACCTGCACCAGCGCTCCGTATTCCCAATTGGGCATGTTGTCCAGCCAGATGCCTGGAGGAAAACGGTCATTGTGTATATAGCCACCAGATTTTTCGAGTAGCGTTTCCATCACGCCCATCAGCGCGGCGGTTGTGACAGATCCGGTGACCACCTCACCGCCGTCTTCGGCTGCATATTGCGCGGCCTTTTCACGCGGATCAAAGTGATCTGGGGTCATGCTCCAGATCATTCCGAATACAATGGCAACCAACAAGTACACCACCAGAGCCAATAACACCCAGCGCACGGGTCTGGTGTCCGGGAAGAAATCGACCAGACTATCGCGCCAGTCGGCCAGGGTTTCTGTTACTGCATTCATCGATGGTTCGCCTTATCAGTGATGTTGGTGGTGTTCGTGCTGGCCGGTATCGGCACTCTTGCGCACTGCCGCGGCAGTGCAAACTTCATTGTCCGACCCAAATTGCAGACACAGTTGTCGATTTTCGCCAGCCCGGGGCATGACCTCAAGATCAAACAGCATAAAGTGCGCCCCGCCCGGTGCCAGAGACAGGGTCTGCCCTGACTCTACTGTCAGTGTAGACAATTGTTCCATCCTGAGGAGCCCATCGACTTGCCGAGTGGTGTGAATTTCTACCCGACCAGCACCTTCGACCCGGGCACCAGACAGGGCAATCGGCGCAACACCTTCGTTGGTGATGGTGACATAGGCCGCTGTGACCGGCTGGGTGGGCGGCAGGGCACGCACCCAGGCGTCAGACAGGGTGACACCTGGCACCTCAGCCAGCGTTACAGCAGCGCAGAAACAAAGGACAGAAAACAACAAACTACGAGATAACAACACGAACAACTCCGGAGGAAACTATCGCCGGAAAACGGCGTCCTACACTATAACACCGCTGGCAGCACCGGTGCAGTGGATTGGGCAAGGCTGTCAACACTGATAGACTCCATCTTTTTTACTACGGCCAACTTTGGCAACCAGGGAATAACATGCGCGCATTGCTCGCTGCACTACTCATCTTCAGCTCCAGCCTGGCTCTGGGCCAGACCCTTGGCGCCCCCTCACAACAATTGCTTGGCGGCGATGCGTCCCCGGATTTCCTGCCAGTAGAGCAAGCCTACCAGCTTGAAGTTGCCTTGGAAGATGACCAGGAAATACGTCTGTACTGGCAGATTGCTGACAGCTACTACCTGTATCAGCACGCGTTCAAATTCAAGCTTACGGTCGACGGCGAGCCTGTGGCTGCAAGCCCTCAATTCCCCCAGGCCCTGGAGCGCAGTGACGAATACTTCGGGGATGTCAGCGTCTATTACGGCAGCGCGGACCTGCTATTACAAACAGCGCAACCCCTTACCCAGACAGCTCGATTGGCGGTAACCTTCCAGGGCTGTGCCGATGCCGGCCTTTGTTATCCACCCCGCACCCAGCACTTCGAACTGACACCTGCTGGCGGCGTCAGCGAAATCGCAGCTCCGCCACGCCGCGCGGCCGCAGCGCCTGTCAGCGAGCCAGTGTCCGATATCAGCTCTCTGCCCTATATGTTGTTACTGGCCTTTCTGGGCGGCGCCATCCTCAACCTGATGCCCTGTGTGTTCCCTATTTTGTCACTGAAAGTGCTCAGCTTCGCCCGCAGTACCGATCATGACAGGCATCTCCACAGCTGGGTGTACACCGCGGGGGTGGTATTGAGTTTCGTGGGCGTGGCTGCGGTACTCATCGGCCTGCAACATGCAGGCAAGGCAGTCGGCTGGGGGTTTCAGCTGCAATCACCTGGCTTTGTGATCGCTCTGGCCTACCTGTTCCTGGTGATGGGCTTATCTCTGTCTGGTCTGGTACTACTCGGTGGTAACCTGATGAACGCGGGCAGCGGATTAGCACAGCGCAACGGTCTGTCTGGCAGTTTCTTTACCGGCATGCTGGCGGTAGTCGTCGCCAGCCCCTGTACCGCGCCATTCATGGGCACAGCGCTGGGTTTTGCTATTTCCCAACCGCCCGCCATAGGCCTGACGGTATTCGCAGCGTTGGGCTTTGGTATGGCGGCTCCGTTGCTACTGTTCAGTTACAGCGGCGGTGCCAGGGCCATCATGCCCAAACCAGGCCCCTGGATGGAAACCCTCAAACAATTCCTGGCGTTCCCACTTTATGGCGCCGCTATCTGGTTGCTCTGGGTCGCCGGCAGACAAACCGGCGTGAATACGATGGCTGCGGTGCTGGCGGGTGCCCTGGCTCTCAGCATGGCTATGTGGCTGTGGGGGCTGGGCGGCTGGAAGCGTGGTCTGGCCGTTATCTGCGCAATACTGGCGATAAGCCTGGCCAGTTGGCGCGGACTTGACCAAAACGGTCTTGGCGGCGCCTCTCTGGCTCATGGCAAGGTGGCCTGGTCCGAGCAAACCCTCCAGGAGCTGCGCCGGGAAGGCACGCCGGTGTTCGTCGATGTGACCGCCGACTGGTGTATCACTTGCCTGGCCAACGAGAGCGCGGTGTTGCTCACTGACGACATGACAGCCGCGTTTGCAGAGCATGGCGTGGTTTACATGGTGGCAGATTGGACCAACTACGACGAAGATATCGCCAACTTCATCAACAGTCATGGCCGCACGGGCATTCCTTTGTACCTGATGTACCCCGCTGACCCCACGGCTAAGCCACTGCTGCTGCCGCAAATTCTGACCCGTGACACGGTTTTGGAAGCTCTTGCGGTAGTTTCGGCCAAAAAACCACAAGTTGCCGGCAATTTACAAGAATTTAGCCGCTAATTTACCGAAGTTGTGTGATCTGCCCTCCCCAGGGCCAAAAACGACCCGGAGATACGCACAACTTCACAAAACCTGCTAACTTCTGCAATACAGCGGCTAAATGCTGCCAAAATGTAAAATATCACCACCACCCGTAGACAGTTCGCGATTATTGAGCCAAACTTCACCCAATAACGTCCGGCTTCAGGAGCCTTCTCACATGGCGACCATACTCGTATTGCACGGCCCCAACCTGAACATGCTGGGCGAGCGAGAACCTGAGATCTACGGCCACACCACGCTTAACGATATCAACCAGCAACTGCAGCAGCAGGCCAGGGACAAGGGTCATCATCTGCTCTACGTGCAAAGCAATGCCGAATATGAGCTGGTCGAGCGAGTACAGGACGCCCGTCACGAGGGGGTCAACTTCATTTTGATAAACCCGGCAGCCTTTACCCACACCAGTGTGGCCCTGCGGGACGCCCTGGCCGCCGTTGCAATCCCGTTCATCGAGATACATCTTTCCAACGTGCACGCCCGGGAAGCATTCCGCCAGCACTCGTACTTTTCTGACCTCGCCCATGGGGTGATTTGCGGGCTGGGGCCACAGGGCTACGAACTCGGACTGCAGGCCGCACTGCGCCACCTGGAACAATCCTGACAACTAACTAAGAGAAGCCGCTATGGATATTCGCAAGGTTAAAAAGCTGATCGAACTCCTGGAAGAGTCGAACATCGACGAAATCGAGATTAAAGAGGGGGAGGAGTCTGTTCGCATCAGTCGCAACAGCGCCCAAAGCCTGTTTGCAGCGCATGCACCCATGTACGCAGCGCCGCCGCCGGTAGCAGCACCTGTCCCCGCTCCAGCGGCACCTGCGGCCCCCGCTGTAGAGAGCGCCCCAGCCACCCGTGGCCATGTGGTCAAGTCACCCATGGTAGGTACCTTCTATAGGTCCCCCGCTCCCACTTCACCGTCATTTGCTGAAGTAGGGCAAACCGTGAAGGTAGGCGACGTCGTCTGCATCGTGGAAGCAATGAAAATGATGAACCAGATCGAAGCAGACAAGGCCGGCACTATCGAGGCCATCCTCGCAGAGAACGGCGAGCCAGTGGAATTCGACCAACCCCTGTTCTCCATCGTATAAGGCTGCGGCCCTCGAGGATCAAGAAATGCCCATTCTGGACAAGGTACTCATCGCCAACCGCGGCGAGATAGCCCTGCGTATATTGCGGGCCTGTAAGGAGCTGGACATCAAGACCGTGGCAGTGCACTCAACCGCCGACGCGGAACTGATGCACGTGCGCCTGGCGGATGAATCGGTTTGTATTGGACCGCCCTCCTCGCTGGAGAGTTACCTCAACGTGCCTGCGATCATCTCCGCCGCAGAGGTGACCGACGCCACCGCTATTCACCCTGGCTATGGCTTTCTGGCTGAAAACGCTGATTTCGCCGAGCAGGTAGAAAAGAGTGGCTTCACCTTCATTGGCCCCACAGCAGACACTATCCGCCTGATGGGAGACAAGGTTTCGGCCATTCAGTCGATGAAGCGCGCCGGTGTCCCCACCGTGCCGGGATCCGACGGCCCGCTCACCGATGATCACGACCGCACCCGGGAAATTGCCCTACGAGTAGGCTATCCCATTATCATTAAGGCAGCTGCCGGTGGCGGTGGTCGCGGTATGCGAGTGGTGCACAACGAGGAAGTGCTGATCAGCTCCATTGAAGTCACCAAGTCGGAGGCAGCCGCTGCCTTTGGCTCCGATGTGGTTTACCTGGAAAAATTCCTGCAAAAGCCACGGCACGTGGAAATCCAGATTATGGCCGACGGCCAGGGCAATGCCATTCACCTGGGAGACAGGGACTGTTCACTGCAACGTCGTCACCAGAAAGTCCTGGAAGAAGCGCCAGCCCCCGATATACCGGAAGACCTGCGCGCCCAGGTGGCAGAAGCCTGCGTCAACGCCTGTATCGACATTGGCTACCGCGGCGCCGGCACCTTCGAGTTTCTCTATGAGGATGGCGGATTTTACTTCATTGAAATGAACACCCGGGTGCAGGTAGAACACCCGGTGACCGAAATGATTACCAACTTTGACATCGTTAAAGAGCAACTGCGCATCGCCGCAGGCATGCCGCTGTCTGCCAGTCAGGATGATATCCGCTTTCATGGCCACTCCTTCGAGTGCCGAATCAATGCCGAGGACCCACAGAACTTCCTACCCTCCCCCGGCAAGGTAACCACCTTTCATGCGCCTGGCGGACTGGGCGTGCGTTGCGATTCTCACCTCTACGATGGCTACACTGTGCCGCCCTTTTACGACTCACTCATCGCCAAGATCATCACCTTCGGCGAGACCCGCGATGTCGCTCTGGCCCGCATGCGTCAGGCACTGGATGAACTGGTGATAGAGGGCATCCGCACCAACACACCGCTGCACCGCGACCTCACCCGTGATCGCGCCTTTCGGGCCGGTGGTGTGAGCATTCACTACCTTGAGAGCAAACTGGAAGACTAGCAATGCTCTTTTATTGCGGCGGAGCCCAGGCTCTGGACTCCCACCCCCGAATGACGCCGGCAGACCCCTGCCGGCCACCCCGCCGATGAGCTGGTTGCAACTTCGCCTGGACACCAATCCTGAGCAGGTAGAGCAGTTGGAAGAACTGATGCTCGCCAGCGGTTCTGTGGCTGTGACCATGGAAGACAATGCCGACCAACCGGTGCTGGAACCCGGCGTGGGGGAGACACCGCTTTGGGGTCAGATTCGACTCACCGGCCTGTACCCGGCAGATACAGACATGGACGCCACCATGGCCCATTTCCCCCAGGCGCTAATGTCCCAGTGCCACCAGCGTATCGAAATACTGGAGGACAAAGACTGGGAACGGGAATGGATAAAGCACTACCAACCTATGCAGTTCGGCAAGCGGCTGTGGGTTTGCCCCAGTTGGCTGGAGCCGCCTGATCCTGACGCAGTGAATCTACTGCTGGATCCCGGCCTCGCCTTCGGTACTGGCACTCACCCTACGACGGCTTTATGCCTGGCAGAATTGGATAGCATGGACCTGGAGGGCCAGGTCGTAATCGATTATGGCTGCGGCTCGGGTATTTTGGCGGTGGCTGCCCTGAAACTGGGGGCGACCGATGCGCTGGGCGTAGACAACGACCCGCAAGCACTGGTTGCCAGCAAAGACAATGCGGGTCGTAACGGCCTGGACGCAGCGTTATTACCGGTGGCTCTGCCTGGGCAATACGATGCTAAATTCTGGCAGCAACGCGCCGATACGGTGATAGCCAATATTCTGGCCGGCCCCTTGATGGAGCTTTCAGACACGCTGCTACATTTCCTCAAACCCGGTGGCACGCTAATGCTTTCCGGCCTGCTCGACACCCAGGCACCAGCCATGATTGAACATTATGCACCCTGGGTTTCTCTGCGCATTGCAGGTGAGCATGAAGGCTGGGTTTGCCTGCGAGGCGAAACTCCAACATAGCGCCCGCACTTAGTTACCAATCCGCAAGGCCCGGCGCGAAACTCACCCTGACAGAACAATCAGACCCCCGCTTTTTGCGCAGCCGAATTTTCGGGGGCCGTCCGCGAGGACTGTTTGAGCCCCAAAAATTGCCACGCAATTTTGGTCGAGTTCCGCAGCGGCCCGAAAATTCGGCGGAGCTTGGGGTCGTTCTGACAGGGTGAGTTTCGCGCCGGGCCGCTCAACCAGGACAACGCTTCAATTGAAATGGAGTAATCATGCTGCACCCCTGGGCATGAATATCTAAATTACTGACCAACCCCATAAAACTGGCGATTTTTTGTGCAGAAAATCTTCCCCGCGTAGCACCTTGGGAGTATGATACCGCCTCTTTTTCGCACCAGTCTTTGATTAACGTTTCAATGCCGCAGATCGGACCTTACAAGCTGGCCAATCAGGTTGCCCTTGCCCCCATGGCAGGCGTGACAGATGTCCCATTCAGGCGTCTTTGCGCTGAAATGGGCGCTGGGCTGGTGGTATCCGAAATGATCAGCAGCAATCCCCGCCTACGAGATTCTCGCAAGACAGTCTGGCGCAGCGTGCACGACCTGGAAATAGAGCCTCGCTCAGTGCAGATTGCCGGTAGTGAACCTGCTGAGCTGGCAGCTGCAGCCCAATACAATGTGGCTCAGGGTGCCCAGATCATCGATATCAACATGGGCTGCCCGGCAAAGAAAGTCTGCAAAAAGGCTGCCGGATCGGCCCTGTTAGCAAATGAATCTCTGGTAAAAGACATCCTCGAGACCGTGGTTGCGTCCGTGGATGTGCCGGTCACCCTGAAGATCCGCACCGGGGCCAACCCGGATGCCCGCAACGGCATTACCATTGCCCGCATTGCAGAAGACGCAGGCATTGCAGCCCTGGCGGTGCACGGCCGCACCCGGGCCTGCAAATTTGAAGGTGAGGTGGAATACGACACCATTGCCGCCATTGTCGCCGCCACAGATTTTCCGGTATTCGCCAACGGCAATATCGACTCCCCGGAAAAAGCCGCAGCCGCACTACAATACACCGGCGCTGCTGGAGTAATGATAGGCCGAGCCGCCCAGGGTAAACCCTGGCTATGCGGCCAGATCGCAGCGCACCTGGCAGGGAACGCCGTCACCCAAGTCACCGCCACAGAGCAATTTGCTATTTTGCAACGCCACTTGCTGGCGCTACACAGTTTTTATGGCGAATTCATGGGCGTGCGCATCGCCCGCAAACACGTGGGCTGGTATCTGCAGGACCAGCCTGATTATCGCGCTCGCCGAACGGCCTTCAATGGTCTGCAAACACCGGCGGAGCAACTGCAACACATCTCACACATTTTCCAACTCGACTGTAATAAGGAACTCGCAGCATGACCCGGGCTGAACCCCTACACGCGCCAGCAGACGGCGATAGCGCCGCCAACGACGAACAGCTTCAAGCCACCGAAGCATCCAATTTACGCGCCGCAGTGACAGCCAGCGTGCGCAAGTACCTGGCTGAACTGGACGGCCAGATATCGACCGATGTCTACCAGATGGTTCTGGCAGAGATGGAGGCGCCATTATTAGAAGAAATCATGGCCTACACCCGCAACAACCAGACTAAAGCGTCGATTATGCTTGGCCTGAATCGCGGCACCTTGCGCAAAAAGCTCAAGCAATACGACCTGATCAGCAGCAAGGACTAAAGCAATGAGTGAATTGGTAAAGGTGTCCCGCGCACTGATCAGCGTCTCCGACAAATCCGGCATCGTCGAGTTCGCCGCCAATCTGCGCGAATTAGGCATTGAACTGCTTTCCACCGGTGGCACCTACAAGCTGCTGCAGGAGAACGGCCTGGATGTCACCGAGGTTTCCGAGTACACCGGCTTCCCGGAGATGATGGACGGCCGGGTCAAGACCCTGCACCCGAAAGTACATGGCGGCATTCTCGCTCGCCGCGGCCAGGACGATGCGGTCATGGCTGCTCACGGCATTGACGCCATCGATATGGTGGTCGTCAATCTGTATCCCTTCGAAGCCACCGTTGCCAATCCCGATTGCACGCTTGAAGACGCCGTTGAAAACATCGATATCGGCGGCCCCACCATGGTGCGAGCCGCGGCCAAGAACCACCGTTTCGTTAACATTGTGGTCAATGCCAGCGACTACGGCACTATCGTCGAAGAAATGCAGGCCAATGACGGTGCCACCAGCATGGCAACCCGCTTCGACCTGGCGATCAAAGCATACGAGCACACCGCCGCCTACGACGGCGCCATTGCCAACCACTTCGGCAAACTGGTCCCTGGCGGCTCCGAGACCTTCGCCCGCACCTTCAACACCCAGTTCCACAAAGTGCAGGAAATGCGCTACGGCGAAAACCCGCATCAAAAGGCTGCCTTTTATGTAGAAAAGGCGCCCGCAGAAGCCGGCATTGCCACCGCAAAGCAAATTCAGGGCAAAGAACTGTCCTACAACAACGTGGCAGACACTGACGCGGCGCTGGAGTGTGTCAAAAACTTCGATGAGCCCGCCTGCGTCATCGTCAAGCATGCCAATCCCTGCGGCGTTGCTGTGGCCAGCGACATCGGTAAGGCTTATGACCTGGCCTTCAACACCGATACCGAGTCTGCCTTTGGCGGTATTATCGCCTTCAACCGCGAGCTCGATGCCGCCACCGCCGCCGCAATCTGCGAGCGCCAGTTTGTGGAAGTCATCATTGCCCCCAGTGTCAGCGCGGAAGCCGCTGCCGCAGTGGCCGAGAAGAAGAACGTACGTCTGCTGGAGTGCGGACAATGGTCTGCCCAGGGACCTGCGCTGGACTACAAGCGCGTCAATGGCGGACTACTGGTGCAGGATCGCGACCTCGGCATGATAACCGCCGCTGATCTTAAGGTCGTCAGCAAGATCCAGCCCACCGAGCAGCAGCTGAACGACCTGCTGTTCGCCTGGGTAGTCGCCAAGTTCGTCAAGTCCAACGCTATTATTTACGCCAATAACGGCCAGACAGTGGGTGTTGGCGCCGGCCAGATGAGCCGCATAAACTCTGCGCGCATCGCCGCCATCAAGGCGGAGCACGCGGGCCTGGATGTCAAAGGCTCGGTGATGGCTTCGGATGCCTTCTTCCCCTTCCGCGACGGCATCGACAGCGCCGGCGAGCGAGGCATTGCGGCTGTTATCCAGCCCGGTGGCTCCATCCGCGATGAGGAAATCATTGCTGCGGCGGACGAACACGGCATGGCCATGGTATTCACCGGCATGCGCCACTTCCGTCACTAGCGGCAAGCCTGCCCGGCGGGTTTTGCCTGGCCTCGCACTCGCCTGAGGCGGCCCATCGCACCGTTAGCCCTATACGATTTGGAGAGATACGAGTGAATGTTTTGATTATCGGCGGCGGCGGTCGCGAACATGCACTGGCCTGGAAGGCCGCTCAGTCTGAGCAGGTAGAGACCGTTTACGTAGCGCCCGGCAATGCGGGCACCGCTACCGAGACCAACATCGAGAATGTCGCCATCGACGTGATGGACTTCTCTGCCCTGGCCGATTTTGCCGAGAACAACAAGGTGGACCTGACCATCGTCGGTCCCGAAGCCCCGCTGGTCGATGGCATCGTAGACTTCTTCGAGCAACGCAAGCTGCGTTGCTTTGGCCCCAGCAAAGGCGCTGCCCAATTAGAAGGGTCAAAGGCTTTCACTAAAGATTTCCTCGCTCGCCACGCTATCCCAACCGGTGCCTATGGCAACTTCACTGAGGTAGAGCCAGCACTGGCATACCTGCGCGAACAGGGCGCACCCATTGTGGTTAAAGCCGACGGCCTGGCAGCAGGTAAAGGCGTTATCGTTGCCGAGACCCTGGAGCAGGCAGAAGAAGCCGTTACCGACATGCTCTCGGGCAATGCCTTTGGCGACGCAGGCTGCCGGGTGGTCATCGAGGAATTCCTGGAAGGCGAAGAAGCCAGCTTTATCGTCATGGTCGATGGCAACAACGTGCTACCCATGGCCACCAGCCAGGATCACAAGCGCATTGGCGAAGGTGACACCGGACCCAACACCGGCGGCATGGGCGCTTATTCTCCCGCGCCAGTAGTGAATGAGGCAGTCAACCGGCGGGTTATGGACGAGGTCATCATGCCCACCGTGCGCGGCATGGCTGCCGAAGGCAATGACTACACTGGCTTCCTGTACGCTGGCCTGATGATCTCCGCGCAAGGTGAGCCCAAGGTCATTGAATACAACTGCCGCTTTGGCGACCCGGAAACGCAGCCCATCATGGTGCGCCTGCAGTCAGATCTGGTGGCCCTGTGCGAGGCGGCTCTGGATAAAAAGCTGGACACTACCAGTGCCAACTGGGATCCGCGCTGTGCCATTGGCGTGGTACTGGCAGCTGGTGGTTACCCTGCCAGCTACGGCAAGGGCGCCGTAATCAAGGGCCTGGACGCTCCCCAGGAAGACAACATCAAGGTGTTTCATGCAGGCACAGCGCAGGATGGCGACAATATCGTCACTAGCGGCGGTCGCGTACTGTGTGTCACCGCCTTGGGGGACGACATCGCTGCCGCCCAAAAGGACTGCTATGTTGGCGTCGACAAGATCAGCTGGGAAGGCGTCACCTTGCGCCGGGACATTGGCTGGAGAGCGATCGCGCGCTATAGTCAGGACTGAGTTCACTGAGCACCAGACCCATGCGTAAGCGTAGACTTTCATTGATCGACCGGTTCATTACTGAGGCAGACTCGGTAATGCGCACCATCACCAATCAAGGCCACTCCGCAGGCCGGCCTTCTCCCGCCGAGGGGCATACCGACTCAGAGCTCAACGAGCAAGAGCGCAAGCATGTGGCGGGCCTGATGCGGGTTAACCATACCGGCGAGGTTTGCGCGCAGGCGCTTTACCAGGGCCAGGCCCTGACCGCCCGCCTACCCAAAGTACGCGAAGAAATGCAACAGGCTGCCGACGAAGAAATTGATCACCTGGTCTGGTGCAAAGAGCGCCTGCAAGAACTGGACAGCCACACCAGCTACCTGAACCCCGCCTGGTACGGCGTGTCATTCGCCCTGGGTGCCATCGCCGGCGCTATCGGCGATGACGTCAGCCTGGGTTTCGTTGCCGCCACTGAAGAGCGTGTTTGTAACCACCTCAAGGATCACCTTAAAGAGCTGCCCGAGGAGGACCGCAAGTCCCGGCTGATTCTGCAGAAAATGCTGGAAGACGAAGAACGCCACGGCGCTAACGCACTGGAAGCCGGCGGCAAGGATCTCCCTAAACCCGTCAAGGACGCCATGACGGCGGTGTCTGGCGTAATGACCGGCAGCAGCTACCGCATTTAAAGCTGCTGGCTATGGCGTTAAAACCACGGGGCAAAATATGCCTAGGCGCCGGCCTCGAATTCTTCGATTTCATAACTGTGGGTCATCTCCACACCGGCAGCGCCCAGCATTATAGAGGCACTGCAATACTTCTCTGCGGATAAGGCTACCGCGCGTTTGACCTGGCTTTCCTTTAAGCCAACGCCGCTGATCACAAAGTGCAAATTGATTTTGGTGAAAATGGCTGGCACCGCGTCGGCACGCTCCGCCTCAATCTCCACCCGACAATCCACAACCTTCTGTCGCGACTTCTTCAGCATGCTCATCACGTCATAGGTGGAGCAACCGCCAGTTCCGATAAGCAACAGTTCCATAGGCCGCGGGCCTAGATTGCGTCCGCCAAGGTCGGTCGAACCATCCATAACCACAGCGTGACCGCTGCCGGATTCACCTACAAACATAGCGCCATCTGTCCATTTAACCGTTGCTTTCATCGGATCCTCAACTACAAAAAACGGGCCCGGCAGCTTAGCACACGATATTACGTTTTACTTGGCGTGCGTCTGGGCTAGAATCGAGGAATACATAATCTAGGTAGGGGTAAAGCGGGTGCTAAAACCGCAGATAACGAACACTATTCCAAACGTGGAAAACTTCCTGCGCCACTGCCAACGCCAGCAGTACAAGGCCAAGGCCACGGTCATGAAGCAAGGTGAAGCAGGCGATATGCTGTACCTGATCCTCGAAGGTTCGGTTTCAGTGATGGTGGAGGACGAATCAGAGCCTGGCCACATGCTGGTGGTCAGCTACCTGAATCCCGGTGATTTTGTCGGCGAGATGGGTTTGTTTGAAGACGAGATCATTCCGCGCAGCGCCATGGTTGTCGCCAAGACCGAGTGCGAGGTTGCGGAGATAAGCTACGAAAAATTTCACCAGATCCGCGCCCAGTATCCAGAGGTGCTCTACGCCATCGCTCGGCAATTGGGCAAGCGATTGCGCCAGACAACCCGCAAATTAACCGACCTGGCCTTCGTTGATGTCTCTGGCCGCATTGCCCACACCCTCATGGATCTGTGTCGTGAGCCCGACGCGATGACTCATCCAGATGGCATGCAAATTAAAATCACCCGTCAGGAGCTGGGTAAAATTGTAGGCTGTTCTCGCGAAATGGCCGGCCGCGTACTCAAGGCACTGGAGCAGGACGGACTAGTGTCTGTGGCAGGCAAAACAATGGTGGTGTTTGGCACACGCTGAACACCCTGCTCCCCTCGATGACCGAGTTTCATGCAAATGACACCTGACCAAGCTCTGGCCAAAGCGCGAAAATTGGCAAAATCCGGATCCGTCGCTGAAGCGGTAGTCCTCTATCGCCAATTAGTTGACCTTTATCCTAATCAAAAGAAAATTAGAAAAGAGCTAAAAGCGCTACAAAAGTCAGCCCCCGCCGATATCCAACAAGCGGCCATGGCCCAAGAGTTCCAATCACTAGTGGCCACTTACAGCAGTGGCCAAATGGACCGTGCATTGGCGCAGGCAAGGCACCTGACTAAAATCTACCCCACGCAGCCGCTCCCACTGAATATCATTGGGGTGATTCAAAACCAGCGCGGTAGCTACAAAGCTGCAGTTGAATACTGCAGTAAGGCCCTGGACCTCGAGCCCTCCTATGGCGATGCGCTCAATAATCTGGGCTCTGCGCTGCACAAGCTCGGACAGCACGAAGAAGCTCAGGACTGCTATCAGCGATTACTCTCGATACATGGCGAGGATCCAGATGTGCTTTTCAACCTTGCTAATGTGTTCAAGGACAAGGCGGAGCTGGAATCGGCCATAAGCTGCTATCAGCGCTCGCTCCAGATACGCCCTTTGTATCTGCCTGCGCAGCTGCAGTTGGGGCAATCACAGCTGGCAATGGATGAACACGCCGACGCTATGAATTGCTTTAACAAAGCTATCGAGCTGGATCATCAGTCGATCGAGGCCCACTGTGGTATTGGCGATGTATTATTAGCCAGAAATCAACCTTATGAAGCCGTTGCCTGGTACAGGGACGCCCTCAAGTTCGATGACAAAGAGCAAGTTGCCCAAAACGGTATGGCGCGAGCATTAATGGCCGCAGGTAACTTCGAAGAAGCAGTTCCCCTAATGAAGACCTACCTCGAATTAAATCCAGATGACACTGAAATTGTCCACTTACTAGACGCTGCACAAAACAATACAACTGATATTGCGCCTCGTCAGTACATTGAAAAGACATTCAATGGCTACGCCAAAAAATTCGAGGAACACCTGACCAAACAGCTCGGTTATCAAGCTCCTGCTCAACTCAGAGAGCTAGTAGCGACCTGCGCCGAGCCGGCAAAAAACTCACTGCGCGCTGCCGACCTTGGATGTGGCACGGGTTTGGTCGGAGATGCCTTTCAGGACATCTGTAGCTCACTCATAGGCATTGACCTATCAGCCAAAATGTTAGAAGAAACAGAGAAGAAAAGTATTTACACTGAGCTACTGCTGGGAGACATTGTCGAAACGCTCAACCGCCTAGACGACAATTTCGATCTCTTCATCAGCGCTGACACCTTTATCTATCTAGGCAATCTTAGGCCCTTGGCAGATGTGGTCGCCCAGAGGACTGTCAACGGCGCCCTTTTCGCCTTTTCCACTGAACTCGAACAGGGTTCAGGTTATACACTGAAAAATAGTGGCCGCTACGCCCATAGTAATGCCTATATTGAGGAAGTGCTGGAAGGCGCTAACTTTGAAATACTAAGACAGGAGACGCTCCCCCTGAGGAAAGAGAAGGGTGAGTGGCTGCAGGGCGGGTTTTACCTGGCTCGATACATCGGCGGCAAACAATCACTGTAGTGGCCTAACCTGAATCACCCGAACTGGCACCGTCTTACTACAGACACCCGGCTAATTATTGAAAAAACAATTCCTTCAGTTTTTCGCCAGGCTCATCCGCGCGCATAAACGCCTCACCCACCAAAAATGCGTGCACATTGCGTTCACGCATAAGCGCCACGTCTGCAGGTGTGTGGATGCCACTTTCAGTCACCACCACTTTGTCATCGGGAATGTGTGGCAACAAACCAAACGTGGTCTCAAGGTGCATATCGAAGGTATGTAAATCGCGGTTATTGATTCCCACTAATTGAGTTTCCAGCTCCAATGCGCGATCCAGCTCAGCGCGGTCGTGTACTTCCACCAGCACATCCAGTCCAAACTCAGCGGCAGTAGCGGCCAACTCTCGCATCTGGTCATCGGCGAGGGCCGCGACAATCAGCAAAATAGCGTCGGCGCCAATCGCGCGAGCCTCCACCACCTGGTATGGGTCTACAGTGAAGTCTTTACGAATGACGGGGAGGTCACAGGCAGCACGGGCCTGCTGCAGGTATTCATCGGACCCCTGGAAAAAATCGATATCGGTGAGCACAGACAGGCAAGTGGCACCGCCGGCCTGATAGCTGGCGGCAATGGCGTCCGGTTGAAAGTCTTCGCGAATCACTCCTTTGCTAGGTGAGGCTTTTTTGACCTCGGCAATCACCGCAGGCTCCAACCTGGCAACCTGCGCAGCCATTGCCACGGCAAAGCCGCGAGTAGGCGATTGCTCTGCAATGCGGGACTCAAGGCTGCCAAAGGAAACTTTGGTCCTTCGCGCGGCAACTTCTTCTGCTTTGCGCGCCAGGATCTTGCGAAGAATGGTGGGAGGATTTACAGCCATGGATCAATCAAGCCTTTTGGCGCATCAGTTGGGTGAAATCGACGAAGGACTTAAGCTTTTCCGCCGCCTGGCCACTGGCCAGCAAGTCCTCGGCCATGGATACGCCATCTGCAAAGGTACTGGCGATACCTGCCACGTAGATAGTGGCGCCTGCATTGAGTGAAATAATAGCGGCGGCCTTCTGCGAGGCTGCGTCATCTTCACCAGCCAGAGCGTTACGAATCAGTTTGGCAGAAGCGCCTGAGTCCGCCACAGATAAACCCTCCAGACTCTGACGCTGGACGCCAAAATCTTCCGGGTTGATGTGGTAGGTCTCAATATTGCCATCGCGCAGCTCAGACACTTTGGTACCAGCAGCAATGGAAATTTCGTCCAGGCCATCGTCAGAGTGCACGATCATCGCGTGTTGAGAGCCCAGGGCCTTACACACTTGTGCAAGCTGCTCACAGAGATCTGCTGAGAACACACCTATCACCTGCCGAGTGACACCGGCGGGATTGGTCAGCGGCCCTAGTACATTAAAAATGGTGCGCATGCCCAGCTCGCGGCGAGGGCCAACGGCATGGCGCATGGCGCTGTGATGGGCGGGTGCGAACATAAAGCCGACACCGATTTCTTCGATAGCCCTGGCGACCTGAATAGGGTCCAGATCCAGGGGCACACCCAGGGTTTCCAATACATCCGAACTGCCGCTACTGGAAGAGACGCCGCGATTGCCGTGCTTGGCCACATGGGCGCCGGCGGCGGCCACCACGAAAGTAGACGCCGTAGAGACATTAAACAGGTTAGCGCCATCACCGCCAGTGCCGACAAGGTCCACCAGGTTTGGGCAGTCCACTGCTACCGGCGTGGCCAGTTCACGCATGACCTCGGCAGCACCGGCAATTTCGTCGATGGTCTCGCCCTTGATGCGCAGCGCAACTAACAAGCCACCGATCTGGGCGTCAGTCGCATCTCCGGACATAACCTGGCGCATAACCCCTGCCATCTCTTCACGACTGAGATCTCTGGATTCAACCAGGGCAGCAACAGCCTTTTGAATATCCATGTTATTGCTCCAGAAAATTACGCAGCAAGTCGTGGCCGTGCGCAGTAAGAATTGATTCCGGGTGGAACTGAACGCCCTCGATGGCGAGCTCTTTATGACGAAGACCCATAATCTCATCCATCTCACCGGATTCAGTCTGGGTCCAGGCGGTGATTTCCAGGCAGTCGGGCAGGCTGTCTTTTTCGACTATTAGGCTGTGATAACGGGTCGCCTCGAAGGGCTGGCTCAGGCCACGAAAAACACCTTTACCTTCATGGTGTACCGGGGACGTTTTGCCGTGCATCACCTTGCGGGCCCGCACAACTTTGCCGCCAAACACCTGACCAATGCTCTGGTGCCCCAGGCAGATACCGAGGATGGGGAGCTTACCCGCGTACTCCTGGATCACCGCCATGGAAACACCGGCCTCATTAGGCGTACAGGGGCCAGGCGAAATCACAATTTGTTCAGGCGCCAGGGCCGCGATATCGGCAACGGCTATCTCATCATTGCGCACCACGTGAACGTCCGCGCCCAACTCACCCAGGTACTGCACCACGTTATAGGTGAAGGAGTCATAGTTATCGATCATCAGTAACATAGCTTACTCCTCCCCTGCCAGAACCATGGACGCCGCGCGGAACATGGCACGGGCCTTATTGTGCGTTTCTTTCCATTCCAGTCGCGGAACAGAATCGGCTACTACACCACCGCCGGCCTGCACGTAGAGTTTGCCGTCTTTGATAACCGCAGTGCGAATGGCGATCGCTGTATCCATATCGCCCGCCCATGAAATATAGCCGATAGCGCCGCCGTATACGCCGCGTTTCACCGGCTCCAGTTCGTCAATAATTTCCATGGCTCGAATCTTGGGGGCACCGCTCAACGTGCCCGCGGGCAGCGTCGCTCGAAGTACGTCCATGGCGGTCTTGTCACCTTTGAGCTCACCGGTGACATTGGACACGATGTGCATCACGTGAGAATAGCGCTCAACCTCCATCTTGTCGGTCAGCTCCACGGTCCCGGTCTTGGCGATGCGGCCCACGTCGTTACGTCCAAGGTCAATGAGCATCAGGTGCTCGGCAATTTCCTTGGGGTCGGCCAGCAACTCCTGCTCCAGAGCCTGGTCCTCTTCCTCGGTGTAACCACGACGACGAGTGCCTGCGATTGGCCGCACTGTAATCTGCCCTTTTTCCAGCCGGGCCAGAATCTCTGGTGAAGAGCCCACTATGTGGAAATCCCCCAGGTCCAGATAATACATATAAGGAGAAGGATTGAGATTACGCAGTGCGCGGTAGAGATTCAGCGGCGGTGCAGTAAAAGGCACGCTCATTCGCTGTGAGGGCACCACCTGCATGACATCGCCTGCCAACACATAGTCCTTCACCTTCTCCACTGCCTCGTAGTACTGCGCTTGAGTGAAGTGCGATTCTGCCTGCTGCTCCAAATCAGAGCTATCTGCAGCACCCAACACCACCTCGGGAAGTGGTGGCATCGGCTCCGGGAGCCTGGCTATCAATTGCTGCAGACGCTGGTTTGCCGCATTCAGGGCGTTTTCCTGTGAGGGATCCACATTGACCACCAGGCGAATGGTTCCCGACAGGTTGTCGAACACCAGGACCTCGTCCGACACCATTAACAGGATGTCGGGGTTACCCAGCTCGTCCTCCGGCATGCCCGCCGCCAAACGTGGCTCCACATAACGGACAGTGTCGTAGCCGAAGTAACCCACCAGGCCGCCGTGAAATACGGGAAGGTCATCCTGCGGGGCGGCGCGGTAGCGCTGCTGGAAAGCCTCGGCAAACGCCAGCGGGTCTTCAACTTCTTCGCTTTCACTTAATTTGCCGTCTGTATAAATGTCGGCGCGATAGCCATGGACTTTGAGCACAGTGCGACAAGGCAGGCCAATAATAGAGTAGCGACCCCACTTCTCACCGCCCTGAACGGATTCAAAAAAGAAAGAATAAGGCCCCTCCGCCAGTTTGCGGTAGGCAGTGATAGGGGTTTCCAGGTCGGCCAGCACTTCCAGGCTAACAGGTATACGGTTGTAGTCTTGTGCCGCCAGCGCGGCAAAGTCCTGCGAATTCATGGGTATTCCTCGGAGATTGAATGTGCGTAAACAGGTCGTGGCGAGTTCCTGGCTACCATCGCCAGCAGGTGATCTCGCGCATTGAGAGTTGCTCAATACTGTTACGCAGGGCTGTTTGCACAGCGTTCTCCGGATTCAAGGGGCCCCTATTGTACATAGACAAATAGTATTGGCAAATGACGGAAGGAAGGCTTGTGAGCGGATGAATCCTCCGAAACAGTCGGCCGCCGCTTTTGCGCAGCTGCGGTTTCGGGGGCAGTCGGCGAGGACTGTCTGAGGCTGCTGAGGGGTTGCGCCCAGCAACCCCTGCCGAGTTCCGCAGCCGCCCGAAAACGCGGCGGAGCTAGCGGCCGTTTCGGGAGGACTCATCCGCTCGCAAGCCACCCTAAAACGCGGCGGATTTCGCGGCCGTTTCGATGGTCTCATTCGCTCGCAAGCCGCCCAAAAAACACGGCGGCCTGACTGTTTCGGCGGCTAAATTCGCTCGCTAGCCACCCGTTAAGCACGCACCTATACAGTGGCCAACTGCGCCCGCATCTCAGCAATAACCGCCGCATAATCCGGCTGGTTAAAGATCGCCGAACCAGCAACAAAAGTATCCGCCCCCGCCGCCGCGATCTCGGCTATATTCTTGGCTGACACACCGCCGTCTATCTCCAGGCGAATGTCATACCCGGAGGCATCAATCAGGGCCCGCGCTTCTCGCAGCTTATCCAGAGTGCCGGGGATAAAGGACTGACCGCCAAAGCCCGGGTTCACCGACATCAGCAGAATCATGTCTACCTTGTCCATCACGTACTTGAGAGCGTCCAGGCCCATCGCTGGGTTGAATACCAGTCCGGACTTACAGCCGGCGCTGCGGATCATCTGCAAAGAGCGGTCTACGTGAGTAGAGGCATCCGGATGGAAGGTAATGTAAGAAGCATCAGCCTCGGCGAAATCACCGATCAGGCCGTCAACCGGGCTGACCATCAGGTGCACATCAATAGGGGCGGTAACACCGTGCTTACGCAGGGCTTTGCACACCATGGGGCCAATGGTCAGGTTGGGGACGTAATGGTTGTCCATAACGTCGAAATGGACAACGTCTGCACCCGCAGCAAGCACGTTATCTACCTCTTCACCCAGGCGGGCGAAATCAGCAGAGAGGATGGAAGGGGCAATCAGGTATTCGGCCATGTTAAAAAATTCCGTCGTGTTAGTGGCGTCGTGTTAGTGGCGTCGTGTTGGTAGTGCCATTCTACCCGCTAAGACGCCAAGGAACGAATTCTGCTGTCCAGCAGAGCTAATCTTTCGGGTGTACCCACATCTTCCCAATCACCCTGATGATATTCAGCCCCCAGACAGCCGGCAGCGATAGCTGCATCGAGCAGCGGCCGCAGCGCCAGCTTTCCCGGTTTTACCTGGGCAAAGAAGCCCGGTGTGAAAACCGCGATGCCCGCATAGGTGAAGCCAACCGAATCAGCAGTTCGATAGTGCACAGCACCGTCTTGCGCTAAAGCAAAGTCTCCAAGGGGATGCTGCGGCGGATTGTCTACCATCACCAGGTGAGCTGTTTCCCAGGGCTTGAAGTGGTAATCCATTAGTCCCGCGAAGGGATAGTCAATCCACACATCCCCATTCACTACCAGGAAGGGTTCCTCCCCCAGCAGAGGCAGAGCACGATGAATGCCGCCCGCCGTTTCCAGCGGCGCCTCTTCGGGCGAGTAGGCAATACTCACCCCCCATCGAGAACCATCACCGCAGTAATCGATTATCTGCTGGGCCAGATGAGAAACATTAATCACCAGCTCACCAAACCCCACAGCCGCCAACGCGCGGATGTGGTGCTCAATCAGCGGCACATCCGCGACGCGCAGCAGAGGCTTGGGCGTATGCTCGGTCAGGGGACGCATACGCTCGCCAACGCCCGCTGCAAGAATCATCGCCTTCAAGAGGATTTGCTCCAGCCCTGGGTATCGATCACCGGGTCCAATGAAGTCTCAAACCATTCGGCAAAGGCTGCTACTTCAGAAGACTCTGCTCGATACTTGTCCAGCATCTCCCGCACATAGGCAAGCACCAGGGGCAGGTCTTCCAGGTAGGCCGCTTTATGATCGCGTAAATAGAGTCGAGCAAATGTGCCCAGTACCTTTATATGGCGCTCCAGCCCCAGCAGGTCAAACCAACGCAAAAACTTGGCGGCAGGCACGTCCTGTAACTGTCCCTTAGCTTGTAACAGACGCAGATATTCCAGTGCCCATGCCTCCACCTGCTCAGGCGCCCAGCGGATATAGCAGTCGCGCAACAGGGAAACCAGGTCATAGGTGACCGGCCCGATCACCGAATCCTGAAAATCGATCACCGCCAGAGAGCCATCTGGCTGGGGCATGAGATTGCGACTGTGGAAATCCCGGTGCACCAGCACGCGAGGCTGTTCCAGTGCATTCTGCTTGAGCAGATCGGCAAAGGGCTGCCAGATTGCGCCTGACGGAAGCTCTACTTGCAACAACGCCTGCACGAACCATTTGGGAAACCGGCTCAACTCTTCACTGAAAAGAGCATCATCATAAGCGGGCCAGCGAGGGTCGCCTGCGTCAATAGCGCCCATGTTGTAAAGCACCTCGAAGGCCTGAGAATAACGGGCATTGGCTGTAGCGGGCGTCAGTTCATCCAGCAGCAGACGATCTCCCAGGTCGCCCAGCAGCATAAAACCTCTTTCCAGGTCCGCGCCGTAAAGTTCTGGTACACAAATTCCAGCGCTGTCTAACATAGCCCTGACCGCCAGAAATTCTGTGTTTTTCTCAGTGGCCGGGGGAGCTTCCACTGCTATAAAGTTCTGACCTTGGCATTCGAGGCGAAAATAGCGCCTGGCACTGGCATCGCCCGCCACCGGGTGCAACTCGCCACTGGTGTTTTGATCCAGGACAGATCGCGCCCAGGGCAAAAGTTCTGCTGGTGGGGGACGGGCTGTCAATGAATTCTCCTTGAATGTGCCAATTGAATTTTCAACGCTCTACAGTGGGCCAAATTTTCTCGGACAAGGGCTGGCCTATGCATTAGAATTCGCCCTTTACCGCGAAGAACCCCTGACAAGAATGACATCCAGTACTGCCCACCCGGAACTGCGAAACAGCACAAAGAGCCTTCTGGGCCTTGCCGTTGTGCTCGCATTCCTGACCTTGCCGGCGCTGGCACAGGATAGCAGTGCTCCGGCTGAGGCACACCCCTTGGACTGGGCAGATGTCGACAATGTGCCCAAGGAATTGCGCGACGATCAGTGCATCAACTGCCAGGGTCGCTACATGGACCCCCTGCGGGATGCAGACACGTCAGTCTCTCCCGACAACTCGCCGATTGATGCCGATGCCAATCAGGTAGAGCTCCACGAAACCTCGGCCACTTTCAGCGGTGGCGTGGAACTAACCCAGGGCTACAGGCAGATGCGTGCCGATAAGGCCAGCATTGACCGTGTTGATCGCGTGGGCACGCTTGAGGGCAACATCACCCTGCGCGAGCCGGGCATTCTGCTGCGTGGAGAGCGGGCGCAGATTTATTCACAAACCGGCGAAGCGACAATTGAGTCCAGTCAATGGGTACTGCACGATCTGCACATGCGCGGTAGTGCCAACATTTTGCAACGTGATGAGGATGGCATTCTCCACATCCACGAAGGCGAGCTGAGCTATTGTGCGCCCGATGACAACCAGTGGTTAATCCAGGCAGAAAAGCTTGAATTAAACCTGGAAGAGGGTCTGGCCATCGCCAGGGGAGCCAAAATACGGGTGGCCGACGTTCCCGTGTTCTACTTCCCATGGGTGCAATTCCCGATAGACGACAGACGACGAACCGGCGTGCTGTGGCCTGACATAGGCTCCGATTCCGTAGGCGGGGTAGACATAGCCCTCCCCATTTATATGAATCTGGCCCCGGATTACGATTTGCTCTACACCCCGAGGTATATAGAAGAGCGCGGAATCAACCACGAGGCCAAAGCGCGATACCTGAGTCCGCTTTTGGGTAGCTGGACCGCCGGCGGCGCCTTTCTGGACAACGATAAACGCTACGAAGATGATTACCCCAGCGACCGCAACTATGATCGCTGGCTGGCAGTGGTCAAGCAAAACGGGCTTTTCGAGCAGCGCTGGCGCTCTAAAGTGGACTACAGCAAGGCCAGCGACGTCGATTACATGAAGGACCTGCAAACCTCCAGCCTGGATTCCAAACGCCGCACCGCGCTGCTGCAATTGGGCGCTCTGGATTATCTGGGCGACAAATGGATGGCCAACCTTGAGGTGCAGCAGTTCCAGAGCCTGGCGGACGACATCAACGACGACTACAAAAAACTGCCGCAGCTCACCGGCCGTTACCGTCCGGATGGCACCCCCTTTGAGATCGACCCGATTTTTCTGGCTCAATACTCCAATTTCGACACCGACACCAACAAGGTCACCGGGGAACGGATCTACAGCGAGGCAGGCGCCGCCTACCCCATGCTCTGGACCTATGGTTTCTTCAAACCCACGGCCATGTACCGCTACCTGAGCTATGACCTGGACGAAAACCGCAACTATGAAGACCAGAGCCCTGACGCCGGGGCCCCCATGGTCAATCTGGACGCGGGCCTGTTTTTCGACCGGGAAACCGAGCTGTTTGGCAGCTCAATGCTGCAAACCCTGGAGCCGCGCGTTTACTATCTCTACAGCGAGTACCAGGACCAGCAAGGCCAACCAGATTTCGACAGCGCCGAGCTGACCTTTACCTACAACCAGCTATTTCGTGATACGCGCTTCTCCGGCCGCGATCGCATCGACGATGCTGACCAGCTCTCGGTAGGCATCACCACCCGTTTCATGGACCAGGAGGATGGCCGCGAAGAATTCAACGCAAGCCTGGGCCAGATCTTCTATTTCAAGGACCGCGAAGTCCGCTTGAACCCCCGTGACCCACCCCTGGAAACAGGCGGCTCAGAGGTGGCGGGTGAACTCAGCTTCTTCCCCAACGAAAGGCTCAGCCTGCGCACCAGCCTGGTCTGGGACCCTTACACCGACCGCATGAACTCCGGCAACTTCTTTACCAGCTACCGCCGCGACGATGGCAGCATTTACAATGTGGGCTACACCTACCGGCGCCCGCTAACTACTCAAATCACCACGCAACCCCCTACTGAAGAGGCCCACTTCTCATTTTTCATGCCCGCCGGCCTCAACTGGCGGCTATTTGCCGCGGTGAACTATTCAATTGAAGCAGGTGAGAGCGTAGAAGATATGTTCGGAGTGGAATATGATACCTGCTGCTGGAAGCTGCGCTTGCTGCACCTTCGCTACTTCGACAACGCTCGCGGAGAGAATCCAGACTTTAGCGACCCGCTGCTTGAGCGGGAAGACTCCACCCAGGTTCAAATTGTGCTCAAAGGCATGGGCGGCTTCGGCAGCCGTGCTAGCAGCATCATGAAAGATATGATTCGAGGTTTTACCGACAGTGAATATTAAAGCAATGCTGCTAGGCGCCTGCCTGACAGCCTCCGTCCTCACCAACGGCCTGGCCAATGCAGAAACCGAAATGCTCGACCAGGTGGTTGCCGTTGTCGAAGACGACATCATCATGGCCAGCGAATTGCGGGAGCGAGTTGCCTCCATCACCGAAAACATGACTGCCAGGGGAGTGGAGATGCCCACTGAGGACGTCCTCATCCGTGAAACCCTGGACAGGCTAATTCTGGAAAGCATCCAGATGCAAAAAGGCCAACGCGTGGGGGTACGCATCTCCGACGCTCAGCTCAATGACTCCATGCAGCGCATTGCCTCGCAAAATGGCCTAACCCTGGATCAGTTCCGTATGGCTTTGGAGCAACAGGGCCAGTCCTACCAGGGCATGCGTGAGCAAGTTCACAAGGAAATGGTTATCCAACGGGTGCAACAGGGCAACGTCAACCAGCGCATTGAGATTACCGAGCAGGAGGTAGAAAACTTCCTGGGCACCGAGGAAGGCCAGAAGCTGACCCAACCCGAATACCAGATACTGCACGCACTACTGGCGGTATCGCCCAGTGCTCCAGAAGCCGAAGTCGCTCGCGCCGAGTCCTACGTGAACAGGTTGCTGGTGGAAATTCGTGCAGGCACACCCTTCGACCAGGTCGTCAGCGCGCCGGGGCCCTACACCTTCAGCGGCGGCACTCTGGGGTGGCGCAAGCTGGATGACCTGCCCTCTCTGTTCTCCGATGTCGCCCCAGGCATTGGCAAAGGCGAAGCAGAACTGGTCAGGTCCGACAGTGGTTTCCACCTGATTTACATGGCCGACCGCCGCGGCGGCGAAGACATGATGGTCAGCCAGACCAAGGTGCGCCATATCTTGGTCAAACCGTCAGAAATCATGACCGACGGGCAGGCCAAAGACCTGGTCACCAGCCTGAAGGCTCGTGCCGAAGGCGGCGAAGACTTTGCTGAGCTAGCCCGGGAATACTCTGAAGACATAGGCTCTGCCCAGGAAGGCGGCGATCTTGGTTGGACCACTCCCGGCCAGATGGTGCCCGAGTTTGAGCAAACCATGCAGATAACTGAAAAAGGTGAGATCTCCGACCCGGTGAAGAGCCAGTTTGGCTGGCACATTCTGGAAGTCCTGGACCGCCGGGATGAGGATATGACCGACAAGGCCACTCAAAACATGGCGATGAACTTTTTGCACAACCGCAAGTACCAGGAAGAACTGGACGGATGGCTGAGACAAATTCGTGATGAAGCCTTTGTGGATATCAAGTAAACCACTGGATCCCAAAACGCCGGGCCGCCACCTCAGCGGAGGCCACGACGCCACGTGATTCCCAGAATCGCCCTAACCCCCGGCGAACCCGCCGGCATTGGTCCCGACATTACCCTGGCCATCGCCCAGCAGCCATGGGAAGCCGAGCTGGTGGCCATTTGCGACCCGGACTTGCTGCGCGAACGGGCCAGGCTGCTCGGTCTGACCATTGAACTGGAAATTATCGAAGGCCCACTGGGTGAGCCCCAGGCCCATCAGCCTGGCACCCTGAAAGTGTATCCGGTCGCCCTCAATGCCCCCAGCAAACCAGGGATTCTGGACCCGGCCAACGCCAGCTATGTCGTCTACACCCTCCACGCCGCAGTAGAAGCCTGCCTCGCCGGTCGCTGCCACGCCATGGTCACCGCTCCGGTGCAAAAGTCAGTGATTAACGACGCCGGCATCCCTTTCTCTGGCCACACAGAATTGCTGGCTGAAGCGACAGGCAGTGAACGTGTGGTGATGATGCTGGCCAGCAAAGAGCTTAGAGTTGCCCTTGCCACCACCCATCTGCCATTACGTGAAGTGGCCGACGCCATCACCGGGGACATGCTGGAAGACACTCTGAACATCCTGCACCAGGACCTGCAAAACAAATTTGGCTTACCCAACCCAACAATTGCCGTACTGGGCCTAAACCCCCACGCCGGTGAAGGGGGCCATATGGGCCGTGAAGAACTGGATATCATTATCCCGGTCCTCGACAAACTGCGCAGCGCGGGCATGCAGCTTCAGGGCCCCCTACCCGCAGATACCGCCTTTAACCCCAAGGTGCTCGCCAACTGCGACGCAGTGCTGGCCATGTACCATGACCAGGGCCTGCCCACGCTTAAATATGCCGGCTTCGGTGAAGCCGTCAATATCACCCTCGGACTTCCTATTATCCGCTCCTCGGTAGACCACGGGACCGCTCTGGACCTGGCAGGTTCTGGCAAAGCTGACGCTGGTAGCCTGAATGCGGCCCTTACGTTGGCTATCGATATGGCCAGATCCAAGTTCGACGAATAGCCACCAAACAGCAGCGTTCCAGCGAACTCAGTACCCCGCCATTGCGTAATCTAGCGACTTTATTCCTTCTCATCGCCTCCACCATTGGTTTACACCCAACCTCACCCCCTCTAAAATCACTCTTTTGCCCCACCAAGAGCCCCCCATGACCGACGCCCACGCTGCAGCCCCCTCCGGCCTCTACGCCTTTACCGAATGCGAGTTGGTGCCCATGTTCAACGGCGCTGTCATGTTGCTCGACAAATTCAGCGATGCCCAGCTGCTGGTAGGCGCCCCCGTCGCCCAGTCCATTCAGCTGTGCCGCAAGTTTCGCACCCTGGAGCATCATGTCCAGGTGTTAACCGCATCGGTTCCGGAACTGGCCGGCCAACAAGCCGATGTCATGAACGTGCTCAACATGCTGCTGGATGCCGGTTTACTGGTCACGGCAGACTCGGTCTGCGACCGGCTGAACGCCGAGGTGTCCGCCCCCATTGACCTGCCACCCACCAGGGTCTTCATCATCACCTGCGATCGGCCTGCTGCTGTCGAGCGACTGCTGGAGTCCATGCTGCGCACCAGCAACCTGAGCCGCCATGAATCCCTGTTCCTGATTGACGATTCCCGCGATGCGGCAAATGCGCAGCAAAACCGCGATGCAGCAGAGCAGTTCAATCTGACCTCGCCCAGAGACATGCACTATTTCGGCGCCGATAAAGCCAGCCAGTTCATGGACGCCCTGATCGCTGAGCAGCCAGAACAGGAAGACGCCATACGCTTCCTGATCGATCGCGAAAAATGGGCAGACCATAAAACCTATGGCGTTGCGCGTAATTTCAGTTTATTGCTCTCGGTGGGCTGCCGCGCCATCGTGCTGGATGATGACGTCATCTGCAGCGCATTCGCCTCCCCCCACAAACAGGACGGACTGGAGTTTCGTGCTGTCGACAGAGAAGTAGACTTCTATGTCAATGAGCAAGACATGCTCAGCCAGGCACAGCCCGCAGAATTAGACCCCCTCACCGGACACGCCCAGTGCCTGGGCCTTAATATCGGTCAAGCTGCGCGTAAGCTGGGCGACCGGCAAATAACCCCTGCCGATCTTGCTGACGCCAATTCAGGTTCGTTTGTTTTATGGGACGCCGAGTCGCCAGTGTTAGTCACCCAGAGCGGCACCCTCGGTGACCCCGGTTCACCCAACACGGCCTGGCTGTATTTCACAGTCGGTGATTCGTTGCAGAGACTAATGTCCTTCCCCGGCGGCTTGCAGGGCGCGCTCACCGGCCGCAACTACTGGATGGGCTACCCGCGCCCCTGCTTCAGCAAAATGGCGGTGATGTCCCAGGTCACCGGCCTGGATAATTCGCAGTTACTGCCGCCCTACTTCCCGGTATTTCGCGGCGAAGATTATCTGTTTGGCGCTATGACCGAGTACCTACACCCGAATTCAACCGTGCTGCACTACGATTGGTGTGTGCCCCATCTTCCTGTTGATGAGCGCAGCACCGATGCCGAACCTGAGCCCGACGACGGCAAGGGACGACTCAGCATCGGCAAGTACATTACAGACCGAACCGATTATCAGGCAGGCATCAGTCCCGAGGTCCGGCTGACCAGCTTGGCAGCGATGGCCAAACGCCTCTCCGAAACTGACGACCGTGGGCTCCAATCCCTCTACCGTAAGGAAGTCGCTGAGCTGCAGGGGCTAGACCAGGTTCAGCTCGACGGCCTGCTTCAGGATGGCACGATCAGATCACCGGAATGGCAAGGCTGGCTGCAGGAGTCCGCAACCAATGTGAATCAGTCCATGCAGCTGCCTGCAAGCGTCACCGATATGCCTAACCTCCCCGAGGGTCAAACGGTCGATGCTTTGCTGGCGCAATTTCGCCACTATGCGGCAGGCTATGCAGAGGCGCTGGGGGCATGGGCAGGCATACGAACTGCCGCTCGCATCGCGACCGAACAAATAACCAGGACCGGGTAAAAGGAAACACCAGGAAATGGATATCCTGCGACTCACACTAAGCCTGTTGCTCCCCTGGATGGGGGCGTACTTCTGGCTAGCAGCAATAGAATCACGGCTGAACCCCCAGCCCGCCCATAAGCTGCGTCAACTGGGCTATGCCTTTTTCCTCGGTATGGCCGGTGTCAGTGGCCTACTGCTCGCCCAGTCTCGGTTAATGGGAGAGGTGACATTCGGCCTGCCGACAAGCGTCATCGCCATTGTCACCATTGCGGGCGGCATTGCCTTTTTTAACAGCCGTCGCCTGTCTTTCCAGCCGCACAACGGCAAGCCTTCGACTTTCTACTCCCTGTTGTTCTGGCTTTTGCTGGGCTGGGCCGCGCTGCACCTGGCGCTGGTGGCGGTGGAGATCCTCAACCGTCCGGTATTCCCCTGGGATGCCTGGCAGACCTGGATGTACCGCAGTAAAGCCTGGTTTTATCTCGGCAATGTGGTGCCGCTAGACTCTGCGCTAGCCTGGGAACAAGGCAAAGCAACAGCTGCTTACAATACATACGGCGCGGGCTATCCAAAATTCGTCTCGGTGATTGCACTATGGGCAGCGACGGCGCTGGGCGAGTGGAACGAGCCATTAATTAATCTTCCTACCTTGTTTTGCGGCATTGCTCTGGCGCTAGCGTTCTACGGCCACTGTAGAGAAGCAGAGCTGCCGCGCTGGAGTTCTGCGCTGGGTACGTACTTTCTGGTCTCCATCCCCCTGCTGGGTTCTCATCTTGCACTCGCCGGTCAGGCCGATATCTGGCAAACGGCCTTTACCGGTCTGGGTTTCATTTCTCTACTGTGGGGCATTGTTCGCGGCGGCAATTGGTACAAAGGCCTTGGGCTAGCGCTGATCCTGCTCGGCTTGACCGTCAAAAATGAAGGCCTGGTCTGGTTCGCAACGGCCCTGGCGTTATTGGCGATCACTGCGCGACCGCGCCTGTTTGCGATACTTGCCCTGACCGCAACCGCCATCGTCGCCGTGGCATGGGTGAGCGGCATCCATTATGTCGAGTTGCCCGTTATCGGTGGACTTGGCATCAACAGCGGGCGCATTTATGTGCCAGTCATAGGCAACTTCAGGCTGATGGAGTTCAGTCTCTGGGACGATTACTGGGCCAATTTTTTCCAAAGCAGCACCTGGCACCTGTTGTGGCCCCTGCTGATCACCTGCGCATTGGGCCTGGTGGCACTGCCCCGGGGGCCGCTGCGTCAGGCGGTTGCCAGTCTGCTGTTACTGCTGCTCGCCACCCAGGTAGCCATTTTTTCATTCACCGAGCAGGGCCTTTGGGCCGAAGACTGGACGGCCATTAATCGGCTGCCCATGCACATGGTGCCAGTGTTAATTTTCTGCTTGTTAATCAGTACCCGAGAGCTTTCGGGATACCGCGCCACTGGCAACTCCAAAATACCAAGCTGGAGCACGCCCGCAGTGGGGTTGGTGATCACTGTACTGCTGGCTGTCTTCTATTTGGGCAACCAGTACCCGCCTACCAATGGTCACTCCAGAAGTTTCGATGCTAGCCAACTGGGCATTGTTGTGGGTGGCGGTCACATGCTGGGCAACACCGGCGTGGTGACTCACTTTGATAACGACATTGCCGTCTTATCAAGCGGCGGCGTGCGAGTCAATACGGCACAAGCCAAGATTTTAAAGTTGGATACCGGTGGCGAGAACAGATCGCAGCGACGCTTTTTCTGGCGCAACGGCCCCGGCGAAGCAGACCTTCACTCAGTCGACACCGGTGCCCCTGGCAAAAAGACCATCAATCTGGATGTGTCTCCGCAATGGACGGGGACAGTGACAGAAGTTGGACTGCTGTTGCATGAGGACGAAGGCAGGAAGGTAGAGGTACGCTCCCTGGCGATTCGCACCAGAACCTGGCAAGACATGCTCACCCTGATCTGGCAAGACTGGACCACCATGTCGCACTGGTCGCAGAAATCGGTGCACTACGTGCCTGCGGGCGCAGAGTCAGCCCCGGTGAAGCTACCCCTGGTAATGGCCGGCTGGTTATTGATCACTACCCTCCTCGCAACCCTGCTTATCCGTGTGAGTACGTCCCCACACAGCAGCATCGCTATTTGCGCCATCTGTGCATGGTTAATCCTGGACCTGCGCTGGACGGTTAACCTCATCGATAAAGCTGCTGATACTCGTCGCTACTACAGCACGCATGAAACGAATCATCTCGACATAGCTCAGGATAAACAGTTACTTGAATTTTCAGAGTCGGCTGCCGATTTGATTGATGATAAAGGCGCCCGGGTGTTGGTCATTGGCGAAAAGGATGGCCTGGACTTTGAGGCATTGCGCATTAAGTACCATTTACTGCCAATAGCGGCCCATGTACGTAAAGGCGCAGCGCTAACTGATATGCCCCGCATGCCCGAGGACAAGGTAATTTTAGTGCGGTCGCCCTACCTGGCCCCCGGAAAAAAACCATTCAATGCCAAGACCATTGCAAGGAAGGTCAGCTCTCGACTGAACCGGACTTACAAGGTGATACTGGATACGGAAGAAGGCGTACTGCTTTCCGCCAAAACGCACTAAAGCTTCAAGCTGGAACTGGCAGCAGCAAGTTTCTTTTTGTTCGCCCGGATCTGCACCCGTCTGGATGCCTGGTACTCGGCGATGACAGTTTCCGGATCGCCTTGCGCGGCAATACAACCCTTATCGAGCCAGATCACCCTGTCGCATAAGTTTTTTACCTGTGATTCGGAGTGGGATACAAAGACTACTGTCTGCTCGCCGCACACCCTTTCTTTCATGGCCTGCTCAGCCTTGGCCCGAAATTGCGCATCGCCAACGCTGAGCACCTCATCGATAAGCAAAATATCCACGTGCGTCATTAGCGCAGTGGTAAAGCCCAAACGGGCGCGCATGCCTGATGAGTAGGTTTTCACCGGTTCTTCAAAGGAATCATCCAGTTCGGCAAAATCCTTGATCTCTTCAAGAAAGCCGATGGCTTCACGCTCTGAGGCACCCTGCAGTACAGCCGAAAGCATTGCATTGTCGCGGCCGCTGAGATCGGGACGAAACCCCAGACCCAGCGTTAGCAGAGACGCGGTTGCACCTTTGCGAGTTATAACCTCGCCCCTAGTGGGGGCCAGGATGTCGGCCATAATGCGCAGGCTGGTGGTTTTCCCTACCCCATTACGACCAATAATACCCAGGGTCTCATTTTCGTAAAGTTTGAAGGACACATCATTCAATACATGGTGTACACCATGGTCAAAGGTGCCCTTGCTGGTGCGAAAGTCCAACGACACATGCTTCAACTCCAACATCAGCTTTCTGTCAGCTTCTGGCATCATGTAATCACCTTCAGTGCCAGAAAATGGTTGTAGCGGCGCATCAGCGCAAGCATTGCGAGTATCAAAACTGCAGCGGCCAGCCCAATAGCAAAAAGATGCCCAGCCGCGGGAGCCGTGTCATACATCAGTATCTGGCGATGCGCATCCAGCATGAAGGCAAGGGGATTTACCGCTAACAAGAACTGCGTCTTCTCCTCACTGCCCAGGTCGCGCACGTCCCAGAAGATACCCGAGGTAAACAGCAGGAACGTCATACCCAACACGATAAACTTCTGAAAGTCGCGCAACAGACACACCAGGAACGACCCGGCCAGACCCGCCGCCACAATCATTAAATACATGACGAGCAGAACCGGCACCAACCACAGCCAGGTGAGGCTGGGATAAATGCCAAACAACGCAAGTATGATGAACAACAATAGATACACCGAAGACTGCCGGTAGAGGCTTTCCTGAATCGCCGACATCGGCCAGATCGACTTGGGCATATTAATCTTTCCCACCAGGCCCTGGCTGGCAACAATACTGTTAGACGCCTGAATCACCGTCTTGGAGAACCAGATAAAGGCGAATTTGCCGCAAGTAAGAAAGATCAAAAAATCGCCACCCTTGCGGGAATCCAGAATCAGGTTGAACACCACATAGAACACACCCACCCACATCAGCGGTTCCAGGAACCACCACAGGAACCCGAGCTTAAATTTGCTTGCATCCGCTTTCAGTAGCATCCGGGCATGGATGTTGATAAGACGGTAGTATTGGGTCGCTGTCATGAAATGGGCGGGCTTCTAAGCTGCGTATGATTTTTAGTTTTTGGCAGGCCAAAGTGTAACAGAAATCCGCGCTGCAGCACTTGCCAGCGGTAGTATTGGCCACAGCAGCAGGTACAATGGCCGCATGTCAAAAAACCCCAGACAACACGCCCCGCGCAAGCGCTTCGGACAGAACTTCCTGACCGACGAGGGCATTATCGACAGTATTGCCAGCGCCATAGGCCCGCGCGACAGCGACCATATTGTAGAGATAGGCCCCGGCCAGGGAGCGCTCACTAAAACTCTAGCCCCATCGGGCTGCCAGCTTGATGTTATCGAGCTGGATAGAGATTTGATCGCCGGCCTGCTCGCGGCCTTCAGCATCCATAAAGGCTTCAAACTGCACAGCGCCGATGCCCTGAAATTTGACTATGCCTCGCTCATTGGCGACCAGGCGAGGCTCAGAATCGTAGGCAACCTGCCCTACAACATCTCCACCCCCTTGATCTTCAAGCTATTGGAAAATCACTCCATCATCCAGGACATGCATTTCATGCTACAGCTGGAAGTGGTGGAACGACTCGCCGCCCAACCTGGCAGCAAGACCTGGGGACGGCTGGGAATAATGACCCAGTACCACTGTGATGTGGAGCACTTGTTCGATGTGCCGCCAGAGGCGTTTAATCCGCCGCCCAAGGTACAATCGGCGATTGTCAGGCTAACGCCCCGACAGCAATCACCCTGGCAGCCCTGTGACGAAAATCAACTGCGCCAGGTGGTGCAGGCAGCATTCGCCCAACGCCGGAAGACCTTGCGCAACAACCTCAAAGCCCTTATAGATAGTGATTCTCTCGAAGCCCTGGGCATAGACCCGGCGGCAAGGGCAGAAACACTGGAACTCACTCAATTTATCGATATCACTAATGCCATCCATGTCTAAAGTCGAATTCAATCCCTCACTGGTCGGTGTCAGCGTGGTCACCACCTACCTGCCCAGCCACTCCAATCCCGCGGATGGGCATTACACCTTTGCCTACACCATTACCGTGAGTAACGCCGGGGACCTGCCGGTGCAACTACTGTCCCGGCACTGGGTGATCACCGATGGTGACAACGACGTGCAGGAAGTGCGCGGAGAAGGCGTGGTAGGTGAGCAACCCATCATTCAGTCGGGGGCATCTTTCCGTTACACCAGCGGTGCCACCCTGGCGACCCCGGTGGGATATATGCAAGGCAGCTATTTCATGGTGGTACGCGAGCCCATGGAAATACCACCAGGGGATCTGCCCGGCTTTGAGGTGCCCATTCCCGCGTTTACCCTGCACACACCCACGGCGCTCAACTGATTCCATGGCTACTTACGTTGTCGGCGATATTCAAGGCTGCCTGCAACCGCTGAAGTGCCTGTTGAAGCAGGTGGACTTCAACCCTGAGACCGATGTGCTATGGTCAGTTGGTGATGCCGTCAACCGCGGACCCAAGTGCCTGAAAACCCTAAGGTTTTTGTACGAAATGCGCAGCAGTCTGGTGATGGTGCTGGGCAATCACGACCTGCACCTATTAGCCGTTGCCGCCGGTGTACGCCGGCCCAGCAAATCAGACACCCTAGACGAAATCCTCAGCGCGCCCGACCGGGAGGAACTGCTCAACTGGCTGCTGCATCGCCCGCTCATTCATCATGAGCATGGCTACACCATGGTGCATGCGGGCATTCCACCGCAGTGGAGCATTAAAAAGGCGATTAAACGGGCGCGTGAAGTAGAGGCAGTGCTACAAAGCCCGAACTGCCTGGAATTCTTCCAGAATATGTACGGCAATGAACCCGCGATCTGGTCCAAACAACTCAAGGGAATGGAGCGCTTGCGGGTAATCACCAATTACCTGACCCGCATGCGCCACTGCTCAAAGGAAGGCTGGCTGGATCTGGAAAGCAAAGGCGCCAGCCCCAACCAAGGCATCGAGAAGGTATCCGCCTGGTTTAGCCACCCCAATCGCAAGGCCAAAGACGACAAAATCCTGTTCGGCCACTGGGCGTCTATAGAAGGCATGACCGACAGCCCCAATGCCATCGGGCTGGATACCGGATGTGTGTGGGATGGGGCTATGTCCCTGTATTGCCTTGAAACCCAGCAGTGGGCGCGATGCAAGTGCGAGAACGGGAAATGCAAAGAGTGATATCTGAAAGCCCTTTGCATTTCAGCTCCTATCGCCAGCAGTCCTTAGGCTAGCCGGAAGCAGCTGATGACCGACTCCCCCAAACCACTGAAAGTGCTGCATATAGGCAAGTACTTCCCTCCCTACGCTGGCGGCATGGAAACCTACTTGAGGGATTTGATGGCAGCTCAGGCCCGACAAGGGTTGGAACCCGAAGCACTCGTACACCAATCTGAACTATCGCGGACCAGCCGGGCGGAGCTCTACGAAACCGGCGAACACAAGCTTCCAGTCACCCGCGCCGCGGTTTGGGCAAGGCTTCTGTTCACTCCCCTCAGCCCCACTTTCCCCTGGCTGCTAAACACGATAATCAAGCAGCAAAAGCCAGATTTACTGCATTTTCACATGCCGAACGTTTCTGCGTTCTGGGCTTTGTTTTTGCCCGGGGCACGCAGTATTCCCTGGGTTATACACTGGCATTCTGACGTACTTGCATCTGGACACTCCTTGGGGCTGCGCCTGTTTTATTCACTGTACCGGCCCTTTGAGCGCGCGCTTCTCAGGCACAGTGCTCGCGTCATCGTCACATCGCCCCCTTATTTAAAAAACAGCAAGCCGCTACTGGAGTTTCAGGGAAAATGTGAAGTGGTACCTCTTGGTCTTGACCCGGCAAATCTCACTCGCCCGAACGCATTGATCAAACAATCGGACGAAGCTGTGCTGCGCGTTCTAGCCGTCGGACGGCTCACTTACTACAAGGGCTTTGAATTCCTCGTTCAAGCAGCGTCTTTATGCGACAACACGGAAATTCACCTCGTTGGCACTGGCGACCAGGAAAACAAGCTCAAAGCGCTGGCGAAGGAGCTGTGCATAACCAATAGAGTCGTCTTTCATGGCCATTTGACTGACCAGGAATTGGCCAGCCAATTTGCAGTATGTGACTGTCTTTGCCTGCCCTCCATAGAGCGCACCGAGGCATTTGGGATGGTGCTGCTGGAAGCAATGAGCCATGGCAAAGCAACAGTCGTCAGTAATGTCCCCGGATCTGGCATGGGATGGGTAGTCACAGACGGTGTTACCGGGTATCACGCACCTCCAGAGGACGGAAGGTCGCTAGCAGAATCCCTGCGTCAATTGCGGGATAATCGTGATAATATGCACCAATTGGGTAACAATGGCTTGGCAAGGTTCAACCAGCTGTTTCATATTGAGAGATCCGCGAGCGGCGTCCGCAGGGTTTACTCTAAAGCAATAGGCAATGTCGACACGGGATAGGAAAGGTTAAAGCATGACTGCTAACACGGATGAACGCAGATTAAATACACGCTCGACCGCGATAATGATACCTGCGTTTAACGAAGGCGACATCATTCCTGAGGTCATAGCAGAGATACGCGCAGCTTGCGACTTCCCCATTTTTGTTATCGATGATGCCAGTACCGATGACACAATCCAAAAAGCGGAGCAGGCAGGTGCCTCCGTTATTCCGCTTGCTGCCCAGCTGGGCGCCTGGGGCGCCATGCAAACCGGGATTCGCTATGCAATACGCCACGGTTACGAAATTGTTATTACCATGGACGCGGATGGCCAGCACGAGGCTAATTCTCTCGCGGATCTAGTCCAGCCTGTAATATCGGGCGTGGCTGACGTGGCCATTGGAGCATGCACAGAGCGTGGCTCATTAATGCGGCAAATTGCCTGGGTTATGATGAAGCAAACATCCGGCCTGAGACTGGAAGATATTACTTCCGGGTTTCGAGTTTACAATCGAACTGCCTTACGCGAACTGGCGAGCTGGCGCGCGACCCTGCTTGACTACCAGGACATTGGCGTTTTGCTTTTATTGCAGAGCAAAGGAATCAAAATCGTGGACGTCAAAGTCCCTATGCAACCCCGTTTAAATGGAAAATCACGGGTTTTCCATTCCTGGTTAATGGTCACTTATTATATGTTCCAGACTCTGCTCTTAGGCCTGACAAAACGACAATTAGCGCGCAGGTACTACCCGCCACGAGCGGTGAACTAAACCGATGACATCGACTATCACCACCATAATAGGACTTTTAGTAGCGATCTTTATTTTCGTTCTCATACGAAAAGACAGACTGCACGTTAGCCAAGGCCTCGGCTGGATCGCAGTCGCTATCGGCTTTTCGCTCCTGGGCTTCGCACCAGGGGTCATAGACCAGGTGGCGCAGTATTTTGGCGTAGCCTACCCGCCAGTTCTCGCGCTGACCCTTGGCATAGCTGTATTGGTCATTAAAATACTGCTTATGGATATTGAACGGTCGCGCATTGAACTGCGTAACCAGCGTCTTATTCAACGGGTTGCGATGCTAGAGGCTGATCTAAAAAAGCTCCGTCAATCTACTGAACACAGTGACAAGACCTCGTCCAGGCCCCAGCAAGCCTCGCCATCTAGTCAGCAGTAGACCGTCGGACCAGGTTCGACCATGGAACGTATCTACAAGCTCTACTTTCGCATAACGTCTCGACGTCCATTCGGATCGATTGATTGGGCAATACGCAGATTCCTTGGCGTTGTGTTCAATAATGCGAGCTCCAAAGCCGACCTAAACATGATTCAGCTGCTCTCCATGCACCGTAACGATGCCTGCAAAGCCCTCCGCGAACCCGCTCCGTTGGCTGCCGGCGTGCCCAACATTAACGTCTACGCAGCCGATGCGGGTCAGGACTTGCACCAGCTGGTTGGTGCTGGAGAAGCGCCGTATATTTTGCTGACGCGCGCTGCAACTGCCCCCTCCAGAGATTCACTCACTGCGATAATTCAAGTCTGCGAAGCAAGCCCTCCACATATTGCCCTGTGGGAGCTCGCACCCACATTAGGACAAAGAGTCGAATATGTTGACCCCATTACCCTGGAGATTCCTTATTCGCCGATGAGATCAGTGATTTTGCGCAGAGCTGCGATTGATGCATCGGGAGGTTTCGACACCAGCCTGCCGCAAGAAGCACAGGCAATCGACATGGCTTATCGCCTCCGAGCAGGTGGGTTTAGCCTGGTGAGCCTTAACCGAGGCAAGCTTGAAGCAGAGGATAGCGATGCCCTGGCAATAACAGCAGACCGAACGCCGTACCGCACTCGATGGCTCCTGCGATTGAAGTACTCGACATGCGGGCGACCTATCTTCAACCTGCTATACCGCCGCCGACAAGAGGGTCAATCGCCAGCCCAGGGAGGCCCATCACACCTGTGGAGAAGGGGTTACGAAATAGGATTTGGGGAACGCACTGCCTCTAGAGCTATACCCGATAACAAACGCCCCTTAATCTCACTTATTATTAGAACCTACTCGGGTAGATGGAAGCTGTTGCAGCAAGCTATTCATTCTGCCATCAATCAAACTTACCCGAACCTGGAAATTCTCGTAGTAGAGGATGGAAGCGACAATTTTTCCGGTGAAATCGAAAACATCAACTCGAACCTGGATAACAACAGGGTCTCGCTGCTACATGTGTCACAAACAAAGCTTGGAAGGTCTCATGCAGGAAATCTGGGCCTGAGCACGGCGACGGGACAATTCATTGGGTTTTTGGATGACGATGATCTACTGTTCCCTCACCACCTTGAGACGTTATATGCAGGCATTGCATCGCAAAACCAGAACGGGGCCGCATACGCACTTTCATGGGAATCTCACACCCGCTACGAGGCAAATATGGATGGTATAGACAGCCACCTTGAAGTTCCCAGGCACCTGAAAGGGTCCTTTTCAAGAGAGAAGCTGAAACGCCTTAACTTCCTGCCTATACAAAGCGTATTATTCGCCAGAAGCCTGTATGACCAATGTGGCGGTTTCGACGTTGATAAAGATCTTCTCGAGGACTGGGACCTGTGGCTGCGCTATAGCAGTCAGTCGGATTTTACCCATGTACCGCTTGTTACTTCTCTTTATCGTATCCCCGCCGACCCCTATGAGAGAGTCGCTCGCTTACTCGGTCACAAGAGCGCAGTTTGATTTTGCTTAAGCTAGCGAGAGCTCAAAAAAGACAACTTATTAATGCGTAGATTGTTAAAACTGAGATTTGCCACATGGCGAAGCAAAGATAGCGGTGTACGGCCGTTTATCGAGCAGTGTGATGATCAAAATGCCTATATTGCCCAAAGATTTGATCTTGCCAAGTACAACGTTGTACTCACTGAGAAAGACCCCGATTTTCTCATTATTCTAAATCATCTGTACCATGATATTCCCCATCCCAAGTCTCACACCATAGGCGTTATTACCGAACCTGGCTGGTCTAACAACCACAAGCCCGGGTGGCTGAACAAATATTGCGATACGGTGTTAAGCCACACTGGACATGGACTTGCCAATGCCATAGTCAGCCACAGCCTTTGTGTACCCTGGATTACCGTGCATCAAGCCAACGAAATCCCACAAAAAACAAAAAAGCTTAGTCTGATCGCCTCGTCCCTGAATAGCGACGTTTCTGGCACCAACTACCAGTTCCGCCATGACCTTGTGAAAATGATCCTCGATTCAGACCTGCAGTGCGACATCTATGGCGATTGGCCTGGAAATGACCCGCGGCTAAAAGGGGAGCTTGCCGACAAGGCCGATGCACTGCTCCCTTACGAATTCTCTGTAGCAATAGAAAATATCTGTGAGCCCGGCTATGCCACTGAAAAACTCCTGGACTGTTTTCTGGCCGAAACCCAACCGGTATACCTGGGTGACCCTCAAGCCCCCGATCACTATGACCAAGATGCAATAACCATATTACCCAAGAAGCAGCCTTTGGATGTACTTAGAGGCGTTGTGGATGGTAAACTTTGCTACGATTCTGATGCGGTAAAACGCGCCAAAGCGCGATATCTCAACGACCACAACCTGCTCGCGCAACTGACTGATTTAATTAATAAAGAATTCGCCAACCAACACGTGACCTCAGAGACTAAGGCATACTCAGTGAATGTAGACACATCTATCGAGCAGCAGACCAGGGCTGTCCAGAACCCTATAGCAGCCGCCAGTCAAATTGTGATGACGGGCGCGGTGAATGATCAGGTACTTGAGATTCTTGAAAGTGCTGAATTACTGCCAACCCGAGCAGAGCAAAGCAAAGCCCGGGCTGCAGGTCACCGTCAGTCGGCCTCGTCCGGCTCGAAGCCTGTTTTCGTAGAGCTGGACCTGCAATTCGCCGCCAATGCGCTGGAGCAAGATGAGTCTGCGCATTTGGTTATGCTCTATGTGCCGCCCCTACAATCTCTGGCTGCCGCGATCGAGAATGGTGAAGCGCTTGATTCAGCTCTAAACAACTGCAAGCATCAAGCCGAGAGCATATTACAGATCTACCGCGGGCACCGGCGCCGCGTGACACTCATGGAATTGCAGGCGCTAATTGCCGAACCCGTTGCGGCATTGGAAGAGCTGGGCAAACGGACACCTTTACAATACGCGAGACCATCTGCGACTTCGCCCAGTAGCGCTGACAAACAAGACAGTACCGCAATATTAATTGCTGCTTGCGCAGTGCAGGAGGACTACGACCTGAAGCAGCTGTCCAAGGAACTGGAAGCAGGCAGTGCGCTGCGCACAGGAGACACTAAACTAGATCTGTCCCAGCAGCTATTGGAATTGCGCAGCGTGAAACAAAAGGACACAGAAAGCGAACTTTTACTACTTCAATTACACCAGATACAAGAAGAGCTTGAGTTGTATTTCGGCAAGAGCCAGGAGCTTGAGAAAGCAAGGCAATTTGAACAAGACCTGAATTCAATTAATCAGCGATATTCGACACTGGATGCTCAATACTCGGAGCAACAGAAGCAATTGGAGCTCACCAACAATATTTTGCGCAGTACTAGACATACGGTCACCCAGCTAAAACAGTCCCTGTCATGGAAGATCACATCACCACTGCGCTGGATGCTTGGCCTGTTCGTGCCTTCGGATGATTAGTATGGACTGGTTAGACAATCAAGCTCGCGGAGCCGAGCACCCGGATACCATTATTCATCTGGGCGCAGGGACCTGCCGCGAGCTGGGGATTTATCAATCCCTTGACCCACGGCAGATCATTCTCATCGAGCCAAACCCCGAGCAGCTGGAAATACTGCATCTCAAAGCCGCCTCCGCTAAAAATATTCAAATTGTCGAATGCGCTGTCTCGGATAGGGGTGATGATAACTGCCTCCAGGTTCTGAGTGACCCGCACTTCAGCAGTTTACGCGAGCCCAGCGGACTTCTGGAGCTAATTCCCGGCTTGAAGGTCGAACGCCAGGTCACCGTTACGACTCGAACGATCACAGAGCTCATTGATAGTTTGGGGTTAGAGGCTGGAAAGAACCATTGGTTGTTCATTGATACGCCCGGCGTGGAAGCAGAAATTTTGCAAGCTATCAACGAGTCCGGGGAAATCGAGCTATTCAGCCACTTATTGATTCGAGCTGGGGCGGAGAGCTTCTTTGCCGGTGCCATACCCATTCGAGAGCTGTCAGCTGACCTTGGTGAGCTAGGATACCGACCTGTGGGTCAGCCAGACTATTCAGATGCAGATTTTCCGGTCTATCACCTGCACCTTGACCAGCTGCTTATCGAACAGCAAAGACTAACAAAAGAGCTGCGCGCGGACGTAGCTGAAAAAGACCTCAAAATTGACACCCTGAGTAATCAGATCCAAGACCTGAATAGCAACGCTGACAAGCTGCGCGCGGACGTAGCTGAAAAAGATCTCAAAATTGACACCCTGAGTAATCAGATCCAAGACCTGAATAGCAACGCTGACAAGCTGCGCGCGGACGCAGCTGAAAAAGACCTCAAGATCCAGACCCTGAGCAGCCAGGTCCAAAACCAGGATAGCAACACAGAAAAGATGCGCGAGGAGATACACAGTAAAGAGAGTGATCTTTCCATCGCCTTGAAACTCCAGATGCTGCGTGAATCTGACCTCGAAGATCTCCAAGAAAGATATAGTGAAGTCGTGGAGCTGAAAGATCGCCAAACCGAGTTACTGACATCGATGAAGGAGCGTCTCAACTCAGTAGCGATCTATTTGAGCCAGATCGATTCTGCAGGCGATCCAATGACGGAGAGGGACGTGACAGCTAAGTTGCTCGACGCAATATCAGGGAATGTGAATTAGCAAACCTTTGCACAAACTAAGAGCACCAGATAATTGAAAAAACATCTCGGCAATTCTCTCGAGCAAATCGCTGAGTCAATAAGACTTAGCGTTAATCTGCTGGAAAAAGAATTAGGTCAAGTCAGCGAGATAGAGACGCTCAACAAGCCGCAGCCGAGCTTGTTGCAGCAGTGTGATCAACTAATTGAAGCCGATCAGAACAAAAAAGAGACAATCCGCACTATCCATCATTTCGCATGCACAGGAGGAACACTATTTACTAAGTGCCTAGCATCCATGCCAAACACTCTTATTTTGAGTGAGGTCGAGCCGCAAAGCACGATCCCGCCAAAAAGTCTGTTTACTCCAACGGATCTTATCCAGCTACTGAGAAAAAGCACCAGACATCCGTCAAAAGCCCTAATTTCAAACGTTTTTCTTAGCGGACTTGGGGTCATTCAAGATAGCTGCAAGAGAAGAGGACTCCACTTGATTCTCAGGGACCACTCACATAGCAAGTATTGCTACGGCGACATTGATCAAAAAGCCCCAACCTTACTCAAAACAGTAGCAGCACAGCATAGAACACTGTCTGTTATTACAGTTCGCCACCCGCTTGATTCTTATCTCTCACTGGCAACTAAGAATTGGCTGCACTTTCATCCAGTCACAGTCGAGGAATATGCGAAAAGATATCTCAAATTTCTTAACGACAATAAGGGCATTAAAGTTTTCAAGTATGAAGATCTAATTGAAAATTCAGGTGACACAATTAGGGGGATTTGCGACGAGTTGAAGCTTCCTTACTTTTCCGGTTTCGAGGACGTGTTCGGAGTCCATATTGTCTCAGGTGACAGTGGAAGGACCTCAAATTTAATAGGTAAAAGAGAAAGAAGGGAGATCCCTGAGAAAGTTAAATCCGAATTCGCAACGGGCCCCCTACCAACTTTTCACGAACTTTGTCGAATTCTAGGTTATAGAGACGTTCTATGGCTAGATTAGAGCACGCTCGATTTCTTTTATTACGAATAAAGAATGGAAGCACGCTTTTGATAGCCTACTGTGACACACAAAAACGGAAGGGATTCCAATGAAAATTTCAATCATTTCACCATCTTTTAATCAGTCCAAATTTCTAGCGAAGATGCTTTCCTCGGTTAAAGGTCAGAATTATTCCAACTATGAGCACTTGGTCTTCGATCCAGGTTCTACAGATGGATCTATACTTGAGTTGCAGGAGTATGCACAAAATGACTCCAAAGCCGATTTGTACTTAGAGCCGGACAGAGGACAGGCAAACGCTATAAATAAAGGCCTTGGTCGTTCTAGTGGCGAGATTCTAACTTGGCTAAATACTGATGACTACTACTTTGACCATACTGCTCTTCGCTCAGTAGCAGAATTCTTTGCAGAAAACCCAAATGTAGACATAGCGTATGGGCGTGGCCTCAGGGTAGATTCCGAGGGCCACACGATTAAGGAGGCCTTCATACACCCTAGCGGTAATGATTTTCTCACTACGTTGCAAGAATCCATTGGTATTCTGCAGCCATCGACGTTTTTCCGAAGAAATGTTTTTGAAACGGTTGGTGGACTTGACGAAGCCTGGCCACTGCAGCTTGATTATGAGCTATGGATACGTTTTGCCCAAGCTGGATTCAATTTTGGCAGAATTGACAAAGTGATTTCCAAGGCCACTGTTCACGTAGATGCTAAAAGTACACGTGATAGGCTGTTGCAACTAGACGAGTGTCTATCTCTTATGTGCGCTAAGTTTGATCAGGTATCTGCCGCGTGGATAGATAGATACACAGAGTTCTTTCTTACTGGCCAGGATGCGAAAGTTATCAGTGGAGTCAAAATCCCCACGGGAACTGAGCACCTGCAGTCAAAAATTAGTACGAGCTTAAACACACACTACAACCAGCCAGCACCGTCTACAGCCAAAAGAGAACCTCTATTGAAGATAGATGAAAATGAGGTTACCAGCTATGCAAAGCCTGACATGGGGGCTCCCATGAAGAAGAGGACTATAGTCACATCATTCGATAGCGACTACTTCAATCAGGGTCTTAATCTGATTGCCAGTTTGCATAGAACCAGTTTTGACTCCTTTCACGAGCTGCTTGTATATTCGCTCGACCTGTCGCCTATAGAGCGGACCCGCCTCGGCGACTTAGAAAAAGTAACTGTTATTGACTATCCTGCCTCGATATGTGAAGACACATTTGAAGGTTTTCTAGATCCAAAATCCAGAGCATATAAGGCATATGCGATGCATTTCGCGTCGGATGGTTGCGCTGATGGTGATCTTGTCCTCTGGCTGGATGCGGGGTTGTCCATGCTTGGAGATATTGTTGAAGTTTTTGATAAAGTTGATGTAGATGATTTTTTCATAACAAATCACGATGAAAGTAGACACTGGCCCATTTACAATGCGTCCTTTATTCATCCCGCTAGCATCGAGCTCGTCAACCCTACGAACTCTGAATTGGTGGCGCACCATCTATGTTCGGCGATTGTGGGCTACAAGAAGTCAGGGGACTATCAGCATATAATAGATCAGGCGTGGGATTTAGGACAAATTCCTGAGGTTGTACTATGGCCGAAGGTGATATCCAAGGAAGAGAAATTTCAAACAGCGTTAACTTATTCGCAAAAAGAGCTCAAACGCGATCTTCTTGGTGGCAGAAAAGACCCAGATGCTCTTGACAGAAATAGCATTATGGAGCTATTCCCACACATGGGTCATAGAACTCAATCAGTACTTTCAATTCTTGCAACACGAAATAATGCGCCAGTCTCGTCCTCTAAGCGATATAGATGTGGGAACAGTCAGTCCTCCGAAGCCTCGGTCAGCAATTGGCAAATAAGCGCAACGAATACAGCTCAGAATGCATCTAACGTGTCGCTAGAAGGTATAGATAGTCATGTTCTCATTTACCATCACCGCGGAGTATTCAATTACTTGGATGGATTGAGGTTTCGGCGTGGCGCAGAGGAGTTTTTCATCGTTGGAAATGGACCGTCACTTAGAGATTTCGACTTTACTCACTTGGAGAGATTTGACTGGCTAGGCATGAACGCGGCCTATCGATACTGGCAAAAAACTGATCTGTATCCAACTTACTATGCCTGCTTCGATACTGTTGTCCAGGAAAGCCACCAGAAGGAGATTTGCGAGCTTGTTAACAACAGCCAAAGCAACGGGATTTTGAAGTTTTTTCTCCGCAAGTCAATTCTTGCTTTCTCACCAGAGCTAGAATATGACAGCACTGTGTTTTTCCTAGAAGACCTACAGGAGCAAGTAGAGCTTTTCAAAAATGACAAGATTACGACAGGTAGTTATTCTGCCCTAATTGGGGCGTATCTTGGCTATCGGGAAATTTACTTGCTCGGTATAGATTTGGACTACGTGGAGAAATTGCCAGAAGCCAAGGCGGATGGACGAGCGTTGGAAATAAATGAAACACCGAAAGAAAACCCCAATTATTTCTTCGATGACTATCAAATTGCGGGCGATCGCTACAATCCCCCTAACCGCCATCCCAATATGCATCTTCGCTCATGGAGGATGATCAGTGAGATCTTGCGGAGACTTCCCGTAGACGTTGTTAATCTTAATCGTAAGTCCGCTTTGAAAGACTTTGAATTTGGATCGATTGAAGAAATACTGCGTGAAAAGTCTGCTCCATATCGCGAGGCAACAGAAATTGCCTCAAAGATACTCGCAGAGGAGAAGGAAAAAGATTATTGGAGAAGTGACGTGCTAGCCCGTATTAATTCACAAAGTGCACTAATAGGCCCTTACTCAAGAGATGAAAAGGCACATCTAGACGAAACAAAGGTCATAGCAAAGCTGATTGCAGAACCCAACACACCTGGTTTCATGATTGATGTTGGAGCGCATCACGGTAGCGCTTTGGCTCCCTTTTTAAACAGGTCATGGGGTATTCAAGCATTTGAGCCAGATAAGAAAAATAGGGCAAAGCTTTTGGAGAGAATTCGTGCGCACGAGCATGGTAGTTTAGTTTCATTAGATGAAAGATGCGTTGGCAAGGAGTCAACAAGTGGCAAACCGTTCTATAGTTCTGACCAAAGCACCGGCATTAGTGGTCTTTCGTCATTTCACGATTCACACATAGTATCTGATACCGTCGATGTGGTTTCACTAGCAGATTTTTATGATTCTAAACCGCTTCCGGAAGTAGACTTTTTGAAAATCGATACTGAAGGACACGACTTGTTCGTCTTGATGGGTTTCCCCTGGGATCGTACCCGTCCCAAAGTAATCGAATGCGAGTTTGAAGATGCTAAAACGCTTGATCTTGGATATACGTTCCACGATCTTGCCGACTACCTTTTAGCGAAAGGCTACTTGGTGTATGTAAGCGAATGGCACTCTATTGTGCGCTACGGGATTCGACATAATTGGCGCCAACTGCTCAAGTATCCATGCTCCCTAGCAGACTCCAGTGGTTGGGGAAATTTACTGGCGTTTAGAGAACCTGTAGACGACGCTCTACTTCGAGAAGCTTTTGCTGGATTTTTGCCTAAGATTGTCGAAAATTCAGGTGCCGAGCACATTAAGAAGCCACACGTAGCGAAAGTTGTGGTTGGGGGAAGTAGTTTCTCGGACGCAAATAGGAAATTCAGAGACGGTGATTTTGAGTCGGCTCTAGCAACATATTTGGAGCTACATGCCATTGAACCGCTATCAATTTACAAGATGAACGCCGTGTGGGCAGCTAAGAGACTGGGATTGAAAAACTTAGAAGATATCGATAAGCTTAACAAAGAATTCGAGACTCAATGAAAGAGCATGACCCTAGGCAGACGGTGGTATTTTTGAAAAATTGGCCGGCTCCTTGTCCAACAGATCACAGACAAGCAACCAGCAATTGAGTGCTACGGGTGCTTGCTTCAATTTATTGTCTTTGAGCCATGTGGGGTTTTAGTTGTCAACGCCTAATGAAACCGCCGCCTAAAAAGGTTGTTTGGAATTCGGAATCAGGATAGAAAATGTAATGTTTGAAATCATCTCAAAAGATCTTTATTGGGGCGCGCTTGACGACCCTTCTGTCGAGCAATCACTTGACAGAACAAGCCGTCGAAATATTTGTTTGAAGCATATTCAGGATGCTTGGATACTGTCAAAGTTATCAAATGTTGTGGGCTCAAGGATACTGGAGGTCGGTGGGGGCTTTGGTAGAGTACTACGAACTCTTGACAACAACGAGCGCTGGAATCTCGACAAGCCTGCTGGTCAAGGCAGGACAGCATCGAATAATCGAGTTCTGATGCCGAAGGAGTACAATGTTGTTCACTCATTTTTGGGTGAATTCAGTGATGATGTTCCCTCCGACAACTTTGACTATGTGTATTCCATCAGTGTTATGGAGCATATTCCAATTTCTGACCTCAAGAGTTTTTTTGAAGACCATTACCGTATTTTGAAGACCGGGGGTTTTGGGTATCACGCGATCGATTTTTATTTAGGAAATAGTGAGCTAGAAAATGTCGAAAATCGTTTAGACGCGTATTTACAGTGCATATCAAGCGCCGGGCTGCGGTTTTTGGATCCGCCTAAGATTGCGAGGCCTCTCACTTTCCGAACAGAATTTGCAACTAATCCAGACTTGACCATGCGGTATTGGAACGAAATTGTACCTAAACTAGCCGGGGGGCGAGCACGCTTGCAGTCTGTAAGTCTTGCGATGGCATTAACAAAAGATTGAAAGTTGCGAAAAGTCGTAGCATAGAGATTCATATTGGAATGTAATATTTGCGGAAGCTATAGGTTCAAGGATATGGGCAAGCGGTCAAAGGTACGATGTGTAGACTGAGGTTCATTAGAGCGGACGCGCTTGCTCTCGTTGCATATCGAAAGATAAAATTTACTTTGTTACAAGTCTAGAGTTATTCACTTTGCTCCTGAGATAGGGCTCGGAAAGAAACTCATTGGTATCGTGGGTGAAAAAAAACTATGAACCCTGCGAACTTAATCCTGGGCTATATTCACAAATGCCGAACGTTAGAAAATTCGATTTAGCGAAGGACATCGAGGAAATCGAAGCTGGCAGATACGACTTGGTACTACACAGTCACGTGCTTGAACATATCCCATGCAACATTGCGCATTCATTGTTACACATTCATCGAATTCGGAAACCTGGTGGAATCCATGCATGTATCATTCCCGTCTCACCTGGGCGCTGGGACCAGTCATTTGAACCCACTTTATCCGAGGACGAGAAAACTAGAAGACTTGGCAAGCATGATCATATGAGGCGTATAGGAAAGAAAGATGCGACGAGCACTATTGGGAAAATAGTCAATGTGGCGAATTATATCGATTTTGACGCTACAGCTGATTTCAGCAGAGAAACACTGATGCTGTACAATATTCTCGACAATCATTGGTATGGCTTAATCACGGGAACATCACTTCTGTTGGGAAAGCAAGACTACTTACTGAAATAGTAGCTCTGCAACTCAGTTAGTAGAATTTCACTCATCGTCGTGCGCCTCGCCGCATTGGTTATTGCGGAGCAAGTCGGATTTTCCCAAACTACAGTGATCATTCCTTTTACTTCAAGTAAGAGTTTTTGTATCCTGCCAAGGAGTCTTCCGGTAGGCTTTTTATAGAAATAGCTAACAAACTCACCTTGTAGAAGTAGGAGACAGTTCAAAATGCACATTCAATCTCATAGCAACCATCCTTGTGTTGTGTGTGACTCCCCGTATGTACTTCACGTAAATAGCGTCGAGTGCCAGCCAAATTCTATCGAGGAAAAGGTAGACATTTTTTTCTGCATGAATTGCGAGTCATGCCAATCCCCAAACGCGGAACCGAAAGTTAATGGAGGCGGTGCGCTTAGTTGGCACAAAAAGGTACTAGCACGCAACCTAGGTTGGTCTAGAGAGCTGATTGATCTTTTGGTGAAAAAGAATTATCTAAAATCTCATATTGTTGATATTGGCTGCGGGTCTGGTGCTCTGCTAGCTGCAGGAAGAGAATTGGGCATCCAAGGGATTGGCTTCGATACTGATGTAGAGGCTGTAGAGTTTTTTAGACGAGAGTTAAGTGTAGACTTGCGGGGTGAGACTTGGTCTCCAACCAAGACCGCTGAATCAAAGTTTGACCTCATTACCTCTATTTCTCTGCTGGAGCACCTTCACTTCCCTGGCCAGTTGATAAAAGAGATGAGCGATGCAGCTAAAGAAAAAAGTGCAAATATTTTCGTCTCAGTGCCACTATTTAACAAAAACAAATGGAGTCGCATGTGGGAAATCGGCTATCCACCGGGCCCTCCAGCAGATACTCATGTGACGCATTTTTCAGATAAGGGCTTAATCACAGCTTTTAGGAAGAACGGCGCTACGCACTTCGAAAAACTAACAGCTGGCGGCTGGATAGGGTTCATTATTCAATTTTGACCAGCTTGAATTCAGACTGCGCATATTTTTATCACTACAGCCAAGGCCAATCGAGCAAAGTACACTTAAACATCTTGGTACAGCTTGAAGCTTCCAGATTGCTCACAAGTTAACTTGAACCCAGTCGCAGTCGCAATACGTATTCCGGCCAATCCGATCACCCATTCCGGTTGATTCCGATCACCTGATCTTCCTAACGCGAACGATTGGATAATATCACTCCGGGTGATCGGAATCAGCGATTTTAATCATCGCTTTTCTCATAGACTCTCCTTTCAGTTTTAGCTTGTGGCTGTTGTGTAGTAGCCGGTCCAGAATGGCGTCAGCCAGTGTGGCATCGCCGATACTATTGTGCCACTGCATGATCGGTAACTGGCTGGTGATTAATGTGGAGCGAAGGCCGTGCCGATCCTCCATGATCTCCAGTATGTCGTTGCGCTGGCTGAGCGTCATTTTCTCCAGCCTCCAATCATCCAGCACCAGTAAATCCGTTTCTGCCAGTTGCTGAACCAGCTTGAGGAAGCGGCCATCGCCGTGGGCAATGCTCAATGCTTCCAGTAAGCGCGAGGTACGAAAGTAACGAACCGACCTGGCAAGCCCCTAGTTTTCTAGACACTTGATAGCTTCTCATTGGACTGCCCCGGTTATCATAGACACTTTCGTTCTATTCAATGAGCATAGAAGGAAGATGATATGAGTGGACAACGATACACCCCAGAATTCAAAGACGAAGCCGTCAAGCAGGTTCTTGATCGCGGCTATAGTGTAGCCGAAGTGTCTGAACGACTCGGTGTCACACCCCACAGTTTGTATAAGTGGGTAAACGCCGTAAAACCGGAGAATTCGACGCTACAAGCGACCGAATTACTCGAGGCTAAACGCGAAATACTCAAACTTAAGTCTGACCTAAAGCGGACCGAAGTCGAGCGTGACATCCTAAAAAAGGCCGCAAGGTACTTTGCAAGCCAGCCCGAGTGAAGTACCAATTCATCAACCCCCATCGCTACGAGTTTCCAACCCAAGTGATGTGCCGCGTTCTAGGTGTTCATCCGTCGGGGTTTTATGCGTGGCTACACAAGCCGCTATCTAATCGCGCCATTGAGGACAAGCGCTTGCTGGGGGTTATACGCGCTTCCTATGCCGCCAGTGGTGGTGTTTACGGGGCCAGGCGAGTCCTCCTTGATCTGCGTGAAATGGGAGAGGCTTGCGGTATTCACCGGGTCGAGAAAATCATGAAAGCACACAAGATAAAGGCGCTCCGGGGCTATAAAGCGCCCAGGCCGATCGCGGGCCGTCCTTCGATCATCGCACCCAATATTCTTGATCGTGAATTTACCGTGTCTCATCCCGACCAGGTTTGGGTCACTGACATCACCTATGTGCGCACCTGGCAAGGCTGGCTCTATCTGGCCGTCGTCATTGATCTCTACGCGCGCAAAGTGGCCGGCTGGTCGATGAAACCCAGCCTACATCGCGAGATCGTTTTGGATGCGATCATGATGGCCGTTTGGCGGCGTCGACCCCGCAAACAAGTGTTGGTACACTCAGACCAAGGTTCACAGTACAGCAGTGATGATTGGCTTCGATTCTGCAAACAGCACAATCTTGAACCTAGCATGAGTCGCCGTGGAAATTGTTGGGATAATGCCGTCGCTGAGTCGTTCTTTAGCAGCCTGAAAAAGTAGCGCATTAAAAAACGCATCTACAAAACCCGTGATATCGCCAAGGAAGACATCTTCGATTACATCGAGGTCTTCTACAATCGAAAACGGCGCCACACCCACCTCGGTGGGGTTAGCCCAGAGGTCTTTGAGGCAGCCTCAAAATGAACCTCGAAAGTGTCAGTGAAAGTCGGAGCAGTCCACCCGTTAGACATTATTCTGGAATTATCCGATCACCCATACTGGTTTAATCCGATCACTGATTCTGGAAACCCTGTAGAAGTGATCGAATAAAACCAGAATCGATGATCGGTATGTTCCAGAACAGGTGATCGGATTAAACCAGTATGGGTGATCGGAATGGGCCGGAATACCCACTAAACTATATGCAGTTATTCACTAAATGATTACAGGTACCTGCAGGGCTGTCTACACTACAAGTACACTTGAGTCGCTTCACAACGTCATCCGCATGACCGTTGGAAAATGGAAGCTGCATTCTCCGGACTATTCCTCGATATAAATGACCTAGTTGGCAACATGGAAGGCGCCGACAAGATGGGCTATGTCGATCGGTCACTGGAAGCTAGTCCTGAATAGATGTACGGGCGATTTCCAATAACGATTGGCAGACTGCATGTCACTCTGGCAGTCAGACAGATTTCTACGTAGTCGGCAGTTACGGTGCTTCTTTGGACAACCCACTGAGAGGTCACACCTAGCTCTTGATCAAGGCCTTTTTCAAATCGCATTTTACAAATATCTTGCAGGCGCCACCCACAGTCGCATCGAGAATTTCTCTACCATCGGCTTCAAAAACGGCCTTCGTCTCCAAAAACGACTCCTCTGATCGCTCAAGATCTGGGTTATTCCATTGTTGCCCGTAGCCAAAGTATTCTTCACTAAAATGGTTTTTGTCTGCCCCAGCCAGCATGTGCTGTTCATTTGCGGAGCCAGTAAACTCGAACCGATGGTCGAGACCAACAATCACAACTTTTTTGAATCCCATGTAATAAGCAATTTGGAGGGCTACATGTGTTACGGTCCACCCTTCTTCTACTCTTTCTGAGATATCCATTGAAAAACGGGGACCAGGGTCGGTCGTGTTTATAAGATATGTCAATGCATCTGGCTGATAGAGCTCAGAGGCTCTTCGGCTCAGAAATTTAACGCAGTTGAGGCCCGCAATTTCAGCTAGGGATTGACGGAGCACTAGTTCGTTTACGGCAACATAATATCGAGGATAGAACTTAAATTTTGCAAAACCCAGATAGATCTTATTCAATCCAAAACAAATTTCATTTCGAATGAGTCCAAAATCGGTACTATTCAGCGATGGTCCGTTTGCGACTATTACACACGTTTGTCCGACATGCCTATTCCGCAGCCAGCGAAGAGCGTTATTCAATATCTAAATCCAATCGCGGAATTTCACAGCGTCTGCTTAATTCGCTCTAATTTATTTTTCACTCTAAAGACCGCCTATCCAAGGTAAGCACCCATGTCAGCCTAATCGGGCATCGAAGTATTTTGTCCAATACGGTCATTCTATCATGGCCAGCAAGCAGAGTCGTCGACCAGATAATCCAATCCAGATCCATACAATATGGCAGGGCAAGGCGACCCGGTGGATGTATGGAACCAAAGCTTTGACCTTTTACCGAGCAAAAAGCGCTCAAGAACAAAAATAATAGCCTATGGTAGTTCGTATTCTAGGCAATCTTCACGTCAACCGACGCGGTAATATTGCGCGTAGAGCTTTAGTAAAGGATACTCGCAGTTTAGCTTATATTTTTCAAAGAAATACGCAAGTTGCGAGAGATAACTATTTTGCGAGTCCGAAAAGATAAAGATCATTGATGAGGACCTACAGGAATATGCATTCGGGCGAAAAAGTTGTGAACATTTTTGACCCAACCCCATGTATGCTGGGCGAAGGAGTGCTCTGGAACCAAGTACGCACCTCGTTATTGTGGGTGGATATTGAGAGAAACTTGCTACTGGAGCGGAGATGTTGCTCGGAAAGTGATCAAACGAGAGTTTGGCAGTTAGGCTACCAAGTGACGGCTCTGGCCGTTTCGGCCACTAACGTATCAGAGATATGGATGTTGACCGCCTTTGGACTAATTCTGTTCAATCTCGAGACAAACGCAGAGAGGACACTAGGTAACTTTAAGCTCTCAGAGCAATTTAGACCAAACGATGGGAACCCAGGCCCAGACGGCAGGTACTGGTTTGGCTCCATGCAAATATCACCAGATATTCGCAATGGTAAGGTTTTCAGTGTCGGAGTCGAGGGTGACTACCGGGCTGAAATTCCCGAGATCGGTATCCCGAACACCTTCATTCCATCTGCAGAGCCAGAAACGCTGTATATTAGTGATTCACTGGTACAGCATACTTACAAATTTGATACAGTCTCAGGCAAATGCGACAGCTTTCTAGATCTCTCAAATTCATCTTGTACCCCGGATGGCGGAGCGCTTGATTCAGATGGCAATCTGTGGATTGCCCTTTGGGATGGATATGCTGTAACCTGTTTCTCGCCTTCCGGTGAGGACATTGATTCAATACCTCTCCCCGTACCCAGGCCTACGAATTGCTGTTTTGGCGGTACAGATCATAAAACTCTTTTCATTACCTCAGCTAGGGAAGGGCTAACCAAGGAAATGCTAAAAAAACACCCCTTGTCAGGTTCGGTTTTTAGCATCGACATGCCTGTGCAAGGTGATCTGCTACCCGCTTTTGGGGCGGAGCTCTAGCTTTGCTAGTCAGTGTCGTTATCCGAACTCTAAATGAAGAGGAGCATCTCGAGGAGCTACTTCAGGCAATTGCTGTTCAAAAAGTTGCTGCCCACGAAATCGAAACAGTAATCGTCGATTCGGGATCAACAGACAGCACGCTAAACATAGCTGAGCGATACGGCTGCCGAGTCACTTTCATATCTCAAGCAGACTTTTCCTTCGGCCGCTCTCTAAATATTGGTTGTGAGTTTGCGAACGGAGGCTATCTTGTCTTTGTCAGCGGCCACTGCATTCCTGTGGATGAGGATTGGCTAGCCAATTTGATCAAGCCGCTCCAAGAGAATGTGGCCAGCTATAGTTATGGGCGTCAGCTGGGCAGAGATACGACCAAATATTCCGAGCATCGCTTCTTTGAGAAAACCTTTCCTGAGTATTCCAAGATCCCCCAGCAAGGTTATTTTTGCAACAACGCTAACGCCGCTATTACTCGCGAATCATGGCAACAGTTCAAGTTTGACGAAGAGCTAAGCGGACTGGAAGATATGCATTTGGCACAACAGTTGGTGAATAGCGAGGGCAATGTTGCCTATGTTGCCGATGCACCGGTCTATCACATTCACAATGAGTCCTGGAAGCAAGTGCGTATCAGGTACGAAAGAGAGGCCTATGCACTGCATCAGATAATGCCGCAATTGCACTTCACACTAGGTGACTTTGCCCGCTACTTCTTATCAGGAACATTGTCAGATACTTCTGCTGCAATCAGAGAAGGTCGATTTCTCAGGGAATTCCCCGGCATTTTTATCTTCCGCCTCATGCACTATTGGGGTACCTACAAGGGCAACCACGAGGTGCGGAGACTCTCTCACGAGCTTAAACAGCGCTATTTCTATGCAAAGGATATGGAAAGAGATTTATACCATGACTAAGATCGTCGCATTACTGCCAATGAAGGCCAACAGCGAACGTGTTCCGGGCAAGAATTTTAGACACTTCGTAAACAAGCCTCTATTTCGTTGGATTCTGGATAGCCTGTTAGCAGTTCCCGACATCGATCTTGTTGTAGTCAATACCGATGCGCGCGATATTCTTGCCCAGAATGGGCTTACAGGTTCAAACAGGGTCGTGATTAGAGATAGAAGTCCTGAAATTTGTGGCGACCATGTGAGTATGAATAAGGTTATCGCTGACGATTTGGCAAATATCTCCGCAGATACGTACTTGATGACTCACACCACCAACCCGCTTTTGTCTTCTCGCACAATTGATAGTGCCCTTCAGCAATACCTTGGAGATGCCGCTAGCGGCAATGTAGACTCTCTTTTTACTGTCAATAAGATTCAAACAAGATTTTATCGAGAAGATGGGTCCGCCGTTAATCACGACCCAGACCATCTGGTTCGTACTCAGGACCTGGAGCCCTGGTACGAAGAAAACTCTAACCTCTACATTTTTTCCAAAGAGAGCTTTAGTGCCACTAATGCTCGAATCGGCGAACGGCCAGGCATGTTCGTAACCCCAAGAACTGAGTCGCTGGATATAGACGAGCCAGAAGATTGGGATATCGCCGCAGCAGTCGCCAGTTACAAGGAGCAGTAGTCCAACATGTTTAAAGTATTTGTTACCTGCCCACCGATGCTTGGCATGCTGAGCGAATTTACCTCTATCGCTAACAAGAGTGGGCTCGAACTGGTAGCTGCACAAACCACGCAAGTACTCTCTGAAGAGGAACTGGTTAAGCAAGTTCCCAACTATGATGGTTGGATAATAGGCGACGACCCGGCGACTGCCGAGGTATTTCGTGCCGGCAAAGCGGGTCAGTTACGTGCTGCTGTGAAGTGGGGTATAGGCGTAGACAATGTCGATTTTCAGGCTTGCGAGAAATTGGGGATTCCAATTACCAATACCCCAAATATGTTTGGTGGTGAGGTTGCCGACAATGCACTGGGATACATGATTGGTCTGGCACGAGAGACTTTCTACATCGATAGAGAGATTCGCAACGGCGGCTGGCCGAAGCCCCCAGGAATGAGCATATCCGAAAAGCATATTGGCGTGGTGGGTTTCGGTGACATCGGTAGAAATACAGTCAAGCGGCTCGCCGGGTTCGATGTAAAGGTCACGGTTTACGACCCTGTGGTAGTCGGCGATACAGATTATGACTTCGTAACGGTAAAGCAATATCCCGAAGGCCTGGAGTCCCTGGATTTCCTGATATTCACCTGTTCGCTGAATGAGCATAATTTCCACATGTTTGATGATGAATCCGTTGGTCACCTGAAAGATGGCGCAAAGGTCATCAATGTAGCCCGCGGACCACTGATAGATGAACAGGCTCTGATCAAGGGCCTGAGCTCGGGAAAGCTTGCTTCTGCAGCGCTGGATGTTTTCGAGGAAGAACCACTACCAGCAATGTCGCCATTGCGAGATATGCAGCAATGTATCTTCGGCTCTCACAATAGCTCCAACACCCGTGAGGGTGTGATTCGCGCGAGTGAATCGGCAATAGAGAAGCTTGCGACGTTTCTTCATGAGAGTTGATAAAGGTTGGGCTTTGATCACCGGTGCTTGCGGCGGGATTGGCTCTGCACTTGTTAAGACCTTTCTGGAAAATGGATATAAGGTTATAGGCACCGATATCCAGCCACCCGAGCAGAACGTTAGCTACGCCACCCGCTACCTCGAACTTGATCTCAAGGCGTTGGTTGCATCGAAGGAACATGCAACGCTCGCTCTCGCTGAGATTGAAAAGATCACGGAGGGAGTCGGTATATCTGCTCTGGTAAACAATGCCGCAGTTCAGCACCTATCATCCCTCAAGAACATCGACAGGCAGAGCTGGCAAGAAACGCTTGCGGTTAATCTCTCTGCGCCACTGTTCCTGACACAGGCGCTGGAAGATTCGCTTGCAAAAAATGCAGGCTCGGTGGTGAATATTAGCAGTATTCATGCAACCCAAACAAAACCGGAGTTCCTGGCATATGCCACTAGCAAAGCTGCCTTAAGTGCCCTCACAAGAAGCATGGCTGTCGATTTGGGGTCATCAATTCAAGTAAACGCCATCGAGCCAGCTGCAGTGGCAACGAGCATGTTACAGGAGGGGTTCGCAGGCAAAGAACAGGAGCTAGCTCGCCTCGGTGCTTATCATCCTATAGGCCGAATAGCTCAACCTGTGGAGGTGGCAGAGCTAGCTCTATTTCTTTGCTCTGACAGTGCTCGCTTCATCCACGGTGAGTGCATCAGTATCTCAGGTGGAATTGATCGCAGACTGCATGATCCAGAGTAAAGAGCCGGCCACTTTTCAAAACCAGCTAGCCTGCCAAAATCATCAGCATATTCTAGTTCCATACGCTCCGTGATACCCTTGGCATCACACAATCATCTGACCAACGCTATTTCATGAAAAAAGCTCTAATTACTGGTATCACAGGACAAGATGGCTCCTATCTTGCAGAATTTCTGCTGGAAAAGGGCTATGAAGTACACGGCATAAAACGCCGTGCATCGCTGTTCAATACGGCCCGTGTTGACCATATATACCAAGACCCCCATATCAAAGACTCGCACTTTAAGCTGCATTATGGTGACCTGACAGATTCGTCAAATCTGACCCGCATTATCCAGGAAGTGCAGCCTGACGAGGTGTATAACCTTGGAGCTCAGTCCCACGTTGCAGTTTCATTCGAGGCCCCCGAATACACCGCAGATGTGGATGCTCTGGGGTCCCTGCGGCTGTTGGAGGCCATTCGCTTTTTGGGTCTGGAGAAAAAAACCCGCTACTATCAGGCATCTACCTCTGAATTGTATGGCCTGGTGCAGGAAACTCCACAGCGAGAAACTACCCCTTTCTACCCGCGCTCTCCTTACGGTGTGGCCAAGCTGTACGCCTACTGGATTTCGGTGAACTATCGTGAGTCTTATGGCATTTACGCCTGCAACGGCATCTTGTTCAATCACGAGTCGCCCCGGCGCGGGGAGACTTTCGTCACCCGCAAGATTACCCGTGGTATCGCCAATATCGCACAGGGGCTCGAGTCATGCCTGTACTTGGGTAACATGGATGCGCTGCGCGACTGGGGTCATGCCAAAGACTATGTGCGCATGCAGTGGATGATGCTTCAGCAGGACGAACCTCAGGACTTCGTCATCGCCACTGGGCGCCAAATTTCGGTCAGAGATTTTCTTCGTCTATCTGCTGAAAATGCAGGCATCGAGCTGGAATTCACTGGCGAAGGCCTGGATGAGACCGCCACCGTTCGCTCTGCAAATCCCGAGCTGGCACCAGGAGTAAAACCGGGTGATGTGGTGGTCAGAGTAGATCCAAACTATTTCCGGCCAGCCGAGGTCGAAACGCTGCTGGGCGACCCTTCCCTGGCCAAGGAAAAACTGGGTTGGGAGCCTGAAATCACGGTAGAAGAAATGTGCGCCGAGATGGTGAAGTACGACCTGGATCAGGCCAGGCAACACGCCCTGCTTGCTGCTCATGGCTATGCTGTGACCACGCCCAAGGAGTAGTAGCTGTGCCCTTTTGCCTTTGTGTTAATTTACCTGGGTTTCATCTGTCATGAAGAATGTCTATATAGCCGGGCATAATGGCATGGTTGGCTCAGCCCTGGTCAGGCTACTTGAGGAAAGACCCGACATCACCCTGATCACCCGAACCCGCGCCGATCTGGACCTCACTAATCAGGCAGCGGTGCAGGAGTTCTTTGCTGAAGCCGATATTGATGAAGTTTATCTGGCGGCCGCCAAAGTCGGGGGCATTATCGCCAATAGCACCTACCCCGCCGATTTTATTTACGACAACCTTATAATTGAGTGCAATATCATTCAGGCGGCACATCAATACGGCGTACAAAAGCTGCTATTTCTCGGCTCATCCTGCATTTACCCCAAAATGGCGGCCCAGCCCATTAAGGAAACCGAACTACTGTGCGGCCCGCTGGAACCTACAAACGAGCCTTATGCCATCGCCAAAATTGCCGGCATCAAGCTATGCGAGTCTTACAATCGGCAGCATGGCCGTGACTATCGCTCAGTTATGCCTACTAATCTGTATGGGCCTAACGATAATTTCCACCCGGATAACTCGCATGTTATTCCAGGGCTTTTGCGAAGGTTTCATGAAGCCACACTAAACGATGATAAAGAAGTCACTGCGTGGGGTTCTGGCGCGCCTATGCGCGAATTCCTGCATGTTGACGATATGGCAGCCGCGTCAATTCATGTGATGGCGCTCGACTCGGATAAGCACCAGAACGCCACCGAAGCGATGCTCAGCCACATTAATGTCGGTAGCGGTGTAGACTGTACGATACGAGAACTTGTGGAAACTGTAGCCAAGGTCGTAGATTACAAGGGCAAAATATCCTGGGACACCAGTAAGCCCGACGGAACCCCGAGAAAACTAATGGATGTTAGCCGTTTGGCCGAACTAGGTTGGAATTACACGATTCCCTTGGAAGAGGGACTCCGAGATACCTATCAGTGGTATCTGGCCCATATCGATCAAAGGCGTGAGTAAATCAAGCTCAGTGCCGACTATATTTGCTTTCAAATTTTGCTAGCCTGGCGGGACTATTCCAGGAAAGCCGTACTCAACCCCAAAAGCCGCCGAGCCCTGGACTGACAAGTGTCCGGCATCTCTATAAATTGCTTGCCCTTGAATATGCGTTTTGCAGCTACCGGAATTGCAGAGCAATTTGTCCAAACGAACGACCTGGTGACTATCACTAAACCTGTCAATAAAACGGTAGGTATTAAGCAGCCATGCAGGTATGTCATCTCTTGGGAAATCGCAGACGTCCAACTGCTTTCCCAGCCAGGAGGACCTGGTTAGGCACCTTCCTATATCAACACCGTGAGATGGCGGTGAAGACACAATTATCGGTATAGCCCCTGCTTCTTCAATCGCCATTAGGGTCTTTGCAAAGGCGTCATAAGCCAGCTTTTCTGAAATCTTGAGTGTAGTTCCGTCATTTTTCATTACCGATCGATTTCCCCAGAGATAGCGATGTAATGGAGACGAAAGAACAACATAGCGAATGGATGGCTGGCTCTTCAAAAACTCTAATGCTTTATTGTTAAATTCAAGACAACCGGCTGTCCACTTCAATGAAAATTTTGGCGTAGCGACTGGCGCTATGCCCAAAATAGGGCCACAGGCGCTTTTCGTCATCTGAGCTATTTCAGCGCCCGGCACAGCAGCCTGCAGCGCCTGAACCAAGTGCATAGCGTGTGAATCTCCCCATACCAGTATGCTGGGTTCAGATCCGCTCCGACAAGCCTCGGGCAACGCAAGGGGCCCATCGCAACTTTTATCAAGACCATGATTTGCGTTCAGCGATGCCGACAATTGGCCCATTGTGAGTCCAGCAGAGTTACTGCGCATTTCATAGCCATTCGATAGATTGCCGGCTAAACCAAACGAAACAAGGACCGCTGACCCTGCAAAGAAGAAAACAAACACACCTCTTCTACCGATTACTCTACTATTGCGAAAGGGCTTCTCCACATAACGCCAGCTCAAGTGCGCAAGTATCAATGAAACAAAGCCAAATAACAGAAATACTGTTTGGTCGGGTGTTGAAAGACTGTAATGTCGCATGAACGCAAACACTGGTTGATGTATCAGGTATGCGCTATAACTGATGAGTCCGATGTGAACCAACGGCTTCATTCCCAGCAAGCGGCCCGCATAGTTTTTGCTGTTCGCAAACAAAACTATGCTGGCCGCCCCCAAAGTTGGTAATAAGGCTGCAATTCCCGGAAATCGGGTGTTCTCATCAAACACATACACGGAATACCCTATTGCAATCAGGCCAACGAAAGCGAGAATATTTCCGAGCATTCCAGGCAATACCGAAGAAACATTTTTCTCATCACGCCAGACAAAATAGGTGGCGAGTATTGCTCCAATTCCCAGCTCCCATGCTCGAAATGGCAGCAAGAAGAAGTTCGCTTGTGGTGCATTTAAAGAAGCCCAATGACTAGCTGCGAAACTTAAAAGTGTCAAAGAAACCAAAAATGTAAAGACCCATCCAATCCAGTGTTTCAACCGCACCAGAGCGATCAACAATGGAGGGAAAAACAGGTAGTACTGCTCTTCCACCGCAAGACTCCATGTATGCAATAGCGGCTTTAGTTCGTTTGCAGCCCCCCAATATCCGGTTTCTTGCCAAAACAAAAGATTGGACGAAAACAAAGTAACGGCGCTTATACTATTGGTGTAACTGCGCATATCTGCTGGAGTAAGCCAGGCCCAGGCAAACGGCATAGTCGCCAGGACGACAAAAAAAAGTGTTGGAAATATTCTACGAATGCGTCGATCGTAGAATTTAAAAAACGAGAAATTACCGCTCTTCGCATCAGATAAGATAATTGTTGTAATCAGATAACCACTGATCACAAAAAAAACATCGACACCAACATATCCTCCACTAAAACCAGCTATGCCTCCGTGAAATAATATAACAGGGAGTACGGCAAGTGCTCGCAGGCCATCAATCTCAGGTCTGTAATTCACAAAAAAATCTCATTAATGATAATTGATGTCGGGCTTCTTCAGCATCCGCCTTTACGGCTCCGGAACCGCAACATATCTACTCGCTATGGTTTAGTTTCTCTATAAATTTGAGAGACTTTTGCAGGGAGACTGAAAAAGCTCTTAGGCCCGTGGGTAAACGCCTCTAACAGTGCAACTCCGAGTCGGTATGCTGCGGTCAATTTTATGTATTCGGAGTTTTCATATAGCCACTGCGAATTTTTATGCCGGCTGATTTCCTCGTAGGCATTTTTTTGCTTAAGCCTGCCGTTTTTGGTGACCATATCTGCTAATAACGACATGCTCCTGAATGGCATATAGACGATATGAGATGGATTCTTCATGCAATCGACAAAAATGAAGCCTAGTCGATAGCCATATGACTCCTCATTAACTAACTCCACATTGTCTAACGAGCTCTTTATCGGAACACTTCGATAGTAATTGTACGAACTCGCCAAAGAACCGCCATCAGCAAGGAGTTCTAAATCCTTATCGTTGATAGTGCTATTTTTCTTCAGGCAATCTACATGTGAATCGTCAATACTTAGAAAGCTGGATTCGGCAAGGCTAAATGCACCGTATTTTAAAAGCAGCATAGTAATCGGGTGGTAGCGTGTATTTGTCAAAATTACATCATCTGAAACGCTCGAAAGAAAGCAGCCCAGTTCTGAGAGCGCGTTGAGTCTATCGTCATGGACACAATAGTTCACATTGTCACGGTACTGCGCCCATAAAAATCGATCGTAGCGCAGTACAAGAAACCCAATCGCATAACTCTTAATAGTCTCAGATATTGACGACTCTTCAACATAATGGCTAGCAAGGCCACCGGTGAGAGAAATTTGCCTCAACTTCTCGTTGGTGAAGGTCTGCGTATCAGATGGTGCCTGATCGTCAGGCCTGGCGATATACAAATAGACAGTCTCATCACAGACTGCAATTTCTTTAACCCTGCTAAAAAGGCTGAAATTAAATGCCTGATCTTCTTGAAAGGACTGCGGCGAAAACACTTCCTGCTTGAGCAGAAAAGATCGCGAGTAGAGCTTTCCTACACAACTTGGATCATAAAATACGTGAGGCCATGTATTGGGTGTGATGAGCTCTGGCGCCTTGGAATAATGAAAGAAAGACTGGTTAATTCTTTGATTAGTGCCTGACTCTTCACAGGAAGCTACCAGCCCTACTGACATCTGCGTGTTATGACGTTTGATCGCTGTAAACAATGTCGTTACAGCAATCTTGGGTAGCACATCATCTGAATCGAGGAATGTAATATACTTGCCTGTTGCCGCTAACAATCCTCTATTTCTGGCCACACCCTGCATGGAATTTTTCTGGCTAATGCATACGACGTTAGCCCCACTCTGCTGATAGCTTCTAACAACATTCAAGGTACTATCGACGCTTCCGTCGTCAACCACAATTACTTCTATCGTGCCACTAAAGTCCTGATCGAGTACAGAATCTATACAACGGCCTATATAGTTTTCGCTATTGAAAGCTGGAATTACGACCGAGACTGTATACTCGTTATTATCATTGCTAGCCTTTGAGGCCGTGAAAGGAAGTTGGTCATGAGAATAGAATTGGTCTAAAGCGCCGCGGTACATTGGAAATTCTGGCGGGATAACATGTATAGCAACGTTATTCTTTTGGCAGCCATCACAAATCTCTCGTAGAAATGCGATGGTCTTCTCAGGTCTGAAGAATATGCTTGCCCATGGCGACCTGCTATTTAGGTGTGGCTGAACAATAAGTAGATCGAATGTTCCGGTCTCTATCGACTCTTTCCAATCTTCAGGCCGAATGCGTATATGACTGGAGCCGTTCGCAATTTCACAGTCTGCAATGAATCCGACTCTACCAAAATCTCTGTTCGCTACCCCGCCGAGAGTGGCCAGCAAATTCAAACTGGTTAGTGTCGGAACGGTGTGTATATCCTTCGTTTTGACCTCAGGCTCTGCATGAAGACCTGAAGAGACTCGCCGTATTTCCTGCACTGCATTCGAGCAAAAACCTCCAGATTTTAGCTCTGGTAAATATCGATGTAGATTCCGGGAAGCACCATTGGTGATTTTGAGATCACGAGAGAACTGCAATTCCAGGCTTGAGATCAGCTCGTCTTCTGTAAAGACCATGTCTGAAAATAGCTCACCGTCCATCATGCCATAGCGCAGTAATCTTCGCTCCGCCATTACAGCTGCTTTGTCGAATTGGTAGCAGACCACCGGCTTGTTCAAATAGGCCATGTCCCACGCAATACTGGAGTAATCGGTTATCAACAGACTACATTGCGCGATAAGCTCCTTGATACTCCGGCCGTCATTTTCTTCAGATAAAACTTTTATCCTATCTGAAGAGAAGCTGTCAAAAAGGGAAATGTAGGGTTTGAGCCGAAAGTGAATGTTTACCAGTAAGTGGGCGTCATTACTATCGAGGAGCTGTATTAGTGCTGGCGAAGCGAGGAGCGAAGAATAGTGACGGTAAAAACCGGTTTGCTTGAACGCTTCTATGTCCTCGTCAGAAGGAATTCCTTTATCGTGCCAAAATTCTGAATTAATAGATTTACGCCAGGTTGGACAAAGTAAAATCTCAAGCCTGTCTTTGCTCTCCAACGCCAGCGAATCCCACCGAGGCAATCCGCCCACTTCCAGAAAAGCAGATCGATCAAAATTCCAGAGAGTTCTTGCAAAGTTCGCATCATGCGATGAGCAACAAGCGACATAGTCAATATACTGATGATTGCGCTGATATATACCAGGATAATGCCCGAGGTAGCCGTGAGTGAGATACACACAGACAACTGAAGGGTAGTTTCGAACTTCATCGTGGCTCAGTAAGACATCGGCTGCACTGTCAGTGAACAGAAAGTGCGTCGCCCTCGATAGGCTTTCCTGCCAAGCTTCCGTGCCCTTGACCAGAATACGATCTTTGTAATCCGCTAAATGATCACCTTCAAAGCAGTCATCAACAACATAGAAACTTTCAATATCAGCGCAATTATCGGCGCAGTATCTAAACAAAGCCCACCCATTATCTTCCGCAGCTCTGCCAGCTCTTTCGCCGAAAATCCAAACTCGAGGCCTTTCTATTTCAGCATTTATTCCCCTAGACGCAGGAAACAATGCAGGTAGAATTTTTGGTGCCTGGTCATACACAGGTATACGATATTTATTCTGTCTGGTATGCAGCGGATGGCCGAAGCTGGAATAACAAACATACTCCTTTAATATCGCTACCGACGTTGCCTGATGATCTCGATTATCAATAACGGATCGCTCGTACAAGCCAAGTGCGACGACCTCAAGAACATTGATTTTCGTTGCAAGGCCTGGTTGAATAACTTTTGGAAGTTGAAAGAACGAATCCACAGCAGGGTGAGTCCATGACAAGGTGTTGTCATGCCATCTTCTCGCCCCATAAGACACTGTCAGCTGTTGCTCCATCTGCAGCGAAAGCAATGCACTAATAGAGCCAGGTAAAAGTTTTTCGCCGGGGCAAAGCTGCACAAAATGTGAAGCGGTTGATACGCTAAGCGCAGCGTCAATAGCCACACCTAAAGGAGACTCAAGGCAGGTGACATTCGTATGCCATGGGTTAATGTCCATCCACTCTCTAAGACCCTGCTTATTATCAAAGTCTGGTGAGAGCACAAGAACGATCTCTAACGTGAATGAACCGGACTGACGATTGATGCTCTCAACTGTAGCGCCCAATGCGTTAAGCCCGTTAAAAACCGGGACAATGGCCACGACGCTGTAATTTTCAAGCACACCGAGGCCTACCTCATCCTTCACGGTTCTCTCCTTTAGCTAACATTCTGTAATTGCCGAAAAATATCGACATTTTTGTGCACCGGCGTTTCCGGCACGGAGATACTGGTATCTGATGCGCTGAGTATTGCTAGGATAGTGCAATCGTAAGGCCGGTTTGTAGTCGCGTAAAAGTAGTTTTGAGACTCAATGAATACAATATCCATCTCAAGCAAAAATGGCACTATCAGTACTAATTCCCCATCGATGATACATAACTTTGATATTCACTTAATACTTGGTCCACTTCGCCCTCACCAGCGACAACAGCGTCATTCAACCAGACAACCCTGTCGCAAAGACTGGCAATTTGAGCATCCGAATGGGACACAAACACAACTGTTTGCTCACCGATAATTCTCTCCTTCATGGCTTTTTCAGCCTTCTTCTTAAAATGCGCGTCACCAACACTCAAAACTTCATCAACCAGGAGGATGTCGACGTGAGTAATCAGAGCTGTGGTGAAACCCAATCTCGCTCGCATACCGGACGAGTACGTTTTTACGGGCTCATCAAAAGAATCTCCAAGCTCCGAAAAGTCGAGTATTTCCTCAAGGTACGCCTCAGCCTGCCGGCGCGACAACCCCTGAAGCATGCCGGACAAAACGGCGTTATCTCTTCCACTCAGATCTCCCCTAAAACCCAAGCCTATTGTTAAGAGTGCACTGCTAACACCCTTAGCACGGACAATTCGGCCACTGGTGGGCCCAAAAATGCCCGCCATCAATCTTAGAATGGTCGTCTTTCCGCTACCATTCTTGCCTATAATTCCTAGCGTTTCTCCCTCGCAAAGTTTGAGATCTACGTCTTGTAAAACATGATGTGTTCCTTGTGAAAAAGCTTCTTTTCTGGCCTGAAAACTCAAAGATACTTTCTGTAACTCAAGCATTACGCGCGCGTCTGACATTAGCTCAACGCCTTGAGTGCCAGCAATTGGCTATTTTTATTCATTATTTTGGCAACGATAAGCGTAATTACTCCAAAAACGCAGCCATTGATAAGCAGCAAACCAATGTCTGGACTTTGCTGAAACATCAAAACCTGCCTGTATCCATCTAGAATAAATGCTAGGGGGTTCCAAGTGAGGATCATCTCTGTCATGGCCGGATCATCAAGCATTCTAGGGTCCCAAAAAATGCCCGAAGTAAACATCAGAAATATCATTGCCAGCCCAATCAACAATATGAAATCTCGCAAAAAGCAAACTAGCATTGCCCCGAGTAGTGAACAACACACAATCATCAAATACTGAACGAATGCGAGAGGGAGAACCCATAGCCAAAGCCAGGTTACGGGGTAGTCATAAAGAATAAGCACGACAAAAAGAAGTAAGAAAACCGCGATCTGCCGGTACAAGCCTTCGTGCACCCGGACCATAGGGAACATAGTCTTCGGAATATCAATCTTCCCTATCAGACCGGCGTTACCTATTATTGCATTTGCAGAGTTACTTACAGTTTTTGAGTACCAGACAAATGGGAGCTTCCCGCACATCAAAAAGACCAAAAAATCGGCTCGATTCGCGTCGAGTACTACGTTAAAAACGAAATAAAATACGCCGACGAACAACAATGGCTCTAAGACCCACCAAACGTAACCCAAAAAGAAGCGAGCTGCGTCAGCTTTAAGGGCAAACCTTGCCTGAGTGTCGACCAGTCGGAAATATTGGGTTAGGGTCATTGTCTGATAATACCTATCTGCTTGACATCCGGTTAGCAGATGAATGGCTATACAAGTGGCGAGGCTCTATTATAGTTCTTTGACATCTATGCGATCAATGCTAATGAATCGACAGACAGTGTTTCTGGATATTAGAAAGTGACCAAGGACAGACCCACGCCTCTTATAGGTATCATCATACTCGACTGGGACAAGCCCGAGGAGTCGATTACATGCGCTGAATCGGTATTAGCCGAGCTGGATAGGCACACTCTCGTCCTGGATGGCAAAATCGTCATTGTCGATAACGGCTCCAACGAGAACAACCTGAAAACAAAGCAACGCTGGTTTGAGGAAAATCAGGACCCTCGGATAAAGCTGGTCTCTAACAAGTCGAATCTTGGCTTCGCTAAAGGAATGAACCGGGGTATCAGCGCTCTTTCTACTTATGCTGCCGATTATTATTGGCTGCTTAACAATGATCTGGAAATCACCCCGAATTCAATATTGTCTCTTTTCACTGCCGCGCGGAGTGACCCTGAATATTGTATCCTTGGGCCAACGATACTGGATAAATCATCTGAAACCATCCAATGCGCCGGAGGCTGCAAGTACCATCGCTGGATTGGAATCGAATCGCCCCTTCAAGCGGGCAGCAGCATAGAGGCCCTCAACCGGAAACTTGCTATATTACCGGACTATATTTATGGCGCCGCAATGTTCATACGGGCTGATTTTTTAGATGGTCTTGGCGGACTCGACGAAAGCTATTTTCTATTTTACGAAGAACTTGAGTTAGCGCTGAATCTTCGAGTCGACCAACAATTGCATTGGTGCCCAGACTCAGTGGTTCGCCACAGGGGAAGCAAGTCAATTAGTGCGACTAACGAATCACGCTCGTTCACAGCTTATCACGCAGCTCGAAGCGCCTATGAATTTACTTGGCGTCACTACCCCTGGTGCCTACCTACTGTGATAACTTTCCGCATTCTTGGCCTTGCTGCCAAAGGAATGACTACAGGAAACTACCCGCTGATAGGCACCCCGTGGAGAGCACTATTTTCCTGGCTCAGACAGCCGTCCCAAAACGTGAATGTAGAGCATCCACCGAAGCAATAGCGAGCTTTCTCTCAGCCCTAGTTCTCTGACAAGACCAAGTCGATCTCTTCGTTTGAGGTCAAATAAACTGGAATATTCGCGCAACACAGAAATACAGCTCTCATTGGACCGCCCTCGAGACTCCAATCGATCAGCCAGTAACTCTGCCTGCTTGATAGAAGCGCTAAGCTCTTCCCCGCCCTTACGCAATACTGCCAACCATGATCCTACGTCGAATATTATTCGAACAATAGAGCGGCCACCAACCACATTTTCCGCGTGCTGACGGTAATATACTAACGGAGCTCCAATATAATTAAGCTCGCCAGCTGAAACAGCTGCTAGCGCTATCCACCAATCGTGCATTACGCAGACTTCCGGAATAGGCATTGCCAGCTCAACCAGCTGCCTGTTAAAAGCCATCGTACAACCAGGAATGCAATTCCGGCTCAGTAGCCCACTAATGTTAAGCTGGCTCTCTGCCCCGCCAATCTCAAACGCAGGCTTTTTTCCCGAGTATTGCATATTTTCATCGGTGAGCTGGACTTTACAACTCACAAGACCTGGCCCCTGAATTTTCATCAAGCTATCCAACTGCTTGGCCATTTTATCGGGATGCCAGACATCATCTTGGTCACACAGAAAGTAGTTCTCTATCCCTTGCGCATATCCGTAACTTAACAATTTAGCAAAACTGTTCTTTGGGCCAAGTCTGGCAGTAGGTATCGAAGACAAATTGTGTATTCGATCATCTAGTTCGGTAAAACGCCCTATTATCTCCAGCGTTTCGTCGCTTGAACCGTCATCTCGAATATAAAGCTGCCAGCCAGTAAAGCTTTGTTCGATAATACTGTTTAACTGTTCTGAAAGAAAACGCGACCCGTTGAATGTGGATAGAAAAACCGCAGTAGTGGACATGCTAGCTTTGGTCCCCACCGTATGATTCCAAACCGTCCAAAGCATCGGAGTGAAGAATGGTTCGTCGCGAGACTAGCGCATTAAAAAAACACTCCGCCTTGTTAATCAACATGCTTCTATTTATCGCTTCTTTGCAACCTATTTTCAAATCTTCTTTCTCCACATTCGGCAGAGAAGCGCTCGTTAATCCTCTATCACTTCTCGAGTCATGCTTGGCTAAGTAGGTGGCTATAGCCTCACGTTCAAGGTCATCGTATCTTCGGTATTTTAGCGAGAGATCAAATCTTTGGTTAATTTTTTGTACGGCAATATCCGGGCGCTGCGTGAACTCACTAAACTCCATAAGAAGAACGCTGGGAAGACAATCACTTAAAGATTGATAAAAGTGAATATAACTATATAAACCAATGGAAGCATTAAGCTTTCCATCCCAAACCATCGCTGAAGAAACCGCTTCAAGGGGCTCCCTAACCAAAACAACAGCTGGGATTTTGTTCTTCACAGCAACCTTAATGTTGCTTGCGAGATGACTATGGTGATCTATTTTTAATCCGGGGTTCCAATGCTGCAACGCCGCGACAAGAAATGTATTTCCAGACCTCGGAAAACCTTCAATACAAATATCTGCATCTGAATGTGCATAATGCGGATAACGTTTTTTGAACTTACGAATTATTGAACCAGAGCAGCTAAAGTTGGCTAAAACTGAAAAAAAGAAAACAAGATTTTTATAAACTATCGACAGCATCTTCAATTATTGCTGCTGTTGGCTTTAAGTGCGTTAATCAATTTTTGGTTCGACTTTCTTACCGCCAAATAGTTGCCACCGTAAAAGTTCTCATTTCTCCAGTTGTAGTTAAAGAAATCAACATGCCGTGGAAATATCTTGCCTACACGAAAACCTTTTTTATCGAGATAGTGGCAGTAATCACCCAGTAAGTCGTGGGAGGAAATATTAAAAATCCCATATTCAAACTGGATAATTTTAACTCGATCGAGAAGTAAGTCAAAGCCCCTAATTACCCGCAAGTCCATACCTTCTGTGTCGATTTTCAGGAGATCAACGCTCTCTATTCCATTGGATTCTAGATAACTTGAACCAAGTATGGTTTTACAGGTAACTTGATCCGTATAATAGTTATCATGGAATTTGAGCGCATCAATTTTGAACGCTGTGGAAGAAGTTGAGTACTTCCCTAGATTTATCTGAATTTCACCCGTTTCATCTGAAAGCCCAACATCGTTTATTTTGACCCCTTGCAGATCGCTGGTATTCTTTTTGAGCTGCTGAAAGGTCGATGGCACAATTTCAAATGAATGCATATCACAATTTGGTGCAAGAGACTTAACCTCCTGGGTCCATAAACCAATGTTTGCGCCAACGTCAAATACGCAGCGATTATTGTTTTCCAGAATGATGCTTAACGCCCTAAACTCTCCATTTGTATCCATGTCGTAATTGACGTTATTAATTGCTTGATGTAAGCAATGAACGCTGGCATTTATCCTGTCCGCAAATACGCGGCCTCGGTAGTTACAGAGGAAAGCACCAAGCTTGCTTGCGAGTTTTTCGAGTCTAGACATTATCGAGGAATTTTATTTTTGAAAAAACAATCGCGCTATTGTCGGCTTCTGAGGCCTGAATAGCAAGATCGAGACTGCCCCCCACAACTCGAAATCACGTAGAAGCCTGAAGGTAATGGACCGGCAGAGATGGGCCGCTGACAGAGTTTCATGCTACTATTTCTAGTGCCTGACTGTGAAGCTCCGTAGTGTGATTGAGCGCAGTGATGAGCGCTACTGCTGGCCGACAAAAGACAGTTCCCTGCTGGTAGACCCAACCCAGGCCGAAAAATAGCTGGGCTGGAAGCCAACCACCACCCTGGATGAAATGATCAGCGAAATGGTCAAAAACGACCTGAAAACCGCCTGCAAGAACCGCCTGCTGATCAATGAGGGCTATGAGATCGCGCAGCCTAAGGAGTAAGTAGGCGTCATAGTGACTGTTATTTGGAAAACCGCTAAGGATTATTCATGGATATTAAGGAATCAAGGATGAAAATTGCCGTGGTAGGCACAGGTTATGTTGGCCTGGCCAATGCCGTATTGCTGGCCCAGCACAACGAAGTTGTCGCGCTGGACATCAACGCCGAGCGCGTAGCGATGATTAACCGCGGCGAATCCACAGTGGAAGATGCTGAGCTCGAGCTATTCCTGAAAGAAAAAAAACTGAACCTGGTTGCGACAACGGACAGTGAACGGGCCTATGCGGGGGCCGACTATGTGATAGTGGCGACGCCCACAGATTACGACCCAGACACCAATTACTTTGATACCACCAGTGTTGAGGCCGTGGTAGCCGACGCCAGCCGCTTCAACCCCGATGCGACCATTGTAATCAAGTCGACGATACCGGTGGGCTATACCCGCCAGTTGCGTGAACAGTCGGGCCTTAAAAGCATCATCTTTAGCCCCGAGTTCCTGCGTGAAGGTAAGGCGCTATACGACAACCTACACCCCTCACGCATTGTAGTGGGTGATGTCAGTGAACAAGGCCAGCGCTTTGCTGACCTACTTGCCCAGGGTGCCGAAGACGAGGCCCCACCGATATTGCTCACCGGCAGTACTGAGGCAGAGGCGATTAAGTTGTTTGCCAACACCTATCTTGCGATGCGGGTGGCCTACTTCAATGAGCTGGACAGTTACGCCGAGACCCACGGCCTGGATACCAGGCACATCATCGACGGCGTTGGACTGGACCCGCGCATTGGTACGCATTATAACAACCCTTCCTTCGGCTACGGGGGTTACTGCCTACCCAAAGACACCAAGCAGCTACTGGCTAACTACGCCGACGTGCCCAGCAATATGATCCAGGCAATTGTAGACGCCAACACCACGCGTAAAGACTTTATCGCTAATGCGGTGCTAAGCCGTAAACCCGAGGTAGTGGGTATTTATCGCTTGGTGATGAAAGAGGGGTCGGACAATATACGCGCCTCCGCGATGCAGGGCGTTATGAAGCGTTTGAAAGCCAAGGGCGTACAAGTGATTGTGTATGAGCCCAGTATGGATCAAACAGAATTTTATCACTCTGAGGTCATGGGCGATCTTGGTAAATTCAAACAACGTAGCGATGTGATTATTGCTAACCGCCACCATTCAGACCTGGATGACGTGGCTGAGAAGGTTTACACAAGAGATTTATTTGGCGGTGATGCGTGATGTGCTAGCCTTTGCGAAAGACATAGAAGGCACCGGCCTTAACCGCATTCAGGCGCAGGCTATCAGCAGAGGCACGATACAAACATGGTTCTCGGGACTGTGAACACCTTTCTAGTCGGCGGCGCCGTGCGCGATACCCTCCTTGGCTACCCGGTTCATGAAAGAGACTGGGTGGTTGTTGGCGCAACGCCTAAGCAGATGCTCGACCTGGGCTACCAGCAAGTAGGCAAAGACTTCCCTGTATTCCTGCACCCTGAAACCAAGGACGAATGCGCCTTGGCGCGCACCGAGCGTAAATCCGGCCACGGCTATACCGGCTTTGCCGTGCACTGTGACCCCGGCGTGACGCTGGAAGAAGACCTACTGCGCCGTGACCTGACCATCAACGCGATGGCACAAGACACCAAAGGGAATATCACCGACCCTTACGGTGGCCAGCAGGATCTGGCCGACAGGCTGCTTCGCCATGTTTCCGACGCGTTTGTAGAGGACCCGTTGCGGGTCTTGCGCACCGCTCGTTTCGCAGCACGGTACGCGCATCTTGGCTTTACGGTCGCCGCTGAGACCCTGGCGCTGATGACTGAGATCGTGAATCAGGATGAGTTGGCCCATCTGCCTGCGGAGCGCATTTGGGTAGAGCTGGATCGGGCGCTGGGTGAGCGCAACCCCGAGGTGTTTATTGAAGTGCTGCGGGAGTGCGGTGCATTAGCCAAGCTGATCCCGGAACTGGATGCGCTGTTCGGTGTGCCCCAGCCCGAGGCACATCACCCCGAGATTGATTCGGGCCTGCACACCCTGATGTCACTGCAGCAAGCAGTGAGATTAAGCGATGCTGGTGATGTGCGTTTTGCCGTGCTGCTGCATGATCTGGGCAAGGGAATCACCCCCAAGGATGAACTACCCAGGCATATCGCCCATGAGTTTCGCGGCATCAAACTGGTGAAGGCGGTTTGCAAGCGCCTGAAAGCACCCAATCAATACCGCGACCTGGCACTAAAGGCCTGCGAATACCACCTGCACAGCCACCGGGCGATGGAATTGCGCGGCAAAACCTTGCTGAAGCTACTGACTGCCACCGATGCATTGCGCAGGCCGGATCGGTTTGAGGCCTTTTTGCTGGCGTGTGAGGCGGATGCGCGGGGCCGGCTGGGCTTAGAGGATAAGCCTTATCCTCAGCGGGATTATCTTCGTGAAGCCCGGGAGATTGTGATGGAGGTTACTGCAGGGTTGTTTCCTGGAGTTGAGGGTAAGGCGCTAGGACAGGCTATTGCCGAGGAACGGGTTCGCAGGTTGGATGAGTTTCGGTCGAGCGCTGGGCAGGGATAGCGGATGCCGAGACGCCGGACCACGGCCTTCGCCGGGATGACGGCTGGGTAGCTGAAAACACCTTGAATGGCGCCGCACGCCTCAAATGCGCAGCGCGACAAGGCCGGAATGACGGGGTTTTAGCCCTTGTTTTCCTGCCGTGTTACAGCCTTTTTTGAATGGCCGTATTTGATGTTCCAGTCGGGCCGCAAATGGCCTAATGTCGGTATTCACGCAGCAACCCAGCGGTACCTGCGATATGCCGGAGCTCAGCCTTGATGTGCTAACCTACACCAATACATTGGAAAGCGCTGGCTTCAACCGCACCCAGGCGGAAGCCATCGCCAGAGGCACGGTGCAAATGCAGGCGCAACATTTCGATACCCTGGTTACTCGCGAGCACTTCGACCGCACGATGGAGCGGATTGACCAACGCTTTGGCGGCGTTGATAAACGGTTTGAAGGCATTGATAAGCGCCTGGATGCAATCACCGACGAGCTTGCCCCCATGAAAATCCAACTTACCCTGCACACCTGGATGATGGGCCTTATCATCATTGTGCTGGTGGTGCCGCAATTGCAGGAGTGGTTCGCTGTAGGCTGACCCTGCGGTGCTGGTACTGCAGTTTTCACTGCAATGACTCTGATTCTAACTACGGCGTAAGCTGCCGACATCATATTCAGTAGTTCTGGTCGAGCTTAATGCCAGGGCGATTGCACTGGAGATGACGTGATGACGGAATAATTAGTAGCCTAGAAGGCGGGTGATGGCTGGAATCACTGTGCTGGCGGCGATTATGGCCAGCATCCAACTGTGCAGGTTGAGCTTATTTTCCACGCTCGCAATCCGGACATTGAATTTGGCTTCAATCCTGGCTTCCTGCTCACCCAGACGGGCGTCCAGGTAATCTTTGGTCACCACGCTATCCATGTTCAGTAAAAACGCTTCTGCCATGAGTTCAGCCTGCACCTCTGCTTGACGATCGGGCACGCCCGCTTCAATCAGTCGGCGGGCGAACCTTAGTGTATCAAATGCGATAGCGGCCACGGTAGCTGCTCCAGTGTTTGTTGCTACTGATATTTTCCAGTAACAACCGGCCAGTTGCGACATCAAAAGTGACCAAAGACAATCTATGGTGAACGGCCGTAATGAACTGCCCACTCAGGAGATCGCCCTGCCCCGCCAAGCAAACGAGATTCGCGAAATCGACTGCTGACCACAATCAAATTGCTCCCACAGCGCAGCATACGTACTGCCGTCCGAGGGGTGCACCTTCTCCGGCGCCACATCTGCCAAAGGCCGTAACACGAACGCATTCTCTAATATTTCCCCTCGTGGCAGTTCCACGCCATCAATCACCCCCACCAGGTCGTCATAAGTGAGAATATCGATATCCAACTGCCTTGAGCTGAAACGGGAGGCATTCTTGGGGCGACCATGTTCGTATTCTATGTGCCGCAGGCGTTTTGCCATCTCAGCGAGGGTCAAATCGGTATTCACCCCCACCACCAGGTTGAGGAAGGGCTGGCCTTCAAAGCCTATGGCCTCAGAGTCATAAACGGGGGAGATATCCATATCGCCAAACAGGGCTGCCATCGCATCCAGGCCAGCGGTGATATAGCGCTCGCGTTCAATATTACTGCCCAGACCAAGGTAAACACGAGCCATCAGGACCGGCTCCCACGTTCAATAATGACGCCCACATCTTCGGCTTCGGCCACGGCGCCGGGTTTGCCCAGCTGCAGGCGCAACCAGGGGATGTTGAATTCGTTCAGCACTATTTCGGCAACGCGCTCGGCCAGCGTTTCGATCAGCTGGAATTCACTGGCCTGCACATAGGCCAACACTCGCTTGGAGATAGCATCATAATCGACCGCCTCGGCAATGCCATCGGTGGCGGCGGCCGCGCGATTATTAGACGCCAGCTCAAGATCCAGCACCAGGGTCTGGCGGATGCTCCGCTCCCAGTCGTAAACACCGATCACTGCGTCGGTCTTCAGGCCTTTTATATACACGGTATCCATCAAGCGGCACCTTTTATAGGCGGCAGCTCTTCCATCGGCCAGCGGGGGCGTACACGGGTGTCTTCGGTGTCCACCTGCCCTGCCTGCAAACGCTGGGCACCGGCGTAGGCGATCATGGCGCCGTTATCGGTACAAAACAGCGGTGCCGGATAGAACACTTCTGCCCTTTCTTTGGCCAAAGCCCTTTTTAGCTCTGCCCTAAGCCTTGAGTTAGCGCTTACTCCACCTGCCATCACCAGGGTCTTTAGACCCTCTTGTTTGAGGGCTCGGCGGCACTTGATCACCAGGGTAGACACCACCGCATCCTCGAAAGCCCGGGCGATATCAGCCTTGTCCTGGTCAGTCAGCTCGCCGGCTTTACGGCAGTCTGCCACGGTATTGAGGGTGTAAGTCTTGAGGCCGCTGAAGCTGAAGTCCAGCCCGGGTCGGTTGACCATGGGCCTGGGAAAATCGAAACGATCAGGATTGCCGCTTTCTGCCAAGCGGCCAATATGTGGGCCGCCGGGATAGGGCAGTCCCAGCATTTTGGCGGCCTTATCGAAAGCCTCGCCCGCGGCATCGTCCAGAGATTCGCCCAGCAGGCGGTATTGGCCAATGCCATCTACCCGCACCAGCTGGGTATGGCCGCCGGAGACCAGCAGGGCAACAAAGGGAAACTCTGGGTGCTCTTCTTCCAACATGGGGGCCAGCAAGTGGCCTTCCATATGGTGCACCCCCAGCGCAGGAATGCCCCAGCCCCAGGCTAGCGCTTTTGCCAGGGTTGCCCCCACCATCAACGCCCCCACCAGACCAGGGCCGGCGGTATAGGCAATGCCCTCGATGTCGGTGGCAGTCACTTTCGCCTCGGCCATGACTTCTTCTATTAAAGGAAGAGTCTTGCGCACATGGTCCCGCGAGGCCAGTTCCGGCACCACACCGCCATATTCCACATGGATGTCGATCTGGCTGAATAGCGCATGCGCCAGCAGGCCGCGCTCTGTGTCGTACAGCGCCACACCGGTCTCGTCACAGGAGGTTTCCAGGCCCAGAATGAGCATTAATTGGCTCCAAATTCGCTATCCGGCGCATGATACTGGCTGCTAAGCACCCAAACCAGACAAAATGGCCGCAAATTACCGAATCGGGCCCTTTCAGACCCTTTGCAAACACCTACTGATCGTTATAGAATGCGCGCCCTTTCAGGCTTTCACTGGCCATTTGCCGGTGTATGTTACAAAAAATGAGACAGGTACAGAGTTAATGCCCAACATCAAGATCAAAGAAAACGAGCCTTTTGACGTAGCACTGCGTCGTTTCAAGCGCTCCTGCGAAAAAGCCGGTGTTCTGGCTGAAGTTCGTAAGCGTGAGCACTACGAGAAGCCCACCACAGTTCGCAAGCGCGCCGGTGCTGCTGCTGTTAAGCGTCACCTGAAGAAGCTCTCCCGGGAAAACCGCAAGCGCGTACGTCTGTACTAGCGCAGGCACCCCTCCCCATGAGTGACCAGTTGTTAACTGAAACCATCAGGGCCGCCATGAAAGCGGCCATGAAGGCCAGAGAAAAAGAGCGACTGGGTACCATCAGGCTGATCCTGGCCGAATTCAAGCGAATCGAAGTAGACGAACGTATCGAATTAGATAACGTTCGTGCTTTGGCCGTGCTCGACAAAATGGTCAAGCAGCGCCGTGATTCCGCTCAGCAATATACCGACGCCGGACGCACCGAGCTTGCCGATGTCGAGAACGCCGAAATCCTCGTTTTGCAGGATTTCCTCCCAGCACAACTTTCCGAAGACGAAATCACCGCCATGATTGATGAGGCTATTGCCGCATCAGGTGCTTCTGGCATGCAGGCCATGGGGCCGGTAATGGGTCAGTTGAAGCCCAAACTTGCTGGAAAGGCGGACATGGGCAAGGTTAGTGGGCTAGTTAAAAGCCGTCTTTCCACCTGAGCGGCCCGACCCCCGATAACGAGTTCCTGAGACCGCCAAAAAATAGATATTCATGTTCAGACACCCCGGCAACCTGTTATCCGGCATCTGACCTTCTTCCAGCGTATAACCCAGCGTCTCAATAGCGTTACAATCCTCTTATGGCCGGACGCATTCCCCAAACCTTTATCGATGACCTGCTGGACCGTGTCGACATTGTCGATGTGATCGACAGGCGGGTGAAGCTGCGCAAGACCGGCAAGAACTACAGCGCTCGCTGCCCCTTCCACGAAGAAAAAACTCCCTCTTTCTCGGTCAGCCCCGACAAGCAGTTCTACTACTGTTTCGGTTGCGGCGCTGGGGGCAACGCCCTCGGTTTTGTCATGGACTACGAGAACATCGAGTTCCCACAGGCGATTGAGACCCTGGCCAGCAGCGTCGGCCTGGAAGTGCAACGAGAGGCTTCCACGGGCGGCCCGGGGCAGGCAAAGCGCGAGGAATCCAACAAGTCGCTGTACACGCTGATGGAGCAGGTCGCCAACTTCTACAAGCAGCAGTTGCGCCAGCACCCCCAGCGCGACAATGCGGTGAAGTACCTCAAGGAGCGTGGGCTCACCGGGCAAATTGCCAAGCAGTTTGATATGGGTTTTGCCCCCCCCGGCTGGGACAATCTGCTCAAGGCCCTGGGTGAGACCGATGAAAAGAAGGCCCTGCTGATGAAAGCAGGCATGCTGGTAGAAAACGACAAGGGCAGGACTTACGATCGCTTCCGCGACAGAGTGGTGTTCCCCATTCGCGACCAGCGCGGCCGGGTGATTGCCTTTGGCGGTCGGGTACTGGGGGACGACAAACCCAAGTACCTGAACTCCCCGGAGACAGACATCTTCCACAAGGGCCGCGAACTCTACGGCTTTTATGAGGCCCTGCAGGCGAACCGCAAACTAGAGCGAATCCTAGTAGTAGAAGGCTACATGGACGTAATCGCCCTGGCCCAGCACGGTATTACCATCGCGACTGCCACCCTGGGCACCGCCACCAGCAAGGCCCACCTGGAACGCATCTACCGGCGCTGCCCGGAAGTGATCTTCTGTTTCGACGGCGACGAGGCCGGGCGCAAAGCTGCCTTCCGCGCTTTGGAGGCCGCCCTGCCCTGCATGGAGGATGGCCGTCAGGCGCGCTTCCTGTTCCTGCCAGAGGGGGAAGACCCGGATACGGTTGTGCGCAGTGGCGGCGCAGAAAAGTTCGAGCAACTATTGGCTGCTGCCACGCCTCTGGATACTTTTTTGTTCGACGCAATGGCACAGGGGCTGGACATCAGCAATCTGGATGGCCGCGCGCGCATGAGTAAACTGGCCCTGCCCCATATCCGGCAGATGCCAGAAGGCGTCTTCAAACAGCTGATGTTCCAGGCACTGGCAGAACGCACAGGGCTGGAGCTCGATAGCCTGATGCGACTGGAATTACCCGCCCCCCAGCCAAGCCCACCAGCCGACGGCGACTTTCGATCCGGGACATCGGGCGGCGCGGGTCACTACCCAGGTCAAGACCAAACCCAGGACGGCAGCACTCATCACGGGTTCGAGTCCTCCCCACCGCCGGGCTTCGAAGACTATCCCGAATTCGGGCCTGAGAACGATGATAGCCACCCCCGTAAACGCTCTGCCGACCCTGAGCGCCAGGCCGGCTACTCCAACCTTGCCCAGAGCGCCATCGCCCTGATTCTGCACCAGCCAGAAATTGCGCGCAGCGTAAAAGCCGAAGGCCTGGAGGATTTAATCGGTGAAGACCTCAGTCTGCTCAAGGAATTAGTCGCGCTGGTGCAGCGCCGACCAGAGTCAAATACCGGCATGTTACTGGGCCACTGGTACGGCACGCCGGAAGGCGAACTGCTCAACCGACTGGCAGGTCAGGAGCGACTGATTCCCACCGCCGGTATCGAGCAGCAATTTAATGACACTATCTATAACCTCGCCCATCACCGTCCACAGCAATCAAAACTGGCCGAGCAGGTCGACAAACTGAAACTCACCAACTACGCTGGAGTTAGCGAGTTGGAAAAGCAGCGCCTGCGGGAATTGCTGCAGGAAAAACGGCAGCGCGACGCAGATCGAAACCGACGCGGCCGCTAAACCCAAAGCGGTCAAAAAATACCCGCACCACCGGTGTAAGTCCCGTTGCATTTGTACGATTCGCCCCCATATATCAAAAACCATTGATTTGGAGCGATTGCAGGCCTAAAACCCCGAAGATCCGCCAAATGAACAGGCTTTTTTATAGTTAAGCTATTGATATCCGGTTACAATCGCCGGCTGAATTTTGTTTGCATATTCCAAAGGTGTCACCTTAATGACCGACGTCGTAAAGCAACAGTCCCGCCTTAAAGCCCTGATCGCCAAGGGTAAAGAACAAGGCTATCTGACCTACGCTGAGGTGAACGACCACCTCCCCCAGGACATCTCTGATCCTGATCAGGTTGAAGACATCATCCAGATGATCAACGACATGGGTATCCAGGTGTTCGAGCAAGCACCGGACGCCGATGACCTGATCATGACCGAAGGCGACCGCTCCGCCGATGACATCGCCGCCGCTGAAGCCGCCGCCGCTCTGGCCGCCGTCGAAACCGAAGCTGGCCGCACCACTGACCCGGTTCGCATGTATATGCGTGAAATGGGCACCGTGGAACTGCTGACCCGCGAAGGCGAAATTGTTATCGCCAAGCGCATTGAGGAAGGCATCCGCGAACTGTTATCCGCCCTTGCCATGTACCCCGGCGCGGTGCAGAAAATTCTCGACGACTACGAACTGGTTACCAAAGAAGAGAAAAAGCTGACCGACATCATGGTTGGCTATCTGGATCCTGCCCACCACGTGCCCACCGCAGCGGAGCTGGCAGAGATTGCAGCAGCCAAAGAAAACGATGACGAAGAGACAGACAACGGCCCTGACCCGGTAGAGGCCAAGAAGCGTTTCACTGCGCTCAAACGTCAGAACGTCAAAACAGACAAAGTCATTGCCGCTAAAGGCCGCGACGATCCCGCCGCCATCAAGGAAATGACAAAGCTGGGCGAGCTGTTCAAGTTCTTCAAGCTGACCCCGCGTGCCTTCGACCCTATTTCTGACACCCCGCGCAATATCCTGGTCGGCGTACGTGATCAGGAACGAGAGATCATGCGCATCGCAATCAAAGTCTGCGGCATGCCCCGCAAGGAATTCATCAGCACTTTCCAGGGCTCCGAATCTGACCTCAAGTGGGTATCGCGCCAGGCTCGCAAGAAAGAGTACGGCCCCAAGCTCAATGCAGAAAAAGAAATTCTTCAGCGCCTGCAGCGCCGTATCCAGGCCATCGAACAAAAGACCGGCCTGCAGATCTCCGAGATCAAGGAAATCAACCGCCGCATGTCTATGGGCGAAGCCCGTGCCCGCCGCGCCAAGAAGGAAATGGTAGAGGCAAACCTGCGCCTGGTTATCTCCATCGCCAAGAAGTACACCAACCGCGGACTGCAATTCCTGGATCTCATTCAGGAAGGCAACATCGGCCTGATGAAGGCCGTAGACAAGTTTGAATACCGTCGTGGCTACAAGTTCTCGACCTACGCCACCTGGTGGATTCGTCAGGCTATCACCCGCTCCATCGCGGACCAGGCCCGCACCATCCGTATTCCGGTGCACATGATCGAGACCATCAACAAGCTCAACCGTATCTCTCGCCAGATGCTGCAGGAAATGGGTCGTGAGCCCACACCCGAAGAGCTTGGCGAGCGCATGGAGATGCCAGAGGACAAAGTCCGCAAGGTGCTGAAAATCGCCAAGGAGCCCATTTCTATGGAGACTCCCATCGGTGATGATGAAGATTCCCACCTGGGCGACTTCATTGAGGACAACACCATTTCCTCACCGGTGGATTCCGCCACAGGCCAGGGCCTGCAGGAAGCGACCAAGGAAGTACTGGCCGGCCTGACCGCCCGCGAAGCGAAGGTCCTACGCATGCGTTTCGGCATCGACATGAACACCGACCACACCCTTGAGGAAGTGGGCAAGCAGTTCGACGTGACCCGCGAGCGTATTCGCCAGATCGAAGCCAAGGCCTTGCGCAAACTGCGTCATCCGACTCGCTCCGACTACCTGCGCAGCTTCCTGGACGAGTAATCTGTCTGCACTGATCGCAGATCACCAAGCCACCCACGGGTGGCTTTTTTGTGCCTGCATGTTTATCAATCCCTGGCCATAGCTCTACAACAGCAAGCAATGTAAGTGCTATGTTTAACGCATGCCTTACCAGGAAATCTCATGCAGATAACAACACTCATTGCGCGACTACAAAAGTCCTGGCGCACCCTGGTCACCGTACACCTGATGCTCACCCTGCTGGGAGCCGCAATACTGACACCACTATTCGGTCTGCTCCTGCAGGGTGCATTGGCTCTGAGTGGTTCTTCTGCGGTTGTCGATCAGGACATTGCCCGGCTGGTTCTGTCACCCCTGGGTATGTTGGCTGCTGTTTTGCTGGTCGCTGTCTTCTTGGCCATTGCAGGCCTGGAGCTGGGCGCCCTGCAGGTGGTCGCTCAGGGAGAAAGGTCTGGACGCCGGGTAACAGCAGCCACTGCTGTCCGCTTCGCCCTGACTCGCGCACTAACCCTACTGCACATCACCCTGCGCCTGACCCTGTATGTGCTCGCCTATTTGCTGCCCTACCTGGCCATTGTTGCCGCGATCGCCTGGACCCAGCTCACTGACTACGACATTAACTACTATCTAACCGAGAGACCTCCGGCGTTCTTACTGGTCGTGGCCAGTGCCTTGATATTGGCGCTGCCGCTGGTGTGGTTACTGGGACGACGCCTGATCGGCTGGTCGCTGGTGATGCCAATCGCTTTATTCACCGACACTTCTGCCACCAATGCTTTCGCACTCAGTGAATCCTGTGTGCAGGGACAACGAAAGTACTGTCTGCGCAGCCTCGCAGTCTGGCTGGTGTTAGCGCTTGTGCTGTCGGCAATTCCTGCTGTCGTGCTGCAGTTGGGCATGAGCCTGATCTTGGCCAGCAGCGGTAGCGCACTGGCCACCCTGGCGGCCATGCTCGGATTTTTGGGTGCCACCTGGGTTGCACTCAACTTCGTTGTGGCGGCTCTCAGTCTGGCAGGCTTAAGCCTGGTGATCGCTGAATTATTTGAAGAGCTGGCAGCAAATCTTGCAACTGAACAGGCGCTATCAGGCGTGGTCGCTGATACCCCAGATAAACAGCGGTTGAACGCTGCCCGTTTGGCTATCGGTGCAGCCCTGGTGGCGATCATCGGCGCTGCAGTGCTGTTCTCCATGATGCGCGATGTAAAACTGGACGACCAGGTGCTGATCATTGCTCACCGTGGAGCCGCAGGCGCTGCCCCTGAGAACACCATGGCAGCGATCAGCCAGGCCATCACAGATGGTGCCGACTGGGTTGAAATTGATGTGCAGGAAACGCGCGACGGGCAGGTGATTGTGGCGCATGACAGCGATTTTATGAAACTCGCAGGAGACCCGATCAAGGTCTGGGAAGGCGACCTGGCGCGCATTCAGGAGATCGACATCGGTTCCTGGTTCGATTCCCGCTTTGCAGATCTGCGGGTACCGACCCTGGAACAAGTCCTGCAGCTCATCAAAGAGACCAACTCCCGGCTGGTCATTGAACTAAAATACTACGGTCACGACCAGCAGCTGGAAAGCCGAGTCGTAGAGTTGGTTGAAAAAGTCGGCGTTGCCGACAGGGTCGCCATCATGTCATTGAAATTGCAAGGCGTGCAGAAACTCAAAGCGTTACGGCCGCAGTGGACCGGCGGCCTGCTCGCCGCCACTTCGGTTGGGGATATCACCCGGCTGGACGCGGATTTCCTGGCGGTAAACCAGAGCATGGCCAGCCCCGCATTCATTCGCAGAGCCCACAAGGCGGGCAAACGGGTGTTTGTCTGGACGGTTAACGACGCCTTGTCTCTGTCTCACTGGATGTCCATGGGCGTCGATGGGGTCATCACCGACGAACCTGCCCTGGCCAGCAAAATCCTGGCTCAGCGCGAACAGCTGTCACCAGCTGAACGACTACTGCTGAGCGCCACCTTGTTCTTTGGCACACCGCAGACGATGAAAAAGTATCGTGACAGCTCGCCCTGATCAATCAGTGCCCAGCAACTACTGGCTGGCCACATCCTGTGGGTTCTGCTCAACATAGAGCACATTGGCCCGCTCAAGCGCGTACTGTCGAATCGCTTCTGCATCGTCCTCACTAACGAACTCAGCAAAGCTCACCATGCCGCGCGCCTTGAGTGCGCCACCGCGAACAATGTCCTGCCAGATATTGTGCACATTCTCGGACGAGTAGCGCAGGTCCGGGGTCAGGCCACCACCACGCAGACTATCGCCATGGCACATCGCGCAGTGACGATGAAAGGTCGCCTTGCCGTGCTCCACCACGTCGGCCGAGGCCGTAACGGGCAGAGGTTTTGCCAACTTGCGGTCAACAACCGGCGGCGGTGGCAATTGATGCTTGCCACCGAGCTTATAGACCAACACCCGTGACAGATTGGGAATCTCCCAGCCGTGGGCCAAAGCCGAGGCTTCTGAGGCCAGGCCGCCGCCGAAACCTACAGCAGCCGCAACATACTGCTCGCCATCCAGCGCGTAGGTCATAGGTGCCGCCCAGGCGCCGGTGTAGGTGTTGCGCGACCAAACGTCCTCTCCGGTATCGGCATCTGTCGCCACCAGGTGCGTTTTTTCGCCGCCGTGAAATACCAACCCGCCTGCTGTGGCCAGGGTGCCGCCCGTATTGGGCATGCCCAGGGGCTGGCGCCAGCGCGCTTCTTTTTTGACCGGATCCCAGGCGATCAATGCGCCGGTATAAGCCTCGGCCAGCATTTCATTGAGCTCCTGCGTACTGCCCTCGGGAAGAATGTTGGGACTGCGATCGAACCCGGTATTCCAGTAGCCTTGGCCTGGCTCGGCGTAATTTTCGGTGGTGGGCTGCAAGAAGCGCATGGGGAATATCATAGTGGGGATATACACCAGGCCATTATCCGGATTGAAAGACATGGGGGGCCAATTGTGCCCGCCGGCGTTACCCGGGACGGTCACGTTCTCGCCATCGAATACCCGCGCATTTTCGGTTTCTACCGGGCGGCCTGTTTCCATATCAATGTGGCTGGCCCAGGTGATGCCCTCGAGATAGGGCTCAGCAGAAATGAGTTCGCCGGTTACCCGGTCGATGACATAGAAAAAACCATTCTTGGGCGCCTGCATCAACACCTTGCGCTTGCCACCTTCAAGGTCTAACTCAGCCAACATGATGTGCTGGGTTGCGGTGTAGTCCCAGGTTTCACCTGGCGTGGTCTGGTAGTGCCAGATGTATTCGCCGGTATCGGGATTAAGCGCCACAATGGACGCCAAAAACAGATTGTCGCCACCGTCGGGGCTGCGCAGGGTTTGGTTCCAGGGCGAACCATTACCCACACCGATATAGAGCAAGTTCAGCTCCGGGTCGAAGACCATGGAATCCCAGGCGGTGCCGCCACCGCCCCACTTCCACCACTCGCCGCTCCAGGTCTGTGCGGCTTTCTCCATCACCTCGTTTTCAAAGCCATCGGCTGGATTCCCCGGCACGGTGTAGAAGCGCCATTTCATGTCACCGCTGGCCTGGTCATAGGCACTCACATAGCCGCGCACGCCTAACTCAGCGCCACCATTACCAATCACTACCATGTCTTTGACTACGCGCGGTGCGCCAGAGATGGTGTAGGACTGCTCGCGGTCGGTGGTTTGTACGTCCCACAACACCTTGCCGTCCTCGGCGTTAAGCGCCACCAAACGACCATCGTAGGTGCCTACAAAGACCCTGCCGTCCACGTAAGCCACGCCCCGGTTGACCGCATCACAACAGCCTTTGGCGAGAAAGCCTCGCTCCACCTGGGGATCGTAAAACCACTTGAGTTCGCCGCTACGGGCATCCAGGGCATACACCATGGACCAGCTCCCGGTCACATAAAGCGTGCCATCCACCATGATCGGTGTCGCCTCCACCCCGCGCCGGGTATACATATCAAAGGACCAGGTCAGGTCAAGCTGATCAACACTGTCCTTATTGATTTGATCCAATGCTGAATAACGCTGCTCGCCAACGTCATTGCCGTGCAGCGTCCATTCGGTGTCAGGTATCGTGACAGGCGCTTGCTCCGCTGGTGCGCTGGCCACAACCACAGGCTGCTCAGCTGTAGCAGGCTCCTCGCTACAGCCTGCTATAGCGAGAGTCATCACAACAACAAGTAAAGCGCTAGAGGTTGGCTTGTTCATGGGCTTGTTACTCTTTTTATCGAAGCTAGAACTATAGACCGGGATTAGCGATCTGACTTGACGATTTGCGCAATCAATTGGACTTTTAATGGCGCTACCGCCACCCACACATTCTTCCCCTCGCGCCTGATACAGACGCGACAATCTGCAGCACCACCCAATCGCCACCATTCAAAAGATTTTCCGGGCTTCGAGACAAAACATGTACAAGGCGACTTTCGATGAATCCATCCCAGAAACAGGCCCGTAGATTGATTCATGTAACTGCTGCCGGGACTGCAAACCGGATTGCCTGGCTCAGAACGACAGCAGCTTACGATGTAGTGAACTGATTTGAACTCATTGAAGCTGAATAAATTTTTGGAGAACATTATGAAAACTAAAGTAACCGCTTTACTGGCATCTGCAGCACTCTCACTGTCCATGATTTCTGGCGCTAACGCCCAGAGCTTTAGCCAGTGCGTAAGCACTAGCTTGGCAGACTTCGACGGCTCTATTGTAGACGCGGCCATCGCGACTCCCGAGCTGAGCACACTGGTTGAACTCGTGGTTCTCGCTGGTCTGGACGAAGCGCTTGGCACTACCGAGAACATCACCGTGTTTGCACCTACCAACGATGCATTCGCCGCACTGCCCGCAGAGCTGGTAGACGTGGTAGTAGGCAATCCTGATCTGTTAACAGCCGTCCTGACTTACCATGTAACCACTGGTGCACAAGATCCGCGCAAGATGTCCAGCAATCTGGCCACTCGACGCGCCACTTTGCAAGGCCAGTCGGTGTACTTCGGTCGCGCTAACGGCGAACCTCGCGTCAACATGGCTGGCGTAGCTTGCCAGGGCGTGAAGGCTGACAACGGCACCGTATGGGTCATCGACAGCGTATTGCTGCCTGCTCTGTAAGCAACACTTTCTAGTCAAAAAGCCGCCCCACAAGGGCGGCTTTTTTTTGCCCTGCAACTTAGCTATAAACTCAAGCATCCAGACCCTGGAACACAGACCGGTTGATCTTCCTTGGGCAGAGCAACGTATACTGTTCTAATAAAAACAAGGAAATCATCATGAGCAAGAAAGTCATCGTCTGGGGCACAGGCAATGTTGGCAGGCCCGCCATACGGGCAGTGTTGTCACACAGCGGCCTTGAGCTAATATCCGTTATCGTATCCAGCGAACAAAAGGCAGGGCGCGACGCGGGCGAAATCGCCGGGGTAAGTGCCTGCGGCATCAAAGCCACCCGTGACTGGCAAGCAGCCATATCGGCAGGCGCAGATGCGGTAGTCTACAGCGCCACTGCCGACACCCGTCCAGAAGAAGCCATCACCGAGGTAATCGCCTGCCTGAGCGCCGGCATCAACGTCGTGGCACCCGGTTTGTACATTTACCTTGACCCGACATCCACCCCCGAAGAGGCGCTTGCACCCATCGAAGCGGCCTGCAAAGAATCGGGCGCTTCTCTGTTTGTGTCCGGTATCGATCCCGGCTGGGTCATGGACATGCTGCCTGTTGTCCTGAGCGGCGCAGCAGCTGGCATCACGGAAATTCGCACCCGGGAAATATTTAATTACGCACTGTACGACCAGCCGCATGTGGTGCGCGAAGTCATCGGCTTTGGTCAATCTATGGACGAACTGCCACTGATGCTGCACGATTTTGCCATCGACATGGTGTGGTCACCGATGCTCAAGCTGGTGGGCCGCGCGCTGGATAAACCAGTGGAGCGAGTGGAGATCAGCGTTGAACGCAGGCCTTTGGAGGCTACGGTTGAAGTGGCTGGCATGGGCGTGTTCGACAAGGGCACACAGGGTGCATTTCGCTTCGAAGTCCTGGGCTACCACAAAGACACACCGCTTTATGCTCTGGAGCACATCACCCGAATAGACGATAACTGCGCACCGGACTGGCCCTATCCTCCCCAGGGACAAGGCTGTCATCAAGTGATGATCAGCGGCAGCCCGAATCTGGAAGTGTGCGTACACGGCCACGATCCGGTTGAGCCTGGCGTGGCCGGTGGCGGTAATTCATCTGCCGCAGCCTGGCTGGTGAACGCTATTCCCGGCCTGTGCGATGCCCGCGCGGGAGTGGTCACAATTGTCGACCTGCCGCGCATAACGGGAGCAGCCCAATTACAGGAGAGCGCTTGAATGGAACAGCCTCAGGAAACCGTTGAAGACATCATCCAGACACCAGACTTCCCGCTACTGCGGCAGGCAGGCCTGCATTTAGGGCTTTGGATATTGGCCTTTTCCCTGTTTGCGGCAACCGACAGCTGGAGCCAACTCACTGGCTGGCAGCTGGCGTCATTGCTCAACGTGCTCACCGGCATTGCCGCCGGATTTATCACAGTGAATCTTGTGCACGAGTGGTTTCACTACCTGGGCGCGAAACTGACCTCTGGCAACTACACACTCAAAACCACGCCCAGTCTGTTTGTATTCGACTGGAATTTCGAGACTAACAAGCTCAACCAGTTCTACACCATGAGCATTGCCGGCAGTATCGGCGGAGCAGTGGCCTTGGTTGCGGTGTTCAACTCTGTGGATACCGATAGCGCCGGGCGCGCAGCGCTGGCCGCTGGCGCGGCGGCAAGCTTTGCCTTTGGGTCGATTATCGAATGGCCAGTGTTGGCCCGCACTCGTCGCAGCAAGAATCCACTGCAGGAACTGTCGAAAATCACCCCATCAGTACTCGTCCGGGCAGCAACAGGCAGCACAATTATCGGCCTGATTAGCTGGTTTGCGCTTACCTAGTCGACGCTAGTCAGCATAAATCTGCCGAAAGGTCAGGTTGATTCTGGGGCCACAGGGTCGAGACAACTTGCGAATACCATGCTTCCAGTGCTGCTGAGTTTGCCCCCGCATTAACAACAAGCTGCCATCGGGCAACTCAAGCTTGTAGGGTTTAAGCTCCGCTTTCGTCCTGTGCTTGAAATACAGCGTACGCGACTCGCCCAAACTCAACGATGCTATACACGGCTGGGGGCCCAGCTCTGGTTCATCATCGGCGTGCAGCCCCATAGAGTCGGCGCCATCGCGATAGTAATTCAATAACACACTATTGAAAGAAGCGCCGCTAAGCACCTCCACCGACGCTTTCAGAGACGTCAATAATGGCGTCCAGGGAATAGGCTCGTAACGCTTACCTGAATAGCGGTATTGCGCGGCAGGATCGCCATACCAGGCGATAAGGCGCGGTTGCAGATGCGTCTTGCCGTAAAGATGAATCGTTTCCTGCGACCAGGGCGTCTCATCAATCAGCTGAGCGAACACATCGTCGAGAGACCCGCCAAGGTCCACTGTGGGAAAAAGCACAAGATCGGCATCGTCCAAAGGCACGATTTCGGAGGACACCGCGTCGAATAGTCCAGTCTGGGAAGTCATAGTCGCTCAGGCTCGGGGCGCTACCCGGTCAGTCATTACAGCAAGTATTATGGCACGCAGATGAAACACAGCTGTTGCCATGTTCGAAACTAGTTGCGACTATTGATCGACAAGAACAATAGCTATCAGGCGCAGCCTGCAATCCAGACACGAATAGACTATGACACAGCACGAATACGTCTTTGTGGCGATCTCAATTATTCTCGGACTGGCCATTACCCGGCTATTGCACTCAGTGGCTGTGCTCATTCGAGTGCACCGCGAAGTCACCTTTCATTGGTCCACCGCCGCCTGGAGCATCTGTGTCCTGGCGTATGTCCTGCAGTTCTGGTGGGTGGGCTGGGGCCTGCGGGACCTCGAGTCCTGGCACTTTGGCGATTTCGTGGTACTCATCGTTGGCGCTATTTGCGTGTATGGGGCCGCCGAGATGGCGCTGCCGGTGCCAGAGGGCTCGGGAAACCTGGACTTTCTCTCTCACAGCGAGGGGCTTGGCAGGCTGTCCTGCCTGTCCATGCTGCTGTACTTTCTGGTTGGCCCCTATGTCAACGTGACCATGTTCGGCAACGCCCTGCTGCCCTCTTTAGTGCTGCCCGCTCTGGGCATGTTGCTCACCGGTCTGATGATCGCCATTCCCAGGATTTTCCCCTGGCTGACGCTGGTATTCATGGGGTATTCGGCGCTGATTCTCGCTCTTACCGCCTGACATTTTTTGCAAGACATCAACCAGTGATAGGTCGAAGCGTAACTGCCCGGCCTCATTGCGTGCCTGCAGCTGTTCAGCAATTTCCTGCCCTCGCTTAATAATTCCCTCAGCCTCTCTGCTGGATAGTCGATACTGAGTTCGCACAGCTGTGGCGATCGGGCCCGAGCTGGAAAAGTCCTGAGCCAGTAGCTGCACTTTTTGATACAACGCCCGGTTGATGTGGTGCCAGTTGTCGAGCATGCCAGTGCGGGCAGCGTAGTTCGCATACCCTGAGCGCACACCGGCATCGTTGTCATTGAGCACGGTGACTCTCAGCTTTAGCGCGCCTTTGCCCTCCGGTTCGGTGATGCTGGTCTGCAACTGATCTTGCTCTACCCAGTGCCAACGCCATAGGTAGTCAATGTTACCGATGCGGTCTTGCTGTTTTAGCAGGTAGTCGAGAATGACCACCTCCGTCACTTCCTGCATCCAGCGGGTGACCTGCGCAGATGAAATATTCGCTGGCAGCCTGGCTGCCATCGCTTCATCATCCCTGGCCATTTCAATTCCCTTGACGATCGCCTCATTCAAAGGCAAGTCAGTTCGCAGCGCAAGAAAAGGCGCCGTTTGCTGGAAATCCCGATTTTGTCCATCTCCCCAGCCGGAGGCGCGCGTGCCATTCACTTCAGGGCCATAGCGCTTGCCAGCCTGCATCAGCAGCACACCCCATAGGCGCTGGTTGTCATCGGTAAATAGCTCTCGTCGGTGCGAGTAGGCTGGAGGATCTGCTGCAGCACTGCTCATTTCCAGCCAGCCCGCATGTAACATCTTGCGCCGGCCCGATTCGGTGAAGGCAAGGCCAGGGGTGATGACGCGATGACGATAGGCAGGCAGCGGAAGCTCTACCCTCACCACTACCGGTACTTCGAGTTCGGTCTGCAGCAGGCGACTAAAGTGATAGTAAAGTAATGCGGAGGGCGAAAACGTGCCGCTGGTGTCTCGGCCATTAAGGCTGTTCTTGAAAATGGCGAGCTGGTCGCTGGCAATGTCGCGGCCGTGGCCGCCGGGAGCACAGGCGGCACGTTCAAACGCCTCTGCCTTGCCCTGCCATTCGGTATCGGTGAGCGCGTAGATTACAGCGCCTGGGCTTGTGCTCCAGGTTTTAGGGCAGATAGCGACATCACCACTGGTTAAATCGATGGCGCAGAAAGCATCCTGTGCAGAGCGATCCTGGGCAGAAACAGCGCCCTCCAGGGCAGGCAGTTCGTCACAACGCATTGTAAGATCGTCTGCGGGCAGGGCAGCAGCCGACAACACTGACAGCACCAGAGGCATCAAACTTATCCGCGACATAGTTTTGTGCAACATCTAACCACCTCAACCCCGATCAGAAACCATATTTTTCAGACCGCTCATATGCTGCCATAATCCACAGCATTCGTCCCCACTGAGGTTGTTAAAAATCGCCATCGGCACAACCATGAGTCCACCCCGTCTTGCGCCTGGAGCATTGCTGAGCTGCTGGCTACAGCTGGGCCTATTACTGTTGCTACTCGCAGTCATCAGCCCCAAGGTTTTCGCTGATGGACACCCTCGCATTGCTGTGATCTCAGACACCAATGGGCGTTACGGCAGCACCGGCTACCATCTGCGTGTTGGCACCGCCATCAAACGTATCATCGCCCTGCAACCGGACCTGGTAATTAGTACCGGCGATATGGTCGCGGGGCAGAAGCCATCGCCAAAGCTATCACGACAAGAGCTCCAGGCCATGTGGACGAGCTTTCATCAACAGATCAGGGGGCCTCTGGAAGCGGCAGGCATTCCAGTGGTAATGACACCGGGTAATCACGACGCCTCCGCTTATTCCGGGTTCGAGCTGGAGCGTCAGCTATACAGCGAGTATCACCGCGCGCACCCGCCTATGTTCCAGCCAAAAACGGACGGAGCTTTTCCTTACTATTTTTCCACGCAGCTTGCCGGCGTAAACCTTGTTTCCCTGGACGCCACCAGAGCCGAAAAACTGTCGCGCCAGCAGATAGTCTGGCTAGAGCAACAGCTATCGCCTGGACCGACCATTGTGTTTGGCCACCTACCGCTGCAGCCGGTCAGTGTCGGTCGAGAGCGAGACATCATCAGCGACCTGAATCTGGAGAAGCTGCTGCGGGACCACGGGCAGGCGATTTATCTCTCCGGACATCACCATGCCTACTACCCGGGCAGGCGCGCCGGTATCGATATGGTGAGCATGGGTAATCTCGGAGGTAATCTGCGCCGCTTACTGGGCGCGAATGTGACCACTGGGTTCAGTTTTGCCATCCTGGACTATAACGACCAGACCCTTAGTCACATCAGGGCCTTTGTTGGGCCTGACTTTGATCAGCCCATTGATCACGCCTCACTGCCAACCTCCATTGGCAAAGGCGCGCAGCAGTTGCGCAGACTCGAAGATCCGCCAACCGCAGAATCGCCACAGACAAAGCGCTAGCGCGAGAAGCGCGTCTCTCTGCCCTGCTCGGGTACGTCGGGTATAAAGTTACAAAGAATCAATGACGCAATAGCAATGCCGGACCCCACCAGAAACACCGCGCTGGGCGAGGTCAGCCACAAAATGCCCAGCAGCGCCGGAATGAATACGGCAGCAATGTGATTGATGGTAAAGCTGACACTGGACGTAGCAGCGATGTCCTTGGGGTCGGATATTTTCTGGAAATAGGTGTTAATCGCGATGGAGAGTGCAAAGAACAGGTGATCGACGATGTACAAACCTGCAGCAACATTCGAGTTTTCGACAAAAGCATAGCTGGTAAACACCACCACCAGACCCACGTATTCCAGGCGCAAGGCCCGACGTTCGCCCACCTTGCCCACCCAACTGCCGATTCGCGGCGCAAAGAACAGGTTGAACACATAATTGGCCAGATACAGCAGGCTGATATCGGCAGCCGAATAGCCAAACTTCTCCACCATCATAAACCCGGCGAACACCATAAAAATCTGCCGGCGGGCACCGCTTAGAAAAGTCAGCGCGTAATACAGCCAATAACGCTTACGTAATATCAGTTTCTTGTGCTGTACAACGCCTTCTGGAAAGTGCGGGAAAACAGCCCAAAGTGCCAAGGTGATGATAATCCCAACACCTCCGGCAAGCAGATACATGCCTTTGAATCCAACGCCCGCCCACTCCATCAACAACCAGATGCCGCTATAGGCCAACAGCGAACCCGCCGCCTTGACGGCCATCGCCCGGCCCATGAAATGCGGGGTCTCGGTCTTTGCTATCCACTGCAGCGTGAGAGACTTGTTGATGGTTTCAAAATAGTGAAAACCCATCGACATCAGCACCGTAGTGGCATACAGGCCATAAACGGTTGGGAAGAAGGGAGTCAGCGCCACGCCCACGCACATCACCAGTAACGATGCCAGCGCGAAACGCTGCTCGCGTACTATGAGTAAGACAAATACCGCAGTAAACGCGAGAAAACCCGGCACCTCCCGCAGGCTCTGGAGCATGCCGATTTCGGCGCCGGTAAACGCCGCTCGTTCGACGACAAAGTTGTTCAGCAAAGCCTGCCACACCGCGAAAGTAAGCGGCATGATAAATGCTGCTACCAGCAGAAAATTCTGCTGCGAAAGGGCCAACCCCCTGACTGCTGAAGGCTTATCCTGGGTGTTGCGAGACACGGTGGTAACCCCGGGGGCTGGTGAATTCGAAGAGGGGCGCAAGTCTACGTGAATGCCTGTGGCCTTCATATCCCAACGTCGTTTGGACCGTTGAGCGAACAATCACGGGGCTCTGGATGGAGAGCCTGGCGAAACTTCATGTAATCAACCTGACTTCGGGGCTGTGCGAACGGCGCGATCTTCTTTATAATCCCGCCTCTCCCCTCTGTGGGCCCATAGCTCAGCTGGTTAGAGCATCCGACTCATAATCGGCAGGTCGAAGGTTCGAGTCCTTCTGGGCCCACCATTTTCTATATCTTTCATAGACTTATAACTCCCTAGAAACTCTGACCATGAGTGCAGACCCACAGACTGGTGTCGTGCGTGCGCTCCCTTGTCGCCTATGGCCACGCTATTGGCGCACCCAGCCATGCTCTAATCAAACCTGACTCGCTATAGTGTGTTCCATGTCTTCGAGAGCAACCCCCTGTGCTGGCGAAGACGAAATATCCCTACTTTATGCCTCCTCTTTTGGAGGTATTTTTTTGCCTGAAGAAAACCAAAGACTTGTGAGGCGCTAGAAAACTCTGATCAATTACTTGCCATCCCTTGTCTCGTCGACAAGCCAGCCCCCGCACAGATTCCCCGCTTTTGGCTAGCCTTAAGCCCCCGAGTTCCCTAAACTGCCGCCATGTTCACTCTGCTCACAAACGCCCGTGTCTACGCGCCTAAACCCCTGGGTTTGCAATGCGTGCTGACCTGCGCAGGTACTATTGTCTATATAGGCGATCAGACCCCTACACTCGACCCTGCTCTGGCAGTGGAGGTGGTGGATATGCAGGGCCTGTTGCTATTGCCGGGATTGATCGACGGCCATACCCACATAACCGGCGGTGGTGGCGAATCCGGCCCCGCCAGCCGGGTACCGGCGCCCTTCCTAGGCCAGTTCACGCGTGCCGGTGTTACCTCCGTTATCGGGGTGCTGGGCACCGACGACTTGACCCGCAATACGCAGACCCTAGTCACTCAGGCCTACGGATTGCGCGAACAGGGGCTGTCAGCCTGGTGTTTTACCGGCGGTTATCATCTGCCACTCACAACCCTGACGGGCAGTGCTCGTTCGGATATCGTCAATCTGGATCCCGTTATTGGCATCGGCGAGCTGGCAATCAGTGATCACCGCTCCAGCCAGCCCACGTTGGAAGAGATTCTGCGTTTAGCCAGCGAGGCCCAAGTCGCAGGCCTGATGACAGGCAAAGCGGGCGTGCTACACCTGCATCTTGGTGACGGTAAACGGGGCCTGGACCTGGTGCGACGTTCGCTGGCAGAAAGTGAAATACCCGCGCGGGTATTTCATCCTACCCACGTCAATCGCAATAAGCCGCTGTTCGAGGAGTCCTGCAAGCTGGTCGCCGAGCACGGCTGTTATGTTGATCTCACCGCCTATGAGATGGCTGAGGATGATGTGGGTTGGAGCGCTGCTGAAGCGATGTTGCGCTACCATTCTGCGAGCCTGCCTGAAACGCACCTGACCATGAGTTCTGACGGCGGCGGCTGCCTGCCCTGCTTCAACGCCTCGGGCGAGGTTGAGCGATTAGATGTTGGAAGTTCGCAAACCCTGCTGGAGACTCTACACTGTGTACAGGACGAAGGTCTGTCGCTGGAACAGGCACTACCGGCGTGCACCAGCAATATTGCCAAACTGATGCGTTTGCACTCCAAGGGCAGGATTGCCCAGGGTTTGGACGCCGATATGATTGCCGTGGATGACAAGCTGCAGGTGCGCCATGTTATGGCTAGAGGCAAGTGGCATATCCGAGACGGCAAGCAGGTGTTACTTGGCAATTACGAAACCGAATCCAGCCCTGGCTAAACTCCCGGGCAAGCAAGACAGTACAGGAAAACAGCATGTGTCCATCCCCCGTAAAACCCGGCAGTCGCCGTGGCTACCTGATGCCTATTGGCGGAGCCGAAGACAAGGGCAACGACCCACGGATATTGGGTCGTTTCCTGGATATCTGTGGGGGTGAGAAAGCGCGAATCGTGGTTATCCCAACAGCTTCGCGACTGCCCGATACCGGTAGTATGTATACCGACCTGTTTATGGACCTGGGCGCGGAGCGTGCGCTGTTTACTGATATTAATGAGCGCAGCGATTGCGACGATGAAACCCTACTGGATGAAATGGATGCCGCCACCGGCATTTTCGTGACCGGCGGCAACCAGTTGCGCTTGTCTGGCATCCTGGGAGGCACACCCGTGGGTCAGCGTCTGCGCCGTCTAAACGCCGAGGGCATTCCTATTGCAGGTACGTCAGCGGGGGCAGCGATGATGTCTCAACACATGATCGCCGGCGGTGCATCTGGCAATTCGCCGCGCGAGGATGGCGTCAACCTCGCGCCCGGCATAGGGCTTATCAATACCGCCATCATAGACCAGCATTTCAGCCAGCGTGATCGGCTGGGCCGCTTGCTGACGGCACTGTCTTACAACCCGTTTCTCATCGGTGTCGGCATTGATGAAGATACCGCCTTCCTCATTGACGGGGACAGCAAGGGGGAAGTTGTTGGCAACGGCAGCGTTACCATTCTCGATGCCAGTCATCTGTCACATTCTTCACGCTCAAGTGCTTCGACCGGTGCTGCAATCAGCCTTGTCGATATGCGTTTGCACGTGCTGACCGAAGGCTGCCTCTTTGACATGCAATCACGGGAAGTCACCCTGTGCTAGAAAGGAACCGCACATGAAAGTTCTCTCTACCAATGTCTATGTCGGCCCCAACACCTGGGCCAGTTTCCCACTCATCAAGCATGTCCTTGATCTTGGCATACTCGAGCAATGGCCATCGGCCCGCCTGGGTGATGACTTTATCAACGCGCTGGTCGAAGCACTGCCAGGGCTGCAGGAACACGGCTGCTCCTACCGGGAAGCGGGAGGCTTTGTGCGCCGCTTGCGCGAGGACGAAGGCACCTGGATGGGACACATCATGGAGCATGTGGCGCTGGAAATTCAGTGCATGGCAGGCTCGGAGGTTTCCTTCGGCCGCACTCGTTCTAATGGCGAACCCGGTCAATACAACATGGTATACGCCTACAGACAGCGTGATGTTGGCCTGGAAGCCGGCGAGCTGGCGCGCAAGCTACTCTTACACCTGTTGCCCACAGATCTGCAGAGCCAGATTGACTACGATGTTGAGGCCGATTTCGATTTTCAGGACGAACTGAAAGACTTCGTGCTGCGTGCGCAAAAAAGAGAGTTTGGCCCTTCGACCGGTTCACTGGTAAAAGCCGCCGAGGAGCGTGGCATTCCCTGGTTACGACTCAATCAGTACAGTCTCGTGCAGTTTGGCCACGGTGTGTACCAGCAACGCATTCAGGCCACCATTACCAGCGAAACCCGTCACATTGCGGTTGAAATTGCCTGCGACAAGGAAGACACACACAAACTACTCAATGATCTGGGACTGCCGGTACCCCAGCAGCGCATGATTTATTCGCCGCGCCGCGCCATCGCCGCCGCAGAACGTATCGGCTATCCGGTGGTGTTAAAACCGCTCAATGCCAATCACGGGCGGGGGGTGTCGATCAACTTGACCACCTCTGAACAGGTGGAGACCGCCTTCGATCAGGCGCTTGAGCAAGGTACCGGGCGCGCCGTGCTGGTTGAAAGCTTTATTGAAGGCTTTGACCATCGCATGTTGGTGGTGGGCAAAGAACTGGTGGCCGTTGCCAAACGCGTGCCAGGGCATGTAGTCGGCGATGGCCAACTCACCATTGAAGCCTTAATCGACATCGTCAACGAAGATCCACGTCGCGGCATCGGTCACGAAAAAGTGCTGACTCGCCTGGAACTGGATAAGCAGGCCAACCGATTGCTCAGCGAAGCGAGCAAAAGCCCTGAGACCGTGCTGGATGAGGGTGAGATTTTTTATCTGCGCTCTACCGCCAACCTGTCCACCGGCGGTACCGCCATCGATATGACCGATGTGGTACACCCCGATAATCGCGAGATGGCGGTTCGGGCAGTACGTGCAGTGGGGCTAGACGTCGGTGGCGTAGATTTCCTGACGGCGGACATCACCCGCTCTTACAAAGAGATTGGCGGTGCCATTGTGGAGGTCAACGCAGCCCCCGGCTTCCGTATGCATGTGGCACCCAGTGAGGGTGAACCGCGCGATGTCGCCGGCAAGGTCATGGATATGCTGTTTGGGCCAGGCGAGACGGGGCGAATTCCCATTGCCGCCATCACCGGCACTAACGGCAAGACCACAACCTCGCGGATGCTCAGTCATGTACTCAAAGACTGCGGTCACACGGTGGGTTTGACCTCTACGGACGGCATCCAGATAGACGGCAAGATTTCAGTTAAGGGCGACATGACCGGCCCCACCTCGGCGCAGATCGTATTACGAGATCCTTCCGTAGATTTTGCCGTTATGGAGACCGCGCGCGGCGGTATCTTGCGTGCTGGCCTGGGCTACCAGGAAAGTAATGTAGCCGCGTGCCTGAATGTAGATGCGGACCATCTGGGTCTCAAGGGTGTGGATACGCTCGAACAACTAGCCGAGATCAAGCGGGTCGTGGTGGAAACTGCAACGGATGTGGCGGTGCTCAATGCCGATGACATCAATTGCCTGAAAATGGCCGACTACTGCAACGCTCAACGAATCTGTTACGTCACGATGAACTCGGATAATGCCCTGGTGCGCGAGCATATTCGCGCCGGTGGCATCGCCTGCGTACTGGAACGCGGCATCAACGGCGACATGATTACTTTTTATGACAACGGCTCGCACATGCCCTTGCTCTGGTCACACCTCATTCCGGCCACCATGGAAGGCAAGGCTTTGCACAACGTGCAGAACGCCATGTTTGCCGCGTCCATGGCCTATGCACTGAACAAGGAATTCGAGCAAATACGCCACGGCCTGCGCACCTTTGATACCAGTTTCTTCCAGGCACCGGGCCGCATGAATGTCTACAACGAGCATCCGTTCAAAGTGATTCTCGATTACGCCCACAACCCGGCGGCATTTCGGGTGGTGGCTGACACGGTCGATCGCATGGACGTCAACGGCCACCGCATTGCGGTGATCTCCATGCCCGGCGATCGTCGTGACGAAGACATTCAGGAATCGGCGCGTATGCTCGCCGGTCACTTCGACCAGTATATCTGCAAGGCCGATGATAACCGCCGGGGCCGCAGCGACGATGAAGTCCCGCAACTGCTGCGCGCAGAGCTGCTGGCCCAGGGAGTGAGCGACGACAATATCAGCGTCATCGCCAATGAAGAAGACGCCGTTGAGGCTGGACTGCAGACAGGCAGTGAGGGCGATCTGCTGGTGGTCTTCGGCGATAATATTACCCGCTGCTGGAAGCAAATTATCTATTTTGGCGGCGATCGCAACAGCGCAGAAGACATTCCCGATATCGTGGAAGAAAACCTCGGCGATAGCGATCTGGGTATGTTCCTTGCCGACGGACAACAGTTGATCAGCGATGAACGCGGAGTGCGTCTGGCTCGCAATGAAGAAGGGGACGACTGAATCTTATGACTGAGGGCAGCAGACCCACTGTCGAAGAACTGGAAGATGCACTGACCATTCCATTTCCAGCAAGTGATCGATTGTATCTAGAGGACAGCCGCCGGCTGACCGGTCCGGGCCTGCTGTGGGACAAACCGGGCGCCATTGCTGAAGTTGTGGTGCATGACCTCAATCTGAATGACGTAGCCACCATTTGGCACGACAAAGCACGACAGCTGCTGGATGCTGTCGACTGGCAGGCCGAGCGCTGTATTTGCCGACCACACGAAGATGGGCTCAATCTTGCTATTTCAGCGCCAATCGACCAACTGTATTCGGCCATTTTCGTTATTCAGGCCAGTTGGCACTACACAGTGTGTGAACTACTGGATCAAACACCAATACCGCAAGCTCAAATGCTTGAGGACCTGCGCGCCGTGATGAGCAGCGAGGCGAACCCGCCACTGATAGCGTTGCAGCAGGCAGCGGCTGAGCATGCTGTCGATTTTCTGTCTGACGATGACAGTGTGTCCATAGGCCACGGTTGCGGTTCACAAACATGGGAAGTCCTGAGCTTGCCCGCGATCGATACTGTGCCGTGGGAAGCGCTGCACAATATTCCAGTGGCCATGATCACTGGCACCAACGGCAAGTCCACCTGTGTGCGCCTGGCGTCCGCAGTGGCTGCGGCGGACGGCAGAGTTGCCGGTGTTACCTCTACCGATTTTGTGCGGGTGGGCAACGATATCCTCGACGAGGGTGATTACTCAGGCCCAGGCGGTGCGCGCATGCTGTTGCGAGATATACGTACCGAGATTGCCTTTCTGGAAGTGGCACGTGGCGGTATTTTGCGCCGCGGGCTGGCGCTCAAACAGGCGCAGGCGGCGCTGGTGACCAACGTGGCTGCCGATCATCTTGGTCAGTACGGTATCAACACTGTGCCGGCGTTGATCGAGGCCAAGTTCTCAGTGTTTCGAACACTCGCGTCAGGTGGAATCCTGGTGCTCAACGCGGATGATGAAGGCCTGGTTGCTCATGCCCATGCACTGGCAGACGAAGTTGCGCGCGAGGGTAAAGTGCTGTGCTGGTTCAGTCTGCATGAAGACAACGGCTGCATAGTGGATGCCCTGGCCTGCGGCAGTCCCTGCGGTTGGTTGCATGAAGATATCCTGTGGTTCTATGACGGTGCGACAACCCGCTCCCTGATGCCCGCAGCGGACATACCCATTGCGATGGGTGGTGCGGCTCGTTACAACCTGAGCAATGCCCTGGCAGTCATGTGCCTGGCGTATGCAATGGGCCTACCTTACGAGGCGATACGCCTGGGGCTGGCGTCTTTTTCCAATAACACACAAGACAACCCGGGACGCTGTAATGAGTTTGAAGTGGGCGGCGCGAGGGTGTTTGTTGATTTTGCTCACAACCCCCACAGCATTGAAGCGGTGGCTGAAACCATGCGCTGCCTACCTGCAAAGCGGCGCCTGCTAATGCTGGGCCATGCGGGTGATCGCAGTGATGATGAAATTCGCGCCCTGACATTGGGTGCAATGTCGTTGTCGCCCGATCAGGTGGTGATTGCCGAGTTGCCAGATTACTTGCGCGGACGCGAGTTGGGCGAAGTCAGTGAGGTGATTCGCAGGACCTGCCTGGCATCCGGTCTCACTAACGCCAAATTAAATCTCTGTGCTAATCCGTTGGAAGGTGCAGCGGTTGCGCTGGACTGGCTGGAAAAGGACGATCTTGCATTGCTGCTGGTCCTTTCTGATCGTCCGGCGGTCATTGACCTCATCGAGACTCGTCAGAATCGCGATAAAACAGATGACTGAACCGACCTTAAGTATTGGTTTAAGTAATCCCAAAAGCCCGGTAAACGTAGGCCTGGTGATGCGCGCGGCAGGCTGCTTTGGAGTGGACGCTGTCGTTTATACCGGGGAACGCTACGACCGGGCGGCGCCTTTCAACACCGATACACAAAATGCGAGCCTGAGCATTCCGCTGACCTGGGTAGCAAAACTGCCCGGTGATATTAGCGACGATACCCAGGTAGTCTGTGTAGAACTGGTAGAGGGTGCCATCCCCCTGCCCGCTTACCAGCACCCCGGCAAAGCACTTTATATTTTCGGCCCTGAGGACGGCACCATAGACCAGCAGGTGTTAGACCGAGCAGACTCTGTGGTCTTCATTCCCACCAAGGGGAGCCTGAACCTGGCGGCGGCTGTGAATGTGCTGCTTTATGACAGACTGGCCAAGATGCCCGCAAGCGATTGCTATAAAACACTCATTAATGAAAGTCGAGACACCAACAACCGCGTGAAACTGAAAAACGGTTAACATCTCTGGGTTGGCGATGAATCCAGCGATAGCTTATATTGTCCGCGTAGGTGAAATGCCACAACGGCTTTACCATACAGTCCCCAGGAGTCTATTTTAGTGAGAAAAATTTACGCCAGCGCGTTGTTATTAGCGGTAGTGTTAACCGCATGCAGTACAACGGGCGTCAACATGCCTGCCCTGGAGGGCAGCGTCGACGGCGACCGTCTGCCTGGAAAAATCATCTGGCATGAGCTAATAACAGATACGCCAGAAAAGACGCAGCGTTTTTACACCCAGCTATTGGGTTGGGAGTTCGAACCCCTGGCGGATAATGGCGTTAACTATTTCCTTATTCGCCATAAGGGCGAGGCCATCGGCGGCATGATAGACCAGAATAAACTTCCCACAAAGGCAGATATCTCTCAGTGGGTTGCCCTTATTTCAGTAACCGATATCGCCGAGGCAGCTGAACAGGTGGCTAACGCCGGTGGGACGGTATTCACCCCGCCAACCTCTCTGGGCGACCGCGGTGAAATAGCCGTTGTGGCAGATTCGCAAGGCGCACTGTTTGCCTTGTTACAAACACGCGACGGCGACCCGGCAGACGAAAATGAATTGCCAAGCGCAGGTGGCTTTTTCTGGCACGAACTGTGGACGGGCGAAGTGGATAGCGCAGTGGCTTTTTACAGCAAGCTGGCGCCCTACCGGATGGAACAGAAAAAACTGGGTACTGCAGAAGAACCCATAAACTACGTTGTGATGAATGCGCAACAACACAAACGCGGTGGCATACGAGAAAATCCTTTCAAGGGTTTGCCACCCATCTGGGTAAATTACCTTCGAATAGAAGATGATGCTGCGCTTGAAGCTATTCTGGCGAAGGTAGAATCACTCGGTGGTGAAATTTTGGTGCCCGCAGTTCCCCGTCCTGGTGGCGGAACTGTAGCAGTGATTGCGGGGCCCTCGGGCGCCGGTGTCGCCCTGCAGACCTGGGCGGATGATGAGCGCATTGCTGAATTGACGGAGGATGATTCGTGAAGGTTATTTTAAGAAGTTTGCAGCTAACTGGCCTTGTGGCTGTTATTTGCCTGTTATCCGGCTGCGACGACCCACAGGTCTATGGCAGCGTGGGTGTTTCCAGTGGCTACGGATCCTACGGCGGTTACCACCACGGTCATCGCGGCGGCTACAACTCCGGGATGCGCACCAGTGTCTCTGTTGGAGGCAGAATCCGCTAAGTAGACAGCCTACTGGAGACCTACCATGGCGGTACTGATTTTTCGCCTCAATGGCGCATCTGAAGAAGAAGCGCAAGATGTGCGAGAATTGTTGTCGGACAATGCACTGGACAACTATGAGACATCGGCAGGTCGCTGGGGGGTGTCAGTTGCGGGCTTATGGTTGGTCAACGAGCACGACAAGGCCAAAGCCCGTGAACTGATCGACGCTTACCAACTTGAACGTCAGCGTTATTTTGAAGAACTGAAGATCGAAACCACCCCTGAAACGTTTAGTGACCGCTTCAAGCGGTCGCCACTGACTGTGATGTTTTACGGTCTGCTTGCCGTCACAATTTTGTTTATTACCCTTTCACCGTTCGTCGGGTTTTTGTCCGAGTAGCTACCAGCTCAAGCTGCTCTGGCCTGTCGCTTTCGGTCATTATCACAAGGTCATAGTGTATTAGGCCACCCGCCTAACCTGGCGGATCACCACTAACCACCTTGGCTCTACAGCGAAGCCTCGGGAAGACAGCTGCCAGAGGGCTTGCCGCTGGTGTCAATGTCCAGCACGTACCAGAGATAACAACGCGAGAACACGCCGTTCAGTATCAAGGCTGTCGAAATTATTCCCACAAACCACTCTATGCCATTGAGAGACGGCGAGGTCACGGCAAGCCACAACAGGCACCCACCCAAAGCAAGCCTGATCACACGTTCTACATTACCCAGATTGCGTTCAATACTCATTACTTCTGCATCCAAAAAATTAAGTCGTAGTTGCTACGCCCCACCGCTCTCGCCGGATGAGTGCATTTTTCACACTAGTGGGACAAAAGCTGTAGCAGCCTCGTGTATGGGTGCCTAATTCCTCAATATCCCGATGTCCGGGCAGTTACTCGCCAGCACTCTCGGTGCTATTACAGGCTTCAATTTTCTCCCTAAGCACTTCGGCTTCTGCTGTCAGCGTCGAATAGAGCCGGATGTTGCCGTTACGTTGCGCCTGGAAGGCTTTCGTCAGCAAGCCCTCATGCTCTTTTTGCAACTGCTTCAGCGGGCTTTTCTTAAATAATCCAAACATTGTGCAACCTCAGTCGTCTTTGAGTTCTAAGCGATTGCAGTTAATACGTATTCGAGTGCCCAGAGGATTGAATAGATTCGCAGTTTCGTCATCGGCCACTACGAAAAGCCAGCATCTAAGTGGCGTTCAGCACATTGCATGCAGGCTACATACCAGTAACAATGGCTGCCTGAGCGGCCACTTGCTGGAGGCGCAACAGGCATGGTTCTTGAAAATATAGTCTATGTAGTCGGCCCCGATGAAGACATGAGTCGGTCACTGGCCGCCTTACTTGGCACCTACGATATTCACGTCAAGCGTTTCGTCGATGCGCAAACGTTTTTGCTGGCCGTGGATTCCCAGGCTGCAGACAACAGCTGCCTTTTGCTCGAACTCGACCCACCCGGCACCACTGGCAAACCAGTGCTGAGCCAGTTACGTGAGAAGCACAAACACTTGCCTATTATTGCAATGGGTGAGGGCGTGCCCGCTGATATAGCAGAGCAAGCCAGGGAAGCCGGCGCTACAGATTTTATCGAGAAGTCGCTAGCGGGGGCTTATCTTTTTAATCGACTCGCTGGGCTTATGCCCGGCGCCAACAAACTCCCTCAAACTGCACCGTCCATAATGGAAATGGAGGATGGTAAGCAGGTCACTTTTCGTATGACGCACCCCGAGGATGCTGAGCTTCAGCAGTCTTTTGTGAAAGCGCTTTCCGACAGGTCCAGATACATGCGGTTTTTTTCAGGCCTGAACAAACTACCCGCTCATGTATTGAAAGAATTTACCTCTCCAATTTTCCCGGTCAGCTATGCGGTGGTGGCCATCATCTCCGAGGGTGAGCAGGAGAGACAGATAGGCGTTGCGCGTTGGGCACCTACCGGAACTGAAGGCATCGCTGAATTTGCCGTGGTGGTAGCCGACGACTGCCAGGGACAGGGCATTGCCAGTCGGCTAATGCGCGTGTTGATTACAGCGGCGACAGTGGGCGGAATACAGCGCCTGGAAGGACTTATATTGAAGGAAAACAAGCCCATGCTGGCGATGGTCAAAAAGATGGGTTTCACCCTGTCACCGGACCACAATGCCGGCCCCTCAATAGCACTGTACGTCAAAGACCTACGCGATTCTCAGGATCAGTAGGCCAGAATCGCTAACCCTATTAATCTACAAAGCTTCTAAGGAGCTTGCTTATGGACCGCAAACTACTCGTTACTATCCACCTGTATCTGGCGGCGTTCTTTGCACCTGCGGTATTACTTGTAGCAGTTTCTGGCGGCCTCTACCTGGTGGGGATCAAGGGCAATGTCGAACAAGAAGTCATCTACAGCAGCGACAATGCAGCAATTGACAGCAAATCTAGCACCCTGGACACTGATGTGGCGGCATTACTGACTGAAGCAGGGGTGGAGTCCTACAGCTACGAGTACGTCAAAGTTAGCGGCGCGAATCTATACACTCGCCCTACCTCCTCAAACCACTACATCATCAAATCAAACCAAGACGGCGTGGAGGTCATTCACGCGAGACCCAACCTGCAAAGCAGAATGATTGAGCTCCACAAGGGACATGGTCCCTCCGCCTTCAAAACCTTTCAAAAGGCCTTTGCGGTTGGACTTGCCTTCATTATTCTCAGCGGCCTGTGGCTGGGCATTTCCGCTGCTCGGTTGCGACGACCAACGCTGCTCACCGCCACTGCCGGGGCTGCAGTGTTTGCGCTGTTGTTGCTCTAACCGACGATCCCCGTCCGCTATTCCCGAAGGAGCGAAAGCTTACAATAGGGTTCAGGAAGTCTGACCTTACCAGGGTTCGGCATAGGCCCAGTTTCGGGTACAATGCCGCCCGCTGCATTAACAGCCACACCAGCCCAAACAGGAAAGCCTGAGTAAATTATGAGCAACAACACACCACCCAAGATGACACCCCTTTCCAACCTTATCTTCAGCTCCCGCTGGATGCAGCTGCCCTTGTACCTGGGGCTGATCATTGCGCAGGGTGTCTACGTGATTCTCTTCATGAAGGAGCTCATCCACCTTATTGGCGGTGCGACCTCCCTGAGTGAGCAGCTGATCATGCTGGCCGTGTTGGGGCTAATAGACGTAGTGATGATCTCAAATCTGCTGGTGATGGTGATCGTGGGCGGTTACGAGACCTTTGTCTCCAGGCTGGGCTTACAAGAACACCCGGATCAGCCAGAGTGGCTTAGTCATGTGAACGCCACTGTGCTCAAGGTAAAGCTGGCGATGGCGATCATCGGCATCAGCTCTATACATCTGTTAAAAACATTCATAGCAATAAACATGCTGGGGACTGAAGAGTCCGGTTACACCGAAGCCGGTGTCATGTGGCAGACCATTATTCATGTAGTGTTCATTCTTTCTGCGATGGGGATAGCGTGGACGGACTATTTGATGTCCAAGACATTGAAGGGACATTAAGAAACCTGAGCTGAAAAATCTGGTCCAGTGCAGTTGCCCACTCCCCGTAGCTGGCTGATAGCGGTTACACTGGCCGGATGAATTCAATACCGATTGCTGCAGAAACTATCCCCCCACTTTCCAACTCACCCTGGCGCTTTGCCCTGTATTTTTACCTCAAGGCGCGCTACACCCTGTTGATCATTTTCATATGCGAGGCGGCACAGGCGGCCTGCACCATCTCATTGCCTTACGCGATCAAGGAGATCATTGATGCGGTAACGCTGGCCAATGAGACCGGGGCGGACATCTTTGAGGCCTCTCGAGACGGCATGATACTGTTTGCACTATTGAATCTGGGGATCATGTTGTTCAGCCGCGGCAGCGGCGCGGCGCTGGTTATGACCGGTCCCTATTTACGTGCTGAAATCAGAAAGTCACTGTTTAGCTATCTGCAGCAACATTCCCACCGCTACTTCATATCGCATTTTGCCGGCTCACTGGCAAATCGAATCGCCGAAGTTTCGATGAGCAGCATGCATGCCTTATGGACAATCACCTTCGATTTCTACCCGTTGATTATCAAGTCAGTCGTTGCCCTGATTATATTGTTCGGGGTCAGCACCAAACTGGCCCTGGTTCTATGCCTGTGGCTGACCATTTATATCTATGTTTCCTACTGGCTGGCGAAACGCTGCAAGATCTACGCTCAGGAGTTCGCGGCTGCCCGCTCCCTGGTGACTGGCAAGATCGTTGATTCTGTCACCAATGTCATGAATGCAAAAATGTTCGCGCGTCGCCAGTATGAAGAAGATTACCTGACCGATTACCTCAACCACGAAGTCAATCATGCCTTGCGTACCTACTGGTACATGGAGAAGCTGCGCTGGTTCCAGTACGCCGCCGCCATGCTGTTGATGATTGGCATGGTGAGCTATGCCCTTGTGATCTGGTCTGAGGGAAACTTGAGCGTGGGCGAATTTTCCATGGTCGCAGGGCTGGCGATTTTACTGATAGAAGCGGCCCGTGGGCTGAGTAGAAGTTTCCTCGAGTTTTTTGAATACGTTGGCAATATCACTGATGGGGTGTCTGTTTTTATCCGTCCACACGAAATAGTCGATGCACCCAATGCACCCGACTTGAACGTCGATCGGGGTGAAATCGACTTCAGGGATGTCACATTTGTTTATCATGAGGGGCTGCAGGTTTTTGAGCACCTGAATGTCACCATCGAGCCAAAGCAGCAGGTTGGTCTGGTAGGGTATTCAGGCTCCGGTAAATCTACTTTTGTAAACCTGATGCTGCGATTGTTCGAGCCCCAGGGCGGCTCCATCACCATCGATGGGCAGGACATTTTAGGGGTAACCCAGGACAGCCTGCGAGAGAAAATCTCGATGATCCCCCAGGACCCGCAGTTGTTTCACCGCTCCCTGATGGAGAACATTCGCTATGGACGCCTGGACGCCACGGATGAGGATGTCATAGAAGCTGCCAAGAAAGCCCATGCGCATGAGTTCATCATGCAGACTGAAGAAAAATACGATTCTCTGGTGGGGGAACGCGGGGTAAAACTTTCGGGTGGCCAAAGGCAGCGTATCGCCATCGCAAGAGCAATTCTCAAGGATGCGCCCATCCTGATTCTTGACGAGGCCACCTCGGCACTGGATTCGGTAACCGAGAAACACATACAGCTGGGCCTGGATAATCTAATGAAGGGCAAAACTGTGGTGGTTGTGGCGCACAGGCTCTCAACCGTTTCCCATATGGATCGCATATTGGTATTCAATGAGGGAAACATTGTCGAAGATGACAGTCATGAAAAGCTGCTGAGCACTAACGGCCATTACGCGCGTTTATGGAGTATGCAGGCCGGTGGCTTCTTACCAGAAAAGGAAGAAATATGAGTTCTACATGCTGACCTGGAAGAACCTCGGCCTTGCCATTGTATTTAGCTGGTTTATGTTTGGAGGCATTAGTCACTTTACCAATGCGGACTTCTTCGTTGCCATCATGCCGCCTTACCTGCCGTGGCACCTGGAAGCCGTTTACATCAGCGGCGTGTTCGAAATACTCGGCGCAATTGGCATCCTCATCCCCCGCAGTCGTCAACTGGCGGGCAACTGCCTGTTTGTCCTGGTAGTGGCTGTGACACCCGCCAACATCCATATGTGGATGAATCCGCAGTTGTTTCCCGATGTGCCAGAGCTGTTCTTGTCGATCCGCCTGCTCGTGCAGGTCTTGCTACTGGCATGCATCTGGTGGTCTACCCGCACACCCACTGCTAGCGTCGCCAGTGAAAATACCAATATCACCGACGCTAGCCTTTAATACGTTTCTGTCTCGCCCAATTTTGTCTGTTACACACCAAGCATCGACCTGCACCCCGTGTTTTGGCTGTATGGCACATAGTGGATGGTGTATACTGCGCGCCCATTTAAAACTTAAAGATCTCCCATGGCGAAGAAACCTCTAACGACGGTAGGCAAAAAGAAGCAGCCTGCTGCAGTCGAAACCTCCTCCTCTCTCGATGACAAGATTAATGCCTTCCTAAAAGCGGGTGGAGAGATCGAACAGGTGAAGTCCGGGATTAGCGGCCAACCCAGCATGGCGCCACCAAAGCCCAAGCCCGCTGAAACGAAAGATTCCAACTAAGGTATTATCGGCAGGTCAAAAAAGGCAGGCCGCTGCCATTAAGACTCTTCGGCTACCACCCCTCTTGCGATAATTATCTATATTTTTCATATAGTTAAAGGCTAATCAGACAGCCGGCAGTGGCTTCCAGCTTATTGCCTGAGGAGCCATGGGGTGCACGGCAAGTCTGCAGGGCTTAGCCGCTACCAATCACTTCGTTATTGATAAATGCGACAAAGTCATCGTCCAACATACGACTACCCTGCGAGCTCCACCAGGCACGACCTCCTGGTCTGCTTAAGTAGAATGTCACGTTCTTACTGATCATCGGCCACCAATAATCGCGCTGACGCTTGCTCTTGTTAAAGTGGTAAGCCTCCTGAAAGTCCAGGAACATCCCGTACATATAGGATCCGAAGCGCCAACGTTCTTCCCTGGTAACAGACTCTGGATCGTCCATCGCCCTGATGTAAATATCCATTAGGCCCGGGGTACCGGCAATGAACTTGGAATTGTCCATATTACGGTCTGTCTGATTGCGCAGAATCGTTTCCCTGGCTACCGCCGTGTTTTGCCGCACCTGCACAGCAAGATAGATAAGGGTTATCAGTACGGCTAAACCGCCAATCAATTCGGCTATTGCGCCTAGAGCTGTCCAATTCATCGCTTCGTTACTCAGATATCTACTCTGGTTCTGCTCAGCATATACCGCTTCTCGCATTATTGAAAAGCTGAAGCAGCAATGACCAGCACCCTCATTCTGCAGATTTCGGGAGTTTTACTTGTCGCTAGCTGTCGTCTGATGGATCATACCCAGCCTTGAGAATTGACAGCAAAGTACCTCCGGCAGTCACTGAAAAGTAGCCACTGACGGAGACAGGCCGATACAAATAATTGAAAGGAGCACGATTAGTGGCATACGAATTGACGGGCAAGATTAAACTGATACAAGAAGCAAAAACATTCGATAGTGGGTTCACCAAGCGGGAGATGGTGGTGATCGTTGAGGATGGTAAATATCCCCAGGAAATCAACGTTGAATTCGTCCAGGACAAGGTCACCCTGCTGGACTCACTGCAGGTCAGCCAGGAAGTGACAGTCACATTCGATATTCGTGGTCGCGAATACAATGGTCGCTATTTCAATAACCTTCAAGGCTGGAAAATCGATACCGTGGGCGCTCAACAGGCAGTGACTCAGAACGAGGAAGCACCGCCATTTCCCAGCCCTTCTGATTTCCAGGATGACGACATACCGTTCTGAGGTGTTTTAGTGCCTTGCTAGCCATAGCCGCGATATGGCAAAACCATTGTAGGTGTAGGTACAGCTAAATTGACAATACCGAGTAAACCTTAAGGAGCACGCAATGCCTGTATCCACTGAAATTTTGGCCCCCGTAACCGCCCTGTTGCTATTAACCTGCGTGGTTTGGCTGTGGATGTATCTCACCCGAATACCCGCTGTCAGAAAAGCCGGAATGCAACTGGACCCAAATCTGCCCAAGGGGCAACAAATGGCTGAGCTACCGGCCAAAGTTCGCTGGAAGGCAGACAACTATAACCACCTGCTGGAACAACCCACTATCTTCTATGCGGTCGCCTTTACCCTGGCTCTGCTAGGCGCAGGTGAAGGGCTCAACGTCACCCTGGCATGGTGCTATGTTGCACTGCGAATCGCTCATAGTCTGCAACAAACCCTATGGAACAAGATCGAGGTGCGATTCGTGCTGTTTTTTCTGTCCTCACTTGTACTTGTTGCCCTGGTGCTGCGCGCAGCACTGCTAATTTGGCTGCCCTAAAAAATCGCCCCACTGAGAAACAGCAAAGCCATAAGGGAGTCGACTACTATCCCTGGCAGGGACTGCTGTAGATTTGCCTTATCCGCTACCATTGAATACAAACGTGCCAATAGCCCAAAAGCCCAGGCGACACCCAGTGTCATGTATATCAACGGCTCATTGAGAGCGAGCGCCATAAGGCCGCTGCCCAGGTGCAGGCCACCGAAAACCACTCTCGCCTCCGACAGCGCCATAGGACTGCCCAACGCTATCTGCTGACCATCGGTAATCAAGCGCGGCTTGAAAAAACCAACGAGTCCGAGCACCACGGTAATAATAGCCCCGACGCGGGGCAACCAATCTATTAGAGCTTCCATTGATACTCAATCCTGTAAATGACGAAATGCCGATTCTACTATAGGTTCAGCAAATCGGCTTTTGACAGTTTGTCCTCAGCAAGCCGATGTGACTTTTCGATTTGTTGAAACCCCGTTTGGAATACAACCCTAATTAGGTTCCATAGACATTACTTCAAGCTGGCTATCATCTCCTCGTAATCCGCGAAGCCCAATGGCGCAGCTATTTTCGCTTGCCAAACGGCATCAAGCTCAGCGATAACAGCTGCGTCTAATTGTTGTCGCGATTCACCCACTTGTCCGCTGCGCACCTTTGCCGAGTCGCTGTCGGCTGGTAAGCCAGAGACTTCGACACTGCGCTCCCTCATCATACGATCGTCAAAGCGATCCTTATGCTGCTGCATGAAAGGCAGTGAGGCGTGTTCCTGCGCAATAGACAGCAGTTCATCGTCCAGCTCGATCTGCATAAAATCAGCAACCTTCCGTATAGTCCCGGTCAGGTCCTCTTTCATGTGCTCGTATGCCATAAACAGCACATCCGCATCATTGCGCCTGGACCACCATGAGCGCAGATGCGTCCAGTAATCACCGCCACTGCTGCCTGACGCCTTACCCGGCGCTATAAAGGTGCCGCGAACGAACTCATCCACGGACACTGTGCCGGGCTCAAGTATCCAGCCCTCCATGAATTTGAACATGGAGAACGCGGCATCCTGCGGGCTTCGGCAAGCGACAATATAGCGCCCTCCCGGCGGAATACGCTCGGCATCAAGGTGGCTTTTAAATACCCTCGGGCTGGCCTTTTGCTCGGCATCCAGGTCGAGCCCGAGGTCAGTAGAGGTCTCGATCCACGGGCATACCCGGCTGATGTCATCAAAATCCATGTCCCCCCGGGTACGCAAGGTATGAGCAATCTGTTGCAGCCAGGTAGTGCCGCTCTTTCCGAATGGCGTCACCACGATATCGGAGGGCCTGAGCGTCATATCAAAGCCTCGCTGTCTGCCCTCCTCGGTGCCCATTGGGGCAAGAACCGCCCCGAAGGACTCAAGGGTCGTAGCCCGCCCGGAAGGGGCCAGGCCTGATTCTATTTCACTCGTCATAATTACCAGCCATAACGTGGGTAAGCGTCTTACTCTAAAGGACTTTGGGACGCAGCTAAAGTTCTGTAAATATGAACTCCCTCGCGGGTCCAGCCGCTGTTGGACAGTGGTCGACAAACCCATCATTTATACCCTAGACTCCAGTGACTCTCAGCTCAGCTGAAGCAGCCCAACGACCTAACAAGAATAGGTAATACCTCTATGAAAAAACTACAGGCTATTCGCCGCACCCTCTCATTGCTATCTATCGTGACACTTGCAACCGCTGTGCCTTTGGCTAATAGCGCAACTGAAAAGCCCAATATTCTCGTCATTTGGGGCGACGATATCGGACAATTCAATATCAGCACATACAACATGGGTATGATGGGATATAACACTCCCAATATCGATAGCATCGCCAAACAGGGCGCAGTATTTACCGACTGGTATGGTCAGCAAAGCTGCACCGCTGGCCGTGCTGCTTTCGTCACTGGGCAGTCGCCAATACGCACAGGGCTGACTAAAGTGGGCCTGCCGGGCGCACCCGAGGGCATGAAGAAAGAAGACCCCACCATTGCCACCGTACTCAAGGCACAAGGGTATATGACCGGGCAGTTTGGTAAGAACCACCTCGGTGACCGCGATGACATGCTGCCCACTGAACACGGCTTTGACGAGTTCTTTGGCAACCTGTACCACCTCAACGCGGAGGAAGAGCCAGAAAACGTTGATTACCCCAAGGACCCCGCATTCAAGAAAAAATTTGGCCCCCGCGGTGTGATACACAGCTTTGCTGATGGGAAGATCTCCGATACAGGCCCACTCTCCAAGCGTCGCATGGAAACTATCGACGCTGAAGTGAACGCAAAGGCCATTTCCTTTATGGAAAGAGCAGTTAAAGCAGAAAAACCGTTTTTCCTCTGGTGGAACTCCACTCGAATGCACGTTTTCACTCACTTGAAAGAAGAGTCTGTTGGCGTAACCGGCCAGGGGATCTACGCCGATGGTATGGCAGAGCACGATGGCCATGTGGGAGAGATTCTTGCCAAGCTGGACGAACTCGGTCAGAGCGACAACACAATCGTGATGTACTCAACCGACAATGGCGCCGAAACTTTCACCTGGCCTGATGGCGGCACAACCATGTTCCGCGGCGAGAAGAACACTCAGTGGGAAGGTGGCTACCGCGTACCCACTATGATCAAGTGGCCCGGGGTAATTGAGCCCGGCACTGTCATCAACAATATCGGTGCTCATGAGGACATGTTTGCCACTCTTGCCGCTGCAGCGGGAGACGGCACTGTCAAAGCCGACCTTTTGAAGGGTCGCAGAATCGGTGACAGAAAATACAAAGTGCACCTGGATGGCTATGACCTGGGCCCCGCATTGCGCGGCGAGCAGGAATGGCCCCGCAAGGAGTTCATCTACTGGACTGATGATGGCAGTGCTGCTGCATTGCGTTACGGCGACTGGAAACTTACCTTTCTGAAGCAGGAAGCCCATGGCCTTGAAGTATGGCAGAAGCCCTTCATATCGCTGCGTGCTCCATCGGTCACCAATCTGCGCATGGATCCGTTTGAGCGAGCCGAAGCCGAACACGCTAGTGGTTATCAGCAGTGGTATATGGAGCACATGTATATGATCGCTCCAGCGGCTGCCTACGTTGGCAATTGGTTGCAGAGCTTCAAGGAATACCCACCGCGCCAAAAGCCAGGCAGCTTTAACCTTGATCGCATCATGGAAGACCTGACCAGCGGTTCCAATCAATAGCCGTACCGGGTTTTAATTGCCTAATAGTCCGGGGTGAGTATTTGAAACGCCTCGCCCCGGATAGCATCACTTTTCTGATCATTGTGATTTTGCGTCAATCGATAAAGGTTCTGGGTGCCGCCCAGGCCAACACCCACCTCTAGCTACTCGCCCATAATCTTGTGCAGTTCTTCGCATCACACAGCAGCGCTGGCCGCTCAACCTATCCCTGGGAAATTGGTCCATACAGCAAGTTAGTCTGACAAGAACCCATTCTTTCACCTGCTGTCCTAAGTAGGCTAGACTCCTCTCTTCAAAAATAAAAACCTGCACAAAAACTTCGAGAAAAACCATGACTAAGAAATACGATCTGCTGCGGCTACCGTTGCTAGGCCTACTTTCGATTCTGGGACTATCCGCCTGCAGTGACGGTCATGATGACCGCCCTGCGCCGGTTGAGCCGCCATCAGTCATTTCTGCACGCGTCGCTACCGATGCAGACCTGCTGTCAGGACCGTTAGCTCGCGGTAGAGCAGGCGATTTCGTACTGGAGAATGAACACCTCAGAGTGATCATCCAGAAGGCCGGCCGCCAGTGGCTTAGCATTGGCACTTTTGGGGGTAACATCATTGACGTCAGCCGCAAGGACTCGGCGGGAGACATGTTGCCAGACCATATGGAAGAGTTTGTCATCGGCCTGAATATTGAGAACACCGCCAACTATACGGATGTGCGCATCGTCAACGATGGTAGCGATAACCAGGCCGCTATGATTTGCGCCACCGGACCTGATGATTTGCTCGAACTGGCCAATGCCAGTTCCGCAATTCTTGATTTCGGCGTGCCACTGCCTCCCAGTGCAGATGACCAGGATTTACCGGTTGAAATTGAAACCTGCTATAGCCTGGAGGCTGACGCCCACCACGTCGTACTTGATACCACCTTCACTAACCTGGGCCTGGACGATGTTCCCGTCTATATGACCGAGTACCTCAATGGTTCAGGCCAGGTCGAGTTTTTCCAGCCCTACGCGGGCTTTGGCGAACCCCTGTTCACAGCATCTTGCCCCGACGAAACCTATGTCGCCTGTGATGCACTGGCCGGCGGCTTATGCGATCAATGTAATTTCGTCGCCTATAGCGGTGTTGATGGTGCCGCGGGCGTCTCCTACGGACTCATCCATGGTGAGCAGCGTTCATCGAGCTTTTCCACCGTCGGCATTAACATCGTGGTTTATGGCGAGTCGGTGCTAAACCTCATCCTCGGTTTTGTAGGCCCAAACTACCTTATTCCTGCTGATGACGCCCTGTCGCTGCGACGATATTTCGCTGTTGGGGACGGCACCGTCGCTAGTATTGCCAACATTCGTAACGAGATGTTCGGCATTGAAACCAGCCAGGTGAGTGGCGTGGTGAGCAGCGACGGGCAACCGCTGCAGAGCGCGCAAGTGGCGGTCTACCAGGTGCTGGATGGACAGACCAATCCACCTGCCCTCTTTATGGTTAACCATAGCCGCACCGACGCCTCCGGCGAGTACAGTCTTAGCCTGCCGCCGGGTGAGTACGAAATCAGGGCAAATATGGAGGGCTATCTTTATCCAGAAAGTGACCCTTCATTATTGGTCGTCAGCGGGGAAGATAGCGTGATTCGGGATTTCGAGATGCCCGCATCGGGATATCTTGAAGTGACTATTATTGACGAGATTGGGCCGGGGCCCGCCAAGCTACAATTGGTCGGTTTTGATCCAAGTCCGCCTTTGACAAACTCTGTCGGGGGCGGTGAAGCCGGCGTTTTTGGTGATACCAAAGCGGACAGCCTGCCCTACGGTGTTGCCCAGGCAGCATTTATTGATCGTGATGGCGCCAGCGAAAAAATGACTGTTGAGCCAGGCGACTATCAGCTTGTTGTATCCCGGGGACCACGGTATTCCGTGTTCAAAAAGGCCATCACTATTGCGCCCGGCAAAGTCACAACTGTACAGGCCGAAATCGTGAAGCTATTTGACACCGACGGTTTTGTGCACGGCGATTTCCATGTGCATTCTATCGACAGTCCAGACGCGGAAGTTACCCGCGAAGAACGTGTCGCTGTCATGCTGGCTGAAGGAATGGATTTCTTTACCCCATCAGATCACGGTGTTCGCTCCGATTTCCTGCCCACTCTGCGGGCTATGGGGGTTGAAGATTTAATTGGCGTGGCCGCCAGCAGTGAGACCACCACATTCGATTATGGACATTTCAATAGTTGGCCTGTGTGGGTCGATCCGGACAGCATCAGCGGCGGCGCCTTCGACTGGGCTGGCGAGGCTCCCCCGGGTATGGATTTCCCTGCCTATGGAAACTACAGCCTGTCTCCCGCCGATATCATATCGGGATTGCATGACGACCCCATGGATAACCTGGTACAGATCAACCATGTTGCTTCGTACTTTGGCGCCTCCGGCTTGGCAATTGATACCGGCATGACGCCACCTCAATCCAGCACAGACCTGGCAACCCGCAGACTTGATCCGTCATTGAAAAATGCATTCGATGACGGCTTTGATGCCCTTGAAGTGTGGATAGGCACTAACGGGCGCGGGGGAATAATTCGCGATTTCCTAGGCCAAAATGCAGGCGATTGGTTTAACCTCATCAATCAGGACCTGGTACGCATTGGCGTCGCCAACTCCGATACCCACGATCGCAGGTTTGCACGCACCTCGGCGCGAACACTGATAGCAAGCGATATTGATAATGCACCTGCGCTGTCTACCCAAGCTGAGGCCCTTGCGGCAAGCGTGCTGGCCGGCAAGGCCGTCGCTACCAATGCGCCGTTCCTGCTGCTGCAGGCAGATGGGCAGTTTCGCGGCCAGCGCCAGCGCGCAGGGCTCAGGCTGAATGAGGACACCACCCTGTCTGCGGACTCAGCCAGCGATGTTGTCCTGACGGCAACCGTCATCACGCCAGAATGGGCAGCGGTCGACACCGTGGAGTTTTATATTAACAACCAGCCAGAGCGCACCAGCGGTGATGGCACAGCTGCGCGCTATGGCGTTTGCCCGAACATCACCATAAGTGACGGCGACGACGGTTGGGTGTCTGCTGATGTGGTGGTTAACGAAGCTGTGCAGGGTGCTTCACGCACCGAAATATCAGTAACACTGACGCTTGAGGCCATTAGCGAAGATACCTGGATCGTCGCCATGGCGCGCGGTAGCGACGGAGTCTCCGAACCGCTTTTCCCTGTGCTACCTGCGAGTCTGAATGCCGGCAGTAATACAACACTTGCTGACCTCACCGATGGCAATCTTGGAGAAGGTGGCACACCCGCATTTGCCTTTACTAACCCATTGTTTATCGATGTGAACGGAGACGGATGGAAGGCCCCCGGCGTAGCCAATGCGGCCTGCTCGCAAGCGCCTTGAGTTTGAGATTCAGGGCAGTTGCCGGGCGCTAGTCTGCTCGGTACTCCAGGAGATCCCCCGGCTGGCAGTCCAGGTAATCGCAAATTGCTGCCAGTGTCTCGAACCTGACACCTTTCACCTTGCCTCGTTTTAACAGCGAGAGATTGGCCTCGGTAATATCGATAGCCCGCGCCAGTTCCTTCGAGCTCATCTTGCGCTGGGCCATCACCACATCAAGATTGACTATTATCGACATTATACAAAGCTCTCATTTTCGTCGTTAATCCGTTGTGCCTCACGCAGGATATGCACGATTAATAGCAGTACCATAAGCTCCACCACAGTGCTCACCTCAATGTTGATATTGGCATCCACAGGATTGGCAGGCGAAGCAAGCCAGGTGAACATCAGCGGCAACGCTATCTGATAGGCGAAGCTGGCAACCTTGAGCCATACCAGCCAGAGGTAACAAGTCATAGTCTCGTCCGTAAAAAATCTACCCGCAGCGTAGGCACCAAACAATCGCTGCAGCCAATAAATTCCCAATATGAAGATTATCCCTAAAGGCGCCAGAAGCGCGGCGGAGACAGCGCCACTGATGGCACCCGATTGCATAAGGCTGGCGAGCCTCTGGTCACCGATGATTAGCCATTCCTGCCCGCCCGTCACCAGCGCAACTGGCACGGCCATAACAATCAGGGCGCCGGTGCCGATCAAAAGGTAGCGAAACACACGGCTGAGGGTTCTGATTCTTCCCGATGGCTTCATAAACTTGGCTTTCCTGAGTCTGGATCAAGGTAAGCGCGGATTCTGACATATATCTGTCTAGAAATATATAATTATTGTTTTACAATAATTATATATTGTTATATGTTGATCCCTGTCAGTTCTATTGCCTGCGAGGCAGCACATGAAAACACACTGTATTACCAGAACCACTCAGCCGGCGAGCAATCACTCGCCAACAAAAACCAACGGATGGCGGCATGCTGCCACTGCTCTACTCATGTTCCTGTGTGCTGGTTGCCAGCCGCTGGACATGGCGAGGTTCGTCTACGATAACGCTGTCTCGTCCTATTCCTGGACCAGCCCACAGCAGCAAACCACCGTGCCATTTACATTAATCGACAACCACATCATTCTCCCCGTGCAAGTGAACGGCAGTGAAACCATGAGCTTCGTGCTGGACAGCGGCGCCGGGGCCACTGTAGTTATGGATAGCCGCAAGACACGATCCTTGGCGCTGCAATCTAGCAGCCAAATTACAGTCTCGGGCGTTGGCACCGGGCCTGACCCGGTCGCAAATATTGTGAGAGACACAAGGTTGACACTGGGATCACTGCAGCTTGAAGGTCAATCGGTTGTTCACCTGCCTATAGACTCGGTGCCGTTCTTTATTGATCTGGATGATGTGTATTTCGATGGCGTCATCGGGGCGCCGTTCTTCAGCCGTTTCACAGTCGCTATTGATTATGACCTGATGCAGGTCACATTCTCTGAGCCTGCGACCGCACAGGATGATGAAACTCTAGCTAGCGATTGGCACTCCATACCCTTGGAAATCCAAGGGGGAGTGCCCTATCTGGCCGCCGAATTGACTAATACCGATGGCGAACTGGTTGCAGTCAGGCTATTGGCAGATACCGGTGCACGTGGAGCCGTGCTCTTGAGCCATGGAACACATCAGGGTCTGCCGCTACCTACAGCCTACTTTGAAACTATGAGTCAGGGCTTGTCCGGTGATATAGCTGGCCGCATGACAATGTCAGATTCATTGGTGCTGGGAAACTACCCGCTTGAGGTACTGCCTGTGGACTATGCCCTGGCGGGTGGCGAAGATGAAAGCAATAGCAACGGGCTGGTTGGCAATGAGGTATTGCGACGTTTCAACCTTATCTTCGACTACCATAATGAGCGACTGCTGCTGAGCCCGAATCAACTGTTTACTGAGCCCATGTTTGCTGACCGCAGCGGTTTGCAGATAAGGCCCCACCAACTCGGCGGGATAATCAGACAGATCGCACCCGGCTCCGGCGCTTCAGACAGCGGCTTACAGGTCGGCGATATCATCACTACTTTTAACACCACGCCTGTATCGATGCATACGATTGGGGAACTCAAACGGGCACTTGCTTCTGATGCTGCATCCATAGAACTGTGCTGGCATTCAGACCTGCGCTCAGAATGCGCTGACTTAACGCTGGCAAGCCGCTTTCGTAACCACGAATCAACTTGAGGCGTTGTGTAGCAGAGCCGAAAAACACGCTCGCGGGCCTGCAAGGCCGATCAATGACCCGTAAACCTGTAAGGCTATTCATAAAAAAATGTTTCATTTCAGGCTTTTTGCCTAGAAAAGAAACACTGGCTGTTCTTAGCTGTCTATACTCTGCGCCTTACACTACTTAATACTTACGTCGGGGAAAATCATGAAGGGAAAAATCTTTAATCTAACGTTTGCAGTGTTACTCACAGCACTGCCTGGCTCGCTGGCTTTTGCCGACGATTATGATGCAGTTAAAGCCAAATTGACGTCGGCAATGTCATCGGAGATAAGAACCAGCGCAGAAACTGATCGCGACCGCAATCGCAAGCCAATCGAGACGCTGGAATTCTTTGGCTTACGCGACGATATGAAGGTAGTAGAGCTGATTCCCGGTGGCGGCTGGTATACGAAGTTACTGGCGCCAGTGCTTGCCGAAAACGGCGAATTTTATATCGCCTACGGAGCCAAGCGTGCTGCTGAGAACGTCAAAGGGCAACCGGGCTTCGACAAAGTCCAGGTGATTGCCGAAGATACCAAAATGGGCCGCGCTGAAGGCGCCCGGCTCTATACTGCCAGCAATACCGATTTAGGTATCAAGGATGTAGATTTAGTCCTCACTTTTCGCAACTACCACAACTTCGACACGCCTTCGCGTGAAGCATTGAACAAGTCGGTGTTCGACGCATTAAAATCCGGAGGCATTTACGCGGTGGTCGATCATACCCGCCGGCATATGCAAGAAGACAATGTTGAAAACCGTCGTCGCCTGGACCCCGTTCAAGCCATCAAGGAAATCCAGGCCGCAGGGTTCGAGTTTGTTGATTATTCCCCACTGCATTATCGAGCCGATGATGAGTTAGTGTATGAAGTGGGTCGCAAAACGGTCGCTGGAAACACTGATCGCTGGACGTTGAAGTTCCGCAAGCCCTAGGCAGTTTCGTTAGGCTGGCGGTTTCAGGTCGAGAAATTTTCGAGACGTGGAATAAGACCGTTAGCCTGGCGACCAGTAATTCTGTAAACACGCTGTCAGCCCGATTTTGTAAAGTACCCGCTATTTGATTGATGGAAATTTAGGTATGAGCAGCGTTCTAATTCCTCTTCCTCTTATAGGCTTTGATCCAACTGAAGTCGCGGTGCCATGGCAAGTACTCAGCCGGCTGGGGCACGAAATTGTGTTCACCTCGCCGGATGGATCCATGGCCACGGCCGACCCTATCATGGTCACAGGCAGAGGGCTTGGACCGCTTAAGTACCTACTGCGTGCAGATGCGAATGGACGCGCCGCCTATCAGGAGATGATTACAAGTGATGCGTTCAATTCACCCTTGAGCTATGAGCAAGCTGCGGCAGGCAATTTCGATGCGCTAATGCTGCCGGGCGGACACGCCAAAAGCGTTAAGCCCTATCTGGAATCAGAACTTATCCAGCAAATTGCCGCCGGTTATATCGACGATAACAAACCTGTCGGAGCAATTTGCCACGGCGTTCTGGTACTGGCACGTGCCAAGCGCAAAGACGGCAGTCCGGTTTTGCAGGGGCGCAAAGTCACCTCTCTGGTCAACCGGCTAGAGAATACTGGCTATCAACTTACGCGGCTATGGATGGGCGATTACTACCGCACTTATCCTGAGATCACCACCGAAGATGAAGTTCGACGTTCCCTGGCTTCAAATGTGGATTTCGATGCGGGGCCGCCAGGCATCAGGCGCGACAGTACGGACAAGCTGCATATCGGATTCACGGTTCGCGATGGGAATCTCCTGACCGCCCGCTGGCCAGGTGATGTACACCGATGGTCGGTAGAAATGGGTGAGCTATTGGGGAGCAAGGCGTCGCTCTCCAGCACTTAACTTTGCTGTAGCCAAGCATTTCCAATGGAAAAAAATATGACTGACATCAGTAGTAAGTTGAAAAAAACAGGCGTTGTCTTGGTTGTTTTTATGGCGTCTCTACAAGGGTTCTACGCCATTTTTTCCTACATCGATCCTGTGGCTTTCGCCGGCGTAAGGGGCACCCAACTATTCTCAGCTATGGACTCCGATTGGGTAAGAATATACGGATCACGCACATTATTTATCACCCTGTTGCTGGGTTACTTATTGTATGTCAAAAACTATTCAGCACTTATGTGGTGCGCTCTTTTTGGTACTGTAATGCCCATTACAGATGGGCTGCTTGCATACCAGGCACAAGCGACATTCAGCGTTGTGGCCAAGCATATTGCTACCATTGTATTTCTATTGGTTACCTTCTGTGTTCTAAGATCTGCCAAAAAAGAATAAGTTTGACCGTATTACAACAGCAGTCCTGAAGACATCAATAAATCAATCTCCAGGGCTGAGTTCGCTTAGGTGTTCAGATTTGAGCGCGCGGGTCCCGCGCGCCAGCAATCACCCTTGAGGAAGTATAAGAAACTTCTCTCCAGTCGCCTGTTTGCTGTAGACCGAAATCGCCTCCAATGACAGTGTCTGAGCCAGCGAAACTTCACTGGTGTAGTTGCTGGCAAAAGTCGTTTTAATCTCAGCCGCCACTTTAGCACGCAGTTGCATCGCTTTTTCCATACCCGCTTTTTGCAAAAATGGTGTCAGCAGGAATCCACCGACTCCCCAGGAAAAACCGAAATTACGACTCAATACAGTTGGGCTGCGATCCAGTCCGCCGTAGATGTAAAGCTGCTTGTATACGTCTGAGCCATAACGATTGTAAGCTTCCATCGAGCGAGCTGCTGCGGCTTCCATGCAGCTGAGAATATCACTGCCCAGTTTGCCGCCGCCGGTGGCATCAAAAGCAATGGTTGCGCCGGTTTGCACCAATGCCTCTGTCAACTCAGCATAGAAATTATCGGAACTCGAGTTGCAAATGTATTTTGCGCCCAGTGCTTTCAGTATTTCTTCCTGCTCCGGCTTGCGCACTATATTGACCAGATCAACACCTTCGTTAATACAAATACGATTCAGCATCTGGCCGAGGTTCGATGCGGCAGCAGTGTGTACCAAAGCCGTGTGTCCCTCGGCTCGCATGGTTTCTACCATTGCCAGAGAAGTCAGCGGATTAACAAAACAAGAGGCACCCTCAGCTGCGGTAGTACCTTCTTCCAAGGCCAACGCCTGGAACACATTGACGCAGCGATACTGGCAGTACATGTCGCCACCCACCAGGCCTACCATTTTTCCGAGCAGCGCCTGGGCGGCATCCGAAGAACCTGCTGCAACGACAATCCCCGATCCCTCATTGCCTACCGGCAAAGATTCGCCTATGCGCGCGGCCACCATCTTCATTAATTTTTCTGGAATCTCGGCAGTCACAATTGGCAGCTCGGGGGACCCTGAGACTTTAGCCGTTGTCATATCAGCTGGGCCAAAAAGCAGCGCCAGATCTGAAGGATTCAGAGGTGCAGCCTCCATTCGAACCAGTATCTCGTCAGGCCCAGGATCAGGGGTATCGACCTCCACCAGAGAAAGTTCCAGCGTATTATCGTCCTTGATCAGTGAACGCAGTTGTAAGCCTTTAGTAGCCATGTGGGGTCCTTGCGCAATCACGCAGTGTTTCATAGGGGACACGAACTATACATGACAGTGCTGGTATGTGGCCTCAGCAGTGATAAATTTATTGTTAGTGATAGCAATTTAAGGGTCACAGCAACTTACCTGGTCCCGGCAGCAGGAGCCTTTCTACCGCAGGCGGCATAGGCTAAACTTTCTCTCTTCACTACGCTGAGAGAACAAAATGCCAACACGCTTATCCATCACTTTTGCCGCACTGCTCTTTGCCAGCTCTACATTTGCCCAGGAGGCCAACCTGAAGGCCACCCACCTGATCAAGCAGGAAGCTTTCCTGAACTCGCAGGTAATGGACTATATACACCTTATCGCCGATGAGAACGGGCCGCGCATGGCTGGCTCACCTGGATACCTCCTGGCGGCCAGTAAGGCTGTTCAAGCGTTCAAGGAAGCCGGCATAGTGCAGGCCGAGATCGAATCCTGGGGCACGTATGGCCGTGGCTGGGACTGGTCGAAAGTACAGGTGCAAATGAAGACCCCCCAGGAGACCACGTTATCTGCCCTTCCCGCAGATTATGCCCCTGGAACGGATGGACCCGTATCCGGCGAGGTAGTGTTTGCTCCACTTTGGGAGCACCCAAGCCACGCCCCGGAAAATGGCGACCTGGAAAAAACGGCCCACCAAATTGAGGCATGGAAGGATAAGTATCGCGGCAAGCTACGCGGCAAGATCGTAATGCTCGATCATCCTTACCCCTTCAAGCTCCCGGAAGAACCAAACACCTTCCGTCTCGGAGAGAAGGAAATTGCCAGCGGAATCGCCACTATTTATGACATGCCCGTGAAACCCGGTCCAGTGCCAACACTGGAATGGCCGCTGCTCGCTTACCCCATTGATAAAGACGAAAGCTCTCAGGTATGGAATGTAATACCGGTAGAGTTCGCCACCGACCGCTGGCGTCTGAGTTCTCGGATTATGTCACGCATGGGTCAGTTTCTAGTCGAAGAGGGTGCTGGGGCAGTACTGGTAACCGGCTGGGCAGATGCAGCTGGCATCATTATGCACAGTGACTACGGCTCGCCATTTTCGGACGACCCTTTACCGCCACCTTCGGTCGCGCTGATGGCCGAGCACTATAATAGAATTCACCGGCTGCTCAAGCGCGATGTATCTGTGACCCTGGAAGTTGATGTGGATGCCAGGTTTTATCCCAACGCCAAAGGTCTCAATATTATTGCTGAGATTCCAGGCGGCGACCGCCGGGACGAAGTCGTCATGTTAGGAGCACACTTTGACTCCTGGCACGGCGCTACTGGCGCTACCGACAATGCGGCGGGCAGTGCTGTCGTTATGGAAGCGATGCGTATTCTGCAGGAACTCAAGCTACCCATGCGGCGCACAGTAAGAGCTGCTTTGTGGGGCGAGGAAGAGGTCTGTTTTTGCGGCTCACGTGGCTACGTGGCTAATCATTTCGCCGACCCAATCACCATGAAGCTCAAGTCCGGTCATGAAAAGCTGTCAGTGTATTTCAATCTCGACGGTGGCGGCGGTAAAATTCGCGGCGTTTATCTGCAACAGAACGACATGGCCCGGCCCTTAATGGAGGGGTGGCTGGCGCCCTTCAATGACCAGGACGTCAACATGTTCACCATAACCAACACCACAGGCAGCGACCATTTATCCTTCGACGCAGTAGGCCTGCCGGCGTTTAGCTTTGTTCAAGATCCTTTGGACTACTACCTGAATACCCACCATTCCAACGTAGATCACGTTGACCACCTGATACCGGGTGACCTGATGCAGGCAGCCGCGGTGATGGCAAGCGCGGTATATCATGCCGCCAACAGCGACGAAATGATGCCACGCAAGCAACTGCCCAAGGCATTACCACCTAAAAACAAGCTGCCGGAAATTCTGCGTTGAAGTAGATCGGAGTATTTCAGGCTACTTGATAAAAAGCATCTCCTGGTACTTGGGCAGTGGCCACAGTTCGTCGGAGACATCTGTCTCCAGAGCATCCGCGGCAGCCCGAACTTCCTGCATCAGCCCGCAAATATCCGTGGCACAAAACTGCATATGCTCCTCGGTGGAAGAAAAGCCATCCTTGGCCAGTGCTTCTCCAAGCTTTGAGACAGCGGCAAGCATGGCATTGGCGTTCTCTGCCACCGACTTGGCCGCCGTGCTATCCAATGTAATCCCCATAGCCGACACAGAATCCGTCGTCTTGGCCAGTGTGGAGAGGTAGTTAATAGCCGCAGGATAGATGATGGTTTTGGCCATATCAATGGCAAGCTTGGCTTCAACCTCTATGGCGAGCACATATTGCTCGGCATACACCTCGTAACGACTCTCCAGCTCTAGTGGACTAAGAACACCCGTGCGCTCAAACAGCTTGACCACGGATTCCTCGCGCAGCGCCGGAAGTGCATCGGCAGTTGTAGGGATATTCTTCAGGCCACGTTCCTCTACAGCCATTCGATGCCATTCCGAAGAGTAACCATCGCCGCCAAAGATGACGTTGCTGTGTTCGTTCATCAGCTCTTTGAGTACTTCAAAAACAGCATCTGATTGATTCGCACCCTTGCCCAGCTCAACTTCCAGCTTATCGCCAATCCAACCCAGGGAATCCGCCAGTATGGTATTCATCGCAACCAAAGGCCCCGAGACCGATTGCGAGGATCCTACAGCGCGGAACTCGAAACGATTGCCGGTGAAGGCAAATGGCGAGGTGCGATTACGGTCACCCGGGTCGCGCTCGAAGTTAAGGATCTGTGAAAGCCCCAGGTCCATTTCGCCGCCGTGCTCAGTCTTCTTCAGGCTGCCCTCTTTGATGTCCATAAACACCTTTTCCAGCTGATCTCCCAGGTAGACTGACAGGATCGCAGGTGGCGCCTCGTTGGCACCCAATCGGTGATCGTTGGAAGCCGTTGCAATAACTGCCCTGAGCAGCGGGCCATGTAAATGCACACCACGGATCACGGCACCACAGAACAACAGAAACAGAAGGTTGTCGTGCGGCGTACTACCGGGGTCTAACAAATTACCCTGAGTGGAATTACCGACTGACCAATTAACGTGCTTGCCGGAACCATTAACGCCTGCAAATGGCTTCTCATGTAAAAGACAGATGAAACCGTGTTTTTTGGCCGTGGACTTCATCAACGTCATCATCAGCTGCTGGTGGTCAGCAGCGACGTTAGCTGCCTCGAAATACGGAGCGATCTCAAACTGGCCCGGCGCAACTTCGTTGTGGTGGGTCTTTGCCGGGATTCCCAGCTTGTACAACTGATCTTCGTAGTCCTGCATGAACACCTGCACTCTGGCAGGAATCGCGCCGAAATAGTGGTCGTCAAACTCCTGACCCTTGGCAGGCGGAGCACCGAACAGGGTGCGTCCTGCCAGCAGAAGATCAGGGCGACTATTGGCGAAATTGGCATCGACGAGAAAATATTCCTGTTCGGCGCCACAGCTTGAGTTAAGCGGTGCGATATCCGTTTCGCCCATCAGCGCCAGCACTTTTTGTCCCGCCTTATCCATCGCTGAATTTGAGCGCAGCAAAGGAATCTTCTTATCCAGTGCCTCGCCCGTCCAGGACATGAATACACTGGGAATCATCAGCGTTGCACCGTTGTCCGTTTGCATGATGTACGCAGGACTGGTGGGGTCCCAGGCCGTATAGCCGCGCGCCGCATTGGTCATCCGCAAGCTGCCATTGGGGAATGATGAGCCATCCGGCTCTCCCTTTATGAGCAGGCTACCGCTGAATTCGGTAATCGCACCACCATCCGAATTAGTGATGATAAAACTGTCGTGTTTTTCAGCGGTGATATTGGTCATCGGATAGAAAATATGGGAAAAGAACTTGGCACCCTTGGCGACTGCCCACTCCTTCATGGCGGCAGCAACTACATCGGCTGTCGCAGCGTCTAGCGGTTCTCCCGTCTGCACCGTTTTTTTGATCGCCTTAAAGGCGTTTTTGGAGAGTGCCCATTCCATTCTGGCGAGATTAAACACATCTTCGGCCCAGATATCTCCAAGCGGCTCCGTCTTTTCAACGACAATTGGCGTTCGGTTGGTGATCGCCTGAATGGCCTGCTGGCGAGTAGGGTTTGAACTCATTACATATCCTCTGATAGTTACCTGGAAAGACAAAAGCGAGACTCTTACAGCAACTGCAGTCCCGGCCAATCGCACTAATAGGGAAGTATTTTGCAAGGTTCAAGCCAACTAGGCAGGCAACTGCCAAGCTCAGGATTTAGAACGATAAATTGCTCAATCAATAAACGCCGCCCAGCTATTCAAGGCTTTTGACCGATCGATTGCCCCATGTTGGCGCGCTGTGCGCCAATATCATGCACACGGCAGGTCACGCGGCACCTTCTTGCTGGCCACACCTGCGGCAGACCAACCAGTCTATTGCTCCATTCCAACGCTGGTCGGTTACAATCCAGGGTAAAACTCCAAACGGGGATAACAGTCTCCAGCTTTGACGCCAGGGAGGGTCTGTGGCTAATAAGAAGTACTGGCGAGGTTTCTGGCGCCTGGCTGATCCAAAGATATCGTTGGCATCCTTCGCTGGCTTATGGCTTGGCGCCTGCGCAGCGGCAGCCGATCATCAACTATCGTGGGGTTGGCTTGCGCTCACTGTGATCGGCATATTCTGTGTTGAAGTGGCCAAAAATGCCGCCGGTGAAATTGTAGACTATGACAGCGGCACCGACCTGGGCATCAGCGATCAGGAGCGCACACCATTCTCGGGTGGCAAAAGAGTACTGGTTGACGAATTGCTTACTCGCAAACAGACATGGCAGATAGCCGGCTTTTTCTACCTGGCTGCGGTTTTTATTGGCCTGCTGCTAGCTTACCTTCTCAACCCCCAGATCCTGACTTTTGGGATCATGGGTATGGCTATCGCCTGGTGCTACCACGCCAGGCCCTTTCGCCTGGCATATCGCGGCGCGGGTGAACTGGCTGTCGCCATTGCCTATGGACCCTTGGTGGTGTGCGGCACCTACTTTGTGCAAACCGGCCATGTATCTGCCTCACTGCTGCACATCTCCTGTGCCCTGGGATTACACGTCGCTGCATTTCTATGGATCAACCAATTCCCGGATTCCCGCGCAGACCTCGCTGCGGGGAAGCGTAATTTGGTGGTCAGATTGGGGCCGGCGCAAGCCTCATTCGCATACGTTGTGTTGCTAGTCACCGCTTACATCTGGCTGGGAATGACCGGCTTCTTCTACCCAAATTCCCTGGGCTACCTCTGGGGTTTTGCCGGGCTGCCGTTAGCAGTTTTTTCAGCCTGGCGATTGCTAAACTGGTCGAACAATATTCCCGCTATAATTCCAGCTCAGGCTACGTGTCTCGCAGGCTTTGTGTTGATGGCTGTCGGCAGCGGGTTGGGCTACCTGCTATGCATGCCCTACTAGCCTGAGCAATTTTTCGGTACATTTAGCCAACCACACTAACTGGAGGAACCAGCATGGACCTGATGGAAATTTCTGAGAAACGCAAAATGGGTCGAGAGGAAGCCGCTGAGCTACTGCATAAGCTCGCTGATTCATTGGCCCGTCACAACAGCGTCGATTTCAAGCAGCATGGGGTTAAGGTCAACATCAGAGTCCCTGATGAAGTGACAGTAGAGCTGGAAGTTGAAGTCGAAAGTGACGAGTCCAGTATTGAGGTCGAAATAAGCTGGTGAAAAACGGCGCGTGTAGCTTCCGCTATGCAACGCACCTATAAGCGTAGTTTGAGCTAATAGGTGCGTTGCATTAAATCAGGCGCCTGAAAGGACCACCAGGTTAGTCATTGTCGTTGTCATCGTCGTCCCCATCAAAGCGCTCACCTTGATTACCACGCACGCCGTCACGAACCTCTTCCTGCTTGCAGTCTCGTTTGTCTTTGCCAACAACGCCCTCTTCTTGTCGGCAATCTCTTTTGTCCTGGCGCTCGTCTGAGCGGCCGCGCTCCTGGCGCCGATCCTGACGATCATCGTCGTCTGCATAAACGGGCATCTGGGTGACCGCCAACAACATACCTGCTGCAATAGCTGCATAGAATTTCATAAAGTCTCTCCGTCGTTTTGGCGCTCAGTAGACACTGATGCCAAAGGGTTTGCTTCACAGGCCCGATTACTCATTGCCCGACTGATGGGGCTTACTTATAAGCCAGATGAGGCACCAGGTCTACTTCGCTGACTGTATCTATCCGCCTTACATGCCTCGAACAACCTACGCAGTAGCCTCCAGGACAATATTGGTAGCAGAGGTGGTAGCAATTCGAATAGAAGAGAAGCCCGCATCCTCTAACACTGATATCAGCCTTTTAGGTCCCGCTTGCGCGCCCAGGCATAAGCCAACATCCTGAGAGCGCGAGTTCGGCAGGCAAATCAGAGTTGAGGCTGCATAGAATACGCCACCCAGTGGATGAAGATTATCTTCGGTTTTATCGCCCGCCAGTGGTTCGACCACCATTAATGTACCGCCAGGTGCGAGGCTTTCTCGAATATGTTGGGCAACGCCTACCGGATCGCCCATGTCGTGCAGTGCGTCGAAAACGCATGCAAAATCATAACCACCATTTGCCGGAATGTTACTGGCGTCGGCCTGCTCGAAAACAATATTACTAACCCCGGACGCTGCCGCTTTGCTACGTGCGTCATCAATTGAGGGCCCGTGAATGTCATAAGCGAACACCTTCGAGTTGGGAAACGTTTCGGCCATCAATACCGAGGTGGAGCCATGACCGCAGCCAATATCCGCTATGGTCCCGCCAGCCTCCAGCTTTTCCTGCACACCATCCAGCGCGGTAATCCAATTGGTCACCAAATTGGCAATATACCCTGGGCGGAAAAAACGGTCTGTGCCACAAAATTGGCAAGTATGCTGGTCGCCCCAGGGTCGTCCTTTTCCAGAGCGGAAAACATCTACTGCGGTTTCATACTCGGCATACTGGGCAACAATAATCTGCAGCAGGCCATGCATATTGGCAGGACTATCTTCTGTTGCAAAAACCGCTACCTGTTCTGGAGACAGAGAGAACTTCTCCGACTCGGCATCATAATCCACATACTCGTTGGCCGCGTTAGCCGACAGCAGCTCTTTCAAATAGCGCGAATCTACGCCCGCCTTTGTGGCTATTTCCTCCACCGAGCGTGGTTCTCCATCGGCCATAGCGCGATAAACGCCGGTTTGATCGCCGATATAAGCAAGTAAGCCTGAGAGAGCCGCATTGGCGTTTCCGACCACTTTCCCAGCCAGCGCATCCAGTTTTTCCATATTCAATTCAGCCATCGTTTTATCACCTTTGTAAGTTGTGAAAAGCGCCGGACAATCGAAAGCCTGAACCTGGTTGGTATGCCGGCAACGGCAGGCACCGAACATTGAGTATAGACCCTGTTCCAGTCGCCGCCAGTCCACCCCTGAGCTCGCGTCGATGACTGTTCGAGCTGGTTAGCATGGCGGGATTCGGATCGACAAATGGGAGAAACCAGCAACACAGCTTGCCATTTTGATTGGGAATCATGGTCGCTTATAGATAGTCATACCGCAGATACTACATTTCCCGGATTTACGCTTTCAGGAACCCTACAATGACTGCACGCACAATCGATTTGAGCACCGCTCAGCCCGGCCAAATCACAGCCTGATTATGCTGTGTGCAACAGCTAACATTCCTGTCCTGTTCCCTTACTAGATTAAGGGATACCCGTAAATGGAGGTAAGCGCGCTTGACTGGAGATATATTCAGCCTTGAGCAAATAAAAGACGACACCTTAGGCGGCAAAGCCTATGGCCTGTCGCGTCTTCTTGCCATGGGCCTGGCAGTGCCGCCGGCTTTTGTTATCCGCAGCGCGCAATCGGGGAGTTATCCAGAGGATCTTGATCAGCACTATCGCAATCTGGACTGCGACAAAGTTGCGGTGCGCTCCTCAGCGCAGGGCGAGGACGGCGCCGATGCTTCATTTGCCGGACAGTATGAATCTGTACTCAATGTAGACGGTACCAGTGAGCTACGACAGGCTATCGATCACTGTGTAGCCTCTACTACTACTGACCGCGCCAAGCGCTACCAGGAAGACAAGCTTAACGGCAGCGAGACAACCATGAATGTGGTGGTACAGCGCATGGTTGATGCCCATGCCGCCGGCGTTGTGTTCACTGCAGACCCGTTGAGCGCAAGACGTGACTTACTGATTATCGACGCAGTCGCTGGTTTGGGCGAGGCGCTGGTCAGTGGTGAGGCCACCCCGGATCACTATGGTGTCACTACCTCCGGCGCTATCATGCGTCGGCAGCTGGTCGGCGATACCGCCCTTTTGAGCGACGAGCAGATAAGCGAGATTGCCAAACAAGCCAGGGCTGCAGCCATACACGAAGGCCAGCCACTGGACCTGGAGTGGGCCATTGACCAGACCGGCAATTTGTTCTGGCTACAGGCAAGACCCATTACCACACTGCCAGCCGACCTCAATGAGTTTGATTCAACACTTCCAAGGCCTGACGATGTCCTGACCATCAGCAATGTCAGTGAAATGATGCCCGGTGCGGTGTGTCCGCTTACCATGTCTTTTACTGGTTGGGGTATCGATTATGGCTTGCAGCATATGCAGGTGACAGTCGGCACTCGCGAGCGCATTGATAGCAATTGGCAGCTCACCGCATCGGCCTACGGCCACTTGTTTCTCAACATGACGGGGAGCATGGTGATGTCCGCCGGTGTATTGGGTTCCAGCGCCGAACAGGCGGCACAAACACTGTGCGGGCGCATAGTGCCAGAACTGAAAGAATTACCTCCACTGCCCTTGTGGAAGCGAGTGATCAATACGGGCAAGCTGCTGCGCTACTGTCTGACAGCTCCCGGCGTAGTGCAACGCTTTGGCGACGAGCTGGAGCAGTTTGCAATTGCAGAGAAAAACCAAAGCGCTGCGATGTGGGCGGAAATTTCCCAGAAGTCCTGGTTCTTTGATCACTGCATGGCAGTGCACATCCAATCTTCCGCCCTATCGGGTTTTCTCTGTGCCATTGTCGAAAATATGGTGTCAGGAAAATCCAATAACAGCACTGTTGATGAACAAGCCGAGGCAGTTCGCCTGCTGGCTGGCGCCAGTGGCGTTGAAAGCGCCTTGATGCTGGAGCAGTTGGACGAGTTACTGGACCGGGTAGCACAGCACCCCAATGCTGAGCAGGAATTTCAGCGTGCCACCATAGAGGATGCCACCCTTTGGTTGCGGGCCACACCAGGCCTGCAGCAAGAATTCGACAATTTTCTGAACCAGCATGGCCACCGCGGTTACCGTGAGCTGTGTATGCGCGATCCATCCTGGAGTGACGAGCTGACCCCGTTGATCCAAAGCATGCAGGCGGCGGTGCACGCTAGACTGCTCACCGGAGGACACAGGGAACTGCACAGCGAAGATATACAATGGTCTTCGTTGAGCCGCGGCTTACGCTGGATTTTACCCAAGGCACACAATGCCATCCGCAGGCGTGAGCACTCCAAGTCACAGCTCGTGCAATTGGCACACCGTTTCAAACTCGCATTTCGCTGCCTCGGCGAGCGAATGGCTGCAGAGGGAATCCTACCCGACGCAGATTTGGTGTTTTTCTTCAGCACTGCCGAGTTGTCTGAATTTATTGCTGACCCCAGTGCCGCTGCAGTGGAGCATGCCCTTGCTCGTCGCGATGCCCTGGATTATCAGCAGCAGTTCGAGTTTCCGGAGATCTCCGTAGGTCTGCCACTACCACTGGAACCACAACCAGTCGACATTGCAGACGGCGTGCTACAGGGACGACCAGCCTCGCGTGGCATCGTTGAAGGCATTGTCAGGGTTGCTCACACACTGCAGGAAGCCGCTGAGCTGGAGCCGGGGGAAATTCTGGTGACTCCAATTACCGATATTGGCTGGACACCCTATTTCAGCCTGATTGGCGGTCTGGTAACTGATTTGGGAAGCTCGGTCTCTCACGGGGCTGTCATCGCCAGAGAATATGGACTGCCGTGCGTAGTCAATGCCCGGCAAGCAACGCGTTTCCTGCAAACTGGCAATCGGGTTCTCCTTGATGGTGACAAAGGCACGGTGGTTCTGCTCGCGGAAGAGGCAACAAAATGACAACAGATTTGAAAGCCGTGTTATTCGATTTTGGTGGCGTGTTTACTGACTCACCTTTTCATGCCTTTAGTGCCTACGCCCAGAAAATTGGCGCGTCCGACGAGCAGGTGACCGAAGTCGTCTTCGGTGGCTACGCTGTCGATGGCGATCACCCCTGGCACCAGGTAGAACGTGGCGAAATCACCCTGGAAGAAGCCCGTGAACGTATCATGGCACTGGGCCACCAACAGAACCTGAATGTCGATATTTGGGAAGTGTTTATGGCAATGGCTGAAAACGGCGGTGGTCTGCGCACCGAATTGATAGATTACATTCCCATCATTCGCGCGGCGGGGTTAGCAACAGGCATCATAACCAACAATGTCGTTGAGTTCAGGGACCACTGGCGCGGCATGTTGCCAGTTGATGAGCTATTTGACTTTGTTATTGATAGCAGTGAAGTCGGCATGCGCAAACCCAACCCTGCGATTTTCCAACTGGCACTGGACACAGGTGGATTCACCCCCGCTGATGTTCTTTTTTTGGATGATTTTCAAGGCAATGTCGCTGCAGCCCAGGCTCTGAGTATTCAATCAATATTGGTCGATGGCGATGGTGCAAAAACGGTTGCTGACCTGGATGCCATACTGGGCCTGCGGTAGATATATTTACGATCACACTGAGCATTACCCCTTTGAAACATCTGGAAAACAAAGTCGTAGTAATCACCGGTGCCGCCAGTGGGATCGGGCAAGCCCTGGCAAGGTCAATGGCCGCTAGAGGGGCAGTTCTTGCGCTGGTGGACATCAATGAAACCGCGCTTGATTCGATTTGTGCCGAGCTCGTCCTGGCAGGTGGCACAGTGTCGTCACATGTTATCGATGTCAGTCATCGCCAGAGCATGGAGCAGCTTCCTTGCGATATTGCCAATAGACATGGGTCCATCGAAGTCCTTATCAACAACGCTGGTGTCAGTGTCGGCGCCCTGTTTGATGACCATTCAATTGATGACGCCGAGTGGCTACTGGATATAAATCTCAAGGGTGTGATCTACGGCTGTAAGTTCTTCCTTCCCTATCTGAAGGCGTCGCCTGAGGCGCATATTGTCAACGTTTCGAGCATGTTTGGCTTTTTCAGCATGCCCGGGCAAGCCATTTACTCCGCTTCAAAGGCGGGCGTCCGCGGTTTCACAGAAGCGCTGTGGACGGAGTTAGCCAGCACCACAGTGCGTGTAACAACTGTGCACCCAGGCACGATTCGCAGCAATGTCATTCGCTCTTCGCGTATGTTGGACGCCGACATGCAGGTTAAGGCAGCCCAGTTACAGGAAAAATATGGCATGCCGGCGGCTAAAGCGGCAGAGAAAATTGTGCGGGCAATAGAGCGAAACAAGTTGCGAGTGGTGATCGGCGCAGATGCGCACATAGGCGAACTGTTAAAGCGCCTTTTGCCGGTTTCGTTTCAACGGATGCTGGGGGCGTTTTTCAGATAGTGCTAATCCAAGTAAGCTATTTACCATCAGCACACCACAGGTACTAAATACAACTTTAGAGCGACAAGGGAGAACGAACATGAAAAAGCCACAGGCACAAATGCTACTGGAGCGTTACTGGGAGGAAGCCAGTAACCAGGGCGACTACGAATTGATCCGCGAGATCTGCGCCGACCCCATTGTTCGTCACGAGCCAGAAGGACAGACGATAAAGTTAAGTCACGAAGAACAGATAGAGCGGGTCAGGATGGTGCGAGAGGACGTAGGTATTCACATCGAAAGGCTCATCACACACTCCGACGATACTTACGTCACCTCCATCTGGGAAATCACCTCCGAGAAAGACGAGAACCTGCAACTCTGTGGCATCGAAGTGTTCAAGGTAGAAGATGGAAAACTGGCACACTGTTGGAATACGCCGTATGGCAATGGCAAATGGGGCTGATAATGGCCTGCCAGCCAATCGTTTCGCCAATCGATTCGTTGGGGAGTTAGCGCACCATGACTACAGTGAGCCCACACACAAATCGTCGCTTTAATATCCAGGGCAATGAGCTGGGTTATCCGACCCTGTTTCATGATGGTAGCACCTCCGTCGGAATGTTTGTTGTTGCCAGCAAAGTGGCCAATGAACTCATCGCTGACAGTGGTTTCACGGTGGCTGAGGTCGCGCCCGGAAAAGCAATTATGGCTTTTGCAGGCGTCCACTATACGGACACAGAATGTGGGTCTTACGAGGAAATTGGCTGCGCATTTTTTGTCAATAAGGTTTCGGGAAAAACGCTTGTCCCCTACCTGGGTACCTGGATGAATATCCTAAAAGGCAAGCAGCCGTCTTTTACCTGGTATTTACCAGTGACCCAAATGTCAGCGCTTGAATGCGGCATTCAGATGTGGGGTTACCCCAAGACGATAGAAGACATTCGGCACAGCAAGACCGATGGACGCACGGTGACGACCTTACACAGAGACGGTGAACAGCTGTTGCGCTATAGCGTCAGCAATGTCGGTTCCCGCACATTGAAGCCTATAGATTCACCGGTTTATTCGATTTTCGAGGGCAAACCACATATAGGCTATTTGACCCAACAGTTTTCGGAGGCTGGGTACGGCCGCGATGGCGAACTGGTCTTGTCTGACCATGCACTGGTAGAGCCATTGCGACGCTTGGGGTTACCCAAAAAGCCATTGATGTCAGGGCATATGAATAAGCTGCGCTTTAGCATGAGCGCGCCTGAGCCTTTGTAATAGAGTTACTTCTATGAAAACAGTATTGATAACAGGTGGAGCCAGCGGTATCGGTCGCGCTTTTGTTAAGCAGTTATCAGATCAGGGTTGGCGTGTTTGTGTCGCAGATCTCAATGCGCCTGCCCTGGCTGAACTTGCTGGCGACAACGTCATAACTTTCAATGTCGACGTGGCGTCTCTGGAGCAGGTCAAGGCAACAATAGAGGACATTCTCGAACGCTTCGACGTTATTGATCGGGCGATTCACTGCGCCGCCATCATGCCAGCGGGTAAGTTAGCCACTATGCCGGCTGAGACTACCAATCATCTTATGGCGGTGAACTACGGCGGCACCGTCAATGTCGTGCAGACCGTCCTGGCGAACATGCTGGCGAGCGATGCCGGTCAATTGATCGTATTTGGCTCCAGCGGCGGGTCGGTGCTAGTGCCTGACTGCGGCGCGTACTGCGCTACCAAAGCTGCTACAAATGCCTACATGGAAATTCTTATGGAAGAGAACCGCAGCAGCAAGGTGCAATTCATGCTGGTTTGTCCGCCTCTGGTCAATACACCGCTACTGGATCAGGCAATGTCCTCGGCGCAACCGCGGATGCTGAGTGACTCCATTGCGAATCAGCGATACATGACACCAGAGGATATTGTGGCGGCTGTAGAGAAGGGCCTGCAGAAGAACGTAAAGATACTATGGCCTAATATGGAAGCGAAGATACTACAGTGGCTAAGACGTTTCTCACCCCGCTTGTTATGGAAGTTGATTCACGCGGCGAATTGAACCTTGGTCTGGCAGACCTTGCTCCAAAGTCGCTATGGGCTCGCTAGCAACACGGCAGTTCATTGGCACCGACTTTTGAGTTGAAAGGCACAGCCGTCCCACAACCTTCAAAAATCCCGTAGTGCTGTTCCCAGTTGCCAATAAACTCAAAATGCTCCCTGAATCGGCTCTCGTGCAACATCAACCAGGTATTGCCGCACACCGGAAACACCTTGCCAGTCTCGATGCGATGATGCCCGTCCAGTGAGAAGACCCTGGGGTGTTGATCGATAGAACCACGGTAAATCACTGCCTGCCCGTAATCTTCGCAGGCGGGCTCAAGGTCGGGGATATTGAACAGTCGATAGGTTGCTGAGTAAAAATTGATGTGCCCTATGAGCGCTTCAATTTCAACGCTTTCAATACCCAGTGGCCGACTTTCCACCAGGCGAGGATCAGCAAAGCCGACTTTTTTGCTTAGATTAATGAAGTCATTCCAGTACAGCGCACCACTGAGGCACTCTCCGTATAACACCGGGTCACTTACCAGCTCTTCCGGCACCCTGCGATCTGCGTAGACATCAGAAAAATAGAGTTCACCGCCAGGCTTTAGCACTCGCAGTGCTTCGCGCAAAACAGCTTCTTTATCCGCACACAGATTGATTACACAATTGGATACAATGACGTCAAAACTGTCGTCTTCGAAGCCCAGTTCATCGAGTTTTTCCAGGTAGCCTTTGTGAAATTCGACATTGCTTTGATGGTACCCAAAGGCCTGCCGATGGAAGTCAATGTGCCGGTTTGCCACGGCCAGTTGTTCGTCAGTCATATCGACACCCACGATATGACCTGATTCGCCCACCAGAGCAGACAGGGCATACGCATCCCGTCCCGATCCGCTGCCAAGATCGAGTATGCGCAGCCCTTGCAGCTGCTCGGGAGCCACCAGGCCACAGCCGTAGTAACGCATCATCACTTCATCATGAATCTGGCTGAGTACGCGCTTCAGGTAAAGCGGGGGCTCATCCAGCGTGCAGCAAGCGTCCGTTTTGAGATCATCAGAGCCGCGCAGTCTCTTGCCGTAATAGTCTTTGACTTCATCTAGCATTTTTTACTTCCGAGTGTGTCTGGGTGCTGTGCCAAGTACATTAACTGCGTGCCCCTACCCAAGGCTGACAAGTTAACCCAAGCGCGCTAGACAAATCCATCATCAAGTTTTGGGCAACGGCGCTTTGATGGCATTATGGATGATGGTATCCAGCCTGTTTCAATGACGGTCTAAGCGCCACCACAATAAAAAAGCGTAAACTGTCCCCCTTATTCTTGGATACCGGGTAATTGACCATGCCTTACAAACTGTTACTGCTGCCTGTAATGATCACGCTACTGACGTCCTGCGCGCAGGTGGAGCAGATCGAGACGGACCAACTTTCAGCAACCGTCAAGGTCCTTGCCTCCGATGAATTCGAAGGTCGGGCGCCTGGAGGCATGGGCGAACAGAAGACCGTTGCCTACCTGATTAAGCGGTTCAAGGCGTTGGAGCTGGAGCCCGGCGGTGAGGACGGCGGCTGGACTCAGGCAGTGCCGCTACTCCATACACAGCTGCTGGAACCGGCAAATCTGGCCCTTAAGATTGGCGGTACACAGCAAGCCCTGGTGCAGGCAAACGACATCGAGATCAGCACGGTGCGCTCGGTTGAGCACATCACCATCGATGACGCGCCCGTGGTGTTTGTCGGTTTTGGCGCTACCGCACCAGAGCGACAATGGGATGATTTTGGTGATATCGACCTCTCCGGAAAAGTCGCGCTATTTCTGGTGAACGACCCGGATTTTGCGGCTGGACCCAATGAGCCAGTGGCTGGTCGCTTTGGTGGCAAGCGCATGACCTACTACGGTCGGTGGGCCTACAAGTTCGAGGAAGCCAGTCGACGCGGTGCCATTGCAGCGTTGGTGATTCACGAAGACAAAGCCGCAGGTTATGGCTGGAACGTGGCTGCCTCATCACCTGGAGAGAACTATTCGATCGTTAGAGCTCAAACCGCCCCGCAGCCGATCACACTGCAAGGCTGGCTGCATGATGATGCCGCGACGCAATTGTTCGAAAATGCCGGACTCGACCTGGACAGACAACGTGTGCTGGCTCGCAGTCCGGAATTTAAAGCATTAGAGCTTGAAGCCGTCAGTTTTAGTGCCGATGTCGCAGTCACTACGGAAGTCATTGAGAGCCAGAACGTATTGGCCATATTACCCGGCAAGAGCCGCCCCGATGAAACCATTATGGTTTCCGGTCACTGGGATGCCTACGGCCTGGGAGAGCCTGATGCCGAAGGCCGCCGCGTGCGCCCCGGTGCTAACGATGATGCGCTGGGCATAGCCGGTGTGCTGGAACTGGCCCGCGTTCTCAAAGCAGGCGATCCATTGGAGCGCAGCGTGGTGTTTGCGGCATGGACAGCCGAGGAAAGCGGTTTGCTAGGCTCAGAAGCCTATGCAACCCAGCCTATCTACCCACTGGAGAAGACCGCAGCCAACCTGACCCTCGATATACTGCAGACAGCCGGTTTGGCGCACGACGTAATCCTGGTGGGCGAAGGGCAGAGTGACCTGGAAGGCGATCTGGCCCGGGCAGCAGCACTGCAGGGACGAGTAGTGACCCCAGAGAACTTGCCGGAGAACGGCTTGTTCTTCCGCGCCGATCATTTTTCACTGGCCCGCCGTGGAGTGCCGGTGCTACTGATCATGGGTATCGCAGGAGGTTCGGACCTCATCGAGGGCGGCCGCGCTGCCGGCGATCAATGGATCGCTGACTACATCGGCAACTGTTATCACCAGACCTGCGACGCCTGGGATCCTGACTGGGACCTGCGTGGTGCGGTCCAGGACATTGAGCTGTTTCAGACGATCATCAACGATCTGGGGAACTCAAGCCGTTGGCCACAATGGCAGGAAAGTTCTGAGTTCAAAGGTATCAGGCTGGAGAGCGAAAACTCGCGCCAGTAATGGAGAAGGCTATCCGCGTGGTTACCCCCCCCCAGCCCGCGACATGCCGATATAATCGCTTTGCTGAGTTTCTGCGTACAGTACCTGTAGATTCCCACATTGTGATGTTATGAAAACCAACCCAAATCCCCAGGGCAAGGGACTAGTGCCCATGCTGGATGCCTGGCAGTCGCTGCGACCCGTTGCAGTAGCGCCAAAGTCCGCTCCAACTCTTTTGGCCGACTACCTGGTCTCCTTACTGGTACTGTCCGCTGAATTCAGTTTCAAGCCGATACCCGGCAAGCCCTACTACCTGTACTGGCGACAGGGGAGCTGGCAGCTATCACTGATTAGTCCTGTGGAGTGGGGCCCACGATATTCAGGTGAATGCCTTGGCGAGTGCCAACTGGAGTTCGACATGACCTGGCGTTTGATCTTGCCGCAAGCGCCTTCGTTCAGCGCGGAGTTGCAAAGCGCGATAAAGGACTTCACTGCTCTGTTCGGTGAGCAGCTCACCAGCGCCGAGGCTCTGGAGGACACACTGCCGTTCTACGTTCGCCAGTTGCCGTTTTACCGTCGATTGCTAGCAACCGGGTTGGCGGCCTCCCTGCAGCATTCAATGCGAGCCTCCGGGCAACTGGGTCACAGCGGACAAATCTGGCTACAGCGGGCATCCGGTGAACTGCCGCAACTGCTGACTTGTTCCAGTGCTGAAATACTGTGACGCTATCTCGCTAGATCACCGAATGCGGATAATCCAATTGGCGATTTTGAAAAGTCAGAATCTCTGCTTTCTGAACCACCCCTTTGTCAATATTGATAGCTCGTCGAATGGTCTCATCTTTTTGCCATTCGTCAGCCCCAGCCAAGAAAGCCGGCAAATGAACAATCAGCGCATCCGAAATGCTACGTGAGGCACTTTCCCAAAAGTAACTCGGCGTGTGATCTACAGCGTAGTAATCCACTTTTTCAACTTGGAACATGGGCTCTTTAAAGGACGTAGGCTTGGCAAAATAAAAGCCCATACCCTCGTCGCAACTGACGTCAATAATCAAGCTTCCAGGCCTCAGGCAGCTCTTTTCTTGCTCAAGTACAAAATCAATGGGGTTGTTCGCATCCTGAAAAGCGCCATTGATAATAATACCAGCCTCACTGATCAACTCCGTTAAAGCACTCTGCGAACCATCGTGCTCGACAACGATAATCCGCGGATCATTGTTCTCTCCCATTCTCAGTGTCACGTAATGGCAATCTAGAATTTCTTCGCGAACTTCATGGTTAGGTCGTTGAATACAAATCGTAATATCTCTAAAACCATGCGCCTTTAGCGCGTAGATGGCACCACGACTCACGGCACCAAAACTAAAGATGATGACTTTACGCTGATCACCATAATGCCCATCGATACCTTTGAGCTGCAGGGCGTGAATGACCGCACAATACCCTGCCATCTCATTGTTTTTGTAAAAAGTATGCCTGCCAACCTGGCCTTCCGGGCCCCAGACAAACATATCTTCAAAAGCAATAAGCGTTTGTTTTCTATCTATGGCTATCTGTGCAACCTCCCGCTGCTGGGTGCAATGGGGGTAGCCCCAAAGAACACCGCCTTCACGCAGTTGTTCAAAATCCGCAAGCACAGGCTTGGCGACGATCACCGCATCCATGTCCTCTAACAACTCGTCCCGCGAAGCGAGCCCGCCGACCAATTTAGCAAGCTCAGAGTCGGAGACTCCAAATCGCTCGCCATAACCAGTTTCAAAAACCAACTGCTGGCGCTGCTCTTTCGACAGTCGCAACAAATGTTCAGGATGAACCGGAACCCGCAGCTCATCTGCTTTCTTAGAGGTTCCAATAACCCCTACGGATAAATTACTCAATGTATTTCCTTTTGCCTATGCGAAATCTTTTTTCTCCCAAAACGAATTTCAGAAGCTTGCTTGATTTGGCTTATGAGTGGGCGACCATTAAAAAAACCAAGGCTCATAATTCCCACGGATGCCAGCTGTTTAAAACACTAGTGGTTATTGGCGCGACACACAGGCATCGCCTAGCCTTTGAAACTCCCGGGCACACTGCCATCGGTCACCTTTGTCGTTCAAATACGCATTCGCTGGCAGTTGTAGGAATGCACATCCTTCTGCTTCCATTTTGTAACCCCGATCACACTTCCATCCTTTTCCATAGGCACGCTCAGAGAGGTAGCCATTTTCTGGAACTGCTATAGCCTTACAACCGTCTGCAATTTTTTGATAGCCCCGCTCACACGTCCAGCTCGGACGAAAATCGTTATCATCCAGATAGCCGTTACTGGGAACAGCTATCGCTACGCAACTGTCGGCTACCGGCATATAGCCTCGATTACATCGCCAACCGGGTGGACGAGGCTCGCTCAACATATAGGCATTGACTGGCAATGAGACCTCGACACACTTTAGCCCTGCAGAAAGATAACCGCGCTCACACGCCCAGCCAGGGCCATATGAATTTCTTGTCAAATATGCGTTTTCTGGCACGACAATCGCTGCGCAGGTTTTATTTTCTGCGCGATACCCCGGGTCACAATCCCATCCACTGCCATAACTTCTTGGGCTGGCATTTTCCGGAACTTGTGAACCCGCAGCCTGAGCGAATGCAGCCTCAGATTGAGTAATGACAAAAAGGGAAAAAAGGACGCCGCAAAAAAAACGTCCCTTTAATCGTGTGGCAATAGGCATGTGCAATAGCTCCAGCTCGCGGTTCGAGCGTGACAATGAGAGATATACATTCTCGATTGTTTCGCAGTCGCTTTCCTGCGGCTGTTGCGCAATTTTGTAACATAGTCTCGACTGTTACAGACTAGCGGCGGGGATCGCAGCCCTATGGGGCCTCCATAACCTTGCCACCATACAGGGTTCCAAAACCGAATGTCGGGGCTTTCGTGCGCAAGCGGTCAGCCCTGCAATGAATCTTCTGATTCCAAAGCTGAATGGTGAAATCAAAAATACCTTCAATTCACTGACTCATCGAAGCTGACCCCAGGCAAGTTCAGGCCCGGCTTACAGTAAAAAATTGGGACGATCGCCTGATCTTTTCGATAACAGTATCTGTATTACATAGTTTGACAAATGTATTACAATGTAATTATATGACCCCTGCTCGAAGAACATGGCCCACCAACAGAACAAAATTCGGGGAACAAATTGTGCCGGAAAAAATCAAACGAGCAGGGCGAAAACGCCACCAGGCCAAGGATCGAGTGCTACAGGCGCGCATTCCTGAACAACTCGATGAAGAGCTGCGTGACCGTGCTGAACAATTGGGTTTGTCAGTCTCTACCATCGTGCGCAACGTTCTGCTGCATACTTTTGACCTGGTCGAAGGCGTTGTCATCGACAGTTCACAAATAGCACGTGCGCTGACGGGTAGAGATGCACCCAGCCCTGACTCCGACGCAGATACTAAAGTGATCGGCTGGCAGGAAGTAATACTGAACAAGAATGGGGTTTGCGAAGCGTGTAACGTCATTCTCCCGGTAGGCCAGCGCGCAACAATAGGCGTACCCACTGGCCCGCGCGCCACCCTGCTGTGCATGGAATGTCTTGCCGCCTTGCCCTCTTCCTCCGATGACAGCCCTAAACCATCTGTGCCAAAAGAGTCAAAACTCGCTGCGGCGAAAAAGACGTCCGCCCGCCGCAAGAAAAGGGCCAACTAAAATCCGCAACTGACCCGTTTAGGATCAATAGCGCACGGTAACTGCGCCCAATAATTACCAGGGCTAAGGAGATGCCACTATGAAAACAGGAAAGACACTGAGAGGCAGCACAAGCCTTGCCTTGGATGCCGCTCACGGTGTGACGACAATCGTTGAAGAGATGTACCGCAATATAGCGGCTACCCCTTTTCCGCTGGGCGATGCCCCCGAAGGGCGGGCGCGCGGAATTGCAGGGTTGGTCCATGAATCAATCAGGCGAGTGATTGGAACAACAAAAAGTACTACCGACTGGTTATTGGAACGCATAGCACCAGAACTGGATCGCACCCTGCCGCCAGGACCGCGCCGAGAAACCATAATCTCTGCACTGAATGGTGTCTGCGGTGACCACTTGGAAAAAAGCAAAAACGCACTGGCAATCCCGATGCAATTTCGTGTCCTGTTGCCAGTCGCCACCCCGCCAGCAGGAATACCCGGCCTTGAGAGCCCGCTCAGGGACCCATCAATCGAGCAAGAGAAGCCAGCCCCAACACCGCTTGAGGCACAGAAACCCCGGGTTGAGATATACCCGCAAGCGACTGCGCTCACGGATGCCAGCTTTGCGCCGACTGGCAGGCTGCTGATTCTGGCTCACGGTCTCAGCATGAGCGACCATGAATGGACCTCTAATGAGCACAACCACCCCGAGGCAATAGCCCAGGACAGCGATTTCACGCCGATTTACGTTCTTTACAACTCGGGCCGCAATATCTCAACCAATGGGCGCGAGTTCTGCGAACAAATAATAGGCTTGCTAGAGACATGGCCGGTCCCCGTAACGTCAATCAGCTTCATCGGGTTTAGCATGGGCGGGCTACTGACTCGCGCCGCTATGCACATCGCCAAACAGGAGGGCCACAGCTGGCTGAGCAAGGTCGACAAGGCCGTCTATGTCGGCACGCCACACCACGGTGCCGTGATGGAGCGTGGTGGCTACTGGATCCACAAGGCCTTGACCTTCAGCCCCTACACGGCGCCACTATCGGCAATCGCCCGGATCCGCAGCGCCGGCATCACCGATCTACGCCACGGAAACGTTCAGGATGAAGACTGGGGCAACCATGATGAGCATGAAGACAACATCGACGCTCGCCAACCCACTCCCTTGCCAGCAGGAATCAAGCATTATGCAATCGCAGCGACCATGTCCAAGCGTTCTGGCGAAAGAATCGGAAAATTGCTTGGAGATGGTCTGGTACACCCCTCTAGCGCAACCGGCAGACATAGTAATCCGGATCTACACTTAAGTTTCCCCGAAGAGCATACGAAAGTTTTCTACGATCTGGGACATCTGGGTATGCTGCGTGACTCGCGTGTAACGGGTCAGCTAAAGGAATGGCTGATAGACTAGGGACGACAGGTATATAACCTGTATACTCACCTTTCCACGCGCCCGTAGCTCAGCTGGATAGAGTAACTGGCTTCGAACCAGTTGGTCGGGAGTTCGAATCTCTCCGGGCGCGCCAATCAAAACTTCCGAGGTAATACGCACTCGTATGGACAGCAAGGACTTGCTGGAAGCCGTCAATCAGGTAATGCCCTATGGCAAGTACAAGGGGCGCCAGCTACTTGATCTCCCCGAACCCTATCTGGTGTGGTATCACAGCAAGGGCTTTCCAAAAAGTAAACTTGGCGCACAGCTGGCCTTGATCTATGAAGTTAAGCTCAACGGGCTAGAAGGGATGCTGAAGCGACTCCAGCGTAAATAACGCTTAGTCGTGAATCAGTGTATTCCCATGCTCCATCAGGGTGAGCCTACCGAGCGCCCGGCTACCAGAAAAGTTAAGATGGTTGATGTCCTGGTAGATGTACCGACCCTCCAGCGTGGTTCGGCAGTGTCCCTGCACACATAAAATATCCATGGGGTCCATCAAACGGGCGCCTTCTATATCTGCAATGAGCGCACTAATTGCCTCGCGTGCCAGCGTTCGGTTTTTCTCGAACATACTCTCTGGATAGGAGGACCTCAGCTGCTGGCAGGTGCCACCGCTTCGCAGCGGTTCACCCGCCAGCGTCGGAACATCAATCTCATCCAATGCAATGCATCGAATTTCAGGGTTATCAGGCAGCTCAGGAATCGCCAGGTAAATCAGAATTTCGTTGCCATTACTTTCCAGGTAGCGAAGCGTCTGCTGCAGGGCGACCTCAAAATCAGGGTCAAAGCTGTTTATACCCCCTGCGAGATACCGGTGCCAAGCCGCAGCCAGTACCACCTGGCCCTCAAAGCCCTTGTCAATCCAGTGTTGTATCGCATCGTTGCGCAGCCTGAATTTTTCTCGCAGCTCGGTGCCGCCAGACTTGGTTTTTCGGTAGCGGTCCGCGCCAACCAGGAATGGCGAGGTTCCGGAGGAAGCCATTAGCCCAACCAGATTAGCTTCCTTCCCTAGCACCTCAAATACCCCGGCATAAGAGTTCGCCTGGGAGTCTCCCAGCAGCAGGAAGTCGGGGTCACGAATATTGGATAAACCGGCGGTAGCACCTATATAACATCGCTCCGAGCTGTCGATTGTAATCGACTTGTTATGACAGCTGGGATAAAGCTCGGCGGGCCTGTCATTCAGGTACTGTATCGCAACTGTTTCCAGAGCCTGCGGCAATCTCTGAGGCCAGCCATCTGTCGCTCGCATAATCTGGTGAAATGCCACCGATGCAGCGAGCGGCAGTAGAAAAAACAGTAAGAATGCTTTGCCAAATTTCAAACCACTCTGCCTTCGTATTCGCTGCTCTACCAGCGCCCAACTCATCCAGGCAAGTATCAGGCTAAGCAACATAATTGCCAGCCCTGGCCAGCCGCCCAGCCCCAGATTGAGGTAGTTCGCCAGGGCAACGAGAGGCCAATGCCAAAGATAAAGCGAATAGGAGATTAGCCCGATAAACACCATAGGACGCAGCGCCAGCAGGCGATAGGAGAGAACTCGCTCGCTGACGCCACCAGCGTAGATCACCAGAGCGGTGCCAAGACACACCCAGAACGCATTAAACCCGGGGAAAACGCTTTGCCGATCAAGAGTGAAGGCACAAACGATGATCATTGTCAGTCCAATAACCGAAAGAGCTGATACCGCCTTTGGAGGCAATGGCTTGAGCTGCGAACCATAGACCGCCAGCAGGCCGCCGATCATCAACTCGAAAGCCCTGGCGTGGAGCAGATAATAGGCCTGCGACGGATAATGCCGGGCCCAGTACTCAGACGCCAACACCGCAACGACAAACGCAATCACAGCCAGCCATGCCAGAGCCGCGTGCCCCAGTCTGTCTTGCAGTGACACGACCAGTAAAAGCACTGCAGGCCAGATTACATAATATTGCTCCTCCACCGCCAGCGACCAGGTGTGTATCAGAGGAAGTAGCTTGGCGTCGCTGGCAAAATAACTTTGCGTCAGATCCAGAAAGTGGAAATTCCCTAATCCGGTAAGCACATAGCGAAGGCCCTCGGAGAACACCAGGTAATCGTCTGGCATAAACAGCAGGCTTGCCACGACCGTGGTGACGAACACCACCAGCACCATGGCCGGCAGCAGACGCTTGATACGTCTAAGGTAAAACGATTTAAAGGAAAAACGCCCTTCGCGTATTTCACTCCAGACAATGCCTGTAATCAAATAGCCGGAGATGACAAAAAACACATCAACGCCGACAAAGCCGCCACTCACAGGAAAGCCGGCGTGATAGAACAACACCAGCAGCACCGCCACTGCGCGCAGGCCATCGATATCAGGTCTGTAGTTCTTTGCTTTATCGTTCATCGTTGCTTCTAAAAGGCCCTGAGGCCTGTACTGGCATGTGGCATGGGGTAGCGATAGACTAGGCCACAAATTTGAGAGCTTCTCGTGCTAGCCAATACTATCGCTAATTCCCAGCCCAATCTTCAGTACAGGTGGATATTTTTTACCAGCCTTCTCCTGTCTGCGTGGCTGATCTGGCTTGACCCGCTGATCAACAGGGACGCTATCATATATTTACGCGCTGCGGACGCCTTTCTCAAAGATGGACTGGTCGCCAGTCAACAGCTGCACGCTCGCCCTATTCTGTCGATCATTATTGCCTTTATTCACCAGCTCACCGGCCTGTCGTTACTCCACGCGGGGCTGGCAATTACCAGCCTGTCCTACGCGGCGCTATGCGTTGGTTTTGTGGCAACCGTGCGTACTCTTGGAGGTGATCGCACCGTTCAGATAATCGCCGCTGTGGTTATTTTGTCTCACCCCTGGCTCAACCATACCCGCACAGCCATCATGCGAGAGCCCGCATATCTGGCACTGATGATACTGTCCTTGAGAGAATTGTTGCTGTATCTGCGACACCCAATACTCAAGCACCGGTTACGATGGCTGGGCTATACCCTTCTCGCTACCCTGTTTCGTTTTGAAGGGATGTTTTTTTTAGCGCTGGCGCCACTTGCACTGCTGTTTTGCCGCGACCTGAAAAACCGCTGGCAGCATAGCGCCCTGCTGCTGGTTCCTGCCTGGCTGATCATTGCCTTGTTCAGCCTGGTGCTAATAGGCTTCCAAAACCAGCAAGCTGATGGCGCCTCTATCCTCCCCACTATTGCGCTTTACATTGATCGCCTACTCGCTTTCCCGACAAAATTTTCTGTCATTGCAGCGCAGGCAGCTGAACCGATGCTGAGTTTCACCAGTCGCGATGATGCTACCGCCGCTGCAGTCATGGCAATGGTGACAGTCTTACTCCTCAATCTTGCTCGCGCACTGTCATGGCCATGGGTCGCAACCTTGATATGGGGGAAGTTAGGCAAGCTGCAATTGCGACTACGACGCGGGGACCGGGTAATACTGGTCAGTCATATCGTGATCGGCTTGGCATATTTATTGGTGTTTGTGCTTATAAACCGTTTCATGCTCGAGCGATACTGCAATCAGGTAGTAATTTTTCTGCTGCTATACGTTCCTTTTGTGTTGAGCTTTCTGTGGCGCTCCAAAGGCTGGCGCAAGGCGCTATGCCTCACCTTACTTGTGGGTCTTTCGATTGACACTTTACACAACAGTGACCGTGAGAAAATGTTTATTGTCGACGCTACCGAATGGGTGGCTGCCAGCACCCCGCAGAACGCGTCTCTGGTTTCGAACGAGAAGTACATTGGCTACTTCAGCGGGAGAACACTTGACTGGAATGCGCTGCAAAACAGGCGATTTTCACTCGATGTCATTCTCAGCACACCAAGACTTTGGCGCAACACTGACTATATGGTGATGTATATCAAGCCGTCACAAGATGCACTTTGGCTGGATTTTTTGGCTCAGCACAAGCTGCAAGAGTCTCGCAGCTTCGAAGGTGGGCGCAAGGGGCGTGTTTCGGTGGTCGAGGTAGCAAAAAAAAGCTCCCGCAGTAAGTAAGACACTGACAAGCCACATCGTTTTTACCTAAGAAACTGTTACTCCATTGGCCGGGAAGCTGAAACGGAGAGATTCGTAATTTGCGCGAAATAGCCAACGAATTATAAGATTCATACGGTCCTACGCCATGAAGAATCTCACTATTATTTCACCCATTTAGTGCCGGCCCTTTAATACGCGTAGCACGCCCCAATATCAGTTCAAATGGCCACCCATAACCCCCTGCGCAACAGCATCGTAATTGCTACGTCCTTCGCCGCCCTAATATGGGCCCTGAAATTGTTTGAGTTCGCCTTGGGCGTGAACTTTTATGAGCTGGGCGTCTATCCAAGGACCCAGAGCGGACTGCTGGGTGTTATCACAGCGCCGCTCATCCACGGTTCATGGGAACACCTAATCGGCAATACTTTGCCGCTGGTGCTTCTGGGCAGCATGCTCCTGTATGGCTACCCGCGGTCCCGGTTCTTTGCTCTGGCAGGTATTTGGCTATTGTCGGGGACGGGGGTGTGGCTGTTTGCCAGGAGCAGTTTCCATTTCGGGGCGAGCGGACTTACCCACGGCATCTTCTTTTACTTGTTTGTCGGTGGCATTCTTCGCCGCGACAGGCGCTCAGCTGCGCTGCTAATGGTGGCCTTTTATATGTATGGCGGCATGCTACTGACCATTCTGCCTGGCGACCCCGGAATATCGTTTGAATCGCATTTTTTTGGGGCGCTGTCAGGAGCGCTGCTGGCCTATGCATTTCGCAACTGGGACCCCAAACCGATGCGAAAGCGCTATGCCTGGGAACGCCGTCCTGATGATGAAGACGATATAGAAGATGATCCCATCATCGGCGATCAATGGAGAGTGGGTCACAAAGAGACTGATTCTGACGACTAGTCAGCCTCTACCTGCGCACTGCCAAGTCACCCTACTGCGCGAAAAACACTTGCCTCCAATACTGTTCATATATACAGTATCAACAAATACCAACAACCTACACACGAGGTGACCTGTGGCCGTAGTAGCAATGTGGAAATGTGACCGGGATGACTCCATGTTTGACAGTAAGAAAGAGGCAGATGCTTACGACAAGATGCTGGAGCTGGCTGAGAATTTCAGCTTGTTCCTGGGCAAACAGATTGAAGGCATAAGTGAACAAGATGCAGAAAACATTGGCCTGCTTTTATCTAAAAACAAAAACGTACTGATCGCCGCATGCAAGGGTAATCCAGATTTGCTATTGGACATTGGCAATGAAGAGCCGGTTGAGGCATCCAATATTACCCCGCTGACTGCCAAGGCATAGTGCCAGCAACTTATTCTTTTGGCAGCAGCCGTGGTCCGCGCATCAAGAATAGCGCCAGCCAGACGCAGACGCTGAAATAGGCCGAATGCCACAGCAGGAAAGCGAAGCCCCAATCACCGTAGTGACGCGACGGGTTAACAATGAGTAGCGCATCACTGACGGCGCTCCAGCCTGTTTTGATCGCGGGTACCCCGCTATGCAATTGCTCAAATGCGGCACCCCAATATTCAAAGGGCAGGTGGAACACGGCGCCATAGGTACAGTAAATCAGGCACCAACCCAGATTGACGAATGCAAAACGCCTTAGCAATGAAAGTTCTGTTGTCACCTGTAGCTTGCGTACATGTTGAAACTGCAGCGCAGCCAGTGGGAGAATGGCAAGAAAACCCACAAACCATAGCGTCTCCTCTATCGCAAAAGCGAGACGGCTCTTGGTGATCAAACCGGTTGTTGCAAAAAACTGTGCACTAAAGATACAAAAAATCAGCACATAGGGACTGCAGCGCAGCAACAAGCCCAACACTGTGTGCCGCCGGGCAGGTAAGAACGCCAGGTCTCGATTAAACCGCAGCATCGCGAACGCAAATAGCCCGGCGAAAGACAATTCGGCGAATACAGCAAACGAGCGAATAATAAGCGAGCTATTGGCGAGCGTGTCGAACCAGCCCATTTGGGTGAGGTAGCGCGATACAAACACCGCCCGATACAGTGCCACCACTGCAAACACCAGACCCATGAGACGCATAGCTCGCCTATAAGCCGTATGCCCATCGGTGGCGTTCAGGGAGTGGCGAAAAAACAGTGCGCAGAGCATCAGGTTGCAGCTGTTGATGACCACCATCACCGTCCACCACGGCCAGGCCCAGGCGGTATCTGCAGGACTCATGGGCTTCCTTAAGTTTGGGATGTATTCAGACTAAGCCATAAAATAATGCAAACGGCCTGGGTTGGCCACAGTGTGCAGATAATCATTCTGTAAAATCTATCGTAGAGATACAAAAACGCCGCCGGGTCACCCCGGCGGCGTTTAAGTTAAAGCCAAGCTTAGAACAGGTAAGAGAAGTCCAATCCATATGCCCGCGCAGCTGACTGGTGATTGAAACTGCCGCCGAATTCTGGCGCCGGGATCACTTCTTCCAGGTACTCCTCGTCGGTAATGTTGCGACCCCAGGCCGTCACCCGCCAGTTGTCCGCTTCCAGCCCTACGCGCAGATCCAGGGTATCGTAGGCGTCACGAGACGACTTGGAGAAATCCTGGTTGTTTCCAGGCCCAAAGAATGCATTCCATATCGTAGGGGTCTGTTCGCCCTGTAATGTGTGGAACCATGTCTCGCCCACGTAACTCCAATCCAACCGACTGACCAGATTGAGATTAGTGGACAGTGCAAGCACCCATTCCGCACCCAGGTTCCCGGTTGTCCCCGGCGCCTGTGGAACTTCATTGCCCTCCGACAGAGGTCGGTTTTTGTTCTCCTCGATTTCAGAGTCAAGCAGCCCTATACCACCGTAGAAGGTCAGCCCTTCGGTGGCAATAAATCTCACATCTGCTTCAAAGCCCTGGACATACATTTCATCAATAGTGGTCACGGCGCGCAGCAGACCGAAGGGCCCGGCAAAGAACTCAAAGAACTGATTATCTTCGACGTCCGTGCGGAACAGCGCTGCGTTAAAACGAAGCCGGCGATCCATAAACTCGGATTTCATACCGATTTCAAAGGCCTCGGACACTTCTTTGTCGTAGTCGTCCGTGACTTTGAGTTGCGCGTCCACTGTCTCACCCGCTCCACCGTAGCCGGCGTTGAACCAGGTGTTGAGCAGGTCTTCAGTACCGACAGAGTTGAAGCCGCCACTGCGAAATCCAACCCCGTAGCTACCGTAAATATTCATATTGTCGGTGGCAGCCCAATTCAGGGTCAGCTTCGGCTGAAACTGGCTGTAAGTGTCATCCCGCTTGGGAATACCGTCCGGGTTACTGGCCAGCGCAGGATTGATTGGCGCGGGCTGAAAGTTCTCGTCCAACAAATTAATGTTGAGCCCTGAGTTAGTAACATTGGGCACCTGGTTCTCGACCTCGCGCTCTTCTCTGTCATAACGCGCAGCGAATGCAACTTCGACAGTCTCGGTCAGGTCGAACTCAATCTGGCCGTAGGCCGCGTAAACCGTGGTGTTGAAGTCGTCCCAGAACAATAGATCGGTGGGGTTGGGACCATCAGCTGGGACATAAGGGGCCCGCACAAATCCGTTGCCGGTATCAGCGCCGTAGCCAACCACTACCTCCCGCTCAATTTCAGCAAGGTATATGCCGCCTATCCAGCGCAATGCCTGGTTACCCGGCGACACCAATTTCGCATCTATGCTCAGGTCTTCCTGATTACGCTCCTGATATTGATAGCCATCACAGGCAGTGGCCGTGTAAGGACCATAAACCCCGGAGAAATCGGCGCCCTCCCCGGGTGGCAAAACACCATAGGGATTGAAAAATTCGCCAAACAAGTCTGGTCGGCTAAAGCTGTTCAGGGTTTCCCGGTCAGTCTGGCATGATTCTGTCAATTCATAACCGTAGAAGGTCGCGCTGGTTCCGTCTGAGAGCAGGTATTCCTCCAGGTCGTTGTAAGCCACACTGGCCACAAGGTCAGCAAAACCGAGGTCCCAATCCATCTTTACCGCCAGGTCGAGAGTTTCCTGCTCGTTCTCACCGGGGACATTAAACGTGTAGCGGAAATCCAGGTCGTTAACGTCCTGGAAAAAACCAGGCGCTCCAAAGTTTTGCTCGAAGGCAGGTATTGCAAAAGCCGCGTTGAAGTTAATGGCCCCGCCCTTTACTTCCGAGTAACCCGCGCGAAAATCAAGGGACATGTCTTCGCTGACGTTCCAGATCAAACGGCCACGAGCACTGGTATCCTCAAGATAATCTACTACATCATCTTGTTCGGTGAAGATGTTTTCGTAGAAGCCGTCAGTTTCCCGGGTGCTGATGGAGAAACGCCCGAGCAACTTGTCCTCTATTATTGGCCCACTGACCATGGCGTTAGCCTTGTAGGCGTTGTTGTTAGACACGCCACCGCCAATCTTGGCCTCAAATTCATTGGTTGGCGCTTTTGTAGTCACCAGTATTGCCCCGGCCACCGCATTACGGCCATACAGAGCGCCCTGTGGGCCTTTTAGAACTTCAATCTGCTGTATGTCGAACAACTCTTCATTAAAGCTGTTGGGGTTGGTGCTCAGCACACCATCAACAATGTAGGCAAAGGTCGACTCTGCATCTCGAGTCGATACCACACCGCGAATACTCACCTGGGTGTCGCCCACATTGGCGGCATCAACAATCGTGACATTGGGTATCAAGCCAATATAATCCGAGGCACGTTCAATGCCGGCTCTTTCGATCGTCGTTTCACTTATCGCACTGATGGCGATAGGGACATCCTGTAAGTTCTCCGTCCGTTTTCGGGCGGTGACTACGACCTCCTCTATCGTCAGCGTTTCCGTTTGCGAAACCGCATAAGGGGTGGTTGTTATACTGGCGATAGCTGCCGCCAGCCCAATTACCAAAGGTTTTCTATTGAGGTTCATGACACTTCTCCTGCCTTTATTTCCCAGATTGATTACCGCTTAAAAACTGCTCGCCTTGATCTTCCGTCGTCGATTGCATATCCCGTAGTCGACGCCAGAGGGTTGTAGTGCTAATGCCCAGCGATTCGGCCACAAGTGACTTATCGCCATCAAATTCTTCCATTGCTCGTTTAATTGCAATTTCTTCCTGGCCGCGCAGGGACTGCACACGACCCTGGCCGGATCCAATCGATTGGCTCAACTCCGGCAATATCTCAGCGATGTCTGCTGCCGATAATGCAGCGTTGGGGCGCGTGGCGTAATTAACCACAACGCGCTCAACAAAATTTTGCAGCTGTCGCACATTGCCGGGCCAGTGATAGCCTTTGAATATGTCACTAAGCTGATCGTAGATAAACGTCATATCAGCGCTGGCCTGGTAGCGCTGTGAATATTGACCCAGGTAATAACGGCCGATGGCGCCAATGTCTTCGGGGCGCTCTCGCAGAGGTGGAATTTTCAGCGACAACACATTGAGCCTGTAATAAAGATCGTCGCGAAACTCACCAGCAACCACGGCTTCACTAAGATTACGGTTGGTTGCCGCGATTAACTTAAAGTCCAGCGAGATCTCGTGGTTGCTACCCAGTGGACGAATACGTTTTTCTTGCAGAACACGCAGCAGCTTGGCCTGCTGTGCGACTGGCATCTCACCGACCTCGTCGAGGTAAAGGGTGCCGCCGTTCGCCTGCTCTACCAGGCCGACACGCCCTCCACGACGAGCACTGGTAAATGCACCATCGACATGACCAAAAAGCTCGCTCTCGAACAGATCATTGGGGATGCTGCCGCAGTTAACTGCGACCATTGGGCCTTCGCTATAGTCACACTGGCGATGTATTTCCTTGGCGATATGCTCCTTACCAGTACCACTTTCACCTTCTATCAGAACGGCGCCAGGGCTGCGAGCATAGGTGCTGGCCATTTCTGCTAGTCTAGCCATTCTGGACGAACGAATGACAAAGTGTTCCTGAACTTGCTCTAAACCGGCAGCGCGATGATGACCCTGATGAGCGCGCCCCGCCACAATCGCCTCGCGTAGCATTACTCGCGCAGACTCCTTGCTGTAAAGCAGGATGGAAGACAGGCCTTGTTGTTCTGCCATGTGACAGGTATAGCTGGGGCCCACGACGACACCCGGCAACTCATCGGCGATGGCCAACTGCAGTCGTTCGTTGGCTTCATCCGAGGTGCTATAGCAATGATGCACCAGGTTGATGTCCAACAAGGACGGTAGGCTATTGAAAAGACGAGAGGGGGGAGCGTTATCAGGTTGGTAGGTAAACAAATGAATATTTTTAGAGATGCGGCTGGCCTTTGCCAGAGCGTCGATAATATCGGTGTCGGTCACCGGCTGACTAATAACCGGCTCTGACAAGGTGTTGGCCAGGTATGCCGCGTTGGACCCGGCGCTGGCCACTACATCAGGCCCGTGGCGCGCAACCAGGCTGTGATACTCGGCATTGCCGTGGGCTAGCGACTCAAAAATAGTTACCTCAGCCTCGTCACTAAACTCCGGTGTCACAGCATTGATTAATTCGCTGAACTTGCGATAACCCACAATCAGAATTTTCACTTTGTCCAGGCGAACCGGGCTCATGTCTGCATCTGCCTGCTGTTGAAATTCTTGGGCGAAGAGGCATTAGTCATAAGGCTCAGGCTGCGCCACCGCCAAGAAAACTGGGTGACTCAGGAGGCGCGAGGTGTGTTTCCTCCAGACAACGAGCTTTGAGCTCCTCGATTGTGCCGCCGCGATTGAACAGTTCTATTTCGCCTCGGCTAGCGCGCAGTTGGTCACGCAGTGTCTCGGTCGCGGCGGTGTTGACACTTCCGCCCTCGTCAATCACCACGCCGTAGCGAAGTGCGCCCTTACGGGAGACGAGGCGCCTGGCCACATCCAGTTTCACCAGATCTGGATCACGTTCAAAGGGATCACCCCAGCCGGCGCCGCCCCAGGTATTGAAGTACAGAATGTCACCCTTTTTAACCTTCACACCTTCAACCTTCGCCGGCAGCCACTCTTCGCTACCATCGGCGCGCTCCAAACGCTTGGTGGAACGCTGCCCGGTTTCACCCCCGAGCACGCCCCAGGGATGGGTTAGCCAGCGGTCATCATGAATACCGATCTCGCCATCGGCAAGGAAGCAGTAGGCCACGCTAAGGCCGTTGCCGCCGCGGTGCAAACCAGCCCCGCCGGAGTCAGCAATAGTCGCGTATTGCTCTATGCGCAACGGAAAGTAGGATTCAATAAACTCGTTGGGCACGTTGGTAAAGCCAGGCCAGAGCGAATGCCCATCGGGCCCGTCGCCCACAGGGCGCCCAGGGATACCGCCGAAACCAATCTGGAACAACTGAAACCACTCTCCCTTGTCGTCGTAACCAGAATAGAACAGGTGCGGCGAATCTGAAAAGCCAGCTGCATTGAGCATTTGTTCGGGCGCACCCATGCCCAGCAGTGCACCCAGCAGATCGAAGATACGTCCCAGGGCATGGGTCCTTCCGGAAAGCGCTGCGGGGAAGTTGGGTTTTAGCAGAGTGCCCTGCGGAATCCGTACATCGACCAGATCGTAAAAGCCGTCATTGAAGACAATCTGGGGGTCCACCACGTTAATGGTGAACGAGCCGAAGAACATTTTGAACATGTCTTCATTGAGGAAAAAATTAACAGAGCTCTGCGCCTGTGGATCGGTGCCATCAAAGTCAAATATAGCGGTTGAGCCTTCACGCCACATGCGGCACTTAATTCGATACGGCCCCATGCCCATGCCATCGTCGCAGAGATAATCTTCGAATTCACGGGGCTCCTCGGGAATGAACATCTCGATGATATGTTTCATGGCGGCATGATTACGCTGCAGCATAGTACTCATGGTGGAAACGAGCACTTCATCGCCGAAGCGCTCAGCCAGCTCAACACAGCGTTTGGCCGCTGTATTACAGGCGGCCACCAGGGCATTCAGGTCAAAGCGATTCCACTGAGGCGTGCGCACGTTGTGCAAGATCAATTCAAGCAGATCTTTTTGCAGTACGCCTTTCTTATAAAGCTTGGTCGGCGGAATGCGAATGCCTTCCTGATAAATGGTGGTGGCCTGAATCGGAATAGACCCGGGCACCATGCCGCCATTATCTGACATATGGCCAAACATGGCAGACCAGGCAATATGTCGACCATCCTTGAACACTGGCACCAGCACCACCCAATCGGGTAAATGTGAAACCGCAGCGTTGCACATGTAGGGATCGTTAGTGAGGATGATGTCACCCTCTTCGATTTCATCATCGTAGGCTTCGAGGAACGGACCAATAAAAGAGCCGAACTGGCCGACAACCATTTTCCCTTCTCTGTTAGCGATCATAGGAAAGCAGTCACCCTGCTCACGAATACCTGGCGACATTGCTGTGCGAAACAAAACCGCATCCATCTCTTCGCGCGCGTTGCGAAGCGCATTCTCGATGATGTCTACGGTCACGCCATCGACTTCTACTGAATTCAAGGGCGTTGTATTCGTTTCCAAAAGCGTAGCAGTCATAAAATCCCCTCCTTATGCGACCGGGTTGATCAGCAGGTTTCCGATGCTATCCACCCGGGCAAGGTAACCCGGCAGAACCACCGTTGTGGAGTCCATTTCACTGACGATCGCCGGACCTGGCACCTCCAGGCCTTCGTGCAGCTTGTTGCGATCGTAGATGGGCGCTTCGTGCCATGTCCCCTCATTGTAAAACTTGCTCTGGTGGAGAATACATTCTTGCAAAGTGGTGCCTGTCTGACCCTGACGCAACTCAGCTATAGCTTTGGTACGTGCCTTGGCCACCGCACGGATCATCAGAATCTCGTGGCCATCACCGAGCTTGAAGGTAAACAACTGCTCGTGTTCGGCATCAAATTGCTCCGTTAGAAGGCAGGCGCCTTTGTCATTCAATTCAGCTTCGGTGAAATCAACGGTTATCTGGAAGGCCTGGCCGGCGTAACGCAGATCCGCCTGATAGGTAATCTCATGATCTTCAACCGGAATGCCGTCCTCTACCAGGGATTCTCCAGCGCGCAGCTGCAGCTCTTGCAAATCAGCTTTGAGCCGTTCATCGCTAAGGTCATCCGCCATGGTCAGGTAGGTGCGTGCGGCCTCGTCCTGAACCTGGGTAGTCGCATCGCCATAGGCACACAGCACCCCCGGGCCAGGCGGCACAATCACCGGCCAGGCATCGGTTAATATGCCCAGGGCGTTGGCATGTAATGGACCTGCTCCGCCAAAGCCCACCAGGGCAAAATCTCGCGGGTCGTAACCTTGCTCCACCGACACCAGACGCAAGGCTCCAAACATGGACTCGTTGACGATCTTGATAATGCCTTCGGCAGCTTCCATTAAATCAATACCCATGCCGTCAGCTACCTGTTGCACAGCGGCCAGAGACGCATCCCGATTGATCTCCATCTTGCCACCCAACTGGACATCCGAGGGAAGATAACCGAGCACAACATTGGCATCGCAAACGGTAGGCAGTTCACCACCCTTCATATAACACGCCGGGCCTGGCACAGCGCCTGCAGATTCCGGGCCCACGCGCAGCGCTTTGGTCAGTTCGGGAACAAAGGCGATTGATCCACCCCCGGCGCCGACTGTGCGCACGTCTACCGAGGGTGCACGCACGCGAACATCGCCGACGATGGTTTCCCTGCGAACCCGCGCCCGGGAGTCCTGGATGAGGGCAACATCGGTGGAAGTGCCGCCCATATCGAAAGTAAGAATGTCTTTGAAACCGGCGCGACTGCAGAAGTAGATTGCACCGGCAACCCCGCCCGCCGGGCCAGACATCAGCAGGTTTACCGGCGACTCGGCAGAGGCCCTGGCTGATGCCAGGCCACCATCCGAGCGCAGGATGGAAAGCTGGGTATCTTCTCCCATTCGTGAGGCCAGCGCCGCTTGCAAATTATTCACATAGTTGGCGACTTCAGGTTTTACGTAGGAATTGACGACGGTGGTTTCGGTACGCTCATACTCCTGCATCTCGGGTACCACGTCGCTGGAGATAGAGATCGGCGTATCGACAAATATCTCGCTCGCAATCTCTGCGGCCCTTTGTTCGTGCTCGCTATTCATGTGGGCGTTAATAAAGCAGATGGTCAGCGCCTGAATATTACTGCGATCACGCAAGTCGGCGAGATCCCGGCGCAGACCGGCTTCATCCAGATCGCGCACGACAGTGCCGTCTGCACCAATGCGCCCGGCTGCACCGATAGTCAGCTCAAGGGGCGCCAGCAAAGGCTTTTTAACGAAACTTACCCAGCCCCCTAGCCCACCTGGGCAGTATGAGCGCGCCACCTGCAGCGTATCTTCATACCCGGCTGTGGTAACCAGACCAACAATCGCCCCTTTACCAGTGAGCACTGCGTTAGTAGCAACGGTAGTGCCATGCATAACCAGCTTAATTGCCGTGGGGTCGATGCCGGATTCGTCGCAAATTCGAGCCACCCCATTGAGTACACCAATTGAAGAATCTTCGGGTGTCGACGGTACTTTGGCGGTATGAGTCTCTCCGGTCTCCTCGTTCATCAACAGAAAGTCGGTAAAGGTGCCGCCGACATCTACGCCCAGTCGGTATGCCATTATGTTGCTCTCCTCATGCTTTGCTGCCCTGCCCGGTAGTCAGGCCGCATTATTGCTCAACCAGTAATGGGCTCTGCCACCCTGGGTGTGTCCGGTAAGTTGGCTGGCCAGATTTACAGCTGCCAGTAGCGATGGCATATCAACACCCGTTTCAAAGCCCATCTTCTCGCACATCATTACTACGTCCTCGGTCGCAACGTTGCCTTTGGCACCCGGTGCAAAAGGACAGCCGCCGAGGCCGCCCAGCGAACTGTCGAACCGACGCACACCGCTTTCGATCGCGGCAAAAGTATTTGCCAGCCCCATAGCCCGGGTGTCATGGAAGTGGCAAGCGAGTTTTTCACTGCCGTGCTCCGCGACCAACGCGTCCATCAAGCGTCGCACGGATGCAGGGTCTGCTGCTCCTATGGTATCGGCTATCACAATCTCGTCGCTGCCCCAGGCTGCCAACTCACGCGCTTGTGACAGTATCGTTTCGTCAGTCACAGCGCCCTCAAAAGGGCACTCAAAGGCGACTGAAAGATAAGCCTGCACCCGGACGCCCTCGGCACGCCCCCTGCGAACGATATTGCCCGCGGTTGCCAGGGTTTCTTCCAGGCTCATGTTGATGTTTTTCTGGTTCATGGTCTCAGTGGCAGAAACTACCACAGCCACGGTAGTAGCCCCCGCGGCTCGCGCAAGTTCGTAACCCTTCATATTGGGGACCAGGGCGCTGAGATAATGAAGTTTGTCGGGGCCCAGCAGTGCAAACAGCTCACCGGTGCCCGCCATCTGGGGCACGGCACGCGGTGAAACGAAACTGCCTGCTTCAATATGCTGCAGGCCAGTACCAAGCAGCGCTTCGATGAGCGATGCGCGTTCCGCCACGCTCAGGTGCTTGTCCTGACTCTGTAGTCCGTCCCTGGGGCCCACCTCGTTGATAACAATGCGCTCGCTCATCAGGCAATCACTCCTCTGTCGCGCAATCCGCGGATTTCTTCGCCGCTACAGCCCAATAGCTCGCTAAACACTGCATCAGTGTGCTGGCCCAGCAGCGGCGCGGGGGAAAACTTCTCCTCCCCTGTCCTGGACAACTTAATAGGGTTACCGGGACCCTGGGTGCTGGCACCGCCTGGATGGCTCAACTCCACGACCATATTGCGGTGACGTACCTGCGGATCTGAGAACGTCTGGCTAAAACTATTGACCGGCGCACACGGTATTCTTTTTTCCTCCAACAGCTTGAGCCAATGTGAACAGCTATTACCGGCTAATACTTCATTAAGCCTGTCGTTGATCATCTCGCGGGCTTCCCAGCGCCCCGGCTGCCCATCCAACGCCGGATCGTCAAATTCAGGGCAGCTAATCACCTGCTTCAGGTTCTGCCAGAAGTTATCCGTAATCACTGCGATGACAATAAAGCCATCCAGACAGCGGAATGTGTTGTAAGGCACGTGCACAAAGTGAGAATTACCGATTGGATAAGGGTCTTCGCCGGAAAGGAAATGCATGGTGGCCATGTAATTGAGCAGTGACACCTGGCAATCGAGCATGGATATATCCACGTGTTGGCCCAGGCCGCTGCGCTCGCGCTCGTATAGCGCAGCAAGAATACCCATGACACCGAACATGCCGCCGCCAAGATCACCAATGGGAATGCCCGCTCGCACCGGGTGTTGCGGATCAGTGCCGGTAATGGACATTCCACCACCGGTCGCCTGGGCAACCTGGTCAAAAGCCGGACGCTTGCAGCTGGGGCCGTCTGAACCGAAGCCGGTAACAGTGCAGGTGATGATGCGCGAGTTGACCTCACTCAGTGAATCGAAATCAATGCCCAAGCGCTCTGGAACCCCGGCGCCGAAGTTGCTGATTACAATGTCAGATTTTTCCACCAGGCGATAAAATTGAGTGCGACCCTCATCGCTCTTCAGGTCGATAGCCACACTCTGCTTGTTGCGATTGAGGGTTAAGAAGTAAGCCCCCATGCCCTCCAGGGAATTGGCCGGGTCGGTGGCCAACAGCTTGCGAGTGCCTTCGCCGCGCAGCGGCTCTACTTTGATCGTGTCCGCGCCCAGATCGGCGAGAATCATTGCGCCATAGGGACCCGATAACATATGCGTCAAGTCCAGAATGCGCAGTCCTGAGAGCGGTTTCGTCATTATCGGCGAACTCCTCGTTGCGTACCCGTAATGGGTTTTCCCCAGTACAATCGCAGGAAACGTGCCAAACCCCCGTGTCTCACCGTTTTTTCCGGCAGACCGGGTATATATTGTTATAAAACAGCAAGATAAGCCTGCCGAACGAAGGCGGACAGAGCGCTTACTGTTATTAACTCTACGTCAAAAACATCAATATAGATTCAATTTGAAAGAATATTTTTCAATTTGAATCCGAAAGGACACATCAATCCTCAGTAATTTGCAGCGCCGCGCCAGCGAACATGTCTGGATCCAGGTCAAGCACACGCCAGCCTTCAAGCCCCTGCCGAGCAGGCGCTTCACCAAGCCCACCACCATTGCTTTTAATATGCGAACGACATTCATCCAGGGAGTCGACCCCAAAAGAAAGTAAGAACAGGCCCTCTCCGTGCTCCGCCAGATGCTGCGCCGGAATGCCGCTTTCATCGGTAGGTTCGACCAGCACGATCCAGGTCTCCCCGGCCCGAAAACGCGCAGTTCTAACCCCTCGCTGCGGCAAATCACCGTACTCAAAGTGCTCAATAGCAAAGGCGGCCTGGTAGCGGGTAACGGCGTCCTGCAGGTCCCTGACCAACAAGTTGATGTGGTGTACCTTAGTCAACATATGCAAGCTCCGAACGTCAGCACCTATAGAATTAACCGGCAGAAACATTCCCAACAGACTTTTGATATTTCTTATACTCTATAGCCCGGTAATAAAAACTATAAGAGCTATATTTAATAATGGAAATAAACTGGGACGCCATCGGTGCAATCGGCGACTTTCTGGGCTCCATCGGAGTTCTGATTTCGCTGATTTACCTGGCCGGGCAGATGCGCCAGGGCGCTGCCGAAACCAGAGATGCCAGCGTGCAGTCAGTCATGCAGCTGGCTATTCAGTTTCGCGCTGAATCCTACCGCGGTGAGTTGGTGGACATTCGCCTTAAGGCGGCCAAGGCAGAACCTCTAAGCCTTGAAGAGACGCTAAAATTTGAAGGCTATCTTTCTGCGCTGTTTGAGTTGAATGAATTGGCTTTCGTGCAGTACCAGAAGAACAAGCTGGACCCGGAGTACTTTGAAGCCTGGGAAAGGCGCACCGCGGCCGCTATGAGGGTGCCTGCCATCAAGCAATTCTGGCACAAAACCCGCACCGGCTACCGAGCAAGCTTTGTCACGTATATCGACAGTCTTTTGCAGGAAGCACCTAAGGGCTAGAAAAACACCAGGAGAGACTCCGCTTCTTCCTTCGCCGTTTCATCCAGTGATGTTCCCTGATTGGCGAGCAAGTTTTCCAGGAAACGCTTGCTGAGATAATTCTGAATGTGGATCCTTACCCTGGCCTTCACGATCGGCGGACTAATGGGCTTGATAATATAGTCGACCGCACCGGCCTCCAGACCACGTTCTTCATTCACAGTATCACTCATACTGGTGACAAAAATGACCGGGATACCCGCTGTTTGCTCATTGGACTTGAGCGCCTCACACACTTGAATGCCATCCATTTCCGGCATTACCATATCCAGCAAGATGATGTCCGGGGACTGCACCTGGGCAATTTGCAGCGCCTGTTGGCCACTGGTTGCCACGCTCAAAGCGTAGTCACCCGCTAGTACACTGGACAGTATCTTGATGTTGCCAGGCTCATCGTCAACGATCAGCACTCTGTTCTTATCATTAGACGTCGTATTCATGGCGCTACAGTAGCTTATACCCTAGCGGTGATGCAATTCTGTTCTATACTGAAACGGCTCAAATAACTGTACAAATATTATAATGGGGCAACTTTTCAACGTGGCTAATCCGACAGCGCAAATCAGCAGCGAATCGCAGCAGTTTTCTACCATTACACTGATAACCCTCCTCCTGTTTATGACGGTGGGTTCCATCTCAGCTGTAGTGGGCTTTATCTGGGTGAGCCCGGTGGCCAGGGGACTGGGCGCAGTTATTCTATTGCTGTTAGTGCCATTGTGCATGATCGCCCACTGGCAGGTGAAGAAGGACAACCTTGATCGCGCCGTGGCCTTCGTGGTCACGGCCTGGTATGTCGTTTCCTTTGGTATGATCATCGTGGGAGACCGGCTGTTCGGGGTGCTCATAGTGACCGCCACAATGCCGGTACTGATGGTACTGCCGTTTGCCTCTCAGTCCATGTTCCGCGGCCTGATTGTCGGCTCTATCCTGCTGATTTTCGTCGGTAGCATCACCAGGCTGACCGTATCCTTTTATACCTCTGCGGTCCCTGACGTAGTCATCGCTGATGTCGAGTCATTCTCCGTTTCCGTGCTATCTATGGTGGTAATGCTCTCGCTGTGGCAGTCCGGTGGCAAGCTAAAAGCCGCGGCAGCGGGCATGCGTCAAGCCATTGTTGCGCTGCAGGATTCAGAAAAATCGCTAGAGATGAAGGTGGAGGAGCGCACTCGGGAACTGGAGCAGGCTTTCCAGGAAATTTCCGACATTAACGAAATTGCCGGCATCGTTAATTCCACGCTGGATGTAGATAAGGTCAAGGACACAATCTATGACGGCCTCCAGACCATGTTCAAGTTCGACCAGATGGGTATATTCCTGCTGGACGAAAAAGATAGTCGCTTACGCCTGAGATTGACCTCTGGCCTACCTTTTGGAGAAGCCCTGGACGAGCACCTGAGCCAGACCGGGTTGCCACTGGAGGCTAAGGACAGCATGGCTGCCTCCTCTGTATTGAGTAAGGAATCCATTTTTATAGCGCGTATTACACCAGAGATTCTGGCTGCAGGCGGGCCCAATGATCGTTTGATAGTCGAGCAGAATCCGTTTGTATCAATCCTGTTAAGCCCGCTGGTGATAGAAAACCGCGCTATCGGCTGTATCTTCTTCTCGGCAAAGGGTGAACCATTCGATCTCGGCGAGGACGAGATCAAATCTATTGAGCGCTACGTGGTCCAGATGGGCACAGCCATTCGCAATGCCCGACTCTTTCGGGCAGCAGAAGACTCGCGTGAAGAAGCGGAGACCGCGAACGAAGCAAAGGGCACTTTCCTTGCCAACATGAGCCACGAAATTCGCACACCGATGAACGCCATTATTGGCCTTACAGGGCTTTGCCTGGAAACAGACCTGGACCGCAAGCAAAACGACTACCTGACCAAGGTTGATACTGCGGCCAATGCATTGCGCAATATCATTGATGACATATTGGATTTTTCCAAGCTTGAGGCAGGCAAGTTCGAAATTGAGAACATCGCCTTTTCGCTCAACGAAGTGCTGGATAACCTGGCGACCATTTCTATGGTGCGCTGTCAGGACAAGCACCTGGAATTGATATTCCAGCGAGACCCTGCCCTCCCGGATACGCTTTACGGTGACCCGACCCGCCTCGGTCAAATCCTTATCAATCTTGCTGGGAACGCGATCAAGTTCACCGAGAAGGGCCAGATCATTGTAGAGATACGCCAGGTGCATCGCGCCGATGGTAGCGTCAATGTGCATTTTGACGTTAGAGACAGCGGTATTGGTATGAACGAGGAGCAGTTGGGTCGACTCTTCCAATCGTTCGCCCAGGCCGATAGCACCATCAGCCGACAGTATGGCGGCACCGGCCTGGGGCTGGCTATTTCGCAGCAACTTGCGCAATTGATGGGAGGCCAGATCGAGGTTTCCAGCCAGGTGGGGATGGGCAGTAGTTTTTACTTTGACCTCAGCTTTGGCTTCGAGGAACTTGACCAGTCAGAAAAGCAGGAAATCGATCCACCCCAGGGTTTGCATGTATTGGTTGTGGACGACAACGAACCTTCCCGTGACATTCTCAGTGAATACATGATCTCCTTCGGCTACACCGTGGAGCTGGCAGAAAGCGGCGAGCAGGCCCTGGACATGGTGCGTTCAGAGAAGAATTTTGATCTTGTTTTGCTGGACTGGATGATGCCCGGCATGACCGGTCTCGATGTCGCTTTGGCGATCCGCGAGGGGAAATCTCCCCCCAAGATCATACTGCTATCTTCATGGAGCATGCCCAGCAGCGAACACCGGGAGATGGTAGATGCATTCCTCGCGAAACCGGTGAAGCCTTCTTCGTTACTGGACACGATTATGCTCGCCTATGGCAAGCAGGTGGTGAAGCGAGCACGCAAACTGGGAGCCGGCACCGGCCCCGATGATCTGGCTGCCATTAAAGGTGCGAGAGTTCTGGTGGTGGACGACTCGGATATCAACCTGCAGATTGCCTGTGAGCTGCTCGCCAAAGTGCCGTTGCTGACCGAAACCGCCAGCGATGGCGAAGAGGCTGTGGCCATGGTGAGGGCCAACCAATACGACTGCATTCTAATGGACATCCAGATGCCCGGCATGGACGGCTATACCGCCACTACCGAGTTGCGGAAGGACTTCAACGACACGCAGCTGCCCATACTGGCGATGACCGCCAACGTCATGGCTGAGGACAGAGCCCGCACTCGCGCGGCCGGCATGAACGGTCATGTGGCTAAACCGGTTGACCCCGCAGAGCTTTACGCTTCCTTAATGGAAGTGATACCAAACGCTGACTACAGCGCGAACCTGCTTGCGTCAGCAGCGCTAATTCAGCAAGCGGATAAAAAGCCAAATGTGGACTCGCTACCCGAGTCCATGCCTGGACTTGCGATCACTCAGGGTCTTGCGCGCCTGGCAAACAATGAAGAACTGTTCGTCAAATTGCTTGCAGATCTTGTCGGCAACTACAGCGATGCAGCCCAAGGTATTCGTTCCCAGCTTGCAGCGGGAGACCAGGAAGCTGCCGCTGGCGCAGCACACAAGGTTCGTGGCATTGCCAATAACCTGGGTGCCACAGACATTGGTGAAAGCGCAGAAAAAATCGAAGAGACGCTGCGTGCTGGGGGACTGCCTACTGACGATCAGCTACAGTCTCTGGCCGATGCGATAACGGTGGTGGCGTCTTCTCATGCTGAACTTGCCAACCGTTCCCAGCCAGCTTCGACCACTACCGAGGCTGAAGACATTGATGTCACGTTGGTGTTCAAGAGCCTGCAAGAGGCCGTGAACATGTCTGACCCGGGCGCTTCAGAGCTGATAGAACAGTTGCTGAGCACCCAGGCATCAGGATCTATAGCCGCCGAGCAGCTGGCCAATGCCCGTGACCTGCTCGATAGCTTCAATTTCGGCGACGCGGCACCGCTGCTGGATACCATTGCCCAAGAGCTCGGCGTTCAGGCGTGAGTATCATGGCGGTAAGGCCCGCCGTATTAGCGCTGTTGTTAATGATAGCGCTGCCGTCCTTTGCAGCAGTGTCCGTAACGAACCTCGCGGAACCTGTCAGTATTGCGGGTACATGGCGGGTTCAAGCTGGCGATCAGCCCGACTGGGCCAACCCCGACTTTGATGACAGCGCGTGGTCGTTAACCGAAGTGCCGGCAGATTCACCTGAAGGTCTCAAGGGCTACTCGGGCATGCTTTGGTTTCGGCTGAACGTGCAACTGGACCTGAATTCGGCCTCTGTAAGCAAGCAACTGGGTGCCCTCGGTGTCACCCTCGGCGAAGTAACCAGCGCCTATGAAGTGTATGCAGGTGGTACTAAAATTGGTGGCGTTGGCAGATTACCGCCGCGACCTGTCGCCAACTACAACGCCATAAAAACCTGGTCTATACCGGCCTCTGCTGTCAGCGCCTCAGGCGAGCTGGTGCTGGCACTGCGCGTTTGGAGAGATCCTGCGATAGGTGAACGAGGGGAAGCCGGCCCGCAAACTGGCCCGTTACTCATCGGCAATAGCGGCCAATTACACGAGCTAAGAATCAATGAGGCCTTTTGGCCCTACCTGATGCTAACGGCGATATACCTGGTATTTGGCCTCTATCATCTGCTGATCGCCCGCCGAAATCCCGGGCTTACCGAGTTCTTCTGGTTCGGTATGCTCAGTACTGCTCTTGGTATATACACCTTTGAAACCAGTCAGTTGAAGTACTTCATCGATCTTCCCTTTCACTGGCACAAGAAGCTCGAGTACCTGGTATTGTTTTTAGCGCCTTTCTTTTTGAGTAAAACCCTACTGGGTGCAACGCGCACCGCCGACAACCCCGTCACCCATGGCTTCAACTTCATATTTGTTGCATCCTTCGCGGCGGTACTGCTCTTACCCTACCAATCCGTGCTGCACTATATGCTGACGCCTTTTCAGTACTGCGCGCTGGCATTGTCGATTTATATAGCAGGTCTTATGACCTGGCGCGCCATGCAGGGCAGTCGTTCTGCTCGCGGCGTCATTGTCGTTTTGCTTTTGGTAATAGCGGCGCTTATTAACGATGAGATTCTGGCTGAACCGTTAATCGGCTCCGGAAACCTGTTATATCTTAGCTTTGCTGTGATGTTGGTCTTCATCGCGCTAATGATGGCAGAGCGCTATACCGCCATTCTCCATGGACTCGAATCGGCAGTATCAAGGCGCACCAAGGAACTTCGGCAGGCCAACCGAGAGCTGGCCCAGGCTGCGGAGATCAAAAGCCAGTTTCTAACCACAGTAAGTCACGAGATGCGCACGCCCATGAACGCGATTCTGGGTATGGCTCACCTGAGCCTGAAGACAAACCTGGATGAGCAGCAGCGGGATTACCTGACCAAGCTGGACCAGTCGGCGGGGGATTTGCAGGAGATCATCGACAGCATCCTGGACTTCAGCAAACTGCAGGATGGCGAACTGGAATGTGTCGCTCTCCCCTTCAGCCCAGCTTTCCTCGCCAAGGAGCTTGATCGAATTTGGCGAGGCAGTATTGAAGCCGCAGGGCTTGAATTTATCCTTGATGTGGACTCCGCATTACCGCCGACATTGTCGGGGGACAGCAAGCGCATCAAACAAGTATTGGGCAATTTTATTGGCAACGCCATCAAGTTCACCGAGCAGGGCAGCGTTACGCTGTCCATAGTCATTTCGGCACAGACAGAAAGTGACGTGAGACTGCGGTTTACGGTGACAGATACCGGGATTGGCATTGACCCGAGCCTGCATAGAAAATTGTTCGAGGCCTTCGCCCAGGCAGACAGTTCGCTTACCCGGCAATACGGTGGCACCGGCCTGGGCTTGCCTATAGCGCAGCACCTGGTCGAACTGATGGGCGGCGCTGTTAAAGTCGACAGCCAGCCGGGACAGGGCAGTACCTTCGGGTTTGAACTGCAGCTAGCGATCTCAGATGAGGAGGCACAGACACAGGAGACTGATTCTGACATTGATCTAACGTCGATAAGGGGAGCAAAAGTTCTCCTGGTAGATGACTCAGACCTGAACCTGCAAGTCGCAGGGGAGCTTCTCAAGCAGGCTAATCTCTATGTCGACCTGGCGCGAGATGGCGCCGAAGCGGTGGAGAAGGTCCTCTCGCAAAGTTACGATTGTGTGCTGATGGACGTGCAAATGCCGGTGATGGACGGATATACAGCTACGCGCCAGATCCGATCCCGGGAAGAACATGCCGATCTTCCTATTCTCGCCATGACTGCAAACGCGCTACCCCAGGACAGGGTACTGGGTGCCGAAGCGGGTATGAATGCCTATATCCCCAAGCCCATTGACCCACCCGAGCTCTATCGTGCTCTGCTCACCTGGATTGAGCCGGGACAACGCGAATTTGACGAGTCACCTATCGCCACTTCAGCCGAAAATATTGAAGTATCCCAGAACCTCCCCGACCGACTACCGGGTATCAATATTGCCGATGGCCTGGTTCGAGTAGGCGGAAATACCTCCCTCTATCTATCGCTCCTTAAAAGCCTCTGCGAAGACTATGGCGATGCGACGCAGCGTATTGAGGCGCTGCTGACAAACAGTGACCTTGATGCTGCAGGGCAGCTCGCGCACAAGCTGCGCGGTATTGCCAACAACCTGGGAGCTTTCAACCTGGGTGAAAGTGCTGCAGCTATTGAGGCTAATTTGAAGTCCGGCACAGAAGTGGACTCTGAAGCGCTTTCCCAGCTGCGCGACGCGGTAGAGATCACAGCCGACTCACAGCGACAGCTAGCTCCCTTCTACAGTGCACCTGAAGACGCTTCTGAACTCGATATGAATTCACGTTGCGAACTTTTCCAGGAACTGTTGCAAGCAGTTGCGGACAATGACCCTGCCGCTGGCGATCTTGCCGAGCAGCTCGTTGCCACGACTGCCAGCGACAACGACGATTACAATACATTGAGCGCCGTGCGCGACGCCCTGCAAATGTATGACTTCCCCACAGCAGTCGATTTGCTGGCTAACCTAACGATTGATGCGAGCGGATAATCACCTGCCCCGCTACCGGCATTTAGCTTCAAAGGGGCGAGACAAGATACCAGCGACTTTAGTCAAAAAAAACCAATGCGCGTCATTAATAGCCTTAATAATGACTTAAAACTCCACTTCTATGCTATTTTGCGCTCAATATAGAAAGAATATATCCACTTACCGAGTTATTACAAAAATACCCTGCCACTAACACCTTTACTTGCCCCAAGCGCCTGTATACTCTCGCTCTCCCCCCCATCAAAAGGGTTGGGGTGAAAGCAATAACTAACGTACATCACTTCGCGTAGGGGTAATTATGAATATTCAGAAACTATTTGCGGCAGCATTTGCCGCAATTTTGGCGCTGTCTGTAGCAGCTTGTAGCAAGGAAGAAATGGATTCCGCTAAATCTTCAGTGCAGGACGCCGCCGAAGAAGCAGCAGAAACTGCAGGCGACGCTGCTGATGCAGCAGGCGATATGGCCAGCGATACTGTCGATGCCACAGGTGAAGCAATGGCTGATGCCGGTGAAGCAATAGAAGATGCGGCCGTGGCTACCGGTGAAGCAGTGGAAGACGCCGCGGATGCAGCTGGTGAAGCCGTTGATGAGGCAGTGGACGCTGCAGCCGATATGGCGAACGATGCGGGTGAAGCTGTCGAGGGTGCCGCAGACGATGCCTCCGATGCTGCATCGGATGCCGCTGATGAAGCCAATAAGGCCATGGGCAAGGGTTAATCCTCGCTAATGGATAGAGGCCCTCTATGGAGGGCCTTTTTTTTGTCCGCTATTTATGCGGACGATCAAGCGATAGGATTTGTCATGCTTGAGCTCGACCCAGGAAAGGCCCAATACTATCTCTGGCGATACATGATAGATAAGCAGCATCAAGGTCATGGCTATGGCAGGCAGGCGCTGGAACTCGTCATCGAATTTGTCCGTCGGCAACCCATTGGCTAAGTGCAGACAACATGCGTTGCGAGGAAGCCTCGCTATACTGGAGCTACCTTGACGGCGTGTCCAATTATCGACTCGACGAGCGCAGTAACATCGACAAAAAAAGATCCAGCTGTGGGCTTTTCCTCGCCCGGGTACGAGTGATCACCGGAAGACCGCCGGGCACACAGGTTAACTCAGGCTTTAGCGCCCTGAGCTCCCCTTCTTCGACAAAGCTTCTGGCGAAATGGTCAGGCAAATACCCCACGTAGCGACCTGAGCGGATCAGCATCAGCACCGCCTCGAGATTATTCGCACGCGCATCAGCACGTTCTTTGGCCCGTAGTTTTCGCAGCGGATCTGCAGCCATGGAACCGCCCGCCAGTCGCGCTTGGGCCAGTACACGTTTACTGATGCGGCTATCGTCACGTGCGAACAGCGGATGATCGACACTACAGTAAAGAAAAAGGCTTTCGTGAAGAAACTCGTGAACCGCCAACCCTGAGGCGTTCGCAGAATCGCTGACGATACCCAAATGTAGACGTCCGTCAACAACCCCCCGCACCACCTCTTCTTCAGGCAATACCAGTAAATTGATATTGACCTTGGGGGCGGCATCGCAGAACTCGCGGATAGTGTCCGACATTCTGAATTCCGACAGTGAGGTCATGTAGTCGATCTGACCGAGATTGATCTCGCCGCTGAGGTGGCCTTGAATAGCATCCATGTCAGCGCCAAAGTCTTCGACCCTGGCCAGCAACTGCTGAGCGCGGTCGTACACTTGCTCACCGTGCTCGGTCAGCGAAAACCCCGATCGCCCGCGCTCACACAGGCGCATACCAAGACGCGTCTCGAGGTCAGCCATCTGCGTACTAATAGTCGGGCGGCCCACATTGAGACGACTAGCAGCGGCGGTAAAACCGCCGCTTTGCACCACGGTGACAAACAGCCGTAGCAGCCGCAGATCAACATCCTGTATTCGCATGCCTTACTATAGGTCTACAAATTTAGAACTTAAAGTCTTTAGTTTCGTATTTATGATCGTTTATTTTCAGCCTATATTAGCCTGTCTAACCATTTCAAGGCGCGGAGCAGCTACGTGGAAGGCTTTATTGGCAACGAAAAACTCATAAAAGGCGACAACCTGCGTGCCTATAATCAGCGCACGAATCTGCGCGGTGCTCTGCAAACGGCGAGCCACCTTGTAGCGATAGGTCTGGCAGGATATGCCCTGCACCTGAGCTGGGGCAGTTATTGGGCAGCACTGTGGTTTGTAGTCTTGGGCACGTTGCTGAATTTTCTTTACGCCGGGCAACATGAATTGTCTCACTGGACCGTATTCAAAACTCGCTGGCTCAATAACCTGTTTGGTCATCTTTTTGGCTTTGCTGTGCTGATGCCACGGGAACATGACCGTATGGAGCACTATCAGCATCATCGTCATACCCAGGACCCGGCGCTGGATGGCGAGCTTCAGGGTGCCCCCTATTTCAGTACTCGCGGTTACCTCTGGTATGCCTCTGGGATTGGCTACTGGATCGGCATTATCAAACGCACGTTTGGTAGCGCCTTCAAATTCCAATTCCCAGCCTTTTTCACCCAGAAGCAGCAGCATCTGGCCACCTTGGAAGCACGACTCTACCTTACTGGCTATCTCGCCATCGCTGTTGCCTCCTTTTACTACCAGAGCTGGTTGGCGATCACCTACTGGATAGCGCCCATGTTCGCCACCAAGTTCATTCACAACTGCCAGAACCTGGCCGAACACACCGGCATGCCTAACGAACCAGACATTCTGATCAACACCCGCACCATCAAAAGCAATGCAGCACTGAACTGGCTGGCCTGGAATATGCCCTACCATACCGCTCACCATACCTACCCGGCGGTGCCCTTCTATAAACTGCCCGCTCTTCATCAGGAGATGGTTGCCGGAATGGGTCACGAACCTGAGACTATCAGCTACCTCAGCTATCAATGGCATATGCTAAGGAAGCTGCGGCGTGAAGGCAGTTCCCGATACAACGGCAAATCACTTAGCAACTACTAGGAATTCAGGCCATGCAAAAGCTCGAGGTCTACCAGTCTCTTTGGGGTATGCAATCGTGTAACCCCGATGTGGCAACACGCCCCCACGACGAGGTCTTTCAGCAAGCCGCGGATGCCAGCTTTTCAGGCATGTGCCTGGACCCTGGCGTCAGCCAGATAGACGAATACCTGAAACTAAAACCGCTTTATCAAGAGCACCAGATGGACTGCCTGGTAAACGTGTTTCCCAGTACGGTAGCTCAAATGCGACCCTTGCTGGAATTCAGTAAGGAGATGGGGGCGCCCTACGCCAATGTCATCGCTCCGGTATTTCCACTGACGGTTGAGGGCGCCATTCCCATTGTCAGGACCTGGCTCGAAATGGCCGACGATATCGGCATACCAATCAAATTCGAAACTCACCGCGACTGCATTACCAACGATATGTTTATGACCCTGCAGTTACTGGACGCTGTTCCAGAGCTGCGGCTTACTGCAGACCTTTCTCACTACTGCCTGAACCGCGAAATGAGTGCACCAATTTCAGCGGCAAATCAGGCCTGGATTCAACGAATTCTGGAGCGCTCTGACAGCTTCCAGGGTCGAGTCTCCAGCCATGAACAGATCCAGGTGCCGCTGCACTTTCCGCAGAATCAAAAGTGGATTGAGATTTTCAAAGACTGGTGGCAGCGTGGCTTCAGCTCCTGGCGCGCGCGCGCGGGCGAGGACGACACCCTGATTTTTCTGTGCGAGCTGGGCCCACCAGAATACGCCTTCACCGATGCCAATAATGAGGAGCTATCTGATCGCTTTGCAGAGGCACTGCTTATTCGCAGCTGGGTGGAGGCCATCTGGCAAAAGCTCGAAAGCATTAGCGGCAATTATGCTCATTAATCTCTGATTTTGATAAAATAGCTAAATCAGTTGGCAGACGGGATAACGATCGCGTCGCTGCCAACCTATGCGATACTCCCTCTATCGGCCAATAGAAAATAACAGGAGCGCAATTGAAGAAGTATGAGACCCGTCGGGTCGAGCGAGCCTCCTATGGCGCGTTTTTCTTCGGCCAGAATGTCATCTATTTCCTGATGCTGCAGTTCCTCAATCTGTTCTACACCGATGTGGTCGGCATTGCCGCAGGCGCTGTGGGTGTCATGTTCTTCGTTGCTCGAACCTGGGACGCTGTTAACGACCCCATTCTCGGCAGTATTATCGATCGGGCTGACTTCAAAGGGGGGAAGTTTCTTCCCTGGATAAAGATGGTCAACTTCGCCTTGCCGTTGATAACCGTTTTACTGTTCATCAATCCGCAATGGGGCGACCGCGGCAATTTACTATACGCCTACGCCACCTACATCGTGTGGGGCATGATCTACACCTTGTGCGATGTACCTATTTTCGCCCTATCCACAGCGATGACAAAGAATTCTAACGAACGGGTTATTCTGTTGACCTGGGGTCGGGTCGCAGCACTGGTGGCAGGAGCGATTATTGCAGGCATGGGCATGCCCTTGATAGAGAGCATGGGTTGGACGTCGGCCGCTCTCATTCTTGCTGTGATTGCCATGATATCCATGATACCCATCCGATTCTTCGCCATAGAGCGTGCACAACGCATCGATCAGGCCCACCCTTCAACTAGAGAAACCCTGCAGTACTTGCGAAGCCACCGCCCGATGATCGTTCTTTATATGGCTTTGCTGGCAGCGTTTGCCACCAACACAGCTTTGGTGGCTACGAACTACTTCGCCATCTATAATCTGGGGGGTGGCGAAACGACTTTGGTGGCCCCGCTTTTACTATCCCAACTGGCACCCATGTTTATTCTTGTGTTCATGTTGCCGTGGTTGATTCGTCGTTTCGGTAAACGACAGATTTACATCTGGGGTTCCATATTTGGCGCGGTATTTGGTCTTGTTCAATACTTCGTTGGTTACGACAACATTACGCTTGTGATCATATTAAACATGTTTAAATCCACCGGCATGTTTCTGCCTTTGCTATTGCTCGGTATGTTTTCTGCAGATTTCGTCGAGTATGGTCAGCATCATCAGGGTAGACGCCTTGAAGGTATCGCTTTCTCGATCCAGACTTTTGCAACCAAGTTCACCCAGGCCGTTGCCGTAGGTATTGGAGGCTTACTGCTGAGCTTCTATGGCTATGTTCCAAATGTGGAGCAAAGCGAGGCCACTCTGGAAGGGATTTTTGCCCTATACACGCTATTTCCAGCGTTTGGAGCGTTAGCCAGTGCATGGATCATGTATCAATTCTATGACCTGAAAGAAGCTGACGTGCAAAATATGATTGATGGCAGCGGTAGCCATAAAATAGCGATAGATCACGGCGACTAGAACGTCTGCCTGAAGTAGTAAACCGACGGATTATCCTATGAAAATTATTGTATTTATTCGTAATCGCTTACTCTCGATAGTCAGTGGCTTTTTGTCCCTGATCATCCTGTTTGCGTTAGTCGTTGTCTATCGATCCATTAGCTTTGACCAGGTAGACGACGCCCAGCGCCTGGAGAACAAAGCCGAATATCTTAACAGGCTGCAAAGTAGCGCTGATAGCGATCCGGCAGCGCCAAATATTGTTTTCATTCTTTATGATGATATGGGCTATGGCGACATTGGTGCTGGAGCTGTTGGGAGTGAAATGATCAACACTCCTAATATCGATCAACTGGCTGAACGCGGTGTTGTACTGAGTGACTTCTACTCTCCTGCGCCTGTGTGCACACCTTCAAGGGCCGGGTTCCTTACCGGCCGCCTGGCAGCAAGGGCCGGCCTTCCTGAAGTCACGTATCCGGCTGGCAGCGCCCGTTATTACATACATGTCGCTTACGCCACCTTAATGTCGAGTCCCATGTTCAATGTGCGACTGCCCTCGGATGAGATCACCCTGGCGGACGTGCTTGGCGCCGCAGGCTACGCCACCGGCATGGTGGGCAAGTGGCATCTTGGCGATATCAGCCCTTCGCTACCCAATGATATGGGCTTCGACAGTTTTTACGGCGCACTTTACAGCAACGACCTGACTCCTTTTGAACTGTATCGTAATACCACAGTCGACATTGCCGCCCCCGTTGATCAACGTCAGTTGTCTGAGATCTACACCAGGGAGGCGAACGCCTTTATTGAGCAACATGAGGACGAAAAGTTTTTCCTCTATTTGGCACACAACTTCCCCCACGACCCTTTGTCAGTGCGTCCTGAGCGCAGCGGAAAGTCAGACGCTGGCCTGTTTGGAGACGTCCTGGAGGAACTGGACGAGGGAGTCGGGGAGATTATCGCCACCCTGGAACGCACCGGTAACCTTGATAACACACTGATCATTATCAGTTCGGATAATGGCCCCTGGTTTCTCGGGGATGCAGGCAACCATCGTGGTCGCAAGGGTAATACTTTTGAAGGTGGTATGCGGGTGCCATTCATCGCCTATTGGCCAGGCGTTATTGAAGGCGGTAACGTAGAACCTGCGATGGCTATGGGAACAGATTTACTGCCCACGATTCTGGATATCCTTAATCTTCCCGGCCCAATCGATCGAGTACTGGACGGTCGCAGCATATTGGATGTTCTCACCACCGGCGCTGAATCACCCCACGAGTACCTCTACTATTACGATGGTGAAATACTGTTCGCGGTGCGCGATCAGCAATACAAATACCGCGCTTCGGCGGGCGTATTTTATGCCACCGACCAGTGGAAGTGGCCGTTAGGCGCGCCCATACAGCAAAAAGAATGGCTGTTTGACTTGCAAGGTGACAGGCGCGAGTCATATGACACATCCGATCGCCACCCGGAAGAACTACAACGTCTGCGCGGTGTTTTTGATGATAAAGTCCGCGAAATGGAATTCAATCAGCGTGGCTGGAACTGACGTTAATGTTAGTAGCACCTAATAAGGTGTCTGGTCCCACTTGATCAACTGCTCCATCACCCGGTCAACTGTAAACGACGCCGGGCGCTGACGCGGCGGGAATTCCTTAAATGACATCAGAAACGGATTCAATACCGCCGTGCCATGCATGATGCGCGGCGTACGCGCAGCCCACCACTCATTATAGTTGTTGGCATTTTCATCGGCCTGCTCAAACGGGTCACGGCGCAGGTGGAACAGCTTTGGCGTGCGCAGAAACACATAGGGCTCTCGCCAGATATCAAATTTCTTCGCTCGCTGTTCGGCAAATACTATCTTCCAATCTCCATCACGTAACCCGACCAAATCCCCGGTATCGCTGAAATACACAAAATGTGTTCGCGGCCCTTGTTCTGTCTGCCCTGTGAGGTAGGGAAGAAAATCATAGCCGTCCAGGTGTACACGAAATTGTTTATCCCCGGCCGTGTACCCCTTTTTCAGTTTCGCTGCAATGTCGGTTACCCCAGCGGCATGCATCAAGGTAGGCACCCAGTCCAGGTGCGACATAATCTCGTTGGACACCTCGCCGGCCTTTATTTTTCCTGGCCATCGAACCATGGCAGGCACGCGATACGACCCCTCCCAATTACTGTTCTTTTCGGAACGATAAGGTGTGATGCCTGCATCAGGCCAGGTGTTGTAGTGCACCCCGTTATCGGTGGAATAAATCACTATGGTGTTTTCTGCGATCTCCAGGCGATCCAGTTGATCGAGCAGGCGTCCCACCTTCTCATCGTGAGCGACCATGACGTCATTATACAAACCCTGCCCATTAGATTTGCCCTTGTCTTTCTCGGCACGGTGGGTGATGTAGTGCATGCCCGTGGTATTGAACCACACGAAAAACGGCTTTTTTGCGGCATGTGATTTATCGATGAATTTACTTGCCGCCGTCAGAAATTCATCATCGATGGTCTCCATGCGCTTCCTTGTCAGCGGCCCGGAATCTTCTATCTTGCCATCGGCATAAGAGTGAATGACACCGCGAGGACCAAAAGTCTGGGCGAACCAAGGCTCTTGCGGATAGTCTTCATTTTCAGGTTCCTCTTCGGCGTTAAGATGATAGAGGTTGCCGAAAAATTCGTCGAAACCATGATTCGAGGGTAAGAATTCATCTTTGTCCCCAAGGTGGTTTTTGCCAAATTGACCCGTCATATAGCCCAGCGGCTTTAGCAATTCAGCCAACGTGGGGTCCTCCTTACGCAGACCTATATTCGCCCCCGGAATACCAACCTTGGTAAGTCCGGTGCGCAGCGGGCTTTGCCCGGTAATGAATGAAGACCTACCGGCGGTGCAACTTTGATCGCCATAGTAGTCGGTGAAAAGCACGCCCTCCTTAGCAATACGATCGATATTCGGCGTACGGTAACCCATCTGTCCCAGACTATAGGAACTAAGATTGCTAATCCCGATATCGTCTCCCCAGATGACAAGAATATTGGGCTGCTCGGCTGCTGAAGCCAATTGTGCTAACCCAACTACCAGGCCAGCAGCCAGGCCTCTTAACACACTATAAGAACGCATCATTTATTACCTTTAAGGTGTTTGCTTGTTGTCTAGATCGCCAGCAATAACAGCACGCAAAGCTTTGCCATACCTGTGATTCATCAAATGGACCATTACCGCCATCATTTTAAAACTCACCTTGCCACCGGACATAATGACGATGCTGCGCAGTGGCATCTCCCAAACCATGGCATCAATCATACGGTTGACCTTTGCGTCGACATCCGGACCGGCCACTTGGGAAAGGGTTTTTTTAATCTGCCTTATAAGCATCCTGCCAATCACTGTCCCACTGACCTCTCCCAGAGTACTGTTCAGGTGATAAGGCTTTACCGGCACTACCGCCGGGATAGCTTCACCCAAAAGCGCAATGAACGCAGTCTCGTTGAAGTCTCGTCGGCCAGGTTCAAAATAAACTTGCAGTGCCGGGTTGGCGCTCAATTTTTGGTCCGCAGAAACAATGCCGATTTCACAGCTCAGTCGGATATCCTGCGATGACGCACCGACCTCGAATTCGAATGCGCCAGTAGAAATGAACCAGCAGTTGTTGGCAGTGTCCCAATAGGCCAGAGCTCGGCGTCCGATTTCAAAGCTGACTGTGGTGGCCTCACCAGGGCCCAGCCAGACTTTGTCAAAGCCCTTGAGCTCGCGCCGTGGTCGATGCACCGCACTGGCCTTTTCGTGCACATAGAGCTGGGGGATTTCCCATCCTCCACGCTCCCCCGTATTCTCTATTTCGCACTCAATCAGCAGTCCAGTCCAATCGCCAAGGGCGGCAGTATCACAGCTGGCGCGTTGTTCTGTCTGGATCTGGCCGGCCACACGGAGATTACGATATTCAAAGGAGGTGTAGGACAAGCCGTGTCCGAAGGGAAAACTAACCGGGACCTGCGCGCTACAAAAATAGCGATAGCCCACCCAGATACCCTCGCGATATTGCACTTGCCTGGGCTCACCCGGAAACCAGCCATGGCAGGGGGTATCCTCCAGTTTCTCCGGAAAACTCTCAGCCAGTCTGCCACCAGGACTGGCTTCGCCAAACAGCACGCGTGCAACGGCAGAACCGCCGGCCTGACCACCCAAATACGTTTCGAGGATAGCCGGCACTTTATGCCTGAACGGCATTTCTACAGGCGAGCCATTTTGTAGCACCAGAACCAAGCGTTGGGCCACTTCGGCAAGCCTCTCTATCAAATCAAGTTGCGCTGCTGGCAAACACATGTGATCGCGATCAAAACCTTCAGACTCGTAAGCGTCGGGCAAGCCGGCAAACAGGATTACCGTGTCGACCTCGCGGGCAAGCGACAAGGCCTCGTCCAGTAGCGCATGATCACTGTCGTCATCGCCAAGATTGTAGCCGGGGGCGTATAGCGGCGCATCGCTGGCGGGCAGAAGCTGGATGATTTCCTCCAGCGGAACATCAATTCGGGTCGGCGTAATCTGCGAGCTGCCTGCACCCTGGTATCGCGGTGTTTTGGCCATCGCGCCTATCACAGCAATGCTTCCGGAACGGGGCAGCGGCAGCAACGCGCCTTCATTCTGGAGCAGGACGCAGGCCTCTTCGGCTGCCCGCCTGGCCAGACTGTGATGCGCATTCTCATCGTAGCGATGCTCACTTTCCAGTGCTGGTTTCGATTTCAGGATTAACTCTATGACTCTGCTCGCTGCCCGATCCAGGGCGCCCTGCTCCAGCTCTCCTGTCTCAATGGCCGCCAGAATGTGCGATGTAAAGGCACCGGCATTACCCGGCATATCGATTTCGAGTCCCGCGGCGAGCCCCTGGACGCGATTGTTTGCAGCGCCCCAGTCTGTGACCACCAACCCCGTGTGCCCCCACTCCTGTTTGAGTATGTCGGTGAGCAGTAATTTGTTTTCCGCCAAGTAAACGCCGTTGAGCAAATTATAGGAACACATCAGCGTCCAGGGTTGCGCGTCTTTGACTGTGATTTCAAAGCCGGGCAGGTAAATTTCGCGCAGAGTGCGTTCATCTACCACGGTGTCTACCACCAGGCGGTGATTTTCCTGGTTGTTCGCCGCAAAGTGTTTAAGACTTGTGCCGATGCCCTTGCTCTGTACTCCCTGCACCCAGCTTTTGGCCATCTCCCCGGATAAGTAGGGGTCCTCGGAAAAGTATTCAAAATTGCGACCACACAAGGGGCTGCGTTTGATATTGACGCCAGGGCCCAGCAGTACACTTACCTTTTCTTGCAGGCACTCCTCACCAAGGGCAATACCAACATCGCGCAGCAGGTTTCGGTTCCAGCTACTGGCCAGCCCCGCACCACTGGGAAAGCAAACCGCCGGAACACTACCGGACAAACCGATGTGATCGCTATCTCCGCTTTGCTTGCGCAGACCGTGGGGGCCATCGGTCATCATAATGGATGGCAGGCCCAGTCGCTCAATTCCGTTCAGGTCCCAGAAGGTACGCCCGGTACAAAGGCTGGCTTTCTCACTATTGCTCAGCTGTTCGAGTAGTTGCTGTGCTTCTTGTTGTAGGTTTGCACTGCTCATAATTTTTTTGTCTTGGCTGAATAAATCACAGTTACCTGTATCAGGCTTAATAGGTTTGCAGTCTTGTAACAACATAAGGCCATCTAGAAAACCATAGCATCCTTGACGTGACTGGCTGCACCGTGGACGGTATGCACGGTGGTATCGCTTGCTGATTTGAGCCAACCATGTCCATCTGTATGCAATGCCAGTACACGACTGTTGAAACTACCCACGGGCCGACCACCGGCGGGCAGGATATTGAGGCCACCATCCGTTCCCGGCGCTATGCCCAGTAGCCGGAGATAGGACAGCAAGGGTTGTGAATGGCTGTGCAAATTATTTACCGGGTAAGCCTGCATGGAGAAGAGTTCAGTAGTCCAGGTGTGTCCCGGGCGCTCGGCTTCCGGTGCGTTCCATGCGTCTGGCCCTGAAAGGGTGCCCTCCCAGATATGGGGATAGAGCTGACTGTGACGATCAAGCGACATGGCGCGCCATTGCTCCCAGGCAAAATCAAAATCCACCATAGCCGCTGCCCACACCAAGGTCATGTTGATCGAATACCAGATACCGCCTGAGGTACCTTGCCCCAGTCGCTCTCGAGTCCTATCCGGTGGCCATATTACCCGCGCCCCCAGCGGACTGTCTGCACAGTGCCCGGACTTTATCAGCGCCAACAGTTCTCTGGCGCGATTGGCATCGGCGGCGCCACAGAGGATTGCCCAGGGCTGTACTTCCAGCCAGCAGTGATCCCGGCCTACCACTAAGCCGCCGGGGCCATAGGCCCGGTCGTACCATTTGCCATTCCAGCTGTCCGCTACCAGTTGGCGCAGCTCCTCAGAAATCAGCCTTGCCTTTTGCGCGGTCTCGTTGCGACCCAGTTTTTCCATCAGCGGTGCAAACACCGATAAAACCCAGCTACCCATGGCCGAGTTCAGAACCGAGCTGCCGTGAGCGATCATTTGCTCCCGGTCCAGGCCAGTATCGTCAAGTACCATATCGTTCCAGTCGGCATTCAACAGCTTTACATGATTGCGTTCACCGCGACCGACCTGGTTTACAAAAAAATCAAACTGTCTTACCAGGTGCTCAGCCAGGGTAACCTGGGGTGCGTCGTAAGCGGGATGATAAGCCTGGAGCTGATCGAATGCAGCGAGGTCACCGGTGACGGCGGCGTACTCGCTGGCCAGCCAAAGAAGCCAGAGGTTCTGGTCAGAGGGCCTAAGGATCGAGGTCAGTGGCTGCTTTGTCCCGGTAAGACCATAAGGCAGATCGCCGTCCGGACTGCCCCAGGCGCAGGTATTGCGCAGTACGGAAAGCGCCAGGTCCGGCTCGGTGTAGATCAACGGCAGGGCGTGTTGTAGAGGATCCCGGGCAGCTGCATTGCCACCCAGGCCGAAGCCGTAAATAGAGGATTGGTTGAGGGTGTGTCCACCCAGTATTGCGTCGCGGTTTGCGCCGCCGCTGAGCATGGCGGCATGCCAGGGCACTTCCCGCTGCGCCGCGCTGGGCCGGAGCGTTTCAGCGTTGGGTAGCCGGCTGCGCAGAACGGTCATGCTGTCAACGTAAATTGATTCAGGATCGGCTATAGGCTGCTGATCTTCACGCCCCAGCCGAAACCACAAGGTCCTGGACTCTCCACCGCGCAGCGTGAGCGCGGTGCTTATTTCCAGTATGGGGTGCGTTGCTGTCGGGAGTTTACTGGCCGCCAGTTGATGGTCGTCTGACCCCAAAGCTTCCAGCATGATACGGGCTGGTTCACCCAACGCGGCCGACTCAGTAGCGAAATGCTCACTCGCGATAAGACGATGTGCTTGCTCGGTGATGGTGTAACTGACTGACCCAGCCACCGCGTCCCGCTGTGCGTCAGGCTCAAAGAGATGCAGAAAGCGCGGCCGCAGGGCCCAGCGTTCGGTATGGCTGAACTGGCGCGGTTTCTCCCCTGGCGCCAGGCTGAGCTCCACTCGCACCAGTATCCAGGGCTTTTCACCCTCGGGGCACAGCACCGTGCGCACCAGCTTCAGGCCCTTATGCTGCGCTGCAACACTGAACGTAGAGCAGCCTATAGTGCGCTTGGGCACGGTGGAGGGGGGTCGAAGTGCATAACTGGAGCCCCAGGCACGCCCATCGTCCTCGGTGATGACTGAGTGCCCGGTACCGGACTCATCGTCGCCGTAGATCAACCAGCGCATACCTTCGCTTTCGTCGAACAGCGCTACATCACCGGTATTGGACACCTGCATTTGCAGCGCCCGGTTACCCAATACATGAAAGTGTCGACGGCTGGGCGGACGATCCACCGGGTCCCACAAAGCCTGGGGTAGCGTGGCATGGTCTGCGGTATAGACAAACGCGGGTAAACCGCTCTGCCTTGTCCAGTGCCCGAACAGACTACTGCCTGGAGCACTGTCCTGCCCGGGTGCAGCAAGCTTCATCAGCGGCGCTGCACTGGGAGCCAATGGCAAGCTGACCCCCAGTAGTGTGAGATGCCGCAGTAATTGACGCCGTCGCAGGCCGCGGGAGGGCATTATCTTAGCTGGCCGGCATCGGTTCATTCTCCCGGGGTCGCCTTAAAACCATCCAGGAGATTGCCAGGAACAGCCCATAGGCTGGGTAGAAAACCGCCACAGCGCCAGGCGCTGCCTGCCAGAGATAAACGACGCTGCTTAGCAACAGGATACGCCTCGCAATCATCATCGGCCCTGATACTCTGCCCTCCATAACCGCCGCAGCTTCCATCAGCGTCAACAGCAGCAGTGCAAAACCCACGGCGCGGTCTGCGTAGGCCAGGTCGAGAAAGGCAAAAATATAATAGCTACCCCAGATATACATGCAAACAAGCAAGCTTAAAGCGAAAAGTGACGCCAGTCGGACACAGGGCGGATCAAACTTTACAGATAGGTTTCCCGCTTGATTTTCAGGCAGATCAGACGGCCGCCAACCAGTGCGCGAAAACCAGATCTTCCACTTGTCCTGCCGATTGTTTGTAGCCATGCAATCGCGCAGCATATCCAGAAAAATGTGCAAGTTGGCGCGCAGGGGATTAAAGGTATTGAGTGGTTTGGTAATGCCAAACTCCACTGGCTCTTCATCCAGTTCTTCGATGAAAGTACCAAACATTCTGTCCCAGAGAATGAAAACACCGCCGTAGTTCCTGTCCATATAGCGAGGGTTGCGCGCGTGATGGACTCGGTGGTTAGACGGGCTAACGAAAACATAGTCGAACCAGCCCAGCTTACGGATATGGCGGGTATGCACCCAGAACTGGTAAAGCAGGTTCACCGAGGCGACGGTAAAGTACATTTCGGCGGGAACGCCCAGCACGAAGCAGGGAATAAAGAAAATCCAACTATAGAAAAAGCCCATACTCGTCTGCCGCAGGGCAGTGGTCAGATTGTACTCCTCGCTGGAGTGGTGAGCGACATGCGCGCCCCAGAACAACTGCCGCTCATGGCTTATCCGGTGAAACCAGTAGTAGAGCAAATCATAAAAAATAAACGTCAGCAGCCAGGCCAGCGCGCTATCGCCAGGCACTTGCCAGAGGGCTAAATGCTCGCCTGTCCACAGCAGTATCGCCGCTTCTACGCCGTAAATGACCAGCTTGGATCCAGTACTGAGTATCCCCATGCTAAGACTGCCAACGGCGTCGTTGAGCCGGTAGTAACCGGTGCCGCGCCGCCAATCGAGCAGTAACTCAGCCAGGATAAGGAGCGCAAAAAAAGGGCCCGCGTAGGCTATCAGATCCATTCAGATACTCGTATCAACACGCTACTGCCAGAAATACTTGAGCTCCATTCCCACACGACGCTCGGCATCACGCGGAATAAACTGATCATACGGAAGCGCGCCAAACGCGGGGGCACTGAAAATGTTATTACTTAAGATAGCCGTGGCGTACTCTTCATCGAGCACGTTACTGACATAGAGGCTCACCTCATACCTACCTGACTGGTCCATCAGGCCAACGGAAAGGTCAAGTACACCGTAAGAATCCTGAATTTTGTTTTCGTCCTGGTCGATGGCATAAAGCACTTCATCCTGCCAGCGATAAGAGCCCACCAGAGCCACATCGAAGGACATATCCGTTGCAATGGTATAACGGCTGGTCAGTGTTAAACGAAAATCCGGTGAGTAAGGCATACCCTCACCACTGATGTCCTGGGAACCCTGGATTGCGCACTCGCTGCCGGGGACCGCCGCCTGGGCTGGGCTGCAAGGTGCATTGGTAAAGTCCTTGATCTCAGTGTCGATCCACGCCACACCACCAAAGAGATCCCAATTACTCGTAGGCCGGGCGATAAAGTCCATTTCCAGGCCGGAGGTTACGACTTCGCCCACGTTTAGCAAAGAAAACTGGCCCGTGGTTGTGTCCTGGGCCTGTGACTGGAAGTCCTGGAACTCGGTATAAAACAGTGTGGTGTTGAGAATCAGGCGATTGTCGAACAATGTGCTCTTGAGGCCCAATTCCCAGGCATCGCTGGTCTCCGCATCTACCGGCTCTGTGCCGGGAGACATTTCGAATACGATATTATAGGCCTCGCTCTTGTAGCCTTCACTCCAGGTCAGGTAGGCCATATTATCGTCGTTTAAATCCCACTGGCCGCCGAGCTTGAACGAGGTATTGCTGCCATCGGTGCTGTCGCCGAACCTCGGCTCTGGAGGAATAGGCACCCCGCCCTGGATAATGACACCCGTGCGCTCAAACTCATAGTCGAGTTCATCGTTGGTGTAACGCATGCCGGCTAACAATCGTATATCCATGCTCAGGTCATAGTTGAGCTGGCCATAAGCTGCGTAATTCGTGGTGTCGGTGGTTGAGTCAAAAGCGCCGTTAAAGCCGAAGCCGGGATTACCGGTTTCCGGGTCCGGGGCCGCAAGGAAAAGTTCGCGGTCAAAGGTACGATCAAGTTCCTGATCAAAATAGTAAAGGCCTACAACATAATTCAGCGCGTCTTCAGCCGGAGAGGCCAGGCGCAGCTCCTGGGTAAACTGTTCTTGCTCTGTCACGCCGGCGTTGGTATCCAGCCAGATAGTTGGCGTGCCGTCGACATCCACATTGGCATCGTTTTCCCAGCTGCGCAGCGCGGTGATGGAGGTGAGCATAAAGCCGCCCACATCCCAATTCACTTCCAAAGAACCACCGGACATGTCTGAGTCTGAGAACACGTCAGCACCTACATTGACATCCAGGTTATCTTTGCTGCCGCTAACAGGGGCTAATTGGTCTTCCTGTACCCCAAAAATGGGCACCGCTATGTCGGTGGACTCACGCGAGGTGAACTGGCAGCAATCGCTATCGGACTTAGCGTAGTCAGCACTGAACTTCAGCTCCAATGTATCGCTTAGATCCCAACGCAGCTTTGCCCTGACTGCCTGGTTTTCTTGTCCATTCAATTCCTTGCCATTATAAATATTGTCCACATGACCGTCGGTATCTTCGATCATTGCGGCTATTCGAAACGCTGCGTTATCGCCCAAAGGCACAGAAAATCCACCCTCTACCCGGTACATATCATCCTCGACTCTGCCGGCAATATTGGCTTCAAACTCTTCCGCCGGGTCATTAGTGATGATGTGGACAACACCCGCGCTGGCGTTCTTGCCAAACAGGGTTCCCTGCGGGCCACGCATAACTTCTACGCGGTTGACATCCATTAACTGGGCAAAAGCCATACCTGAACGCCCCATCACGACGCCATCTACCACTGTGGAAACACTGGGCTCTACCCCTGAGCTGAAGGACTGGGTACCAATACCCCTGATGTTAAAAGACGACTCCCTACTATTACCGGAGTCCTGCAAAGTAAGCGAGGGGGTGACCTTCACCAGGTCGGCAGAATTTGTGATGCGGGCTTGCGCCAGCATGTCTCCACCAATGGCGGTCACAGACAAGGGTACGTCCTGCATGCTTTGCTGACGCCGCTGGGCAACCACAAGCACCTCTTCCAGAACGTTGTCCTGAGCCTCGGCGATCGCTGCTGATACGCTGGCTGCAGCAATGGCAATGGCTATGGCTTTCTTGACAAAAATCTTCTTGAGCATCGTTGATTCCTTACGGTGAAAGTCGTTATTTTATTGTTAGTTTCATATGCCAACAGCACGAACCGATGGATTCAATCATAGTACATTTCCAGCAGCCTGCGTTCACTGTCATCTGTAGACAAGCGGGTGACAATTATGGACACTGGACCCACGAACTTTCGCTTTCTAATACAGGTAGGCATGCAAACAGCAGATCTGGGGTTCTTTTCCATACCGGCACTTAAACCGTACCTGAAACAGGCCGATGAATTGGGCGTGGACTATAGCTGCTTGCTAAAGTCCGCGGGCGTTAGCGTGCAGGACCTGGAGGACAACAGCAGCAGGATCACCGGCGAGGCTCTGCAACAACTATTGTCAACACTAGTAACGGCGGCCGGAGACCCCTGTTTCGGACTGCATTCTTCCGCATTTGTGCAGCCCACCACCTACAGCGTCGTCGGTTATATCGCGCTCAACTGCTCCAGCCTGCGGGAAATCCTGGATAATATCCCGCTGTTTGAACGTATTGTCGGTGATACGGGTGTCACCAGCATAGAGTATGAAGATGGCTATGTGTTGCAGCGCTGGGACTGTCGCTTCCAGCGACCGGACGTGAGACGGCACCTTATCGAGAACGTACTGGGCTCCTGGCAGCACTATTCGCGAAACTACCTTGGCTTTCCTCCCGCAGATTGCATCTTGCTGGAGCACGCCCCACCAAGCCGCAAGTATGCTGCGACTTACAGCGAAATATTCGGCTGTAAGGTCGAATTTAACCACGCCTACAATGGTGTGCGCATTCTGGAGGAGAGCCTGGATCTGGCAATACCGGAAGCCGATTCAAATTTGCTCAGCACCCTATTGGAACACGCAACCCGAATCCTCAAAGAAGTGGATGCAGGGCAGCGCGTCAGTGTCAAAGTCCGTAATCTTCTCAGGCTCACACTGCGGGAGGGTGTTACCAGTCGCGAGGAGATCGCCGCCAGGCTTGGCATGAGCGGACGCACACTGCAGCGCCATCTCATCAATGAGGGCATGCCCTACCATGAGCTCCTCAATCAACTACGCTTTGAGATGGCGAGCCACTACCTGAAAAGCTCGGCATTGCCGATGGAAACAATCGCCACCAGACTGGGTTACACCGAGGCTCGCTCTTTTTATCGCAGTTTCAGCCAATGGTCCGGGGTTACGCCCGGGCAATTCAGGCTCCATTCATGATATTTGGAGATACACCATGATCGAAATTACCGGCCTGGACCACATTGTTCTGCGCACTGCACAGATGGAGCAAATGCTTCACTTTTACAGCACGGTACTTGGCTGCCCCGTTGAACGGGAACTGGCACCGGAGTTCGGCCTGGTGCAATTGCGGGCAGGGTCGGCGCTGATCGACCTGGTAGCGGTAGACAGTGAACTGGGCAGACACGGTGGTGGACCGCCTACCAAGGGCGATAACAATATGGACCACTTTTGCCTGCAGATTAGCACTCAGCCAGAAGAAGACATCAGTCGCTATCTGGCGTCGCACGGCGTCGAAGCCGGGGCGTTTGAGCGCCGCTACGGTGCCCAGGGTTTTGGCAACTCCATCTACATGACGGACCCCGATGGCAATACCGTGGAATTACGCAAGCAGATTTAGGTCTTTGGGTGATCAGACCCGGCCCTCCCCGCCAGCGCCGAATGAATAGTGGAAGCATCACAGCTCCCACTAATGGCCAAATTTCAAGTCCTACTCTTCGAATTCTACGTTGGTGTCTGCACCAGAATCGATGTCTTCAACAATGTAGACAACCGTCGTGCCCTGGTAGGTGGGACGGTACCAGATTCCGCCGCAGTAATAGTAACTTACGCCGCCCCGCACTCGTGTCGAGCCGCAGCCATAGGGCAGCGCGTACAATGTCTGGTGTCGATAAACCCTGCGGCGTGTTCTTCTGCGCGTGCGCCGCCTAACCCCACCAACACTTGTAGGCGTTGCAGGCCGACCACGTCTAGCTTCGGCGAAATTGCTAATTGGCACGACTGTGGCAACCACTGCGAGAGTGGCCATTGAGCGCAAGAAATTTCTGCGTTTCATTTTTTCACCCTCATCTTATGGACTAGTAGATTGGTTAGCAAAGCCGATATTTATAGCGCCTTCTGGCGCTATAAATTTGAACACGTCCGGACTAATTTTTGGCGCGGTGTCCCAGGCCAAATTGGCGGTAAAGCGAGGAGACCCGCTCTCCCATTTGGATGTCATTATAAGTTTTCGCGGTACTGCCCGATCACCTTCTTCAATCCATATTTGAAGGTCCATTTCGGGGCCTCGAATCACCACGTGATGACAGTCAACACCGCCCACGCGACTTTTATCTGACAGGTAGATAATTGAATCGTCAGAATGGAGCAGCTGAGCGGACACATCTCGATAAATCAGGTCCATTAGCGGCGCCTCAAGGTCGAGCTCCTCAAGTGCGAAATCAGCTGCCGCTTCTATTTCCTGGGGAATATTGGCCTGTCCATAAAAGTTCTTTTCCGAACCGAATACGGTCAGATTTCCCTTGTGAAAATAGATATCTTTTGAGTCGACGCCGTCGAAGCTACTGATACGCATAGACCCTGGACGATCAATGGTTAAAGTGATCTCGCTAGAGTTAGACACCATTAAACCAGCATCGAGTCTTGCGTCCGAAAACGCTATTCCTTTTATGGAGAACTGGTCCAACGACGCGGTGTAGCCGCTCATTCTCTTTAATACTTCAATAGCCTTGGCATCCCGGTGCCCAGTGGCTTCCTGCGCAAAAGTCACGCCGGCCCCCATCAGGGCAATTAGCAGGACTATTGAGATTCTGATTGTTGAAATCATTTTATTTGCTCCAAATAAGCTGTTTGCCGCCTTTTCTCGCCCGGCACTGGGCTAAAACATCAACGTAAACGCCCCCTCGCGGGGACAGATCGTGCGTGTTGTCAGTTATTCACCGAAGCTTGAACTGTCACCACCGTCCCAAGGGTAATCATCGAGTTTTTCAATGTAGTCGAGAATAGTATAGGGCAAAGAATCAAATGCTGCTGGAGGTTGAGAGATCGAGATGGCCTGCCAAGTTGTTTTTTTGCCACAGGCTCTTTGTCCTATTCTTCGATAACTCCAAAAACTGTCGGGGCTATACGCTAATTTACATTGCAGGCAAAACTATATAGGGTTGTTTGAATAATAACGTATCGAAAATTGGTCAATAATTGGAGTAAACGTCCTCGCGTTGACAATCCAGCCATGCATCCAGTTGTGTCCACAGAGCAACATCTTTCCTCCGTCAGCGAGTTTTCCGATGCTCTCTCGCAGCTGGGCTGGTCGGCGTGTTTTCGGCAACTAGTAAGATGATTCGCACCATTTTACTGACAGCAGACCAGCAGCGCAGCGTTGGTGGCGTAGAGCAAATACAACGCTGGCGCGATAGCTCTACAGACTACATTTGGCTGGATATTGAATCGGCAGCGACCGACGAAACCAGAGAATTGCTGGAGTCGATGGACTGCAATACCTTAGCGATTAGTGACAGCTTCCGGCTGAGGCACCCACCCAAGATTGAGCCATTTGAACACAGCACCTTTATTTTGTTTCGTGGTATCTCAAAGATCCAAGGTACGCTGGATTTTAGCCACCAGCAAATTGGTATCTGGGTAGGCGAACGATTTCTTATTACCTATCACCAGGAAAGTTCGATCAGCGTTTCGCATATGTGGGAAAGCGAGCTGGAGAACAGCATGATTGCATCTCCAGGCACATTGGCTTTGAAGCTGCTGCATTACGCCTGCGGCCGATACCTGGACACCATGCTTGAATTCGAGGATCGGTTAGCTGACCTGGAAGATGGCCTACTCGGTGATCATTCGGAAGAGGGAATGAAAGAGCTCGTTGGGCATCGCTCCAGGCTGAGGAGACTGAGACGAACTTTCAGCTACCACAAAGAAATAGCAAATGAGATTCTGAACTTGCCGGATCAGATACTGCCATTTATCGACCAAGAATCGGACCACCTCAGACGAGATGTTTACGACCGAAGTGAGCGCGTGTATAGCCTGTGTCAAATGTACTACGAAATATGCGGCGACCTGGTGGAGGGGCACATTTCACTGTCATCACACAAACTAAACCAGACCATGAAAATTCTAACCATTATTTCAGCTCTGTTTATTCCGCTAACGTTTGTTGCTGGAATCTATGGCATGAATTTCGCGTTTATGCCTGAGCTTGGCTGGAGATACGCCTACTTCGTGGTTATTGCGTTTATGGTTGCTCTCACGATCACATTGCTAATACTGTTCCGAAGAATCAAATGGTTATAGCAATGCAACATCATCACCAAAAAAACCCTTTCTATACTGTAGCTTGCAGGTCGAATGCGAACGGCTCACTTACTACATCGAGACCCAAATGCGCCCAATACTTCTAGCACTGCTGTTAACTGTCTTTTCCTTCTCTGCTAGTCATCTGGCAGCGAGCGACCCTGCGCCAGAGCTTGAACAACTCTGGGTATCGGCAGGTTTCTCCTCACCAGAGGGTGTAGCGGCTGTCGGTGACATCTTGCTGATATCCAATGTTGTGGGCGACGCGAGCCAGAAAGACGGCAAAGGCTGGATCTCGCGAGTTTCAAAAGAGGGGAAAATATTAGAAGAGAAGTGGGTTGCGGGTCTTAACGCCCCCAAGGGAATGGCCGTTCACAATGGTTTGCTCTATGTCACTGATATAGACAGTTTCCATATCATCAACATTGAGGCCGGCGAGCGTGTCAGCAGTTTCACCATCGACGGAGCAGGCTTTCTAAATGATGTCACCGTCTGGAATGGAGGCATTTACGCATCTGATTCTGCCCACAAAACAATTCACAAGCTGAATGAAAACGGCTCCCAGCCATGGCTCACCGCACCCATTCTCTCGGGAGTAAACGGCTTGCTGGGTCAGCGAGATAGACTCATCGCCTCAACCATGACCAAAGGACTACTGCTATCAATAAATGCAGATGGCATCATCGAGGAACTGGCCAGCGGCATGGTAGACGCCGATGGTATCGCGTCGCTTGGTGATGGTAGTTTTCTGGTTTCCAGCTGGACGGGCCGCATCTGGCATGTTGGAGCAGACGGCACGGCGTCATCCATTGTGGACACGCAGGACCAGGGCATCAATCAGAACGACCTGACTAAAGTGGGTGACATTATTATCGTGCCAAACTGGTCGCCAGGAACTGTCACTGCATGGCGCGTGGTTGCAGACTCTCTGTGAGCACACCGATAACTTGCCAGAACCTTTAGCAATGCTATATTGACTGATGCGTCCATCCCAAGGAGCCGAAAATTGCGCCTGCCGGCGTCTTTAAATTCTTTACAGCGCGACTTGCTCCTGGTCTTTCTGGCATTAGTTCTGTCGGCTGCCACCGCGGCAGAAATGGTTTCCGTGACAGATGGAAAAGTCACGCTACTGCGTTCCATCCTGGTCAATACCACCTGGCCGAATGAAGAGAACTTTGACCACTTTATTCTCGGACTCTATGGCAAAGACCGGGAATTATCGCGCTCACTTGAATCTGACCTGAAGAATTTCAAAGTAAGAGGCAAGCCAGTAGTCGTTGTGGTCTATGGCTCTTTGCGCGCAGCGCGAGCCGCCCATGTGCTGGTGGTAGCAACCGCGGGAAACTCAAGGTTATCTGAAATTCACAAGGCGTTAGACCAAAGCGCGACCCTTGTCGTCACTGATGGTGCTGACGAATATCGGTTTTTGATGGTCAACTTCACCCATCCATCGAAAACTCGGCTTTCCTTTGAACTCAATCGCAGCAACATCGTCAATGCTGGTATGACCCTGTCTAAAGACATGCTGCTGTTTGGCGGCAGCAAGCTGGATGTCACTGCCATTTACGAGGAAACTGAGGCGAAGCTCGAACGCGCAAGAGCTGTGGCCAATGAACAGGAAAAGCTCCTTGGCGATCAGCGTAAAACGATAGACCGGCAACAAGGCGAGGTAACAAAAAAGCAGCGGGAACTTTCTGACCTGGAGGGACAACTAGCCAACATTCAAAGCGTACTGGCGCAGAGCGAGAGCCAGCTGGAACAGAATGCAGCAGCGCTATTTGAGAAAGAAAATGTTTTGGCAGAGAAAGAAGCTTACATAGAAAGCTACTCACAGAAAATTGAGCGCAATCTCGGTCGACTACAGGACCAGCAGGAGGCGATCCTGGCCCAAGAGCGGAAGATTTCAGATCAGAGCAAGGTACTGATGAAGCAGGTCAGTACGATAGAGAACCAGCGCTTCACCTTGATTGCGGCAGCAGTGATACTGCTATTGGTATTGTCTCTCATCATTGCTATTTTTCGCGGCTATCGCAGCAAACACCGGCTTGCCCTGCAGCTGGAAGGTAAAAGCAGAGAGCTTGGCGTAGCCAACGAGAAACTGGTACGGGTAACGGAAGCGAAGAGCCAATTTCTATCGGCAATGAGCCACGAGATCCGCACCCCTATGAATGGCGTCATTGGCATGGCGGAGTTACTCGAAGGTACCGAGCTCACAACTCAGCAAAGCGAGTATGTAACCCTCATTATCAAGTCTGCGGACACTCTGCTAGGCCTGATCAACGATATACTCGATTTTTCCAAAATAGAGGCCGGTCGGCTAGAGCTGGAGAAGATCACTTTTAATCTCAGGGAGATTCTTGGTGATACCCTGCAAACGCTGGCTTTGCGCGCGAACGAGAAAGGCCTGGAGCTGACTTTTCACATTCCTCCCGATGTGCCTGAAAGGCTGATCGGGGACCCACATCGATTGCGGCAGGTAATGGTCAATCTTGTGGGTAACGCCATAAAATTCACCGAGTCGGGTGAAGTTGCAGTCGATCTGCAGCTGGAGTCCTCGTCTGACATAGAGGCACAGTTACGTTTTGAGGTCCGCGATAGCGGCATCGGAATTTCTCAAGCACAGCAGAAGAAAATCTTCAGGGCCTTTGACCAGGCCGACACCTCAACCACTCGCCAATTCGGCGGGACTGGCCTGGGACTATCAATTGCACGTCAACTTGCGGAAATGATGGGCGGCAACATGGCTGTACACAGCCAGTTGGAAGAGGGCAGCACATTTTCGTTCTGCGCCGACTTTGGTTTGCCAGAGGGGCCTGCTCCACTCGCCTTGCGGCCTGAGGAGCTTGAGGGTCTGCAGGCGCTGGTGGTGGACGATAACAGCACGAATCGAATGATACTTGAGGAGATATTAGTCAACTGGGGTATGTCTGTTTGTGTTGTGGACAGCGGACAAAAAGCCCTGATGGAGCTTGAACAGGCTGTGCTAAATGACAAGGTCTTCTCTGTGGCCCTGCTAGACGTAATGATGCCCAATATGGACGGCTTCGAACTCGCTGCCAAAATTCGCCAGCGGCCAGACCAGGAGAAAATGCGCATATTGATGCTCACTTCTGCTGGGCGCTCAGACACCGAAGGGGTTCGTCAGCGGCTGGATATTTCCAGAGTGCTTCTCAAACCCGTCAAGCATTCAGATTTGCAAAGAGCAATAACCGACGCCCTGGGAGTGACCACAACCAGTGCAGATAAAACTTCACGCCGACCGATATCCAGGGCAAAAAAGCGCAAGATACTGCTAGTGGAGGATAATCCCGTTAATCAGAAAGTGGCATTGGAGCTGCTACGAAAACGCGGCCACAACATCGAAATTGCGCGCAATGGTGCTGAGGCAGTCGAGGCAACAGCGCGCGAAACTTTTGATTTGGTGCTAATGGATGTTCACATGCCGGTGATGGATGGGCTCACAGCCACCCGCATCATTCGTGAGAGAGAGCGCACTGACGGTATGCACCTACCCATAATCGCGCTAACCGCCGGCGCAACCATAGAGGACAGGGAAAACAGCATAGCTGCCGGCATGAATGACTTTGTCAGTAAGCCGTTTCGCGCCGAGGATTTGTACCAAGCGGTGGAGGCCATACCTGCAGAAGGAGTTCTGACTGCAGCGTCGGTCGAAGACGGCAAGGAAGAAGCCCAGGCCGATAGCAAAGAGCTCTGCCTCGATTGGCAAGCTGCGCTCAGAAACCTTGAAGGAGATGAGGGATTTTTGTTCGAATTGTCGGAGATGTTTCTCTCCCAGAGCCCGGCTTTGCTAGCGGCGGTAAAGGAAGCAATCTCTCGCGAAGAGGGTGACGAACTCAGACGCGCCGCTCACTCCCTGAAGGGGTCATCACAGGTAATTGGTGGCATGGCCACCGCAAACACAGCACTGGCGCTTGAGTTCTTGGTAGGCGAGGAAGACTTTGCTGAAGCGGCCTCACTGTTTTCGATCCTGCAGGGTAATCTCGCAGAATTGAAGGTGGCCTTACTGGCCGAACTCAACAGACAAAGTGCTTGAGGCGCAGACTAGTTGGCTTTGGGCAGATCCGCTCGTAGAGAATTCACCACTGCTCTGAACTGGTCCTGATTATCTGCACTGAGCGAGGCCAGAGTCTCGTGCGCACTCAGAATCCTCGCTCCTTGCTGCTCAGGGCTAAGAATCGCAGCATTAATCACAGTCATCGCTGCAGGAAGGGATTCTGTATCAGCGCTGATATGCTCCAGCACAGATGTCATGCTCAGCTCATCAAATAACTCGTGAACATGCTCAGACACTCCTTGCAATTTAACTGACTCCGAATGGGATTTTACAATCTCGTGCAGGGTGCCCAGGCAGGTGCTATCCATATGCTCACATTGACCCAGGTCCAGAGTGAGTGCTCCGTGTTGTTCTAGCAGTGCGTTAGAGCTGTCCAGAAGTGTCTGGCCGCATAGCCAGGTGATCGACCCAGAGATACTGATAAACGCATGACCATTTCCCAAGCCCTGCTGAAGCTCAGGCTGTGGCGCAATTGGCCCAGGCTGATGTCGCTCTTCCTGTGAGGCGGCATCGTCGAAGTGACTGCAGCCTTCGGCACGTTCAAGGAGGAACATGGTGATATCATCACGATCACCGGAAACACCTAGCATCGCGCGTTTAAAAAAACTCAAAAGCAGGTCGGCTCGATCTACACCGGCAGTGAGCTCTGCTGCCATTTCCTGGCTGCTGGGCGAATCCTGGCCACCGTCCAGAACACCGTCTGTGTAGAGCATCAGGCGATCACCTACGTCCAGCTGAAACGCGTGTTCCTGGTAGCAGGCATTGGGCTCCAAACCCAAGGCAGGTCCGGTTCGCTCCAACAGTTGGGCCGCTTTACCTGCCGACCCATGAATACAAGGTGTGTGGCCAGCTGAGGCGAGTCGTCCACGGCCAGTGCTGAGGTCCAGGAGAATATAGGCAGCTGTAATGAACGCACCGGGGGCAGATAACATGTCGTAAAGTCGGCTATTGAGACGCTCAAGCACCTGATGTGGCATTAGGGCATTGCCTTCGTTATCGACCTGCTTGAGACGCAGCTTGAACAACACCGACAGCATTGCAGCAGCCACTCCGTGTCCAGCGGCATCGGCGATAACAAGCCCCAGGTGATCTTCGTCCAACACCACCGCATCGTAGAAGTCACCTCCAACACTACTCCCAGGACGGTACAAGGTCTCCATGCACCAACCCGGTATCGCCGGTGGCTCTTGAGGTAGTAAGGCACGCTGGATAACTTCAGCGCGATCCAGGTCGGCCTGAATAATCACCGCCTGATTCTCGAGCACCCGGCAAACTTGTTGTAACTGGTCTACCTTCTCGGCGAGTTGGGCATTGCTGTCCTGTAACTGGGCATAGAGGCGCTTGCGCTCGCGCTCCAGCTCAATATGGTCCAGCGCATTACGCACTGCAACCCGAACTCGGGGAACTTCAGGAGGCTTGGCCAGGTAATCAAAAGCTCCACTTTGCAGTGCCTCTACTGCCGCATCAAACGTTTCCAGCCCAGACAGGATGATCCATAAGGGCCGCGGGCAGTGTTCCTGGGCCCATTTCATCAATTCCAGGCCATCCATGTTTGGCATTACCACATCGGTAACGACAACATCGACGCTGGTGGTCCGCAAGATTTCCTGAGCTTCAAGGCCGTCTTCCACCTCAAGAATCGCAGAAGGGTTTAGCTGGCCCAAGCCCCGGGCCACGATCTTGCGCACCATGGGGTCATCATCTACAACCAGAAAGACAGGCCCCACTATGGGGGTAGCTATGGCATCAACAGACTGTTCGCTTTTCATGACTAAACCTCCCGATGTTCAGGCCACTGGATAATGATAAGTAAAATGGAAGACACCCCACTGTTCAATATTGAGCAGGCCAGGATCAGCCTATCCAAACAATCACACCAACATAGTATAGAAGCCAGATAACATAACAGTATTGAAATATCAGGCTATTTTTCCCACTACCTTGTTAGTCAATCGAAATTGGTTTGATCCCCGCCAGTCAATTTTTCAATTTCCCTTGTCAGCCCATGACGGTGGCTCAACTTGCCGGTACTATGGCTGTAGCTATTGTCCTGGAGGATTCCTAAATGAAAGCATCCAATCGTTCATTAAAGATGTCAGTTGCATACGTTCTTTTTGCCATGGCAATGACGCTCTCATTCCCAGGCCATACCCAGGATGTGATAGTGCTGGCCAATTACGAGGACGTCACCCAGTGGCTGGAGAGCGAAGGCTGGTGGGGCGAGGAAAAGCGCAGTGAGCAACTAAAAGTACCACGCGCGCTTATCACCGGAATCTCCCCGGATTGGAGAAAAGAATCACAGGCACTGGTCGTTGCTGAAAAAAAGGAGATTTTTTACAGGCTCATCCTGCCTTTAGTCATTCATGCTAACGAGATGGTGTTGGACCGGCGTCAGCGAATGCAGGGTATCTCCTTCGCTCTGGAGGGCGGCAAATCAATGAGCGAGGAAGATCTCGACTTTATGCAGAATGTTGTCGTTCAATTGCGCATTGTTGACCAGGAAAGAGCGATGGAATTCGATGCCGGTGAGCCGCAATGGCTGGGCCTGATCGAGACCGCGCTCTATCGTCTGGACGTTATTCCGGCCGGGCTTGTTCTGGGGCAGGCGGCCTACGAAAGCGGTTATGGTACATCACGCTTTGCCTCCGCCGGCAACGCGCTTTTCGGGCAGTGGACTTACGGTGGTAAAGGTCTGGTGCCAGAGCAACAGCGCAAGGATTTGGGAGACCATCGGATCGCTAGCTATGACTGGCCCTTCGACAGTGTCAGGGCCTACTACATCAATTTGAGCTCACACCCGGCCTATGAAGATTTCCGCCGTCTGCGCGCGCAACAGCGCGCTACCGGCAAACCGCTCAATTCCATGGTGCTTGCCGACGGCCTCATCTCCTACTCCGAGCGGGGCCAGAAATACGTTGATACGCTCAAGGGGATTATGCGTGTCAACAATCTCACTATCGCCGACGACGCGGTTTTTCGCGATGAGCCCATGCGCTTTATTCTGGGCGCCGAAAGTCCTGAACAGGTGGCAGAGCTGGAATCGGAAATTGAAAGAATGCGTGGATCTGGTGAATTGGCTGAGGTAGTTGGCCGGATGAGATTGGAATAGTCCTATCCTAAACAGGATGCCCGTCAGCCAAGCAGCCTGGCGCTATCAATCCTGTTAGACAGCGGGCCTACCCTGTCCCATGATGTAGCGACGTTAGAGTAAATCAACAGACTGCAGAATCACCCCACGGGCGGGCACATCGCTGCCTATACCATTGACCGAAACAGTGGGCTCAGCGGCGATTTCATCAACCACAGACATCCCTGCAACCACGCCTGCAAATACCGCGTAGCCATCCGGGGAATTATTGGAGCCATAGTCCAAAAACAGATTATCGACCTGGTTAATAAAAAATTGTGAACTCGCGCTATTGGGATCGTTAGTGCGCGCCATCGCCAATGTGGCTCGAGTATTAGACAGGCCATTGTTGGACTCGTTGATAATGCTGGGCCCCGGTGTCTTGAGCGACCAGGTAATCTGCTCGTCCTCGTTGAATCCGTCGAAGGACACCATTCCAATCTGAATCATGAAATTGCTAATCGCTCTATGCACAAGAACCTGGTCGTAAAAACCACTGCGCACATAGGACAGAAAATTGGCAGCCGTAACAGGTGATTCCCAGTTATAGGTTTCAACAAGTACGATACCTGCATCAAAGATCATTTCTACGCGCTGACTGCCCAGTACCTGCCGCGAAAGCTGGTCCAGCATGTCCGCTGGCTGACCGGAAGTCAGCGCATCGGCAAGCGCTGTTACATTGCTCAAGGCACCCAGGTAGAGCTTGCCGTCCACACTTCTACTCCAGCGCAAGACATCATCGTAATCAACAGCCCCACTTTGGTCTACATCACCCACGACCAGCTCTGCCGCGGCATCGAGGCGCGTCTGAATCTGCACATCTGTAAGGGTGGACGACACAGACAACTGCTGCCGGTATAAGGCCTCAGTGAGTGCAGAAATCTTCAGGTTGCCATCCATAATGCGCTGGCCGCTGGCGATTACATGCCAACTACCCTGCACGGTTTCTGGATTTTCACTCAGCGATTTTTTGCTCTGCGGATCGTAATCCTCACCACCACTGGCGCTGACGACATACAGAGCCTGCGGCTCCAGATCCGGTAATAGATCTTCAAACTGCGTCATACCGACAACGAACATCCGGGTTCGCGAAGACCAGTCATCCCATTGCTGCTGACCGCTCTGTTCTATCCAGTCCGAGGGCAGCATGGACGTCTTTGTAGCCAGAATATTATCCGGACTGCGCAGAGGCGCTATGCTCACTACAGCGCCACCAACGGAGCCATTAAGCTGGGTGTGAAAGCAGGCGCTGAGCGTTACGCAGGCAGCCAGCAGAATTGTCGATTTAACGAATATTTTCATGATTGGGGCAGGTAATGTATCGGCATGGCGGCGGATTTTAACACAGAGTTTTGAGCAAAACAGACCCGTTCTCGGTAAACGTCCTATACTTCAGGAAGGCCAACCTGGGAGCACAGCCGCATGGACACATCCAGCCATACAATCCAATGCCTGTTTAAACAATTGGGCCTTGCCAGCAGTGACGCTGCAGTAGAGAATTTCGTCCAGAACAACCACCTGCCCAAGGAGATCCCTTTGGATCACGCCGCTTGCTGGAATGCCGGCCAGGCGCAATTCATTCGCGAGTCGCTGGACCAGGATTCGGATTGGTCTGAAATAGTGGACCAGCTGGACGCCATGCTACGCCACTGAGCTCAACCCGCGCGCGAAAAAAACGGAGACCTACCGCAATGCTAAGTTTTACCACGCCACTGATCGGCGGAATTCTAATCGGTACCGCCGCCAGTATAATGCTCTATCTGCTGGGGCGTATCACCGGCATTAGCGGCATTCTCTGGGACGCTGTCTCAGCAAAAGCTGAGAACAGCTGGCGCTGGCTATTCATTGCCGGCCTCCTGATCGGGCCTTTGCTGTATCACTCGCTCTCCGGCACCCCCTACCCCACTTTCAGTAGCGCTCCCTGGTGGCAATCGGCGCTGGGAGGCCTGCTCGTCGGCATTGGCGTAACGCTGGGCTCGGGCTGCACCAGCGGCCATGGAGTGTGTGGCCTTGGTCGGCTGTCGCCTCGCTCACTGGCTGCCACTATCACCTTCATGGCAGCTGGTATTATCACTGTCTACATTACTCGCCATCTCTTAGGAGCGGCGTAGATGAAGTCTTTGACAGCTCTGCTATGCGGTATTTTGTTTGGCACTGGCCTTGCTGTGTCAGGCATGACAGACACAGCCAAGGTGCTGGGCTTTCTGGACGTGTTCGGGGACTGGGTGCCAGATCTCGCTTTTGTTATGGGCGCGGCGGTCTGCGTCACGCTGATAAGCTTCCGCTTTATCCTCAAGCGTCGCAGTCCTGTATTAGCCTCGAGTTTTCATCTACCCGCTAACAAACTGGTAGATTCGCGTTTGCTGTTTGGGGCGGCGATTTTCGGCATCGGCTGGGGAGTCTATGGCTATTGCCCGGGGCCCGCGATCTCGGCACTGGTTTACCTGGATAGCAAGACGCTAATATTTGTGCTCGCCATGTTAATAGGCATGGCAATAGCTGACCGCCTGGGCCGACCTTAACCACCAAGCCGCCGCTTCCATTTTTTGCCTGAGCCAGTTTGCATAATCAATGGCCAGACCACACACTCCCAGTAAAACTAAATACAATAAAAAGGCGCGGCAATGCTGGAACAGGTGGTGAGTTGGTTAGCCTACGGGTCGTTGGCTATAGGAGCAACATCCGCGTACTTACACCTCAACAAGTTATGGAGTCGCAAACACATACCTGAGGTGGCGGCGAGTATCTCTATATCAGGCACCTTGTTGGAAACAGTTCCTACTATAGTTTTTGGGGTGTACTTTCTCACTCGAAAAGATCCAGTCGGCGCCATCGACAGTTTAATCTGGTTGATAGCCGCCGTTGGCTTCATCATGATCGGATCAGGCTATTGGGTCAAAGGCCGCAGAAAAAAGGGTCTGCTTAAACTGGCCCTGGGGTCATTGAAATCCGAGTCGCGAGAAGTAGGCTATCTTGCCAGTGGATTGCTGCACCCGACCTCTAGCAGCGAGCTGATTGTGCTATTGCAGAGGCTGGCCGAAGTTGACGGAGAAGTCAGTCATGCAGAGGTGGAATTGGTCAATGAAGTGGCTTCTGAAATGAATTTAGCTATTACAATCGTGCCCCACCCGGTTTCATTTTCTCGCACCGAGCGACTACTGAACATCAGAGCGGCGCTGCAACAATATCTGCAGCGCACACCCCCAAAGGAACATGTCGAGAAACTGGAGCACCTGCTATACCGACTGACCTCTTCGGATGGAGAAAACCACGCTGACGAGGAATCCTCAGTGGCTGAGGTCAGTGGGGTGATTAAGAGTTACCTCAAAGACGAGGATACAAATTATTCCTACCGTGTGCTGCTGGCTCCCCAGAGCGAAGATCAGCTGTCACGCATCAGCGCACTACTAAACGACGTCAGGCCACACAGCGACGCCGGTGGACGCGGAGTGACCGTTGGTGAATTTCATACACGTGAGTACGCAGATGCCATTTGCCACGAGTATCGCGACCTGGGATTCTTCTGCGTGGTAACAGATGAAGCTATTACCACGCAGGGTGAAGGGAACTGAGCCTGGATCTACCGCTCTTGCCTGTGCCAGTTATTCACCAGCTTCTCAACATCCACCTCTGCCCCGCCATCACGCCACTTGTCAGCGTAATCAATGTCGGTTGAATTCGGTGGTGGATCAGGAAGATCCACTTTGAAACGAACAGGCATGGGTACGGCCTCACCTAGCGCCACCGCCTCACCTTTTGATAGCGATGTTAACGCAGCGAATGTACCTCGCGCGGCATCCGGTACCATTGAACGGACATACTCCTGGTCATCCGGGTTGGATATGCGCAAACAAATATAGGAGCTGCACTGAGCCAGCACCGTCTCGGAGACGTCATGTGGCCGCTGACTCACAACACAAAGTCCAACGCCATACTTTCGACCGTTCTTGGAAATGCGCTCCATAGAACGGCGCGCTTCCCTAAACCGTGGAATGTCTTCACGAGGAATGTACTCATGAGCCTCCTCGCAAATAAGAAAGAGCGGGAAGTCCCGGCAATGTGGGTTCCAGAAATTGAACTCGTAACACAGACGGCCGATCTGCGCTGCTACCAGCGGGACCACATCGAAAGGTACAGCGCTGAGGTCCAGCACCGTAATACTCGCTTTTTTATCCCCTATCCCGACCAGGTCCTTCATCAGGCCCGGCAGCGATTCAGTGGATGTTCGGGTCTTTGGGCGCATCAAAAAATCATAGCGATTGTCATTCAACAGGCTGTTAAGTCGCACCAATATCTGGTCAAACTTTCCAAACAGCGGCGACTTCTTTTTGCCAAAATCACTGGTCTCACGATTGGCCGCTTTTATTGCTTGAATAAAATCTTCCATCGAGTAATACAAAGGTGAATCTACAGTGACATGTCCAATATTGAGATGCTCGTTGGCCTCCTGCCGCAGTCTGGTCATGCAGGTTCGAAGAAATGAGATCTGAATAGAAGCATGCTCATCATCGGCATTAACAACCAATTCAGAGAGCTCGGAAAATGCCAGAAGCCAATAGGGGAATTCGAGATCCTCTGCCCTGAAGCAACGTACTTTTTCGGCAGGAAAAGGCGATTTGGCGACCACACCATCTACATCCTTGTCGCCATACTCCCCGTGCATATCCAGCAAAACAATATGCGCATTGGGCATGCTTTTGACAGCGGACTGAATAAGACTGGTGACCGTCCAGGACTTACCAGAACCTGATTGCCCCAGTATTGCCGCATGACGTCCGAAGAAAGCCGATGCATCGAGATGCACGCCGATATCTTCGAAAGACGTTAAATGGCCGACCTTGAAATCTTCATCACCGTAATTGGAGAAAATGCTCGCTAAACTGCCATCCTCCATTCGATGGAGTTCGGCGCCACTGATCGGGTAATGCGATATACCTCGGGTGAAGTCACCATCACCGCTGATTTCTCCAAGCGGTGTCAGATGGACCATGTGCGCGGCGCGGCCCTGTTTATCGGCGACACGATAGCTGCGATCCACCATCACCAGGGTATCCCAACCGGGTTGGCGAACCTGGAAATATGAGCCAACCTGGCCGATCAAACTATCATCAGCAGAGGGCGACCCGGCATCTTTTGGTGGGTCCAGCCTGGCTGTGAACTGATCCCCGGTGACGTCCATAAGGACCCCCACACGAGTGTTCGTTGCACCGTTATTGGCCGCGAGTGTTTCAGTCGAACCTGCTTCTTCGAGCATACATACCCCTGCGAGCTTTATTTCACTTAAAATTACGGGATAACCCTACAATTAGTAAAGGAAAATCCAAGGTTTATTTCAATTAGGTTTCACTGCTAAGGTCAGCTACTGAGAGACCCACTCAAGCTCATCAACCGCACTAGGAAATGCCATGGAAATCGCGCTATGACCAGAATGACGCAACAGGAGCGAGAATGCTTTCTCGCAGATGTCCATGTGGCGGTAGTCGCTATCCCCAGAGACGGGCTAGGACCGATGACAACGCCTGTCTGGTATTGGTACGACCCAGGCGGCGACCTGTGGTTTGAGACCCAGCCCGCCTCTCGCAAAGGCCAGCTGTTGCAGGTGGGCACTCGGATCAGCCTGTGTGTTCAGGACGAAAACCCGCCCTATTCTTATGTCAGTGTGGAGGGAGCGATCGTAGAAATTGCAGATGACGACCGGAACCTGCATGAGATTCCGATGGCCATTCGTTACCTGGGTGAGGAGGAAGGCCCAAACTATATTAGCGGCCTGCCTCCCTCTGAGTGGAAGCGTTACATCATGCGACCGGAGCGCTGGATGACCATGGACGGCTCCAAAGCCTAAACCAGGTTATCACTCAGGGCGTGTACCAGATAGGCGATGTGTAAGCACGTTCCTGGTGTATCAGGGCAGCGCCTTCCGGTGCCTTAATGCCGTACCTGACTATGTCGTATAGCACCCAGCGAGGCGTAGGTATCTCGATAACACGGGCGTAGTAGAACGCATCAACCTTGGGATCAAAGTCCGGATCAACCCACACCGTGGCGAGCTCTGAAGCACCGATTGTATTAGTCCAGTTCGCGGCTTCCAGGTCTACGGTGTTGCCCACAGGCGGCAACTTGCCGTTAGCATCAGGCTTGCGCTCGTCTGACCACGCAACGTCATACACCTTCTCATGCGTCTTGCCTTTGGCATCAAGCCAACCTTTTACGATTTGTATGCGGTCCAGGTTTGCGCCTATCGAATCTCGAAGTGCGTAGACCATGAAGGTAGGTGCCTGCGCTGTTGCCGCCGGGAGATCGGAGCCCATGGGAACGCCTTTTTCATATCCCCGGAAGGCCAGCGCCCGGCTGCGCAGATCTTCGTCGGTAAAGTTCCAGCCACCAAAGAAACGAACCGGAATTCGAGGACCTGTAGTCGCATAAGTTTCCTTGCGTTGCATGGCATCGAAGATCGCTTCACGAGTATTCTCGTTGGCCCAAACGCCCTGGTATCCGGACGCTGCCAGCTCATAGCCTTCGATAGCTCCCAACTCGGATTTTACGAAGGGATGGGAAATACGGGTAGCTGAAGGCTCAGCACTGGTGGACTTGCCGAAGAAGTTTTCCTCTTCTGCGGTAGACAGTGATGTATGGGTGTCTGTGGCACCCACCATGCCAAACTTATAAGGGTTGGTACCGAATTTCTGCTCCAGTACCAGTCCATTCTTCAACGCTTCTCGCGCATATTCGCGCTGCAGCATGTCATCCTGTTTAAGCTCAGTCAGGTCGAGGTTGCCCTTGGCCAAAGTCTCGTAATTAGCAAACTCATCATTAGGTGACAGGAACGGGTGGGTTTCACCATCGCCCTTTATCTGGGTCACTTCATAAAGTGGCTCCCACTTCGCCCGCAACTCCACATATTTCTTATCTACCCTGCCACCAGCATAGGTATTCTTCAACGGGAACATCCAGCCGTTGGAAAGATTGCCGTTGTGGGAAATAGCCAGTGCCTGGCCACCGGTCTTGGACTCGTAGTCTTCCAGCCATTGGTACAAATCCAGCGGGTCGGTGGTGCCCAGTGGTGGCTGTGTAGTCAGTGGTAGCACCTGTCGCGCTCGATTGCCGTTATCCCGCAGGATCACGTTGCGATGCAGGTTGAAGCCCTTGGGCACCGAGGTCCACTCGAAGCCGATAAGCGTACTGAAACGCCCGGGTTCATTATAGTCGTCGGCGGTTTTGGTGATCTGCTCCCAGAGAGTGTTATAGACGGCAGACCCCGGAGAATACTGCTCCACCAACTCTACGGGCACCTTCATTTGTGCAAAATGCGTAATCAGGTCAAAGGCCGCCTTGCCAGCCGCATCACCCCCCTTCTGGAAGCCCTCGGCCCACTCCTTTCCCTTGGCATTGGCCAGAATATTGGGAGCGCCACGCTGAATATCGCTAGCGATACCCATCATGTCAGAGTGATCGGTAATCACCAGCCAATCCAATGGTCTGCCCAGCTTCACCGGCAACCCGCCAGATGACGTGATTTCCTCGCCCCGGGCGAAGCGGTAAGCGTCTTCATGACCGAGAATATTGCCAAACAGCCCGGCGTCTAGAGACAAACCCGTATGTACATGCGTCTCTCCCCAAAATACATTGTTCGGAAATGCGCGTTGCGCATAAGGAGAGTATGTTTTTCCCGGATAAAGCTTTTTCAAAGTTTCCGGATCTGGACTGCCAATATCAGATGCCTGGGCGAATGCGGCGCTTAATAGCACTGAGCCTACCGCCAGCGAGATTTTCCTACGTGTTGATGTTGCGAAGATCATGAGTAGCTCTCTGTCATATTATCTCTTGGGAATAAATGCCTGCGCATGGAAATACAAGCACCTTTTAAATATAGTCGCTCGAGGTCAAAAATGCCACGACTGGAGACTAAGAACGCTCTTGCAACGCTGCATCAAAGAAAGGTTCCTGGCCCAGGCTCTAGTCGAATTCAATCCAGGTGGTTTTCAGTTCGGTGTAGTCGTCAAACGCGTGCATGGACTTGTCCCTGCCATTACCACTTTGCTTGAAACCGCCGAAAGGCACTGTAATGTCGCCGCCGAAATAGTTGTTAATCCCCATAGTGCCTACGCGCACCGCATCGGCCACCTTGTGAGCGGTGTTGATGTCACGACTCCAAACTGCCCCGGCAAGACCATAAATAGAGTCATTGGCTATTTGCACAGCCTGCTGTGCATCCTTGAAAGGAATAACAGACAATACCGGACCAAAGATCTCTTCCTGGGCGACACGCATCTGGTTGTTAACCCCGGCAAAAATGGTTGGTTGATGGTAAAAACCGCCGGTCTCTTCCATTACCGAACTACCACCGGTAACCAGCCTGGCGCCTTCATTTTTGCCGATCTCAACATAGTCGCAAACAGTCTTACACTGCCCGGCATCAACCATGGGGCCCATGGCGGTATCAGGGTCCAAGGGATTGCCTGGTGCCCAGCCTTGGGCTGCAGCGGCCACTTTCTCCACAAACTCATCGTGAATAGACTCTTGTACGATAAGGCGCGTACCCGCGGTGCAGGTCTGCCCTCCGTTATAATAAACCGCCAGCGCAGCGGCACTGGCCGCTTTGTCGATATCCGCATCTGGAAACACGATGTTAGGGCTCTTGCCACCCAGCTCCAGGAACACCCGTTTTAGATTGGACTGACCGGAGTATTGCATCAGCTGTTTGCCCACAGGCGTCGAGCCGGTGAATGTCAGGCCGTCGATATCCATGTGTGTCGCCAGGTGCTGCCCCAGGCTGCCGCCTGGGCCCGGGAGCACATGAAGTACGCCCTCAGGTAACCCTGCCTCGGCAGCAAGGTCCGCTATCCGCAAGGCAGACAACGGGGTGTTAGAGGCAGGTTTGAGGATGACTGAGTTACCCGTGGCCAGAGCGGGGGCAAGTTTCCAGGCGGTGGTGGAAAGCGGGAAGTTCCAGGGCACAATGGCAGCGATCACACCCAGAGGCAGGCGCGTTACCAGGCCCAGGCAGTTATCGCGGGTGGGGGATATCTGGTCGTAAATCTTGTCGATTGCCTCTCCTGTCCAACGGATGGTACGCACAGATGAAGGCACATCTACATTAACTGTGTCGGCGATGGGCTTGCCCACATCCAGGGTTTCCAGCAGGGCGAGTTCATCCGCGTGTTGCTCAATCAACTCGGCCCAGCGTACCAATACCATTTTACGATCTGCGGCACTCATCCCTGACCAAACACCGCTTTCGAAACTGGCTCTGCTAATTTTTACTGCCATGTCCGCATCTTCAATGCCGCAATTGGCGACTTCCACCAATGGCTGACTGTTAGCGGGATTAAGCGTCGTGCGCGTGTCACCTGAAAGCGCGTTGACACGCTGTCCATTAACAAAAGCCCGGCCGTCTATCCGGATGTTTTCTGCGGCTAACTGCCAGTCTTGGAGTGTCTTGTCGGTCATTTTTCACCTCAGCTTATAACGGGATCGGGGCTCGTCAGGAATATAGAAGAAAACCGGCTATTTTCACACCCTGGTTTGCCAACAGGGGCTGTCTCGCGGCCGGATACCGTGAAAGAGGATATAGCATAGGCCGGCCGGGGAACCAGTACCCTCATGGGGAGTGCAATTGCATCCATCTTTTGTCGGCGCGTGCCATGGTTTTGGCGGCCGTAGCCATGTCCCGGAGCAGCTGAATGCCCGAGACTGGACTCAATCGAAATGGGTTTTTACGCCCATCAGTTGTCACGTTTGTCGGCATGAGTAAAGCCGACAGGCAAAACCATTAAAAGGAGCATAGCCATGAGGCGCCTGGCTGGAAAATTGCGTACATCAACAACATTGGGTATCAGCGCTTTACTGCTGACTTTTGCCCTTGCCCCAGCGGCCGCCATGGCGCCAGTTGATAATTACACTCAAGTGCAATCTGATGAAATCTTCTCCAGAAAGGAACAGCGCTACGGTCACCTGGAATATTTTGGATTCTATGCCTCTGCCTCACAACATTGGAACAACACTGAGGAACTATCGGGTTTTACCAACCTCACCTGGATAGCCGCTTCAAACCTGGACATTATTGTCCAACGCATGCAACAGGCGGAAAATGCCGGCGTAGAAGTAGTCCTCAGCCTGCAGCCCTTTGCCTTCCATAACGACTTTAGCCTTAGACCGGACTATCTTCATAGAATATCCCAGCTGCAACAGAGACTGCAGTATGAAGGCCTGATGCACAACATCGCTATGGTCTATCCGGTTGACGAGCCATTGCTGCACGCTGCGTCCAGCAAGAACACCAACCGGACGCAGATCAGGCAAGATATTGCGCAACTGAACCACGATGTGAGTGAGCTGTTCCCGGAGACTCCCATTGGTGTCATCTTCAATCACCGGGAAATTGTGCGTAAAGGCTTTACAGTACCTGAATCCTATAGCTGGATTGGCTTTGACTGCTATGCAAGCCTCTACGATTGCAAAGGCAAGCCATTTACCAGTCTGTACAGTGATCTGCTGAAAAAAATGTCATCGGAGCAGAAGTTGATTGCCGTACCCGAAAGCTGGATGCGATACCGAGACTACCAACGCAAGGACCTGGAAACCAGCAACGCCTACCAATTACGCAAGAAGTTCATGATCCGCAATCTGGAGCGCAGGTTACGTCACCACTACGAAATCGCGCTCAGTGAGCCGCGCTTTGTAGCCTTCGTCCCCTTTCTTTGGTCCATGGAAGCCGCAGAGGGTCAAGAGCAATCCTCAGGTTTCGGAGTCGATCAGTTCGACCGCCGATTCCCTGAAGGTGGCGCGGAGTTTCGTCAAATGCTGATGAAAATAGGCGGTGAGATCACCCGCGGGAATTATACCTATCCCAATATGAGCCTCAAACAGACAGAGCCAAATCTGAGACGTCCCTGGAACGGCTATGAGGTCGAGATTCTGGATATTTCGGAGACCGGGGTCATCAGCGCCTGGAGCGTGAACCGCGCTCTACCTCATAAAAGCCTCAGAATGCAGGTCGTGATTCAGTCGGAGGGGCAAGATGTCTATGTCTCCAAATTGAAACGAAGCTTTATCCTGGACCGCTCTTTGCAGTCCGGTGTCGCCCGTTCACTACCAGGCCTGGGAGTACATGGCTACAGACACAGTTTACCCAAATCAGTAGTTGGGAAGTTGCGCGGTAAAACCGCTATCGTCAGTGTCCGCGCCTACGGCGACCGGGCTTCACGCAAGGAGTATCTGGAGACTTCAGCAGAGCTACGGCTGTAGCTTCCCGGCGCACCGCTGGAAAGTCCCCGCACAACAAGCGGGGTAAAGCCTTGCATCAGAAAAAGGGCCCAGAACAGGCCAGCGCTGACCAGGCCTACTCAAGGACCGTTGTTCTGTGACAGAATCACTGTCGATGTCTCTCAGAGCGAAGATTCAAGGATTCCTGGAACGTGGCGAATAAGTCTGACGAAGAACTTGGTATGGCTCAACAAATTACGCGTCGTGACCTTATTCATGACGCTGGCCTGCTGGCAGCCGGCTTAATGTTTCCCCTGGCAAGCCATGCCACTACAGCACTTACACCAAAGCCTGGCGACTACCCTCCGGTGCGAACCGGAATGCGAGGCTCCCACCCCGGAGCCTTCGAGGGTGCACACGCACTTGCCCGTGACGGCAAAATATTCAGCAACCCCACCGATCTCAATGAACAATATGATCTGATTGTGGTGGGTGGCGGCATTTCGGGACTTGCGGCTGCCTACTACTACCGGCAGCGTTTTGGCGCAAACGCTAAAATTCTGTTACTGGAAAACCACGATGACTTCGGTGGTCACGCCAAGCGCAATGAGTTCCACCAGGGCGGCCAAATGAGGCTGGCTCTGGGGGGAACACACAATCTGGAATACTGGCAGTTCAACGATACCGTCAACACGCTGATGGCGGACCTGGGAATTGATACTGCTGAACTGCGCCGCAATAGCGATTTCGAATATGGCAGCGAGGGCAAAAATGGTGCCGCTATCTGGTTTGACGAACAAACCTACGGCGAAAACAAGCTGCTGACCGACGCCTCTCTGATGCGCTGGGGCACACCTCTGACAGCTGCAGTGATAAACCAATTTCCGATGAGCGCAGAGGCCAGGAGCCAGCTCACCAGGCTCTACACTTCCCGGGAGAACTTGCTCAATGATTTGAGCGAAGCGCAGCTTGGACAATATCTTTCCAGCACCAGTTACACGGATTTTCTGCGTACCGAAATCGGCCTGGGAGACGAGGCCTTACAACTGTTCGATAATGCCAATCATGGCGCATGGGGCGTCGAGACGAGGGCGCTGTCTGTCGCAGAGTGCCTGGAAATGGGCATGCCTGGCCTCACGCTGTTAGGTCGTGAGCCCGAGGACACAGAATGGGACTACCCGGCGGCTTTTTTCCCCGACGGGAACGCCAGCGTCGCTCGCCTGCTGGTACAAAAACTCATTCCAGATGTCGCGCCTGGGGCAAACAGCAGTAACATTGCCTTGGCAAAATTTAATTACAGCCAATTGGACAAGCCAAAATCAGCGGTGCGTTTGCGCCTTAATTCTACCGCGACTGGTGTTAAGCCCACTGCAAAGGGCGTTGCTGTAAGCTATCTCAAAGATGGAAATCTACTGCGCGTTAATGCCCGTCACTGCGTAATGGCCTGCTATCACAGTATCATTCCCCACCTTTGCCCCGATCTTCCAGATGAGCAAAAAGCCGCACAAAAATACCAGGTAAAAACGCCTCTACTCTTAACCAATGTCCTGCTTCGTTCCAGCGCACCACTGGATAAGCTTGGTATTGCCGGCGCACGCTGCCCTGGGCGCATGCATGGAAGCATGTTTATGTTTCGGGGTATTAACAACGGGGGTTACGAGCACCGCCTGGACGACAACGGAGCAGTGCCTCTCACCTTTTGGGGCTCCATCTCGCCTCCGGCAGATGTTATCGATGTCCGCGATCAACTTCGTGCCTCGGGACTAAAGATGCTGTCTTTGACTTTTGAAGACTATGAAAGAGAAGTGCGCACCGTTCTGGATGGCCTGCTGGGCCCCGTCGGCTTTGACGTCAACAAAGACATTCTGGCCATTACAGTCAATCGCTGGCCGCACGGCTACGCTTACGAATACCTGGATCTCTGGGATCCTGAATGGGCACCTGGAAAGGCCCCTCATGAAATCGCCAGCGAGCCCTTCGGCAACATCACCATCGCCAATGCGGACGCTGGTGCCAGTGCCTATACACACACCGCTATTGATGAAGCATTCAGGGCGGTCAGCCAACTGCCCTGATTACACGCACTGTTGTAGCGGCTTAAATTCGCACCGGCTCAACCTCTTTGCTCGGTGTCTTCAAGGTAGTATCCGCCCCTGCATCGGGGTAAGGTCTCGGCTCAAGATAGCTGGAGCCTTTCATGCCGCACGCAGTACTAGTTTTGGTCTTTTGCCTTTTGCCATTGCTGGCGCAAGGCGAAGACGCAACCCCCCACAAGGTTGAGTCCAACGGTCACATCCTGACGGTATGGGAGAAAAGCCCTGCCAAACCACGGGCGCAGATTTTACTGCTGCATGGTCGTACCTGGAGTTCCATTCCGGATTTTGATTTGCAGGTAGAAGGCGAAGACCTTTCGTTTATGGACGGCCTGGTGGCACTGGGTTATCGCGTTTATGCTTTGGACGGCAGGGGCTACGGCGCGACACCTCGTGACCCTAGCGGCTGGCTTACGCCGACAAAAGCCGCTAAAGATGCGCTCGCGGTGATGAGCTGGATTCTCAGCCGAGACCCGCTGCCCCTGCACCTTTACGGCTGGTCCTATGGCTCCATGGTGGGCCAGCTTGCACTGCAGCACCAACCCACGGCGGCAGCTTCACTGATTCTCTTTGGCTACCCATGGCACCCGGGAGCTTACTCTGCTCCCGATCACTACCCTGACAAACCCCCTATGAAGACAAACACAGCAGAGGCTGCCGCCAGCGATTTCATTACGCCCGGCAGCATCAGCGCCGCGGCTATCGATACCTATGTAACAGCATCACTCAAAGCGGACCCGATTCGAGTCGACTTCCGTGACCTGCATGAATGGCAGGAACTCGATGCCAGCAAAGTGTTAACACCTACTCTGCTCATCAAGGGACAGTTTGATCCGCTGGCCCCAATGAACCAGCAGGCAGAATTTTTTGCCAATCTCGGCACGGCGGACAAGTGGTTCGTGGAGTTGTCGGGTGGAGACCATGCTGCCTTACTGGAAACGCCGCGTAATCGAATGCTGCTAACGATGGACTCATTTATCCGCTACCTGGATGAGTAAGCCAGGTATGCAGACTTTACATATTGGCGTTACCTGCTGGAAACCCGAGAACCGCTGGGATGCCACCACGCTTTGCGATCAGGCCGGGCTTGCTGAACAACTGGGTTTTGACTCCTACTGGTTGCCGGAGAACCACTTCGGCGAAAATGCCATGCCATCACCGCTAACACAGTTGGCGGCCGTGTCAGCCTGTACCTCGACCATTAAACTGGGAACGGTTTCCTATCTCTTGCCCATACGTCACCCCCTGCAGGCAGCAGAAGAAGTCGCAGTTGTTGATCAGCTTTGTAATGGCCGTTTGATACTGGGCCTTGGCCGGGGCATACAGGACACAATGTTCAGCGCCTTTGGAGTAGACAGTAAAGACAAGCGCCAGCGATTTTCCGCTAACTTGGCGCTGATGCGTCAGGCATGGACCGGTGACGCTATTAAAACCGAAGGCGGCACAGACGATATTCGATTGTCTCCCCTGCCCGTTCAAAATGGCGGACCGCCACTTTGGGTCGCGGCGTTCGGCCCTTTGGCTCTGAAACAAGTCGCTCAACTGGGCCTACCTTATCTCGCCTCACCAATGGAAACCCTGAGCGAACTGACTGCTAACTACACCCGTTTTAATACGCTGGTGAGTGAAGCAAAAAAACCGCCTGTATTAACGGTGCCAATTATGCGCACAGTTTTCGTGCACGAAAGCTCTCGCTTATGCGGTCAGGTCGCTGATGCTCTGACCCGGCAAGCGGGAAAGTTTCGGCGCACCGAAACTGCTGATATTCGCGATTGGACGTTGATCGGCGATCGTCATCATGTCCAAGATAAAATCGCCGAATATCAGTGCAAACTAGAGATGACCCACTTGATATCCAGTGGGCGATTACCGGGATTAGAGGCCGAGATCGTAATGCAAAGTCTGGCGAACCTGGCCAGTTTGAGGCTAACTCAACGCTAGACGTCAGCAGATGCAATTGGCCCCAGACTCCACAATTCATCTATATCAAATAGCTGTATTCAAAAAATTTTATATTTAAAAAAATGCTAAAAATTCCATCACAATTGACCATATGCTCTGCGGCAATTTTTATGCAGGCGAGATGCCTCCGTTCACCGGCATCAGTTGCCCCGTAACCCAACTCGCTTCCTCACTGACCAAATAAGCGATTGCGGCACCGGCATCCTCTGGTGTTCCAAGTCGTTTGATAGGAATGCCCTTGACCACATAGTCAGTAAAATCTTCGGGCAAGTTATCCATTGGGCCCAGGGAAATCGCATTGACTGTAATACCGGACGCCGCGACCTCCTGAGACAGGTTACGCACCAGTTGCACCGCCGCTGCTTTACAGGCGCCGTAGAGCGTAACACCGGATGCGGTGCCCACCCGCCCCGCGTCGGAACTGACCATCACAATGCGCCCCCAGCCACGCTGCTGCATTCCGGCTAGCACTGCGTGGGTACAGTTCAAGGTGCCGTACAAATTGAGGTCCACCTGCGGCTTCCAGTCTGCCGGGGTCATATCCACGAAGGACTTGAGTGCCATACCCTCTCGGCCAGGGATACCGGCGTTGTTGACCAGTATGTCGATAGCATCTACGCTGCCGATGGCTGCTGCCACGGCATCGTAATCAGTCACATCGAAAGCAAGCGCCGATGCGTCCAGACCCTCATCGCGCAGTAAATCACAGGCGCTGTGGGCCCGCTGCGGAAATAAATCGTTAATAATCAGCCTGGCGCCCTGCTGGCCCAGAGCTCGCGCAATTCCCAGCCCCACACCCTGCCCCGCGCCTGTCACCAGCGCGGTTCGATTTTCCAGTTCGAACATTTCAGCCCACCTTCAATCTGCGAAAAAGACACATTGTATCAATAACCCCAAGTTTTCGAGGTTCATGTACAATGCGCGCGGCCTTCAACCGGTAGAGCGCACCCTCGCCACTGTGCAGTACGCCCTCTTCTCAATGACCACGGACTCCAGACCATGCAACTCATCCGCCTAATCCTCGGTAAGCTCATCCTCCTGTGCAACTGGGTTTTCAGCCCCAGGAGTATAGAGCGCAACCCGGTACTGCAAGCCGATGTAGACAAGCAAACTGCCGCCCTGACTCTCTACCAGTACGAGGCCTGCCCTTTTTGCGTCAAAGTACGCCGGGTGATGAAGCGCCAGGCGCTCAATATCACTACCAGAGACGTCAAGCGGTCTGCGACGGCCAAGGAAGAGTTACTGGCAGGTGGCGGTGATCTCAAGGTCCCCTGCCTGAGAATCGACGAAGGAGAGCGTGGCTATCAGTGGATGTACGAGTCTGGCGCCATCATCCAGTACCTGGAAGATCGCTTCGTCGCCGGATAGTGAAGAAGGTTTAGCTTGCCCGGAAGGCGTCTTTCTATTCCTTGGGCGCAGGCGTTTCGGCAGGCTCGTTAACTTGCCCACGTAAGCGCTGTCGATAAGTGCTGCGGGCCAATTGCTGCATATCCTCGACCTTGTCGCTCTCATCCATAATCTCGCGGCCAAGCAGTGTCTCAACGGCGTCTTCGAGGGTAACGACACCGGCCGTCTGGCCGTATTCGTCCTCCACCAGAAAAAGATGCTCCTTACGCTTCAGGAAAAGGTCCAGCAGCTGCAGCACAGGCAGCTCCTCTGAAACACGGTATTCAGTAGCGGCGATGTTAGCCAGTTTTTCCTCTCCCTTGCCAGCTCGCACGGCCTCCAGCATGGTGGGGCGGTACACCACACCGCTAATGGCATCTATATTGGCGCGGTACACAGGAATTCGAGTAAAGGGCCGATCTCCCAGCTGGTCCAAGCCCTCGAGGATAGTGGCGTTTTCCGGCAAAGCCGTGACGACTGTACGCGGGGTAAGTATGTCCTCGGTGCGAGTCCCGCGCAGATTGAGTATGTTCTGCAGCAATTCACTCTCCCGGTTACGCAATGAGCCATGGCGCGCGCCAAGTCTGGCCATGGCGGTCAGTTCATCCCTGCTGATACCTCCGCGCTTCCCCTTGGAAAACAGATTGGTGATCAGCGCCGAAAACCAAACGAAGGGGAAAAGTAGTTTTACCAACACCCTGATCACCACGGCTGACGGCAACGCCAATTGCTTCCAGAATGTAGCGCCAAGTGTCTTGGGAATGATTTCCGAAAGGTACAGAATCGCCAGCGTCAGTAAGAACGCGATGAGGCCTTCCCATTTTTCACCGAATAATTTCACTGCCTGCGCACCTACCCCTACCGCACCGATCGTATGGGCAAAGGTGTTGAGAATCAGGATACTCGACAGCGAACGGTCTAAATCACCTTTCACATTCTGTAGCACCTTACCTCTGCGCGGATACTTCTCCACCTGGGTGACGACAAAGCCCGGGGTAACCGACAGCAGTACCGCTTCCAACACCGAGCACAGAAAAGAGACGCCAATGGCGATGATCAGGTAAAAAACCAACAGAGTCATTTAAAGGGGAGCGTCCAGGAAAGGTTTCGACAGAAGCGTCGATTGTACACCCTCGATAGCATAAGCCAAGGCGGGCCGCACAGGGCTCGGCCTGGCGCTTATCTTGCCGTTGTCAGTAGCGAGATAAAAACCCCCAGGCCAGGTCCATTCCCCATGGCGCTTGTTCAAGACTATAGGGAGCACAGGCCGGTTGATCTGGGAAGGTATCAGCTTGCATGGGGTAACTGCAGTTGGCAGGTATATTTTGGTCCCGCTGACCTCGCCACTCATGACCTGCCTCAGGGTCAAGACAGCTGACCACTTCGTGACCCTTTGTCGGACAACCACCAAAGGAGGTGCACTGCAAGCCTTGTGTGTCGGTTAGGGCTGTCTGCCATGGTGCGACCGTGCCCGAGCAGCCCATGCCTTCGGCCCAAATAGCCTGAGTATCCTCACTAGACGCGAATATCCAGCCAGCGCTGGTGGCCGTGCCATCATAGCCGACGGTATCGTCCCTGGCGCCAGCGAGATGCAACAGCGGCAAACTGATGGTAGGTGCGCACTCAAAACCAGGCGGCATTGTCGCGATCAGCGCGACCGCCGCCGCAAAGCGCTCTGGCATATTACAGGCCAGGCGCATGGCCATCATCGCGCCGTTACTGACGCCCAGAATGTACACACGGCTATTGTCCGTCGGGTAGTCAGCCTCGGCCTGGTTCAATACTTGCCCAAGAAACCCGACATCGTCATAGCACGAGGTCCATGCGCAATGATTACAACTGCCACACTCCGGAGGGCATGGGTACTTAAGCCTGTCATCTGTGCAGTGGGGACCTTTCGCGGAGGGTGTGAAATTTGAGCCCAAGTCATTCCATGAGGTCACCAGATAATCGTTCGTTTGCGGAGACTCACCAAACCCACCCATGAAGTGAGAGCCCTGGGGATATGCCACCCGGTACCCTGTTGCGCTGGCGTGCTCATTCAATCCGTAGATCGCTGCAAAACCACTGGCAGTTGTGCCGTAGCCATGGAGCGCCAATAGTAACGGCAGCTTTTCACCCGCCAGTGAAGGCGGTGTATATACCAGGTACTCCCTTTCAACCCCATCATGTTGCAATACATGCCGCGTCAGACCATTAGGGTTCTCACCACTACCCAGCGCAGGAACGTCCCCATACACGCTACTCACACTCATCGCGGCCAGTGAAAATCCGATCAGCAAAAACCAAGCGATATAGGCTTTTCTTCCAGCTATTAGCGGGCGCCCTGCACTATTTAACAGCATGATCTTCCTGCAGGGACTTCACCAGCGACACCGACATTAATACACCTACCGCAAGTAAAGGAAGCGATACCAGCAGCACCATCGTTTGCGCCATTTTTATACCGCCTGCGTACATCAGTGATATCGGCAATATCGCCAGGGCAACAGCCCAGAAAGCGCGATGCCATCTGGGTGGATCCTCACTGGGGTGCAGGCGGGAGGTGGCATTGGCAGCTAGAATATAAGACGCAGAGTCATAGGTGGTCGCACAAAAAATAATGGCCACCACACAAAGCATGGCAATCACCAGTTCCCCCCAGGGTAGTGTTTCCAGACTGGCAATAATCGCCTGGTTACCGCCACTGTCATTGAGGATATCCACCACAGCCAACTGCCCCGACGTTTCCAGGAACAGCGCATAATTGCCAAGGGTCAAATAGAACAACGCAACACCCAGCGAACCATAAAACAACATGCCCAGAATCACTTCACGAATTGTCCTACCGCGAGAAATCCGGGTCACAAACAGACCCACAAAGGGGCCATAGGCGATCCACCAGGCCCAGTAAAAAACGGTCCAGTCTTCAACGAACCGTGATTCGGTAAAGGGGTCAGTCCAGGTATTCATCTGAACGAAGTTCTGCAGCATAGTGCCAATGCTAGTCACTGCTGCCTTCAACAGAAACAGGGTAGGCCCGGCAAGGAACACAAAAACAACGAGAATAAACGCCAGCGCCAGGTTGAAGTCACTCAGTCGTTTAATGCCCTTTTTCAAGCCCAGGTAAACGCTAATAGCGAACAAACTCACGCAGAGGCCAACAACAAACGCTTCCAGCCCAAAACCCATTTCCACGCCAGTGAGCCTGGAGATCAAAGAAGCAATTAGCGGCGTCGAAAAGCCCAGGGAAGAACCCGCCCCACCGATCAGCGCAATCATAAACAGAAAATCCAGCAAACGCGCTGCCGGGTGTTTCTCGTTGCCACGAAAGAAATAGTCGCAACTGATGCTGAACTTGAGCACAGGCACCTTTCGAACATAGAACGGATAAGCGATAGCCAGGGTGGGCAGACAATAAAATGCCCAGGCGGTAAACCCCCAATGGAACACGCCGTAAGTGGAGGCCCAACGGGCAGCATCCACGCTTTTTGGCTCTACCCCATAGGGAGGAGACTGGTAGTAAAAGGCCCATTCTATGCAAGCCCAGTACATTAGCCCGGCTCCAATACCCGCGCAAAACAGCATCCCTATCCAACTATAGGTTGAAAACTCAGGGGCTACGCCTGACTCACCAAGCACCACGCTGCCATAGCGGCTAAAAGCCAACCAGGCCAGAAAAATCAAGGTTGCGCAACCAGCAATGATATAGAGCACACCAAACTGATTGGCCACAAAAGCATAGGCATCCAGCAACAAACGACCAGCCGCCTCTGGTGCGAAAAGCAAAGGAGCTGAGACCAACAAGATGACAACTACTGCTGCAAAAAAGGCCGTCTTATCGACATTTTGTTCATCGGATTCAAGACTCAAAATAACTCCGGGTCATATTGGTTTTATATTTGATTGAAGATAACACAACGTTTAGTCGATACTGAGTTCAACGTGTGGATAGGTTTTACCGAACATAGCTGCTGCTCCCTGACTCATCATCTCGATGGGCTGTTGGCGCTCGGAAGAACGCAGCATGCCAGCAAAGGTCCGGTTTCCCTCTCCTGCCACATGCACCGGCTCTCTTCCGAGCGCAGCTAGTCCCTCCAGCGCGACCTCACGAGATTGCATAGCGTTCTGCCCCAGAACAACACCTGCCCGGCCCATCGCCGGGGTATCGGTTGCTCCGGCTATAAGGCCCAGCACATCGACACCTAGCGGGGAAAGTTCAGCCCATAATGCTTCGGCCAGGGTAATATCAAATGACTTGCTGGCCGTGTAGGCAGCAATATAGGCGCCTCCACTCAGACCGCTCATCGAACTCATCAGGATAATACCGCCGCGCCCTCGATCACGCATTTTACCGCCCAGGGCATGCGCCAGAACCACGGGTCCACGGCAATTCAGGTTGACCAAATGCAGTGCATCATCGAGTGAAGCGTCGTGAAACAGGTCGGCGCCATGAGCGGCACCTGCGTTGTAGATCAACAAGCCAATTTCCAGGTCGCCGGTAGTCTCATTCAATCTAAGCAGCAGATCTTCGGCGGTAAGATCCAGCGCATGCGTTCGCACCTGCACTGCACTAGCACTGCGCAGCTCCTTGGCCGCTTCCGCCAACGCTTGTTCTGTGCGCGCCAGCAAAATCAGATTGATGCCTTGGGCAGCAAGCTGGTGTGCAAACGCCAGGCCAATACCCTCACTACCGCCGGCAATGAGTGCCCAGGGGCCATAACGCTCATACATGGATTTACTGTTCATGTTATCTACTCGCTCTGAAACACTATTCAAGCATAGCGCCAGTTTTAGTCCATTGTAATGCTTAGCTAATACGGCGGAGTACGCGAGGGGGCTTTGCGAAAGATCGCGCGACAGTATCCTGCCTTTAGGTCTGAAGGAGGCACCGGATACGGAGCATCACATCGATGCCGACGCTAGCGGGTAGCGGCGGGCCAAAACATTCAACAACCAGGCAAAAAAGAGTCGAACTGCTACCTAAGGAATGAAGGCCATACTGGCATCAGTGTTGGCCTCGTCCTCGCGGCCGCGATTGAAGGTGATTTCGAAATTAATACGACCAAAGAAAACGCCGTGGCGCTCGTCATAATGGTTGCGTTTACGATCGGTATATCCGGGCTCAAATTCTATAAAGAGCCAGTCCTTATAAATCCGGTTGCGAAATTTAAAGACGATACCGTAGTTGGTCACCAGAGAACCGCTGCTGAGAGGATCTTCTGGCCAATCCGTGCCATCGCCCACATAGTCCGGGGCATCGGGATCAGTTTCGCCAACCGCACCTAAAACCACAGCGAAAGCCGAATCCAGGCTATACCCATAGCGCCAGGAGAGCAGGCTACGCCACTCGGTGCCGTCCGAACGCTCTCCATGCTCGACTTTATTACTCCACCGAACCAGTGACCGCTCGCCAGTGAGCACGTCAAAGTCGGCAACGTGCCGCATATTGAATCGGTCATCGTTGGTATAACGCAAACGACCAGTGTAGCGGAATCGACCCCAATCATAGAGGTCATCTTTGAACCGGTAGCGAACACCCGGCTTCAAATTAAGATCAGAATCGATACCCAAGGTAAGGTCGAATCGGGAGCGCTTTTTGTTTACCGCGTTAAACTGAACTCCTGCGGTATTTTCGGTACCATCGCCGCTATAGCCGGCACGCTCATCGTCCGCATCATCGGCATTGAATACCAGTGAAAGTCGCTCATTAACACGAGGCAGATCTATTTTCCCGCGCAGACGGAACTTGAGGTCTTCCCCTCTATCCTCGTCCCATTGAAAGCGTGTAACGAAACGTACGGTAGAATCAGCGGACTCCAAATCTTCCAGGGGCGCACCAAAAAAACGGTCCAGATAAATTGCTAGGTCATCTGTTTTGTTACCAATGTACAAGTGGCTTTCATCTACCCAATTGCCGTCTTCATCCTGATTTCGCCCCAGGGACTCTTCTATATCCTGCGTTGTCAGGCTGGGCTCATTGAACTCGACTGGGCCTATTTTGCGAGTTTCCGGTTCATCGGCAGTTGCTTGACCATCCAGGTCCGCGTGCTCATCAGCCATGACAGATACAGATATCGCCAGGAAGGTTCCAAGCAGCCCAATGGTCAGCAGGCGCCGCAAACCGAGCACACCAAAAATTCGAAAATTAGCTGATCTCACTTTTCTCATAGCGGCAAATATGCCATTGACTTGAATCTCTGACAAGGCTTCTCCCTTAGCGTAATCGCTCGCAGCAAGCCAGCGCCGGTAGTAAACTCAGGCACAATTAGCTCAGAGCAAGATCCATGCGCGCAACCACCCTAGAGCAGTTACAAGAAAAACTGCAGCTGCTGTTCACCGAGGACGGCGTCAATGCAGGACTGAAGTTTCAGCCCCGGCCCAGCGATATTATTATTTCTCCATTCGCCAAGTGCGGGACCACCTGGATTCAGCAAATTGTCCATGGATTGCGCTCCCACGGTTCAATGGACTTTGGGGAGATCACCGAAGTGACACCCTGGCTGGAGGCTGCCGTCGACCTGGGACTGGACCTTGATGCCGAACAAGTTGCCAGCCCACGCGCATTCAAATCACATCTGCCCTGGGACAAAATACCTAAAGGTGGAAAGTACATTTGCGTATTCCGGGATCCGATGCGTGCGCTGCTTTCCATGTACAAATTTTTCGAAGGCTGGCTGATGGAACCTGGGGCGATTGATTTTGAAGACTTTGCCCATGAACATTTTCTTGCTCGACGAGCACCCGGAGGCTATTGGCATCACCTGGTTACCTGGCTGAGCCAGAAAGACAACCGCCAGGTACTACTGTTGAGCTATGAACAAATGCAGGAATCGTTCGAACCGGAGATGGAACGCATAGCGACCTTCATGGGCATCAAACTGGGTGAGGAGCTGGCCCAGATAGTAAAACGGCAATCGTCCCTGTCATTTATGCAAGAGCACGGCTCACACTTTGATGACCATTTCTTGCAACTGAAGCGAAATCCAGTAATGGATTTGCCACTGCAGAGTTCCTCGTCCAAGGTTGCTTCACAGGAGTCCAGGGCATCACGGCCGCAGCCTAGCGAACAATTAATCGCCGCCATGCAGGCACGCTGGAATGAGGAAGTCAGGCCGGCGACTGGCCTGGCTAATTATTCTGAACTAATTCTGGCGCTTACCTGATCGACCTGCCAGCAATTTTTGGTCATTCACTTACCCATCTGGCGAAGTCGGTCAGTGATCGCTGCATCAAATTCATGGGAACTACTTTAAGCCGAGCCAGCTCTACTTCGCTGGCCTTGGTTAATGGCTGCAATTGGGCATTCAGCATCGATAACATTTCCGGGTCCATGGGCAGAGGTGCCTCATCCGGTTGAAACACTGTGCCAATGTCGTAGAACTCACCCTGTCGATGAGTCGCTTCAATATGAGCACCCAACACCACGCTAACCACATGTTCGTCAGCAAAAGTTGCAAGCCGCGCAATACTGTCTCGATAGTCAGCCCAGCTCTTCACATAAACCATCCCCGGATATACCGTATCGCCAGTGAGTAACCACTGGGTCTGCGAGTCATACAGAGCAATAGACTCCTCCTGATGCCCTGGAATGGGAAGTACAATCAACTCACGATTACCCAGGTTAATCAAACCCTCACCTGCAGGCCACGCACTTATCGACAACGCTTCAATCAGTGCGTCTTTGTCTGTGCCAACTAGCGTGACCCCCTCTATATCTTCAAACTGGCTATCTGCGCTGCGGTGATCACGATGCCCATGTGAGTGAACAACCAACAGCTCCTTATCACCCACCAACGAGCGCACCGCCTCATACAGCGGAAATTCTGCCGCGTCATCCGTCGCGCCGGTGTCCAGCAGCAATGCACGCTCTTCGCCGATCAACACATACATGAAGGGAGCCTCGTAGCTCAGGCACTTATTCTGGCGCAGAATGAAACTGGTAGACGAATAGGCGTAGATTTCAATAGCGGGGTCGATACTGCTAGCACAGTCTCGAGCACCATGATTCCACTGTTTGTCCTGCAGCATCGGTTCCACTGCAAGACTTACAGTGGAGGAGACGCTACAAAAAAAAGCCATTATCAGCGCAAAGCGAGGAACTCGAGAAAATTTCACTGCTACTATCAACCTATTAAAAGACAGCACTCAGTGTGTCATCTTCATCGACAATATGGGAGTCTAATGAGACGAACGGCGTTGCAACAGCGTTAAACAGCCGAATTTCTGAACGAGTTCATCGACACCGGCTACACTTGCAGGCCGGGAAATTCGAACTAAACTGATTCAAACACCAAGCAGGAAGCTGCGCATTGCATAATAACAAGGATTTGCGAAGCTACGAGAAAACGGCCGGGAGCAAGACACAGCAATGAGCACAGAACACCTACCGACAGCCCCCAGCAGACCCTTCTTACTGAAGCTAATGCTGCGCCTGGTCATTTACTATGTGGCGCTAGGCGTTGTGCTGTTCGGCCTTGCAGCCATTTTTCCAGCATTTACTGAACTGGTGCCCGTTGGCGGGGTGAGTGAACTTTCCGGAGACTATGACCCTTCACTGCGGGAGTTCGAGGATGCCTTTCTTAATGACGACATTGAAGAGGTGCAGCCGGCTCCTATTAAAGAGCGAGACATCACTTCGGCTTTTCGTTTTCAGGATGCCAGCAGTTTATTCTTGTCGATGCTCGGAGCTACACTACTGATGTTGCCAGTGTCCTGGATTTACAAGGGTATTCACCAGGATGGCGAACACGATCAGTCTCTGGATGAGACCACTTTGATACTGCCAGCGGTAGTAGCGGGCATCGTGATGGTGGTGCAACACAGCCTGGCCCTGGCCTTCAGTCTGGCAGGCATCGTAGCCGGTGTTCAGTTTCGCCGAGCTCTCAGTGACACTTTCGATACTTTGTTTATATTTGTGGCCATTGCGGTCGGTATCGCCGCTGGTATCAAAGCCCTGGATATCGCCCTGGTGCTTACTGTGTTCTTCAATTTTGCCACGCTACTAGTTTGTCTGTTTGGCGATGGTCTCGAGTCACACCATGAGGCACAACGAAAAAATGAGCGTCGTGCACGCAAGGAAGCGGAACGATTGGAGGCCAAGAACGATGACACTAGCCCTTGATAATTTCGCCTCGGCAGCGCTTGAGAATTTCGCGTTCAACTGAGTCCGGGTCGCGAATGCGATCATACGAACCCTCGAGGTATCTCACCGCACGCTTTCGATATGTACTGGACAGAAAAGGGGATTCTTCAAATATTGCGATTGCTGCTTTTTCCTGCTCAAGCATTCGCGCTATCACTTCATTGTAGCGGCGCTCTTCCTTACACCAGCCGTTGAAGTATCGGGTGGTAACTCGCTTTATAGGAATACTGGCCGGCACAGTCGCATATGGCGCGTTAACAAGGCCCGACGAATCAAAATCATATGCCACTGGTATGAAGCCTTTGTCCGCTCCTTCAATCGCCAGCAGCTTCACATTGTGACAGCAGTTCTCTCCTTCTGGAGACTTCAGTGTTGAGTAGTCAACATTGCCAATCATGTATTGGAAAACTTCTACCAGTGCCGTCTGAGGCAGATCCATCTGTGCGCGCATTGTGGCGGCTATTTTTTTTTGCTTCAAATCGTAGCGTGCGGCCATATCCTTATCATCTTCAATGAAGAAATTGGTGCTTTGCCAGCGCCTGTCCTTCTTACCAGTGTCAACGTAGGCCACATCCACCAGGCGAGTGCGCATGTGATAATCGCTATACAGAGCAAACAATTGATAAACAAGGTACTCCAAATAGATAAGTTGCTGGTACTTGTCTCCATTTTTACAGGGACTGACGAGCTTTAGCTTGTCTTGTCCTGCTAGCGGTGTTGACTCAACCTCTTTCTTTTTAAAATTCAGCATCAGCGGCGGAAGGTCGCAGTTTTTACGTCGATAGTTTCCTCGCGTCCGAATCTTTACGCTCAGACGCTCGTTTTGTTCGCCTGCATTATGGGCCCAATGCCCATCAAGATAGAGCCGGTCTTCCTTTTTTTTCTGGCCATAAGCTTGCAGAATCGGGGCCGTTAGAACAGCTTTAAGCGTTGATTCTGCGGAAAATAGCGGCGGGGCCTCAGCGCCATGAACAAACGCAGGTATGAACAAAAATATTACCAAAATCGCTCTTAGCATTCCCGCTCACCTTAAGTATCTGCAGTTATTGTAGTTCAGTTATTGCCCATTACATATTCCTAATGCCGCCTGATCCAATCCAGAGCATGCATGAATTGCAACGGACTCCCTTTTAGTTCAAAAGAGGCATAACATACATCATGGGTTTTGATTGGCAGGGCGCCATATCAGTGACGTTTGTCAGCGTTGGCAAGCACATGCTGAATGCATTCGGTTGCAGACGGGCCGCGAGAAAGTAAAGGAGATCGATACATGAAACAGTACTGCAACGATCTGGCCAGTCGCCAGGCAGTGGTCGACACCCTGGTCGCGCTAGGCCAGAAGAGCCTAAACAAAGGTACCTCTGGTAATGTATCGGCCTACACTGGACAGGGCATGCTAATTACCCCTACGGGCGTTTCCCCGGAGCTGCTGGAGCCCGACCACATCGTGCATATGTCTCTAAATGGAGAGGTTGACGAAAAGCAGCTCACCCCTTCCAGCGAATGGCAAATGCACGCGGAAATCTACGGTGGCAAGCCCGGTATTAGTGCAGTCGTTCACTGCCACTCTCCCTATGCCACCATCCTGGCCTGCGCTCGCAGAGCCATTCCATCCATGCACTACATGGTTGCTGCTGCAGGTAGCTATGGTATTCCCCTTGCCGATTACGCTACTTTCGGCAGTAAGGCGCTGTCTGCAGCGAACCTCCAAGCCCTTTCCTCCTCCATGGCCTGCCTGCTGGCGAACCATGGCCAACTGGCGGTGGGCTTCGATCTGCCTGGGGCTTTAAAGCTGGCCGAGTTGGTGGAGGAGCAGGCCCATTGCTATTGGGGGACGCTTGCCATCGGGGGCCCTGTACTTTTGGAAAAAGAGCAGATGGACGATGTATTGACCGCCTTTGTCAGCTACGGACAACAGGAAAAACGCAAGGACCTGTCGACCGGTAACAAGCTTGATTCTCAGGATTAGTAACTAACATCAGGTAGCAAATAGATAATGATATTTTGCGCCACGATTGTATCAAAGCGAAAAATAGCTCCGAAGAAAGTCTTCGAGCTCACGGACCTGTTCAAGCAGTTGAACCCTAATGCGTATTCAACAACTGGAAACTGACGTTCCTTCCTCACTCAATTATGCTGGTGGGCGTATTCATTGCAGCAACCCTAGTGAGATTTTCTGAAATGTTGATTCTCCACCAGTACCATCTCTCTCCCTATAGCGAGAAGATCAGGCGATTGCTGAGATTCAAGAATATCTCGTTTGAGGAGAAGTATTGGCTGCTGGGCGACAGGAGCAAAGTAAATGCGTTCAACCCGACCGGCAAATTACCTGCCCTGGAGCATGATGGCACCATAATTGGCGATTCTACCGATGTCGCCCACTATATAGAGGCAACGTTTCCCGAGAAGCCGCTGATTCCCAAGGCGCCAGAACTGCGCGCCCAGGTGCACGTGCTCGAAGACTGGGCAGACGAAAGCCTATACTTCTATGAAATGCATCTGCGCTTTACCACCCCGGGGAACCGGGAGCGTAATATGCCTAAAATGGTAGCACATGAGGGTAAGTTCTTGCGCTGGTTGCTGCCCAAAGTCGTGCCTGGAGGCATTGCGAAAATCACCGCAAGCCAGGGGATTGGTCGCAAGTCCATTGAGCAACTGCTGGTAGATGTAGAACGACACGTGCAAGCAGTCAACGACCTGGTTGGCGATGGTGATTGGCTGGTAGGAGACCAGTTGTCCTTAGCCGATCTAGCGGTATACGCCATGTTCCAGGCACTCAGGGATGCTGATATGGCACTGGCGGTAATGCAGAATTATCCCACTATCGCAATCTGGATGGCGCGCGTTGAAGCCGCCACCGATCACTCCAGCTAAACACATAACAACGAGGGCAGAAAATGAGCAAAGTACTAATTACCGGCGCTACTGGTTTTATCGGCAATCATGTCACCCGCCTATGCCTTGAGCAGGGGGACGCCGTTCGGGTGATGGTCATGCAAGGCGAGGACCGTTCACCCCTTGTCGGCATGGACGTGGAATTCGTAGAAGGCAACCTGCTAGACGCCGATTCGCTGACCAGGGCAGTGCAGGGTGTGGACAAGCTCTACCATCTGGCGGCGCTTTTCGCCGTGTGGACCAAGGATCCGGATCTGCATTACAAGATCAATGTGGAAGGCACACGCCACATAATGAGAGCCGCTCAGGCTGCCGGCGTAGAAAAGATCGTTTACACCAGCAGCATTGCGGCCATCGGCACTGACGGCAAGGGCACCCCCTCCACCGAAGAAACGCCATTTTCCAGCTGGCACTTTGCCAGTGAATACATCATGTCTAAGTACATCAGTCACCTGGAGGTCAAAAGTATGGTGATGGACGGCCTTCCCGCGACCATGGTCATGCCCGCCCTGCCCTTCGGGCCAGGCGACCGTATGCCGACGCCCACCGGTACAATGATTATCGGCGCTCTGAAAGGCAAGATGAAAAACTACTGGGACGGAGGCGTTTGTCCCGTAGACGTAAGGGACGTTGCCGCCGGCCATGTGCTGGCGATGGCCAAGGGACGAATAGGTGAATCCTATATTCTGGGCAACTCCCAGAACAACATGAGCAACCGGGACTTCCTGCATCTAATTGGCGAAATTTCCGGGGTCGATAACGTGGCCTCCAAGGAAATTTCCAGGACCATGATGTTAAGAGTCGCCAAGATGGCGGAATTTTTCAGCAAGATTACAGGGAAGGCACCGATCACAACGGTCAAGAACAGCTCTTACGCCATGGAGCATTTTTACGTGGATTCCAGCAAGGCGGTGACAGAACTGGGCCTGCCGCAAACGCCGGTCGAAACTGCTATCAGGGATTCTGTGGAATGGTTCCGTGCTAACGGCTACGCCTGATGCGCAAGGAGACTCAAGCTACACTAATATCTCGCCAGTGGCTGCGTAGTAACCGGCATCTAACAGCAACCACAGGCCGAGTAACAAGAGCAGCAGCGGCATCAGCTTGGCGGAAAAAGCAGCAATTGCATCGTTAACACGTTGCAGTAATGGCTTGGCCCGCTCACCCAGCACCAGCACCAGAATCGGCACGACTGCGAACGGAAGGGCATAGCCTATATTGTATGCTGCCAATACCGAGAGGCTTTGGCCCAGTGCCAGATCTGCCTTCAATATCTGGTCCACCGCGCCGATGTAGGGAATGGCGAAAGGCGCGCCGATGAAATTGACCAGGGCGCCATAACCAAGGCACTTCAGGGGAGTCAAATCCCACACTGGCATCTCCGATTTGGACTGCCGGGCCGCAGGTTTCATGGCGAAATAAAGACAAACCACACCGAGCATCGCACCAAGAACGAAATCCACACTTTGTGGGTTCGCCATGCGCGTAGAGATTTTTTCTACACCGAAAGACACAGCAATACCCACTGCAAAATAGGCCAGAGTATGTCCAAGCAAAAATGCGGTGCTATTGGCCACAGGCCTGTTAGATCCAGCGGCAAAAACCAGCAGCGCCAAAAGCACCGGATTGAGCACATCAATCAACATAATGGGCAGCAGAAAGCCCAGTAATTCAAACATAGGGTGACTCGATCAAAAAAAACAAGAACTTGAGTCTGGATTCCAGCATGGCCTTAGATATCACCGCACAGTGGGCGTCATTAGCCACCCATGGCCTCATCAAGCTCGCTGCGCAAGCATCTGGCCGAGCTGGATGCCCGCGCAGATCTTCGATGTTATGATACCGCAACCAGTAGATCAAACTCAGAGATGCTCCTACCTCTTATGCGCCTAAGTTACTTCGTCATCACTATCGCCATGGCTGGCTTACTCACTGCATGCTCAGGCGAGTCGCCGCAAGAGCAATGCCAGGGTCGCGGCAAGAACCTGTTAAAAGACCCCTCTTTCTCAACCGTTTCGCTCCCCCGGCCTCAGCGTCGTTGGTTTGCCTCGGAACACGCTGCCGGCCAGTCTTTCGAGTACCAGGTCCAGCAGAATGAATTGGAGATCCATAAAACCGGCACAGAGCCCTGGTTCATAATGGCCCAAACCATCCCACGCGAGGAGATCCCCGGTAAGTTCGCCGTGTTCAGCGCCGAGATCAAGCTGGCCATGGTGCCTCCCGCGCTTGCCCACGGTTTTGAGGTGGGTGGCGGCCTGACCGTGACCGCCATGGCGAACGGCAAGCCTGTGGTACGTTCAGTACTCGAGCACCAGCCGCGCATGGGCAATACAGGCTGGCAACCAGTGGCAGTAAAAGTTGAGCTGCCAAGGAATATAGAATCAGTGCGCGTTGGCTTTTTGCACCAGGCGGATGGAACGCTGTGGGTTCGCAATCCTTCCCTGCGCAAGGCGAACAAAGCTGATTGTCCAGGGGAGTAGCAGCGACGATCTGTCCTGGGGGAACCTTGTTCCCATAGGAGCTTCACCACCGCCTCTTGTGTCGATATTCAAACCTCTGGGTTGCCTGCACTGGCGACCACTCAAGATTTTCTACTCAACTTTGTAACTTTTCACGAACTCCCACGTGTAGTCTCTAAGCATGGACAAAACGTATCGCCAATGGATTACCGCACACCAGGACCGGGTATGGTCATTAGCCCTATACCTGCTGCGGGATCGCATGGAAGCACAGGACATAGCACAGGAGGCCTTTATCCGCCTGTGGCAACATCGGGAAGACATGCATGAGGAACGAGTAGGGCCCTGGTTATTACGCGTCACGCGCAACTTGTGCCTGGATAAATTGCGCAAGCCACGTGCCGAACGAGAGCCACAAGAAGATGATCTTGTGGACGAGCGAAGTCCAGAGCTGGTGCTAGGAAAAAATAACGAAGCCAGTCGCCTGCACAAGCTGGTGGCAGCGCTGAAAGAGCCTTACCGCTCACTGGTCATCCTCAGGGATATCCACCAGCACAGCTATCAAGAAGTGGCGGAGGTCACAGGACTCAGTCAACCGCAGGTAAAGACCTACCTGTACAGGGCGCGCAAGCAGTTGCGCCAACAATGGTCGGAGCAGGAACATGAGTGAACGAGTAGACACTGAATTCACGCAACTTCTGGATACCTTTATCGATGGCGATCTGGAGCACTCGCAGCGTCAACTACTGTTGGCAAGGGCCGCTGAGGACCCCGCGCTCGGAGCCGAGCTAGCCTCTGCAATAGAGCTGCAACAAGCCCTGTCTGGCATGCCCAGACTAAAGGCATCAGCCAGCCTCACTCGTAAACTTCACAAAATTCCCCGACGCGAATCCCGTTGGTTCAGTCGCTGGGTACTGCGCCCGCGCTCGGCCTTTGCCGCGATATTAGTGATGTCTCTGATCGGGGGACATGAACTCTATCAACAGCAACAACATCAGTTGGCACAGCAAGCAGAGCTGGCCCAGGCCAAACAGGATCTAGCGCTGGTACTGGCCTATTTGGAGAAGGTCAATCGCAGCGCCAACACACAAATCCAGGTGACGGTTAACGAGGCAACTGCAAGGCCGGTAGCCCGAATCACGACTAAAACGCTACAGAATCAGTTACAACCAAGACAGGAGTTCGAACTATGAAAATGCTTCTTACCATAATACTGGCCGCACTATTTAGCATGCCAGTCACTGCACAAACAGCACAGCTGGAATCACTCCCCGGATACGTGGATTTCGCGGATCTGGACGCCATTTACGGTGAGCCAAGAGTTATGGTTAACATCGGCGGACCACTGCTCAAGCTCATGTCGGCTGCAAGCGCGGCAGATGACCCCGAAACCGCAGCTATGATCCGTAATCTCGAAGGGGTTCGCATCAAGGTATACCCTACCGGTGGAAACCTGCAGCCCGCGCTTGATAAAGTCAGCGAGGCAAAGGCCTCACTGCAAGCAGCGCAATGGGAGCCGGTAGTTCAGGTCAACGACGCTGATGAGCAGGTGCAGATTTTCATGAAAACCAACGAGGATAAAGTGGAGGGCCTGACGGTAATGGCCGTCAACGCAGAGGAAGCCGTTTTTCTTAACATTCTCGGCGTCATAGACCCCGCGCAGGTGGGCAAGGTCATGGATAAGCTGAATGTCGATATAGACGTGGATACGGAGTGAGAGGATGAACAGAATGGCTATTCTACTTATGCTGTGCATTAGTCTCGGGGCTTGCGGCATCACCGCCCCGCAACGGGACGCCGGGTTCGCTGACGTGGACTCCCTGGACTGGCGAGAAGTTGACCAAAACTTCAGCCTCTCACTGGGTCCCACCCTGCTAGGGCTGGCAGCTTCCGTCATTGAGGACGATCCGCAAACCGAGAAATTACTGCGCAGCCTCTACGGCGTGCGGGTCAAAGCCTACCGGGTCGAACCCGGAGAGGCAGAAGCGGTAAGCCTTGACCTTAACAACATGAGCCAGGACCTCATCGAGCAAGACTGGGAACCTGTGGTACTCGTGCGTGAACAAGGCGAGAGCACTCACATGCTGGTGAAAATGGAGGGCGAGCGGATCCGCGGGCTCGCCCTCCTGACCAGCGACGGCGAGGAAGCCGTATTCGTCAACGTGATGGGCGATTTACAGCCCGAACTTTTCAACCAGGCGATCGCCGCCCTGAAGGTGCCGGCACCAGAGGTCGACGTAGTTCAGGAACAACCCGCTAACCAGGACGCCCATCCGGGCGAGGCCGAGCCAGTATTGGCAGGTAGACAATGACAAACAAGCCATAGGCCATGGCCCAGAGCGCTGCTGTACCCACTACAACCGCGCGGTAGTCCTGTAGCCATACTGGGCCGCCTACCCTTAGCAAGGCCGCTAGCGCCAGCGCCACATAGGCAAAGACCATCACTGGGCCAACCACAAGCGGCCGACCTGTGTGTCCAAGAGAGACCCGAGAAATCATTGCCAGGATCATCATACCGATCGCCCCAACGGTGAGGGCATGTAAGGCCTGGCTGTGACTGAGCAGGTCAGTTACCTGCGCCACAGCTAACAGCGCCAGACCAATTGCGATGCTCCAATAGCTCAGATGTAACGTCCACACCAGTGGCGTGGACAAGGTTACCCAAGTGCGCCAGCGAAGAACCCTAAAACCCTGACAGCCAGCGGCCAGGAGCAACAATCCAGCCGCGAGACCGTCCGGCATAACATCAATGCTCATGCCAGCGGGAATCGCCAGCAACATCAGCGCCGGACTAAGGCGTTCCAGCCAGACCAAAGACGGTACGCGCTCAGTACCAGTGCCGTTGGCGGTGAACATGGGCACAACACGCCCTGCAACCACGGTCATTAACAAGACCACCAACATCACCATGAAATTGCCCGCCATACCCTGCAAGCCAGGATCGCCCCGATAAACAGCAGCGTGAAACATCGCGTTAGCCACGGTCATGGCCAGCAAAATGGGGACAAAGACACTATTGCGCCACTGGCGAATACGCAGTATCGGGGTCGCCAACACCACAGCCGCCACAGGTAGAAACGACAGGTCAAGCGCAGTCACGGCCCACCCCGGGAGCCCCGCCGGATAAAACAGGCCAACACGGGCACTCAGCCAAAGCAGTACCAGGCCAGACAGCTGCCAGCCGCGGATACCGGCACTGCCCGTCCAGGTCTGCACCGCAGTCAGTAGAAAGCCCACAATGATTGCCACGACAAAACCGAATAGCATCTCATGAGAGTGCCACCACAAAGCGCCTCCAAAGGGAGAGACTGCCACTAGGCCACTGAACATCCCCGCCCAGAGCAAAATACTAATCACACTGAACAGTGCGCCAAGCAGGAAAAAGGGTCTGAAGGCGAGACGAAAAAGCGACGGCCCACTACCCACCGGGCGTTCCACAACCTGCCCGTCACTCAATAGCACACTCATCCGCTTCCTCCGGCCACTGGCCAACGCTTTTCAGGTAACACCGTATTGTCCCATATAGAGCCACGCTCAGACAGAGACCCAACATTGCCGGGCCGTCAGTGAAGCAAAAAAAAGCCACCCGAACCCGCGTCCGAATGGCCTGGTATGGTCTCGAGAGCTAAAGCTTTAGCTGCAGTGTCACCCAGAGTTTTTGCGTATCACTGTAGCGATTACTGTCGCTGGAAAAGTTGGCATACTTCAACTGAGTAGTGAACTGCTTGTTGATTGCCCAGGTTCCCACCAAATCCCATTCCGTACCGAAGTCCTCGCTGGAATCTTCAGCGGAAAAGTCGTGGTAAAAAGCGCCCAGCTTGACCGGGCCCAGCTTTCCGGTAGCACCCAGATAGAGGTCTTCGATGCCGTCACCAGGTGTGGTTAGAAACTTGTCAGCCCAGCCCTGGAACTTATGGGCTGTAGCCAGCGGCGTTTTAAAACCCACTCCATTATCGGCGCCCAGAACTTCATAGCCCAATTTTCCCGTAATGCCCGCGAACGTCATGGCACCTTCTAACATGTAGTAGTCCGCGTCGTAGTCCAGATAGCTATCGCCCGCATCCGACTGCTTGGCATACGCAGCTTTGGCTCCCAGGGGTCCTAACTTGCCGCTGTACTCCACACCATAGGTGTCGGTGGAGTTATTCACCGACTTATTGGGTGACCAGCTACCACGCTCGTCAATTTCCAATGCGTAGATAAAGCCTGTAACTGTGTGGTCGTCGGTCAGCTTCCAGTCAAGCCTGGCGAGGTGGTTATCACCCTTCCAATTGGCGGGCTGTGCCGTGCTGTCATCGGGACCAAAAATCCGATTGATGTTGTAGACATAAGCATAGTCCAGATGCAGGTTGCTAGCTTCGCCCCACTGTGCGCGAAAACCGTCGTAGGTCTGCTCGTTCTGGCGCCAGGCGACACCACCGACAAAACGCTGGCTGCCATGCAGGATTCGCTGCCGGCCATAAATACCTGAAAGGCTTTCCACGCCATATTTCAGCCACGCCTGGTTTACCTCAGTGCCTTTGGGATCGGCAACAACAGGACGATCAACCTTGCCATTTTCAGTGGAATTAAAATCATCGTTGCCAATGTATGTAACGTTGTCAAATTCCATCAGGCCCGTGAATCCACCAACAGTGCCACTTTGGAAAGTCAGACGAGAGCGTAACGTGGAGGCATTGGCATCCTTGCGAAAGTCATCGTCATCGACGTTTTCAAAGCGATAACGAAAATCCACTTTTGCGGTGCCTTCGCTAACGGCATTTTTCAATCCCTCGGTAAATCCATCCTGAGCTTGCGCCCCGGTTGCGAGACCGACTGCCAACAGACTCGAGACAATCATCAAATAACTTTTCTTGTGCTTCATACAGCGATTCACTCCTTTCAATAAATAACGACTGGGGCGCTACCACTTATTATCACCCCTCCCCTTCCTTGTCTTTATTTTGGTCAAACATAGCACAGCTAGTAATTAGCCTAACTGAGAATCTTGTCTACTTACTGCGCACTATCTGGTAGCTACGAGTCAGGTATTTCACTGGCGCCGCAAAACCACTGGCGATATGCACCAAGCGAGTAAAAGGAAAGACCACAAACAGGGACAATCCCAGAAAAACGTGTAGCTTATAAATGATGTGTACATCAGAGATGTATGCCGCCGCCGCCGCTGGCTGCAGGGTGACAATGCTCTGCGCCCAGTTAGCTAGCTGCACCATTACCGAGCCATCCATATGTTGCGCCGATACTCCAATGGAAAGCAGGCCGAGAATGAGCTGGGCATAAAGCAGTACCAGTACCAACAGGTCGGATGGATTACTACTCTTGCGAACACGCACATCAGTGAGCCGCCGCTTAAGCAAAATAGTCAGTCCGATAAATGCCAACAAGCCAAAGAACCCCCCAGACAACATCGCCAGCAACTGCTTGGCAGGTGTTGAAATCGCGTAATGGTAAACGAATTCTGGTGTTAGCAGCCCGACAAAGTGGCCGAAGATAATAAACAAAACACCAATATGGAACAGGTTGCTACCCAGTCGCATGCCCTGATTACTCAGCATCTGGCTGGAACCCGTCTTCCAGGTATACTGCTCACGGTCATAGCGGGCCCAGGACCCGACAATCATTACCGTAACAGCGATGAAAGGATAAACGCCAAACAGCAGGTAGTTTACAGTGTTCATGGCTGGTTCCTCATGGAGTTATGGCAGCGCCGGTTACACTTTTTTCAACAAAGTGCATCGGGCTGGTTTGTTGGTTTTCGTTCATACTCGGCATCGGTTTACCGGTTGCGCCGTCCTTCGATTCATCGTCAAGGCCGAAGGTGACTGCCTCTTCTTCCCAGATTTTGTCCAGGGCCTCCAGGCTGTCATCACGCTCTTCCTTTGCTGCCTGCTTGAGAAATTCATCTACCGTGATATCAGCCTGGCATATCTCCAGCAGCGCGCGAAACAGCAGGCCGTAGCCACTTTCTCGGTCTTCAAGCCTGGCCCCAACCAGAGCGAGAATATGGGCCACATCCAGCAGGCCGTCTTCAGCCTCCTTCACCGGGCGGTAAGACAGGTACTCCAGGTACATGGGAATATAATCGGGTAGCTCCCGGGCATTCAGCTCAAAACCATGACTGCTATACAGCTCCATCAGATCGACCATGGCCTGGCCTCTGTCCCGGGACTCGCCGTGAACGTGCTCAAACAGCAGCAGGGAAGTCGCCCTGCCCCGATCGAACAGGCCGCCGTAGGTTTCCTGCAGGTCCATCAGCTCAGCCGCTTCAAATTCTGTTAGCCAGTTGCAAAACCTCGCCTTCAACGTAAACCCCAGAGCAGGACTGTCGAGCAGGATTTGCTTCAGCTCTGGTATATGTTGGTACACCTCCGCTGAGGGGTAGTCCATCAAACGGGCAATAGCTTTTAGCTCTTTCATGGTTTCCACTCCTCCACCTGCACTGTGTCTATGATGTCGCGCCTGTCGGTACGCTTGGCTCCGAACATATTGACGTCGTTATTGCCATCGGAGCAGCCGTTGCCAAAGCTAAAGCCACAGCCACCGCGTTCAGCAAATGCGTCAGACATTGCCTCTTCCCTGTGGGCAGAAGGAATCACAAAGCGGTCTTCATAGTTGGCGATGGCCAGGTAACGATACATCTCTTTAACCTGCGCTTCGGTGAGGTCAACGTCTTCCAGCACCTGCAGATCGGTGATGCCGTCCACAGTCTCCGCACGCTTGTAAGCACGCATCGCCAGCAGACGTTTCAAAGCCAGCTTCACTGGCGCTTCATCACCCGCGGTGAAAAGATTAGCGAGATATTTAAGCGGAATACGCAAGCTATCTACATCGGGAATCACACCATCGAGACCAATATGGCCGGCGTCAGCAGCCTGCTGTATGGGTGAAAGCGATGGCACGTACCAGACCATCGGCAAAGTCCGATACTCAGGATGCAGAGGTAGAGCCAACTGCCAATCCACAGCCAACTTGTACACAGGAGACTGCTGAGCAGCCTCGATAACAGAATCGTCTATGCCATCTCTTTTTGCCTGGGCGATAACTTCCGGATCATTGGGGTCTAGAAAGATTTCCAGCTGCTTCTGATACAAGTCCTGCTCGGACTCGCTAGATGCCACTTCTTTGATCTTGTCAGCGTCATAAAGCAAAACACCGAGATAGCGGATACGACCAACGCAGGTTTCCGAACATACCGTAGGCTGACCAGACTCAATCCTTGGGTAACAGAAAATACACTTCTCTGACTTTCCGGATTTATGGTTGTAGTAAATCTTTTTGTAGGGACAGCCAGAGACGCACATACGCCAGCCGCGACACTTGTCCTGATCAATGAGAACAATACCGTCCTCTTCGCGCTTATAGATTGCGCCGGAAGGGCAGCTTGCGACACAAGTTGGGTTTAGACAATGCTCACAAAGTCGCGGCAGGTACATCATGAAGGTGTTTTCGTACTCACCGTAGATGTCCTTCTGAATTTGATCGAAGTTCTTATCGGCAGACCGCTTGGAAAACTCACTACCCAGAATTTCCTCCCAGTTCGGACCAGACTCGATTTTTTGCATACGCTTACCAGTGATCAGAGAGCGTGGCCTGGCCGTGGGTTGGTGCTTGCTTATTGGTGCTGTATGAAGATGCTGATAGTCAAAATCGAAGGGCTCGTAGTAGTCCAACATACTGGGCATATCAGGGTTGTTAAAGATCTTCGACAACACCTTTAGCTTGCCGCCGATACGCGGCTCAATTTCTCCGTTCTCCTTACGCTTCCAACCCCCATTCCACTTGTCCTGATTTTCCCACTCATTGGGAAAGCCAACTCCGGGTTTGGTTTCCACGTTGTTAAACCAGGCATATTCAACACCCTCACGCGAGGTCCACACATTTTTACAAGTGATGGAACAAGTGTGACAGCCAATACATTTGTCGAGGTTCAACACCATGCCGACTTGTGAACGAATTTTCATTGCGGCAACTCCTTAAATATCCTGGGGTAAAGGCTGGGGCAGGTCGTCGGTATCTGAACCATCCAACCAGTCCACCTTGCTCATCTTGCGCACCACCACAAACTCGTCGCGGTTGCAGCCAACTGTTCCGTAGTAGTTAAAGCCATAGCTCTGCTGTGCGTAGCCACCGATCATATGCGTCGGCTTCATTACTGTGCGGGTTACCGAGTTGTGATGACCGCCACGGGTGCCAGTGGTCTGTGAGCCGGGTACGTTCACGATTCGCTCCTGGGCGTGGTACATCATTACCATGCCTTGCTTCACTCGCTGGCTGACAACAGCGCGACAGGTAATTGCCCCATTGGTGTTAAACACTTCCACCCAGTCGTTGTCTTCGATGTTGGCATCTGTGGCATCCAGCTCACTGAGCCAGATAATGGGTCCACCGCGAGAAAGAGTGAGCATCAACAGATTGTCGGAGTAGGTACTGTGAATACCCCACTTCTGGTGAGGCGTAATCCAGTTCAGCACGATTTCTTTTTCGCCATTGGATCGCTTGCCTTTCACGCCTTCTATGGTGTTGGTATTAATAGGAGGACGGTATGACACAAATTGCTCACCGAACGCCTGCATCCATTTGTGATCCTGGTAGAACTGCTGTCGCCCGGTAATCGTGCGCCAGGGAATGAATTCGTGCACGTTGGTATAACCCGCGCTATAGCTAACATGTTCATCTTCAAGACCAGACCAGGTAGGAGAAGAAATAATTTTTCGCGGTTGTGCCTGAAGATCCCGGAAGCGTATTTTTTCGTCTTGTTTGGGCTTGGCCAAATGTGTGTGATTTCTACCGGTAAACTTCTCCAGTGCCTGCCAGGCCTTCACCGACACATTGCCGTTGGTTTCCGGCGCCAGTGCCAGCACCACTTCAGCTGCATCAATCGCTGTATTAATCGCAGGCCGGCCCTTACTAACACCCTCCTCCTCGACGGTGTAGTTAAGCTGGCGCAGTAACTCCAGTTCTTCGTCGGTATTCCAGCTAATCCCTTTACCGCCGTTACCCAGTTTTTCCAACAATGGGCCGACTGAAGTAAATTTCTTGTAGAGGTTCGGATAATCGCGCTCTACTACCACCATGTTCGGCGCAGTCTTTCCAGGAATCAGTTCACATTCGCCTTTCTTCCAGTCCATCACATCAAAAGGCTGTGCCAGTTCTCCAGGGGTATCGTGCAACATGGGAACGGTGACAATGTCCTGCTCAACACCCAGGTTGCCTTCAATGGCCGCAATCTCTGAGAACTTTTTCGCCAGACCCTTATAGATATCCCAGTCAGAACGGGCTTCCCAGGCCGGATCCGTCGCCTTGGACAAAGGATGAATAAACGGATGCATGTCTGAGGTGTTTAGATCGTCTTTTTCGTACCACGTGGCGGTCGGCAGGACGATATCCGAATACACACAGGTCGAAGACATACGGAAATCCAGGGTGGTGACCAGGTCCAGCTTGCCCTCGTAGCCCTTGGACTCAAAATCAATTTCCTCGGGAATCAAACCGCCGGTAATGCCGTTGTCTTCATTCATCACGCCATTTTTTGTGCCCAAGAGATACTTGAGCATGTACTCATGCCCCTTGCCCGATGAGCCCAGCAGGTTGGACCGCCAGATGAACATGTTGCGGGGAAAGTTGGCAGGATTATCAGGCTCTTCTGATGCGAAACGAATGCCACCATCTTTGAGTTTCTCAACCAGATAGTCCTTGGGCTCCATCCCGGCGGCCTCTGCGTCTCGAGTGACTTGCAGCGGGTTGCAGTTCAGCTGCGGCGCGCTAGGCAACCAGCCCATTCGCTCAGAGCGAACATTGTAGTCAAGCATGTGCTCGGGCATATCGCTCTTGTCTGCGACCGGCGACAGTACGTCATGAATATTGACTTTCTCATGGCGCCACTGAGACGAGTGGTTGTAGAAGAACGACGTAGAGTTCATTTGCCTGGGCGGGCGATTCCAGTCCAGGCCGAAGGCCAGCGGCAACCAACCGGTTTGAGGCCGCAATTTCTCCTGGCCCACATAGTGAGCCCAACCGCCACCGGACTTACCGACACAACCACACATCATCAACATGTTGATGAGACCACGATAGTTCATGTCCATGTGATACCAGTGGTTCATTGCCGCACCGACGATGACCATGGAGCGACCTTTGGTGCGGTCTGCGTTGTCGGCAAACTCGCGCGCGACCTGAATCACTTTTTCCCGCGACACACCCGTAATTTTCTCCTGCCAGGCGGGGGTATAGGCGATATCCTGCTGGTAGTCTGTGGCAACGTTCTCACCGCCCAGACCACGATCCAGTCCATAGTTGGCCATCATCAAGTCATAGACTGTGGCCACTTTGGCAGTGCTGCCATCGACCAGGGTGATCTCTTTGGCTGGTACATTGCGAAACAGGATTTCCTCCTGGTCACAGTGATTCCAAAACTCGTTGGATTGGTCCGCTGCAAAATGGGGGAAGGCAACTGCGGCAACACTGTCGTGGTTGTCGATCTGTGACAGCTCAAGCTTCACTTGCGCACCGCTGACACCATCCTTTTGCTCAATATTCCACTTGCCGTGCTGGCCCCAGCGATAACCTATAGCACCCGTTGGCGATACCAGTTCACCGGAAATCTCATCGCGGCCGATTGTCTTCCACTCGGGGTTGTTCTCTCCTCCCGGCTCTCCACCCAGATCGGATGCTCGCAGGAAGCGTGTAGGCTTTGATCCTTTGTCAAAATCTTCGAGCAAGACCAGCATCGGGCAGTCTGTATAGCGCCGCACATAGTCAATGAAGTACTCGCTGGGCTTGTCCAGATGGAATTCCCTGAGAATGACGTGACCGAAAGCCATGCCCAATGCAGCGTCAGTTCCCTGCTTGGGGTTGAGCCACATATCGGTAAGCTTCGCCACCTCGGAATAGTCCGGGGTAATGGATACCGTCTTGGCACCCTTATAACGCACCTCGGTGAAGAAGTGAGCGTCGGGGGTGCGGGTTTGGGGTACGTTGGAGCCCCAGGCAATAATGTAGTTGGAGTTATACCAGTCAGCAGATTCCGGCACGTCAGTCTGCTCTCCCCAGGTCATGGGCGAGGCCGGCGGCAGGTCACAATACCAGTCGTAGAAGCTCATACAGACGCCACCCATCAATGACAAATAGCGTGAGCCTGCAGCGTAGGACACCATGGACATTGCCGGAATCGGTGAGAAGCCGACCACCCGATCTGGGCCGTGAGTCTTGGTGGTGTAGACATTGGCCGAGGCAATAATTTCATTCACCTCATCCCAGGACGAGCGAACAAAGCCGCCAAGGCCGCGAACGCTCTTGTAGGATCGGGCTTTTTCCTCGTCCTCAACGATTGATCCCCATGCCTCCACCGGATTGCTGAACTGCGAGCGTGCTTCACGCCAAAGCTTGAGCAAGGGCTTGCGCACTTTAGGATATTTCACCCGGTTGGCGCTGTAGATATACCAGGAATAGCTTGCTCCTCTGGGGCAACCACGAGGCTCATGGTTAGGCAGGTCCGGGCGCGTTCGCGGATAGTCGGTCTGCTGGGTTTCCCAGGTGATTAATCCATTTTTGACATAGATCTTCCAGCTACAGGAACCTGTGCAGTTCACACCGTGGGTAGAGCGCACGATCTTGTCGTGTTGCCACCTCTGGCGATAGCTGTTTTCCCATTCCCGGTTTTCGCTGCGGGTTTCACCGTGCCCGTCTGCAAATTCGCCGGTTTTGGTCTTCTTGAAAAACTGTAGGCGATCAAGAAAATGACTCATGGCTTTACTCTCTCTGTGTTATAGCCGACGGATGATTCCCGCCGGCATTAATCTTGCTTCGCTTACGGGTTGTAGAACTCACCGCTCTTTCTCAGGTAGAACCACCAGTTAACGAATAGACACACCGCGTAGAAAATCGCGAATCCCACCAGCGCCACTTCAGGCGTAGTGGCTTTGATCTGCTCTCCAATGACCTTGGGAATATAGAACGCTCCGTAAGCCGCCACAGCGGAGGTCCAGCCCAGCACCGGGCCTGCCTGTTCTTTTGGGAACACCATGGCAATGGTGCGAAAAGTGGAACCGTTACCGATACCAGTTGCGGCAAATAGCAACAGGAACAGTACGAAGAAGGGCACAAAGAACTCTTCTGGTGTGGCTGAGTTGTAGGCTGCCTTCATGTAGTAGGCAACACCCAGAGCACTGCCCACCATCACAACTGAGCAGATTTGGGTGACGAATGCACCGCCAATCTTGTCAGCTATCCAACCACCCACCGGGCGAATCAGGGCACCGATGAATGGCCCCATCCAGGCAAACATCAGCGCACTAGGTCCACTCACATTAACCGTATCGTGAGTCATGACGCCGTCCACCAAAATATGCTGGTAGCCGAAGATGACTTTAATGGACAGCGGGAAGGCGGCACTGAAACCAATGAAAGAGCCAAAGGTCATGGTGTAGATCACGCTCATAACCCAAGTGTGTTTGTTGTTAAAAATCTGATACTGCCGCTGCAGGTTGCCCTTGATCTGGCCGGGCAGCAGCTTCAATGCAAAAACCGTTGCCGCTACGACCAACACCAGAACAATTTCCTTTGGAATACCAAAGCCGGAACCATTGGCTGCCTCAGGGAGCATCAACCACAAGCCACAAGCCGCTGTAAGGAAACCTATACCCAACATGCCCGAAATCATCGCCGCACTACCGAAGAAGCCGGGTATCTCAGGTGACACTTCCTGGGTACGAATATTGTTCATGCCCCAAAGCCCTACGAACAGCAGCGGCACCAGGAAAAGCAGCCACACCAGTCCAGCATTTTGAATCCAGGTTTCGGTCCCTTCCGGTATTTTTCCAATCAGGGTGCCTGAGGTCTGCTGCAGGGTCATGGAATCGCCACCGAGTGCACCGAACATGCCCATGGTCATCGCCAGTGGTACCAGGACCTGCATGGTAGTCACGCCAAAGTTTCCAAGCCCCGCGTTGAGGCCAAGGGCAAGGCCCTGCTGTCGCTTGGGGAAGAAGAAGTTGATGTTGGACATGGAAGAGGCAAAGTTGCCACCGCCCAGCCCGGACAACAACGCCAGCAACTGGAATACCCACAGGGGCGTACTGGTGTCACGAAGTGCTATACCAGCCCCAAGTGCTGGGATCATCAGTAGCGATGTCGTAAAGACAATAGTGTTGCGACCGCCGAACAAGCGGATGAAAAAACTGCTGGGTATGCGCAGTGTCGCGCCCGTCAGCCCGGCAATTGCCATTAACGTGAACAACTCCGACTTCGGGAATGGAAACCCGATATTGAGCATTTGTACTGTGATTACACCCCAGTAAAGCCACACGGCAAATCCGCACAACAGGCTTGGAATTGAAATCCACAGGTTTCTATTTGCGGCCTTCTTGCCCTGGCTTTCCCAGAACTGGTCGTCTTCGACGTTCCACTCTTTGATATCAGACATAGTCTTTCCTCTTTCCTCTAGTCCCTACAAGGACAAAAAATCGTCGGCCTGGGCCTGTGCGAAACTCTGGCGAAACTCATCGCGTTTGATGGCGTAGTGCATCAGTATCATGCAGCCTGCCAGACCGCCGTATAGCAGCATGAAGCAAGATGTCCTGATGCCAGTAAGGTCATTGGCAAGTCCAAACAGCATCAGCAGCACAAAGCCGCCCAGCGCGCCTATCATCCCCACCGCCCCGCCTACAGCCCCCATATGATTGGGGAAATAGTCATACACAAGTCGGTAAATACTGGCCTTGCCAAAGCCCATGGCCACAGCCATCACGAACAACAGGCCCGTGAACAACCACATCGGCGTGTGAATGCCGACGGTCAAATCTCGCCCAATGCCATGGATAGTCATCGTGGTCGGCGGGTAAGACAGAAAGAAAAGACACACAAGGCAAACCCAGAAAACCATCCAGTTAATTGTGCGAGCGCCAAAGTGATCTGCAAACCAGCCGCCCAGCGCGCGTACCAAAGCAGCGGGAACGGTAAACAGTAATGTCGCGAAGGACGCAGTTTTCAGATCAAGGCCATACTGCTCAACGTAAAACTGCGGCAGCCACAGGGTCAGCGCCAGGAATCCACCAAATACAAAGAAGTAGTAGAGACCAAAACGCCACACCCGCAAATCGGCCAGTGGCGCCAGTTCTTCCCGCAGGGCGCGCGTTATCTTGCTCTGCTTCTGATGCAGCGGGTCTTCTGTGCTGGCCAACATAAAAATCAAAGCGACCATAAGCAGTATTGCACCGTAGATAATCGGAACTCGATCACCACCAAATTGAATGATGGCAAGCGGCGCCACCAGGTTGGTTATAGCTGCTCCTGCGTCACCAGCACCAAAAATACCCATGGCAGTGCCCTGAACCTGGCGCTCATGCCAGCTGGAAACAAATGTGATCCCGGCAGTAAATGTCGCTCCGGCCAAACCAATGACCACGCCAAACAACAGATAGTGCCAATAGGCGCTTGCCAGCGGATAGAACAACAATGTCACCCCGACAATCGCCATTTCCAACAACATGACCCGGCGACCTCCGTAAACATCTGCCAGAAGACCTGACGGCAAACGCGCCAAGGCACCGCTGAGAATTGGGGCAACCAAAAGAAGCGCAAACTGGGTGTAATTGAGTTGTAGTTGTTCACGAATCTCAACGCCAAGAATTGAAAACAACGTCCACGCAGCAAATGACGCAGCGAAAGCAACGGTGCTGGAGCTAAGAGATAATTGGCGTTGTTGGCGTTTGGTCGTCATGGTCACTCAATCTGTTGCCGACTAAACTAATCCCTATCTCAATTCCAGAGTTGATCTGGATCAACACGGTGCTGTCGACTATTGCTGTATAAACCAGAGACTACTCCCAAGGGAGTAGTGGCGAATTTCAGGTTAAGCCCTTTAAATACAGTGAGATACGATACAAACCTGAGCCTGAGCGCAGACAGCGGATACGGGCTGAATTATTGGTGGTAGACCACCAACGAGGTATTCAAAATGCCCATGTCAGGCAAGCCCCTATACCGCTCGGTGATCTTCCAGGTGTTTCTGGCCATGGCCGTGATTGCTGGCATGGCACTGTCGAGCATGAGCCTTTCGGTTTACGTGACCGTCAATGCACAAAATGATGCCGAGGCCATTAACCTCGCGGGGTCATTACGAATGCAGTCCTATCAGATCAGTAATATGCTGGCACAAGCTCGCAATGGCGAGAAGGACAACATCGAGTCACGCCTGGACGAAGAGCTGCAGAGTTTCAGCAACAAGCTGAACACCTCAGCCATTCCAGACGTCATTGGCCAGGCAGGCAACGTACCTCTACAACGTAGCTATGACAAAGTGCTGCGCAACTGGGAGTCGAATATCTCGCCGCTACTATCTGCTACTAGTGCAGGAGAGCTCTCCTTGAAAGACGGCTACGACGCATACAACGAGCAGCTGGACGACTACGTCGCAGATATCGACAACATGGTCATGCATTTGCAACGTGAAAACGAAGGCAAGATTGAACTTTTGGGTATGACAGAAGCGGTGAGCATTTTCCTAATCATGTTTATTGTTCTGTATTTGATTATGAAGGCCGACAGAAATTTCGTAATACCGCTGCGCAGACTACTCAGGGCTGCTGAAGACGTAGAGCGCGGTAATCTCCGTCACAGAATAGAAGAATACCCGGAAAACGAACTGGGCGTCCTTGCGGTAACCTTCAATAACATGACGCAGAGCCTGGAGGCACAGTATCGAAACCTGGAGGAGCAAGTTTCGGAGCGCACCGAAGAACTGCATCGCTCTAACCAGGCGCTATATTTTCTCTATAAGACCTCCAGGGAGGTCGCTTCAAGCCCCTATGACCCGCGCCTTCTTAGGGGTCTTTTATCGGAATTGAAGAAAGTCGCCGACGTCGAAACAATCAATCTCTGCGTCAGCGCTGAGCCCAATTATCGGGGCTATGATTATCTCAGCACAGGAAACGCTCAAGGCCAGGACTGCGACGGCAATTGCAAGGAATGTGCACTGTCACCAGAGCACCTGGAGCGCAGCCATACACCTGGCATCTCCCTGCCTATTCTAAGCCGCAATGACAACTTCGGTTTTCTCTACATCAGGCCACGGCCAAATGAAAAGCTCGCTCCATGGCAAAATCAACTGCTCAATACGGTCGCGGAGACCCTATCCACTGCGTTCGCATTTCACCGCACCCTGGGTCAGGAGCATAGGGTTATTCTGCTGGAAGAGCGCAGTACTATTGCACGCGAGCTTCACGACTCGCTGGCGCAGTCCCTGTCCTATATGAAGTTAGAGACAGCCCGTCTGAAGAAATTGATGGCGAAAAATGCTGAAAAGGCGCTGCTGGAAGGCGCCATCATTGATCTTCAGGAAGGTATAAACGCAGCCTATAAACATTTGCGTGAACTGTTGGTGACTTTTCGCGTGAAGCTGGACGCGCCCGATTTACGCACCGCACTGGAGCACGCTGTTCAGGAGTTCGACGAACAAAGTACAGCTGTAGTGCGACTCAACTACGGTATGGAAGGCCGCAGCCTTGGGCCCAATGGCGACATTCATGTACTTCATGTTGTGAGAGAGGCGCTGAACAACGCAGTCAAACATTCCCAGGCGAAGGAGATTGTTCTTCACTGCAGCCGAGCAGGTAACGGAGACTTTCTGTTTCAGGTAGAAGATGATGGCATAGGCATCTCGGCAAACCCTGAGAAGGAACATCACTACGGTTTATTCACGATGCGCGAGCGTGCCCAGCGCCTGCAGGGGGACTTACTCTATGGTGCACGCGAATCTTCTGGCACCCGTGTACAATTACGCGTGCCTGGCACAGCAAGCCTACTCAGTGGCTGAAACAAACGCTTGCAACGACTCGGAGTAAAGCATGGTTGAGGCAATAAACACGATCTTGTTGGTGGACGACCATCCTCTGCTTCGCAAGGGCGTAAGCCAGCTTCTGGAACTGGAAGATAACCTCAAGGTCATCGGCGAGGCCTCAAATGGTATAGACGCTGTGTCCATGGCCCTGGCATTGGACCCAGACCTCATTTTGCTGGATTTGAGCATGCGTGGCATGGACGGAATTGAAACGCTGGCGGCTATGCGCGACGCTGGCATCGGCGCTCACATTGTTGTGTTTACCGTCTCAGATGATCGCTCAGACGTCATATCTGCCCTGAAGAACGGGGCCGATGGCTACCTTCTAAAAGACGTGGAGCCGGACATACTGGTGGCAAGTATCCATCAGGCCTGTTCAGGAAAAATGGTTTTGAGCGACCAGCTCACAGAGATAATCGCCGCGTCCTTTCGAGAGGGTGATAAGAAGCAGGACCTTAGGGAGCTCACTCGCAGGGAACTGCAAATACTCAGGTATATTGCGGAAGGTCTGAGCAACAAGTTGATTGCCCGTAAACTCGATATCGCTGAGTCCACGGTAAAAGTCCATGTAAAGCACTTGCTAAAAAAACTGGGCTTCCGCTCTCGAGTCGAAGCTGCGGTATGGATGGTGGAACAGCAGAAATAGTTTTGCCATTGCGCATCAGATCGTCTTCTACCACCAAATAACACCTGCTTTTCTGCGCTATAGATTCCCTCCCCTTAAGTTCTATTAAAGTCTTTAAGATCAAAGGCTTCGGGTTAGTGCCTTGCTACTCCCTTGGGAGTAGTTTGCAGCCATGCCTGCTAGCGATCAAAAAGAGCGCATGATCTACATCAACGCTACCTGCCCTGCGAGAAAATATATTGCACAGATAAATTTTCCATTGGGGAGACATTGAGATGTCGGACGGCCGAATACATCTTACGAATCTTAAAGATCCAAGTATCAAGACACTGCACTTCACCTGGTTCGCTTTTTTTCTGACTTTCGTTGTCTGGTTCAGCCACGCTCCCATGCTGGTGTTTATCAAAGAGGCCTTCGACCTATCAAACCAGCAAGTCAAAGCGCTGATGATACTTAACGTCGCCATGACCATTCCCGCCCGCATCGTGATCGGCATTCTGGTGGACAAGTTTGGGCCACGCCACGTCTACAGTGGACTGTTGATAGCCTCCGGTTTTATGTGCCTGCTGTTCGCCACTGCCAATAGTTACGAGCAACTGGCGATCTTTCGCTTCTTACTCGGCTTTGTCGGCGCAGGTTTCGTCATCGGTATTCGTATGGTTGGCGAATGGTTCCCGGCCAAGCAGGTTGGTCTGGCCGAAGGAATTTACGGTGGCTGGGGTAATTTTGGTTCCGCAGCCGGCGCAATGACTCTGCCGACTCTGGCTTTAATGTTCGGCGGCGAAGATGGCTGGCGTTATGCTATAGGACTCACCGGGGTCATGGCCGCTATTTACGGCGTCATCTACTTCTTCAACGTAAGGGATACACCCAAAGGCTCAACCTACTTCAAGCCTAAAAAGTCTGGTGGCCTGGAAGTCACTAATTGGGGCGATTTCTGGTTCCTGCTGGCAATGAACATTCCCATGTACATCGCACTGGCGGTACTGACCTGGAAACTTTCACCTGCAAACCTTGGGTTACTGACGGACGGTGCCTGTTATGGAATTTACATTGGCCTGTTCGCGCTGTACCTGTTCCAGACCAGCCAGATCTGGAAAGTTAATTTTGAGCGCTTGCAAGAAGGCGTTCCGGAAATGCAACGCTACAAGTTCAAGCAGGTTGCCATCCTCGACTGGTCCTACTTTGCGACCTTCGGTTCAGAGCTGGCAGTTGTCTCAATGTTGCCTTTATTCTTTCTGGAGACATTTGAGGGTCTAGACCCCATAAAAGCAGGTCTGCTGGCCTCAGGATTCGCCTTCATGAACCTGGTTGCCCGGCCCAGTGGCGGCTGGATGAGCGACCACTTTGGCAGACGCAAAACCATGATCGTGCTGATTTGCGGCCTGGCCGCAGGCTACTTGTTGCTCAGCCAAATCACCGGCGCCTGGTGGATACCTGTTGCAGTTATGGCAACCATGACCTGCTCTTTCTTCGTACAGGCCGGCGAAGGCGCCGTATTTGCCATGGTGCCTTTGGTGCAACGCCGAATGACCGGCCAGATTGCGGGAATGGTGGGCGCATACGGCAATGTAGGAGCGGTCACCTACCTGACTGTACTTTCGTTTGTGGACTACAGTACGTTCTTTCTTGTTATCGCCGCCTCAGCGGGTGTTGTGCTGGGACTGGTCATGTTCCTGGAAGAACCAGAAGGCAAAATGACTGAGGTTCTGCCTGATGGTACAGTCCAACTGATCGACGTGACCTGAGCTACACTATCCTGACTCGCCCATCGGCGGGCTTGCTTTGCCCAGGAAATCGACATGATTGAGAGCAATCAATTCAGCGCTGCAGTTGCCATGCACACCGACAAGGGATGCAAAAAGGCTCTGAACGAAGACGCTGTTGGATTTCAGATACCAGAGCAATCCCTGCTGGCGACCAAGGGCGCAGTTGCTGTTGTTGCAGATGGCGTCAGCTCCGCCGAGGCAGGCCGGGAGGCGGCCCAGCGCTCTGTAGCAGCCATTCTGGAAGATTACTTTCTGACACCCGATTTGTGGAGCGTAAAATACGCGGTACAGAAAACCTTGTCTTCACTCAATCGCGACCTTTACGACTTGGGAAGGGAGATGCCCGACGAGGCCAGGGGGTATATTTGTACGCTCAGTATGGTGGTCATCAAATCGCACATGGCCTATCTATTTCATGCTGGAGATAGTCGAGTATACCGGCTCACAGCCAACGATGAATCCTTGCAACAGCTCACCCATGATCACGTCGCCAGCATCTCAGATGAGAAGCAGTACCTCATTCGGGCGATGGGCATGGATACCACACTGAATATCGACGCAAGCACGTTGGAGGTCGATGAAGGCGACATACTTTATCTTGATTCGGACGGCATTCACGACTTTCTCAGTGATGAGCAAATCAAGGCGATCCTTGTTGAGCACAGAAGCGATCCGGATACGGCTTGCCGGGGACTCGTCCAGGCGGCACTTGCAGCAGGAAGCGACGACAATTTAAGCGCATGCATAGTACGTATCGATAGATTAGGCGTCGAGGAAAAAGCCGACTTTAGCGAGAGGCTGACCAAGCTGCCCTTTCCCCCGGACCTGTATCCGGGCTTAAAGCTTGATGGCTACGAGGTGCTTGAGGAACTCTGGGCCAGTGAGCGTTCGCAATTGTATATCGTACGTGATGAAACCAGTGGCAAGGAATTGGTCATGAAAACGCCCTCTGCCTCCTACGTTGACGACCCCGCCTATATAGAGCGTTTCATCGCCGAGGAATGGATTGGCAGCCGTATACACGACCCAAGAGTGGTGCGCATTGTTCCACCCCGTAAGGGCGGGAAACAATTTCTTTACTACCTGATGGAAAAAGTGCCCGGCATAACCCTCCAGCAATGGATAAAGGAAAACCCCGAGCCTAGACCCAGCGTAGTCGCTAAAATCATCGTTGAAATCGCAACGGGCTTAGCATCGATGCATGCAGAACAAGTTGTCCACCAGGACCTGAAGCCCGGCAACGTGATGATAATGCCCGATAGCAAAATCAAGATTGTTGATTTTGGCGCTGTTTTTGCACCCGGCTTACAAGAGATTTTCAACCCCTTCGAGCGAGAAATTGCCCTGGGGACACTTGACTACGCCGACCCCTCCTACCGCTTCGGCATTAACACCTACATCAAAGGTGATATCTACTCGCTGGCGGTAATCGCCTACGAGATGTTTACCGGTGGCCAGCTACCCTATGGTAACAAGATGGAGCGCTGTAAAACCCTACAGGAATTTGGCGACCTGGAGTACACACCCAGCTACGAACACCGGGAAATTATTCCAATATGGTTCGACGAGGCTTTGCGAAAGGGTTGCCGCAACGATCCCGAGCAGCGCTACGAAACACTGGATGCATTCATCTATGACCTGCAACACCCGAACCCCGACTTCATACGCCAGACGCAAACACCCAGTGGCGCTGCCGATACCGTCTTTTTTTGGAAAGCTCTTTCGTTCTTCTGGCTTTCGATGCTGATTGCGGTATTGATACTGCTCTGGTCCAGCTAGAAAAACCAATGGCGCCCACTGCGCAGCACTGGTGTCTATTTCTTAGTCAGAAGCTTTTTCGTCAGGATACCAGTAGACCGGATAGGCCGAATTGTGGTGCGGCACCAACTTGTAACTGGATTGTAAAAAAGACACCAGATCGATGAGCTGTGTCACTGTCATGCTATCGTTGTAATTTGCCATCCTGGAATTGCCACTCACATCCGCCAACTCTTCTGAGTTGCGCCTTGCCACCCGGTGAGATGGATTAATGACCGATGTCACAAGCTCACCGTAGGCGCGCACCCTGGCAGAATTTCCGCCAATCGTTATCGATATTGCTGGTGCCTCAGCTAAATTCAGTTGCGGCACTTCACTGTGTTGATGACAGGCGTTACAGGAAAAGGCGATGTAGTTGGCTTTGCCCTGCTCGACATCGCCATCGGGTAGCGAGAAGCCTGCCGCACCTTTTGGATCTTGCCCGCAACCCGTAAGCCCGGTAATCGCGACACCAATAATCGCCGCTTTAAGTAATACGTTCATTGTCACGTTCTCCCATCTAGACTCACGCAAGCGTGCCCAAAACGACAACGCTTATGCTGTTAATACCACTAGAACGTATCACGCCTGTTGACCGGAACTATTGATGCGAATCAAATCGCTGTGGGTCTTTTTTTTGCAGCCAAGAACTGGTTTTAAATCTGTGAAAGCTACTTGATAGATGATTCGAGAATAAAGGCCTCAAGCTCTTTGTCTATGCCGAATACGTGGCGTTTTAGCCACTCTGTGAGGTAGGTTGAAATTATGCCCATGAACACTGCGTCGTGCTGCTGGCCTGGCTCGAGTAGCCGGAGTACTTCTTCACGAAAACGATTGTGCGCTTTTAGATGTTTCTCTCGCCCCGGAAACGCCAGTAAATCCATGTAGCGCTCTTCAAGCGTGAAGTGAGTTTCGGTGTAATCCCACAAGCGCTGCAATACCTCCGCACCTGATTCCGGTTTGCGAATGTCATCCAGGATTTCAAAGAGCACCTGATGCTGGGCGTCCTGCCATACCAAATCGCTGGTCTTCTGCATGCCATCTACTATGGCGCCTGCTAGAAAAAACGCCATGACTCACATCATGGAATAGCTATCGGGGAGAATATTTCAAGCCGCAATAGTTTAAAACAAAGTCGGCTATGCCCTGTACGTCATCCAGCGCCAACAGAGGCCCGTCACAATGATAATCTGACGGCGATATAATCTGGTCACTGGCAATCGCAACAATTGGCTGGGCTTCTTGCGGCAGAACCTCGGTATTGTTTGCCGGCCTGACCACCTGGATCTTGGGCTGCTTGCCCATTTTAAAGCCTTCAACAATCACCAGGTCCACCGCTTGCAACTGCTGCAGGAGGTCTTCAAGCTCAGGCTCTTGATTATCCCCGACCTCACTCATCAACGCCCAACGCCTGTTGGAAGAAAGTAAAACCTGGGAGGCCCCGGCCTGTCGATGGGTGTGGCTGTCGCTGCCAGGCCGATCAATATCAAAGTCACAGTGAGCATGCTTGATCGTAGACACACTGAAGCCTCTAGCGGTGAGATACTCAACCAGCTTGGCTACCAGCGTGGTTTTGCCGCTGTTCTTCCAACCAGTAACACCGAAAACCTGCATTGGATACTCCCGAGTCATTCGTATCCGCAGCATTGTGGACCAGCGCGAGCGCCACTGCTATCGCTATGCAGCGCAGTTATCTAATGCGCTGTTGGTGGCACACCCACTTGCGGCATATCCGCCAGGCCAATATCTCTGGCGTGCTGTTCAAAGGCCTTGTTTTTCCAGAAGAATGCGCCCGGCATTGTCGTTGGTATAACAAGGATGTAAAAAAGAGCCCTGCCTACCAGAGCGACCAGTAAAGCCAAAGCGACACACACCAGCACTATTAAGATTGAGCCGTGCAACGGTGTTGTAACTAGTCCCAAAGCGGCAACGGCCAACAATACATTACGGGTAATCCAGGTCTTACCAAAGGTTGTACGCTGAACATAGTGCGATACAGCTCCTTCACTTTCAGCCACAGTCATATGACGGGAGTGCACCAACAAACCCAGTCCTTCAATAGCGAGACCAACGCCCATCAATACCGCGCAAAGCGGCAAGATATCGAGATTGGGCACAGCGGATATTGCCCCGATAGTGCCCAAAAAGAACGCGCCGAGATAGATAGTACAGCCAACAAAGGCAGTTGCTGTTTGACCATGGTTCCAGAACGGCCTGGCTTTGATCAAATAACAGCGCACCATATAGTAAATACCGACCCCTGCTGACAGCAAAGCGAGGAATCCGCTTATGGTCGCCATCACTGAGAAAACGGATTCCAGTGCAGCCAAAGACGGTGCCAACTCAACCATCCAGGCCTGGGTACCCAGTACGCTGATCAGATAAATCCCAGCAAAGGCCATAAAAGCTGCAACCCCTGCGCCTTCCCTGGCCATTGGCGAATGGCGCAGGTTGTTAAAACCACGGTAGAACCGCATCGGTTTGCCCAGGTGTGTTGTTGACATGAACAAGCCAAAAGCCGTCAGGGCAAGGCTGATAAGCGCAATCAATGGGTAGGATTGCGTGGCCGCCAGGGATACCAGTGAATCGACACCCAGGGCCTGCCCCAGGAACGCGATGCAAAAGAGACCAACCGCAGCCTGGACTGTCAACGTGAACAGCACTAAAGGATTCTCCCTGCTGTAAAGCCGAGCCAGGTTCCAATGCCGCGTCACCCCTGCCTTCTGATCAACGGCCGGTTTATAATGCCCCGCAGCATCATCGCGCCGATATTTCACCGGCATGGAATCCGTACGAGTGACTTCCCTGGGCATACTTTTGGTTTGCTGGAACCGGATATTGGGCTGGGTAATCTCCGGGTCGGGAAAGCCGGGGATTCGGGTATCGATTTGCTCCCGATTCTCAGGTGTATTTTCCACCACACCGAAATTCAGCGCATTGCCCAAACAGGCGGAAACACAGGCAGGCTTTAATCCTACTTCCAGACGGTCGACGCACATATTGCATTTTTCAACATGACCGGCGACCGGGTCCAACTGAGGTGCATTATAGGGGCACACCCAGGTACAGTAGCCGCAGCCAAAGCAGATATCCGGATCCTGGATGACCGCGCCATATTCCGCATGCTTGGTATAAGCTCTGGTCGGACACCCCTTCAGACACACCGGATCGTCACAGTGATTGCACGCCATGGAGATGTTCATGCGGGTGTAGTCGGGAAATGTTCCTCCTTCCACATAGCCCACACTGCGAAAACTCAGATGCGGTGGCAGGTCATTCTTCTCACTACAGGCAGATTCACAGGCATGACAGCCAATACAATTGTCGGCCGTAAAATGAAACGCGTGCTGCTTGTTACGATTGGGGTTAAAACCCACCTCGCGGACACCATTGATGTTAAGTGATGTCGCTTCATCCACCATCTCATGAAGCGAAATCAGATTCCCATAGCGATTGCTCTCCTGCGTCTGCGTGTCCTTTAGCAACGCGTAATCGGGCTCATTATCACGCAGCGGGAACAGTGATTTTGCCGGGCGCGCCCGGTCAATTGGGTCAAAAATGCTTACGCCATCTTCACTGCGTTTCCTTGGATCCAGCCAATCATGGGTCTTACCAGAATCATGACTTTCAGCCTGTTGAGGGCTGCTGACAGCGCGATCTTTTAACGCTTGCGACACTGTAGTCGATTGGCAGTCTGCGTTGGGCTCAGGCATATTCATTAGTAGGCTCTCCGCTCACGATTCAGGCGTGCTGCTTCGCGCTGGTCTACTTGTTCAACCCGCACAGCGGCCTGTTTGAAGGCTGGCTGGCGGGAGTGAGGGTCCAACAAGCCCAGCGAAACCCGGTTTACACAATCGTGAAAATGGAAGGGAACAAACACCATATTGCGGGGTACGCGCTGGGTCAGTTGTACCATGACGACAGCATCGCCTCGTCTGGACACCAGGCGTACATATTCCATATGCTCCACGCCGAGCTCACTAGCCGCATCCGGGTTCATCTCCATATAGGCTGTGGGGCTGAACTTGTTGCAGTTTCCTACTTTTCCGGTACGAGTGCGGGTGTGAAAATGTTCCACTACGCGCCCGCTGTTAAGCCAGAAAGGGAAATCCGTATCCGGCGTTTCATTGTTGTCTACCCATTCCATAGCGAGAAGCTTTGCCTTGCCGTCCGCAAACTGAAAAACGCCATCGGTATACAGCCGGGCTGCACCTGTTTCTTCACCTTCGCGCATCGGCCATTGAATCCCACGCTGTTTTAGAATGTTGTCGTAACTCATGCCAGATATATCCAACATGCGAGGCTTGCCATTTGCTCCGGTGCCTACAGAAAGCGCTTTCATTTCGTTAAACACATCGCAGGCCTTCTCCGGAAATTTAATCTTTGCAGACTGGTTCCAGCGTTTTGCCAGTTGATTGAAAATCCATAAATCTGGTTTTGAATTTGCCAGGGGCGCGGTAGCGGGCGTCACCCGATTGACCCGGCGCTCGGTATTGGTAAAGCAGCCATCTTTCTCAGCCCATACGCTGGCGGGAAAAAAAGCATGGGCGTACTCATTGGTTTCCACATCCTCAAAGGAGTCCTGTACGACGCAGAATTCCAGCTTTTCCAGCGTCTTGCGAATACGAGCCGTGTTCGGCATTGACGTCATAGGATTAGTAGCCACCAGCCACAATGCCTTTATCTGTCCCGATTCGATGGCGGGAAAAATATCCGTCATAAACAAGCCGCGTTTCTTTGGAAAAAAATCCGGATCCACGCCCCAGAATTTGCCTATTTCCCGACGATGGACCTCATTTTCGAGCACCCGGTAACCGGGAAGGCCGGAACAAGAGGACCACTCTCGGGTGCCCATTGCATTGCACTGGCCTGTAATCGACAGTGACGTGCCGCCGGGCTTGCCAATATTGCCAGTGATCAGGTTGAGGTTATTGATAGCCGACACGCCGTCCGAACCGTGGGTGCTCTGGTTGATACCCATCGTCCATATACTCATAGCGGCTCCTGCGCCCGCATATAGCCGTGCCACGTTGCGAATCATGTCTTCATCGATGCCCGTGATTTTTGCTGCTGTAGTCGGATCGTAGCGCTGCACTAATTCGAGAAATTCTTCGCGACCATTACAGTGCGCAGCGATGTACTGCTCATCAGCAAGTCCTTCATTGAGAATGACATGGGCCAGGCTATTGAGTAACACCAGGTCAGTGCCAGGCGTTATAGGCAGATGAATGTCAGCAAACTGGGCAAACATAGTGACCCGCGGGTCGACCACGATGATAGGGAATTGGCGTTTTTCCAGCGCTTCTTTCAGACGCCAGTAGATAACCGGGTGCTGCTCAGGCAAATTTGAGCCAAAGGCGATTAGGCAATCGGTGTGGGAAAAATCATCATAGCAGCCAGGGGGGCCATCGCTACCAAATGAACGTTTGTAGCCCGATGCTGCCGACGCCATGCACAGCGTAGTGTTGCCATCATAGTTATTGGTACCGATCAATCCGCGAGCCAGCTTACCGAGAGTGTAAAATTCCTCTGTTAATAACTGTCCAGTAGAAACAATCGCTACGGCATCGCGGCCGTATTTTTCCTGTATACGTTTAAATTCCGCGGCGGTTTTGTCCAGAGCAGCGTCCCAGGACACGCTGTTCCAGTCCTGGTAACAGCGATCTCGGAGCAAGGGCTCGGTGCCCCTGCCTTCTGCGCGAAGAATGCCAGCCTCTGTAATGCCTTTGATGCAAAGCTTGCCCTGATTTACCGGGGCATCTGCGACACCGCGAGTGGTAACCGCCACACCCTGGGCATCCAGCCCCACCTCCATGGCACATCCTGTTGAGCAATAACCGCAAGTTGCATACTTCCATTCAACCACCCCCTTATCGGGAATTTTGATAGGATTTTTCTTCTGCCGTCCAAATAACACGTGAACACCTCAGCTTTTAGGTTCAGTTGGCGATCAGTACGTCGTCACCTTCAAGGCGCACCTTATACGTTGTAACCTGCACCTCGTTCTGCTCCAGGCACTCGCCATTGGTCAGGTCAAAGTGCTGTTTGTAGATAGGTGAAGCGACTACCAGGCGTCCCCCAACATCCCCCACAATTCCGCGAGACAAGACATTGGCGCCAGCAATCGGATCGTGATTATTGAGCGCAAAAATGCCGCCCTCTTCTTGCGGCAGGTAGAACAATGCAACCTGTGCATTGCCGACCAACGCGCAGACTCCAGAGCCCTCTACCAGATCACGTTTTTTACACAATGGCAGCCACTGGGTTTTTCTAACAACATGCATCTCTATGCTCCTTACTTTGCAACCGCAGCCAATTTCGTAATCTCATCCTGACGAGCAGGACGGATCTGTTCGCGCTCACGGACAAATACAATACTTTCGTCAGTTTTTTCTGAATTAACGAACTGCCTGAAACGCTTTAGTTTCTCTGGATCTTCCAGGGCACCCTTCCACTCACAGGCATAAGTTGCGACGGTGTTTTGCATTTGCGCCTCCAGCTCTTGAGCTATTCCCAGCTTGTCTTCGATCACTACATCCCGGAGATAGTCCAGGCCGCCTTCCAGGTTGTCCATCCATACCGACGTACGTTGCAGACGATCTGCAGTTCGAATGTAGAACATAAGAAAGCGATCTATATATTTTATTAAGGTTTGGTCATCGAGGTCGGTCGCAAAGAGATCTGCGTGGCGCGGCTTCATACCTCCGTTTCCACAAACGTAGAGATTCCAGCCGTTTTCGGTGGCAATGACGCCGAAGTCCTTGGACTGCGCCTCCGCGCATTCCCGGGTGCATCCGGAAACAGCAGACTTCAATTTGTGAGGAGCACGCAGGCCTTTGTAGCGGTCCTCGATCTTTATCGCCATGCCAACACTATCTTGCACACCATAGCGACACCATGCGCTGCCAACACAGGACTTTACTGTTCGCAGGGACTTGCCGTAGGCATGGCCCGTTTCGAAACCGGCATTCAGTAATTCCTGCCAAATATCAGGTAGCTGATCAAGACGCGCACCGAACAGATCCACCCGTTGTCCGCCGGTAATCTTTGTGTACAGATCGTAGCTCTTTGCAACCTGACCGAGAACGATGAGTTTCTCCGGTGTGATTTCTCCTCCCGCCACCCGGGGTACGACAGAATAGGTTCCGTCCTTCTGTATGTTTGCCATGAAGCTGTCGTTGGTGTCTTGCAGGCCTACATGCTTGAGATCAAGCACATGCTCATTCCACAGAGAAGCCATAATAGAGGCTATGGTAGGTTTACAAATGTCACAGCCCCTGCCCTTGCCGTGATCAAGTAGCATGCCTTCAAAACTTTTGATTTCTCCGACCCGGGCGAGGTGATATAGCTCCTGACGTGTGTAGGGAAAATGTTCACAAATGCTTTTGTCGACATCTACCCCGCGCGCAGCCATTTCATCGTCTACCAGGTTCTTCAGCATCGCCGCGCACCCACCGCAGCCAGTACTGGCTTTAGTCTCAAATTTGACGTCACTCAGCGAACAACAACCACCGTCAATGGCGGCAACCACATTGCCCTTACTGATGTTGTGGCAAGAACAGATACTCGCCGTCATCGGAAGAGCGGCAACGCCCAGCCCTACCCGCTCACCGGTATTGGGTAAAATAAGTCCCTGGGGATCATCTGGCAGTGCGATATCATTAAGATGGTACTGCAGCAAAGTGTCGTATTCGCTGCAATCCCCAACCAATACCGCGCCCAACAGCGACTTGCCATCAGCGCTGGTAACCAGTCGCTTGTACACGTTTTCACGCTGGTCACTGAAAACAAACGACATTGCGCCCTCGCTGCGACCATGGGCGTCACCAATCGACCCTACATCCACACCCAGGAGCTTTAGTTTGGTACTCATATCCGCACCCTGGAAGACCGCCTCAGTGTCACCCGCCAGTTGACGGGCGACGGTTTCCGCCATCCGATAGCCAGGAGCCACAAGGCCGTATATACGCCCGCCAAACAGAGCGCATTCTCCAATCGCGAAAATATCGCTGTCGCTGGTCTTGCACTTGTAGTCGACAACAATGCCACCACGTTCACCTGTTGCCAGATCAAAGTCGCGAGCCAACTTGTCCTGTGGACGTATACCAGCGGAGAAGACGATCATATCCGCCTCCAATAGGCTGTCATCAGCAAACTCCATCCGCAGCGCGCAATCATTGCCTGCAACAATGCGCTGGGTGTTCTTGCCCGTGTGCACTTGTACGTCCAGAGACTCTACTTTGCGGCGCAACATGCCAGAGCCACCCTCGTCGAGTTGCACACCCATCAGGCCGGGTGCGAATTCCACCACGTGGGTTTTAAGGCCCAGATTTTGCAGCGCATTGGCACATTCGAGTCCCAGCAATCCGCCACCGACGACAACTCCGATTTTACTGCCCGTCGCCCGAGCCCGAATTTCACCGAGATCATCAATGGTGCGGTAAGTCAGGCAACGCTTGTGCTCAGAACCTGGAACGGGTGGCACAAAAGGATAGGACCCGGTAGCCAAAACCAGTTTGTCGTAGCTGAACCGACGGCCACTGTCGGTGACTACCTCTTTTTTTACCCGGTCGATGCCCACGACCGCATCGCCAAAATGCGCATCCACGCCCCATTCTCGATAAGTCTCCCGGGTGGTGAGCGCAAGCTCATCCGGCGCCCGGCCAGCAAAGACATCCGAAAGATGCACCCGGTCATAGGCGGGACGAGTTTCTTCACCGAGCACCGTAATCTGGTTTTTGGTATCCAGCTCTACCAGGGAGCTGACAAAGTGATGGCCCACCATACCGTTGCCAACGACTACGATCTTGCGACTACCCATAGAACTTCTCCTGATTAATTGGTCTCACCAGGAATTGCCGCGTAGGGCTGGACCACAAACGGTAAGCGAGGAGGATGTTTCGCACCGGGTCGGTGCATACGACGATGCAAACGCACCGTATCCGCGCTTCCATCGTTGGAGAGAATTCCTGATTCTGGTGCCTGGATATCACCACGGCCCTTTAAAACGCGCTCTTATCGTGCGTCAGGGCAATATTTCCAGGCCTTTGATAAGAACACTGCAAAACCCATGCCTACTCGACATGACTTCTGGTCAATTCGAAATTTAGCCTTGCAGATATTGTTGAGTCTCTGCCTGCTCACCAACGCGACAACCCGTTCGGCCTTGGCGAGGAACCAAATAGAGCTTGTGCTGACATCTTAAAGTCAGAGGGGAATCATTCTAAAAGCGCTTTGGCTCTGGTCTATCCCGGTGCATTTGCATCACCATTTCTGTGCAATCGCACCTCCAATCATCAGAACTTGATCCCGTGCTCGCAAGAAACGCCTGATTTTAAAGGCTATTGGGTGATTGGCCCGATAGTTGCTGTCCAAGGCCGACCATAACATTTTTAAAGTAAGGCAATGACGCCTGTTCGCACACCCTCTTGTTGGGGTGAGTGGACAGGCGTTTGTCGTTTCTAAGGAGTAGTAAGATGGCAGTATCTATCAAGGCACATTCCATTCTGGCGGTCGCGGTGTTGAGTGCGAGCATTGCTCCGGCATTGGCCGAGGAGGCTGCGCCAAAAGACTTCACCAGTATGTTTACCGAGGGAACAACCTCATTCAATTTTCGCTACCGCTACGAGTACGTGGATGACGATGCCAAGAGCCGAAACGCAAAAGCTTCCACTTTACGCTCTCGACTGACCTTTAGCTCAGCGAAGTACAAGGGCTTTTCCTTTCTCACCGAATTCGATGATGTGACCTCCATAGGAGATGACAACTACAACTCTACTAGCAATGGCAATGTGGAGTATCCCGTTGTAGCTGATCCTGAAGGTACCGAGGTCAACCAGGCCTGGGCCAAATACGCTATGGGCGACGCCTCCGGTGCCTATGGTCGTCAGAGAATACTGCACGGGAACCAACGTTTTGTCGGCGGTGTAGGCTGGCGTCAGAATGAACAGACCTACGACGGGTTTCGAGCGCTTTACAAAAACAGCGGCATAAGTCTGGACTACTCTTACGTGTACAACATAAACCGTATTTTTGGTCCAGACGATGGCCCCGTGCAGCCGGCCAACCATCACGGCGAGAACCATTTTGCCAGGGCCGACTGGACATTCGCCGAGAACCATACTCTGACAGGTTTTATCTACGCGCTTGAAATTGACAATGACCTCAACTATGCGGCCGGTAAAACCGTAGGCAATTCCTCAGATACCTACGGCGTGCAATACGCGGGAGCTTTCGGCGCATTCAGCGCCAAAGCGGCATACGCAAGCCAGTCAGAGGCCGGCGACAACCCGCAAGTCTATGACGCAGATTACTACTTTGTGGAAAGTGCTTTCGTCCTGGCTGGTGTGAAGGCTACTCTTGGCTACGAGGTGCTGGGCGCAGGCGACGGTGTTGGCTTCAAGACCCCCTACGCCACGCTCCACAAGTTCCAGGGCTGGGCTGACAAGTTCCTCATTACACCCGGAGATGGCATAGAGGACCTCTATCTGGGCCTCGCCGGGAAGCTGGGTCCGGTAAAGTTGGCCGGTATCTACCATGACTTCCAGGCGCAGGACTCTTCCGATGACTACGGCTCGGAAATCAACCTGGTAGCCACCTGGGCTTACAGTAAAAACTGGAGCTTCGGGCTGAAATACGCTAGCTTCTCCAGCGATTCTGACGCCTACACCGATACCGATAAGGCCTGGTTGACGGTAAACTTCAAGATCTGATTCTGGAGACTCCTGCCCTGGCGGAGGATAAATCGCTCGCCAGGGTAATGACCACGTGCCCATACAAAAAAAAATCAAAACCGTCCTCAGGGTTATTCTTGTAGACGATGATCGCACCCGCGCTAGCACAGTGGAACTCAAGCTGCGTGACGTGGGCTTTGATGTCCTGTCTGTCATACCCACTGGCTCGGGCCTGCTCTACCAAATGGCCCAGCAGGAGCCCGATGTCGTCATCATCGCTCTGGATTCGCCTGATCGCGATGTACTGGAGAGCCTGACCATAGCCTCCACCCACAATCCCCGACCGGTTGTAATGTTCTCCGAAGCCGGTGACCAAGGGTTTATCAGCGACGCAATTAGAGCGGGGGTTACCGCCTACCAGGCAGAGGACATCAGCCCTTCACGGGTTCGCGCAGCCATCGATATCGCTGTTGCCCAATTTTCCGCGTTCAGCGCCCTACGCCAGGAACTTGACGAAACACGACGACAACTGAATGAGCGCAAGCTGGTTGAGAAGGCTAAAGGACTGCTTATGTCCATCCATAAAGTCGAAGAACAAGAAGCATTCTCTACCCTGCGCAAGCTGGCTATGGACAAGAACCGCACCCTTGCAGAGACGGCAAGCGAGGTGATTTCCATTCTTGAGCAAGACAAACTAAGAGCAAAGATACGATGAGTGACGTCCAGCGCCTTCCTCCAGCGGAGAGAAATCAGTTACGCCTTGGTTATCTTAAGCTCACCGACAGCGCCCCGCTTATCATGGCGCAGGAGTTGGGCTTCTATGAAAAGTATGGCCTGCAAGTGGAGCTGCAGCAGGAGGTTTCATGGGCCAATGTGCGTGACAAGCTGGTAGCCGGAATGCTCGATGCAGCACAGATGCTCTCGCCTCTGCCGCTGGCCACGTCTCTGGGGGTAGGTGGCATGCGTGCCGAGGTAATCACTGGCCTTGCGCTCAGCCTCAATGGCAACGCTATTACCATGAGTCAGGCTCTGGCGGGAGAACTTGCAGCCCTTGGCGGCGAACCAGCCGCAAGTGCAAAAAGCACAGCGCTGGCATTTGCAGAATATCTGCGCGGCGGGAAAAGACAGATCACACTGGCGGCAGCTCATACCTTTTCCTGCCACACACTACTGCTGCGTCACTGGTTGCGAGCAGGTGGTGTGGACCCGGAAAGGGAGGTACACATTATCGTGCTGCCTCCGGAGCAAATGGTCGACAGCCTCGCCCGCGGTATCATTGATGGCTTCTGTGTCGGCGAGCCCTGGAACAGCATGGCAGTCCAGTACGGGATCGGATCCGTGCAGGCCACCGGTTACCAGATATGGAACAACGGGGTTGAAAAGGTGCTCGGTGTTACTGAGAAATGGCACCAGAATCATCCAGGCACCCACTTGCGATTACGCCTGGCATTGATGGAAGCCTGCCACTGGTTGAGCCATCCCTTTAACCGCAAGCAGGCAATTTCTGTTCTGGCTGATCCCCGCTATCTGGACCTGCCCGAGAGCGTATTAGAGCCATCTCTGAGCGGGCAGTTTGAGTTCCACAAAGGCGGTGGCGTATACGACTTACCGCATTTCCATGTCTTCGGTCGATTCCAGGCAGGCTTTCCCTGGCGCTCAGATGGGCAATGGCTACTGCACCAAATCGGTGAACTCATGGGCAAGACTTTCGCCGAAGAGGAGGTCAAGTCTCTGGTACAGCGCACTTTTCGTACCGACCTCTACCGCGAGGCGGCCCGGCACCTGTCTATGCCCTGCCCGAATCAGGATTACAAGCCGATGGGACAGCACGCCGATAATTGGGAAATTGAAGATGGCATAGAGCTGGGTCCAGACCAGATCCTGGGCCCCGGGAGCGCGCAATAATGGCGCCTGACGTGCCAGTTTGGTGCGTCAACCTCCCCCCCTGGCCAGTGCGGCCGCTATCGGCACACCGCAGTTACATTGCAAGCGCCTGATTTTAAATAAGTAATCTCACCTTGGCTCGACTTTTGTTACGTAGAGCCCAGTAACACAATATATCGCGAGTCACTCCTGGAGCATCGACGCTCTCCCTCTTCGGCCAAACAGGTCAATGCACGAGGGGAGTGCTCGTGTGCGGGTAAATCAATACAAGGGGTATCGAATGATTCACAAACATCTTTTTTCACTGACGCGTCGCCGCTTTGGCGCGCTCGCCCTGGGCTCTGTGCTCAGTGCTGCACTACCACTTTCAGCTTCTGCAGAATTGGGCGAACCAGAGAAGGACGAACTCAAGTTTGGCTTCATCAAACTAACCGACATGGCACCTCTGGCCGTTGCCTATGAAAATGGCTACTTCGAAGACGAAGGTCTCTACGTCACTCTCGAGGCACAAGCCAACTGGAAAGTGTTGCTGGACGGCGTAATAGACGGTCAACTAGACGGTGCGCATATGCTGGCCGGTCAACCCCTGGCTGCCACCATTGGCTTTGGCACCAAGGCGCATATCGTTACTCCATTTTCTATGGACCTCAACGGTAACGGCATCACTGTGTCCAACGCGGTATGGGCAGAGATGAAGAAAAACATTCCTCATGAAAATGGTAAGCCCGTGCACCCAATCAAGGCGGATTACCTGAAACCGGTGGTCGAAAAGTACGCCGACGAAGGCAAGCCTTTTAACATGGGCATGGTTTTCCCAGTGTCGACTCACAACTATGAGTTGCGCTATTGGCTGGCAGCGGGCGACATCCACCCCGGTTACTATGCCCCGCACAAGGGCGACATTTCTGGTCAAATTGACGCTGAGGCACTGCTGTCGGTAACACCACCCCCGCAAATGCCCGCCACCCTGGAGGCCGGCACTATTTACGGATACTGCGTCGGTGAGCCCTGGAATCAGCAGGCTGTGTTCAAAGGTATCGGTGTGCCGGTGATTACCGACTACGAAATCTGGAAGAACAACCCGGAAAAAGTATTCGGCCTGAACAAGGCGTTCACCGAGAAGTATCCCAACACTACGGTGCGCGTGGTCAAGGCATTGCTAAGGGCCGCGCAATGGCTCGATGAGAACGACAACGCCAACCGCCCAGCAGCCGTAGAAATCCTGTCGCGCTCCGATTACGTGGGCGCTGACTACGATGTCATTGCAAATTCCATGACCGGCACCTTCGAGTACGAGAAAGGTGACAAGCGGGAAATTCCCGATTTCAACGTGTTCTTCCGCTACTTTGCTACCTATCCCTATTACTCAGACGCGATTTGGTACCTGACTCAGATGCGCCGCTGGGGACAAATTGCGGAGCCCAAGTCAGATGACTGGTACGTGGAAATCGCCAAGAGTGTTTATCGTCCTGATATTTACCAGGCAGCCGCCGAAGAACTGATCGCAGAGGGGCAGATTGCAGCCTCCGAATTCCCCAGCTTTGCCAGTGAGTCCGGCTTCCGCCCACCGCAAGACGAATTCATCGACGGCAAAGTCTTCGACGGTAGCAAACCAAACGCTTACCTGGAGCAATTTCCGATTGGCTTGAAGGGTGATGAAGTCATCAAGTGATACCAGCTCTTCATCCCCGTGAAAGCGGGGATGAAGCTGTGACCCAAGCGGTAATCATCCAGCACCCGCATTGCCAGCACTTTGTCCTAAGAGCTAGCCAGCAAAGCGGAATGTGCCCAAGAAACAACAGGAAAAAATCATGTCAGACACAGCCATTGGCACCCAACCGGACAAGCGCTTCGAGCAGATGCTTTCTCGGATTAGCTCGAAGTCTTTGGTTGAGGGGCTATTGCTACCCACCATTGGGATCGTAGTCTTTCTCATGGTCTGGCAGTTTTCTGCCAGCCGTATCGAAACGTCGTTAGGTTTGTTCCCCGGGCCAACACAAGTCTGGGACCAGTTTCAAAATTTGGGAGTAGAGCATCAGCGCGAACGGGTAAAGGAAACAGCTTTCTATGAGCGGCAGGAAGTACGCAACGCACAGAAGCTGGCCAAGGACCCCGGCGCTGTCATCAAAATTCGCAGTTACACCGGAAAGCCCACTTTCATAGACCAGATCTTCACCAGCCTGCTCACAGTCGCTGCAGGCTTTACCATCGCTAACCTGATCGCCATTCCGCTGGGTATCGTTTGCGGGCTCAGTGCCAGTACATACAAAGCGATGAACCCGATTATCCAGATTTTCAAGCCAGTCTCACCATTGGCCTGGCTACCCTTGGTCACTATGGTAGTCAGCGCCACCTACACTGCGGAGGATCCGGCATTCGACAAGGCCTTCCTCAACTCTGCGATCACCGTTGCGCTTTGTTGTCTTTGGCCCACCCTGATCAACACCACCGTGGGCGTAACCAGTATCGACCGCGACCTGGTGAACGTCAGCCGGGTGATGGCTTTGTCACCGATGGTGCACGTACGCAAGATTGTCATTCCAGCGGCCACTCCCATGATCTTCACTGGCCTACGCTTGTCACTGGCTACGGGTTGGATGGTGCTGATCGCCGCAGAAATGCTGGCCCAAAACCCGGGCCTGGGCAAATTTGTCTGGGATGAATTTCAGAACGGGAGCTCCAATTCGCTAGGTCGTATCATGGTCGCGGTAGTGGTCATCGGCCTTATCGGCTTCATGTTGGACAAGCTTATGCTAACGCTGCAAAAGCGGGTCAGCTGGGACAAGAGCGCAGTGTTGCGATAAACAGGGAGAACCAAGATGAGCAATAATTACCTGGACATTACCGGCGTTGGTATCGAGTTCGACACCAACGGATCAAAGTTTCGCGCGCTGCAAAACGTTAACCTGAAAATGAACAAAGGTGAGTTTGTGTCACTGATCGGTCATTCGGGTTGCGGCAAGTCGACGGTACTCAATATCGTCGCAGGCCTTCACCAGGCCACGGAGGGCGGAGTGGTGTTGGAAGGAAAGGAAGTCTCAGAACCCGGTCCGGACCGGGCTGTGGTGTTCCAGAATCACTCTTTAATGCCATGGCTGACGGTCTACGAAAACGTGGAGCTGGCTGTCAACCAGGTTTTTCGCAAGAGCAAGTCTCGCGCTGAACGCCGCGACTGGATACAACATAACTTGCAGCTGGTTAACATGGACCATGCCCTGGACAAGCTACCCGGCGAAATTTCAGGTGGCATGAAACAACGCGTTGGCATTGCCCGCTGCCTGGCGATGCAACCCAAGGTCCTACTGATGGACGAACCTTTCGGTGCTCTGGATGCACTGACCCGCGCCCAATTGCAGGACTCTCTGATGGAGATTCAGGCCGAGCTGGGTAATACCGTCATCATGATCACCCATGACGTAGACGAGGCTGTATTGCTGTCCGATCGCATCGTAATGATGACTAATGGCCCTGCGGCGACTATCGGCGAAATCCTTGAGGTAAATTTGTCTCGCCCGAGAGATCGTCTGGCACTGGCCGAAGATCCCACTTTCGTACATCTGCGACAGCAAGTACTGGAGTTCCTTTATTCCAAGCACAGCAAAGCTGAAAAAAAGGATGCGAAAAATGAAAATCCGTCGACTGCCGTTGTGGAAACTCTGGGTTCAGGCGCAGATACAGCTTCGGACAAGCAGGGCATAGAGGCGGCTTGATTCCAGTCATTAAAGACATGAGGGTCTGACGGCCTTCATCTCAAATTGGCTAGCCAACTGCGCCTATCGTGGTGCGGTGCAAAAGGCGGTCATAGCCTTCATAGCCGCCAGTGGCCGAGTGCAGCACCGCGCGATTGTCCCACATCAACAAGGTTCCGGGCTGCCAGTGATGACGGTAGCGAAATTCTTCCCGCGTCTGCCACTCGTATAGCTCGGTGAGCAGCTCGCGCTCCTCTTCTCCTTCCATTGACTCAATACCAATAATGTAACCCACGGTACCCAGAATGGTTTCTCGCCCGGTTTCGGGGTGGTTGAAAATAATCGGGTGCGTTTGGGTGGCGGCAGCATCGCTGGATGGCCGAATATCCATGCTGCGCCCGGCTGCTCTATCTGCATCGCCGAGGATACCCGCCGGCGAGTAACCCATGATTGCCGAATGTATTGCGTTTTTTCCCTGTAAACGGGCGCGCAGCGCTTCAGGCATTGCCGCCACCGCCGCCACCTGATCGGCAAAAAGCGTATCGCCGCCCACAGGCGGAATCGTCAATCCATAGAGGCAGGTACCCTGTGGTGGCGTCGCCTGGAAGCTCCAGTCGCTGTGCCATTGTTCTGCAAACAGTGACGTGGCCTCGTCGGCTGCGCGTTTTACTGCGATGATGTGCTGCCTGCCAGGAATGGGGGCAATAAAAGGATCGTCACCAAAGGGACCCATTTGCAGCGTAAAACGCTCAAGGTCATCATCACTTAGCGACTGATCCGGAAAACTCAGCACCTGATATTCCAGCCATGCTGCCCGTATCTCGGCGATCACCTGATCAGACAGCGCTTGCGATAGATCTACCCCACGTACTTGTGCGCCACAGGACTGGCCACTGGCGGTAATGACAATACTCATAATGTTTGCTCCTAATAATTTCCCTTGCCGGCCTCACCGCGAACAATCGCCACGCCGGAGCTGGTACCCAAGCGGCTTGCGCCAGCGGCTATCATCTGCCTGGCGCTGACAACATCACGCACGCCACCAGAAGCCTTTACCGCAATGCCCTCGCCCACTGACTCTGCCATCAGGCGCACCAGTCGTTCGCTAGCGCCGCCAGAGCCAAAGCCAGTGGATGTCTTGACGAATGCTACGCCCACTTCAGTGCAAAGCTGACATAGCCTGACGATCTGGTTGTCATCCAGCAGACAGGTTTCAAAAATCACTTTCAGAGGAACACTGCCACAGGCTTGAAACACAGCCTCGATATCGCTGCGCACTGCATCCCAGTCGCCTGCTTTTACAAGCCCTACTGCAATCACCATATCGATCTCGCTGGCACCATGGGTTATCGCCGTCTGCGCCTCAAATGCCTTGGCCGCAGTTGCCATTGCCCCCAGCGGAAAGCCCACTACCGAGCAAGTGCCGACACCACTGCCAGTGAGAAAACTGGCGGCAGAGGCGACCATTGCGGAATTTACACAGACCGTTTTGAAACTGTGCTGTGCAGCTTCTGCGCACAGTTGCTCTATTTGGGCAGGCGTCGCCTCAGGCTTAAGCAGAGTGTGATCGATGTACTGCGCCAGTTCAGCGGTAGGTATTTCCAGGTCATTCATCAGCGGCGTCCACTTGTCGGGCCAGAGCGACATTCTGGTCTATACTGCCCTGATAATAAACCGCAAAAGAGACGTATATGGATATCGCAGTGATTGGCTCCAACATGGTCGACCTGGTCGCCTATATAGACCAAATGCCCAAGCTGGGCGAGACACTTGAGGCAGACGACTTTGCCATGGGCTGCGGCGGCAAGGGTGCCAACCAGGCCGTTGCGGCGGCCAGACTCGGTGCCAAGGTGCTAATGATGACCCGGGTCGGCGACGATGCCTTCGCTGACAACACCATCGCCAACCTCACCGATTGTGGCGTTGACACTCGATTCGTAGAGCGGGTACCCGGCGTCTCCAGCGGCGTGGCCCCCATCATGGTGGACCGGGATTCCCACAACCGCATCCTGATTATCCCGGGCGCCAACAAACATCTGCTACCCCCGGATATCGATGCCGCTGCAGAGACCCTACGCCAGTGCAAGTTAATCGTCATGCAGCTGGAGATACCACTGGAGACCATTTACCACACCATAGCCCTGGCAAATGAGGCAGGCGTGCCGGTGATACTCAATACAGCACCCGCCACCCCGGACCTGGACCTGAACTGGGCCTGCCGCTGTGATTTTTTGGTCCCTAACGAAACAGAATTAGAAATTCTCACTGGCATGCCGGTGGAAGACCTGCCCCAGATCGAAGCGGCTGCGCACTCCTTATTCGAACGCGGCCTGAAACACCTGATTGTGACACTTGGGGAAAAAGGCGCGCTGTATATGCACGCAGACCAGAAACGACTGTTCCCCGCGCCGACAGTAAAAGCGGTGGACACCACCGGCGCAGGCGACGCTTTTGTCGGTTGTTTTGCCCAGACACTGGTCGCTAGCGGCAATATCGATGAGGCCATTGAACGGGCAATCAAGTACGCCTCGCAAAGCGTGACGGCCAGAGGCACCCAGACGTCCTACCTGGACGCCGAGGCTTTCGGCCACTGATCAGGGCGCGGGGGTCTTGGCCTCGTACTTGTCCCAATGGGTAAGCAGCTCTTCTACTACCGCGCTGCCTACCAGGTAGGCGTTTTCAAGCGCTGCGTCCAGGCCAGCATAACTGTCGTGCTGTTCTTCCAGCAGGTATTGTGCGGCTGTCTTGCCTGGTGGAGGCATGGTGTAGTTGGAAGCCGTGCGTAAGACCATCACCCGGTTCTTGTCCACTTTGCCAGCGTTATCAAGATAGGTCAGTGACTGCAAGGTGCCGGTATCTTCCATCGCTGAACTGACGAAGTTGCCCTCGCCACGAGTCCAGTAATCGACCCATTCGTTGGCCCAGTCATTCATTTTCTCACCGTGCCAGAAAGTCATGGCCGCAAGCTGATCTCCCTTGAGCACAAAAGGTTTACGCTGCCCCACAGGGTGGTCAACATAGAGCTTGCGGGTCGCTTCCAGCGTCTCGTGGTCTGGTAGTGTCATATCTTTAGTCAACTGATAGGCCCACTCCAGCAGGTCTGCGTTGAGTTCAAACATCTCTCCCAGGCTATAAGAAAGGCGCTCCTTGTCCCCCGGGCCCTGACTGAAAAGAGGGAAGTAGCCGTGGTTCCAGTCCGCAGGAATTTCCCGGGCATCAATTTCATGAGCCAGGTCACCATCGACCAGGAAACGTGCCCAGGCAACAGAACCCAAAGACGCGTCCGCCGGATCAAAGCCGGAAATGCCTGCCACCAGCCAGTAGGCTTTGCTTAAATCAAAGCGCGGGTCCAATCCCAGGGCCATGGTGCTGGCAGCTGCGTTGGCGGTCCCCATTCCGGTGACAATGCCCATTACCCCGGTCTTTTCGTTAAAGCGAATGTCATGGTGCATGTGGGGTGCCGGGAATACCTTGTCGAGTTTCTGTCGCTCATTCCAGCGCTGGAATTCTCCAGCTTTATCGCCACTGTCTGCGCCGGTTTCAAACATAGTCACGATCACAACTTTCACCGGGATAGGCCCGGCGGCGTATACCGGAGCACACAGCATCAGGGCCAATAAAACCAGCATAGGGGTCTTCAAGATTTTCATTCCCAGGTTTTCCTCCAATAGATAATGAGCCTCATCAGCCCTATAAATTCGAATAGATGATCATACCCAAACCTACCAGGAACAAGGCAAACATCGCAGCGATTAATGTGCCAGTGCCGTCAGGAGCATCTTTGAATTCCTTCCAGATAAAAACGCCCCAAAAAGCGGCGACCATGGTGGCGCCCTGTCCCAACCCGTAGGAAACGGCGTAACCGGCCTTGCCAGCGGCAATAATATTTAAACAAAATCCGGTGGCCCAAATCGCACCACCGAGTATGCCCACCAAGTGCAGTCGCGGCGTGCCCTTGCGGAAATAGTCACTCACCGGAACAGGATCTCCGGTCACAGGCTTGTAATTCAGTGGGATCAGAAATACCAGATTGGACACCAGCAGACCTACACCGAACCAGACCGCCGCCGAATAGGGCGTCATTAAACCAGGCTCCGGGTTGGCGAAGTCCAATGACATGGACTGCGCCACGAAACGATAGAAAAATCCCATGGCAATACCAGCAACCACCGAGATTATCAAACCCTTGCCAACGCCCTGCTGTGAGTCTTGAGGGAGGCGTTTGTAAATAAGCGCGTCGAGGATAATTGCCACCACTACCAGGCCTACACCCATGAACAACAGCATGGAGTTGCTCACCTGTTCAGGATCGTAGTTAACCAGTACGCCAATGACCAGGGCCAGGCCTATACCGACAGGAAAGGCTACTGCCATACCGGCAATATCAATGGCGATTACCAGCAAGATATTGGCCAGGTTGAAAACCGCACCACCCAACAATGCCATCTTCACAGCCTCAGGGCTGGCCTGGGTAATGTCTTCGACGAAACTGCGACCGTGCTCTCCACTACTGCCCAGGGTAAATGCCAGGGCCAGGGCCAATAGCAATACACCGATGGAATAATCCCAGTAGAACAACTGGAAGCGCCACTCCTGACTCGCCAGCTTCTGGGTGTTTGCCCACGAACCCCAGCAGAGCATTGTGACAAAGCAAAGTGCAACGGCTACGCCGTAGGATTCCACAATAAACATAGTCCTGTCCTCTATTTGTTGTTATCAGACTCGCCGCATAAGCGACAACAGGTGCTTGTTACTATCAACCGGCCAATCTTGCGGGATACGCCAGTACAACGTTTTTGTTCACGAACATAAAAAACCCCGGCATAGCCAGGGTTTTAAACTTAAACGACCGTCCCAACAGTGTAGAAGACGGTGACTGAGTTGCACACTTTTTCTAGCGCCAATCAGAACTCGGAGGACACTGAGACCCCAAAGATCTGCGGATCATTAGTGAAGCCCGTCAAGTTGTTAAAGTCGATCACTCCCTTGACGTTTTCCTCGTCGGTGATATTGCGACCAAACACGGCTACTTCCAAGCCCTGATCCTGCCTGCGCCAACCCGCACGGAAACCGCCTTCATACTGACCGTCGGTCTGGAATTCCTTGGCCTCGTACAAAGTGATGTTGGTATCGCCCTGATATGACCAGTCAGTGAAGAAGAACAGCTCGGATTCACCACTGCTCAACGGGTAGGTGTAGCTGGCGGTCACGTTAAAGGTCGTTTCCGGCGCATTGGGGAAAGGATTGCCATCGACAAGTACGAAACCGTTGGCATCAATGGGGTTTGTGACTGTGCACAGGCCGCTGCCACAGCTGCCAACTGCCAGGTTGCTATCGTCAATTTCAGTGTCCGCATAAGCGGCGCCAAAGGTCATGATGAGGTTGTCGGTAAGCAACCACTCCAAATCCATCTCAAAGCCCATACCGATGCCGGTATCCGCGTTCACCAACTGGATAAGGTTTGCTGTGCCACCCACCGCAGTAAACTGGATATCATCTATCTCGTAATAGAAGATAGCCGCGTTAAGTCGCATGGTATCTTCCAAAAACTGGGACTTGTAACCCAACTCAAAGGAGGTGATCGTCTCGGAGTCGGCTATCGATGGGTCAGCGCCAAACACTACGTCGCGACCTTGAATGGACGGTGCGCGAAAGCCTGTGCCTATCTTGCCCCACAACAAAGAGCGGTCATCGAGCGCGTATGACAGCGCGATATCACCGCTTACCTGATCGTCAGAGACGTTCTCATCGTAGCCACCAGGGGCAGTAAAGTCTTTCTCATCGTCAGTCCAACGCAATCCCGCTGTCAGCGTCAAAGCATCGGTGATGGCATAGTCGCCTTGACCAAAGACCGCCCAGCTGGTGTTTTCGTGATTGACAGTAAGGCTAGTAAAGCCGGGATCAGTCGTTACAGCCAACTCACTGTCAAAATAGAACGCGCCTACCTGCCAGTTAAATCGATCGCCGTAATCGCTCGCCAGGCGCAGCTCCTGGGTAAACTGTTCCACGTCAGCATCGTCTTGTGTATCTGAGGGGAAGGAGATAAAACCCGGGCCCATTTCAGGGAGGAAGACAGCGCCAAAGCCGCCATCGATGTCGCCGCGGCTATAGCCATCTGCTTCGTCCCAGGCGGTGATCGAGGTCAGCGTCAAACCACTAAAGCTCCAGTCGGCCTTGAGGTTTACGCCGCTTGAGTCGTATTCCTGGGGGTTGTTGTCACCGCCATCAAAATACACTGTATCTCTATCGTAGTTTTGGTTCAGGCTGTTGCTGCCAGTGTCAAAAATGTTGGCGCGAAAAACGGCTGCGGTACCATCCAGGTCGCGGTAGTGAACGCCCAGCAAGAAGCTAAGATCCTCAGTAGCGTCCCACTGCAGGAAGGATTTGACCGCGGTTTCTTCAAATCCGCCCAGGGCGTCATTCTCGCCGGTATAACCGTTGTCTATATAGTCGTCGCGGTTTTGCACCAGCAGAGCGATTCGTCCCGATACCTTCTCAGTGATTCCGCCACCCACGGCGCCTTCGAAATTCACAGTGCCAAGCTCGCCCATGTCCAGCTTCGCCCGTCCTTCAAAGTCCTGGGTAGGCTTGTTGGAATCGAACTTGATAATACCCGCAGTCGTGTTGCGACCGAACAGCGAGCCCTGGGGGCCGCGCAAAACCTCAACACGGTCTATATCGAACAGGGGGAAACTTTTCAGTACCACATTTTCTTTCACCACGTCGTCCATAATAATCGACACCGGCTGCGATGCCGCGAGGTCAAAATCGATATTACCCAGACCACGAATGTAAAAGCGGGGTGCAACCCGTCCGTTAGAGGACTCGGCGTATAAACCGGGCACTCTGGCAGATAGCGCGCGAATATCAGCGCCACCTTCGAACATGGAGGTAAGCCGCTCACCGGAAAGCGTCGCCACAGAGATGGGGACATCCAACAAGCCCTGTTCCCGCTTCTGCGCGGTGACGATGACTTCTTCAAGCTGGGCAATGGCCGGTACGCTGGTGCCCAGGAGGGTACCCAGTGCGGCGGCGATCGCGAGACGTGGTGCAGTAATGCGGTTCATGCGTTTCTCCCTACAAAAGCAGTGGTTACTGCCTGTTGTTTTAGTCGGCGGACCAAGAGCCGCAGGTGAAAGCGGCCAGAAATGATATTCCGCACAAATTACACGCTTAGGCATATCGGTAGTAGGCGAGACGCCACAGTTCTGTAAAAGTACCAGAATTACCGCCCTACTCCTGCCAATGCTATGCTGGAAAATGCGCTGGAGCCTCCGGAGACCACTTTTGAACAAGCTATTACTGCCCGCCCTGACAGGGCTCTTGCTGCTTGGAATGCCCGCCTATGGCGCCAGGCCGGACCTTATTGTCTACGCTGACTACCTGCTCACCATGGAGCCAGGAGAGCCGGTGATAAGAGATGCAGCGGTGGTCGTGGCCGACGACAAGATACTAGCCGTGGGCAAACGTGCAGACATCGACAGTCAGTACATAGCCGCCAAAAGTATCAGCGGCCGCGGCCGGGTGCTGCTGCCAGGCCTGATCAATGGGCATACTCACACGGCGATGACTTTGTTCAGAGGCATGGTAGACGACCTGAACCTGATGACCTGGCTCAACAATTACGTCTTCCCCATGGAGGGACGGTTTGTCACCCCCGAGTTTGTGGCAACAGGTACTGAGCTTGCCTGCTGGGAAATGATCCGTGGCGGCACTACCACCTTCGTTGATATGTACTTTTATCCTGACCAAATCGCCGGGGTAGTGGAGCGCTGCGGTTTGCGCGCGGTGGTGGCAGCGCCACACATTGACTACCCCAGCCCAGGGTTCAAGGGCTGGGACGATTCCTTCGCAGCAGCCCGTGATTTTGTGGGGCGCTGGCAAGGTAAGCACCCCCGCATCACGCCGGCTTTCGCGCCTCACGCTCCCTATACCGTGTCGCCAGAACACCTGCAGGCAACAGTGGAGGCAGCCGGAGAATCTGGGGCAATGATTTCCATGCACCTGGCAGAGGCTCCAGCGGAAACCAAACACATCATGGAGAACTACCAAACCAGCCCGGTAAAACACGTGGCTGGGCTGGGCATGTTCGGTCAGAAGCTTATTGCAGCACATATGGTGCAGCTTGACGAAGAAGATATCGCTATCACTGCCGCGGCCGGGGTAGGCGCCATTCACAACCCGACATCCAATATGAAGCTGGGTGCAGGCATTTCACCTGTTACCGAAATGCTGGCCGCGGGGGTTAATGTGGGTCTGGGCACAGACGGCGCAGCGTCCAACAACGATCTGGATATGTGGGAAGAGGTACGCATGGCGGCCCTATTGCACAAGGTAGCCACTGGCGACCCCACCGCGCTTCCCGCAAGCCAGGCACTTACTCTCGCAACGCGCTCAGGCGCCGCGGCTATTCGCATGGGCGACCGCATAGGCCAGCTAAAAGTTGGCATGCAAGCGGACATGATTCAGCTGGACCTCAGCAAAACCCGTCACCAACCGCTGTACGATGTGACCTCACATTTGGTCTACATGCTCGACTCCACTGATGTAGTGACCACCGTTGTGGCCGGTAAAATATTGATGGAGGATCGCCAGGTGTTGACCATTGATGAAGCCCGGTTACGCCAGGCAGTCGATACAGCGGCTGCCAAAATCCAGAAGGCGCTGGCCGAGCAGGAAACCAGCCAATGACACCCAAAAGCGGCCTGTCGACAATCGCAGCGGCGCTGATCTCGCTAAGCAGCCATGCAGGAGGACCCAACGTGAACTACCCCGACCGGGACGTTGTCATCGAACAATTGGGCCTGGAAAGCCATATAGAGGGGGGCTATTTCAAACGAACCTTTCAGCCAGACCACCGCAAAAAAATAGACCTGGGCGATGGTCCGCGCTACACCATGACGTCTATTTACTACCTGCTCACCTCGGATACGCCAATCGGCCACTGGCATCTCAATCGTTCAGATATCGTGCACTACTACCACCTGGGAAGCCCGGTACACTATTACATGATCCACCCGGACGGTAGTCTGCAAACCGCCATACTGGGACCTGATCTGGCAGCAGGACAGCAGCTACAGCTGACGGTACTAGGCGGCGTCTGGAAAGCATCCCACCTGAGCAGCGGGGATTACGGACTGGTGAGTGAAGCTGTATCCCCGGGGTTTGAGTACGACGACATGAGGCTAGGCGCAAAGGCGCAGCTGCTGGCGACTTTTCCGCAACATCAAAGCCTGATCGAGGCCTATACCCGGCATTAGCATGGCAAACACACGACTTATACTGATCGGCGTTATCGCTGTACTCACCATGTCCGCAGTACCGGTGCTGGTAAAATCCACCGCGGCCAATGAGTACACCGTAGGCATTGCCCGTCTGGGTATCGCTGTTTTGGCCTTCATGCCGCTGATAGTGCTGCGCGGTCATCTGTTACGCCTTAGCGGTAAGCAATGGCTGCAGCTGGTTATTATCGGTGTGGTGTTCGGGCTGCACTGGCTGACCTACTTTATGAGCATCAAGCTGGCGACAGCTGCCATTGCTGCCCTGACGATTCTCACCTACAGCGTGCAATACCTGATATTGGCCTATTTTTTTAACGGTGAAAAAGTCGCGCCCATCGAGTGGCTGGCCATCGGACTTTGCTTTGCCGGCTGTGTGGTGGTGTCTCCAGAGTTTTCGCTAAGCAATGACGTTTCATTGGGTATCGCCATCGGACTATTAAGTGCGCTGCTGTATGCCGCTATGCCGCTGTTGCACCAACGGGCCAAAGACATCGGCACCCTGGAGCGCACCTGGGGCCAGTTTTTCTTTGCGCTATTGGTATTCCTGCCACTGTGGAGCAAGGCCAACTGGGACCTGCAACAGATAGATATCTATCAGTTGCTGGTACTGGGGCTGCTGTGCACCGTGGTGTCCCATGGCCTCTGGGTGAAAACCAGCACCGAATTACCCGCAATCTATTCCAGCATGATCTACTTTCTGTACCTACCCGGTGCGCTCATTGGCAGCGCACTGTTTCTGGGGGAGCCAATCACCCCGATCAAAGTGCTCGGTTGCACCATGGTATTTGGCTCCAGTGCAGCACTTTCACTGTACCGTTTTCGCCGCAGCCGCCTGGTAAATTAAGCCAAACGAATTTTAGTCTCAAAGTAGAAAACGTTGTTCAATCAATCCGAGGTCAATTATGAGTTTTGAAAAAGCCACTGCCGTAAGCTTGGTGGATAATCACTACCAGGCGAAAATCGTTGCCGGCTGGGACATTCAGGGCAACGCCAACGGCGGCTACCTGATGGCACTGGGCGCTCGCGCGATGGCCAGGGCCAGCAGGCCGCACCCGGTCACCGTCACCGCCCACTTTCTGTCTCCGGGCAGGGTAGGCCCCATCAGTATTCATCCCGAAACCCTGAAAGCCGGACGCACCTTCAATACCATGCGCGCCAGTATTCGCGGCCCGGAAAAAACGCTGGTCGAATTGCTGGGTAGTTTTGGTGAATTGGAAAATGTTGATGGCACTGTGCTGGTGGAAGCTGAGCCCCCCGAGCTTCCCGCACCTGAAGACTGCATCCGTATCGTTAGCAACGAGCGCGGCTTTCCTCCGCCAATAATGGACAGACTGGAGATCCGCCTACACCCTGAGGACGCCACATTTTTCGAAGGCAAGCCCAGTGGCCAGCCGCTGGTGCGGGGCTGGGTGCGGCTTCCCAATGAAGAACCTATTGACGCCTTTGGACTGATGCTAATCGCCGATGCCTTCCCGCCCACGGTGTTTAATGCCAATCTGCCAGTGGCCTGGGTGCCGACCGTGGAAATGACCACTCAAATACGCGGGCTTCCCGAGCCAGGCTGGCTAAGGTGTAAATTCAGCACCCGCTTCATCACCGGCGGAGTATTGGAAGAGGACGGCGAAATTTGGGACAGCAGCGGCCGCCTGGTAGCACTGTGCCGGCAGCTGGCACTGATGCCCAGGGGTTAGCGGCAGCTCACCAATCGGGGTCAATTGCTACAGGCGATCAAACTCGATCTCTTGCATAAAGCTGGCCATTTCCTTGAGGTACTTGCCCTTGTCCAGGTGCACCAGATGGTTGCCAGGGAACCAGTGAATGCGCGGCCTGTCCCAGTGATCCCACAACAGGCGGGCGTGCTTGGGAGGCGCTAATCGGTCACCCGCTCCGGCGATGACCATCAACCGCTCCTTGGGCAAACGGGGCTGGTAGGTAAGCGCGGAGTGCACTGCCAATTCGTGGCGAATATCTCGCACGCTGGTACCCGTTGCTTTGAGCATCGCCTTGATTGAGAGGTTCAGCGGGAACCACTCCAGCACCAGGTCAGCCAGGCTCACCACCGGCACGTTGGGAATCGCAAACTCCAGCCTGTCTTCCACCGACGCCAGCAATGCAGTGGTGTATCCGCCCAGGCTGATGCCCGTCACACCGACCTTACTGACACCCTCAGACTCCAGGTAATCCAAAAAGATTCTGAAATCATGCACCGCATGGGCAAAGGACTCGCTGATATGCGCAGTACCGTTGGCGAAGAACCCATGACCACTGAAAGGCGAAGAACGGGCTGCCCGCTTGCCGTGGTGCGGCAATGTGTACAACAGAATGTCGTAGCCTTGCTTGTAAAACCACGGGAGTGCGAAAAACATGCGGTTCATCCAATAAGGATCCGCCATAAAGCCGTGAATGACTGCAATGGTGGGCCGCGGGCCATCGTCGTGACGCCAGTGCTGGGCCACAGCCCGCATGTTGCGCTTCTGCTTCGGGTACTCGTCCCGAAGTTTGGGATTGACCGTCTTGAACGGGCTTTCAAAGCTGAGCAGGCGGCAACTGCCATCGTCTGGTCGAAAGCGCAGCAAGCCTGCATCCGACGACTTCATCTGCACCCGGGAGGAGTTTGGCCGCTTGAAAAAAGCATCTGGATCAGCCTTGTTCGCCTTGCGCTGGTAGAAGGCCCGATTACCAGCATCGCGTTTTAACTGCGTTGGCTTGAAGCTAGAGGGCAAGGCCAGTGTATTGAGTAAACTGGCCCCGGTGGTGCGCAGCAGCAGGTCACCCAGAGCCGAGGCCTCCACCGTCATTTCAGTGCGCAGGTCCAACTCGAAGTCATCCGGGAATTTATGAAAGCTGCTCTCCAGGTTCTCCCACCAGGGTTGTGGCGGCATGATGCGCCGGGTATGGCTGTAGGTCTCATTGGCGACACGGGAGACAGTTTTGGCTATGTCGTACATGCTGGTGGCCCCTGTAAGTATTTTTATCGCCGTTAGTGTAACCGATGAACACCGCCCTACTAAACGCGCCCTGCCAATAGGCTAGCTACTGGGTTCACTGCAATTGCCAGCCAGCAGTCAATTGACTACATTGGCCATCAGATTATTTTATGCGCAGGCTCAGGCTTGAATTTCACTATTGCTACCCCTATCGGCCATCACCTTGCAATTGCTGCCATGGCCCTATTGCTAAGCGCTTGCACCAGCCACGAACACCAGGCCTATAACCCCGATGGTCAACCCTACACAATGCATGCTGCCTATCAGGCTGGTTACTATGATTACGATGCACCCATACCCGAACCTGAGAGCTACCAACTACCCTTCCAGCAAACACCCGGTTATCACCTGTCGGGCATCCGCTTTCCATCCACTGAACACAACGGCCAGCCCGGCAACCTGGTGGATGCCCGCTACTTCCGCAGCCTCAGCAGTGGTCCCAAGCCGCTGCTGATCGTGCTGCCCATATGGGCCACTCACACGTTTCCGGCAATGGTTGTGTCCAACGGCTACACCCAGCACTCCCAGGGACAAGCAAACGTATTGTGGCTGCAAGGAGACGGTCCGCTGTACGACTGGTTTAAGCTTGCAAAAATAGACAACGAAGCCGAATTCACGCGAGCAGTGGAGCAGTCATCTGCCAAATTCCGCGCCGTCACCATAGACACTCGCCGGCTGATCGACTGGGCACAAAGCCGCCCCGAGATCGACAGTTCGCGCATCGGCATTATCGGGTTTTCCATGAGCGCGCTAGTCGGGGCCAATGTCGCGGGCAACGACTCCCGCATCGACACCGCAATTTACGTGCTCGGAGGCGCTCGCCCCTGGGACATGATGGCCGAGTGCAACCTGGTAGTGCAGTACATGCGAGAGCAGGTGAGCGAGGATCTGGGCTGGGACCAGGAACAATACCGCGAGTTTTTCCAGCGGCACCTTGCTTACGGAGACCCGGCCCGCTGGCGCGGCCACTATCGTCCGGAAAACACACTAATCATTGAGAGCAGCAAGGATGACTGCATACCGGAGGCATCGCGCGCAGCATTGTTCCACGCCACCGGCCAGCCAGAACGCATCGTCTATCCTTACAACCACTGGCAACCGTTCCTTTCCATGACGCCGGTTGGCCGCAACATCCTCACCCGGGATATTTTTGAGTTTCTTGATCGTAAGTTATTACACAGTCGCGACGAGGCGCCGCAGGGCAGCCACGTGCTGACCTCTTCCTCACAAGCCGAGTAAGCGAAATTGACTTCCTTGTAGTCCAGACTATACTGAGTTCCATATTGATACTTAGGCGGGAATAATCATGTCCAAAGGTGTCGCGCTCGTGATAGGCGCAGGCGATGCAATAGGCAGTGCCATCGTGCGCAAGTTTGCCGCCAGCGGTCTCACAGTCTGCGCCGCCCGCCGCAATGCCGACAAACTGGATCCACTGATAAAGCAACTACGCGCCGATGGTCACCAGGCTCATGCGTTTGCGCTGGATGCGCGCAAAGAAGAGGATGTAGCCGCACTTTATCGCCAAATTGAAAACGAAATTGGCGAGCTGGAAGTGGTCGTTTTCAATGTAGGCGCCAACGTGCCCATGGGTATTGTGGAGACTGACAGCCGTAAATTTTTCAAGATCTGGGAAATGGCCTGCTTCGCTGGCTTCCTCTGCGGGCGAGAGGCAGCGCGTTACATGAGCGAACGCCAGCGCGGCACCATCCTGTTTACAGGCGCCACAGCCAGTATTCGCGGCGCCGCAGGTTTTGCTGCGTTCGCCAGCGCCAAACATGGCTTGCGCGCCCTGGCTCAGAGCATGGCCCGGGAGTTAGGGCCACAGAATATACACGTGGCTCACGTGGTGATCGACGCTGCCGTGGATACCGCCTGGATCAACGAAAACTTTCCCGATGCCGCCGCACTGAAAGAGAAGGGCGGTATCGTTAATCCCGACGACCTGGCGGACAATTACGTGATGCTGCATCAGCAAGCAAGCAACGCCTGGACCTTTGAACTAGACGTGCGCCCATGGATGGAGCGCTGGTAAGGAGACACCATGAGTAAACAACTGGAATTTTATTTCGACTTCGGCAGCCCCACCGTGTACCTGGCGTATTGCCGTCTCGGGCAACTGGCACAGCAATACGAGCTGGATATTCACTACAAGCCCATGCTGCTGGGCGGCGTATTCAAAGCGGCGGCCAATAGTTCGCCGATCACGGTTCCCGCCAAAGGCAAGTACATGCTGGAGCAGGACCTGCCGCGCTTTGCCGCACGCTACAACGTCCCGCTGAACTTCAATCCCTATTTCCCCATCAACACGCTGAACCTGATGCGCGCTGCCATTGCCGCCAAGCAGCTAGGATGCCTGGATAGCTACCTGGCAACCGTGTTCAAGGCAGTCTGGGTAGACAGCCAGAATATGGGCGACCCGGAGATTGTTACCCAGGTGCTTGCCTCGGCAGGGCTGGACACCGAAGCGATCATCACCGGGTCCCAGTCAGCAGAAGTGAAAGCCGAACTCATCAGCAATACAGAAGCGGCTGTCGCCAGGGGCGTGTTCGGTGCGCCCACACTGTTCATGGACGATGCAATGTACTTTGGCCAGGATCGGCTGGACTTTATTGAGGAAGCGCTGCGTGCCTGAGGCTCAGGGCAGCAATACCGGGTAAAGCGAAGCCACCAACATCACCGCCATGCTCACGTTGAAGATCACCAGCCGTCGCCTGCTGGTCAGCAAACGCTGCAGCTGCTGCCCCAACAGGGTCCAGCAGCTGACACAGGGCAGGTTGATCAACCCGAACACCGCAGCCACCAACAGTACTGCCCCCAAATTCTGAGAGGGGGCGTAAACCGTGAGTGCGGTCAGGGCCATGGTCCACGCCTTGGGGTTCACCCACTGAAACAACACTGCCTGTAAAAAGGTAATCGGCTTACCCTCCCCGCCCTGCGCCACCTCGGAGCCAGCGGGAGCAGCGGAGGTGGCGATTTTCCAGGCCAGGTACACCAGGTAAACCACGCTCACCACCTTGAGAATATCGTAGCTCAGTGGATAGGCTTCAAACAGACCCACCAGACCAAACCCAACCAGCGCCACCATAGCGGTAAAGCCCAGGCCCACTCCCAGCATGTGCGGCAGCGTAAGGCGAAAGCCAAAGTTGGCCCCCGAAGCCATCAACATCAGGTTATTGGGCCCGGGGGTGATCGAGCTAACGAAAGAGAACAGCGCAAGGCCGGTGAGAAGTTCGAATGGCATGACGCAATTATGAACAACTTTGGACGCAAAGTGCTTGCATTTTGCCCGCGCAAAGCCGAACTTAGCGCAATATATGATTAAAATTGACGGATACAATGAACGAATATTGCAAGAACTGACCAAAGACGGTCGGATCAGCAATACAGAGCTGGCAGACAGGATAGGCCTGTCGCCCTCCGCCTGCCTGCGGCGGGTGCAAGAGCTGGAGAAAAGTGGCGTCATCCAGGGTTATCGAGCCCGACTGGACCCTAATGCCATAGGAGTAGGCTTTACCGCCTACATCCACGTGGGACTATGCGACCACACCAAGGTCTCCCAGCGCGCGTTCGAAGAGTCCATTATGGATTCTCCCGAAGTACGTGAATGTCACAACACTACCGGGGCCTACGAGTATCTGCTGCGAGTGGAAGTGTCGGATCTGGCCGCGTACAAAGTGTTTCACACAGATGTGCTGGGCACCCTGCCCCAGGTGAACTCCATCACCACCTACGTGGTCATGGAATCTCCCAAGGACGACAGAGCCTGACAAACTGAACTGCGATAGTACTTCCTCTGCAGTAAACTGTCTGGCTGAAAAACAAGTACAGGTGAGACCATGAGCGATTTTGACAACCCCTTCGCCAGTGAGGAAATCACGCCCCCTTTCAGCGAAGAGTGGGAGGCCAAGCGCAGAGTCGCCGCGGCTATCCGCGAGCTTTCAGCAGTGCTGGTCACCAGCTCGCCTGATGTTAAAAAAATGCATGCCATTGCCGAGCAACTGGAACAGACCGCCTCAGAATTTGCCCAATCACCTCGCGTCTTTGGTCGCCTGGACTGGGCAAAAAGCGAAGAGCATGGCTCCTTCGGCCAGATCAGCCATGAGCTTAATCCGCTGTCGGGCTACAGCAACCCAATTGCGCCACCGCTCAACACCTGGTTCGAAGGCGATAAAGCCCTGGGCCGATGCCTGTGCGACTGGGCTTACGAAGGGCCACCCGGCAGCGTACACGGCGGTTTTGTCGCGGCCATTTTCGATCAGTTCATGGGCATGGCCCAGAAACTGGGTGGCCAACCCGGCATGACCGGCTATCTGCATGTGAACTATCACAACCGTACGCCGCTCAACACCACCCTCAATCTGGTGGCACAGCTGGTGAAAGTCGAGGGTCGCAAGACCATCATAGAGGCCCAGATGTACGCAGGCGAGACCATGACCGCCAGCTGTGAGGCGCTATTTGTGGAACCTCGAAAGGGCATCTACTCACTCAAAGCCCAGCAGCCAGAAGACTAAATACCCTATCGGGATCAACAGTGGCGCATTTTTTGCTTGTTTAAATGTCTGTTTTCATTGATAGCGACGTTATGAGCAAAACCAACAGTCCACGCAAGCCCACCCTTGAGTCTCTGGCCTGGCGCACCACGCCAGGCATACTCGGATCCCATCCAGCCAGCCCGGAAAGCGTCCACGCATTGCTGGGCTATTATCTCAAGGATCGCGATTCACCTTCGCCCTACCCGGGCAGGGACATACTATTGGACGGCAGCCTGTTTGACTGGGGCGTAGCTCCGCCTCTTGAGAAAGTTATCCACGGCCCGGAAGAGCTGGCCTTGCTACTGGGCATGCCGGAGGTTTATCGCCAGGGCGTACATGTCGTAGAACCCTGGCGAAACGTTGGCATCAACCTGCAGGGCGAGGCTGTTCGAGCCTCCAAAAATATCGCCTATATCCTGCAACAAGTGGCAGATGCCGACACCGTCCTATACCCCCTTTGGCAGAGTGGCGTGTTCAACGCCAAGCGGCTGGCGCATACCACCAGCGCGGGTATAGCTACCATTGTCCAGGGAGGCAACCCTTCCGCCCATGACCCGGATAGCTTTGCCGGCTCGAATGCTGGGCTGGAGGACATACTCAACTTTACCGACGAGCTATTGTTGCGTCGCTCCACCGACAGTGGTCCCAGTATTTTTATCTGTCTGGGTCACCAACTGGCCGCCACTTCACATATTCGTCTACTGCAAAGAGCCGTTCGAGAGATCGCTGAACTAAAATACCTGCCGCTTGATGACGGCGGCCAGGCACTGACAACCCTACGCAGTATCGCCTCGCGTATTACGCAGATGGGTGAAAGCCTACAAGTGATCAAACATGGTCGCGTCATCGCCAGCGGCTGGGGCGATGGTTGCTTCTCGGTTGCACGCAATGAACAGGTAGAAGTAGGAACGCGTCAGCTAATGCCCTACGGGTCAGAGCTTCGTGCCGCGCATATTCCAGCAGAACTGCACGATACCCATGCCCTGGTGGCCGATGAACTTGAAGGCGTCATCGACACACTTATACGCAGCGAACGGGCGCTCAATATCGAGATGTTCCACAGCGATGAAGTAAACGAAGAGGCCGCGCTATTTGCTAATTGGGCTTACAAGCTGTTACACGACAGCGTGGTGCCTCTGCGTTACCAGTTGGCAGTAAGTCCTTTGGCCTGGCTGCTAAGCCTGCCCTATGCGGTTGAAATCCTGTCACAAACACAAGTGGACGAAGATCACTGGACAGAAGTGTCCACCACCTGCATTTATTACAAGGACTGGGAAACTCACAGTATCCGCCGGTCCTTTACCTGTCAGTTCCATCCTGAGTTGATGGCGGATATACGCGACATAGGCAAACGCGAAGGTCCCCGTTATGCCGAGCTGAAAGATAACGACGGGGCTCGCCTGTTAGTGCGTCTGCTCTACCACGGGATGCAGGAGTAGTTAGCCAAAGGCGCCGATGATTGCCCCCATCAGCGCGAACTGCAGCACATTGAAGCCTGCGTCTATGCCAAACAAGGCCCTGGGGTGCCGGGAGAAAAGATAGTTCACACCAAACGCTGAAGCCACAAACGCTATACCAATCACCAGGGCATAAATCACCGCGACTTCTATTCCACTGCCGGCGGGCACTGCCGCGGACAACACTAGCGCCTGCACCAGAGTCAGCACAAAGGCCAACCCCATAATGACCGCTGGATGGCCTTTACTGGCAATGTCTTCATCGGTCAGGCCCATGTAGCCCTGCCAGGTCTTGCCAAACAAAGGGCCATACCAGATACCACCGAGAACAAACGCCGAGACAGCGGCCACCAGCGCGGCGGTTAGATTCAAATACAGTTCTACTTCCATTGCGCCTGACCTCTTAAATCTTTTAGTTTGCAAAAAGATTGGCACATGAACACGAAATTAGCGGCCCGATAAGACCTCCAAAAGTGCAGGCCTCGCAAGCTATACTGCAGAGCCTTATGTTTTCGGACAGCAATTTATGAATAAAGTCCGCCTGGACGGCGCAGAAGTGGCCCCTTCCAAAATAATCTGTATCGGCCGCAATTATGTTGCTCATATCGCAGAGCTGGGCAATGAAGTACCGCAACAAATGGTGGTGTTTGCCAAGCCCAATTCCGCCATAGGAACATCACTGCGTGCGGAGTTGGGGGGAGAGCCTGTCCATTATGAAGCCGAAATTGCACTGTTGATCAAAGATGGCCAACCTGCGGCCGCGGGCTTCGGCCTGGACCTGACCAAGCGAGCCTTACAAAGCAGGCTAAAGGACAAAGGCCTGCCCTGGGAACGAGCCAAGGCCTTTGACGGTGCTGCGCTGTTCTCAGACTTCACCCACATCGACAGTACAGAACACCTGGCCCTGCAACTGGCGGTAGACGGTGACATACGTCAGTCCGGTGGCGTAGAGCTGATGATGTACTCACCAGACGTGATACTTGCAGAACTTAAGCAATTCATCACCCTGATAGACGGTGACATCGTCATGACTGGCACCCCTGCAGGCGTAGGGGCTGTCAATAAGGGTGAGCACTTCGAAGGCCGTATTCTTCAACGGGAACAGGTACTTACCAGCGTTCGCTGGCAGGCCAAATAGGCCAAACCGAGACCCTGTTCACACTTAAATACGAAAAATAGCGAACTTTGTCACGATTTTTGCAATTTGCAATCGACAAGTGCCACCAGTGGAAATAGCCTGAAAGCCTCACGATTTCCCCCTGGAGAAAGGGATGCGATTAGTAAAGGTTTCAGCCACGAGTCTAGAGCCCGGCATGTTTGTTGCCGAGCTAGACCGTCCGTGGCTGGAGACCCCCTTTACACTTCAAGGCTTCGTTGTACGCGATCCAGCAGAGGCCATTTACGTATCCAGGTTCGTCGATCATGTATTCGTTGATGCCGAGTACAAAGCCCAGCGTGAATTTCTGAAACTGGATACAGCACCCACCCATTCGATACCTCAAGAGAGACTGGAACTAAAGGCAGATATGCGCGAAGCGCGCGTCTGTTTCGATAATGCAGCCATGACGCTGGACAAGGTGTTTGACTCACTGCGGGCTGGCCACAGCACTGAGCTTGCAGCAGTGCAGGAATCCATCAGCCCATTAATAGAATCGGTATTCAAAAACCAGGAAGCGGTAGGCGCCCTTTTGCGCTTGAAGGAAAGCGGTGACTACCGCTTTGAGCACGGCGTATCCATGGCAGCATGGGCTTCAATTCTTGGCCGCCAGATTGGTCTTCATAGAGACGAGTTGGAAACACTGGCCGTCGGCTGTGCCATGTGCGATGTGGGTATGACGCAACTTCCCGCGGAAATGCTGGGGCAGGCCAGTCAATTAACTGAAGGCCAACAACGTATTATCCGCGCCCACCCGACCATGGGCGCTGAACTTGTCAACGAATCGAAGAATGTGAATTTCGAAGTGATCGGCATCATCGAGAATCATCACGAGCGAATGGATGGCTCAGGCTATCCCCGAGGTTTGGAAGGTGCAACCATTCCGCTACTGGCCAGAATCGCAGGGTTGGTCGATGCCTACGATGCAATGATCACCCCCAGGCCCTGGGCCCCCGCCCGCACCTCCCACGAAGCTGCGCAGGAATTACTGGATGCCAAGGGCAGCAAATTCCAGGATGCACTGGTAGAACAATTCATTCAGGCTATCGGCCTGTTCCCCACTGGCACTTTGGTAGAGCTCAATACTGGAGAGGTTGCCATTGTGACTCGCCAGAACGAAACCCGTCGCCTGAAGCCGGAACTTGTCGTTGTACTGGACCAGAGTAAAAAGCGTATGGACCCACTGGCGATTGTCGATCTGTGCAACCAGAGCGACCCTCGCGGCATAGAGCGTTGGATTACCCGAGAACTGATTCCCGGCAGCCATGGGGTGAACAGTGAGGAGTACTACATATGAGCCGTTCAGACTTTAATATGGTCGGTTTGGTAGAACTGGCCGATGCAGAAGAACTATTGGACAGGCATGGAAAATCCAGTTTCGGCGACATCCAGAAGGTATTCTTGCAACGGCTACAAGACTGGGTGCGTCCACGCGATGATTGGAAGCAGTTGGACGACAATCGCTTCTGCGTGGTACTGCGAGGCCTGGGAACCCGAGGTGAACTAGAGCTGGCAACGTCCAAGTTGGAGCGCGTGTTCTCTGAGCCTCACTACCAATATGGTCGCCCCGTGCCCCTGACCATAAAAGCAGGTTTTGCCGAGTCAAAGGATCCAGACAAGGATATGGAGCTGGCACTACGTCAGGCCAGTATGGCACTGCGCCAGGCACATAAAAGCGCACTGTTGTACGACGTATACGCGCCACAAAAAAGAGTCGCGGCCGACGAAGAGCGAAAGCTGCTTGAGCGCCTCGAAAGAGCCGTAGAACTGGGAGAGTTAAGGCTCTATTACCAACCAAAGGTTCATGCCAGCTACCAGTCACTGGTAGGCGCCGAAGCGCTCATGCGCTGGCATACCAGCGATAACAAGGTAATACCGCCCGGGCAGTTTATCGAGGTGGCTGAGCGCAACGAAGTGATACGGCCAATGACCTACTGGGCGGTCAAAAACGCTGTTGCGCGCTTATCTCTGTGGCCAGAAGAGTTGAGTATCGCGGTAAACATCACGCCACAACTGCTGCTGGATGACCAACTGTTGTCGGTGGTCAGCGATGCCCTGGATATCTATGGTATATCCCCCTCACGCCTGGTACTGGAAGTGACTGAGCGCATCATGGTGGACAATCATGAAACAATGATGGCACAACTAGTTTCATTGCGTAGCAGAGGAGTAAAGATATCCCTTGATGACTTTGGAACCGGGTTCTCTTCCTTGTCCTACTTCCGTGACCTGCCAGTTGACGAAATTAAAATTGACGGTAGCTTCGTAATGAACATGCTGGACTGTGGCAAGGACCACGCCATCGTGAAAGCTGTCATCGACCTGGCCCACAACTTCTCCATGCGAGTAGTAGCCGAGGGCGTGGAATCAATGGAGATTGCAGAGCGCCTGAAAGATCTTGGCTGTGACATTTTGCAGGGTTATGTATTCGACCGCCCGCTGGAAGTAAACACCTTCGAGTCCAGTTATGGTATCTCCCGGCCCCAGCCAGGAGACAAAGCACCGTTGCGCAATCACCCCATTAACTGACACCAACGCAACATATTCACGATTGTAGTGGACACATTTTTGCAGTAGCTTGTAGATGAGCCTATGAGTAGGAGCCCATGCAAGCGATCCTGCGTTTGGACATAGCGGGCCAACCACGAGGTTGGATTACCGTGCACGAGGCAGTTTCTGCCTACGCCAAAGGCGATGTCATCTACGGCATCGGGGATACACTCCCGCCAATTTTTGGCGGCATTCAACGCCTCTCCGGCCTCCGTTCACGTATAGACCTGCAGCCCATCGTTGCCATTCAAGGTCGCATTGTTCAGAACTTTACGCCACCACTGTGTAATCGCACGCTGTTTCGAAGAGACGACCACCGCTGCCTTTATTGCGGGCAGCAATACACACGCGCTGATTTAACCCGCGATCATGTCTTACCCACTTCACGCGGCGGACTTGATCGATGGGAGAACGTCGTGGCTGCATGCCGTCGCTGCAACTGGCAGAAGGACGACAAGACCCCAGAACAAGCTAAAATGCCGCTGCTGGCGGTGCCTTTCAGGCCAAACCCCTATGAGTGGCACTTCCTGGCTAAGGACAGAATACTGGCTGACCAAATGCACTATCTGTCACGCCAATTCAAAGCCAAGCGAGACTGGGCAAACTGATCACTGGTTAATCACTCTCCCACTTCTCCACTGTAGTAGGGTGCAAGGTCCATCACTTCTATCTCGTCCAGGCCCATAGGCTCACCGGATAGCCACAACAGCAGGCGTCTGCCGTCAGTGAAATAGGGGTCACCGGTGAGGTTGCCCCTGGGTTCGTCATAATCTGCGCTGCCTACACCACCGAGATAGCCGAATGCTTTAACCGCCTGGCTAAACGCTAGATCTTCCAAAAGAAACTCTCGTGTCTCATCAACGTCAGGGTCTATCTTGTGAGTAGTGATGGTCTTGCGGGTAAAGCGTACGCCAATGTCGCGACTGATCTGACCTATCCACACCGGCTCGCCTTCGAATCTCAAGGCTGTCATCCAGACGCGCATGTGGTTGCGCTCATTGATACTGCCCCTGGCCCGCTGCAGAGCCGCGTCCTGGGGTCGATCAAAAACGTATAATGCGCTGACGGGCGAGTAACGATAACGGCCTCCTGTCAATGCAGAGACAGCCGTCTTCCAAAGCGATGCGCCATGAATGGTTTCGGTCTCATCCCAGCCCGCGCGCATAAAAGCATAATAGAGTTCCTTGGGGTCACCAATAAATACAAGGTTCAACGGATCACCCTTGTCGCTCCCCGCAGCATTACGCACACAGCAAGGCATAGATTCCAATTCAGTCACAAGCTGACCCAGGTCTACATCCCGCACCTGATCCTTGGCATAGAGATTCTCAAAATCGCGTTCGTAGTGGTCCAGTTTCAGGCCCGGTACCGGCACGAAGAAACTCATTAGATGGGCGACATCTTCACCAATGACATCCACATTAAATGACTTGGTGCCCTCGTCCAGGCGAGTAAAAACATACCCCGATTGGATACTACCGGGCGCAACCCACAATCGCTGATGGGCCTTTACTTCAAACTGCCTGGCGTGCCCTATAACGGCTTCGGTTCGACTTCTGTTAGCAGTCTCGCGAGGCGTAAAATAGGCCTGATCCAAACCCATGGGGGTTAAGTACAAACTGCTGTCTCCACGATTTTCCACCTGCACCCACACCGGCTGAACGCCCTTGCGATAAAGATCAATACCGAACACAGTGCGAACTTCTTCTTTGCTTGGAACAGCAGTGACAACCGTTAGCTGACCGGTTGTCTGAGAGTGCAGCCGCTTATTAGGCGGGGGAACCTGGCCGCCCTGAAAAACCTGACCTGTAGCCTGCTGCGGGGAACCTCTCCCGTAGAAAACAAACTTGGTTTCATCCAGGGCAGTCAGCTGTTCTGAGACAAATACCACCAGCCTCCAACCGTTTGTAAAGTATGAGCCGCCGCCATACGCTATGCCAGGTTCATCAACGGTGGACGCACCCACACCCGCTGAGTAGCCTGCCAGAGTAAGAGAGCCGTTGTACCATAGATTCTGCAGAAGAAATTTCTGCGCGCTATCGAGATCTGCAGTAATGCTTTCTCGAGCAAAGAAATTTAGTAGCGTGGAGTCTCGGCCAATCTGTTCGTTGAACAAAGCCAGTAAAGAATCATCTTCAGTAAAATAGTACACCTGGCCCAACCATACCGTTTCACCGTCGACCAACCAGGGTGCGAGCCACAGTTGCAGTTGAATGCGCTCATTGCCATCAACGCGCAGCTGTGAGAAAACAGCATCGGGAGTGCGCCCCTGATACCATTGTTGTCCGTCATCATCAGCCTGGGTAACGTCTACCGAGGTTTCCAGCCAACCTCCGCGCATCATCGCTCGTCGCACCGCTGTACCAGAGCCAACCAACACCGTGTTTAACGGCGATCCGGCCAGGGAACCTGTGTGGTCAGTCGCACAGCATGATAGCTCCTGCTCCAGAATCACTTTCAATCCTGGCACATCCGTTTCGAGAATATCTTCGGCCTGGTAAAGCCCTGCAAAATCTACTCGAGTGAAATCTGCTTCGAAACCAGGCAAAGGCACAAAGAAGGTAAAGTCTACAGCCGTGCTGCCGTGTACCAAATTCATGTTGAAGCCCTTGGTGCCCGGGCGCAGGTGAGTGTAGACGAATCCACTTCGCGTTTCGCCAGCGGGGATTTTTCTAGGCATTGCATTATCATTGAACCAGGCCTGCATATCCTGGTAGCCATCTTTGCTGAACGGCTTACGGTTCATGTAAGCGACTTCAATGGGTGAGTAGTAATCGCGATCAATACTCCAGGTCACCAAGCGAGCGGGCTTATCACTGCGATTCTCAATTTTAAACCAGACCGGTTGTATTCCCTGGGAGTAAAGATCCAGGCCAATGAACGTCCTGGTCTCCTGCGCATTGGGTACGGAAGTGGCAATGACCAGTCCATCCTGCTCCTGCACCAACGCTCTGTGCACGAAATCCTGCTCACCGGAAACAGGCAGCTCAAATGGCCTGGAGGCGCAGGCAGTAAGTAGCAACAACGATAGCAGCGCAATGCTGGCTATCCGGCGCACTCCTGGGGTCACAGCCAAACATCGCTGCAGGACTACTGGCATTGAGATCCCTCCACTCTTTGCATCTAGTACTGGTCTTGTGGTCCCAGCTTCATTAACACATTCATCACCCGCTGCATGCCATCTCAGGTGACTGCAGGCACATCGCTCAATGCGTCGGCGGTTACCAACCACTGGCTATTCCAGAAGTGATCAAACATAGCATTCGCTTCCATGCCAATTTGGCCTATGCCCAGTAGATCGGTATCGTGAAAGTTATAGGCATGGCTCAGGACGAAGTAATGACCGCCAACATTTCGCCGGCGCGATTAAGCAGTGAAGTTCTGTCTTCCCGGGGATTGAAGATACCAAACTCGATGTTTGGTGCCGCATGCAGGTTGGCAATCATCTGGTCATGCCCCTCGAACCGATGTAGTCAGCAGAAGCAAGTGGGGCAGCCGACTCGGCTGGAGTTGCCGCCCCAGGTGATTATTCAGAAATCATGGCGTCCTTCACCTTGTTCATGTCTACCGATTCCTTGGCTTTTCCCTTATCCACCGAGTCGTAAGCTTTCTTGTAATCGACCTCTCCGCTGGAAACAGCTTCGGTCATTTTCTCCTGATCTACTGACTCCATAGCTTTGTCTTTGTCTACAGCCTCGATCAGTTTGCCAACGTCCTGAGCCCAGGACAGCGTTGCCAGGGGCAGTGCGGCCAAAATAGCCATATTGATCATCATTTTTTTCATCTGTGGGACACCTGTCTAGCCAAAAAAACCACCCCCAAGCATAATCGGGGACAAACAAGCCTTAAGAATAGATGGCCGGGCCTAAACAATCCAGCTATACGACCCCTACCAAGCAGGCCACACCGTGGGCTCAATAACAAAAAGGCACTGCAGGCCAATCAATGTGCAACACATTAGTGTCAGCCATGCGTCCACTGCGACTATAATCAGCTCAGGGCAACGAAACGCCCAGGTTAACCACAAAGGAGCAGACACTTGTCCAGCGAAAATCTAAACGCAGTGAAGTCCATGATGGAGCAGATGGGCCGATCAGTGATTGGCCAGGAAGAGGTTGTCCGCACTCTCACCCTTGCGCTGCTGTGCAACGGCAATGTGTTGCTCGAAGGCTTACCAGGCACAGCTAAAACCCGCTCCATTAAAACCTTGTCACGAGTACTGCAGGCCACCCTCGGGCGCATACAGTTCACCCCCGATCTGCTGCCTTCTGACGTGACCGGCAACGAGGTATACCAGGACAACCAGGGCGTATCCGAGCTAATTTTCCAGCAGGGGCCTATCTTCAATGAACTGGTATTGGCAGACGAGATCAACCGCGCTCCCGCCAAGGTCCAGGCGGCCTTATTAGAGGCGATGGAGGAGCGCCAGGTCACCGTGGCCGGCAAAACGTACAAGCTACCGCCACTGTTCATGGTTTTGGCGACCCAAAACCCCATCGAGCAGGAGGGCACCTACCCCCTCCCCGAAGCGCAGATGGACCGCTTCCTGATGAAGATCTCAGTCGACTATCCCGACCGTGGGGCAGAGCTGTCTATCGTGCGAATGCTGCAGGCCGAAGAAGCATCACAGCAAGAAGAGCTGGCAATGATTTCCCAGGACCATATTTTCGCCGCACGAGACGTTATCGGCAATATGCAGATCTCAGAACCAGTGGAGCAATACCTGGTCGACCTGGTAATGGCCACCCGTCAGCCTGGGCAGTACAGCGACCAGTTAGCCCGCTGGGTAGATACCGGGTCCAGCCCACGGGCGACCATTGCCTTGCACCGCACCAGTCGCGCCAGTGCCTGGCTGGACGGGCGCGATCATGTGACACCAGAAGATGTTCGCTCTACGTTACACGCGGTGATGCGTCACCGCCTGATCCTCAGCTACGACGCTCTGGCAGACCGGATCTCACCCGATCAGGTGATCGATGAGATCATCACCCAGGTGGCCGTGGGCTAAACCATGTCGGTAAACGCCAGCGAACAAATCTACACCAGCCTGCAAGATCTGGTTCGGCTCCGCTATACCGCGGGGGGCTTCAGCTACCTGCCTCGACAACCGGTTCGTTCACAGCTGGCCGGACGCAAACGCTCCAAGCTGAGGGGCCGCGGGCTAGACTTCGACGAGCTGCGTCATTACCGGCCCGGCGACGACATTCGAACCATGGACTGGCGAGTGACCAACCGCACCGGCAAGCCCCATGTGCGCGTTTACACTGAGGAGCGCGACCGGCCGGTGCTGGTTATTGTTGACCAGCGTTTGCCTATGTTCTTTGGCAGCCAGTACAAAATGAAATCAGTCATCGCCGCGGAGGTTGCTGCGATCACCGCCTGGCGCGTTCTGGGCGTTGGCGATCGCATTGGTGCCATTTTGTTTAACGACGAGCGAGTGGCGGAAGCGAGACCTGCGCGCAGCGAAAAGAAAGTACTGGGTTGGCTGGGAGACCTGGCCACGATGAATAATGAGCTGTCAGTAAATTCCGGCATCGAGAGTCGCCCAGAGGCCCTTGAAGACGCTCTCAAGGCCACCGAGCGACAGATCAGCCACGATTATCTGGTCATACTCGTCTCGGACTTCTACGGCTGGAGCGACCAGGCCCTGCAAAGTATTCGACGCATTGGTCAGCATAACGACATTATCTGCACCATGATCTACGACCCGCTGGAACGCGATATCTCCAGTGCAGAGAAGCTGGTGGTTAGTGACGGTCACTATCAGCTAGAGATCGACCCCGGCCACAAGGACCTCGGCGACCGCTTCGAGGCCAGCTTCGAAAGCTCCTTCGCCCACGTGCGCAGAGATTTGTTACGCCACCAGATTCCAGTCATTCCGGTGCATACGGCAGCGCCTACCGACCAGCAGCTGCGCGAGCAACTGGGCGGACAGAGAGTTCTGGCATGAGCCTGCCTCCCCTGCCAGATATCTTTGGCAACTATGCCTTGGGTAATTTCAATGAAGTCGTATCCCCGGCCGCCATCGACTGGCTGCCACAAACTCCCGGCTGGTATGTTGTGGGCGCCATCGTGCTGATCTTGCTATCGCGCCAGACCTGGTACCGACTGCAACATTGGTATCGCAATCGTTACCGCGGCGAGGCCAGGCAACAGCTTAGTCAGCTGAGCCACTCTGATGCGCTGGTGACAGAGGTCAACCACCTGCTCAAACTGACCGCACTGGCAGCGTTTACGCGCCAACAGGTGGCGAGTCTGTCCGGCCAACAATGGACAAGCTTTCTCAATGGCCAATGCGAGCAGGCCCCGTTCGATGAGACCCTGTGCCAGCTTCTGGGCACGGGAGTTTATGAAGGGCAAGCTGTTGACGCCAGTGCCGCTGAGCAACTGCTGCAGGCCAGCTTGAACTGGGTGAAGCATCACAGAAATCGTTACGATGATTGAGTTCGCCTTCCCCTGGGCTCTGCTGTTATTGCCGCTGCCCCTGCTGATGCGCCTGCTACCGGCTTATAAAGAAAGCCGCGACTCAGTAAAAGTACCGTTCTTCAACAAATTGGTGGACTTGAGCGAGCAGCGACCCGAACAGGGCGCACGTATCCTGCGCCGCAGCACGCTACAGATGGTCCTGGTGAACCTGACCTGGCTGTGCCTGATACTGGCGGCGGCAAAACCCCAATGGATTGGACCACCCATTGAACAGCAAAAATCTGGCCGCGACCTGATGATCGCAGTGGATTTGTCCGGCTCCATGGAAGCCAGGGACTTCACCTTACCGAGCGGCGAAACCATTAACAGGCTGGAGGCAGTTAAAGAAGTGCTGGCAGACCTGGCTTCCCGACGCGAGTCCGACCGGCTTGGGCTCATCGTTTTCGGCGCCGCTGCCTACCTGCAGACGCCATTCACTGACGACCACCAGGTCTGGCAACAATTGCTGGCGGAGACTGAAATTGGCATGGCCGGCCCCAGCACCGTGTTCGGCGATGCTATTGGTCTCGCAATCAAGCTGTTTACCGAGAGCGAATCTGACAGCCGGGTGTTAATCATACTCACTGATGGCAACGATACTGGCAGCACGGTACCGCCTGTAGACGCAGCCAAGGTGGCAGCTGCTAACGACATCCGCATCTATGTTATCGCCATAGGTGACCCCACCACAGTGGGCGAGGATGCCCTGGACATGGAAACCATCAACCGGGTGAGTGAAATTGCAGGTGGGCAGACCTTCCGCGCCCTTGACCAGGACGAGATGAGACAGGCCTACATCACCATCGGCGAACTAGAGCCTGAGCTCTACGAGACCATTAGTTTTCGTCCCAGACAAAGCCTGCACTGGGTGCCAGTTGCGCTGGTATCGGTACTTTACTTGCTCTATCACGGCTTCTTCGCCCTCTCTGCCCTGCGCGCCGGGAGGGCCGACAATGCTCCCTGATCTGGCGGCCCTGGAATACTTTCACTTTCTGCGCCCACTTTGGCTGGCACTGCTCATTCCATGGTTGCTGTTAATGGGGCTAGCGCGTCGCCGCCGTGACCAACAAGACATGTTCGGTGGCATCATTGCACCGCACTTGCTGGAGCACCTGCGCCTCAACAGCAAAGACTCTCGCTGGATAAACCCCACTACCTTTGGCAGTGTGTTCATTGTGCTTTGCCTGTTAGTTGTGATCGGTCCCAGCTGGCGCCAGCAACCTTCACCACTGAGTCAGGATGAATCTGCAATGGTGATCTTACTGGACGCCTCTTCCTCCATGGAGCAAGCAGACGTGCAGCCGTCTCGCCTGGAGCGCGGCAAGCAAAAAGCATCCGACCTGCTCGCCCTGCGCCCGGACAAGAAATCAGCTTTGGTGGTGTATGCCGGCACCGCCCATACGGTGCTGACGCTTACCGCCGATCAAGACATCCTCAACCAGTATCTGGCTGCAATCAAACCGAGCATGATGCCTCGCAATGGCAAGTTTCCAGAGCACACCCTGCCGTTGGTGGACAATATTCTGCGCGACACCACGGCTGCTGCCACAGTGGTATTAATCAGCGACGGCCTTGGCGGCGAGTCGCACGCCGCTTTTGTTGATTACTTTGAACAGCGTTCGCACCAGTTACTGGTTCTGGGTATCGGCAGTGACAGCGACGAGGACGGGGTCATTCCACTGGAGCGCCGCGCGTTACAAGCCTTGGCAGATGACAGCGGTGGCCACTACGTAGAATTCACCATCGATGACAGCGATGTACGCGCGCTGGAACGACGCATAGAAAGCCACTACGTGGTTATCGACGACGACGCCCTGCCCTGGCTGGACAGCGGCTATCCATTGGTTTTTATTTGCATGGCATTGTGGTTGATGTGGTTCCGCAAGGGCTGGACCATTACCTGGGCCTGGCTTGCGCTACCACTGGTGTTGGCCGGAACACCGGGGCCGGCGCTAGCACAAGAGCAGGAGCCAGTGACTGCCGAGAGCCATAGTTTCTCCATCGGCCAATGGTTCGCTGAACTGTGGGTGACGCCTGACCAGCAGGGCCGGTTGCTACTGCAAGTGGGTGATTATCGCGCCGCGGCCAGCCACTTACAGGACCCAATGTGGAAAGGAATTGCCTATTACTACAATGAGGACTTCATGCAAGCGGCGGAGTACTTCTCCCGTTCGGATAGCGATGATGCCTTATTCAACGAAGCCAACGCCCGCGCCCATGCCCGCGATTTTTTGCGTGCGGTAAAACGCTATGACCAGCTGTTGGCCAGAACACCTGGCTATCCAGGTGCGCAAGAAAACCGGGATAATGTGCAGGCGCTGATTGATGAAATCAATCGAATGAGTGAGTCCCAGCACGGCGAAGAGGGCAGCAGTGAAGAAAAGCAAATGGGCGGTGACGAGGCCATCCCGGCCGAGGGAGCGGAAAAACTCAGCTTCGAGGAAATAGAACTAAAGCGCTACACCGCGGAGGAAATTCTGCAAAGCGAGGCGACACGAGATATGTGGCTGCGCGGTGTACAAAAAGACCCCTCCAACTTCCTGGCTACCAAGTTCAGCATGCAGCTGCAGCGCGAGGAGCCCCGGCAATGATACGTGCGCTAATCTGGTACTCGCTGACACTATTGCTGGCGCTACCGCTGCAGGCTGCAGACGAACTTGACACCTTGTTACAAGAAGGAAAGCTCACAATAGCCAGCGAACTGGCAGGCCAGGGCATGCTGGTACCTGGGCAACGAGCACAGCTAATTCTGGAGATCGCCACCAGCACCTGGTTTACCAGTGGCACCAGGATTCGAATTCCCGAGGTGCCCGGATTAGTTATCCTGCAGACTGAGCAGTTCGCCAGCAATGCCAGTGAATCCCGCGCTGGTCAGACCTGGGTGGTACAGCGCTGGTCTCTGGACGTTTACCCACAGCGACCTGGTAGCTTTACCCTTCCCCCTATTGCACTGTCGATAGAGGTCAGCGCCGGTGATCAGGGCAACGTTCGCGGCCAGGCGTTTAGCCCTGCGCTGGACTTTACCGTAGACCTGCCGCCGGCACTGGAGCAGGCCGGCTTTTGGGTCGCTGCGCCGCGCTTTAGCGTGGAGCAGCGTCTGGACAAACGCACAGACCAGCTGCGCCCCGGTGACGCTTTCGAACGGCGCATAGAATTTATAGCGGACGATGTGCAGGCGATGATGTTGCCGGAAGTGAGCGTAGAGCGACAAGCAGGGTTAGCCGCCTACCCTGCCCCTGCGCTACTGGAAAACAGCAATAACCGCGGCCAGGCTAGCGGCAGTCGCGTACAGATTATCAGCTATGTGGCGGAGCAATCCGGTAGTTACCTGCTGCCAGGCCAGGACTTCTTTTGGTGGGATACCAGCGCCGAGGAGCTGCGCGTATTAAGCATTGAACCGGTGGAAGTTTTGGTGACAGGAGATGCCATCTCTAAGGCAGACAGCAACAGAGATTCTCTGAATCGCCGCGAGACTCTGACCCTGATTCTCGCAGCCCTTGTCATCGCTTTGTTGTTTTGGCTGCTGCAGCGCTATCGCCCCTGGCAAGCGCTACCGCTGGTTTTAGCACCAGCACAAACACTTTGGGGACGCCTGCAGAAGTTGCGCAAGCCCGCTCTGGCCCAGAAACTTAACCCCGATAGTAGCGCTGGGGACTGAAAGGCATTTTGGTAACGGTAACAGGCACCAGTTTGCCCCGCACATCTACCGCAAGTTCAGTGCCAGGCTCGCCCAGGTCGCGGTGAATATAGGCCATAGCGATGGGGCCACCGATACTGGCGCCATAGGCCGCGGAGCAGATTTCACCCACTCGCTCGCCACTGGCATTTACCACGGTCTGCCCATCACGCACGGGGCGCTTACCCTTCACCTTTAAACCCACGCGTCGCAGGCCAGGCTTATTTGTAATGCGATCGAATATTACCTCGGCTCCGGGAAAGCCCCCCGGACGCTCGCCATCGGCGCGGCGCGGCTTACTAATGGACCACAAAAGGCCCGCCTGAACCGGGTCGATTTCAGTACTTAACTCATGGCCGTACAAACAAAGGCCCGCTTCCAGGCGCAGGGAATCACGGGCCCCAAGACCTATAGGCTCAACTTGCTCATAGTCTAGAATTTGACGAGCCAGGGCAGCGGCGGCGGCATTAGGTACTGATATTTCAAATCCGTCCTCGCCGGTGTAACCAGAGCAGGTGATGTAGACATTGACCCCATCAATGCTGGCAGCACAGCCTTGCATAAACACCAGCCCGGCTGCGGCCGGGCACAGCTGGGTCATCACTTCGCGGGCTTTCGGCCCTTGCAAGGCAAGTAGGGCCTGGTCCGCAAGCACCTCCAGTGACTGGCCATTCAGGTGGGCACGCAGGTGATCTATGTCCTGCTCCTTGCAGGCAGCGTTAACGACCAGGAAAAAACGCTGCTGACCCCAACGGGTGATGATGAGGTCGTCCAATACGCCGCCCTGCTCATTGGTAAACAAGGCGTAGGTCTGGCGATCGCTACCCAGGCCTTCAATGTCCACAGGCACCAGCGACTCCAGCATGGCGGCAGTCCCCGGGCCCTCAATAATGACCTGCCCCATGTGGGAAACATCAAACAAGCCCGCCCCTTCACGCGTCTGCAAGTGCTCCTTGATAATGCCTGCCGGATACTGAACCGGCATGTCATAGCCGGCAAATGGCACCATCTTGGCACCGAGCTCTCGGTGCAAGGCGTCCAGCGGGGTGGTCAACAGGCTCATGGGCTTTTCCTGATCAGGTGGGCAAGGGCTGCAACTCTACCCAGTGCCACTGTGCCCTGCAAGACCCGCCGCTGGCTTCATCGCGGCCTCTGCTGGATAATGACGCTCCGCAACAAGAGAACCCACTGTGAGCCCATTCGACACCATTAGCCTGGTTGGCATGCCCGGCGCTGGCAAAAGCACTGTTGGTGTTTTGCTGGCCAAACTCAGCGGATTGCGCTTTGTAGACACAGACCTGGATATTCAGGTGCGAGAAGAGGCAACTCTGCAGGAAATTCTGGAAGAACGTGGCTACCGCTACCTGAGACAAGTAGAAGAAACAGTCCTGCTGGACGTTTCACTGCAACACGCCCTGGTATCTACCGGCGGCAGCGTGGTGTATAGCGCTCCCAGCATGGAGCGTTTGAAGTCCCTGGGGCCGGTGGTTTACCTGCAGATAGACCTGTCCACTCTAGAGCAACGCATAGCGGCCGCTCCACCGCGGGGCATCGCCAGCGACGGCAGCCAGAGCTTCGCCCAGGTTTATGCTGAGCGCACACCCCTTTATGAGCAATACGCCGACTACACGGTAAAAACGGGATCCCGCAACCCACAGCAAGTGGCGGCCGAAGTACTGCGACTGCTAGCGAGTTAACCCTGAGACCAGATCAGTTTTTCTGAGCCGCGCCTCGCCGGCCACACCTCGCCGGCCGCACCTCGCCGGCCACGACCGCACACGTGCATTCGTGGAATGCACACCGGCATTGGGCGACTAAAGCACCATTCAAAGCGTTTCAGGCCTGGCACAGTAATTGCTCTAGTACTAGCGGGCGGCCCGCATGCCCACTACCGGAGACGCAACGACAAGGAAGTCGACGCGAGGGCAGGAGAGCCAGGGATGGCAGCGGGCCGCCTTTTAACATTGCAAAAAGCCGCAAAATAAATGTTCCCCAAGGCCGATATATTTGATTTACTCCGCGTTAAGGCAGAACTGGTTCTGCCTGATGTGACCTATATAGATCATCGGGAGGTGATTTATGAGAGAGCGCAACCTGGAGTCAAACTCCTCCGAAGTCACAGAGGATATATTCGAGCCATTGCTCGGGGATTCCTCTGACGAGGAGTTCGCAGAGATGTCTCCCATTTCCAGCGACAAGCAACGACTGGCGAAAAAGCGCCGCCGGGCGGAACAGCGTTTGGAAGAGAGACGTCTGCGAGACGAACTAGGCTACTACGACCTGGAGCTGGACGACTTCTAGGGCAGCTGCCCTGGATTCACCTGTTTCGGACGCGACTTGTGCCACCGGCCCTACCGGTGGTTCAGTACCTTATTCACTTCGCTATTTACCTACCATCGCCCATCACAGCGCAGTCTTCAGATGAATAAAAGCACTTCAGAACTCATTTCTATCGCGATAGCATAGGCCTCAAATCAAGGAGCCCAGAGCACAATGGCAGAAGTAAAACGAGAAGTCAGGCCGGTAGAAGTCAATTATGTCTGCGATGCCTGCGGGCAGGGCATGATGACCCAATCAGGTGAAATAGATACGCAAACTGGGGACATAGAGCACAGCTGTGTTATTTGCGACCACAAACAGAGTTTCCAGTGGCGCAGTTACCCGCGAATTGACCATATTGGATTGGATGAAGATATTTGAGCCAATACTGCCATTCCCGCCAAAGCGGGAATGCGCAAAGCTATAACAGCGCTTTAAGACGACCCAGGCCCTCAACGCTGGCCTCAAACACCCCATGCTCGGTAATCAGGCCGCGCACCAGTCGCGCTGGCGTTACGTCAAAGGCCGGATTAACAGCCTGGGTGCCAGTGGCAGCAAGGTTAACTTCCAGGCCCTGACCTGTGGCATCAACACCGGCAATCGCCAGCACCTCCAGAGCATCTCGCTCCTCGATCGGAATACCCGCACCCGACTCGCAACGCCAGTCGATCGTCGACTCGGGTAAAGCGACATAGAACGGCACCTCATTGTCATCCGCTGCCAACGCCTTGAGATAGGTGCCGATTTTATTGCAAACATCGCCGTTAGCAGCGGTGCGGTCAGAACCGACAATGATGCAGTCCACCTTGCCTTCACGCATCAACTGTCCGCAGCTATTGTCTGCCACTACCGTGCAGGGCACTCCGGCACGCTGCAATTCCCAGGCAGTTAGATTCATACCCTGGTTGCGTGGACGGGTTTCGGACACCCACACATGCACCGGAATTCCCGCCTCCTGCGCCTTGTAAATTGGCGCCAGGGCGGTGCCCCACTGCACCGTGGCAAGCCAGCCAGCGTTACAGTGAGTCATAAGGTTTAGTGTTTCCCCTCGGGAAATATCCCGCAACAAGCCGAGGCCGTTCTCACCAATGGATGAGCAGTTATCGATGTCTTCCTGACGCAGGACGATGGCGCGTTGCCTGGCCGCCGTTATGCGGTCTGCTGTGGGCAGTGGACTGATAATGCGCTGCATGTCCTCCAGCGCCCAGCGCAAATTCACCGCCGTCGGACGGGTTGCCAGTAGACGTGCACTGGCAGATGCCAGGCTCTCGTCGGAAGGATCCTGGGCGATGGCATGGGCCAAACCGAATGCAGCGGTAATGCCAATCAACGGCGCACCGCGAACCTGCATCGCACTAATCGCATGGCAGTAAGCTTCCACTGAATCAAGGTGCACCCAACGCAGCGTGTGGGGGAGCAGGGTCTGGTCGATAATTTCAACCGCACCGGACACCGAATCCCAGCGCAGGCTGGAAAGATCATCGGAGCTGAACATGGCTTACCTCAAGTAGTTGCAGGACTTTCCTGACTGGTTTCGGCCTGCCATTCAAACACATTTAATTCGATAAAGATGAAGGCGAACAACCACAGGGCTGCATCCCAGAAATCGAGGAAATCACCGGCCACACCCCAGTATCCGGCGCAGGCAAACAGGGTGCCGTAGACCGCGTATTTGATGAACAGGTTGATGCGCATAATCCTGTCTGACAGATTGCCGCGAAGCTGCAAGCGAACCTCAATTTCAAGCAGAATCACTACCAACAGCCAGGCTGCGGAGTTGATGACATCGGTCCAGCCCAGCCACCTCACGCTCTGCAATACCTCACCATCGGAGACAATGTCGAAGTCGCCCATCTGGTAGACAGGGCCTGCAAGCGAGCCACAATTGGCAGCACTAAGGGGTTCATACTCATCTATGGTAATCAGCAAAGACCAACCCTGTTCCAGACTGGCGCAGGCATCGAAAGCAGCAAGGGTGCTTACCTGGTAAAGCGCAACCAACTCGGCATAGTAACCAGTGAAGGCGTAAAAAACCGCTGCGTAACACAACAACCGAAGGCCGTGCAGACTCCACTTCACTGGGCCGCGAATCCTGTCGTCGTCCAGTATCGAGGTCTCCAGTTCGAACATTAACAGCAACACCACCCAGGCGGTGGTATCGATAGTCGCCGCAAAAACCTGGATTACCTCGCCCAGCTCGAACCCGCCAACGAAGGTATGTTCCAGCGCGCCAAGCTCTTCCTGCAGGAACAGGTAGATATTAAAGCTGAGCAACACATACACCAGATACTTAACCCAGATGAATAGGCGGTAACTCGCACCACTGGTGCCTAAGAGGCCATCACTGTCCTTGATGCTCATACTGCTGCTGCTACTCCAGTTATCAAACCTGCAACAGCAGGTGTTCCCGCTCCCAGGACGAAATCACCCGGTTGAATTCTTCAAACTCATCGCGTTTCACTGCGGCGTAGGCCTTGAGGAACAGTTCACCAAAGACTTCCCGCACTTCCGGGGAATTGTCCAGGCTACGCAGCCCTTCTTCCAGGGTGCGGGCAACCTCGATATCGCTTTCATTGGCGGTGCCCTGGTGAGGCGCTGAGGGCTTGAGCTTGTGCTTCATGCCAAGATAGCCGCTGACGAGGGTGGCGGCAAAGGCCAGATAAGGATTCACATCTGCGCCGGGGAATCGATTCTCAACCCGCGTGGCGGCGGGGCCACTCTGGGGCACGCGAAAGGCTGTCGTCCGGTTGTCCAGGCCCCAATTCAGGTTAATCGGGGCTGAGATGTCCGGGGCCAGGCGACGATAGGAATTCACATTGGGGGCGTAGAAGCTGATCAACTCGGGAGTATATTTCTGCAGCCCGGCAATGTAACTGAGGAAGGCCTCAGAATGCTCGCCATTTTCATCGACAAAGACGTTCTCGCCTGTGTCTTTGCGCAGCAGGCTCTGGTGAATATGCATGGCACTGCCACATTCATTTTGCATAGGCTTGGCCATAAAAGTGGCATACACACCATGCTTGTGGGCGGCCTCGCGCACAGTGCGCTTGAACGTAAAGACCTGGTCAGCGAGGTCCATGGCGTCACCGTGGAGGAAATTGATTTCCATCTGGGCGGCGCCGTTTTCGTGGATCAAGGTATCCACTTGTAGTTTTTGGGCTTCGGCATAGGCATACATGTCTTCGACGAAATCTTCAAATTCCGCCACTGCATCAATGCTATAGGATAGCCGCGAGGTCTCCTTGCGCCCGGAGCGGCCGTAAGGAGGGGTCAGGACATTGTCAGGGTCGATGTTTCTGGCAACCAGGAAAAATTCAACTTCCGGCGCTACCACCGGTTGCAGACCCTCTGCCTCATAGAGGTCCAGAACATTGCGCAAGGCATTGCGGGTAGACAGCGGGTGAGGCTTACCGTCCATGGTAAAACAGTCGTGAATTATTTGGGCGGTAGGCTCACGTGCCCAGGGCACCACACGCATGGTGGAGACGTCCGGCACCAGAATCATGTCCGCATCGGTGGGCTCAACCAGCTCCCAATGCTCGTCGGAGTATTGGCCAGTGACACTTTGCACCATGATACTTTCAGGGAGCCGCGGCTCGCCCATCTCAAGGAACTGGTGTGCCGGGATGAACTTACCACGAGCATTGCCTGTTATATCGGGCACCAGGCACTCCACTTCGGAGATCTGATGCTGTTTCAGCCAGTCCTTGATGACTTTGGTATCGGTACTCATAAAATATCCATGCTGCTTAAAAATCCGAGTATCGCGGTGAAATCCGCGCGGTTCAAGGGCTTTGGGGTAAAGCTAACCCTAATGTGTTATGACTGCGCCCCGCCACAAAACGGTATATTGCGGCCATGCAAAATACATCTCATGTCGAATCCTGGTACGCCGCCTCAGTCAACCAGCAACTCGCGTTCGCCCCCCTGCAGGGCGAGGCGTCTGCTGATATCTGCATTATAGGCGGTGGCTACACTGGCCTCTCTGCTGCCATTCACCTGCGTAAAGCGGGGTACAGCGTTATCCTGCTGGAAGCCAACAAGATAGGCTGGGGTGCCTCGGGGCGCAACGGCGGCCATGTCGGCACCGGCCAGCGCGCTGATCAAGAAACCCTGGAAAAAATGGTCGGTCTGGACCATGCCAAGGCGCTATGGCAACTGGGCCTGGAGGCGGTGGATACGGTTTGCGAGCTAATCGATGAACACCAGATTAACTGTGAGCTGAAAACCGGTAACCTGCACGTGGCCTCCAAAGCCAAGGAACAGCCCTGGCTCATCGAAGAGGCTGAACATCTACAGAAAGTCTACGACTACGACCAGATCCGTTATGTGGACCCCACCGAACTGGCCGATATGACCTCAGGCAAGGGCTTCCACGGGGGCGTCCTGGATACGGGTTCACGTCACTTGCACCCGCTTAACTACGCCCTGGGCCTGGCCAAGGCTGCAGACAGCCTGGGAGCGCAACTGCACGAGGGCAGCAGGGTGATTTCCTACACCGAAGGCCAGGAGGTCTGTGTCAAGACAGACGCGGGAACGGTTAAATCAAAATATCTGGTTTTGGCCTGTAATGGCTACCTGGAAAAGCTGGAGCCGCGCACTGCCGGGCGTATCATGCCCATCAACAATTACATGCTCGCCACTGAGCCCCTTTCCGAAGATCTTGCCCGGCGCCTGATTCGCGACGACACCTCTATGTCCGACAGCCTGTTCGTAATCGATTACTGGAAGCTGTCTGCAGACAATCGCATGCTGTTCGGCGGTGGCGAATCTTACACGCGCAAGTTTCCCGCAGACATCGGCAACTTCGTGCGTAAATACATGCTACGAGTATACCCGGAGCTGGCGAATACGCGCATCGACTATGGCTGGGGCGGTACCCTGGCAATCACGCTTAATCGCATGCCTGACTTCGGTCGCCTGTCTTCTCAGGTGTTCTACGCCCACGGCTACTCTGGGCACGGTGTGCCCACCGCTACCATGGCGGGCAAATTGCTGGCTGAGGTCATTGCCGGCAGTGCCGAGCGCTTCGACGTCATGGCCACTGTCCCCTCAAGAACCTTCCCTGGCGGCACCCTGCTGCGCTGGCCGGGTCTGGTAGCAGGGATGCTGTTTTACAGCCTGCGAGACCGCCTGGGTTAGCCCATCGCTGCGGGCAACTGCTAGAATGCCTGCTCGTTTTCGATGCAGGTAATTCCATTTGATACCCCTGGCTGACATTCAGCGCGAGAGCGACTGGCAGGCACAACTACGCAATGTGGTCAGCTCCGGCGAAGAACTGCTTTCCCTGCTCGGTATCAATGCCGCCGCCAGCGGTTTTTCAACGCTTGCCAGTGCCGACTTCCCACTAAAGGTGCCTCACAGTTTTGTCTCCCGGATGCGCCCTGGAGACAGCCGTGATCCACTGCTGCTGCAAGTCCTTAGCCACCGGGCAGAATTGTTGCAGGTACCCGGATTTAGCGATGACCCTGTTGGAGAGGTCGGCGACGCCATCTCGCACCGGGGCGTTATCCAGAAATACGCCGGGCGCGCCTTGCTGATCCTGAGCGGCGGTTGCGCGATCAATTGCCGTTACTGTTTCCGCCGTCATTTTCCTTACAGCGACAATCGCAACAGCCGCGACGAATGGCTGCAAGCGCTAGAACACATAGCCGACGACCCCAGTATCAGCGAAGTCATACTCAGCGGCGGAGACCCCCTACTCGTCTCCGATCACCAACTGGCGAAACTTGTTAGCCAGCTTGCAGCCATTCCACACCTAAAGCGGCTGCGGGTACACAGCCGAATGCCTATCGTGCTGCCCGCACGTGTCACCGACGGTTTACTGGATGCTCTGAGTGGAACCCGGCTGCAACCGGTCATGGTGATACACAGCAACCATGGCAACGAGGTCAATGAAGAGGTACGTGTCGCCCTGCAAAAGATGCGTGACCGCAACATTCCGCTGTTAAACCAGGCAGTACTGCTGGCGGACATCAATGACAACGTCCAAGCCCTGGCTGATCTGAGCGAAAGATTGTTCGAGGCCGGCGTATTGCCCTACTACCTGCATTTGCTGGACAAGGTTCGAGGGGCCGCCCACTTTGAAGTGGAGCAAAATACCGGACTGGCACTGATTGCAGAGCTGGAGAATCTTCTGCCGGGCTATCTAGTCCCCCGCCTGGTCAGGGAAGAAGCGGGGCAGCTTGCAAAAGTCAGGGTAGCCTCCTCGACCGTCACAGCAGAGCCGCTTGGCGGCGCTTAGGGTCAACACTTAACCGCTGCCCTACTAATCCTTAGGTGCATAACCGACGTATCAACCATCAAAGACCCTGCGGCACGCTGCCCAGCACAAGGAAAATCAATGGTAAATTCACTAAAAGTCACCCTTATCGTGTTCATATCGATGCTATTAGCAGCATGCTTTCAAACGGAGTTGGGCGGCACCGTAGCGGGCGCAACTGTCACCATACGGGACTTGCGCAGCGGTGATGTCGTTGAAAAAGGCCTTAATTCGTTAAGCCTGGCTGACTTTATAGCGGAGAAATCCAGACAGGCCTTCGACCAGCAAAGCGATATCGGCAAAATGATCAACCTGGGTAATTTCGAGGTAGAGCGGTCCCTTTACGATGGCGCCACCTGGTACCTGGTCACAGCATCCGGCGGGGCGGACATGGATATAGCATCCGACGGGGCCGTGGAAGAACCGTTCACTGAAGTCTCCGGCAAATGGCACGCGCTGATGACGGGCCGTCAGCTGAGGGAAGGGGGTTTCATGGTCTCGTCCCTCACCGAGGCTCTGTACCAATCTGTAAGGGGCGAACTGGATAGCCTCGATGACGCACAACTAGGCTCTCGCCTGAACCAGCAATCACGCTTGATACTGCCAGATATCAACGATGACGGCGTTATTAACTACACCGATGCCCTGGGATGGTCTGTAATCGTTTCCAGAGATGCCTACCTGCGCGATTTCGACCAGGTCATAGCACTAGCCCAAGCCGTCAGAGAAGGTGCAAGCCAGGCATCCATCCAGACTCTGGCGCTAGACATTTTTGCCGAGCCGGTGCCGGACGCCTTTGAATTCTACCAGGCCAATATTTCGGGGCCCATCGTGCAGGCCAGATGCGTAAACTGTCACACAAGCGGCGGCGTCGCCCCCAACAGCGGTGCCCGACTGGTGATTGTCACCAACAGCAATAGCAACTTTTTGGCTATTAATCACCAGGCGTTCCAGGACTTTCGCGATCAGTTAAACGCAAGCCAGGACCTCAGCGACTACGTAACTGGCAAGGCCAGCGACCAGATCAATCATGGCGGCGGCCGCCAGATAACTCCCGGTAGCGAACAATTTCGGAACCTGGAGACTTATCTCAACCTAATTGAATGAAATCGTGAAAGCGCCTGTCAGTTGCCGCCGAGGACAGGACCCCCTTGGCGCTTTGGCTTTCATCAATGTGCCAGGAGAGCACCCAATAAATTGGTCGGTGTGGGGAGATTCGAACTCCCGACCCCTTCGTCCCGAACGAAGTGCGCTACCAGGCTGCGCCACACACCGGAAAGTTTGTAGCCACTAATATAGCAAAACCACCTGGACTGACCAATGGTGGCAACGCGGTGTTAGTAGATCCCCGCCCATCGGGCCAGCCACTGGCTGAAAATACTCAGGCCCAGTACCACTACCACGAGCATGATCAACAATCTTCCCGGGCGAAACGGCTTGCGCGGCACTGCGTTCACGCCTCGCTTCAGGAATCCGTCTACCTTTTCCTGGTCTTCCGGGTAGAGGGAGTTCTGGTAACTCAGGTCTTTTCGTTCGGGTTCTTCAGTCATTTGTACAACTTATGGTGGCTCGTATGAGTAGGTTTTCCAAACGGCATTCGCCCTGGAGGCATCTGCAGTGTGTCTAAGCTCGTCGCTGACGACACCCTATGGCGGCGGTATATCGTAAAACCTGCACACAAAAAAAGGGGCGAACACTGTTTAGGTATTCTCCCCTCGAAAGTCGGGAATGTCACCCCCAATGGGAACGACTTCCCAGCAGCAATCGTAATCAGATGGAGAACAGCTCCTCAGGCATCTGCATGAGATTGTCGGCGCCGGCCAGCATGGTCAGTTTCAGCGACTCGGTACGCGGTAGCAGACGCTGGAAGTAAAACTGGGCGGTCATCACTTTAGCTTCGTAAAAAGCCTTGTCCTGACTGCCTTCAGCGATCTTCTGCCGCGCTACCATGGCCATGCGGGCCCAGAAATAGGCCAGAGTCACATAGCCTGAGTACATCAGGTAATCAACTGCGGCCGCACCGGCTTCATCCGGGTTAGTCATGGCCGCTTCACCAATCTTCATGGACAGACCCAGCCATTCATCGCTGTGTGCTTTCAGGGGCTCGAGGAATTGCTTGTCTTCCTCAGTGCCGCTGGCGACAAGCTCATCAATCATGGCGGTGAAATTAGTCAGCAACTTACCGCCGGAACCCAGCACTTTACGGCCGATCAAATCCATTGCCTGAATGCCTGTGGTGCCTTCGTACAACATGGCAATACGACAGTCGCGAACGATTTGCTCCATGCCCCATTCCTGGATGAAGCCATGACCGCCGAACACCTGAACGCCGTGATTGGCAGCCTCATAGCCGGTCTCAGTCATGAACGCCTTGGCGATGGGCGTCAGCAAGGACATCAGGTCGTCTGCTGCCTTGGCTTCTTCCTCAGTACCCTTGTCTATCACATCGCCTTGCATGGCAAGGAAGTACAGCAGTGCACGACTGCCCTCGGCAAAGGCCTTCTGGGTCAACAGCATGCGACGTACATCAGGGTGGACAATGATGGGGTCGGCGGGGCCGTCAGGGTTCTTGGGTCCGGTGAGGCTGCGCATGGCCAGGCGATCCTTGGCATAGGCCAGGGCACCCTGGAAGGAAAGCTCCATGTGCGCCAGGCCTTGCGCTGCAGTGCCCACTCGAGCAGTGTTCATGAAGGTGAACATGCAATTCAGCCCACGATTCTCTTCGCCGATCAGGTAGCCCTTGGCACCGTCGAAATTAAGCACAGCGGTAGCGTTACCGTGGATGCCCATCTTGTGCTCAATAGAGGCACAGTGGACAGCGTTGCGTTCACCCAGAGCACCGTCTTGGTTGACATTAACCTTCGGTACAATGAATAAAGAAATTCCCTTGGTACCCTCTGGGGCATCGGGTAGGCGAGCCAGTACGATATGAATGATGTTGTCTGTCATATCGTGCTCACCGGCACTGATAAAGATTTTCTGCCCAGTGATGGCGTAGGAACCATCGGCCTGGGGCTCGGCCTTGCAGCGCAACAGACCCAGGTCAGAACCGCACTGGGACTCGGTGAGGCACATGGTGCCTGTCCATTCACCCGATACCAGGCGAGTCAGGTACTGCTCTTTCTGCTCAGGGCTACCGTGTTCTTCAATTGTCTTGATGGCGCCGTGGCTAAGGCCGGGGTACATGCCCCAGGCCCAGTTGGCAGTTCCCACCATTTCAGTATTGATAATGCCCAAAAGGTTGGGCATGCCCTGGCCGCCCGCTTCTACATCGGCACTCAGTGAAGGCCAGCCGTTGTCGACATATTGTTGGTAGGCTTCTTTGAATCCGGTGGGAGTGGTCACGCCCTCTTCGCTCCAGGTACAACCTTCCTGATCACCGCTCTGGTAGAGGGGGGCCAGAACGCCTTCAGCGAACTTGGCGCCTTCCTCGGCGATGGCGTTCATGAGATCAGTGGTGGCTTCTTCGTAGCCAGGCAGTGTCTGGAATACTTTTTCAGCTTCCAACACTTCATTGGTCACAAAGCTGATATCGCGCAGGGGGGCCTTATACTCTGGCATAGTCTTTTCCTCTTTCGATAGAACGGCCCGGGTGGGTGACAGGTGTCACTCCATGGGGGCCATGTGATCAGTGCACACATTTGCTCAAAATGGCCCCGAAGTCAAATACCTTTTTAGTGGTGGGTCTGATGTAGATCAGTAAATCTGGTTATAAGCATCGGGGCGATGCTCGAAATTCGCGTTTTGTCAGCGTGCGCTTACTAACCCACTAAATACTTAAGAGTAAGGCTCTTTGCCGCAATACTGGGGTCCCAGGGAGCGATGTTAGGCACTTCTCCCAGAAAAGGCGCAGGCAGCAAGCGTTGTAATGTGTCCAGGTTTTCCGCGTAACAGGTCATACGCTCACCAGGCTCATTGGCCACCCAACCCGCCAGCCGCAGCCCATCTCGACGCACAGCCTCTGCCGTCAGTAGCGCGTGATTAATGCAACCCAGGCGCATTCCAACCACCAATATGACACCCACCTGCAGCTGTTTGGCCAGGTCAGCCAGCGTCTCCCGGGAGGAAATCGGAACCCGCCATCCTCCCGCACCCTCGATCAAAACGAAATCTGCGCCGGACATCATTACCCCGCGACACAGCCCCGCCAGTCGTGAGGCCTGAATGTTTTTACCGGCCTGCGCGGCAGCCAGATGAGGGGCAATGGCGGGCTCAAGCGCAACCGGATTCACCTGTGCGTAGTCCAGCTCAGCCGTCATGGAGGCCATTAACTGCAGAGCATCCTCATTGTGACCGCGCTCATCACAGCCGGCCGCAACCGGCTTCACAGCAGCGGTACTCATTCCCTGATCCGCAGCCGCCTGCAGCAGGGCACAGCTGACCGCGGTTTTGCCTACTTCCGTATCGGTCCCGGTGACAAAGTACGTCTTGCTCATGGTTTCTCCAAAATACCAAAATATACCTGGTAGGTGGCCGGCAGAACGCCCTCCTCCCGCCAGCTTTCGTAGGCGCGCATCATGCCTTGTAACGCCCGTCGACCAGTCAAGCCACTGGGACGATTCCGGTTAACGTTGTGGGCTCCAAGGGTTTTGAGTTCGTGGAGCAGCTCGGCCACTTTGGCGTATTCCATACGATAAGCATGCTCTTGCAGCGTCAGGGTTACGTCGCCCTGCGCGTCGACAGCCTGCAACAGGGCTTGGGCCGGTAGGAAGTGATTAACATGCTGGTGTTGATCCACAGCCGCCCAGGAAGCGCGCAGCTCCTTAAGGGTATCCGGACCCAGTGAGGTAAATACGCAGCGACCACCCGGTCGCAATACCCGGGCCAACTCAGCAAACAACAACGCCGGGCGATGACACCATTGCAGGGCAAGGCTACTGAATATCAGGTCTACCGATTGGGACGCCAGGGGCAAGGTTTCGGCGTCGGCGACCAGCCAGTGTCGGGCTTGCGGATGCTGCTCTCGGGCAAAACGCACCATACCTTCCGCCAGGTCCAGGCCCACGTAATCTGCGTCGGGAAAACGACTGGCAAGTTGCGGGTAGAAGTACCCGGTACCACTACCGAGGTCCAGAATATTCACAGGGGCGCAGGGCAGTTCGTCCAGCCGGGATAACAATGCTGATCCTACATCCCGCTGCAGGCTGGCGACCGAGTCGTACTGCTGCGCGGCTCGGCTGAAAGACAGGGCAATATCAGTTTTGGCCATGGGCTCGGTTTCAGGCTGCTCTGGCGACAACAGCCCTGTATTTTCCAAAAACACAAAGACCCGGTTGGATATGCTCTCGCCTTGTTCCAGCGGCGCAAGATGGCTAGCCCCTTCAAGCACCTCAACCCGCGCTGCTTGAACATCAGCAAGCAATTTGTCCATAGCCTGGCAAAGATCCGCTGCCAACAGGCCGTCCCGCTCGCCCGCTAAATGTAACTGGGGCAACGCCAGCTGGCGGCAAAGCTGCCGCTGATCCAGGGATGCCAGCCAACTCAATCCAAGCTCAAGGGGACCTTCACTATGCCCGCTGCGCAGGCGCTGCAGGGCACGCATTAGCCGTTTGGGGGCATTGGCGCCGGCCACTTGCAAGCTATCGAAACGACGCAAGCCGGCAGCGGGTGCGGCTGTGAATCTCTCGGTGAACTGCTGCAACATCTGTGCGGGCATTCCCGGCCAGTCACTTTGCTCAGAGAAACAGGGCGTACTGCACAGGGTGATCACTGCCTCCACTGTTGAAGCGTGCCGGTCGGCCAGCTCAAGCGCCAACTGGCCCCCCAGTGACCAACCCAGAAACACCGCGCGCTCAGGTGTATTGTCGAGGATGCCTGCAAGCAAAAGATCCAGATCCAGCGGCGCCTGTAACAGCCCCGGTGCCAAACCTGGCAAATCCAGCAAGGTGATGTTCGCCCAGGGCCGCAGTGTCGCTAATAAGGGTCGCCATACCTCGCAATTACTGCCCCAGCCATGCAGCAGAACCAGCTCTGCACGCGCAGCGTCCGTCGCCGCCAGATACTCTCGGCTTATGCTCACAGGCTCTGGCAAAGCGCCAGTTCCTCCAATAGCCGATCTACCTGTTGCTCACTGTGGGCCGCGCTCAGGGTAATGCGCAGACGCGAGGTTCCGGCAGGCACGGTGGGTGGGCGGATGGCGCCAATCAGTAAACCTTGCTCTCGGAGCTTATGGCTCATGTTCATCGCTAGCCTGGCATCTCCCACCATCAATGGTTGGATAGCACTAGCAGATGCCATCAGCGGCAAGCCAAGTTGCCCAGCACCGTCACGGAAACGCTGGATTAAGTTCATCAAATGCTCGCGGCGCCAACTTTCATCGCGCAGAACCGCAAGCGAAGTGAGCGTGGCTGCGGCAACTGCCGGCGCGATTGCCGTGGTGTAAATATAATTGCGAGCCTGCTGGATCAGCCCTTCGATCAAAGTATCATCCCCGGCGACGAATGCACCGCCAGTACCCAAGGCCTTGCCCAGAGTGGCCATCAACACCGGCACATCTTCCACGCCCAGTCCGGCGGCTTGCACGCTGCCGGCTCCACCGGCACCGGTCACACCAAAACCATGGGCATCGTCTACCATTAGCCAGGCGTCGCGCTGCCGGCACACGGCGGCCAATTCAGCCAGTGGCGCACAGTCACCATCCATACTGAAAACACCGTCCACTGCCACCAGCTTTGGCCCTTCAGCTGCAGACAGCTTACGCTCCAGGTCTGCCGTATCATTGTGGGCGAAGCGGCGGAACCGGGCGCCACTATGCAGGCCACCATCCAGCAGAGAAGCATGATTAAGGCGGTCCTGAAAAACACTGTCGCCAGCCTGTAAAAGGGTGGTCAATGTGCCAGTGTTGGCGGCAAATCCGGAGGAAAAAAGTAGCGCCCGGGGGCGGCCAGTAAGCTCGGCCAGCGCCTCTTCCAACTCGTGATGCGGCCGACTGTGGCCGCACACCAGATGCGAGGCGCCACTGCCAACACCGTATTCGGCGGCTGCGCGCTGAAAACTCGCCACCAACCTTGGGTGAGCAGCGAGACCGAGATAATCATTGCTGCAAAAGTTGAGATATTCCCGGCCATCCAGTCTGACGACCGGACCCTGGGCTGAGTCCAGGGTCAGGCGCTGACGGTAAAGTCCCTGCTCACGGCGCTGCGACAGTGCAGTACCGAGGCGCTGTTGAAAACCAGCCACGTCACGGCTCAGCCGCTGGCGGCCGCGGCGTCGTAGAAGTGAGGACTCGGGTTCTGCGGCTCCCTGGCAACTTCCCGCTGCTCCGGATTAATTCCGAGGCGGGCAAACAGTGCCATGTCTTCGTTGGCCTTGGGATTGGGCGTGGTGAGCAGTTTCTCTCCGTAAAAAATGGAGTTGGCGCCGGCAAAATACGCCAGGGCGTGCATTTGCTCGTTCATCTCTTCACGCCCGGCCGACAGGCGCACGTGAGAGGCGGGCATCATGATGCGGGCAACCGCGATGGTGCGGATGAATTCTATGGGGTCCAGGTCTTCCTCGGCCGCAAGAGGAGTGCCCTCCACCCGCACCAGCATATTGATGGGCACACTGTCTGGGTGCTCTGGCAGGTTCGCCAGCTGCTGCAGCATGCCGGCGCGGTCCGTCTGCTGTTCACCCATGCCAACAATACCGCCACTGCAGACTTTCATACCTGAGCTGCGCACATGACCCAGAGTGTCCAGGCGATCCTGGTAAGTCCGGGTGGTGATAATGTCGCCATAGTATTCTGGCGATGTATCGAGATTGTGGTTGTAGTAGTCAAGCCCGGCCGCGGACAGTTCCTGGGCCTGGTCTTCGCTGAGCATGCCCAGGGTCATACAGGTCTCCATGCCCATCTCGCGCACGCCTTTGACCATCGCCACCACGTGGGGCATATCTCGGGACTTGGGGCTACGCCATGCTGCACCCATGCAGAACCGGGTCGAACCGGCTGCCTTGGCGACGCGGGCCTGCTCCAGCACCTTTTCCACCTCCATCAGTTTTTCCACCTCCAGGCCCGTGTCATAGCGCGTGCTCTGTGGGCAGTAGGCGCAGTCCTCGGGGCAGGCACCGGTTTTGATGGAAAGCAATGTGCTTATTTGCACCTGGTTTGGGTCAAAATACTGGCGATGCAGGCTCTGGGATTCGAACAACAAATCGTTGAATGGCAGAGCAAACAAGGCTTCTACTTCTGCGCGGGACCAGTCGTGACGAATGTCCTGCTCGCGAGGCGCCGGTTGGGCGTTAGCTGTGCTCATATCACACCTGATAAAAGTCAAAATGGAGGAACAGCAATGATAACGGCCGTCAGTTCGCTGTCAACCTTGGCCAGGGGGCATGGTTAACAAGATAGTTCAGGCCCTGGGCAACGGCCTGTTCCCCAATTACTGCTGCCTCTGCCAATGGCCCTGCCCCGGCTCTCTGCCGCTGTGTCAACATTGCCGCGCTGAGCTGGTGGCTAACCCACAATGCTGTCGCCGGTGTGCTCTGCCATTAGCGACAGACGCGCCCCTTTGCGGTGGTTGCCAGCAACAGCCCCCGGCATACGACAAGGTTATCGCACCATGGCTGTATTGTGAGTATCTGGCTCATATCATCGGCCGCTGGAAATTCAACCGCGATCGGGCACTCACTCCATTGCTGGCCAATCTTTGGCACAGCGGGCAGTTGTCATCCCTACCGCCCATAGATGTAGTAGCCCCGGTACCCCTGCACTGGCGCAGGCAATGGCAACGGGGCTACAACCAGGCGGAATTACTCGGTATTGAGCTAGCCCGCATCTACCCCTGGCTAAGCGTTAACGCTCACCTGGTCCGCAGGCAGCGCGCCACACAGCCTCAGGCCGGCATGGATGCCCGCAGTCGTTCCGGCAATCTGGGTGGTGCCTTTACGGCGAACGGCAGCTGTGACAATCTCCGCGTGGCACTGGTGGACGATGTGCTGACCACGGGAGCAACCGCCAGCGAAGTCGCCAGCACGCTCAAGCAGGCCGGCGCTGCCCGAGTGGAAGTCTGGTGCCTGGCTCGCACCCCAGCTCCGGAAAACAGAGACCCCCAATGATTCGTGCCCTGACCCTGTTGCTGCTCTTACACTGTGTTTCTGCCAGTGCCGGCGAACCGTTGCGAATAGCGGTGGCGGCAAATTTCCGCGGTACCCTGGAGCAAATCAATCAGCGCTATCAGCAACAGTCTGACCAGCAAATTCTGCTGTCCAGTGCCTCTACCGGAGTGTTGGCCAGCCAGGTCAGCTACGGTGCACCCTTCGATTTATTTTTTTCGGCCGACAGTGAAACCCCAAAAAAATTACTCGCCACTGGCACCGGAGTCAGCAGCGCTTGCTATGCACTGGGGCAAATGTCGCTGGTGGGCGGGGATTTCCTGGCACTGCAAAACTCCGACCTAACGCTTGCCATCGCCAATCCAAAAACGGCGCCCTATGGCAGAGCCGCCATGGAAATCCTGTCACGCCCCGAATTGAACCTGGCCGATCGCGGCAACCTGGTAAGGGGCACAAATGTGCTACAGGCTTTTGGATTCTGGAGAGCGGGGGCGGCAGATCTGGCCCTGGTCGCTCGCTCGCTGGCACCCGAAGGCCAGCCAATCCAACCGGACTGGCACCAGCCCCTGCAACAAGACTTACTGGTGCTGCAGCAATCACCGGCGCTGACCGCCTACCTCCAATGGCTGGGAAGTGATACCGTGCGCCAGATGATTATCGACGCCGGCTACTTACCTTGCCCCTGAGCCCCGCTGAACTGGATGTGATAGGGCTGACCGCCTCTCTGGCGGCAACCACAACCGTTATCCTGCTAGTGCTCGGCACCCCCCTGGCCTGGTGGCTAGCCAATCGCCGCAGCAACACGACCGCCGCGGTAGAGGCCATCGTCGCACTACCTCTGGTGCTGCCACCCACTGTGCTGGGCTTTTACCTGTTGCTGGCACTGGCGCCAAATTCTCCGGTGGGCCAGCTATGGCAACAGCTCACAGGTAGCCGTTTGGCCTTCAGTTTCAGTGCCCTGGTGATTGGCTCGGTCATCTATTCGCTGCCCTTTGTCGTGCAACCGCTGCAATCAGCTTTTCAGAACCTGCCCAAGGAATTGTTAGAGGCTGGCGCCACCCTGGGCGCCAACCGCTGGGATCAGTTTCGATCACTGGTCCTGCCACTGACGAGACGCAGCTTTATCGCCGCCGGCAGCCTGGGCTTTGCCCATACGGTGGGGGAATTCGGTGTCGTACTGATGATAGGTGGCAACATTCCGGGAGAAACCCAGGTGCTCTCCATCGCCCTTTATGATCAGGTAGAAACCCTGCGCTTTGATGAGGCCCACAGACTTGCCAGCGGGCTGGTGCTGTTTTCGCTGGCGCTGCTGTTTCTTATTTACCGAAGCAATGGCTCCTCCGCCTGGCGGCTGCGCACATGAGCCTGGCTCTGGATTTCAGCTGTAGAGGCCAGGGCGACTTTCGCCTGGAAATTGACTGTGAAATTCCGGCAACCGGTGTCACCGCTATTTACGGGCCCAGCGGCAGTGGCAAAAGCACCCTGTTGGACTGCATTGCAGGCCTGCGCCAGCCTGATGCGGGCAGTATCCGTTTTGATTCAAGCGACTGGGCGCAACAGGGAAAATCAACACCTGCCTGGGAACGTCGCGTCGCTTATGTGTTCCAGGAAGCGCGATTATTTCCGCACCTGACTGTACAGGGTAATCTGGACTACGCAGCCCAGCGGGCAATCAAAAAAGGGCCGATGGCTGCAGACCAATTGATCAAAGACCTTGGGCTTACCAACATACTGGCACAAATGCCCGATACACTTTCCGCCGGACAAAAGCAGCGGGTGGCGATTGCCCGGGCTTTGCTCAGCGCACCCCAGTTACTGCTACTGGACGAACCCCTGGCCAATCTGGACCAGCAAGCCAGCGCCGAATGCCTGGCGCTGCTGCAACAGCTGGCGCAAACACTGGAACTGCCCATGCTATATGTCAGTCACGACATCGAAGAGGTCAGTCAACTGGCTGACCATCTGCTGCTATTGGAAGACGGCAAGCTGGTGGACCAGGGTGCCATGCTCACTATGTCCTCTCGTGTCGATAGTCGCCTCGCCCATGAAGAACAGGCTGCCGCAATTTTACTTGGTTCAGTGCAGGCGCAAGACGCCAGGTTTTCTCTCACGGAAATAGCCGTGGCCGGCGAGACCCTGTTCGTTAATCATCTGGATCAGCCCGTGGGTTCGGTCCGGCGGCTGCGCATACCCGCGCGGGATGTCAGCATCTGCCGGGCACGGCCCCAAGACAGCAGTATTCTCAACATCCTGCCTGTGACCATTGAGGAAATAGAATCCTGTCATGGCGCTCGCCTGCTGCTGCGCCTGGCACTGGGGGATCAATATCTACTGGCGCGAATCACCCACAAGTCGGCAGAACGCCTGGCCCTGAGCGTGGGGGATCACGTTTTCGCCCAGATCAAGAGCGTGGCCCTGCTCAGCGAAGCGGGAGATGCACCATGAGCGCTCACCCCTACGACTTGCTCACCCCGGATACCGTTATAGACGCGGTGGAATCCACCGGGCGCTTGTCGGATGCTCGCTTGCTCGCGCTCAATAGCTACGAAAACCGTGTTTACCAGGTTGGCATAGAAGACGAGCTCCCTATCATCGTCAAGTTCTACCGGCCCGGCCGCTGGTCGCTGGCCCAGATCGAAGAAGAACACAGCTTCAGCATGGAATTGCAGGAGGCGGAAATATCGGTTGTTGCGCCGCTGGTCGATGACCAGGGAAATTCTCTCCACGAATATAAGGGCTTCTTATTTGCCCTGTTTACGCGTCGCGGCGGCTACCCACCGGAGCTCGACAATCTCGATAACTTGCTGGTACTGGGACGCACTCTGGGACGCATCCACGGTGTGGGCAGAGCCGCAGGCTTTGAACATCGCCAGCATATTTGTGTAAAACGCATGCTGGCAGATAACCGGGAGTTCCTGCTGGAAAACTTCATTCCCGCGTCGCTGCGCCCGGCCTATGAAACCCTTACCGCCGACTTATTAGCTGCCGTCTCCAGCGCCTACCAACCCACCCCCGAGGATGAAATCCGCATTCACGGCGACTGTCACGTGGGCAATATTCTCTGGCGCGACGACGTTGCCCACTTCGTCGACCTGGACGATTGCGTGATGGCACCCGGGGTGCAAGACCTGTGGATGTTTCTTAATGGCGAGCGCCACGACCGGGAAATACAGCTGTCTGAGCTCGTAGAGGGTTATTCTGAATTTTGCGACTTTGACACAAAGCAACTGCGATGGATTGAGCCGCTGCGGACTCTGCGTCTGGTGAATTACGCGGCCTGGGTTGCGCGGCGCTGGGAGGACCCGGCATTTCCAAAATCGTTTACCTGGTTCAATACCGAACGGTACTGGGCGGAGCATGTTCTGGAGCTGCGGGAGCAGCTAGCGGCGTTGCAAGAAGAACCACTGAGGTTGCTGTAGCCCGGTAGCGACTGACTACAAATCGAAGATCTTCCCTGGATTCATAATTCCCTGCGGATCAAACGCCATTTTGATCTGCTTCATGATCGCAATCTCCAGCGGTGAGCGCGAGTAGGAGAGGTATTCCTTTTTGAGCAAGCCAACTCCATGCTCAGCCGATACCGATCCACCATAGCGCTGTACGATCTCGAACACCCACTTGGAAACTTCGCCGCACTGGGCCCGAAACTCATCAACCGATAGTGCTTCGGGTTTGAGGATGTTCAGGTGCACGTTGCCGTCACCGATATGGCCGAACCAGACAATTTCATAATCAGGGTAGTGGCCGTTTACCACCGCTTCAACTTCGGCCAGGAAGTCGGGCACTTTCGAGATCACCGTGGATATATCGTTTTTGTAGGGGGTCCAGGGCGTGATGGTTTCGGAAATATCTTCTCGCAACCGCCATAGATTTTCCGCCTGGGCGACGCTCTGGCTAACGGTACCGTCGGCGACCCAACCGCGCTCCACACAGTGCTCAAACACAGCCATGGCTTTATCCATTGCCGCATCGTCAACTTGCTCAAACTCCACCAAGGCATAGTAGTCGCAGTGCGTCTCAAAGGGGCGCAGCAGACCCTGATGCTCTACTACTTTTTGCAAGGCAAGCTCGGAAAAAAATTCAAAGGCAGAAAGCTCAATCTCAGCCTGGAACGCCGAAAGCACCTGCATAATGGCTGCCATATCCGGCGCGCCCAGGACCATAACAGCCAGGTCACGGGGAGTTCGATCCAGCTGCATAGTGGCTTCAACAACGATACCGAGAGTGCCCTCGGCACCGATCACCAACTGGCGAAGGTCGTAACCGGCGTTGTTTTTGATCAGCCCTTGATTGAGGTCCAACAACTCACCTGTGCCAGTCACCAGTTTCACACCGGCAACCCAGTCGCGCGTCATGCCATAACGGATTACCTTGATACCGCCGGCATTGGTAGAGATGTTGCCGCCAATCTGGCTGGAGCCGGCTGAAGCAAAGTCCACTGGATAATAAAGGCCCTGATCTTCGGCAAACTGTTGCAGCTGCTGCGTTATCACCCCGGCGCCGCAACGCACGGTCCGGTCAATGGCATTAAAGTCATCGATACTGTTCATGCGGTCCAGAGCGAGCACCAGCTCGCCCTCACAAGCGACACTACCCGCGCTGAGACCAGTACGGCCACCCGAGGGCACTAATGCCAGCTTATGCTCAGCCGCCAGGCACACCAACGCCTGCACTTCCTCGACACTCCCGGGTAACACAATTGCACTGGGGTCAGGCTCGTGGAAGCGGGTCCAGTCCTGGCCATAGTGTTGCAGATTGTCCTCATCGATGAGTACCCGATCCACTCCAACGATGGCTTGCAGGGCAGTGAGAATGGCGTTATCAAGCTGTGCCACGTGGGCATCCTCCGGCATTTTTTACAGGGGGCAAATTCAGGGGGCGCGTATGGTACCATACGCGCCCTTTTTCCAGCCCGGCCCCAGTTTACGGCCTTACATCACACAGGAATATCCGGTCATGGCGCAACAGTCGCTGCCCAAAGACAAGATCAAATTTCTTCTCCTGGAGGGCGTACATCCCTCGGCGGTAGAGACCCTGCAAAGGGACGGCTACACCAATATAGAAGAGCATAAGAAGGCACTCCCCCCGGAAGAGTTGAAGCGGGCGATTGCCGGCGCCCACTTTGTGGGTATCCGCTCCCGGACCCAGCTGACCGAGGAAATTTTTGCCTCGGCCAGAAAACTGGCCGCTGTTGGTTGTTTCTGCATAGGCACCAATCAGGTCGACCTCGCAGCAGCTACCCGCCGAGGCATCGCTGTCTTCAATGCACCCTTTTCCAACACCCGCAGCGTGGCGGAGCTGGTGATTGCCGAGGCTATTTTGCTGTTGCGCGGCGTCGCTGAGAAGAACGCGGCGTCCCACCGGGGCGAATGGATGAAAACCGCCGTCAACTCATTTGAAATCCGCGGTAAAAAACTGGGCATAGTCGGCTACGGCAATATCGGTATGCAGCTGGGCATCATCGCCGAGGGACTCGGCATGCAGGTGCAGTTCTACGACGTCGTGAACAAGCTGCCTCTGGGCAACGCCCGCCAGGTGCCCAGTCTCAACCAGCTGCTGGCCAGCTCTGATGTGGTCAGCCTGCATGTGCCAGAGACCGGCGCCACCCAGAACATGATTGGTGCCAAGGAACTGGCGCAAATGCAGCAAGGTGCCATTTTCATCAACGCCTCCCGGGGCACGGTGGTCGATATTGATGCGCTGGCCGCAACCTTGGAAGCAGGCAAACTGGGCGGCGCTGGCATTGATGTTTTCCCGGTAGAGCCGCGCTCCAACGAAGACGAGTTCGTCTCGCCCCTGCGTCAATACGACAATACCTTCCTTACCCCACACATCGGCGGCAGCACAGTGGAGGCACAGGAAAACATTGGTATGGAAGTGGCGGAGAAACTGGCCAAATACTCCGATAACGGCACCAGCATATCCTCCGTGAATTTCCCCGAGGTGGCACTGCCCGAGCATGCGGGCAGCCACAGACTCTTGCACATACACCGCAACGTCCCGGGCATCATGAGCGCTATCAACAATGTGTTTTCTGAAAATGGCGTCAACGTGTCTGCCCAATACCTGCAGACCACCAGCTCCGTCGGCTACGTGGTCATTGATGTAGACGCGGAGTACAGCGACATCGCTCTGGAGAAGCTGGCCGCCATTGATGGCACTATCCGCTCAAGAGTGCTGTTCTAGCAGGCCATCAATGGGGACTGGCCATGAGCCGGTCTCTGGTGGCATGATTTCCTAGTGATTAGCGATAAAGACAAATTCATTGCCAGCCTGGTTTCTGAACACGGCATCCCTCTGGAAAAATATCTGGCACGCAAGCTGGGTAGCCCCGAGGACGCTGCGGAACTCGCCCAGGAGGCCTACATGCGGCTGCACCGCCTGGAGCAGCCAGAAAACCTGAATAACGCCCGTGCCTTTCTCTTTCAGGTGGCAACCAACCTGGCAGTAGACCAACTGCGCAGGCGGCAGCTGCATTTTAAATTTCTGAAATCAGAAAAGAGTCTCTCTGCACATGGTGAACCGCTGGACATCAACGCTGCAGCCGCATCACCAGAGCAGATTCTCGGCGCAAGGCAGAAGCTCGATGCCATCAACCAGGCACTGGAAGAGCTGCCTTTTAAGGTTAAACAAGCCTTTTTGCTGCACCGTCAAAATGGACTGCCCTACAGTGCTATCGCGGAAGAAATGGGGGTTTCGGTCTCCAGCGTCGAAAAGTACATCCTCCAGGCTCTGAAACATTTTCGCAGTACGCTGGAGAAGATCCATCCGGCAGATGAGTCATTATGAGTAAATCAATCGTTATTCATGACGTGACCTTGAGGGAACCAAAGCCTCGCTCGTTACACCAATACAACTACACTACTGATACAGCTCCTCTAGCGGACTGCTGTAGGAAGCCTTTCGGCAGGATGCCGAGATGAGAGAGAGATGAACACTCAAGGAAACGAACATTCCGAGCAAGCACGCAACGCAGCCCTGGGCTGGGTTGCCCGGCTGCGCTCGGATGCCGTGTCAGCGGAAGACCAGCAATCCTTTGCCTTGTGGCTCGGTGAGCATCGGTCACACACCCAGGCGATGGACGAGGCCCTGGAGTTGTGGGACGACCTTGGCGCTATTCGCCATCTTTCGCCCGCTGATGAATTACCGGCCCAATCCGCCAACAGCTCTCGATGGTTGCCCGCAGCCATGGCCGCAGCTGCCTGTCTGGTGCTGGCTGTTTTCCTTTGGCCACAGCTCCAGTCCGACCCTGTCAGCCATCAGTATCGCAGTGCCCTGGGTGAACGTCGCACTGTGGATCTGCCTGACGGCTCCCTGGCACGCCTCAATACCAACTCGAGTATTGTTGTTACCTACTCGCAAGACCAGCGACACATCGACCTGCAGCATGGCGAGGCTTGGTTTCAGGTGCGCCCAAATAAACAAAGGCCGTTTCACGTGGATGCAGGTGAAACCCGCGTTACTGCAGTCGGCACCGCGTTTAATGTTTACTTAAACAATAGCCGCAGCACCGACGTGACTGTGACCGAAGGCGTGGTCAGGGTCAGTGAGCTCGGGAAGACCGGTAACAGGGCGCCTTCCACCGAGCTGTTACATGTCAATCAGAGACTGATTGCTGGCATCGATGGCTGGGAGCTGTCTTCATCAGACGACTTCGCGAACCAGTTGGCCTGGCAGCGTGGCGAACTGGTGGCCGAAGAAATGCCATTGCCGGAGCTGGTCGCGCAACTGGAGCGCTATCAGCAAACAAGAATAATAATCGCCGATCCCAATGTGGCCAGGCTCACTGTGTCAGGGGTATTGCAGCTTGACCAACCCGAGGCGACTCTTAGCGCCATTGCCGTCAGCTTGGGCCTTCAGGTAACCCCCCTCAGCGATACTTCCGTATTGTTGCTCAAAGCACCTCAGTGAGCTATAAAGGGGGCCTGCGTGGAACCCCCGTCTGTCTGTTGAATAAACCGGCGTAGTTCCTAATTTAATACCTACAATCAAAGGGTTGCGGCATAGCCGCAGTCGGGCTTTCCATGTTCGCCGCTGCTGCGAAAGATCGGGAAAATGCCCCGGGCGTGGCACCTGCATGGCGCAGGCCACTGCTGGCGGCTGCCTTGAGCTTAAGCTTGGCAGCGCCACTGCTTGCGAGCCCTGAAGATCTGATTCACTACGCCATCGAGGCCCCCCAGCTCTCGGCCGCACTGATTCAACTGTCCCAGCAAAGCGGCATGTCCATTGTCTTTTCTGACCAGATAGTCCGCGACCTGCCCGCCCCGGAGGTCATAGGCACAATAACCACTGGCGAAGCCCTGGACTCACTGCTGTTGGGCACCGCTCTGGACTGGAAGGTGGTGAACGACAAAGTTATCGCCGTGTTCGCGCTAAAATGTGGCGACCAGGAGAGTGTCTGCATAACCCCTGAGGAGATGATCAGTCAATATCCTGTCTATGTGCCGGGACTTGAACAGACTTACATTTACGGCACCCATGTCACCGGTTCGCGCATACGCCGATCAGGCTACACCGGCGGCGCGCCCGTTGATATTCTCAGCTCTCCGGATATCGAACTGAGCGGCGCCCAGACAATTGGTGAGTTGCTGAAATTCGTTCCTGCAGTCAGCGGAAACTCTCTAAGCACGGCTATCTCCAATGGCGGCAACGGCACCGCCTCCGTGACCTTACGAGGCCTGCCGGCGAGTAATACCCTGGTACTGATCAACGGCCGCAGGGTCGCAAACGATGGCTTGGCCGGAGAATCTGTAGATCTCAACAGTATTCCCCCTGCCGCCGTAGAGCGAATCGAGATACTCAAGGGCGGCGCCTCGGCTATCTATGGCTCCGATGCGATTGCCGGTGTGGTCAACATCATCATGAAGCGGGACTTTTATGGATTCCTGGCTGAAGCCTTTTACGGTCAGGCCGAAGAAGGCGACCTTGAGACCAGCACGCAAACTCTGCAGTATGGCACCGGTCTGCCAGATGGTTCTTTCTTTATCAGCGCTTCTCGCTACGAGCAACAAGCGATCAATAGCCGAGACCGCAAGATATCGCGCAGTGCAGACACCCGCTCACTGGGAGGCTCAGATCAACGATCCAGCGCGACCCCAAATGCCAGGATCACGCTACCGGGCGGCGAGACGCTGATCGCCACTGGCAGCAACTACCGCCCGGCAACCAATGAAGACCTTTTTAACTATCAGTCCTTCACCAGTGCAGTGGTACCCCTGGAACGACTGAGTATCTATAGCAACGCAAGTTATGACTTCAACGAACAGGTCACGGGCTTTATAGAGCTGGGCTATGTCGACACCGACGCAAACGCAACCCTGGCACCGACGCCGGTATTTACAGCCTTTGAGCAGGAACCCCTCACCGTCGCCGCAGACGCTGTCTACAACCCCTTTGGAGAGGAGATCGAGGATGTGCGGCGCCGCTTGATCGAATTCCCCGAGCGACAGCAGCGCAATGAATCTGAAGCTATGCGCTTCAGCGTCATCGTCGAGGGCCTGTTTTCGGACTGGAACTGGGATGCGGCCTACAACTGGAGCCGCAGCGAGGCCAGTGAAATCACCCGGGGCATCGTCAACGCCGATCTGTTGCGCCGTGCAATCGGCCCGGCTGCGAACTGCCAGGGCGCTGCGCTCGATAGCTGCGTCCCTATTAACCTGGTCGGCCCCGCTGGCTCGGTTCTCCCAAACCAGGTTGATTATATAAGCGCTACAGGCGAAGTTAGTGGTTACTCCAAGCTCGCCAGCCTGAGCTTTAATGTCTCCCGAGCGTTTAATTTATTTCCATCCGGGCGCACAGACCTGGCCGTTGGCGCCGAACACCGCCTGGAAGCCACTAGCAAGAAGCCCTCCGACCTGCTTGCCTCTGCCAGCACCATTGGCGCTAACAATTTCGAGGCCACCCGTGGAGACCGGAATAGCGCTGAGCTCTACCTCGAAGCTGTTCAGCCCATGTGGAAGAGCGCCAGTGGACTGCACAGTTTCGACATTGAGGCCGCACTGCGTTACTCCGACTACACGAGCTTCGGCTCAACCACCAACCCCAAGTTGGCACTGCGCTTCCAGGCAGGCCCATCCGTGCTAGTGCGGGCCAGCTATGCTGAAGGCTTTCGTGCTCCCAGCCTGAATGAGCTCTATGAGGGCAACACGGAGAGCCAGTCTTTCATCAACGACCCCTGTACCCAGCCAAAAAATGCAGTAGTTCTGCCGGGGTGCTCGGCAGTTGCGGATGACACCCGCAACCAGTTCCTGACAATCACTGGTGGCAATGAGGATCTCAGGCCAGAGTCCTCAGAGAGTTACAGCCTGGGTATCGTTTGGACTCCTACACAAGTGCAGGGTCTGGCAATGTCTGCGGACGTATTCCGGATTGAGCAGCAAGATGTGGTGTCCTCAAGTGCCCAGTTTATTGTCAACCAGAATGCCCGTTTTGGTGACTTCGAAGATCGTGTCACCCGCGACGAGATGGGGAACCTGACCCTGGTATCAGCCCAAAATATCAATGTTGGTGAGCGCAAGCTCAGCGGCGCTGATTTCGCGCTAAGCTGGCACCTTCCTCGTCGCAGCTGGGGTCAACTGAGCTTCGTAGGCGGGGCCACCTGGATCAAGGAGTACCTGGCCAAGCTGGATTCATCCGCCCCCAGACTGGACCTGGCGGGCACGTTCCGCGATGAAGCCTCCGAGGGCCTGGGCGGCATTCCCGAGTGGAAAAGCCAGGCGAGCCTGCGATGGAAGCACGAACGCTGGAAGGCCAGTTACCAGATACACTTCGTGGACAAGATGCTGGAGATCATCCCAGGCACCTCCCAGGAGCGACATGTCGATCACTGGCGAGTACACGATCTTCAGCTCAACTACACCTTCCCCGTGTTGGAAGGCCTGCGACTGACTGCCGGCATAGACAATATCTTCGACGAAGAGGCACCTTTGGCAGCATCCGCTTTTAACGATAATATCGACGGAAGAACTCACGAACTGAAAGGCCGCTTCTGGTATACCCGCCTGAGCCAACGCTTCTGAACTAACCTGGAAAATCAACCATGACAAGACTATTGATCGCCATCGCCCTGCTAGCACTCACAGCAGGGTCACGGGCAGATGACGAAGGCAGCTTTCCCGGTGTCGAGAGGCTGATGAGTCCCGACGAGTTCAGCGAGACGGGGCTGGACAAGCTGGGTCCTGAGGAGAGACAGGCCCTGGATAAGTGGCTGATTCGCTATACCGCCTGGGAGGCACCGGCCATGCGCGCCAACAATGCGGAGGTCCAGGAAGTGGAAAAAGCTTTTGAACTTACCGACACTATCAAACAGCCCTTCAACGGCTGGTCGGGCAAGACCTATTTCTATTTGGAGAACGGGCAGGTGTGGCAACAGCGCATCAGTGGCCGTTACCACTACAGTGGTGATGATACTGCCGTGACTTTTCGCAAAAATCTGCTCGGCTTCGATGTTATGGAATTGCAAGCCACGAAAAAGAAAATCGGCGTCAAAAGAATCAAATAGCAACTGCCAGATCAATCAGGAGGCCAGGCCTCTGATTTCGGGAGAGATTCTGGTAGTTTGACAAGTTCCGCCTCTATTGTGTGAATATGTCACAAATATGGAATAGGGACTGAGGAACCCCCTGGGTAATTCGTTTAAAGTCTGTGTTCGGTGGCAACCTGCCACATGAATTAATAAAAGCATGCTTAAACATGAATTACAGGGGTAATCCTATGTTGAAAAGAAATCGTCTCACGCTCGCGGTCGCCGCAGCGACGGGCCTGACTGCTGCTGCTGCCATGCCGCAGTTTGCCTACGCCCAGGGAGAAAGAGCAGTTGTAGAAGAAGGAGCACTGGAAGAGGTTGTTGTAACCGGTTCCCGTATTTCTCGTCCTGACCTTGAAGGTGCCAACCCGGTAACTGTCCTGCAGCGCACCGAGCTGACTATGATGGGCGTTAATAATGTTGGTGACATTCTGCAAAACATCACCGCATCCGCCGGTGAAGCAACCAACACCAACGTGAACAACGGTGGTGAGGGTGCTGTGCGCTTCTCCCTGCGTGGTCTGGGTGCGCAGCGCACTCTGGTGCTGTTGAACGGCAAGCGTGTTGTCGCCAGCGGCCTCGGTGCCGATGACTCGGTTGACCTCGGCAACATCCCCGTGGCCATGATCGAGCGTGTGGAGATCCTCAAGGACGGCGCTTCTGCTGTTTATGGTTCTGACGCAATCGCCGGTGTGGTCAACGTGATCACTCGCCGCAACTTCGAAGGCTTTGAAGTGAACGGCTACCTTGGTGAAGCCTCAGAGGGTGACGGCGAGCAGGAAAGCATGGACTTTACCCTGGGCGTGAATGGTGACCGCGGTAACGCCGTCGTCAACGCTTGGTGGAACAACACGAAGCAAGTGACCGCAGGCGATCGCGACTTCTCTTCGAACGAACTCTGGTACCGCCCGTACTGGAATCCAGATATAATCGCCACCGGCGGTTCCTCTGCTCCACCGTGGGGCAACCATGCAGATCCCACTACCGGCACTCGCTACACGCGCGGGCCTGAAGGCGGCGACTGGCGCGAATACAATAACGACCCCTACAACTACGCTCCGGCCAACTACCTGGCGACACCCAACGAGCGCTGGGGCATTAACTTCTCCGGCTCCTTCGAGTTCGGTGACATGGGCGTCCTGAAGAACATGGCGTTCCTCACCGATGCGTTCTACACCCACAGCGAATCTGATGTGCTCCTCGCACCGGAGCCTCTGGCACCGCTAGTCTTTTTTGGTGTTGAAGCACCCTACTCCGCTGACAACTATTACAATCAAGAGTTTGGACCCAAGAACGAAGCAGGCGAGACGTTCGAAATCGATGACTGGCGTCGTCGCATGGTGGAAACAGGCGGTCGCGCCAGCCAGTATGAAACCGAGACCTACCAGTTGCACATCGCTTTGGAAGGTGACTCCTTCAACTGGAACTGGGAACTGGCCGGTGGCTACGGTGAAAACAACTCCAGCCAGTACGAAACTGGTTACTTCAACCTTGATCGTGTTGGCGAGGCAGTAGGCCCGACTCACTTCGACGCTGACGGCGCACTGCAGTGTGGACCCAGCGCAGATCAGGCCATCGCCGGTTGTGTGCCGCTGAACATTTTTGGCGAGCCCGGCACAGACCAGCAGGTCACCCAAGAAATGTTGGCCTACGTCTCCGGTAACTACAACGCGTTCACCAATGGTAAAAACCAGCTGAAGTCAGTTACCTTCAACTCATCCAACAGCGACGTGTTCTCACTGCCTGCTGGCCCTCTGGGTATCGCTTTCGGCCTGGAGAAGCATTGGTACGATGGCGCCCAGACCGTTGATACCAACCAGCTGCTCGGCACATCCACAGCGGGTGTTGCCCTGAACACAGCCGGTGGTTACGACGTTGAGGAAGCGTTTATTGAATTCAACATCCCCCTACTGGCGGACATTCCTCTTATTAAGTACCTCGAACTTAACATCGCAAGTCGCTACAGCGACTACAGCACCTACGGCGATACCACCAACTCCAAGTTGAACGTGCGCTGGCAGATGCTGGACAGCCTGACATTCCGCGGAACTGCGGGTACCTCTTTCCGGGCACCGTCTATTCCAGAGTTGTTTGAAGGTCAGTTCCGTAACTTCCCCAACGCTTCGGACCCCTGTGCGACTAACCCCACACCGACTTGTGTCGCCAGTGGCGTGCCCCCTGGCGGCTATGACGCCAGCGGTATAGTGCAGATCCCGAGTGACGAGGGTGGTAACCCCAATCTGGAAGAGGAAACTGCTGATACCTTCACCATGGGCTTCGTTTACGAACCCAACTGGTGGGAAAACACGTCTCTGACCATGGACTACTGGGACATCGATATCGATAACCCCGTAACCACAGTCGGCGTGCAATCTCGTTTGGACGGCTGTGCTGCCACTGGTGCTTTCTGTGAGTCAATCAATCGCTTTGGCCCAGGAAGCTCTGCATGGGGCAACATCACCTCCGTAGAAGATCTCAACAGCAACGCGGGCAGCATCAAAACCTCTGGTGTCGATCTGAGCTGGCGCACCATGTTGCCTGAGACCTCTTTCGGTCTGTTCTCCCTGGGTCTGGAATGGACGTACCTGATTGAGTACGACAAAGAGAACGCTGATGGCACCATCGATCCGCACGCGGGCGTCTTCCTCGATGAAGGCAACGGCTACGGCGACGGTCTGTTTGCCCGTAACCGTGGTATTTTCAGCGCGGCCTGGATGATGGATAACTGGTCTGCAAGCTGGCGTTCAAACTACACCAGCGGTGTGAATGAGGATCTTACTCCGGCGTTCTGGAGCTCGGATGAGTACCCTGAGCGTGACGGGCGGTCCTTCTTGACTCACGACATCCAGTTCCAGTATGAGTTCTCTAACTGGAATACCCGGATATCGCTTGGTGCGGACAACATCACCGACGAAGAACCACCGAAGCTGTACAGTTCGTTTGCGAACAACACCAGCCCGAACTACGACCACATTGGTCGCTACTACTACGCTAGAGTCACTCTGAGCTTCTAAGCCAGAGTCATTTAGCGCAATACTAAACCGCCCTCCTAGGAGGGCGGTTTTTTTATGTCTGTTCCTTGCGCACTACAGGGATACACCTGCACGCTGCAGTGCGTCTGCCAGAGGCTTTAAAGGCTCTGCAAACAGCCGCCAACGTTCCACCGACCCCGTATAAACGGGTTGCCTGACCTGGGCAAAACTCGCCGTGCCCACGGCTGCCTTACGACGGTGAAATTCCAGCACACTGTCTTCCCAATCCAGACCCAGAGCGGGCAGCACTCGGCGCAATTCAGACTCCGTATCAGCCACCAGCAATTCGTAAGACAGCTCCACCAGTGAGTCCCCGTAAAGCTCCCGCCAGTGTCCCATTAACGCCAGGTAGGCCGCATAATGCTGTGCCACCTCATCGAGGTCATAGCTGTGCCGATAAGCGCCGGAAGCAAACAGCTGTTTATAGTTGCTGAAACAGGCATCCATCGGGCTGCGATAAATATGCAGAATTTTTGCCGCAGGCAGCGCTCGTCGAATAAGCCCGACATACAAATAATTAAGCGGGTTTTTATCGGTCACCGTCTCTCCACGACGCCAGGCTTCAGGCAGGCAATCCAAATAGGCTAAGGCCAGCGAGCGAACGTCAATCTCGCCCAGCGCTGCGAGCAATCCCGGTGACATCACCTCGGCAGGCTGCAATTGCAGCTGACGATGGGCACAAAAAGGCAGGGCGCGCAGTTCACCAGCGTTATAGACTTTGCTGTGGGCACCCAGCATACGATCCACCAGGGTCGAGCCCGCGCGCGGCAGACCGACCACAAAGACCAACCCCTTTCCTACCTGACTGTCATTGACTGGCCCGTCACCGTCAGAAGCAGCGATCACACTGCGAGCAATCTCCGCTTCCCGCGATGGCCGCGGATAGAGCTTGCGCTGGCCACGGGCGCCCATCTCGTAGTGCTGGAAAGCCAGAGCATTTTCCCCCAGATCCTCGTATTCCTTGCCCAGACCATAGCCGAGGAAAGCTTCGGCCTCTGTACAGCCACCGCTGCGCTGCAACGCAGACTCCAGCTGCGAGATATGGTTTTTTTCCGCGCTGACCGTGCCCAGCTGGGTGAGCGCAAAATAAGCCTGATAAAAGTCAGGATGCGATGAGACCAACTGTCGTAAGCAGGTCTCCGCCAATTCAAAATCGCCCGCATACCTGGCGGAATAAGCTACGTTGAGCTTGGCCTGTTTGTCGTCAGGGTACTTTTTCAGCAGGCGTTGATAATAGACCAGGGCACCCGCGTGATCTTCCGACGCAGTCAGGCTGGTCGCTACGCTGGAAAATACGGCGCTATCCCGGCTGCCCAGCAAGTCAACTTGCCTACGGTGGTCGCGTGCAAGACGCAGGTTACCGACTTCAGCCGCCACCTCTGCGGCCCAGGCCACCACCATGGCATCGGTTGGTGCCAGTTTCACCGTCGCTTCCGCGGCCTCATGAGCCGCGAAAATATTGCCGCTGCGCATGTCGATCCAGGACAACAACCGCAGTGGCTCCAGCGCGCGCGGCTTGGACTGCAGCAATTCCCGACAACGCTCCCCTGCCGCCTCAAGCTGACCAGCGGCGAGCATTTTTCCTGCTTGATCGTAAGACTGCTGTTCGGCAGGAGACAGCTTTTGCGGCCGCAAGCGCCTGTTCTTCAATTGATGATTCTCCGCAAATTACTGTCCTACTTGAACAAGAAGCCGCTGTTTCTTGCTGTACACCCTGCGTTCGTGCTCACTGGAAGCATAGCGCTCGGCCAATTCAAAACTGTGTCTTGCCTCATCCACCGCACCGGCCTTCAGATAAACCAGGCCCTGCAAGCGATAGAACTGGTGCTCTCCCTCACGCAGCTTCAGCGACTGTTGCAACCACTGAAGTGATTGCTCATAGTCGTTGCGCTGGTAGGCTGCTCTGGCCAGTTCATAGAGATAGTAGGGATTCTGGCGCCTGTAATGTTCCACCCGATCTGCATACCAAAGGGCAAGCTCTGCCTGCCCGCTGGCTTCGTAGTAGCGGGCGAGGTTACTCATGGCAGAAGGATCATCGTCTATATCCAGCCCTGTTAACCAGGCCGCTTCCGCGCGACTGCCATAGCCCGCACGGCTATAAAGGCTGCCCATATTTGTCCAGAAATACGCAGCATAGGGCTGCAGTCGAATCGCCTCGCGGATGTAGATGAAGGCCCGGTCATACCGCTCCTCTTCTAGCCAGTGCACGCCCATATTGTTGAAGTACTGGGCTTTTGCGTAGTTGTCGCTGATGCTGCGACGGGGGTAGCTGCTGTCGAATTCATCGATATTAAAATCGACGGCCTTCTTACCACTGTAGGGCAGGTGGACCAGCGCATTGATGTGGCGGTTGTAAAAATAGGTATCGTTGCGACGCTCCCAATTAGGCGGCACCTCCACCTCCTGGTACGTGACCTTCAGGCCAGCCTCCCTGGCCAGCGCCACAAAAAGGTTAGTGAAAGACAGGCAATTGCCCTCGCGAAGATAAAATGCCTCCTCTGCGGTATAAGTCTTGAAGTTGTCGTAATCCAGGCTCAACCCGTCATCAAGTATTGCCCGGAGAATCAATTCAACTTTTTGCTCTTTTCCCAGGTGAGAAGGTACTCGCTCGCGAAGAAACTCGCGCATTTCAGTATTTACATGGGTGAGTTCCACGGGCGCAGGATGGTCCTGAAAACCAACATCGAAAACCTCGCCATCAAGCAAAGCTGCAGGCTCGAAACCCTTGCTGACTGCAACGGGTGGCTGCGTACTGCAGGCGACCAGTAAGAAACACACCGCAGCACACAAAGCACGCAAGCAAAACGCTGTCTGAAACATGGTGTCACCCCGCGGCAAAGCCTTATGAATGAAGTGTAGCACTCCCCGGATCTAACCGTGACAGTGCTTGTATTTCTTGCCGGAGCCGCAAGGACATGGCGCGTTTCGAGAAACGTTACCTTTGGCACCGGCAGCCACCGCCGCTGATGGCACAGACAGGTAATCGGCCAGGCGCTCGGGCTCCAGCGCCGCATCAAGCACTCGGTGCATAAAGATGGACTCGGCATCCTGCCCATTACTCGCCGTCTTGACCTGTCCGGGATAAGCACTCAAAGCGGCAGCGGCTGCGTTGATCAGGCCACTGTACTGCTCCGTGCCCGCCGGCTCATAGCCATAGAGACTAAACAACATGCGCCAGTCACGCGCGAAGCGCTGCAGCTGTTGATGGTACTCTGCTAAGGCCTGTGCGCTGTTGCTGGCCTCTCCATCGATGTCTGATAGCAGGTCAGCGATCAAACCGTCTACTTCGCCCGGAGACTTCACGGGCGTAGCATTGTAGTTCTCGGTTAGGATTTGCGCGGGCCTTCCCGGCTGGTAAGCAACAAACTCATCATCCAGTCGCGCTTCACCCTCCTCATCACACGGCCTTTGTGACCCTTCTACACGATCCCAAAAGCGTGAAGAGCCCGCTGTATCAAAAACAAGATGAACGCGCTCCAGGTTACCGCCGTTCACTACACGATGTTTCTTCCAGGTATCGAAGATCCAGCACTCACCCTCACCCATGTGGGTATGCTTGTCACCGCAATGGAAAATAACGTTGGGGGACGTGGTAATCGGCACGTGAATACGCACCCGGTTGTGCCAATGGTAGTTGGTGTCTGTATGCAAAGGCACCTCACACCCGGGTGCAAGTCGCATCAGGCGGCTGCGCCCATAAACCTCGCCCAAGCTGGCGAGCACCTGTTGAACATATTCAAGACCTCGCAAGTGAGCCGTGGCCCGCATCGGTCCGTGGAAGAGGTTGTTGTCCTCGCCGTTGACAGAAATCAACGGCAGCGCCATATTCCCTTGATGGTGGTCGGGGTGTGGAATCCAGGCGGACTCGGGGACTGAAGCCAATTCCTGCTGCAGGCGGGCTACGTCAAAACGCAGGGGTAAGCGATAGAATTCGGCAGCCAATTTCATCTAAATACGTCCGTGGCAGTGTTTATAACGTTTCCCGGAGCCGCACGAACAGGGTTCATTACGACCCGTTCTAGGACCCTGAGGTCGATGCTGAGTCTCTATAGCGAGATCCGTTTCCAGAGGCAATGAATCGCCTGCAGTGAACTCGTTGATTGCTTCTGCCACGGCCTCAACCGCCTGCATGTGAGGCGCCATGTCGACTGCGTTGCGCTGCCATTTACCAGCTGCAGGGGGCGTCAACGTATAACGGGAGCGCGGCAGCTCAGCACAACAGTGTTCGCGCAAACAGTCGTCCATCGGCACACCGATAAAGTCACACAGGCCTCTAACAGCAGACTCCGGGTTGTCCAGGAAAGTCTGGAAGTTTATTGCGCGCCATCGGTCGGCGCCGATATCCGCCAGGTCCTGCAGCGCATTCCGGTGGCTTGCACACCACTGAAAGGCGGCGATCTCACCCAGAGACTTGTTGCGGTAGGCGGCCCAGTCCGGGGGCAACAAAAAGGACCAGAGCCCGTGAGGTGTCTCTTTGTCCCTATAAGTGCGAAAGCGCCCCGAGCGCCAACCGTCGATGATGCTGCTGATGTTCTCGCGGGGGTCGCGATAGAGATAGATAAACATTGCGTCGGGAAACAGAGCCAGAAGGAACGGAATACGCAGGATATTCTTGGGCGTCTTTTCCAGAAGGCGCAGTTGGTTTGCAGCCGGCGTCGGCCCGCGCCCGTCGCTGTCCGTAATATTACCGATGAAGTCCGCCCTGATCTGCTCAGCAAGCGCTTCTGTCAGATCAGCCCCGGTAAGCCGGTTAGACTGTTCGGAAAAGGGCTGCGGTGTCAGTGCCCGGTGTTGTTCAATAATTCCGTGACCCTCATCGCCAAGACTATAAAGACTTGAGCTGTGCGCCAGGGTTTCGAACAACAGCGTGGAACCCGAACGCGGGGGGGCCAGAATAAATACAGGCCTGGATAAATTCATGCGCTTTCCACGCCAGTTGCTGTTACCGGCCAACCCATCTGTCGGGTATAGAGAGTACCGGCCTCACGGTACCACTGCGATAGCAACCACTTCGCCCCGGTTGTAACGGGTTTGCCTGCATGCAGACTATTCTGGTGACGACTGCCTGCGATGTCCACGTTATCAAATATTAATAAATCGCCAGTCTCACCTTTCACTTCCAGGTCCAGGTGCTCAAAACGGGTCTCGCCGCCGGTGTAGCTCTGGTTCAGGTAAACCAGCGCCGTGCGTGTGCGCTGACCGCCATCCTCGAAAACCGATGCGTTATTACCACCCTCTGCAAAAGCATCATAGTGCAGTTGGTACGCCTGCCGGGGCAGATAGCGCAGCAGACCCAGCACTTCGCATTGCCCCGGCTGTCGTTCGGCAGCCTCTGCCAGGCACCTCTGAATATATGCAACGGAAGGATCCACCAGCCAGGGCATAAAAGTCATAGAGTCGCTAGTACGCAGAGGACTCTCTACTTGGCGACCGGTGTGCGGTTCATAGGTCAGACTGGGGCGCAATTCAGGAGCTGCGGCCAAAGCCAACATCCTGCAGGCCAACGGCGACAGCCAACGCGAACGACGTAATATACACGGATCGCTCACAATCGTTTCCGCTTCTGCGTCCGCCAAGGGTTGTGCATGCAAGACCTCTCGCAAAAGTTCGGCTGGCAGGAGCCGCGGCTCGACGATGCTTAGCGTAGGTAAGCAATGCTCGCTGACGTCGCCCAGAACATCTGCGGCGAGGCTGTCGCCGGCGGTCGCGGCGGCGAGCATCAGCCAGCGAGCCTCCGCCTCCCGGCCCGCCAAGGAACAACGCAGAGCCGCATAACGCTGCGCTTGAGGATTGCCAGCAGTCAACTCCGCCGCCAGCAACTGAGCGTCCTCACTGGCAGTAAGAGAGCCGGAAATCACTCCAAGACGCCAATGCCAGCCGCGCAGGTGTTCCTCATCACGATGCTGATTCAGTAGATCACCGGCACGCTTGAAACTCGCAAACTCATCGGGTGCCAAGGTCCATTGCTCGAGTTGATACAGAATGGCGTCGTGGTAGCCCTGCGCCAGCGCACGCCGGAAGTATTTGCTGGCCCGCGCTGGGCGCTTCTGCTGCCGATAGAGCTCGGATAATCGCCACTGATGCTCAGCACTGCCGGCATCGGCTTGTTGGCGAAGTTCTGCTTCGAGCACAGGGTCTGACTCCATTGAAAAGTGAGTGATATACTGCACGACTTCAATCTCAACGCCTATCCAATCATGAGCAACGCAGAGCCGAATTCATCGCTGATTTGCCGTGACCCTAAATACTTATTGGACGAGAATCAACCCAAACCCGACTTCCTGCTGGTCGGGGGCGCCAAGTGCGGCACGACTTCTTTCGCCGCCTACTTTCCGGCACACCCGCAGGTAGCACCCTGGGCGGTCAAAGAACCTAACTTCTGGTCATGGCGAAAGCCCAGCACTGAACAGTACCAATCCCTGTTTACCAATATCGAAGCTGTCACTAGTCCCAGCCCCGGGCAGCAGATCGCAGGGGATTACTCCACCTCATCTCTCATTCACCCAATGGTTCCTCGGCGGGTGCGCGCATCTCTAGCGAACATAAAGCTCATCGCCATGCTGCGCAATCCGATTGACCGTGCCTACTCTCACTTCATCATGTCCCAGCGCAGCGGGCTGGAAAAGGAACAGTCTTTCGATGCGATCGTGCGGCGTGAGATCGAACAGGTGCCAACCCTGCTGGCCGCTCACAAAAGAGGCTTCGAGGATCCAGAAGGCACCATTGAATCTTGCTGTCAGGACGAAGCCGGGGAGCCTCTTAGTTTCAGCCTGCACAATCAAAAGTGGACCCAACGGCCACTGAAGCTCGATATAGACCTGCAGTCTTTCTACTACACGAGCTATGTTTTTCGCTCCATTTACTGCGATCAAGTGCAGCGATGGTTGAGCCTGTACCCCAGAGAGCAGCTATTGATCATGCAATCTGAGAAATTTTTCCGCGACCCTGTAAAGCATATGAACTTGTCTGCTGAATTCCTCGGACTACAGCCCCATGACTTTTCAAAGGACGCCGAACTGCAACGCCACTATGCTGGCAGCGCAGGAGGAGACTGGGCGCCTCCGGTAAAATACCCACCTATGGACAAGTCGACACGCAAGCTACTAGCCAACTTTTTTGCCCCCTACAACGAACAACTGTTCGATCTAGTCGGCGAGCGCTATCGCTGGAAATAGTAACCGCGTTCAAATTGTTAAGCTGACGGAAGCTGCTAGACTCTCTTAACTAATCAGCAGCTTTAGCTAACATCACTCTCATCACCCCCAGCTCCCGGAGCTCGACTGGAATCAGGCATGGATACAATTTCGGCCTTCATCACCCTGCTGTTCGTCATGGACCCCCTTGGCAACATCCCGGTGTTCCTGTCCATCCTCAAGGATGTAGACGAAAAGCGCCGGCAGTGGATTTTGGCCAGAGAGCTGTTGATCGCACTGGTAGTACTACTGGTTTTCCTCTGGGGTGGAGAAGCGGTGCTGAATTTGCTGGGGTTACGTCAGGAATCCATCAGCATTGCCGGGGCAATCATCTTGTTCCTGATCGCCATACGCATGATCTTCCCGACTCCCTATGGCCTGATGGGTGAGCAACCCGAAGGTGAACCCTTTATCGTACCGTTGGCCATTCCCATGGTCGCGGGACCCTCTGCCCTTGCCATCTCCATGCTGATGGTAACCTCTGATCCCAATCGCATGTTTGATTGGACCCTGGCACTGGTTGGAGCGTGGGCAGCCTCGGCGGTCATTTTGATGAGCGCACCCATACTGCTCAAGGCTCTGGGTAACCGTGGCCTGATCGCTGTGGAACGGCTGATGGGAATGCTGCTGGTGATCATTTCAGTACAGATGTTCTTCGAAGGGGTAGAGAGCTTTCTCCACCTGAAAACTGGTGGGGCGATCTAAAGGCTGGCGAGGAACTCCAGCAACAGTGCGTTGAGCATCTGTGGTTGTTCCTGCTGAATAAAATGGCCGGCGCCTGGCAACAAGTGGGGACCTCGCAGGTCAGTCACCTTGCTGCGCATATGATCAAAAGCGCCGTCACCTGCCAGAGTCACCACAGGGTCTTTTTCACCACCCACCCATAGGGTAGGGACAGTGATTTGTGCGTGTGCCCTTTCCCGCGTTAGACGCCAGTTATAGTCCATTACCCGGTAGGCGTTAGCGCCCCCGCTGAACGCCTGCTCCGGGCCTGCTGCCAGGTATTCCTGCTCGTAGTAATCCATATCTTCAATCGACAGCCAACTCCAGGGTAATGGCTCAGCCGGTGGTGCAAGTACATCAATGTAATGTGTACCCTCGGTGGGAAAACTCTCCCAATTCAGCAGATCTCCACGGGCCGAGAGCGCCCAAAACAAACGCTGCAAGAACTCGCGCTCCCGGCCCACCAGGTGGGACTCCGCAAGGCCAGGCTGCTGGTAGTAGTGCATATGGAAAAAGTGGTTTTGTGCAATGGCGGCATAAAGCTCGCTGGGTAACACCTCACCGCCACCCGCCAGCTCCATGTCATAGGGCACACAAAGAGGGGCGATGCCGCGCAGTCGCTGTGGATAGTAAATTGCCATATGCCAGGCGAGATTGGCGCCGAAGTCATGCCCCAGCAGCACGGCCTGCTCCTCGCCAAAGTGGTCCAGCACGGCTAATACGTCGGCGCTGAGTCGGTCAAAGCCATAGGCCTCCGCCTCTTGCGGTCTGCTACTGCGACCGTAGCCGCGCATATCCAGAGCCACCGCGGTGTATCCCGCCTCGGCCAGCGCGGACATCTGATGGCGCCAGCTATACCAAAGACCAGGATAGCCGTGGCACATCACCACCAGCGGACCCTCTCCCTGGCAAGCCAGGTGGAGGGAAGCGTCATTCGTCGCCAGCTGAAGGTGGCGAATGTCGCTAGGGAGCATGCCGGAACTGCAGGTTCAGCGTTACCGGTACCGCCGTGCTTATTGACGCAAGCCCCGCTACTTCGGTTAAGGCCTCGATTCCGCCCGCAAGGCCAAAGTCTGACGCGCTGAGAATCAGTGGCCGAGAGCTCATTACCCGTAAACTGCCACCATCGCTAAATACGGTCACCGCAACCGTCAATTTCTGCTCCATGCCGTGCAAGCCCAGCTTGACCGGAATTTCGGTACTAACAGTACCGCCCTCGATCACCGCCGCCAGAACAGCCGGATCAACATTCGTCGAAACGGTAGCATTGGGAAATTCGGCTGTCTCAAACAGCAATTTTTGCAGTCGCTCATTACGAATCGGGATCAGGGTTTCCACACTGTTGAGGTCGATGCTGACCTGAACATTACCGCTTTTGCCAATGTAGCCAACTAAAGAAGCAAAGCTGTGCGTTTCAGCGATGGCCGAATTTTTAACCGAGATAAAGTTAATGCTGGACCTTTCGCTGTCCAATTCCCACTGGGCGGCCGCCTGGGCTGCTGCGAGCATACCCATTACCAGCAAGCCCATTGCACGTATTACGCGTTTCATGCCATTTCTCCTGAAGTTTTTATACGCCGAAATAGCCAGCGCCCGTTCCTCCCCATCCTAGCGCTCCGGCGAGCGCCGACCAAGTACTACCCCGGGAAAAGATCTTTCTATATATACACAATTGCATATATATGTTTTTCCATATATATTGTCTGCCAAACTCTGGGAGCAACTATGGAACCGTTATCGCTATTCAAATGCCTGGCCGAGGAAACTCGCCTCAAAGCCATATTGCTGATTCATGCGCAGGGTGAACTTTGCGTATGCGAATTAACTGCAGCGCTAAATACAAGTCAGCCCAAGGTTTCGCGTCATCTGGCACAACTTCGCGACTGCGGCGTGCTGACCACCCGACGAGAGGGACAGTGGATGTACTACGCGATCAACAACGCGCTGCCGGGCTGGGCCAGGACGATTATTGCCACCACGGCCACCGACAATATGGCGTTTACCTACAACTGCTGTGAAAGGCTGACAAAAATGGGCGACCGACCACAACGCAGTCGCGATCTCTGCGCAGAGCCAGCATGAAGCTATTATTTATCTGCACCCATAACCGCTGCCGCAGCATTATTGCCGAGGCAGTGACCAACGCATTTGGCGGCAATGTGCTCGAGGCTCGCTCTGCCGGCAGCCAACCCTCCGGCGAGGTGCACCCACTGTCTATCAAGTACTTACAGCAGGCGGGAATAAGCACCGCTGGGCTACAGAGCCAGTCCTGGGACGCGCATGAGAACTGGCAGCCGGACGTGGTAATCACTGTCTGCGACCAGGCAGCTGCAGAACAATGTCCGGTATGGTTTGGTGATGCACTGACCGTGCATTGGGGGCTGGCCGACCCCTCGCGTCTGCAAGGAAGCGAGGACGAAGTCGCTGCCGCATTTGGCAATACCATTTCAATCCTGCAGTCCCGGATCGAAAAACTGTTGTCCGCCAATCCTCTGACCATGGACGCGACTAAACTGGCCGCACTGCTCAATCAACTGGGAGACAACAATGGGTAATTTCGAACGCTATCTCAGTGTCTGGGTCGCGCTGTGCATCGTTGCCGGCGTCCTTTTGGGAAACGTGTTTCCCTCTGCCTTTGCCGTCATCGCCAGCTGGGAATACGCCCACGTTAACCTGCTGGTGGCAGTGTTAATCTGGCTAATGATCTACCCGATGATGATTCAGGTCGATTTTTCCGCCATCAAGGACGTGGGCAAAAAACCCAAGGGCCTGGCGCTAACACTGGTGATCAATTGGCTGATAAAACCCTTCAGTATGGCGGCCATTGGCTGGCTGTTCTTCCATGTGTTTTTCGCCAACTGGGTAGACCCACAAACCGCAAACGAATACGTTGCCGGCATGATACTGCTGGGGGTAGCGCCCTGCACCGCCATGGTATTCGTCTGGAGCCAGCTCACCCAGGGTGACCCCAACTACACGCTGGTGCAGGTGTCGGTGAACGACATCATTATGATCTTCGCCTTTGCACCACTCACTGCATTTCTCCTGGGTGTCACGGACATTACTGTGCCGTGGGAAACACTACTGTTATCGGTTGTGCTGTATGTGGTATTGCCACTTGTTGCCGGCTACCTGACCCGTCGCCTCCTGCGCAACAAGGTGTCGGGCCTGGTCAACCGTCTGAAGCCGCTTTCTGTGTTGGGCTTGCTCGCTACGGTGGTGCTGCTATTCGGCTTCCAGGCTGAAACCATTATCGCCAAACCACAAAGTATTGTGATGATTGCGATTCCGCTGCTGATCCAGACCTATGGCATTTTTTTTATCGCCTACTTCGCCGCGAAGCGAATGCAGTTGCCCCATAACATCGCAGCGCCGGCGGCGATGATCGGGACCAGTAATTTCTTTGAACTGGCGGTGGCGGTCGCTATCTCTTTGTTTGGCCTGCACTCGGGGGCGGCACTGGCAACCGTGGTCGGCGTGCTGGTGGAGGTACCGGTGATGCTGTCACTGGTGAAATTTGCCAACAACACCCGGCACTGGTTCCCCACTGCCTAGCGCCAGGCCCCATTTATTTAACTGTTAATGAAAAATCGAGATCCCATGCAAGATTTACCCAACATTGTCACTGAACACTTGGTCGCTCCGACACTCGAGGACATGGTGCCTAAAGAGCGCTCCTCTCATCCGCCGCGTATTTTGTTGCTCTATGGCTCGCTACGAGAGCGTTCCTTTAGCAGGCTGGTGGTAGAAGAAAGTGCCAGACTACTGCAGCAGCTAGGTTGCGAGACCCGTATTTTTAATCCGTCAGGTTTACCGCTGCCAGATGACGGTGACGAGAATCACCCTAAGGTCCAGGAGCTGCGCGACTTGATGACCTGGTCGGAAGGCCAGGTCTGGTGCTCTCCAGAGCGCCACGGTTCGATGACTGCCATCATGAAGGCACAAATTGATTGGGTGCCACTGAGCATTGGCGCGGTGCGACCGACTCAGGGCAAAACGCTGGCAGTGATGCAGGTGGAAGGCGGCTCCCAGTCTTTCAATGCGGTAAACCAGTTGCGAGTGCTGGGACGTTGGATGCGAATGATCACTATCCCCAATCAATCTTCAGTGGCAAAAGCGTTCCTGGAATTCGACGAAGACAACCGAATGAAGCCCTCGGGGTTTTACGACCGTATTGTAGATGTGGTGGAGGAGCTGGTGAAGTTTACTCTGTTGACTCGGGACAGCTCTGACTTTCTGGTGGATCGGTATTCAGAGCGCAAGGAATCTGCGGAGCAGTTGATGGAGCGAGTTAATCAGCGGGCTATGTAAAAACGGTTTCTCGCTAGTCGGCCCGACAGGGGATAGGCCCTACGGAAACAGTCAGGCCACTGCTTTAAGCGCAACCGCGTTCTTGGGGGCCGTCTGCAAGGACTGTCTGAGTCCCAATTTTCGCGAAGCGAAAATGGTCGAGTTCCGCAGCAGCCCAAAAACGTGGTGTAGCGGGTGGCCGTTTCGGTAGGGTCTATCCCCTGTCGGGCCTCTCTCGCTCGATTGACTCCGGCCAGTCTCAATTTCGATAGCCTAGTGCTTTATCGCTTCCCAACGCTTCTGCAACTCAGCGGCACCAAGCTCATCCAGCGTCGCTATATTGCGCTGCGGTATGCCTTCCGGGTCGGGGAAATCTACTAGAGCTCTTGCCAACATGTCTTCTCTCAACAGGTGAATCGTCGGCCAGGGCGAGCGGTTGCTGTAGTGGCTGGCGGCATTTTCCGCCTCGCCCTCGAACTGGTACTGCGGGTGAAAGCTGGCCAACTGCACCACGCCTTCAAGTCCAGATTGATAGACAAGCTCCTGCGCATGATCCAGAAAATCAAGATAGTCGCTGAAGCTGGCCAACGCGCCCGTAAAGATCAGCAGGCTGGTGGCAATTTCGGACTCGGGAGTGGATTGCAGTAGGTCCAGCTCTGTCAGAAAGAAGGTCTGCAACGGTGTATCGCCGGCATCCTTGCAGATAGCAATACGCAGTTGATCAGAACCCAGCACCGGCCGGGCGAAGGGGCAAAGATTCAGCCCCACCACAAACTCTTCCAGCCAGCGGCGGGTCTGTTGCTCTGCACACCCTGATTCAGACATCAGGGCGGCCTCAGGCCATGATAGCCGGCAGTTCCTTTTGCAACGCCATCTTCTGTTTGGTGGCTTCGCCGGTGAGGGCAAAGCCCAACAGGTTTCCGCCAGCATCGCGGAATTCGCCTTTCACGTTTGCGCCGTCCACTTCAAAACTCCACTCGCCTTCGGCGCCCTGTGCAGGTGGCGCCACGGTAACCGGACAGGCTGGGACCTTGATGGTCACGGGCATGGCGGGATAGCTCACTTCGGTGGCCTCGCCACTGAGGGTCTTGGCCAGCGCGCGAGCTTGTGCCATCAGGGGTGCAACGTATACCAGTACGTGACCGTTCACTTCGGCGCAATCACCCATGGCATATACATTCGGTGCACTAGTCTCAAGCAAGCGGTTGGTGACCACACCGCGATTAGTGTTTATCCCGGAGGCCTGGGCCAGGGCAACCTGCGGGCGCACACCCACAGCAGAGACCACCAGATCAGCGTTGATGGTTGTGCCGTTGTTGAGGCTGACAGTAACCCCGCTTTGCGCATTGTTCACGGCAGTCACCAGTGGACCGAAGTGGAACTTGGCTCCCTTGGCTTCCAGGGCTGCCTGCACGGCCTTGCCAGCCGGTTCCGGCAAAAGCGTGGGCAGACAATAGGCAAGCGGATCAACCGTCTCTGTTTCGTAGCCGCCATTGATCAGGTCGTTGGTGTATTCGCAACCGATCAGGCCGCCGCCGATAAGGCAGACTTTTTTCACGTCGTTCTTTTTCATGGCGCTGCGGAAATCGTCGTAATCCAGCAAATCATTTACTGAGTAGACCTTGTCCAGCGCGTCGCCTTCGATTGGGGGGCGAATCACATCTGCACCCAGGGCCAACACCAGCTTGCTGTAGTGCACGGCGGTCTGGGCATCGCCAACCTTGATCAACTGGTTGGCCGTGTCTATCTCACTGACCTTGGTCATGGTCCAGACGCTGGCTTTAAGCATACGTCCCATGCTACCTGCGTCCATCTGCGCCAGGTCATTGGCGGACATGTCCTTGGTGTAGCCGGTGGACAACATGGGCTTGGAGTAAGAGCGTCCGTCGTCAGAAGTGATCAGTATCAGGGGGGTGTCCTGGTCGTGCTTGCGGAACTCCTTAGCCAGGCCGTAGCCCGCAAGTCCAGTACCGAGGATCACCAGAGGGGCGTGAACCGTATCCACCACCGGTTCCTCATGATGCGGCGTCACGTCTACCGGGGACTCTTCCAGCAACTCGAAATCTTCCTTGCCGACACCACAGTCTGGGCAGAGCCAATCTTCGGGTACGTCTTCCCATTTGGTGCCGGGCGCTATGCCGTCATCGGGCCAGCCTTCTTTCTCGTCATAAATAAGGCCACAGACAATACATTCCCATCTACTCATCGTCGTTCTCACTTGTTCTATTCGTCTGGAAATCCCTTCCCCAACAGCCACTTATAGGGCGCAGGGAAAACAAAAATCGGGGAGGCAACACTATAGGGTTGTGTGAAAATTGTGCAAGAGCAATATGCGCTCGCCGGGATGGCAATTTAAGCCAGCTGCGCCTTGCAAGCCCCCCGCCGATAAAGCATCCTCGCCATTGCATGAATCCACAGCATCCCACAGACAATGCCCACCCTCCCCGCGCCGGCCACCGCGTGCGCGCAGAGCCCTTGTGGCGCCCGGCAAAGCAACTCACCGCCTTTGATCTGGCTTCCGACACACGCGGCTGGCTACTGGATGACGGTTCACTCACCGGCAGGCTGATTGACCAGCACCGTGGCCTTTTCCAGGTACGCAGGCTCTATCAGGGTTGGGAAGTACCACTGTCTTCGGAAAGAACACTACTGGACATTCCGCATCGGCAATTGGCCATCGTCAGAGAAGTCGCCTTGCAGCAAGGCGGCCAAACAGTCGTCTTCGCCCGCAGCGTTCTGCCAATATCCAGCCTGACCGGTCGCCTCGCCCACCTGCGCCGCCTGCAAAACAGGCCTCTGGGTGCCATTTTGTTCAAGAACGCCAGCATGCGCCGCAACCCTTTTGAAGTGGCGCGGATTGCGGGAGATTGCGACTACATACCCACTTCCTTGCGTCAGCAAGAAGCCGCCTGGGCACGCCGCTCACGCTTCTCGATCGAGGGGGCAAACCTGATGGTGAGCGAGGTCTTCCTGCAAGCCTTTACTCCATGGCCAGCGGTACTGCCAGTGCATCGCACCCAGCGCGGCAAAGTCAGCGCTGCAATTGTCAGCCCGAAACAGTAAGCTTGGGGCCTCGCCTCCACGAACATCAACATGCCCACTGATTCCAAATTCCAGGCCCTGCTACAGCTTATCCGCTTTGACAAGCCCATCGGCACACTACTGCTGCTATGGCCCACTTTGTGGGCATTGTGGATAGCCGCCGACGGAATACCTGACTGGGACCTGCTGCTAATCTTCACCCTGGGCACAATCCTGATGCGCTCTGCAGGCTGTGTGATTAACGATTTGGCTGACCGTCACTGGGACGGAGAGGTCGATCGCACCTCGAGGCGACCGCTGGTCACCGGCGCAGTCACGGTGAAAGAGGCGCGCCTGTTGTTCATTGGCCTGCTCGCTGTGGCTTTCATTCTGGTGTTGTTCACCAACCCTTTAACCGTGAAGCTTTCTTTCGGCGCCGTGGCCCTGGCCTCCACCTACCCCTTCATGAAGCGCTACACCCACCTGCCGCAACTGGTGCTGGGCGCGGCTTTTTCCTGGAGTATTCCCATGGCCTTCGCCGCTCAAACCGGGGAACTGCCAGCGGACCTGTGGCTGATTTACCTGGCCAACCTGCTTTGGACAACGGCCTATGACACCAAATACGCCATGGTCGACCGGGAAGACGACCTGGTGGTCGGCATTAAGTCCTCCGCCATCCTGTTTGGTCAGCATGACCGGCTGATTATCGGCCTGCTGCAAGTCACGTTTCTCGCTTTGATGATTATCGCTGGCGATCGCTTCGGCCTGGAGACCCCTTACTATGTTGCGCTGGTCGGAGCCGCTGCCCTGTGCGTATATCACCAGTACCTCATACGCAAACGGGATCCAGCGTCATGCTTCAAAGCTTTCTTGCACAACAACTGGATAGGCGCCGTCATTTTTACCGGCCTGGTCCTGAACTTTGCCCTCTGATACTGGAAACCCGGTGCAACTGAACGCGGAATTCGTCACCAGCATGACGCAGGTCGACCCACAGGAGTGGCAAAGCCTGTGCGGCACAGACTACCCATTTTTGCGCCACCAGTTTTTACTGGGGCTGGAGGAATCTGGCTGCACCACAGCCGATAGCGGCTGGCAGCCCTGCCATATGATCTTGCGAGATGGCGACACAGCAGTCGCCGCCCTGCCCCTGTTCCTTAAGTCCCACTCTTATGGCGAGTATGTATTCGATTGGTCCTGGTCCCAGGCCTGGCAGCAAAGCGGCCTGCAGTACTATCCCAAGCTGGTCAGTGCTATCCCCTTTACACCCGCCACCGGCCCGCGACTATGTCACCTGCCGGAACTGGATACCAAAGAAGTGTGGGCTATTGCATGCCGCGCGCTGGAACAGTTTTGCAGCCAACAGGAACTGTCCAGCTGGCATTTGCTGTTCCCCGAAGAGAGTGTCTCTGAGAACCTGCTGGAACAGGGCATTCACCAACGCAGGGCCACCCAGTTTCACTGGTTCAATGAAGATTACCGGGATTTCGACGACTTTCTGGCGAAGTTCAACAGCCGCAAACGCAAGTCCCTAAAGCGAGAGCGTCGCCGGGTACAAGAACAGGGTCTGCAATTGGAGACCTTGGTCGGCGACGACATCGGCGAACAAAACTGGCAGCGCTTCTATCACTTTTACCAATACACCTATGCCAAGCGCAGTGGCCACGGCGGCTACCTCACCCGGGAATTTTTCACCCGCGTCGCGGCCGGGATGGGCGAACAGGTCATCATGGTGCTGGCGTCTCTAAATGGCGAAGCGGTAGCGGCGGCCCTGTACTTTCGCTCTGCCGATACGCTCTATGGACGCTACTGGGGATGCGAGCAGGAGTTTGATTGCCTGCATTTCGAGGCCTGTTACTACCGGGGCATTGAGTTTTGCATCGAGCAGGGGATACAGCGTTTTGACCCAGGCGCCCAGGGGGAGCACAAAATACAGCGGGGCTTCCGACCCGTGGAAACCTTTTCAAATCACTGGATTGCCGACCCCAGTCTGTCGGCAGCGGTGGGTGATTTTACCCGCAGAGAAAAGTCGCACAGCGAGGCCTATCTTCGAGATACCGCTACCTTACTACCCTTCAAGGAGTAGCATTGGGCTCAAGCTCTGTGCCAGACTAGGAGGCGGTTGTTAGCCGGCATTTCCAGGTCCTCCTGCAGTTTAAAACCTGCAACATTGGCCAGCGACTCTACTTTTTCAAAGTCGCGAATGGCACTCAAGGAACTCTGCTGGGCAAGCCACTGGTCAAACTGGGCATTGCTCGCTGACGTGTACTGGCCGCCATAGTTGAACGGCCCATAAATCGCCAACAGGGTGTCATCACCTGCGCGCTCGCCCAATTCGGCAAACAAGGCCTCGACACAGGACCAGGGCATAATATGTAAGCTGTTTGCGCTGAACAGCGCATGGGGGATTTCGTCCACCGGCCAGGGCCGCACACTGACGTCCAGTGACTGTGGCGGGAGAAGATTATCTTGTGTGTAGTGTTGGCAGCGTGGCGCCAGAACAGGCAGGTTCTGCGGCATTTCTGTGGGCTGCCATTGCAGGAGCGGCAGGTGCTCCGCGAGCCATGTGGCATGCTGGCCGGTACCCGATGCGATCTCCAAAACCTGACGCCGAGAAGCAAAAACCCGCGATAGCGCCTCGAGGATGGGGCCCTTGTTATTTTCGCAGGCCTGGGAAAACGGCAGCTGTTCCATGGAGGAACTACTTGGCACTTGGCGCTTCGTCGCGGGTGAACACCCAGTCCCGGGCGGTGGACTCGGCCTTGTTAAAGCGATAGCCATCTACACGAAATTTCTTCATTCCCTCGGGATCGTTCAGCTCCTTATCAATAATGTAACGCGCCATCTGACCTCTGGCTTTTTTAGCGTAGAAGCTGATGATCTTATACTTGCCGCCTTTGAGATCCTTGAACGCCGGGGTAATAATATCCCCGTCCAGCTGCTTTGCCTTAACCGACTTGAAGTACTCATTGGACGCCAGATTGACCAGCACCGAGGTGCCTGACTTTTTCAGCTGCTTATTCACCGCCAGGGTGATGTCGTCGCCCCAGAATTCGTAGAGATTCTTACCTCCGCGGTTGGCAAACTTCAGCCCCATTTCAAGGCGATAGGGCTGCATCAAATCCAGTGGGCGCAGCAGACCATAAAGCCCCGAAAGAATGCACAGGTGTTTCTGAGCGAATCCCAACTGCGCGGTATTCAGGGTTTCAGCTTGCAGCCCGGTATAAACATCGCCCTTGAACGCCAACACAGACTGCTTGGCGTTATCGAGATTGAAGGGTGCACTCCAGTTCATAAATCTGGCGTGATTGAGCTGGGCAATATTTTCACTCACCCCCATTAGTGCACGAATGTCTTCAGGGTTCATATCCTGGGCGTCCGCCACCAAATCTGCAGCGCGCTGCAGAAACAATGGCTGGGTAGCCTTGCGGGTTGTGGGCGGCGTGTCGAAATCCAGCGTTTTGGCTGGGGATATCACTGTCAGCATAACTCAGGCCCTGTCTTGGAATTGGCGCGCAGGGGGGTACCCCCATTTGCGAGGGGGCTATGATACTCTGCACACCGACCAATAAAAAAGACCTCATCACCATGCTGTTGGCGAGCAAACTCGTGCAGACCATAGACGCGTTCACCGACCACACGGGCCGAATACTGGCCTGGCTGGCGCTGGCCATGGCACTGCTGATCACAGTCATCGTAATAATGCGCTACGGCTTCAACACCGGTTCCATCTTTTCCCAGGAACTGGTCACCTATATGCACGCCACCCTGTTCATGCTGGGCACAAGCTACGCGCTCAAGCATGGCGCCCACGTGCGCGTGGATATTTTCTACCGGGAATTCTCGCGACGTGGCAAGGCCTGGGTGAATGCCCTGGGCGGTGTGGTGTTTCTGATGCCTCTGTGCCTGTTTATTGTCGGCGTGAGCTGGAATTTCGTCAGCGAGTCCTGGGCGATGCGCGAGACCTCCTCAGAACTGGGCGGTATTGCCGCAGTCTACCTACTGAAAGCCCTGATACCCGCTATGGGCATCAACCTGCTACTACAGGGCCTGGCCGAGACCTTACGCAATGCCCTGATACTGGTTCAAGGCGACATCTGAGCATGGAGTACCTTTCACTCTATATGTTCCTGGGCGTCTGCCTGCTGCTCATGCTGGGCTATCCGGTGGCGTTCACTCTTGCGGGCACAGCGTTAGCCTTTGCCGTCGGCGGCATTCTCACCGGCGTATTCGACGCAGGATTCCTCAACGCATTTCCCGGTCGTGTGTTCGGCACCATGAACAACACTACCCTGATTGCCGTGCCCCTGTTCATCCTTATGGGCACCGTTCTGGAGAAGTCTCGCATTGCCGAGGAATTGCTCGACAGTATGTCGAAATTGTTCGGCAGCATGCGGGGTGGCCTGGGTATTTCGGTCGTTGTGGTAGGCATGTTCCTGGCCGCCAGTACCGGTATCGTGGGCGCAACAGTAGTCACCATGGGGCTGTTATCACTGCCCAGCATGTTGCGCGCCGGCTACAGCCCTTCTCTGGCGACGGGCACAATCTGCGCCACCGGTACCCTGGGTCAGATCATTCCCCCTTCCATCGCCCTGGTACTGCTGGGGGACATACTCGCCAATGCCTACCAGCAGGCGCAGCTGAAAATGAACGTGTTCTCCCCCAAGACCGTGTCAGTTGGCGACCTGTTTATGGGCGCGCTGATTCCCGGGCTGGTGTTAGTCGCGCTGTATATCCTCTATCTCACAGTCTATGCCCGGCTGTACCCGGAGGCTGCGCCACCCGCTGAGGAAGAAGCCGTCTCAGTAGGGCAAATAATGAAGGGCCTACTGCCGCCCCTGCTACTCATCGGACTGGTCCTGGGCTCGATACTCCTGGGCGCAGCTACGCCCACCGAGGCGGCCGGCTTTGGAGCCGTGGGAGCACTGGTGTTGGCCTGCGTTCGAGGCCAGATGACTCTGCAGCGACTTCGCGAAGCCGTGCTAAACACCCTGGAGGTGAGCTGCATGGTGTTTATGATCCTGATCGCTGCGGCAATATTCTCGCTGGTGTTCCGAGGCTTCGGCGGTGAGGAACTCATTCAAAGCTTCTTCATCGACATGCCAGGGGGGGTCATGGGGGCAACGCTGGTAGTGATGCTGGTCATATTCCTGCTGGGCTTTATTCTCGACTTTATCGAGATTACCTTTGTGGTGGTGCCCATCGTAGGACCCATCCTACTGGCAATGGGCCTGGACCCGATCTGGCTTGGGATTATGATCGCCTTGAACCTGCAAACCTCCTTTCTGACTCCACCGTTCGGTTTTGCCCTATTCTACCTGCGCGGGGTTGCCCCGGAATCGGTTCCCACCGGGGCTATCTACCGCGGCGTAGTACCCTTTATAATCATCCAGCTGCTGCTGATGGTCGCGCTCTGGAATTGGCCACAAATGGCAACCTGGCTGCCCAGCCTGCTCCACAAGTAGCAACGCTCACAATAAACATTATCAGGCAATCGAAATGAATGACATCGACAGCACCCCTGTGCCCCACGGGGAACTGGCACTGCAAACAGTGGCCATGCCCAAGGATACCAACCCCAACGGGGATATATTCGGTGGCTGGCTGATGTCACAGATGGACATTGCAGGCATGGTCACCGCTGCCAAGGTCGCCGGCGGCCGGGTTGCCACCGTTGCCATAGACGCGATGGTCTTCCTCACCCCGGTACACGTGGGCGCGGTGGTCACTTGCTATTGCGACGTGCTGGAAATTGGCCGCAGCTCAATCCGCATTATTGTCGAGGTGTGGATCAACTCCAAACACGATGGCGAGCCGACCAAGGTCACTGAGGGAGAATTCGTCTTTGTCGCCATTGATGACAACGGCCGCACCCGGGCTATCCGCAGCTAGTAGTCATCATCTTCGAGCACTACATCACGCATATTGATGTAGGCCTGCTCTGAAATGTGGTGGTAGTTACGCACGCCCTTATAGAACTCCGAGTAGGATGCGTAAACCTTCGCCGCCATAGGGTCCTGGTCCACCAGTTTTTGCATGGCCTCCTGAGTGCCCTGCCACAAGGCCTTGAGCACATCATCCGGGAAACGGCGCAGCTCCACCCCATGATCATCAATGAGCTCCCGTAAGGCTTTGTTATTGCGAGCGGTATACTCATCCAGCATGTCCTGGCTGGAAGCCCGCGCAGCCTGCCGCACAATAGCCTGCAGATCCAGAGGCAATGCCGCCATGGAGTCCTTATTGACGATGAATTCGAGCACAGATCCAGGCTCGTGCCAGCCCGGGTAATAGTAGTACTTCGCCACCTGATGGAAACCGAAGATACGGTCGTTGTAGGGGCCAACCCACTCAAGCGCATCGATTACGCCGGTCTGCAGGGAGGTATACAACTCGCTTCCCGGCAGCGTGACGGAGGTCCCTCCTGCGGCAGTAAAAACCTCCCCGGCCAGGCCAGGGATGCGCATTTTGAGACCCTGCAGATCCTCAATCGAATTGATTTCCTTGTTGAACCAACCCCCCATCTGCACCCCGGTACTGCCGCCCCCCATTGGGAGCAGGTTGTAGGGCGCATAGGCTTCCTCCCACAACTCCAGGCCACCGCCGTAGTGCAGCCAGCCGAACGTTTCCTGGGCGTTCAAACCAAACGGAACCGCCGTGAAAAACACCGAGGAAGGTACCTTGCCCTTCCAGTAGTAAGCGGCGCCATGGCCGGCGTCGGCAACGCCTTGAGAAACAGCATCAAACACCCCCAGGGCCGGCACGATCTCACCACCCCCGTAGACTCGAATTTTGAGCCGGCCATTACTCATCTGCTCAACCATTCGAGAGAGGTTCTCCGCGGCGGAACCCAGGCCGGGAAAGTTTTTGGGCCAGGTGGTCACCAACTTCCACTCAAACTGCTCATTGGAAGTAGCAAGCACCTCTGCACCCTGGTTACCACTGCCCTGGCGCCCGGCCTTGTCAGCCGCCCACAATCCCAGTACGGCAACCAGAGCCGCTACCAACGCAAGAATGATTAACGGGGTGTAGCGTTTTTCTGTGGCGCCCTGTGCCATCGCAATGTCCTTGTTATATCAGCTGGAGATTGGCGTACTGCAAGACCAGCCACTTGCTGCCTTCGGCATCAAAATTCACCTCAACGCGGGCGCTGCTGCCTCGACCTTCAAAGTTTAGCACGATGCCTTCGCCGAAAATCTGGTGGTAAACGCGCTGTCCCAGACAAAGATCTGTATCCGGCACTGCGGCCTGGCTAAGCGCACTCACTGGCCTGGACACGGTGTTGTTAATGCGGACTTCCTGTAACAGATCTGCGGGGATTTCACGGATAAACCGGGAAGGTGCATTAAAGCTCTCAGTGCCGTGCAAGCGCCGAGACTCTGCATAGGTAATCACCAGCTGCGCCATCGCCCGGGTAATGCCCACGTAGCAAAGACGACGCTCCTCCTCCAGGCGTCCTGGTTCCTCAATGGACATGCGGTGTGGAAACAGGTTCTCTTCCATGCCCACCAGAAACACCAAAGGAAACTCCAGGCCTTTAGCCGAATGCAAGGTCATCAACTGCACGCTGTCCTCGTGCTCGTCGGCTTGGGCATCGCCCGCATCCAACGCTGCGCTATCGAGGAATTGCTGCAAAGGTGAAGTTTCTTCGGCCTCATCGGCGACAAACTGCTTGCCGGCAGACACCAGTTCCTCCAGGTTTTCCACCCTCGCCTGGCCCTTCTCACCCTTTTCTTTCTGGTAATGCGCGATCAAACCGGCGCACTCGATGACATGCTCCACTAACTCTTCAAGCCCCAACTCGTCTGTACCGGAGTCCAGTTCGTTGATTAGCACGGTGAATCCTTCCAGGGCTCCCAGGGCCCGAGCTGGCAGCAACTTCTCGGTTATCACCACCTCAATGGATTGCCACAGGGACAGCTCCCTGCCGCGTGCACAGCTGCGCACCACATCCAGCGTTTTGCTGCCAATACCGCGGGGGGGCGTATTGATCACCCGCTCCACTGCCGCGTCGTCTCCCCTGCTCTGCAGCAGGCGCAGGTAGGCAAGCGCATTGCGAATTTCCATGCGCTCATAGAAACGTTGGCCACCATAGATCCTATAGGGCATTGCACCACGTATCAGAGCTTCTTCGAGCACCCGCGACTGAGCATTGGAGCGATAGAGAATGGCGGTAGATGCGCGGGTGTTGCCGTCGGCAACCCAGTGCTCGATCTGCTCGACAACAAAGCGGGCCTCATCGTGCTCATTAAACCCCGCATAAAGTGTAATGGGCTCGCCTTGCTCGCCAGCCGTCCACAGCTCCTTACCGAGGCGGCTGAAGTTAAACGCAATCACCCCGTTGGCGGCCTGTAGAATGGTCTGGGTGGAGCGGTAATTCTGTTCCAGGCGCACAGTGCGAGTGGCCTTGAAGTCGTCGGTAAAGCGCTGGATATTCTCTATTTTTGCTCCACGCCAACCATATATAGACTGATCGTCATCACCCACTGCCACCACTGGAATATCGTTGCCGGCGAGTACCCGTAACCAGGCATATTGAATGGTGTTAGTGTCCTGGAATTCATCCACCAGGATCTGTCGAAAGCGGCCCTGGTAGTGCGCCAGCACCGTCGGGCTTTTCAACCACAGTTCATGAGCGCGCAGCAGTAGCTCGGCAAAATCCACCATCCCGGTTCGATCGCAGGCGGCCTCGTAGGCCCGGTACACCTGTAACATGGTTTGCGCATAAAGATCACCATGCGGTGCCTCGATATGCTGCGAGCGCAGACCCTCATCTTTTTGCCCATTGATGTACCACATAGCCTGTTTCGGTGGCCACCGGCTCTCATCAAGCTCTAGCTCACGGCACACCCGCTTCACCAGTCGCAGCTGGTCATCGCTATCGAGGATCTGGAAATTCTGCGGTAGGCCCGCCTCTTTCCAGTGCGCTTTCAGCAAGCGATGGGCCAGGCCGTGAAAGGTCCCTACCCACATGCCGTGGCTGGGAATCTGCAGCATCTCCTCAATACGAGAGCGCAGCTCCTTGGCCGCCTTGTTGGTAAAGGTTACCGCCAGGATCGACCAGGGCGAATAGTCCTCAGCGCGAATTAGCCAGGCGATGCGGTGCACCAAAACCCGGGTCTTGCCGCTACCGGCGCCTGCCAATACAAGCATATTTTGACTTTCAGCGGCGACGGCGTCGCGCTGGGCCTCGTTCAGGGGGGAGAGAATATCGGATACATCCATCGCCGCATTCTAACCGAGAGACCGCGTCCGAGGGGCGTATTTTTTCAGTCATCAGCCGTTGAGGTGGCCATAGCTTAAAAACATAAGCCCGGCGCCCACAGTGGTCGTGATCGGGCAACGTTGCGAATCTCTGTTGTTATGCAGGTGGCTACAGAAAAACACCATTAGGTCTGCTACTATCAGCGCAAAAGGGGCAACGGGGCACTGTCCAACATGAGCGACCGCGACGACGATAGTAATCAGGAGCAGGACGGAGACCAGGCTGGAAACAACTGGAACCGGAACGAAAACCTGTTCAACGACTTCGACAACGAATCAGAATTCGAGGACTCGGATCGCGACAGCGACTTCGCCACAATGTACACCGAGGTGGATGAAGAAGAACCCGAAGCTGATGAGCCAGAACCGCTTGAGCCTCCCATGGAAGAGTCAACCTGGGAGCTGGAAGAAGAAGTCCCCGCGGATACAGAACAAGGCACCTATAACGACCCCTGGGAAGAATCCGAAGCGGAAGAGGCTTACCAGCCAGATTCGCCAATAGAGCCAGACCTCTGGGACTCAGAGCCAAACCCGCCAGGGGCATTCGATGATGAGCCCCCGGAATCAGAAAGCAGCCTTCCCCCGTTAGTTGCGCCCATTACAGCCGAGGATGACGACCTGGAAGAAGATTGGGAGGAGATGGAGGAAGAAGAGGACTACGAAGAAGACGAAGCCAGCGAAATGACAATTTCCCTGGGCATGATCATCGTCGCTGTTGTAGCCCTCGTACTGCTCGGCGCCGGTGGCTATGGCGTCATTGAGCAACGGGCAACCATGCAGGAAGAAATTCGCCAACTACAGGCTAAACTGGCTACATCCGCGCCCCCTAAAGACGTGGCGGCCAGCCGCGCAGCGGTCGCAGAAGCCAGCGAACGAAATGAACTACTAGCAGCCCAGATGCAAGAGCTCTCCAGGGAGAACAGTAGCTTGCAGGCAATAGTGGCCGGTCTCGAAAAGCAACTGGCTGCCCAACAGGCCGCACTGGCCAAACCTATACTCGCGCCAAAGCAGGCGCCGGCTAAGCCCACCGCACCGACTAAGCCTGCTGCCACTAAAGCAGCTGCCAGCGGCGCGGCGGCAACAGGCTGGTTCGTCAACTTCAGTTCCTACAGCAAACAGAGCACCGCTGAGAGCTGGGTGAACAAACTACAGCCTTCCAGCGGCAGGGTCATCGTTGCCACGGGGCAGAGCAATGGCAGAACTATCTACCGAGTGCGCGTGGTCGACCTTGCAAGCCGGGACACTGCCGAGGCGATTGCCCGAACGCTGGAAAAAGAGCACGGTCTACCCAAGCTCTGGATAGGCAAATCTGACTGACTTGGCAGCGGCAGCCTGTCCTGTTAAATTTATCCACCCAAAAACATTGGCTGAGATTAAGCATATGAAAGCAATCAAGTTCACCGCCCTGGCACTCGCTCTGGGCAGCACATCCGTCCTCGCTGCAGACTGTGACGCACCCCAGGCCCCTGAGCTTCCCAATGGTGCCACCTCGAATATGGAGCAAATGATCACCGGCCAGAAAGCTGTGAAGTCATTCCAGGCCGCCAACATTGAGTACATGAAATGTCTGGAGCCTGCGATGACTGCCTCCGAGGCCGCTGTAAAAGCGGGTGATGATGGCGCAGCAGACGACTACCAGGCTGCGCAGGAGACCTACAACGCCGCTGTTTCCGCTGAGGAAACCGTTGCCGGGGAGTTCAACGCAGCAATCCGGGAATACAAGGCAGCCAACCCAAGCTGATATCGATCAGGGCTGCCCGGTTCCGGACGGCCCTGTTTCACCCGAACAAAGCCAGTGGCCCCCATGGCGAATGGGATAGGGCTACGCAGACTATGTACGCCACACTCAACAGTGCCGCACTGTAAGCAGCCAGGCGTATAAACCTGTTTTGTGCAAAGCGCATGACCACCATACCCAGACCGATGTACACCAGCAGTGCCAGGATTTTCGCCATCACCCAGGGCAGTTCTAGCGGCGAGACACGCCAAATCACCAGCATAGCCACCGCGGAGGCCAGCAGCAGAGTATCAACCAGGTGAGGCAATACCCTGACCACTGTGTTGTCCCTGCGAGGATCCTCCCGCACGGCCCAATAACCACGCAGGATAAAGCCGCCGATACTCAGCAGGGCGCAGCTCACGTGAACGAGTTTCAAGAGGCTAAACAGGGTCATATTGCTAGTCTATCAGCACTGCCAGGGCAGCAAGCGTTTTGCAGGCAGTAGCAGTCGCTTTACGTATGCTGGTCGCAGGCAGGACAATGCTAACAGGCCCCTAGTGCCACCAGTTTACCCTTGCTACAGTGACTCCATGGTCACAGCAAACGCGCATGCGCCCGGCCGCCGGGCTTTATACAGCCTGACAGCAGTCGCATTATTACTTCTGCTTGGTGCCTGCCGTATGCCGGTGGTCGTCAATGGCAAGGGAGTAGTCTTTGGTGACACCGCAGGGCAAGTCTATCGAAGCGGCTACACCTTCGATATCAGGGAGGATTTTCAAGAAACCTTCTGGCCAGTGCCGGCGCCCGGTCACAGTTTTAGTCGCTGGACAAGCATTTGCAAGGACAGCACCGGCGCTTGTGAGCTGCAGCTGGATGAGAGCCTCTGGAGCCAGGACGAAGCCGTGCCTCTGGTGTCCCGCTTCAGGCCTGGCTACTCGGGACCTCTCGAGCTACTGGATTACGATGCCTTTTTACGACCTGGCAGCAGCGTCCTAACGGTACCACTGCCCAGTATCAGGGTTCTGGGCGTGAGTAATCGCGACCAGCCTCGCTATTTTATGGCCTCCACAGATTTACGGGTCATCATCCCAGCGGTTCGAGTTGGCAGCGAGCTACGATTCTCACTAACCAACCCCAATTACTCACCACAAGACCTGCTGTTATTTGTCTCGGCAACTGACACAGCTGGCACTATCGCCAGTGCCTCCTTCGATTTTGGCCTGTCGGAAAGAGTCTCGGTAAGAGCACTCAAGCCACATATCAGTAACTCCCGCTGGGCGGAGGTGCTCGCAAGCTGTGCCGCAGCTGACGGCCCTTTTCAACTCTGTCCCCTTAAAACGCTGCCCTTTATGGGTTCGACGTCACCCAATCCAGGCATAGCGGATATTTTGCAGCGTACCGTAGTCTCCCACCCCTGGATGGGGGTACGTTTCGAGCAGGTGCTGCGAGAACTTCCAGCGGACATGCTAAAAATGTTTCGTGGAGTCACTGCTGTGGTAATCGGCTCGAGGATTCGACCGGCTTTTTATACATCCGCTACGGGGGCAATTTATCTGGATCCACAGGATCTGTGGCTAACGCCAGCAGAGCGCGACACTATCGACTGGGAACCGGACTATCGCTCAGATTTCGGCAGCGCCCTGGAATTCATTTCAGCAGACCTTTACGTATCGGGCAACAGCTCAGCGTGGCTGCCGTCCTATCTCTACGAACAAGGGCAAAGCCGCACTCTCGACGACATCATCTGGCCCATGGCCAACTTACTGGTACACGAGTTAGCGCACGCCAATGACGCCATGCCACCTGCACTTTTATCCGCCGTCTCCGGCAGTGAGACCGCTCTTGAGGCCACCTTTCGCCTTGAGCCCTCGACCCCAACCAGGCAGCTGCTCAATACCTATCCCCTGGGCTCGGGGCTACTGTATGAGCTTGGAGCCGTGCTGTTTTTCGGCGCTCCGATCAGTCCGACTGTTCAGAACTTAAGCCCGCGGGTGGTTGGACTGGAATTTGTTCAAGACGATGCCAATGCCCTCTACGCCTATGCCACGCCCTATGAAGATACGGCCATGTTGGTAGAAGAAGTGCTCACCAGCTACTACTTCGGGCTGGACAGGATTACCTCTTTTCTTGACGTGCCCAGCTCCCAGAACCCGAACTGCAGCGACTATACGGTGCAATGGGGAAGTATAAATCGCGTTGCTAAACCTACCGTTAGAGAACGAGCGAGGCTGGTACTGTCTGGCATCCTTGACGAGGCCGATGTGTCTCGCTACCTGGATGCGATTCCCGCACCCAGCCGAGTGGAGCGAGGCCTGGGACTATGCGATAGCCTGTTGTTACTGCCCAGCAACGGTCGCTCCATCCCAGGCCAATTTGTATCCCCGCCAGAGCTGGCGCGTCAGCAGGCTATGCGAGCGCAGACCCACAAACGCATGCGCGATCGCAGTGGATCAGGCAGGGTCAGGTCAAGCGCTGGCGCTACTCGACGGTGACCGACTTTGCCAGGTTGCGCGGCTTGTCCACATCTGTGCCTTTCTGCACCGCTACGTGGTAAGAAAGTAACTGCAGTGCCACCGTGTATACAATGGGCTTAACTGCCTCTGGACAATGCGGCATATTGAGCACATGAACCCGAGGCTCGCTGGCAAAACCGGCCAGCCGGTCAGCAAATACAAACAACTCACCGCCCCTGGAGCGCACCTCCTCCAAATTGGATTTCAATTTTTCCAGCAGCTCGTCCCCGGGGGCGACCGCTACTACCGGCATATCGTCATCGACCAGTGCCAGGGGACCATGCTTTAGTTCTCCTGCCGGATACGCCTCAGCGTGGATATAGGAAATTTCCTTCAGTTTCAGCGCCCCTTCCATGGCGATGGGGTACTGAATGCCCCTGCCCAGAAAAAGAGCGTGATGTTTGGGAATGAACGACTCAGAAAGCTTCTTAATTGCGCCGTCTAACTCCAACGTTTGCTGCACATAATCAGGCAGACTGTGCAGCGCGTTGATCAGTTCCTGGGCCTGGTCCTCGCCCATTGCTCGACGGCGGCCAAGCACCGTGGTCAACATCAACAATCCAACCAACTGGGTGGTAAAGGCTTTGGTAGAGGCAACGCCTATCTCAATACCCGCGCGAGTCAGGAAAACCAGGTCACTCTCCCTCACCAGGGAGCTGTTATCTACATTGGCTATGACCAGGCTTGCAAGGAACTCCCCCGGGGCTGCATTGCGCTGCGCCGCCAGGGTATCTGCGGTCTCACCCGACTGGGAGATGGTCACCAGCAGTGTGTTTTCGTGCTGCACCCGCTTGCGGTAGCGAAACTCAGAGGCCACCTCAACCTGACAAGGAATCCCGGCAAGCTCCTCAAGCCAATAACGAGCCACCATGCCAGAGTGAAAACTGGTGCCGCAGGCGACAATTTGTACCGCTTGCACCTGATCAAAAATAGCCGTGGCGCCCTCTCCAAACACCTCATCGGGCACCGAATGCTCGGCTCCCAGGTTTAGCGTTGCCGCCAATGCTCGCGGTTGTTCGTAAATCTCCTTGATCATAAAATGATCAAAATCGCCCATGTCGGCGATTTCGACTACGTCCTCAATTCGAGTTTTTTCGCGCCTGACTTCTTCACCTGCTTCGTTCCAGATGGTCATATCTGAAGGCGAAATCAGAGCCAGATCACCTTCCTCTAAATAGATAAAACGATCGGTGACCTGGCGCAGTGCCATTTGGTCAGAGGCCAGAAAATTCTCGCCTATGCCCACGCCAATGACCAGCGGGCTGCCCTGCCGGGCGGCGACAATCTGGTCCGGATGCTCCACGTCGATTGCTGCCACTGCGTAAGCGCCATCCAAACGAGCAACCGTCGCTCGCATGGCATCTGCCAGACCATGGCCCATTTTAATTAGGGAGTGGAGTAAGTGAACAATTACTTCGCTATCGGTAGCGGAGGAAAACTCATAGCCCTGTTGGCTGAGTTCCGCGCGTAACATCTCATGGTTTTCGATAATCCCGTTGTGCACCAGGGCCAGACGCTGGCCAGAAATATGCGGGTGCGAATTAGCTGCCGACGGCTCTCCGTGGGTAGCCCAGCGGGTATGGGCAATGCCAGTACAGCCATAGTAAGGCTGCATTTTCTGGGCCTGTTCCAACTGAGCCACTTTGCCCAATTGCTTGTGCAGGAGCAGATTGCGCTCGTTATCCAGCAGCGCCATGCCAGCAGAATCATAGCCCCGATACTCCAGTCGGCGCAGGCCTTCCAATAGAATTTCAGATACTTCGCGTCTTGCCGCCGCTGCTACAATTCCACACATTGTTAGTCTTCCCCATCATTTTTTCCGGGGCGCTGCCAACCGGTAATATTGCGTTGTTTGGCTCGGCTCACTGCCAGCTCTTTTGCACCCACCGCCTTGGTAACTGTCGAGCCGGCGCCCACGAAACCACCATCAGCAACCTCCAGGGGAGCCACCAGGGTACTGTTGGAGCCAATGAATACGTTATCGCCCAGCCGGGTTTTATGCTTGTTCACACCGTCGTAGTTACAGGTAATCGTTCCCGCTCCGACGTTAACCCCTGCTCCCATCTCGCAGTCGCCAACATAGCTGAGGTGATTCACCTTGCTACCCGCGCCAATCACGGCCTTTTTGGTTTCCACAAAATTGCCCACTCTGGCATCTTCTGCCAGCACCGTACCTGGTCGCAGGCGGGCATAAGGGCCCACATTGGCTCGCGGCCCAACCACAGCATCTTCCAGGTGGCTCATAGCGTGTATGGATGACCCGGCGTCAATTTTTACGTTTTTCAGTACACAATTGGGGCCAATGGATACGCCATCGGCCAGAGTCACCTTACCCTCAATGATCACATTGACGTCTATGCTGACATCGTCACCGCATTGCAGGGTGCCCCGAATGTCCAGACGCGCCGGGTCGGCAATGCTGACACCATCGCGCAGTAATTGCTGGGCCTGGCGCAATTGGTATTCCCGCTCAACCTGACTCAATTGCAGTCGATCGTTAACGCCGAGAACTTCCAGTTCGGAACTGGCCAATTGCGCCGCCACCGTTCTGCCGTCAGCGACCGCCATGGACAACACATCCGGCAAATAATACTCGCCCTGACTATTAGTATTACCCACAGCCGGCAAATAGGTTCTGAGATCGGCAGCCGGCGCGGCAAGCACACCGGTGTTCATTTCGTTGATCAGCAGCTGTTCCGGATTGGCATCCTTGTGCTCGACCACACCCAGCACAGAACCGTCTTGCGCCCGTAAAATGCGCCCATAACCTGTGGCATCTTCTAACTTGGCGGTAAGCAGCGCCGGGCTTGCTGTTGCCAACGCCACCAGCGCATGCAGGGTGTCCCTGCGGATCAGTGGCACATCGCCATAGAGCACCAGCACAGTGCTACTTTCCTGAACTGCCGGCATAGCCTGCAACACGGCGTGGCCGGTGCCTAATTGCTGCTCCTGTATCACCCAGTTAAGGTCCTCCTGGGCCAGTGCATCACGCACGCTTTCGGCGCCGTGACCGATGACCACATGGATGGCTGAGGGCTGTAACTCACGGGCAGTGTCCACCACGTGCTGTAGCATCGGTCGACCCGCTACCGGATGCAAAACCTTGGGTAGAGGGGACTTCATGCGGGTGCCTTGCCCCGCGGCGAGAATAATAACTTCGAGATTCATTTAGTCGCTTCCCAGCAGGTTGTTAAAAACCTGCTGTCAGATATATTTTGACATTATTTACTGTATAAGCGCATATTAATGCTCAGGATTATCAATACAACGCTTTTTGTCACACAAAAATTGACAACAAATGAAACTCGACAGCCTACACCAACTCGGCCTTAACGACCGCGAAATCAGCATCTACCGGGCCCTGTTGCGCCTGGGGCCAGCCTCCATCCGGGATGTGGCCGCCGAGTCGGGAGTTAACCGGGGCAGTACTTATGAAACCCTGAAAAACTTAGCTGGCAAAGGTGTGGTGAACTATTTTCCGCGGGGCAAGCGCAGGGTGTTTCAAGCTGAAGATCCGGACCGGTTGCTGCAGCTGGGCGAACGCAAGCAACAAGCCTTGTCGCAAGCGATGGAGCAGCTGCGTAATGAGGTCATTCCTGAGCTAAAACAGACACGGGCAGAATTCAGCCCGGGCAATGTCCGCTTCTATGAAGGCGATGACGGTGTAGAGCTGGTACTTCGGGATATACTCGACAGCACGGCCAGCGACCCCGAGCGAGGCTATGCAGTAATCTCCACCAAAACACTGCGCGAGCACCTGTATCGCCCATTTCCCAATTTCACCAAGCAACGCGAGAGTCGCGGCATTCGAGTCCGGGTAATAGCTGTCGGCGAAGGCGGGGACGAAGCTGAGTACGCAGAACGGAAATGGCTGCCAGCAAGCGAGACTGCAGACGCCTCCTATATTGCAATTTATCCTCCCAAAGTAGCCATGATTACCCTCGCAGACAAGGATTACCCGGTGGTTGTCATCATCGATTCCGCGGCGATCGCCTCTACTCAACAAATTCTTTTTGATACGCTGTGGCAATTGCTCTAAGGCCGCTAACCCCTTGGAGGTACACCAAAATCAAACGGCTTGATCTATTCTCCTAAGTCAGCCAAATACATCGCTCGCAACGGGATACAAGCATGAATCGCACCGTGACTTTCGCCGCAACTCAACTGTCCATCAGCTGGGATATTGAGGCTAATCTGGACAAGGCAGAGACTGCGGTACGCGAAGCCCACGCCGCTGGCGCCCAGGTCATCCTTCTGCAGGAACTGTTTGAAGCACCATACTTTTGCAAAACCCAGCAATACAAATATCTGGACCTTGCCAAGCCTCGTGCAGGTAACCGGCTGATCGAGCGCTTCGCAAAACTCGCGGCTGAACTGGAGGTAGTGCTCCCGATCAGCTACTACGAGCGAGACACAAACACTTTTTTTAATTCACTGGTAATGATCGATGCCGATGGCACGGTAATGGATAACTATCGCAAATCCCATATTCCAGACGGGCCAGGCTATTGCGAAAAATTCTATTTCACGCCAGGCGACACTGGTTTCAAGGTCTGGAAGACAAAGTACGGCGTGTTTGGCGCCGGTATCTGCTGGGATCAGTGGTTTCCAGAAACCGCTCGCTGTTGTGCATTGCTGGGTGCAGAGGTCATGTTTTACCCCACCGCCATTGGTTCAGAGCCACAGGAGCCAACGCTGGATTCAAGTGGTCACTGGCAACGAGTCATGCAAGGACACTCGGCCGCCAACCTGCTACCGGTGATCGCCTCTAACCGAACCGGTGTAGAACAAGACGACGGCATTAGCACCACCTTTTACGGGTCTTCGTTCATTACCGACCACACCGGAGAGAAGATTGCCGAGGCTGGCCGAGATGAAGAGAAAATTTTAATCGCGTCCATCGACCTTGATGAGTGCGCAAACTACCGCCGCTCCTGGGGTCTTTTTCGCGATCGCCGCCCTGAGCTTTACGGGCCCATTGCCAGTAACGCCTGTGGTGCTAACAACGAATGAAGCCTGCTCTTGAGTCTACCCCGCGTGCCGACGGTTTCCGTATGCCTGGGGAGCATGAGCCTCAACAGGCAATATTGATGGCCTGGCCGGAGCGCAAATCTAACTGGCGCGAAGCTGCAGGCCCTGCACAACGGGCATTTACCGCGGTGGCCAGCACTATCGCCGAAGAAACCCAGGTCATCATGTGTGCCCGCGCCGATCAACTGGAGACCGCCCGGAGTATGTTGCCCAAGTCGGTCCAGATAGTGGAAGCCCCGAGCAACGACTGCTGGATGCGCGATATAGGACCCAGCTACGTGCTCAACGGCAAAGGCGATATACGCGGCGTCGATTGGCATTTCAACGCATGGGGTGGCCAGATCAATGGCCTGTATTCTGACTGGTCGGAAGACGATGCCCTGGCAAGCGAAGTCCTGGCCATGCGAGGAGAGGACCGCTACCGCGCCCCGCTGGTCCTGGAGGGGGGCTCAGTTCATGTAGACGGAGAAGGGACTTGCATCACCACTGCTGAATGTTTGCTGCATGAGGGGCGCAATCCGAATTTAAGGAAAAACCAAATAGAGAGCCTGCTCTGTGACTATCTCAACGTTAGCAAAGTGATCTGGTTGCAGCGCGGCCTTTACAGCGACGAGACCGATGGTCACGTGGACAACATCCTGCACATAGTGGGGCCGGCAGAGGTCGTACTCACCTGGTGTGATGACCCCGAAGACCCGGTATACGAGATTTGTCGAGAGTGCCTGGCCATCCTGCAATCGCAAACCGATGCAAAAGGTCGGTCATTTACCGTGCACAAGTTACCCCTCCCCGGTCCTTTTTATGTCAGTGAAGATCAAGCCGCGGGCATTGACCATTCCGCGGGCATGGAGCGCTCGGCGGGAGAGCGACTGGCCGCTTCCTATGCCAACTTTCTAATCACCAACGGCAGGGTCGTGTACCCTCTACTCGACCAGCGCCATGATGACGCGGTAAAAGCTATTTTACAGGGACTATTTCCCGAGAGTGAGGTTGTCGGCGTCGACGGACGAGAGATCGTGCTGGGGGGCGGTAATATCCACTGTATTACTCAGCAGATACCGCGAGCAAGCTAACAGCCACTCGGTCCAGGCCCTATAACCCAAAAAGCCCCGGCTGTCAGGCCAGGGCTTTCGTTGGTAGCCCAACAGGTGGGCACCTCGGTGCAGTTCGCAGTTACCCGCGGCCCGCCCGGTTTTTCAATTTACGCAGTGTTGCCAACTGGGCAGCAGCTTCGGCTAGCTGTGCTGACGCACGGCCGTAATCGAAATCACCTGACTGGTTAGCCAGTGCGTGCTCCGCTTCCTTGCGTGCTTCTTCAGCTGCGGCCTCGTCCACATCGTGGGCACGAATGGCAGTGTCAGCCAGAATAGAAACCACGCCAGGCTGCACTTCCAGGAAGCCGCCGGATACGTAGTAAACTTGTTCTTCGCCTGCCTGTGTCACGACACGCACGGGGCCTGGAACCAGCGCTGTCAGCAGTGGGGCGTGGCCGTAGCTCACACCCAACTCGCCTTCACCACCAGTGGCCACCAGCATCTCGACCAGGCCTGAGAAGATTTCTTCTTCCGCGCTGACGATATCGCAGTGGATTGTCATTGCCATAATTCTGGCCTCGTTATCTGACTGCTATTACAGGTTTTTGGCTTTCTCGACGGCTTCGTCGATGCTGCCAACCATGTAGAACGCCTGCTCTGGCATGTGATCATATTCACCGGCCAGAATGCCTTTAAAGCCCGCGATGGTGTCTTTCAAGGACACGTACTTACCGGGAGAACCGGTGAAGATTTCCGCCACGTGGAAAGGCTGAGACAGGAAGCGCTCGATCTTACGCGCTCGGTTCACAGACTGCTTGTCTTCTTCAGACAGTTCATCCATACCCAGAATCGCGATAATGTCCTTCAGTTCTTTGTAGCGCTGCAGCACAGTCTGTACACCACGCGCTGTTTCGTAGTGTTCTGTACCAATGATCAGCGGGTCGAGCTGGCGTGATGTTGAATCCAGGGGATCGACCGCTGGGTAGATACCGCGAGCTGCAATATCACGAGACAGTACAACGGTAGAGTCTAGGTGCGCGAAGGTGGTCGCTGGAGACGGGTCTGTCAAGTCATCAGCTGGTACGTATACCGCCTGGATAGACGTAATCGAGCCAGTCTTGGTAGAGGTAATACGCTCCTGCAATACGCCCATCTCTTCAGCCAGTGTAGGCTGATAGCCCACCGCTGAAGGCATACGACCCAGAAGAGCGGATACTTCAGTTCCCGCCAGGGTGTAACGGTAGATGTTGTCGACAAACAGCAGTACGTCACGGCCTTCATCGCGAAACTTCTCAGCCATGGTCAGGCCGGTCAGGGCCACACGCAGACGGTTTCCAGGGGGCTCATTCATCTGGCCGTAAACCATCGCCACTTTGGAATTGGAGAAGGTCTCCACGTCCACAACCTTGGACTCCTGCATCTCGAAGTAGAAGTCGTTACCCTCACGAGTACGCTCTCCCACACCGGCAAAGACCGACAGGCCGCTGTGCTCGGTAGCGATGTTGTTGATCAGCTCCATCATGTTTACGGTTTTACCGACACCGGCACCACCGAACAGGCCAACCTTACCGCCCTTGGCGAAAGGGCACACCAGGTCGATTACCTTGATGCCGGTTTCCAGCAGTTCATCGGATGCCGACAATTCTTCGTAAGCAGGCGCTTTGCGGTGAATAGAGGCCCGCTCTTTCTCGCCGATAGGGCCACACTCATCGATAGGGTTACCCAGTACGTCCATGATACGACCCAGGGTCTCGATACCCACTGGCACGGAGATGGGGGCACCGGTGTTCTCAACTGCCAGGCCGCGGCTCACGCCCTCGGAAGAACCCATGGCAATGGCGCGCACTACGCCGTCGCCCAGCTGCTGCTGAACTTCCAGGGTGAGACCTTTCTCGGGCACTATCAGTGCGTCATAGACCTTGGGCACATCTTCACGTGGAAATTCCACGTCGATTACTGCGCCAATAATTTGTACGATACGTCCGCTGCTCATGTTCGGATCCTCTATATCAAAATTCAATTCTTGCTGGCTCTGGGCGTCGCCCTGTGCCGAATTTGTTACCACTTTGTACTGCCGTGTCGCGCAGCCGCCTAGCCGATGGCCGCTGCACCACTCACAATCTCAGACAGCTCCTGAGTAATCGCTGACTGACGCGCCTTGTTGTAAATCAACTGCAGATCATCAATCAGATCGCCGGCGTTATCAGTGGCGTTCTTCATTGCCAACATACGCGCGGCCTGTTCACAGGCTCCATTTTCTACCACAGCCTGATAGACCTGAGACTCAATATAGCGAGTCAACAAGCCCTCGAGCAGTTCCTTGGCATCGGGCTCATATATATAGTCCCAGTGGTGAGCCATTTCGTCGCTTTCTTCTGCTTCCAGAGGCAACAGTTGCTCAACACTTGGCTCTTGAGTCATGGTGTTCACAAACTGATTACCTACCAGGAACAAACGGTCGATCTTGCCCTCTTCATAAGCATCCAGCATAGCCTTCACGCCACCGATCAAATCGGCCAGGGAGGGCTCTTCACCCAGATCACGAACTGCAGCGATCACATTACCGCCGTAGCTGTTGAAGAATGCTGTCGCCTTGGCACCGACCAGGCTGAGATCAATGCCGATACCCTGGTCGTTCCATGCTTTCATGGACCTGATCCCGGCCTTGAACAAATTAACGTTCAGGCCACCACACAAGCCGCGATCAGTTGAAACGATAATGTAGCCCACTCGCTTCACTTCACGCTTTTCCATGTACATGTGCTGGTACTCTGGAGCTGCATTCGCAATGTGACCAACCACTGAGCGCATACGGCGGGCATAAGGCTTGCCCAACTGCATGCGATCCTGAGCTTTACGCATCTTCGAAGCAGCAACCATTTCCATAGCGCTGGTGATCTTCTGCGTGCTCTGGATGCTCGAGATCTTGGTCCGTATTTCTTTTCCGGCTGCCATCTAATGGTCCTCGGGCTTTACCAAGTCTGAGTTGACTTAAACTTCTCGATCGCGGACTTGAAAGCGTCTGCAATCTCGTCGTTGTAGTCTCCGCTCTGAACAATGCTGCCCATAAGCTCACTGTGCTCAGCGTGCATATAAGACAGGAGTGCGTCTTCGAAATCGCCAATTTTGGCTACTTCAACATCGCTCAGCATGCCTTCGTTAGCTGCATACAGCAGAAGACCCATTTCCGCGATGCTCTGCGGAGAGTACTGCTTCTGTTTCATCAGCTCGGTTACGCGCTCACCATGGTCCAACTGGGCCTTGGTCGCATCGTCCAGGTCAGAAGCGAACTGGGAGAAAGCCGCCAGCTCACGATACTGTGCCAGCGCAGTACGAATACCACCGGACAGCTTCTTGATGATCTTGGCCTGAGCCGCACCACCAACACGCGAAACGGAAATACCTGCGTTCATCGCGGGGCGTACGCCTGCGTTAAACATATCGGCTTCCAGAAAGATCTGGCCATCGGTAATAGAGATCACGTTAGTCGGTACGAACGCAGATACATCACCGGCCTGAGTCTCAATAACAGGCAATGCTGTCAGGGAGCCGGTTTTGCCTTTCACTGCACCTTTGGTGAAGTCTTCAACATACTTTGCGTTAACCCGTGCGGCACGTTCCAGCAGGCGTGAGTGAAGATAAAACACATCACCGGGATACGCTTCACGGCCTGGGGGACGACGAAGCAGCAATGAGATCTGGCGATAAGCCCAGGCCTGCTTGGTCAGGTCATCGTAAATGATCAGGGCGTCTTCACCGCGGTCACGGTAGTACTCACCCATGGTGCAGCCTGCAAACGGAGCCAGGAACTGCATCGCAGCGGGGTCAGATGCTGTCGCTGCAACCACAATGGTATGCTCCATCGCGCCATGCTCTTCGAGCTTACGAACAACAGCAGCAACAGAAGAAGCTTTCTGACCGATGGCAACGTAGACACACTTAATGCCAGAGCCTTTCTGGTTGATGATGGCGTCGACCGCAATCGCAGTTTTACCAATCTGGCGGTCACCAATGATCAGCTCACGCTGACCACGGCCAATAGGCACCATGGCGTCAACCGCTTTCAGACCAATTTGAACGGGCTCGTCTACAGACTGACGGGCGATTACACCCGGTGCAACCTTTTCCAGAGCGTCGGTCATGGCCGCGTTAACGGGGCCTTTACCGTCGATGGGAGTACCCAGTGCGTCTACTACGCGACCTTGCAGTTCCGGACCAACCGGCACTTCCAGGATACGACCGGTACAGCGGCAGCTCTGGCCTTCAGCCAGGCTCTTGTAGTCGCCCAGGATTACCGCGCCTACCGAGTCGCGCTCCAGGTTCAGCGCCATCCCGTAGATGCCGCCCTCAAATTCAATCATCTCACCGTACATCACTTCGGCGAGACCGTGGATACGAATAATACCGTCGGTAACCGATACCACGGTACCTTCGTTGCGAGCCTCAGAAGACACATCGAGCTGGTCGATGCGCGTCTTGATTATGTCGCTAATTTCAGATGGATTCAGTTGCTGCATGCTCTGTTCCTCAATCCTAAATTCTAGGAGTTCAATGCTTCGGCCAGCTTGTTCAGCCTGCCGCGCACGGAGCCATCGATCACCAGATCACCGGCCCTGATTAAAACGCCACCCAGAAGGTCCTTATCAGTGGAAGTACTGACCTTCACTTCGCGTTCAAGTTTTTTGCCCAATACGTCTGCAAGCTTTGCTGTCGTGGCGTCATCCAGATCAAAGGCGGAGATAACTTCTACATCTACCGACTTTTCATGATGGGCCTTGAACAGCTCAAATTGGGACGAAATTTCCGGTAGCAGGATCAGACGATTGTTGGAGGAGAGAATCGAAATGAAGTTCTTCATCTCCACGCCCAACACATCACCACAGACATCTACCATGGTCTGCGCCTGCTGCTCGTCAGTCAGCGATGGGTTGCTTAAAACCGCTGCCATACCTTCGTCCGCTGCGACGGCAGCTGTGGTGAGCAACTGCTCTGACCACTGCGCCAACGCGTTATGCTCGCGGGCATACTCAAACGCTGCTTTAGCGTAGGGGCGTGCCAGTGTGCTTAATTCAGCCATAGCTCCCTCGCGTTAAAGCTCTGTAGCCAGCTTCTCGACCAGCTCGTTGTGAGCCTCACGGTCGATTGCAGAACCCAGAACTTTTTCAGCTCCAGCCAAAGACAGGGCTGCAACTTGACCGCGAAGCTGTTCGCGGGCCCGGTTGGCATCCTGTTCGATCTCTGCCTGAGCAGATGCCTTCACTCGATCTGCTTCTACAACGGCTGCGTCCTTGGCTTCTTCAACCAACTGACCGGCACGCTTGTTAGCGGAATCGATGATGCCCGAGGCCTCTTGTTTGGCTTCTTTCAGGCGCTCTACTGCCTTCTCTTTAGCCAATTCGAGGTCGTGGCTGGCGCGGTCAGCGGCAGCCAGGCCATCGGCGATCTTTTTTTCGCGCTCGGACATGGCGGCAATAATAGGCGGCCATACGTACTTCATACAGAACACGACGAAACAGATAAACGCGATCATCTGCCCGATAAGCGTAAGATTTATATTCACGCTCTTCTCCTCACAGGTTGTTGGGGTCACTCAAAACGCAGCGGCCCCGTTTACGTTTGTCTCTATTAACCTGCAACTACGAAGATCAGGTACATCGCGATACCAACACCAATAATGGGGATCGCGTCTACCAGGCCAGCGCCCAGGAAGAAGGTGACCTGCAGTTTGGGGGCCAACTCAGGCTGACGAGCAGAGCCTTCGATGAGCTTACCGCCCAACAGGCCAACACCGATTGCGGCACCCAGACCACCCAGACCCATCATAATGGCGGCAGCTACGTAGATTAATTCAGGCATGTTTCTCTCCTAGTATGTATAAACGTTTAAAGTAAATTAATGATCTTCATGGGCCATGCTGAGATACACAATCGTCAGCACCATGAAAATGAAAGCCTGCAGGGTGATTACCAGAATATGGAAGATCGCCCAACCAACCTGCAACAGCCCCGCGGGCACCATCCAGGCAATACCGGCACTGAACAGGGCTGCTATCAGAATAAAGATCATCTCACCGGCGTACATGTTTCCGAACAGACGCAGGCCGAGAGAGAAGGGTTTAGCCAGTAGGCCTACCACTTCCATAAACAGGTTCACGGGGATGAACAGCCAGTGGTTAAAGGGGTTCATGGTCAGCTCTTTTACAAAGCCAAAGCCCTTTACTTTAATTGAGTAGAACAGCATCAGGATAAAGATGCCAAGGGCCATTCCCATGGTGATATTGGGGTCAGTGGATGGCACAATTTTTTGGTAAGGCACACCCAGCAGAGCAAGTGTGTGTGGTATCAGGTCAACGGGGACGATATCCATCAGGTTCATCAAGAACACCCAGACGAAAATTGTCAGCGCCAAGGGAGCAATCAATTTGTTGTGACCGTGGAAGGTATCTTTTACGGTGTTATCGACGAACTCAACAACCATCTCGGCCAGGTTGACCATGCCACTGGGAACGCCTGCCTCTGCCTTTTTGGCCACGGAGCGGAACAACCAGCAGAAAACCAGGCCAAGGCCTATAGACCAGAGCATGGAGTCAATGTGAATGGCATTGAAGCCCATCGCGGCCGCTTCAGTGCCTCCATGGGCAATTGTCCAGACACCACCATCGGGAACAACCTCAGCGGCGCCGTCAACTGCGTGACGCTCAAAACCAGCGGGCAACTTGCCGTAGGTGAGGTTAGTCAGGTGGTGGACAATATATCCGGAGATTGTCAGTGTTTCGCCTGCAGCTGCCATCTATAGGAACTCTTGCGTCTATCTCTGTTTCACTGGCTGCGTGAAAGCAACAGCCAGCTACCAATAATCTGTATCGCCAACATCGCGATGTACCCTGCGAAGACTGACAGGCCGCTAATCGGCCGAACCGTTGCAAACACAACGGCAAATCCTGCAAAACTCAGCAAAAACTTGCCGATTTCCCCAGCATAACTGGCCTTGGCCATTGCCTTGGCCGATTTTGCCCCTCGCCAACGAAAGGCAAGCTGGGCGAAATACGCCTGCGGCACTATTGCTATCAAGCCTCCCGCTGCCAGTGACCAGGCAACAACCTGATCGTATGCCATCAAAGGAAGGCAGACGACTAACAAGATCGTCAATTGAGCCAAAGTGATGCGATGGACGGGGGGTCGCGCTATTTCAGCACCGGCCATAAAAACCTCGCCTTACTCCCTTTCCCAATAGCCACACGGCCTTCATCCTCGTTCAAGGCGCGCGCATTATAGGGGCAATGGTAGGTGGGTTCAACCAGACGATAGTCAGTATCGACATTAAAAATGGCAACCGTTTGCTACACATTCGCGACAGGTTTGTTGGTGCATGGCTCTGTTTTACCGCCTGCCACCTCATATGGTGCCCGTCTGTTCCGGAGCCACTACATCCTGTGTGATTTCGATCACCCCGACGAAAGTGACGATGTAGAGCGAGATTAACCCTGATTCCAGGGCCGTCAGGCTCAAAGGCTTTACATTAATCCAATGACACTGGTTTCCGGCACCGTCTGCGCGGGGATGGCGAAAACACTCAACACGTCACTTAATATGCGCCAGTATCCCGTCCAGCTCATCAAGAGAGCTGTAGTTAAGCACCAGCTTACCTTTACCCTTGGCTGAGTGCTGAATCAGCACCTTGGTACCCAGGCGTTGGGATAGATCGTCCTGCAAGTGGCGAATATTCGGATCCAGCGTTTTGTCTTCCCTGGGTTTATCTTTGCTGGCCAGCAGGTTGCGCACCAACGCTTCCGTCTGGCGAACTGACATGCCCTTGCCCACTACCTGACTGGCCGCATGAGACTGATCGCCCCCTTCCAGGGCTAGCATCGCCCGGGCATGACCCATTTCCAAGTCACCATGTTCCACCAGACGGCGTACATCTTCTTGCAAACTCATCAGCCGCAAAAGATTGGCCACCGTGGAGCGGGACTTGCCCACTGCATCGGCCACTTCTTGCTGAGTAAGCTCGAATTCCTGCTGTAGCCGCTGCAAAGAAGCCGCCTCTTCAATAGGATTGAGGTCTTCGCGCTGGATATTTTCGATCAGAGCCATGGCGATGGCCGCTTCATCTGTAACATCACGAATAATCGCTGGAATAGTATCCAGACCCGCCAGCTGGGTCGCTCGCCAGCGACGCTCTCCGGCGATGATTTCGTATTTACGATCAGAGATAGGGCGCACTACGATGGGCTGCATAACGCCCTGGACCTTGATGCTGTCGGCCAACTCCTGCAGGGACTCGGGCACCATATCCTTGCGGGGCTGGTACTTGCCTCGCTGGATAAGGTCTACCGCCAATTGCTTCAGAATATTATCTGGATCCGCAGCTGCTTGCGCCACCGTGGACTCCGAAGCCTCGGCCGCTTGATTGGCCGAAGCGCTGGCGCCTAGCAATGCATCCAGACCTCGCCCCAGGGAACGTTTTTTCGACATCCTGCCTCTCCGTTTAATCCATTCCCGGGGCTGAAGCTGGAGCAGCAGCCTGTTGCGCGAGTTTTTCCTCGCGCCGGATGATTTCTCCTGCCAGCGCCATATATGCCTTGGACCCGCGCGAGAATTTGTCGTAATACATTGCGGGTATTCCGTGGCTGGGGGCCTCTGCCAGACGCACATTGCGCGGCACTACTGTGCGGTACACCTTCTCGCCGAAATGGCTGTGCAACTGATTGGACACCTCGTTGGTGAGGCTGTTGCGAGGGTCGTACATGGTACGCAGTATGCCTTCTATCTGTAGCTGATGATTAACCGACTCTGTGATCTGGGAGATAGTGCGCACCAGGTCTGACAGGCCCTCAAGAGCAAAGTACTCACATTGCATCGTAATAATAACGCCGTCAGCTGCCACCAGGGCATTCAGAGTAAGCATATTGAGCGATGGAGGACAGTCAATGAGCATGTAATCGTAGGCGCCTGAGGCCTCGATAAGTGCCGCCCGCAGCCGACGCTCCTTGTGCTCCACATCAATCAGTTCAACTTCTGCCGCGGTGAGATCGCTGTTGGATGGCAGAACATCGAAACCACTGTTTGGGGCATGCTGTGCCACCTCGCTTACCGGTGCACGGTTGACCAACACATCATAAGTACTGCGCTTAACGCCGTACTTGTCTATGCCGCTGCCCATGGTGGCATTACCCTGTGGGTCCAGGTCTACCAAAAGGACGCGTTTTTTCATGGCTGCCAGGGAGGCGGCCAGATTAATGCAGGTCGTGGTCTTGCCAACGCCGCCTTTCTGGTTCGCAATTGCGATAATTCTAGCCACGATTTCCCCTGGTGCCTGTTATACGCGCTGTGTTCAGCGCAGAGTCATGTCCACCAGGTGGCGCTGTTCGCCTAAGCCGGGCACAAGCAATGAGTGCACGGCTTCAAGCAGGCAGCGGTCTTCCACAGCGGCAATTTCTTCCCCCGGGTGCGCACCTTTCATCGCCAGAAAGTGACCTTTGGGCACCAACAGGTGGTGGCAACCATCGACCATATCCTGTAGAGAAGCAAACGCCCGGGAGAGTACCGCATCGAAAGGGGGCTCGGAATTAAAAGACTCCGCCCTCGCCTGGTGAACCGTCATATTATCCAAGCCCAGCGCAGTTTTCACCTGAAACAGGAAACGGGTCTTCTTGCCATTGCTGTCCAACAGGTGGAATTCCCTTTCTGGAAACAGGATCGACAGGGGTACACCAGGCAATCCGCCACCAGTTCCCACGTCAATCAGGCGCTGTCCGTGCACATAAGGTGCTATCGCGAGGCTGTCCAGTAGGTGCCTGGTGACCATTTGCTGTGGCTCACGCACCGCGGTCAGGTTGTAAGCGCGATTCCACTTAATCATCAGTTCCAGGTATGCCAGCAGGCGCTCCTGGCTAGCAGAATCCGTTGCGATGCCCAGTGCAGCGCAGCCCTTGGCCAATGTGTTAACGACAGCGTTATCCAACTCAGGCCAGCTTGCGCGATTCGTCGCCGCTGATAGCGCCCAGAGAGCCGCGCTTTTTCAGGTAGATTAGCAGCAGAGAAACCGCAGCCGGGGTCACCCCGGGAATACGGCCTGCACGCGCCAACGTGTCTGGCCTGGCATCGCCTAGCTTCTGCTTGACCTCATTGGAGAGGCCGTCCACCTGCTCGTAGTCCAACTCTGCGGGGAGCGCGGTATTTTCGTAACGTCGCAGCCGGTCAATCTCGCCCTGCTGGCGGTCAATGTAGCCCGCGTACTTGGCCTGTATTGCAACTTGCTCCGCTGCCTGCAGGTCTGCCATCGGCTCACCTTTGAGGTCGGCAATATCGGCATAATCCAGTTCCGGTCGCTTGAGCAGGTCCGCCAGAGAATATTCTCGCGCCAGCGGGCTGGACAGTTTAGCTGCCAGTTGCTCCGCCTCGATGCTGCCCGGCTGAATCCAGGTGCTGCGCATACGCTCGGATTCACTGGCTATAGCCGCGCTTTTTTCCTCAAAGCGCTGCCAACGGGCATCGTCAACCAGGCCCAGCTCTCGACCCTTTGCTGTCAGGCGCAGGTCAGCGTTATCTTCACGTAACAGCAGGCGATGCTCAGCGCGAGAGGTAAACATGCGATAGGGCTCAAGGGTTCCCATGGTGATCAGATCATCCACCAGCACCCCGATATAGGCCTCGTCGCGGCGAGGACACCAGGCGTCTTCACCCTTGGCCGCCTGTGCCGCATTCAGCCCGGCCAACAGGCCCTGAGCTGCTGCTTCTTCGTAGCCGGTAGTGCCATTGATCTGGCCGGCGAAGTAGAGGCCAGGCACTGCCTTGGTTTCCAAGGAATACTGCAAATCCCGTGGGTCGAAAAAATCGTACTCTATGGCATAGCCAGGGCGGGTAATATGAGCATTTTCAAAACCCTTGATCGAGTGCACCAAGTCTATTTGCACATCGAAAGGCAGGCTGGTGGAAATACCGTTGGGGTATAGCTCAGGGGTAGTCAGTCCCTCGGGCTCAATGAATATCTGGTGCGAGTTCTTGTCTGCAAAACGATGAATTTTATCTTCCACGCTGGGACAGTAACGTGGACCAACCCCCTCAATGACACCGGAAAACATCGGCGAGCGGTCCAGCCCGGCGCGAATGATGTCGTGGGTCCGTTCATTGGTGTGGGTGATCCAGCAACAGCGCTGCTCTGGGTGCTCACCGACACTGCCCATAAACGACATCACAGGCAAGGGTTGGTCACCCCACTGCTCTTCCAGCTCACTGAAATCTACAGTACGTGCGTCGATGCGCGGCGGCGTCCCGGTTTTCAGGCGTTCTACCCTGAAGGGCAGCTCTCGCAAGCGTTGAGCCAGAGCAATGGACGGCGGGTCGCCAGCACGACCGCCTGAGCTATTTTCCATACCAATATGCAGCTTGCCACCCAGGAAAGTGCCGGTGGTCAATACTACCCGCGGGGCGCGGAAAGTGACGCCCATCTGGGTAATAGCACCAGCAATAACACCGTTTTCGATTAACAGATCATCGACGGGCTGCTGGAAAATGCTCAAGTTCTCCTGACACTCCAGAATTTGGCGGATGGCGTTGCGGTAGAGAACGCGATCGGCCTGAGCTCGGGTAGCGCGCACAGCCGGCCCCTTACGGGAGTTCAAAACACGGAACTGGATACCGGCACGGTCGGTGGCCAGACCCATGGCGCCACCCAGGGCGTCTACTTCTTTAACCAGATGGCTTTTGCCAATGCCTCCGATTGCCGGATTACAGGACATCTGGCCAAGAGTGTCCACACTGTGGGTCAACAGCAAGGTACGACAGCCCATGCGGGCAGCCGCAAGGCAAGCCTCGGTACCGGCGTGCCCGCCGCCGATCACGATTACATCGTACTGTTGCTTATATTCCACTGCGCTGGCCTCACATGCCGGCATAGATTGGGGGCGAGAGTATACGTGTGCCGGGTCCGGTGTTCAAAAATTGTTCGACTGTAAAATTGCCACAGCGCCTGGCTTGGACAAGGGCATTGGCCCTTGTGTAAAGTGGCCGAACAGGCGAGCACTGGCTCGCACCCTCCCGATAATTTTTCAGGATAGTACTTCTATGGATTGGCTACTGACGCTTCTGGCGATTTTTAACCTGGTTTCAATGATAACCGTATTCTCCTCGAGAGCCGTTCCGCGCAAGGGCGTACCCTGGGCGACCTTCGCTACAGCCCTTCTGGCCACTGAGCTGGCCTGGATCTGGCTGCCCCTGCAAGCCTTGCTGGCCTGGGGGTTCGTTCTGGGCGGCGCATTGGACTCCAACCTGGGTATTGTTTCCCTGCTGGTACTCATTGTGACCTGGAGCGGCCTGGTATGGAGCATCTGGAAATCGACACTGGCCAAAAACACCGTGGAAGGTGCGCTGCTAGACGGCCTGGGTTTCAGCTATGTGAGCCAGATTCCAACTGAACGTCGCGACACATTGCGCCAGAAGGTGACTTTCGATGACTGGAAAAACCCGGGTGCCATGCCTGTGCCCGGGGTTGAGGTGATAAGGAACATCTCATATGGGCCTGGCGGCGTGCGGCAGCAGCTGGATATCTATCGCCCTGCAGTCATCCCGGAAGGCGGTTGCCCGGTTTTGTTTCAGATTCACGGCGGCGCCTGGATGATAGGGGACAAAAAACAGCAGGCCCTGCCGCTGATGTACCACATGGCCAGCAAAGGCTGGATTTGTGTGGCAGCCAACTACCGTCTCAGCCCCAGCGTAGCCTTCCCCACGCATTTACTGGACTGTAAAAAGGCTCTTTGCTGGATCAAGGAAAACGGCGAAGAGTACGGCATGAATACCGACTTTGTGGCAGTGACTGGCGGCTCCGCGGGCGGCCACCTGACCGCACTGATAGGACTGACTGCCAATCGGAAAGAGCTGCAGCCAGACAACCCTGCAACCGATACCTCAGTCCAGGCCGCTGTGCCCTTTTACGGCATCTACGATTTCATGGTCCGCTACAACCAACATCCCAACCGAGAGGTATACCAAAAATTCCTCAACGGCAAAGTGATGCATGAGACGGTGGAAGAAAACCCAGAGCTCTGGGAGCTGGCGTCCCCGGTAGTTCAGGTCCACCAAGATGCGCCACCCTTTATGATTCTGCACGGCTCCCATGACAGCCTGGCTGCCGTTCGCGACGGCCAGGTGTTCGCCGAAAAACTGCAGGAAGTATCAGAGCAGCCTGTGGTCTACGTTGAAATGCCCGGTGCCGAGCACGCATGGGAGACCATGCATTCGCTGCGCACGGAGCACACGGTGGATGGGGTGCACCGGTTCCTGGAGTGGTCGTTGGCGAAACACCGGTCAGGAAAGGCTTCAAGCAGTTAGGACTCGCTCAACAAAGCTGCGTCATTCCCGGGTATACGGGAATGACGGGAATAGCTCAGTATCAGCCTGCTACATGCTCATCGCACCAGGCTAGCAAATCGCCAATTACCTGCTCATGCTCTGGCTCCTTAAAAATTTCATGGTAGAGCTCAGGGTACATTTTCAAAGTCTTATCAGTCGATCCAACGGTGTCAAACAGCAGACGAGAGCCTGCAGGTGCCGTCATCACATCACCCTCCCCATGCATTACCAACAGTGGAAGGGTGATATTTCCAGCCTCTGTCTGCACCCGATTCATCGCCTTGAACAACTCTGAGACGAAGCGCGCAGACATTTTCCCCTGATTAACCAGGGGATCAGCCTTATAGTCTGCAACAACCACCAGATCCCGGCTGACACCTGCTGCGTCCAACTGCATGACACCCAATTTCGGTAGCAAAAACGATAACAGGCGAATCGTTGCAATTTGCAGCAGCCCTGGCTCCAACTCTGACTTGATCGCCGCTGCTGATAGCGCACAGCCGGCAAATTCATGCTGATGCTGCAGTAAAAAACAGGCACTGATCAGCCCCCCCATACTGTGCCCCAGGAGAATGGCAGGCAGACCGGGGAATTCCGTCATCACCTGCTGACGGAATGTCTCAAGGGTATCCAGATGCTGCTGGAAATCAGTCATGTGGCCATAGCTGCCGTCGGACTTGCCGTGCCCGATATGATCCAGTGCTGCCACTGCATAACCGGCCTCACAGAAGGTTTCTGCCAGAGCGGCGTAGCGAGCACTGTGTTCCCCCGCGCCATGAACGACCAGCAACAGGGCCCGGGGCGCTTGCTCCGGCGTCCAATATTGATAGTAAATGCTGTGGCTATTTGCGCCTTCGAACCTGCCATCACGATGTTGCATTGGGCTGCTCCCTATCCGATCTCAGCGAGGAATTTTTCGATTTCATCCCAGGCCTCACGAGCCTCGGTGAGTTGAGGATAAAACATGTGCCAGACATGAACCACGTGTGGCCAGGTTTGAAACTTCGCCGGTGAACCATGCAGCACTGCTCGATTCACATAGCGGCGGCCATCGTCACGCAACATTTCAGCCTCGCTGGCTTGCACCAGGGTCGGAGGCAGGTTGCCCAAATCGCCAAATACCGGAGAAATCACCGGGCTAGCCGGGGTAATCTTGTTTTGAATCCAGCCACCCCACAAGAGCAGTGGCCGCGGAATCTTCGCCAGCCCCTTGAACATGGGTCCCAACATCGCATCGGTTTCAATGTTTGCCTTCATGCTCGGGGCTCCGAAGGTTGTATCTGTCGTCGGAGACAGTGCTACCACGGCATCAGCCTTGCGAGTCGAATGGTCTCGAGTCCAGGCTGCCATCATCAACGACAGATTGCCTCCGGCCGAGTCACCCGCGATAAAGATCCGTGTACTAGGCGATGGGCCCTCGGGGCCATTTTGCAGTAACCACTCATAAGCCGTCTGGCAGTCTGTCACCCCAGCCATACGCCGGTGTTCCGGCATCAGTCGATAGTCGATGGCAAGTACCGCACATCCCGCTATTTCGGAAAAGCGGCTGGTGATATTACGATGACTGCGCGGGCTGCCCATGACGAACGCCCCACCGTGAATATACAGGAGACGGTGCGAGCCATCTGCTCCTGGAGCCATGACCCACTCGGCAGGCACGCCCCCTGCGTCCACCGGGGTAAAGCTGGAAGACAGCTCCAGGTTGTCTGACATCTGGTCCATGTATTCACGCATCAAGGCCAGTTGCTGCTTGCGAGGAGCCTCACGAATAGCGCCAGTACCAACACTGAGTGACGCAACCACCGTGTCATGTTCATCGCTGGGCTCTGGCTGGGTAGCAAACTGCTGTCCCAGTGGGGTATCGAATTCGCTGAGGTCAGGTCCATATAGATAGACCCGGGTAAATATTGCCAGTGCCACCAGCGGCAGAAGAATGATTGCGATCCACATCATGGAAAAATCCTGATTTTCAAAGAATCGGCATTCTGTGCCCGATGGCGGTACTAAACAAGTGCCATAGACTTCAGCATCTTGCTTGTGCCTGCACCTGTTATTTGGTTATCTTGGAGGTGCAAGATCAAATAATAAGCAACATGGAGTCAGCAAATGTCTGGATATCATGTACTACCCCCCTTGCTCGGGCTGGCCGGTTTGGCAGTCGCCTTCATCATTTATCACATCATGCTCCGCCATAATCACGGCGACGGCGTCGTCAAAAAGATCGGTGACCAGATTCACCTGGGCGCCATGGTGTTCATGCAGCGCGAGTACAAAATGCTCGCTATCTTTAGCCTGGTTTTAGTAGTGGCAATCTTTATCTCACCACTTGGCGCCAATACGGCCATCGCTTTTCTGGTAGGCGCTATATCGTCAGCCATTGCCGGCTTCCTCGGTATGTTCGCTGCCACTAAAGCGAATGTACGCACGGCAGTAGCCGCTCACAACCACGGACAAGACCTCGCCCTAACCGTTGCTTTTTACGGCGGCTCTATCATGGGCTTGTGCGTTGCCTCATTGGGTTTAATCGGGCTGGGTGGTCTTTATTGGTACTTCGGTGGTGACACACATACAGTCCATGCAATCCATGGCTTCGGTATGGGCGCGTCAGTGGTGGCATTGTTTTCCCGTGTCGGTGGCGGCATTTTTACCAAGAGCGCTGATGTGGGCGCAGACCTGGTGGGTAAAATAGAAGCTGGCATTCCCGAGGACGACCCCCGCAACCCCGGTGTCATCGCCGATAACGTCGGTGATAACGTTGGTGACATCGCGGGAATGGGCTCCGATATCTACGAGTCCTACTGCGGCTCCATGATCGCCTGCATCGCCATTGCCTCTACCATGGCAATTGGCGCAGATGAAAAAAGCGCCATGATGTTCCTGCCTTTGGCCCTGGCCAGCATAGGCCTGCTGGCGTCTCTGGCCGGCATTTTTGTCGTTCGGGCCCGCAGCAGCGCTGCACCGGAGGTCGCCTTGCGCACCGGCACACTAGCTGCGCCGGTGATATTCGTAATTATCGCCTATTTCCTGGTGGCCGCTATGGGTCTGGGAATCAATATCTGGTACTCAGTTGTCGCTGGCGCCGTAGGCGGTATATTGATCGGTCTGATAACCGAGTACTACACCGGAGGCAAGCCCGTTGAGCGCATAGCCAAGTCCGGAGAGACCGGCGCGGCAACTGTGATGATTACCGGTTTGGCGGTTGGCATGCAGTCAGTTGTTCTACCTGTTCTGTTCCTGGCTGCGATCATTTGGGTATCGACCAGCCTCTCCGGGCTCTACGGAGTGGGCATTTCCGCAGTGGGCATGTTAGCCACTGTTGGCATCACCATGGCGATCGATGCTTATGGCCCAGTGGCAGATAACGCCGGTGGCATTGCAGAAATGGCGGGAATGGGGGAAGAAACCCGCAAAATTACCGATGGCCTTGATGAAGTTGGCAATACGACAGCGGCAATCGGCAAAGGCTTCGCCATTGGCGCGGCAGCCCTGGCAGCCCTGGCGATCATCGCGGCATTTGTAGAAACCGTGCAGATGAACTACCCGGATTTCTCTCTGGAAATAACCAACCCAACAGTACTGGTCGGAATGTTCATCGGTGGCACGGTACCTTTCCTGATCGCCTCTATCACTATGACCGCAGTCGGTGAGGCAGCCTTCGACATGATTACCGAAATTCGCCGCCAGTTTCGTGAAATACCTGGCCTGCTGGAGGGCACAGCAGAGCCAGATACCGCGCGCTGCGTCGATATAGCCACAACTGCCGCACTGCGCAAGATGATCGCCCCCGGTGCAATCGCTGTGGCCACACCGGTACTGGTAGGCTTCGGCCTGGGGGCTACCGCCCTGGGTGGAATGCTAGGCGGCGCTCTACTGGCTTGTGTGCTTATGGCACTCATGATGGCCAACGCGGGGGGTGCCTGGGATAACGCCAAGAAGTATGTGGAAAAAGGCAACCTGGGTGGCAAGGGCTCCGACACCCATGCCGCTACCGTCGTTGGCGATACCGTCGGTGACCCCTTCAAAGATACCTCGGGTCCTGCGATGAATATCCTGATCAACGTAATGGCGATCGTCAGTCTGGTTATTGCACCGCTATTGTAGAATTTACCGGCGGGGCCCTGCGCCCCGCCGTCTCTAACTGATCGCAACACTGGATCAATTCGCTGTACCAAAAACCATAAAATCTTCACCAGGGCTACCACTGGCGCATTAGCCTGCGTAATACTAACTGCAAGCGACGTTTTTCCAGCAACAACAATAACGGGAGAATCCTATGGCTAGATGGAAACGCAAAGAGATTGAAAAGGCCTTCGATAAATTTCAGGCCGCTGCCCTGAAGGGTGCCCAGACCAAAGACTGGTCTGACTGGTCCAACTGCTTCACCGAAGATGCCACCTACTTTGAACACAACTATGGCCGCTATTGGGGTCGGCAGCGAATCCATGACTGGATTACCGACACGATGAACCAGTGGCCTGCCAGCAGCATGACCGCCTTCCCTGTGCGTTGGTACAGTATTGACGAAGAGAAGGGCTGGGTATTTGCCGAAATTATGAATCGCATGGCCGATATTGGTGATGGCAAGATCTACGAGGAACCCAATATCACTATCCTTCACTATGCCGGTAATGGTCTGTTCAAATACGAGGAAGACGCCTACAACCCACAGAATATGGGCGTGATGATCGGCCAGTGGATAAGCAGCAAAAAATCCATAGAAGGCGATAGTAAAAAAAACACCGATTCCTGATCTGATGAGCCTTAACACGCAACGCAACATCGTCCTGCGTTTTGATATGCGCAGCGCGCCGCAATGCGTCGACGATGCTGCAACGCGCTATCGTGCAGCAATCGACATGGCGGCGTGGGCTGATTCCAACTGTGTAGATGTGGTGGGGCTATCTGAGCACCACCTGACTACTGACGGATTTCTGTCCTCGCCACTGCAGTTGGCTGGCATGATGGCTGCAGTTACCCAACAGGTGCGCATTAGCGTCAGCGCATTGTTGGTGCCATTGCACGACCCGCTGAGATTAGCTGAGGATATCGCCGTGCTGGACCTTGCTTCTGGCGGGCGCTTCAGCGCCACCTGTGGCCTTGGCTATCGCGAGCAGGAGTACCAGGCAGCGGGTATTGATTGGAAATCGCGAGGTCGCATTTTCGATGAGAAATTGGAAGTCCTGTCCAGCTTGCTTTCAGGAGAGGCGGCGTTAAGTCATGGGCAGGAAACAAGACTGGTACCAAGACCAGAATCACCGTTGCAGGCATTACTAATGGTAGGTGGCAATAGTCCGGCGGCGGCCAGGCGCGCTGCCCGGTTCGGCCTGATTTTCTGCCCTGCAATCGATGATCCTGAACTGGGAAAAATCTACCGCGATGAGTGCATTCGACTGTCAAAACGGGGAACCACCATCTTTCCGCGAGAACCGGCGACGACTTTTATTGCCGAAGACCCAGATGCTGCCTGGCAAGAGATTGGCCATTACCTGCTCTACGATGCTACCGCCTACGGTGCCTGGAGCCACCCCAACCGACGGGCGTACGCAGAGTCTTTTGCATCAGATTTGGAAGAACTAAAAGCCGAGGGTAAATATCGGATAATCAGCCCACAGCAAGCTGTTGAGGCGATAGAACGTTCAGGGTCATTGCACCTTGCGCCACTGTGCGGTGGTGTACCCATTGAGTTTGGCTGGCGCAGTCTTAAATTGTTCGAAGAGCGGGTGCAGCCATCCCTAGGCTAAGCAAAGTGGCTCTTTAAAAACAAAGCCTATTGAAGGTGCAAACGTCCCTGTTTGCTGAAGTGCTATCCTGCACTGTTAAGAGTTTTTCAGAAACCAGGGAAGATTCCAATTACCAGCCATTACAAAGCTTGTGTTCCTTTTAACTGCCCTGAGGAGCTTTTGCTTGTGCCACATTTGGCGCCAGTGCCTTCCACCCCTTTTCTGTTCGCTGCACAAGCTCCAATTGCTGTAATTTATTTAGCGCGTCGTCTATTTCAAAATCCAGTCGCGACTGCCAGCGTTTCTCAAACCATTGCTCAATTTCTCCGTCAAGCTCCTGAGCTGAAAGCGGATCGGCGGCGGCCAACAGAAAATAATAGGCCAGCAGGCTCTCATTACACTCAGAATCTTCTGCTTCATCCAGCAGCCTGAATACAACACCGGCATTGTTGTCCAATAACTTGAAATACAGGCTTTCTGTGAGCGCTTGGGCGAAACGCATCTTGCGGTTTCGAAAGCTGGAGTACTGCTTCCATAAGTAGCCTCCCAGAGCACCCAGACCAGCCAGTAACACCAGCACTGTCCCTTTGTTCAATTCTACTGGCTCACTGCTGGTGCCTAGCCAGAAACCAAGCAGTGAGCCCATTAACAACAAGGTAGTACCCAGTTTCGTCGTCATCACAATACCGCCGCTGACCAGGGCCGGAACACCAATGAGCAGTTTATCCAGAAGACGCATGCCAACACGCGTATTGGGAAACAACATCTCAACATCCGCGCCTGGGACATTCTGGAACAGCTTGATCATCGTTGAGCCCGGTTGGCAGCCCCCAAGCGTGCTGGTAGCGTCGATATCCTCCTTGAACCGCAGATAGAGCACCACACGATCGTAGTTAACGAAATCAACTGTCCGCTGCCTCAGCCCAAAAAGGGAACTGACCTGCTCTGTTCGCAGCGACGCACCGCGGGTAAACAGCAAAGCTTCTTCAAATTCCTCTAGATCTACGTGGAGTTTGAGGTTAAACAAGGAAGCGCTATTCAACGCTTGTTCCAGTTGGACGCGAGTCACCCGCTCGTAATTTGCCCTGTCCAGTACCTGTTCCAGCAAAATGGCCAGTCGATCGGAGGCCTGTTCATCCCTGAACTCTGCAACCACACGGGTATCCGCATCTGGATCAAGTGGCCCGTAGGCATGCTTTAGCTCCTGCTTGAGTTGACGAAACTCTTGATGGAAGTGCCCTTCTATACGCTGCAAGCCCGCGTCAAAAAAAGCTGTTTGTGCAGCATCGAGGCGCTCTAGCGCTAGACACATTTGCACCAGGTCAGTACGACGAAAAGGAATGAAGCGAAGCCTGGGAAATTCGGACATTGAAAATCGCTTTGTAAACCATTCGATTGGCTAAGACTAGTGGGATTTTGCCGGCAAGAAAAGCAAACCTGAACGAAACAAGTCCAATAGCCGAATAAAGTGCCACTTTAATTTTGTTAGGCTATACTCAGGCGCGCTCAATGCCCTGACAAAAGGGCTCTTCAGACGAGGTTGTCATTCATGCTGTTCACCGATCAACACAACGAAATCCGCCGCACTGTTTCCCAATTCGTAGAAAAGGAAATAAACCCCTACGTGGATGAATGGGAAGAAGCGGGGATATTCCCTGCGCATGAAGTATTCAAGAAAGCAGGTAATCTGGGTTTGTTGGGTATTCACAAGCCGGAAGAATATGGCGGGCTGGGACTGGACTACAGTTACGCGCTGGTAGCGCAAGAAGAATGGGGCGCCGCAAATCATGGCTCAGTGCCCCTGGCACTTGCCGTACAAACTGATATGGCAACCCCGGCACTAGCCCGGTTTGGCTCTGATGAGCTCAAAAGAGACTTTCTGGTTCCCGCTATCGCCGGTGATATGGTGACGGCTATAGGGGTTAGCGAACCCCATGCTGGTTCCGATGTGGCCGCTATCAAGACCACCGCACGTAAGCGTGGGGACGACTATGTAATCAACGGTACCAAGATGTGGATTACTAATTCTACCCAGGCAGACTACATTTGCCTGTTGGCAAATACCTCAGACGACCAGAAACATCACAACAAATCGCTGATCATTGTTCCCACAGACACCCCGGGATTCTCCACCTCCAAAAGGTTAAACAAACTTGGCATGCGCGCATCCGACACGGCCCAGTTATTTTTCGACGACGTTGTGGTTCCCCAGCGCTATCTGATAGGCGAGGAAGGCAAAGGATTCACCTATCAGATGATGCAGTTCCAGGAAGAGCGCCTGGCGGGCACCGCCATTACCATCAAGGGTCTGGAAAACTGCATTCGCGACACCGTTAAGTACACCAGTGAGCGTCAGGCTTTTGGTAAACCTCTGCTGGATAACCAAATCGTCAATATGAAACTGGCCGACATGCAGATGGAGGTCGAGGCTCTACGGGCCCTTACCTATCGCGCCTGCGAGATGTTCATCAATGGAGAAGACCCCACACTGCTGGCCTCCTACTCAAAGTTAAAAGCGGGCAAGCTGTGTAATAGCATTCCCACCGAATGCCTGCAGTTTTGGGGCGGCATGGGTTACATGTGGGATAACCCGGTAGGTCGTGCCATGCGCGATATGCGCCTGACTTCCATTGGCGGGGGCGCTGATGAGGTAATGCTGGGAATCATAGGCAAGCGTATGGGCTTAATAACCGGTTAGCAGTAGTCAAAGGGGGACCTGGGCTTAACAAGCCCAGGACATTATAAACCGCTAGTCTAAAGTCCCATTTGGCGAACAGCCAAATCCCGCATGATCTCTTCAGAGCCTCCACCAATGGCGAACACCTTGACCTCTCGATATATTCTCTCGACTGAGTTTCCCCGTAAATAAGCGGCACCACCAAAGATCTGCATCGCTTCGGAGGCCACAAACTCCAGTGCCTTGGTTGCTGCAAACTTACCCTTACAGATTTCAGCAACAGGCATCTCACCCTCGTTAATCTGCCAACACATTATGTGCATGTAAGACTCTATCTGATCGATTTTAGCGGACATATCTGCGATCTTGTGCCTAATGACCTGATGTTTGATAAGTGGTTTGCCAAAGGTTTTGCGCTCCTGAGCATAAGCAATGGATTCTTCTAAACAGGTCTTCATCATCCCAAGGGCACCGGCTATCAAGGACAAGCGCTCATAGTTGAAATTTTTCATAATGGAGATAAAACCGCGATTTTCCTCACCCATCAAATTGCCTGCAGGAACACGACAGTTATCAAAGTAAAGTGACGCCTGATCCGAAGCCCACCAGCCCATTTTTCGCTCCAAAGGGGTTCGGGTAAATCCTGGGTTATCAGCTTCCACAAAGAACAAGGAGATACCTGCAATACCTTCACCACCTGTACGAGCACCCACCACAAAATAGTCGCCTTTCATGCCACCGGTTATAAAGGTCTTGGAGCCACTAATCACCCACTCATCCCCATCGCGGACAGCGGTCGTTTGCATGTTTGCCACATCGGACCCGCCACCGGGTTCAGTAATCGCAAGGCAAGAGCCTTTGCGACCAAGCACTATATCTTTGAGCGCCCGATCACGAATCTCTTCACTTGCGAGGTGCTCGATAGGGCCAATGGAAATACTTCGGCCCCCGACTCCTGCCCAGACGCTGGTACCTCCAGCCCTGGCCATTTCTTCTGAAGCGGCAGTGCGCATGAAGGCATCGTCAAATCCCAGCCCTCCATAAACATCAGATACCCCGAATCCGAAATACCCCATTGCACCTAATTCTTCATGCAGCCGCCAGGGGAAGTCCCCTGCTTCGTCCCACTCATCGATGTAAGGTTTTATCTCGCTCTCAACATAGCGGCGAACGGTTTCGCGAAATGCTTTACGCTCCTCATTATCAAATGGGTTTTGCATAGCTTGCCTCTTTTATAAACACCAGCAACAGGGCCAGTAAGCACTGTCGAACTACTTGTATTTCAAAACATCGTGATACTATATTATTATTAAGTGTCACTCAAACAAGAAGAAATCATGAATAGTGTAGACAAGAACAAGTCACGCACCCGGCTGGAGCAGCGTGAATCGGACATTTTAGATTCCGCCACACAGTTGTTCGCCAAGGAGGGATTTCACGGCACATCTACCCGCAAGATAGCCTCTGCGGCAGGGGTTTCTGAAGGTACCTTGTTTCATTACTTCAGTACCAAGAACGTTTTGTTACTGGCAATTCTGGATGGCTTCTACAACGACCTGGTTGAGTCAGCGCGACAAGGCATGCAGGAAATCATGGGTACACGAGAACGCTTATTGTTCCTCGCCAGAAATCATCTCAGGTCACTGATGGACAATCAGGCCCTGATGATGCGCTTGATTCAGGTTTACCTTTCAGTGGATGTGAACTATTACCTGGATTACAAAAGCTCTCCTCTACACGACCTTAATTACCGCTACACGCGCATCTTCGACAACGCTATTCGCGAGGGCATGGAACGGGGATATATAAAGCAGGATTTGGAACTATCTGCAGTTCGTGATCTTTTTTTTGGTGGCTTGGAATATGGAATGCGAACACTTATGGGGCGAAAGTACAGCACGCAAAAAATGGATGCCTATGTGGACGCCCTGGTAGAACCTTTGTGGCATAGCATGCAGGTAACTGTGGACAACATAGCACCGGTCAATACATTGGATTCAAGATTTGAAGACGCTTGCAAACGACTTGAAAACATCGTCTCAAAACTGGAAAATAATCATTAGTAAAAGTTGATCAAGTCGATATTAGTGAAGGTAGCGATCTTTAAGGTTGGCGAGTTTTTCCTCATCAAGATCCAGCGCTGACTCATAGAAATGTTCTTTCGATTCGTAATGCTTGCGAATCTCTTTAAAACAGGCGCGAATATATTCAGGGCGCACCTCCATCAACGGACGCAACACATGCTCAGACAACGCTTGTCCTGACTCATCGGTGAATTGCGTGGACAAATGCTTCACTTCTTCGTCTATCGGAAGGTAACGATTAGTAAGCAGGTAGTCCTTAACGATAGATTCTTCATCGACGCCCAGTACATCCAAAATTAGCGCGGCACCAAAACCAGTGCGATCTTTACCGGAGGCGCAATGAATCAGAGTTGGATGATCGCCGGACAAAATTAACTGGAACATTTCGGCATACTGAGGCATTTGGTTAGCAACCAGATCCCGGTTCATTTCCTGCATAAATTCCGATGCGTCATCCACAGCGATAATTCCCTGATGAAGATTATCCATGAAGTTACCGCGACTACCAGGAGTGATCGGCAGACTAACGTAGTTGTGATCACTGTCCTGTCCGAGAAAGGTCGGTTCCAGTTGCTGTTCCAGAATTTGGCGAAAATCACAAACCAGTGTGAGTCCCAGTCGTTTTACATAATTCATATCTTGTTCAGTTAGCGAGGAAAGTTTGCTTGAACGGTAGAGTTTTCCCCATTTTATTTTTCTTCCACACTCTGTTTCATATCCCCCTAAGTCACGAAAATTAGGGGTTCCTTGCAAGGCCAGTTTTCGTTCGGCGAGAATAGCGCCTTCACCCTGCTCGGATTCCAGATAAAAATAATGACGAATCGAGTGGTCAGTGTTCTTAATGAGCGCTTGCTGGCCTTTCGTTGTGACAATGGGATGTCCAGGATTCTCGCAACTGTAAAATAGGTTTGGATTATCTGTCATGTATACCGACACAGGGTGACCAGGCTCCAAAGTACGCCAACTAATCTCGTAATCCTGTTCTACGTTCCGCTCGACATGACATGCGCTTAGATCAAACATCAATTGAAACCCATTACAGCTAAAAACCTAAGAGTGGCGTAGTTTTGAAAGCAACCTGGGTACAATACGCTCAAGCCTCAGTAAGGTCGCAAGTGCAAGATCTACTTGCTCTACACCTACTCGACGCTGCTCTGCGTCATCCAGGTCAATGGAGCGACCCACATTGTACATAAGCCAATTGAGCCAATCGCCTATCACACAATGAAACGCGGCTTCGACTTCGTCGAAAGACCCAACACCACCAGCACGCAGATACACCGATATGAAGTGATTAAAAAGACCTTCTTTGAAATCCAGTGTAATGCCACTCCAGTCCAGAGCTTCAAGGATAATTTCATGGGTAGGATTAAGTCGGCGTGCGGATTCCCAGTCGATCAGCAGTGGATCACCTTTTTTTTCCCACAATACGTTTTTATGATCAAGATCACCGTGACTAACAACTCTGTGGTTGAGCAAAAAAGTAGCCGCTTTTTTGTGCCTGGCCACCTGCTGGAAAAACAAGGGTAAATGTTCACTGAGCTCGCAAGCCCTGCTTGAGTTACGACTATGGGCAAAATCTACCAGCGCAGCGATTTTCTCTTCAGGATGAACCTCAAATTCTTGGTCTTGTAATCCCGGAACATGCACGCCAGCGCTGTGCATTTGTGCAAATATTTGGGCAACGCGTTCAGCATGTTCATAATCAATCTGCTCTCGATGCAAGGCGGTCGCTTCAACCCATGGATAAACCAGGTAGCCGGTATCATCAATTGTTTGGAAAGCCTGATTGTTGAAACGAAGAGCACATACCGCAGGGATACCGCTTGAGGCGAATTGCGTAGCTACTGCTTCGGTCGTTTCAAAGCGTAATACTGTTTTCTTGTCGCCGGGATCGATATCTCGTGAAAGCTGCTTAACGGCAAAACAACCGACCTTGGTATCAAGCATCCACATGGTGTGATGGAAGCCCCCTGTGACCGTCACAGGCGCTCGTAGGGGGGAACCGAGCTCCAGTGTCTCGCACAAAGCCTGTAGGGAATTATCATTGGAGGAAAATGCATTATTCAATTTTGTTTCCGTGTTTGGATTTAAACAATGACATAGAAAAACGAGAAAATCTATTGCTCTGAGTTCAGTTGAATACTGATTCCATATTTTCGTTTTATTAATATTTAATTAAGTATTTATATATGTAATGTATGTATATAAGGACTATTGTTGTTGTAATTATTAGGGACGTACTTTTCTGTGGTTAACTCAATTAAAGTGATTGAAAACATATTGTTAGGAGAAGTATAAACCCCCTGAAAAGTCCTGATCCTGACGTTGAAAAGGTCTTATTAATAAGGGGATGGGCTGGAGATAAGTTTGCTGGTTTTTCTTCAGGGCCATCCTTTTATTGGCTTATCCAGAAATGATGCAGTGCTTTGTCCCTGCATACATACAGGTTTTTTCCACAGCCAATTAATTAATTTAATTCCTGGCATTTAACCGGGGATTGCTTATGAATAAGTTGTGGTTAAAGAGATTGCAAGGGATAAGTCTGTGGACAGGGACGGGAATAACTGTGTGATGTGATGAAGTTACTTGCCAATACAAAAGTTGGAAAATATTTCCCCTAATAATTGATCAGAGCTTACTGCGCCAGTAATTTCACCAAGTTGGTTTTGGCAATCACGAAGATCTTCAGCCAGTAGCTCACCAGCACCGGCATTTTCCAGTTGCCATCTGCCAGCCTCCAAAGCATTTGCTGCCCCTGCAAGGGCCTGTAGATGTCTTCGTCTTGCGCTGAAGCTACTCTGACTTTCCTCCTGGTAACCCATGCAGTGCTTGAGGTGGTCTCTGAGCAGTTTTATACCCGCTCCAGTTTTTGCCGATAGTTCGATAATATGAGTGCCGTCGTTGTCAGTAGTAGACGGTGAGCGCTGACTGATATCACATTTATTGTGAACCACACTTACCGGTATGTTTCTGCTGAGCTGCTCACGGATTTCTGGCCAGATAACTGAAGGATCATCGCTGTTGTGGTTTGGGTCTGATCCGTCTACCACTAACAGTATACGGTCGGCGGACTCCATTTCGTTCCAGGCGCGGCGTATACCTTCCTTTTCTACCTCGTCAGCGCTGTCACGCAAGCCTGCTGTGTCGACGATGTGCAGCGGCATCCCGTCGATCTGGATATGCTCTCTCAAGACATCGCGAGTTGTTCCTTCGATAGCCGTTACGATCGCAGTGTTCTGGCCTGACAGGGCGTTTAGGAGGCTGGATTTACCGGCGTTGGGCTTGCCCGCAATGACGAGCTTCATACCTTCTTGTAGCAGCGTGCCCTGCCTCGCTTCTGACATAACATCATTGAGTTGTTTGATCATGGCCAGTAGTTGATCACGTACCTGTCCGTCGCCAATGAAGTCTATTTCCTCTTCCGGAAAATCTATGGCTGCTTCAACGTAGACCCGCAGCCGGGTGACCAAATTCACCAAGTCGTCAATTTTTTTGGAAAAGGCGCCTTGTAGGGAGCGACTAGCGTTAAGTGCTGCTTGTTCTGTGGTGCTGTTAATCAGGTCGGCAATGGCTTCTGCCTGGGTGAGGTCCAGTTTGTCGTTGAGGTAGGCGCGCTCAGAGAATTCGCCAGGCCTAGCCTGCCTTGCGCCCTGTTGGATACATGCTTTTACTATCAAGTCGAGAATGACAGGGCCGCCGTGACCTTGAAGTTCTACGACGTCTTCGCCGGTAAAGGAGTTTGGGCCGGGGAAAAATAGAGCAATACCAGAATCCAGTATGCTGCCCTGTGTGCCTCTAAATTGACAGAAATGGGCATACCTTGGAGCTAGCGCGCGGCCACTTAAGTTTTCACCGATCTCTCTGGCTCTGGGCCCAGACAGACGCACTATGCCCACTCCGCCCCGGCCAGGGGCCGTAGCGATTGCTGTGACGGTATCGCTGTCGAGGACAGAAGATTGGTTCATGTAGGGAGTATAACGCCCCGGTCCAGAAGTGGAACGAGGCGTTGGGGATTAGGCTGGATCAGCCTTTTCAATCTGTTTAGTGATCACATACTGCTGGGCCATTGAAAGCAGGTTGTTAACGACCCAGTAAAGTACCAGCCCGGCTGGGAACCAAAGGAAGAAAAAAGTGAACACGATAGGCAGCCACTGCATTATCTTGGCTTGCATAGGATCTGTTGGCGGGGGATTCAGTCGTTGCATAAAAAACATGCTAGCGCCCATCATGATCGGCAATACAAAGTAGGGGTCCATCACCGATAAATCGTAAATCCACAGGGCGAAGGGCGCATGACGAAGCTCAACGCTTTCCATCAATACCCAGTACAGGGCGATAAATACTGGCATCTGCACCAATATGGGCAGGCAGCCGCCCATTGGGTTGACCTTTTCTTTGCGGTACAACTCCATCATCGCCTGGGACTGTTTTTGCTTGTCATCCGCGTACTGCTCGCGGATGTCCATCATTTTAGGCTGTACTTTGCGCATCCTTGCCATAGAGCGGTAACTGGTCGCCGAGAGCTTGAAAAAAGCAGCCTTTACACAGACCGTTAATAGGATGATGGCCACACCCCAGTTACCTACCAGGGCAAAAATTTTGTTGAGGAGCCAGAACAACGGCTGAGCGATCCACCACAGCCAGCCATAATCGACAACCAGATCTAGGTATGGGGATATTTCTGCCAGGCGGTACTGATCTTTGGGACCGGCGTAAAATTGGGCGCCAGTGGTGCCTGATTGTCCTGGATCCAGCGTCAGCGCTGGGCTGGTAAAGCCAGCGATATTGAAACCTGAACTTGTGGCCCTGGTGCTGTAGTTGTGACTTTGCTCTGCGTTTGGAATCCAGGCGCTGAGGAAGTAGTGCTGGAGCATGGCAATCCAGCCAGCAGGCAACTGCGCTTTGAAGGGCTCCTCTTTCATGTCATCAAAGCTGAACTTGGTAAAGCGTTCATCGGGTTGAGTAATAGCGGCACCAAGAAAGGGCTGCATACCCATGCCAGACTGGCCGTCGGATGAGGCGGGTGTGCTGTCACGTTTTATCTGGCCGAAGAGATTGGCTTGCCAGCGGGCGTTGCTATTGTTCTCCACCAGGTAATCTATCTGGACCAGGTATTCGCCGCGGGCGAAGGTAAAGCGTTTGATTACTTTTACGCCGTCGTCTCCCTGCCAATTGAGATCCACTACCAGCTCATCCTGGCCCTCAGTCATTTCGAAACTATCAGCCGAAGCTGTGAAAACCGCACGGCCCTTGCTGTCGATGCCGTTGGTACCTATCAAGCCACTTTGAGCGATGTAGGTGCGCTTTTCGTTTTGCTCAAGCAGTACAAAAGGCACATCTGGATTGTCAATCTGCTCCAAATGGCGGGGCAGTGCGAGTTCTATGATATCGCCGCCCTGCAGATCGATTGCTACTTGCAGACTGTCACTGCGAACCAGAACAATACGACTGCTATTGGTTGGGCTAATCTGTGCAGGTGTTTCTGCGGCGATGGCATCAGGGGCAGTAGGCACATCTTCGTCGATGATGGCAGTGGGTGCATCATTGACTAGCGGTAGTTCTGCCGTACTAGAATCGCCATTGGAGATTAGCCGGGTGGTCTGGGCTGTTTCCGTGGCTGACTTGTCATCTTTGAATGCCACCCACTCGGTGAGTAACATGAAAGATAAAACGGCGATAGCGCCAATTAGCAGTGAGCGTTGCAAATCCATAATATTATCAGTGGCTTAGTGTGAGTGGCTGCAGGGAGGTACAGGGTCGATGCCCCCTTCATGCCAGGGATGGCACTTGGAGAGGCGGCGGGCGGTGAACCAGCTTCCTTTTATTACACCGTGTTGGGCAATCGCGTCCTGTGCATAGCTGGAACAGGTGGGGTAGAAGCGACAATGGTGTCCTACAAATGGGCTCAGCAGCACCTTGTAGCAGGTAATCAGGAATATAAAGAAGCGACGCATCAGGATTCCGTGCCTTGGCTGGGTTTGGACGCGTGGCGGATCAGTCTCTGCCACTGCTGCCGCAATATAGTTGATAGCTCTGCATTATCCAACTGATCAAGTCCCCTGCGCGCCAACAAGACGACGTCTAGCGAGGGTGATGATTCGGGCAGGTTCCGGAATACTTCCCGGGCTATCCGTTTGATTCGGTTGCGTTGTACAGATAGCCGAACATTTTTTTTGGCTATCACTAAACCCAGGCGATGCCCGGGTCCATTGTTGGTTGTTGCCAGAAGCAGCAAATGTTTATGTGAGGCTCTGGCCTCGGCGCCGTCAAATACCCGGCTGTAGTCTTTGGCATTGAGTAGGCGTCTGCTTTTGCCGAAACTAGTGTCAGCACCCACTCAGAGCAGGGCCTTTTAAGCGGACAGGACCTTGCGGCCCTTGGCACGACGGCGGTTCAGAACGGCACGGCCGCCCTTGGTAGCCATGCGAGAGCGAAAACCGTGGGTGCGTTTGCGCTTTAAAACGCTGGGCTGAAATGTTCTTTTCATGACTAAGTTCCAATTGGTTAAATCTTTGGGCTGGTGATGTTCGCCGAACGAAACAGTCACTGGCCGGAAAAAAGGTGGGCTATTCTAGTGAAATGCAGTAGGTAATACAATGCTGGCCTGTCCTTTTTATAAGCTCATTGCGGTAGTTTTGCAGGACATACGCTGCAGTTTTTGGCGGTCGCGCACTGAAATAGTTTCTGCGCGCCTTAAAGGTAGACTGACCAAGGCTTTCGGCAATCGCCCCACATTTTTTACATGCGTTGTCTACAGGATATCCACAAAATAAAGTATACAATTTTTTTTAAAGAGGACTGATTAAAAAACAACCAAAGCAGTCCTAACTATCTGTAAATAAAAGATTTTGTGGGTATATGCCGTATTTAAAAAAATGTGGATAAGTGCGGTTCCCGAGAGTATTATCGTTCGTCCGGCTCAGGGAGATATGGGCCTGGAAAAAATAACTCTAATTATCATTCGATTAATCGAGGCGCGCAGCTTTGTGCGCCTTAAGGGGAAAGTTTTGTCTGGCGTAGTATGGCAGCAATGCGTCGATCGGCTGCAGGAGGAGCTGCCTTCACAGCAGTTCAACACCTGGATCAGACCGCTTCAGGCCGAATCGAACGGACAATCACTCACGCTTTTTGCTCCCAACCGATTCATTAAGGATTTTGTCACCGACAAGTTTTCCCGACGGATCACTGAATTGGTTGCGGAATTGCAGCCCGGCGGAGCGCTGGATGTGGTACTGGAAGTGGGTAGCCACAATCGCTCACCCGTTGCGCCACCCCAGACCCCCTCTCGTATTCTGACCAGTACCAAGGTTACGGCTGACGATATGCCCCCGGCGGTTTCAGGCGCAGCGGTCTCCATTGCACCGTCAAGGCCCCCAGCCAGCAGAAGGAGCTTTGATAGCGCTGCCGGACAGGCAAGGCAGGCAGAAATTGAGGGGTCTTTGCAGCATCAACATAATCTCGTTGAAACCTACACCTTCGATAATTTTGTCGAAGGTAAGTCAAATCAATTGGCCTTGGCTGCTGCCAAACAGGTCGCGGAAAACCCCGGCGATTCTTACAATCCTTTGTTTTTATATGGCGGGGTTGGACTTGGTAAAACGCACCTTATGCACGCGGTAGGAAATGCACTAAAGCTGCATAAACCGAATGCCAAGGTCGTTTACTTGCACTCAGAGCGTTTTGTTGCCGATATGGTCAAGGCACTGCAACTGAATGCGATTAGTGATTTCAAGCGATACTACCGCACGGTTGACGCTCTATTGATCGATGACATCCAGTTTTTTGCCAAGAAAGACCGCTCTCAGGAAGAATTTTTCCACACGTTTAATGCTCTACTGGAGGGCGGGCAGCAGATGATTCTTACCTGTGATCGCTACCCCAAAGAGATTGATGGCTTGGAGGAGCGGCTAAAGTCTCGCTTCGGGTGGGGCTTAACTGTGGCTGTAGAGCCGCCTGAGTTAGAGACCCGGGTTGCTATTCTGATGAAAAAAGCGACGCAGGCACGTGTGGATTTGCCGCCGGATGCAGCTTTTTTTATTGCCCAGAAAATAAGGTCAAATGTCAGAGAGCTAGAGGGTGCGCTAAAGAGAGTGATAGCGAACGCTCACTTCACTGGTAAAGATATCGACATTGACCTGATTAAAGATAGCCTCAAGGACCTGCTTGCCTTACAGGACAAACAGGTGAGCCAGGACAATATTCAGCGCACAGTGGCAGAGTACTACAAGATCAAAGTGGCGGACTTGATGTCTCGTCGGCGCAGCCGTTCAGTGGCTCGTCCCAGGCAAGTGGCAATGGCATTGGCCAAGGAGCTTACTAATCATAGTCTTCCAGAGATTGGAGATAGCTTTGGAGGCAGAGATCACACGACAGTTCTTCACGCATGTCGTAAAATTAAGGAGCTTCGCGAAACGAACTCGGATATTCGCGAGGATTATAAGAATTTGCTGCGATCGCTCACTACCTGAGGTAGAAGAGGGATAGGAGTTTTTGTTTTATAAATAAGGCGCCGTTTGGGGCACCTTTTCGTGTTGAGGAATAACAACGCATATGAAGTTCACTGTTTCGCGGGACGCACTACTCAAGCCATTGAATCTCGTAGCCGGCGTGGTAGAGCGCCGACAAACCCTGCCCATCCTGGCCAATGTGCTGATGGTACTGGAAGATGACCGCCTCGCCCTTACCGGCACAGATCTCGAAGTGGAGCTAGTGGGTCGGGTAAAACTGACATCCGCCGGCGACTCTGGCGAATTGACGGTCCCTGCCCGTAAGCTGGTCGATATTTGTAAGTCCTTGCCTGAAGGCAGCGAAATTAGCTTCGCTGCAGAGGATGGCAAGGTGATAGTTAAGTCTGGCCGCAGCCGCTTTACCCTCTCCACGCTACCAGCTCGGGAGTTCCCGAATGTCGAAGACAGCATGGGTACCCATCAGTTCACTATCAAGCAGGGGCAGCTCAAGCGCTTGATAGATCGCACCGCCTTTGCCATGGCCCAACAAGACGTACGTTATTATTTGAATGGTATGTTGTGGGAGCTCAAAGATAAGCAGCTAAAAGTGGTTGCTACAGATGGCCATCGCCTGGCTCTGTGTACTTTGCCGGAGCCGATTGAAACCAGCGACGACGCTCAGGTTATTCTGCCACGAAAAGGTGTATTGGAACTCGCCCGGCTGTTGCTGGCTGAGAACGAGGATATTGCAATCGTGATAGGCAATAACCATATTCGCGCGACAACGGACGAATTCACCTTTACCTCTAAGCTGGTAGACGGGAAGTTTCCTGATTATCAGCGTGTTCTGCCGCGTTCGCCAAACAAAATAGTGTTGGGTTCGCGCTTGGAGCTTCGCCAGGCCTTTACGCGCACTGCCATCCTCTCGAATGAGAAGTATCGTGGTGTGCGGCTAAAGTTAACGGACAATAGTTTGGACATTGTTGCCAATAATCCCGAGCAAGAAGAAGCTGAAGAAGCGGTTCCGGTGGATTACCAGGGCGAATCACTGGAGGTAGGCTTTAACGTCAGTTATTTGCTGGACGTACTGGCTGTTTTAAGTGGTGATCAGATTAAGCTCTCTCTTTCTGACCCCAATAGCAGCGCCTTGCTGGAGGAGTCCGATGAAGGGGACTCTCTCTACGTGGTTATGCCGATGCGCCTTTGAGAGGCGCATTATTCCTAATTCTCTCCTCTAAGCGCTGATGCCAGCCGATACCAGCCTTGCTCGATTGCAAATTAACCATGTTCGTAATCTTCTCAATGTCCGGCTGGAAGGCTTTAAGCGAGTAAATGTCTTCTTTGGCCACAACGGTAGTGGTAAGACCAGCGTATTGGAAGCCGTTCACCTGTTGGGGATGGCCCGTTCCTTCAGGGGCAGTATTAAGTCCCTGGTAACGCATGGTCAGGCGCACTGTACAGTCTTTGGCTCTCTCTCCCCGGGAAACACTGCGTTGGGTGTACAACGAGGGGGTTCAGGGGAGGTAAAAATCAAAATAGCCGGCTCACCAGTACGAACTGTCGCTGAGTTGGTTGAATACCTCCCACTGCAAGTTATAAGTGCCGACAGCTTTGGTTTGCTGACCGGATCACCAGGCGCGAGACGACAATATCTGGATTGGGGGGTGTTCCACGTGGAACATCGCTTTTTTGATCAATGGCAGCGATTCCAGCGGGGTATAAAACAACGGAATAAGCTGCTGCGCCGTGTTAAAATGCCGAACGAAGAGCTATCTGTGTGGACTAGAGAGCTTGCTCAGTCTGGGGAAGCCCTCAGTGATTACCGAGAAGCGTATTTTAATTTGCTCACTCCGAGGTTCAAGGCCGTTATGGCGCGGTTAGCGCCCTCCCTGGACCAGCTTGAGCTGCGTTATAGAAGGGGCTGGGACCGGCAGATAAGTTACCAGGAGGCGCTTGAGAACAGCACGCCGACGGATATAGAGCAGGGGTATACCCACGTTGGACCACAAAGGGGCGACATTCGAGTGCTTACTGGTGGCCATAGCGCTGCGGACACCCTTTCCAGGGGCCAACAAAAGCTAGTGGTTTGTGGCCTCAAGCTGGCACAGGGACAGCTAATGTCTGAGATGGGGCACGGTCATTGTGCATATTTGGTCGATGACTTGCCATCTGAGCTGGATCAGGAGCATAGCGGTCTGGTTTGTGAGTTGTTGGCGAGCATGAATGCCCAGGTTTTTATAACCTGCGTTCAACAGAAAGACATTGGGGATGTTTGGCCCCGGGACAATCAACAGGATCTTGCCATGTTCCACGTGGAACATGGTTCGGTAACCCCCGTATGCAGTGGGTTATAGAGATGACTATAAATAGAAGGCATAACGAGAGTAAGACATGAGCGACGCGGAACAGAATTACGATTCATCGAGTATTAAAGTCCTTAAAGGCCTGGATGCTGTCCGAAAGCGCCCGGGAATGTACATTGGTGATACGGATGATGGCTCCGGCCTACACCATATGGTGTTTGAATTGGTGGATAACTCCATCGATGAGGCGCTTGCAGGCCACTGTAGTCGAATCGATATCGTGATACACCCGGATGAATCAGTAACAGTGGGCGATGACGGCCGTGGTATACCGACGGAGATGCACGAAGAAGGTGTTTCGGCAGCTGAAGTTATTATGACGGTGCTTCACGCTGGCGGTAAGTTTGATGACAACACCTATAAGGTATCTGGTGGACTGCACGGTGTGGGCGTATCCGTAGTAAACGCCCTTTCCGCCGAACTGGTACTGACTATTCGCCGGGAAGGAAAGCTATACGAGCAGATCTACAAGCATGGTGTACCCGTTGCTCCTCTGGCGATCATTGGAGACACTGAGACTTCCGGTACCTCCGTGCGCTTCCACCCTTCTGGTGAGACGTTTACAAATATAGAGTTCCACTTTGATCAGCTGGCCAAACGGATCCGCGAACTGGCTTTTCTTAACTCCGGCGTCTGCATCGCGCTGAAAGACGAGCGTAGTGGGCAAGAAGAGGTATTCCAGTATGAGGGCGGCCTTAATACTTTCGTTGAATACCTCAACCAGAATAAGACACCGGTCAATAAAATCTTTTATTTTCAAATAGATACAGAAGATGGCATTGGCGTAGAGGTGGCTTTGCAGTGGAATGACTCCTTTCAGGAAAACCTGCTCTGTTACACCAATAATATCCCTCAGCGCGACGGCGGCACCCACCTTGCAGGCTTTCGTGCTGCACTCACGCGCAATCTGAACAGCTATATAGAAAGGGAGGGGCTGGCGAAGAAGGCTGCTGTTTCCACCACCGGTGACGATGCCCGTGAAGGCCTCACAGCCGTTATTTCCGTAAAGGTGCCCGATCCCAAGTTCTCAAGCCAGACCAAAGATAAGCTGGTGTCCTCCGAGGTTAAGACGGCTGTTGAGCAGGCGATGAATGCTCGTTTTGGTGAGTACCTGTTGGAGAACCCACAGGAAGCCAAGGCTGTTGTTGGCAAGATGCTGGATGCAGCGCGAGCAAGAGAAGCTGCTCGCAAGGCCCGGGAAATGACTCGCCGCAAGGGAGCGCTCGACATTGCCGGTCTGCCCGGGAAGTTAGCTGACTGCCAGGAGAAAGACCCTGCCCTGTCTGAAATTTACCTGGTGGAGGGTGACTCTGCAGGTGGTAGCGCCAAGCAAGGTCGAAGCCGTAAGTTTCAGGCAATTCTGCCACTGAAGGGTAAGATCCTGAATGTGGAGAAAGCTCGTTTCGATAAGATGCTGGGCTCAGCTGAGGTGGGCACCATAGTGACCGCCCTGGGCTGTGGCATTGGCAAGGAGGAGTTTAATCCGGACAAGCTGCGCTATCACAGTATCATTATTATGACTGACGCAGACGTGGATGGTTCTCACATCCGCACCCTGCTACTGACCTTCTTCTTTCGCCAGATGCGTGATCTTATCGATCGCGGTCATGTGTATATTGCGCAGCCACCTCTGTACAAGATTGCCAAAGGCAAGCAACACCAGTACCTCAAGGACGATGACGCCTTAAATAACTATCTTACGCAATCTGCCCTGGAAAATGCATCGATCTTCGTCAATCCTGACGCCCCGCCAATTTCCGGGCAAGGCTTGCAGGCACTGGTAGACGAGTATCGAGCCGTTGTAGCAACCATTGACAGGCTATCTCGCCTGTACTTACCCGAGGTACTTTGGGAGATGGTTTACGGCGCCCCCTTCAACGTAGAGGACATGAAGGATGAGCAAGCTGTTGCCGACTTTGCCGAACAGGTAAGTGAGCGCTTACACTCGTCGCTATCCGGTGCTGCCGCGTACTCCGTTGTGGTGCGTAAAGACCAGGAGCGACAGCTTTACTTCCCGGTAGTCAAGATAATGGCTCATGGCGTGGAATCGGAGACGGAGTATCACCACGAGTTCTTTGCCTCCGGGGAGTACCGCAGCATGGTGGAACTGGGCAATACGCTCAATACGCTTATCGAAGAGGATGGTTACATCCAACGCGGAGAGAAGACCCTTCATACCCAGAGCTTTGCCGAGGCGCTTGACTGGCTGATGGTAGAGGCCAGGAGGGGTTACAGCATTCAGCGCTATAAGGGTCTGGGCGAAATGAACCCGGAACAGCTATGGGAAACCACTATGGACCCCGAGGTGCGCCGGATGCTTCAGGTCACCATCGAAGATGCAATAACCGCGGATCAGACTTTTACGACTCTGATGGGTGACAACGTAGAGCCCCGCAGGGACTTTATTGAGGAGAACGCCCTGTCGGTGGCGAACCTTGATGTCTAATTGCGAGGTGTGAAATGCTGATAACCCTGAGCCAACTCACTCTCAAAGGGTGATTGAGTGGCAAACCGTGTGCAAGTTGTGCTGGGAAACACTGCCTAGATCGCCATAGGCAGTTAACAGCATATAACTAGGGGATAACCCAACATGTCCGACAAACTGTGTGTGATAGTGGGTGTTGGGCCAGGCATTGGTGCCTCTTGTTGCAGACACTACTCTGATCGGGGCTATACGGTGGTCATGATCGCCAGATCCGCTGACTATCTTAAGGAATTGGCTGCAACTCTGGCGGGGCCTTCTCTTGAACTGGTGCTGGATGTTACTGATCGCTTGGCTGTCGATAATGCTTTTGATCAAATCACCCAGTCTTTTGGCTCTCCGGACGTGCTTATCTACAATGCAGCCCGCGGAAGCTTTGGCAGCTTTCTTGAGGTTGAGCCGCAGGAGCTGTTGAAGAATTTCGATGTTAACACCATGGGCTTACTTTACTGCTGCAGAGCTGCCGCACCTGGGATGATTGCGCGAGCGTCCGGATCAATTCTGGTCACTGGCAATACGGCAGCGACTCGCGGCGGGGCCAAATTTGCCGCCTTTGCCCCTTCCAAGAGCGCCGCCCGCAGTCTCACCCAGGCTATTTCAAGAGAGCTGGGTCCCAAGCATGTGCATGCGGCTTACCTGGTAATTGATGGCGCTGTGGACGGACCCTTCGCCCGTAAGCTGCAAAAGGACAAGCCCGATGAGTTTTTCATCCAGCCCGGGGCTGTCGCCCAGGCCATCTGGTATCTGGACCAGCAGCCAGAAAACTGCTGGACCTCGGAACTGGATCTTAGGCCTCACGGCGAAAAATGGTGATTTTTGCTGCTTTTGAGCCACCGCGCTTAGCCTCTAAACTGGGCTGATTACGGAACACAGTTGTCATTTAGCGCTTATTTTGTGCAAAATCACCTCGCAGTTCACCTGCCGTTAAAACCATTCATCGCACCCAACACGTCATCCAACGAAGCAATACCGTCGCTCATCGAAACACGGTTTTTTGTTTGAGTTGTTTCTCCTATTGTTTATCCCAACACCAACACCAGCGCAAGACAAGCTTGAGCTGGAACTGAAACGGCAAGTGGCCGGAAACATGTAGGGAGATACACCATGAACAAGACAACAATCAAAAGCATTCTTTCCGTTGCAGTACTGACGTTCACAGCGGGCTATTCAATTGGATCAGCCGCCGAGACTGTGAGTGAAACCGTTATCCACGGTACTGCATTGCCAAGCCAAAGCGTTTCATATTCCAAGGCGGAACTGCAGACAAGTGACGGCCGCGCAGTACTTGAGCGCAAAATTGAACGGGCCGCTGAACAAGTCTGTGGCCCACAAGGACTTTATCAAGCGGGTGGTCTTAGCCGCGCGACGAAAAACCGAGAATGTTTTGACCAGGCAGTGGACGATGCTATGAGCCAGATTGGCGCAAACCAGCTTGCTACTCGCGACTAGGAGTCTCCTGACCCCTGCAACCCCTGGTGGGGGTCACTCTGGGGCACTGCTTGCGGAGGCAGTGCCCCTTCACTTTCTTCGGCTTCAGGCGGAGTAACTTCTACAGCTTCCAGCCGTTCGAGTTCGATGTCTGCATGAATAGGCTCTAACTCGGTAAGGCTTTTGCTCGCCTTACTGGACAATTGACGGAAGCGGTCCACTTTACCCACCAGGCCTTGCTGGCCTGCCAGCCCCTTAACTGTTTGATTATAGTGGTTGTTGGCGGATTTCAGGGTATTGCCCAATTTATGCAGTCGCTCTGCCACCAGGCAGACCTGGTTGTAGATTTCCCCGGCCCTGGCGCTTATCTCTCTGGCTTCGCGGTTACTCTGGTCTATCATCCAGAGGTTGGCGACGGTGCGCAAAATCGGCATTAGGGTGGTGTGGGAAACCATGACTACCTGCCGTTGATAGCCGTAGTTGAATAAATCTTTGTTGTACTTCATCGCCTCGATGTAAGCGGGCTCAATCGGCATGAACATCATGACGAAATCCGGGCTGTCCACCCCGGACAGGTTCGAGTAGTCCTTGGCTGACAAGTCATCGATATGGTTGCGTACGGCCTGAGCGTGGGACTTCAGTGCTTCAATTTGAGCTTCCTCTGTGTCTGCCGAAATAGCCCGATCGTAATCTACCAGCGAGACCTTACTGTCGATGACCAGGCATTTTTTGTCGGGCAGTTTGATTATGAAATCAGGAAGCCTGCGCTTGCCTTCGGCGTCGGTGAAACTGGCCTGGGCCTCGTAGTGGTCCCCTGGCAATAGGCCCGCCAATTCCAGGGTCCGTTCCAGCTGCGCTTCGCCCCAGTTTCCGGTCGTCTTTTTGTCACCTTTGAGTGCTGACGCAAGGTTGGTGGCCTGGGAGTTCATTTCCAGCCCAACATCGAGTACTTTCTTGATCTCCGCTTCCAGGGCGGTGTTGCCCTTCACCGATTCGGTGTGCACTTCGTTGATGCGGGACTGGAAGCCGCTGATCTGCTCGCGAAAAGGTTTGAGTAGAGATTCCAGTGATTCCCTGTTGGTGGACGTGAAACTTTTACCTTTATCTTCGAATATCCTGTTGGCCAGCAGTTCGAACTCTTGTTTGAGGTTGTCTCTGGCCTCCTTCAATAATGCCATCTGATCATGGTGCTGCTCTTCCCGTTCTTCTTGCTGAGTATGCAAGCGAGTGTGCTCATTTTGCAGGGTCTGGAAACGTCGAACTTCGTGACCCAGCTCCTCTTCCAGTTTCGCCAGCGATTCACGACTTTCCAGGAAGCGGGCGCCCAGCTGATCTCGTTCAACCTCCAGCCCTGTGTTTGTTCGGTTGACAGTGGCCAGTTCCAGCTGCAGCGCCTCGTTTGCGGTGGTCAACTGCGCTCGTAGTCGCTCGGTCGCACCCTGGCCGCGGATTACGCCTATCAGCAGTCCTATGGCCAGTCCGCCAAAGGCGATTGCTGCTGCGATAATAAGCTGCTGGATTTCTGCTTCTGTCATACTTTGCCCCGTATTGATGGGGCTAGTTTAAAACAAAGGTGAGGACAGAGGCGTAATAATTGCCCTGCCTTATAGGGAAGTCGTGTTTTTACGCAGGTTCGCTGCCAATGATAGCTCGGCTGGCAGCAGCAAGATCTTCGTAGATGGGAACGCTGCCGGGGTCCGATAATGCGACCTCGGGTGAGCTCAGTTGTGCCTCGGTCTTTTTTCCTTTGCCGGTGAGCACCAGCGCAGGAAGGCAATTCATGGCACGGCCAGCCTGCAGGTCTTTGAGGCTGTCACCGATGAAGTAACAACCTGCGACAGATTCACCCAGCTCGGTTTCAATTGCATGAAGTAGGCCGGTAGCAGGCTTGCGGCACTTGCACGCTTCATCAGGAAGGTGTGGGCAGTAGAAAACACCCGCGATACTGCCGCCGTGCTCTTCAACCAGGCGGCACATCCGATCATGGATGGCTTCCAGGTCATTAAGGCCAAAATAACCCCGACTCAATCCGGATTGATTGGTGGCGATCGCCACGCGGAAACCCGCCCGTGACAGGTCGGCGATGGCTTCAATACTGCCAGGAATGGGAACCCAGTCATCGATTGAGCGGACGTAATTATCCGAATCCTGGTTGATAACGCCATCTCGATCCAGAACCAGCAGCGCCATGGCTACTTGCCGACAACCAGTTGCGAAATGTCGGCAACTTCCAGAAACAGGTGACGAAGTTTCTTTAAAAGGTTCAAACGGTTATTGCGCAGGGCAGCATCTTCCGCGTTGACCATAACGTCGTCAAAAAAGCGGTCCACCGGCGCCCGCAGACCGGCGAGGCTGGCCAGTGCTGCGCTGTATTCACCCTTGGCCAGATGGCCCGCTGCAGTCCCGGATAATGTATTGAGTTCCGCATTAAGTTCTTTCTCTGCTGGCTCCTGAAGTAAGTTGGTGCTTACATCGCCAAAGCTGTGGTCGGCGCTGAGCTTACCTAGAATATTGGAGACCCGCTTGTTAGCTGCAGCCAGAGCGGCAGCTTCTGGTAACTTGGAGAAGGCGTGCACGGCCATCACGCGTTGCTGGATGTCCAGGGGCCGGTTGATTTGACGTGCAGAGACGGCCCGAAAGACTTCTACCGGTATGTTTTCTTCTTCGTACCAGGCGCGGAAGCGCTCGATCATGTAGTCCAGTACCTGATCGCTAGTGCCATCGGCAATCACCCCGTCAGCGTACTGCTGTGCGGCCAGCTCCAGGCACTCCTTGAGATCCAGGTCCAACTCTTTTTCCACAATAATGCGCAGTACCGCCAGGGATGCGCGGCGCAAGGCGAAGGGGTCTTTGGAGCCAGTAGGCGGTTGGCCGATACCGAATATGCCGACCAGGGTATCCAGTCGATCAGCCAGGCCCAGGGCACAGGCAGTCCCGCTCTCGGGCAGGCGGTCGCCGGCAAATTTGGGCCAGTATTGCTGGGCGATGGCAGCGGCAACTTCAGGGTCCTCGCCGTCGTGCGCGGCGTAGTAGGATCCCGCTATTCCTTGCATGTCCGAAAACTCAAGGACCATATCAGTCATCAGGTCGGTCTTGGACAGTAATGCCGCTCGCTCGGCCTTGTCAGTGGGAGCACCAATCATTTTGGCCAGCTCACTCGCCAGTTTCTGTACACGATAGGTTTTATCTGCAACTGTGCCTAGCTTCTGCTGAAAGACGATGCTTTCCAGTTGCTTTACCCGGTCTGCCAGGGCTGTCTTCTTGTCGGTTGCGAAGAAGAAGGCAGCATCTGAGAGACGGGGACGTATTACTCGTTCATTGCCGGCAATGACCTGAGAGGGGTCTTTGCTCTCTATATTGGAGATGGTAATGAAATTGGGCTTCAACTTGCCGTTGGAATCGACCAGATGGAAGTACTTCTGGTGCTCCTTCATGGAGGAGATCAATGCTTCTGCCGGAACCTCCAGGAAGCGCTCCTCGAAGGAGCCGGTCAGGGCTACTGGCCACTCAACCAAACCGGTGACTTCGTCCAGCAAGTCGGGATCGATCACCGCCGTCGCCTTGAGGGCACTGGCTTCTACCTCCACTTGCTCGCGAATCATTTGCTTGCGCTGTTCAAAGCTGGCAACTACTTTGGCGTCCGTCAGGGCCGGCACATAGTCTTCAGCCGTTTCCAGCACGATCTCGCCGCTGGAATGAAAGCGGTGACCGCGGGTGGTGTTGCCAGTGGTGATACCAAGCACCTCGCCGTGGTTAAATTCCCGACCCAGCATGGCAATCACCCAATGTATCGGCCGCACGAACTCTATCCGGCTGGCGCCCCAGCGCATGCGCTTGGGTATCGGCAGTCCGGCAATAGCATCAACGACGATGTCATTAAGGCAATCGCTGGTGGCCAGCCCGGGTTCGGTTTTTTTGAGTCCAAGGCGTGGGCCTTTAGCTGTCTCAATGGCTTGTAGGTCTTGTGCTGCCACGCCCTGCTTTTTGGCAAAACCAGCGGCAGCGGGGGTCCAGTTGCCCTCGTTGTCTTTGGCACGGTCAACTGGAGGGCCGAGAATCTCGATGTCCTTATCCTCGCCCTGCAACTGCACCTGGGGGATTTGCACGGCCAGTCGACGAGGGGAAGCGAACCATTGAGCTTCGCCGTGACCCAGCTCGCGCTGATCCAATCCGGCGACGATGCCATTGCGAAATGCCAGACCGAGTGCTTTCAAAGCTTTAGGGGGCAGTTCTTCAGTGCCCAGTTCTATCAGTAGAGTTTCTGTGTTCATGATTTACTTGTCCTCCGCCTGGATTCGGTCCAGTACTTCCTTGCGGATGCCCTCTTCTGCCAGCGGGAAACCCAGTGCTGCTCGTGCATCAAAATAAGCCTTGGCCACTGCTCGGGCCAGCGTGCGTACGCGGAGAATAAAGCGTTGTCGTTCGGTGACGGAAATGGCATGGCGCGCATCCAGTAGGTTGAAGGAATGCGAGGCCTTCATCACCATCTCATACGCGGGCAGTGGCAGGTTTTTTTCAACCAGCCGCAGCGCCTCTTTTTCGCAATGATCGAAGAAGCTAAACAGTTGCTCTACGTCAGCTTCCTCAAAGTTGTAGCGAGACATCTCCACTTCGTTCTGATGGAAAACATCACCATAGGTAACGCGGCCGGCAGGACCGTCTGCCCAAACCAGGTCGTAAATGCTGTCTACCCCTTGCAAGTACATAGCTATACGCTCAATACCGTAGGTGATCTCACCGGCAACTGGATAGCATTCCAGGCCACCGGCCTGCTGGAAATAGGTGAACTGGGTGACTTCCATACCATTGAGCCAGACTTCCCAGCCCAGGCCCCAGGCCCCCAGTGTTGGGGACTCCCAGTTGTCTTCGACAAAGCGCACATCATGTATGTTGGTATCTACGCCCAGCGCTTGCAGTGACTGCAGGTAAAGCTCCTGGAAATCTGCGGGCGAGGGCTTCATTACGACCTGGAACTGGTAGTAATGCTGCAGGCGATTGGGATTTTCACCGTAGCGACCGTCCGTAGGGCGGCGGCTGGGTTGTACATAGGCAGCGTTCCAACTTTCTGGGCCAATGGCTCGCAGAAACGTCGCGGGATGGAAGGTGCCAGCCCCGACCTCCATATCCAATGGCTGGAGAACGACGCAGCCCTGGTCTGCCCAGAACTGCTGCAATTTCAGAATAAGTTCCTGAAATGTAAGAGGTTTATCTTGGTTGTCTGCCACCGGTGTGCCTGTGAGGTCGCTGCAAAGGGCGGCTATTATACAGGCTCTTTTGTCGGCATAATACGCGCTTTACCTGATTGTGAATTTCACCCATGAATGGCTTCAAGGCAGCGCTGATTAAACTGTACCTGCACCTGTGCGCCCTGCTCCCATTGTCCTGGGCACGGGCTCTGGGTCGCGGTGCTGTCCATCTTTACTGGCCGTTTGGCGGGCGTAGCCGCAAGGTCACTCAGCGTAATATTGAGCTGGCTTTTCCTGAACTCAACGCGCACGAGCAACAGCAACTTGCCCGTCGCAGTCTTTGCGCCACTGGAGAATTGGTTTCCGAGATGGGGCATGTGTGGATTCGCCCCTGGGACCATACCCAGCGTCTGATTCGGTCGGTGGAAGGCGCCGAACTTATCAATGAAGCTCAGGCAGAGGGCCGGGGGGTGATTGTATTGGCGCCTCATATTGGCAACTGGGAGATTATAGGGCTGCATCTTGGCACCCTTGGGAGTACGGTATCGTTGTATGAGCCGCCCAAATTGGCATCACTTGGCTCCATGATTGAGCAAGCGCGCCAGCGCAGTGGCGCGACACTGGTTCCCACCGATAGTCGCGGCCTGGTGAAGTTGTTAAGGAGTGTTAAAGGCGGCCATATTTCGGGAATTTTACCCGACCAGGCCCCTCCGGATGTTAATTCTGGTGAGAATGTACTCTTTATGGGCAAGCTTTGTTTTACCCCTACCCTGGCTAGCAATATGCTCCGCCGCACCGGTGCCTTGGCGGTTTTTGGTGTCGCCAAGCGCGTAGAAGGTGGTTTCAGCATTCACTATTTTGCAGCGCAAGATGGCATTTACGATCAGGATACCCAGGTTTCCCTGGCGGCCATGAATCGTGGCGTTGAATCCTGCGTCAGCCTGTGCCCAGAGCAGTATCAGTGGGAGTACAAGCGCTTTAGAGTGCGTCCCAAGCAGGGTCCAGGCGTCTACGACGACCTCTAGTCGATCGATCTTTCTTCTTTGAATTTATCGGTGCCCGGGCGGCATCCAACGGAAAATTATGTATTACGGGAAAATTATTGGCGGCGTAATTGGCCTTCTGGTTCTAGGGCCAATAGGGCTGTTTCTGGGGGTCTTTGTGGGTCATCTGTTCGACAAAGGACTGATGCAGACCCTGAAATTTGCGTCCCCCCAGAATATAGCTCGCATCAAGAACAGTTTCTTTGAAACGACCTTCTTGCTATCGGGTTATATGGCCAAGGCAGATGGTCGTATCTCGCAACAGGAGATTGATCATACCGAGGCCATTATCTCGCAGATGAACCTCGATGCGCAGCAGCGTAAACGGGCAATAGGTTTTTTCCAGCAGGGCTCCACAAAGGAGTTCCAATTGGAGCCAGCGGTGTCTTCCTTCATGGAAATATGCCGCGGGCAACGGCAGCTGTGTCAGACCCTGTTGTTTTTCCTTATCTCGTTGGCCCTGGCTGATGCAAAAATAGAGCAGGCGGAGCACGATGCCTTGCGCAGGGCAGCGACGCTACTGGGCTTTAGCTCAGCCCAGCTGGAGCAGATGCTGCGGATGGCCCAGGCACAGGGTCACTTCCACGGCTCCTCGGGCTATAACGCCCAACCGGGTACTACACTTGAAGATGCTTACGCTGCATTGGGGGTGTCATCAGATGTTGACGACAAGGCGTTGAAGCGGGCTTATCGCAAATTGATGAGCGAGAACCATCCGGATAAATTGATTGCCAAAGGGGTACCCGAGGATATGATCAAGTTGGCTACCGAGCGCGCACAGGAAATTCAGGCAGCCTATGAAATGGCCAAGAAGAGCCGGTCCTAGATTCGCCAGAACATTGGCGTGAACAACACCAGTAAGGTGAAGACTTCCAGACGCCCGAGCAGCATGGTGAAGCAGAGAATGCCCTTGGCGGTGTCGCTGATACTGGAATAGTTTGCTGAGACTTCGCCCAGTCCGGGCCCCAGGTTGTTGATAGATGCGGCTACGGCAGAGAACGCGGTGGTGAAGTCCAGCCCGGTTGCCATCAGCAACAGCATGATGATGATGAAACACGTGGTGTAGACAGCGAAGAAGCTCCACACTGCGCTGACTACCGAAGCCTCTACCCTGCGCCGGCCAACTTTCAGTGGGATAATGGCCTGGGGGTGCACCAGCTGCTTTAGCTCACGTATGCCCTGCTTATAAATCAGCATCACGCGCATAGCCTTCATGCCGCCGCCGGTTGAGCCCACGCAGCCTCCCATAAACGAAAACATCAGCAGCATCACCGGCAAAAAAGATGGCCAGTGAGCGAAGTCCTGAGTAGCAAAGCCGGTGGTGGTGGTAATGGACACTGCCTGAAAAATGCCGTGAACCATGCTGTCAGAGGGCCTTAGCGTGTCGCTGATGATCAGGTAAACGCAAGTGATGGTTACACAGATCAATAGAACGGTGGAAAAGAACCGGGTCTCGGAGTCCTTGCGGTAGGCGGCGATATTACCGCGGCGCCAAAAAACAAAGTGCAGCCCAAAGTTGATAGCGGAGATGTACATGAACAGACTGCAGATCAACAGTATTGAGTTGCTCTCGAAATAACCCATGCTGGCATCGTGGGTAGAGAAGCCACCAATGGCCACCGTCGAAAGGGAGTGTGCAATGGCGTCGAAGGTGGTCATGCCCGCCAGCCAGTACGCAACCGCGCAGATGACAGTCAGGGCGACATAAACCATGGCCAGGGCTTTCGCGGTTTCGGTGATTCTCGGTGTGAGTTTGCTGTCTTTGGAAGGCCCGGGTGTCTCTGCCTTGTAAAGCTGCATGCCACCGATGCCGAGCATCGGAAGTACCGCCACGGCCACTACGATAATGCCTATACCGCCCATCCACTGCAGCAGCTGTCGATACAGCAGTATCGATTGAGGCAGCGAGTCCAGGCCGACGATGACAGTGGCCCCGGTGGTTGTCAGGCCAGAAATCGATTCGAATATTGCCTCGACTGTCGTCAGGTGCAGGCTTTCGGTTAGCGCGAAAGGAAGTGCTCCGAAAAGACCCAGGACGGTCCAGAACAGCGAAGTGATGAGAAAACCATCGCGAATGCGCAGTTCGTGCCTGGCATTCATTACCGGCACCCAGATGGCGAGGCCGGAGAAGAAAGTGATGCCTAGGGCAGAAAGGAATCCGCTAGCAGTTTTGTCGTCCGCTACCAACGCCATTACCAGGGGTATCAGCATGGTACTGGAGAACAGCATCAACAGAATGCCGAGTATGCGCAGTGATACGGAAATATGCATGGGTCAGAAGAACCCGAAGCCCACGGCAAACAGCTTTTCAATGGCGTTAATTTTGCGTCGGTCTACCAGGAAAAGAATGACGTGGTCGTCAGTCTCTACCACTACATGACTGTGGGCGATGTGTACGTCCTCGCCTCTCACAATAGCGCCGATTGTGACGCCCTCCGGTAACTGAATTTCATCCAGTCTGCGCCCGACTACCTTCGAGGAGTAGGCATCACCATGTGCGGTCACCTCAATGGCCTCGGCCGCACCGCGGCGCAGGGAATGGACATTGCTGATATCCCCCTTGCGTATATGGGTTAGCAAGCTGCCGATGGTGATTTGCTGAGGCGAGATGGCAATGTCGATTTCGTCGCCTACCAGTTCGGCATAAGCGGAGTTGGTGATCAGGGTAATCACTTTCTTGGCGCCCATACGCTTTGCCAGCATGGACATCATGATATTGGATTCGTCATTATTGGTTAGCGCGCAGAATACATCGTTGGCCTCAATGTTCTCCTGAGCCAACAGTTGGGGCTCGGAGGCACTGCCGTTCAGGACGATGGTGTGGGCCAGTCGTTCCGACAGTACTTTACAGCGCTCATAGGACTGCTCGATGACCTTTACCTGGTATTTGTTCTCGATGGATAGCGCAAGGGTCGCGCCAATGTTACCGCCGCCAGCAATCATTACGCGTTTATATGGCTTGTCCACCTTGCGTAGCTCAGACATTACCGCGCGAATATTGCCTTTGGCGGCGATGAAGAATACCTCGTCATCTGCCTCCACCACGGTGTTGCCCTTGGGCAAAATGGCGCGATCCTGGCGGAAGATGGCTGCAACCCGGGTATCCACCTTGGGCATATGGGTGCGGATTTCCTGCAGCTCTTGTCCGACGATGGGCCCGCCGTGGTAGGCCTTCACCGCCACCAGTTGCACTCTGCCCTCGGCGAAGTCCAGCACCTGAAGGGCGCCGGGATTGGCGATTAACTGCCGGATGTTTTTAGTGACCAGTTGCTCCGGGCCGATAATGACGTCTACCGGGATGTGGTCTTTGTTAAACAATTGGTCCTGGTGCGCCAGGTAGTTGGGTGAGCGCACCCGGGAAATCTTGGTAGGGGTGTTAAACAGGGTGTGGGCGACCTGACAGGCCATCATATTGATTTCGTCGGAATTGGTTACCGCGATCAGCATATCGGCGTCTTCAGCGCCCGCCTTATACAGACTGTTAGGATGCGATGCGCCGCCGGTTACGACACCTATATCCAGTCGGTCCTGTAGAGCACGCAACTTAACGCTGTCGGTATCGACAACGGTAATGTCATTTTGCTCGTTGGCCAAGTGCTCTGCTAGGGTACCGCCCACCTGGCCAGCCCCGAGAATAATGATTTTCATAGCTTGCGGATTCAGCTAAATGTCTGGAAACAATAAAGAAAAGCCCTGCACAATGTAAGGGCCAGTGGCGCGAAATTGTGCACAATTGCGCGGCTCCTTGCGGGGCTAAATTTTTTCCAACAGGGCGTAGAACAATCCGTCCGGGCCGGTAACGCTGGGCAAGAGCTGACGTCCGGCTGCAGTCTTGGCTCCCCAGCTCCACTGAGGCTCAACCAAACTGGCATCTTTAGTGGATGCCAGAAAGCGATTAATGACGCCACTATTTTCACCTTCAAGAATGGAGCAGGTGGCGTACAGCATCCGCCCACCCGGCTTCAGCAGCGGCCACAGGCCAGCGAGAATATCCAATTGCTGTCCGCCCAGGGAGGCAATGTCTTTTTCCCAGCGAAGTGATTTCACATCCGGATGGCGGCGGATGACTCCGCTGGCGCTGCAAGGGGCATCGACCAATATACGATCAAAACTCTTGCTCGCCAGCTCAGCTGGTGGCTTGGCAGCGTCGCCGGCGATAATCGTTGCCTGCAATTTGAGCCGTGTCAGGTTTTCCTGTACTCGCTCAAGCCGTTGCGGGTCCACGTCCATCGCCACCAGTTCAGCGAGCTCGGGCTGAAGTTCCAGAATATGGCAGCTCTTGCCGCCCGGTGCAGCGCAGGCATCCAGAACTCGTTCTCCAGGCTGGGCATCGAGGGCCAGGGCGGCCATTTGCGCGGCTTCGTCCTGTACGCTGACATCGCCAGCTTCGAAACCCGGGAGCTCAAGTACATCCCGGGCTGATGTAAGGTATACCGCTTGCGGAGAATGCTCGCCGACTCGCGCGTCAATGCCGGCATGCTCCAGTTCACGCAGGTATTGGTCTGGACTCCCATTTTTGACGTTTACCCGCAGTGTCATGGGCGGTTGGGCATTATTGGCGTCGATAATAGCGCCTACCTCGGATGGCCATTGTGTTGTTATGGCATCAAACAGCCACTGGGGATGGGCAGCTCGCTGGGCGTCGTCCAGTGCCTCGAGCAGTGTTTCTCGCTCCCGCAAAAAGCGGCGCAAAATCGCGTTGGAAAGGCCTTTGGCCCAGGGCTTTTTTAGCGCTCGGGTGGCGGCGACGGTGGCCGAAACAGCGGCGTGATCAGGTATTCGGGTGTCCTCCAGCTGGTAGAGTCCGCACAACAAGAGGCCCTGCACATCCGCGTCCTTGTCGCGCAGGGGTTTGTCCAGCAATTGGCTCAGCAGCGCTTCAAGCCTGGGCGCCTGCCGCAGTGTGCCGTAACAAAGCTGTTGTAATAGACCCTTGTCCCTGGGGGCCACCCGCTCCAACGCTGGAGGTAGAGCCTGGTTCAAAGACTTACCTGCCAGAACCTCGCCCAGCACTCCTGCTGCCGCAGCTCGGGTATCCAGGGCCATCAGGAGGCCTGCCCGGGCAGACAAAAGCGAGCACCGGCCACGAATGATTTGCCGCTACCATTGAGGATTTGTTCTGCTTCTAAAGGTTTTCCTCCTGGTAGCTGTAATCGCTTGATATTGAGCTGGCCTTCACCGCAGTTGACTAAAATTCCATGTCGATCTGCGCTTAGAATTGTTCCAGCGCTTTCCTTTAACGGGGCGCTGCCCGCGACGCTGGCCTGCCATATCTTGATTCGCTGACCATCCAGGTGGGTGAAACAAATGGGGAATGGATTAAAAGCGCGTATGCACCTGTCTAATTCGACCGCGGGTCTGGCCCAGTCCATTTCAGCTTCCCCTTTTACTATCTTGCTTGCGTAATTGGCGCCTTCGTCATTTTGTTCGACGGCATTGGCCTGATAAGTCGTTAGATCTGAGAGCACCTTTACCAGCAGAGGGGCCCCTTGCTCGGCTAACTGATCGTGCAAGCTGGCGGCGTTGGTCTGCGGCCCAATTTCACAATGCGCGGTGGCCAACATATTGCCGGTGTCCAGGCCCACGTCCATTTGCATGATGGTGGTGCCGGAGTTGCTGTCGCCGGCCTCAATGGCGCGCTGAATGGGGGCGGCTCCGCGCCAGCGAGGCAGGGCGGAGGCGTGCACGTTAAGGCAACCGTACCGGGGCGCTTCCAGCACTGCGGCAGGCAGGATCAAACCATAGGCCACCACCACCATGGCATCTGCACCCAATGCAGCCAGCCTGGCCTGCTCATCCGGATCCCGCAGGGTTTGTGGCTGATAGACCGGAATACCGGCTTGCTCGGCGAGCTTTTTAACCGGGCTTGCCTGCAGCTTTTTGCCCCTACCGGCGGGGCGGTCCGGTTGTGTATAGACAGCAATAAGTTGGTGCTCACTTTCAATAAGCGCACTTAGGTGTATGGCGGCAAACTCGGGAGTGCCGGCAAAAATAAGTTTTAGGGTAGACATTGTTCAGTCCCGGCGACGCTGGTCTTTTTCCAGCTTTTTGCGAATGCGATTGCGCTTTAGTGGCGATAGGTAATCTACAAATAATTTGCCGTCTAAATGGTCGATTTCATGTTGCAGGCAAATTGCCAACAGGCCCTCCAGTTCCTGGGAGAAGGACTGGCCATCCCTGTCCAGGGCCGTGACGGCGATCCGCTGTGGGCGGTTTACGGTCTCGTAGTAACCGGGCACCGACAAGCAACCTTCGTCGTATTCTCCCAGTTCCGGGTCCAGAATCTCGACTTCGGGATTGATGAATACTAAAGGTTCGCTTTGGTCCTCGGACAGGTCTATTACCAATATACGCTCGTGGATGTTGACCTGGGTGGCCGCCAGGCCAATGCCCGGAGCGTCGTACATGGTCTCTAACATGTTGTCGATAAGCTGCCTGTGTGTGTCGGTCACTGCGCTGACAGGCGCCGCCTCCGTGCGAAGTCGGGGGTCAGGAAATTCCAGTATCTCGAGTACTGCCATTAGAAAAGAGCTCTTTTTTGAAGTTTTTTACGGCCCGCCACGAGGTGCGGGAAAAGTAACATTTAGGCTTGCCAGCGGCATATCGCGACAGCACACTGTAGACTATTATACTGCCTGGGAATAAGGAGTGCCCAGAGGCGCCGCATAGGGCAGAGATAACAAAGGCCACGCAGGGACGTAAAAAATGAAAACAAGGTCACTCTCGATTTGGCTGTTGCTGGTATCGCTAATGTTCAGCGGCTTCCTCCATGCAGCGGTAGAGCTCAACGATGATGTACCGGAAACATACATTGTCAAAAAGGGCGACACGCTCTGGGGCATTTCCGGTATGTACCTGCAAGAGCCCTGGCTTTGGCCGGAGCTGTGGGATGTAAACCCGCAGATAGACAATCCTCACCTTATTTACCCTGGTGATGAGCTTTACCTGGTCTGGATTGATGGCCAGCCACGGTTGCGGCTGCGCCGCGGTCGGGACGTCAAATTGGCGCCCAATATGCGGGTTTCACCACTGGATTTGGCTATTCCCACTATCCCTCTGGATGAAATAAGCGCTTTCTTGATGCGCCACCGTATTCTCGACGCGGATGAAATCAACAATTCTGCTTATATTGTTGCCGGAGACCAGGGCAGTCTGCTCAGCGCACCCGGTGACTTGATCTTTGGTCGCGGTCCTTTCCCTGACGGCGAGCGCGCTTATGGCATTTACCGTGCGGGCGAAACCTACGTTGATCCCTTTACCGGAGAACGGCTTGGCTACCAGGCTCAGGATATTGGCAACGCCAAGTTGATGTCATCCAACAAGGATGCGGTTACGGAGCTCGAGATTAACCGTATTACCGAAGAAGTGCGGATAGCAGATCGCCTGTTGCCCATGGAAGAACGGGTGCTGGATGCCAACTTCCAGCCTCGGGCGCCAGAAGCGACGATTGAAGATGGCTATATGATCGCGGTCGATGGCGGCGTTACCCAAATTGGCACGACTGACATCGTGGTCCTGAACAAAGGATTGCGCGACGGCCTGGAAGTGGGGCACGTGTTGGCTGTCTACCAAACCGGCGAATTGGTATTTGACAAGGTGGCACAGGAAAATGTTCGTCTGCCCGATGTGAGGGCCGGACTTGCCATGGTGTTTGAGTCCTTTGACAAAGCCAGTTATGCCCTGGTGCTGAAGTCCAACCGTCCTCTGAAGGTGCTGGACAAGGTCAAGAACCCCTAAATTTGATTGAAGGGCGCCGCAGGGAAGCGGTGCCCGGGGCACTGCCCCAACATAACCAACCGACATTACGTCAAGGATGATGTATGAGTGTTGTAGACCCAGGCCTGCGGGCCACTTTGAGCGCGGCCGGTGCAGACATAGTCTCGCTGGCGGATCCTCTGTACCCTCCCCTGCTAAAAACCATACCCGACCCTCCGGCACTACTCTATGTGCGCGGCGACCCGACGCTGTTGCAAAGACCCCAACTGGCTATTGTTGGTTCACGCAGGGCGACCGCAGCGGGCCTTAAAGCTGCGGAAAAGCTTGCTGCTGCTGCGGTGAGCTGCGGACTGGGAGTCACCAGCGGGCTTGCCCTGGGCATTGATGGTGCAGCCCACAAGGGCGCGCTGGCTGCCGGGGGTAATACAGTGGCTGTTATGGCGACAGGAATCGAAAGCATCTACCCTGCCCGACACCGCACACTTGGTGAGGACATTGCTGCATCTGGATGCCTGGTCTCTGAATTTCCCCCGGGAACCCGGCCATTGCCATACAATTTTCCCAAGCGAAACCGCATTATCAGTGGCCTGTCTCTGGGGGTTCTGGTGGTGGAGGCAGCGCTACCCAGCGGCTCGCTAATCACTGCCGGCACCGCTACCGAACAGGGGCGGGAAGTATTCGCCCTGCCATGGTCGATCGCCCACATTGGCGGGGCCGGATGTCTGCGCTTGCTGCGCGACGGGGCGAAGATGGTATTGTGCATCGAAGATATCGTGGAAGAGCTGGATTCGCTCTACGGACTCCAGCTGGAGTTGTTACAGGACGGCGGAGGCGGAGAGCCTGATGTGACCGAGCAATCGGACTCGGCGCTACTGGCGCTGCTCGGATATGAGGCCACCAGTCTCGACCAGCTGGTTGTTGCCAGTGGCCTGCCGGTTGCCCGGTTGCTGGGTGAGCTGACGACCCTGGAGATTTCCGGGCGCGTCAGTCGTTGCCCCGGAGGCTATATCCGCTGCCGATAGGCCGGTTTTCCTTGCCAATTGCAGTAAGGTTGGTTAAATTTCGCGCTTTTTTGGGCGGACATAATCACGCCCCTGTAAGGAGATAGCCAATGAGCAAGCCTTTTGTCGCGATTGTTATGGGGTCTGATTCTGACCTGCCGGTAATGGAAGCAAGCTTCGATGTTTTGCGTTCCTTTGATATCCCGTTTGAGGCGCGCATCACATCTGCGCACCGTACTCCCGAGGTTACCAAGGACTATGTTAAGGGCGCAGAAGAGCGCGGCTGTGCGGTGTTCATCGCTGCAGCTGGCATGGCGGCCCACCTGGCCGGTGCGGTTGCGGCCGCCACTGTTAAGCCGGTTATCGGCGTGCCTATGAACGCTTCCCTGGATGGTCTGGACGCTTTGCTTTCTACTGTGCAAATGCCCGCCGGGATTCCTGTTGCCACCGTTGCCATTGGTAAAGCGGGCGCCAAGAATGCCGGTTATCTGGCAGCCCAGATTATGTCTACCGCTGACCCGCAGATGGGCCAAAAGCTACGGGATGAACGCGCTGCAAATGCCGCCAAGATCGCGGAGAAAGATGCGGCCCTGCAGGCTTCGCTCAAGGCCTGATCTTGTCGATGCAGCCCTCATCTTTGCGCTTGGCCGCTGCAGTTGCCGCGCTGCAGGATGAGGGTGTGGTCGCTTGTCCAACCGAGGCGGTATGGGGGCTGTCTTGCGACCCCGACTCTGCACAGGCCGTCTCCAGACTACTGGCGCTAAAAGGGCGACCGGTGGAAAAAGGCCTTATCCTGGTTGCTGGTAGCGAGAGCCAACTGGCTTTTCTACTGGCGGACCTTGCTGGGACACAACGCAAGCAACTCAGCGCCAGCTGGCCTGGTCCCAATACCTGGTTGGTACCGCACCGTGAGCGAGTTGCGCCCTGGATACATGGCAGCTTTGACACTGTGGCAGTGCGGGTTAGCCAGCACCCGATGGTTCGCGCCCTATGCAATGCCTGGGGCGGTCCACTGGTTTCCACTTCTGCCAACCCTGCGGGCGCCCAGCCACCTCGCGCGGGATTTCAGGTGATCCGTTACTTTGGCGGTGCTCTGGATGGCATGTTACCGGGGGAAGTGGGTGACGCGTGTGCCCCCACCACCATTCGCAACCTGGCTTCCGGGGAGATAGTTCGGGCCTGATCATGGTTCCGGCTATTGTTAGCCTGCACTGGTGCGTATAATGCACCCGCCCCTGCCCAAGGAAAACTAGAATGCAGATCGACCAGGTCAAATCCTATCTATTATCACTGCAGGACAATATCTGCTCTGCCCTGGCCGAAGAAGACGGCAAGGCCGATTTTATTACGGATGAATGGCAGCGAACTGAGGGCGGTGGCGGCCGCAGCCGAGTCCTCGCAGAAGGTGCCGTTTTCGAGAAGGCGGGCGTCAATTTTTCCCATGTGATGGGCGATAATCTGCCTGCATCCGCCAGTGCTTCGCGGCCTGAGCTCGCTGGGCGCAGTTATCAGGCCATGGGGGTTTCACTGGTTATTCACCCTCACAATCCCTATGTCCCCACCTCCCATGCCAATGTGCGCATGTTTGTTGCAGAAAAAGAAGGCGCAGAACCTATATGGTGGTTTGGTGGTGGCTATGACCTGACGCCCTATTATGGGAATCGTGAGGATTGCATCGCCTGGCATCAGGCAGCCAGCGATGCTTGTTCGCCTTTTGGTGCCGAGGTTTACCCGCGCTATAAAGCCTGGTGCGATGAATATTTCTACCTCAAACACCGTCAGGAGCCGCGCGGTGTTGGCGGTCTGTTTTTTGATGATCTCAATGAGTGGGATTTCGATACCTCCTTTGGTTTTATGCAGTCTGTGGGTAATTCCTTTGTACCCGCCTACCGCCCTATCGTGAGCAGACGCAAAGATACCGCCTATGGTGAGCGCGAACGGCAGTTTCAGTTGTACCGTCGGGGCCGTTATGTGGAGTTCAACCTGGTGTTTGACCGGGGCACTCTGTTTGGTTTGCAATCTGATGGTCGTACCGAAGCCATATTGATGTCTCTGCCCCCGCTGGTGCGTTGGGAGTACGATTACAGGCCTGATTCTGGCACTCCGGAGGCAGAATTGACGGACTACTATCTGCAGGACAGGGATTGGCTGAATGAGGCCTGAGCGATGACCCAGCAGGACAAGTACGCGGTATTCGGCAACCCAATTAAACAAACCAGGTCACCCGCCATCCATGCGGCCTTTGCAGCCCAGTTTGGTCACACCATGCAATACCGGGCAGTGCGAGTAGATGAAGGCGAATTTTGCAATGCAGCGCAGCGTTTTTTCGACGGCGGCGGCAGCGGCCTCAACGTTACAGTACCGTTCAAGCAGGATGCTTTTGCCTTTGCAGAGTGCCTCAGTGAGCGCGCCAGACGCGCGGGAGCTGTAAACACACTCAAATGGAATCTCGACGGCAAAATTGAAGGAGACAACACCGACGGCATTGGTCTGGTTCGCGACATGGTCGCCAATCTGGGCTGGGTGGTGCAGGGCCTGCGGATATTAATTATTGGCGCTGGGGGCGCGGTGCGCGGTGTGCTGGAGCCCTTGTTGCGAGAGCGCCCCGAGGAATTATTGATTGTTAATCGTACCGCTGCAAAGGCTGCGCAACTGGCTGTCGAGTTTAGCGATTTGGGCAAGATAGAAGGTGGAGGTTACGAACTTATTGGCGAGCGCCAGTTTGACCTGATTATCAATGCCACCAGTGCCGGCTTGTCCGGCGAGATGCCCGACCTGCCCAGCACGCTGCTCACCGAGCGCAGCTGTTGTTACGATATGGTGTATGGCTCAGAGCCTACAGTTTTCATGCGTTGGGCGGCCCATCATGCAGCCTGGGCAGTGTCCGATGGCCTTGGCATGCTGATTGAGCAGGCGGCCCAGTCGTTCTATATCTGGCGTGGCCAGCGGCCAGAAACTCGTCCGGTTATTAACCAGATCCGAGAGGCTATGGAAGCGGCCTGATGTCCATCAATCTCAGAGCGTAGTAAGTGACCGCAACAATTAGATTTTTTCCAGCTCTTCGATATGCTGGTTCTTCAGTTTCACATAGTTAGTTGCGCTGTAAACGAAGCACTCCATCTCACCGCGAGTCAGCTCGCGGATTTATCTAGCGGGGCTGCCCGCATACAAGTAGCCGCTGCGTAACGTCTTCCCCGGGGTGACCAGGGCGCCTGCGGCAATACTGCGCACGCTGGTGCTGTAGTGACCCATGATGCCTCTCATACTTGCTGGTTGGGCTGCTACAATAGTCAGCCTTGTAACAACTGACTAGTCCGGGTTTAGTATGAGTACACTTTCTCAACGCCGTCGTTTTATCGCCGGAGCCGTTTGCCCCCGCTGTGGCAAGATGGACAAAATAGTGGTTGATTTGGAAACTCAAACTCGGGAATGCGTGGCCTGTGATTTCACCGAGGCGCGTCCGTCCGACAAGCCAGCACAGAACGAACTGCCTACGCGGGTCAGTCGCGCAGCTGCGCGCAGGGTTGAAACTCCTGCAGAGGCGGTCACTCTGGTTGATCCGAAAAAGCCGAAGCACTAGAGGCCCAGACGCAGCCTGACCTGTTGTGGCGAACCGGTAATCGCGCTGCTGGTGATTAGCGCTGTGGGGGCAGGCTCAACCCCTGGAAGGGCTTTTACCTTGTCCCAGACATGCTCGCGCTCCAGCAAGTGAGATGCGGTAAATTGCACCAGGTGTTCAAGGCGGGTGGCTAACTGATCTCCCAGCAAGTAGTGAACGATGAGGTTCGCCTCTGTCATGTCCAGCGGCAGCAAGGGCCGCTGCAGGTGGCGTATGTGGTGGTCATTCACTTCCTCAAGTAGCCGGTGGGCCAGAAAAGCTTCATCCAACAAGGCTTCCAGCCCGCCCCCGCCGGGCAGCAGTTCCGGGGGTCTCAGGAAATAGTCCTCCGCCATGTTCAGGAAGGGCGCAGCATAATCGTAAAACCCCAGCCGCTTGCTGACTGCGGTCACCAAATTCAGGCTGCCGGGTACACTTTCGGCGTAGCTGATGACGAAGCTCATCAGCGTATCCAGAGGGGAGTCCTCGGGGAGCACCAGCTTCTGCTTCAGGTCGGGTAGCCGGCGGGTCAATTGTCGGCGAAAGTCTCCCGAGCGCTGCTCGTGTTCGAGCGCTGCGTTGATGGAGTCCTTGATACCCGCCGTGGTCATATAGCCACCCGGAATGTGAGCTTTTGCCGAAGGTATCTTTCAGGCTAGTACAAACCCCGGGATTCGCTAGGATGGATTTTCCCTGAGCCAGCCACCTTCCCTACTCAGCCGCTGATACCAGTAATACAGGAATACGCCGCGAGCCAGATTGAAGCAGGTGAACGACAGCCACAGCCCGTGATTGCCCATTCCGCTGCTGAGATACCACAGAGGCAAATAGACAGCCAGCACGCTGAGCAGCATGGTGGACATCATGTAGCGTGTTTCTGCCGCACCGATGAACACGCCGTCCAGCAGGTAGCTAGGTGCCGAGATCAGCGGCAGCGCTATCAGCCAGGGGAAGAATTGGTTCATTAGTTCTCTAACAGAACCCAGGTTGGTGAGGACGTAAATCAATACCGGCTGTAGCAGTAGGAAAAATAAACTCATTATCGCCGCAGCTACCATTGTCCACAGGGCGCAACGTCGAACTGATCGCTGGAACCCTGCCAAATCTCTGCCGCCCAGGCGGTGTCCGGCAAGTCCTTCGGCGGCGAAGGCAAACCCGTCCATGCCGTAGGCCGCGAGCATCAGTAACTGCATCATTAATGTGTTTGCGGCTAACACTTCGCTACCAAAGTTTTCCCCCTGGGCGGTAAAAAAAGCGAGGCAGAACAGTAAACTGACTGTTCTGACAAACAGATGTCGGCTGCTTTTGAGGATTTGTAAGTAAGCACTCACGGTCGCCAAGTGAGCTTTCACCTGGCGAAGGTAGGCTTTGGGTAGTTGCTGATAGGCTGCGAGCAGGGCGATGGCACAGCCCAGGTACTCAGCGATAACCGTTGCCAGGGCGGCACCGTCGCTGTTCATGCCTAGCGCCATGATAAACAGGAAGTCGAGGCCGATATTGACCAGATTGGTGACTACCACGATGAGCAGGGGCCAGCGTGTATTCTGGCGGCCGATAAACCAGCCGACGATGGTGTAGGTCACCAGTACGGCTGGCGCGCTGGCGATTCTGATGTTGGCATAGGACTGGGCCAGGGCCAGCAGGTCGGCTGCCGGGGACATCAAAGCCAGGCCTATATTAATTAACGGGGCGTGTAGCCCGATAACCAGGGCGGCCAAGACCAATGCAAGTATCGCTGATCTAATCAATGCCAATACAGAACCTAGCTGATCTCCAGCGCCCTCGGCTCTAGCCACCAGCCCGGTGGTCCCCATGCGCAAAAAACTGAAGCCCCAATAAAGGAAAGACAGCAGTGCTGCTCCGACAGCGACTGCCCCCAGGTACTCGCTGCTGCCAAGGTGGCCCAGGATTGCAGAGTCCACCAGCCCCAGCAGCGGGATGGATATGTTGGACAAGATAGCCGGCCAGGCGATGCCCCATATTTTGTGGTCCAGTTGCCTCGTGCTTTCCATATATAGCCTGTAGAGGCCCTCTGTGTTGCGTCAAGCCCTTGAAATCATTGGGACAAAGGCTAGTGAGTGTGCAGTAATCACTTGGGATTTTCCGGTCACTACGGTTATACTTCGCGCGTTTTATCGGTGCGTCCAATTGTCGCACTGTCGGTAAAATTAAGTCAGTCGGTCAATCATGCCCTGTCTTTTCGCGTCTGCCCCCGGGCCTCCGGGCGGTCAGAAGGTAGTTCTGTATCTGGGACTCAGTGTCGAGAGGATTAGAACAGGGGATGATTAGAGCCGGTTGTGGGGATTAAAACCAGACTAAAATATGGAGACACGGGAAATGTGTTTTGAAGCGAAGCGGCTGTGCAAGCTCGCGCTCGGTCCTGTGCTTATGTTGCTGAGCGCTGTCACTATGGCAGCGAACGGTGAGGTAAGCTCGGTCAATATGTCGCCAGGCGTGACCGATGTGGGCAAGGAAATTTACACCTTGCACATGATCATCTTCTGGATCTGTACCATTATTGGCGGCGCTGTTTTCGGGGTAATGTTTTATTCCATCTACGCCCACCGCAAATCAAAGGGTGCCGTTGCAGCTACCTTCCACGAGAGCACCAAGGTCGAAATTGCGTGGACTATTATCCCGTTCTTCATCCTTATTGGTATGGCTTTTCCTGCTACCACCACACTGCTCAAGATCTATGACAATGATGACGCCGATATGGACGTGGTCGTTACAGGTTTTCAGTGGAAGTGGAAATACGAGTATCTTAATGAAGAGGGTGAGAACGTAACCTTCTTCTCTAACCTGCGCACCCCGCAGGGCGAGATCTACAATACCGAAGAGAAAGGCGAGCACTACCTGCTGGAAGTGGATGAGCCCCTGGTGTTGCCGGTCGATACCAAGGTCCGCTTTCTGGTAACCGCAAATGACGTTATTCACTCCTGGTGGGTACCTGAGCTGGCTGTGAAGAGAGATGCAGTCCCCGGCTTTATTAATGAAGCCTGGACCCGCACTTCAGTCGAAGGTGTCTATCGCGGTCAATGTGCGGAGCTTTGTGGCAAGGACCACGGCTTCATGCCCATTGTAGTCAACGTTGTGAGTAAAGAAGAATATGCCCAGTGGCTGGCCGAAAAGCAGTCCGAGGCCGCCGAGATCAAGCAGTTGATGGCTCAGTCTTTCTCTATGGATGAGCAAATGGAGCGCGGCAAGGCGGTTTACGACCGCAACTGTCTGGCCTGCCACGGTGGCGCCGGAGAAGGCGGTGTGGGTAATGCCATTGCTGGCAGCCCTATCGCCACCGGCGAATTGGGTACTCACCTGGACATCTCTATCAATGGCGTTCCTGGTACTGCGATGCAGGCCTTTGGTGGCCAGCTGAACGATGTCGACATGGCCGCGGTGGTGACTTACCAACGCAACGCATTTGGCAATAATATGGGCGACATGGTTCAGCCCATTGACGTCTTTAACTACAAGAAAGGCTAATCGGAGGACTTCACGATGGGAGATCATCATCACGGCCCTGCGAAGGGTATCGGCCGGTGGCTTTTTACCACCAACCACAAAGATATTGGAACCATGTACCTGTGGTTCTCGTTTGCAATGTTTATCCTGGGTGGCTTTTTTGCCATGGTTATCCGTGCCGAGCTATTTCAGCCCGGTATGCAGCTGGTAGAACCCGCCTTTTTCAACCAGATGACAACTCTGCACGGGTTGGTCATGGTGTTTGGGGCGATTATGCCCTCGTTCGTTGGCCTGGCTAACTGGCTTATCCCGATGATGATCGGGGCGCCAGATATGGCTCTGCCACGGATGAACAACTGGAGCTTCTGGATTCTGCCGCCAACTTTCCTGCTGCTGGCATCCACTTTGTTCATGGAAGGCGGCGCGCCCGCTTTTGGTTGGACTTTCTACGCTCCGTTGTCCACCACTTACGCTCCGCCGTCAGTAACCTTCTTCATCTTCTCGGTACACGTACTGGGTCTGTCTTCCATTATGGGCTCCATCAACATTATCGCCACGGTAATGAATATGCGTGCTCCCGGTATGACATACATGAAGATGCCTCTGTTCGTCTGGACCTGGCTGATTACTGCATTCCTGCTAGTGGCAGTTATGCCGGTACTGGCCGGTGCGGTGACTATGATGCTAATGGATATACACTTCGGTACCAGCTTCTTTTCCGCCGCTGGTGGCGGTGATCCTGTCCTGTTCCAGCACGTATTCTGGTTCTTCGGGCATCCCGAGGTTTACATCATCATTTTGCCCGCCTTCGGTGTGGTTTCGCAGATCATCCCCGCGTTCTCCCGCAAGCCGCTATTCGGCTACGATTCCATGGTGTACGCGACGGCCTCTATCGCATTCCTGTCTTTTATCGTGTGGGCCCACCACATGTATACAGTCGGGATGCCGGTGGCCGGTGAGCTGTTCTTCATGTATGCCACGATGCTGATCGCGGTGCCCACGGGAGTGAAGGTGTTCAACTGGATCTCCACCATGTGGCGCGGCTCCCTGAGCTTTGAGACACCGATGCTGTTCTCTCTGGGTTTTCTGGTGCTGTTCACGATCGGTGGTTTCACGGGTCTGATGTTGTCCATTGCGCCCGCTGACTTCCAGTACCACGATTCTTACTTCGTGGTTGCCCACTTCCACTACGTGATGGTTGCGGGTGCTGTATTCTCCATGACCGCGGCGGTGTACTTCTGGTTGCCCAAGTGGTGCGGCAAAATGTACAACGAGACCATGGGCAAGACCCACTTCTGGATTTCGTTTATTGGCTTTAACCTTGCTTTCTTCCCGCAGCACTTTGTGGGTCTGGCAGGTATGCCCCGTCGTATTCCGGACTATGCCTTGCAGTTCGCGGACTTCAACATGATGTCCTCGATCGGTGCCTTTATTTATGGCGCCTCGCAAATTATGTTCCTGTACAACGTGATCGCAACTATCGTGTCGGGTAAGCCTACCTCGGAAGAGAAGGTCTGGGACGGAGCGGAAGGCCTGGAGTGGACTGTTGCCACCCCTGCGCCCTACCACACCTTCGAAACCCCGCCGAAGATCGACCCGGATCACGCACACTCCTGAGGGCTATGAGCACGTGATTAGAGTGAGCGCCAATCCTACTATGGATACCGTCATCAAACTGGTGACGGTAGCGATAGCAATGTTTGCCTTCGTTTTTGTGGTGATGGTGCCGCTTTACGATGCGCTTTGCGATGCTCTTGGTATTAATGGCAAGACCTCTGGAGAGGCCTATACTTCAGTGCAGGTTGCCGTTGACGAGAGTCGCACGGTGACAATCCAGTTTGTGTCCACCAATAATCAGGGCATGCCCTGGGAGTTTGGGCCTAGCGTTACAGCTATGAAGGTGCACCCTGGCGCCGTGAACGATACTGTTTTTTATGCCCGCAATCCGATGCCTAACGCAATGATTGCGCAAGCGATACCCAGTGTCTCACCGGCCCGCGCCGCAGCCTATTTTCACAAGACAGAGTGTTTCTGCTTTAACCAGCAGCCTTTAGATGGCGACAGTTCGGCGGAAATGCCATTACAGTTTATTGTGGACCAGGATTTGCCGCGGGATATCCGCACTATTACCCTGTCCTATACGATTTTTGATGTAACAGATATGGCGAGTGGCACAGTCGCTGCACGCTGAGGCGCAGGTTGGGGAACCTGCGAACTAACGGAGAAATAAAATGAGTAATCCGACTTCTACTGAGTACGAAAAGTATTACGTACCCGAGAAGAGCAAGATGGCAGTTATGGCGACTATTGGCCTGATCCTGTCGATCTATGGTGCCGCCAGCATCATGAATGACATGACCTTTGGCGACCCTAATGAAGCCACCAGCTCCTGGTCTATATTCCTGTTCGGCATGTTTTTCTTCATGGCGACACTGTTCGTCTGGTTTCGTATGGCGATCAGGGAAAACATAGCTGGCATGAACAGTGCCCAGCTGAAAAAGTCTTATGTGTTGGGCATGTTCTGGTTCATTTTCTCCGAAGTGATGTTCTTCTTTGCATTCTTCGGTGTGCTGTTTTACGTGCGAAACCTGTCTGGCCCCTGGCTTGGCGGGGAAGGTGAGGGAGGTCGCATGAACGGCCTGTTGTGGGAGGGCTTTGAGTTTGCCTGGCCAATGATGCAGACACCGCAAGAAGCTGTTGGTGGCGCTATAGCGCAGCCGATTGCCAACAACGGTTCCTTCACCAGCCCAGAGACCAGCATGGCATTTGCCGAAGCTAGCCACTGGTATCACTGGCTGCCGATGTGGAACACCCTCATCCTGCTGACGTCCAGCTTTACTTGCCACGTCGCCCACATGGGTATCCTCGATGGCAACAAGAAGAAGTTCAACCTGTGGCTGGGCATTACCGTCTTTCTGGGTGTTGCGTTCCTGTTCCTGCAGGTTGCTGAATATTACGAGGCCTATGCCCACTTTGGCCTGACCTTGAAGTCCGGGGTTTATGGCTCGACTTTCTTCATGCTGACCGGCTTCCATGGTTTCCACGTGTTTATGGGTATGACCATGCTGGCAATTCAGCTTATCCGTAGCCTGCGGGGACAATTTACCGTAGACGACCACTTCGGCTTCGAGGCGTCCAGTTGGTATTGGCACTTTGTTGATGTGGTATGGGTGTTCTTGTTTTTGTTTGTCTACATTTTGTAAATACTGGTCATCCCCGCGGAAGTGGGGATCTGGAGCTTTGAAACAAACGGGCCCCCGCTTCTGCGGGGGCGACTATGTTGGGAGAGAACAAATTTGAGATGCACTGTGCATCCCAATACTAGTCGGCGCCCATGACTGCGGGCTGCGGCCCGGCGTCCCAGGGATTTCGGTGACCGAGCTGCCCGCTAGCGACACCGTAGAAGATGATTAGCAGCATCGCCGCTGCGATGCCCAGCCTTACGCCCAGGGAGTGGAATGTGCGACGTTTCTTTTTATCTCCCTGGTCGATCATCAGGTAGTAAAATCCGCTGCCCAGGCTGGCGACCAGCGCCAGCATCAGAATGATTATCAGGATTTTTAACAAAAGAGGTACCTCCCAGGTGAGCCAGCAGTATAAACCAGCCCGGTGCCCCAGGCTCGCTGCGAGGCTTTATTGATGTCTGCTCGTATTGAGTTTGATTTTGAGTGGCGTGTCACCTTGTTTACCCTGATGCTGCTGCCGCTGATGGTGTCTCTGGGCTTCTGGCAGTTGCAGCGGGCAGACGAAAAAGCGTCATTAGCTGCGGCTTTTGAGCGCCAGCAGTCCCTGCCCCCTGCCCCGCTGGGTTCGCTAAATGAGCGCGCTGCCCACGAGCTGGCCTATCTGCCGGTGGTGCTTTCCGGACATTTCCGTAAGGCAGAGCACTATCTGTTGGACAACCGTATGCAGCAGCGCCAGTTCGGCAATGAGGTGCTGACGGTATTTGTGCTTGATAGTGGCGAGTTGGCCCTCGTTAATCGGGGATGGACCCCTGCTGACCCTGCCAGGCAGGTATTGCCTGAGATAGGGGAGCCTGAAGGGCCGGTGCGGATAACCGGTCACATATACGTGTCGCCGGGCAAGCCTTACCTGCTGGCGGACGAGCCAATAGATGCCCAATGGCCCAGGCGTATACAGGCGGTGGAGATGGACAAAATTGCCGCAATGACTGACGGCAAAATATTCCCCTATCCGGTGCGCATTAATGCTGGGCAGGCGGGCGCGCTGGCGGTGGACTGGCAGGTCATCAATGTGAGCCCCGCCAAACACCATGGATACGCCGTACAGTGGTTTAGCATGGCCGCGGTACTGGCATTGATATACCTGTTGCGCAGTAGCAACCTGTGGCAGCTGATCAAGGGCACCCCCGCGAAGGCGCCAGGAACGAGTGAGTGATGACTGAGACAAAACAGACCCGCAACAATCGCCTGGTTCTCTTGATGATTGCAGGTTTCCCCCTGACTATGATCCTGGCGGCGAGTTGGTTGTGGTATTTCGTCGTCAACGGTGAGCTGGATCTGGTCGAAGCACTGGGCACTGCCAACAGTGGGCAGTTGGTGCAGCCGCCGCGTCAGATTGATGAGGTCGCAATGACCACGGATACGGGTGCTGCCTTTAAGTACGCTGACCTGCCGCGTAAATGGACGATGGTAATTGCCAATAAAGGCGGCAACTGCGATGTTAATTGTGAAAACACCCTCTATGTGACCCGCCAGATTCATGTGGCCATGGGTAAGGGGTTCAATCGAATTGATCGCTTGTATCTCAGCCAGGTACCATCTGGCGAGACCGCTCTGAGTGTCTCGCAACTCAGTGACCAGCGCCCTGCTCCGGCCACCCTGACGGAGTTACTGGATGTTGAGCACCGCGGCTTGCGAGCCCTCACCCTGTCCACCGGAGGCACTGACATCCTGTTTCCTGAACAACGTGAGGACGCCAGTACCTGGTACCTTGTGGATCCGGCAGGTTGGATAATGATGTCCTACAATAGCGATATCGACTACAAGGACGTGATTTCCGATCTCAAGTTCCTGTTAAAGAATTCCAGCGAGTAACAACGCCATGGCAGATGTACAGAGCACAGAAGCCGCCACCTGGCGCGACTATAAGGAACTGACCAAACCTAATGTAGTGTTGTTGATGATCCTCACATCGGCCATTGGCATGTTTATGGCGGTACCGGGCATGGTGCCCCTGGATGTGCTGATCCTGGGCAACCTGGGCATTGCCATGTGCGCTGGAGCGGCTGCGGCTGTAAACCACCTGGTGGACCAGCGCATAGATCTGCAGATGGCCCGTACGCACAATCGTCCGGTGGCGACCGGGCGTCTGGGTAATACCCAGGCTACTGTTTTTGCCCTGCTTATGGGCGGGCTGGGTATGGCTATCCTGATGGTCTTCATCAACCCGCTGACAGCCTGGCTGACGCTGGCATCCCTGGTGGGCTATGCCTTTGTTTATACAATGTTCCTGAAGCGAGCCACACCGCAAAATATTGTGATCGGCGGTTTGGCCGGTGCGGCCCCTCCCCTATTGGGCTGGACCGCGGTCACCGGCGAAATCCACGGCCACGCCCTGCTTCTGGCGTTGATTATTTTCGCCTGGACGCCGCCACATTTCTGGGCGCTGGCTATTCACCGGCGAGAGGAATACGCGGCTGTTGGTATCCCGATGTTGCCGGTAACCCACGGCGTGGCGTTTACCAAGCTGCAAATCATGCTGTACACCATCATCATGTTCCTGATCACCCTTCTCCCCTACGCTACGCGGATGAGTGGGCCCCTTTACTTGCTGGGGGCTGTTATTTTAGGACTCGGCTTTCTTTACTGGGCGGTAGAGCTGATAAGGGGTAAGAACCCCGATGCGCCCATGGAGACGTTTAAGTACTCCATCATCTACCTCATGGCCCTATTTGTGGTGATGCTTGTTGATCACTACCTGTTTCCAGTGAGCACCCTATGACCGCAGTAGAAGATCGCAACCGCACCCAGTCCCGCAATATCAAAATCACGGTCGCTGCCACGTTGGTATTCATTACCATCGTGGTGGCAGGCTTTGTTCACCGGGTGCAGCAGCCGCGGGTAATGACAGCGACTGAAATGATGGTAAATGGTCTATATATTCTGGAAACTCCTAGAAATTTCGGTGAAATGGAGCTGATTGATCATCATGGTCAGCCTTTCAATCGGCAGCGTCTGGTGGGCCAGTGGACGCTGGTTTTCTTTGGCTTTACCCACTGTCCTGATATTTGCCCAACAACAATGGCATTTCTTGATAAGTTTGTTGCTGGTCTGGAGGGTACCGAGGCACAGGACACCGAAGTGGTGTTGGTCACCGTAGACCCTGCCCGTGACACGGTTGAGCAACTTGCGGGCTATGTACCCTACTTTAACGAGGATTTCACCGGAGTTACCGGCGATTTTCTGGATGTTCACCGGTTTGCCACCGCCCTGAATACACCGTTTCGTAAGGTCCCGGGCCAGGGCGAAAACTATCAGGTCGACCATAGTGCCAATGTAGTACTTATTAATCCGCGCGGTGACTATCATGGGTTTTTCAAAGCACCCCTGGATCAGGCCAAAATGAAAGTTACCTATCGCTCGGCGCGCGTGCTTTGGGATCGATAGCTGGAAGTTTCTAGGAATTATTGGCTGTATTAGAGGTTCTAGCACATACCTTTAAAGGCCTATTCAGATAGTAAGCGCCAACTATTATATTTTAAAAATAGCTTGTTCGCCTTTTTAAGAAGAGAGTTCTATTATGGCTTCAACACCTCCTATCGTGCTCGTTGACGGCTCTTCCTACGTTTACAGGGCATTTCATGCCCTGCCACCCTTGGCCAATTCCAAAGGGCAGGCAACAGGCGCGGTAAAAGGCGTGATTAATATGTTGCGCCGCCTGATCAAGGACTACCCAGAATCGCCAGTCGCGGTTGTGTTTGATGCCAAGGGCAAAACCTTTCGTGACGACATGTACCCACAATACAAGGCACACCGGCCGCCTATGCCCGATGAATTGCGGGAGCAGATTGAGCCCATTCACAGTATTGTCAAAGCAATGGGCCTGCCGTTCCTTTGCGTCGACGGCGTGGAAGCAGACGACGTCATCGGCACGCTGGCGCGACAAGCCAGTCAGCAGGGCAGGGACGTTGTGATTTCAACGGGCGACAAAGATATGGCTCAGCTGGTGGATGGGCACACCACGCTGGTCAATACCATGACCGATACGGTGATGGATGAGGCCGGGGTGGAGCAGAAATTCGGTATTCCTCCCCGACTGATTATCGATTTTCTCGCCCTGATGGGCGACAAAGTCGACAATATTCCCGGAGTTCCCGGCGTGGGAGAGAAAACGGCCCTGGGTCTGCTGCAGGGGCTTGGCAGTCTGGATGAGGTCTATGCCTCCTTGGATAAGGTTGCACAGCTGTCCTTTCGTGGGGCCAAGACGATGGCCGCCAAACTGGAGGCAGAAAAGGAAAATGCCTACCTGTCTTACCAGCTGGCCACGATCAAGACTGATGTGCCTTTGGAGCTGGCGCCCGAGCAACTGGTCAACACTGACCCTGACCGGGAATCTCTGGTTGACTGGTATACGCAAATGGAATTCAGGACCTGGCTGGACGATCTTCTGGAGGAGGGCGAGGCACCCGTTTTTGAGCAAATGGAAACCAGTTGCGATATCGTCACAAATCAGCAGGTACTGGACACCTGGCTGATTGCGTTGGAGCAGGCCGAGCTGTTTGCCTTCGACACCGAGACCACTAGCCTGGACTACATGGAGGCCCAAATAGTGGGCGTTTCATTTGCTGTCGAAGCGGGGAGGGCGGCTTATGTACCCCTGGCCCACGATTATCTTGGGGCGCCCGAGCAGCTGGATCGTGATGCGGTACTGGCGCAGCTAAAACCGCTACTGGAAGACCCGGCGCAGAAAAAGGTCGGGCAGAACCTCAAATATGACGCCAGTGTGCTGGCTAACCATGGCATTGCATTGCAGGGCATCGAATTCGACACCATGCTCGAGTCCTACGTACTGGATTCCACTGCAACGCGCCACAACATGGATAGCCTGGCCCTCAAATACCTGGGACAAAACACAATTCACTTTGAAGATATTGCGGGTAAGGGCGCCAAGCAACTGACCTTCAATCAGGTCAAGGTGGAGGACGCGGGTCCTTACGCGGCTGAAGATGCGGATATTACCCTGCGATTGCACCAGACCCTGTGGCCCAAGCTGCAAGAGCATGAAGGCTTAGTATCTGTGCTCAGGGACATCGAGTTACCCCTGGTGCCAGTGCTGTCAAAAGTTGAACGCCAGGGTGCCTTGCTGTCCTGCGAGATGCTCCATAAACAAAGCACAGAGTTGGGCTTGCGGCTGGAGGAGTTGAAAACCACAGCTTATGAACTGGCTGGGCAGGAATTCAATCTGGGTTCTCCCAAGCAGTTGGGCGAAATTCTGTTTGAGAAGCTGGAGCTGCCTGTCATCAAAAAGACACCCAAGGGTGCGCCCAGTACCGCTGAAGATGTGCTGGTAGAGCTGGCACTGGATTATCCTTTGCCCAAGCTGCTGCTGGAATACCGCACCTTGTCCAAACTCAAGTCCACCTATACCGACAAGCTGCCAGCAATGGTCAACCCGCGCACCGGCAGGGTACATACGTCTTACCACCAGGCGGTGGCCGCCACCGGGCGGCTGTCATCCTCTGATCCCAATCTACAGAACATACCCATCCGCACAGAGGAGGGCAGGCGGATTCGCCAGGCCTTTATCGCGCCGCAGGGCTACCGGATTGTGGCAGCAGATTATTCTCAAATTGAGCTGCGCATTATGGCTCACTTGTCAGACGACCCAGGGCTGTTGAAGGCATTCAAGGAAGGGCTGGATGTGCACCGCGCAACCGCCGCTGAGGTCTTCGACGTGGATCTGGCTGAGGTGTCTGGTGATCAGCGACGCAAGGCTAAGGCGATCAACTTTGGGCTGATATACGGCATGTCCGCTTTTGGCTTGGCAAAACAGCTGCATCTGGGGCGCAAGGAAGCCCAGGAATATATCGACCGTTATTTTGAGCGCTACCCCGGCGTTGCAGACTATATGGACCGAACCCGTGCCCTCGCCAAAGAGCAGGGCTACGTGGAAACGCTGTTTGGCCGTCGCCTCTACCTGCCGGAGATCAATGCCCGTAATAAAATGCGCGCCCAGGCGGCTGAACGTACTGCGATTAATGCACCCATGCAGGGCAGTGCGGCCGATATCATCAAGCGGGCTATGTTGTCAGTGGATAGCTGGCTGGAGCAGGGCGGTGCTAACGCCCGCATGATTATGCAGGTGCACGATGAGCTGGTACTGGAAGTGGCAGAAGCGGAGGTAGACGCCGTTTGTGAGCAGGTTTGCACGCTGATGTCGGGTGCCGCTAAGCTATCCGTGCCGCTGCTGGTGGAGGCGGGAATAGGTGACAACTGGGACGAGGCCCACTAGGGCTCATTATGGTTGGCGATGCCACTCCCTGGGATCCAGTCGGTAATAGGCCTGCAGCTCGGAATAGAGCTCAGGTCGCACTTTGTGTAATTGCCCTGGCTGCTCGAAAAACGCCTCAGTTGCCACCGCAAAAAACTCCGCCGGGTTAGTGGTGCCGTATTGGTCCATCACTGTGGGCAGCCCGTGCCGGCTGCGAGTTTGAAGGTCCTCAAAATTCTCAGTGAATACTCTCGCCCAGGACTGGTAGCTGTTACTGCGCAAAGGCGGCGCGCCGTTCGTGGAGCCGGAGAGGCCATCTAGCTGGTGGGCAAACTCGTGTAGCACAACGTTGTGGCCGTCGCCAAAATCGGACACCCCTTTTTCAACATCGTCCCAGGAGAGGATAACTTTGCCATTGCTCCAGGACTCTCCCAGCAGATCGTGTCCGGCCAGAGCCACGGTGCCGTCCTCTTGCCTCTGTTCTCGCTCTGCGCGGAAGGCACTGGGGTAGACCAGTACAGACAGTAATTTCGGGTAGGTTTGCCAGCCTTTATTCAGCAGTAGCAGGCAGGCCTGACCGGCAATGGTAATGCGTATTTCATCGGTGATTTCCAGTTCCGCACAGCCGTAAAATTCCTTACGTGCCAGGAACAGGTTGATGAGTTGCTGCAATCGTCTTTGCTGATCCGCGCCCAGGGCGTCGTAGACGGGGAGGTTGTTGGACAGCATGGCGTGCCAAGGAGCGGGAAAGGACCGCTGCCTGATCATTTTGTCGCGCAGGAATGTCTGGTAGATGAACAGGCAGAGGCCGGCAAAAACGATGAGTAAAAAGACTGCAGTGGCCATGGGAGAAAAAATTTCCGATTGAGTGAACTCTTACCAAGATGCCCGGTCATAGTTTAGGTAGCAAGCGCTACATCCCTATTGAAGGCTTCATCTCCATGAGCCTTCGCGAGCAAGTCTCTTTCCCCAGAGACCCAAGGTGTCCCGGTTGCCTTCCCCCTAGAGGCAATCGGGTTTTTTTTGGCCCGATTTTATAGGCGTGGCGGGGTCAGCCGCTCTCAATTTCATCGTCATCTTCATACACACTGGCATCGGTAAGCCAGCCGTTGAGTACTTTGATCAGCTCTTTGTGTCCAGTGTGCTTTAGCGACGAAAAAAGCTGGACGCTGACCAGCTCCTCGTGGGGTAGCATCGCCTTGCGCACTCCCAGTAGGGCACTGCTTGCAGGCCCCTTCTTCAATTTGTCCGCTTTGGTCAGCAGAATATGCACCGGCATCTGCGCGCTCAGGGCCCAATTCAGCATCTGTTCGTCGAAGGTTTGCATTGGTCGGCGCACATCCATCAGCAGAATCAGCCCTCTCAGGCACTGCCGTTTCGCCAGATAGTTCTCCAGCTGTTTCGTCCACTCTTTCTTTACTGACACAGGAACCTTGGCAAAACCGTACCCGGGCAGGTCTACCAGGCGCTGGCTGTCGCTGAGTTCAAAGAAGTTAATCAGCTGTGTTCGGCCCGGCGTTTTAGAGGTCTTTGCGAGCTTCTTATTGTACGTTAAGCTGTTGATTGCACTTGATTTTCCGGCGTTTGAGCGACCTGCAAAAGCGACCTCCCAACCTTCGTCAGGCGGGCACTGATGGAGCTTGGCTGCACTGGTCAGAAAGTGCGCGCTGCGGTAGTCCGGAGCTGCTGGAGCCGGCGCTTGGTCCTGGTCAGACATTGTGTGGTATAGCCTTTTTAGGTGTCAGTATCTCGTATATAATGCCACAGCTTTTTTCGACTGTTATCAAAAGCTTGCGTGGGCACCACGGTCCACCATCAATTTTGAGGTATCTCATGAAGAAGATTTTCGCTGCAGTTCTGGTTTTATGCGCTAGTGGCGCCGCCATGGCTGAACCTGACATGGGCAAGTACAACAAGAGCTGTGCTGTCTGTCACGCAACGGGCGCAGCCAATGCACCCAAAACTGGCGATGCTGCCGCCTGGGAGCCTCGTCTTGCCAAGGGCATGGACGTTCTCGTTGCCTCGGTATCCTCAGGCCTCAATGCCATGCCTCCCAAAGGTATGTGTTTTGACTGCTCTGATGAAGACTACAAGGCCCTGATTGAATTCATGGCCAAGCCTGCTGAGTAAGTCGGCGCTAAATCACGTTAAATCTGGAACCAACATGAAGAAAGTTTTAATTCTTGCCAGCCTTTTGATGGGTTGGACCCAAATAGCCACAGCGCAGGTGGGTGATGCCGCTGTTGGTAAAGACATGAGCGTGGCTTGTGGCGCCTGCCACGGTGCGGACGGTAATAGCGCGGCAGCTGCGTTCCCAAAGTTGGCTGGACTGGGGCAGAAGTACCTGCTCAAGCAGTTGATGGACATTCGCGATGGCGCCCGACCTGTGCCCACCATGGTGGGCCAGCTGGACGGTAAATCTGACCAGGACCTGGCAAACCTGGCAGCTTTCTACGACGGCCAGGCACGGTCCGGTGGTCAGGCAAACCCGGACCTGATTGCCCTGGGTGAAAAAGTCTATCGCTCTGGTGTTGCCGAGCGCAACGTTGCAGCATGTACCGCCTGCCACTCGCCAAACGGTCAGGGCAATGCCCCTGCAGGCTTCCCGGCACTGGCCGGACAGCATGCAGATTATATTGCTGCGCAGTTGAAGGCATATCGCAAAGGTTATGAAGATGACTCCGGTCGTACCAACGACGGCGACATCAAGATTATGCGCACAAACGCCTTTGGCCTTTCTGACAAAGAAATCGAAGCGGTTGCCAGCTATGCATCTGGCTTGAAGTAAGTCGCTGAGAAGATAAAAAGGTGGCAATATGCCGCCTTTTTTTATATCTCATCGAACGCCATGCTCGATTGACTGTCTCAGTTGGGTAACTGTAAACAAGGAGAAAAACCACGATGTTCAAACGTTTCCTGATGATTATGTCCTTGGTATTGGTCCCTTTTACTGCTCAGGCCGAAGAGGCCTTTGAGGCGGGCAAGGACTACGACATCATTAGCCCTGCGATTCGTACCGCAGATCCGACCAAGATCGAAACTGCAGAGTTTTTCTGGTACGGCTGTGGCCACTGCTACACTTTTGAGCCCATGCTCATCCAGTGGAAAAAAACTCTGGCGGACGATGTGACTTTCCGCGGTGTTCCCGCTATGTGGGGTGGTGCGATGGAGCTTCACGCCAAGGCTTACTACGCCGCTCGCGTGCTGGGTGTTGCCGAAAAGATGGACCAGGCAATGTTCCAAGCGCTGAATGTAGATCGTAAGCCACTGCGTTCTGACAAGGAGATTGCGGAGCTGTTTGAGGTCAATGGTATAGCGGAAGAGGACTTCTATAAGGCCTATAATTCCTTTGGCGTAACTAGCCAGGTGCGACAGGCTAACGCGACGGCTCGCGCAGCGAAGATCACAGGAACACCCGCGTTGATGGTTAACGGCAAGTACATGATCTCTCCGCGTAAAGCGGGTGGCTCAGCGAATATGTTAAAAATCGCTGACTTCCTGATCGAGAAGGAGAGGGCTGCCCTGGGCAGTTAAGCTTTAACGCCATAAAAAAGCCCGGCCATATGCCGGGCTTTTTTATGGGAGATTTTTTTCTAGATTTTCAGCCACTCAGGCACCGGCAGTCCCTTATTCTCGAGGAACACCGGATTAAACAACTTGCTCTGGTAGCGTGTGCCGTAGTCACACAAAATGGTCACAATGGTATGGCCGGGCCCAAGTTCCTCTGCCAGTCTCACTGCGCCGGCGATATTGAGGCCGGATGAGCCGCCCAGGCAAAGGCCTTCATGTTGCAGCAATTCAAAGATATAGGGCAGCGCTTCCTGGTCTGCAATACTGAAGGCGGTGTCGACGTTTGCGGCTGCCACGTTGTCAGTCACGTGGTTGATGCCAACACCTTCGATGATTGAGCTTCCCTCGCTGGGTTCTAGTTTGTTGCTGTTGAAATAGTTGCTCAGAGAAGCGCCGCAGGGATCGGCCAGGCCAATGGTTATCCCGGGGTTTTTCCCTTTGAGGGTGCATGACACACCGGCAAGAGTGCCGCCTGTGCCCACGGCACAGATGAAGCCATCCACTTTGCCATCGGTTTGTTCCCAGATTTCTGAGCCCGTTGTACGTGCATGAATCTCCATGTTCGCGGGATTATCGAATTGCCTGGCCCACACAGCACCGTGTTCTTCCTTGCCGGCTAATTTTTGTGCCAGTCGCTCGGCTGTGTGGATATAGTGATTGGGGTCCGCATAAGAGGTTGCACCTACCAGATGCAAGTCAGCGCCCAGCAGTTCCAGGGAGTCAATCTTCTCTTTGCTCTGGGTGATGGGCATGACCACGGTGCTGCGATAGCCCAGGGCGTTGGCGAGCAACGTGAGCCCGATGCCGGTGTTACCGGCAGTGCCTTCTACTATTCGGCCGCCAGGTAGTAAGTCACCTGACTTTTCCGCTGCCTGGATAATGCCCAAAGCGGTGCGATCTTTTACCGAGCCCCCGGGATTGAGAAACTCTGCTTTGCCAAGAATGGTACAGCCGGTGCGTTCGGACACCCGCTTAAGATGGAGCAAGGGGGTATTGCCGATGAGTTGGGTGACGTCCTGGGCGATATGCACGGGGTGTTCTCCGGGAAAAATGCCCGCAGAGTATGCCACAGCCCGGTCGTTCTGGTCAGCTCAGGTTGCGGCGATACTGTCGGTAGGCATGGAAACTCAATAGCAGAGCTGCCAGGGTGATGACAAACATCGCCATCAGCATGGGCTGTGGGCTGTCCTTGAGTACTGTGCCCACCAGTGCTGTGCTAATGGCTGACAAGCCCATCTGGATGAAACCCAGTAGTGCAGAGGCGGTGCCGGCGATGTGTGGAAATGGGGCCAGGGCTATGGCCATGGCGTGGGGCAAAACAAGGCCCATGCCAATGGCGTAAATTGTCATTGGGAGCATCAGCACCCAGATACTTTCCGGGAACAGTGTCGCCCCGGCCCACATGATGACAGTGGTGAGCAGGCACAATACAGCGCCAAGGAGCATTGTCTGTTGTGAGTCGTAGAGGGAGGCCATTCGCGCACTGACCGCGCTGCCGACCATATATCCCGCCACCGTGGAGAGGAAAATAAATCCGAAGTACTGCACTGGCACGCCCAGCATTTCAATGTAAACAAAGCTTGCCGATGAAAGGTAGGCCAGCAGGCCCGCGTAAATCATGGCGCTGGCCACTGTGACCGCCAGGTAGGAGGGGTCAGAAATCAACTGCATATAGTTGCGAGCGATACTGAGCGGATGCAGGCTTTGACGCTGTGGTAGGGATTCTGGCAGATACACTTGCAGCAATAGAAGCATCAGCGCGCCGTAAAAGGCCAGGAACAGGAAAAGCACTGGCCATGGCAACACCAGCAGTGCCAGGCCACCCAGGGTTGGAGCGACTGCGGGCCCCAGGGCCATCAGCATCGCTATCAAAGACAAAGCCCGGGCAGCCCGACGCGGGCCGAAAATATCACGGGTCACGGTGCGTGCCAGCGTTGGGCCGACGCAGGCACCGATACCTTGCAGGAACCTGAAAGTCAGCAGTTCCTCAATGCTTGTGGACTGGGCGCAGCCAAGGCTGGCCGCTACGAAAATCAGTGTGCCACCCGTGAGCACTGGTTTGCGGCCAAAGCGATCTGCTAATGGGCCGCAGGCGAGGTGGAATACTGCAAACCCGGTGAGATAACTGCTCAGGGTCAGGTGCATTTGGCCGATGTCTGTATCCAATGCCCGCATCATCATAGGCATGGCGGGCAGGTACATGTCGACACTGAGTGGGCCCAGGGCTACTAGCGCGGCCAGTAGGCCGAGTAGCCAGGGAGATTCGGGTTTTAGGTGTCTGTGGGCCATGGGCGGGGGAGGGTAGCCCATGGCCAGGGGGAAGGGAAGTTGGGGCTCCCTACTTCTCGAAGTTCATCACTGTTCTCCACCACAGCTTCGGCGCCAGGGCTCGCCACAGGTAGAGGAGTTTGGCTTCATTGGGATATATGATGTCCTTGTCTTTGGCCACACCTTTCTCAATGGCGTCGATAATTTTCTCCGGGTCTGCCAGCCTACCTTTCTCCTTGGACTCGGTAATACTTCCAGGGGCGTCAGTGTTGATGGTCTGGTCTACCAGCGGTGTATTGACCGCAGGTGGGCATACCAGGTGCGCGCGAACACCGGTTTTGCGAATCTCGTTCTGGAGGACTTCGATGTAGGCATTCACCGCGGCCTTGGTAGCGCAGTAGGCACCCATTTTCGGCACCAGGGCAATACCTGCAATGGAACCGAAGGCAATGATGCGTCCGGTACCTCGGGCTTGCATGGAGGGCAGCACTGCGCGGACCATGTAGGTGGTGCCGAAATAGTTAATTCGGAATAGTTTTTCCATGCCCTCGTGGCTGTGCTCTGCCAGGGTGAATGCTGGCATTAGCGCCGCGGCGTGGACCAGGATGTCCACGGGACCCAGCTGCTCTTGAACTTGTGCCACCTTGCTGTTGACGTCCTCCAGGCTGGAGATATCACAATGAAATGCGGTGATATTGTCTGATTCTGCCGCCGTGGCATCCAGGCCTTGCTGGTTGACATCAAAAATGGCGACTGTGGCACCATTTGCCGCCAGTCGTCGGGCATAGATTTGACCCATGCCGCTGGCGCCACCGGTGACCAGTGCTACCTTACCGTTTGTATCCATCGTGTTGTGTCCTCTGTCGTCTCAAGCATTGAGACATACTGCGACCCACCCGCGCCTGCAACAAGCCCCGAACCGGCCACCCGAAGTTGTATCTTTTTGCAGGGACTTAATCCTTGAGCACGGTGGTGTCATCAATGTGCTCCAGGGGCAGCTCTGTGCGCTGAACCACCCGGCGCAACTCAAAGCTGGAGTGCACTCCGGTCACCCCGGGGATGCGGGTCAGGCGCCCTAGCAGGAATTTTTCGTAGTACTCCATATCGGCCACCACCGCCTTGAGCAGGTAATCTGAGGATTGGCCCGTCACTACTGAGCATTCCATTACTTCTGGGTAACTCATGACCTGGGTCTCAAAGGCCTCGAAGCGATCTGGTGTGTGCCGGTCCATGCTGATGCCGATATAGGCGGTGAGTTTGAGCCCCAGCATTGACTGGTTGAGGAGGGTGACGTGGGAGCGAATCAGGCCGGACTCCTCCAGTCGTTTGACCCTGCGTGAACACGGTGTTGGGGACAGGCCCACCATTTCGGCTAACTCCAGGTTGCTAATGCGTCCATTGCGTTGCATGGCGGTGAGAATTTTTCGGTCGGTACGGTCGAGTTTCATAGCTTTTGACGGTCCTGGCGGTGTTGGCCCGATAAAGAGACCAGGCAGTGATAACTACATTAACAGGGCCCTCTTTAGATAAATACCCTAATTTAAAGCGATTTATTAGTGATAAATAGCTATTTTGTGATTGAATATTGTCATATTTGCAATCAATCACTCCTGCCTGGCGACTATACTGTGCGCCAGGCTGAGTTATCACCCGTGAGAAACGCTCTGTCAGAACTACCCGTTTTGATAGACCGCGCTTCATGCCCCACAAGGGCCCGCGCCCGCGGGTGAGCAGCCACCCAATAAATAGAAGCGGTGAAGTCATGACGATTTTCGATCACAACAAATACAAACCCTTCGGGCCAATTCGCAAGACGGACCGGCGCTGGCCGGACCAGGTTATCGATAAGGCGCCCCTTTGGTGCAGTGTGGATTTACGCGATGGCAACCAGGCGTTGATCGAGCCCATGACGGCGAGCCAGAAGTCCTTGCTGTGGGACCAACTGCTTAAGATTGGCTTTAAGGAAATTGAGGTGGGTTTTCCCTCGGCATCCAGCCATGACTATGACTTTGTGCGGGAGTTGATCGAGAATGACCGTATCCCCGAGGATGTGACCATCCAGGTGCTGGTGCAGGCGCGTAAGGCTCTGATTGAGAAGACCTTTGAGGCACTCAAAGGTGCGCGGCGCGCAGTGGTGCATGTCTACAATTCAACTTCCACCGTTCAGCGAGAGCAGGTGTTTGGCCTGGATCGTCAGGGCATTATCGATATTGCCGTCAATGGGGCCAAGTTGGTGCAGGAATGCGCCGACAGATATCCAGAGACCGAGTGGGTATTCGAATATTCACCCGAGAGCTTTACTGGCACGGAACTGGATTTTGCTGTTGAGGTTTGCAACGCAGTTACCGCGATATGGCAGCCGACGCTGGACAAGCCCGTCATTATCAACCTTCCAGCTACAGTGGAGATGAGTACACCCAATATCTATGCGGACCAGATTGAGTGGTTTTGCGATAACGTTGCCAATCGTGAGAGCTTGTTGATCTCCCTGCACACGCACAATGACCGAGGCTGCGCAGTGGCAGCGGCAGAGCTGGGAGTGATGGCTGGTGCCGATCGGGTAGAAGGCACCTTGATGGGTAATGGCGAGCGCACGGGCAATATGGATGTGGTGACCATGGCCATGAATTTGTATAGCCAGGGCGTGGACCCAAAACTGAACCTGGCCAATATGGATGAAATCGTCCAAACCGTGAAAGAGTGCACCCATTTGCCGGTGCATCCGCGCCATCCCTGGGCTGGAGAGCTGGTGTTTACGGCATTCTCTGGCAGTCACCAGGACGCGATCAAGAAGTGTCTGTCCAAGCGCGACGAAGATCAGGCCTGGGAAGTGGCTTACCTGCCCATCGACCCGACGGACATTGGTCGTTCTTATCAGGAGGTTATTCGTATCAACAGCCAGTCCGGTAAGGGCGGTATTGCCTATGTGCTCGAGCGGGATTACGGCTTTGAACTTCCGCGCTGGCTGCAGATCGACTTTAGCTCAGAGGTACAGGCCTTTGCGGAAGAAAAAGAGGCGGAGGTAGGCTCTGAGGATATCTTCAAGCTGTTCCAACAGACCTACCTCAATGGCGTGGGCCACTGGCAGTTGGGCAACTACACCGTTTCTCGCGAAGACCAGGTTGACCAGCTGCATGCCGAGCTCACTCGCGGAGGTTCGCAGGAGAAAATCACCGGCACCGGCAACGGTGTAGTTGCTTCATTTGTTGATGCCATGGAAAAATTTACCGGCAAGCAAATTGTACTGGTGGAATACAATGAGCACGCCCTCAGCCAGAGCGCTGATGCGGAAGCCGTTTGTTACATTCAACTCAACATCGACGGCGATCGCTTTGGTGGCTGTGGTCGCAGTCACGACATCGTGCAGGCATCGCTGGATGGGATTTTGCGCGCCATTAACAAGTCTGCTGAACGGCAACAGAACGCCGCTGCGTGACAGGTCAATAGTGGCGTTGGCGATTCGAATCATGGCGGCAGTAGCCTCCTGCAGATAAACTGCGCTAATGAACGTCAGGCCTATCGCGCTATTGGCAGCCCTGCTGCCTTTCTTTGCGGTCCAGCTAAGTTATCTGCTGGCGGCCAGTTACGGCACCGTAGATTGGTGTTTCCCCTATTTCGACAGTTGTGCCTCAATCAGTGCCACCGGGCGCAAGCCCCCTGCCAGTTATCTGTTTCGCGCCACCATGCTGCCATCTGCGGTAGTGATGATGGCGTATTGGTGGCTTAACCACGGCTGGTTGAACAGCCTGCATCGCCAGCAGGGAAATACACCCCCGCTGGTGAATCGCTGGATGCTGGGTCTGGGAATAATGGCAAATATAGGTCTGATCCTTTACGTTACCGTGCTCGGTGAACGGGGTGATACATGGGCCATTCAGCGGCGGGTGGGTACAATCCTGTTCTTTTCATTTACCTTCTTGTCACAGTTGTTATTGTTGGCCCAGTTGCGAAGGCTGCAGGTAGAGGGTGTTGATCGTCGCCTGCTGACCGCGATGTGGTCGATTTGCGCCACGTTGCTGTTGCTGGGTGTGTTGACAGTCCTGCTGAATGCCTGGAACGAGGCCTGGTACGAAACGGTGGAGGACGCCTTTGAATGGGTGCTTTCCCTGCTGTTACAGAGCAATTTTCTGTTGGGCTATTTTGTCTGGCGCCAGGCGGACTGGCGTCTGGTTTTTGAGGAAAGTAATAATGACTGACGAGATGGCACTGGAACTGGCCGATTTACAGCAAGCCAGGCAGCGCATTGCCGGCCATGTTTATAACACGCCGGTGATGACCAGCCGGTTACTGGATGAGCGTGTTGGGGCTAGCGTATTTTTCAAGTGTGAGCACCTGCAAAAAGTTGGAGCCTTTAAGGCCCGTGGTGCGACTAACGCTGTGTTGAGCCTGACTGAAGAGGAGGCATCATCCGGCGTAGCAACGCACTCTTCTGGTAACCACGGTGCTGCGCTGGCCATGGCGGCCTCAGCTCGCGGTATCCCCGCCCATATCGTAATGCCATCCAATGCGCCGCAAGTGAAGAAGGACGCGGTAGCCAGTTACGGTGGGCTGATTATTGAGTGCGAGCCGACGCTTGCCGCGCGGGAAGCGACGGTTGTGAGGGTTATTGAACAAACCGGCGCTGTGGAAATTCACCCATACAACGACCCTCGCATCATCGCCGGCCAAGGCACGGCCGCCCTCGAGTTGCTGGAGCAGATAGACAATCTTGATGTTTTGGTGGTCCCTGTGGGTGGCGGCGGTCTGCTGGCGGGAACGGCGATAGCTGTTAAGGGCATTAACGCGAATATCGAGGTGATTGCGGTGGAGCCCGAGGGCGCCGACGATGCTTTTCGTTCCTTCGGTTTGGGTGAACTGCAACCCCAGACCAACCCTCAAACTATAGCTGACGGTCTTCGCGCTGGTTTGGGTAAACTTAACTTCGACATCATACGTAAACATGTAGACACTATTGTGACCGTGTCTGACGCATTGATTGTTGAGGCCATGCAGTTGCAGTGGACCCGTATGAAGCAGGTCGTGGAGCCTTCCGGGGCCGTTAGCTTCGCCGGCTTACTTGAACATCCGGAGCGTTTTCGCAATCGCCGGGTGGGCGTTATCATTAGCGGCGGTAATGTAGGCTTGGATAACTTGCCTTGGTGAGCGGAGCTATTTTGACACAGACATTACGCAAAACGCTGTTGGTTGTTGCACTGCTAACGCTTGCGGGGTGCAGTAGTACGACCTTCGTTTATAACCGGCTGGACTTCATTGTCCCCTGGTATGTGGGTAAGTATGTGAGCCTGGACCGGGAGCAGAAAGCCTTTCTGGGTGACCAGCTGCAGCCGTTTCTCGATTGGCATCGCACGCAGGAGCTTCCGGCTTATCTGGAGTTGCTCGATGGCATGGAGCAAATGCTGGATGGCAGTGTGAGCCAGGAACAGGTGGCAGAGGCCGCCGATCAATTCGAGGAGGCCTGGCTGCGTATTGAGTTGCGCGGGTTGGAATGGATGCTGGCCCTGGGTGAACAGTTGTCCCGGGAGCAGTTGGAGGAGTTCAGCGAAAGCCTGCGTGAAAAACAGGTGGAATATGAGGAGGAGTATCTACCTCGTAGCGATGAGAAGTATCGGGAAGAGGCCTACGACAATTTGAAAGACTCTGTTCAGGATTTCCTGGGACGCCTGGATTGGGGTCAGCGCGGCATTCTCGAACAGGCGGCACAGGACATGCATCGAGCTGATGGCATCTGGCTGCAAGAACGAGCGGCCTGGATGGAGCGTCGGAAAACATTACTCCAGCGCGAGGAAGGCTGGCAGCAGGGCATCCGCGACGCCATTGCCAACCGGGAAGAGACCACATCGCCGGAGTATTTGGAAGTTTTTGAGCACAATAGCCAGGTAATTTTCAAAGCATTGGCGCAAGTGGTTAATACCCGCAGCGACAAGCAGGACCGCAGATTGCGCAAGAAGTTAGCGGACCTGCGGGAGGACCTGGAGTCACTGAGCTCCAGGGGCTGAGATAAACGCCAACTCAGTCCAGTAAGGACAGGTCCCGCACCGCGCCCTTGTCAGCACTGGTGGTCATCTTGGCGTACACCTTGAGTGCAGCACTCACCTTTCGTGGTCTTGCAGCAATGGGCTGCCAGGCCTTATCACCTTTAGCCTCCATGGCGGTGCGCCGCGCGCCCAGTTCTTCAGCGGAAAGCTTCACGTTAATGCTGCGATTGGGAATGTCGATCTCAATGATATCACCGGTTTCCACCAGGCCGATCGCACCACCAGCCGCCGCTTCCGGAGAAGCGTGGCCTATAGACAGGCCGGATGTGCCGCCAGAGAAGCGGCCATCGGTGAGCAGGGCGCAGGCCTTACCCAGACCTTTGGATTTGATATAGCTGGTAGGGTAGAGCATCTCTTGCATGCCTGGTCCGCCGCGGGGGCCCTCGTAGCGGACAATCACCACATCTCCAGCCTTGACCTTGCCGTCGAGAATGTCAGCGACGGCGCCTTCCTGGCTCTCGCAGACATACGCAGGGCCTGAGAACACCAGGATGGAATCATCCACGCCAGCGGTTTTAACCACGCAACCTTTCTCGGCGATATTGCCAGTTAGTACCGCAAGGCCGCCTTCCAGGGAAAAAGCGTTCTCCAGTGAGCGAATGCAGCCACCACTGCGATCGTTATCAAGTGACGGCCAGCGGGTATTCTGGCTGAAAGCAGTCTGGGTTGGGATCCCGCCTGGGCCGGCGCTAAAAAATTTGTGAACATCGGGGTTGCTGGTGCGCATGATGTCCCAATTATCCAGAGCGTCACCCAGGGTGGGACTATGGATAGTGGGGTTGTCGATGTGCAATAAGCCGGCGCGATCCAGTTCTCCCAAAATACCCATGATGCCACCTGCACGGTGCACATCTTCCATGTGGTACTCGGGCGTGCTGGGGGCTACCTTGCACAGCTGCGGTACGGTGCGGGACAGTCTGTCGATGTCGGCCAGGGTGAAATCCAACTCCGCTTCCTGGGCCGCTGCCAGCAAGTGCAGGATGGTATTGGTGGAGCCACCCATGGCGATGTCCAGGGTCATGGCGTTTTCGAAGGCATTGAAGTTGCCGATGCTGCGCGGCAATACTGACTCATCGCCCTGTTCGTAGTAGCGTTTGCAAAGATCAACGATCACTCGCCCAGCGCGCAGGAACAGTTGTTCACGGTCGGCGTGGGTTGCCAGGGTAGAGCCGTTTCCGGGCAGGGACAATCCCAGGGCTTCGGTGAGGCAGTTCATGGAGTTGGCGGTGAACATACCGGAGCAGGAGCCACAGGTGGGGCAGGCCGAGCGCTCGTACTCTGCCACCATCTCGTCACTGGCTGAGTCGTCTACCGCAATGACCATGGCATCTACCAGGTCTAATTTGTGCTCGGACAACTTAGTCTTGCCTGCTTCCATAGGCCCGCCAGAGACGAATACGGCGGGAACGTTCAGGCGCATGGCGGCATTGAGCATTCCGGGGGTGATTTTGTCGCAGTTGGAGATACACACTATGGCGTCGGCACAGTGGGCGTTGACCATGTACTCCACGGAGTCCGAAATGATGTCCCGGGACGGCAGGCTATAGAGCATGCCGTCGTGACCCATGGCGATGCCATCGTCTACGGCAATGGTGTTGAATTCCTTGGCGACCCCTCCGGCCGCCTCGATCTCCCGGGCGACTAGCTGGCCGAGGTCTTTGAGATGCACATGGCCGGGTACGAATTGGGTAAAGGAGTTGACTACGGCGATGATGGGTTTGCCAAAGTCACCGTCTTTCATGCCTGTGGCGCGCCATAGAGCGCGGGCGCCAGCCATGTTGCGGCCGCCGGTGGAGGTCTTTGAACGATACTCAGGCATATGTCTATCCGTCATCCCGGTTGCAGGGGAAGTAAAAAATTCTGGTCGCGAAGGATAGCAAATTCCCGACCTGATGTACCGACCTGATCGGGCAGGCGTGGCGACCTGAAATGACCTTCATCTGACCAAAAAGTGGTGTAGGAGATCGCTTGTTTTGCCTGTGCTTCCAGCGCTGGGTTATTGTGTCTGCCACAGCGGAGATCGAGTAGCGCACACGAATGGTAAAAAAAATTACGGATACGCCGGGGTCTTTGCTGGTGCCGGACCTGAATATTGGTCGACAGAACTGGGACGCGCCTGAGCATCTTGCCCTGGGGCAGTTACAGATGGCATCGCTGTTCCCGACGGTGGCGCTGGAAACGGCGACCGCGGCCCATCAATTGCCAATTGCCCCTCGCGACCTGGAAGTCCCGAAAATGCAGTTTCCGGACCCTCTCAAGCCTGGCGTGAAGCTCGCGGGAGAGGACTTTCTCAATCGCCGCTTGTTCAACGATGCCCTCATCGTGTTTGGCGAAGGCGGGGTGCTTCACGAGTCTTATCGCAATGGCATGCAGTCCGAGGATCGCCATGTTATCCACTCTTGCACCAAATCCCTGTGCTCGATGCTGGTGGCGATGGCTGTGGAGGAGGGCAAAATGGTGCGTCAGGTGACCATCGAGTCCTACATCCCGGCGCTAGCGGAGATTCCAGCCTGGAGGGGAGTGACTCTGCAGCAGGTGTTGGATATGCAGGCAGGCATAGAGTACAGCGAGGACTATACAGACCCCGATGCACATTACTGGCGTTATGCCAGGGCGGCCGGCTACTACCCGCCACTCCCGGGAGAGCAGGTTTTGGGTATTAAGGGCTGGATGCTCAACAACCTCACCGAGCGCGCTGCCAAGCCCGGCAGCGCGTTCTCATACAACTCCTGTCTCACCAACATATTGGGAATGGCGCTGGAAAGCGTCTATGGCACGGGGCTTGCGGAGTTATTCGAAGAAAAGCTCTATAGCCGGGTTGGCGCTGAAACCTCGGCCTACTTCAACACGGATCGCTACGGATTCCCTATCGCCGAGGGGCAACTGAATTTGCGCCTGCGCGACTTTACTCGTGTGGCCTTATTGCTGCTGCACGGTGGCCGCAATCTTGTGGGCGAGCAGGTGCTTCCAGCCGCATTTATCCGCCGCCTGACTGACGTCGATAAATCGGCACAGCGGGCCTACCAGGCGGGTGTCAGCGATGGATTGTTTTCGCAGGCGCAATACAAGGAGCAGTATTGGGTGCTGGACCCCCAGCGGCAGCAATTCGCCATGTTGGGCATTCACGGGCAATTTGCCTGGTTTGACCTCGAGCGCCAATTACTGATTGTTGGCGTTGGCTCGTTTCCAGCCCAGGACGGTAAATTGATGATGGCCACGCTGAGTGCGCTATGGCAGACGGTTGCGGCGTCACTTTGAGCAATTTGCACGAGCTTCCGCCAGCTCCGACTGGTAAGCGTCGATACTCAACACTCACCCTGTTTAAATTTTTTGTCTATGGCTCCCTGTGCTGGTCCAGCAGCCAGTTTATCTATGAAGACCTGGTCGCAGCCAGCCTGTTGCTGGACACAGAGTCATCGGCCTCCGAAATCTTGAATTTCTTCTCGGTTTCTATTGATACGATCTGCTGGCTGGTGCTGTTGGTCATTTTTGAGCTGGAGACCAGCATTCTTGAAGATGAGCGGCTTCGAGGCGGACTGAAGTGGTTTTTGAGCGCCGTCTCGGCTTTCTGCTACCTGGTTATTGTCTATGCCTTTACCGGGTATCTGGGCAAGTTGTTTATGTTAGGCGCCGCTACCAGTTTTGATGCTGGCGGACTTTGCCAGATGCTCAACCAATCGCTGGTCGTTATGATTGATATGGATGAGTATGAATCGCTGACGGCGTCGAATTGCGTGACCCTGGAAAATGCCGGCGCTTTGGGAAAGGTTGTTGATTACCCGATTATCTACGCGCAATCGATTTATACAAAGGTGATTGGTCTGGCGACCGCAGCGACAATCAATTCGGCTGCCTGGATCCTGGTGGTTGCCATTTTGCAATTCGACATTGTGATGCAAATGCGTGGGGGGCTGAGTCGGTCCCTGCTGATAACCAGCGCCCTGCTCAAGGCAGTCCTATACCTGGTGCTCGCGCTGGTAGCTCTTTACTGGGGATTGGTAGGCGACTTCGTCGACTTCTGGGATGCCTTTCTCTGGCTTGCCGGGTTCTTCATTATTGAGCTGAACATCTTCAAGTGGCAGCAGGAAACGGCCAAGAGCTGACTCGCTTGGCGTTACAGCGTTTTGAAAAATACTTTGGAGCTTCGCTGCAGGTTGTACAGCGATTGTCTTTCTCCGGGAAGTGAGTCTCTGGAGTTTTCGACGAAGCCCTGTTCCAGAAACCAGTGGGAGGTTTGGGTGCTGAGCACGAATACCCGCTCCAGCCCCATGCCTCTGGCCTCTTGCTCCAGCTCGGTCAACAGGCGCTGGGCGCGTTTGCCACCGCGGTAGTCCGGGTGGGATACGATACAGGCGAGTTCTCCGCAATTATCCTCGGCGAACGGATACAGGGCTGCACAGGCAATGATACGGCCATCCCTCTCCAGCAGCCTGAACTGGCCTATCTCGTTTTCCAGCAGCTCACGTGAACGTTTTAGTAATATGCCCTGCTGTTCCAGGGGTTCGATCAGCTCGAGGATGCCGCCCACGTCGTCTATGTTTGCTTGTCGGGATTTTTCATAATCCATATTGGCAACCAGAGTGCCACTGCCATCGTGGGTGAACAGCTCTTCAAGTAGTGCGCAGTCGTCCTGGTAGCTGATGATCTGACAGCGCGGCACCCCTGCGAGGCACGCCTGCCTTGCTGTGTGCAGCAGAGTGCCCTGCTCTGTGTCAGCCGGGGGTAGTTGCTCGATATCGCCTAAAGAGAGCTGTCTTATCAGTTCTCCGGCAGTATCAGTGACGCCTGTTTCGCCGCTGAACAGTATGAGTTTGTCGGCGCAGATCGCTGCGGCGCATTGGACAGCAATGTCTTCAAGCGCCAGGTTAAAAATTTCTCCGGTGGGTGAGTAGCCCAGAGGCGATAGCAGGACGATGGAGTCATCTCGCAACTGGCGATGAATGCCTTCTGTGTCGATACGCCTGACTTTGCCAGTGTGCTGAAAATCCACTCCATCCACCACGCCGATCGGTCTGGCGGTGACAAAGTTGCCGGAGCAGACCCGCATACGGGAGCCCTGCATGGGAGAGTTGGGCAGGCCCATTGATAGCAGTGCTTCGATTTGGGCTCGCAGCGACCCGGCGGCATCTTTTACGTGTTCCAGGGCATCGGTGTCGGTGATCCGCACATCCTGGTGAAAACTGCTTGTTATGCCGGCTGTGTCCAGGCGCGCGGCTATTTGCGGACGTGAACCGTGAATCAGTACCAGCCGCACCCCCAGGCTTTTTAGCAAGGCAATATCGTGAATGATGTTGGCAAAGTTTTCGTGCTGCGCAACTTCGCCCCCCAGCATCAGCACAAAGGTCTTGCCTCGGTGCATGTTGATGTAGGGTGCAGTGTTCCTGAACCAGCGGATATGGGCACGGCCCGACGTCGTCACTTTCTTTCCAAGTTATTGATTAATAGCGGATTATCAAGGGTACAGAAAGCATCGCGAATCACCTAATGGAAATTTTCCACAATTGGGCAAGCAAATTGGGCCGCTTAGGCGGCCCTGGGAAGTACTCGGTTGCTGAGGGTAGTGGGAGGTTTTAGTGCACGTGACCGTGTGCTATTTCCTCTTCGCTGGCTTCGCGAATATCAACCACCTGCACGTCGAAGTTAAGCTCTACGCCCGCCAGTGGGTGGTTCCCGTCGATAATAATCCCGTCATCGCTGACGTCCTTGACCACAATGCGGCGCGCCTGGCCGTCCGAGCCTTGAGCTTCAAAAGCCATACCCGGCTCGATACTGTCGACTCCTTCGAAAGCCTCTTTGGGCACGGTTTCGATGAGCTCCGGCTGAATCTCACCATAGCCATCCTCCGGAGAAATTGTGGCCTGCAGGGATGCACCCGCTGTTTTGCCGACCAGAGCCTGTTCCAGGCCCGGAATCAGATTGCCGGTTCCGTGCAGGTAAGCGAGCGGGTCAGCACCTTCGGAGCTGTCGATTACCTCTCCAGAGTTGTCTGTGAGTGTGTAATGAATGGTTACAACAAGCTTGTCGCCAATAAGCAGTGACATGATTTGGACTCCTGTTTTTCCGTTGCTAACGGCCACTGTGGGCCGCCATGAAATTGTTGAAATGCCACCGAAGCAGTGACTCTGAACTGATGGCTGCTTGCTTATGAAAAACGCGAAGAGGAACGATGCTGCTGAACGTAAATGCAGGACATAAATAGCGTAGCCACCAGGCCGTCGGGCAGTATATCGACCGGCGATGGGGAGTCAATGCGCGGTCAGGGGCTGCAGCTGCAAAATGTCTCTGGGCCTTTACCGCAATAGCCCGTATGGTGACCCATGTACTACTTTTGCAGGAGCGGCCAGCGCTATCAGCGATCACCCGGGTGACGCCCCCCCGCCCCTTCGCATTCGCTATCAGACCGTCGAGTTTGGGAGCCTTGATATTCACTTGTGTACGCTTAGGGATACGCAGGAATTTCGAGACGATGATGGCGAGGCCGAGTCCATGGGTGTCCCGGAGGCGCACTGGGCTTTGTTTGGTGTGCTGTGGGCGTCCAGCCGAGTGCTCGCAAACTTCATGCTGAAATTCGATGTCGCCGGTAGGCGAGTTCTGGAATTAGGCTGTGGTACTGCGCTGACCAGCTTGTTACTCAATAAGCAACGACAGGACATCACGGCAACTGACTTTCATCCCGATGTAGAGGCTATGTTGCAACGCAATGTAGCCCTGAACGGTGATGAGACTATTCCCTTTGAGCGCACCGGTTGGAAAGACGGCGACAGCACTCTTGGTTTGTTCGATCTCATCATCGGTAGCGACGTTCTTTACGAACAGGAAAATGTTCACCCGCTGGCGCAGTTTATTGAGGAGCACGCCATGCCGACCTGTGAGGTTGTTATCGTCGACCCCGGTCGGGGGCAGGTAGGGCGTTTCAGCCGTGAAATGGCTGACTACGGCTATGACTGTGAACAGCAGCAGGTCGCTGGCGACCCGCAGGCCAGTGATACCTACAGCGGACGTATTCTCCAGTACCAGCGGGCCTGATTACAGACAGTAGTGCCTGATGCATTGTTCCAACAGCGCGATGCAGGGCTTTATCTGATCCAGGGGCATAAATTCATCGGGCTGGTGTGCCTGGTCGATGGAGCCGGGCCCCATGACAATGGTCTCCATACCCAGCTGTTGCAGGAAGGGTGCCTCGGTTGCGAAGGCCACGGCAATGGCGCTGTGGCCGGTGAGCTTTTCTGCCAGTGCTACCAGCTCGCTGTCAGCAGCCTGTTCAAACGGGGAAACGTCCTGTATCAATGACCGCAATTCTATGTCCAGCCCCCGGGCCTGACCTATTAGGGACAGGCGTGCGCGGATGTCTTCACGCACCTGGGCATTATCGCCGCCTGGTGTCATGCGCAGGTCAAAGTGCAGTTCGCTCTGGCCACAAATACGATTGGGGCTGTCGCCGCCATGGATACAACCAAGGTTCAGGGTGGGATAAGCCACTTCGAAAAGGGGATTGTCGTAGCGTTCTGCCATCTCTGTGCGGAATGCGACCAGGTCTCCCATTACCGTATGCATACCGTCCAGGGCGCTGTTGCCCAGGGAAGGGTTTGATGAATGTCCGGCCTGACCGGTGATGTGCACCGCCTCCATCATGATGCCTTTGTGCATGCGCACCGGTACCAGGGAAGTCGGCTCACCAATAATCGCCGCTCGCGCTTTCGGCCGACCGGCGGCGGCCAATGCTCTGGCGCCGTTCATCGAGCTCTCTTCGTCAGCGGTGGCCAGAATGATCAGGGGTTGCTGCAGCTCCACGTTGTTAAAGCTTGCGGCGGCGGCTATGGCCAGCGGGAAAAACCCTTTCATGTCAGTGCTGCCCAGGCCATAGAGGCGGTTATCTCGCTCGCTCAGCCCCAGTGGATTACTCTGCCAGCGTCCCTCGTCGTAGGGCACAGTGTCTGTGTGTCCAGATAGCACCAGGCCTCCGGGACCGGTGCCACGGCTGGCGATCAGGTTGGCTTTGCTGCCGTCTGCATTGATCGGTTGAATATCGGTGGCAAACCCCATGTCTGACAGCCAACTGGCCAACAGGTCGACGACTGCGCGGTTGCCTTGGTCCCAGCCTGGATCGGTAGAGCTGACAGAGGGAGTGCTGATCAGCTGATTTAACTGATCGATGATGTGCTTTTCGGTATTGGGCATGCAGTGCTGGCCGGTCCGGTATTGAAGCAAAGGTATCGCAGTCCCTATTAGAACGGGCTGCGCCGTTATCCCCCTGGCTGGGGGCCCAAGCTATGAGTGTAGCTGCTGCAGAAGCGCACCGCGACCGGTCTGTCGTCCACTGGGTGAGCTCATACCGTGATGTCAGGGATTGAATATACCCTTGAACAGGAAGAAGAACAGGATTGCCAGTCCAGCGCCGGCTGGCAGGGTGATAATCCACGACATGAAAATATTGCCAATCACGCGCAGGTTTAGAGCGCCGATGCCGCGAGCAAAACCCACGCCCAGTATTGCGCCCACCAGGGTGTGTGTTGTCGAAATGGGCAGCCCTGTAGCGGATGCCATTACGACGGTGGAGGCGGCGCCCAGTTCGGCGGCAAAGCCGCGGCTGGGGGTCAGTTCGGTGATTTTACGGCCCACTGTGGCGATGACTTTCCACCCGTAGGTAGCCAGGCCAATCACGATACCCAGGCCACCTATGAGCAGGATCCACCAGGGCATTGCTGATTTGGCAGCGATCTCGCCGCCCGATTGTACGGTGCTGACAATAGCTGCCAGAGGCCCAACTGCATTAGCCACATCATTGGAGCCATGGGCGAAGGCCATAGAGCAGGCGGTGAACACCATCAGGATGGAGAACACTCGCTCGACGCTGGCGAAACGGTTCTCGTGATCATGGTCGTCTTTGATTCTGCGTAGCAGCATAGCCCCGAATGCGGCGACAACCAGACCGACCAGCGCCGAGATGGGTATCGCATTGGCGAACTTGCTACCCAGGCCCAGGTCAAGTTCCACCCCAACGTGCTTCAGGCCCTTTAGCATGGTCACCATGGAAATCATGAAGCCCACCATCCACATATAAACCGGGATGTACTTCTTGGCTCTGAGGAAGGGGTCCTCGGTGTCCAGGATGAACTTCTTTACGCTCATGAACAGGGCAAAGGAGATACTACCTGCCAGCACTGGAGAAACTACCCAGGAGGCGACAATGCCACCGACCTTGCCCCAGTTGACAGCATCGACAGAGATTCCCACAGCGGCGAAGCCGACGATGGCGCCGACGATGGAGTGGGTGGTAGAGACAGGCCAGCCCTTTATGCTGGCTATTAGCAGCCAGGTGCCAGCGGCGAGTAGCGCAGACATCATGCCGTACACCATCAGCTGCGGTTGGCCGGTCATGATTGCGGGGTCAATAATACCCTTGCGTATGGTCGAGGTGACTTCCCCGCCGGCGAGGTAAGCGCCGAGGAATTCGAAAATCATGGCGATCAGTATCGCCTGCTTGATGGTCAGGGCGCCGGAGCCAACCGAGGTGCCCATAGCGTTGGCGACGTCGTTGGCACCGATGCCCCAGGCCATAAAAAAGCCAAACAGGCAGGCCATGATCAGGAAGATATGGCCGTATTGCTCAATGATTTCCATTGTTCCGCCTCTTGTCGCTATTTGGCCAGCAGGATTTGCAGATGATCGCCGACTTTTTCAGCACAGTCTGCCAGTGAGCCCAGCAGTGCCATGGCGCGGTAGTAGAACATGACGTCAACCGGGGGTAACTCGCTCTCCAGTTTGAACAATTTGCGGCGCAGGCTGAACTGTTGTTTGTCGGTTCGTCGCTCCAACTTATCCAGCTCCTTGAGCATGGCTTCCACGCGCTTGACTTCACGGCCGGTGAAACCGACTTCCAGCAGTTCGTCCAGTTCCTGAATGGCCGCAAGCGCTTGTCCGCAGCAGGCTACGCTGGTTTGGGTGAGCTCGAGTACAGAAGGGAACAGCTTCTCTGGGAAGCACATATCACGCCCCATGAAGATACTTGCGAAGTCCTGCGCCGTGTTAGCGACCTGATCCTGAATGCCGACCAACACCAGGAGATCGGACCGGGGCACCGGCAGGAACAGGCTTTTGGGCAAATGACGGCGCACTTCGCGCTTCATTTTGTCCGCCTCTTTTTCTGCGTCGGTAATGGCCTTGTGGATTTCCTTGGCCCTGTCCCACTTGTTGTCTGCGGCTGCCTGTATTAGCTCAGGAAGATGTTCGGCGGCTTCGAAGGCTACCTGCATGTGTTCCTGAATGGGGCCGATGGGCGAGCGCCCGAACAGACTGCCCAAAGGGTTTCTACTGGCCATGGATTTGTCTCCAGTTTACGCGGCGGTGTTTCGGCGCAGTATATGTAGAAAGTGCTGAACTGTCATAAAATATTCGCACATCTGTAATCTGCCGCCATGACACATATCAACAGCTGGCAGGCAGGGCCCTGTGCTAGCATTAGCAGTCCTGGTTCTGATCGGCAGCTGGTGAAACTTCTCAAACACCAGAACATCAATATGGAAGGCCTATATGGCAACAAATTTCGGCGAACAAGTCATGGAGCACAGGCTGGAACTGGTGCCGCTGGCCCAGCTGCTTCGTGCTGATGGGCGATTATCGGAAGAAGACCGGCAGCGAGTAACGCGCAACGCGCGGGTGAAAGTTCATCCCCTGATATTTCTCGCAGAGCAGAAGCTTGAGGACCCATCGCGTCCAGGAAAAATACTGGATATGGACAATCTGCTGAGCTGGCTCAGTGGTATCACTGAGCAATCGGTCTACCAGATCGATCCGTTGAAAATCAATGTCACAGAAGTGGCGGACGTGATGTCTCAGGCATTTGCGGAGCGCCATAGAATCCTGGCAGTTGAGGTCAAGGAAGATGAAGTTTGGATAGCCACGGCTGAACCCTATATTCGAGGCTGGGAAGGTAACCTAGAGCACGTGCTGCGCAAGCGCATTCGCCGGGTGCTGGCAGATCCACGCGATATTGCACGCCATACCGCTGAGTTCTACACCATGGCCAGTTCGGTGCGCGGAGCGCGGGGTACCGAGCGATTGGAGAACACGCTAGGGACCTCCAATCTGGAACAAATGCTGGAATTGGGTTCCATGAAGGAGCCTGATGCCAACGACCAGCATATCGTCAATATAGTGGACTGGCTGTTGCAGTACGCGTTTGAGCAGCGCGCCAGCGACATTCATATCGAACCGCGTCGCGATGTGGGTAATGTGCGTTTTCGCATTGACGGTGTCTTGCACAGCGTTTACGAATTGCCGCAACAGGTGAGCGCCGCGGTCTCCAGTCGTATCAAAATTCTCGGCCGCATGGACGTGGCGGAGAAACGTCGACCACAGGACGGGCGGCTGAAGACCCGCAGCCCCGAAGGCAATGAGGTGGAGCTGCGCCTGGCAACCTTGCCTACCGCTTTCGGTGAGAAGCTGGTGATGCGTATCTTCGATCCGGACGTGTTGCAGAAAAGTTTTGAGCAGCTGGGCCTGGCGGAGGAAGACCTGGCTCGCTGGGACCATATGACCAGTATGGGTAATGGGATAGTGCTGGTGACCGGCCCCACCGGCTCGGGCAAGACCACCACTCTTTACTCCACACTGCGGCAGTTAGCCACGGCCCAGGTAAATGTCTGCACCATTGAAGATCCTATTGAGATGGTGGAGGAAGCCTTCAATCAGATGCAGGTGAACCACGGCATCAATCTGGATTTCGCCTCGGGGGTGCGAGCTCTGATGCGCCAGGATCCGGATATCATCATGGTCGGTGAGATTCGCGATCTGGAAACGGCCAATATGGCGGTACAGGCGGCGCTCACCGGTCACCTGGTGCTCTCCACCCTGCATACCAATGATTCACCCAGCGCCATTTCCCGGATGTTGGAATTGGGTGTACCCGCCTACCTTATAAAGGCGACGGTGCGTGGCATTATGTCTCAGCGCCTGGTGCGTATATTGTGCCCCAGCTGTAAAATCTGGGAGCCCGTGGACGTGGACGCATGGCAGCAATTGACCGCTCCCCTGACAATTGAGCCACCTGCGAAAGTGGCTCAACCGGTGGGTTGCAAGGAGTGCAGGGACACCGGTTATATGGGGCGCCAGGGGATCTATGAAGTGTTGGTTAACAGCCCTGCACTGCAGCAGGAGATTCACTCTAATCTGGAGACTGCCAGGATTCGTGAAATCGCAATGGAGGAGGGTATGAAGACATTGCGCCTCTCCGGAGCCAGCCGCATCGCGAAGGGGCAGACCACGATTGAGGAAGTCATGCGGGTGGCGCCGGTGCTGGACGTCTGAGTACTGGAAAATCGTGAGTATTTTATGAATTTTAATACAGGCAATTTGCCAGAGCTTCTGGCGGATCAGGCGGCCAGTGCCTGGCAACATATTCTGGAGCGTGCAGACGAAGACCTGAGCGTGCAGCTGAGCAATGCTGTCGCTACTGGTGCACTCACCGAGCAGTTGGGAAGGGCCCTTTCCTGCAGTGCGTTTATTGCCGAACTCGGTAAGCGCAAGCCGGGCCTTCTACTGGACGTAATGTCCGGGGATTTTCTGCAACAGTCCCTGCCTGATTCTGCTTTTTGCGATCAACTCGCAACCTTATTGGCCATGGACGGCGCGGAATTGGGCCCAGCGCTGCGCCACTTTCGTCAACGCCACATGCTGCGCATTATCTGGCGAGACTTCTGCCGCCTCGCCGATACACTAGAAACGGTTCGAGACACTTCCTTACTGGCCGAAGCTTGTATTGCCGCAGCGCTGGAACACACTCAGGCGTCCCTTGAGGACCGCTTTGGTGAACCTATTGGAAAATACAGCGGCGAATCACAGGAGCTGATCGTCCTGGCCATGGGCAAGCTGGGTGCCAGGGAGCTGAATGTCTCTTCGGACATCGATCTTATATTTGCCTACCCTGAAGCGGGTTACACCAACAGCGAAAAAAGGCCCATCAGTAACGAGGAGTTTTTTATCAAGGTTGGTCAGGGGGTGATTACAGCCCTGGACCAAATCACTCCGGAAGGCTTCGTCTTCCGGGTGGATATGCGTTTACGCCCGTATGGTGAAAGTGGCGCTCTGGTGCACAACTTTTCTGCTCTGGAGGAGTACTACCAGGACCAGGGTCGGGATTGGGAGCGCTACGCGCTGATCAAGGCCAATCCGGTCACTGGTGATGCGGCCATGGCGACTCAGCTAATGCAAAGCCTGCGGCCTTTTGTCTATCGCCGCTACGTGGACTTCGGGGTCATTGATAGCTTGCGTGGCATGAAGCAGATGATCAGCGCTGAAGTGCGCCGACGCGGACTCCAGGATAACGTCAAACTGGGCCATGGTGGCATTCGGGAGGTGGAGTTCATTGCCCAGTGTTTCCAGTTGATTCGAGGTGGTCGTGACATTGGTTTGCAGCAAAGGCAGTTGCTGCAGGTCCTGGAGGAGTGCGTCAGTCTGGGCTGCCTGCCGCGGCAAGTGGTGAACGAGTTGCGTGTCGCATATCTGTTCTTACGTGACAGCGAACATGCTATTCAGGGATACCAGGACAAGCAGACTCAGGAGCTTCCTTGCGAGCCGCTGCCTCAGCTGGCGATGGCCACAGTCATGGGCTATGAAACCTGGGAAGAATACCGGGGTGCTCTGGAAGTGCACCGGCAAATAGTGTCCGGGCACTTCGCTGAGCTAATTGCGCCGCCGGAAGAAGAGGTGGATACCGGCGACACCCTGGACAATCTGGGCCTCTGGGGTGAGGACATGGACAGTGCCGCGTTGGTCCAGCTGGGCTACGTGGAGGCGAAGGAAATACTGGGACGACTGCAGGAACTGCGCGGCAGCAATCGCATCACCGCCTTGCAAACAGAGGGTCGGGAGCGGCTGGAGCAGTTTATGCCCCAGTTGTTACGCGCCTGTGGTGAGGCCGATAGCCCGGACCTTGCCCTGCAGCGAGTGCTGCCCCTGGTAATAGCGGTAGTCAGGCGTAGTGCCTATCTCGCATTGCTGATGGAGAACCCGCCGGCCCTGGCGGAGCTTGTTTCCCTTTGTTGTGCCAGTCCCTGGATTGCCGAGCAGATGTCTCGCCACCCGGTGCTGTTGGATGAGTTCCTCGACCGGGCCAGCCTTTACAGTGCGCCGGATAAAGAAGAGCTGCGTAATCAATTGGCCCAGCAGGTAGCGCGCCTGGCGACCGATGACCTGGAAGCGCAGATGGATGCCCTGCGGTATTTCAAGGCCTCGCAGGTATTGCGCGTGGCCGCCAGCGAGACCGCCGGTCGATTGCCGGTGATGAAAGTCAGTGACAATTTGACCTGGATCGCCGAGGTGATTCTGGAACAGGTACTTGCGGTCTCCTGGGCAGATCTGGCGCGTAAACATGGTGAACCCAAACGACAAAATGAGGGCTGTGGCTTTGCCGTTTTCGGCTACGGCAAGCTCGGCGGTATAGAGTTGGGTTACGGTTCAGATCTGGATCTGGTGTTTGTTCACGAGGGGGCGCGCGGCTCTACAGACGGTGAACGCAGCATCGACAACACGGTATTCTACATGCGCCTGGGTCAACGTATGATCCACATTCTCGAGACGCGCATGGCCCTTGGCCAGCTCTACGAAGTAGATATGCGTCTGCGGCCAGATGGCAATTCCGGTTCCCTGGTCCCAGGTGTTGAAGGCTTTGCCAGCTACCAGCAGAAAAATGCCTGGACCTGGGAACACCAGGCGCTGGTGCGGGCCCGTTTTGCCGCCGGCGATCCGGCGGTGGCCGCAAGAGTCGAGCAGATCCGTAGGGAAGTGTTGTGCAAGCAGCGCGATGAAGGCGAGCTTGCGCGAGAGGTGGTCAAGATGCGCCGTCGCATGAGTGAAAACTTGCTCCCGCTAAGCGATGAGAATTTTTTCCACCTCAAGCAAGGTAGTGGCGGAATTGTCGATATTGAGTTTATGGTGCAGTACGCGGTGCTGGCCTGGGCTCACAGTCACCCGGAGCTGGTGCGCTGGTCTGATAACGTGCGGATTCTGGAAGTGCTGGGTAAAGAGTCCTTGTTTTCCAGTGATGAAGCCCAGGCGCTCACCCAGGCATACCTGGATTATAGAGGGGCCGCCCACCAATTGGCTCTGCAGCAGGCGCCTGGTGTAGTCAAAGCCGACCAGTTCAGCCAGCCGCGACAGCAAGTGCAGCAGCAATGGCGGGCCCTGTTTGGTGACGTTAATGTGGAAGCGGAGCAAGCGTGAACGGAGCATCGGAAAAGGTACTGATTGTAGGTCCCTCCTGGGTAGGCGACATGGTTATGTCCCAGGTGCTCTTCCGGGTTTTGCAGCAAACCCGTCCGGGGGTAATCATCGATGTAGCCGCCCCGGCCTGGAGCGAGCCCATCCTCGAACGAATGCCTGAGGTGAACCGGGCGATTACCAAGCCGATCGGTCATGGTGAGCCCGCTCTCGGTAGGCGTTGGAAGCTGGGTCGCGCGCTGCGCTCAGAGGCCTATGATCAAGCCATCATGCTGCCCAATTCATTCAAGTCTGCGCTGATGCCGTTTTTTGCCGGTATTCCCCGACGTACCGGTTGGCGCGGCGAGATGCGCTATGGATTGCTTAATGACATGCGAGTGTTGGATGAGCGGGCCCTGCCGTTGATGGTGCAGCAGTTTGCCGCTCTCGGCCAGGAAGCCTCTGCAGCCCTGCCGCAGGAATTGCCGACACCCAGGCTGGTAGTGGACGATGTCCAGGCCGAGGTCTGTCGAGCCAAGTTTGGCCTGGCGGCGGACAAGCCAACTCTGGCCCTGTGCCCGGGGGCGGAATTTGGCAGCGCCAAGCGCTGGCCAGCCCAGTACTATGGACAGCTGGCGCAGGAGTACCTGGATCGCGGCTGGCAGGTGGCGCTGTTTGGATCAGCCAACGATCAGTCGGTCACCGGCGAGATTCTCGCCGTCACGGGCAATAGTGAACACTGTTTTGACCTGGCAGGCCGTACCCAATTGGCGGAGGCAGTGGACATGTTGTCCCTTGCCACCGCGGTGGTGAGCAATGACTCCGGGTTAATGCATATCGCGGCGGCCTTGTCCCGGCCATTGGTGGTGGTCTACGGTGCGACATCGCCGGCGTTTACGCCGCCTCTCAATGATAATAGCAGTGTGATCGTCAGCACTATCGACTGTGCTCCCTGTTTTCAGCGTGAGTGCCCCCTGGGTCACCATAAGTGTATGCGCGACACCCCTGTGAGTGAGCTTACTGGTAAACTGGACGCTCTACTGTCTGCAAATAGCGAGGCTTGATGCGCGTCCTGCTTGTCAAAATGTCGTCCCTGGGGGACGTGGTCCATACTCTGCCTGCATTGACCGATGCGGTGGCGGCGGCTCCGGGTGTCCGCTTTGATTGGGTGGTGGAAGAGGCCTTTGCCGAAATACCTGCCTGGCACCCTGCCGTGGACAAGGTTATTCCTATTGCCCTGCGTCGTTGGCGCAAACATCCCTTGCGAGATTTTACCGGGCCCGAGTGGCGCGAGTTCCGCAATCAACTCAGTCGCAATCACTATGACGCGGTAATAGATGCACAGGGGCTGTTGAAAAGTGCCTTTGTCGCCCGATTGGTGAAAGCCCCGCTTTACGGCCTCGACAAAAAGTCCTCCCGAGAGCGTCTGGCTTCGGTCGCATACCAGCATAAAATTCCAGTGCCCCGGGACCTGCATGCTGTGGAACGAACACGGCTTTTGTTTGCCAGAGCCTTGAATTACGACGTCCCGTCCAGCAAAGGTGATTACGGGGTCCGGGAAAATCTGGTGCACGGTAAATCCAGCCGCTCCAGAGGCCTTTTGTTTTTCCATGGCACAGCCAGAGCGGAAAAATTGTGGCCGGAAAGTCATTGGGTGGCGCTCGCAAATCAGGCCCACGTCGATGGCTATCCGGTTTGGTTACCTTGGGGCAGCGAAGAGGAAAAAGCGCGTGCTGAGCGCATTGCCAGTCAGTGCGAGGGCGCCACGGCGTTACCGAGGCTGGATCTTATGGGTATTGCCGGCTTATTGCTGGAGGTTGATGGGGCGGTGGCTGTCGACACTGGACTGGGACACCTGGCAGCTGCCCTGGACGTGCCAACGGTTTCTCTTTACGGTCCAACCAGTACTCTTTTGATCGGTGCTTACGGGCGCAATCAGCTTCATATTCAGTCCGCCTTGGGGGTGGACGACACTGCGGATCCGGTCGCCATGATGAGTGCTATTAGCCCTGAGCAAGCCTGGTCCGAATTGCAGTCCATTCTTCCAGCAGGCCATTGACTGTGCGCCTGGCTTTCCTGCTCTACAAATATTTTCCTTATGGCGGAATGCAGCGAGACTTCCGTCGCTTTGTTGAGGAAGTCCAAAAGCGTGGCCATCACTGTCGAATCTATTACATCGACTGGCAGGGCGAGGAGATAGCTGGAGCTGAACTGCGTAAGGTGCCGGCTTCTGCCAGCAGTAATCATCGACGCAATGAGCGTTTCCTGGCCTGGGTGGAAAAAGACCTGACCGCTGATCCAGTAGACGGGGTGGTCGGCTTCAATAAAATGCCCGGACTGGATGTGTACTACGCTGCTGACTCCTGTTACCTGGACAAGGCAATGAATGAGCGTGGTCGCCTCTACCGCAGGAGTGGTCGCTTTCGTCACTTTTCTGATTATGAAAAAGCGGTTTTTGGTGCCGCCTCCAGCACCGAGATACTGCTGATTTCCGAGACCGAGAAAGCCAAGTTCAAACAGCACTATCAGACTTCCGAGGAACGCATGCATATGCTCCCCCCCGGAATTTCACCAGATCGTTGTGCGGGCGCCGATGCCGCTGACCGTCGCAAGGCCATTCGCAAGTCTCTGGACGTGGCTCATGGCGAACAGCTTTTGTTGTTTGTAGGGTCCGGCTTTATCAAGAAGGGTCTGGACCGCGCCATTAATGCCCTGGCGAATGCGCGTGAGGAGCAGCCGCACCACGCTATCCGTTTGCTGGTGGTGGGCCAGGATCGCGAGCGACGTTTTCGCCGGCTGGCGAAAAAGTTGGGAGTGCAAGATCTGGTGCATTTCCTGGGCGGCAGGGATGATGTAGCAGATTTGCTGCTGGGTGCAGATACCCTGGTGCATCCGGCTCTGGACGAAGCGGCTGGTATTGTCCTGCTGGAGGCCCTGGTGGCTGGCTTGCCGGTTATTTGCACGGATGTGTGCGGCTATGCCCATCACATTGCCGCGGCCAAGGCCGGTATTGTATTGCGTAGTCCGTTCCAGCAGGAGGATCTCAATTTCGCTGTACTGCGCTCCCTGGATGGCGTTTATCGCTCCCAGTGTCGGGAGACCGGGCTGACCTACGCTCGCCTGACAGATCTCTATTCCATGCACCGTACCGGCGCGCAGTTGATTGAATCGACCATTGCCCGCAAGCTGGAGCATGGCAATGACTGAATGCTTTTTGCGCCAAGACCTGGCAGCTGGCCTGGACGCTCCGCAAGCTGAGCCCGCTGCTGTGCTGGACTGGGCGCAGCAGCTTGCCTTGCATGCAGCGCCTGAAGACGTCTACCGTAATAAGGAAGGTCGTAAGACGCTGCGCTTCGATTGGCAGGGGCGTTCATGGTTCCTGAAGTTGCACAGCGGTATTGGTTGGACAGAGATTTTCAAGAACCTGTTGCAGGGGCGATTGCCTGTTCTGGGGGCCGCCAACGAATACAATGCGGTATTGGCATTGGAACATCTGGGCGTGGATACCATGTCTGTGGGCGCATATGCCTCCCTGGGCGGCAACCCCGCAACGGTTCGGTCCATGATTGTCACCGAAGACCTGGTGGGTACAGTCAGCCTTGAGGATTACTGTGCCGATTGGGGCAGAGCGCCACCACCTTTTGCGGTTCGTCTAAAGATTTTACGCAAGTTGGCTGATAGTGCGGGGCGTATGCATAGAGCTGGCATAAATCACCGGGACTTTTACATTTGCCATTTCCATCTCGATGAATCGACCCTGGTCAATCGGCAACCGACCTGCTATCTCATTGATTTGCATCGCGCCCAAATTCGCCACCGTACGCCGCGACGCTGGCAGGTAAAGGATCTGGCGGGGCTGTATTTTTCGGCTATGGATTGTGGCCTGACCCGGCGGGACTTGTTGCGCTTTATTGCGCATTACAGTGAAGGCGGGTTGCGCGCGGCACTGCACCAGGACGCCAGCTTATGGCAGGACGTGGCTCTGCGGGCACGGCGCTTGTATTGCCGCGAGCACGGTCGCGAACCGCAAGGACTGCTGCAGTGAGTCTGCGTATTCAGCGCGGCGGGCCGTGGGCCGCACAATTGTTGAGTGAGGTGCCCGCCAGGGGCACTGGAGCATGGTTGCAAGAGCGCGGCCGTGTGCTCAAGCGTGACAGCCACAGTCTGGTAGCCCTGGCTGAGGTGCAGGGCGAGACCTGTTACCTGAAATACTATGCGGCAAAAAAAGGCCTGCAGCGCGCGGGGTTTGCCCTGGGTCTTGGTCGGGGGGTGCGCGCCTACGACAGTGCAGTATGCCTGGCGACCGCGGGCATTCCGGTGCCTGCGGCGAAAGCCTGCCTGTTGTTGGACGATGGCATGTTGCTGGTGGCTGAGGGTATGCCCGGGGCTCGGGACCTGAAGGCGATCTGGGTGGAAGCGCCGGCGACCGATGAGCAACAGATGCTATTGAGTCTGGCTGGTGAACTGCTCGCCACCCTCCACGGCGGCGGCTTTGCCCACGGCGATTGCAAATGGAGCAACCTGCTTTGGAGCCACAACCGGTTTTACCTGGTGGACCTGGAGGCGGTGACACGCTGTGCCGTCGGCCATAGGCGGCAGGCGCGTGACCTTGCCCGCTTTACCGTCAACGCAGAAGACCTGGGCGTGAAGGCTGTGGATTACCAGTTTTTTCTCGACGCTTACTGCGCTGGCACGGGCTTTACAGCTGCGCAACTGACCGGGCTTATGCGTCCTGATCTCGACCGCCTGAGGGAGCGCCATCGACAAAAGTACGGTGAGCGCGGGGCGCGCTTGTTATAGCACTCAGCTACCGCGGTGTTGCAGATAACGTCGCGATTTGAAGTACACGCGAATATCCCGTTCCCAATCCCTCAGCAAGGGCTTGCGCTCGGGATAGCGGCAGGGATATTTCTTTGCTGTCACGCCCTCCAGCAGCTGCGTCCAGCTAGCATCCTTTTCGTAGCCCAGTCGCACCAGGTCCTGAGCCATTCGCGGATAGGCTGCCAATTGTTCGACAACCCTGGGCAGGTGACTTTGCCATTTTTGCAGGCTCTCCCGATTGACGGCGCGTAGGCCGTTCATGGCGCGTTGCGACGCCTCTGACGGGCGGGCAAACTGTTGGAACTCGCTGAACCGATGCAGTTGTTGCAGAAAGGGAAAGCGTTCACCGATCTGCTCTTGCACACTGTCCGCCTCGATCACCAGGTCCTCGTAGCGCAGGCGCAGGAAGCGGGGGTGAGCTTCGTAGATAGCTGCGGCATCGTCGCATTCGCGCCAGACCCGGTAGTTGCAAAAATATTGCCCGGGGCTTTCCCGATGCTTACTGGTGATGACCGCGCGGGGATCACGTCCCAGATAAATCACGAACAGCTCCGGGTCTGCATAAAAAATATGTCGCAGTTGCTTGATGTCGTTGGGCTGCTTGGTGAAGTAGGCGCCCTCGATCTCATCCACAGGCTCGAAAATACTTAATTCGTGCTCACAGTAACCGCCGCTGGCATAACAGGTGGACAGCAGCTCCATCAGCAAGGTGGTGCCACTGCGCGGGCAGCCGACGATATGCACGCGTTTCACGTCGTGCTCTTCTGCGGTGTAGGGACCGTATCCATGCGGCGTCCTGAAGTGCTTTCGGGTCGTGTTATTCTAGCGCCCTGAGAACCTCCCCGTCTGCTCTCGGAGAGGTGCATAAATCACAGAGAACAGAGAGTATCTCCATGGTCCTGTTGCATGATCAGGCAGACAAGTTCAGGCACTGGCACCGCACGTTGCGAGAGCGCCACCTGCGCCCCTACGTCTTTATCCACATTAACAAGACCGGAGGCAGCAGTATCGAAAAGGCGCTGGGCATCGGTCTTGATCACAGTACCGCCTTGGAGAAATATCGGCAGTTGGGACACTGTGCCTGGCAGCGCAAGTTCACTTTCACCATGGTACGTAATCCCTGGGACAAAGTGGTCAGCCATTATCACTACCGGGTTCGCACCAACCAGACCGGATTGGCAGACAAGACTGTCCCCTTCGCCGAGTGGCTGCAGCGCTGCTATGTGGATCACGATCCGCGCTACTACGATCAACCGCGTATGTTTATGTCCCAGCGCCAATGGCTGGTGAACGAAAAAGACGAGTTGTTGGTGGAGTTCATTGGCCGCTTTGAAAATCTGGCGGAGGATTTCGGCAGTATCTGCCAGCGCGTTGGGGTGGCCGCGGAGCTCGGCCATGCCAAGCCATCATCTCGCGGCAGTTACCGCGACTATTACGATACCGCGAGTGAGGCCCTGGTTCGGGAGTATTTCGCCGAAGACCTGGCACTGTTCGGCTACGAGTTCTGAAACGCCGTTGTTGTTAAAGCTTGCCCTTCTTGCGCAGTCGGCGCGCGGCCCAACGATAGGCCTCTACCGCCAATAGCGTGGCCTCAGCGTCGTTGAGCTTAGGCATTTGCCGGCGCCAGTGGCTGAAAAAGCGCATGCGGTCGGTATTGCTGATATCTGCTGGCGGCAGCATATTCAATTGCATCAGGTTGCGCAGCAGGTCGCGGCCTGGCGAAGGCAGCCGCTGGATATTGCGCTCGTTGTCGATGAGAGAGAACCTGAATGTGTCTTCATCCTGCTGCTCCGCGAGGACGTTGCTGGTGCGCAAGTCACCGTGAATAAAGCCTGCCGCATGCAGTTGGCCGATGAAGTCGCCCAGTCCTGATAGTAATTTTCTGCGCCGCTGTAGTGAGTCGCCGCGGCGTTCTCGCAGCTCCTCTCGCAGCCAGCGGGTCACCCCCAGTCCCGGCACTGCAGTGCTGAACAGATACTCCCTGCCACCGGGCAACTTGCCCCAGACGATATTTATCGGCGCTCCGAAGCCGGCTTCGCGCAAGGCGTCGTTATGTCTGCGCGCGCGGGTGGCGCGACTGCCCTTGGCTATGGCCTTGATCGTTTCCAGGGGACTGCGCGGGAGGAACTCCTTGTAATAGACGCCATCTTCTTCCTGCACTGCTACGCGCGCGTTGACAGAGCTGCCGACCATTGCCCAACCCTCCGGCAGTTCGTGGCGGGCAAAGTCAACGGCTAGTTGCTGGTAGCGGTCCTGCTCAGCGCTGTTATCGGTGATAGCGGCGATCTCCCGAAACTATTGGGTACGTTTTTACCGGGCGTTGCTTCACAGGCGCGTTGTGAAGCATGTCGGCAGACATACACGCCAGGTCACCCTGCAGGTAGGCATACGCCGACCGCCGGTATATTATGGCGTCCCGATTGATTAGCGGATTCGACCCTATAATCCAGGTCGGCAGCAATGCGCTGACGACGAAAGCCCATCGGTATTGGAGGTGGGGCAGGGAAGTGGTGGCTGGGTTTGCTTGCACGTGATTAACTCTGGTTTGCGGTTAGTCTAACGCTCCGGCCGCAGTCAGACCAGCGCCTGTCGGCGAGAGGAAAATTATTTGTCCAAAAAAGTGGTGATTACCGGTGCTGCAGGTCAGCTAGGCAGTGAGCTGTTGCGCACGGCGCCGGAAGGCTGTGAGTGCGTCGCTGCCAGCCGCGATGTGTTGAATATCGCCGATGCGGCCCAGGTGCTGGCCTTGATTGCGGCCGAGAAGCCGGACCTGGTGATTAATGCGGCGGCCTATACCGCTGTGGACCAGGCTGAGTCAGAGCCTGATCTGGCTCGGGCGATCAACGGCGATGGTGCAGGGAATTTGGCTGTGGCCTGTGCTGAAAACGGTGCGCGCTTGCTCCATGTTTCTACGGACTTTGTTTTTGACGGGGCATCTTCGGTTCCCTATGCCACGGATGCGCCTACTTGCCCATTGGGGGAGTATGGGCGCAGTAAGTTGGCGGGTGAGCAGGCAGTTGTCGATCGACTTCCCTGTGCATTGATAATGCGCACCGCCTGGGTGTACTCCGCCTTCGGCGGCAATTTTGTGAAGACCATGCTGCGTTTGATGGCCGAGCGGGGCGAGTTATCTGTGGTAGCAGACCAGGTAGGGACCCCCACATGGGCAAAGGGGCTGGCGCAATCACTGTGGTTGGCAGCAGACCACCCTGAGCTGCAAGGCTTTTATCACTGGACGGATGCAGGCGTGTGCAGCTGGTACGATTTTGCCGTGGCGATCGCAGAAGAGGCGTTCGATATAGGACTGCTGCAGCGTATGCCGCTTATCCACCCCATCCCAGGCAGTGCTTATCCGACCCCGGCAGCGCGTCCATCATTCAGTGTGCTGGACAAAGACAGCACCTGGCAGGCGCTAAACATCGAAGGCCTGCACTGGCGGGTTCAATTGCGATCCATGTTGCAGGAATTGAAGGAGTTATAGCTTGAGTAGATCACTGTTGGTGACCGGCGCCGCCGGCTTTATCGGTGCCAATTTCGTTCACTACTGGCGCAGCCAGCACCCGCAAGATCGCATCGTGGCATTCGATGCCCTGACTTACGCGGGTAACCGGGCCAATCTGCTGGCACTGGAAGGCACTGAGGGTTTCCATTTTGTGCACGCGGACATTTGCGACTACGACAAGGTACTGGCGACCCTGCGCGAGCACGCGGTGGATACCCTGGTGCATTTCGCAGCCGAGAGCCACGTGGATCGCTCTATTACCGGGCCAGATGCCTTTATCGAGACCAATGTAGTGGGCACCCACAGCCTGCTGAAGGCGGCCAGGGAATATTTGTTGGGGGGAGAAACCTCGCTACCACACAGGTTTCACCATGTGTCTACCGATGAAGTCTATGGCTCCCTGGCCCCCGATGCACCGGGGTTCTATGAAGAGCAGAAATACGAGCCGAACTCCCCCTACTCGGCGAGTAAGGCAGCCTCTGATCACCTGGTGCGTGCCTACCAGCACACCTACGGCCTGCAGGTTACTACCAGTAACTGCTCCAATAACTATGGGCCCTATCACTTCCCGGAGAAGCTGGTCCCCCTGTGCCTGACCAATATCCTGCGCGGCTTACCACTGCCGGTATACGGGGATGGCAGCAATATCCGCGACTGGTTGTTTGTGGCAGATCACTGCCGCGGGATTGAGAAAGTCCTGCTGGACGGTGTGGTGGGTGAGACCTACAACATCGGCGGCAACAACGAATGGAACAACCTGGATATTGTGCATCTGTTATGTGAACAGATGGATGCGCGCTTCGCAGCCGATACCAGCCTGGCGCAACGATTCCCCGACTCCCCCTGTGCCAGCGGCGGCAGCGCCAGGGATTTGATTACCTTTGTGGAAGACAGGGCGGGCCATGACTGGCGCTATGCCATTGATGCCACCAAGATTAGCAATGAACTGGGCTACCAGCCGGCAGAGACCTTCGAGACGGGACTGGGCAAAACCCTGGACTGGTACCTGGCTAACGAAGACTGGTGGCGGCCGCTGCTGTAGTCAGTCCAGCAACGGCGCCTCGGTAAAGGCCAAACCCTCTATATCCTTGCCCGATAACTGTGGCTGCTCGCCTGCTGGCACCGGCCACTTAATCCCCACCTGGGGATCGTCCCAGGCCAGGGCTATTTCACTTGCAGGGTGGTAGACCTCGGTGCACTTGTACTGAAAGTCAGCGACATCTGTCAGAACATAGAAGCCGTGGGCAAAGCCTGCTGGCACCCAGAGCATCTGGTGATTCTCTGCGCTCAGGGTGACGCCATACCATTGGCCCAGGGTGGGTGAATCCCTGCGCATGTCCACCACTGCGTCAAACACCGCGCCTGCGGTGACCCGCACCAGCTTGCCCTGGGTATGCTCGGTCTGGTAGTGCAGGCCTCTCAATATACCTCTGGCCGAGCGGCTGTGATTGTCCTGCACGAATTCCATGTCGAAGCCTTCATTGGCGAAAGTAGTTGCGTTCCAACTCTCCATGAAAAAGCCGCGCTCGTCGCCGAATACTTTTGGCGTCAGCAGGTAAACTCCCTGCAGCGGGGTGGCCTCAAACTTCATGGAAGACCACGCCATCGTCATTGAGCAGGCCTTTGAGATAGTGCCCATAACCACTTTTTTCCAGGGGGGCAGCCAGCGCCAGCAATTGCTCGGCGTTGATGTAGCCCATGCGGAAGGCCACTTCTTCGGGGCAGGCGATCTTCAGTCCCTGGCGCTCTTCCACCACCCGCACAAAATTGGCGGCATCCAGCAGGGAATTGTGGGTGCCGGTATCCAGCCAGGCGCTGCCGCGGCTCATCACTTCCACGTTGAGTTTGCCGCGCTGCATGTAAACCTTGTTGACGTCGGTAATTTCCAGCTCACCGCGGGGCGAAGGCTGGATCGATTTGGCCACATCCACCACATCGTTATCGTAGAAGTACAGGCCGGTGACCGCGTAGTGAGACTTTGGTTGGGTGGGTTTTTCTTCGATATCGCGGGCTACCCCGTCGGCATCGAAGGAGACCACGCCGTAGCGCTCCGGATCCTGCACGTAGTAGGCAAACACCGAGGCGCCGGACTCGCGTTGGGCAGCGCTTTGCAGTTTGACGGTAAAGCCGCCGCCGTAGAAGATATTGTCTCCCAGCACCAGGGAGACCCTGTCGGTGCCAATGAAGTCTTCGCCCAGGATAAAAGCCTGAGCCAGGCCATCCGGACTGGGCTGTACCGCGTAGCTGATACTGATGCCCCAGCGCGAGCCATCGCCCAACAGGTCGGCAAAGGCTGTCTGATCGCGGGGGGTGGTGATCACCAGAATGTCCCGAATCCCCGCCAGCATTAGCGTTGCCAAGGGGTAATAGATCATCGGTTTGTCGTAAATCGGCATTAGCTGCTTGGATACGGTGCTGGTAAGCGGGTGCAGGCGACTGCCAGACCCTCCGGCGAGGATGATGCCTTTATAGGCAGAATTAGCGGCTAAATCGCTCATACAACAAGGATCTCGGTGTGAAAGCCGCGATTATAGCCGGAACCACGGCGGTCTGCCCGCTTAGCCATATTCAATGTGTGGTCTGCAAGGGGGTGGATTTTTGATCAATCGCTGACTAGAATCTAGCCCCTTTGTCGCGCCATGCTCGTGCGACTTGTCCGCGATCGAGTCGAAATACCCCCAGGTAGTCCGAATTCCGCTCTAAACCAGCAAAGAGGAAGCTGATATCAGGCAGTTAGATACAGTTCAGGCCGAAGCGCAGCCCCGTTCGGTGGTCACCAGCCCCACTGAGTCATCTGTGCCGGCGAAGCCCCTGCGCATTGCGTTGCTGGGCTACCGTAGTCAGCCATACGGAGGTGGGCAGGGAGTGTACCTGCGATACCTGAGTAAAGGTCTGGTCGATGCTGGTCACTCTGTGGATGTGATTTCCGGGCCACCCTATCCTCACCTGGACCCGGGGGTACGCTTGATTAAGCTGCCCAGCCTGGATCTGTTTGAGAACGGATTGCTGTCTGTGCGCCCACGTCATTTCAAATCCATGTCCAATATCATCGAATGGACCAGCAAATTGACGGGCGGGTTTGCAGAGCCCTATACCTTCGGCCGTCGCGCAGTAAAGTACCTGCGCAAGCACCGGGAAGAATACGACCTGGTTCACGACAACCAGAGCCTCAGCTACGGCATGCTGGAACTGCAGCGATTGGGCATTCCTCTGGTCACCACCGTCCATCACCCGATCACTTCTGACCTTCGTATTGCGCTTGGTGCCGCCCGCAATGCCTGGGAGCGCTTGTTGATACGCCGCTGGCATTCTTTCCTCAATATGCAGAAGAAAGTGGTGAAGGACTTGCACAACGTAGTGACGGTGTCGGACTGTTCTCGCCAGGATATCGCCCGAGATTTCGGACTGCAGCCAGCCGGTATTAGTCTCGTCTACAATGGCATCGACACTGATATATTCAAGCCGATCGACAGTGTTGAACGTCGCCCCTTACGCCTGATGGCAACCTGCTCAGCCGACGCGCCGTTAAAGGGCACGCGCTATTTGTTGCGTGCCTATGCGAAGTTGCTGAAGACCTATCCTAGCCTTGAATTGTTGCTGGTCAGCAAGCCCCAGCCGGGTGGGAAGACCGAAAAATTGGTCAATAAACTGGGTCTGCAAGACAAGATTCAGTTTGTCAGCGGCATCAGTACTGAGCAAATGGTGCAGTATTACGCCGAGGCCAGCATCGCCGTGGTGCCATCTGTCTATGAGGGCTTTGGCTTGCCAGCAGGTGAAGCCATGGCCTGTGGCGTGCCCGTGGTATCCACCGATGGTGGTGCCTTGCCAGAAGTAGTTGGCGACGCGGGCGTTATTGTGCCGGTGAAAAATGTAGAAGCAATGGCCAATGCCATTGATGAATTATTGCGCGACCCTGCCCGCCGCGAGGCCCTGGGCAATGCTGGCCGCGAACGTATTTTGGAAAAATTCTGCTGGCAGGTCTGTGCCCGGCAGATGAGCCAGTACTACCAGGAAGTTTTATCGCATGCAGACCGTTGATTTTAGCCATTTCCCCCTGGAGTCCGGCGATGTTGTGCTGGACCTGGGTTGCGGCGAAGGCCGCCATGTCATATCCGCTTATGTGGAGGCCCAGGTGCATTCCATTGGTGTGGATCTTAGCCTGGATGACCTCAAAACCACCCAACAAAAGTTTGAGGATTTTGCTGAGCCTGGCAACCAGGCCAAATCGTTTGGACTGTCCTCTGCCAATGCACTGGAATTACCGTTTGCCGACAATACCTTCGACAAGGTGATTTGTAGTGAAGTGCTGGAGCATATTCCCGATTACCAGGGCGCGTTGAAAGAAGTAGAGCGTGTGCTCAAGCCAGGCGGATTATTCTGTGCCAGTGTGCCCCGGCGCTGGCCTGAGAAAATTTGCTGGGCGCTCAGCGAGGGTTACTACAACACTCCTGGTGGGCATATCCGCATTTTTCGCGCCAGTGGCTTGCGCGATGATATCGAAAGCCTGGGTTTTGAGCGCTATCATCGCCATTGGGCCCACGCCCTGCACGCACCCTACTGGTGGCTGAGATGCCTGTTTTGGGACAAGCAGGACAGTAATTGGCTGGTAAAGCAATACCATCGGCTGCTGGTATGGGACTTGATGGAGCAGCCTGCCCTGACCCGGGTTACTGAGAAATTGATGAACCCTGTGGTGGGCAAAAGTGTGGTGATGTATTTCCGTAAGGGAGCCGCGGCGTGAGTGGCTTGTACCTCAGCCGGGGCCTGTTTCCCTCGGAGTTCCTGAGACCCACGGTACAGTTTATTCTGGACACCCAGAGCGACAGTGGAGAAATTCCCTGGTTCGAGGGAGGCTATGCTGACCCCTGGGATCATGTGGAAGCCGCCATGGGCCTGTCTATTGGCGGCGAGTACGATGCCGCGCGCAAGGCATACGAATGGCTTTATAGCCTGCAGTTGGTGGACGGCAGCTGGTGGGCGTCCTACCGCGGCGAGATTGTGGACAACAATGAGCGTCGTGAGACCAACTTTGTGGCCTATGTTGCCACCGGTGTCTGGCACCACTTTCTGATTACCGGGGACCGTGATTTTTTGCGGGCGATGTGGCCCATGGTCGACAAGGCCATAGGCTTTGTTCTTGCTTTGCAAACAGAATACGGCGAAATTCACTGGTCAGTAGATGGCGAAGGCAAGGCCAAGGAAGATGCCCTCATGACCGGGTGCAGTTCCATCTACAAAAGCCTGGAATGCGCCCACAATATTGCCTTCACTTTAGATGAAAATCGCTCCCATTGGCTGCTCGCCCGCGAGCGCTTGGGCCATACCTTGCGTCATAGACCAGAGCGCTTTGATCGCACCTGGGAGAGCAAGGCCCGCTATTCAATGGACTGGTTCTATCCAGTGCTTACCGGTGTGCTACCACAGAAGGAGGCGCGGGCTCGCATAGCTTCGCGCTGGGACGAATTCGTGGAAAACAAACTGGGCTGTCGCTGTGTTGCCGACGAGCCGTGGGTAACGGTGGCTGAATCCTGCGAGCTGGTGATGGCGCTATTGGCCGCTGGCGATCACGCCCGGGCAGTGGAGGTTTACAGCTGGTTGCATCAATGGCGACTTGAAGACGGTTCTTACTGGACCGGTTATCAAATGGTAGAAGACCTGTTGTGGCCGGATGAGAAGCCCACCTGGACTGCCGGCGCAATTCTGTTGGCCGCTGACGCGCTCACCGAACATACCGCGGCCTCGAAGCTGTTTTCCAGTGTGCAGTTGCTGGGTGCGGATGCCCAAGAGCGTATCTCCAACGCAGATTGACGACTTTTATATCCGTCAGGCCACTGTCATTGCTGAGCCAGCAGCGCCCTGCAGTCCAGAGCCTTAATCGCTTAGGAATTTGTTGATCAGATTCTGCGTAAAAGCCCCAGAGAATTCACCTGGCCCAGGTCTTCAAACAGCCCGGATGCTTTGGCCATGCGATACACCGCAAACGGTGCCTGTCCCCCTTCATGGGCATCCTCAAACAGGTCGTGAATCGCCAGCACACCCCCGCGCATCAGGTGCGCGGTCCAGCAGCGGTAGTCTGTTAGAGCCGCTTCCAGGCTGTGCCCGCCGTCGATAAAGACCATTGCAAGAGGCGTCTGCCATTGTCTGGCGGCGGCCTCTGAGCCGGCGACGACCGGCACTACCGTGTCGTCCAGCCCGGCACTGCGAATATTGCGACGAAATTCCTTAAAAGTGTCGACCAATTCCTCACCGTCGTCATACAGGTCAGGGTCGTGAAAAAACTCTCCCAACTGGTGCTCCTCGGAGCCCCGGTGATGGTCAAGTGCGAATACCGTTGCGTCATTCAGTCGGCAGGCTAATCCCAGGTAGATAGTCGACTTGCCGCAGTAGCTGCCTATTTCCAGCACCGCACCTTGGCGACTGGACTGCAGTGCATGGTGATACAAAGCCTCTGCTTCATCCCGTGCCAGGAAACCTTTGATGTCGTCGATATGGGGGGGAAGGTCGGGGATCATGAGGCTAAATGTGTTGTTAGAGGGCTGGGCAAAGTAGCGGTTTTAGCTCGCTGAGGCAAGCAGGCGCCATGATATGATGGCGGAACTTCGACCCGGCTGCCCGCCGCAACACAGGACAGGCATTGATGAAACTGGAAATGCCCCGCTTCGACCAGGCCCAGGTACTGGTTCTGGGCGATATTATGCTCGACCGCTATTGGGAGGGGGGTACCTCGCGTATTTCTCCGGAAGCCCCGGTGCCAGTGGTGAAAGTAGAGCAGATTAAGGATCGCCCCGGCGGCGCTGGCAACGTGGCTCTCAATATCGCGGCACTCGGCGCAGGAGCTCAACTCGGTGGCTATACCGGGGACGATGAAATGGCAGATTCTTTGCAGGACATGCTTTCTGGCGCCGGCGTACACTGCGGTTTTACCCGCGTGGCAGGGCACCCCACTATCACCAAACTACGGGTGGTCAGCCGTCACCAGCAGTTGATACGCCTTGATTTTGAAGAGCCGGATTTGTCCCTGGCGGGCAAGCCTCTGGTGGACTCGCTACCGGACTTGCTGCCGCATTGCGGCGCGCTGGTGCTGTCCGATTACGCCAAGGGGGCATTACAAGACCCCGGGCCATTGATTGCCGCAGCGCGGAAGGTTGGCCTGCCAGTGCTGGTGGACCCAAAGGGCACAGACTTCGAGCGCTACCGCGGCGCCACCTTATTGACGCCAAATCTAGATGAATTCGAGGCAGTGGTTGGCCATTGCCCCAGTGAAAGCGAGCTGGTGGAGCGCGGCGAGAAACTGATGGTCGAATTGGAGCTGCAAGCGCTATTGGTCACGCGTGGTGAGCATGGCATGACGTTGTTGCGCCCAGGGGAGGAAGAATTGCATCTGCCCGCCAGGGCGAGAGAGGTCTTTGACGTCACTGGCGCGGGCGACACAGTGATTGCTGTGCTGGCCAGTGCGGTCGCTGCGGGAGCAGAATTACCTCAAGCGGTCGCCTTGGCCAATATTGCCGCCAGTATTGTGGTGGGCAAATTGGGAACGGCAACGGTTAGTGGCCCCGAATTGCGCCGATCGGTGCAGCAGGACCAGGGCTCGGAGCGCGGTGCTGTCACCCTGGAGCAATTGCAGATTGCCATGGCCGATGCTCGCAGCCATGGTGAGAAGGTTGTGTTCACCAACGGTTGCTTCGATATTATCCATGCAGGCCATGTCACCTATCTGGAAGAGGCGCGAAAGCAGGGACAGCGCCTGATAGTGGCGGTCAACTCCGATGCTTCCGTGCGGCGCCTTAAGGGCAAGGGACGTCCCATTAATCCTGAAGAGCGGCGCATGGCTGTACTGGCCGGACTGGAAGCTGTGGATTGGGTGGTCTGTTTTACAGGCGATACCCCGCGCTCTCTGCTGGAAACGTTACAGCCTGATGTCCTGGTGAAGGGCGGTGACTACGGCGGCAAAGAAGACGTAGTGGGCTGGGAGATTGTTGAAGCCTATGGCGGAGAGGTGAAAGTACTTGGTGTGGTGGACGATCTGTCCACTACTGCCATTGTGACCCAGATCCAGCAGGCAAAAGATCAGTAAGCTTTAAAGCCCCAGAGCATGGTGGGCCGCTTTCACATTGGCGGCCAGGTGTGCCGGGGTGATGGTGCCGACAATGGCGGAACCGGTGCCGGGATGGCCAAATATCAGGTTCATCGACGCTTGTACTGGATCCTCTTCATGACCTTTCTCCAGATGGCCGCTGGCCAGGGCTTTCTTGATCAAGGCACCCTTGCCCAAACGGTGGCAGGTGTCCAGTACGCTCTTTTCTTCCTGATGTGACAGGTTATAGGTGAGCATGACAAGGTCCGATTTTTCTGCTGCTACTTGTCCTCCCTCTACTGTCTTGGTCGACATGCCGTAAGCCTTTATTAGGCCCTGCGACTTCAACTCTGCCAGAGCTTGTAAGGTGCCCAGTTTTTCGATGATATCCAGGTCGTTGCCGTCGGAGTGAATCAACACCATATCGATCATTTCGGTATTCAGGCGCATTAGGCTGCGTTGCACCGAGGCGCGAGTGTGCTCGGGGCTGAAATCGAAGCGCGACTGGCCGTTCTCGAAATCCTCGCCAACCTTGGAGCAGATCACCCATTGATCCCGTTGCCCCTTTAACAATTTTCCCAGGCGTTCTTCGCTGTTGCCATAGGCCGGAGCGGTATCGATAAAGTTAATGCCCAGTTCGCGCGCCTGGCTGAGCAGGGCGGCGGCGGTTCGGTCATCTGGAATGGTAAAGCCCTGCGGGTACTTCACATCCTGGTCGCGTCCCAGTTTTACTGTACCCAGCCCCAGGGCGCTTACTTCGATACCAGTAGCTCCAAGTGGTCTCATCCAGTTCATGCGAATAGGGTGTCCCAATAGGTGGCGGCAACACCCGGTCTGCCAATGGCTGCCAGCGGAGCAAGATCGGTCGCGGGGCCTGGGTCGATGCCGCGCGCCATGAGGGCGATGTCAATTTCGTCGGCGAGATTGGGGGTAAGGCTCAATTTTGTAGGCCAGCCCACCAGGGCGTTGTTCACGCTGTCGACCGGGCCAACAAATGCGCTGTCCGGGCGCAGTAGCGCAGACTGCAGTGGTTCGCCCCTGTCCAGCCTTACAGTGCGCCAGTGACATTGGCCAAAGTCTATCCATGGCAGTAGCTCAGCGATTTCTCGCTGGGCTTTCTGGATAAGCTGGGCCGGGTCTGCGTCAGCGCCCTCTGTGGCTAAATCCCCGCCCAGGTACCAGACGGGTTCTGAGTTACTGGTTTTATGGCTGGAAATCGTCAGCCGGGGTGAGGCGCTGCCTCCGGTGCAGTGCGAGTAAAAAGGTTCAGGGTATTCGTGCTTCATGACCACCTGTTGCAAGGGGCGTCGTTGCATCGCCGGTTCACTGCCACCCAGGGCGCTGATCAATGCCTCATTGCCGGCCCCTGCAGTAAGAATCAATTGCCTGGGATGCAGCTCCCAATCCGGGGAGCGAATAAAGCCCCTACCACCGTCGCGTTCCAGCGATGCCTGGTTCCAGTCTATGCTGTAAATGGCCTCGCGGTGTTGCTCGGCCAGCGCTGCTACCACTGATGGCACATCCAGTACCAGATCAACCAGGCGGTAGGCCTGACCCTTGAATTTATCAGAGCGCAGTGGCGGCGGATAATCCCTGGGCGCGAGCTTGTCTACTCGGCCCCGCAGCATCTTGCTGGCGAAAAAGGAGCTCACTTTTGAGGTCAGGCCCGAGTGTGACCAAAGGTAAAAGTCTTCGCTTAGTACCTTGGTGCCGCGCAGATCGACCTTACCGCTACCTTGCAGGCAACTGCGCCACACGCCGGGCATGGTAGATATTGCTTCCGAGCTGCCACTCCAGGCACCGGACAAGGCGTACTTAATGCCGCCATGGATCATGCCCTGTGAGCCAACGGTCTGATAGCTCCCCAGAGCTTCTTGCTCAAACAGTACGGCATTAAAGCCCCGGTTACGTAACTGGTTCAGGGTCCACAGCCCTGCTATGCCGCCGCCGATGATCGCTATGTCAGTTTGTAATACAGGCAGGCCCATGGGCACTCCAGAGGAAAAGATGGGTGGATTATAGCCTGCCTGAAACGCTAGCTGCCTGTTCACCAGGCGATTATTTTTGCCTGTCGCAGTGGGCGCATGCAAGTGGTCGCTGGTATGCTTTGGCGCAAGTTTCACAATGGAGTTGCCCATGCGCTACCTGTATAGCGCCCTGTTTTATCTGTTGCTGCCCTTCATTTTGCTGCGCATGCTGTTGCGGTCGCGCAAGGCACCGCAGTACCGGCGTCGACTGGCAGAGCGCTTTGGATATTTCACCTGCCCGGCAAATATCACTACAGGCAGGGTAATCTGGGTGCATGCGGTCTCTGTCGGCGAGGCCCTGGCAGCGGCGCCGCTGATCGAAGACTTACTGCGCGATTACCCAGATCATCAGCTGGTGGTAACCACCACCACCCCCACCGGGTCAGAGCGGGTGCAGGCGCTGTTTGGCAACCGGGTGTTTCATGTGTATTCCCCGTGGGACATGCCTTTGTCGGTGCATCGATTTTTGTCCAGGGTTCGTCCGGAAATATTGATTATTATGGAAACCGAGTTGTGGCCCAATCTGCTCTATCATTGCCAGCGCAGTGGCTGCCCAATTGTGTTGGCCAATGCCAGGCTTTCCGTGCGTTCTGCTGGCGGCTATCGCCGGCTGGCGTCACTGACCCGGCAGATGCTGGAGCAGCTGAATGTGGTTGCCTGTCAGTCTGTGGCAGACGGAGGCAGGCTAGTTGAACTGGGTTTGCCTCCCGAGCGGTTGCAGATAACCGGTAGTATCAAATTTGATATCGACCTCGATGCAAACCTGCGCAAGGAAGTAGAGGGCCTGAAGCTGGAGCTGGGGCGGCCGGTGTTGTTGGGGTCCAGCACACATGCATCGGAGGAGGCGCTAATCCTGGATGCCTTCTCCTGCGCTCGTCAGTCCATCCCGGATCTGCTGTGTCTGCTGGTCCCGCGGCATCCGGAGCGATTTGAAGCTGTTTACCAATTGTGTCTCGCCCGTGGGTTCGTTACCGCGAGACGTTCTATGGGCGACGTTGTCGGCCAGGAGCATCAGGTTTTGCTGGGAGACACCATGGGAGAGCTGCGCTTGCTCTCAGGAGTAGCCTCCGTTTGCGTCATCGGTGGTAGTTTCATCGAGCATGGCGGCCAAAATGTACTGGAAGCTGCAGCGTGGGGGGTACCGGTGATTAGCGGTCCACACATGTACAACTTTACCGAAATCTCTGAGCTACTTATCGATGCCGGAGGCATGGTTCAGCTCGGTGATGCCGGGGAACTAACTTCCAATGTTCTGTCGTTACTACTCGATGCACAGCGCCAGTCGGTAATGGGTGTAGCCGGAGAGGCCGTTGTCGCTGCCAATCGCGGCGCCAGGGAGCGTCTGCTGGTGTTGATAGGCGAACAACTGACGAGCGCCTGAGTTCAGGCGCCGTCGATAAGCGGCCTTACTTGCTACCAGAGGCAGCGGGCGCTGGCGGTACGATCAGGTAAGAATTCAAGTTGACGACATCTTCCGGACTCAGCAGGCCAGCCTGCTCTTTGAGCTGAAGTAAGTTAACGATGTAGTCGTAGCGACTGTTGGCGTAGTCACGCTGGGATGAGAACAGAGTGTTCTGTGCATTTAACACGTCCACTACGTTACGTGTACCCACTTCATAGCCCGCTTGCGTTGCGTCCAGGGCGCTCTTGGAAGAAACAATGCTCTGCTTGCGTGCCTGTACCCTGGATACATCGCTAATGACTGTCATATGCAGTGAGCGGGTGGCGGTAACAGTATTACGGGTCAGGTTGATACGGTTTTCCCGAGCGGCATTGAATTCCTGGGCAGATCTACGGCGGTTGGCACTGATGGCGCCTCCTGAATAAAGTGGCATGTCCACGCGGACTTCCCAGCGATCGCCATCGGTAGAGCTATAGGGTGACGTGTTGAAGCCGGTATCTGGCTCAACAATACGACGGCCATCTGTTTCCATGTCGGAATAGCTGTAATTGCCGCTGACCCGGAAGGCGTGTTCCAGGGCGTTGGCTTTGGAGTTTTGGCGGGACGCCTCTTCACCAAACTTGGCAGCCTTAAGATTGAAGTTGTTCTCCATGGCGAAATCGACCCAGGCAGCCCGGTCCGCGGGCTCCGGTGGCTTGATGTCGAAGTCTTCTTTGAGAATATTCAGGTTGCTGTGTTTTTGACCGGTGAGAACCGATAACTGCTCCAGCGATACAGCCACGTTATTCTCATCGACAATGCGATTCACTCGCGACAGGTCGAAGGCCGCCTGGGCCTCATAGACATCGGTGATCGCGATTAGGCCAACTTCAAAACGCTGCTGGGTTTGTTCCAGCTGGCGTTCAAAGGCACGTTCCTGGGCCTTGGATGCTTCCAGGTTGTCCTGGGCTCGCAGTACCGCCAGATAGGCCTCTACAACTCGAACAACGAGGTTTTGCTGATTGCCGGCGAAGGTAGCCTCGGCCTGTTTGGTTAATTCTTTACCGGACTGGAAGCTGAACCATGCCGGTAAGTCGAACAAGGCCTGGTTCAGGGAGACAGAAAAGCCTTCGGAGATAGTGTCATTGTTGGTGGTGGTATCAATGGTGGCGATGCCGCCCTGTCCCAGTTCCAGGCTTTCGCCGTCTGTCTCTGTGTCGGAGCCAGACCGCGAGTAGTCTGCGCCAACCTGCGGCAGCAGTGCAGACAGTCCCAGATTCTCCTGTTCCCGGTTGGCCAGATAGGTGGCCTGTTCTGCCTTCAGCTGGGCGTCGTTTTCCAGCGCAAGTTCGTAGATGTCCAGGAGGGAGTCCGCGTTTGCGGTAAAGCTTCCCAATGAAAGTGCCAGCGCCAGAAGCGTGACTCCAGTCGTTCTCATGTGTTGTCCTCTTAAATGCGGGAAAGTGCAGCTTTCAGCCCGTGATTCTAGCAGCCCAGGGGCAGTCTTGTATTGTGTGAACTGCAGCCCAAAATGCGCGTAGTCTGAGCTATCATAAGTGGTACACTCGATTCACGTCTATGACATACACCACGGAAATGATGCAGTTCATCGAACAGCAGCAGTAAATAGGGAGCCCACAGGTGCTACAGGCCAGGCAAAAACAATTTCGGTTGGATCTCGCAGAGCTGCACGCAGTCTGTGAGGCGAACTACGTCCGTCTATTGCGACTGTTTCCGGATTATGAGACCAGCAATAGTCGAGAGTTTCAGCTTGGGGCCGCCAGAGTTCACATGGAGGTCATTGAGCGCTGTAGGTACACTACTATTTTTTGCCTGTCCCAGCAGCATTCGGAGGCCCGTTGGCTAGGAGGGCTGAAGGTTGAGGTCCGGGCTTACCACGATGCGGCTATGTTAGAGGTGGGGAGTTTCCAGTCGCACCGGCGCATCATGCCCCGCTACAATTACCCCAACGAACAAATGCACCAGCAGGATGAAAAGTCCCAGCAGAATCGCTTTCTGGCGGACTGGATGGCACATTGTCTGGGCAACGGCCGCAGCAACCAGCCGGTTATCGTTGGAGTCTGAGCGGTTTAGCCGCGCCTCGCCATGCCAACTGAAGAACAAAACCTCTGCAGCATCAAGACCTCAGGAAATACTGTCCGGCTGATTCAAATTACCGATACTCATCTGTGTGCAGAGCCCGGTGGCACCCTGTTGGACATGGATACGGATCGCTCCTTACAGCTGGTAATTCAGTGTGCGTTAAAGGAGCGTGGAACGCCGGACGGTCTGTTATGTACGGGCGATCTCTCGGATCAAGGCTCAGTGCAAGCTTACCGCAGGTTGATTAGCTATCTGAGCGCAATTGCAGCGCCTGATTTCTGGTTGCCGGGCAATCACGATGACCGCGGCCAAATGGTAGCCGCAGTGAGCGGCAGCAACCGGCTTCGTGGTGAGTTTCAGGCCGGGGGCTGGCAGGTTGTTATGTTAAATTCCCAGATTCCTGGCGCTGTGGGTGGTCGCTTGGGTGATACTGAGCGGCAACGACTGCAGCTGTCTCTGGAGAGAGCTCAGGCTGAGGGCCTTTACACACTGATCTGCATGCACCACCAACCCGTCGCGATTGGCAGCGCCTGGATTGATGAGCAAATGGTACAGGACGCCGACCAGTTCTGGGAGATTGTTGAGAGCTTCGATTCTGTGAGAGGAGTGCTTTGGGGACACGTGCACCAGCAGATCGACGTGTTGCGGGGCGACATCGCGTTGATGGCGTCACCTTCCAGTTGTGTCCAGTTCGCTCCGGGCAGTGAGGCGTTTAAGGCAGACGACAAGCCCCCAGGCTATCGCTGGCTGGAGTTGTGCGCCGATGGCAGCATCAAAACCGAAGTCTCTCGGGTGACCGATTCCGACTTTATTGTCGACCTGGACTCGGGTGGCTATCTTTAGCCGTATTTTAACGGGCTCTTTAAATTTTTCTTGCAACAGTCGCTGCCGTTCGCTCCCGCTCATGTACAATGACGGCAACCCAATTTCTCTAGCCATAAATCGCCATACCCACGCATGAGTCAATATACCGCCGAAGATATCGAAGTCCTCACGGGACTGCAGCCTGTGCGCAAGCGCCCGGGCATGTACACCGACACCACTCGCCCCAATCATCTGGCCCAGGAGGTTATTGATAACTCAGTGGACGAGGCCCTCGCCGGCCACGCCGATGAGATCGATGTCATCTTGCACAAGGATGGCTCGGTGTCGGTCTCTGATAATGGCCGTGGCATGCCGGTGGATATTCATCCGGAACAGGGCAAGCCCGGGGTGGAGGTTATACTTTCCACCTTGCACGCAGGGGGCAAGTTTTCCAACAAGAATTACCAGTTCAGCGGAGGCCTGCACGGTGTAGGGGTGTCGGTGGTTAACGCCCTGTCCAACGATTTGGTGGTTACTATCAAGCGCGACGGCAGCGTGCACCAGATAACCTTCTCGGGTGGTGAGAAGACCTCCGATCTTGTGGTGATCGATAGCTGTGGCAAGCGCAATACTGGCACCACTGTAAAATTTACACCTGATCCCAAGTATTTCGATTCAATCAACTTCTCAGTTTCACGCCTGATACACGTGCTGCGAGCCAAAGCGGTGTTATGTCCGGGCCTGAAGGTTAAGTTTAAAGACGAGAAGAAAAACGAGACCCAGGAGTGGTACTACGAAGATGGTCTGACTGATTATCTGGCGGATGCCACCATCGATTTCCCGGCGATTCCGGAACAGCCCTTTGTTGGCAGCTTCAGTGGCAGCAATGAAGGTGTGGACTGGGCGGTACAGTGGCTCCCGGAAGGCGGTGAGGTTGTCGCCGAGTCCTATGTAAACCTGATTCCCACAGCGCAGGGCGGCACCCATGTTAATGGTCTGCGCACCGGTCTGCTCGATGCTATGCGCGAATTTTGTGAGCTGCGCAGCCTGCTGCCCCGAGGCGTCAAGCTGGCCCCCGACGATATCTGGGAGCGTTGTTGTTACGTGCTTTCCTTCAAGCTGGGAGATCCGCAGTTCTCCGGGCAAACGAAGGAACGGCTGTCCTCCCGAGAGGCGGCGGCGTTTGTTTCCGGCGTCGCCAAGGACGCCTTCAGCCTGTGGTTGAATCAACACACCGAAGAGGCAGAAAATCTGGCGGAGATGTGCATCAATAATGCACAGAGCCGAATGCGCAGCGCCAAAAAAGTGGTGCGTAAAAAAGTTTCTTCCGGTCCAGCTCTGCCGGGCAAGCTGGCGGACTGTTCCGGCGATGACCCATCTCGCGGCGAGCTGTTTCTGGTGGAGGGTGACTCTGCTGGCGGCAGTGCCAAGCAGGCCAGAAGCAGGGAGTTCCAGGCTATTTTGCCGCTGCGCGGCAAGATCCTGAATACCTGGGAAGTGGACTCCCAGGAAATCCTGGCGTCTCAGGAAGTGCACAATATTTCTGTGGCTATCGGCATAGACCCCGCCAGCGACGATCTCTCTGGCCTGCGTTATCACAAGGTGTGCATCCTGGCGGATGCGGACTCTGACGGCCTGCACATCGCTACCCTGATATGCGCTCTGTTTGTGCGTCATTTCCGCAGTTTGGTTGCTGCTGGCCACGTTTTCGTCGCTATGCCTCCGCTTTATCGTATCGATGTAGGTAAGGAGGTGTTCTATGCTCTGGACGAGGGCGAAAAACAAGGCGTGCTGGATCGCATCGAGGCGGAAAAGAAACGCGGAAAAGTTAATGTGCAGCGCTTCAAGGGCCTGGGCGAAATGAATCCGCTGCAACTACGTGAAACCACTATGGATCCCGACACACGTCGCCTGGTGCGGTTAGTGCTTGATGCCGGTGATGACACCAACAATATGCTGGACATGTTGTTGGCAAAGAAGCGAGCGTCTGATCGCAAAGCCTGGCTGGAAGAGAAGGGCGATCTCGCTGAAGTTGTCTGAGTGTTTTACGGCCAGCTAAGCTGGCCAATAAACTAGACCTTGGCAAACTCCCGGCTGCTCCCGGTCCAGCGCTGAATCAATGGCTCGCAGAGCTCAGGGTGATTGGCCTGAATTTCCGCTGATAGAGCCTGTACCTCATCCAACAAGTGGTTATGGGCCGGTAGCTGGGCAATACGAAACTCCATCAAGCCTGTTTGCCGGGTACCCAGGACTTCTCCTGGCCCCCGCAGCTCCAAATCTTTTTCCGCGATATAAAAGCCATCACTGCTCTGTCGCATCGCTTGCAGCCGTTGCTTGCCGTTGAATGACAGCGGGCTTTGATACAGCAATACGCAATGGCTTGCAGCAGTCCCTCGACCCACCCGACCGCGCAGCTGGTGCAGCTGAGCCAGGCCCAGGCGCTCAGGATTCTCAACAATCATCAGACTGGCGTTGGGTACATCCACTCCCACTTCGATGACCGTGGTTGCCACCAGCAAGTCTAGTTCGCCAGCTTTGAAGGCAGACATCACCGCGTCTTTTTCAGCGGATTTGAGCCGGCCGTGTATCAAACCAACCGATAGACCGGGCAGAACGTCGCTCAATTCCTGGGCAGTGGCTTGCGCGGCCTGTGCTTGTAAGACATCACTTTCCTCGACCAGGGTGCACACCCAATAGGCCTGGCGGCCGCCGGCGCAGGCGTTGGATACTCGCTCAACGATTTGCTCGCGACGGCTGTTATCTATCAACACCGTTTCCACCGGCTGTCGCCCAGGGGGCAGCTCATCTATCACCGAGCAGTCCAGGTCTGCGTAGGCCACCATAGACAGGGTGCGGGGGATGGGTGTGGCAGTCATCACTAGCTGATGGGGACGCCCTACGTCTGGGCCGGATTTTTCAGTGAGTGACAACCGTTGGTGTACACCGAAGCGATGTTGCTCATCTACCACCACCAGCCCCAGGCGATCGAAGATTACATCCTGTTGGAACAGAGCGTGGGTGCCCACAATCAGCGCTGCACTGCCTGAGGCGATCGTTGCCAGGGCCGCGGCCCGTTTCTTGCCTTTGCTGCGACCGCTGAGCCAGGCAATGTTGATATCCAGCGGTTCAAACCAATTGGCGAAGTTGTGGCGATGCTGCTCGGCGAGAATTTCAGTAGGTGCCATGATTGCAACCTGGTAGCCACTGGCAATAGCCTGCAGGGCTGCGGCCGCTGCCACCAGGGTTTTACCCGAACCCACATCGCCCTGCACCAGGCGCAGCATGGGGTGAGGGCTGGCGATGTCTTCAGCGATCTCTTGCATCACGCGCAGCTGAGCGCCAGTGGGAGAGAACGGCAGGGAACCCAGGAATTGCTCCAGTAACTGTTTGTTGCCGTGCAATTGAGGGGCGCCCTCAGCTCGCTGTTGTGCCCGTAGCCCCTGCAAAGTGAGGTTATGCGCCACCAGTTCCTCCATGGCCAGGCGTAATTGAGCCGGGTGTTCGCCTTCTCGCAGGGATTCCTGGGGCGCATCTGGCGGCGGTGAGTGCAAATAAACCAGTGCTTCGGCCAAGCCATAGGGAAGGGGGTGCTCGGGGGGCAGCAGCTCCCGGGGGGCGCTGTGTTTTAGGCGTGTCACTGCCTGCACGCAAAGATTGCGCCACTGATTCTGGCCAATTCCTCCTATGGCCGGGTAGACGGGCGTTAGGGCCTCCTCTACGTCCACTTCACCTTCGGCTATCTGTCGATATTCCGGGTGATACATCTCTAGTCCGCTGCCGCCGCGACGCACCTGGCCGAAGCAGCGCAGACGCGTGCCTGGCTGCAGGCTGTTCTTCTGGGCAGCGGAGAAGTGGAAAAAACGCAGACTGATAGCGCCAGAGCCGTCCTGCAAGCGAATGACCAGGCTGCGGCGTCGACCGAATGCGATATCCGCTACGCGTACCTCCCCCTCGATGACAACGTCCACCCCGTCCTGGGCTGCCCCTATTGGCGTGACCCGGGTGCGGTCCTGGTAACGCAATGGCAAGTGAAAGAGCAGGTCTTCAACCCGATGAACGCCAACCTCTGCGAGCTTGGCCGCAAGTTTGGGACCAACGCCGCGCAGTTGCGCTACTGGGTCAGCGGCAATTCCAGACACTAATCTTTCAGGGCCTGGGCGAGGAGGTCGATGGCCTGGTGCCGGGGATAGCTCACCCGCCAGGCCAAGGCGATGGTGCGGAACGGTCTTGGGTCGGCGAAGGGGCGTACCACCAGCTCCTGCTCTCCATAAAGCGCAATGCTCGCGGCAGATTCCGGTAATACAGTGATGCCCATACCGCTGGCAACCATGTGTTTGAGAGTCTCCAACGAGCCTCCTTCGACAATAGCGTGATCACGGGCGTTATGGGCCACGATCGATTCTTGCAGTCCTGGGCAGGCCTCCAGTACTTGATCGCGAAAACAGTGACCCTCACCCAATAACAATACCTTGTGCTCAGCCAATGTCGCTGGCGCCACCGATGTAGTACTGGCCAGAGGGTGATCTTTTTGCATCAGGACGACGAAGGGCTCGTCGAACAGGGAGCGGGTAACCACGTCGGGCTCGGTGAATGGCAGGGCGACAAAAATAGCGTCTAGCGCTCCGCTGCTCAGTTTGACGCGCAGGTCCGCTGTATAGCTTTCCTCGATGTACATTGGCATTTCAGGGGCCAGGTGTTTGATCCGGGGTACCAGTCGTGGGAAGAGATAGGGGCCCACAGTATAGATAGCACCTATAGAAAGTACGCTGCCAAGCGGATCCTTGCCCTGCTCGGCCAAATTTACCAGGTTGCTGGTTTCCTGCAGTACAGTGCGAGCCTGGGCGACGATTCGCTCGCCTATAGGGGTAGGGCTGATCTTGTGTCTGGCTCTCTCGAACAAGCTGATGCCCAGCTCTGCCTCCAGTTTTTTGATGGCAATGCTGAGGGTGGGCTGGCTGACGTTGCAGGCGTCCGCAGCTTTGCGAAAGTGACCTGCCTCAGACAGGGCCACCAGATAGCGCAGTTCGGTGAGTGTCATCAGACTGAGAGTATGGCCTCCACCTCGATGTCGACCGCTTTGGGTAGCGCCGCTACCTGCACACAGGCGCGTGCGGGATAGGGTTCCTGGAAAAAAGTTGCCATGACTTCATTTACTGCGGCGAAGTCGCCCATATCGGTAAGGGAAATATTGATCTTTATCGCATCATTCAGACTGCCGCCCGCGGCGTTGGCGACTGCGGCGAGGTTTTTGAAAACCTGAGTTGCCTGGGCGCTGATGCTGCCTTCGACCAGCTCCATGGAGCTGGGGTCGAGAGGGATTTGTCCCGAAATCCACACGGTGTTGCCCACCTTCACAGCCTGGGAATAGGGTCCGATCGCGGCCGGGGCCTCCGGCGTTGAGATAATGGCGCGGTTACTCACGTTGTTGCTCCTGCTTACTTAGTTTTTAATGCGAATTACTTTACGCACAGAATTGGTGCTGCGCAGGCGTTTCATAATTCGTGCCAGGTGAATGCGGTTTTCGACCAGCATTTCCAGATCCACGTAGGTGAACTGGTAGTCCTTGTCTTCGGTGGAGATTTTTTCGATATTCACTCCCATGGCGTTGATGCGAGTGGCGAGGACTGCAATCATGCCGCGGCGGTTCTCTACCTCTATACGCAGCTCCACTGCGTATTCACCCTCCACATGATCGTCCCAGCGCAGGGCGACCAGGCGCTCGCTATTTTCGCGTAAATCGCCCAGGTTATTGCAGCGTTCACGGTGCACAACCACCCCTTTTTCGGAGCTGAGGTAGCCCTCGATCGGGTCGCCGGGAATAGGGTGGCAGCACTTGGCATAGGTGAGCATAAAGCCCTCTGTACCGCGAATGGCCACTGGGTTTGAGCGGTCCGGCTCTGTCTGATCTTCGACTGCCTGACCCAGTATTTGTTGAGCGGTAATAGCGGGCAATCGATTACCCCTGGCGATGTCTTCGAGCAACTCCGCCAGCGCCTCGTATTGGTTTTCTTGCAGGTATTCCTGTAGTTCGTCTTCCGGAATGGTCTCTATGCTGCTGTCTAACGCGGCGAGCGCGCGATCCAGAAGCCGCTGTCCCAGCGCCACCGAGTCCTCCCGGGTCTGGTTCTTGAGGAAATGACGGATATTGGTACGTGCTTTGGCAGTGACCGCGTAGTTGAACCAGGATGGATTGGGGCTGGCACCCTTGGCGGTGAGAATCTCCACTGTTTGACCGCTCTGCAGTGGTTCGGACAGGGGCGCGAGCCGGCGGTTGATGCGACAGGCCACACAGCTATTGCCCACGTCTGTGTGCACTGCGTAGGCAAAGTCGACCGCGGTAGCACCCCGGGGCAGCTCCATGATTCGTCCCTTGGGGCTGAACACGTATATTTCGTCCGGGAACAGGTCGATTTTGACGCTTTCGATAAACTCCAGGGAGTTCCCTGCGCGTTGCTGCATTTCCAGCAGACCCTGCACCCATTCGCGCGCGCGGGCATGGCTGCCATTGGACGATTGCGCATCGCTTTTGTACAGCCAGTGGGCGGCAATGCCATTGTTGGCCATGTCTTCCATTTCACGGGTGCGAATCTGAATTTCGATAGGTACGCCATGCATGCCCATCAATACCGTGTGCAGCGACTGGTAGCCATTGGCTTTTGGAATCGCGATGTAGTCTTTGAATTCACCTGGCACTGGTTTGTACAGGCTGTGCACGCAGCCCAGTACCCGGTAGCAGGTATCCACGGAATCGACGATGATGCGAAACGCATAGATGTCCATGATCTCGGAGAAGGACTTCCGTTTGGATTTCATCTTTTTGTAAATGCTGTACAGGTGCTTTTCTCGCCCCAGGACCTCGGCGTGGTGGCCCTCCTGTTCAAGGGTCGCCTCGATCTGCTGGCGTATCTTATCGACCAGTTCTGTGCGGTGGCCGCGTGCATTGCGCAGGGCTGCCTCAATGCGTCTGGCGCGCATAGGGTGCATAGCAGAAAAGCCGAGATCTTCGAACTCCATGCGCACGTTATTCATGCCCAGGCGCATGGCAATAGGGGCGTAGATTTCCAGGGTTTCCCGGGAGATACGCCGGGCTTTACTGGTCTGCAATACGCCCAGGGTGCGCATGTTGTGCAGCCTGTCTGCAAGCTTTACCAGGATGACGCGGATATCCCGGGCCATGGCCAGCGCCATTTTCTGGAAGTTCTCCGCCTGCTTCTCTTCCAGGGACTCAAATTCCATCTGGGTCAATTTGCTGACCCCGTCTACCAAATCTGCCACCGGGGCGCCAAACTGGTCGCCAATAGCCGACTTGGGGATGCCGGTGTCTTCAATAACATCATGGAGCATGGCGGCAATCAGACTCTGGTGGTCCATGTGCATTTCCGCCAGGATGCCCGCCACCGCGAGTGGATGGGTCACATAGGGCTCACCACTGCGCCGCAGTTGCCCGTGATGGGCCTGCTCGGCGAAGTAGTAAGCGCGTCTTACGCTGTTGCTTTGCTCCGGGGTGAGATAACTTTGGAGCGTGTTGGTGAGGGCATCGATGGATTGAATGGCGTTCATAAGTCTGCCTTTCTGCGATGCCCGGGGAGCTTAGAGAGCCTCGCTGGCCTCCATCATGACTTCAGCCAGCTCTTCCTCGGCTTCCATTTCGCTTTCGCGAGTCAAGATGTCAGCAGTGACAAAGCCTTCGGCTATTTCGCGCAGAGCGATAACAGTGGGCTTATCGGACTCTTCGTCGACCATTGGGTCCTTGCCGCCAGTGGCGATTTGTCGGGCTCGCTTGCTTGCGACCATGACTAATTCGAAGCGGTTAGCGACGTTTTCCAGACAATCTTGAACGGTTACGCGTGCCATCAGTAAAACTTCCCATAATAAGTAGTAAAACAGAACCGGAAATTATACCCCGCCACGCAGCATTGCTCCAGCGTGAATAATGCCCGCCCTGAATCAGGTGAATAGTTTCTTCAGTAGATCCGCGTGGGTATCCCGCTGCTGCTCGGTGGCCAGGCGGTGACAGCTGACGATGGACTGCAGCTGGGCCACTGCCTTGTCGAAATTGTCGTTTACCACCAGGAAATCACTCTCCACGTAGTGGGACATCTCTTCTACCGCCTCGGCCATACGACCCTCTATAGTGTTTGAGTCGTCCTGGCCGCGCGCGGTCAGGCGCTGCAACAGGGTCAATCGGGAGGGCGGCAGGACAAAAATCGCCTGGGTATTGGGTAATAGCCGTTTGACCTGTGCAGCTCCTTGCCAGTCAATTTCCAGAATGACGTCTGTACCGCGGACCAGCTGTTCTTGCACCCAGAGCTGTGAGGTGCCGTAAAGGTTGCCGAACACTTTGGCGTGTTCGAGAAACTCTACTTTGTCCAGCATGGCCAGGAACTTGTCCTGACTGACAAAATGGTAGTCAGCCCCGTCTTCTTCTCCAGGGCGTTTGTCGCGGGTGGTATGGGAAACGGAGACCCGCAACTCTTCGCTGCGCTCAACAAGCGCGGCGACGAGGCTGGTTTTTCCCGCCCCGGAAGGGGCGGATACGGTGTACAAGGTTCCGGTGCGGCTCATCTTCGTGGCCCTTATTCGATATTCTGGATCTGTTCGCGCATTTGCTCGATCAGCACTTTCAGCTCTACCGCGTTCTGGGTGGTGCTGCTGGAGGTGGATTTTGAGGACAGGGTATTGGCTTCGCGGTTCAGTTCCTGCATCAGGAAATCCAGACGTCGGCCACAGGGGCCGCCCTTGTCCAGCGCTCGACGTACCTCGCCTATATGGGCACCCAGACGGTCCAGCTCTTCGTCAACGTCTGCTTTGTGGGACAAATGCACCAGTTCTTGCTCCAGGCGTCCCTGGTCTACCTCTACATCCAACTCTTCGATGCGGGCGATGACCTTGTCGCGCTGTTGTTGGAGCAGCGCAGGTACCCGCTCTCGGGTGGTGGCGACTTCAGCTTCCACCTGGTCGATACGCTCTCGAATCATCGCCGAGAGTTTCTCTCCTTCGCGGCTTCGGTTGTCCGCCAGGGTTTCCAGAGCAGCTAGTACCAGTGTCTGTGCCGCCTTGTGCAGAGCTTCTTCGGACTGCTCCGGCGCACTGCAGATTCCTGGGAACTGCAGTACTTGCAGGGCCGTTGGCTGCTGCGTTTTGATGATGTCCTGAATCTCCGCGGAGGCCCTTGCCAGGTCTTTAAGTTGCTCACGGTTGATGACCATGGACGCGCTGCGTTCCGGCTGTGGCTGGACCCGTATCATGCAGTCCACTTTTCCCCGCGCCAGGGTTTTGCTGATCATTTCTCGTATTTTGGGTTCGAGTGCGCGCAGGCTGTCTGGCAGTTTAAAGCTGCTATCAAGATAGCGGTGGTTGACGGTTCGCAGTTCGACGGTGAGCACGCCTTGCTCGGTATGAGCGCTCTCTCTGGCGAAGGCCGTCATGCTGTGTATCCTGGCCAATGCGGCGTTTCCTCTTGCTGGTGGGGTCGATTCAGAGTGTAGCAGTTTGCCGGGACTGCTCACAGTGCGCTGCGGCGCGTATACTTGCGCTTTTCTTCAGCGGAGAACTTTATGCAACGCCCAAGCGGTCGCACCCCGGAACAGCTCCGGGATATTTCTATCACCCGTAATTTCACTTGTCATGCCGAGGGCTCGGTGTTGGTCTGTTTTGGTAAAACCAAGGTCATCTGTACTGCCTCGGTGGAGGAAGGCGTGCCTCGATTTTTGCGCGGTAAAGGCAGCGGCTGGGTGACCGCAGAATACGGGATGCTGCCTCGCTCCACGGGCAGTCGCATGGGCCGTGAGGCCAGTCGAGGCAAGCAGGGCGGTCGTACGGTGGAAATCCAGCGCTTGATTGGTCGCTCCTTGCGGGCGGCGGTTGACCTCAAAAAGCTGGGCGAGAACACCATTAACATTGACTGTGACGTCATCCAGGCGGATGGGGGTACGCGCACGGCTTCGATCACTGGCGCCCTGGTTGCCCTGGTGGATGCTATTAACTACCTGCAGCGCAAAAAAATCATTAACACCGATCCGTTGCTGGAGATGATGGCTTCTGTGTCGGTCGGGATTTATCAGGGCGTTCCGGTTCTTGATCTGGATTATCCTGAGGATTCCTCAGCGGATACGGATATGAATGTGATCATGGGAGAATCGGGTGGTTTTATTGAGGTTCAGGGGACTGCTGAGGGCGCCACGTTTGACCGGGATGAGCTCAATGCCATGCTGGATTTGGCGAGTGCGGGGATTCTGGAGTTGATTGAAAAACAGAAGGCGGCATTAGCGGAGGGTTGAGTCGTTGGCAGGGGTTCTGAGTCCCCGCTTGCGCGGGGACGACGAGTGTCTTCAGTAGGCCTGCGTTTATTGGTATTACAACTCGATGTCGTAATCCATAATGACAGGCGCGTGGGTAGAGAACTCGCGGCTCTTGTAGATGGCGCCGTAGTCCACGCAGTACTGCAGTTCCTTGGAGATAACGTGGAAATCCGAGCGCCAGCCATTTTTTTCGCGGTCGCCTTCCGGCCACCAGCTGAACTCGTCCTGATCCGAGTTGACCTCGCGGAAAGCGTCAACATAGCCCTCGCTGAACAGCTCATTCATCCACTGGCGCTCTTCGGTCAGGAAACCTGAGGCGGTGCTGTTGCGCTCCGTGTCCTGGACATCGCCAGGCGTGTGGGCAGCATTCCAGTTGCCGCAGATGATGAACTCTCGGCGCTTGTTGCGTACTTTCTGCAGGTGGTTGCCCAGCTGCGCATAAAATTCATTCTTGCGTGCCTGTTGTTCGGCGTTGCCGGGCTCGGCGCTGGGCGCCAGCAGGCAGCCCACGCTAATGTTCTCGTAGTCCGCCTGGATGTAACGGCCTTCCATATCAAAGTCGGCGAAACCCAGGCCGGTCATGATGGCCTTGGGTAGTTGGCGGCAGTAAATAGCCACGCCGTTGGCTTTGCCATCGATATCGTCAAAGAAATACGGGTTGTACTCCTCCGGGAAGAAGAGGTTGTCCTGTAGATCGTATTCCGAGCACTGTAGGTCCTGGATGCAAACAAAGTCAGCATCCTGTTCCTTCAACCAGTCGTAAAACCCCTTTTCAGCGGCGTTCTTGATGCCGTCTGCGCTGAAACTGATGACCCGCATTCATGGCCCCTTGATATTAGAGCGTGTATTATATTGAGCCCAAACGGGCGGCCCCTGAAGGCTGCCTGCGGACTATCCAAAACTCGTATTCCGATTGCTACAGACTAGCGGTCCCGCGACTGTTGATTATTTGTCTTGCCCGTCGAGACATGAAGCTGCTCTGCGCGGTAGTAAACACCGGGTAGCCGTGCATTCTAGCTGGGAATGCGTGGATTACAAAGTCCGGAAACGATAAACATTTGTGACAACAGGCCATATTGAAGGGGGGATTTTGCGCATGCAGGTTTACCAGACAGAATTTATTGAGTTAGCCAAGGAATACGAGGTGCTCAAGTTCGGTGAATTTACTCTCAAGTCAGGCCGTATCAGTCCCTATTTCTTCAATGCGGGCGCGTTTGACAGTGGCCGCGCCCTGGCCGCCCTTGGCCGCTGCTACGCTAATCGCATTGCTGAGTCCGGTATCGAGTTTGATGTGCTGTTGGGTCCGGCATATAAGGGTATCCCCCTGGCTGCTGCTACCGCAGTGGCTTTGGCCAACGATCATGGTATGGATGTGCCCTTCGCTTACAATCGCAAAGAAGCAAAGTCTCACGGCGAGGGAGGCATGCTGGTGGGGGCGCCTCTGAAGGGCAGAGTGCTGGTGATCGACGATGTCATTACGGCGGGCACAGCGGTGCGAGAAGTCATAGCGATGATTGATGGCGCTGGCGCTGAACTTGCGGGTGTTGCCATTGGGCTCAACCGCCAGGAGCGGGGTGAGGGCGAGCTGTCTGCTATTCAGGAACTGGAAAGCGCGTACTCCATTCCGGTGCTCAGTATCATTGATATGGGCCACATCATCGCCTATCTGGAAAAAACAGGTGGCTCCGGTGATGCCCTGGTAAAAATGAAAGAATATCGAACTCGCTACGGCGTCTGACTTGTCCAGCGTCCGGTCAACGCCTATATTGGGCAGCATGAAGATAATGCGCCTGATTCCAATCGGGATTTTAGTCCCGGCCTTTCTTTCCTTGCTATCCCAATCCACGAATGCGGTGGAACTTTACCGCTATGTGAATGATGAGGGCAGCACTGTTGTTGGTTTTCAGGTTCCGCCGGAAGACATCAAGAATGGTTATGAGGTGGTGAATGACAAGGGTGTCGTGATTCGGGTGGTACCCAGGGAGCTCACCGCCGAAGAGCAGAAACATGAAGATGCCCGCAAGCGCCTGGAGCGAGAAGCAATCGCTGAACAGCAGCGCTTGAAAGAGTGGGACGAGGCCTTGTTGTTACGTTACAGCTCGTTGGAGGATATCGAGGCCGCTGAAGATCGGGCCCTGCGGGATTTACGTATTCGGGTCAGTATTATCAAGTCCAATAAACGGTCGCTAAAGCAACAGGTTGAGAATTACCAGGTTCAGGCAGCTGAAATGGAGCGAACGGGCCGCGAGGTTGATATCGAGCGGCTGCAGGCTATCGAGGATTTGCAGACAGAGATTGAGATTTCAGATCGTGCTATCGCCGACCGGCAGATAGAAATAGCCGCAGTCGAGGCGGCCTATAAACAGGATATTGAACGCTTTGCTGTGCTGCTGGACATGGTTGAGTTTCGCCGCAATATGATGGCGCAGCAACGGGCAGAACAGCAACAAAATAGCAGTCAGGACCCGCGTCGCTAACCCTGGTTAAGGGGTTGGGCGAAACCGCCCTGTCCGGGTATGGGCTGACTTACAGCTTCCTTGAAGAACCCCGTCATCAGCAGGTCCCACTGCTGTTTCCAGTCCTCGGTTGGAGAGCGCTTGAAGCCTGAGCGAACGTACTGGGAGATGCGTCCTTCGGCAGTGGCCATCAGTAGATTGGCTGCTGCAGGAAGTGGAATGACAGGGCGCAGCCCCTCACGCATCTCAGCCTCGCGAATGACCTGCTTAAGCTGAGTTTCAAAACGATCAAACAGCTGGGCTACCCGCACGTGCAGGCGCTCGGTTTCCCCAGCCAGGGCGTCGCCGGTGAGAATGCGCGTAATGCCAGGATTGCGTTCGGTGAAAGCGAGCAGTAACGTCAACATTTTTTCGCAGCGGCCAATTGCACTGGGCTCTTCACTGAGAATCAACTTAATACGGCTGAATATGGTTTCCTCGATAAACTCGATTAAACCTTCAAACATTTTCGATTTGCTGGGGAAGTGGCGGTAAAGAGCAGCCTCAGACACACCGACCTGTTTTGCTAGTCCCGCAGTTGTGATCCGGTTGCCGGGGTTGGCTTCCAGCATCTGGGCCAGGGCTTCCAGGATCTGCTGACGCCGTTGGGACTTTCTGGGGGGCATGAAAATTACACATCAATCGGGTGACGCCCCATGCTAGCGATTACCCGGGAGCGCTGCAATAAGCAACGGCCAAAAATGCCTGAAAATAAAGCATCCAGGCGATCTTTTCTCCTGTTAGTCCCTGCGGTTGGTGATCAGGGTCCCTATTCCTACATCGGTGAATATTTCCAGTAGCACCGCGTGAGGAACGCGGCCATCAATAATATGCGAGCTGGCCACACCTGATTTGACTGCATCCAATGCGCACCCTATTTTCGGAAGCATCCCTCCGTGTATTGTGCCGTCCTCGATGAGATCGTCTACTTCCGCAGTGCTGAGCCCGGTGAGAATACGCCCCTCCTTGTCGAGCAGCCCCGATACATTGGTAAGCAGCATCAGCTTTTCGGCTTGTAAAACCTCCGATAATTTGCCCGCTACCAGGTCGGCATTGATGTTATAGCTGTTGCCGGCCCGATCTGCGCCGATAGGCGCAATCACCGGGATGAAGTTGCTTTCCAGAATGACATTGAGCACCTCAGTGTCGATTTGGTCTACCTCGCCTACGTGACCGATATCGATAATCTCGGAAGCGCCCAGTTCCGGGCTGTGGCGGGTGACCTTGAGTTTGCGGGCGCGAATGAGTTGGCCATCTTTGCCGGTAACGCCGATGGCTTTGCCTCCGTTGCGATTGATGGAGGAGACGATCTCCTTATTGACGCTGCCGCCCAGAACCATCTCTACCACGTCCATGGTCTCTGCGCTTGTCACCCGCATACCGTCTACGAATTCGGTGTGAATGTTGAGTTTTTCGAGCAGGGAGCCGATCTGCGGTCCACCGCCGTGCACTACCACCGGGTTCATGCCGACCAGTTTCATCAGCACCACGTCGCGGGCAAAGCTCTCATGAAGCTCTGGGTCCACCATTGCATTGCCGCCGAATTTGACCACGATGGTTTTGCCGGTAAAACGCTGGATATAAGGCAGAGCCTCGGTCAATACCTTGGCAATGTTGAGGGCGGCGTCGCGATGGAGTGACATGTAATACCTGTTGGAGCCCGAAAGGCTCAGAAATTCAGTTCAAGTGAGGAGTCTACCAGCGCTATCTGCTCGCGGAACTCGCTCATGATCATCTCAAGCGCTTCGGCGCTGGTGGCCTCGAAACGGGCGGTGAGTGCTGAGCTGGTGTTGGATGCTCGCACCAGACCCCAGCCTTCGGAGAAGTCTACCCGGATACCATCCATGGTGTTGACTTTGCCTGAGGAAAAATCGGTATTGCGGATTATCCTGTCCATCAGCGGTTGTTTGTTCTGCTCTGTCACGGGGATAAGAATTTCCGGAGTATTCACGGTAGCCGGGAAAGTGTCGATGATGTCATCCAGGCTGTCTCCCTGGGTGCTCATGATTTCCGCCAGGCGCCCCGCCGCATACATGCCGTCATCGAAGCCAAACCAGCGCTCGCCAAAGAACATGTGGCCGGAAAATTCGCCACCCAGCAGGGCACCGGTTTCCGTCATTTTCTCTTTCATAAATGCGTGGCCGGTTTTGCACAGCACTGGACGACCGCCGTTGCTGGTGATCACCTGAGTCAGGTTCCGGCTGCATTTCACGTCAAAGACCACATCTGCTCCGGGATTGCGGGACACCACGTCCTGGGCAAAAACCATCAGCAGTACATCTGAGCGCACAATACGGCCACTGCTGGTCACTACTGCCAATCGGTCTCCGTCGCCATCGAAGGCTACCCCGAAGTCGGCTTCCTCGCGCTGTACGGCTTCGCAGAGCGCGCGCAGGTTGTCTTCGTTGGAGGTGTCTGGTGAGCGGTTCGGGAAGTTGCCGTCCACACTGCAATACATGGGAATGACTTCACAGCCCAGTTCTTCGAAGAGTTCGGGGGCGACGTCACTGGTGGCACCATTTCCGGCATCCACCACAATTTTGAGGGGTACCGCGATCGCTATGTCCTGGGTGACCTCATCGATATAGGCAGGGATTACATCTTCTTTGATCATTCTCCCGTTACCTTTACTGAACGCACCTGCAATAACTTTGTCTCGAATCTCCTGGATACCGCCAGCGTGTATCGTCTGCTGGTTAAGCACTATTTTGAGGCCGTTATCAGTTTTTGGGTTGTGGCTGCCGGTTATCATCAGGCCTGAACGGCAGCTGAGGTGGCGGGTGGCGAAGTACAGTGCCGGGGTTGGCACCAGGCCTATGTCGATTACATCGCGACCGGATTCCATCAGCGAGCGCACCAGGGCTGACTTAAGAGCTGGGCTTGAGTTGCGACCGTCACAACCTACCAATAATGCCTGCTCGCCCATTTCCCCTGCGATAGTGCCTATCGCCAGTCCCAGGCCGGCCATCAATTCTTCCGTCAGCTCTGTGCTGGCATCGCCACGGATATCATAAGCACGAAAGATATGGGCGGGGAAGTTGGAGGGGATCACAGTGACCTGCTCCGGTTCCTCCTCCATTACCAGATCAAGTTCCAGAACGTCATCGAGGTCGGCCGCTGACGGGGTGTCTTCTACTGACTCTAGCGTCTCTACCTCCATATTGGGCAATGGCGCGCCGTGGCCACTGTCGACCTGGCGCAGGGCTCGCAAAGTGGCTCTGCGCAACTGACGAGCTACGGTGACCAGCTCCGGAATACTAAGGCTAAGCTCAGACTTGCGGTCCGAGGCAGATATCATTCGGTTGACGTCATCCTCGATGATACTTGGCATGCGAATGGCGACAATGGCAAAGCCCCCCAGGGTGGCTAGAATGCACAGGGCGAGCACCAGGTAAATAGGCCCACTGGAGGAGCCCAATAAGCCTATAAGCTCAGCGGACGGGGTGAATGCGACCCGCCAGTTAGTGTCGGGTATGGTGGCGAATCGCTGGTAGTCCGTTGCGTTGCCGCTTCCCGCCTGGGCAATGATGTTGGTGCTGGTCTTGCCATCACTGCTGATATGTATCTGTTCGAGTGCATATTTGCCCGTTCCCGAATTGAGTGCCTGCAGTTCGCTGGAAAATGCTTTGTTATCGACGGTGGCGACCAAAACTGCCCTGCGATCTTCGATTCTTGGGTGTTTAACCAGTTCTGCAATAGTGGTGAGCCAGCGCTCTTCGAAGCGGAAAGCCTCGGGTAGGGTTTTCTCGCCGTTGGCCGTGCGGCGCACCAGGTCTACTTCAATGTGGTTGCGCAGGCCCTGGTCGCCCCCTTCGAATTCTGCGGTGCCCATATCCCCCACGGGCACGATTTTAAGACTTAACAAGTCCGGGAAATAGTCCAGTACGGCCTGCTCTACCAGTTCTATGTCTTCCCTGGCATAGCTGGCGATCGCTGACAGCGCTAGTGGCGATTGGGCGGTGCTTTGCAGCCGTTGACGCATCAGGCGGACCCGGGCGTTGATATTGGTGGCCTGCTGTGTGGCGTAGGCTCCGGCCACGCGATCCGCTTGCTGGGTTCTTACACCCGGCTCGCGTACCAAAAGCAGATAGGCAAAACTGGCCAACACCACCAGTAGTGTTACCAGCAGGCCGGTGCTAGCAGTCTTGTAGGTGGCATTGCCGGAGGCAGAAATACCCTGGGGATTACTGGCAGCCTGGCGCTTAGGTTCTCTAGCGGGTGCTTCTTTTTTCTTTTTTAGTTTATTCAGCATTATCCCTGGCCGACTTTTTACGTTAGGGAATGATATTACGCTCAGGCCTCGGCGTGAATGCGCATTGGTACTTTTCGAGTATCTAGTTACTGGGACGTTTAGCGATTAACTCTATGATTTGACGGGCAATGGTGGCCTTTCCCGCCCTTGCCAGGACCTGGTCGCCAGAATTCCAAAGTACGGTGACCTCATTTTCATCGCTGTTGAAGCCGATACCATGATCCGAGACATCGTTGGCGATAATCATATCCAGGCCTTTGCGCTGCATTTTACTCCTGGCATATTCGAGTACGTTCTGGGTTTCGGCGGCAAAGCCCACGGTAAAGGGGGCGTTCTCGCCGTTGGCGATGGCGCTGACGATATCCGGGTTCTTCACCAGCGTTAAAGTGGTCTCCTGGGCACCCTTTTTAATTTTTTGCTCCTGCACCTGAGCGGGGCGATAGTCCGCTACTGCTGCGCAGGCGATAAAAATATCGCACTCCGGAGCCAGCTCAAGACATTTTTCCAGCATGCTCTGAGCGCTTTCAACTCGGTGACACTGCGCGTGCTCGGGCACATCGAGGCTGACCGGTCCACTGACCAGAGTGGTTACTGCGCCGGCATCAATGGCCGCTGAGGCCAGGGCGTAGCCCATTTTTCCAGAGCTGTGGTTGGAGATATAGCGCACGGGATCCAGCGGTTCCCTGGTGGGGCCGGCGGTGATAAGGACCCTCTTGCCCGCCAGAATGCCACTTTGGAACAAGCTGGAAGCGGCATCGGCAATAACGGGCGGTTGCTCCATACGCCCCGGACCTACATCGCCACAGGCCTGTTCACCCGCCGCAGGGCCAATACATTTTACTCCCCGCTGTACCAGCGTCTCGATATTGGCGGTGGTTGCCGTATCGCGCCACATTTGTTGATTCATTGCCGGGGCCAGCAGCATGGGTGCGGGGGTGGCCAGTGCAACAGTGGTAAGCAAGTCGTCTGCCCGGCCAGCTGCGAGGCGGGCGATCAGGTCGGCAGTGGCGGGGGCAATCAGCAGCAGGTCCGCCCAACGAGCCAGTTCGATGTGGCCCATGCCCTGTTCCGCTGCCTCATCCAGTAGCTCGGTGTGTACCGGGTTGCCGGACAGTGCTTGCAACGTGAGGGGCGTGATGAATTCCTGAGCGCCGTGAGTCATCACGACGCGCACAGTGGCACCCATTTGCTGAAGCTGGCGGACCAGCTCGGCAGATTTGTAAGCGGCGATACCACCGCTGACGCCTAGCAGGACATTGCGATTAAATAGATGTGCCATTGTCGGACCTGAATTGCCACAATAGTTAGCTGAGGGCATCGAAAGATACCATCTGACCGGCGTATTTGACACCGGGGCCAGTGAGGCTCAAGGAGGAGCGCAATGGAACATTCTAGTTGGGAGCCTGGGGAAAGTCCTCGGGACAGACTCTTGTTGCGGGGTGTCGAGAGTCTCTCGGATCCTGAATTACTCGCGGTGTTGCTGCAGACCGGATATCGCCAGTGCAACGCAGTGCTGCTGGCTCGCGAGCTACTCCAGCAGTTTGGGGGGCTGGTGGGATTGATCCGTGCAGACTCGACCAGCCTGCTGGCTTGCCAGGGGGTGGGAAATGCGAAATACGCTGTGCTTAAGGCAGCGGTAGAATTGGCGCGCCGGCTTGCCTTACAGGAGCTGCAGGTGGCCGATGTGTTGTCCAGTCCGGGCCAAACCCGGCGGTTTCTGCAGCACCACCTGGGCGGACAGGCCAGAGAGGTATTCAGCGTGATCTTTCTGGATAATCAGCACCGGGTCATGCGTTGCGAGGATCTGTTTCTGGGTACTTTGGACGGCGCGGCAGTTTACCCCCGGGAAGTGGCGGTGCGCGCCCTGCAGTACCGGGCCGCGGCGGTAATCTTTGCTCATAACCACCCCTCAGGGATTGCCGAGCCCAGCGGCGCTGACAGACGCATAACCGAGCGCCTTGTGTCTGCCCTGGGTTTGCTGGATATACGGGTGCTAGATCACATCATTGTGGGGCAGGGTTGCGAGTTTTCTTTCGCCCAGGAGGGCTTGCTGTAAGGGCCCCATTGGCGAGGTATCCGCTGTCTGATTAGCCAGGCAAGCGCTGCTTTGAGATAGCCTCGTCAGCCAGATTTTCTTGCTATGGCTTGGTCCTTCTGGTATAAAGTCGCGCTCCGTGCGGCTGGGGTCCCTTTTGGGCACCGTAAAAGCCACTAATTTTAAGCAATTCCCGCTATTAGGGAGAGACAGGATCATGGCCAGAGTATGTCAGGTCACCGGCAAGCGCCCGGTTACCGGTAACAACGTATCACACGCAAAAAACCGCACTCGTCGTCGTTTTTTGCCTAACCTTCACCAACACCGTTTTTGGGTCGAATCTGAGAAGCGCTTTGTGAGCTTGCGGGTTTCCACTAAGGGCATGCGTATAATCGACAAGAAAGGTATTGAGACCGTTCTTGAAGAAATGCGCGCTCGCGGCGAAAAGGCTTAAGGAGAAGTTATATGAGAGATAAAGTCCGCATGAATTCTTCAGCTGGTACTGGGCACTTCTATACCACTGACAAGAACAAGCGCACCACTCCGGACAAGTTGGAGATGAAGAAGTACGATCCCGTTGCTCGTAAGCATGTGGCGTACAAGGAAGGCAAAATCAAGTAAGTACTTCCTCAGGAAGTACCTTGAGAAACCCCGGCATCGCCCGGGGTTTTTTGTGTCTGCCGGAAAGGTATGATGAACGCCCTTTTTCAGGCGATAGAGTTGCATGCCGGAACTTCCCGAAGTAGAAACCACCCGCCGTGGTGTGGAGCCCCATGTCAGTGGACGCAAGGTAAAGCGACTGGTCGTGCGCGAGAGCCGTCTGCGCTGGCCTATTCCTGGCGACCTGCCCAGCCTGCTTCGGGGCCAGCAAATTGTGGCCGTGGAGCGCCGTGCCAAGTATCTGCTGTTCCATACGGCCATTGGCTCTGTGCTGGTGCATTTGGGAATGTCTGGATCCTTGCGTTTGGTGTCAGCCTCGCAGCCACCCGCCCGCCATGATCATTTCGACATTGAGCTCGAAGGGGGGAGAAGTCTTCGCTATAACGACCCCCGCCGCTTCGGCTGCTGCCTGTGGATTGCGGCGGGAGAGTCGCACCCACTGCTGGAAAGTCTGGGGCCGGAGCCCCTGTCAGATTGCTTTGATGGCGATCTTCTCTACCGCCGCTCCCGCGGGCGCAAGGGCCCGGTGAAGTCTTTCCTGATGGATCAGAAAATTGTAGTTGGGGTTGGTAATATTTACGCTAACGAGGCCCTGTTCTTCGCTGGTATCCGCCCGACACGGGCTGCTGGGCGTATTTCCCGGGCTAGGTACCAAGGCCTTGCCGAGGAAGTAAAGCGAGTACTCGCTTCTGCTATAAGTCAGGGGGGGACTACACTTCGAGACTTTGTAGGTGGCGATGGCAAGCCTGGATACTTTGCCCAGCAGCTTTACGTTTATGGTCGCCAGGGGCAGCCTTGCAAGCGTTGTGGCAAGAAATTGCAAGAAAGTCGAATTAGTCAGCGAACTACCGTGTACTGCGTGGCCTGCCAGCGTTGAACAGGCTACACTAAAAAGACCATAGGGGACGGGGAAGGGATCCCGGGGAGAAATAAAATGAAAAAAACGACTGGCGCTAGACGCCTGATAACAGCTCTCATGATTTCGTGTCTGATGGTGCCGCAGGCACTGTTGGCGGCAAAGGCTGTCGATGAAAGTCCCAATGAGTGGGCGATGGTTGGCGATTTGTTCGTAGCGCGGCCCATTGGTCTGGTGTTGACTGCCGGCGGTGCAGCAGTCTGGTTAGTCAGCCTGCCGTTCACACTGCTTGCGGGGCACGCAGGAGAAGCTGCTGAAACACTGGTGCTAGGCCCGGGTGAAAATACATTTATGCGCTGCTTGGGCTGCCGCAACTCGGGTTATACCAATAAGGATGTGGAATCAATTCGCGCTGCTCGAGAAGACGGCGAGTAAGCGCAGTACGTTCCGCGCTTATTACATCTACGCAGCAGGGTTCTTAGCCAGTAAATTTCGCCTTTAGTGCCGCAGCCACTGGTTTCGGCACGAAGGGCGTAATGTCGCCATCCAGAGCCGCGATCTCCCGGACCAGGGTAGACGAGATAAAAGACAGGTGCTCCGAGGGTGTGAGGAAGATACTCTCAAATTCGGGGTACATGGCTCTGTTCATATTGGCCAATTGGAATTCGTATTCAAAATCGGCTACTGCGCGCAGTCCGCGCAGCACGCAACGTGCATTCTGACTTTGGGCGAAATCAGTGAGCAGGTTGCTGAATCCGGTCACCTCTACATTATCCAGATGCCCCAGCGAGGCCTCGCACAGGGCCACTCTTTCTTGCAGGTCAAATAACGGTGTTTTCTTCTCACTGTAGGCAATAGCCACTACCACCCGATCAAATAGCCTGGCAGCCCGCTCGGTTAGATTTACATGGCCGTTGGTAATGGGATCAAATGTGCCGGGGTAGATGACGGTGTTGGTGCGCATCAGGCTTAACCTTGCAGCGAAAAGAGCATCGGATGGTAACCCGATTCACTCGGCGTGGACAATGAACAGGCGGTAGCTCACGCCTCCGGCTTTCTTTTCCCGGTGCAGCTGCCAATTTGCAGGGAAATCAGGAGCATTCTCCTTGACGCCGGTTTCTACGTAGACCAAGGCCCCTGGAGACAGGGCACTACTGTGAGCGAGTAGTTCGCAGGCTGGGGCTACCAGATTTTGGCCAAATGGGGGGTCGATGAACACAATGTTCCACGGCCGGTGTGCCTGCTCGAGAAAAGTCAGCGCTGAAACCGCATGGCAGTGACTCCGCCCGGAGGCATCAAGGGTTTGCAGGTGTGCACGCAATTGCTTTTGCGCGGCGGAAGATGTGTCAACAAAATCACAGTGGCCGGCGCCTCGGGATAGGGCCTCGAGGCCCAAAGCGCCGCTTCCGGCAAACAGGTCCAGGCAATTTGCGTCGTGAATATCCTGCGCCAGCCAGTTAAACAGTGTTTCCCGCACCCGGTCTGTTGTTGGTCGAAGACCTTCCACAGGCGTAAACGTGAGCTTCCGACCACGCCATTGTCCGCCGATTATGCGCAACTGACTGATATTGTTGCGGCCTTTTGTCCCTCTCGACATTTAATCACTCTGCACAGCAGTGGTAGGATAGGGCCTTTCGCGGACGCCCTTCTGGTGGCTGCAAACTTTAACACGACCAATATGAAATTTTTCAAGCGTAAGAAAAAGCCGGATGCACAGTTGCCTGCCGAGGAAGCCGAAGTGCTGGCAGTCACCGAAACGCCAGTCGATACTGCGGCGGGCCCGGAAATGCTACCCGCAGCGCAGGTGTCGCTCGATGTCCAGGCAACGGCTGTGGAAGCTGATATTCCTGCAATCGTAAAACCAGAGGATCCGATGGATGTGCCGGTGGCGTCAATTGCCCCGGTGGCCGCCAGTGAGACTGTGGGCGTGATGCCAGAAGTTCCGCTGCAGCCGAAAACGGAAGTAGAGGCAGAAGCGCCGGTGGTGCAAACGCAAGCAGCGGATGCGCCAGTGTCGCCACCATTGGCCCAGAGCGCAGCCGCGGAGACGCTGCCGCCTGCCACCCAGGACAGGCCCGGACTTTTCAGTCGCCTGCGGCGTGGGCTGGGGCGTACCAGTGACAATCTGGTGCAGGGTATGGGTAACCTGTTTTTGGGGCGCAAGGAAATCGATGAAGATTTGTTGGAGGAGTTGGAATCTCGCCTGCTGATGGCCGACGTGGGCATCGATGCCACCATGGAGATCATCGGTCACCTGACCCAGCGAGTATCGCGCAAGGAGCTGACCAACCCTGAAGCTTTACGGGATGCCCTGAAAGAGGAACTTTTGTCCCTGCTCAAACCCTGCGAACAGCCGATGTCAGTAAGCGATCACAAACCCTACGTGATTTTGATGGTGGGCGTAAATGGAGTGGGCAAGACGACAACAATCGGCAAGCTGGCCAAGCGTTTACAGTCTGAAGGACGCTCGGTCATGCTGGCCGCTGGCGACACATTTCGGGCTGCGGCGGTCGAACAACTGCAGGTTTGGGGAGATAGAAACAAAGTACCGGTAGTCGCCCAACACACCGGTGCAGATAGCGCTTCAGTGATATTTGATGCCTTACAGGCAGCCCAGGCGCGAAACATCGATGTATTGATTGCCGACACGGCCGGCCGGCTGCACAACAAAGACAACCTGATGGAGGAGCTCAAGAAGGTGGTCCGGGTCATGGGTAAGCTGGATGAGGGTGCTCCCCATGAAGTGATGCTGGTGCTGGATGCCGGTACCGGGCAAAACGCCCTCGCCCAGGCGGACCACTTTCGTCAGTGGGTGGGTGTATCCGGTATCAGCTTGACCAAGCTGGACGGCACCGCCAAAGGCGGCGTCATTTTTGCCATCGCCAAAAAATTTGGCCTGCCGATTCGCTTCATTGGTATTGGTGAGTCGGTAGACGATTTGAGGCCTTTTGAGGCCGAGTCGTTCATCGAGGCGCTTTTTGCTGGGGATGACGCAGCTGCATGATCAGTTTTGAGCGTGTCAGCAAACGCTATCAGGAGGGTCACGATGCCCTGCGGGACGTTAGCTTCGAGATAGCCAAGGATGACCTGGTCTTTCTCACCGGCCATTCCGGGGCAGGCAAAAGTACCCTGATGCGGCTGATCATGTTGATGGACCGGGCCACCCGCGGCAAGGTCGTTGTTGACGGGGTAGATCTTGCCAGTGTGCCGGGTAGGAATATTCCAGCTCACCGTCGGGATATCGGCGTTGTATTTCAGAACCACCAGCTGCTATTTGACCGCTCCGTATTTGAGAATGTGGCTTTGCCATTAATCATCGCCGGTTATGACTACCGGGAAGTTGGTCGCCGGGTGCGCGCCGCTCTGGATAAAGTTGGCTTATTGAGCCGGGAGCGCGCCCTGCCGGTGACGCTGTCTGGCGGCGAGCAGCAACGTGTTGGTATCGCACGTGCCGTGGTGGGCAAGCCGAAAATCCTGTTGGCGGATGAGCCCACAGGTAATCTGGACCCAGCCCTCTCAGCAGAGATCATGACTTTGTTCGAGGAGTTCAATCAGGTCGGGGTAACGGTACTCATTGCCAGCCATGACCTGATCCTGATCTCCCAGCTGCGTCACAGAATTATCACCTTGAGTGAAGGTCGTCTGGTGACCGGAGGTGAGCTGTGAGTAAGTCGCGTGCAGAAGGGGCGGTGCAGAGCAAAGCGCGTTTTTCTGACCGTTATAATGCCTGGTTGCGTCATCACCGGCTCTCCGCAGCCGACAGCCTGCACAGGGTGTTGGACAACCTTGTCTCCAGCCTGATGACCTGGCTTGTCATTGGTATTGCCCTGGCGCTGCCAGTGGGTCTGGATGTGGCTCTGGATAACGCCACCGAGCTGAGCTCAGGCTGGGACAGTCCTTCCCAGATCTCCCTGTTTCTTAAAGATGAGGTAGATACAGCAGCGGCAATGGTCCTCGTCAAGGACATTGAGGCGCGCGATGATGTGCAGCAGGTACATTTTGTCTCTCGTGAGGATGCTTTGGCGGAATTCAGCGCCCTGTCTGGTTTTGCTGATGTTCTGGCTAGCCTGGAAGACAACCCACTACCCAATCTTCTATTGGTAACACCTGATTCAGCCCTCGCGGGAGCGGCTGCCGGTGGACTGCGCGCAAAATTGGCGCAGCGTAAGGAAGTGGCAGAAGCAGTGCTGGATATGGAGTGGCTGCAACGACTTAACAGCCTGATGGAACTCAGTCGCCGCCTGGTAATCGCCATTGGCGTTCTGTTGGTGCTGGGTGTGGTGCTGATCCTGGGCAATACGATTCGGCTGGCGATTGAAAATCGCCGCGAGGAGATTGTCATCGTTAAGTTGGTGGGGGGCAGCAATCCGTTTGTGCGTCGGCCCTTCCTCTATACGGGGCTCTGGTATGGCGTAGGCGGTGGATTTTTTGCCGCCCTGCTAGTGAGTCTGTCGCTCTGGTTCCTGGAGGCGCCGGTCTCTGAGTTGGCCGCCTTGTACCAGAGCGAGTTTGTGCTGGCAGGGCTCGGGCTGATGGGCGCCCTCAACCTGCTCATACTCGGTGGCCTGCTAGGCCTGGCAGGCGCCTGGCTTGCGGTTACCCGTCATCTGGCAGCCATTGTGCCTCGCTAGCTATGCGCCAGTGGGAATTTCCCGAATGACAGCGCGTATTTGCTAAAAAAAGCTATAACCGGTTGATTTAAATGCCAAATAACTCAATTTTTGAGCATTCTCGTGGAACTTTCCAGCAATTAGCACTCTAATACAAAGAGTGCTAATATTGCCGACCAATTTATGGAGAACCAGCATGAGTAGTAGCCTGCAACCTGTCGACCAGATGGTACCGGGAGCCAACCTCGGCGCCTATGTACGGGCCGTCGGTAGTATCCCCGTGCTCAGTCCTGAGCGTGAGCGGGAACTGGCGGAAGATCTCTATTACAACGACAACCTTAACGCCGCGCGGGAACTGGTTATGTCCCACCTGCGCTTTGTCGTGCATATCGCGCGCAGTTACTCCGGCTACGGTCTGGCTGAAGCCGACCTGATTCAGGAGGGCAATGTAGGCCTGATGAAGGCCATTAAACGCTTCGACCCGGAAAGGGGTGTTCGTCTGGTGTCCTTTGCAGTGCACTGGATCAAGGCGGAGATGCACGAGTACATCCTGCGCAACTGGCGTATTGTCAAAGTGGCTACCACCAAGGCGCAGCGCAAGCTGTTCTTTAACCTGCGCAGTAAGAAGAAAACCCTGTCATGGTTAAGCGCAGATGAGGCCCAGGCTGTGGCTCAGGACCTCGGGGTGGACGTGAAGGAAGTGCACCGTATGGAGGGTCGTTTGTCGAGTCGAGACCTGGCGTTTGACCTGCCCACTGACAGCGACGATGACGATGCCTGGCAGTCACCTCAGTACTATTTGGAGGATAGCAGTTCTGATCCGGCCGATACCGTAGAAGAGGGCGATTGGAAGCAGAATTCACAGGCGCAGTTACACAGTGCCCTGGCTGATCTGGATGAGCGCAGCCGCGATATCCTGGCCCAACGCTGGTTAGCGGAAGAAAAATCTACCCTGCATCAGCTGGCTGACCAGTACGGGATTTCCGCTGAGCGGATTCGCCAGCTGGAAGCTAATGCCATGAAAAAGTTAAAGGCGGCTATTGCTGCCTGATTTAGCCTGACGGCTCTTGTAGGAGCCCACGCTGTAGGCGATGATTGTATTCATCGTCGCCTACAGCGTGGGCTTTTTCAGTTTTAGGGTATATAGAAAATAATATGGCAAAACTTTTCATTACTTTGGCCTCCCTTAGCGCCATGCTGGCGGTCACTTTCGGTGCCTTTGGCGCCCATGCTTTGCGCGGCAAACTCGATGATAACCTCATGGGTGTATTCCAGACCGCCGTGCAGTATCACTTCTACCACTCCCTGGCGCTGCTGGCAGTAGGTGTTATTGCCCTCAGCCAACCTCAGACAGTCATGCTCAAAAGTGCAGGCTGGCTGTTCCTTATTGGCATTGCAGTATTTTCAGGCAGCCTTTATATGCTGGCAATTACTGGCACCAAGTGGCTGGGCGCGATCACACCATTAGGTGGGCTTGCATTCATTGCCGGCTGGGGCTGTCTGGCTGCCGTGGGTTGGAAGTTGCTGGCCTGACATGAGTGACTCAAAAAAGCACCGCCGCATTCGCAGTTATGTGTTGCGCACAGGACGTATGACCCCCGGGCAGGAGCGTGCCTTCGAGGAAAATTGGTCCCGCTGGGGCCTGGAGCATTCACAAGGTCCCTTGGACTTCGATGCCAGCTTCGGCCGAGAAGGCGAGCGTGTCCTGGAGATCGGCTTTGGTATGGGCCAGTCGCTGGTTGAAATGGCAGCGGTGGCACCCGAGAAGAACTTTATCGGCATAGAGGTGCACAAGCCCGGCGTGGGCCGATTGTTGCATTCGATGGTTGATGAAGGCGTGGCCAATATCCGCGTCTATTGTCACGATGCGGTGGAGGTGTTGCGAGACTGTATTGCAGACGAGTCTCTGGACACGGTACAAATCTTTTTCCCTGACCCCTGGCATAAAAAGCGGCATAACAAACGACGCCTGATTCAGCCGGAGTTTGTTGCTCATTTACGTCACAAGTTAAAACCAGGTGGTGTCCTGCACCTGGCCACTGACTGGGAAAACTACGCCGAGCAAATGATGGAGGTTTTGACCGCAGCGCAAGGCCTGTCAAACGCTTACGGGCAGGGACAGTTTACACCTCGTCCAGAGCACAGGCCGCTGACTAAATTTGAAGCTCGAGGAGAACGTCTAGGCCATGGCGTTTGGGATCTGGTCTTTGTCCGGGACTAATTGAGCGTTACTTTATGGGTCGATCTTGCCGCGAACCTGCGGGCATGCGTAGGGTTCTAGACTCATTTTTCTGGCAGGAAGTGGGCAATTACCGTGTCCAGGAAGCGTCGGCCGAGGGCGGTCGCGCGAATATTATCCTTTTCCCATGACAGCAGCTCACGCTCTACCAGAGGTTGCACCTTAGAGGTGAGTTCCTCAACGGACAGACGAGTGACTTGCTCAAACCACTGCACACTGAAGCCTTCATTCAGTCGCAGGGCGAACAACATGAACTCCCCGATAATCTCATCTCTGTTCAGGGCTCGGTTGCTGGCGGTGAATTTTTTCCCTGCCAGGTAGTCCTGTGGTGCCCGGGTCTTGGCGTAGCGTTTAATACTGCCGTCCTCGCTGGTGATCTTGCCGTGGGCGCCTGCGCCCAGCGCCAGGTAGTCACCGAAGGACCAGTAATTCAGGTTGTGGCGACAGGGCATGTCAGGGCGACTGTAGGCAGACACTTCATACTGGCTGTAGCCGTGATTGGCCAGCAGCAGTTCACCGCGATCCTGAATATCCGCCAAAATGTCTTCCACCGGTAGTGTGGGTGGACGTTTGTTGAATACGGTATTGGGTTCTATGGTCAGCTGGTACCAGGACAGGTGAGGAGGCTGGAAGCTCAGGGCTATTTCCAGGTCGTGGATTGCGTTTGCCTCTGTCTGTCCGGGAAGACCGTGCATTAGGTCGATGTTGAAACTGTCAAAACTTGCGGCTCTGGCATAGTCGATAGCCGCTCGCGCCTGTTCGCTATCGTGAACGCGCCCCAGCGCCAACAATTTGTCATCCTGAAAACTTTGGATGCCGAGCGACAAACGGTTAATACCCGCCTGCCGAAAACCGAGAAATTTGTCTGCTTCGGCGCTCCCGGGATTAGCTTCCATTGTGGCTTCCAGGTTTGCAGCGAGATTCAGTCGTTCACCCAGGCCTTGCAACAGGCGCGAGATACTCTCAGCGCTGAAAAGACTGGGGGTGCCACCGCCGATGAAAAGAGTGCGGATCTCCCTGTCTCCGGCCAGGGCCAGATCTCCATCCAGGTCCTGCAGCAGGGCGCTTATGTAGGCCTGCTCTGGAATTTCAGTCGCTTCATGAGAATTGAAGTCGCAGTAGGGGCACTTGCGTTCGCACCATGGTAGGTGAATGTAAAGGCTCAGGGGAGGCAGTGCCATGAGCTCAGGCCCCTTCAGCCAGGGCCTCCAGCAACAGGGCGCAGGCGCGGGCACGGTGACTGATGCCGTTTTTTATCTCCGGCGACAGTTGGGCTGAGCTGCAATTGTATTGCGGCAGGTAGAACAGGGGATCGTAGCCAAAGCCATTCTCGCCTTGCTCAGCCAGCAGGATACGCCCCTCCCAGCTGCCGTGGCAGACGACTGGCGTTGGGTCCGCTGCGTGTCGCATGTAGACCAGGACACACTGAAACCGCGCACTGCGTTGGGCCTCAGGCACACCTTCAAGCGCTAATAATAGCTTGGCGTTGTTGCCTGCATCGCCTGTACCGGAGTAGCGAGCAGAATGGATACCCGGAGCTCCGTTCAGGTAATCTACCTCCAGCCCTGAGTCGTCGGCGATGGCGGGCAGCCCGCTGTGCAGGCTGGCAGCCCTCGCTTTGATAATTGCGTTTTCCACAAAGCTTAGCCCGTCTTCAGGCACCTCTGGAACATCGAACTCCGACTGTGATCTGAGCGCCATGTTTAGCGGGTTCAAAATACGGTTCAGCTCTTTTAGCTTGCCGGCGTTGCCACTGGCCAGAACCACGATTTGCTTTTCCATGAGCGCGGCCTTAGTCCTTGTACATCTGGTGTTTGAGCTCGAAGGTGTAGGTCTGTTGCGCCCCTTCCGGGCGGAAATGGACCTCGAAAAAGCGATATTCCTCGTTGAAGAATTTAAGCTCAGCGATGTAATAAATGGCAGGGCCTTCGCGTACCTCCTGGAAGTCCAGCGCCTCTTGCTGCTGCATCAGGTCCCAGGTGGTTCCTTTGAGCAGCATGGGGCGAGCTATGTCCTGGCCCGCGTCCAAATGTTCACGTACCGACAGGTTCAGGATGGCGCGTTCTTTGCCCCGGGTAATCCCATAGGTAGCGGCTACCTTGGGCTCAAGAAAGGTGGTATTGACCACGCTGTAGTGCAATTCATAGGGCCCGAACATCTCTGATTGCTGGGCGTGGGCAGCTGCGCCCTGCCACAGAGTTGCCAGAAGCGGGATTAGCAGGATGTTGCGCATGGTGACCTCAACGGGTGATGTGATAAATCGCCGTAGTGGCGAACATGTTGGGCCAGGTATTGGCCAGCATGGGCTCACGATCTGTGTTACCTACCACGTCCCGGGCCAGAATTCGTATTCCCCTGTCACGACATAAAGCTTCGAAGTCGCGCACGGTACAAAAATGGATATTGGGTGTGTTGTACCAGGTATAAGGCATGAAACTGGAGACGGGCATCCGTCCTTGGACACCCAGGAACAGACGACACCGCCAGTGGCCGAAATTGGGGAAGGTGACGATCCCCTGCCGGCCAATGCGCAGCATTTCTTCTAGCACTCGGTCCGGGTAATGCACGGCTTGCAGCGCGTGGGCCAATACTACTGTGTCAAAACTTTGATCTGGGAAGTTGTCCAGACCTCGGTCCATGTCCTGCTCAATAATATTGAGGCCGCGGCCGATCGCCTCGCTGATGTTGTCCTGGTCGATTTCGATGCCGGTGCCGCGCACCTGGCGCTGGTCTCGCAGGGTCTGCAGAAACTCGCCACCTGCGCAGCCCAGATCCAGCACTCGCGAGCCCGGGTCTATCCAGCGTTGTATATGAGACAGATCAAGGCGCATCAGCTATCACCCACCCGTTTCATGTAGGCGTTGAATGCTTCCAAATACCGTGGTATTGGCATCAGGAATGCGTCGTGGCCTTCGTCGGCTTCGATTTCCGTGTAAGTTACCGGGCGATCCGCGGCGATCAGCGCGTTGACGATTTCCCGCGATCGAGCAGGAGAAAAGCGCCAGTCGGTGGAGAAAGAAACGATAAAGAAGCTGCAGCTGGCGTGGCCAAATGCTTGCACCGGGTCGTGGTCGTATTCTCGTGCCAGGTCGAAGTAGTCCAAAGCCTGAGTCATCAATATGTAGGTATTGGCGTCGAAGCTGCCTGAAAATTGGCTGCCCTGATAGCGCAAATAGCTTTGTACCTGGAATTCAATGTTGTCCTCGTCGCCGCTTTCGAAACTGCCCGAGCGCAACTCTCGGCCAAATTTGTTGGCCATGGCTTCGTCGGAGAGATAGGTAATGTGGCCCACCATGCGCGCCAGTGCCAGTCCCTGTGCAGGAATAGCATCGTTGTAAATGTAGTTGCCATCCTCGAACGCAGGATCGGAGACGATGGCCTGTCGGGCGAGTTCATTGAAAGCCAAATTTTGAGCACTTAATTTCATGGCGGCGGCAATTACAATGCAGTGTTTGAGTCTGTCCGGGTATTCCAGTGACCAGCGCATGGCTTGCATGCCACCAAGGCTGCCACCGATCACGGCGGCCCAGCAGTCTATACCCAGCATATCCGCAAGCCGCGCCTGGCTGTTTACCCAGTCCCGGGCTCGCAATGATGGAAAATCGGGTCCCCAGGGTTTGTTGGTATCCGGGTTGATGGACGTGGGGCCGGTGGAACCATGGCAGCCACCAATATTGTTCAGGCTGAGGACGAAAAAACGATTGGTGTCGATGGGTTTACCTGGCCCTATGCACTCGTCCCACCAGCCGGGCTTGCTATCTTCTTCGCTGTGGTAGCCCGCCGCGTGGTGATTTCCGGAGAGGGCATGACAGATCAGTACAGCATTGGTTTTTGCCGCGTTGAGTTCACCATAGGTCTCGTAAACCAGTTCGTAGCTGGGCAGTTCTCTGCCACAGGCGAGCATCAGCGGGACGTCGAAGCGCGCCACCTGAGGTGTGACAATGCCAACAGAGCGGCTGTCGAGATTCGCGGTCACCTGGCGTTACTCAGAGCCCAATCACCAGGGCCGGGTGCAGGCCTACACCCGCGGCCATGTGGCGCAGGGCAATCTGGATGACATTGATAAGAATGAACATCAAAATGGGCGAAAAATCCATGCCGCCCATTGTCGGCAGCATTTTTCTAAAGGGCGCCATTACAGGCTCGGTGATTTGATAGAGCAGGTACACCGCAGGGTTGCTGCTGCCCGGCGCGATCCAGCTGAGGATGATCATCGCCAGCAAAGCGAAAAAGTAGATATTAACCAGCAGGCCCACCAGGCCCAGTAAGGACCAGATCAACAACAAGCCGATGTTAGGCAGCCCCAGGCCGTACAAAGCCATCAGCAAGAGGATCGACAGGCACTGCAGTACCAGCGCCAAAAGCACAGAAGCGATGTCCACGCCGCCTAGCCCTGGAATGACCTTGCGCAGCGGGATGACCAGTGGGTTGGTAATCTTCACCAGAAACTGACAGATTGGGTTGTAGAAGTCTGCGCGTACCACTTGCAGCAAAAAGCGCAGCAGCATGGCCATCATGTACAGGGTGAGAGCTGTTTGTACCAGGTAGGTGAAAATCTCGTTTAAAGCGCCCATGACCCTATCCCATCTCCTTGGCCATTTCGTCGGCCCTGTTTGAGGCCGCCTGCATGGCGTCACTCACTACCTTGCGCAGGCCCGCGGTTTCAAAGTTTTCCACCGCTGCCTGGGTCGTTCCACCGGGACTGGTAACCCGGCGGCGTAATTCTACCAGATCGACATCGCTTTCAAGAGCCATACGAGCGGCCCCCAGGCCGGTTTGCTGCGCAAGCGCAGTTGCAGTTTCCCGGTCAAGGCCCTGGGCGACACCAGCATCGATCATTGCTTCCATAAACAAAAAGAAATAAGCCGGACCGCTGCCTGAGAGTGCCGTCACCGCATCCAGGTCCTTCTCGGTGGGAACCCATTTTAAAATGCCCACTGCTGACAGAACCTGCTCGGCATAGCTGCGTTGTTGCTCACTCGCGTTGGCATTGGCGAATAACCCTGTGGCGCCACAACCCAGCAGAGCAGGTGTATTGGGCATGCAGCGTACGACAGCGGTGTCTTTGCCCAACCAGGACAGCATGCTCTTGATCGTGATGCCGGCGGCAATAGAGATTACCAGCGGGCCACTATCTTTCAATACTGGTGCAATGCCGCGACAAACATCTGCCATCACCTGCGGCTTTACTGCCAGAATGATCACCTCAGCGCCTCTGGCAGCGTCGTTGTTGTCGTTGCATGCAACCACAGGCGCTACTTGCTGCAGGCGCTGTAGGCTTTCAGGGAAAGGGTCCGCGGCGCGGATCTGCTCTGCCGGGTGGCCGGCCTCGACCAGACCTCCAGCGATGCTGGTGGCCATATTGCCGGCGCCAATGAAGGCTATTGTAGGTGTACTCAATTGTTAGTCCCGGTTACTCGCGCATGGTCATGGGCTTGTCATTCCAGCACAGGCCAAATGTGGGAATACAGGCGCTGGGCGCACTGCTCTGGCAGGAGCGACAAAGATGAGTTTAATCTCGCAGTATACCGTGGGGACTGAAGCAATATCACCTTTGCCTTGGGCCGAAGATGGCCGTGCCGATACGAATGAGTGTGGACCCTTCGGCAATGGCGGCCTCCATATCACCCGACATACCCATAGAAAGGGTGTCCAGCTGAGGGTGCTGTAATTTAAGCTCCTCGAAAGTCTCGCGCAGGAGAGCGAAGGCGGCCCGTTGTTTCGATTCCTCCTCGGTCGCTGCCGGAATTGCCATTAGTCCTCGCAACTGCAGGCGGGGCAGCTCCTCGACCAGGGTCGCCAGTGCCGCCAGATCCTCCAGGGCAATACCCGATTTACTAGCTTCCCCGGAGATATTGACCTGTAGGCAGACCTGCAGTTGAGGCAAGGCCTCAGGGCGTTGATCGTTCAGGCGGCGGGCAATTTTAGCGCGGTCGACGCTGTGCACCCATTGGAAGTGCTCGGCTATCGGTCGGGTTTTGTTAGATTGGATAGGGCCTATGAAGTGCCAGGTGAGCGGCAAGTCTGACAGTTCGGCTATCTTGTCCACGGCTTCTTGTAAGTAGCTTTCGCCAAACTGCTTCAGACCACATTCGTATGCGGCGCGGATATCCTCAGCGGGGCGTGTTTTGCTGACGGCGAGCAGTACTATGTCACTTTCGGCTTTCTGGCTTTTTTGTGAACTGAGTCGTACTCTCTTGAGTAGCTTTGCTATATTGTCTTTAGGCAAGGGCTTTGTCATGTCGCGAATGTTAGCCGATTCCCGGCCACGGCGGCCACAGCAAAGCCCTAAATAAAGAAGAACAATGCGGCCAGAGTGTCGCGGGTTTGGCGTTTTTGGGGAGCCCAAGGGGCGGGCGCCACTCCAGAGGGGATAAATATGGATATTACAGAGCTTCTCGCTTTCAGTGCTAAACAGGGCGCGTCGGACCTTCACTTGTCCGCAGGCTTGCCGCCTATGATCCGGGTGGACGGCGACATTCGCCGCATTAACTTGCCGCCGATGGAGCACAAACAAGTTCATGAGCTGATCTACGACATCATGAACGACAAGCAGCGCAAGGACTATGAAGAGTTTCTGGAGACAGATTTCTCCTTCGAGGTACCAGGGGTCGCCCGTTTTCGTGTTAATGCCTTTAACCAAAACCGAGGCTCTGGTGCTGTATTTCGAACGATTCCCTCAAAAGTACTGACCATGGAAGACCTGGGAATGGGCCAGGTGTTTCGAGATATTTGTATGATGCCTCGCGGCCTCGTGTTGGTGACTGGCCCTACCGGCTCTGGTAAATCCACTACTCTGGCAGCCATGGCAGATTTCATCAACGACAACAAATACGAGCACATCCTCACCATTGAAGATCCTATCGAATTTGTACACGAATCCAAAAAATGCCTGGTCAACCAGCGGGAAGTTCATAAGGATACCCTGGGTTTTGCCGAGGCTCTGCGCTCTGCATTGCGCGAAGACCCTGACATCATTCTGGTAGGCGAGATGCGCGACCTGGAGACGATTCGTCTGGCGCTCACTGCAGCAGAAACAGGTCACCTCGTGTTCGGTACGCTGCACACGACCTCAGCTGCAAAAACCATTGACCGCGTCATTGACGTATTCCCGGCGGCGGAAAAGGACATGGTTCGTTCAATGCTGTCCGAATCCCTGATGGCAGTTGTGTCCCAAACCCTACTCAAGCGCACCACGGGCGGTCGTGTGGCGGCGCACGAAATCATGCGTGGTACTTCGGCGATTCGAAACCTGATCCGCGAGGACAAGGTGGCCCAGATGTACTCTGCCATTCAGACCGGACATGCCATTGGTATGCAGACCATGGACCAGTGCCTGCAGGAAATGGTCGACAAGCGAATTATTTCTCGTGAAGTGGCGCGAGAAAAAGCGCGTATGCCGGAGAATTTCTAGGGCCAGCGCAACAATAGATAACCAGGGGGCGGAACCATGAAAATAGAAGATTTGTTGCAACGGGTAGTAGACGAAGGAGCCTCAGACGGCTTTATCTCTGCAGGTGCACCACCTGGCATCAAGGTGGATGGCTCTATCTTCCCCATGACGGATGCGCCCCTGACTTCTGAGGAAGCCAAGGAGCTGGTGCTTTCAACCATGGACGAGGAGCAGCAGGCCTACTTCCTTGAGCACCATGAGTACAACTTCGCCATTGGCCGTGAAGGCATGGGCCGTTTCCGTGTGAGTTGCTTTCAGCAGCGTGGGGATTATGGCCTGGTGTTGCGTCGCATCGTCACTGAAATTCCAACCATTGATGAGCTTGGCTTGCCGCCCATTGTGAAAGAATTGTCAATGACCAAGCGCGGCCTGGTTATCTTTGTGGGTGCCACCGGTACTGGTAAGTCCACCTCGCTGGCTTCAATGGTGGGCTATCGCAACGAGAATAGCCGCGGCCACATTATTACTATCGAAGACCCGATCGAATACATGCACGATCACGGCAATTGTATCGTGACCCAGCGTGAGGTGGGTGTGGATACCGAGTCTTTCGACATTGCCTTGAAAAATACGCTGCGTCAGGCCCCTGACGTGATCATGATCGGTGAGGTGCGAACAGCCGAGACAATGATGCAGGCGCTTACCTTTGCCGAAACCGGGCATTTGTGTCTTTGTACGCTGCACGCTAACAACGCCAACCAGGCTTTGGACCGAATCCAGAGCTTCTTTCCTCCCGAGCAGCATCACCAGGTGTGGATGGATCTGTCACTGAACCTGAAGTCCATGGTGGCCCAGCAGTTACTGCCCCGTAAGGACGGCGAAGGTCGTGTGCCGGTGGTGGAAGTCCTGCTGAATTCACCGCTGGTGGCTGACCTGATCCGCAAGGGTGAGGTGCACCTGATCAAGGATTTGATGGCCAAGTCCACGGAGCTTGGCATGCAGACCCTGGACCAGTCGTTGACCAAGGCCTACAAGGAAGGCCTTATCACTAGCGAAGACGCTGTGCGCTACGCCGACTCGGCTAACGACGTGCGCCTGGCAATCAAGATGTTTGAAAAGGGGAAGTTCGGTGTCGGGGCAACAGACGACTTCTCACTGTCTTACGAGGAAAAAGACGACAAGGGCCGTTTCATGGGCCGGACTTAGGGTTCTGTCTCGACCCGCTCCGACAGCCAGGTTTGCAGGATCAGTTCCGCGGCCAGGCTGTCAATGGGGTCTTTGTTAAAGTCACCTCGGTGACCTCTTTCCCGGCTTTGCTGCTTGGCTTCAAAACTGCTCAGGCGCTCATCTACCATTGCTACTGGCAAGCCCAGACGGCCGTTTAGCCGGCGACCAAATTTGTTGGCTCTTGCCGACAGCTCGCTGGTGCTGCCATCCATATTAAGAGGCTCTCCCACCACCAGTAGCTCGGGCTGCCACTCTTCGATCAGCTTTGTCACTGTGTTCCAGTCGGGTACCCCATCACGTGCCTTGAGAATGGGCAGAGATTGCGTTGTGCCAAGCAGGGAATTACCTATGGCTACGCCAATCTGGCGCAGGCCGTAGTCGAAGGCAAGGATTGTGCGCGGCGATGTGATCAGGCGTGTCCCGCCTCACCGGAAATGAGGTTCATGTCTATACCCAGTTGGGCAGCGGCATTGCATAAACGTTGCTCAGCGGGAGTTGAAAAAATGATGTCACTGTCGGCTGGTAGGCTTAGCCAACTGTTCTCGGCCAGCTCCTGCTCCAATTGTCCAGCAGACCAGCCGGCGTATCCCAGGGCTATCAGGTGTTCGCTAGGGCCTGAGCCATGGGCAATGGCTCTGAGGATATCCCGAGACGTTGTCATGGTGATCTCCTCGGTGACTTTTAAGCTCGCCTCCCAAGCCGCTTCGCAGCCTCGGTGCAGGACGAAGCCATGGTCTATCTGCACGGGGCCACCCGCCATCACTGGCATCTCGGAAAAGTCCCGTAAGCTGTCGATTTGCAGGTGTTCAAAAACCTCTCCCACCGACAAATCCAGAGGCTGGTTGATAACAATTCCCATAGCGCCGCTTTCACCATGCTCACAGATGTAGGTAATACTGTGAGAAAAAATTCCCTCGGATAAGCAGGGCATGGCCAACAGGAAGTGATTCCGCAGGCTGTCGCTTATCTTGGCTGTAGTGGCGTGTACTCTTGCGGGCATGATCGCGCAAATAACCTCTGACGTGGGTGTTTTTGGGTGGTTTTTCCAATCCCAAGCGTTAGTTTGAGCCTAGCTCATTTTCCTGAAATTGCCATGTGCGGATGATTTCCAGCGTGTCGGTTGTGGCTGCGAGTTCCGCAGGAAAGGGTGAATAGGGCGCAGCCATGCGCACTATTTTGATGGCGGCTTCATCCAGTACGGCATACCCGGAAGACTTGAGGATACGAATATCCTCTAGATTGCCGTCCTTATGGATGACTACCAATAGTCGCAGTTCACCGTACAGCCCATAGCGTACTGACGCTTCGGGATAATACTTGTTGCCCACCGCCTCCAGGCGCTGCCGCCAGTCTGCGAGGTAGGCTGCGTCTGCCGCTTGCTTTGCGGAAACGGAGGTGAGTCGTCTTACCCGGGGTCGGTTGGCGTAGGCCTGGTTTTGTTCGTCCAGCTCGGCTTCCAGTGAAGCCAGCTGTTGGTTAAGTCTATCTACCTCGGGGTTCAGGCCTGGGGTCAGGCTCTGGCGCTTTTCATCCTGCTCGCGCTGCTGGTCTATCATCCGCGGGGCCGCCGCCACGGTGGACAGCAATTCGCCGCTGGCACGAGCATCGGAATCGGCCTGTTGTGGTGCAGCCTGCTGGGGCAGCGGCGACTGCAGTGGGTGCTCGTTATTGCGCGAGGTAACAGCGTCCACTTCAGCCTCCTGGCCAGAGCCTTCCTGATTATGCTGGGCGATGTGTTGGGCTTCATCTGGCGCGGACTGACTGGGGCGCATCGCCAGAGTTACCTCGATTTGCGGATTGTAGCGTGGCGTGGATGCACCGTTGAAGGATACTGCAAATGCCAGTAGCACATGGAAACACGCGGCTGCCAGCACCGCGTTGCGCATCCTTTTGTGTTCTCCTTCGGTGTTCTCCAGATAGTACATCGGCAGTGGAAGCTCAATTTAGCTTTTGCAATTCCTCGGCAATACAATCCATCAGATCACCGGCGATGTCCAGATCGTATCCGGCATCAATTTCACGAATACAGGTGGGGCTGGTGACATTGATCTCCGTGAGGTAGTCACCGATGACGTCAAGACCCGCAAACAAGATGCCGCGCTCACGTAAGGAAGGCGCAACCTGCTCGGCTATCCACCGGTCGCGGTCAGTGAGGGGCTGCGGTCGCCCGCGGCCGCCGGCGGCGAGATTGCCGCGAAGTTCTCCCGCAAGGGGAACACGGGCAAGGCAGTAGGGCACTACTTCGCCGTTGATCATCAGAATGCGCTTGTCACCGTCGAGAATTTCCGGAATGTAGCGCTGGGCCATTATGGTCTGCTGACCGTATTCGGTGAGGGTTTCCAGAATGACGCTAACATTGGGGTCGTCTTCCCTGGCTCTAAAAATGGCAGTTCCGCCCATGCCATCAAGAGGTTTGAAGATGACGTCTTTGTGTTCTGTGTGAAAGGCTCTGAGGCGATCCATTTCTCTGCTCACCAGCACGGGGGGGCAACACTCGGGAAACTGGGTAGCGAACACTTTTTCGTTGCTGTCGCGCAGACCCTGGCAACGGTTGACGATCAAGGTGCCTTTGCGCTCGGCATCCTCGAGGATGTAAGTGCTGTAGATGTACTCATTGTCGAAGGGGGGATCCTTGCGCATGAGCACCACGTCCAGCTCGGCAATTGCATGATCCCCGGGATCCTTCATGTTGTACCAGTTATCGGGATCGTGGAAGACGGTGAGCGGCGACATGCTTGCCCGTGCCTCTCCGTCCCGCAGGTACAAGTCTTTCTGCTCCATGTAAAACAGTTGCCAGTCTCTGGCCTGGGCCGCCCAGAGCATGGCTAGTGTGGTGTCTTTGTTGTAGTTGATGTCGGCAATGGGGTCCATTACAACACCGAGCTTGATGGTCATGGGCAGTTCCGTCTCGTTAGGGCCTGCTACGTTACGCAAAGGGCATATTTAGCGCAAGCTCGGCCGGCTAGTGAATTGGTCGCCGCTGCCCTAAAATGGGTGGAACTACTGACAGTTTTTGGAGGCTCCACGGGTGAGCGGAATTTATTTTTTTCTGGCGGTTGTATCCGCCATTGGTACTTACAGTGCCATTATCCAGGCACGGCGCATCTATTGGTTGGCGCCTTTTTACTTTCTTGTCGCCTGGCTGAGCGGCGAACTGGCGATGATTCATTTGCTCTGGCAGGTGGGGTTGACTGCTTTGTTCGCTTTTTCAGGGCTGCTGGACAACTCTTTGGCGCAGGCGGGTGTCGGTTTGTTCGCCCTGTCCTGGATAGGGCTAGCGTATCTGCAGGTGCAGGCCATGGATACCCAGCACGTAATGCGCAGTGCGCTTAAGCGCGGTCTTGGGCAAGACTACCGCAGTACGCTTGCCGTGGAACGTCAGCGTGTGCTGGAAGATGGCGTGCGTGCCGGTCACTGGATGAAACCATTTTCCATGACTCGGGAGGGAGTGCGGGTGCATTCGCACATCGCCTATGCCGATGCTGGCAAACGCAATCTGCTGGATATTTACCAGCCCCAAGAGCCGCGGGAGGGCGGTTTCCCCGTTCTTTTGCAGGTGCACGGTGGTGGCTGGATGATCGGCGAAAAGGAGCAGCAGGCCAAACCCTTGATGTTCCACCTGGCCCAGCGTGGGTGGCTGTGCGTGGCGATCAACTATCGGCTGAGCCCCGACGCGGCTTTTCCGGCCCACATTATTGACGTCAAAAAATCGATCGCCTGGGTGCGGGAGAACATCGCTGAGTACGGTGGTAACCCGGACTTTATTGCGATCACCGGTGGTTCTGCCGGCGGTCACCTCAGCTCTCTGGCTGCGCTGACGCCCAATTATGCCCCCTTCCAGCCTGACTTCGAAGATACCGATACGACGATTCAAGCTGCTGTGCCTTTTTATGGTGTCTATGATTTCCGTGATCGCTTCGATATTCGCCCGGAGATGTCCATGGAAAAAATGCTGGCCGACAAAGTCATGCAGTGCGCACAACAGGAAAACCCGGAACTCTGGGACACGGGCTCTCCGCTAAGTCATGTCAATGCCAAAGCACCTCCCATGTTTGTCATTCACGGCAGCCATGATTCATTGGTGTGGGTGGAAGAGGCCCGCACCTTTGTGTCTGCCATGCAGAAGGAATCAGAGCAGGTGGTGGTCTACGGCGAGTTGCCGGGTGCCCAGCATGCGTTTGAGGTCTTTCATTCGGTACGCACAGATCATACTGTCAATGCGGTGACAGATTTTCTCGAGTGGACGCATGCCCGCTGGCTGGAGCAGCAGTCCTGAGCGCTGCCACTGATGAAATCCTCCTGCAAATATGAGCACAGTGCGCAAACGCGACAATTGCTCTCGTCCAATTTGGGCGTATTCGACTCAAAGCGGCAACCCGCTGCCGATTTGAAACACGCAGCCGTGGTGTTGGCTGTGACCCGCCATGGTGGCGACGCTGCCATTATCGTGACCAGGCGCACGCATAGCCTGCGCGCTCATACCGGACAGTGGGCACTTCCGGGTGGCAGGATTGACCCCGGAGAATCGGCGGTCGAGGCCGCGCTGAGAGAAATGCACGAGGAAATTAATCTTGTGCTGACCTCTTCGGAGGTATTGGGCACGCTTGATGACTATGTCACTCGTTCCGGTTATTTGATCACGCCTGTTGTGGTGTGGAACGACACCCCATGGAGTGAGCTTGTTCCTAACCCGGATGAAGTTGCGTCTATTGCAGCTTTCAGCTTTGCAGAGCTGTCACGCAGCGATTCGCCGTTGCTCACCCAGATGGCTGAGAGCGATCGGCAGGTCCTGTCCATGCATTTTCAGGGGGATGTTATTTACGCCCCGACAGGAGCTCTGCTGTATCAGTTCCGGGAGGTTGCGATGCTGGGGCGTCCCACGCGGGTACTGCATTACGATCAGCCACGCTTTGCCTGGCGGTAGATGGTCTCGCCAATGATAAAAGTGTCAGGAATATTCAAATGAAGCGTCTGGCAGTTGCCCTGCTCATGCTTGCAACAGTCCCAGTTTCGCTTGCTGAGCAAGCACCGGTCCTCGCGGAACAGGCGTGTACTTTGCAAACGATGGAGTCTTGCGACGAGGAGACCCTGAACAAGTGGCGGCGCTGGTTGACTGTCACCGGGCCGGATCAGGTTGAACGTAGGTTGGGCATAGATGCCTTGCCCGGCGATCCGCTTTTTGAGGCCAGATGGCTAGATGACTTTCGCGAGCGCAAGCACGAAATTGAAAAAGCTCATGGCGTCAGCTGGAGTACAGACTATATCTCTGCGCTTATGCATGCGTCTGAAAGCCTGGGAGACGAAACCGGTTTCGGTGGCTCGCTGCGTTTCATGGGCGTGTGGGAGGCGATGCCGGGCGAAGATGGGAATTCCGGCGCGCTGATTTGGAAAGCGGAACATCGGCATGCCTATGGAAACCATGTGTCGCCCCAGGGATTGGCTAGCGAAGTCGGCTACGCCGGTCTGTTAAATCTCACGCTTAGTGACCAGGGGGCACGCCTGACCAACCTCTACTGGCGTCAGCGCCTGCGCGGGGGCGATTTGGTCATGCTGGCAGGTTGGCTGGATACCAGTGACTACGTCGACGTGTACACGCTGGGTAGCCCCTGGACGGGGTTTTTTAACTACGCCTTTAGCACTGGGGGGGCGTCCATCCCTATTCCAAATGAGAGTCTTGGCGCAGCGGTGGGAGGGTATCTCAACGAGAATCTCTATGTGATTGGTGGATTCGCCGACACTAACGCCGACCCTGCTGACCCATTGCAGGGCTTTGACACTTTCTTTGCCGATAACGAGTACTTCAAGCACCTGGATGTGGGATGGAACAGTAGTCGGGATAAGGCTTTCCTCAACAATATACACATGACCCTGTGGCAGTCTGATGAACGCAAGGAGGCTGGTGTCGAAGAAGGGTGGGGAGCCAATCTGTCCTGGAGTCGCCTGTTCAAGCAACATTGGACAGTATTTCTGCGCGGTGGTTATGCCCAAGACGGCGGCGCGATTCTCGAAGAGACCGTGAGCACCGGTTTTGGCTGGACCAAGGTGCCCGGGGGCAATCAGCTGGGTGTTGGCGTCAACTGGGGTGTGCCGATGGCAAGCACCTACGGGCCTGATCTACCAGAGCAGTCTACCCTGGAAGTGTTTTACCGAATCGAACTTTTCCGCGACGTCTCCCTGACGCCGGATATTCAGTATGTGCGCAATCCAGCACTCAATACGGAAGTAGATTCTGTCTGGATACTGGGCCTGCGCGCCCGCCTGGCGTTCTGATCAGGCTTGTGGCGATGCCAATTCGCAAGTGTGTTTGCGACGCATTGAACTCAAAGCGCCATATCGCCCCAGCGCGCCTGCAAAATCGACAAGGCGGCCAGCGGAGCTGTCTCCGTGCGCAGCACGCGCGCTCCCAGGCGAAGTGACTGGAAGGCTTGTTGCTGGGCAAGCAGTATTTCGCTATCGCTAAGCCCACCTTCGGGTCCGATTAACAGTGCCACAGTTTTTGGCGAATGTTCTTGCTCGGGGAGTTTGTCGGCTCGGTGATGCAATACCAACCGCAAGTTGGCCTCACTCTCTGCCAGCCATGACGATAATGGTTGCAGCGCATTAATAACCGGAACGCGATTGCGGCCGCACTGCTCACAAGCGCTAATAGCAATCTGTTGCCAGTGGTCCTGCTTTTTTGTCACACGCTCGCCCTTCAGTTTGACCTCAGAGCGCTCGGTAATAAGGGCAGTGATCTGGGTTACACCCAGTTCGGTGGCTTTTTGTACCACCCAATCCATGCGCTCACCTCTGGACACCGCTATTCCCAAATGTACCGCGAGGGGGGACTCCACTTCGACATCACGATGTTCTCCAGTGGTCACTGACACACGCTTTTTGTCTATGCAGGAGATGGTCGCGGGGTATTGCCCCCCGCGGCCGTCGAACAGGATTAACGGACTGCCCTGCTGCATGCGCAAGGCACGAGACAGATGCTGGCTGGGGCCTGGCTCCAGGTCGAAGGTGGATTCGGCCTGCAGCACCTGCCCCGTATGGATACGAGGAATGCGCATGGCCGAATCCTACTACAGACCCAGGTTTTTGTAGATGGTGCTGGTGGGCTCCACCTGGTTCATGGTGTAGAAGTGAATGCCGGGTGCCCCTGAGTCGATCAGGGTCTGACACAGCTGGGTGACTACTTCCAGGCCGAACTTGCGGACGCTGTCCAGGTCATCGCCATAGCTTTCCATACGCTGGCAGATCCAGCGGGGAATTTCTGCGCCGCAGTTGCGGGAGAAACGCGCCAGATTCTCGTAATTGGTGATCGGCATGATGCCGGCGTAAATGGGCTTATCGATGCCTGCCGCCGAGCACTGATCCAGATAGTAGAAGTATGCCTCTACGCTGTAAAAGTACTGGGTGATAGCGCTGTTGGCCCCTGCATCCAGTTTCTTCTTCAGGAACTGAACGTCGCTGTCATAGCCCTTGGACTCCGGGTGAATTTCAGGATAAGCGGCTACCTCAATCTCGAAATGGTCGCCGCTACGCTCACGAACAAACTCTACCAGGGCATTAGCATGTACCAGTTGCATGGCAGCGCCCATACCCGAGGGCATATCACCGCGCAGGGCTACCAAACGTTTGATGCCGCGCGCTTTATAGGTGTCCAGTAAATCGCCAACGGCGTTTTCGTCGTCGCCGCCGAAGCTAAGGTGAGGTGCAACATCGATGCCCATCTCGCTCATGGTGGAGACAACACCCATGGTTGCGTCCCGGGTGGTGCCGCCTGCACCGTAGGTCACCGAGAAGAACGCCGGGTTGAGTGCGTTCAACGCCGGCGTTATCTCATTGAGCAGCTTGTCCCTTCCCGCCTCAGTTTTCGGCGGGAAGTATTCAAAGCTGATTCTTGGCTTGGCCACTCTTGCTCCTTAGTACTTGTAGGTATCGGGCTTGAAGGGGCCGTCCACGCTGACGTTGATGTACTCAGCCTGCTCTGTAGTCAGTTTGGTCAGCACCGCACCAAAGCCGCCGATCATGTGGGCTGCGACTTCTTCATCCAGTTTCTTGGGCAGAACTTCAAGTGCCAGCGCAGCGGGCTTCAATTCAGGTTCCAGATTGGCGAACTTACGCTCGTAGAGATAAATCTGGGCCAGTACCTGGTTGGCAAATGAGCCATCCATGATGCGCGAGGGGTGACCTGTGGCGTTACCCAGGTTGACCAGGCGTCCTTCAGACAGCAACAGCAGGTGATCGTTGGCAGCCTGATCGCGATAGACCTTGTGTACCTGTGGCTTCACTTCTTCCCACTCCCAGTTGCGGCGCATGAAGGCGGTGTCGATTTCATTGTCGAAGTGACCGATGTTACAAACTACCGCACCGGATTTCAGTGCCTTGAGCATGTACTCGTTACAGACGTTGTAGTTACCGGTAGTGGTGACCAACAGATCAGTGTTGCCCAGCAGATTGGTGTTGATGCACTCGTCGTTGCTCTTGTTGACGCCATCGATATACGGGGATACAACCTCGAAGCCGTCCATGCAGGCTTGCATCGCGCAAATAGGGTCGATCTCGGCAACCTTTACAATCATGCCTTCCTGGTTCAGAGACTGGGCGGAACCCTTGCCTACATCACCGTAGCCGATAACCAATGCTTTTTTGCCCGCCATCAGGTGGTCAGTGCCGCGTTTGATTGAATCGTTCAGGCTGTGGCGACAGCCGTACTTGTTGTCATTCTTGGACTTGGTCACGGAGTCGTTGACGTTAACCGCAGGCACCTTCAGGGTGCCGGCATCCAGCATTTCCTGCAGGCGGTGTACGCCGGTGGTGGTTTCTTCGGTAATGCCGTGAATACTGTCCAGCATAGTGGCGTACTTTTCATGCAGCATGCCTGTCAGGTCGCCGCCGTCGTCCAATATCATGTTGGCATCCCAGGGCTGTCCGTCCTTGAGGATGGTTTGTTCCAGGCACCAGTCGTACTCTTCTTCTGTCTCGCCTTTCCAGGCGAATACGGGAACGCCGGCAGCGGCGATGGCAGCTGCAGCGTGGTCCTGAGTTGAAAAAATGTTGCACGAAGACCAGCGTACTTCTGCGCCCAGTTCGATCAGGGTCTCGATCAGAACGCCAGTCTGGATGGTCATGTGGATACAGCCAAGGATCTTGGCGCCTGCCAGGGGCTTGCTCTGGCTGTATTTGGCGCGCATAGCCATCAGAGCGGGCATTTCGCCCTCTGCGATATCCAGCTCACGGCGGCCCCACTGGGCCAGTGAGATGTCGGCTACCTTGAAATCTTCGTTTGTTGCCAGTTGTTCTGCTGTGCTCATTGCAATATTCCTTTGTGTTCTGCGGCCACCGACGCTTTGGCGGGGTGGCATTTCCAGTTGGATAGTCGTTTTTCTTTACAGAGCCGCCTTCAGCGCCTCGGCCTTGTCCGTGTTTTCCCAGGTAAAGTCTGCATCCTCGCGACCAAAATGGCCGTATGCAGCAGTTTTACGGTAAATCGGTCGTTTCAGATCCAGCATTTCGATCAGGCCTCGGGGGCGCAGATCAAAGTGTTCGCGCACAAGCTCGCAAATCTTGTCGTCAGACAGCTTGCCGGTGCCAAATGTATCGATGGAGATCGATGTGGGCTCCGCCACACCGATGGCGTAGGAAATCTGGATTTCACAGCGGTCCGCCAGGCCGGCAGCCACAATGTTTTTGGCTACGTAACGGCCAGCATAGGCTGCAGAGCGGTCAACCTTTGAGGGGTCTTTGCCGGAGAACGCACCACCGCCGTGACGGGCCATGCCGCCATAAGTGTCCACGATGATCTTGCGTCCGGTGAGTCCACAGTCGCCTACCGGGCCACCGATGATGAACTGGCCAGTGGGGTTAATGTGGTACTGAGTGTTGGCGTGCAGCCACTCGGCAGGCAGGGTTTCTTTGATGATCAGGTCCATTACCGCTTCGCGGATATCACTTTGGTCAATACCCGGATCGTGCTGGGTAGAGAGCACCACGGCGTCGATAGCGATAGGCTTGCCGTTCTCGTAGCGCAGGGTCACCTGACTTTTGGCGTCCGGACGCAGCCAGGGCAGGGTGCCGTGCTTGCGCAGCTCGGCCTGCTTTTCCACCAGGCGGTGAGAGTAGTAGATGGGGGCGGGCATGAGTACGTCGGTTTCGTTAGTGGCGTAACCAAACATCAGGCCCTGATCGCCGGCGCCTTGTTCCAGGTGGGCACCTTCGCCCTCGTTCACGCCCATGGCGATGTCGTGGGACTGTTTGCCTATGGCGTTCAACACGGCACAGGAGGCACCGTCAAAGCCCACGTCGGAACTGTTGTAGCCAATGTCCAAAATCACGTTGCGAACCACATCTTCCAGGTCCACGTAGGTAGAGGTGGTCACTTCACCTGCTATAACCGCCATGCCGGTTTTGACCATAGTCTCAACAGCAACACGGGCCTCCTTGTCATCCTTGATGATTGCATCGAGGATGGCGTCGGAGATTTGGTCCGCCATTTTGTCCGGGTGTCCCTCGGAAACTGATTCCGAGGTAAAAATCGCATATTCGCTCATGCTATGTTTCCTTTGCTTATTTGCGGTGGCCGAAAAGGCGCACCTGTACTTGAAATCCGTTGCGTTGCGCCAGATAGACGCTGGCCATGTCTTCGAGCCCGGCCTCCTGGGCCCACTCGGTTAATTTTGCCGGGTCAAAGCCCAGCCAAAGGTCGCCGCAGTTCTCCCGCGCCCAACCCTGGTCGTGGTGGCAAAGATCAGTAACGAGCACCACGCCGTCGGGGGCCAGAGCACCAGCCACATCCCGCAGGATTTGGCCCGGGTCAGGGGTGTGGTGCAGTACCATGTTGATCACCACACAGTCTGCTGTCAGTTTGGACAGACGTTGGTCACCGGTGTCCCCCTGAATAAATTCAATGTTCCCAAGCCCCGCCTTGTCTGCTCTTGCCTTTGCCTGCTCGAGCATGGCAGCCTCTATATCCACAGCGATCACACGCTCGAACTGCGGCGCCAACTCCAGCAGGAAGCTGCCGTCCCCGGGCCCAACCTCTATGGCGGTCGAGCGTTTGCCTAGCGGTGCATTGCGCAGCACGTCGGCTACGGTTCCTGCGTACTGCTCGTAGCTGGCGATCAGGTCCTGCTGCTGGCGGAACTTGTCCGCATTGTCGCGGAAGAAGCTACGTGAGTTCTCTTCTCGCTGCAGATAAATCGCCTGCAAGGCTTTGTCGGTCTCCTCCGGTAGCTCGATCTCATCGGCGGCAGCGAAAAGCGCGTTTTGCAAGCTTTCCAGCGCCGGCCGCTGACCCTGCTGTGCCCGACGATAAAAAATGGAGTTGCCCTCTCTTCGCGTGGTCACCAGCGATGCACCTGCCAATACCTTCAGGTGATGGCTTAGTGCTGGCTGGCGGATAGCAAAAATGGAACATAGCTCCGAGACCCCAAAAGAGTCCTCGCGCAGCACGCGTAACACTTGTAGGCGCAGAGGATCAGCGCTGGCCTTGCACAGGCCGGCCAGGTCAGTGGCCAGCGTAGGCTGCTCGTCTTGCGCAATGGCGCCTGATGCGTTTGTGGCAGTCAACATGGCGCGGGAGTTTAGCAGGTGATGCAATCTATATCAAAATATTTTGATATAGATTTGCTTGCGCTCCAGGTCCACAAAAGTGCGGCTGGCGATGCGGCTAGTAGGAGTAAACCGCCATTAGCGATCAAATTGTTCCCAGCGCCGCCATCGGCGGGGAATATAAGGGCTCCTCAGGTACAATTTACCCCCGATTTGATTGCTGTTGACGCCCTGTTACGCGAAAATGGCGGCCCTTTTTTTAACCACCTCCCTCATTTTGGAGATATGCATGTCGTCCAACCGTACTGAACTCGCCAATGCCATCCGCGCCCTGAGCATGGACGCGGTCCAGAAGGCCAATTCCGGTCACCCTGGCGCGCCTATGGGCATGGCGGACATCGCGGAGGTCCTGTGGAACGACTATCTGCAACACAATCCGGGTAATCCCCAGTGGCCCAACCGGGATCGATTTGTGCTCTCCAACGGCCACGGCTCCATGTTGATCTACTCTTTGTTGCACTTGACCGGCTATGAGTTGCCCATTGAAGAGCTGCAGAACTTCCGTCAGCTGCACAGCAAGACCCCGGGCCACCCGGAGTATGGCTATACGCCCGGCGTCGAGACCACCACAGGTCCGCTGGGGCAGGGCGTCGGTAATGCCGTCGGTATGGCAATTGCTGAAAAAGTTCTGGCAGACCAGTTCAACCGCGACGGCCACGATATTGTGGATCACTACACCTACACTTTCCTCGGCGATGGCTGCCTGATGGAAGGTATCTCGCACGAAGTCTGTTCTCTGGCCGGCACCTTGGGCCTGGGTAAGCTGGTTGCCTTTTATGATGACAATGGCATCTCCATCGACGGTGAAGTGGAGGGCTGGTTCACCGACGATACCCCTGCCCGCTTCAACAGTTATGGCTGGCAGGTGATCAACGATGTCAACGGTCACAGTTCTTCGGAGATCAAAGCTGCGATCGAGGCGGCCAGACACGAAACAGGCAAGCCCACCCTGATTTGCTGCAAAACAGTGATCGGCAAAGGATCCCCTGGCAAGCAGGGTTCCGAATCCTCCCACGGCTCCCCGTTGGGCGGCGACGAGGTTGCAGCTACACGTATCGCCCTGGACTGGCCCCATGAGCCGTTCGTTATTCCGCAAGACATTTATGCTGGCTGGAATGCCCAAGACAAAGGTGCTGCTGCTGAAAAGGCCTGGAATGAATCTATGGCCGCCTATGCGCAGGCCCATCCTCAACTAGCGGCCGAACTCAAACGACGCCTGACCGGTGAACTACCTACCGACTTTAGCGAAAAAGCCCAAGCCTACATTACGCAGTGCCAGGCCGAAGGCGAGAGCATAGCCTCCCGCAAGGCCTCCCAAAATTGCCTGAATGCCTACGGCCCACTGCTGCCTGAACTGTTGGGTGGTTCCGCTGACCTGGCGGCCTCCAACCTGACTCTGTGGTCTGGTTCCAAGGGCGTGAGCAAGGCCGACGCCAGCGGCAACTACCTCTATTACGGCGTGCGCGAGTTTGGCATGGCAGCCATTATGAATGGCATCGCATTGCATGGCGGGTTTATTAACTATGGCGCGACATTCCTGATATTCATGGAATACATGCGTAACGCGGTGCGTATGTCTGCGTTGATGAAGCAGCAGTCAATTTTTGTATTCACCCACGACTCGATTGGTCTGGGTGAAGACGGCCCTACTCATCAGCCTGTAGAGCAGGTGGCATCGCTGCGCACTACACCGAATATGAACACATGGCGCCCCTGTGACACCGTGGAATCCGCTGTAGCCTGGAAGGTTGCCATTGAGCGACGCGACGGCCCCAGTGCTTTGGTGTTTTCTCGCCAGGGTTTGCCACATCAGGACCGTGACCAGCAGCAGCTTGCTGACGTCGCTCGTGGCGGCTATGTGCTCAAGGCCTGTAAGGATGTGCCTGATGCCATTATTATTGCCACTGGATCTGAAGTCGGCCTGGCTATGGCGGCGGCGGAGCGCCTGGACGAAAAAGGTAAGCAAGTCCGGGTGGTGTCCATGCCTTGTACAGAGATCTTTGAGGCCCAGGACGCGGCCTATCGCGAGTCTGTGTTACCCTCTGATGTTTTCGCCCGAGTGGCGGTTGAAGCACTGCATGCAGACTATTGGTATAAGTACGTGGGTCTGGACGGACGAATTGTTGGCATGACCACCTTTGGCGAGTCCGCCCCGGCGGGTGACCTGTTCAAAGAGTTTGGCTTCACGGTAGACAACGTGGTGGCAGCCGTGGAAGAAGTGCTGATCGATTAGACCGGGAACGCCCGTGATTCGATTAGCAATCAACGGCTACGGCAGAATAGGCCGTAGCGTCTTGCGAGCGCTGCAGGAAAGCTCGTTGCAGTCGCGCCTGCAGGTTGTGGCGATCAATGAGCTGGCGGATGCAAGCACTGTATTGCACCTGACCCGTTACGATTCCACTCACGGACGCTTCCCGGGCCAATTGCAGGGCAACGAGCAGGAGCTGTTGATCGCTGGGGAACCCATCCGGCTGCTGCGCAGTGCTGACATAAAGGCGCTGCCCTGGGGCGATCTCGGCGTGGATATGGTGCTGGAGTGCACCGGAGCCTTCACTGACCGGGCCACTGCCGAGCAACACCTGCATCAGGGTGCAGGCAAAGTACTGTTCTCCCAGCCCGCCCAATCAGATGTAGATGCTACTGTCGTGTACGGTATCAATGAGGCCGAGTTGCGAGCAGAGCATCGCGTTGTTTCCGCCGGTTCATGTACCACCAATGGTATCGTGCCGGTGATCCGGGCCCTGGCCGATGCCGTGGGCATAGAGAGCGGAACGATCACAACGATCCACTCGGCGATGAATGACCAGCCGGTGCTGGATGCTTACCATCACACCGATCTGCGCAAGACACGGGCCGCTTCGCAATCCATTATTCCTGTTGATACAGGCCTGGCACTGGGAGTAGAGCGCGTACTGCCGGAAATGAAGGGTCGTTTTAGTGCTCAGGCATTGCGAGTGCCGACGCTGAACGTATCTGCTATGGATCTCACTATTCAAACCCAAACCGACACGGACGTGGCAGCGGTTAATCGCGCTTTGCATGACGCAGCGCAATCCAGATTTGCCGGGGTGCTGGGCTATACTGAAGAGCCATTGGCGTCCTGCGATTTCAATCACGATCTACGTTCCAGCATCATTGATGCCAGCCAGACCCGGGTGAGCGGCAACCGATTGGTGAAAGTATTGACCTGGTTCGATAATGAGTGGGCCTATGCCAATCGCATGCTGGATGTGGCTAGCCACTGGACAAGTTTAGAGGAGACCAACTGAATGGCCTTGAATGTAAAACTGATGAAGGACCTGGACCTAAGGGGCAAGCGGGTATTAATTCGTGAGGACCTGAACGTGCCGATAAAGAATGGTGTGGTTTCATCTGACGCGCGTATTCGCGCGGCCTTGCCGACCATCAAGGCGGCCACGGAGGCGGGCGCCAAGGTTATTCTTATGTCTCATTTAGGCCGTCCCACCGAGGGCGAATTCGATGCCCAGTTTTCAATGGCACCGGTCGCCGAGCATCTAAGCGGTCTGCTGGGACAAAAAGTGACTTTGGTCGAAGACTGGAAGTTGGGAGTGGAGCTGAACGATTCAGATGTGGCTTTGCTGGAGAATGTGCGCTTTAACCCCGGCGAGAAAGCCGATGACGATGACCTGGCCAAGGCCTACGCAGGCCTGTGCGAAATTTTTGTGATGGATGCTTTTGGTACGGCACATCGGGCCCAGGCATCTACCCATGGCGTCGCAAAATTCGCCCCTGTCGCCTGCGCGGGACCATTGCTGGCTGGAGAGCTCAATGCGCTAGAGCAGGCCCTGGCCAAGCCAGCCCGCCCTATGGTGGCGATTGTCGGTGGCTCCAAGGTGTCTACCAAGCTCACCGTGCTCGAAACGCTGTCAGATAAGGTGGACCAACTTATTGTGGGTGGCGGCATCGCCAACACCTTTCTTGCTGCCGCGGGCAAGCCTGTGGGCAAGTCATTGTGCGAGCACGACCTGATACCCGCAGCGAAGTTGTTGATGCAAAAAACCAGTATTCCTTTGCCACCAGACGTGGTCACTGGCAAGGAGTTTTCCGAAACGACTGAGGCCGAGCACAAATTAGCTGACCAGGTGGTTGAGGACGACATGATCTTTGACATAGGCCCGGAATCTGCAGAGGAAATTGCCAATATTCTCAAGGATGCGGGCACTATCCTCTGGAACGGCCCGGTCGGCGTTTTTGAGTTTGATCAGTTCGGCGGTGGTACCGAGGCCCTTTCTTTGGCAATCGCCGAGTCTTCCGCATTTTCTCTGGCTGGCGGTGGCGATACACTGGCAGCAATAGATAAATACGATATCGCTGATAGTATTTCCTATATATCGACCGGAGGCGGTGCTTTTCTTGAATACGTGGAGGGTAAAGTCCTTCCTGCGGTTGCCGTGCTTGAAGCGCGGGCAGCCGACTGACACACAACAAAACCTCAGAGGTAACACACAATGGCATTAATCAGCTTGCGTCAGTTGCTGGACCACGCCGCAGAACATGACTACGGCGTGCCGGCTTTCAACGTCAATAACCTGGAGCAGACTCGCGCTATTATGGAGGCCGCAGACCAGACCAATTCTCCGGTCATCATGCAGGCGAGCGCCGGTGCTCGTAAGTACGCCGGGGCCCCATTCCTGCGCGCCATGATGGAAGCGGCGATGAATGAATTTCCGCATATTCCGGTGGTGGTACACCAGGACCACGGCACCTCTGCGGCGGTCTGCCAACGCTCCATCCAGCTGGGCTTTTCCTCGGTAATGATGGACGGCTCTCTGGGGGAAGACGGCAAGACCCCCATGGACTACGACTACAACGTGGCAGTGACTCGCCAGGCAGTTGATATGGCGCACGCCTGTGGCGTTTCTGTTGAAGGTGAGTTGGGCTGCCTTGGTTCACTGGAAACAGGTGAGGCCGGTGAAGAAGATGGCATTGGTGCGGAAGGTAAGCTCACCCTTGAGCAGATGCTGACAGACCCGGAAGAAGCCGCTGAATTCGTCAAGGCTACCAATGTTGATGCCCTGGCGATTGCTTGTGGTACCAGCCATGGCGCCTACAAATTCACGCGTCCGCCTACCGGGGATATCCTGGCTATTGACCGCATAAAAGAAATCAATGCCCGCATCCCCGGCACCCATCTGGTGATGCACGGCTCCTCTTCAGTGCCCCAGGATTGGCTGGCGGTGATTAACGAGTTTGGTGGCCAGATCCCCGAGACCTATGGGGTGCCGGTTGAGCAAATCCAGGAGGGTATCCGCCACGGTGTGCGCAAGGTGAATATCGATACCGACCTGCGCCTTGCTTCTACTGGTGCGGTGCGCCGCTTCCTGGCTGAGAATCCCTCCGAATTTGACCCACGAAAGTTTCTGGCTGCCACCACCGATGCGATGCGCGATATTTGTATCGCCCGTTATGAGGCTTTCAATACAGCAGGCAATGCCGACAAGATTCGAGTAAAAAACCTCGAAACTATGCACCTGCTTTACGATGCAGGTGAGTTGACGCCGAAGGTTAATTGAAACAAGCGCCCGTCAATTTCGCGCCGGCAAACTGCTGGCGCTGCGAATTTTCTGTTACCAGGCACTGGGTCCCCGTTTGCGCGGGGATGACGCCGTGACTCCGGGCGAGCTCAATCAATTAAAGTTACAGCTTCCGCAGTTTTCAGAAGCCAGGCTGACCTCGGGTTTATTGCAGCGCTACCTCGATTTCTACCAACTCAACTTTACAGCGCAATATCCGAACGCCCAATATCATTGCGGCCTGATTACCTCGGGCACGTTTGAGCTGATGACTCAACGCTGGCTGTTGCCCGACGCCAAGGCAAATCTGGTATTGATTCACGGCTACTTCGATCACTCGGGTATTTATAACAAGCTGATTGACTATGGTTTGTCCCGGGGCTGCAACGTGTTGGTGTTTGACCTGCCGGGTCATGGGCTTTCGTCGGGCGAGCGCGGGACCATTGACGACTTTGCCGACTACGGTAAGGCTGTTTCTGACGTGGTTTCCGGTGCCTGCCTGCCGCCATTGCCGCTTTTCGCATTGGGCCAGAGTACCGGTTGTTCTGCTTTAATGGAGCAGGCCAGGCAATCGTCCTGGCCGTTTGCAAAAGTAGCACTGCTAGCACCTCTTATTCGGCCCGCTGACTGGATGGGCGTTCGCTTGGGTCACTTCTTGTTGCATCGCTTCACTGATAGCCTGGAGCGCAAGTTCAATAAAAACTCGTCAGATCTTGGATTCCTGGATTTTCTGCGTTCGGATCCACTGCAGTGTCACCGCATGTCGCTGTTGTGGATCGGGGCGATGAAGCGTTGGCTGAAGTCCCTGCCCATTGCGGACCTGGGTGTAGGCCCAGCGCTGGTCATTCAGGGCCGCGAAGATGGCACCGTGGGTTGGCGTTACAATATGCAGGCAATAATCCAGTTGTTTCCTGGGTCAGAGCTTCATTACCTGGATGAGGCGGGTCACCAATTGGCCAATGAATCGCTTGCTATCAGGGAGCGCTACTACGCGATTCTCGACCAGTATTTTTTTAGTTAGTCACCTGCCATGCTCTGCAGCAATTGCTGATAGCTGGTATTGCGCGGCGCTAGCTTAACAAGCTGCTGGGCATAGGCCTTTGCTTTGGCTTTATCACCCAGCTCTACATTGTAATTTGCCAGTGCCAGTAGAACCTGTTCGTCCCTGGGAAACTGACGCAGTAGCTTGTTCAGTTCTGTGACGGCCTGCCTTGGCTGGCCCAGGTCGTGTAAGGCGATGGCATAGACGAAGCGGTGGCGAGTACCCAAAGTCTCCAGGGCCGCAGCCTGGGCCAGATAGTCCAGCGCCTTTTGTGGGTCCTCGGAGCGTGTCTCTAGTAAGCCCAGGGCGTGCAGCGTATTGCCATTGTCTGGCGCCACTGCCAGTGCCTGTAGCAGTAACGCCCGGGCCTCATCATCCCTATTCTGAGCGCGTAGCAGGTCTGCCAGGTTCAGGTACGCGGCCAGCATCTGTGAGTTCAATCCAAGCGCTTCCCGGTAGGCCCTTTCTGCAGAAGGGGCATCGCCTCGGTTGGAGTGAAACACAGCCAGCTGCATTAGCACGCCAGGCATGTCCGAATCCTTTTCCAGTACTTGCAGATATTCGCTGAACAGCTTGCGCAGGCGCTCTGCTTCTTCCGGTTTTATCTGGTCCAGAGGCACTGCAGCCAGGGTTTGGGCTACCTCCATACGAACTGCGAGAATTGGATCATCGATCAAGGGGGTCAACAACTGGAAGCGCTGCGGCAATGACAGGAACTGCAGGGAGCGCACGGTGCTGGTGCGAATAATGGCGTCGTCGTCATAGAGCAGGGCTGCCATTGTTTGAGTTGCTTCACGACCTCCTGCTTGTCCCAGGGCTTCCATTGCAGTTGCTCGCCAGATCGGCGCTGCGCTGGGGTCGTTGGCCAGTTGCGACAAGGCGGGTAGGGCGCGTCCGTCTCCCTGATCGATGGCAGCGAAACTGCGGGCCGGATGGCTGCCGGTATCGCGGAAATTCACCCCCTGTTTACGCAGGGCATCCAGGGCCCAGCCAGCATCTTTGTCCGTATGGCATTGGGTGCAGGCATTGGGTGTGCCCATCACGACTGACAGATCGGGGCGTGGCACCCGCATACTGTGATCACGGCGAGGATCTACGCCCATGTAAGTGGTTTCTGGCATATGGCAGTTGGCGCAACTTGCGCCGCTGCTTTGCGCCGGGTGAAAGTGGTGATCGGGCGTGTCGTAGGTGGCCGGTTTATGGCACTGGGCGCAGACGCCATTGCCAGGTGCTCGCAGTGCGTTGCTATGAGGTTCGTGGCAATTGGCACAAACGACGCCTGCCTGATGCATCTTGCTCTGCACAAAAGAGCCGTATACGTAAACTTCGTCGAGGATCTGGCCATCGTAATGGTAGAGCGGCGACTGCGGTGGCGACAGCCGGTGTGTATCCAGTAGATCGGCGCCATAGTGGTAATCACCCAGGGTGCCGCGGCGGCTGTGGCAACGGCCGCAAGAGTCGATCTGGGCGCGGGACTGCAGCGGTTCCTTGCGTCTGGCAATAGACTCGCCCTCGGGGAAGGCCCATTCTCCACGCTGGGCAAAGTCGGTGGCAAAGCCTGCACCGTGCACGCCGCTTAGCTCGTCGGCAGCTGCCAGTTCAAGATGCTTGCTGCCGGGACCGTGACAGGCCTCGCAACCGACATTGATCTGATCGTAGCGAGTATCGAAGCTCTGTGTCTTGCGGTCATAGTTCTTCTGCAGGTCAGTACTGTGACACTCGGCACAACGGGTGTTCCAGTTCTGGTAGGGGCCGGTCCAGTGCAGAGGGTCTTTGTAGTCTATGGGCTCATTCGGATACAGGTGGTACCAGCGCTGACCGCCCTCAGCAGCAGGCCGTGCGTCCCAGGCGATACTCAGTGCCTGTAGTCTGCCTCTGGACAGCGGCAATAAATATTGTTGCAGTGGATAGACACCAAATACGTACTTCACCTCGAAGTCGGTGATTTCACCGTCCTCGCCATCCGTGCGCACAATATATTTATCGTCTTTTTGGTAAAAGCGGGTGGTAATGCCGTTGTAGACAAAACTGCTATTGTCGAAGTCGGCTAGTACCGTGTCCGGCCCGGGTAGTTGCATGGCGAGGTCATGGTGCGAGCCCTCCCAGTTCTGGTACTCACTGGCGTGGCAATCCTGGCAGCTGGATGAGCCGGTAAATGTATTCTGCGCCGCTAGGCATGTAGAGCTGACGAAAAAAAGCGCCAGGCAAAGGAGTCGGGTTAACAAGGTGTATGGCCTTACAGGAAGTCAGGGCCACACATTAACTCAACCAGAGAATAAGCCCAAGTCTTCAGGGCTATGGCTCCAGCTTGGCAGTGGCGCTAGCAGATTGGGCTGGCGGCAGCGGGGTGAGATATAGCCCTGCCCAATAGTGTTATGGACAGGCCTGCGGGGGCTTTCTATTATGGCTTCTTTGCCGGCTTCGCCTGGCTCAACCTGATCAGGGTACGGAATGAAACTTGGAATTTTGAAGACTGACGCCGTGCGCCCGGAATGGGTGTCCGATTTTGGTGAATATCCCGATATGTTTGTGTCGCTGCTGGGTCGGGCAGATCCCAGTCTTGAGTTTACGATATACGATGTGGAAAAAGGCGAGTATCCCGCCGATCTGGACGAGGTGGATGCCTACCTGATCACCGGCAGTAAGTCCTCGGTCTACGACGACAAGCCCTGGATTGCCGCACTAATAGACTTTGTGCGCGAGCTGGATGCGCGCAAGAAGAAAGTTGTAGGGATTTGCTTTGGTCACCAGATTGTAGCCCAGGCACTGGGTGGAAAAACCGAAAAGTCGGCCAAGGGTTGGGGTGTCGGGCGTCACACTCACAGCTTTGCTGTCACCCCTGCATGGCATGATGGCGGTGATACCGATTTCGATATTCTGGTGAGTCACCAGGATCAGGTGGTCAAAAATGCAACAGGCGCCAAGGTGCTGGCCACTAGTGACTTTTGCGAGAATGCGGTGGTTCAGGTGGGAAACCACATCCTCACTTTTCAGGGTCACCCTGAATTTGTTTCCGGTTACTCTCGTGAAATCATGGAGTTTCGTCGCGAGGCAATTGGCGAGAGTGTCTACGAAGCAGGCATGGCTTCATTGGCTGAGAAATCGGAAGGTGATCGCGTAGCGCACTGGATTGTTAACTTTCTTAAAAGTTGAATTACTCGCCTTTGGCCTTGCGCTGCATACTGTCCAGGTAGTCATCCAGTTCCTGGTCATTGGCGAACACCGCCATATCGGGTAGCGCTTTGAGAATTTCGAAAACCTTGTCGATATGAGGCTTGCGGTTGGCGGCAGCGAGCTTGCGGCCATCGCTTTTAGTTTGCTTTGCCGCCTTGAAAATCACTCTCAGGCCCGCCGAGCTGATGTAGTCCAAATCCTTCATGTCCAGAACGGTGAGCTGGTGCCCCTGGGCTACTACATCCTGCAGGCGCAACTCGAAAGCCGGCGCTGTGTCAGTGTTGAGCGCTCCCGCCAGTGCCACTCTGGCAACAGAATTTTCTTCATCGATGGCAACGGTGGTGGTCAGGTCCATGGTGTTGTCAGCCTCTTTTTGTTGTTTTTAATCCCCGGGGACTAGCTGTCCTGTTTGGGGATATCTTTTTCAACCCGCAGGACGTTGTATCCATCGTCCCGGCGGTAACTCTGTCTATCTGTGAGTTGTGTGATCAAGTGTACACCAAGGCCGCCGATCTCTGCAGAATCGATATCAGCACCCAGTTCCGAGCGATGCCCCTCATGGAGGGGATCGAAGGGAGCACCCTGATCGCGGATTTCCAACAGCAAGGTTCCCGCTGTAAATGTTACAACCGATTCCAGCAGCTGGCCTGTGGCAAGGCCAGCATATTTTTGTACATTGGTGACGATCTCTTCGGCGACAAGATTGATCTCCAAAATGGTATCGCCGGGCAGTTGCCAGTCCTCGAGAACTGCCTCAAGCCAGGCCTGTACCCTAGCCGTGAGTCCGGGGCCCAGATCGAATGCCTGCTGAATCCTTGACGCAGTTGCACCTGGGTACTGGAGCAATAGCAAGGTGATATCGTCGGACTGCGGCAGGTCGCCGGTGTGGGACGCGACTGAATCAAACAGTACCGCGCCTGCCTCAGTGATGGGTAGTTCGCCGCTTCCGAGTAACTCCTGATTAAAGCGCTCGACGCCGTACATCTGTTTTTGCGCGTTAAAAGCCTCGTCGATTCCATCGGTGTAGATCGCCAGGCGATCTCCGGGCATAAGCTGCAGGGAGTTGATTGGGTAGGACTGGTCTTCTGCCAGACCCAAAGCAGGACCTGTTTCCTGAGAAACCGTCGTCACACCGCCATCGCGCAGCAGACTTGGCGCAGTATGACCGGCACTGGCAAAACTCAGCTGGCCACTGTTGATATCAAGCACGCCCAAAAACAGGGTGACGAACATGCAGCTGTGGTTGTCGCGCTCCAGGGCGTTGTTAAGCTCCGCCATGGCTTGTTCGGGAGGTGTAGCTGTGCCGGACAGTTGCTGGATAAGGCTAATCGCCCGGGCCATGAATAAGGCCGCTGGCACCCCTTTGTCCGACACGTCACCTACGGCAATAAATAGATGATTATCACATTTGTAGTAGGTGTAGAGGTCGCCGCCGACAGTTTTGGCGGGCCTAACTTTTGCCCATAGACTTACATCATCTTCTTGCCAAAAGACCTCCCCGGAACCGGGGAGCATGGACATCTGAATGTCGCGTGCGGCATTGAGCTCACCTTCCAGTCGGCTGCGGTTGGCGGTGGCTGTTTCAATGTCCTGGATATAGGTTTTCAGGTCGCGGTTCATACTTTTGAAGGAGCGTACCAGCTGGGAGACTTCGTCCTTGCCCTTGGCTCTTGGCAGGGCGACATCCAGCTCTCCCTTGGCCATCTGTTCTGCGGCGCGGCTAAGTTGTTGAAGTGGACGTGTCAGGCGGGAAGTCAGTAAGTACACCGCTATGGCCATTAGCAGCAGGGTTGCGGCGCCCACCAAGGCTGTTTTCATCTGGTAGAGATACAGCGATGACAGTATTTCATCCTGGTTGTAGACGAGCCCGATCGGCCAGCCGGTGGTTTCGAGCCGGCCCAGGCGAATAGTGCAGCGCCCCGCTGACTCAGGGCAGGGAAAGTCGTGAGTGCTGTTTTCTCCGCGGAGCGCGGCACTGAACATGCTGCGCCAGCTGTCCAGGTCGACGTTTTGGTATGACATCTGGGAGTAGTGTTGCATAACACTGTTCTGGGTTCGGGTACTCATCATCAACCCCTCGCGACTGAATAGCAGACTGTAGCTGCTTTCTCCAAGGTGGAGTTGCCCGGCGACGCGTTGCAGGGCTTTTAGCGAGACATCGGCGGTGACCACGGCGTAGAAGAACCGGTTGCCCTGTGCGTCGAGTCGATAGACAGGTACTGCGAAGGTCGTCATATTGACGTCGCCACCACCAGTATCAAAGTAGGGCTCAGTCCACAGAGCTTTACCCTCTGCGATAGGTTGGGTGAACCAGTGCTGCTGCTGGTAGCTGGCCTGGCGACTGGCGAGATCGGCAAAACTGACCGCCCCATTTTCCACGTAGTAGTACGGAGCAAATCCTTGTGGAGTGTCGGTCAATTCGGGATTGACCGCGATGGCGGCACCGAATATTTCGTCGTTGTTGGCGACCACGTCGCGGAGCATTTGTTGCAGGCCTTCCTGACTGTATTCCCGTTGCTCTAGAATACGACCGAGTAGGCGAGTGGTGGCCTCGATGCCGTTGAGCCAGTTCTCCATATCACTGACCGCCACGCCTACTTCCACCGTGGCCTCTTCACCGAGACGGGTGAGAATTTCCTGACGAGACAGTCGATAATCCAGCAACATGCCGCCGCTCATGATCATGGCTAACGCGAGAGTCAGCAGAACGATGAGGCGGGTAGAAATGCTGTTCTTCATGGTCTGGTTACCAGCTACCAGTATTCTCCATGGAGGCCCAGGGCTCCTGGGCGGGTAGTGATTCCCCCTGCTGTAGCAGCTCTATGGAAATGCCATCCGGGGAGCGAATGAAGGCCATGTGACCGTCCCTTGGCGGACGGTTGATGGTGACGCCCTTGTCCAGCAGTTGCTGGCAAGTCTGGTAGATGTTGTCCACCTGGTAGGCGAGATGGCCGAAATTGCGGCCACCGTCATATTCTTCTTCATCCCAGTTCCAGGTAATTTCAACGCAGGGGCTGGCGTCTTGCTCGGCGGTAGCCAAATCCCCCGGGGCAGCAAGGAATACCAGGGTGAAACGCCCAGCTTCACTGTCGTAGCGGTTGACCTCTACCAGGCCCAGTTTGGCACAGTAGAAATCCAGGGTTTCGTCCAGGTTGCGCGCACGCACCATGGTGTGCAGGTATTTCATATCCAGGCCTCAAATTTGGCAAAAAAGAAAAACGGGGTGCAATGCACCCCGTGTTCCATGTTAGAAGCGTGTTGGCGGGCTGACAAGCCCGCTTTTACCTAGCCTCGATCGGCAGCTGCCGCTTGCTTGCCCGCCAGGCGGCCGGAGAAAGTGGCATCGCCTACCGACATGCCACTGGAATAGCCCTCAGCTCGACGCACCACGCCACAGGCAGTTCTTCCGGCGGCGTAGAGACCGGGAATGACCTGACGTTGTGGATCGACGACTTCGCCGCTAGGCAACGTGTCCAGCCCGCCCAGGGTAAACCAGGGTACGAAGCAGCCCCTTCCGGGGGTGATGTCCAGCGCTACCAGTGGCGCCTCAAGAGGTTTGAGCCATTGGGAAGCCTTATGGTACTGACTGTCTTGCCCAGCCTCGCAATCTTCATTATAGAGGGCGATAGTCTGTTGCAGGCTGCCTTTGCGCAGGCCAAGCTCAGACTCCAGCTCCTCTACGGTCTCTCCGGTGCCGGCGATGGATGCAAACAGGAAGTTCATTTTTTCGTAGCTGCCGTAGTCGTCGACGGTAACAATGAAGTACAGGCGGTCACCCTGTTGCTGCAGAGCAGCGTGGCCCAGGCGGGCATGGTAGACGTCTTCGTTGATAAAGCGCTGGGCCTTGTCGTTGATGGCGATGCCGTAGGTCATGCTGGCGGGCGGATAATAGGGGATACTGATAAACCCTTCGTGCATGTTGATGGCAGCGCCGCCAACAGACATACCCATCTGGATACCGGAGCCGGTGTCGCCGGGGTTGCCAATAGGCTCGGTTCCTTTGGTCAACATGGGAGCGTACTTTTGCACCATTTCCTCGTTCATGTTGAAACCACCGGCACAGAGGATCACACCCTGGCGAGTTTTGACGTTGATCTCCTTCTGGTCTTTACGGATAACAATGCCAACCACAGCACCTATTTCGTCAACGATCAGAGTGAGAGCGCGGGTTTCGTATTCGATCGCGATATTGTTGCGTTTTTCCACGTTTTCAGTGACGATTTTCATGAACAGTGGGCCGCCGTTGTCACCCTCTACATAGAGATTATGGCCGCGAGGGCATGGCTTGGCGTGTTCATTGAAAGGATAAGCTTTTTCGCTACCGGTATAGAGCAGGCAGTCATCGGTCAGGCACATAATGGCCCGTTCCTCGTGAAAACTGTCCTTAAACGGCACACCCAGGTCTACCAGCCAGTCGAAGTGAGCGGCGCTGTTTTCGCAGTAGTTGCGAATTTTGATCTCATCAGCCTGGGGTCCGGCTGACATCATCATGTAGGTGAACATGTCCTCGGTACTGTCTTCGAAACCGCAGGCCTGCTGTACCCGAGTACCGCCACTGCCGCCCATGTAAATCTCGGCGCTGGACATGGCGGTAGAACCACCACTGGCGCTGGCCAGCTCAAAAATGATGACTTGGGAGCCCGCTTCAGCAGCCTCGATGGCGGCACACCCGCCAGCGCCGCCGAAACCTACAACGGCGATATCGGTCTCCATATCCCACTGGGCGACATCGCTGCTGCGTCGTGGTTGGGAGGGATTGGTCTTGGTTTGTTCAGTCATAGCTTATCTTGCCAGGGCGTTTTCGTCCTTGGCATCCACATCGGGGTAATAGACGGAGAATTAAATCGACTCACCGGGAGCGTGACAACTGCCGGGGAGGCCATTGGGGACAACATTTTGTACACGACCATGCTTTTTCTTCCGAAATGGCCTCTGGCCTGGGTTACAATCCCCAGCTTTTGCCAGAGTTGTACTAAATATGTGGTTCAAGAACATACGGGCCTATCGCCTTAGCAGTCCCTTCGTCCTCTCCCCTGAAGCCCTGGGCGATAAATTGTCCCAGCGGGCTTTCGAGCCCTGCGCCAAGTCCCAGGCTCTTTCCATTGGCTGGGTTTCACCCCTGGGTGAAGATTCCGAGGCGCTGGCCCATGCTGCTGGTGGCCGCCTGTTGATAAAGCTGAAACGAGAAGAAAAGCTGTTGCCGTCGACGGTAGTGCGCGAGCAACTGGACGAGAAAGTCGCGGTGATTGAGTCCGAACAGGGACGCAAAGTCTATCGCAAGGAACGCCTGACCCTGAAAGACGAGATTGTGCAGGATTGTCTGCCCCGGGCTTTCAGTCGGTCTACCGCGGTTTACGCTTATATTGACACTCGCACCAACTGGGTTTTTGTCGACGCAGCCAGTGCAGGCAGGGCAGAGGAACTGCTGAACCTGTTGCGCGAATGCATCGGCACCTTCCCGGTGGTTTTACCCCAAGTCAACAACGCGCCTGCTGCCACCATGACTGGCTGGCTGGCCCACCAGAATTTGCCGGACGATTTTGCGCTGGGAGAGGAGTGTGAGCTGCGCGAGTTGGGAGAAGAGGGTGGCGTGGTGCGCTGCCGCGGCGTTGATTTGTTGAGCGAAGAGGTGGAAACTCATCTCAATGCAGGCAAACAGGTGGCTCGTCTGGCTCTGTCCTGGGAGGAGCGCGTAAAGCTGGTCCTGGCAGAAGACCTGTGCCTGCGACGGCTGAAATTTAGTGAAGAATTAATGAAAGAAAACGAGGAAATTCCAGAGGCTGATAACGCCGCCCGCCTGGACGCCGATTTCGCCCTGATGTCTGATGCCGTCTCCGCATTGCAGGACAGAGTCATCGCCATTTTTGGCGGCGAGGCCGAGTAGCTCGCCGGTGGCGCGCCCTGATACGCAAGACTATCGCGCACTGTTTCTCGCAGACGTGCCAATGATGGACATGAGGGCGCCTACCGAATTTGAAAAAGGCGCTTTTCCCAGCGCCGCAAGCCTGCCCCTGATGAGCGATGATGAACGGGCGCAGGTTGGTACTTGTTACAAACGCGAAGGACAGGATGCGGCCATCCAATTGGGTCACCGTATCGTTAGCGGTGAACTTAAAGAGCAACGACTGTCAGCCTGGTCTGAATTCGCCCGTAGCCATCCTGAAGGCTATGTTTATTGCTTCCGGGGAGGCCTGCGTTCGCAAACGGTGCAGCAGTGGTTGCGAGAGGCCGGCATCGATTACCCGCTTATTCGCGGGGGTTACAAAGCCATGCGTCGCTATCTCATCGACGAGTTTGAGCGCTCGGTAGCTGCCGCCAATTTTGTTCTGGTGGGTGGCAAAACCGGCACAGGCAAGACCAGGGCTATCTGGGAAATTCCGCGCAGCGCGGATTTGGAAGGCCTGGCTAATCACCGTGGCTCTACCTTTGGCCAGATGCCGCAACCTCAGCCCGCCCAAATTGATTTTGAAAACACGCTCTCTATTAATCTGCTCAAACTACTCGCTGCGTCCAGTGAGCGTATATTTCTGGAAGACGAAGGCAGGCTGATAGGTCGAGTGTATGTGCCGGATGTACTGCAGGCGAAAATGGCAGCAGCGCCAATGGTAGTGGTCGAGCAAAGCCTGGACGAACGGATCGATGTGGTTATCGACGATTACATTGTTGATCTGGGCGAACGCTACCAGCGGCTGCACGGTGAACGCAGCACTGAGCTACATGCGCAGAAGTTACAGGCCGATCTGCTCAAGATTCGCAAACGCTTGGGTGGTGAACGTCATCAGCAGATGAGCGAGGTGATGACCAAGGCATTCGCCCTGCAGCATTCGCGTGGTGACTTGAGTGGCCATCGTCAATGGATCGGGTTTCTACTGGAAAAATACTACGATCCGATGTACGAATATCAACTCGGCAAGCGGGCGGGCGACGTGATGTTTCGCGGCACGCGCAATGCAGTGCTCGAATGGGTGGCGGACCCGTAATGCAGACTCAAGTGGAGCTGCAGCAGGACCTCGTTTTCATTGGCGGCGGCCATACTCATGCTCTGGTACTGCGAATGCTGGCTATGGACCCTATCGCCGGACTGCGCATCACCCTGATTTCACCTGCCAGTCATACGCCCTACTCGGGTATGCTGCCGGGCCTGGTCGCCGGGCACTATAGTTTTGAGCAAACCCATATAGACCTGGCCCGCTTGTGTCAGTGGGCGGGCGTTCGATTTATCGAGTCCGAGGTTACCGCGCTGGACCCAGTGAGCAAGCTGCTGACCCTCGCTGGCCGGCCGCCCGTTAGTTACGACCTGGTCAGTATAGACATAGGTTCACAGCCGGAACTGGATTCCGTGCCTGGTGCCAGATCTCACTCGGTGCCAGTGAAGCCTGTTGCGGGTTTGTGGCAGCGTTGGCGTGAGCTTGAATTGAAGCTTGCGCAAAGGGATGAGCCACACCGTCTTGCGGTGGTTGGCGGCGGTGCTGGTAGTGTGGAACTGGCACTTGCTATGGCCCATGCCCTGGCGAAACGGCCGGTGCAAGTGGAGTTGTTCTGTGGTGCACCCCAGGTATTACTGGGTTACAACCGCAGGGCACGGGTGTCGGTGATGGCTGCTCTGCGCCGCCACGGTATTCGGGTCCATCTCGATAGCAGGGTTGCCGCAGTGCGCGGTGATGCTCTGGTGCTTGCTGACGAGTCTCGGCACATCTACGACGACCTGTTCTGGTGCACCGGTGCCGCGGCCAGTCCCTGGGTCGCCGCCAGCGGTCTGCGCTGTAATAAACGCGGTTTCCTGCAGATTACCGATACCCTGCAATCGCTGGATGACGATAGCGTCTTTGGCGCTGGTGACATCGCAACCCAGCTGAATCATCCGCGGCCCAAGGCGGGTGTCTATGCAGTGCGTCAGGCGCCTGTACTGGCGCATAATTTGCGGGCGAAGCTGCTTGGAAAAGAGCTCAAACAGCATCGGCCTCAGCATCGATTTTTGTCACTGCTGTCACTGGGTGACCGGCAAGCTGCAGCCGACAGGGGGCCTTTGTCTGTATCGGGGAATTGGGTCTGGCGCTGGAAGGATCGCATTGACCGGGAATTCATGAACCGCTTTGAAGACCTTCCCCCGATGTCTGCAAGGGAAAAAGGCGATGCTGTCCCTGGTGCGGTTGATGCGAACGCCAAACCCCACTGTGGCGGCTGCGGTGCCAAAGTAAGCGCCACTGGCTTGACCGCGGTACTGACTGAGCTGGCCGCTGACTATCCTGATTACTCGCTACCCCCCGGAGAGGGCGATGATGCTGTTCCGATTCCTGGGGAAGGGCGCGGGCCGCTTGTTCAGAGCCTGGATCTGCTGCGTCAGATTGTCACAGATCCCTGGCTGACGGGGCGTATTGCCGCCAATCACGCCCTCAGTGACCTCTACGCTTGTGGCGCTCGTCCAGTGTCCGCGCTGGCGGCTATCACCTTGCCCTTTGCCAGAAGTAGTCTGTTACAGCGTGAATTGAAACAGATACTCGCAGGTGCACTATATGAATTCTCCCTGGTGGATTGCATTTTAACCGGGGGTCATAGCATGCAGGGTCCTGAACTGCAGGCCGGCTTTGCCGTAAATGGGCGCGCTATGCAGCCGAACGAGGGCTTTTTAGGTAAGCGAGGTGCACAATCGGGAGATGCTTTGATTCTGACCAAGCCCCTGGGAACCGGGGTTCTGTTTGCAGCCCATATGCAGCAGCTGGCAGATGGCCGGCATATTTCTGCAGCTGTGAACATGATGCTGCAGAGCAATGCCAGGGCAGCGGAGATCGCCGTGGCAGACGGGGCTTCTGCTTGCACCGATGTCACCGGGTTCGGGTTGCTGGGGCATCTAGTGGAGATGTTGGCCAATGATCAAGTGGCCAACCTGCGGGTAGACACGTTGCCGCTGTTGCCAGGCGTCCAGAAGCACTTGGCTGAAAGTGTGCTCAGTACTATGCACGATGCGAATGTTACGTCCGGTTTGGCATGGTTGAACGAGGATGCCGTTAAGAACACGCCACAGGCGGAAGTGCTATTTGACCCACAGACCAGTGGTGGACTTCTCATCGCGGTGCCGATGGTTGTCGCATCAAAAATCAAAGATAAATTGCGCGAAGCGGGTTACGCCGAGGCTTCAGTTATTGGCGAGATTTCGGTGCGCTCCGCTGGCGCGGCTGAGGCTGTGCTAATCAGTTGACTGCCAGCTCAGCACTAATGACCTTCAGTGTCTGTCCTTCTTTCAGGCGTTCGCCGCCCCGGATAACAACTGAATCTCCAGGGCTAAGATCACCTTCTACTGCAATTTTTGATCCCCTGCCTGCCAGTGTTTTGACAGGAACTTTCACCGCCGTATTTTCATCCGAGACCGTATAGACGAAAACGTCGTGATCTCTCAGCACCAGGGCGTCGCGTGGGATGCTTAGCGCGATCGTCGCAGCTTTGTCCGGCAGTTCCACGGTGACCGCCTCGCCAATCATCCATGGCCCGGGGTCAACGCTAAGTCTCAATTCCATCATATGGGAACGTTCGTCCCCTACCGGCACCATGCCGCGTATAGCGCTGACAGATTTTTCGCCATTTGTTTCGACGTGCACTTCGCTACCGATATCGTTGTAGCGCGCGATTCTGAGCGGCGCGTTTACGCTGATTTCCACCGTGAGTGTGTCCACCAGGCGAACCAGTGCGGCGCCTGGCGTTGTGTACTCGCCAGTATAAAGCTCTCGGCTGGCAACCACTCCGGGGAAGGGTGCCTTCACTTCGGTGCGCTCCAGGTTGTAGCGAGTCCGGTCCAGAGCTACCTCTGCTATGCGCTGTTCCTGCATCAACATTTCCAGTCTTGACTCGACTTCATCCAATTCTGCCCGGGCCATGTTGTTCTGTTGCTCCAGCTTTTGCAGTCTTTGAATTTGTCGCTTGTTGTATTGGATATCCGCCTCGAGCCGGGCAACTTCTGCTTGATCGTTGCGCAATTGCAGACGTAGCAGGTGATCGTCTATACGGGCCAGAACGTCGCCTTGCTCCAGGTGATCTCCGACCTGGGCAACCCAGGTCAGTCTCCCGCTCAGCTCTGCGGCAATCTGCGCGTCACGCGTGCTGATGACCGTGCCGGGCAGTTTAACGACTGAGCTGGCCATCTCTTCGGTCACCGTGGCCAATTCCACGATGGCCTCTGGTTGCTCTGCTCTGGCGATTTGACTGGCAAGGCCCAACAACAAGGGTATGGATAACAGGGTGGTTGTCATTTTGTTCATGGCGTAACTCCAAATGTGTTCGGTCAGGCGACTGACTTCAGGCTCGGTGGCATGGCTTTATTACCGCTGCCTTCAATTACCCGGGCCCGGGTTTCACCCATGCGTAAAAAGCAGGGCAGCAGCAGAACCGTGAATACGGTGCTGATGCACATACCTCCGACGATAACTACAGCAAGCCCGCGATAAATCACGCTGCCGGCGCCGGGCATTAGCAGCAATGGCAACATACCAAAGATACTGGTGAGCGTGCTCATGAATATGGGTCGCAGGCGTGTTTCCAGTGCTTGCTCAACGGCATGGTGGCGGCTGACGCCTTCACGTTCCGCGCTGCGTGTCTGGTGCACCAGCAATATGGCGTTATTGACAACTAGGCCAAGCAGGATCACAAAGCCGATCATGGTTAACAGGTCCAGGGGCTGGAAAGTGAGCAGGTTGAGCAGCCTGATGGCGACAATGCCGCCGACCATAGCCAGAGGCATGGCTAACAGCACTAACAAACTGTCCTTCATGGAGCGGAACAGGGCTGCCATCAGTAGGAACAGCACTACCAGTGCCAGGCCGAAGTTGTTGCCCATGGATTTGATCGCCCGGGTGAGGGCGTTAGCGCTACCGCCGTAAAGAATGTTGCCGTCAGCGGGGAGGGCTGCTTTGAGCTGTGGTTCTACCTGTTCCCTGATGGTGGTTAGCACATGCTCCAGGGAAACCGTCTCCGGTGGGCGGACATCGATGGTGATGGTGCGGCGGCTATCGATGCGGCGAAGTTGGCTGGGACCCACAGTGCGTTCGATGTCTACCAATTCAGACAGGGGCACCAGACTTCCTGTGGGTGTCACCAGTGGTGTCGAAGCCAGTTGCTCTGGCGAGTCCCAAGGGCGGGAGCGAAGGATGATATTCATGCGCTTCTCGCCGTTGAAGTACTCGCCCACGTACAGTCCGTCGCCCATGGCCCGGACCAGGGTGCCAATGTCTTGTCGCGCCCAGCCTGCTTCGGCGATCTTGCGGTCATTCGGTGACAATTGCAGTTCGGGCTCAGACTGTTCCAGATTGGGACTGACGCGGATATTGGTGTCAGGTAGGGCCTCCTTGAGAAGGCTTTCACCCAGGGCTGCAGCTTCAGCAATTGCGTCGCGATCGCGAGACTGCAGGTGGATCGAAATTACCCGGTCGCCGCCAAAGCCACCGAAAAGATTGCCCTGGGAGGCAAAATATTGGAGGTCCGGCAGGTCTGCAAAAATTTCTTCATTGATAATCTTTTCCAGCGCCTTTACCTGTGACTGATCTTTTACCCGGGCGCCCATGCCGCCACCGCCGTTCCAGGTCAGGATGTAGTAGTTTTTCAGGGCGGGCTCTCGCTCTCCACTCATGAAGGGTGCCATGCGCTCATCCAGTACCTTTACGTATTCCTCGGCAATGGTGCGTTCGCTGACTCCCGGGGGAAATTGGAAGTAGGCGTCTACTGCGTCACGCTTAACCGGTGGCAGGTAGTCGAGCTCTGGCATCAGCAGGTAACTGGTGAGCAGCGGAGCGCCGATTAAAACAGCCGCCAGGGTCCAGCGCTTGCGTGGAGTTGACGTTATTCGCATGACGAAATGAGTAATGCGTCGCCATAGTGGTCGGTTGTGATCTTCCAGTTCTTCTTCGCTTAGCCAGGCGCGCGCTGCCAGTGGCAAGATAGTGACAGCGACCAGCAGCGAGATTACTACTGCGATGGCAATGGTAATGGCCAGGTCGCCAAACAGTTGGCCTTCCACTTCGCGCATAAAGATGACCGGCAGGAAAATCGCAACGGTGGTCGCGGTGGACGCAAGCAGTGCGCCCCACACCTGCTGCGCACCTTGTAGCGATGCTTCAAAAGTACTGAGCCCTTTCTCTCGCAGGCGAACAATGTTCTCCAGTACTACTATGGCGGCATCCAATACCATGCCTACTGCGAAGGCCAGTCCCGCCAGGGAAATAACATTGAGGGTGCGACCGGTCAGATTCAATACTATAAAGGTGGCGAGCAGGGACACCGGTATGGCGATAGCCACAATCAGTGTGGCTCGGAAGCGACGCAGGAACCACCATAGGATGCCGACTGCCAGCAATATGCCCAGCACGATATTGCTAGCTACCAGGCCTATGGCGCGATTGATAAATACCGAGGCATCGAATGACTGTGCCATCACCAGGCCTCGCTCTGGTACAGGCCCTGCATTGAGCTCTTCGACCACGGCCTTGACTGCGTTGAGTGTCTGTAGCGCGTTGGCGCTGCTCTCTTTATCCACGCGAACGGCCACGGCGGGGTTGCCATTCTGAGTATTTGTCAGCACTTGCTCGCCGCGAGTGACTTTGATATCGGCGATGTCCCCCAGCTTGATTGGACGACCTTCGCGCCACTCCAGTACAAACTCGGACAGTTCTTCCGGATCGTAACGACCGGTGAAGCGCAGGGTGTACTGGCGCCTGCCCACGTCCACAAACCCGCCGCTGATGTCGTTGGCGTGGCCCAATCTGGCTGCGGTCTCAGTAAGAGGAATACCCAGCTGTGCGGCCCGGTAGGGATCGAAAAGGATTTCCAACTCTTGTTCGCCACCACCGTTGTTCTGTTGCACGCTGACCCGCGCCACTCCAGGGACTGACTCAATCGCCGGTCTTATCACGTCTTCCACAAATTGAACGTAGTCGTAGATAGTGCCTTGCGTGCCTGGCAATAATTGCAGGAAGAAAAACGTGAGCGCTGGGGTGTCGCCATTGCCACCTCCCAGCATGATGACGGGTTGGGTGGCGTCTCTTGGCAGAGGGTCCAGACGGTTCATGCGGGAGATAACGTCGATCAGGGTGCGCTGCATGTCGGTATTAAGACCGAACTCCAGGTTGACCCAGGCATTACCGGCGTTGGCGTAGGCTCCCATTTCTTTGAGGCCGGGGAGACCCCTGAGCACAGCTTCAATAGGCTCGATGATCTCTGACTCAATTTCACGGGGGGAGGCTGCGCGCCAGCCCGTCTGAATGCTGATGGTTGGATTTTCGATGTCAGGGAAAAGTTGGACAGGAAGCCTGGTCAGGCTGTAGGCACCAAAAAACAGGATTACGGCAACAACAACGGCGATGCCGGCGGGATTCTTTAAAGAGTTCGCAGTCAGGTTCACGACCCACCCCTGTGGATTGTTATCAAATTTAGCTGAGTGTGAACATAGCAGGGTATTTTCCCCGCGATACGAATTCTGCGATGAAGTGAAGTCTGCCTGCGATGAGTGTTAAAAAATCGACTATAGACTGCTATTGCGCAAGCTTTTGCTTAACTGTCGGCGAAACTTTCCAGGGCATTCCCCTGCAGTCGATATCCTACCCACTCACTCATTGGAACAGCGCCGCAAGCTTCGTAGAATTTGATAGAAGGTTCGTTCCAGTCCAGTACATTCCACTCAAAACGGCCACAACCTTCTGCCAGTGCGAGCTTGGCGAGATACTGGAGCAGCGCCTTGCCTGCGCCATGGCCGCGAAATTCTGGGGAGAGGTACAAGTCTTCCAGGAAAATACCGTACTTACCCAGCCAGGTAGAAAAGTTGTAGAAATAGATAGCGAAGCCCACAGGCTGTCCGTCCAATTCACAAATCAATGGATAGGCCCGTGCTTTATCGCCGAACAAGGCCTGGTTGAGCATGGCCTCATCGGTGGTGACTTCATCCAGGGCTTTTTCGTAAATGGCCAGTTCACGAATGAAATTCAAGATCACTGTGGTGTCCGCTGGCGTGCCTTTGCGAATATGTATTGAGCCCATGTCAGAGTTGCTCCAGCTGTTTGTTGTGTATGCGGCCGAGTGTTAACAGCGCAATAACCGCGCCCAACAAAGCCATGGCCATGTCTGTTTGAGTATCCCACTGATAGCCCTGCGTGCCGAGGAAGGCCTCGGCGGAGCTGCCCATCAACACCGCTGCCAGCCATTCCAGTAATTCGTAAAAAGCAGAAAGCGCCAGGCAGAAGCAAACGATGATGAAATTGCGCCAGGCAACACCGGCAATAACTTGCTTGCGGATCAACAGCTCCCTCGCAATCATTGCCGGCACAAAGCCCTGAATGAAGTGCCCCAGTTTGTCGTAGTTATTGCGTTCGGCACCAAACAGACCATCGAAAAGAGGGACCTCGGCATAGGTGTAGTGGCCGCCGACCATCAGGATTATGCAGTGCGCCAGTATCAGTGCATAAAGCAGTGGTGTCAGTGGAAAGGTATTGCGAGTAAGTGCCATTGCGATCAGGGCGATTACCGCCGGGGCTACCTCCAGCGCCCAGGTAGCTGGTTCTGTCGGATTCACTGCGGACCATGCCAGTGTGAGCAGAAATACTGTCAGCCAAAGAAACCGCATACGTTGCTAATCCCGGTCCCAGTAACGTGTCATTTCAAGGTATAGAAAAGAAGCGCTCCAGGTGATTAACACCAGCCCGGTCAGTGATTCCAGTCCCGTTAAATACCGTAAGTCGCCAATGGGTTCGATATCACCGGTGCCCAGAGTGGTGTAAGTAGTGAAGGAAAAATAAACGCAGTCCATCAGAGTGCCTTCAAAGTTCCCCCTGAACTGGCCCCAGCCCGGGGCGTGGTGCATCCAGTAATAGGAAATGGCGAAGATCCACACCTCCACGGCATGTGCACTCAGCGCTGCAAACACCCCCAGCACGATACGGAAGCGATGCCGGATTTTGAGCTGCGGCATAATGATCGTGAAGCGATACAGGAGCTCATAGTGGATGATAACCACCAGCGCAATAACGATGATATTGAAGATGAATATGGTGAACAACGCCGTTTGGCTCCGCTTTGCAATTCAACTCTAAGTTAACACGGTTTTTCAGCTTATTGGAGCCTGCTGTCTTTACCAATCTTTACTAAACTAGCGGGCACCATTGCTTTAAATTGGGTTCCAATACAGCGAACTCAAAAGGAGAACCAAGCATGAAAAAACTGATGATCGTCACTGCCTGTATTGCCAGTCTGACTGCGGGTGCTGTATTCGCGCAAAAGGGCTCGCAGCTGACCGAAGAAGAGCGTGCCCAGCGTATGGAGAGAATGACGGCTCATCTGGAGCTCAGTGATGAGCAGGTAGCTCAAATGAAACAAGTTCGGGCTGATGGAGGCAGTCGGAATGATATCCGCGAGGTGCTGACGACCGAACAGGCTCAGAAGTGGGACGAGGCGCGCCAGCGTCATCGTCAGAAGGGCGGAAAGAAGCACGACCAGGAACAGCAGGAATAGCCTATGGCACAGACTTACAGCGGTACTTGCTTGTGTGGCGAGGTAACGTTTCATTATCAGGGTTCCAGCCTTTGGTGCGCTCACTGCCACTGCTCTATGTGTCAGCGCGCCCACGGTGCTGCCCTGGTCACCTGGGTTGGTGTTCCGGAAGGTGTTTTTTATCTGGGCTCGGATAAAAGCCTGACCTGGCACGCATCATCAGAGCAGGCAGAAAGGGGGTTCTGTAACAATTGTGGATCGACCCTGTTCTTCCGCTCTGATCGCTGGCCCGGTGAGATGCATATTGCACGCGCCAATATTGACGGCGATATAGACCGGGAGCCGGCAGCACATGTGTTCTGGGATGCTCATGTGGATTGGCTAAAGTTTGAGGACGGGCTGCCCAGGGTTGAGACATAAAAAAGCCCCGTCGATGATGACGAGGCTTTTCAGTTGTATGGTGCCCGGAGACAGAATTAACCGGCCGGCGTCCCGGGGCCGACACACAGTGGCGGCATAAACAAAAAAGCCCCGTCGATGATGACGAGGCTTTTCAGTTGTATGGTGCCCGGAGACAGAATTAACCGGCCGGCGTCCCG
>JBALVN010000033.1:0-537 GCA_036961455.1 Halioglobus sp. | reverse complement strand
GGGGAATAGATCGCTCCGAGCTTGATGCAGAGCCTGCCCCATGAGCGCAGCGAGTGTTTTGGGTACCAGAGGCGGATTGATTCACGACTGACCGTGATGCCTCTCTCGGCTAGAAGATCTTCGATATCTCGATGACTGGTACCACGCGCCTGAGATTGAAGCGATAGTAGAGCCAGACTGCGTAGGAGATGATGTCAGGTGGAAATCTATGCCGTTTATAAGTATTCATCGGCCGATTCTACCAGTTTTAGTAAGTTTACTTGTCAGTACCCATGGAGGAACTCAAACAGACCACGGAGTTGCCGCTATAGAACCGCCAACTCGCCGGCCATCTGCTCTCGCATCACGAACTTCTGCATCTTGCCGGTGACCGTCATGGGAAACTCATCGACAAAGCGCACATAGCGCGGCACCTTAAAGTGAGTGATCTGATCCTTGCAGAAATCCTTTAGCTCCTGCTCGGTCATTTCTTGTTCTGAATGCAACATCACCCAGGCACACACTTCCTCGCCCAGCCTTTCGTCGGGCACACCAAAC
>JBALVN010000032.1:0-538 GCA_036961455.1 Halioglobus sp. | reverse complement strand
AGCAGTATGAGAATAATCGGGCGGAGCAATTGCAGAGCCTGCCCCGCTTTATCGGGTATGAGGCGACAAGGGCGCTAGAGCGGGGGATGAGGCGGTTCACGTCAGTTCGGCAGGCCCAGAGATTTTTGGGCGCTCATGCAGCGGTTTCAAGTCTCTTCAATCTCGGTAGGCATCTGGTTCGCGCTGAACATTAGAGGAGTCTCAGGAAGAGTGCACTTGATGAATGGAGTAGGGTGGTTGCTTGAAGGCGGCGCCAGACTTCTCAGGTTCGGCTAAGTTAATTTTTCGGTACCCTTTGTATGGATGGATTCAAGATATGAATTCCGGTGACAGTTCATCGAATTAGGTGGTTTGCTTCGCATGGAGCATTGCACACTAAACACTGGTCCGAGTCGGGATGTTAACTATCCCCGGCTCCTTTTTAATGAAAGGCCGGCGGTGGCTACCTACAAACTAGACCAGCAACCGATTTTCGGGTTATCGTGGAGTTTCCCGAGTCCAAAATTCAGGCCAACTTGATATGCCCAAAATCGAACTC
>JBALVN010000031.1:0-541 GCA_036961455.1 Halioglobus sp. | reverse complement strand
AGCTGACCCATGGCGTTAAGACAACAGTCCCGGTATCTACGGCAGAGTCAATATTTTGAACCGAAGCAGTAATCACACCATTCGAGTCTGTACCAATAGCACTAACATATTTTGTAACACTACCGTCCGAGTCTTCGCAGCCCCAACCACCGGCTCCAGGTGCTGAGCTAGAAGTATCAATGGTTTGATACACTTCTGACACGGCGGTACGACATTGGCTAGTGGCCATAATCACTTCAGACATTTTAGATTTAATAACATAGGTTTGGTATGCAGGCAGTGCGATTGCGGCCAAGATGCCAATAATGGCAACCACGATCATCAGTTCAATCAGGGTAAAACCCTTTTGTACTTGATTCTTCATTGTCTTTCTCCCTTATAGAGTTTATTAATATTTGAAGGCAAGAAAAAACTTTGCAATATACATACCAACCACTTGAAATCCAGATGCAAGGGTACACCGCTAACTTTAAAAGTGACAAAAAGTGACAAATTTAGTCCAATCTCTTTAGATTCGAGCACTTATTCCTTAACCCTCTAG
>JBALVN010000030.1:0-548 GCA_036961455.1 Halioglobus sp. | reverse complement strand
CACCATGATTCATGGCCATACTCACCGGCCCAACCGACACCAACACAAAAATGGTGAGCGATTAGTGCTGGGGGACTGGCATCACCACGGCTGGTATATACGTGTTACAGAAAAGACAGAGCCTGAACTGATTTCCTTTCCGATTCATCATTAGCTATTACCTAGATTAGCTCCCAAACTTCAAGTTCCCTTCCCCGCACTCAAAACAACCACCCAGTTTTACCCTTACCTAAAATAACCACAAGCCCTCGTAAACAGGGATAGAGTCTTCATCACACTCTCTAAGAAATATAACTCTTTGTTTCTACACATATTATTTTTTTAATCGTACGCATTAAAAATCAAACCGCTGTGCGCAGGGCTAAATAGAGCGTATAGTGAAAAAGTTCGCCCTACCCTGTATCGAGCCTACTGGCCCACACGCCTCTATCCTCCTTATTGCAACTCTATTTGCTTACATGCGAGTAGAGTAGATTCATAGCACCTACTGTTTTCGCTTCTCAATCTTAATGAGAGCAGCCAACGTTTTAGCCTAACTCTGTTCTATT
>JBALVN010000002.1:668129-687256 GCA_036961455.1 Halioglobus sp. | reverse complement strand
AGCGGGATGTGGCGTCAGTGGTGGCCTACAGCGAAGACAGTTCAGTCAATGTTGGCGGTGATGTAGATGTCATCGCCGTGTCGGACAACGAGATCGAAGCGCTGGTGCTCGCATTCTCAGCGGCTATCGCGGCCAGCGGTAGCAATGCATTTGCCGTCACCGGTGCCGGTGCCTCGGCTATCAACCGCCTCGGAACCGATACCAAGGCTTATATAGACGGCAGCGGTGCTAATGGTGTGAACGCGGACAAAGTGACGATTCGCTCCACCGATACCTCAAAAATTGAGGCTGATGTTGCTGCGGGTTCCCTGGGCATAGCGGGAAGCGGCTCAATAAGTGTCACCGTTTCGATCGCTGCCTCAGTGGCCACGAACCATCTGAGTAATGTTGTTGAAGCGGCAGTTGAAAATGCTACCGTCACAGCCCGTGAAGGCGCTGTGCTGATTGAGGCAGACGTCCCCAAGGGTGCCGACTTCAGTTACGACGGTCGTACTAATACTGATACCAATGTCGATCTGCGTAATGGTGAAAGAGTCCAGGTTGACGGCACCAAGGTTTATCGTTTCCTGGGTGAACAGTACCAGTACACCTCTGAATTTGAAGATCCGGTCGTCATTCTGATTGGCGATATCGTCAAAGTCAGTGATGAGTTTCAAAATCCTGATATTGCAGGTAAATACTTCGAGGCGACTGGTAATCTGGGTGCGACAGATCTTGGGGCAGCCTTATATACGGGTGCTTCCTGGAGACCGGTAACACAGAACCTGACGACTGAGCGCTACACCGATAAGGAACGCTGGAAAGAAGAAACCTCCATTTCTGCTATGTCGATTGCAGCATCCCTGTCTGTAGGTGCGGGCGGTAGTGGTGGTGTGGCACTCAGTGGCGCTGGAGCCGAGTCCACTAACGTATTGCTCTCCCATACTGATGCTTACGCGAGTAACAGTGTGCTTAAGAGTGCAACTGACATTTTTGTCAAGGCGGCAAATAACGCATCCATTGACGCGGTAGTAGTGGGTGCTTCGGCGGCGATTGGTGCCGGTGGAACCGCCGGTATTGGGGCATCGTTTGGAGTGGGTATATCCCGCAACCTGATGGGTTTTGATTTGAATGGTAGTAATGAGCCCATCCGTAATCAAAGCACTGTTAATACGGTGCAGGCATACCTGCATAACAGCAGTGCGGACGCAGGGCAGAGTCTGGAAATAACCGCTAATTCTCTGCAGCGTATTGATTCCTTCGTGCTGGCCGGCTCTGTGGCTATTGGCGGTGGCGGCACGATTGGTCTCGCTGCTTCGGGAGCCGGCGTTAATTCCGAGAACTACATCGCCAATACCACGAAGGCCTACGTAGATGGTGATGGTGCAAAAGGTCTGAAAGCTAAAACCATTAAGGTTGAGGCAACGGACAACGCGCGAATAAAAGCCGATGCAGTGGGCGCCTCCTTGGCCGTTGGTGCGGGAGGCAGCGGTTCGGGTAGTGTTTCAGCAGCTGTTACCGTTGCCAATAATGCTATTTATTCGCTCACCGAAGCGACAATAAAGAACGCCGATAATGTGCAGGCAAGAGATGGTAACGTCACTGTATCAGCACAGAATGCGACCGACGCTCCGATGCTTAGCGATCTTCAAGCGGGGACTTTCAATGCTACCCAGAAGAATGCTGCTAAAGAGCTGACCCAGGCTGCCCTGGCTGCAGTTTCTGGTGTTGGTGGAGATGTAGCAGAAGCTCTAGATCAGAAAGCTTTGGCTGACATCTACATCGACACAACGACCACGATTGAACACTTGTTAGACGCCGCGTTGGATTTCTCCAGCAAAGAAGAACATTCTCAGCGCGATGTCGCTGAAATGGCTGCGGCCAAGGCGTTACTGGTAGTCCTGTTCCGTGAACAAGGCATCGATCTTTCAGGTGACCTGAGCGATATTTCCCTGGATGCCTTGGAGAGTGGTTCTGAGTGGTTGCTGCGTGACAAGGACAGCAATGCCTACGTTATCAAGATGAGTGGCGCAGGCGCGGCAATTACGGTTGCCGAAGCAACAATTGATGCGCTTGCTCTTGCTGCCTCTGCATCTATCGCAGCCTCTGGCGGTGTAAGCGTTGCGCTGGGAGCGTCTGCCGCGGTAGCGACCAATGAAATTCATAGTGTTACCCGGGCGGGCGTAGAGAACAGCTATATCGCTGAGACTAACGATCTGGATGTACTATCTCGCTCATCTGCGGGAATTATTTCTACCGTAGTATCGATATCAGGCTCTGTTGGCATCGGTGGCGGCGGTGGCGGTGGTGCCGCTTCGTTGGGTATGTCGCTGGTCAATAACTACGTAGGTGTCGACCCGGACCTTACCATTTATGAGGGAACAGTTACCCACGACAAACGGGCTACTGTAAATACTGGCGAAGCTGAATCGGATCGCACCAATAATGCTGAGATCAGCGCCTACCTGGTGAATTCAGGCGTAGACGCAACTGGCGACGTTAATGTCAATGCGCTGTCAGACCAGAGCATTGGCGCGGTGGTGGTATCGGGTTCATTCGGTGTTGCAGGTGGCGCGTATGCAGGCGTCGCACTAAGTGGTGCGGGCACTCAGGTCAGCAACCAGATCCAGGTGAATGTATTTTCTTACATCGATGGTGATGGCCAGGGTATCGCCGCTGAACGAGTTAGCCTGCTGTCTGACGATACCTCCAGAATCAGTGCGGTTGCCGCAGCGGCATCTCTGGCTGCCACCGGCGGTCTGGTGGCAATCAGTGGATCCGTTGCTGCAACGGTTTCGTCCAACATCATCGACAACCAGATCGAATCGTATATTGCCAATGCGAGCAATACGGTCGCCAGATCTGGCTCATCCGCGGATCAGGATGGCGACGGAATTCCGGACGCTCCCGGCATTATGGTGCAGGCATTCGAGCGGGCTGAAATCGAAAGCTACGCAGTGGCTGCGTCAGTATCGCTCGCATTCGGTATCGGTGGGGCCTTCAGTGGCGCTGGCACCTACTCTGTCAACACGATTTCCACCACTGTAGATGCCAGTATCCGGGATTCCGCCGGTGTCACTTCAGAGCACGGTGTTGTGGTACAGGCCGACAGTGCCTCCTACCTCTATGCTGACATGGCAGCGGCATCTCTCGCCGGTGGAATTGCGGCGGCATCCGCCAGTGTCAACCTCGGCAATAATACCGCTCGCGATACCGTTAATGCCTCGATTCAGCGCTCCAGGGTAGAGGCGATTGCCGGTAATATTCAGGTGGTCGCGGATTCAACACCCATCACAGAGACCCTGGCTGTCACTGTTGGCGTTGCTGCGGGTATTGGAGTGAATGCCAATGTCACTGAATCCAAGACGGTCATCGACAATAACGTGAATGCGTTTATCGATGGTGCAAAGCTGACAGCCAAAGCTGGTACTGTTTATATTGATGCAGATGCAGATTCCGATGCGGACCCTGATGTTGTCTCTGTGTCTGTGGGTGCAATTTCTATAGATGTGATCAACTACACCGCTGAGGTGAAGGGCTCGACCAATGCCTACGCGACGGGCACAGGTACCACGATTGAAGCGAACGCAATTGAAATTACTGCGGATGATATAAGCACTTCCGATCCGGATATTACGCAGGTGAGTGTGGGCGCTATTTCTGTCAGCATTATCAATGCGACTCCCACTATTGATCGTTCAACCCGGGCATATGTAGACGGTCCTGCGAACCTGGCGGCAGGCGCTTCCGATGTGTTTATTCGTGCCAATGGCAAGTCGGAGATTACCACTGCTATCAGCCAGAGTTCTGTTGGCCTGGTGACTATTGGTGTGCTGAAGCTGGGTGGGCGTATCGCTAGTGATACCGAGGCTTACATAGGCGCAGGGGCCTCCGTTCACACCACCGGCGTGTTGGACGTTGCCGCGAAGTCGACCCCCTTGTTAAAAAGTGACGTTGATCAAGTGGCGGTAGCGCTGGGCGCAGGTATAGGCAGCACCACCGTAAACGGTACTCTGGAAGGACTAACCACAGCGTATATCGACGAAGCAGCAACGGTCAGGGCGGGATCATTGGACGTATCTGCCGAGCAATTACAGAAGAATGGCGAGAGGACGGTGGTATCGGACCTGCTGTTTGTAGGCGTAGGCGGGATTGTCGCTGTCAATGTAGGTGAAGCGAACGCCACCAGCACGGCGGAAGTGGATGCCCATATCGGGCGCAAAGAGGGTTCCACCGCTGCACTGGGTGCTCAGGCTGATATTGAGGCCGGTGAGATATCGGTTGTTGCCGTCAGTGCTGAAGATGTATACGCCGAGATCAAGGGCGGAGGCGGCAGTATTGGTATCGCCGCATCCAGTATGAGCCCCACCGCGACGATCAGCGGTGATGTGAATTCCTATATTGGCGAGAACACGAAGATCATCGCCGATCAGCTCAGCGTGACCACCCAGCTTCAGCTGGACAGTGGCGATCACAAAACCACACGCAAGGCAGAAGCCAAGGCCCTGGTAGCCAGCGTGGGGCTGATCGGGGCCGGTGGTGATGTAGTTGCCAAGGCGGTTAACAGTGGTTTGGTCAGTAGTTATATTGCAGGCAATACCAACCTGGAACTGACCGGAGCAGTTACCCTGTTGGCGGATGCCACCAATCGTGCCAAGTCAGAAGCACAGGGAGGCAGCGGCTCAATAGGGATCTCTGTATCCCTGTTTGAGGCAAGGGCCATTGTGGGCGAGCGGGCTGGAGACGCAAGCAGTGCTGTCAGCCAGGTAGATGCACATGTTGCCGATACAGCAGTGGTCAATGCTGGCTCCCTGACCGTGACAGCGACCTCCGATAGCGAAGCCAAAACAGAAATGCTGGTAGCTACTGTAGGGTTGGTTGCTGCTGGTTCAGGCGCAAAAAGTACCGCACACAGTAATGCAGATACCACTGCAGCAGTGGATGGCAATATTACATTGAGCGGTGGCAATATCGGTATTAAAACCGAATCTACGGCGAATGCTGACGCAGATGTACGCGGTGGTTCGGGGAGTCTTGTTGTGGGCGCGGCTAACTTCACCATTGAAGGCACTGCAGAAGGAAAGACCGCTTCTTATATCGCCAATGGCGCAGTCATTAATAATGCTGACCAAATCGATGTGTGGGCTACTGGTAAGGGCGCTACGGCCGATGCCGATGTGTTGGTGGGTGCCGGAGGCATCGTCGCAGTAGGCGTTGCGCGTGCCGAGGCAAATAGCAGGCCGGAAATTACCGCCTACATTGGAGAAGAGGTAGCCATCGGTCAAGACACACCAGTGGGTGGCATCAAGATAAAAGCCGAAGGGCGTGGTGAGGCTGACAGCCTCTCACGGTCTTATGGTGGAGGTCTGGTGCAGGTTGGTCGGGCTGAAGCGGTATCTAATTATAACCCCGTTGTTAGCGCCCTGATTGGCACCAGTTCACTCATAGATGCGACCGGGGATGTTACCGTCACCGCCGATCTTTTGAAGGCTCGTTTGGCTGAACCACCTACCGATTATATTGTTTCTGTTAACAGCGATAACACAGTGAAGTTCGGCTACCCTGTGACCGAGGGCGATGTGCTGCGGTATGAAGGCGGCGGTACCGGCGGCCTGCAATCGGATCGTGAATACAACGTTTTGTTGACGGGTAACTACGAAACTAGCAACGAGATACAGCTCGGAAAGCGCATCGAGGAGCCTGTTGTTCTCACCCAGGCAGAGAAGGATGATTATGCCAGCAAGGGCTTTGACCCTGCCAAATTCTCTGACTTTATCCCCGTCAGTGCACAGACCGATGTAATCGAGTTCCAATCGGTTCATCGTTTCAGGAGTGGTGACGCCGTTTTGGGTGGCGCCGCGCTTCTCGAGTCCACCGAGAGCAGCCCCGCCGGTGGTGTGCTGTATGTACGGGTGATCGATGACTTTACTATTCGCCTGGTGGCTGACAAGGCGTCTGCACAGCAAGAAGACGAGATGAGTCTCCTCAGTACCGTCACTGCGACGGACAACGCGGGCACTGAACTGCGGATGGCCAGTAACGGCGCATTCAGCGAGGATCAGGTTGTAACCTATCTGGCCGAAAACGTGGCAAGTTTTGATGGCGACCTGGTCGACATAGCAACTACTGGCGGTTTGATCGAGCTCAAGGACGAAAACGGTGATTCCTATTCACCGGCCAGGTGGGTTCCTGCGCTGGAGCGCGGCACTCCGCCCAATGCTCGAGAACCAGGCGCTGTGGTTCACGCGGGTCACGGTGGCGCGAACAATATCTACATGCCCTTACACGGATTTAACAACGCTGACCTGGTCACCTATTTCAACAACAGCGCACCTGCGGATGTCGACGATATTGTTGGTCTCGAAGATGGCGATACCTATCGTGTCATCAAAAACAGCAATCATGTGATTAAACTCACCGATAAATGGGCTCAGGTGTCAGGCGACCTGATTACCACGGTTGCTATTCCAGACGGGAAGGACGCAGATGGCAAGGACAAGACCCGGGATATCTCAGAGATAGCGCTTGAGGCGGGTCATCCCGCGTTAGCTAATGGCACGAGGGTCACGGCATCCAGCAATGGGCAGGTCTACTTCGTCATTAACCCGGATGGCGACGACACAATACGCCTGGCTACCACCTCCGGTGGAGCACCGGTCAAACTGTCTTCACCTGGAAGCGCCTATTGGCTGTTGGGGGATGCCATCAGCATTCAATCCAATTCGACTAATCACGGCGACCATGTATTGGAGAAGGGCGTTGGTGGCTTGCGAGATGGCTACAGTTATTACGTAACCGATGTTTCCGGAAGGGATTTTAACCTGGCAAACACGGGGCCAAATACTACCCAGACAGCAATCGACCTGTTGCCCGGTTCTGATAATGCTGCGGTGAGAATTGGCACGCTAGGCGTAGACCTGAAGAGCACCAACTCCGCGCACACCCTTTACCTGGACCTTTCCGGTAACGGGCAGACACTCAATACAGCCAGCCACCGGTTTGCCGGCCCCGGAGGTGTTTCACTGAGCAGTATTTCACCTCCTCCTGGCGATGGTATCTCTGGGGCAACGGCCAAAGGCGGCGGCGGTGGTATTGTGGCCGTCAACACACCCACTGCACACATGAACGCGACAACTACAGTAACCGCTGACATCAGTGCACAAGAGCTCCGCGCTGCGGGCACGGTGACTATAGATGCAAACGCCGAGAGTCACGCCAAGTCCTATAGCACGACCGGTGGCGGCGGTGCGATTGCTGTTGGTACCGCTAAGGCGCTGACCAATACAACATCTGCTAATACCACGGCGTCGGTTGGGGCTGGCAGCCATATCTACGCGGGCGATGACTTTATCCTGCGAGTTGACTCCGACCATTCCGCAGAGGGCCAGTCGTCCTCCGACGGTGGCGGTTTGGTGGCGACTAACAATGTAGATGCCAGCGGTAACGTGACGTTTGCGAATATCTCCAAGGTAGGGGACGACGCACAGATCGTGGTCGAAGATGCGATCGGCATTTACGCGAATTCCTCCTCTTTTGGCAAGACACATACGCGCACCGAGTCATGGGGCCTGGGCGCTAAAGCCAATTCTAACGAGGACTGGGACGATAACGCGGCAGGTGTGCATATCACCGGAAGCACCCTCAATCAGGTGGGTGAAGGGGCAGTGCTGCAAGGCGATTCAGTCGATATCGCAGCTCATGTGGATCGTATTGAAGGGGATTCCTATGCCTATGCCAAGGCGATAAACCCCGTGCTCTTTGGCTATGCAGAGGCCTATGCAGAAGCAAGGGTCGCCCTGAATTCCACAGTCGCTGATCAGATCGGGCTCTCTCTTGATGGTGACGCCAGTGGAAACCGCACCGAGATAACAGGGTACAGAGGCGTGGATATCACTAGTTCTTCGGTGACTCCGAATGTAATTACTGGCGGAGGGCACCTGGCGGTTGCCCTGATACCGCCGCAGGAATTTTACGACAGAGGCTCAAAAACCAGTGCTGGATACGTTGATGCTGACGACAATGTACTTGTCAAAGCCGGCGTTAGAGACGAGTCTCGCTCCGGCGGAACAATCACTTTAGACCATACGGCTCTGCAAAGTGGCACCGCATTGAGTAGTGCCCAGTACGACAATCATGGCGCCAACGATACCGCGCTGGCACTCTTTGTTGATGTGTCTGGCTCTGGTCGTTTTTACCAGATTGGCTGGGACGCCGACGTCGTAATTCTCGGTGGCAAGAGTGGCCGCCCTGAACTCGCGATTGACGAGACTGGCAAGATCACCAAGTTGAATAACGTTAAAGTCTGGGATAAGGCCTCCGAGGTTGGCACGGCAAGTACCCTTGATGTTGGTAAGAATGTCAGCGGTGACGGTGACTACTATGTTCAGGCTATTAACGATGGCTATGGCGATATTGTCTTCGGTGCCACGGGCAAGAACATTCAACGTCAGGACATTTCCAATTACCCCGTATTTGTATTCCGGGATAACCTGGAGAATGTCTCTTTGATTGATCACTCGACTAGCGACATGCATATTGTTGACGTGGACGTGATTTATCGTGGATCCAGCGTGCCACTAGTCCATATTGAAACGGCACAATCCAGCCTTGACGCCTTCGATAGTGGAAGCGGTGCCGAAGAATTTGGTTTTGACCTGCGCCACAGTATTTCCGTTAACCCATCCATTGTGGATGTACAAAAACTCGGGCTGTCCGGGGACATTATTCTCGATGGCGAGGCCAAGGCAAATTTCTACGGAGAAATTGTTAACCCCACGGGTTGGACCCGCGTACTCAATAGTAAAGGCGATATCTATGGCCTGGGAGCCAGCTCCAGGATCGAGAGCAATATCCTCCATATAGAGGCGATAGCCGGACACATTGGTAAGTCTGTACTCGATGGCGACATTGATGGTCGGGTGAACGTCGACTTGGTACGCAGCACCTATAGGCCAGAGTTTGGCGACACCCCAACTGGGGACAGAACAGAGGCACTGAATGCCTTTTCCGGCAAAGATGCGGTCATGAGCATTCAAACCTTTGATCGGCGTGTTGCGCCTGTTAACGAAGGTACAGATGAGCCTAGCCCCCCTGATTTGACCGTGATAATCGACACTGTGGTTGCCGGCGGTTTAATCAATCTGTTGGTGCAAGATAGCCAGCACCAACCGGGTTCGGGTGGTTCCGGAGAAATTAGGGTTCACGTCGAAAATGAAGGGCACAATGAGAACTATACCAAGCACTTTTATCCGGAAGGTGGTGAGCCGTTGCTGAAAGATCCAGCTGCTTTCATTGACGGCACCACTATTGCGGTGAATACGTATTACCAGTTCACACAGGCACACGTAACCCAGGATAGGGGTAACCAGAGTGAGTTTCGATTTAGTGGCGTTACCGCTTATACGCCGAAACTTACCAGAAATGCAGTAGACCCACTCGCTGCAGGCCTTATCGCTGGTGAAACGATCACTGTAAACGCCGAAGGTGCTGGCACGGATGCTCCGTTCATTGATATCTATGCGCTGACCGATATTCTCAACGACGGCCATATCAACGTAGATACCGACAGCCACGTCTATGTAGAGGAAATCGAAGGCGACCTGCGCGTCGGTAAGATCCTCTCGCAATTTGACTCAGTTGAGCTGTTGTCTCCTGCCTCTATTCTTGACGCTGCTCCCGATGATCAGTTGGGCGATAAAGAAGAAGATGTTATCGGCGTGAATATCACCATGACAGCACTCGCGGGCACTATCGGCACCGACTACAACTTCCTGGAGATCGATTCCTCCTATTCTGGTGAAGGTGCACTTACCGCTGATGCCACTGGTAATATCCGCATTGAGGAAACCCTGGGTGACCTGCGGGTGAATCGCGTTACTTCATCCGGCGCTGACGTGACTCTGGCAACACTCACGGGTTCGATTCTCGATGGCAATGACGAGCTGATATTGGATGTTGACGGCGTAGAAGTTGATGCGGCAAACGTAGAGGCCACCAATGTCGACCTGAGCGCTATCGGTGGCGGCATAGGCGCTGAGGGCGATGACCTTGATATCGATACCGGCATTATTGCCGACGTGGCGCACCGCGCCTATATGGAAGCGGATGGTGATATCTACGTTACCGAATCTAATCTTGAGCTGAATTTGCTCGGTGCGGACTCCCGCAATGGCGACGTGCGCATCACCATCCCTGACACCAGCCTGGTGCCAACCCTGGATAGGGGCAAGCCCTGGAGCAATACGCAAGTCGCCGAGGATCTGTTCCTTGAAGCCAGCGGCGAAATTTTATTGTCCGAGGTCACTGAGGGCGAACGCGGCGTTTTCACTCCCATCGGCTACAGCCTGATATCTGCCTTCGGTAGCATCAGCCTGTGGGTGGGCGACAACATAGCCACACGAGGCAACAGCCAGATTCTAGCCGGCGCGGGCATTACCATTCGCGGCGACAGCAACCGTCTGCGCGGGTTTGATGAAAATGCCGACACCGGCTTCGGTACCAATATGGACCTTCGCGGACTGATCGGCGGACTTGCCGGTGAAGACACTGCGAAAGATTTCCTCACCGAAATTCATGGCCATGACGATGTTGACCTGATCACCTTTAACGCCACCGAACTGGATGCGCGTACCCGTGTTTACGGTAGCCATTATACGGTCGCCCAACAGATAGATGATGGCGAAGACGAGTTCGTGGTCAACCAGATACAGAGTATGAATCTGGCTATGGGTCACACCCTGACGCTTGATGGTCAGGACAACTCCGACCTGTATTTTGTCTACACCACTGGCTCTCAGGGTGCAGAGCGCGATTATGAAATCAATGTGCTGGACTCAGGCGCCAAGGTAGACGGTGCAGACGTGCTGAATATTTACGGCATCGATAACACTGGAAACGGTATCGACCTTGCCACCGGCGAACCCTATGCCAGCGACGATATCTTTATCCTGCGTGACGCAGCCTTCATTGATACCGACCGCGACGGCTTAGCCGAGCCGGATGCTGACCCTGAACACCTCGCTTTTGTTGCTTTGCTGCACGGCGACATTGACCAGGTGCGCACCGCCAGCGGTGAAGAGGCCGACCGCCCTCAGTCTGTGCAAAGGGTTAATTACGACACCAATATGAATGGCCGCCTGAACGTTTATGGCTTGGGCGGTAACGATGTCTTCGCCGTAGACAATAACAGCGCTATCACCACGCTGGACGGCGGTGCCGGCGATGACGATTTCCAGGTGGGACAGCTTTACGGTACCCCGCGTGTAAACGACACCGAACGTGATGTCATCAACGTGGCAGCTGGTGATGTGTTCGGTACGGTTGCAACAACCCGTGGATACTTGAGTCGGGGTAACAGCAACCCTCTGGTGGCTACCGGTGGTTCCGGTAACGATACCTTCACTGTTTACAGTAATAGCGCTGAGTTACGTCTGGAAGGTGATTCCGGTAACGACCTGTTTGTAGTCAGAGCTTTCGCCCTGGCAGTTGTGGACGGCAACGGCGATATCATTCTGGATGAAAACGGCGTGGCATCGCCACTGATCGGGACCTCCCTGGGTAACACCACGGAAATCGATTCCGGCTCTGGCGCTGACGAAATCCAGTACAACATCAACGCACCGGTTTCCATTGATGGTGGCACCGGTTTCGATAAGGTTGTTGTGTTGGGTACAGAGTTTGCCGACGACTTCGTCATCTCCAAAGACGGAATTTTCGGTGGTGGCCTTAATGTGCGATTCGAGCGGGTAGAGCTGGTAGAAGTTGACGGACTGGAAGGCGACGATGAATTCTTCGTGATCAGCACGCCCTTTGGTGTAGGGACACGGATCATTGGTGGACTCGGCAGCGACACCATTAATATTACCGGCGACGTGACGGAAGATATCGTGAGTCGCAGCCTTGAAGGCCTCAGTGGTTCGATTAATCACCGGGTAGACTCAGCTGACCTTGCCTACGACGGCATGGCCGCACCGGGTGTGGAGCTAAATGTGGCTACTTCCCAGGAAGGGGTGGTGGTCATTGAAGATGGTAAGAACAAGGTAGTACGTGAAGATCAGCATGGCGGCCCTGACGAGTATGGCATTTACCTGGCGGTACAACCCGCTGCAGGCACTGTTGTGTACGTTACTGTGAGTGCGGCCAGGAGCGCCCAGGAAGAGGAAGATGGCACAATTACCAATGGCAAACCGGCCGATTCTATTCTCATCGACTCTGACTTTGGCGTCGCTAACGCTCCCTATGATTTCGAACACACCAAGAGCGTTAATGGCACCGATGAGACTATTTTGGAACGCACCGTAGTCTTGCGTTTCGATGCCGATAACTGGGAGCAACGCCAGAATGTCTTCATTGAAGCATTCGATGACGAGGCAGCCGAAGGTGCGCGTACCGTTACCATTAGCCATAGCACAACCGTTGATATCGATGAAACCCAGTTCAGCGATGGTGCTGAAAGTGCGCTGGCGCAAATGGCAGAACAACGTGCGATCTTCGATCAGGTAGCGGTCCGTAATGTCGAAGTGAATGTAATCGATGATGACCTGCCAGAGCTGATTATTACCGAGAGCAATAAAACTACCCGGGTGCTGGAAGGTGATATCGCCACTGGCAAGGGTATTCAGGACAGCTACATTCTGGAGTTGAGCACCCCGCCCAAGTCTGCAGCGGATGTGGTTGTGAGCCTTACAGAATTGATCGGTGAAGATGACGTGTCGCAGATCATTATCGGCTCCAGCGATTCACGCTTTAACGCCAGTAGTAACACCGTCACGTTCAGCCAGTCGGCGGGTTATGGCCCGGTTGATATTACGATTACTGCCAAGGATGACTATGCCCGTGAAGATACCCGGGTGGCGGTTATTGAACACTCGGTAACTAGTACTGACACATCCTTCAGCATTGCACGCGCTTTGCTGGATGTTGAAGTGATGGATAATGAGACCGCCGGTATCATTATCGAGGAGAGTGGTGGAGAAACTCTGGTATCGAAAAATGGCACCGGCGATGCGGCAGTAGATGACTACACCGTGCGCCTTAACAGCGAACCAAAAGATGATGCTTCGGTGACTGTGAGCCTGCTAACAGATGGCCAGACCGATGTGGTGCTGGATGGCCGAACCTTCCTGCACGAGATTGGGCGAGGCCAGGGCGATCAACAGTACACCGGTAGTTTGCAGTTTGCCGATATTGATACGGCAGACACCATTACCCGCACCGATGGAGGCAGCTGGGCAGAAGCAGGCTTTAGCGAAGGTCAATTGGTGCGCGCCAAGGATGCCGGTGCCAACGGTGGCGACTACAAAATTCTTTCCATTTCCGGCGCTAACAAAAGTGTGCTAACCCTGCGCAAGACTGACAGTCTCAGTACTGCCACGCTGGCTAACGCCACGTTGGTGCGGGTCGCCGCAGCGGTGACCTTCACTGCAGCCGATGGCGCAAACGCCTGGTATAACGAAGTGACCGTAGAAGTGCGTGCCGATGCCAATTACGATAAGCCAGAGGACCGTCGCTACAAGATGGAGTTCGCGGTGCGGCCGCACTTACTTAGCGATCTTCGCGGGCCGCTGGAAATAGCAGGAGGCGTGCGTGGTGAACGATCATTGCGTGAGGCGATTCTCTTACCCGAGGAATTGAACGGTCCCTTCGTTGAGATTGGCGAGCAGCCCCCGGAAGGTGAACAGATCGACGTCATCAATGTTTATGATGACTCCAGCCAGGAAAATAAGCGTGGTCTACTAACTGCAACGTCATTGACCGGCTTCCATATGGCAGCAGAGCTGGACTTCGACCAGCCCACTGCATTTGGTGAGCCCGGGATCATTCCCGGTGGTATTACCTATGGTGATCCAGACACTGGCACCACCGAAATCGAAATTTTTAACCTCTACCTGGGAGCCGGTAACAACCGCTTGGACATAACCGACACCCTGCATACCGACGCAGCTCATGGTGGCCTAACCACTGTTCATGGTGGCGGCAATACACCTCTGTCGATTGAGGGCAGAATGAGTGTCACTGAAGCCTTCTCTGGTGGCTATAGTATTACTCGCCTGGATGAACTGCGTTGGGAACGCGCCCAGTTTTTGGTCGGCCAGCTTGTTCGCATAGGCAGTGGTGAAACCGCTCCAATCGGTGAAATCACCGCTGTCAGCGGATCAACCCTGAACGTTAAGCTCAAGGATGAAGCTGTACTCATTTCCGGTTCGCGCGACCTTGCAGTGGCTGTGCTTGATCCGGAGACACTTGACCTGGAAACCAGCGAAGTGTTGATCGGCGGTGACTGGATTTCCGTCAGTGGCGGTGCCGGTCCCGATTCGCCGCTGGTGGTTTACGGTGATACTTCCCAGGACGGTAGAGCCTATGCCGGTGTTGGCGAGTTGCACGACAAGGGTATCTTCGGCGTCAAACCATTTGACCCCCAGAGCCCATCCGCGGAAGACTGGGTATTCGACTTCCCCAGCGCTACCGAGTACGACTACGACGGCAACGATATCATCGATGCCAGCGCACTTTTCCTTGGTTATGGCGTGGAAACGTTGCCCACTGTGGGGCTAACCATATATGGCGGCGGTGGTAACGACACATTGATTGGTAGCCAGGCCGGCGACCATATCGCTGGCGGTTCCGGTAATGACCTGATTATCGGTCAGCGCGGACCAGATCATATCTACGGCGACTCCGGCGTTAACGTGGACATGATCAACCGCATTCTGACGGTGCCCACCTCCAATCGCAGTGACGCCCCCAATGCCGATGGCCTGGTAGCGGGCAATGATCTGGTGTTCGGTGACTTCTTGCCGAGCGAGCCGGTTGTAGACGCGCTTGCTGGCGATTTCGATGACATTATCTTTGGCGATCACGGTGCCATCGTGCAGAACGTGGCTCCCGAAGTTAAATTACTCACCACCGAAGATGTGGTGCTTATTGAGACAGAACAGCCCAATAACAGTGGCTCTGATGAGATACACGGCAACCTGGGTAATGACATTATCATCGGCGGTGGTCTGGGAGATCTGCTGTTGGGCGAAGAAGCCAACGACCTTGTCTTCGGTGACCACGCTCGGGTAGAGACCAATGTGTCAGGCCAGGGCATTGACCGTCAGTTGCTGCCGATGAGCATGGCAGTGGCTGATCACCCCTTCGCATTTTCTTCAATTTTCACCACCAACCAGTATGGCGGCGGTGATGATGTAATCTATGGCGATAACTTTATTACTGTTGATACCAATAGCGTCTTGCCTACAGACGGTGAAGACATCCTTATGGGTCAACAGGGAATGGACACCATTTTCGGTGGTTCTCGCAACGATGATCTGTGGGGTGGGCACAATGTCGCCGGCGGTCACGACAGTGACGATCGTCTCGATGGTGGCAGCGATGACGATGTCATCCTTGGCGACAACGGCGAGATACTGCGCCGCGGTGATTCGATTAGTCCTCGTTACCGTGAACTGCTCGGGGAAGAAATATACAACATACAAGGGCAGGCCCAGGTGTCTGGTATTCACGAAAGTGACCCTGATGGCACTGCGGCACGCCACATAGTGATATTGGATCATGCAGACTCCACCAGTATCAGCCTGTTCGGTGACGACTATATCGCCGGTGGCTTCCATGACGATGTGATATTCGGTCAGTTAGGTGACGACATTGTTCAGGGCGATGGTTCTATTGGCCCGGTCAGTGCGCCAACCGCGGTTGACGCGATGCGTCTGGAAAACGGTGTCCTGTCGGTGTCTGCCTCCTTTGAAGCCCGCGGCTTCGACGGGGATGACTATATAGAAGGTAACGGCGGCCAGGATGTGATCTTCGGCAACCTCGGACAGGACGATATTACCGGTGGTAACTCCAACCTGTATGGTTTGACTACGCCGCAGCATCGTCCCGACGGTGAGGACATTCTGTTCGGCGGCGCCGGTATACGCATACTGCGCAACCAGTTGGGAGAAGGCGGTGATTCACTGATATCCGATGTCGCTGATCACGCATTTGATGCCGACTTCCTGATGGGCGATAACGCCAACATCCTGAAGTTGCTGGACGGCAATGGCGCGTTCCTTGAGTTTGCTTACGACCAGACCGAGGATATTGGTTCCGACGAACAACAACCTCAGACTGTCCAGTCTCGTGGTGATTTGCGAGTCGTCGTTCGAGCTTTTGAATTGCTGGATTACAGCTATGGCCTGCGCAACGACGACCGTGGAGCGTCCGACTTAATCCTCGGTGAAGACAGCGACGACGTGATCCAGGGTATGACCGGCAATGACGTTCTGTACGGCAATGGCTGGGATGACGATCTCTATGGCGGCTCCGGACTAGACCGGATCTTCGGCGGTAGCGGAGAAGATGGTGTCGTCGGCGACGATGGCATTATTCGCACCAGCCGTGGCAGTGTCGCTGAATCTCTCTATGGCATAGCAGCGTCTACGGAGCAATTGATCGACATTCCTGGTCCGTTTATCGGCGCCTGGGTGGACCTCGATGGTTACATCAAGAAAACTGTCGACCTGATCAACTGGGAAGAGGGTGGCAGTGATGCTATCTACGGCGGCCTGGGAGACGACTGGATTCACGCGGGAGCAGGCAATGATGCGGTTTCTGGCGCTGAGGCCTTGTTGGAGTTCTACATAGACACCAATCCAAGTACTGGAGAATACTTCAGCTACGATGCCGCGACCGGCATTCTGGGCTTTTACGATGCGGAAAACCCGCGTCCACGCGTGGCTTATGATCCTGTTACCGATACCATCGAACTGTATGGCCCGGATAATACTGACCCGACTGCACCTGAGTTCCTGCTTAACTTTAGTGCTTTCGATGCCAACGGTGATGTGATTCATGACGGTAAGGACCGTATCTTCGGTGATCTGGGGCATGACGCCATCTTTGGCGGCACCGGCCACGACAGACTGTTTGGCGGCTTCGGCGACGACTACCTGCAGCTGGACGACAATCTCGATACTAATGGTGGCTTGAACGACACAACAGACGATGCAACCCAGCCAGCGGTAACCGCTGGTGCGGCTGACTTTGCTTACGGCGGCGGTGGTCGCGATGTGCTGATAGCAAACACTGGCGCAGATCGTATGTTCGACTGGACTGGCGAGTACAACAGCTTCCTGGTGCCTTTCGCACGCTTTGGCGCGCCCACGGTCAACCGGCTGCCTTCACCGCATGTCATTGCCTTTATTGAAGATCTAGGTAATGCCGCCGGCACCGACCCCAATCGCATTGAGCCTCATGGTGAACTGGGTCTGGTGACGCAAAAAGACCCTGAGTGGGGCGATGTGCATGGCGCGCCGCGCGATGGTCAGCCCGGAAACTTGCCTACTGGCCAATACGATACCGACGGCGCTCCAGAAGATGATCGTACCCTAGCACCTCTGCAGACTGCACACGGCAGTACGCCAGTAGGCAACGTGATACGCCCCACCTACACTATTGATATAGAGAAGGCGATTAATGCGGCGAACCCGCTGCAACCTACCGCGCTTGAAGATGCCGACCTGTTGGCACTGGCGCCGGAGTTTGGCGCGGGCACGCCAATCACCTGGACCTACCTGGTAAGCAATGCTGGCCTGGAGGCCCTGGGCGATGTTGTGGTGATGGATGATGCCGGCACGGCTGGTGATTCGTCCGACGACTTTAAAGCAGATTATGTGAGTGGCGATGCCAACAGCGATGGATTGTTGCAGTCTGGCGAAACCTGGCTGTATACATCTGCACTTGCTGCTCCATACGTGGCCGAGGCAGGCGAGTATGTGAATGCAGCTACGGTGACTGCAATCTCCCAGGGTTCAGCTGCGGTGGTATCGGATATTGACCTTAACCATCACATCGGTCTGGCTGCGGTGGTGCGCATAGAGAAAGCGATCAATGCTGTGGACCCGACTAATCCCACTCTACAAGAGGATGCGGATTTCGAACCTGGCGTGCTGGTGGATCTCGATGAGCAAGTAACCTGGACTTACCAGTTGTTCAACGATGGAATTGTCGCGCTTAGTATCGACAGTGTTGTTGACGACAATGGTACCGAAGACATTGCTGATGATTTCGCACCCACCGCAGTGCTTGCCGAAGGCCTTGCTACTAACATCGGCGACCTTAATCAGGATGGCCTGCTGGATATTGATGAAATCTGGCAGTACACCTCCGCGGGTGTGGATGACTACATTGTCGTCGCCGGTGCTTACGCCAATACCGCAACTGTAACGGCATCGCTGCCATTGCAGGATGACGCGGCTCTTTTAACCGATACCGATCTCAATCACCATTTCGGTACCTTGGTTGATGCTCTGCACGTAGAGAAGGCGATCAATGCGGTTGACCCGCTGAATCCGACTCTTGAAGAGGATGCAGATGAGGCACCGGGAGCACAGTTGTTCGAAGGTGACACGGTTGTCTGGACCTATCTGGTCAGCAATACGCTTGATACTGCAATTGATGGCGCAACCCTGATACTAAGTGATGATGCCGGTACCCTGGATGTCGTCGAGGACGATTTCAAGCCATTGGCTGTGCTTGCCGAAGGCAAGACCACTAACCTTGGCGACCTGAACGAGGACGGTTGGCTGGACATGGGTGAAAGTTGGCTCTATACCAGTAGTGGTTTGCCGGAGTATCAGGCTGTGCTGGGCGAGTATGTCAACGAAGTTATTGCGAGCGCCGAGACCCAGTACCTGGGTGAACCCCTGGTGTTGATGGCTCGCGATCTCAATAACCATGTGGCGGTGGCAGTGCCACCCAGTATCCAGATCGAAAAAGCGATCAACGCAATTGATGCCAGCGCGCCTACAGCGGCAGAGGATGCTGATACAGCGGAACTGGCAGTTGCCATGTTGGTGGACACCGCAGTGACCTGGACGTACCTGGTCAGCAATACGGGTACTGAAACATTGGCTAATGTGACGGTGACGGATGACCACGGCGCGACGCTAGATGATTTTGCACCGGTTTACATCAGTGGTGATACCAACGCCGATGAGCTATTGGATGTGGACGAGCAGTGGTTGTTCACTTCTGCGGGCGACTACACAGTGGTGGCAGGCGCCTATGTTAATAGCGCGACGGCCAATGCAACCGGTAGCGTTAGTGAAGACGCTGTAGAAGCAACGGACCTAAACCATCACCTGGGTATTGATGCCACCGTC